>NZ_CP168513.1:1840000-5215286 GCF_059491565.1 Polaromonas sp. Polasp52 | reverse complement strand
AAACTGATGACTGGCGTCATCATCAGCGGCGCCAAGCTGCCCATGGACGAGATGATCACCGTGACGCAGGATGACGTGGATACCGAAAAGGGTAGCAGCTCGCGCCTGAAGGTCGGCACCACACTGACCCGCGGTGAACTGCTGCACCTGGCCCTGATGTCCAGCGAAAACCGCGCGGCGCATGCCCTGGGCCGCACCTATCCCGGCGGCATGGCCACCTTCGTGAGCCTGATGAACGCCAAGGCCAAGATGCTGGGCATGACCGACACCAGCTATGTCGAGCCCACGGGCCTGTCCAGCCGCAACCAGTCCAGCGCGCAAGACCTGGCAACGCTGGTCAATGCCGCCCACGGCGACCCCATGCTGCGTGAACTGTCGACCTCCACCGGCTACCAGGTGGCTGTCGGCAGCCGCACTCTGCAGTACAACAACACCAACCGCCTCGTGAAGAACCCCGAGTGGGACATCGGCCTGCAGAAAACCGGCTACATCTCCGAAGCCGGCCAGTGCCTGGTCATGCAGACCAAAATCGCGGGCCGCAAGCTGATCATGGTGTTCCTGGATTCCGCCGGCAAGCTGAGCCGCCTGGGCGATGCCGAGCGCGTGCGCCGCTGGGTGGAGTCCAACCCGGTGACCGAGCCCAAGGTCAACGTCAGCGCTTCCGTCAAGCAAGCCAACGGCTGAGTCTTTCCGCCGCGGCCAACGCCAAAGGCGGATCTCTTTTCTCTTTCTATTTAGGCCTGTAGCCCAGCGCCGCAGAAATTTCATTGGCCGTTGCCTGCAGCTTGGGCAGCCAGTGCTCGTCAAGCCGGTCTGCCGGCGCCGAAATCGACAAACCCGCCACCAGCTTGTTCTGGTCGTCGTAAATGCCGGCGGCCATGCAGCGCACCCCCAGCTCCAGCTCCTCGTTGTCGCGCGCGATGCCGTATTGACGCGCCTTGGAGAGTTCGCGCTCGAGCACCGGCAACTGGGTGATGCTGTTGCGGGTCTGCCCCGACAGCCCGGTGCGCGTCGCATAGGTGCGCAGGCGCTGCGGGTCATCAAAGGCCAGGAACAGCTTGCCCACGGACGTTAAATGCAACGGCGCGCGGCCGCCTATGGCGCGCACCACCTGCATGCCGGAGCGCTCACTGTAGGCGCGTTCCACGTACACGATTTCGTCGCCCTGGCGCATGCTCAGGTTCACCGGCTGCTGGGTGATCTTGTGCAGCTCGCGCATCGGGATCAGCGCCGCTTCGCGCACATCCAGGCGCGCCTTCACGAGATTGCCCAACTCGAGCAGGCGCATGCCCAGCCGGTAGCTGCCCGCCGCGGGGCGGTCGACAAAACGTCCGGTGGCCAGGTCGTTCAGGATGCGGTGGGCCGTGGAAGGGTGCAGGCCCGATTTTTCGCTGATTTCCTTGAGCGACAAGGCCTCCTCGCGGTTTGCCAGGATTTCGAGCAGCGTGAACATTCTCTCGATGACCTGGACGGTCGGTGTGGCGGAAGGGGCGGAGTCGGGCTTTTTCATGTGCAGGCTTTCTGCTGCAAATTTTACCCTGTGAAATGCAGATGCGTCTGGTGACGCATGCGAAGCGGCGAGCTTAAGCCGGGTCGGGATGTTCGCTGGCGCCCGGGCTGGCCGCTGCAGGTGTTGTGGAAAGCACCCAGCGGCCGTCCAGCAGCACTTCGTTCGGCGTGAACCCCGCCTTGTAGTTCATCTTCGGGCTCTCGGCGATCCAGTAACCCAGGTAGACATAGGGCAGCTCCAGGCGCCGCGCCTGCTCGATCTGCCAGAGCACGCTGTAGTTGCCGTAGCTTGCGCGGGCGTCGGGCTCATAAAAAGTGTAGACCGCCGAAATCCCGTCTTCCAGCACGTCCAGGATGGACACCATCTTGAGCGCGCCCGGCTCGCCGTTGGGCAGGGTTTCGCGGAACTCCACCAGGCGCGAATTGACGCGGCTTTGCAGCAGGAACTGGGTGTACTGGTCAATGCTGTCGTGGTCCATGCCGCCGCCGGCGTGGCGGCCGTTCTGGTAGCGCAGGTAAAGCTGGTAGTGCTCGGGCATGAAGCACAGCTTGAGGATGCGGGCATGCAGCGTGTGGTGCCGCCTCCACGCGCGGCGCTGGCTGCGGTCGGGGCTGAAGAGCTTGACGGGCACCCGCAGCGGCACGCAGGCCTGGCAGCCGTCGCAGTAGGGTCGGTAGGTGAACATGCCGCTGCGCCTGAAGCCATTGGTCACCAGGTCTGAATAGGCGTCGTTGTGGATCAGGTGGCTGGGCGTTGCGACCTGCGAGCGGGCCTGCTTGCCCGGCAGGTAGCTGCAGGGGTAGGGCGCCGTTGCATAGAACTGCAAGGTTTGCAGGGGCAGGTCTTTGAGGTGCGTCACGGTAGGTCTGTCATTCCCGTCGTCAGAAGCTGATTCCAGTATACGGGTTTGAACTCCCAGAGGGGTGCGGTTTTGTTCACGTTTGCGGCGAGATGGGCGACAAATTCCACGCGGCTGATTTCACCCGCCCCCAGCGAGGCCAGATGCCGGGTATTTTGCTGGCAGTCGATCATGGCCATCTCGCGGGCGCGGCAAAAAGCCACCAGCGCCGCCAGTGCGATCTTGGAGGCGTCGGTCTGGTGGGCGAACATCGATTCGCCGAACACCATGCGGCCTAGGTTGACGCAGTAAAGGCCGCCGGCCAGTTCGCCGTCCACCCAGGTCTCCACGCTATGGGCGTGGCCGGCCCGGTGCAGGCTGGTGTAGGCCTGAACCATGTCCGGGACAATCCAGGTGCCCGGCTGGCCCTCGCGGGGTTTGCTCGCGCAGGCGCTGATAACCTTTTCGAAGGCGCTGTCGAAACGAAGCTCGCAACTGCTCTGCGCCTGGAAACGGGCCAGCGTTTTGCGCAGCGAACGATGCAGCCTGAAATGCCGGGTCTGCAAGACCATGCGCGGATCGGGACTCCACCATAGCGGTGGCTGGCCCAGGCTGAACCACGGAAAAATGCCTTGCGAATAGGCCTGCACCAGTGTCGGCACATCCAACGTGGCGCCGGCAGCCAGCAGGCCGGGGGCCGGGTCGTGATGACCCCAGGCTTCTTCGAGCGGCGGAAAGCTTTCGCCGGCGGCAAGCCAGGGCACGGGGCGCGGGAGTTTTCCCATGGCTTAAAAGCGCATCGGCATGAAACCGCGGAAACAGCAGGCCGGGAAGGGCATGCGCACATGGTAGCCGAGTGGGGCGCGGCGGCAAGGCTCGCAGGTAATGGCGCCTCTGATGCGCCGGGTAGCCTGCTTGCGGCTGAAAAAAGCAACTGCGATTTGCGCCGCGCAAAAAGAAATGGGCACCGCAAGGGTGCCCATTTCGGAAATTAACTGGCTCCTCAACCTGGGCTCGAACCAGGGACCTACGGATTAACAGTCCGGCGCTCTACCAACTGAGCTATTGAGGAATGCAGCCTTAGATTATAGCGTCAATTTTTGCAATTTTTAAGCCCGAGGTATTTTCTGGTGCCCAAAAGGAGCGCTTTCCCGGCAGTGAGATCCAAGGTGGCCGCTACTTCTTCCCAGCCCCCTTGAACGACAAAAAATGGAGTGCTATCGCATTGATAGCAGAGATGCCTCGCATGAGATTTGCGTTCGAGGGATTCGCGGGCGGCGATGAGAGCCTGATACGCAATCCGGCGTCCGGGTTGAGGCGCTGTCCCATAGATGTTAACCTTCGGCCCGACATGCAATCTATCCAGAAAAATGACCCGATTCAGAGCCGGGTAAGCCACCGAATCAGCTGGGGAATTTCTCTGGCCTGTTGTGCGCTGGCACTGGCCTCATGGCTGCTTTGGCAGAAGTACCCGGTTGGCGCGGCCATCCTTGTGGCGCTTTGCCTTCCAGGGATCATTTTCCTTGTAATTGCAGTCCGCGCAGGAAGTCGCCATAGCCAAAACGCTGCTGTTGCCGGTTTTGAGACCCATGGAGCGAAGAAAGATTCCTTGATCTCCGTGATCATCTGCAGCATCGATCCGGTCAAATATGAGCTGGTCTGCGCCAATCTCAAAGATCGTTTTGGTGACTCACCCTATGAAGTCATCGGCATCCATGATGCCAAGTCCCTGTGCGAAGGTTACAACAGGGGTGTCAAAAAGAGTCAGGGCGATATTTTGATTTTTTGCCATGACGACATTGAGATCATCTCGCGGAATTTTGCCGGCTTGGTCCGCGAGCATTTGCGGACTTTTGATGTCATCGGCTGCGCTGGAACAGTACGGCTCAAGGATAGCCGGTGGATGAGCAGCGGTGATCCCTACATTCAAGGCGTGACCGCCTATCCGGCGGCCAAGGCATGGCCCAGCGACCTTTTTGATGTATCGATGTGGGGAGGCTCAGAACTCTCTCAGATTGGCGGCATGCAGGCATTGGATGGCGTTTTTATTGCAGCCAACCGCCGTGTCGTAGAGGCGGTGCGTTTCGATGAGGAAACTTTTGATGGTTTTCACGTGTACGACACGGACTTTACCTACTCCGCTTTTTTGCTCGGCTTTGAATTGGCCGTGTGCAAGGATATTCTGATTGCCCATAAATCCGGCGGAGATTTTGGGGGAATCTATGAAACCTATGCGGGCAAGTTCCGGGAAAAATACAAAAACTACCTGCCCGAAAAAATGAGCGACGGCATGTGTGAGCAGGCCAACTATCCGAGTGTCACCCACGCACAAATGTGGAAGGTCTGGGACTAGTCCGTTTTCTGGTTTGAACAGCCAGGGCCGGAGCTATCGGGGTATGGCATTTATAACGTACTGCCCTGGCATTGCGTCGTTTACCGACATTTGCGGGTCAGCGCCTGTCAGCCTGGCAAATTCCTCAATGAGGGGTAGAAACTGCTCACTCCTGGGATCCGCGAAGATTCTGGGTATACAGGCGACGACCGTAAAACCGGTGTCGTTGAACATTTCCAAAATAGTCTGCCTGGAGAAAAACCGCAAATGGGTTTTGTCCAGCAAGCCGGTGTCCTCGTAGCGAAAATCGCCGATGCTCAATTTGGCTTGCATGGACCAGTGCTGTACGTTGGGAATGCATGCGGCAATGCACCCTTTCGGCGACATGACGCTGCGCACCTGACGCAGCACACGCCATGGATCCTTCAGGTGCTCAAGGGTATCGCCGAAGATCCAGCAGTCCCTGTCTGCATTGGCTTTCCAGAAAGCGTCGTCCGCCGCTTCAATGTCGAGGACCTGGCTCTGGTCGCAGTAGCGCTCTGCCAATTTTGCATAAGTCGGATCAATCTCGATGCCGATGTAATGACAGTTCGGCGATGTTTTCTTGAACTCCCTTGCCAGGGCACCCGAACTGCATCCCACTTCAATCAATTTGCTGGCTCCCCAAGGAATAATGTCCAGGAGGTCGGGGTTATGGATTTCGTGAACCGGAGTTTGATTCATAAGTGTGGACTGTGAGACGCGGCCAGCAGATCTGGATGGAAGTTACGAACAGGTTCTGAAAGCATAACGCAAGGCGTGGTCGGCGTTCATTCTATGTTGCTCGGCTGGGGAGACGGGACGTCTGCCGTCGTTGCGCGGCATTCCGCGATAATTGGCCAGGCATGACCGCGCTCTCGGGGGGGGGGCGGCCGGCCATCCTTCGCAACACATCACGTATTCGCGAGCACTTTCGCCCCAAGAAACCCATGGCCTCCACCCTTTCCGCCGCAGATCTCTGGTCCGACCTCGCGTCGGTTCGCGAGCGTTCGCCGCTGGTGCATTGCATCACCAACCTTGTGGTGATCAATTTCAACGCCAATGTGCTGCTGGCCGCGGGCGCCTCTCCCGTCATGGCGCATGCGCATGAAGAGGTGCGCGACATGGCCGGCATCGCCCAGGCACTGGTGCTGAACATCGGCACGCTGGACGCGTACTGGGTCGAGAGCATGAAGCTGGCCCTGGCGGCCGCTTCGGCGCGCGGGATTCCCTGCGTGCTCGACCCGGTCGGCGCGGGTGCCACGCCTTACCGCAATGCCGCGCTGGAGGCTCTTTTGGCCGTCGCCGCACCCACCGTGGTTCGCGGCAACGGCTCTGAAATCATGAGCATGGCCGGCGCTGCCGTGAAAACGCGCGGTGTCGACAGCGGGGCCGCGGCCGGGGATGCGCTGGATGCCGCGCGGGCTCTGGCCGCGCGCACCGAGGGCGTTGTCTGCGTGAGCGGCGAGACCGACCATATCCTGGACGCCGGCCGGCGCTGGGCCCGGCTTTCCAACGGCCATCCCTGGATGACCCGCATCACCGGCGTCGGCTGCTCGGCCACAGCCCTGATTGGCGCGTTTTGCGCGGTGCAGCCGGACGCCTGGCGCGCGACCACCGCTGCGATGGCTGTTCTGGGTCTTGCCGGCGAAATGGCGGCGGAGAAAACCCTGGCGCGCGGCCTGGGTGTGGGCAGCATGGCCGTGCAGTTGCTCGATGAGTTGCAGTTGCTGGACAAGGCTACCTTCACCGCCCGCCTGAAGCTGGAAGTGGCGAACGGGTGAGGGACCACAGCATGGCGCGATTGAATCCCGAAGTCCTGCGGCTTTACCTGGTCACCGACCAGGCGCTGATGCGCGGCCGGCCCCTGGCCGACGTGGTGGCCGAGGCCGTGCAGGGTGGGGTCAGCTGCGTGCAGCTGCGCGAAAAGCAGCTGGGCACGCGCGAATTCCTGGCCCAGGCCCTGATCCTCAAAGCGCTGCTCGCGCCCCGAGGCATACCGCTGGTCATCAACGACCGCATCGACATCGCGCTGGCTTGCTGCGCCGACGGCGTGCACCTGGGCCAGAACGACCTGCCGGCCGACGAGGCGCGCAAGCTGCTGCCGCCCGCGGTGTTTATAGGCTGGTCGGTCGAATCCATGGATGACGTGAAGCAAAGCGCGGCGCTGCCGGTCGATTACCTGGGCGTGAGCCCGGTTTTTTCGACCCCCACCAAAACCGACACCAAAGACCCCTGGGGCCTGGAAGGGCTGGCGGTTGTGCGGGCTGCCACTCGCCTGCCGCTGGTGGCCATAGGCGGTATCCATGCCGGCAACGCACGCGAGGTGCTGCGCGCCGGCGCCGACGGCCTGGCCGTGGTGAGCGCGCTGTGTGCCGCCGACGACCCGCGCGCGGCGGCCACCACACTGAGGTCGCTGTGCGACCATACCCAGGATCATGGATGACTCAATGACCGACACTCTTTTTGACCACGAATACCCCCGCGTCCTGAGCATCGCGGGTTCCGACAGCGGCGGCGGGGCCGGCATCCAGGCCGACCTTAAAACCTTTGCCGCGCTGGGCTGCTACGGCATGACGGCCATCACTGCCCTGACGGCGCAGAACACGCGCGGGGTGCGCGCCATCCACGGCGTGCCGCCGCAGATGCTGAGCGACCAGATTGACGCCGTCATCGAAGACATAGGCGCGGACGCCGTGAAGATAGGCATGTTGCATGCACCCGACATCGTGCTCACCGTGGCCCAGGCCATAGACCGCTACGCGCTGCCGAACGTGGTGCTGGACCCGGTCATGGTCGCCACCAGCGGCGCGGTGCTGATAGCCAACCCGGCCATCGCGGTGCTGGTGCGCGAGCTGTTTCCGCGCGCGACGCTCGTCACGCCCAACCTCGATGAAGCGGCGCTGCTGGTCGGCCGGCCGCTGGCCGACGAAGAAGCCATGCAGGCCGCGGCGCAGGAGCTGCTGGCCAAAGGCGCGCGCGCCGTGCTGCTCAAGGGCGGGCATTTACCCGGTGATGTGGTGAGCGACCTGCTGGCCACCCAAAGCGGCGAGCTGCACTGGATGCGCGGGCCGCGCATTCCCAGCCCCAACACCCACGGCACGGGCTGCACACTGTCATCCGCGATCGCCGCCCACCTGGCGCTGGGCCAGCCCCTGCTGGAGGCCGTGCTGCTGGCGCGCAGCTATGTGCGCGCGGCGCTGCAGGCCGGTGCCCGGGTGCGCACAGGCGAGGGCAGCGGGCCGCTGAACCACGGCCACGCGCCCCTTGCGATGCGGCTCAAGCCGCTGCGGTAGCGCCGGAAGCGTCGGAAGAATCGGAAGAGCCGGCTCGGGTGAGCCGCGCCAGGGCAAAGGTCAGCACCAGCGTCGGCAGCGCGGCGCCCCAGTCGGGTGCCAGCTTGGCGCACAGGTGGTAGCAAACAATGCCCAGCAGCCAGATCGCAACGGCGCTGGTATTCACCTTGCGTGCGGCCACCAGCGCGGCGATATGGGGCGTGCCGGCCAGCCGCGCCAGGATCACGCCGTACAAAGGCACAAACACCGAGCTGAGCATCAGCAAAAACGGCTCCAGGCTGTGCATGGGCAGCACCAGCGCCAGCGCGGTGCACAGCAGGGCCAGGCCCACGCCCCAGCGGCGCACGCTCCAGGCCGGCTTCAGGCTATGGCCGGCCACCGAGCCCGAATACAGGTCGCCGTAAGCGTTGTCGACCTCGTCGATCAGGATCAGCCCCAGCGCGACCAGCCCGCCCTGCGCCAGCAGCAGCGCGGCGACCAGGTCGGTGCTGGGCGTCGTGACGGCCACCAGCACGCCCAACGCGTAGCACCAGATGTTGGCAATCGCATAACCCAGCCAGGTGCCGCGCAGGGCGCTGTTGCCGTCGCGCCCGTGGCGCGCGAAATCGGCCACCAGCGGCAGCCAGGAAACCGGCATCGCGATCACCAGGTCCAGCGCCGACAGCGTGCCCATGCCGCCTTCGCCGGGGCGGTTCCACAACGCCGCCAGGCCCTGGCTGTTGGCCTTGGCCAGGAACTGCCAGCTCAGCCACAGCAGCGAGGCGATGACCAGCGGCAGGCCCCAGCGGCCTATGAATTTGCGTACCAGCCTGACCATGGAGCCCGACAGCAGCGCCAGCAGCACCGCGCCCCAGAGCAAGGTGGCCAGCAGGGGCCACAAGGTCCCCGTAAAGCCCCCGGACTGGCGTGCGATGGCGATGGTGCCGTCGCGCATGACCACAAGCTCAAAGGTGGTCCAGCCTATCAGCTGCACGATATTGAGCAGCACCGGCAGGCGCGCGAAGCTGCTGCCGTAAGTGGCGTGCATCAGCCCGGCGCTCGAAAGCCCGCTGTCGCAGCCGATTTTGGCGGTCCAGGCCAGCAGGCCCGCGCCCAGGATGGAGCCGCAGACGATCACCGCCAGCGCCGTTTGTGTACCCAGGGCCGGCACCAGGTAGGCGCCTATCTGCATGACCAGCAGGCCCACGCCCAGGCTGAGCCAGAGCGCGGCATGGTCGCTCCAGCCGAACAGGCGCTCGCCCGCGGGCAGTGGCGTGAGCGCGGTGTTGCCGGCGGCGGAAGTAGGGGGCGTGGTCATCAGCAGTTCCGATCTTCAATGCCAGGTCGGCCTGCCTGAAGCCCGCAAGAACAGCGGACCTATGGAACATGCTTCCCTGCGCGAGGATTACCTCAAATCAGGTTCAAAGGGACTTTCTCAGCCACCGCCGTTCGCAATCACGAACCGCGGCAACACCCCCAGCGAAAGCGCCCTTGCGGGCACTGCGCAAATTGTAGGATGGATTCAGGCCGCAGCAAAAAGCCCGCGCATGGCGGGCTTTTGGAGGGCGCAGGGGCTGTCCCGGCTCAGTCGTCAAACACCGGCGACTCGACGCCCAGCACCTTGTGCAGTTTCGGGCTGGTCGTGGTGTATTGCAGGTGGATCTTTTTGTCGGGAAAGATGAAGGGCGCGGCGCCAAAGGCCGCCAGCGCGCACTCGTGGAAGCCGCTCAAAATCAGCTTTTTCTTGCCGGGGTAGGTGTTGATATCGCCCACCGCGAAGATACCCGGGACGTTGGTGGAGAACTTCTCGGTATCCACCTTGAGCTGTTTGCGTTCTATGTCCAGGCCCCAGTCGGCAATCGGCCCCAGCTTGGGCGACAGGCCGAAGAACACCAGCAGCAGGTCCAGCGGCACCACCCGCGTGATGCCGTCCGAGCCGGTGACCTTGGCGCCGGTGAGCCGGCCTTGCTTTTCTTCGTAGCCGGTGACCTGGCCCACAATGAACTGCATCTCGTAGGCCTCGCAGAGTTCACGCATTTTGGCCACGCTGGCGGGCGCGGCCTGAAAGCCATCGCGCCGGTGGACCAGGATCACGCTCTCGGCCTTGTTCGGGCCATCGGCCGCGAAGTTCAGCGCCCAGTCCAGCGCGGAGTCGCCGCCGCCCACGATCACCAGGTTTTTGCCGGCAAAGTCGGCCGGGTTCTTCACACGGTAGAACAGCTGGCTGCCGTCAAATTGCTCCAGGCCGTCAACGCGCAGCAGCTTGGGCTGGAATGCGCCCACACCCGCCGCGATGAAAATCGTCTTGGTCAGGAAGCGCGTGCCCTTGGAGGTTTCGACAAAAAAGCGGCCGTCCTGCTGCCGCTCAACCCTGCTGACTTCCTGGCCGAAATGAAAGGTCGCGCCGAAAGGCTCGATCTGCTTGAGCAGGTTGTCGGTCAGTTCCTTGCCGGTGCACATGGGCACGGCGGGAATGTCGTAAATCGGCTTGTCGGGGTAAAGCTCTATGCACTGGCCGCCGGGGTAGGCCAGCGAGTCGATCACATGCGCCTTGATCTCCAGCAGGCCCAGCTCGAACACCTGGAACAGTCCCACGGGCCCGGCGCCCACGATCACCGCATCGGTCTCGATGGGGCCGTCGTGCTCGGCTGCGGTGTCGATCACTTCTTGGTTCAGTTGGGGTTCCATGGTTCCTGGGGCGCCCGGCAAGGCGCATGGCGGCCCGGGAGGGGCCTGGGGCCGGCGGCCCCGGGTCGGCTTAGCGGATCAATTCGGACAGTTTGCCCGTCTTGTCTTTCCATTCCTCGGCGTCGGGCAGAGCGTCCTTGCGCTTGGTAATGCTTTTCCAGCCCTCGGCGCGGCTCAATTCCACATTGAGCTTGATGAAGGCGATCTGGTCGGCCGGCACGTCTTCCTCGGCATAGATGGCGTTCACGGGGCATTCGGGGATGCAGACGGCGCAGTCGATGCACTCGTCCGGATCGATCACCAGCATGTTGGGGCCTTCGCGGAAGCAGTCCACGGGGCAGACATCCACACAGTCGGTGTATTTGCAGCGGATGCAGGATTCGGAGACGATGTGGGTCATGTTTTTTCTAGGCTAGTCGGTGGAAACCCTTGATTTTAAGAGGTTTCCGCCAACAGGGTTATCAAAGAACGCGAAGCGCGGTCTGCTTCGCGTGGGGGCCGGCTCAAAGGACCAGCGCCGCGCCCGAGGTTCTGTGCGACGCCGTATCCACCAGCACCAGCGAGCCCAGGATGCGCGAACGCGCATAGGGCAGGGTGGCCAGCGGCTCCTGCAGGCTCAATTCGATGTGGCCGATGGCGTTGGGCGGCAGCTCGCTGGCATCCTCCTCGGCCAGGGTGTTCACGTCGAGCTTGTGCACGATGCGCTTGACTTTGGCCTTGACCCAGCGGTGGCCGTGCAGCGTCCAGTAGACGCGGCCCGCGACCAGCGGCTCGTCGTCCATCCAGGCCACGGTGGCCGAGATCTCGCGCGAGGGCTCGAAGCTGTCCACGGCCAGCAGCCAGTCGCCGCGCGACACGTCGACTTCGCGGTCCAGCACGATGCCCGCACTGTGGCCGGCCAGTATGGTCTTGGGCTGGCGGGTGTGGTCGAGCACCTGGGCCACCACCGCCGTCTTGCCGCTGGGCAGGATGGTCACGCTCTGGCCGGGCTGCACGCCGCCCGTGGCGACACGGCCCCAGAAAACGCGGCGGCCTTGCGAAGTGTCGGACGAGGACGAGAATTTCTCGACCCACTGCACCGGAAACGAAAAAGCCTCGGTGCTTTCGGCGGCAGTGACGGGCAGGTGCTCCAGCAACTGCAGCAGCGACAGGCCTTCATAGCCGCACCAGCCGGGCTTGCCGTCGACCACGTTGTAGCCTTTGAGGGCCGACACCGGCACGGTCGCTTTCACCGGGATGCGCGCGGCCTGGGCGAAGGCCGCCAGGGCCGCGGTGATGTTTTTGAACGCCAGCGCCGGGTCTTCCACGGCGTCGAGCTTGTTCACCGCGAACACGATGGAGGGCACGCGCAGCAGGTTGACCAGCAGCGAATGGCGGCGGGTTTGCTGCAGCAGCTCCAGCGAGGGGTTTTTCCAGTCCAGCTTGGTGGCATCGACCAGCACCACGGCGGCGTCGGCGCTGGAGGCAGCCGTCACCATGTTGCGGGTGTATTGCTCATGGCCGGGCGCGTCGCCGATGATGAACTTGCGGCTTTCGGTGGCGAAATAGCGGTAGGCCACGTCGATGGTGATGCCTTGCTCGCGCTCGGCCGACAGGCCGTCGGTCAGCAGGGCCAGGTCGGTCTCGCCGCCGCGCTGCACGCCGGCCAGGTGGTCCTGCAGCACCGCGCGGCTGTCTACCAGCAGGCGGCCTATCAAGGTGCTCTTGCCGTCGTCGACCGAGCCGCAGGTGATGAATTTCAGCGCCGGCTTGAGGTCGTTCTGGCCGGGGGGCGCGAGTTTCACGTCGCCGGCGGTCAAATCAGTCGTGCTCATCAGAAATACCCGTCTTTCTTGCGCTTTTCCATCGATGCGTCGGAGGTCTTGTCGTCCATGCGCGTGGCGCCGCGCTCGCTCACGTCGGCGGCCAGTGTTTCAATCACGATCTCGGCGGCCGTCGCGGCCGGGCTGTCCACCGGGCAGGTGCAGGTGATGTCGCCCACGGTGCGAAAACGCACGGTCTTTTCCACCACCTGCTCGCCGTCGCGCGCGGGGGTCAGGTCGGTCACCGGCACCAAGAGGCCCTTGCGCTCAACCACCTTGCGCTGGTGCGCGTAGTAGAGCGAAGGCAGCGCGATGTTTTCGCGTTCGATGTACTGCCACACGTCGAGTTCGGTCCAGTTGGAGATCGGGAACACGCGGAAATGCTCGCCGGGCTGCAGCCGGGTGTTGAACAGCGTCCAGAGTTCGGGCCGCTGCGCCTTGGGCTGCCACTGGCCGAAGCTGTCGCGGTGCGAAAAAATACGCTCCTTGGCGCGGGCTTTTTCCTCGTCGCGGCGCGCGCCGCCTATCAGCGCGTCAAAGCGGAATTCGTCAATCGCCTCCAGCAGCGTGACCGACTGGTGCACATTGCGCGACTCGCCGGGGTGCGCCAGGCGCACGGTGCCGCGCTTCATCGAGTCTTCGACGTTGCGCACGATCAGCTCGGCACCCAGTTCCTTGGCGCGGAAATCCCGGAAATCGGTCACTTCGTGGAAGTTGTGGCCGGTGTCTATCATCAGGAGCGGGTAGGGGATGCGGCCCACGCCGAAAGCCTTTTCGGCGCACTTGAGCATCACCAGCGAATCCTTGCCGCCCGAAAACAGCAGGGCCGGGCGCTCGAAAGCCGCGGCCACTTCGCGCAGGATGAAGATGGTTTCCTCCTCCAGCGCATCGAGGTGGGAGTTGGACAGCCGCGCGATGGGGTGCGCCGGGTCGGCTGGCAGCAGGGGGGAGGGTGTGCGGGCGTTCATAGGTCTGCGGGGTGGGGCATAGGGGGCAGGGGAGAGAGGGCCGTCAGTGCGCAAGGTGCAGGCCGCACTCGCGGTTGTCTTCGCCCTTGGTCGGGTCCACATAGTCGAAGTTGTTGGGCAGGCCGTTGATTTCGCAGTACTGGTAAAGGTCCTTGGAAGACCAGTGCAGCAGCGGCGCGACCTTGATCAGTCCGTCGGGGTTGACGCTGACCGGGTCCATCTGGGCGCGCACCGCGGTATCGGTGGCGCGCAAGGCCGTGAACCAGACCTGGGGGGCGGTTTCACGCAGGGCGCGGGCAAAGGGCTCGAGCTTGACCTCTTCAGTGAAGGCCGCGTGGCGTGGATCGTCCAGCGCCGGGGTTGGACCTTCCACGGCTTCGCGGTGCGCACGGGAGCGGCGCGGCAGGTAAATATGCAGGTCCAGCTTGAGCAGACGGGTCACTTCGTCGGCGAAGCGGTAGGTGGCCTCGGTGTTGTAGCCGTTGTCCATCCAGACCACGGGAACGCGGGGATTGGCGCGCGTCACCATGTGCAGTATCACTGCCTCGAAGGGGCGGAAATTGGTGGTGACGATGGCGGGCCGGCCCAGTCCCACGGCCCAGCCCACCAGGCCCTGCGCGTTGTGGCCGAGTTCCGCGTTGATTTTTGCAAGGTCGAGGCTCATGGTGTTCAGGCGGCAGCCGCTTCCTTGAAGTGGGGGGCAATGTGCACCGCGTCGCCCTGGTAGCGGCCCGCGCTGTAGCCGGGGTAGCTGGCCAGCACGCGCTGGGCAATGGCCATGTCCTGGTCGGCGCGCAGCACCGCGGTGTCAAAGCCGCTGCGCTCCATCTGCGCCAGCTGGTCCACCAGCACGTCGCCGGTGGCGCGGATCTCGCCCTTGAATTCACGGCGGCGGCGCAGCAAAAAGGCCTGGCTGTAGGCACGGCCGTCGGTGAATTTCGGGAAGTGCAGGTCTATGCGCGCCACGCCGGCCAGCGAAACCTCGAAGGGGTCGGCGTCGTTCGCGATGGCCAGGACACCGGCTTGTCCGGTGCCGCTGTGTTCGTTGAAAGGCAGTAGTTTCATCGTCATTCCTTTCAGTGCGCGACGGTGTTGGGGGCAAAGCGCGCGGCCTTGGCGGCGGCCTTGTAGGGCTCCATGCCGACGCGGCGCAGGGTTGCGATAAAGGTTTCGCCGTCTTCGCGCAGCTGGCGGTAGGTGTCGAGCACCGCTTCAATGACTTCAGGAACCTCGGCACCCGTGAACGAAGGGCCCACCACCTTGCCGGGCACCGAGGCGCCGCTCAGCGCGGAGCCGTCGGAGCCGCCCAGCGAGACCTGGTACCACTCCAGGCCGTCCTTGTCCACGCCCAGGATGCCGATGTGGCCGCTGTGGTGGTGGCCGCAGGAGTTGATGCAGCCGCTGATGTGCAGGTCGATCTCGCCCAGGTCGTGCAGCTCGTCCATGTCCTGGTAGCGCTCGGTGATGGCCTCGGCAATGGGGATGGAGCGCGCATTGGCCAGCGAGCAGAAATCGCCACCGGGGCAGGCGATCATGTCGGTCAGCAGGCGAACGTTGGGCTTGGCGAAACCGGCCTTGCGGGCGGCGCGCCAGAGTTCGGGCAGCTCGTCGCAGCGCACCCAGGGCAGCAGCAGGTTCTGGTCGTGCGTGACACGCACCTCGCCGGCGCTGAACTGGTCGGCCAGGTCGGCGGCGATGTCGAGCTGGTCGGCCGTCGCGTCGCCGGGGGCCTGGCCCAGGCGCTTGAAGGACAGGGTCACGGCGCGCAGGTCGGGATTCTGGTGCGGCGCCACGTTGCGCTGCAGCCAGCGGCCGAACTCGATGTCGTCCTCGGCGGCGGCGCGCAGGATGTTGGCGATCTTCACGTCGGCGCTCTTGCGGTCGCAGTTGAGCGTGGGCGGCACGAAGGAGGCGGTCACGCGGTCCAGTTCTTCCTGGGTGATGGTGTGCGGCGCGCCGTCGTGCTCGAGGATTTGTTTGTACTCGGCCTCGACTTCGTCGATGTAGCGCTGGCCTTCGGCCTTCACCAGGATCTTGATGCGCGCCTTGTAGATGTTGTCGCGGCGGCCGTAGCGGTTGTACACGCGTATCACGGCTTCCAGGTAGTTCATGATCTGGTTCCAGGGCAGGAACTCGCGTATCACCGTGCCTATGACAGGCGTGCGGCCCATGCCGCCGCCCACCAGCACCTTGAAGCCCAGCTCGCCCTCGGCGTTGCGCACCAGGTGCAAGCCCACGTCGTGCCAGGCCGTGGCGGCGCGGTCTTCGCGGGCGCCGCTGATGGCGATCTTGAACTTGCGCGGCAGGAAGGCGAACTCGGGGTGCAGCGTGCTCCACTGGCGCAGGATTTCACCGAAGGGCCGCGGGTCGGCGATCTCGTCGACGGCGATGCCGGCGCGCTCATCGCTGGTGATGTTGCGTATGCAGTTGCCGCTGGTCTGGATGCCGTGCATGTTGACGCTGGCCAGCAGGTCCATCACGTCGGCCGATTTGTCCAGCGGAATCCAGTTGTACTGCACGTTCTGGCGCGTCGTGAAGTGGGCATAACCGGTCGTCAGCTTGGAGCTGACCGACAGGCCGCTCTTGAGGTTGACGGGGCCCAGCTTGTCCTGCTTGGCCTGGGCGTCGTTGAACAGCGCCGCATTGGGCTGGTCGTATTCGCGGGCGATTTTGGCCAGCACGCGCACCTGCGCGCTCGACAGCTCACCGTAAGGCACGGCCACGCGCAGCATGGGCGCGTAGCGCTGCACGTACCAGCCGTTTTGCAGGCGCAGCGGGCGGAATTCGTCTTCCGGCAGTTTGCCGGCCTGCCAGCGGCTCAGCTGGTCGCGGTACTGGTTGGCGCGGGCCTGGACGAACTCGCGGTCAAATTCTGTGTATTGGTACATGGCTGTCGGGATTCAAACGTGGGATTTTTTTATAAGGAAAGCGGCCTGAAGCCGGTCAGATCGAGATCAGTTTCACGCCGGCATAGGCCAGCAGCACCGAGAGCAGCGAGCGGATCACGCGGTCCGGCGTCTTGTGCACCAGGTGCGAGCCCAGCCAGATGCCGGGCAGGGAGCCGGCCAGCAGCTTGATCAGCAGCGACCAGTCCACCGAACCGATGGAGGCGTGGCCCAGGCCCGCGACCAGGGTCAGCGGCACGGCATGGGCGATGTCGGCGGCCACGATGCGCGGCAGCGGCAGGGTGGGGTAGAGCAGCATCAGCACGATCACGCCGATGGCGCCCGCGCCCACGGACGTCAGGGTGACCAGGGTGCCTATGACCGCGCCGAACAGCAGCGGCAGCGACCAGTGGCGCGCGCGCGTGGCCTGGACGATGGCTTCGGGGGCGATGCTGGTGGGGGAGGCCTTTCCGCGCAGCACCTTGTAGAAGGTGGCGCCGGCCGTCAGCAGCAGCGCCAGGCCCAGGGTGGTGGTCATGATGGCCTGGGTCGCCGGGTTGGCGGGGCCCAGGCGCTGCAACATATAAAGTGTGGCGAGCGAGGCCGGGATGCTGCCGGCGGCCGTCTGGCCGACGATTTTCCAGTCGACTGCGCGGGCGCGCGCCAGGCTCACGGTGCCGCCCATCTTGGTGAAGGCGGCGAACAGCAGGTCGGTGCCTATGGCCAGGTGCGGTTTGATGCCGAAAAAGAAGATCAGCAGCGGCGTCATCAGCGAGCCGCCGCCCACGCCTGTCAGGCCTACCACCAAACCCACGGCAAAGCCGGCAAATACGAAGGCAAATTCATGCATGCCGGAAAATGTAAGTGTGCAGCTTATAAAAACAAACTACACATTTGTTCTGCCGTTATCTGGATAAGCTTATTCGCAAGCAAATATGCGGATTTCAGGGCGATTCAGGCCGCCGTCTGCTTAAAGCAAATCCACAATCACCCATCCGGGCGCCCCGCATCCACAATGCGCTGGTACAGTCCCTGCTTTTCCCGGCTGGCTACCCCACGCGTGCGCCGGCTCGATGGAACGAATCGCTTACTTTTTGGAGAAAACCGTGAAATTTGCAAAATCCGCCCTGCTGGGCGGTTTGTTTCTGGCATCGGCGGCCGGCCTGGCGCTGGCGCAGGGCGGCTCGAAAACGCCCGTCAAGATCGGCGAAATCAACAGCTATTCGACCATCCCCCAATTCACCCAGCCCTACCGCCAGGGCTGGCAGCTCGCCGTGGAAGAAATCAACGTCACCGGCGGCCTGCTGGGCCGAAAGGTCGAGGTCATCGCCCGCGACGATGCCGGCAAGCCCGAGGAAGCTCTGCGCCACGCGATCGAGCTGACGTCCAAGGAAAAAGTCGACGTGCTGGCCGGCGGTTTCCTGTCCAACGTCGGGCTGGCACTGGCCGACCATGCCCAGAAGAACAAAAAGGTGTTTATCGCCAGCGAGCCGCTGACCGACGCGCTGATCTGGGACAAGGGCAACCGCTACACATTCCGCCTGCGCCCCGGTACTTATATGCAGGCCGCCATGCTGGTCGAGGAGGCCGCCAAACTGCCGGCAAAGCGCTGGGCCGTGATCGCGCCCAACTATGAGTACGGCACCAGCGCCGTGGCGGCCTTCAAGGAACTGCTCAAGGCCAGGCGCCCCGACGTGGAGTTCGTCGGCGAGCAGTGGCCCGCGCTCGGCAAGCTGGACGCCGGCACCACGCTGCAGGCCACCATGCAAAGCAAGCCCGACGCCATCTTCAACGTGACCTTCGGCGCCGACCTGGCCAAGCTGGTGCGCGAGGGCAACCAGCGCGGCATTTTCCCCAGGATACCCGTGGTGTCGCTGCTGTCGGGCGAACCCGAGTACCTGGATGTCCTGAAAGACGAAACGCCCAGGGGCTGGATCGTGACCGGCTATCCCTGGGACCAGATCGACTCGCGCGAGCACGCCAGCTTCGCCGCCAACTACTACCGCCGCTTCAACGAATACCCCAAGGTCGGCTCGGTCGTGGGTTATTCCACCATGCAGGCGATTTTTGCCGCCATCAAAAAGGCCAACTCCACCGACAGCGAGAAGCTGGTCGTGGCGCTGCGCGGCCTGAAGTTCTCCACCCCCTTCGGCCCGGCCGAGTTCCGCGCCATCGACCACCAGTCCACCATGGGCGCCTATGTGGGCAAGCTGGACCTGCGCGGCAACAAGGGCACCATGGTGCAATGGCGCTATGCCGACGGCAAGGCCTATCTGCCGCCGGACGACTATGTCAAGGCCCGCCGACCGGCTGCGGCCATGAAGTGACCTTTTGGCAACGAGCGCGCCAATTTCATGAGAATCATGAAAAAGAGCCTGTCGAACCCCGCATAATCGGGCCCACATGACGAATACGGGTGGTGAGGCTGTCAAGCGGATATTTGTAAAAGTGTTCGGGTTTGATGACGTGGAACGTCACGCCCTGAACACGGTGTTTCGCTTGTCCGAAACCCGGCCCACGGCCTACGCGCTGTGGACCGCGACCGCGCCCGAAGAAGCCGAACTGGCCCTGATAGACGGCGACAGCTGGGAGGCCGCGATCGAGCTGGCCAACCCCGCCCATGACGATCTCAAACTGGTCTGGATAGGCGACAACGCGCCGTCCCGGGCTCGCCTCGCCATCAAGCGCCCGCTGCAATGGGCCGCCGTGATTGAAGGCATGGACGCCTTGCTGGAGGCCGAGCACCCTCAAGTCACCGGCAAACCGGTGGAGCCCGAACTCGACCTGGACCTGCTGTCCGAGTCAGGCGCCGTGCTGGACCTGGACCTCGACTTTGATTCCCAAGCTCCCACCGCGCCCTCACCGCTGGAAGAGCCCGCAGCCGAAGCCGAGCAGGCCCAGGTGCTGGTGGTGGACGCCGACCGCGATGCGCGCCTCTACCTGCGCGCCCGCCTGGCCATGGCCGGCCGGCTGGTCGTGGACGAGGCCGCCAGCGGCAGCGAAGCGCTCAAGCTCATGGATACGCGGCTTTACAAACTCGTGATCCTCGACATGGACCTGCCCGACATCGATGGCTGGGAGATGGTCAAGCGCGTCGAGGCCTCGCGCCCGCCCATCGAATTCCTGATCCTGACCGGCAGCAAGCTGACGCCGCTGGACGCGGTGCGCGGCTGGTTTGCCGGCGCGCGCGGCAGCCTGCGCAAGCCCCTGCATCCCGGAAAACTCAAGTACCTGCTGCGCAGCGCGCGCTGAGCTTCAGGCGGCGGGTACGTGCTGCGGCGTTAGCGCATCGGCCAGGCGCTGCTCCAGCGGCAGCGGTTCGGCATGCAGCCGGGCCGCCAGCAACTCCCCGCACAGCGCGGCAAAACTCAGCCCGCGCGAGCCCATGCCGCTGCAAACCCACAAGCCGGTCGCCAGCGGCCCCAGCATGGGCAGGCGGCTGGGTGTCGCGCAGCGCACGCCGGCCCAGCTTTGAACATTCCCGGCTTCAAACTGCGCGGCCAGCGCGCGCGCCGTTTCGGGCAGCAGGGTTTGCAGCCGGCTGAAGTTGTGGCGGTCGTCCTCGGGGCGTATCTCTGCCTTGGGGTTGTCGCGTTCAAAGCTCGAACCCATGACCCAGGCCAGGCCGCCGGCCTCGCCGGCCAGGGGCACGGCGGGCGCCAGGCTGCCGTGGCCGTTCACCGGGAAGGAGGGCAGGGCGCCGGCCGTGCCGGGCTCATGCCGGCCCCAGCTGACCTGGCCGCGTATGGCCTGCAGCGCGAGTTCGCCGGCGTTTTCCGTCTCGGCGCCGGCGGCCAGTGCCCGGCTTGCATACCCAGCCGCCAGCACCACGAGTTCGGCGCGCGCCAGCTCCCGGCCCTGCGCATCACAAACCTGCCACTGGCCCGAGGCATGGCTCAGCCGGCTTACCGCAGACCGGCCTTGCGACAACACGCCCGGCGCGGCCAGCCAGGCCTCGACCAGGGCGGCCGGCCGTACCCAGCCGGCGTGCGCATGCCATAGCGCGGGCGCATCGGGTGGCAGGCGGCAATGCGCGAGCTGTGCGGCCTCGGCCGGGCGGCTCCAGTCGCCGGCGGCATCGGCCCAGTCCGCTTGCCAGGCCTCGGGCCGTTTGCGCGGGTGTTCCACCGCGTGCTCCAGCACGCCGGTGCAGCCCCAGTCGCCGGCTTGCAGCAAGGCCTCGGCCTGCTGCAGCGTGGCGCGTATGCCGTGGCGCGACAGGCGCGAGAGCGGGTTGTCGTCGGGCGAGACATGCGGCGCCAGCAGGCCGGCCGGCAGGCCGGAGGCACCGGCGGCCGGTTCTTCGGCCGCGTCCAGCACCGTGACCTGCCAGCCGCGGCGCGCCAGGCTGGCCGCCACGGCCGCGCCGGCCAGGCCCGCGCCCACCACCACACAGGTGCCCGGGGTGCGGCGCGCCGGCGGCGGCTGCGCTTTTTTGGGTTCCCAGGCCGGGTTGAACTCGCCCTGCAGGTTGTCGCGCTTGGGCGGTATGCCCGGCACTTTTTTGACGACAAAGCCGCACTGGGCCAGTGCGTCGCGCACGCTGCGCGCGATGGTCCAGGTGGCCACGCGCGTGCCGCGCCGGCAGCAACGCGCCACCGCCTTGAAGGTGTGCACATCCCAGATGTCCGGGTTGCGCTGCGGGCTGAAGCCGTCCAGGTAGACCGAATCGGCCTCGAAAGATTGCTCGCGCAGCATCGCCTTGGCGTCGCCTATGCACAGCGTCAGCAGGACCCGGCCGTCCTCAAACACCAGGCGGTGAAAGCCCGGCAGCAGGCCCCAGAGCTGGGCCTGGAGCTGTTCGGCCAAGGAGATTAGTTCAGGATGGGTCTGGGCGCTGCGCAGCACGTCGGCGGCGCTGGCCGGGAAGGCCTCGGTCGAGACGAAATGCAGCAGGCGGGGGCGGTCCGGGTCGGCCTTCCAAGCGGCCCAGGTCACGAGGAAGTTCAGGCCCAGGCCGAAACCGGTCTCCAGCACCGTCCATTGCGGCTGGCCGGCCCAGGCCTGGGGCAGGCCGCAGCCCTTGAGAAAGACTTCTTTGGCCTGGTCCAGCCCGCCCAGTTCGCTGCGGTAGCGGTCGCCGAAACGCGGGCTGAAGGGGCTGCCGCCGGCCGTGCCGTCATCCAGCCACTCGATGCGTTCAGGCATGCCGCCGTGTCAGGGGGTAGGCGGTACGTAGCCTTGCACCGCGTCGGCGCCCTCGCCGAAGAAATGCTTTTCCATCTGGCGCGCCAGGTACTGGCGGGCGCGGGCGTCGGCCAGGTTCAGCCGGTTTTCATTGACCAGCATGGTCTGCTGCTTCATCCAGTCCGCCCAGGCTTCCTTGCTGACTTCTTCCCAGATGCGTTTGCCCAGGGCGCCGGGGTAGGGGGGGAAATCCAGGCCTTCGGCTTCTTTACCGAGCTTGATGCATTTGACGAGGCGTGCCATGGCGAGGGTTCTTTCGTGTATCGGGGGGATCTAAAAGGGTGATCCGAGGGCCCAACAGGGCGTCCAAGGATAAATACAGAATAAAGAACTGAGTTTTTATTCGTTCCGGTTTTCTAAGGCTGCTTCCAGAATCCATTTTGTCTGCATTTACACGCATTTTCTGGAAAAGAGAGCAACCATGACTTCACGCCGCAACTTTATCAATGTTTCCACCCGCACGGCCGCCGTCCTGGGTTTGGGTTTGACGCTGGCAGGGTCACTGCTGACGGCCCAGGCCCAGCAGCCGCCCAAGCCGCCCGTCACCCTGCTCAATGTGTCCTACGACCCGACGCGCGAGCTTTACGTCGAGTACAACGCCGCCTTCATCAAATACTGGAAGGCCAAGACCGGCCAGGACGTGACCATCAAGCAGTCGCACGGCGGCTCGGGCAAGCAGGCGCGCTCCATCATTGACGGCCTGGATGCCGACGTCGCCACCCTGGCCCTGGCCGGTGACACCGATGCACTGGTCAAAAACGGTGGCTGGCTGTCGGCCGACTGGCAAAAGAAGCTGCCGCACAACTCCTCGCCCTATACCTCCACCATCGTGCTGGCCGTGCGCCAGGGCAATCCCAAGGGCATCAAGGACTGGGACGACCTCATCAAGCCCGGCATCAATGTGATCACGCCCAACCCCAAGACCTCGGGCGGCGCCCGCTGGAATTACCTGGCGGCCTGGGAATTCGCCAAGCGCAAATACGGCAGCGACGCCAAGGCCAAGGAGTTTGTCGCCAAGCTCTACGGCAATGTCTCGGTGCTGGACACCGGCGCCCGCGGCTCGACCATCACCTTTGCCCAGCGCGCCCAGGGCGACGTGCTGATCGCCTGGGAAAACGAGGCCTACCTGCTGGAAAAGGAATTCGGCGCCAAGTTCGACGTGGTCGCGCCCTCGCTGAGCATCCTCGCCGAACCGGCCGTCGCCGTGGTCGACAAGAACGTGGACAAAAAGGGCACGCGCGCCGTGGCCGAGGAATACCTGAAGTACCTCTATTCCGAAGAAGGCCAGGACATTGCCGGCAAGAACTTCTACCGCCCGGCCGTCTCGCAAAAAGCCATTGCCAAGTACGCCAAGCAATTTCCCAAGCTGAACCTGTTCACCATAGACCAGGCTTTTGGCGGCTGGACCAAGGCGGACAAGGAGCACTTCGCCGACGGCGGCTCCTTCGACCAGATCTATACAAGGAAGTAACCCCCGAAGCGGCCTCCGGCCGCCTCCCCCCCCAGGGGGCGCCCGCTGCGGCCCGGCAAAGCCGGTTCCGCGCCGGCACTGGAATAAGAGAACTGTCACACGCGCCTGGTCACTCCAGGCAAATCAGGGAATTTCATAACAATGTCCGCGCAACAATCCGTACTGCTGATCGCCGGCAGCCCCTCCGAGCAGTCGCGCTCCTCAGCGCTGCTCGACTCTGTCAGCCACAGGCTGGCCCTGCGCGGCGGGCTGGTGGTGGACCGGCTCAACATCCGCGAGCTGCCGGCCCAGGCGTTGCTGCTGGCCGAATGGGGCCACCCGGCCATCGTCAAGGCCATCGAGCAGATTGCCAGGGCGCGCGCCGTTGTCGTGGCTACGCCGGTTTACAAGGCGGCTTACAGCGGGCTGCTCAAGGTGCTGCTCGACTTGCTGCCGCAGACCGCGCTGAAAGAAAAAACCGTGCTGCCGCTGGCCACGGGCGGCAGCCCGCACCACATGCTGGCGCTGGACTACGCGCTGCGCCCGGTGTTGCAGGCGCTGGCCGCGCGCCATATCCTGCCCGGTGTTTACGCCACCGATTCCCAGGTGCCGCAGTCGGCCGACAAGCGCTACGAGGTCGGCCCCGACATCGCCGTGCGGCTGGACGACGCGGTGCTGACCCTGCTGGCCGAAAGCTTCCGCCAGCCGGCCACTGCCGGCTTCGAGCCGGTGCACTTTTCCCGGGTGCGATGTAGCGTCTGACGCCGCGCCGGGGCGCTCGGTCTGATCGGTCAGCCGCCGCCCCGAATTTCCACGACGCCATTTGAAACCGCTATACAGGCGGCCGGGCGGAGCTTTGCCTCCCGCGGCCGCGCATCCGGAAAAGATTTTTGACAAGGACATCACCATGAGCACCACCCCCGCCGGCACGCCCGGCACTTCCCCGCAACCCTCCAGGGCGCGCACCTGGCTGGACTTCAGCCTGGGCCTGCTGCTGGCCGCCCTGATCGCGGGCCTGATCACCTTGCTGACGCTGCCCGTGGCGCACGCACAGGACAAAGTCGAGCTGCGCATCGGCTACCAGAAAGCCGCCAGCCTGTTTGTGCTGCAAAAAGCCCAGGGCACGCTCGAAAAGCGTTTGTTGCCGCTGAACGCCAGCGTCAAGTGGGTGGAATTCCCGGCCGGCCCGCAACTGCTCGAAGGCCTGAACCTGGGCTCGGTCGACGTGGGTTATGTGGGCGAGGCGCCGCCCATCTTCGCGCAGGCCGCCGGCGCCAAATTCGCCTACATAGGCTACGACCCGGCCGCGCCCGAAGCCGAAGCCATCGTCGTGCCCAAAGACTCCGCCATCAAATCCGTGGCCGAACTCAAAGGCAAGAAGGTGGCCCTCAACAAGGGCAGCAATGTGCACTACCTGCTGGTCAAGCTGCTTGAGAAAAACCACCTCAAGCTCAGCGACATCCAGCCCGTCTACCTGCCGCCTGCCGATGCGCGCGCCGCTTTTGAAAGCAAAAGCGTGGACGCCTGGGTGATCTGGGACCCGTTTACCGCCGCCGCCGAGAAAGCCATAGGCGCGCGCGTGCTGGCCGACGGCAAGGGCGTGGTCAACAACTACCAGTACTACCTGGCCGAGCGCGGTTTCGTCGCCAAAAATCCCAAGGTCATCCAGGCCCTGTTTGACGACTCGGTGGAGCGGGGCGCCTGGCTCAAGGCCAACCTCAAAAAGGCCGCCGAGCTGATCGCGCCGCTGCAAGGCCTGCCGGTCGACGTGGTCGAGCTCAGCCTCAAGCGCTATGAGTTCAAGGTCCAGCCCGTGCCCGCCAGCGTGATCGCCGACCAGCAAAAACTCGCCGACACCTTTTTTGAGCTCAAGCTGATCCCCAAGGCCATCGCCGTCAGCGATGCCGCTTACAAACCGGCTCCCTGACACAAGGACACCGCATATGAACACCCTCACACCGCTACAACTGCGCCGCCGCTTCCTGAAGATCGTCGCCACCACGGCCTCGCTGTGGGGCTTGGGCCTGCAGGGCGTAAAAGCCCAGTCCGCCGCCAAGGCCGAAAAAGCCCCCGAACAGCTGCGCATCGGCTACCAGAAGTCCGCCGTCAACCTGGTCATCCTCAAGCAGAAAAGCGTGCTCGAAAAACGCTTTCCGAGCACCAAGATCACCTGGGCCGAATTCCCGGCCGGGCCGCAACTGCTGGAAGCGCTGTCGGTGGGAAGCCTGGAGTTCGGCTTGACCGGCGATTCGCCGCCCGTGTTCGCCCAGGCCGCCGGCAAGGAACTGGTCTATGTCGGCGTCGAGCCGCCCAAGCCCGACAGCTCGGCCGTCCTGGTGCTGGGCGACTCGCCCATACGCAGCCTGGCCGGCCTCAAGGGCAAAAAAATCGCGCTGCAAAAAGGCTCCAGCGCCCACTACCTGCTGGTGCGCGCGGTCGACAAGGCCGGCCTCAAGTGGGACGACATCCAGCCCATCTACCTGGCGCCGGCCGACGCGCGCGCGGCGTTCGAGCGCAAAAGCGTGGACGCCTGGGCCATCTGGGACCCGTTTTACGCCGCGATCGAACTCGCCATCAAGCCGCGCGTGCTGGCCACGGGGCGTGAGCTGTCGAGCAACAACTCCTTTTACCTGGCCTCGCGCCCCTTTGCCACCCAGCATGGGCAGACCCTTGCGGCGCTGTTTGAGGAACTGAGCCGTGCCGACGCGCTGGTGCAAAGCAACCGTTCAGAGGCCATCAAGCTGGTGTCCGATTTCAGCGGGCTGGACGCCGGCGTGGTGAGCCTGTTTATCCAGCGCCGTCCCGTGTCACCCGTGGGGCCGCTCAATGCCGCCGCCATCGCCGACCAGCAGCGTGTGGCCGATGCCTTTTTGCGCCTGGGCCTGATCCCCAAGGCCGTCAAAGTGGCCGACATCGTGTGGCGGCCCGAAGCCACCCAGGTCGCGCGCAAATAGGCGCAGCGCAAACCACCCCGTATTCAAGGAGTTTTTATGCAGGTCTTCTGGTTTATCCCCACCCACGGCGACAGCCGCTACCTGGGCACGGGCGAAGGCGCGCGCGAGGTCAACCTCGACTATTTAAAGCAGGTCGCCACGGCCGCCGACACCCTCGGTTATGAAGGTGTGCTGATCCCCACCGGCCGCTCCTGCGAAGACCCCTGGGTGGTAGCCGCCAGCCTGCTGCCCGTCACCAAAAACCTCAAGTTCCTGGTGGCGGTGCGCCCCGGCCTGCACCAGCCCAGCCTGGCCGCGCGCATGGCCGCCACCTTTGACCGGCTCTCGGGCGGGCGCCTCTTGATCAACCTGGTCACAGGCGGCGACCAGGCCGAGCTCGAAGGCGACGGTGTCTACCTGGACCACACGCAGCGCTACGAGCAGTCGGCCGAATTCATACGCATCTGGCGCGAGATCCTCGCGCGCAGCCACGCCGGTGAAAGTTTTGATTTCCAGGGCCAGCACCTGAGCGTCAAAGGCGCCAAGCTGCTCTACCCGCCGGTGCAAAAACCGCATCCGCCTGTCTACTTCGGCGGCTCCTCGGCGCCGGCCCATGCGCTGGCCGCCGAGCAGGTCGACACCTACCTGACCTGGGGCGAGCCGCCCGCCGAAGTCTCCAAAAAAGTCGCCGACGTGCGGGCCCGCGCCGAGAGGCTGGGCCGCAAGGTCAAGTTCGGCATACGGTTGCACGTCATCGTGCGCGAGACCGAGGACGAAGCCTGGCGCGCCGCTGAAAGCCTGATCAGCCGGCTCGACGACGACACCGTGGGCCGCGCCCAGGCAGCGTTTTCGCGCATGGATTCCGAAGGCCAGCGCCGCATGGCTGCCTTGCATGCGGGCGGCGGCAAGCGCACACGCGCCGAACTGGAGATCAGCCCCAACCTCTGGGCCGGTGTGGGCCTGGTGCGCGGCGGCGCCGGCACGGCCCTGGTGGGCGACCCCCAAACCGTGGCCGCGCGCATAGAGGAATATGCGGCCCTGGGCCTGGACACCTTTGTGCTCTCGGGTTACCCGCACCTCGAGGAGTCCTACCGTTTTGCCGAGCTGGTCTTCCCGCTGCTGCCGCGCGGGCTGCGCCAGAAGCTGCCCGGCCAGGTGCTCAACGGCCCCTTTGGCGAGGTCGTGGCCAATGACTACCTGCCGCGCGTCTCGCAAAGCTGAACCCGGAGCACAGCCATGACAGACTCTGTTCGTGAACTCCAGGTCACCCCGGTGCCCGACACCGTGGACGCTCCCGGCCTGGGCTTTTTGCCGCTGGCCGCGGGTTTCTCCTTGCCGCGCCCGCAAATCGCCGCCGTGCTGCGCGACCTGGGCCAGCGCCTGCTGCCCTGGGTGCTGCCGGTCGGCCTGGTCGCGCTCTGGCAGATTGCCTCCTCGCTGGGCTGGCTCTCCACGCGCGTGTTGCCGGCGCCCTCAGAAGTCATCAAGGCCACCTGGACGCTGTCGGCCTCGGGTGAGCTGTGGACCCATGTGAAGGTCAGCGCGGGCAGGGCGCTCGCGGGCCTGGCCGTGGGCGGCGGGCTGGGCCTGGCCGTCGGCCTGCTGACCGGCTCGGTGAAGTTTTTCGAAACCCTGCTCGACTCAACCATACAGATGGTGCGCAACATCCCGGCGCTGGCGCTGATCCCGCTGGTGATCCTGTGGTTCGGCATCGACGAAACCGCCAAGCTGTTCCTGATCGCGGTCTCGGTCTTCTTCCCGATCTACATCAATACCTTCCACGGCATACGCAATGTGGACCCGGGCCTGATCGAGATGGGCCGTACCTACGGTCTCACGCGCTGGCAGCTCTACCGAGAAGTCATCCTGCCCGGCGCGCTCTCGTCCATCCTGGTGGGCTTGCGTTTTTCGCTGGGCCTGATGTGGGTGATTTTGATCGTGGCCGAAACCATTTCAGCCCAGGCCGGCATTGGCTACCTGACCATGAACGCCCGCGAGTTTTTGCAGACCGACGTGGTGCTGGTCGGCATCCTGCTGTACGCCTTGCTGGGCAAGCTGGCCGATGTGTTCGCGCGCGGGCTGGAGCGCTACTGGCTGCGCTGGCATCCCGGCTACCAGAGTGCGGCGGCCTGAATGGCACGAGGAAACACCATGCTGCATCCCCATATCTCTTTTGAATCTTCGCAAACCTGGCTCGCGGCGGAACTCGGGCGCGATGTCGGGCCTGATGCTGAAGCGCTGCCATCCGCGCAAGACCGCGGCGTGCGCCTGGAAATCCGCGGCCTGTCCAAACGCTATGGCAAACGCCAGGTGCTGCAGCACACCGAGCTCGTGATCGAACCCGGAGAGTTTGTCGCCATCGTGGGCCGCAGCGGCTGCGGCAAATCCACCCTGCTGCGCCTGGTGGCCGGGCTGGAGGCCGCCACACAGGGCAGCATACGCCTGGACGGCCAGGACGTGAGGGGCCTGCGTGAGGACACCCGCATCATGTTCCAGGATTCGCGCCTGCTGCCATGGCGCCGCGTGATCGACAACGTGGCCCTGGGCCTGCCGCCCGGCGGCCATGCGGCCGCGGCCGACGTGCTGGCCCAGGTGGGCCTGGCCGACCGCCAGCCCGACTGGCCGGCGCGCCTGTCGGGCGGCCAGCGCCAGCGCGTCTCGCTGGCCCGGGCCCTGGTGCACAACCCCCGCCTCTTGCTGCTCGACGAACCGCTGGGCGCGCTGGACGCGCTGACCCGCATAGAGATGCACCAGCTCATCGAGGGCCTGTGGCGGCGCAGCGGCTTTACCGCCTTGCTGGTCACGCACGACGTGCAGGAGGCCGTGGCGCTGGCCGACCGCGTGATCCTGATCGAGGACGGCCGCATCGCGCTCGACGAGCGCGTGCGCATCGCCCGCCCGCGCGAACGCAGCGAGCCGCTGTTCGGCCAGATCGAGAAAAAGATCCTGGACCGCGTGCTGCAGCAGCCCGGTGAGGCGATCTCGCCCAGCGAGCCGCTATGGCCCAACACGCCGGTGCACGGTGTGCGCTGGGCGGTCTGAGTTTTTACCCATTCAACGATTTTTTAACCCAGTTCCAGGAGAACCTTTATGTCCATCCAAGCCATCAATGTCCGCAACCAGTTCCGCGGCAAGGTCAAGGAAATCATCCGCGGCGACGTGGTGTCCGAAATCGACGTCGAAACCCCCTGGGGCATCGTCACCTCGGTCATCACCACGCGCTCCGTCGACCAGCTGGAGCTGGCCATCGGCAGCGAGGTCGTGGCACTGGTCAAGTCGACCGAGGTGTCTATCGCAAAGCTGTAGACAAACTGCCCAGGCTTCTGGCGATCCTTGAGGCATGCACCCATCGGTTCTTTGCGATGGTTGCCGTTTCTCCCAAGGCGCTCATCGCGTCGGCAGCACGAACCGCGGCCTGCCGAGGACTTGGGTCGCAACGCGCGACGCGGTCCGCCGCGTCAGGAATCGCACGCCGAAGCACGACAGCTTGTTGAAGAGACCCGGCACTACCGTGCGCTTGCCGCGCAGCATCGCGCGGATCGCGGCCTGTGCCACGAACTCCGGGCTCTTCATCGACGCGTTCGCGATCCACGAGTAGTCGCCCCCGCCGGACGCTGTATGGAACGCGGTTTCGGTGCCGCCAGGGCAGATGCAGGTCACCGACAGCGGCGTGCCGCGGTGCTCGTCATGAAGGCCCTCGCTGAAGTTGCGTACGAACGCCTTCGACGCGGCGTACAGCGCCATGTTCGGCACCGACTGGTACGCGCCGGTCGACGCGATGTTCACCATGTGCGCGCGGCTGGTGGTCGCCTTGCGCGCGTCAACGAAGCACCGTGCGAGTTGGACGAGCGAGGTCATGTTGAGTTGGACGAGCTCCGCGTCGCGCGCCCAGTCGACCTCGTCGAACCGGCGGAAATAGCCGAACCCGGCGTTGTTGATGAGGATGTCGATGGGACCGCCGGCAATCGCGGAGTCCCACAGTGCCCGCGCGGCATCCGGCTTGCCGAGATCCGCGGTGATGGTCTCGACCTTCACGCCCTTGCAGGTCGCGGCGACCGCGTCGAGTGCGTCGCGGCGCCGCGCCGTCAGCACGAGATCAACGCCCAGCGCCGCGAGCTCACGCGCGATTGCCGCGCCAATGCCGCTGGATGCGCCGGTCACCAGCGCGCGCCTGCCAAAGTTGACGCTTGTATCGGTACTCAAATCGTTCTCCCTATTGTGTAGAGCAGCCAGGGAACTCCAAGGCCAGCGAGGTTTGCGTATCCGGGTGGAGCGCCAATCGGGGACGTTTGATGCTCAAGCTGCGAGCGTCGGATAGTCCGTGTAGCCCTTGGCTCCCGGCGTATAGAAAGTGTCCGGGACAGGAGTGTTCAAGGGCACGTTCTGGCGCATGCGCTCGACCAGGTCGGGGTTGGCGATGAAAGGCCTGCCTATGGCGATCAGGTCCGCGCGGCCTTCGCTCAGTGCCTGTTGTGCGCTGGCTTTGTCCTGTCCGCCGGCGAGGATGAAGGGGCCGTCGAACGCCGCCTTCAAATCGGCCTTGAGCTTGGCCGGGACGGGCGGGGCGCCCATGGCCGAATGGTCCAGGACGTGAATGTACATAAGGCCGAGCGCGGAGAGCTGTTTCACCAGCGCCAGGTACTGCTCGTCCACGCCGTCGAAGCTGCCGGTGCTGTTGACCACACCATGAGGCGACAGTCGGATGCCGACCCGCTCGGCGCCGATCTCCTTCACGGCAGCGCGGGCGACCTCGAGTACCAGCCGGTTGCGCCCTTCGGCCGTGCCGCCGTAACGGTCGGTGCGGCGATTGACGTTGGCGTTCAGGAATTGCTCGAGCAGGTAGCCGTTGGCCGCGTGCAGTTCGATGCCGTCGAAACCGGCCGCGATGGCAAGGCGCGCGGCCGTGGTGTACTCGCCGATCACGGCCTGGATGTCGGCCTCCGTCATGGCGCGCGGCGGCGTGTGCGGCTGGCTGCCTTGGGTATCGGTCCACATCTCGCCAGGGCAGGCCTCGGGTGAAGGTCCCAGCACCTCGGCGCCGGCCGGCAGGTTGGCCTGGTGGGACACGCGGCCGGTGTGCATCAGCTGCACGACAATCTTGCCGCCTTTGGCATGGACCGCGTCGGTCACCAGCTTCCAGCCTTGCACCTGGGCGTCGTTGAAGAGGCCCGGGATCCGGGCATAGCCCAGGCCGTTGGGCGAGGGCGAGGTTCCTTCCGTGATGATGAGGCCGGCGCTCGCGCGCTGGGCATAGTAGGTGGCCATCAAGCTGTTGGGCGTGTTGCTGTCGCTCGCGCGGCTGCGCGTGAGCGGCGACATCACGGTACGGTTCTTGAGCGGGGTGGCACGCAGGGAGAAGGCATCGAAAAGCATGTGCTGTCCTTGGGGAAATGGAAGATGGAAAACGAAAGGAAAGGAGGGAAAAGAAAGAGCCGTAACGTTCAGCGGGCTCGGCTCAGAGGATGTTGTAGCGAGGTGCCGGCACTCCAACCTGGGTGTTCGCGAACAGCTCGGAGCGGGCTGCCTCGTACTTTTCCCACAGGTTGGCATCAGCCACCGACGGCCAGGTGATCGTTTCGCCCTGGTCCAGCCCGGCGAGCGCCGCGTCGACCATGTGCTCGGTCGTCATCAAGGCATCCTTGTTGAGGGCCGCCAGGGGGACGCCCGACAGATCCCAGATCTCGGTGGCCGTCGACGCCGGAAGGACGAGCTGAACCTTCACCCCGGTTTCGGCAAGCTCTTGCTGCAGGCCCCTGCTGTACTGCAGGACGAAGGCCTTGGTACCGCTGTAGACAGCACTGATGGGCATCGAATGGATGGCCAGGACAGAAGCGATGTTGATGATCACGCCCTGGTTTCTGCCGATGAATGCGGGTACCACCGCCTGAGTCAGGCGTGTCAACGCTGTAATGTTGAGGGCAATCTGCGACAGCGCGTCGTCCGCGGACCTTTGGGCAAGCGGTCCCAGGCGGGCAATGCCGGCGTTGTTCACCAGGACGCGCAGATCCTTGTGGGTGGACAGAATCGTCTCGATCCGCGCCAAATCCTGGTCTTTGCTCAGATCGGCCACGACAGCTTCGGCTTCGATGCCGTGCGCCTTTGAGACTTGCGCGCAGAGGGCCTGCAGGCGCTCGGCGCGCCGGGCGACCAGAATAAGATCGTATCCACGTGCGGCGAGGCGATCCGCATAAACGGCGCCTATGCCGGAAGATGCCCCTGTGACAAGAGCGACTTTCCGGGAACTGGGAGTTGTCATTGAGAGTTTTCCAATAAAATTGAGGGCTCAACTAATAAGTTGAGGGCTCAAATATAAGACCGATTGCGCGCAAACCATCAATAGTGCAGTACTAAACCATTTTGTAAATATGGGAATTACCAAAGACCTTGTTGATACGGAATCCGGCCCGGATCAGCCTGCCGCAGATGAGCAGGACATCCTGGCCGGACGGGCCTGCGTGGTCACGCCACTGCGCCTGGCGGCTCGCAGGCTGGAGCAGCTGTATGACGAAGCGCTGGCGCCCTTGGACCTCAAAGCCACGCAGCTCGCGCTCATCGCAGGAATCCACATGCTCACGGGCGCCGATCAACAGGGACCGACGCTACAGGACCTGGCGGCCCGGCTCGCCATTCAGCTTTCGGCCCTCACCCATGCGCTAAGGCCTCTGGTGCGCGACGGAATTGTGGAGTTGCGTCAGGACGCCCGTGACCGCCGGACCAAACACAGCGTTCTCACTTCGCTTGGCAAGACACGGCTTTCGGAAGGCATGGTGCACTGGGCAGCAACAAACGATCGCGTGGAGCTTGTTCTGGGTCCTGCCTCGGCTGCGAGCTTGAGGGCCCTGGCCGACCAGGTGGCTTCCGACGCGTTTTTGCTTGCCTTTAAGGCGGACGACCAAGCGCCGGCCCCGGCGGGTATCCCCAGTTCCGGGCAAGCTGAGAGGAGCGTCTGAGCACAGCGGACGGAGAGCCGCTGCTGAAGCATGTGCCTCAGCTCATCTCTTCCCGCTTATCCAGCCGGTGTCGACAGGCTACACGCTGCAGGCGGGTCTCACTGCAGTTCAACGCCGGCCTTTTTCACAAGCCTGGCGTACTTCACCATTTCGCTGCGAAAGAACTGCGCGGCCGCCTCGGGCGTGCCGGGATTGATGGTGTTGCCTTGTTTGGCCATGGCCTCCTTGACCTCGGGCGTGGCATACGCCGCGGCCACGGCGGCCTGTATGCGCCTGGCTTCGGCCATCGGCAGTTTGGCCGGGCCGACCACGGCAAACCAGCCCTCGATGTTGTAGTTGGGCAGGCCTTGCTCGGCAATCGTCGGGATATCCGGCGCGGCCGCCACACGCGCCGCGCTGCCCACGCCTATGGCGCGCAGGGCGCCGCTCTTGAGGTGGGCCTGCACCGCGGGCAGGGCCAGCACGCCGATCTCGACCTGGCCGCCTATCAAATCGGTCACCATGGGCCCCACGCCCTTGTAGGGGATGTGTTTGACCTTGACCTGGGCTTCGTCCATGAACATCTCGGCCGCCAGGTGCAATATGGTGCCGTTGCCCGATGAAGCGTAGTTGTAGGCCTCGGGTTTGGCCTTGAGCAGGGCCACCAGCTCCTTCACATTGGTTGCCGCCACCTTGGCCGGATTGACCACCAGCACAAACGGCGTGCTGCCCAGCACGCAGATCGGCGTGATGTCGTTGATGGGGTCGAAGGGCAGCGACTTGTAGACGCTGGGATAGACCACATGGTTGTTGGACACCACGCCCAGCGTCATGCCGTCGGGCGCCGCTTTCACGAGCGCCGAGGTGCCGACGATGCCGCCCGCGCCGGGCTGGTTTTCGATCACCACCGGGTGGCCCAGTGTCTTGCCCAGGGCCGCGGTGGCGGCGCGCACTATGGTGTCCACGCCCGAGCCCGCGCCCACCGGCAGGATAAAACGCACTGCGCGTTCCGTGGCCTGCGCCAGCACGCGGCGCGGCGCCCAGGCCAGGCCGCCGCCCAGCAGCAGGGCGCCCAGGCCTTGCAGTGTGTGGCGGCGGTGAATGTTGATGGGATTCTTTGTTGTGTTGCGCATGTCTTGTCTCCTTTTGTCGTGAATCGTGGGGGTGTCTAGCGCATCATGAGACCGCCGCTTCGCGGTGCAGCCGCTCGATCTCGCCTTCGCCGTAGCCCAGGCCGGCGAGCAGCTCGCGTGTGTGTTCGCCCAGCGTGGGCGGGTTCAGCCGGACCTTCAGCCGCTCGCCATCCATGGTCAGGGGCAGCAGCGTGGTCTTGGCGATCTGGCCGGCGCGTTCGCCGTCGGGCAGCTTGATGTCGGCCAGCCCGCCGGTGGCCAGCAGGTGTTCGTCGTCGTAGAGCTCCTCGGGTTTGCGTATGGGCGCAAAAGGCAGGCCGGCTGCTTCAAACAGCGCCACCAGCTCGCGGGCGCTGCGCAGCGCCAGGCGTTCGCGCAGCAGCGGCAGCAGGGTGGGGCGTTCGGTGACGCGCTGGTTGTTGCCGGCATAACGTGCGTCGGCCTTGAGGTCGGCAAAACCCAGCGCGTCGCAAAACGCGGCCCATTGCGCGTCGCTGACGGCCGCCAGGAAAATCTGCTCGCCGTCCTTCACGCTGAACACGTCGTACACCCCCCAGGCCGAGATGCGGTCCGGCATGGGCGCGGCCGGCTGGCCGGTGATGGCGTACTGCAGCATGTGCTGGCCGACCAGGAAGACGTTGTTCTCAAACAGGGCCGACTGCACCTCCATGCCCTTGCCGCTGATGCCGCGCTGTATCAGCGCGCCCAGCACACCGATGGCGCCGAACATGCCGCCCATGATGTCGTTGACGCTGCTGCCGGCGCGCAGCGGGTCGCCGGGCCGGCCCGTCATATAGGCCAGGCCCCCCATCATCTGCACCACTTCGTCCAGCGCCGTGCGGTGGTCGTAGGGGCCGGGCAGAAACCCCTTGTGGCTGGCGTAAATCAGGCGCGGGTTGGCGGCGCTCAGCGCGGCGTAGTCCAGGCCGTACTTGGCCATGGTGCCGGGCTTGAAGTTCTCGGCCACCACGTCGGCGCTGGCGCACAGCCGGCGCGCCACCTCGGCGCCGGCCGCATCGCGCAAGTCAATGCCTATGCTTTTTTTGTTGCGGTTGAACAGCGGGAAAAAGCCCGAGCCCGCGCCCAGCAGGTGGCGCGTGCGGTCGCCGTCTATGGGCTCGACCTTGATGACCTCGGCGCCCATGTCGGCCAGCAGCATGCCGCAGGTCGGGCCCATGACCATATGGGTGAACTCCACGACGCGCAGGCCGGCCAGCGGCTGGGGTGGGGTGGAAGCAGGGGTGTTTTGCATGCGGGTGTCGTGAAAGAAAAAAAGCAATGCCGGCAAAGCTTGCCAGCGAAGAGTTTAGGCGCTTGCGGCGGCGGGCCGCATGGTTTTGGGCAGGCCCGCGCGCCACAGCGTGCCGTGCAGGCTTTCGCCTTCGAGCCATCCGGCCACCTGGCCGCGCAAGGCCATCAATTTGTCGAAGTCAATGCCGGTCTGTATACCCATGCTCGCGAACATATAGGCCAGGTCTTCGCTGGCCACATTGCCGCTGGCGCCGGGCGCGTGCGGGCAACCGCCTATGCCGGCCAGGCAGGCGTCAAAGCGCGTCATGCCGGTCTGCAGCGCGGCATACACATTGGCCATGCCCATACCGCGCGTGTCGTGGAAATGGCCGCAGGCCAGCTTGTCGCCCACCAGCACAAACGCGGCCTCGAACAGGCTGCGCACCATGGCCGGGTCGGCATACCCCACGGTGTCGGCCAGGCTCACGCGGTCGGCGCCGGCGTCCAGCACGGCCTGCAGCAGGCGCAGCACCTCGGCCGGTTCGACCCGGCCCTGCAGCGTGCAGCCAAAAGCCGTGCTCATGCCGACCTCCAGCACGATGCGCGAACCCGAGGCATCGCGCGCCGCGCGTATGCGGCCTATCTCTGCAACGACTTCGTCAGGCGTCTTGCGCAAATTGGCCAGGCTGTGGGCGTGGCTGGCCGACAGCGGCAGCAGCATCAGGTCGGCGCCCGATTCAATCGCGCGCTCCGCGCCCTTGAGGTTGGGCACCAGCACCGAGGTCACCAGGCCCGGCAGGGTCTTGGCATAGGCGACCAGCTCGGCCGTGTCGGCCAGCTGCGGCAGCAGGCGCGCCGGCACAAAAGAGCCGACCTCGATTTCACGCTGGCCCGCCGCATGGGCCTGGCGCAGCCATTCGAGCTTGTGGGCGGTCGGCATCACGGCGGCAATGCTTTGCAGGCCGTCGCGCAGGCCGACCTCGCGAATGATGGCGTGGGCGGGCAGGGCGGGGGCGGTGGTAGCGGGATGGGTGGCCAGGGTCACGGGGTGTGTCTCCGAAGTTCCGAGTCCCCAGTTTAGAATTTCCCAAACTGTTTGGTTTTTCAATTTTGGAAGCTATGCTGTTCCAATTGGGAATATCTGAAATCTCAAAAAGGCAAGCATGAGAGACCTGGACCTGACCACGCTGCGCCTGTTTGCCGCCGTCTGCGACGCGCGCAGCATTGCCCGCGCGGCCGAGCAGGCCAACATCGTCGGCTCGGCCGTCAGCAAGCGCCTGGCCCAGCTCGAAGACACGGTGGGCACGCCCTTGCTGCTGCGCCGGCGGCGCGGCGTCGAACCCACACCGGCCGGCGAAAGCCTGCTGGAGCACGCACGCGCCATGCTGGCCAGCGCCGAGCAGATTGAGCGCGAAATGGGCGACTATGCGCTGGGCGTGCGCGGCCAGGTGCGCATCCTGGCCACGGCTTCGGTCATGGCCGAATCGCTGGCCGACGACGTCGCCGGCTTTTTGCAGGCGCCGGCCCACCACGACATCCGCATCAGCATGGAAGAGCGCGTCAGCCCCGAGGTGATACGCGGCATCAAGGAGGGTGTGGCCTCGGTCGGCATCTGCTGGGACGCGGCCGACCTGTCGGGCCTGCAGTCCCGCGGCTACCGACACGACCACCTGGCCATCGTGGCCCATGCCTCGCACCCGCTGGCTGTGCATGAGACCCTGAGTTTTGAGCAGACGCTGGGCTACGAACACGTGAGCCTGCCGGCGCAAAGCGCGGTGCAGGTGCTGCTGCAGCGCGCCGCCGCGCTCCAGGGCAAGGCCATCGTGCACCGCGTCATCGTCTCCAACTTCGAGGCCGCGCTGCGGGTGGTGCGCGCCAACCTGGCCATCAGCGTGGTGCCGCGCGAGGTGGCCGATCCCTATGCGCGCACCTTCGGCCTGCGCGTGATGCCGCTGACGGATGCCTGGGCCAGGCGCCGTTTTGCGATCTGCTTCAGGGACGAGGCCGGCCTGTCGGCCGCGGCCAGGCTGCTGGTCAAACACCTGGCGGACAGCTCCGGCGCCTGAGCCGCATGCTGCGGCCCGGCCCCCTAAAACCCCCCGCTGGGCGCGGTGAAAGCGGTCGCCCCGCTTTTGCGGTAAAATAAGCCTCCAACCCACGGCAGACAAGCGTCATCAGCTATAGAAAATATAGCGTGCCAGGCTGATCCAGGCTAGGCCCACTCGGGTCCGGCAGCCGCCGCAAGGCGGGCATCCTGGCCGGCCACGGCGCTTGATTTTGGGGAAGGAAACCCCAGATTCACTGCATGAACGCCACCCAACCCCATCCCCACAAAACCGACCTCACGGTCACCCACGTGCTGGCCGAGTTGCTCGAGCGCCTGGAGCACAGCGCGGTGCCTGTGGGCGCCGAGCAATACCGCTCCGTGGTGCTGCACCTCGTCAGCGAACTGGGCGACGTGGAGCCGGGCGTGGCGCTGGGCGCGCTGCTGGACACCCATCCGGCCGCCGCCGAGCTGTATGAAAACGTGAACTACCAGTACGCGGGCCTGTGCCGGTCCGCGCTGGACGCCTCGCTCGCCGCCGAGCAGCAGGCCAAAGAGGCCATCGAAAAGGCCATGAAACCTTCAACCCCCCAAACCAAGGAAGATCCAAACCATGGCAAGAGCTGACGCCAAAACCGCTGTCCTCGCAGACGGCCTGCGCTACAAGTCCAAGGTCTCGGGCTCCCCGTTCGCCGCCACCACCTCCTTCGGTGCGGCCACCATGTCCTGCTTTATGTGCGGCAAACACCGCGCCCGTTCCCTGATGGGCACGCGCAAGGTGCTGGGCAAGTCCCAGGCCGTGTGCTCGCCCTCGTGCAAGGCGCTGGACGAAGCCCTCGAGAACGCGGCCAACCAGGGCTGATCCGCACAGACTGTTTCATCGCTTCCCGCGCCTTGGCTGCCCGGCGTCTTGATCACGTCACGGCCCAGGGCGCATACTGTGTCAACCAAGAGTTGAACAGTCGAAGAAAGGTGAACCATGCCCACGCCGGACCCCCAGCTTGAACCTGACGAGGCCATAGACCACATACGCGGCCGCTCGTCGGCCCCGGTCACGCTGCTCGAGTACGGCGACTTCGAGTGCCCCTCCTGCTTCCAGGCCTACGGCGCTTTAAAAGTCATGCTGCCGCACTTCGGCCCGCAGCTGCGTTTTGTCTACCGGCATTTCCCGCTGCGCGAGGTGCACCCCCATGCCGAACTCGCCGCCGAAGCGGCCGAGGCCGCCGGCGCCCAGGGCAAGTTCTGGCCCATGCACGAGCTGCTCTTCACCCACCAGCAGCACCTCAAGGACAAACACCTGCTCGAGTACGCCGCCCAGGCCGGCCTGGACATGGCGCGCTACCAGAATGAAATGAACGACCATGTCTACCTGCAGCGCGTGCAGGAGCACATGCAAAGCGGCCGCCACCTGGGCGTGCGCTCAACCCCCACGTTTTACGTCAACGGCGTGGTCTGCGACGTGTCTTTCGGCCTGCAGCATTTGCATGAGGCCATCGACAAGGCGCTGGCGCAATCGGGCCAGGCGTAGAACCGCTTCTTAGCCGTCCACCGGCTGCAGGGGCGTCACCAGCGTCTTCTGCAAAAACGCCAGGTCCAGCCAGCGGCCGAACTTGAAGGCCGCCTGTTTGATCGTGCCGCAATGCTCAAAGCCCAGGCGCTTGTGCAGCTCCATGCTCGCGCTGTTCTCCAGGTCGACCGCGCCCACCAGCACATGCATGCCTTGCGCCTCGGCCTTGGCGATGACGGCCTCCAGCAGCTTGCGCCCCAGCCCCTGGCCGCGGCAGCTTTTTTCCACATAGACCGAATGCTCGACCGTGTACTTGTAGGCCGGGAAGGCGCGAAAAGTGCCATAGCTCGCAAAACCCAGCAGCTTGCCCGTGTCGTCTTCCAGCCCCATCACCGGAAAGCCGTTGCTGCGCTTGGCGGCAAACCAGCTGACCATGCTTTCGGGCGTGCGCGGCTTGTAGTCGTACAGCGCGGTTGAATTGGCGATGGCCTCGTTGAAGATGGCCAGGATCTGGCCGGCATGGCGTTCTTCGGTGCACAGCACGGGATGCATGGGGGCTCCTTTCGGAAGGGAAATCAAGATTTGTCTACTATAAGAGATTATTTGTCCCTTATGATGGACAAATCTTTTTTCCACTGAAAGCAAGCCATGACGATTGACGCCCTGATCGCCTCCCGGCTGCTGGCCCTGCGCCAGGCCAAGGGCCTGAGCCTGGCCGAGCTGGCCGAACTGTCCGGTGTCAGCAAGGCCATGATCTCCAAGGTCGAGCGTGTCGAAAGCAGCCCCACCGCCATGATCCTGGGCCGGCTCGCGGCCGGCCTGGGCGTGCCGCTGGCGCAACTGCTCACCGAAGAGGACAAGGACGCCGGCCGCCGCCTGCGCAAAAGGGCGGACCAGGAAGTCTGGCGCGACCCCGAAGCCGGTTATCTGCGCCGCCAGGTGGCCGAGCGCGGCAGCGAAGGCGGCGCCGAGATGGTCGAGGTCGAACTGCCGCGCGCCACACGCGTCGCCTACCCAAGGTGGACAGGCCAGCCCTACCGCCAGCGCCTCTGGCTGGTCGAGGGCGGCCTGCGCATTGAATACGGCGACGAGGCCTTTGAGCTGGCGCCCGGCGACTGCCTGGACTTTGGCGTGGACCGCCCGCTGGTGTTTAAAACCCTGGGGCGAGGGGGTTGCCGTTATTTGCTGGTCATCAACCCCGGCTGAAGTTCAGGCCGCAGCAGAGCCCGGCAGCGGCACAGCCTGCGCCGCATTGCGCGCCCGTATGCGTTTCACTTGCAGCGCTGCACCAATGAGGTACAGCAGCAGCAAAACACCCGTGGCCACCTTGAGTTCGGGCGCATCGGCATCGGGCAGCAGCGGCGCGCCCAGCGGCAGGCGCGTGGAGGTCTCGGTGATCGCCGGGATCATGTGGAACACAAAGGTGATCGAATAACTGAGCGTTTCCACATAAGGCGAGGCGCGGCCCAGCACCTTGGTGTTGCCCGCCACCCAGGCAATGCCCAGCACCAGCAGCGTGATGATGCCCAGCGCATGCGGCTTGCCGAAACCGCCATGCTGGAAGATGCCGAAGCCCGTGAGGCAGGTCAGCACCGTGGTCCAGATATAGACCCGGCCCAGGGTGGACGCGGCAATGATTTCCTTGTCGCGAAAAAAGGCAATCAGCGCCGCCGCGACGGCCACCAGGCTGATGGCGGTGTGGATCACACCGAGGTAAGTCAATCCATAGATCATCGGAAACTCCTTGAGTCTTTGAAGGGACGATGGGGGGCTTGCACGTTGGCGCGTAGGTCAAGCAAACGCCATGCCGCGCAAATTGTGGCCCGCCGCACCGCTTTTGCCCATGGTTTTGCAGGCCCATGCGGCCGCGGCCCGATAATCGGTAGCATCCCGTGGCCGCAACAGGCCGCTCACTGACACCAAAGTACTCATGAAGAAAACATTCCAGCTCAAAGTCGAAGGCAAAAACCGCGAGCGCCTGCTCGAAGCCGCCAAACACGACATCCGCAAATATTTCAAACGCGAACGCGCCAAGGCCTTGCCCAAGGGCGTGGATTTCTGGGACTTCGATTGCAAGTCAGGCTATAGCGATGTTTCGGCGGTTGTTGTCTCCGAGGCAAACCTCATCAAGTCGATTGACGAAATCGTGAAAGACGGCGGCGAGCAGTTTTATGTCGAGGTGCTGGCCAAGCCTGGTATCAAGGTGGCGCGGGTGAGGAATGAGGGTGAGGATGATTTGATGGATGGCGAGTAAATAAGCGCATCCAGAGTCGATTCTCGAAAGCGGAAAACATGCTGACCCGATTCGTGTTTTTGCTATTGGGCCTGTTTTTCGCGTCTGTAGTTGCGGCATCAGACAAGCATGATTTGATGATGCGAGCCATAGAGCGCAATGACGTAGCGCAGGTCAAAGCGCTGATTGCCGGCAAGATTGATCCCAACCTGCGCAAGGACAGCCGGGCATCGCCCACATTCATGACCTTCGCCGCTTTTCACGGCCGGACGGAAATACTTCAGCTTCTGCTTGGCGCGGGAGCCGATGTGAACAGCCCGGACGGGGACATGCAAACACCGCTTATGCAGGCAAGCAGCCACGGCCACATCCGTGCGGTGCAACTGCTCATCAAGTCGGGTGCAAGCCTCAAGGAGGCTTCGAAGTGGGGCGACACCGCTTTGGCCCAGGCGCGCGAAGCAGGTCACACCAAAATCGCCAAGCTGTTGATCGATGCGGGAGCAACCCCTTGACCCTGGGCTGCATCGCCTGGGGTGCTGGATGTCCGAGGTGAGAAACTACGGCTCATGGACAGAGATACCGAAGCCCCTTCAGGCCCATTCCCCGACACCTTCAAGCAGGGCGACATCTTCTGGATAGAAGCTGATCCCTCACGCGGCTCCATCCCGGGCTCGCCGCATCCCCATGTCATCGTGCAGGACGACGTCTTTAACCGCTCGCGCATCAGCACCGTGGTTGTGTGCGCGCTGACCTCCAACCTGAACCGCGCAACCGAGCCCGGCAATGTCTTGCTGGAGCCCGGCGAGGGCAAGCTGCAGAAGCAAAGCGTGGTGGTCGTATCGCAGGTCTCTTCGGTTTACAAGACGCGCCTGGGTGAACACATAGGGAGCTTGTCGGAGGAACGGGTTCAGCAGATACTGGCGGGCATGCGATTTTTGCAGGCGTCGTTTCTCCAGCGATAGTCCGGAGCATCACGCCGGGTCGTTTCCGCCGCCTGTGCCCATTCCTCGCCAACTAAAGGCCAACACCATGCCAGCGCCCAGTCCCTCGACCCTCACATGGCTTGTGCTTCTTCCGCTGATCACATGGCGTGTCTATGCACGCTTTCGCCGCATGGTGGGGCGCCAGCGCCTGTCGAGGATTCGGCCCTGGATCACGCTGGTGATCTTTCCTGTCCTGATCGTCCTGCTTGGCTTTGCCGCGCGCGAGCACCTGGACCGGCTCTGCTGGCTGGTCGGCGGCCTGGGCCTGGGCGCCTGGCTGGGCGTCTTCGGGCTGGGCAAGACACGCTTCGAGCCGACACCCCAAGGCCTGTACTACACACCCAATGCGCACCTGGGCATCGCGCTCTCACTGCTGTTTGTCGCGCGCATTGTTTATCGCCTGGTCGAGGTCTACCTCATCGCACCGGGGATGCCCAACGGCCTCGGTGACTTCGCGCGCAGCCCGCTCACACTGGCCGTCTTTGGCCTGCTGGCGGGCTACTACATCAGCTATGCCATCGGCCTTGTGCGCTGGCGCTTTCGTGTTTTGCGGGCCAAGAGGGAGCGTGAAGCGCAGAGTGATGCTTAATCTAGTCTGGAGAAGTGGCCGCGCAACTCAAGTGAAGAGTTTCACCTGGGCTCAATGCCCACGTTCGCAGGCGGAATGAAGGCGCACAGGTAAATGGCGCCTGGTGGCTCAGCCAACTCCTCGCTGATGATTCTGGCGCCATAGCCCACCGCCGTGCCGGCGACACTCAGCCTGCCAACGAGGTTCACGTAGTACGATTTTCCGGCAGCGACGGAAAGGGCCGTATCCGCGTTGAGAATGAGGCCGTCGAGTCCCAGGGAGAGCGTGCCGTTCCAGTTGGTCTTCACGGTGTAGTTACCGGGCTTCAGTTTGACGACTGTGTAGCTGTTGGTGGGCAGTTCGCCAACGACCACGTCGTTGATTTTGACGTCGGGCTTTCTGAGGTACGGTGGCGTATCCAGGCGATAGACGTAAACCGTCGCTGCCTCAGCTGAAGGCGATGCCGGCGCAAAAAACGGGCCTTTCGGGCCGGTGGCACAACCCTGCAAAAGCAGGAGAGCGCCCAAAGCTGACAAGGCCGCAAGTCGCCAGGCACGCACCCGGTGCAGAAGGTTGGATGGCGCTACGGAAAGGTGTGAGATGCTCATAGGACTTGAACTATAGCTGGCGCCGAGTACAGGTCTTGCTCATCGGCGATGGATTGCGCAGCCATATTCATTCCTCTTCCCAGGTTCGCGCCAAGACGGCCGTGAGGACGAGCTTTTCCAGGGGCGTGAGGTCGCCGCCTTTGTAACGCCAGCTTTAAAGGCGCCGGGCAAGTCTTGGCCTTTGCAGGCTCTATTTGCAAGCTGCCCGAATCGAAACCGATTCAGCCTTGACCGCGGCTGTAGGCGCCAACGGAGTGGTTGTTTGTGGATAGGTGGTGATGAGCAGCCGTTCACCTTCGAGGCGATATTCGTAGTCGCGGCTTCCTCCCACAAGATCGGGGCGGGAGCTGTGAGAGATCATGGTGGCGGTATAGGTGCCCGGCTTGGTGATGCGGTAGCTGTAATCAATCTGGGCTTCACTGCCGGACACGGGGCAACGCATGAGGATGCGGTCTGAAACGACCTTGAAAGAGCAATTGCCAGCCTGGGTTCTGCTGCTTCCCTCCTTGAGGTAGATGACAACGCTTTCGCCTTGCCAGCAGCCCTGGATATCCGGGTCCGCCGCGAACGCGGATGGGTTTGCCAGTAGCGCAAGAGCCATGCTGCAGGGCGCCAGCGCTATCCTAGTGATCTGCACGATGTTCATCAGCTGTCCTTTGCCGCCGCAGCCCGCAACTTATCCTTCTTGCTAGGCCGCTTCCCCTTGATCCCACCCGTCCCCGCGGGATCCACCGGGTTCACGACCGCGACTTCCACCCGCTCAAAACCCGCGACCTGCTCGCGTGGCACTTTGAGGCCCAGGCGCTTTTCAATCAGCTTGAAATGCGCCTCGGTATCCACACTCACAAAACTCAGCGCCACACCCGATTCACCGGCCCGGCCGGTGCGGCCTATGCGGTGGGTGTAGTCGGTGACCGAGCGTGGCAGGTCGTAGTTGACGACGACCGGTAGCTGCGCGATGTCTATGCCGCGCGCGGCGACGTCGGTGGCGACCACGACTTGCACGGCCTTGATCTTGAAGTCCTGCAGCACCTGGGTGCGTTTGCCCTGGCTCAGTTCGCCGTGGAAGGGTTCGGCCTGGATGTCCACTTTGCGCAGCTTGTCGGCCACGATTTCGGTCGCGTGTTTGGTCGCGACAAACACCAGCACACGTTCCCATTTTTCGGTCTGCACCAGGTGGCGCAGCAACTGGGTGCGGCGGGGGGCGTCGACTTCGATGGCGCGCTGGGCAATGTCGGGTACGGCTTGTACGGCGGGCGCGACTTCCACGCGCAAGGGCTTGCGCAGCAGGCTGGCGGCCAGGGCTTCAATCGCGGGCGGGAAGGTTGCTGAAAAGAACAGGGTCTGGCGCTTGGCCGGCAGCAGGGCCAGGATGCGATTCAGTTCCTCGCCAAAGCCCAGGTCCAGCAGGCGGTCGGCTTCGTCCAGCACCAGGCTGGTGGTACCGGCCAGGGTCAGGGCGTTGTGGTCCACCAAGTCCAGCAGGCGGCCCGGTGTGGCGACCACGATGTCGGCACCGCCGCGCAGATTCATCATCTGCGGGTTGATGGAGACGCCGCCAAATACCACCGCGACTTTCACGCGCTGGGGCAAATATTTGGCAAAGCTCACGATGGCCTCGCCGACCTGCGCGGCCAGCTCGCGTGTGGGCACCAGGATGAGCGCGCGCACGGGCCGGTGGCCGCTGGGCGCGGCACTGGTCGCCAGGCGCTGCAGCAGCGGCAGCGCAAAGGCCGCGGTCTTGCCCGAGCCTGTCTGCGCCGAGGCCACCAGGTCGCGGCCTTCCAGGATCGCCGGGATGGCGGCCTGTTGGATGGGCGTGGGGGCGGTATAGCCTTTTTCGTCGAGGGCGCGCAGCAGCAGGGGCAGCAGCGCGGGCGAAAAGCCCAGTGAGGAAAATGGCATGGGGTGGTGTGGAGGAGGGTGGGAGGACGCGGTGTTGGCCGCGTGGAGCGAGCCCGGCAAGGCCGCCTGAAGCCTCAAGTTTAAGGCCGCGTGCTTTTAGCCCCGGCCGGCGCCAGAAACAGCAGCGCGCAGGCCGATGCGCCCAGGGCGCACAGCACACAGCCCAGCACCACCCAGCGAAAGGCCGCGACCAGCACTTCGGGCGGGGCCGACTGCATCGGGCCTTGCAGCGCGGCGGCAAACACGACGCCCAGCAGCGCCACGGCCAGCAGGCCGGCCACCCGCGCGACGGCGTTGTTGATGCCCGAGGCAATGCCGGCATGGGCGGCGGGCACGGCGTTCATGACCGTGGTGGTCAGCGGCGCGACGGCAATCGTCATGCCCAGGCCCAGCACCACCATGGCCGGGAAAAAGCCGGCCCAGTAAGGCCAGCCCACGCCGGGCAGGGCCAGCAGCGCAAAACCCGCGGCGGCCACGGCCGGCCCGGCCATCAGCATGGCGCGTGCGCCAAAACGTTCGGTGAGTCTGGCGGTGGCCGGCGACAGAAAGCCCAGCAGCAGCGAGAAGGGCAGCAAGGTCGCGCCCGCGGCGGTGGTGGAATAGTGGAAGGCGCCTATCAGCACAAAGGGCAAAAAGAACAGCGCGCCGCTGAGCGCGAAGTACAGCAGCAGCGTGAGCAAATTCGTGCCCACAAAATCGCGCGACTTGAACAGGCCCAGCGGCATCATGGGCGCGCGCGTGCGGGCCTGCACAAAGACGAAGGCCAGCAGCAGCGCCGCGCCCAGCGCGATCGGGCCCAGCACTTCGGCCGCCTGCCAGCCGCGCTCGGGCGCCAGGGTCAGGCCGTAGGTCAGGCCGCCCAGGCCGCTGGCCACCAGCAGCACGCCGGGCCAGTCGAGCTGCTGGGGCGCGTCGGGGTCGCGGCTGTCGGGCACGGCGTACAGGGCCAGCCACACGGTGGCGAAGGCCATGGGCACATTCAAAAAGAAGATGGAGCGCCACGACACCGCGTCGACCAGCCAGCCGCCCAGCACAGGCCCGGCCGCGCCGGTGATCGCCGCCCAGGCGGCCCAGGTGCCGATCGCCTTGCCGCGTGCCTCGCCCTCAAACACATTGCCGATGATGGCCAGACTGGCCGGCACCAGCAGCGCCGCGCCCACGCCCTGCAGGGCGCGCGCCGCGATCAGCGCCAGCGGCCCGGGCGCGATGCCGCAGGCGATGGAGGCGGCGGTAAACAGCGCGATGCCCATGATAAAAATCTTGCGCCGGCCAAATCGGTCGCCCAGCGAGCCGCCCACCAGCACCAGCGAGCCCAGCAAGAGCAAATAGGCATTGATGACCCATTGCATCTCGGCCAGCCCGGAGGCCGAGCCGCCGGCCAGGTCGCGCTGGATGGCGGGCAGGGCGATGTTGACGACCGAGCCGTCGATAAAAGCCATGGAAGAACCCAGCACCGTGGCGGCCAGCGCCAGCTTGGGATGCGCCGTCACGCCGCAGTCGCCGGCCTGGGCGCGGATGATGCCTTCGTCACAAGGGGCGTGCGGGTTGCCGGGCATGGAGTCTCCTGCAATGGACGGGTGAAAGGGAAGTAGCTTGTTTGACAAATTGTCCAATAATGGATAATATTTCTAGATGTTGAATGAAGCCCAAACGCCCGGCCCCAAGCGCCATCCTGCCAGCTTTGGCCAGACTGCGCCAAACGCCATTCCACCGGCCGAGGCACAACTCCTGCTGCTGGACAAACACGCGGTAGAGGCCATGCTGCTGCCCGCCGATGTGCTCGAGGTCACACGCGAGGCCTTTGTGCTGCACAGCCAGGGAGAGGGCCGCGTGTTCTCGCTGGTGCGTGAAAGGCTGGCCACCGGCGGTGTGTTCGGCATCAAGTCGGGCGACGTGGGCGCGCAGTCGCTGCTGGGCTTCAAGGCAGCAGGTTTTTGGCCCGGCAACCCCGCGCGAGGCGCAGACGCCCACCAGGCCACCATCATGTTGTTTGACCCCGCCACCGGCCGGCCTACCTGCCTGATAGACGGCAACGCCGTCACCACCGAGCGCACCGGCGCCGCCGGCGGCCTGGGCCTGCAGCTGGCACGGCCCGATAGCCGCACGGTCTGCGTCTTTGGCACCGGCGTGCAGGCGCAGGCGCAGCTGCGTTTTGCCATTCGCCAGCTGCCCGGGCTGCGCCAGGTGTTTTACGCGACGGCCGATGGCCGTCCCAAGCCCGTGTTTGAAGCCTTGTTTGCCGGGCAGCGCGCCATCGCGCATGCGGCGGACGTGAATGCCGCCGTGGCCCAAAGCGATGTGCTGATCACGGCCACCACCGGCAAGGGCCCGCTGTTCGAGCTGGCCGCTGTCCAGCCCGGCACCCACATCAATGCGGTGGGCAGCGACACCAAAGGAAAACGCGAGCTGCCCGAGGGCCTGCTGGCCAGGGCGCGGGTGTTTGTGGACGATGCCGCCCAGTCGCGCGGCATAGGCGAGCTGCAATGGGCACCCGACACCGCCTGCACCGAAATCGGCGATGTGCTGTCGGGCAAGGCCGGCTTTGCGCGCGGCGCCGGCGACATCACCGTGTTTGACATGACCGGCATCGCCTTGCAAGACCTCACGGTTGCGCGCATGCTGGAGCAGCGCGCGCGCCTTGCCGGCAAGGGCCAAAGCATTGCCTGGCCCTGGTAACTGACCTGATTGATTTCCACATAGCCCCCCGGAGATTCCCTTGACCGCCACCACCCAGTCCCACCCCCTGGCCGCGCTGGACACGCCCGCCGCCGTGATAGACCTGGCGCGCATGCAGCGCAACATAGAACGCATGCAGCAGCGCATGAATGCGCTGGGTGTGCGTTTCAGGCCGCATGTCAAAACCAGCAAATGCACGCCGGTGGCGCGCGCCCAGGCCAGGGCCGGGGCCGAAGGCATCACGGTGTCCACGCTCAAGGAGGCCGCGCAGTTTTACGCCGACGGTTTTAACGACATCCTTTATGCGGTCGGCATGGTGCCGGCCAAGCTGCCGCAGGCGCTGGCGTTGCGGCGCCAGGGCTGCGACTTGAAGATCATCACCGACAGCGTGGCCTCGGCCGCGGCGATTGCCGCCTTCGGCCGCGAGCATGGCGAAAAGTTCGAGGTCTGGATAGAAATCGACAGCGACGGCCACCGCTCCGGCATCAAGCCCGGCGAGGCCGCCTTGCTCGACGTGGCACGCGCGCTGCACCAGGGCGGCATGGTGCTGGGCGGCGTGATGACGCATGCGGGCTCCAGCTATGACCTCAATACGCCCGAGGCGCTGGCCGCCATGGCCGAGCTGGAGCGCGCCGCCTGCGTGCGGGCCGCCGAGCGTGTGCGCGAGGCGGGCTTGCCCTGCGCGGTGGTCAGCGTGGGCTCCACGCCCACGGCCTTGTCGGCGGCGCAGCTCGACGGCGTGACGGAGGTGCGCGCCGGGGTCTATGTGTTCTTTGACCTGGTGATGCACAACATCGGCGTTTGCACCACCGACGACATCGCACTCAGCGTGCTGACCACGGTCATAGGCCACCAGGTGGACAAGGGCTGGGCGATTGTGGACGCCGGCTGGATGGCCATGAGTCGCGACCGCGGCACCCAAAAACAGGCGCATGACTTCGGCTACGGCCAGGTCTGCGACGCCGAGGGCGAGGTGCTGGCCGGTTATGTGCTCAGCGGCGCCAACCAGGAGCACGGCATACTCTCGCGCGAAGGCGCGCCCGATACCGATATCGCGAAGCGTTTCCCGGTCGGCACGCAGCTGCGCATCTTGCCCAACCACGCCTGCGCCACCGGCGCGCAGCACCCCGAATACCATGCGCTGGCCGAGAACGGCGAAGTGGCGACCTGGCGACGTTTGTACGGCTGGTAACCCAGGTTGGAGATGCAGATAGCCCGCTAATCAGTCATCATGGCGGCCTGGGCGCTGCGCGGCAGGGCCTGCCGACCGGAGTTTTTGATGGCTGACGACCCAACCCCCACACCCCCGCCGCTGGCCGAGAGCCGGCGCCACCAGATGTTCCCGGTGCTGAGCCCGGCGGAGATCGCGCGCATACGCCGCTTTGGCAGCGTGCTGCATTTCAAAAGAGGCGACAGGCTGTTTGCCGCCGGCGAGCCCGGCCCCGGCATGTTTGTGGTGCTCAAGGGCTCGGTCACCATCACCCAGCGCGACGGCCTGGGCCATGTGGTGCCCATCGTCACGCAGGGGCCGGGCCAGTTCCTGGCCGAGGTGGGCCAGCTGTCGGGCGCGCCGGCGCTGGTGGACGGCCATGCCGAGGACGAGGTGGACACCTTGCTGGTGCCGCCCAGCCAGCTGCGTGCCCTCATCATTGCCGAAGCCGACCTGGGCGAGCGTGTGGTGCGCGCGTTGATTTTGCGGCGTGTCGCGCTGATCGAAGCCGGCGCCAGCGGCCCGGTGCTGATAGGCCGGCCGCAGTCGGCCGCCGTGGTGCGGCTGCAAAGCTTTTTGAACCGCAACGGCGAACCCCACCATGTGGTCGACATCGCCGAAGACGCCGATGCCGCCGCGCTGATGGTGGAGTACGGCGCCGCTGCCGGTGACGTGCTGGCGGTTTGCCCCGACGGTTCGGTGCTGGTGAACCCCGGCGAAAACCAGCTGGCCCGCTGCATGGGCATGGTGGACACCGCCGAGCGCAGCGAATTGTTTGACGTGATCGTGGTGGGCGGCGGGCCCGCCGGCCTGGCGACGGCGGTGTATGCGGCCTCCGAAGGCCTGCAGGTCATCGTGCTGGACTGCCGCGCCTATGGCGGCCAGGCCGGCGCGAGCGCGCGCATCGAGAACTACCTGGGTTTCCCGACCGGCATCTCGGGCCAAGCCCTGGCCGGCCGCGCTTATGTGCAGGCGCAGAAATTCGGCGTGGAGATGCTGATCCCCGCGCAGGCCCAGTCGCTGGACTGCGCGGCCAAGGCCATCAAGGGCGAGCTGCATGTGAAGCTGACCGACGGCCGCGTGCTGCGCGCCAAGACCGTGGTGGTGGCCAGCGGCGCGCGCTACCGCCGCCCCGAGGTGCCGCGCCTGGCCGAGTTTGAGGGCCGCGGCGTCTGGTACTGGGCTTCGGCGCTGGAAGCCAAAATGTGCAGCCAGACCGAGGTGGTGCTGGTGGGCGGCGGCAATTCGGCCGGGCAGGCCGCGGTGTTTTTGTCGCAGCACGCGGCCAAGGTCAACATGCTGGTGCGCGGCCCCAGCCTGGCGGCCAGCATGTCGCGCTACCTGATAGACCGCATAGACGCCACGCCCAATATCGAGCTGCTGCCGCAGACCGAGGTGGTCAAGCTGCACGGCGACGGCAACGCGGGCCTGAATGCCGTGACCTGGCGCAACCGCCAGCGCGGCACCGAACACGACGCCGAGGTGCGCAATGTCTTCCTGTTTGTCGGCGCGGACCCGGAAACCGCCTGGCTGGACAGCTGCGGCGTGGCCCTGGACGCGCACGGCTTTGTGCGCACCGGCGAAAGCGTGACCTGCAAACATTCCGACTACAAACCCGCGCCGCTGGAGACCAACATCCCGGGCCTGTTCGCCGTGGGCGACGTGCGCAGCGGATCCGTCAAGCGCGTGGGCGGCGCAATCGGCGAGGGCGCTGCGGCGGTCGCGATGATTCACCAGCACCTGGCGGCCATGGAACGCGCCGCGGCAACGGCCTGAGGAGATTCCTGATGCGTATCAAACCCTGCGACCATGTCCCGGCCAAGAATCATTCACCGAATGCCAGAGGCTGCGAAGAGTGCCTGGCCATGGGCGGAACCTGGGTGCACCTGAGGCTGTGCGTGCACTGCGGCCATATCGGCTGCTGCGACGACTCCATCAACCAGCATGCGAGCAAACACCATGAGGCCACGGGCCATGCGGTGATCCAGTCCTTTGAACCGGGCGAAAGCTGGATGTGGTGTTATGAGCACCAGCTGCAGGTGGGCTAGGGAGGGTTAGGGCGCGGCAGGCGGCGGCGCGGCCTTCGCCGCCTTCGTGAACTCCGTGGTGGCCACCATCACCGGGCTGGATCGCGGGCTGCGCTGCCAGTGTTCGTCGGCGGCTTTTTGCACCGCGTCCTTGTCGTAGTGGCCCTTCGAAAGATCGGCCCAGACATGGACATAGGTTGTGCACCAGGCATCCCTGGCCTCATTGACCTTTTGTTCGGAGAATTCCGGATTGGGTTCCGGGGCGGGAATGGAGTCTGGGGCCATGCTGTCCATCCTAGCGGCCGGGGGCGGACCCGTCCACCCCGGCCGTCTTCTGGATATTCAGCGCTTGAGCAGCCCGGAATACATATCCAGAACCGCCCCGAAGTTCTTGCAGGCAACGCCTTTTCTGGCGATGTTGTCCTGTGCAAGTTTTCTCTGGTTCTCAATCGCCGCGGCAAGAACATCTTCCTGTTCGGACCTGGACAGCCCTCTTTTGGCGCCCTCGGCGCGTATCGCATCGGTTGACTGGCGGTATAGGGGCAGGGTTTGCTGCTGCCAGCTGTTGAAAGCGGGCCGGACGGCAACTTGCTGCCTCTCGCAGTGCTCGGCACTGAGCTTTGCATGCTCAAAGTACAGAAGGTTTTCTCCCGCATCCTTGAGCGACATGGCGAAGGCCGCCTGAAAGCTTGCGAAAAAAAGCGCGAGGACCATCAGCGACTTTTTCATGCGGGGTCTCCTTGGGGATTCGGCGGATGCAAAAAGGCTTTAGCGGGAAACGTAGGTGCTGTCGCCATGCGGCGCAGCCATGAACGCGGGCAACTGCTCAGCCCGCGCGGAAAACTCGCGCAAGGCCGGGAAGTCCGCCGCGTTCACCACCTCGGGCAGCATGGCCCGCGTGAAATGCCAGCTGATGCCTGCGGTCACGCCGTCCTGGCCCATGGTGTCGCTGCTCACGGCCAGGGGTTTGCGCTGCAGCTCGGCCTCAAGTTCGCCGTAGGCCGCCAGCAGCTGGCTGCTCACGCGCGACACCCAGGGCTGGTGCAGTTTCTCGGCGGGGCGCAGCATGCGTTCGTAAATGATCTGCACGCTTTTTTCGCAGGCGGCCAGGGCCAGGCCAATCACGCGCAGGGCCTGCTGGCGCTCGGCCAGCGTGGAAGGCATCAAGCTCCTGCCGGCCGGCGCCTGCGCCGCCAGCGCTTCGGCATAGTCAATGATGAGTGTGGAATCCATCAACACCGTGCCGTCGTCGCAGACCAGCGAGGGCGCTTTGACGACCGGATTGATGGCGCGGAATTTCTCAAAGGTGCTGAACACCGAGACCGACTGGTGCTCAAAGCGCAGGCCCAGAAGCTGCAGGGAAATGGCTACGCGGCGGACGTAGGGGGAGTCGAGCATTCCTATGAGCTGCATGGGAGTTCCTGTTCAGGGTTGGCCGGTCACGAATGCGAAGGGAATCAAGAAGACCTGACGTTTATACCGCGCAAGCGGCACATGCACAGGCCTTGTGCGGAAACCAGATGAGGCACCGTGTCAGCCGTCGCTATGCACCGTGAAGGTCCGGGCCAGTTCGCTTAACTTTTCAAGCTGCCAGGCGAACTCCCCTTCAAAAGCCGATGGGTCGGTGACCGCGTAACCGCCGTAACCATAGACGGCAGCGTAAGCCGCGTAGCCCGCTGCGTCCAGGGCCTGGCCGGCAAGGGCATTGGCCACGGCGTAGGTGGCGGAGACGGCTGCGTGGGCCGAGCCATCAATGGAGTTGGATCCCCTGTGGCTGTTGGCCACCCCGGCAATTTCCTGTGCCGCCTTCGCCAGGGCGGGCCGGTCTGATGTGCCTTCCACAAAAGATCTAAGGACCGCCAGGCAGCGAATGGCCTGAGGGCTTTCGAGCAGGTGTTCCGTGCGTTGTGCGCAGGCCAGGCCAAAGGCAAGGCGAAGCGGCTCGCACTGCGGCTCGTTCATGTGGATCGCGGTTGCCAGACGTGAGAGTTCCTCGTTCATGACGCATCTCCTGGGGATGAAGCCATCGTAGCGCTGAAATCCGGTTGGCGCCGGGAAGCTGCCGGCATGAATCGTTCACCTGGTTTGCCCTTCGGTTACTTCGAGTTACTTTGGAATATCGCGATTGACAGTCAACAGCGCCGTACCGCACATTACGGACTGGCATCACAACAGCAAGAACCATCTGGGAGGCTTATGACAATCACAAAACAACTTGTGCTGCTGGGCATGGCTGCAGGCTTGGGCCTCACACTGGCCGGTTGCGGCAAAAAAGACGAGACTCCCCGGCCGGCGGCAACTGCGGTGCCGGCGGCGGTCGCGCCACCTGCCGCAACGCCTTCGGCGCCTGCGTCGGCCGCCTCCGCCGCACCTGTTGCGATGGCGCCTGCCGCATCCACCGATCCCGACAGCCCGACGCCCTTGCCCGCGAAAGAAATCAAGGGCGTGGGCATCAAGCAGAAGCTGAGCTACTACTACGCGCTCAACGGCGGCCCCGGCGCCATCAAGATCACCGCCACGGCCAAGAACTCGCCCAGCGGCGCGACCCAGGCGCTGGCCTTTGGGCTGTATGACCTCAAAGCCAACAAGCTGTGTTCCGAATCACACGGCAACACCAATGCCGACAAGACCCTGGTGATCAACTGCCAGGTCGAAAAAGCCCAGCCGCTGATCCTGCGCCTGGACCTCAGCGAAGAGACGATTGATTACGCGCTGGCGCTGGAAGGCCCTGTCGAGCTGCCGGTGCCGCAGGCGGCCGGTGCGGCCCCGGTGATTGCGGGCGCGGGCTCCACCGACATCGACGAGCCGACCCGGCTCAAGGGCAACCGCATCAAGGGTGAGGGCATCAAAAAGGCCGTGTCGTATTACTACGCCTTCAATGCCGGGCCGGGCGAGCTGGTCGTGACGGGCGACGGCAAAAACATCTCGGCCGCCACGAGCAATGCGCTGGCGGTGAGCTTGTACACCTTGCGCTCCGAACGGCTGTGCGAGCTTTCCCTGGGCAACACCACGCTGGACAAGCGCGGCGTGATGAGCTGCAAGGTCGACAAACGCCAGCCGGTGATCCTGCGGCTGGACCTGTCGGCGGAAACGGTGGATTTCCGCGCCAGGTTCGAAGGCCCCTACGACTTCGACGCATTCACGCCGCCCAAGGCGGTCACCATTGCGCTCGATTCGGCCGTGCTCTTCGATACCGGCAAGGCGGTGCTCAAGCCCGAAGCGCGGCAGACGCTGCATGAGGCGGCCGACCGGGTGAAGAAGTTCGCCGATGCGGCGGTGATGGTCTCGGGCCATACCGACAATGTCGGCAATGAGGCCGCCAATCAGGCACTTTCAGACAAGCGGGCCGCCGCGGTGAAGGACTATTTTGTGTCGCAGGAGGGCGTGCCCGCGGCGGGCCTTGCGGTGAAGGGTTATGGCAAGTCGCAGCCTGTGGCCGACAACACCACCGAGGAGGGCCGGGCCCGCAACCGGCGCGTGGATGTGGTGATCACGCCCAAAGGCAAATAAGCAGACCGCCAGGCAAGCGGCGGCCCGGTTCACGGCGATTTGCCGGGGGCATTTTGCGGCAGCGCGGGGCCGGCGCGCATGGGCAACAGCAGCAGTACCAGATACTTTTGCCTTCGCACCAGCTCCAGCAAAACCAGGGGCAGCATCACCCCTGCGGCAAAGCTTGCCGCGCCTACGGACACCTCGTTGCGGCTGACGTGGGACAGCAGCAGAAAAACCCGTCCCTGCACGACGTAATGGAACAGCAGGATAAACAGGCTTGCCGACCCGATATAAGCCAGCGGGCGCCGCAGTAGCGCATGGCGCTGCAACAGCGCGGAAACACTCAGCACAAGATAGATGCCCAGCCCCGCCTGCAAGGTGGCGATGAGCGGATGGCCGTACACCCGCAGGTTCAGGTCCATGGTTTCGCCGGAACAGCTGTGCAGCGCGGCGAAGGCGAGGGCAGCGGCCGCAAACTTGAAGAGGCTGAAACGCAGGGCCGCCACGGGCTTGCCGAGCAGATGGCCGAAGAGCATGAAGGGTGTGCTGACCAGGAGCAGGTCCAGGCTCCAGGGAAGGCCGGGCAAACGCTCCAGGCCCATGAAGCGCAGCGCCTCCCCGGTGCCGGTTTGCCAGAACCCGTCTATGCAGCCCACGCCGGCCGCCAGCAGGGCAGAGGCGAGCAGCCACAGCGCGGTGTTGCGCCTGGGAAGATTCCGGGTGGCGCGCAGCAAAGCCGTGGCCAGGACCGAGGCGACAAACAGATGCGGCAAGAACCACAGCGGTGTCCAGGCAATGGTGGGCGCGGTGCCATAGAGGACGCCGGTGAAATACGCGAGCGGCGTGGTGCCGGCCACCGGTACAGCCTGCGGGGCCAGCATCTCGCCGATGCCCAGCAGCAGCAACACGGCGAAGTAGGGCTTGAGCAGCGTGTCGGCGCGCGACAGTAGCGATTTCCCGAGGTCGCCGCTGTCCTTCAGGAACAGGCCCGACAGGAAAAAAAAGAGCGGCAGGTGAAAGGAATAAATCACCCGGAAGAGCTCGCCTCTTTCCTGCAGGACTGTCCAGTTATGCCCCAGCACCACAAGGAGGATGCCTATGCCCCTGGCGATGTCGATGGCGGGGTTGCGGCGGTTCATGGTGGGGGAAATCATCGATGCCTGCGGTGTGCCGGCGGGCGCGGGGCCCTGGTGATGGGGGGGACGCACCCATGGTAGCAAGGCTTTGTAAGCGCCTTGAAACAGCGCTTAACAGGGTGTTGAACAGTCGCTGAACAGGCCTTGAACGGACCTTGAACGGGCTCGGTGTCCATGGGCACCGAATGCCGGATTGCGACTATCCCACTTCAAATTTCCAGCCACGGACAATTCGCCGCAATGGCGGCCGGGAAATCGAATATGGTCCGGCAATCAGCGACCGCCGGGGGCTACTCCACCCCCGATTCCGACACCCGCCAGCCCTTCGTAGGAGACCACCATGGCATTCGTGATTCAACCCGTTGCCCGGGATGTTTTTGACTCATTCTGGACACCCGACCTCAAGCGCAAGATACGCAAGTTCGTCCACTCCGCGGACGCCGCTTCCCAGGAACTCCAGCATCAGACCTGGGCCGTCGACGAAGGCGTCAAGGCCTGCCTGCTGCCGGTTTCGCTGGCCGGCAGGACGGATGCCGCCTGGTGTTACGCCTTTGTGATGGACGGCGAGTTTGCCGTGGTGCGGCATGAAAGCTACTGCGTCTATTCCTTCGTGGGCATCTCGCCGGGCCTGGCCGACAAGCTCGACGGCGTGAAACGCCTGATCGCGGAGGCGCTTCGTGTGGGCGGGGAGTTCCTGGACGGAAAGTCCGGCAACGACGGGCTGTTCGCCGTGCCGGATGCGCAGTTCATACGCCACTGAAGCGGCGCCGGTGCCTGGGGCCTGTCCCTATATCAAGCGCCGTATCGTTTTTTTCTTCCACGCCAGCCGGTAATAGGCGGTCTGCAGGCCCAGCATCGCGATAAAGGTGACGGGGTAGGCAATCCAGATGCCGTTGATGCCTATGCGGTGGCTGAGCACCCAGGCCGTGGGCACCTCGATCAGCGCGATGCAGAAAATCGAAATGCCCATGGGCACCCAGACCGTGCCGCTGGCGCGCATGACGCCCGAGACCACGCCCTGCATGCCGAAGACCACGCTGCTCCACAGCATGATGTGCAGCAGGGTTTGCGACAGCTCTATCACCGGTTCGCTGGTGATGAATAGGGCCATCAGGTGGCGCGAGAACAGATAGCCCAGCAAGACCAGCACGCCGGTCAGCGCCAGGTTCATCTGCAGCCCGGTGCGTGTGATGGCGCCCAGCCTGTCGGTGCGGCCCGCGCCTATGGCCTGCGCGCCCAGGATGGAGGCGGTGATGGCGATGGAAATGGCCGGGAACTGCACATAGGCCACCACCTGGTTCACCGCGCCATAGGCCGCCGTGGCGCTGGAGCCATAGCCGTTGACCAGCGAGAGCAGGGCGATCTCGGCGAGCGAGATGACGACCAGCTGCGCCCCGGTGGGTACGCCGACCTTGAGCACGGTCTTGAGGATGGCGGGGTTCACGCGCAGCAGGCGCCTGAATTCGGCGTCGGGTGCCAGCGGGCTCTTGATGGCGTGCAGGCGCCGGGCCAGCCAGGCGGTCGAGACCAGGAAGGACAGGATGGTGGCCACCGCGCTGCTGGCCACGCCCAGCTTGGGCAGGCCGCCCCAGCCCAGGATGAGCGCGGGCGTCACGAGCAGGCCGCAGGCGGTGGAAATGCACAGCGTGTACAGCGAACTCACCGTGTCGCCCACGCCGCGCAGCATGGAGGTCGACAGCAGGAAGACGAACAGCCCCGGCATGGCGACCAGCATGATGCGGGCATAAAGCGTGGCATCGGCCAGGATGTCGGGCGGTGTGCCCAGGGCCTTGAGCAGCGGCGCGGTGAAGGCGCCGCCAAAAACGGCGACCGTGAGGCCGAATCCCGCGCCCACCGCCAGGGTGGTGCCGGCGACGGCCTTGACCTTGCCGGTGTCGCGCGCTCCCCAGGCCTGGCCTATCAGCACCGACGCGCCCGCGCCCAGCCCGATGGTGAAGGCGATGAGAAAAAACATGAGCGGGAAAAAGCTGGTCACGGCCGCCAGCGCTCCCACACCAATCATCTGGCCGATGTAGATGTTGTTGATCGTGCCCGAGAGCGATTGCAGGATGTTGCTGAGCAGCATGGGGCCCAGAAAGGCCGCGAAGGTTTTCCACATCGGCACGCCCTCGCTCAGCGTTTTGGCGGCGGGCGGCGTCATTCGGCGCTCCAGCCGGCGGCCGCCAGCTTCGCCAGCTGCAGGCGAACGTCTTGCGGCCAGGGCGCGACCAGGCCTTCGAATTTGGGCTTGTCGCCCGCGAACAGTGCGCGGCTGGCTTCTTCAAAGCCCGCGAAATCGCCGGCCATCTCGCTCATGAAGCGGTAGGCGTTTTCGCGCGAGGTGCGTACGCTGACCCGGCCTTCGCTGGCCTTGCGCGACTCATCAATCAGCCGGCGCAGGGTGACGGAGGCACCGCCGGGCTGGCTGCCCAGCCATTCCCAGTGCCGGGGCAGCAGCGTGACCTCACGCGCGACCACACCGAGTTTGGGCCGGCCCACGGGGCGCGCGGCGGATGTTTGCGGCGCTTCAGCGGTGGCCGGCGAGGACGGCAAATCCGCCTCGGGGCGCAGGTCCAGGTCTATGCGCTCGCCGGTGGCCTCGTTAAAAACACGCAGCAGCTCTTCGGTGCTGGACAGCTTGCGCAGCGCGCCGAGGACTTGCGCAGGGTCGCCGGCGGCAACTTGCCGGAAGCCTGAGAAGGCGACCAGGCGCGGGGAAGTTTCAGGAGATGGTTGGGATGGCATGGCAACAGGCTCAATAAATGGCAAAAAAGAGGATTAATTTAATCCGGGTGAATTAATTTTATAACACCCGGGTATAAATTGTCCAGCCCTATTGAAGCCGGGTGCAATTATTTACATAGGCTGAATTTCATCTAATTAACCTATTTAATATTCTTTTGAGTTTGAGCTTCAGGCTTCTACATTCGCTGTCTGTTCAAAATTAAAAGCGCCTCGCGGTTTTCCACAAGAAGCTCGAAGGCGGCAAAAGTCAGCGGGATTTCATGATCGAACTCAAAGGTATTGTTCAAACCTACCAGGGCCCCACGGGCCCGGTCGAAGCGCTCAGGGGCGTCGACCTTCACATCCAGCCGGGCGAGGTCTACGGCATCATCGGCCGCAGCGGCGCCGGCAAAAGCTCACTGGTGCGGGTCATCAACCTGCTGAACCGGCCCTCCGCCGGGCAGGTGCTGGTGGGCGGCCGCGAGCTGAGCTCGCTGGGCGGCGAGGCGCTGCGTGTGGCGCGTCGCGACATCGGCATCATCTTCCAGCACTTCAATTTGCTTTCCTCGCGCACGGTCTACGGCAACGTGGCCCTGCCGCTGGAGATCGCCGGGCTGCCGGCCGATGAGATCAAGGCCAGGGTCGGGCCGCTGCTGGAACTGGTGGGCCTGAGCGCCCTGGCGGACCGCTATCCGGCGCAGATCAGCGGCGGGCAAAAGCAACGCGTGGGCATTGCGCGTGCGCTGGCCAACCGGCCCAAGGTGCTGCTGTCGGACGAGGCCACCTCGGCGCTGGATCCGGAAACCACACGCTCCATCCTGGGCCTGCTGAAGCAGATCAACAAGGAGTTCGGCCTGACCATCGTGCTGATCACCCACCAGATGCAGGTGATCAAGCAGGTGGCCGACCGCGTCGCGGTGATAGACGCGGGACGCATTGTGGAAAGCGGGCCGGTCATCGACGTCTTCACGCGGCCGCAGCACGAGACGACCCGCAGCCTGATTGCCGAGATCGTCCCGCAGGACTTGCCCGACAGCGTGCTTGCGCGCATCCGGACACTGATGAGTGCAGAGCACGCCGAAGAAGGCCAACTGCTGCGCCTGGCGTTCGCGGGCGATGAGTCCGACCGGCCGCTGCTGTCGGACGTGATCCGCCGTTTTGGCATTGATCTTTCCATCGTGCACGGCCAGGTTGATGAAATCCAGGGAAAACCTTTCGGCTCGCTCGCGGTGTTCGCGCGCGGCGCGCGTGCCCAGCTCAGCGCGGCGGTGGCGCATCTGCGCGGCGCCGGGGTGCATGTCGATGAAGTCGGCGCGGATCTGACCGGGAGGCTCGCCAGTGTTCAGTAATTTTTCGCAAGCCCTGCTGGAGCTGTTTGTCAGTTCGCTGTGGGAGACCATCATCATGGTCGGCATCTCGGGCCTGGTCGGTGCGCTGATAGGCGTGCCGCTGGGTGTCTTCCTGCGGTTGACCGATGAGGGCGGCGTGCTGCGCAACGCGGGCGTGAACCGCGTGGTCGGCGGCCTGGTGAACGCCGTGCGCTCCACGCCTTTCATCATTTTGCTGGTGGCCATCATCCCGCTCACGCGCTTTCTGACCGGCTCCTCCATAGGCACGGCAGCCGCAGTGGTGCCGCTCACGATTGCGGCGGCGCCCTTTATCGCGCGCCTGGTGGAGGCTTCGCTGCGCGAGGTGGACCACGGCCTGATCGAAGCCGCGCAGGCCATGGGCGCGAGCACGCGGCAGATCGTGCTCAAGGTGCTGCTGCCCGAGGCGCTGCCCGGCATCGTCGCGGGCCTGACCATCACCTTTGTGAGCCTGACCGGTTATTCGGCCATGGCCGGCGCGATTGGCGGCGGCGGCCTGGGCGACCTCGGCATCCGCTACGGCTACCAACGCTTTTTGCCCGAAGTCATGCTGGCCGTGGTGCTGGTGCTGATCCTGTTTGTACAGGCGGTGCAAAGCCTGGGCGACTGGGCCGTGCGCAGGCTGAGCCACAAATGAGCCGAGCCTTCATCGCCTGTCAACAGCGATGTTGACTCCCTGAGTTTCTCCCTCCTCCGGGGGAGAAGGAGCAAGACAGAAACCTCTCCCAGGGGAGGAGGGGACAAGATTTTTTCAATTCATCCAAAGGAAACACCATGAACAAACGCACTCTCATCCAATCGGCCGTCGCGCTCGCGCTGGCCGCCTCATTCTCCTCTGCCGTGCTGGCGCAGGACAAACCCCTGAAGATAGGCGTCACCGCCGGCCCGCACGCGCAGATTTTTGAGCAGGTCAAAAAGATCGCCGAAAAAGACGGCCTGAAAATCCAGGTCGTCGAATTCAGCGACTACATCCAGCCCAATGCCGCGCTGGCCGCCGGCGACCTGGACGCCAACAGCTACCAGCACAAGCCCTTCCTGGACCAGCAAGTCAAGGACCGCGGCTACAAGATCGTCAACGTCGGCTATACCGTCAACTTCCCGATCGGCCTTTACTCCAAGAAAGTCAAAAGCCTGGCCGAGCTGAAGGAAGGCGCGCGCTTCGGCATCCCCAACGACCCGACCAATGGCGGACGCGTGCTGCTGGTGCTGCAGGACAAGGGCCTGATCAAGCTCAAGCCCGAAGCCGGCCTCAAGGCCACGCCGCTGGATGTGGTCGAGAACCCCAAGAAGCTCAAGTTCGTGGAACTCGACGCCGCGCAGCTGCCGCGCTCGCTGGACGACCTGGACGCCTCGGCCGTCAACACCAACTATGCGCTGTCGGCAGGCCTCAATCCCAAGGACGCGATTGCGCAGGAAGCGGCCAAGTCGCCTTACGTCAACCTGCTGGCCGTGCGTGAGCAGGACAAGGACAAGCCCTGGGTTGCCAAGCTCGTGAAGGCCTACCACTCGGAAGAAATCCGCAAGTACGTGCAGGCCGAGTTCAAGGGCGCGGTGCTGGCCGGTTTCTGAAGCAAGCCTCCCAGGCCTGAGGCGCGCGCATGTCACAGCTGCTGACGCTTCCCGATGCCGGCGCCTTGTCCATACGCGCCAAGGCGCTGGTGTTCGAGGACCCGGGCTCGGTCGCGCTGCTGGCGCGCGTCGAGCAGGTCGCGCCCACCGACGCCACGGTGCTGATCATCGGCGAGACCGGCACCGGCAAGGAATTGCTGGCGCGCCGCGTGCACCAGGGCAGCGGCCGGCGCGGGCCTTTCCTGGCGGTTAACTGCGGCGCCTTCAGCGAAGCGCTGATCGATGCCGAGCTGTTCGGCCATGAAAGCGGCGCCTTCACGGGCGCCTCGCAAGCGCGCGCGGGCTGGTTCGAGGCCGCCAACGGCGGCACGCTCTTCCTCGACGAGATCGGCGACCTGCCGCTGGCCCTGCAGGTCAAGCTGCTGCGCGTGTTGCAGGAGCGCCAGGTGGTGCGCCTGGGCTCGCGCAAGCCCATTGCGCTGGATGTGCGCCTGATCGCCGCGACCAACGTCGACCTGCGCAACGCGGTGGCCGCCGGCCACTTCCGCGCCGACCTCTATTACCGCATCAGCGTGGCCACGCTGGAGTTACGCCCGCTGTATGAGCGCCCCGGCGACATCCTGCCGCTGGCGCGCCATTTCCTGGCCAGTTATTCGCAGCGCCTGGGCGTCACCGGTGCCAGGCTGTCGCTCGACGCCGAGCAAGCCTTGCTCGCGCATGACTGGCCGGGCAATATCCGCGAGCTCGAGAACGTCGTGCATTACGCGCTCATCGTGGCGCCCAACAGCGTCCTGACGGCGGTGGATTTGCAGGTGATCCAGCGCTCGGTCGCCGGCGCATCGCGCGGCCGCAGGCCGGCACCGCCGGCAGCGCAGGGCGAAGACACCGCGGCCGAACTTGTTCCCGCTCCCCCATCCGACGCGCTGCGCGAAGTACTGCTGCAGCGCATGAAGGCCGAGCAGCCCGGGCTGTTCAACCAGGTCGAAGAAACCCTGGTCAAGACCGCCTACGAACTGTGCGGCGGCAACCAGGTGCACACCGCGCGCCGGCTGGGCCTGTCACGCAATGTGCTGCGAACCCTGCTCAAGCGCCATGGCCTGCTCGATGCAGCGCATGATGTTTCAGAGCCGGTGGCATCGCTGGCATCGGCGACCGCGGACTGAGCCACTCACTGCTGCATTTTGCGCAGGGTGGTGCGCGCTGTGCTGCATTCATCACGGCACTGTTTGTTTTCCAGCAGCCGGGACGCCAAATCCCCTCCCCACAGGCCGGTTTCGCTGGCATGGCTTCTGCAGTAACTGGGCGGCATGCCACAGCCGCGCTGTTGGCATGCCGGCTGTCACACCTTCATTTTTTTCAAGGTCTTCATGTCCCAGCACATCCCAAGCACCCTCAGCGATTCCAGTGATTCCAGCGGCGCGCCGCAGAACCTCCCGCGGCGCGGCTTTCTTGGCCGGGCCGGCGCCGGCCTCGCCGGCCTGGCCGCCACGGCGGCAGCTCCGGCTTTGTTGACTGCGCTGCCTGCGGCGGCGCAGGGTAGCGCCACGGCGGAGCATGCCTATGACGAACACTTTCGCCAGCGCGCATCGGCCTTGCGTACCGGCCTGGCCAAGGCCAATGCCGAGCTGCCCATCCCGCCGCATCCCACCAATGGCGATGAAGACCGCTACCCGAACAGGATAGGTTCGGACAGCCGCGCCTTGCCGCACAACGCCCGCGGCGAGGTGGACCCGGCCGCATGGAAATTGGCCACCGCGGCATTCGCCTCGCGCGAGCCGGCTGACTTCGAGAAAATTCCGCTGGGCGGCACGCGCAAGCTGCTCAACCCGGTGGGCACGCTGGCTGTCAGCCTCGACGGGCTGAACGCCGGGCAATTCAGCTTGCCGCCCGCGCCGGCGCTGGCCAGCGCGGCGCGTGCCGGTGAAGCCGTCGAGCTGTACTGGAAATCGCTGCTGCGCGACGTGCCCCTGAGCGAATACCGCGAGGGCACCAGCCACAAGGACGTGTTGCTGGCCGCCGAAGAGATCAGCCGCGCGCCTGATTTCCACGGCCCCAAGGTCAACGGCCGCGTGACGCCGCAGACCTTGTTTCGCGGCGCGGCCTTGTATGTCGATGCGAAGGACCCCAGCGGCCGCACGGGCCGCTGGGTCACACCGCCTGGCGTTGTGGACGGTCCGGTGATTTCGCAGTTCCTCTACCGCGACGTGCCCTTCGGGCCGCAGAGCCTGTCCGCCCGCATTCGCAGCTACGCCCCGGCCGGCGAGTTTTTGACGGCCTACGATGAATGGCTGCATGTGCAAAACGGCCATTTGCCGCGCGGGCGGATCACCCAGGACCCGACCCTGCGTTACATCGCCACCGGGCGCGACCTGGCCGCCTACGCGCACGCCCCCGCCGCCTTCACGGTCGTCGGCAACCAACTGCTCAGCACGCCGGCATCCCCCGCCGACCCCGGCTACGGCGGGCTCTACCCGGGCGCGCAGATACCGCTGGCGCCCAACAATCCCTACCTGAGGTCGAAGACGCAGGGCGGCGCCTCCGGCACCTTTGGCGCGGCCTACTTCCAGTCCATTCTTTCGCTGGCTGCCTCGCTGGGAATCCGCATCAACTACTACCAGAAGTGGTATGCCCAGCGCGTGCTGCGGCCCGAGGCGTTTGGCGGCCTGGTGCACCACCGGCTGGCCAGTGGCGCCAGCGACTACCCGATCCACACGGCGCTGCTGGACTCCCAGGCGCTGGAGCGCAGCCGCGCCAAGAACGGCAGCTTCCTGCTCTCGCAGGTGTATCCCGAAGGCGCGCCCATCCATTCCTCCTACCCGGGCGGCGCGGCCATCATAGGCGCGGTCACGGCCACGCTGCTCAAGGCCTTTTACGACGAATCCCAGCCGTTTCCCAACCCGGTGCAGCCCGACCCGGCCGACCCGACGCGGCTGATCCCTTACCAGGGCCCGCCCCTGACCATAGGCGGCGAGCTCAACAAACTGGCGCTGAATTACGGCTCCGGGCGGTCCTGGGCCGGCATCCACTGGCGCTCCGACGCGGCGGCCTCTTATGCCCAGGGCGAGGCCCTTGTCATCAGCCTGCTGCGCGAACAGAAGGCCAGCTTTCGTGAGCCCTTCGAAGGTTTTTCCTTCACGCGTTTCGACGGCACGCGGGCCATTGTCTGAGCATCTGCTCCCGCGGTTTCACCCCATTTCCCATTCAAGAAAGGCATTCCATGACCCAGCTCAATTCCTCGTCCCATCCCACCCTCGACATCACGCCAGTGGCCGGCCGCATAGGCGCGGAGGTGCGCGGCCTGCGGCTGTCGGCGGACATTTCCGGCGACACCGTGGTGGCGCTCAACCAGGCGCTGCTCAGGCACAAGGTGCTGTTCCTGCGCGGCCAACAGCACCTTGATGATGCTGCCCAGGAAGCCTTTGCCCAGCGGCTGGGCGACCCGGTGGCGCACCCGACGGTGCCCACGCGCGAGGGCACGGGTTTTATCCTGGAGCTCGATTCGGCGCACGGCGGGCGTGCCAACTCCTGGCACACCGACGTGACCTTCGCGGTCGCGCCGCCCAAGATCTCGGTGTTGCGCGGCGTGGTGATTCCGCCCTGGGGCGGCGACACCGTCTGGGCCAACACGGCCGCGGCCTACCAGGGCCTGCCGCCGGCGCTGCGCGAACTGGCCGACAAACTCTGGGCCGTGCACGGCAATGATTACGACTATGCCGCGCATCGCCCGGAGAAAGACATCTCGGACGAGGGCGCCCGGCACTATCGCGAGGTCTTCACCCGCACCCTGCATGAGGCCGAACATCCCGTGGTGCGCGTGCACCCGGAAACGCGCGAGCGCGCGCTGGTGCTGGGTCATTTCGTCAAGAAGCTGGTCGGCTACTCGAGCGCCGATTCGCAGCACCTGCTGTCGGTGCTGCAGGAGCACATCATCCGCCTGGAGAACACCGTGCGCTGGCGCTGGACCCAGGGCGACGTGGTGATCTGGGACAACCGCGCGACCCAGCACTACGCCATCAACGACTACGGCGACCAGCACCGCGTGGTGCGCCGCGTGACCCTGGCGGGCGACGTGCCTGTCAGCGTGGACGGCCGGCGCTCGACGGTGCATGGCAAGGCGGCGCAGCCTGGTGGCGCCGCGAAGGCCGCCACACCCGCCGTGGCTGTTGCCGCCTGAAACCGGCATAAAAAAAGGCCTGCGGTGCAAAACCGCAGGCCTGAAAAATCCCACCCACTGGGACCCGATGAATGAATATGAGTTAAATGAGGGCTAGGCGACCTTCTGCGCCTTGACGCTGAACTGGTTGGCCGGCCGGTCCAGGCCCAGGTTCTCGCGCAGGGTGCGCCCTTCATATTCGGTGCGAAAGAGGCCGCGCCGCTGCAGCTCGGGCACCACCAGCTCGACAAAATCATTGAGCGATTCGGGCAGCACCGGCGGCATCACGTTAAAGCCGTCGGCCGCGCCGTTTTCAAACCACTCCTGCATCCTGTCGGCAATGGTCTGCGGCGTGCCCACTACCACCCAGTGGCCGCGCGCGCCGGCCAGGTATTCATAAAGCTGGCGCACCGTGAGCTTGTCGCGCCTGGCCAGCTCCAGCACCACATGGGCGCGGCTGTTCTGCCCGGGCGGCGGTTCGGGGATGTAGGGCGGCGGCGCGTCCAGGTTCCACTTCGTCAAGTCCTCGCCGGGCCAGAAGGTGTGCAGCGTGTTCAGGCCCACGCTGGGGTGGATCAGTTTTTGCAGTTCGGCCCATTTGGCCTCGGCTTCCTGCTGCGTGCGTCCGACCACCGGGGAGATGCCCGGTAGCACCAGCAGCTGTTCAGGCCGGCGGCCGTATTTGGCCAGGCGGCCCTTGACGTCGCGGTAGAAAGCCTGCGCCTCAGCCAGGCTGGTCCAGGCGGTGAAGATGGCTTCGGCCGAGGCCGCCGCCAGCTCGCGGCCGGGCTCGGACGAGCCGGCCTGCACGATCACCGGATAGCCCTGCGGCGGGCGCTCGAGGTTCAGCGGGCCGCTGACCTTGAAGTATTTGCCCACGTGGTTGAGTGCATGCAGCCTGGCCGGGTCGAAGTATTTGCCCGACACCGGGTCGCGCTGGAAGGCATCGTCCTCAAAGCTGTCCCACAGGCCTTTGACGACGTCTATGAACTCGTGCGCCTGTTCGTAGCGCACGCCGGGCTCGGGGTGCTTGTCCAGGCCGAAGTTGCCGTAGACGTTGTCGGCGCCCGTGGTCACCACATTCCAGGCGGCGCGGCCCTTGCTGAGGTGGTCCAGCGAGGCGAACTTGCGTGCCAGCAAAAAGGGGTCTTCATAGGTGGTGGAGGCCGTCGCCACAAAGCCTATGTGTTTCGTGACGGCCGACAGGGCCGCCCACAGCGTGACGGGTTCAAAGTAGGACACCCGGCCCTGCCGGCTGAAGGCCTCGTCGTCGCCGTGGAAGGCCATGCCCGGGCTGTCGGCGACAAACACCTGGTCGAACAGGCCGCGCTCGGCGGTTTTTGCCACCTCGATGTAATGGTCGATGTTGACGCCCGAATCGACCTGCGAGCCGGGATGCCGCCAGGCGGCGATGTGGTGGCCGGTGGCCATGATGAAAGCGCCCAGGCGCAGTTTGCGTTGAGTCATGAGATGTCTTTCTGTTTGGCGGGTCAATGGCGGATCAATGACGGGCAGGGGCCGGCTTCCAGGCCGTGAAGTGGCGCTCCAGCCTTTCGAGTACAAAGTTCACGGTGACGCCTATCGCGGTGATGGCGATGATCCCGAAGTACATGTCGGCGATCAGAAAGCTGAACTGGGCGTAGATGATCAGGTAGCCCAGGCCGGCCTTGGCACCCACCATCTCGGCCGCGATCAGCACCAGCATGGCCGAGGCCGCGGCCAGGCGTATGCCCACAAAAATGGTGGGAACGGACGCCGGCAGGATCACCTTGAGGAACAGCTGGCGCGATGAGGCGCCCATGGTGCGCGCCGATTTCACCAGCAGTGGGTCGACCTGGCGCACCGCCGAGATGGTGTTGAGCAGCAGCGGCCAGGCGCAGGCATAAACCACGATGGAGAGCTTGGACACCTCGCCTATGCCCAGCAGCAACAGGAACACCGGCAGCAGGGCCAGCGGCGCGGTATTGCGCAGCAGCTCGATCAGCGGATTCAGCGCATTGCCCAGGCGCTGGTACCAGCCTATGGCCAGGCCCAGCGGGATGGCCAGCACGATGGACAGCAGCAAGCCGCCCAGCGAGCGCGCCAGGCTGATGGAGGTGTGTTCCCAAAGCTGGCCGTTCAGCGCCAGCGCCCAGCCGGCGGCCAGCACCTCGGTCAGCGGCGGCAAAAAGGTGGGGTCGGTCAGGCCCAGGCGGGGCGCGAGTTCCCAGAGCAGGGCCAGCGCCACGACCAGGCCGGAACGCCAGGTGGCGTTGGCGAGCTGGTGGTAAAGCCGCAGCCACACCGGCGGTGTTTTGAGCTGCAGGGTTTGCGGCGATACATGGGCGGGATGGCTTCCCGGGTTCAGGGCAATGTCAGACATGGGTGGTTTCCTTGATTTGAGGCTGGGAGGCGATGCGCGCGCGGCGCTCCTGGCGTGCCGAGGCGACCTCGTCATGCAGCAGCGACCAGATCTCATGGCGCAGCTCGCCGAACAGCGGCAGCGAGCGCACGTCCTGGGTGCCGGCCCGCAGTGAGTCAGGGATGTCCACGACCTGCTTGATGCGGCCGGGCCGTGTGGTCATGACCGCCACGCGCTGGCCCAGCACCACGGCCTCGTCGATGCCGTGGGTGATGAACACAATCGTCTTGCCGGTGCGCTGCCAGATCTCCACAAGTTCTTCCTGCAGCGTTTCGCGCGTCTGCGCGTCCAGCGCGGCAAAGGGCTCGTCCATCAGCAGCACCTGGGGTTCGTAGGCCAGGCTGCGCGCAATGGCCACACGCTGCTTCATGCCGCCCGAGAGTTCGTGCGGAAAGCGGTTGGCAAAGTCCGTGAGGCCCACCAGTTCCAGGTAGTGCGCGGCCTTCTCGCGCCGGGCGCGCTTGCCCAGGCCCGCGACTTCCAGCCCGAAGGCCACGTTGTCCAGCGCGCTGAGCCAGGGAAAGAGGGCGTACTGCTGGAACACCACGCCGCGGTCGCGTGCCGGGCCGGCCACGGGCTGGCCGTCTATCAGCACGCGGCCGCTGGTGGGCAGGGCCAGGCCGGCCAGCAGGTCCAGCAGCGTGGACTTGCCGCAGCCGCTGGGCCCGACCAGCACCAGGAATTCGCCGGACTTCACGTCCAGCGTGACATCGTGAACCGCGACAAAGCGCCGCGCGGCACCGCCATCGTCGGCGCGGACGGTGAACTCCTTGCTGACGTTTTCAAAGCGGATCTTGGCGGCGCTCATTTGGCGGCCGCCAGTTTGTCGGCGTTGTTGAAGTAAGGGTTGAAGGCGTTGGTGTAGAGGTCTGCCGGCTTGACCTGGCCGGGCTTGAGCAAGCCGTCCTTGACCAGCCAGTCGATCCAGATTTTCAGTTCGGCGTCCTTGATCACGCCGCCGGTTCCCGCCACGCCGGTGCTTTTCCAGTACTGGATGCTGTCGGCGCTCTCGGCGCGTTTGCGACCTTCAATGATCTTGACGAAACGCGCCCGCACCTCGGCGGCCGGCGTGTTGCGTGCCCATTCGATGGAGCGCGCCAGCGCTGACACCAGGTGGCGGGTGGTGCCCGGGTTTTGTTCGATGAATTTGTTGTGCAGAACGATGGTGCCCGCGGTGAAATTGCCGTACAGGGCGCGGTCGGTGAAGAGCGGGCGTATGCCGCCGCGCTCCAGCGCCTTGTCGCGCAGCACGCCGCCCAGCGTGGTCACCTCCACATGGCCCTGGCGCAGCGCCTGCTCGCCGGTCACCGGCGGGGTGACCACCAGGGTCACCTGCTTGGCCTCGGCCTCGCTGAGCTTGGCGCGCTCCAGGTATTCGCGCACCATGAACTCGTGGTGCGCGCCCAGGGTGTTCACGGCGATTTTTTTGCCTATCAGGTCGCGCGCGGATTTGATCGGGCTGTCTTCCTTGACGTAGTAGCCGCTGTAGGTGTTTTCGTCGACGCCGTAGTAACCCAGCACCGCCTTGATGGGCGCCTTCTTGGCCAGCAGCTTGACGACCGCGCCGTTGAAGGCGCCGCCGAAGTCCACATCGCCGGTGACCACGCTCTGGATGTCCTGCGGGCCGCTGATGGTGTTGCCCACCCACTTGGCCTTGAGCGGCGCGAGGTAGCCCAAGTCTTCGGCCAGTTCTATCCAGGTGACCTGGCCGACCCAGCCCTGGTAGCGGATCTCGGTTTTCTCCAGCGGCGGGGCGGCATGGGCCTGGGTGGCCAGCAGGCCGAAAGACAAAGCGGCGAGGCCGAGTAAGCGGGTGATGTTCATGGCGTGAGGAGTGAGTGGTTGACGCGCTCCACAACGCAGCATCCATGCCAATGGTTTGGGGCCGATTCCGGCGGTTTTTGCCGGGTTTGGACGGCCAGCTGTTGCTTCTCCAACAGTTGGCTGGTGATCGGCTTACAGGGCCTGCACGGTTTGGCGCAGGCGAGAGGCCCAAGGACGATTTCGGTTTTAGGAATCTCGTTTTTGTTCTTTGGCGTTTTGTGCCGCGACCCCTAGAGTTCGGTTCATCGACCCCGGCTGCTGGCCATCCCCATCGAAATGGCGGCTGATCCGGGCTGTGTTGAACGACTGCCCAGGAAACAACGACGATGTCTTCTGAAACTTCCGAACTGGTTTTGCCCCAGGCCCTTGAAGCGGCGCGCGAGGCCGCGCAGCAAGCCGGCCTGCCTTATGCGGGCGGCGTGCCGCCGCAATTGGCGTGGCGGCTTTTTTCTTCGGGCGAGGCCTTGCTGGTCGATGTGCGCTCGGGCGAAGAGCGCAAGTTTGTCGGCCATGTGCCGGACAGCCTGCACGTGGCCTGGGCCACCGGCACCTCGCTGACGCGCAACCCGCGTTTTGTGCGCGAGCTGGAAGCCAGGGTGGGCGGCAAGGAGGCTGTGGTGCTGCTGCTGTGCCGCAGCGGCAAGCGCTCGGCGCTGGCGGCCGAGGCGGCGGCCAAGGCCGGCTTCACGCAGGTCTACAACGTGCTTGAAGGCTTTGAAGGCGAGATCGACGCGCTGCAGCATCGCGGCGTGGCCGACGGCTGGCGTTTCCGGGGCCTGCCCTGGGTGCAGGATTGAGGCCCCGCCATGGCTGTGTTTGATGTCAACCACATTGTGGGAGAGCTGCACGCGGTGCGGCAGGGCTGGCGTGAATCGCAAAAGCGTTCGCGCGAGCCGGGCGGGCGCGAGTTTCCCTCGCGTGACGCGCTGGCCGAGGTGGTCGAGGCGCTCAAGGGCGCGCTCTTTCCGATGCGCCTGGGCCCGCCCGACCTGCGCCAGGAGAGCGAGGATTTTTATGTCGGCCACACGCTGGACTCGGCACTGCACGGGCTGCTCGCGCAGGTGCGGCTGGAGCTGACCTACAGCGCGCGCCACCAGGGCCGCAGCGATGCCGGGACTGAGGCCGAAGCGCTGCTGGCCACGCGCAGTTTTGCGGCCGCCTTGCCGGCCATTCGCCAGCTGCTCGACAGCGACGTGCTGGCGGCCTACCACGGCGACCCCGCCGCCCGCAGCGTGGACGAGGTGCTGCTGTGCTACCCGGGCGTGCTGGCCATGATCCACCACCGGCTGGCGCACCAGCTGTACCGGCTGGGCTTGCCGCTGCTGGCGCGCATCGTGGCCGAACTCGCGCATGCGCAGACCGGCATAGACATCCACCCGGGCGCGCAGATAGGCGCGGGCTTTTTTATCGACCACGGCACGGGCGTCGTGATCGGCGAGACCGCCGTGATCGGCCAGCGCGTGCGCCTCTACCAGGCGGTGACGCTGGGCGCCAAGCGTTTTCCGAAAGACCTCGACGGCAAGCTGCAAAAAGGCCTGCCGCGCCACCCGGTCGTGGAAGACGACGTGGTGATCTACGCCGGCGCCACCATCCTGGGCCGTGTGACCCTGGGCAAGGGCGCGGTCATAGGCGGCAATGTCTGGCTGACCTACGACGTGCCGGCGGGCGGCAATGTCACGCAGGCGGTCTCGCGTGGAGTGGCCGGTGGGGAGGCCGGTGCGGAGGCCGCGCCGCAGGCCTTGGGGAGCGCACTGATATGACAGCGCTGGTCGAAAGTTTCGGCATCGCGGTGCGCCAGTCGCGCGAGGCCCAGGGCTGGTCGCAGGAAGGGCTGGCCGAGCGCTCGGACCTGAACCGATCCTACGTCGGCGAGATCGAGCGGGGCAGGGCCATCGCCTCGCTGGTCACCGTCGAAAAACTTGCGGTGGCGCTGGGCGTCACGCCGTCCACGCTGGTCACGCGCGGTGAGGCCATCAGCCACGCCAACCTGGTGCGCGGCCTCAACTTGATGGCTATAGCATGTTGAAGCCTGCCCGCAGGCCTTCGACACTGCAGCCCATTGTTTCTTTCTTCCATTTTTCTTTTTTCATTTTCTAACGAGGGAGTTTTTACATGTCGGCAACAGTGGGCGGAACCACCGCACTCGGCGATAACGCCGCGCGGCAACTAGCCAATGCAACCAAGACCACGGCGCAGCTCGAGACCATCTCGCCGCGCTGGCTCACCCACCTGCTGCAATGGGTGCCTGTGGAGGCCGGCATCTACCGCCTCAACAAGGTGAAGAACCCGGAGTCCATCAAGGTCAAGTGCACCGCGCGCGAGGAAGAAAACCAGCTGCCGCGCACTTTTGTCGATTACGAAGAAGCGCCGCGCGAATATTTCCTGAACGCGGTCAGCACCGTGCTGGACGTGCACACGCGCATCTCCGACCTTTACAGCAGCCCGCACGACCAGATCAAGGAGCAGCTGCGCCTGACGATTGAGACCATCAAGGAAAACCAGGAAAGCGAGCTCATCAACAACCCCGACTACGGCCTGCTGGCGCAGGTCGCGGAAGAGCAGCGCATCTTCCCGTTGACCGGCGCGCCCACGCCCGACGACCTGGACGAACTGCTGGCCAAGGTCTGGAAGGAACCGGCGTTTTTCCTGACGCACCCGCTGGCCATTGCCGCCTTCGGCCGTGAGGCCACGCGCCGCGGCACGCCGCCGCCCACGGTGAGCCTGTTCGGTTCGCAGTTCATCACCTGGCGCGGCATTCCGCTGATCCCTTCGAACAAGGTGCCGGTGGCCGACGGCAAGAGCAAGATCCTGCTGCTGCGCGTGGGCGACAAGCGCCAGGGCGTGGTCGGCCTGTTCCAGCCCGGCCTGCCCGGCGAACAAAGCCCGGGCCTGTCGGTGCGCTTCATGGGCATCAACAACCATGCGATTTCGTCTTACCTGATCTCGCTGTACTGCTCGCTCGCGGTGCTGACCACCGACGCGCTGGCGGTGCTGGATGACGTGGAGATCGGGAAATACCACGACTATCCCGATACCTATAAATAAAGCGCGGTGAACATGCTCGCTTCCACTCCCCAGGCCGTGCAGCCTGAATCGCCGATCGATACGGCGCTGCTGTCGCGCATGGCCACCGCCTTGTTCGCGGCCTTGCCGGGCCAGGCGCCCACGCTGCCTGCATCACCCGTGCCGGGCGCGCAGGGGCCTTTGCACCTGGCGCCGCCGGGCTCGCCCCTGGCCAGCCACGCGGGCTTCGGCCCGGGCGTTCCGGGTACGCCGATTCCGCAGGGGCAGATTCCCGGCGCCAACCTGGTTCCGGCTTCACCGGCACAGCTTCCTTCGCTGGCGAATCGTGCGCCGGCCTTGCTGCCGCATGCGGCGGCCGGCAACGGTGTGCCCGACACGGCCGTCAGTGTGCTGCCGGCGTATGAGCCGCGTATTGGCGGCGCTGCGCTGGGTGTACCTGAGGCCGCCGCTGCGGCGCAGCCGCCGGCCGGCGCCGCACCATACTACTTCCTCGACGCGAGGCATGGGCATCCGCCACCCCTTCCGCTGATTTTGGATTCACTCCTTCCCCCTCTGGGGGAAGGCAGGGATGGGGGCCGCGCAGCACCCACTGCGCCTGTCGTCGATGCGGCCCGCAGCCCCCACCCCAACCCTCCCCCAGAGGGGGAGGGAGGAAGACCCAAGTTCTATTTCGTCGATTCGGTGGTGCTGCCCAGCGGCTACGTCACGCCGGCCAAACCCGCGCCGCATGCTACGGTGCCGCTGGCGGGCCAGTCGGCGCATCCGGCCTTTGACGTGCACGCGGTGCGCCGCGACTTTCCCATCCTGCAGGAGCGCGTCAACGGCCGGCAACTGGTCTGGTTCGACAACGCCGCCACCACGCACAAGCCGCAGTCCGTCATAGACCGGATCTCGTATTTTTACGAGCACGAAAACTCCAATATCCACCGCGCGGCGCATGAGCTGGCCGCGCGCGCGACCGACGCCTACGAGGGCGCGCGCGAACGCGTGAAGAAGTTCATCAACGCCCCCGACGTCAATGAAGTCATCTTTGTGCGCGGCACCACCGAGGCCATCAACCTGGTGGCCAAGAGCTGGGGCGGCCAGCATGTGGGCGAGGGCGACGAGATCATTGTCAGCAACCTGGAGCACCACGCCAACATCGTGCCCTGGCAGCAGCTGGCCGCTGCCAAGGGCGCGAAGCTGCGCGTAATCCCGGTCGACGATTCGGGCCAGGTGCTGCTCGATGAATACCGCAAGCTGCTGAACGACCGCACCAAAATCGTGGCCGTCACGCAGGTCTCCAATGCGCTGGGCACCGTGGTGCCGGTCAAGGAGATCGTTGAGATGGCCCACCGGGCCGGCGCCAAGGCGCTGGTCGACGGCGCGCAGTCGGTCTCGCACATGCGGGTGGACGTGCAGGCGCTGGGTGCGGACTTTTTCGTGTTCTCGGGCCACAAGGTCTTCGGCCCCACCGGCATTGGCGTGGTCTGGGGCAAACGCGAGGTGCTGGAAGACATGCCGCCCTGGCAGGGCGGCGGCAACATGATTGCCGACGTCACGTTTGAAAAAACCGTGTTCCAGCCGATTCCCAACAAGTTCGAGGCCGGCACCGGCAATATTGCCGACGCGGTGGGCCTGGGCGCGGCCATCGATTATGTGAACCGCATCGGCATTGAAAACATCGCGCGTTATGAGCACGACCTGCTGGCCTACGGCATGCGGGAGCTGGGTGCCATACCCGGCGTGCGCCTGATAGGCACGGCGGCCGACAAGGCCAGTGTGATGTCCTTTGTGCTGGCGGGCTACGGCACCGAGGAGGTCGGCCATGCGCTCAATGAAGAGGGCATCGCCGTGCGCACCGGCCACCACTGCGCCCAGCCCATCTTGCGGCGCTTTGGCGTGGAAACCACGGTGCGGCCCTCGCTGGCCTTTTACAACACCTTTGACGAAATAGATCGGCTGGTGGCGGTGGTCAAGCGCCTGGCCGGGCAAAGGCGCGCGGGCTGAGCGGTGACCGGGCCCGGGATGCTTTGTGTCCTGGAGTCCTACAGCAGGGATTGCCGAATTGGTTTACAAAGTGGGAGGCCTGACGCGCATGCGCGGTTCAGGCCCCCCATTTTTTTCATCCCCATCCCATCCACCACTTCCTGGAGAACCCCATGGCCCAATACAACATTGCTGTCGTCGTCGGCAGCATTCGCAAGGACTCGTTCAACAAAAAACTCGCCCGCGCGCTTGAAAAATTGTTCCCCGCGGACTTCAGTTTCACCCATGTGCGCATCGACGACCTGCCGCCCTACAACCAGGACGATGACGGCAAGCCGGCCGCGCAGGTGGTGAGGCTCAAGGGAGAGATCAAGGCCGCGCAAGGCCTGCTGTTTGTCACGCCTGAATACAACCGCTCGATTCCCGGCGTGCTCAAAAACGCGATTGATCATGCTTCGCGCCCTTACGGCCAGAGCGCCTGGGACGGCAAGCCGGCCGGCGTGATTGGCGCTTCAGTGGGGGCCATAGGCACGGCGCTGTCGCAGCAGCATTTGCGCAATATCCTGGCTTACCTGAATGTGCCTACGTTGGGGCAGCCTGAGGCTTTTATCCATAACAAGGAAGGCCTGTACGAGGCTGACGGCAGCTTGAGCGAAGGCAGCCGGAAGTTTTTGCAGGCTTGGGTTGATGCTTATGTGGGGTGGGTTAAGAAGCATGCCTAGGCTGACGGCCTGAGCTGGGTCTTGCTCCGGCTGAGCGCGCTCTCCCTTCTCCGTCCTCTTCTTGGTTCTGCTGGCCGGGTCTCGCCCCGGCGGGCGACTTACTTTTCTTTGCTTCGCCAAAGAAACGTAAGCAAAAGAAAGGCGACCCTGGTTGCTGCGTCCCTTCGCTTCGCTACGGGCAACCTGCGGTGCTCGGTCCAGCCGGGGTCAAAAACAACTCGCCTTCGGCTCAAACAAGTTTTTGCCCTGATCCGTCTGGCCCTGCGCTCCTCGGCGCATCCACAAGGGAGTGGGCCCCCAAATACTAAATACCAATACCGAAACCGTACGACCCGTTAAAACGGCGTATCGCCCTCAATCGTCGTGCGATACAGCTTGCGGCGCAGGTGGTCGGGGGTGCCGGCTGCCAGGTGGGTGACGGAGCGGTTGTCCCAGAACACCATGTCGTGCGGCTGCCACTGGTGGCGGTAGATGAGTTCGGGGCGCGAGCTGTGTTCAAACAGTTCGCCCAGCAGTGCTTTACTTTCGTCCTCTGGTATGCCGAGGATGCGGGTGGTGAAATGTTCGCTGACGAACAGGGCCTTGCGGCCGGTTTCGGGGTGGGTGCGTACCACCGGGTGGACCACCGGTTTGACTTCGTCGACCTGTTCCTGTGTGAGCTTGGGTCGCCAGGGGCTGCGGCTGCGCAGTTCTTCGTATTTGGCGAGGTAGGTGTGTTCGGCGCGCAGGCCTTGCACGGCGGTCTTGAGGGCCAGGGGCAGGCTGTCCCAGGCTGTGTGCTGGTTGGCAAACAGGGTGTCGCCGCCTTCGGCGGGCAGTTCCTGCGCGTGCAGCAGCGAGCCCAGGCTGGGTTTGTCCTTGTACGACAGGTCGGAGTGCCAGAAGTGGCCGGCGTCGCCCAGGCCTATGGGTTCGCCGTTTTCCTTGATGTTGGAGACGATCAGGATTTCCGGGTGGTCTTGCAGCTGGAAGTTTTTCAGCACATGGATCTGCAGCGGCCCGAAGCGGCGGCTGAAGTCCACATGCTGGCGCGGCGTGATGCGCTGGTCGCGGAACACCAGCACGTGGTGGTCCAGGTGGGCGCGGTGTATGCGGCTGAAGTCGGCCGTGGAGAGCGGCCGGGAAAGATCCAGGCCCAGCACTTCGGCGCCCAGCGGGGCGTCAAAAGGGCGGATCTCAAGAACGGAGGGGGAGGGTGCGGCGGCCGTCGCTGCTGCCGTTTGCCCGCTGGGAGCCAAAGTCGCTGTCATCTTCACCTTTGTGATGGGTGCCCCTGGGCGGGGCCAGCGCTGAATATAGGGACGCGCCGGCCCAAAGTGAACAATCGATTTGTCATTTGGTAATTACCTCGCCATGAAAAAAGCCCGCGGATGCGGGCTTTTTGCCAGGCGGAACGTCGGGTTCAGGCGGCGACGGCGGCCCGGTCCTGGTTGGCGGCCGGTGCCTGCGTGTGCGTGACGATTTCAATCTGCGCGGCGGCCAGGGCGGCCTCCTTGGCGGCTTCGCCCATGGCCAGGCCTTCGGCGCGCACAAAACGCACGTCGGTGATGCCGAAGAAACCGAACACCACCTTGAGGTAGCTCTCCTGGTGTTCCAGGGCGGTCATGGCTTCGCTGGTCGAATAGACGCCGCCACGGGCAGAAGCCACGATCACGGTCTTGCCGCCGGCCAGGCCCACAGGGCCTTTTTCGGTGTACTTGAAGGTGCGGCCGACCTGGGCGACACGGTCAATCCAGGCCTTGAGCTGGCTGGGGATGGCGAAGTTGTACAGGGGCGCGCCCACCACGATCACATCGGCTGCCAGGAATTGCGTCACCAGGGCTTCGGACACGGCGTTTTCGCGCTTTTGCACCTCGCTCAGCTCGCTGCCGGCGGGCATGCGGAAACCCAGCGACTCGGCCGAGAGGTGGCTGGGCGTGTCAACGGCCAGGTCCAGGTAGCTGACTTCGGTGCCGGGGTGGCCGGCGCGCCAGGAAGCGACGATTTGCGCGGTGAGCTGGCGGGAAACCGAGTTGCCGCCCAGGATGCTGGAGTCGATGTGGAGAAGCTTGCTCATGATGGGGTTCCTAAAAAGTGTTGTTGGACCAGGTTCTCAGGCCGTATTCACCTTGAATCGCAGCCATGGATAGATTGTGCGGATGAGTCGATTGATTGATAAGTCGGTAAAATTGCGATAGATCGTCCTGTATTTGGGACAGTCAAGCGAAAATGAGGGCCGAATCCGGTCGTGAAGAAAGGACGGTTTTTATGCAAGACCTCAATGACATGCTGTATTTCGCCGAGGTGGTGGAGCGTGGCGGCTTTGCCGCGGCCGGGCGCGCGCTGGGCCTGCCCAAGTCACGCTTGTCGCGCCGCGTGGCCGAACTGGAGTCCAGGCTGGGCGTGCGGCTCTTGCAGCGCACCACGCGCAAGCTCTCGTTGACGGAGGTTGGTGAAATCTATTTGCGCCACTGCGGCGCCATGCGCGACGAAGCCCTGGCGGCTTCCGAAGCCGTGGCGCAGATGCAGGTCGAGCCGCGCGGCACCTTGCGCATCACCTGCCCGGTGACGCTGGCGCAGGGCTCGGTGGGCTACCTGGTGCCGCGCTATATGGAGATGTTTCCCCAGGTGCGCATAGACATGCGCGTGACCAACCGCGTGATCGACCTGGTGGAGGAGGGCATAGACATCGCGCTGCGCGTGCGCCCCACGCTGGAAGACAGCGGCAGCCTGGTGATCAAGAACCTGGGCTCCAGCGGCGGCCAGCTGCTGGCCAGCCCGGCCCTGCTGCAGCGCCAGGGCCGGCCCGAAAAACCCGAAGACCTGCTCAAGCTCGACACCGTGTCCATGTCCTGGGCCGACGGGCGCTCGTCCTGGCGGCTGCTGGGGCCGGGCGGCAAGGAGTTCGTGCTGCAGCACCAGCCGCGCTATGTCGCCGACGACCTGCAGACCCTGAAACTCGCGATGCTGGCCGGCACCGGCATGAGTTTTTTGCCCGACTCCATGAGCGCGGCCGAACGGCAGGCCCAGCTGCTGGTGCCTGTGTTGCCGGGCTGGGCGCTTCCTTCCGGTGTGGCGCACGCGGTGTTCCCCTCGCGGCGCGGGCAGGTGCCGGCGGTAAGGAGTTTTCTGGATTTCCTTGGAGAGAGGATGAGGGGGGATTCGCTGATTTGAGGTTTTGGCCTCAAGCTCCATTGGCCTGTTCTTGTTCTATGGCTGTTTTCTTTGCATAGGCTTGTTGGCCGGGGGTTGCCCGGCGGCAACTCACTTTTAGCGAAACCCGCAAAGCGGGTTTTCTTTGTTCGCCAAAAGGCGCGCTACGCGCGCGGGGTTTGCTCACTTCGCGCAGCGAAGTTACGCAAACACCAAAAGTAAGCAAAAGAAAAGGCGACCCTGGTGTCTGCGTCCCTCCGCTGCGCTACGGGCAACCTGCGGTGCTCGATTCAGGCGGGGTCTCGCTAAACTCGCTACGCTCAAACAACGCGATCCCTTATCCGCCTGAACCTCCGCTCCTCGGCGCATACACAAGGGGTGGGAGAAAAATACCAATACCGAAAACCACAAGGACACGCCATGGCGTGTCCTTGTTGTATTGATTTTTTCTTTGGTATTTGTCTTCTGTCCCCGCTCCCGATTGCCCCGTCCTGGCTGGGCCGAGGAGCGCAGAGACAAGCGGATCAGGGCCGGCGTTGTCTGAGCGAAGCGAGTTTAGCCGGACCCCGCTTGGCTCGAGCACCGCAGGTTGCCCCGCAGCGCAGCGTAGGGGACCCAGACTGCGGGTCGCCTTTTCTTTGGTGACTTTCTTTTGGCGAAGCAAAAGAAAGTTACTTGCCGCCGGGCAACCCCGGCCAGCAAGCCTCAGCAAGAAGCCAGCCGTTAAAAACAAACCTTATGCGGGAAACCAGATAAATTAAGAGCAATATATTCTTTTGCGTTTTAACGCTTGCTCCCCACAATGCTTTGATCAAGCAACCTCAAGGAGCAAACCATGGCCACTCTCAGACTCGGCGACACCGCCCCCGACTTCACGCAAGACTCCACCGCGGGCAAGATTTCCTTTCATGAATGGGCTGGTGATTCCTGGGTGGTGCTGTTTTCGCACCCCGCTGACTTCACCCCCGTCTGCACCACCGAACTCGGCAAGACTGCCGCGCTGAGCGGTGAGTTCGCCAGGCGCAACGTCAAGCCCATCGCGGTCAGCGTCGATCCGCTGGATTCCCACAGCAAGTGGGTCAACGACATCAACGAGACGCAGAACACCACGGTGAATTTCCCCATCCTGGCGGATGCGGACCGCAAGGTGGCCGGGCTTTACGACATGATCCACCCGAACGCCTTGAGCACCGGCCCCACGGCGACCGTGCGCAGCGTGTTCATCATCGACCCGAAGAAGGCCATTCGCACCACCTTCACCTATCCCGCCAGCACGGGCCGCAATTTCGACGAAATCCTGCGTGTCATTGACTCGCTGCAGCTGACCGACGGCTACAAGGTGGCCACGCCGGTCAACTGGAAGGACGGCGACGACGTGATCATCGTGCCCAGTCTGCAGGACCCGGCCGAAATCGCTCAGCGTTTCCCCAAGGGTTTCAAGGCCATCAAGCCGTATCTGCGCGTCACCCCTCAGCCCAACAAGTAAATGGCCCCCACGCTTTTCGCTTCGCGTAATGCGCTGCCCCCCGAGGGGGCCGCTGCGCCTGCGGCCCGGCAAAGCCGGTTCCGCGGCCCCGGCTTGCAAACGGCTGTGGCGCATAGCGTGGCTCACCTGCTTGAAACCCGCTGAGGATCACCACTTTGCGCTTCATCATTGTTCCCGGCTGGCGCGACTCCGGCCCCGGCCACTGGCAAAGCCTGTGGGCCGAGTGCCTGAGCAATGCGGTGCGTGTGCGGCAGGACGACTGGATCACGCCTTCGCGCAAGGCCTGGGTGGCATCGCTGGCCAACACCATCCTGCTGCAGAACGAGCCGGTGGTGGTGGTGGCGCACAGCCTGGGCTGCATCGCGACCGCGCACCTGCCGCCCGAGGCGGCTGAACGCATACAGGGCGCCTTGCTGGTGGCGCCGGCCGACCCGGAACGCCGTGCCGTCTTGAGCGACTTCGCTCCCGTGCCTTACCAGAAGCTGCCTTACCGCAGCGTGCTGGTGGCCAGCAGCAACGACCCTTTCTGTCCGGTGCGCCTGGCCGGCGCTTATGCCCGTGCCTGGGGCAGCGAGTTTGTGCGCCTGCAGGATGCGGGCCACATCAACATCGAATCGGGCCACGGCGAATGGCCGCTGGGCATTGCCTTGCTGCAGTCGCTGGCCGGCGACGCTTCGCTCTCGGCGCCGCGGCTTGATTTTTCCTCTCCGCGAACTTCTTCCTCTTCTTCTTTCGGATCCCTGGAAACGGCATGACTTCCCCACAACTCAAAATCGCTCTTGCTGCCCTGGCTTTGGCAACGAGCGGTATCGCCTCGGCGCAAACGCTGCTCAACGGCTCTTACGACGTGGCGCGCGAGTTCTACAAGGACTACAACGCGGCCTTTATCGCCCACTACAAAAAGACCACCGGCAAGGACGTGAAGGTGGACCAGTCGCACGGCGGCTCCAGCGCCATTGCGCGTTCGGTGGCCGACGGCCTGGACGCCGATGTGGTCACCATGAACACCTCGACCGATGTGGACTTCCTGGCCAATGCCGGTGTGGTCGCCAAGGACTGGGTAAAAAAGTTTCCGGACAACGCATCGCCCACCACCTCGACCATGCTGTTCCTGGTGCGCAACGGCAACCCCAAGGGCATCAAGGACTGGGATGACCTGGTCAAGCCCGGCATACAGGTCGTCGTGGTGAACCCCAAGACCGGCGGCAACGGCCGCTACGCCTACCTGGCCGCCTGGGGTTACGCCAAGAAGAAGGGCGGCACCGACGCGCAGGCCGCCGAATTCGTCGGCAAGCTCTACAAAAACGTGCCGGTGCTGGGCAAGGGCGGGCGCGATGCGACCACCGTCTTCCTGCAGCGCAATATCGGCGACGTGCTGATCACCTTTGAGTCCGAAGTGCTGTCGGTGAACCGGGAGTTCGGCGAAGGCAAGGTGGACGCGGTGTACCCGTCCATCAGCGTCCTGGCGGAAAACCCGGTGGCGGTGGTGGAGCGCACCGTCGCCAAGAAGGGCACGGCAGACCTCGCCAAGGCCTACCTCAATTACCTGTATTCGGACGAGGGCCAGGAAATCGCCGCGCGCCATGCGCTGCGCCCGCGCTCGCAGGCCGTGCTCAGGAAATACGCGAGCACCTTCAAGCCGCTGCAGCTGTTCACGGTGCAGGACGTCTTCGGCAGCCTCGGTGAAGCGCAAAAAGTGCACTTCAACGACGGCGGGCAGTTCGACAAGCTCTACACCGTCAAGTAAGCCAAGCCATGACTGCCTTGTCTTCTGTGGCGCCGCCTTCCGCGGTGGCGCCGGGCATCCCTGCGGGTGGCAAAAGGGCCGCCAGGCGCGTGCTGCCGGGCTTTCGGCTCACGCTGGGCTACACGGTGCTGTACCTGAGCCTGATCGTGCTGATCCCGATCTCGGCGCTGTTCTTCAAGACCTTCACGATGAGCTGGGAGCAGTTCGTCACCGCGGTGACCTCGCCGCGCGTGCTGGCCTCCTACCGGCTCACCTTCGGCGCCTCGCTGGTCGCCGCGCTGGTCAACCTGGTCTTCGGCCTGCTGCTGGCCTGGGTGCTGGTGCGCTACAAGTTCCCGGGCAAAAAGATTGTCGATGCGCTGGTGGACCTGCCTTTCGCGCTGCCCACGGCCGTGGCCGGCATCTCGCTGACGGCCTTGCTGGCCGGCAACGGCTGGATAGGCCAGTACCTGGAGCCCATGGGCATCAAGCTGGCCTTTACGCCGGCCGGTGTGGTGATCGCACTGATCTTTATCGGCCTGCCGTTTGTGGTGCGAACGGTGCAGCCCGTGCTGGAAGACGCCGAGAAAGAGCTTGAAGAAGCCGCAACCTCGCTGGGCGCCACGCGCCTGCAAATCTTCACCAAAGTGATATTGCCGCACATCACGCCGGCCTTGCTGACCGGCTTTGCCATGGCGTTTGCCCGCGCGATCGGCGAATACGGCTCGGTCATCTTTATCGCCGGCAACATGCCCATGATTTCCGAGATCACGCCGCTCATCATCATCGGCAAGCTCGAGCAGTACGACTATGCCGGCGCGACCGCCGTGGCCGTGGTGATGCTGCTGGTGTCCTTTGTGCTGCTGCTGGTGATCAACGGCCTGCAGGCCTGGCAGCGCCGCAACGCGGGGGCTCCGGCATGAGTGCTCCCTCATCCCAACCCAATCGCCGCGTCCGCGCCGGCACCACCGAGGCCCCCTGGGTCCGCTACACGCTGACCACCGTGGCGCTGCTGTTTGTGCTGCTGTTCCTGGTGCTGCCGCTAGCGGCCGTGTTCACCGAGGCCTTGCGCAAAGGCTTTGGCTCCTACCTGGCCGCGCTGCGCGAGCCCGACGCCTGGTCGGCCATCCAGCTGACCTTGATCGCCGCCGTGATCGCCGTGCCGCTGAACCTGGTGTTCGGCGTGGCCGCCGCCTGGGCGATTGCCAAGTACGAGTTCCGCGGCAAGTCGGTGCTGACGACGCTGGTGGACCTGCCGTTTTCGGTCTCGCCCGTGGTGGCCGGCCTGATTTATGTGCTGATCTTCGGCGCCCAGGGCTGGTTCGGGCCCTGGCTGCTGGCGCACGACATCAAGATCATTTTTGCCGTGCCCGGCATCGTGCTGGCGACCGTGTTCGTGACTTTTCCTTTTATCGCGCGCGAGCTGATCCCGCTGATGCAGGCGCAAGGCAATGACGAGGAGCAGGCCGCCATTGTGCTGGGCGCGACCGGCTGGCAAACCTTCTGGCATGTCACCTTGCCCAACATCAAGTGGGGCCTGATCTACGGCGTCATTTTGTGCAATGCACGCGCCATGGGCGAGTTCGGGGCGGTGTCGGTGGTCTCGGGCCACATCCGCGGGCAGACCAACACGCTGCCGCTGCACGTCGAAATCCTCTACAACGAATACCAGTCGGTGGCCGCCTTCGCCGTGGCCTCGCTGCTGGCCATCCTGGCGCTGGTCACGCTGGCCATCAAGTCGGTAGCCGAATGGCGCCACGAGGCCGACATGAAGGCCGCGGCGGACCTGCCGCCTGAACGCCCGCGAGCTGTCGCGGGCGCTGTCGCCCGCTAAAGGAATACACCATGAGCATAGAAATCCGCAACGTCAGCAAACATTTTGGCGACTTCCAGGCCCTGGGCGACGTGAGCCTGGACATTGAGTCGGGCGAGCTGGTCGCCCTGCTGGGCCCCTCGGGCTGCGGCAAGACCACCTTGCTGCGCATCATCGCCGGCCTGGAAACCGCCGACCGCGGCAGCATCCTCTTCAGCGGCGAAGACACCACCGACGTGCATGTGCGCGAGCGCCAGGTCGGCTTTGTGTTCCAGCACTACGCGCTGTTCCGGCACATGACGGTGTTCGAGAACGTGGCCTTCGGCCTGCGCGTCAAGCCGCGCGGCGTGAGGCCCAGCGAGGCGCAGATCAAGGAGAAAGTGCACTCGCTGCTCAACCTGGTGCAGCTCGACTGGCTGGCCGACCGCTTTCCCTCGCAGCTGTCGGGCGGGCAGCGCCAGCGTATCGCCCTGGCGCGCGCGCTGGCGGTGGAGCCCAAGGTGCTGCTGCTCGACGAACCCTTTGGCGCGCTGGACGCCAAGGTCCGCAAGGAACTGCGCCGCTGGCTGCGCCGCCTGCATGACGACCTGCACGTGACCAGCATTTTTGTGACGCACGACCAGGAAGAGGCCCTGGAAGTGGCCGACCGCGTGGTGCTGATGAACCAGGGCAAGATCGAGCAGATAGGCTCGCCGCAGCAGGTCTGGGACCACCCGGCCAGCCCCTTCGTCTACGGCTTCCTCGGCGACGTCAATTTATTCCACGGCCGTGCCCATGAAGGCGAGGTGCAGCTCGAGGGCCTGCGCCTTGATTCACCGGAACACGCCGGCGCGCAGGACGCCAAGGCCTTTGCCTATGTGCGTCCGCACGACCTGGACGTGCAGCGCTATGCGCCCGGCGCCGAAGGCATCGTCGCCCACCTGGAGCGCGCCATCGTCATCGGTCCGATCGCGCGGCTGGAGCTGATCCCCGCCGAAGGCTACGAACAAAAAGGCAATGTCCCGGGCGACGCGATCATCGAAGCCCAGATGCCCTCGCAGCAGTTCAAGGACATGGGCCTGCGCGAAGGCGACATGCTGGTGGTGACGCCGCGCAAGGCGAGGGTGTTTGTGGAGGGGTGAGGGTGTTGCGCTCTGGAATGGGTTCGCTCGACGAAAGCCTTAGGCCTTGCAGTGCATTCCCATGACGGTAGCGTACCGTGCAACGAACGGGTTGATTACTCGAGGCCAAGTATGCTGGGCACGCACTGCTCCAGCATTTCTATCAGTTCCTTGTCCATGAATTTGTAGTCGTCAGGGATATCAAGAACATGCACGGTCTTGTCATTCAATAGCCTGGTGAACTCTGCAGTCAACCTTGACTTGTGTTTTTCTTCCATGACGAGGATCACGTCGGACCACCGGATGTCTTCTGCTGAAACGGTATGGCGCGCATTGGGGCTGGTACCACCGGAGCGGGTTAGCAGTTGCGGGTGTTTGCGCCAGAGCTGCTCTGCCGTCGGGCTTCTCCATTGGTTACGGCTGCACACGAACAGAACTTTCAGGCGTTCAGCGCTGCGGGCGGTCTCCTCTTTCTGCACAAGTTGCTTTTCCGTCGTGCGGGGGTAATCGAGGTCCAGTTGCTCTGCGCGTGCAACTTTCGTTGACCGGATGTACAGGTCCTTCCAGCGTTTCTCCCTGGGCCAATCGTCTTTGGTCGTCATATGCGCTTCATACTTGTGTGGACCTGATTTATATCAGTCTTTGAATGAAGCAATGAGCCTTGGGTGAACCCAAAAGCAAGCCCGAGTCGCATCGTGATAGCCCTGTCATGTCGGCAGGTATTTATTCCAGTGCCGAAGACGGACGGCTTGAAGAACTCATTCTCTACTGATTGGCTCCGAACCTCAGTGCCGACCTGGCGCGCGCCCGTTCAGCCTCGACTTCGCGGTTGCGCGGCTCGGCATGGGTCACCAGCGAGCGGATCAGCACCCGCGCCGAGGCCGCCACTTCTTCGACAGCGCGCTCGAACGCGGCCTCATTGGCCTTGGACGGCACGTTGAAGCCGCTGAGCTTTCTCACAAACTGCAGCGAGGCGTCACGGATTTCCAGCTCGGTGGCCGGCGGCTCGAAATTGAACAAGGTCTTGATGTTGCGGCACATGCCGGCTCCTTGAGGCGAAGGCTTCGCGTCGAAATCCCAGGCTCTGCCTAGCCGGCGGGCTTGATCACCACCGACTCGGCCGAGGCCACAAAAGGCCCATGGTAGACCGCCTCGATGTTGTTGCCGTCCGGGTCCAGCACAAAGGCGCCATAGTAGCCCGAGTGGTATTTTCGCTCGCCCGGCGCGCCGTTGTCGGTGCCGCCCGCGGCCAGCGCCGCTTCATAAAAGGCTTTGACGGCGGCCCGGTCCTTCGCCTGGAAAGCCAGGTGGACGTGGGAGCTTGCGCCGTCGGCCTGGTCTATCCAGAGTTCGTCGGCGGAAAAATGGCTGTCGGCTTCCTGGATGGCGCCTTCCTTGCCCAAAGACTGCAGCACGGCGCGGTAAAAGCGCTTGCTGGCTGCCAGGTCATGGGCGCGCAGATGGATGTGGTCGACGAGGCGGCCGCGGTGGAATTCCATCATGGGGTCCTTTCTGTTGTTGTGGCAAACCGCCTGCCGCGGCTTGCAAAAGTGGATGATCCTGAAAATCTACGTCCGTCGCAACAGCCCAGCTGTAGGACAAATGCTGGCCTGTGCGCTTGAAAGAGGGCGAAAAAACTGCGCTCCATGAATTGCAGTCGGGAACTTATGCCGCTCCAGACGCCCGAACCCCTGGACCATTCATAATCCACCCAGAAAAAAGAGGGACCCTGATGTTTTTGACCTATTTCGACGCCATGCCGCGCCGTGTGCTGGTGCTGGTGGCCGCGGCCTGTGTGGCCATGCTGGCTTTTGGCCTTTACCTGCAGCATGTGGTCGGGCTGGAGCCTTGCCCCATGTGCATCGTGCAACGCTATGCGCTGGTGCTGGTGGCGCTGGTGGCGGGCGTGACGGCCATTGCCAAAAGCCGCGGCCTTTTGATGGCCGGCTCGGGCCTGATGGTGCTGCTGGCCGGTTTCGGCGCATTCGTGGCGGCACGCCAGAGTTTTCTGCAGTGGTACCCGCCGGAGATCGCTTCCTGCGGCCGCGATTTTTACGGAATGATCGAGACCTTCCCCCTGAAGCGCGCGATCCCCATGATCTTCAAGGGCAGCGGCGACTGCACCAAGATCGACTGGACCTTTCTGGGCGGCTCGATTGCCAACTGGTCGTTTGTCTGCTTTGTGGTGATTGCGCTGGTGGGGCTGCTGCTGATGGCCCGCCTGGCGCGCAGGCGGTAAGTTCTGCTGCACGCGCCAAGCCGGGATCTCTGCTGTTCAGGCATCCACGACGCGGATGTTGTCCTGGTTCACGGTCACGTTCAAGGTGTTGTTGCCCGGGTCGCGCACCTGGACCGTGATGGAAATCTGTGTCGGATCGGTGGTCTTGTAGACCGTCAGGAGCTGGTAGCCCTCAGGGACCACTTGCACCTGGCCGAATGGAACGCCATTGACTCCCCAGCGCTGCGCTCCCACAGTCACCGCCGTCACGTTCTCCTGATCCGTTCCGCCTACGATATTCACACTGACGTTGGCCATATTTCCTCCTTGGGGTGTTGGCAAAAAATTGCCCTCGTGCTGTTCAAGAGGGTGAAGCCAATTTACGGGGGCGGTCCTGGCAAAGCCATTACGGGGGATTACACCCCGCTCTGGGAAACCGTCATGTCGTTCTGGTTCACCTGCACGTTCAAGGTGAAGTCGCCGTTGTCGGTCACGTCCACGGCGATGGACAGCTGGCGGGGCGCCGTTGTCTTGTAGATCGTGAGGGTGGTGCCGCCGGCGTTGACTTGCTGGGCCTGGCCAAACCGCGCCGTGCCGTTCTCTCCCCACCGCTTGTTGGCCAATGTGGCGGCCGTGACGTTTTCCTTGTCCGATCCGCCCGAAATGTTCACGGTGATGTTGGTGGCCATGTTTCTTCTCCTTCAGGGTTGAAAAATCTTTCCCGGCCTGCTTGCAGGCGGAGGAGGCGCCAATGTACGGGCGCCGTGGAGGAGGCGCCATTACAGGGCATTACGCCTTCCTCCGTTTTTTGGGCCCCGGCCGCCTCCGGGATGGCAAGAGCGCGCTGATGGCGCTTCTTGCATGGGTGAGGCTTTTAAAGGGCCAAGGGATTGCGGCCAAGGGCGGCATCGATATACTGTACATAAATACAGTATTTATCCCGATTTGAACCTCCCGCCATGCTTTCGCCAACCCCCGCAGCCCGCGCCTTGCCGGACTTCGCCAATGCCCATATCTGGCGCGCCGGCGAGTTGGGCGGCGCGAGTGTGCAAACCGTCGCCACGGGCTATGCGGCGCTGGACGCCGTGCTGCCCGGCGGCGGCTGGCCGCGGGGGGCCTTGATCGAGCTCTTGCAGCCCCAGGCCGGCGTGCATGAATGGGGCCTGGTGGCGCCGGCGCTGGCGGCCCTGCAGGCCCAGGCCCGCGAATTGACGGTGCTGGTGGGTGCGCCCTGGCTGCCTTTCGGCCCGGCGCTGGGCGCGCGGGCGCTGGACATGCGGCGCCTGCTCAGCATAGACGGCCGGCCCGGCGATGCACCCTCGCTGCTGTGGGCCACGCGCGAGGCCCTGCAATGCGCCGACGTGCACAGCGTGCTGGCCTGGCTGCCCGATGCGCGCAGCGCGCACCTGCGCCGCCTGCAGATCGCCGCCCATGCGCACCACAAGCTGCTGTTTGTGTTCCGGCCCCTGCGGGCGCAGCAGGAATCCTCGCCCGCGCCGCTGCGTGTGCGGCTGGAGGGCTCGGCCCATGAAGCGGGCAGCTTGCGGGTCGATGTGTTCAAGCGGCGTGGCCCGCCGCTGGCCGCGCCGCTGCTGCTGGACACCCGGCCGGCCCGGCTGGCCGCGCTGCTGGCGGCCAGCCGCGAAAGGGCGCGGCGCCAGCGCGAGGAAGCCGGCGTCCTGGCGCCCCTGCTGCTGCCGTCGCGCGTGGCGCTTCCCCTCAGTTCACCCCAGAGTCCCATCCATGCGTTGCTGGATCGCATTGCGCATCTCGACCACCACTGAGGCGGGCCAGCCGGCTTGCCCCATGGATGCCGCCATGCTGCAGCAGGTGGCGGCCAGCCTGGCGCTGGGCCTGACGCCGCGCGTGGCGCAGGTCGACGAAGCGGTGCTGATGGACGTGACGGGCAGCCTGCGCCTCTTTGGCGGGCTGGCGCGGCTGATGCAGCTGCTGGCGCAGCGGCTGGAGGCTTTTTTTGGCGAGAACGGATTGCAAGCCGAAGTCCGGCGCGCGCAGGGCGCGACTTCCCTGATCGCGCTGGGCCGCTTGCGTGTGCTGGGCGAGGGTGGGGCCGCCGTCAAAAAACGTGTGGCCGAGCTGCCCATGCACACGCTGACGGCCGCCCGCCCGCACCTGGGCGTGCTCGAGCGCATAGGTTGCCGCACCTGGGACGACCTGCTGCGCCTGCCGCGCGACGGCATGGCGCGGCGTTTCGGCGCGGAACTGCTGCAGGCGCTGGATCGCGCCCGCGGCAGCGCGCCCGACGACTATGAATGGCTGCTGCTGCCCGAGCACTTCGAGGAAAAGCTCGAACTCAACGCGCTGGTGACCCACGCCCCCGCGCTGATGGCCGGCGTGGAACGGCTGCTGGTGCAACTGCACGCCTGGCTGCTGGGCCGGCAGAGCGGGCTCAGCGCCCTGAAAATCACCTGGCACCTGGACAAGCGCCGCGACGTGCCGCCCACCGGCGAGCTCGAAGTGCGCACGGCCCAGCCCGCACAGGATTTGCGCCACGTGGCGCGCCTGATATCGGAACACCTGGCGCAGCAAAAGCTGCCGGCGCCGGTGCACAGCCTGACTTTGCAATCGCTGGCCACCGAACTGCTGGCCGATGCGGCCGCCGCCACCGGCAGCCTGCTGATGGAGGCACGCCGGCAGGGCGACGGCGTGGTGGAACTGGTCGAGCGCCTGAGCGCCCGCCTGGGCGATGCGCGGGTGCGGGCCTGGCAGCCTTGCGCCGACCACAGGCCGGAGCTGATGCAGCGCTGGGTGCCGGCCAGGGGCGTGATTTCATCGATCAGCGCGCAGCTTCATCCTGCCCGGCCCGGCCGCAAGCCTTCAAAGGGCTCCAAGGCGGCTTCCGGCAACCCGCCCGCGGAGGCCAGGACCGAAGCCCTGTACCCGGCCTGGCTGCTGCCCGAGCCGGTCAAGCTGGCCGCCGCCGGCAACAACCCGGTCTACCAGGGCCCGCTGCGCCGCCTGGCCGGGCCGCAGCGCCTGGAGGCCGCCGAGTGGCTGCTGGCCGACAGCGAGGCCGCGCGCGGCGCTGGCCTCAGCGCAAAGCCATGGGCGCTGCGCGACTACTTCATCTACCGGACCCAGCAGGGCGGCCTGCTCTGGATATACAGCGAGCGCCTGGGCGCAACGCCCGAGGGCGCACGGCAGCGCGCCTGGTATTTGCACGGCTTTTTTGCCTGAGGCCAGCCGCCATGTCCGCCCACGCGCTGCCCGATTACGCCGAGCTGCATGCCCTGAGCAACTTCAGCTTCCAGCGCGGCGCCTCGCATGCCGACGAGCTGGCCGAGCGGGCCGCCGAGCTGGGTTACAAGGCGCTGGCCGTCACCGACGAATGTTCGGTCGCCGGTGTCGTGAAGGCGCATGAGGCGGCCCGGGCCCACGGGCTCAAGCTGCTGCCGGGGGCCGAGTTCCTGGTGCAGGCCGCTGATGCCTTCAGGCTGGTGGTGCTGCCCCACAACGCGGCGGGCTGGGGCAACCTCTGCGAGTTCATCACCGAGGCGCGCCGCGCCGGCAACGAGATCGAGAAGGGCAGCTACCGCGTCACGCTGGCCGAGACCGATTTTTCGCGGCTGGCCGATTGTGAAATCCTGCTGTCGCCCCTGCCGGATGCCATCCATGTGCAGGCACTGGGCGCGCACGCCGACTGGGCGTTGCGGCTGTTCGGCGCGGCCGCCTGGCTGGCCGTTGAGCTGCAGCAGGGCCTGGACGACGCGCTGCGCCTGCAGCAGCTGCAGGAGGTGGCGGCGCGCACCGGCATAGGCCTGGTGGCGGCCGGCAATGTGCTGATGCACAAGCGCTCGCGCAAGCCGCTGCACGACGTGATGACCGCCATCAAGCTGGGCCGGCCGGTGCACGAATGCGGCTTTGCGCTGCAGGCCAATGCCGAGGCGCATTTGCGCCCGCGCATGCGGCTGGCCGGCATTTACCCGGCCGCGCTGCTGCGTGCCACGCTGGTGGTGGCCGCGCGCTGCAACTTCAGCCTTGACGAGATCCGCGACCTCTACCGCTACCCCCGGGACGACATGGTGCCGCCGGCCGAAACGCCGGCGCGTTGGCTCAGGCGGCTGAGCTGGCAAGGCGCCCACACACGTTATCCGCAGGGCATTCCGCGCAAGGTCCGGAAGCAGCTGGGCTTTGAGCTGGCGCTGATCGAAGAACTTGAATACGAGATGTTCTTCATCACCGTGCACGACATCGTGCGCTTTGCGCGGCAGGAAGGCATCCTGTGCCAGGGGCGCGGCTCGGCGGCCAATTCGGTGGTGTGTTTCTGCCTGGGCGTCACCGCCGTCAACCCGGCCGAAAGCAAGCTGCTGTTCGAGCGCTTCATCAGCCGCGAGCGCCGCGAGCCGCCCGACATCGACGTGGACTTCGAGCACGAGCGGCGCGAGGAGGTCATCCAGTACATCTACGGCAAGTACGGCCACGACCGCGCCGCGATTGCCGCCACCATCATCAGCTACCGCCCGCGCAGCGCGATCCGCGACGTCGGCAAGGCGCTGGCCATGGATCCCGAACTGATAGACCAGTTCGCCAAGGAGCATTTCTGGTTTGACGGCAGCGAGGTGCTGCGGGAAAAAATCCGCCAGGCCGGCCTGGCGGGCCGGGAAGCGCCGGTGCTGCAGTGGCTGGACCTGTCGGCGCAGCTGATCGGCTTTCCGCGCCACCTGAGCCAGCATGTGGGCGGCTTTGTGCTCACGCAGGGCAAGCTCACGCGGCTGGTGCCGGTGCAGCCGGCCTCCATGGAGGAGCGCCGCATCATCCAGTGGGACAAGGACGACCTGGAGGCCATGGGCCTGCTCAAGGTCGATGTGCTGGCGCTGGGCATGCTGTCGGCCATACGGCGCTGCCTGGCGCTGGTGAACCAGACCCGGGGCACCCAGCTGCAGATGCATGAGGTCAAACCCGATGAGAAAACCTACGACATGATCTGCGCGGCCGACACGGTGGGCGTGTTCCAGATCGAGAGCCGCGCCCAGATGTCCATGCTGCCGCGGCTGCAGCCGCGCAGCTACTACGACCTGGTGGTCGAGGTCGCCATTGTCCGGCCCGGGCCCATCCAGGGCGGCATGGTCCACCCCTACCTGAAGAACCGCGAAGCCCAGAGGCGCGGCGAAACCATCACCCCCGAATACCCGGCGCTCAACCCGGCCCTGGAGCGCACGCTGGGCATCCCGATTTTCCAGGAGCAGGTGATGCAGATCGCGATGATCGCCGCCGACTTCACGCCCGGCGAGGCCGACGACCTGCGCCGCTCCATGGCGGCCTGGAAGCGCAAGGGCGGGGTGGAGCGTTTCCACGGCCGCCTGGTCCAGGCCATGGTCAAGAACGGCTACAGCACGGAGTTTGCGGAGCGCATCTTCAGCCAGATCCTGGGCTTCGGCGACTACGGTTTTCCCGAAAGCCATGCCGCCAGCTTCGCCAAGCTGGTCTATGTGAGCTGCTGGTTCAAGTGCCATGAGCCGGCCTGTTTCCTGGCGGCCATGGTCAACTCTCAGCCCATGGGCTTTTACACACCCTCGCAGCTGGTGCAGGACGCCATCCGCCACGGCGTGGAGGTGCGCGCCGTGGATGTGATGCACAGCCACTGGGACTGCACGCTGGAGCCGGACGGTGTGCTGCCGGCCGGCACGCAGCCGGCGGTGCGCCTGGGCCTGCGCCTGGTGGCCGGCCTGCGCCAGGACGCGGCCCTGCGCCTGGTGGCGGCGCGGGCGCAAGCGCCTTTCAGCTCGACCGAGGACCTGGTATCGCGCGCGCAACTGGGCACGCTGGAAATCAACGCGCTGGCCGCCGCCGATGCCTTGCTGCCGCTGTCGGGCCACAGGCGCCAGCAGGTGTGGGACGCCTCGGCCATCAAGCCGGCGCCGCGCCTGCTCAAGTCCGTGCCCACGCATGAAACCCCGCTGGCGTTGCCCGACACACCCGAGGGCGAAAACATTCTGTTCGATTACCAGGCCACCGGCCTCACGCTGCGGCGCCACCCGGTCGCGCTGCTGCGCGAGCGGCTGGCGCGCAAGGGCTTGCTGAGCGCCAGCGAACTCAATGCCCTGCCTGACGGCGAGGAAGCGGCCGGCTGCGGCATCGTCACCGTGCGCCAGCAGCCGCAAACCGCCAAGGGCACCATCTTCGTCACGCTGGAGGACGAAACCGGGCCGGTCAACGTGATCGTCTGGAAGTCGCTGCGCGAAGCCCAGCGCGCCGAACTGCTGCATTCACGCCTGCTGGCGGTCTACGGTGTGTGGCAGCGCAGCGAGGAGAGCGGCACCGCCAAGGGCTATGGCGCGGTGCGCAACCTGGTGGCGCGGCGGCTGGAAGACCTGACGCCGCTGCTGGGGCGGCTGGGCACCTCCAGCCGCGACTTTCATTGAGGCCGGCCGGCTTGCCGCGTGTGTTCCCGGTGCGCATCGTCCAGCAACCGGCACACCTCCTCGTCCGTGGCTTGGGGAAAGTCCACATACCACTGGCTCACGGCGCCGAAATATTCCAGGCGGGCCGGGCAGACGACTTCCGTGCCCTGGTCTTCCAGCTCTTGGCACCCTTGTTCAGAACCGACCGGCACGGCCACCACCAGCTGCGCCGGCTGCTGCTGCCGGATCGCCAGCACGGCCGCGCGCAGGGTGGCGCCTGTGGCCAGGCCGTCGTCCACCACGATGACCGTGCGGCCCGTGATGCCGGGTGCCGGGCGTTGCCGGCGGTAAAGCTGTTCACGGCGCGCCAGCTCGGCTTCTTCCCGGGCCAGCACGGCGGCCACCGCCTGCGGCTGCGGCGCGGCGCCGGGCGGCGGGTTCATCACCCGCACACCGCCGCTGGCGATGGCACCCATGGCGTATTCCTCATGCCCCGGATAACCGAGCTTGCGCACCACAAAGACGTCCAGCGGCGCTTCGAGTTCCCGGGCCACCTCGCGCCCCACGGCCACGCCGCCGCGCGGCAAGGCCAGCACCAGCAGGCCGGGGCGGCCGCGATAAGAGGTCAGGGCGCCAGCCAGCAGGCGCCCGGCATGGACGCGGTCACGGTAGGGCAGTGCGAAGTCCGTCATACGCAGGCTCCGGCAGGCTTTCAGGCCGCTAAAACGGGCCCGGCCGCCTTGCCGGAACGGTTTTATTTTCCTGCGGGAATACCGCGGCCCGCAAGAGGGCGCCGGCGTGAGGCGGCTCAGCGCTGGTGTGCTTCGCCGGTCTCCACACTGCCCTGCTGCAGGGCATGCTCCAGCAGTTTGCTGTAGTTTGCGAGCTTTCTGTACAGCAGGCGCACTTCCAGCATGTTGTGGATGCGCGTCTTGACTTCCACCAGGTCAAAGGGCTTGCTGATGAAGTCCTTGGCGCCGGTTTCCAGGGCGCGCAGCTTATGGGCCGGCTCCGCGGTCAGCACGATGACGGGCAGGTAGTTGTCGCGGCTGTTCTTCTTGAGTTCCTGCATGACCTGGAAGCCGTCCATGCCCGGCATTTTCAGGTCCAGCAGGATCAGGTCGTAATGGTGCTCAGCGTGCAGCCCGGCGACTTCCTGCGGGTTCATGGTGGCGCTGACGCGGGTGTAACCGGTCTCGCCGAGCAGTTGCCTGAGCAGCTGCACGTTCACGGGCTGGTCGTCCACGACCAGGATACTTGCATTGAGGATGTCGAATTCGGTGTTCATGGCGTGGTTTCCCCGGCCGCGAGGCGGTCGGTCCTGGCTTTGGCCAGGGAGAGCATCAAGTTCAGCGTTTCCATGAACTCGTTGATCTTGATGGGTTTGGTGAGGTAACGAAAGAAGCCGGCCCGCAGGCCTTTTTCAATGTCGCGGGGCATGGCATTGGCGCTGAGGGCCACGACCGGGATGTGTTTCGTCAAAGGGTCTTCCGACAGGATTTTCATGGCCGTGATGCCGCTGATGCCGGGAAGGTTGATGTCCATCAGGATGAAGTCCGGCAGCGCGGCCTTGGCGATGGCGATGCCGCTGATACCGTCGCGCGCGGACAGCAGGCGAAAGTCCGGGCGCCTGGCGATCAGGTCCTCCACCAGCATCAGGTTGGCGGGGTTGTCCTCGACGTACAGCACGGTGCAGGTTTGCGGGTCCGCGGGCGCGGGCGCGGCAAGCCCGATCGCGAGATTGAGCAGTTCCGGCGAAAATTTCTGCTCGGCGGTGACGTTCATTTCGATCCAGAACATGCTGCCCTTGCCGATCGTGCTTTCCACGCCGATCACGCCGCCCATCAGTTCGACCAGCCGCTTGGTCATGACCAGGCCAATGCCCGTGCCCTGTTCGGTGCTGGCTTCCTGCCCGAGGCGGTTAAAGGGCTGGAAGAGCTGCTCTATCTTCTCGGGCATCAGGCCTTCGCCGGTGTCTTCCACGCAGATGCGTATGCGCCCGGGCGGGGTGTCGACGCACTTGAGCGTCACCTTGCCGCGTTCGGTGTTGTATTTGATGGCATTGGTCAGCAGGTTGATCAGCACCTGCTTGAGCCGCGTGCGGTCCGCATTGACAAAGAGGGGCGAGGTGAAGGCCGGAAAGCTCACGCTGATGCCGCGCTTTTCGGCCTGCGACTCGATCATGGTCTCGCATTCGTGCATGACTTCGGCCAGCGACACCGGCTCCAGCGACAGTGACAGTTTGCCGGACTCGATCAGCGCCAGGTCCAGGATCTCGTTGATCAGGTCCAGCAGGTACCAGCCGGCCTGCAGGATCTGGTCCACGCTGCGCTTTTGCGAAGGCGTGGGCACGGGCGTGCCGGACTCTATCAGCTGCGCGAAACCCAGGATGGCGCTGAGCGGCGTGCGCAGCTCGTGGCTCATGCTGGAGAGGAAGTCCGATTTGGCGAGGTTGGCCTTCTCGGCCACCGCCATGGCTTCGTTCAGCGCGATCTCGACCTGCTTGCGCACCGAGTTGTCCGTGCCTATCAGCAGGTAGCCGATGATGGTGCCGAAGTCGTCGCGCAAGGCGGTGATGGACACGATGGCCGGAAAGCGGCTGCCGTCCTTGCAGATGTAGGTCAGTTCGTAGATGTCTTCAATGCCGCGCGAGGCCTTGAAGGCCAGGGCTTCAAAGCCCGGCGTGATGGGTGTGGCGAGCTCCAGGCTCAGCGCCTGCGCCCTGGCCATCACTTCCTGCGGGTCGTGGATGTCACTGGGGTTGATCTTGTTGACGACCTCGGCCGCCATATAGCCCAGCATGCGCTCGGCGCCGACGTTGAAGAGCTGGATGATGCCTTTTTCGTCGGTCGCGATGATGGAGAAGTTTTCGCTCGTCAGGATGGCGGTCTGCAGCGCGCCGGTTTTGAGCAGCGCTTCCTGGCGCCGGACCTCTATGCCGTCGGCTTTGGCGAGCGCCTCAAGGGCGCTCAGGCTGGTAATGGGTGACATGGGCCATGTTCTCTGTGAAAGTAACGACGATGCCGCGAGGCGCCGGCTGCGGGGCGGCGCGTCCAGGATCCTGGCCGGGGAGGGGGTGAAGTCCTTGGAAAGACTCCGGGAGTATGAGGGTTCGGGCCTTGAGCGGTCTGTTCGGCAGCGCACATAGGGGCCGCCCGGGCCCCGCAATGGCTAGCTGTTTGCCCGCCGGTAGAAGGCCAGCGAGCCGGCCAGCGCCAGCAGCGCGCCGCCGCAGGCGCGGTCCATCCAGCGCGTGGCCGAGGCCTTGAGCAGGCGTATCGCGCGCGCGCCCACAAAGGCGTAAGCGAACATCACGGAGAAATCGATGCCCGCGAACACCAGGGCAATCGCGAGGTACTGCGGCGCCTGGGCGGCGGCCGGGTCTATGAACTGCGGCAACAGGGCCGAGCAGAACAGGTAGCCCTTGGGATTGGTCACCGCCACCAGGAAGGACTTCATGAAGATCGCGCGGCTGCCGTGCTGCGTGCCGGTGGCGCCTTCGGGGGGGATCTCAAAGCCGCCGCGCGAGCGCAGCAGGCGCAGGCCCAGCCAGGCCAGGTAGGCCGCGCCGGCCCACTTGAGCACCGAAAACCAGAACTCGGAGGCGGCCAGCAGCGCGCCCAGGCCCAGGGCCACCGCGCCCACCAGCACAAAGTCGGAAACCACCGCGCCCAGCATGCCGGGCACGGAGCGGCGCACGCCGTAGCGCGAGCCGTTGGCCAGCGCCAGCAGCACCGTGGGACCGGGCGTGGCGATGGCCACCAGCGCGACGACGGAAAACAGCAGCAAGGTGGTGGTGTTCATGCGGCGGCTCCGCAGCCTTGGGGCTTGTAGACGCGCTCGGTCGAGGGCGGGTATTTCGCGAGAAGGCGCTCGGGGCGGCTGGGCCGCACGGTGAAGCCGCCGCCGCAGTTGGGGCAGACGCCCTTGAGCCGGGTGTCGGCGCAGTCGGCGCAAAACGTGCATTCAAAGGTGCAGATGCGTGCCTCGGCCGACTCGTTGGGCAAGTCCTTGTTGCAGCATTCGCAGTTGGGGCGCATTTGGAGCATGGAGAAGTCCTGTGTGAAGGGGGGATTGACCCGATGCTAAAGAAAAACCCCTGCGAGGGAAACCCCGGCCGGGCTAGGACAGCTTCTTGACCAGCACCTGGCTCTTGCGGTCCCAGTTGTACTTGCGCTTGCGGCCTTCAGGCAGCCAGTCCGGGTCCACCTGCACAAAACCGCGCTTGATGAACCAGTGCATGGTGCGGGTGGTCAGCACGAAGATGCTTTGCAGGCCGGCGGCGCGGGCGCGCTGCTCTATGCGTTTGAGGATTTTTTCGCCGTCGCCCTGGCCCTGGCTTTGCGGCGAGACGGTGAGCGCCGCCATTTCCGCCGTTTTGGCTTCGGGGTAGGGGTAGAGCGCCGCGCAGGCGAAGATCACGCCGTCGTGCTCGATGATGCTGTAGTTGGCGGCGTCCCGTTCGATCTCGGTGCGGCTGCGCTTGACCAGGGTCCCGTCGTTTTCAAAAGGCTCAATCAGCTGCAGGATGCCGCCCACGTCGTCGCCGGTGGCTTCGCGCAGCTCTTCGAGCTTTTCATCGACCACCATGGTGCCTATGCCGTCGTGCACATAGATTTCCAGCAGCAGCGAGCCGTCCACCGCAAAGGGCAGGATGTGGCTGCGTTCCACACCGGCCTTGCAGGCCTTGACGCAGTGCTGCAGGTAAAAGCCGGTATCGGTGGGGCGCTCGCTGTTGGGCAGGGTGGCCAGCAGCTTTTCGGCGGCGGCCAGCGGCAGCTCGGTGTCTATGGGGTTGTCCTCGCTCTCGGGCTGATCGTGGTGTATGCGTATGCCCGGAATCTCGGTCAGGAAGATCAGCTTGTCGGCCTGCATGGCGATGGCCACCGAGGTGGCGACCTCTTCCATGGTCAGGTTGAAGGCTTCGCCGGTGGGCGAGAAGCCGAAAGGCGAGAGCAGCACCATGGCGCCGAAGTCCAGCACCCGGCCTATGGCGGCGGTGTCCACCTTGCGCACCAGGCCCGAATGTTTGAAGTCCACGCCATCCAGGATGCCGACCGGACGCGCGGTGATGAAGTTGCCCGAAATCACCCGCACCGTGGAGCCGGCCATGGGGGTGTTGGGCAAGCCCTGGCTGAAGGCCGCCTCGATTTCATAACGCAGCTGGCCGGCGGCCTCCTGGGCGCTGTCCAGGGCGACCTCGTCGGTGATGCGCATGCCGTGCGAATACTTGGCCGTATGGCCCTTGGCCTTGAGCTGTTCGTTGACCTGCGGGCGAAAGCCGTGCACCAGCACGATTTTCACGCCCATGCTCTGGATCAGCGCCAGGTCCTGGGCGATGTGCTGCAGCTTGCCGGCGGCGATGGCCTCGCCGGCCAGGCCCACCACAAAGGTCTTGCCGCGGTGCGTGTGGATGTAGGGCGCGACCGAGCGGAACCAGGGCACAAAGGTGAAATTGAAGACGGCGGACATGGGCGCGCTTTCGGGTCGTAAAAGGGCAGGGCGTAAGCAGCCGGGGGGCGGGGCGGCCGCAGGGCAAGGCACTGCTTTTCCCGGCAAACGAAAAAGTCCAGTGAGTGTAAGGGAGACGCGGCCGGCCCGGGGGTATCCATCCTCGGTGTCCCCTGTTTTGGGGCTTGGCGAACAGGGTGCGGCAGGTTATGGTCAGGGGGTCATGGATAAATATGCGATCGGGTTCTGGGGCTGCTATTTCGGGTCGGCCGGCCTGATGCTGGCCGGTTCGGTGTTTGCCTACATCCGGTCCCTGCGGCGCATTGCCGTCAATGCCGCCGCCTCGGCCCTGGCCTCGACCTTCTTTGTGGTGGCTTTTCTGGGCGCCCTGCCCATAGGCGGCGCCGACACGCTGGACCGCTTCCTGGCCCATGTGGCCAGCCTGGTGTCGGTGTTGCTGGCCTATCTGCTGTTCTCCATCCTGGGCATTTTGCGCAGCCCCTCATCCCAGCGGCGCGCCTTGCTGCTGCTGGCGGGCGTCGCTGCCCTGGTCATCGCGCTGGGCTGGGCCCTGAGCCCGCAGCAGTCCCTGATGCTCAGCCTGGCCGCGGCCGCGCTGATGGGTCTTGTGGCGCTGGCCCTGAGCCTGCGCAGCGCCCTGCGCGGCGACCGCCTGGCCTGGGTGGCGGTGGCGGGTGTGGCTTTCATGCTGGTGGCCATCGTGGGCTTGAGCTGGGCGGCGCTGGACCGTGCCCATGTGCCCTGGCAGGCGCATGCCGTCAGCGCGCTGGCGGGAACGGCCTATCTGGCCACCATGGCGTCGGTGCTGTGGATACGCTATTCCTACCTGATCGAGCTGAACCAGGCCATGGCCTACGGCCCCAGCTACGACCCCGTCACCCGCATGCGCTCCAACAGCGAAACCAACAATATGGTGAACGGGGCTTTCAGGGACTACCGCGACAAGCCGGTGCCGCTGGGCGTGATCGTGATCTCCATCGCCAACCTCTACGTGCTCGAAAAACTCTACGGCCTGGCGGCCGTCAACCATGCGCTGTTTGTCTGCGCGGGGCGGCTGCGGCGAACCGTGCCGGCCCATGTGGAGATGGGGCGCCTGGGCGAGGACGGCTTTTTGCTGCTGATGCGCAACTGCCACGACAGCGGCGACCTGATCCACCTGGCGCGCCGCGTTCAGGCCGCCTTGACGCGCACCGTGGCGCTCAACACCAGCCTGGAAGCCGGCACGGCGGCCGGCCAGCAGACACCCTGGGCGGCGGAGGTCGGCCTGGGCGTGCTGCGGGTGTCCAAAACCGATGCGCGCGCCTCGTCGGCGGTGGGCCTGGGGCGCGGCATGTCGCGCGCGGCGCTGGGTTATCCGAGCCGCATTGCCTGGTTTGACGAGGGTAGCGGGGAGATCGTCGATATGCCGGTGCTGGCGGCCTGAGCCGGTACCGCGGCTCGTGCGGCGCGCGGGGCCTTGCGGAAGCGCCGATAATTGGCGGCTTTGGCCGTCCCGGCCCCGCGGTATTCTTTTCGGCTCTTCCCTTTGTCCCCAGCTTTGACTCCCCTGACCATCACTTTTCCCGAATCGCTGCCCGTCTCCGGCAGGCGCGATGAAATCACCGCCGCGATGGCGGCCCACCAGGTCGTCATCGTCTGCGGCGAGACCGGCTCGGGCAAGACCACACAACTGCCCAAGATCGCGCTGGCCATGGGGCGCGGCAAGCTCAATTACCCGCCGGGGCAGGGCCGGCTCATAGGCCACACCCAGCCGCGCCGCATCGCCGCCTCCAGCGTGGCCAAGCGCATCGCCGAGGAACTCAAGACGCCGTTGGGCGAGGTGGTGGGCTACAAGGTGCGCTTCCAGGACCGGCTTTCGCGCGAGGCCTCCGTCAAGCTGATGACCGACGGCATTTTGCTGGCCGAGACGCAGACCGATCCGCTGCTCAAAGCCTATGACACCCTCATCATCGACGAGGCCCATGAGCGCAGCCTGAACATCGACTTTCTGCTGGGCTATTTGCGCCAGCTGCTGCCGCGACGGCCCGACCTCAAGGTGGTCATCACCTCGGCAACCATCGACGCGCAGCGCTTCGCGGACTATTTCGCGTCCAGCAAAGGGCCCGCTCCGGTCATCATGGTGTCGGGCCGCATGTTCCCGGTGGAGCAGCGCTACCGGCCGTTTGAGGAGTCGCGCGAGCATGACCTCAACGACGCGATCGCCGACGCCGTCGACGAGCTCTGGCTCAGCCCGCACAGCGCGGGCGACATCCTGGTGTTTTTGCCGGGCGAGCGCGAGATCCGCGAGGCGGCCGATCACCTGCGCAAGCACCTGGCGCACCAGCCGTTGACGCGCAACGCCGAGGTGCTGCCGCTGTTCGCGCGCCTGAGCCAGGCCGAGCAGGACCGCATTTTCGACGGCCACAGCGGCCGGCGCATCGTGCTGGCCACCAACGTGGCCGAAACCTCGCTGACCGTGCCCGGCATCCGTTATGTGATCGATGCCGGCACCGCGCGCGTCAAGCGCTACAGCTTTCGCAACAAGGTCGAGCAGCTCATGGTGGAGCCGGTGTCGCAGGCCGCGGCCAACCAGCGCGCCGGCCGCTGCGGCCGCGTGGCCGACGGCATCTGCATACGGCTGTATGACGAGAAGGACTTCCAGGGCCGCCAGCCCTTTACCGACCCGGAAATCCTGCGCAGCTCGCTGGCCTCGGTGATTTTGCGCATGAAGGCGCTGCACCTGGGCAATGTCGAGGAGTTCGCCTTCATCGAGCCGCCGCAGCGCCGCGCGATTGCCGACGGCTACCAGCTGCTGGCCGAACTGGGCGCGGTGGACGAGGACAACGAGCTCACGCCCGTGGGCCGCACGCTGGCCAAACTGCCGCTGGACCCGCGCGTGGGCCGCATGATCCTGGAAGCCAGGGACCGCAACGCGCTGGACGAGGTGCTGGTGATTGCCAGCGCGCTCAGCGTGCAGGACGTGCGCGACCGTCCCATGGACAAGCAGGCCCAGGCCGACCAGCAGCACGCCAAGTTCGACGACGAAAAAAGCGAGTTCAGCGGCTACCTCAAGCTCTGGAAATGGCTGGGCGACGCCCGCGGCGGCCATGGCACCGACCACAAGCTCTCCAACCGCCAGTATGAAAACCTGCTGCGCGAGAACTATGTCAACGTGCGCCGCGTGCGCGAGTGGCGCGACATCCATTCGCAGCTGCATACGGTGGTCGGCGAGCAGAAATGGGCGCTCAATGACAAACCGGCCAGCTATGAGCAACTGCATCTTTCGATGCTGTGCGGCCTGCTGGGCAATATAGGCTGCAAGAGCGACGAGGAAGACTGGTACCTGGGCGCGCGCGGCATCAAGTTTTACCGCCACCCCGGCGCGCGCCTGAGCAAAAAGCCGGGCCGCTGGATCGTGGCGGCCGAACTGGTGGAAACCACGCGCCTGTTCGGCCGCGGCATCGCCAACATAGACCCGGCCTGGATAGAGCAGGTAGCCGGCCACCTGCTCAGCAAACAGCTGCTGGATCCGCACTGGGAGAAAAAAGCCGCCCAGGTCACGGCATTGGAGCGCGCCACGCTGTACGGCCTGGTGGTCTACAACGGCCGGCGCGTCAACTTCGGCCGGGTCGATCCGGTCACGGCGCGCGAGATCTTCATCCGTGAGGCGCTGGTGGCCGGCAACTGGGACACCAAGCTGCCTTTCCTGGCGGCCAACCAGAAGCTGATCCAGCAGGTGCAGGACCTGGAACACAAGGCCAGGCGCCAGGACGTGCTGGTCGATGAGGAGCTGATTTACGCCTTTTATGACCAGCAGCTACCGGCCGACGTGCACAGCGGCGCGGGCTGCGAGCACTGGTACAAGGAAGAGTCGAAAAAGCAGCCGCAGCTCTTGCTGCTGACACGCGAAGAGCTGATGCGCCACGAAGCGGCCGGCATCACCACGCAATCGTTTCCCAAAACCCTGCGCATGGGCGGTGTGGACTGCCTGGTGACCTACCTGCACGAGCCCGGCGACGCGCGCGACGGCGTGACCGTCGAGGTGCCGCTGTTCGCGCTCAATCAGGTCAACGAGGAGCGCTGCGAGTGGCTGGTGCCCGGCATGCTCAAGGACAAGGTCCAGGCGCTGATCAAGACCCTGCACCAGCGACCGCGCTCGCGCCTGGTGCCGCTGCCCGAGACCGCTGCCCGCATGACGGAGCAGCTGCTGCAGCCCGAGGTCTTCGGCAGCGGCTCGCTGACGGACGCGGTGCTCAAGCTGGTGCGCGACGCGACCTCGCTGGACATCAAGCGCAACGATATGAAGCTGGACATGCTGCCGCCGCACCTGTTCATGAACTTCCGCGTGGTCGACGAGCACGGCCGCCAGCTGGGCGCGGGCCGCAACCTGGGCGCGCTCAAGGGCGAGCTGGGCTCACAGGCGCGCGGCGCTTTCCAGGCACTGGCCGGGCTCAAAAACCTGGCCAAAGCGCCCGAGCCGGCCGCCACTCCAGGCAAGACTCCCCCTGCCGGCAAGCCTGGCGCTCCGGCAGCGGCGGAAAAACCGGCGGTCAAGGTGGCGGAACGCTACACGGGCTGGAGCTTTGGCGAACTGCCCGAGCTGATGGAAATTCGCAAGGGTTCGCAGACGCTGATCGGCTTTCCGGCGCTGATCGACCTGGGCGATGCGGTCACCATCGAGGTGTTCGACGAACCCGATGCGGCGGCCGCCAAACACCGTGCCGGCCTGCGCCGGCTGTTTGCGCTGCAGATCAAGGACGCGCTCAAATACCTCGAGAAGAACCTGCCCGAGCTGCAGAAGATGGCCACGGCCTACATGCTGGTGGGACGCGCGGCCGACAACTCCGGCGGCGGCACACTCGAGGAACTGCGCGAGCAGATCATCGAGGTCGCGCTGGACCGCGCCTTCCTGCTCGATCCGCTGCCCACCAGCGAGGGCGAATTCAAGAAGCGCATAGACGACGGGCGGGGCCGCCTGACTCTGATCGCCAGCGAGGTGGCCCGGCTGGCCGCGGGCATCCTCACCGAATTCGCCGTGGCCCAGCGCAAGATCAAGGACAGCAAAAACGCCGCCGAAGCCGCGGCCGACGCCGCCCAGCAACTGCAGCGCTTGGTGCCCAAGCGTTTTCTGGCGCTCACGCCTTATGCGCAGCTGCAGCATTTCGCGCGCTACCTCAAAGCCATCACCTTGCGGCTGGAAAAATGGCGCGCCGACCCGGCACGCGACGCGGCTCGCCTGGCCGAACTGCGGCCGCAGGAACAGCGCTACTGGCGCCTGGTGGCCGAACGCAAGGGCGCGGTCGACGCGCGCATGCAGGAGTTCCGCTGGCTGCTGGAGGAGTTGCGTGTGAGCTTTTTTGCGCAGGAATTGCGCACGCCGCAGCCGGTGAGCGTTAAACGCCTAGACAAGGCCTGGGCGCAACTGAATAGTTGATGCCGGGTTTTGAGGTGCGCAAAAAAATGGCCTTGCAATGCAAGGCCATTTTTCCTGGTGAGGCGTGTGGCTAGATGCGTCCCATCAGCAGCAGGATCACGAGGATCAGCACCACGAGGCCGATACCGCCGCTGGGCCCATAGCCCCAGCTGCGGCTGTGGCCCCAGGTGGGCAGGGCGCCGACCAGGATCAGGATCAAGACAATCAGCAGGATGAGCGAGAGGGACATGAAAGCACTCCTTGTTTTATGTGCCTTGATTCTTGCCCGGGCCCAGGCACGATCAAGCAGGAGGGGGGCCTGTCCAGCCGTCGGTCAATGCTGACAGCCTTGGACTACAGCCTGGCCAGGCGCTGCAGGGCGGTGTTCAGGGTTTCGTCTTTTTTGGCAAAACAAAAGCGCACCACGCGCTGGTCGAAGCCGTTGCCGTAAAAAGCCGACAGCGGAATGGCCGCGACGCCGATCTCGGTGGTCAGCCATTTGCAGAATTCGGCTTCATCGAGATCGCTGACCTCGGAGATGTCCACGCACTGGAAGTAGCTGCCTTCGCTGGGCAGCAGCTTGAAGCGGGTTTTGGCCAGGCCGTCCCGGAACAGGTCGCGCTTGCGCTGGTAGAAGGCCGGCAGGCCCAGGTAGGGCTGCTCGTCGGCCATATAGGCGGCCAGGCCGTGCTGCACCGGCGTGTTGACCGTGAAGACGTTGAACTGGTGCACCTTGCGGAATTCTGCGGTGAGGGCCGCGGGCGCGGCCACATAGCCGACCTTCCAGCCGGTGACGTGGTAAGTCTTGCCGAAGCTGCTCACGATAAAGGCGCGCGCGGCCAGGCCCGGAAAGCGCGCCGCGCTCTGGTGGAGGCGGCCCTGGGCCGCGTCGAAGACCATGTGCTCGTAGACCTCGTCGCTGATCAGGAGAACGTCGGTGGGCGCCAGCAGCTCCTGCAACGCCAGCATGTCGGCCTCACTCCAGACCGTGGCGCTGGGGTTGTGCGGCGAGTTGACGATGATGGCGCGCGTGCGCGGCGTGATGGCCGCGGCGATCTTGCCGAAGTCGGGGCGGAAGGTGCCCGGCGTCAACGGCACGCGAACCACCTTGCCGCCGGCCAGCTCGATATTGGGCACATAGCTGTCGTAGCAAGGCTCCAGCACAATGACTTCATCGCCGGGATGGACCACGGCCAGGATGATGGTGATGATGGCCTGCGTTGCGCCCGCCGTGATGGTGATCTCGCTGTTGGCGTCGTAGTGGTGGCCGTAGAGCCTGGCCACCTTGGCTGAGATGGCCTCGCGCAGCACCGGCACGCCCGTCATGGGCGGGTACTGGTTCAGGCCCCGGGTCATGGCGTCGGTGACGGCATTGACCAACTGCGGGTCGCATTCAAAATCAGGAAAACCCTGGCCCAGGTTGACCGCGCCTTTTTCGGCGGCCAAGGTGGACATGACCGTGAAGATGGTGGTGCCGACGGCGGGCAGCTTGGTGGTCAGCGTGGGGGTGCGTTCTTGAGTGGTGGTCATGATTGCAAAGTGATGGTTTTTTAAGTGGCCGCCGCGGAACCGGCTTTGCCGGGCCGCCAGCGGCGCCCCCTTGAGGGGGAGGCGGCCGCAGGCCGCTTCGGGGGAGGGTCAAATCTCGTAATCGTTGACGCGGCCGGCCATGGCTTTTGTGATGAGCGCACGGTCCAGCTTGTCGCTGAGCAGTTCGGCGAACTTGTAGACAAAGTTGCGCAGGTAGGCGCTGCGCTTGAAGGCCACGCGGGCCACGTTGATGCCGAACAGCGGCCCCGCCGGGATGGCGATCAGGTCGCTGTTGGTGCCGTCTTCCTTGATGGCCATCTCGGCCACGATGCCCACACCCAGGCCCAGGCGCACATAGGTCTTGATGACGTCGGAGTCGATGGCCTCCAGCGCGATGCGCGGCTGCAGGCGCTTGGCGGCAAAGGCCAGGTCGATCTTGGTACGGCCGGTGAAGGACGGGTGGTAGGTGATCAGCGGCTCCTCGGCGAGGTCTTCCAGCGTGATGTTTTCCTTTTTCGCCAGCGGGTGGTCCACCGGGATCACCAGCATGTGCTGCCATTCGTAGCAGGGCAGGGTGACGAGGTCGTCGTACTGCGTCAGCGACTCGGTGGCGATGCCGATTTCGGCGACCTCGTCGAGCACCATGCGCGCCACCTGGTCGGGCGAGCCCTGGTGCAGGCTGACGTTGACCTTGGGAAAGGCCTCGCGCAGCTTGGCCACCGGCTGCGGCAGCACATAACGGGCCTGGGTGTGCGTGGTGGCGATGGACAGCGTGCCGCTGTCCTGGGCCGAGAACTGCTCGCCGATGCGGCGCAGGTTGCCGACCTCGCGCATGATGAGTTCGATGCTTTTGAGCACATGCTCGCCGGGCTCGGTGACGCGCTTGAGGCGCTTGCCGTGCCGCGCGAAGATTTCCACGCCCAGTTCTTCCTCAAGTTCGATGATGGCCTTGGAAACGCCGGGCTGCGAGGTGTGCAGGGCCTTGGCGGTTTCGGTGAGGTTCAGGTTGCGCCGTATGGCCTCCTGGACAAAGCGGAATTGGTGAAGGTTCATATCGAATTCAGGCTAATTATTCACTTTATTATGCCTGTATTGCGCTAAAGGGGCGGCCCGCAGCTTGCCGGCCGCCGTGCCGGCCCGCAGCTTGCCGGCCGCCGTGCCGGCCCGGCCTCAGCCCAGCGCAATGCCGGCCATCAAGGCCGTGAGTTCGGGGTACTCGCCGGCGGTGGGCAGCAGCTCCACGGCGATGCCGGGATGGCTGGCCTGGATCTGCCCGACCAGCCGCGGCAAGTCCTCGCGGGCATGTTTGCCCACGCCGAAGAACAGCGGAAACACCCGGATGGCGCGCGCGCCGCCGCCGGCGAGTTCGGCCGCGGCTTCAGGCAGGGTGGGCGGGCAAAGCTCCAGGTAGGCGCAGCGCACCGGGGTGCCGGGCGCGCGGGCGCGCACCTGCGCGGCCACGGCTTCTATGGGCACGCGCCACAGCGGGTCGCGCGAGCCGTGGGCCAGCAGGATGATGCCGCGGGGCTGTGCTGTGGTCGCCATGGCCATTCGTGTACCTGCCTAGCGCCTCAGCACCAGCCAGCCGAAAGCGCCCAGCGAGACGGCCATGTAAAGCATGCCGGGCGTGGCGGCCGCCAGCCAGGGCATCCAGTTGCGCAGGTTGCCGATGTAGCCGAAGACGTTGTTGAGCAGGAAGAAGCTGATGCCTATCATGACCCCGGCAAACACATAACCCGCGATGCCGCCGGAGCGAAAGTGCAGGTAGGCGAAAGGCAGGGCCAGGATCACCATCACCAGGCAGCTGAGCGGGTAGAACACCTTTTTCCAGAACTCGATTTCATAGCGCTGGGCCGTCTGGCCGTTGGCGTCCAGGTGGCGCACGTAGTTAAAGAGGTCTATGGTGCCCATGCGCTCGGGCTTGAGCAGCGCCACCGAGACCATTTCGGCGCTGATTTCGGTGGGCCAGCGAAAGGTTTCCAGCACCGCCCGGCTGACCTTGGCGCTTTCCTGGGGCCTGGCGGCGCTGGGCGCGCCGCTGACCTCGAACTCCGCGCGGGTGGCCTGCTGCAGCTGCCAGGCATCGCCGGCGGCAAAAGTCGCCAGCGGCGCCTGGGTGGTGGAGACGATCAGGCCCTTGTTGTTGAACTCGAACACCTGCACGCCCTGCATCTCGTTGTCGGGGGTGAGGGCCCTCACATTGACCACATAGGTGTTGTAGGCCTGTTTTTCCTTGAGCCAGGCGCCGGTCTGGCCTATGGTGATCTTGCTCTGGTAGCGCGCCTTGAGCAGTTGCGCGGCGCGATCGCTGGCCGGCGCCACGTAGTCGCCCACCACGAAGCTGAACACCACAAACAGCGCGCCCAGCACCAGCAGCAGCTTGAGCGCGCGCCAGGGGCCCAGGCCGCTGGTTCGCAAAATGGTGTATTCCGAACTCTGGGCCAGCCGCGCCATGACAAAAATCGTGCCTATCAGCACCGAGATGGGCAGCAGCTCGTAAAGGTGGTTGGGCACCAGCAGGCCCACATACAGCAACGCATGGCGGATCTGGTAAATCTCGCCGGGGTTGATGCCGTTGCTCTTGCCGAGGTACTGCAGTTCGTCGACCAGGTCGAAAAAGAAGAACAGGGCCAGAAAGCCCAGGGCCACCAGGGCGATGGCGGCCAGCACTTCCCCGTAAATCAGGCGGCGTATGGTTTTCATGCTTGCTGGCTTTCGGTGTTGCGCACGGCCATGGGCTGGCGCTTGATGCGCCGGGCGGGCCTGAGCACCCAGTTGAACTGCCGCTTGGACAGCCAGACCAGGCCCAGCAACAGCACGCCGCCGTGCAGGGCCAGCAGGAAGTTGCTGAAGCTGATGAGGCCCACAAAAATCCAGCTCTGCCCGAGGTTGACGAGGTTGTTATAGACCACGAAGGTCAGCAGCACAAAAATCATGTTGCCGCTGCGCCCGCCGCGCGGGTTCACGCTGGCCAGGGCCACGGCCAGCACGACGAAGTTGATGGCTGCCAGCGCCAGTCCGATGCGCCAGGCCAGTTCGCTGAGGTTGCCGCGCGTGGGCGCCTTGATCAGCGAGCGGGTGGACAGCAGCTTGGCTTCGGGCGTGTTTTCAGCGAGTGGATTGGAGTCGCCGGTCTTGGTGCCGTACTCCTCGAAGTCGCTGATCTTGAGCGCCGGCTGGCCGATCACGTTTTCCAGGCGCTGGCCGTTTTCGAGCATCAGGAACTGGGCGTCGTTCAGCACCTCGATGCGGCCGGAACGCGCGGTGGTGATGGAGCTTTTGCCTTTTTCGGTGGCGGCAATGAACACATTGTTGCTGGCCCGCGCGCCCGCCAGCTCGCGGTCTATGAAGAACACCCGGTTACCGCTGGAGGACTCCTGGAACTGCCCGGGGGCGATGCGGTCTATGTCGCCGCGCTGCTCGTAGCGGCTTTGCATGTCCTTGGTCTGCTGGTTGGTCCAGGGCCAGACAAACAGCGCCATCAGCGTGATCACCAGCAGCACCGGCCAGGAAAAACGGAAAAGCGGCCGCAGAAAGCCGGCCAGACCCTGGCCGCTGGTGAACCAGACCACCATCTCGCTGTCGCGGTACATGCGCGAGAGGGTGCTGACCATGGCGATGAAGAGCGACAGCGTGAGGATGGTCGGCAGGCGGCCCAGCGCGGAGTAGGCCATGAAGAGCATGACGTCCTGCGGATTGATGAAACCGCGCGAGGCCTGGCCCAGCGTGCGGATCAGCACAATGGTCATCACGATGGTGACCAGCACCACCAGCGTGGCCCCGAAACTGCGCGCCAGCTCTTTGCGAATCGAAGATTGGAATAACATTGACTGAAATATCTGCGTTTGTTTTATTTTTGTTTTACTTTGGTTTACCCACCAGACCCTGAATTATGGACTTTGAACTCAAAACACTGACCCGCGCCCGCATTTGCAGTGAAAAAACCGACGCACTGCTGGTGCTGGTCCCCCAGGGCCGGGACGCCGGCAGCGATCCGCTTTCGGCGCTCACGGCGCTGGCCATCAAGTCCGGGGACTTCGAGGCCAAGCCGGGCAAGCTGCTGGCAGCCTACCGGGCGCCCGGCATCGCCGCCACGCGCCTGGTGCTGGCGGGGGTGGGCGATGCCAGTCCCAAAAACATCCGCACGGCCGTGACCGCGGCCCTGGGCGCCGTCAAGAACGGCAACACGCAGCGCCTTGTGCTGTGCCTGGACCTGCTGGACGGGTTGCAGGCCGAGGCCGTGCGCGCCGCCGTGACGGCCTGCAGCGAAGCGGCTTACGTCTACACCACCACCAAGTCCAAGGCCAGCCCTTCGAAGCTGCAGCGTGTGCTGCTGGCTGTGGGCGACGCCGCGAACGCCAAGGCGGCCAAGGCCGGCCTGGACAAAGGCGTGGCGCTGGTCAAGGGCCTGGAATTTGCCAAGGAATGGGCCAACCGGCCGTCCAACCATGCCACGCCGACCCTGCTGGCCGGCGCCGCCAAGGAATTGGGCAAGCTGCGCAATATCAAGGTCGAGGTGCTGGGCCCCAAAGAGGTCGCCAAACTGGGCATGGGCTCCTTCATGGCCGTGGCCCAGGGCTCGGCCGAACCGCTGCGCTTCATCGTGCTGCGCTACGACGGCGCGGCCAAATCCGCGGCGCCCGTGGTGCTGGTCGGCAAAGGCATCACTTTTGACACCGGCGGCATCTCCATCAAGCCCGCCGCCGAGATGGACGAAATGAAATTCGACATGTGCGGCGCCGCGAGCGTGCTGGGCACCTTCCGGGCGCTGGCCGAACTGCAGCCCGCGCTCAATGTGGTGGGCCTGATCCCGGCCTGCGAAAACATGCCGGGCGGCCGCGCCATCAAGCCGGGCGACGTGGTCACCAGCATGAGCGGCCAGACCATTGAGATCCTGAACACCGACGCCGAGGGCCGCCTGGTGCTTTGCGATGCCCTGACCTACGCCGAGCGCTTCAAGCCCAGGGCCGTGGTCGACATCGCCACGCTGACCGGCGCCTGCGTGATCGCGCTGGGCGGCGTGCGCAGCGGGATGTTTTCTACCGACGATGCCCTGGCCGAGGCGCTGGCGCAGGCCGGCGAGTCGTCCATGGACCTGTGCTGGCGGATGCCGCTGGACGAGGACTACGCCGAAGGCCTGAAGACCAATTTTGCCGACGTCGCCAACGTGGCCGGCAGGGCCGGCGGCGCGATCACCGCCGCCAAGTTCCTCCAGCGCTTTGCGGCCAGCTTCCCCTGGGCTCACCTGGACATCGCCGGCACCGCCTGGAAAGGCGGCGCCGCCAAGGGGGCCACCGGCCGGCCCGTGCCGCTGCTGCTTGACTACCTGCTCGGCCAGGCGGCTGCGGCCAAACCCAAGGCGCCCGCCAAACCCAAGGCCGCCGCCAGAACACGGGCATGACCGAAATCGCTTTTCACTTCAACGTGCCGGACAAGCTGGCCTACAGCTGCCGCTTGCTACGAAAGGCTTACCTCAGCGGTGCCAGCGTGGTGGTGACGGGTGAGCCCGCGATGCTGGCGGAGCTGGACCAGCTGATGTGGAGTTTTTCGCCGGCCGAGTTTGTGCCGCATTGCCGGGCCGGCTCGGCGCAAAGCACCCTGGCGGCCTCGCCCGTGGTGCTGGCCGAGTCGCTGCAGGACTGCCCGCATTACGGCGTGCTGGTCAACCTGGGGCAGGGCATTCCACCCGAGTTCGAGCGCTTTGAACGGTTTATCGAAGTGGTGGCGCGGGAGGATGACGATCGCCTCGCCGCGCGCAGCCGCTGGAAACATTACACCGACAGGGGCTATGCGATGAAACGGCATGACCTGGCCGCGGCCGGGGAGGGCGCATGAACCGTCCGCCGCCCGCGCCGCCGCGTTTTGTCCCGACCTTGACGGAAGTCGTGCGGCCCGTCGCCGCGCCCATGCCGGCTTCTGGACCTGCCGCCGCGGCACCGGCCTCGCCCGCGCAGCCGGCAGCCCTTGCGGCTTCGCCGGACCTGCAGGAACAGATGGTGCAACGCGTGCTGCAGCGTGTGGACCTGATGCTGGACCGGCGTCTGCGCGAGGTGGTGGGCCAGCTCATTCTTGAGCACACGCAAAGCCTGGCGCCGCGTCTTCGCGAGGAAATCGAGGAAGTCGTTCGCCAGTCCGTGAGCCAGGCTTTTGCGAATGAAACCAAGCCGCCGCCGGCCGGCGGATAGGTCACCCAGGTGACTGTTTGGGTCCGCGTGTTTTGCACGCGCGGCGCCGTCGTGGGCGCTGCTGAAACACACTCTCACATAAGCCGGCCTGCTCCCCGGGTAAACCCCCTTATCAGAATTTAACCTAGGGACGTTGCTATGGTGCGGGCCCGGAAATTGCGTTATGTTCGGCCCCGTTGAGTAAAAAAATTCGTTCTCAACCTTTAACGGTAATTTCCTAATCGGAGTGTTTTTTATGCAAATGAAATTAAAACTGACAGTAGTGGCTGCCCTCGCTGCGGTGGCGGGTTTTGCTTCTGCCCAAGACGCAGTCGTCAAAATCGGTCACGTCGCGCCGCTGTCCGGCTCGCAGGCCCATTACGGCAAAGACAATGAGAACGGCGTGCGCATGGCCATCGAAGACCTGAATGCGCAAAACGTGGTCATCGGCGGCAAAAAGGTCAAGTTTGAAATTGTTGCTGAAGATGATGCTGCTGATCCAAAACAGGGCACCGCAGCCGCACAAAAACTGTGCGACTCCAAAGTCGCTGGCGTGGTCGGCCACCTGAATTCCGGCACGACGATTCCCGCTTCCAAGGTCTACAACGACTGCGGCATTCCCCACGTCACGGGCGCTGCAACCAACCCCAACCTGACCAAGCCAGGCTACAAAACCACCTACCGCATCATCGCCAACGACAACGCCCTGGGCGCTGGCCTGGCTTTTTATGCCGCCGATGCACTGAAGCTGAAGAAAGTCGCGATCATCGACGACCGTACCGCTTACGGCCAAGGCGTTGCTGAAGTGTTCAAGAAGACGGCCCTGGCAAAAGGCATGACCGTCGTTGACGAACAGTTCACGACCGACAAGGCCACCGACTTCATGGCCATCCTGACCGCGGTCAAGGCCAAGGCTCCTGACGCCATCTTCTTCGGCGGCATGGACCCACAAGGCGGCCCTATGCTGCGCCAGATGGAACAGCTCGGCATGAGCAACGTCAAGTACTTCGGCGGTGACGGCATCTGCACGGCCGAACTGGCCAAGCTGGCAGCCGGCGCCAAGACCATCGGCAACGTGGTCTGCGCTGAAGGCGGCGCTTCCCTGGCAAAAATGCCTGGCGGCGAAGCCTGGAAAAAGCGTTACGACGCCAAGTACCCCAACCAGTTCCAGGTTTACAGCCCGTACACCTATGACGCGACTTTTGTCCTGGTTGACGCCATGAAGCGCGCCGGTTCCTGGGATCCAAAGGTTTACACCCCTGAGCTGATCAAGACCAACTTCAAGGGCGTGACCACCACGATCTCCTTCGAACCCAATGGCGAACTGAAGAACCCCGCCATCACCCTGTACGTCTACAAGGACGGCAAGAAGTCCGCTCTGAACTGATCGTTCACCGCGAACCAAAAAAGCCACCGCAAGGTGGCTTTTTTTTGCCCTTTTTCCGTGCGACTGGCCGCTGCGGGCAGGGCAGGAAATCGTCGAAACATTGTTCGCCAAAAGACAATGTCCCCAAGTTCCATGCGCCTGCCTGCCCAGAATGTCCCCAGGCAGGTTGTTGAACGTCCGGCAGGAAAGCGCCGGCGACGACCCGCCTGACACGCTTTCATTGGGTCAACATTCTTCCTGGAGACATAAAAATGGCTAAACCGCAAGCACACCTGGAAAACCAGGCCGCACCCGGCGTCATGGGTGCCGCGGCCGACGAGGTCGTGGTACTCACCGACATCCTGGGGCGTAAACTGAAAATCAAGCCCCTCGACATCCTCTACGAAAGCCAGCTCACCCGGATGTTCGGCACCGAGGCGGCCAATTTGCCTTACATGATGGGTTTTGTATACCCCGCCGCTTCGGTGTGCGAAATCGATGGGGTGGCCTATCCGCGTCCCACCAGCCAGCAGGAAGTCGACGAGGCCATCCAGCGCCTTGGCCGTGAGGGTTTTGCCGCATTCCTGCAGCACATGCAATCGGAAATGGAAAAGCTCAAGCAGCTGGCCGAAACCGGCGCGGAGGCAAAACCGGAATAGGTCCCGGGCCTCGCAGGCGAGCTGGTGTTGGGGGATGCCAAATGAAAAACGGGGCGCAAGGCCCCGTTTTTACTGACTCACTGGCGGAAGAGGCGGGATTCGAACCCGCGGTAGGTTTAACCCTACGCACGCTTTCCAGGCGTGTGACTTAAACCACTCATCCACCCTTCCGCGAAGCCTTTGATTATAGCAGTGCCTCGGCCTGGCGAGCTGAAAAACACGCCACAAATGCACGCACTAATGGACCGCGCCCTGGAAACGGTGCTTTTCCAGCTGGGCCATGGTGACGAATTCCAGTGCCTTGCTGTGGGTGGATTCCAGCACCACGGGCGGTGCCTGGCCGGCCTCGAGCGCTTCCCGCCAGCGGTTGGCGCACAGGCACCAGCGGTCGCCCGGCTTGAGCCCGGCAAAACGGTGGGCGGGCCGAGGTGTGCTCAGGTCATTGCCGCGCAAGGCGGAAAACGCCAGGAATTCGGCGGTCACCCGCACGCAGACCAGGTGGGAGCCGAGGTCCGAGGCGTCCGTGTTGCAGCAGCCGTCCCGGAAATAGCCGGTGAGCGGGTCGTAGGAGCAGGGCACCAGGTCCGTGCCCAGGACGTTTTTTTCGGTCATGGCGTGTGTTCCCGGCAGGCCTGTTTCAGGCCTTGTTGGCCTGCACCATTTTCATGGCCGAGCCGATCAGGGCGCCGACCTCGGTCATGTTGCTGGGCACGATCAGCGTGGTGGTGGCGTCCTTGGCCACCTTGGAATAGGCGTCTACCGCCTGCTGGGCGACCTTGAGCTGCACGGCCTGCTCGCCACCGGGCTGGCGGATGGCGGCAGCCACCATCTCGATGGCCTTGGCATTGGCGTCGGCCACGGCCATGATGGCCGCCGCTTCGCCCTGGGCGTTGTTGATGGCGGCCAGTTTTTCGCCTTCGGAGCGGGCGATGAATGCCTCGCGCTCGCCGGTGGCGATGTTGATCTGTTCCTGGCGGCGGCCTTCCGATGCCGCGATCAGCGCGCGTTTTTCCCGCTCGGCGGTGATCTGCGACTGCATGGCGTGCAGGATTTCCTTGGGCGGCGTTAGGTCCTTGATTTCATAGCGCAGCACCTTCACGCCCCAGTTCAGCGCCGCTTCGTCGATGGCGGCAACGACCTGTGCGTTGATGATGTCGCGCTCCTCAAAGGTCTTGTCGAGCTCCAGCTTGCCGATGACGGAGCGCAGCGAGGTCTGGGCCAGCTGCGTGACGGCCACGATGTAGTTGGACGAGCCGTAGCTGGCGCGCATCGGGTCGGTCACCTGGAAGTACAGGATGCCGTCGACCTGCAGCTGGGTGTTGTCGCGCGTGATGCAGACCTGGCTGGGCACGTCCAGCGGGATTTCCTTGAGGCTGTGCTTGTAGGCGACGCGGTCCACAAAGGGAATCAGCCAGTTCAGGCCGGGAGTCAGGGTGCCCGCATATTTCCCCAGGCGCTCCTTGACCCAGGCATTCTGCTGGGGCACGACCTTGATGGCGCGGATGACAAAGATCATCGCGACGATAAAAACGATAAGTGCTACATAAGACGACATGGTGATTCCCTCAGATTTTTTCTACGACCAGTTTGCTGCCAATGACTTCCCGGATACGGTGCAGGCCCGCGGAGGGCACCGCGCCGGCCGCCTGCACGACCGCCCATTGCGCGCCGCGGTAGCGCACCAGCGCCGTGCCGTCGGCTTGCCAGTCGTCGACCTGCACGGTTTCGCCGATATCCATGTTGACGTCCGGATTGGTCCCGGGCGGCAGGGCCTCGGGGCCCCGGCTGCGGACAAGATGGGCAATGCCGACGGTGGCCGAGCCCACCACGGCCGCGGTAATGAGCTGCACGGACGTTGAGGCGCCCAGGTGGGCGGCAAGGGCCGCGGCCGCCAGCCCTAGGGCCACCATCAGCAGGTAAAACGTCCCCGTCGCCAGTTCCACCGCGACCGCCACGCCGGCCAGCAGCCACCAGATCGTCGATTCACTCATGCTTCCTCCTTTTGTCGGTCATCCGCTACATTTTGGGGCAATTAGACCCCAAGACAAGCGTAGCGCAACAATATGTCCTTACACTTCGCTGCTTGGAAAAAGCTTCATTCCCGCCGCTCGGGCTCAACCTGTCTATGCCTTTTGAGCGTTCCCCATGCCCTCCGACAGGTTCAGGGCGCCCTTGAACTGCTCTCCCCGCCATGAAATTCCGCTTTCCCATCGTCATCATTGACGAAGATTTCCGTTCCGAAAATACCTCCGGCCTGGGTATCCGCGCGCTGGCGCAGGCCATCGAGAGCGAAGGCTTCGAGGTGCTGGGCGTCACCAGCTACGGCGACCTCTCCCAGTTCGCCCAGCAGCAAAGCCGGGCCAGCGCCTTTATCCTGTCGATCGACGACGAGGAGTTCTCGCCCGGCCCCGACCTCGATCCCGCCGTGCTGAACCTGCGCACCTTTATCGAGGAGGTGCGCCGCAAGAACCTGGACGTGCCGATTTACGTCTATGGCGAGACCAAAACCTCGCGCCATATTCCCAACGACATCCTGCGCGAGCTGCACGGCTTTATCCACATGTTCGAGGACACGCCCGAGTTCGTGGCGCGCCACATCCTGCGCGAGGCCAAGAGCTACCTGGAAGGCGTGCAGCCGCCATTTTTCAAGGCCTTGCTGGACTATGCCGAGGATGGCTCCTATTCCTGGCATTGCCCCGGCCATTCCGGCGGCGTGGCTTTTCTCAAAAGCCCGGTCGGGCAGATGTTCCACCAGTTTTTCGGCGAAAACATGCTGCGCGCCGACGTCTGCAACGCGGTGGAAGAACTCGGCCAGCTGCTGGACCACGACGGCGCCATAGGCGCCAGCGAGCGCAACGCGGCGCGCATTTTCAACGCCGACCACTGCTTCTTCGTGACCAACGGCACCTCCACCAGCAACAAGATGGTCTGGCACCACACGGTGGCGCCCGGCGACGTGGTGGTGGTCGACCGCAACTGCCACAAGTCCATCCTGCACTCCATCATCATGACCGGTGCGATCCCGGTGTTCCTGAAGCCGACGCGCAACCATTTCGGCATCATCGGCCCGATTCCGCAGAGCGAATTCGAGCCGGACGCCATCCGCGCCAAGATAGACGCCAACCCGCTGCTCAAGGGCGTGGACAGCAGCAAGGTCAGGCCGCGCGTGCTGACGCTGACGCAGTCGACCTATGACGGCGTGCTCTACAACACCGAAACCATCAAGGGCATGCTGGACGGCTACATCGACAACCTGCATTTCGACGAAGCCTGGCTGCCGCACGCGGCTTTCCACCCTTTCTATGGCGCTTACCACGCCATGGGCAAAAACCGCGTCCGGCCGAAAAACGCCGTGGTGTACGCCACGCAGTCCATCCACAAGCTGCTGGCCGGCATCAGCCAGGCCAGCCACGTGCTGGTGCAGGACTCGCAGGACGTGAAGCTCGACAGGCACCTCTTCAACGAGGCCTACCTGATGCACACCTCCACCTCGCCGCAGTACAGCATCATCGCCAGCTGCGACGTGGCCGCGGCCATGATGGAGCCGCCCGGCGGCACCGCGCTGGTCGAGGAAAGCATCGCCGAGTCACTGGACTTTCGCCGCGCCATGCGCAAGATCGACGAGGAGTACGGCGACGACTGGTGGTTCAAGGTCTGGGGGCCGGACAAGCTGGTCGAAGAGGGGATCGGCGAGGCCCAGGACTGGATCATCAAGGGCGAATCCCGCAGTGCCAAGATGGCAAAAAACGGCGCCAACAACTGGCACGGCTTCGGCCAGATGGCCACCGGCTTCAACATGCTGGACCCGATCAAGTCCACCATCGTCACGCCCGGCCTGGACCTGAACGGCAAGTTCGCCAAAACCGGCATCCCGGCCAGCATCGTGACCAAGTTCCTGGCCGAACACGGCGTGATCGTCGAAAAGACCGGCCTCTACAGCTTCTTCATCATGTTCACGATCGGCATCACCAAGGGCCGCTGGAACACGCTGCTGACGGCGCTGCAGCAGTTCAAGGACGATTACGACAAGAACCAGCCGATGTGGCGCATCCTGCCCGAGTTCTGCCAGAAGTACCCCAAGTACGAGCGCATGGGCCTGGCCGACCTGTGCCAGCACATCCACACCTTGTACGCCAAGTACGACATCGCGCGGCTGACGACCGAGGTCTACCTGAGCGACCTGGCGCCCGCCATGAAGCCCAGCGACGCCTATGCCCACATCGCCCACCGCACGACGGAGCGCGTCGAGATCGACCACCTGGAAGGCCGTATCACCGTGGGCCTGGTGACGCCTTACCCACCCGGCATCCCGCTGCTGATTCCGGGCGAGGTGTTCAACAAGCGCATCGTGGACTACCTGAAGTTCTCGCGTGAATTCAACGCGCAGTGCCCGGGGTTCGAGACCGACATCCACGGCCTGGTGGAAGAGGTCGACGCCAAGGGCAAGACCCGCTACTACGCGGACTGCGTCAAGAAGTAGGCCCAGCCGGCCCCGGCCGCCTTAAACGGCGGCGTCCCGCACCCGCATGAAACTGGCAAAGCGCGGAATGCCGCTGTCGTTCAGCCCGCGGAAACGGTAGCTCACGGTACTGCCCACGGGCGGCGGGTTTTGGCGCAGCTCGTCGCTCAGGCCGCTGCCCAGCTTGAAGCGCCGGCCGGGCTTGCCGTCCACGGCGGGCATCTCCACCAGCAGCGCGCCCACCATGCCCGCATATTTGCCCTGGCCGGGAATATGCGCCACCACGCGGGCTTCGTCATCCTCGTGCGGTTTGGCCTTGAGCAGGTCGTCGCTGCGCTGGCCTTTGTAAAGCGAAGCCCCGCGATGCAGCATCAGGCCTTCACCGCCGTGCCTGACGGTGGTGGCGAGCAGCGCCTGCAGGGCCGCATGGCTGGCCACCTTGGACTGCGCCACCGCCTGCACCCAGGGTTGGTCGATGCGGCTCACCACGCCGTTCAGGGCCGGGATGCGTTCGCTGAAGCGGCCGCCCTGCCCGGGCAGGTCGAACACCATAAAGCGTATGGCCCGCCAGGCCGCTGCGTCCGGGCTTTGCTGGCGCACCGTGGACATTGCGCGGGAGAACTGCCCGTGGCCCGCCCATAACTCGCCGTCCAGCGGCACTTTGGGCCAGCCTGCCGTGAACCAGGCCGGCGCCGCGATGCGTTCCCCGTTGCGGGTCAGCAGTTTCTCGCCGTCCCAGTAGCCGCGTATGCCGTCGTATTTTTCGCTGACCCAGTAGTCGGCCAGGGGGATGCCCGGGCGGTAGGCCTTGGCCAGCATGAGCTGCGGCGCCTGCGGAGCGGCCGTGGCGGCAAAGGCCGCGCTAGGCAGAAGGGGCGTGAGCAGGCCCGCGACGACCAGCAGCAGGTGCAGGGCCTTGAGGCGAAAAACCGCCACGGAAGCCGAAGTGCGGAAAGGGGGTGTTGGTGATGGGTGCGGTGCCATATTTTTTTGACTTTTGGCTGTATGAATGTACAGTCTATAGTCCCGTGCCGGGTGCGGCAAGCCTTGCACAAGGAAACTGTCGAGGGCGCGCCACACGCGCTCGACTCCCCAACAAATCATTGAGAAAAAAGGATGCAAAACATGAGCCACCAAGGAAGCTGCCACTGCGGAAGGATTGCCTTTGAGGTCGAAGGCGAACCCACCGGCGCGCTGGCCTGCAACTGCTCCATGTGCTCGCGCAAGGGCTCGCTGCTCTGGTTTGTTCCGCGCGAGCAGTTGCGCCTGCTGACGCCCGATGAGAACGCCAGTACCTATCTGTTCAACAAGCACCTTATCCAGCACCGGTTTTGCCCCAGCTGCGGCATCCACCCCTATGGCGAGGGCACGGGCCCGGACGGCAAGCGCATGGCCGCCATCAACCTGCGCTGCGTGCAGGACCTGGACCTTGCCGCCATCCCCGTCCAGCATTTCAACGGGCGGGCGGCATGACCTCCAGCGATATCGAGTCCATAGAGCGGGCCACCCTGGCCGCGGTGTCTCCCGAAGCCGTCGAGGAGTTCCAGGGCTGGCTGCTGCCCTATGACAGCGGCACGGTCAGCCGGGCCCACAGTGCCGTGCCGCTGCGCCACGTGCCGGCGGGTGAGGACATGATCGACCAGATCGAAGCGCGCTACCGGGCGCGCGGCCTGCGCACGGTGTTCCGCCTGGCCAATGAAGCCTGCTTCGACGGCCTGCGGCAGGAGCTGGCGCGGCGCGGCTACCAATCGGGAAAGCCGGTGCTGGTTCAGGTGGCGCCGGTGCAGGCCATGCGCGCGGCCAGCGCGGCAGTGCCCGCCGAGACCGCCGATGTGCCCGATGCGGCCTGGGCTGCGCTGTTCCTGGCCGAAGGTTTTGACCCGGTGGACGGCGCGAGCCGCGTCAAGGCCTTGAGCCGCGCCCGCGGTTCGGTCTATGCCAGCGTGCGCGAAAACGGCAAAACCGTGGCAGCGGGCGCCGGCGCCTTCAGCCATGGCTGGTCCAGCGTGCACGGCATGCGCACCGACCAGGCCTTCCGGGGCAGGGGACTGGCCGGGCGCGTGCTGGCCGGCATCGCCGCCGTGGCCGAGCAGCGCGGCATCGCCCGGGCGTTTTTGCAGGTGGAAGACGTCAACACCCCGGCGCTGGCGCTGTACCGGCGCGCGGGTTTTGAGACCGTCTGGAGCTACGACTACTGGCGCCAGCCTTAAGGGGCCGAGGCCCGGGGAGCTCAGGCCGCTTCGGCCGGCTCGGCGATACCGCCCACGACGTGGCTGAAGCCGCCGTCGACATAGGTGATCTCGGCGCTCACGCCGCCGGCCAGGTCGCTCAGCAGGAAGGCCGCCACGTTGCCCACGTCCTCGATCGTCACGTTGCGGCGAATCGGCGAGGCCTCGGCGACCACGCTCAGAATCTTGCCGAAGCCCTTGATGCCGCTGGCGGCCAGGGTCTTGATGGGGCCGGCGCTGATGCCGTTCACGCGCATGCCTTTGGGGCCCAGCGATTCGGCCAGGTAGCGCACCGAGGCTTCCAGGCTGGCCTTGGCCAGACCCATGGTGTTGTAGTTGGGCACGGTGCGCACCGCGCCCAGGTAGGTCAGCGTGAGCAAGGCCGATTTCGGGTTCAGGTAGGGCAGGGCGGCCTTGGCCATGGCCGGGAAGCTGTAGGCGCTGATGTCGTGGGCGATCTTGAAGCCCTCGCGCGACAGGCCGTCGAGGAAGTCACCGGCAATCGCCTCGCGCGGCGCATAACCGATGCTGTGCACAAAGCCGTCAAACGTCGGCCAGGTTTGCGACAGGTCGGCGAACAGCTTGGCGATCTGCGCGTCGTCGCCCACGTCGCAGTCAAAAATCAGCTTCGAATCGAAGTCGGCGGCGAATTCCGTGATCCGATCCTTGAAACGCTCGCCGACGTAGCTGAAAGCCAGTTCGGCGCCTTGCGCGTGGCAGGCCTTGGCGATGCCGTAGGCGATGGAGCGGTTGGACAGCACGCCCGTGATCAACAGTTTTTTGCCAGTGAGGAATCCGGTGTGTGTCGCCATGCAGGTGCTCCAGTAAATGTGCGGAAGATATGCCGGCAAGGGGCGCGAGATTCGCGCGATGGAAATTTGCCGACCTAAGTAGGGCAGAATTGTCGCATGCGAAGTTTGCTGGTCTGGGTCCTGCTGCTAGTTTCAGCGCCGTCATGGGCCGCACACGGCTATGCGCTCTGGGGCGACCTCAAGTACCCCGCGGGCTTTGCCCATTTCGATTACGTCAATCCCGCGGCCCCCAAAGGCGGCGACCTGCGCCTGGTCAGCAACCTGCGCTATTCGACTTTCGACAAATACAACCCCTTCACGATCAAGGGCTCGGCGCCGGCCTACCTGTCGGTGCTGATGTTCGATTCGCTGCTGGCCGGCTCCATGGACGAAACCGCCGCGGGCTATGGCCTGCTGGCCGAGGACGTGCAGGTGGCGCCGGACCGGCTGAGCGTGGTGTTCCGCCTGCGGCCGCAGGCGAAGTTCCACAACGGGATGCCGGTGGAGGCCGCGGACGTCAAGCATAGCTACGACACGCTGATGGGCCCCTACACCTCACCCGGCTACAAGACCGCGCTGGAGGATGTGGCGGGCTGCGATGTGATCGACGCGCGTACCGTGCGCTTTCGGTTCAAGAAGCCCAACCGCGAACTGCCGCTGACCGTGGGCGGCCTGCCGGTGTTCAGCCGCGCCTGGGGCATGGTGGGCGGCAAGCCCAAGCGCTTCGACGAAGTCGTGATGGACATACCCATAGGCAGCGGGCCCTACAAGATCGGCCCGGTGCGTTTCGGCAAGGACATCACCTATGCGCGCGACCCCGGCTACTGGGCCCGCGATTTGAACGTGCGTCGCGGCGGCTATAACTTCGATCGCATCACCGTGAAGATCTACAAGGACAACACGGCGCGCCTGGAGGCCCTGAAGGCGGCCGAATTCGACATGATGAGCTTCTACTCGGCCGGCGACTGGGCACGCCGGGTGACGGGCAAGCGCTTCGATTCGGGCGAGCTGGTCAAGCAGGATTTTCCGCACCGCCAGCCGGCCGGCTTCCAGAGTTATGTGCTCAACAGCCGCAAGCCCATGCTGTCCGACCCGCGTGTGCGCGAAGCCCTCGGCCTGGCGCTGGACTATGAGTGGATGAACCGGCAGATGTTCTACAACGGCTATCCGCGCGTGCAGGACCTGTTCGGCAACACCGACTGCGCCGCCACCGGCCTGCCGTCGCCGGAAGAACTGGCCCTGCTGGAGCCCTTGCGCGCCAAGGTGCCGGCCGCGGTCTTCGGTCCCATGTACCAGCCGCCCAGGACGACCGGTGAAGGCCAGTCGCTGCGCAACAACCTGCGCAAGGCGCAGGCCCTGCTCAAGGACGCCGGCTGGACTTACCGCGACGGCGCGCTGCGCAACGCCAAGGGCGACGCCATGGTGCTCGACTACCTGGACAGCCGCGACACCGGCGTGCGCACGGTCGCGCCCTGGATGCGCAACCTGGAAAAGCTGGGCATCACGCTGCGCTTTTCGCCGGTGGACTTTGCGCTCTACCAGCAGCGACTGGACAAATTCGAGTTCGACATCACGACCATCAACTTCCCTGGCACGCACGACCCGGGCCAGCAGCTGAGCGACATCTTCGGCAGCAAGGCGGCCGATACCGAAAGCTCGGGCAATTACTTTGGCGTCAAGAGCCCGGCCGTGGACGCGCTGGTCACCGCAGCGGTCGGCGCCAGGACCAAGGCCGAACTGATCCCGGCCTGCCGGGCGCTGGACCGCGTGATCATGCACAGCCACTACCTGATTCCCCAGTGGACGCTGACCTCGCACCGTCTCGCCTACAACGCCTGGCGGCTGGGCTTCAAACCGCCCATGCCGCCTTATACCGGGGCGGAAGACTGGGTGATGATGGCCTGGTGGGCCAAACCCGTGCCCCAAGGAAAGTAGCCAGATGTTCGCCTACGTCCTCAAACGCCTGCTGCTGATGATCCCCACTTTATTGGGCGTGCTGCTGATTACCTTTGCCGTGATCCAGTTCGTGCCCGGCGGGCCGGTGGAGCAGTACCTGTCGGACGCCAAAGGCGGCTTCGGTGGCGTGGAATCGGGCGGCTCCAGCTACCGCGGCAACCAGGGCGTGGACCCCAAGCGCCTGGAGGCGATCAAGGCCTTGTATGGTTTCGACAAGCCGGCCCATGAGCGGCTGGTGCAGATGCTGGGCCAGTTCGCCCGCTTCGACCTGGGCAAGAGCTTTTTCCAGAACAAGGATGTGTGGACGCTGATCCTGGAGAAGCTGCCGGTGTCCATCAGCCTCGGGTTGTGGACATTCTTCATCAGTTACGGCGTGGCCGTGCCTTTGGGTGTGGCCAAGGCGGTGAGGGCGGGGAGCAAGTTCGACCTGGTCACCACCTTGCTGATCCTGGTGGGTTATGCCATTCCGGGTTTTGTGCTGGGTGTTGTGTTGCTGGTGATCTTCGGCGGCCAGCTGCAGTGGTTTCCCTTGCGCGGACTGACCTCGCCGAACTGGGATGAACTGAGCGTGGGCGCGAAGATCGTGGATTACCTCTGGCACATCACATTGCCGGTGACCGCCATGGTGTTCGGCAGCTTCGCGGTGACGGCCATGCTGACCAAGAACTCGTTCCTGGAGGAGATTCGCAAGCAATATGTGCTGACGGCGCGCGCCAAGGGCCTGGCCGAGAACCGCGTGCTCTGGAAGCATGTGTTCCGCAATGCGCTGATTCCCATCATCACCGGCTTTCCGGGCGCGTTCATCGGGGCGTTCTTCACGGGATCGCTGTTGATCGAGACGCTGTTTTCCCTGGACGGCCTGGGCCTGCTCAGCTACGAGAGCGTGATCCGGCGCGACTATCCCGTGGTGCTTGGAACGCTTTACCTGTTCACATTGATAGGGCTTTTTACCAAGCTGATCAGCGACCTCTCTTACGTACTGGTGGACCCACGTGTCAAATTCGACTAGCAATGGCGCCCCCGCGCCGGCGGCCGACGCCGCGGCGGCGCTCCACGTCAGCCCCGCCCGCCGCGCCTGGCGGCGCTTTCGCCGCAATCCGCTGGGTTTCTGGAGCCTGGTGATCTTTTGCGCGATGGTGGTGCTCAGCCTGTTCGCCGAAGTCATCTCCAACGACCGGCCGCTGGTCGTGCGCTACGAGGGCACCCTTTATTTCCCCATCGTCAAGGATTACTCCGAGCAGACCTTCGGCGGCGATTTCCCGACGCCCGCGGACTACCTGGACCCTTTCATCCGCGAGCGCATCACCGCCGGCGCCAACTGGGCGATCTATGCGCCCAACCCTTACGGCCCCAAGACCCTGAACTACTTCGCCAAGTCCCCCAGCCCGGCCGCGCCCACGCGCGACAACTGGTTCGGCACCGACGACCGGGGGCGCGACCTGCTGGCGCAACTGATCTACGGATTTCGCGTCAGTGTGCTCTTCGGCCTGGCGTTGACCGTGATCGGCACGGCGCTGGGCATCCTGGCGGGTGCGGTGCAGGGGTATTTCGCGGGCAAGACCGACCTGGTGATGCAACGCCTGATCGAGATCTGGACGGCGATGCCCGAACTTTATTTGCTCATCATCTTCAGCGCCATCTTCGCGCCCAGCATCGCGCTGCTGCTGATCCTGTTGTCGGTATTTGGCTGGATGGGCCTGGCCGATTACGTGCGCGCGGAGTTTCTGCGCAACCGCCAGATGGACTATGTGCGGGCGGCCAGGGCCCTGGGCGTCAGCAATTTGCAAATCATGTGGCGGCACATCCTGCCCAACAGCATGACGCCGGTCGTGACCTTCCTGCCGTTTCGCATGAGCGGTTCCATCCTGGCGCTGACCTCGCTGGATTTCCTGGGCCTGGGTGTGCCGCCCGGCACGCCTTCGCTGGGCGAACTGCTATCCCAGGGCAAGAACAACATCGACGCCTGGTGGATATCGCTGTCCACCTTCCTGGTGCTGGTCATGACATTGCTGCTGCTGACTTTCATGGGCGACGCCTTGCGCGACGCCATGGATCCCCGGAAGGCCGACTGATGGCCGCGCCGCTGCTTGACGTCCAGAACCTGCGGATTTCGTTCGCGGGCAAATCCGTGGTCCACGGCATTGATTTCTCCATCGCCCCCGGTGAAAAGCTGGCACTGGTGGGTGAGTCCGGCTCGGGCAAGACCGTGACCGCGCTCAGCCTGCTGCGGCTGGCGCAAAACGCCGCGGTGAACGGGAAGGCCGTTTTTGCCGGCGTCGATGCGGCCGAACGCGCGGCCAGCGGGGCGCCGCCCAAGGCACCCGTTGATTTGCTGTCCCTGCCGGAGTCTTCCCTGCGCGGGATTCGCGGCCGCGACATCGCCATGATCTTCCAGGAGCCCATGACGGCGCTCAACCCGCTCTACAGCGTTGGCGACCAGATTGCCGAGGTACTGGAGCTCCACAAAAGCCTGAGCCGGGCTGAAGCGGTGCAGGGCGCCATCCAGCTGCTGGCCGACACGGGCATTCCCGAGCCCGCGCGCCGCGCCAGGGCTTTTCCGCACCAGCTCTCGGGCGGGCAGCGGCAGCGGGCCATGATCGCCATGGCGCTGGCCTGCCAGCCCGGGCTGCTGCTGGCTGACGAGCCCACCACGGCGTTGGACGTTACCCTGCGCGGCCAGATCCTGGACCTGCTGGGGGCGCTGCAGCAGCGCAACGGCATGGCCGTGCTGCTGATCACCCACGACCTCAACCTGGTGCGCAAGTTCGCCGACCGGGTCGCGGTGATGGAAAACGGCCGCATTGTGGAGCAGGGCGCCGTGGCCGAGGTGTTCGCCCGGCCCCAGCACCCCTATACCCGCAAGCTGATCGACAGCAAGCCGCGGCGCGACGGGCTGGCGGCGGCCGGTGCCGCGGCGGATGCCGCGATCACGATGAAAGCCGAAGGGCTGCGCGTGAGCTATCCGGTGCCGGTTCCCGGGATACGGGGCTGGTTCCGGCGCGGTGAATTTGTGGCAGTGAAAGAAGCGAATTTCCAGATTCCGGCCGGCAGGACCTTGGGTGTGATCGGCGAATCGGGCTCCGGCAAATCCACCCTGGCGCTGGCCAGCCTGGGCCTGCTGCCTTTTTCAGGGCAACTGCAGGCGGCGGGCCAGGCCTGGGGCCGCGAGGCCGCGCGTGACAAAGCCATGCGCCGGGCGGTCCAGGTGGTGTTCCAGGACCCGTTTTCCTCGTTGTCGCCGCGCATGAGCGTCGAGGCCATCGTGGAGGAGGGCCTGCGCGTGCACGAGCCCGGCCTGGCCCCCGCAGCCCGGCGCGAGCGGGCCGTGCAGGCGCTGGCCGATGTCGGTATGACGGAGGCCCAGTTTCCAGGCCTGCTGCAGCGTTACCCGCACGAGTTCTCGGGCGGGCAGCGCCAGCGCCTGGCGATTGCCCGGGCGCTTATCGTCAACCCCATGCTGCTGGTGCTGGACGAACCGACCAGCGCGCTGGACGTGACCATCCAGAAGCAGGTGCTGGGCCTGCTGCAAAAACTCCAGCGCGAGCGCGGCCTGAGCTATTTGCTGATCACGCACGACGTGGACGTGATACGCGCCATGGCGCATGAAGTCATGGTGATGAAGGACGGCGATGTGCTGGAATCCGGCTCGCTCAGCGAGGTGCTGGATTCGCCGCGCCATCCTTATACGCGTGTGCTTGTGACGGCCGTGTAGGCCCGCAAATTTGAGAATTTACTTTAAATAATCAGAAAATCCCTATGATTTCATTTGAAATTTTGGCATTGCTCTGTGGGCGCCGTTGAAAACCAGTGCACGGCGCCCATCTTTGTTTCTACCGGTCCCGCCACAAGCTGGCAATCAACGAATGACGGTGTGATGGCTTAACAAAAAGGGTTAAGGCGGGCTGCTCCCGCCGGGGTTTTGAGCGGCGACTCTCGTTTCAGGCACGGAAATTGTTTGCATCGAGGGACGCGGCACGTTACAATATGAGCTTCACGACCAAATGGGCGGGTTTTCACCGCCCATTTTTTTTGGGCGTTTGTTTTTGAACTATTGAATTAATAGAGCGGGTTTTAGAGACTGAATGGCATTGCAAGAGACGATTGAGCAAACTGTGACGGGGCTGGGCTACGAGCTGGTCGAGATCGAGCGCACCGGCGGCGGTTTGCTGCGTGTCACGATCGACATGCCTTACGTCCAGGGCGCCGAGCAGTTCATCAATGCCGAAGACTGCGAAAAAGTCACCCGCCAGCTGCAGTTTGTGCTGGAAGTCGAGGGCGTCGAATATGCCCGGCTGGAGGTCAGTTCCCCCGGTATCGACAGGCTGCTACGCAGCGAAAAGGATTTTGAGCGTTTTGCCGGCGAGCTGGTCGACATCACGCTGAAGGCGCCGATTGGCGTGGCGGCCAGTGCCGGCTCGACGGTGACGGCCAGCCGCAAGAAATTTCGCGGCACGCTGGAGCGCGCCGAGGCCGGCTGGCAGGTCGTCTGGAGTGACGAGCCTCCCGCCAAACCCGGCCAGAAGATTAGCAAGAAGAGGATTCCCGCACCGCTGCAGGCGCTGGGTTTCACGCTCGACGAGCTTCACCAGGCGCGCCTTGCGCCCGTGGTGGACTTCAAGGGCCGCAAACCCAGATCGGCCCCCGGTGCCGCTTCCTCCACAGAGAATTAAATTTCAAGAAATGAAGAAAGGCAGGCTTGTGAAATGAATCGCGAACTGTTGATGTTGGTTGACGCCATCTCGCGTGAAAAAAATGTGGAGCGCGACGTCGTGTTCGGCGCTGTTGAGCTCGCGCTCGCCTCGGCCACCAAAAAAGTGTACGAAGGCGAAGTGGACATCCGCGTGGTGATCGACCGTGACAGCGGCAACTACGAGACCTTTCGCCGCTGGCTGGTGGTGCCGGACGAAGCCGGCCTGCAAAACCCCGAGGCCGAAGAGCTGGTGAGCGACGCGCGCGACGAAATCCCCGACATCGAAGAGGGCGACTACATCGAAAAGCCGGTTGAAAGCCTGCCCATAGGCCGTATCGGCGCGCAAGCGGCCAAACAGGTCATCCTGCAGAAAATCCGCGACGCCGAGCGCGAAATGCTGCTCAACGACTTCATGTCGCGCGGCGACAAGATTTTTGTCGGCACCGTCAAGCGCATGGACAAGGGCGACATCATTGTCGAATCCGGCCGCGTCGAGGGCCGTTTGCGCCGCGGGGACATGATCCCCAAGGAAAACCTGCGCTCCGGCGACCGTGTCCGCGCCATGATCATGGAAGTGGACACGACCCTGCGCGGCGCGCCCATCATCCTCTCGCGCACCGCGCCCGAGTACATGATCGAGCTGTTCCGCCAGGAAGTGCCTGAAATCGAGCAGGGCCTGCTGGAGATCAAATCCTGCGCCCGCGACCCCGGTTCGCGCGCCAAGATCGCCGTGCTGTCGCACGACAAGCGCGTCGACCCCATAGGCACCTGCGTCGGCGTGCGCGGCACCCGCGTCAACGGCGTGACCAACGAGCTTGCCGGCGAACGCGTCGACATCGTGCTCTGGAGCGAAGACCCGGCCCAGTTCGTCATCGGCGCGCTGGCTCCGGCCAATGTGTCGTCCATCGTGGTGGATGAAGAGCGCCACGCCATGGATGTCGTCGTCGACGAGGAAAACCTGGCCATCTCCATAGGCCGCGGTGGCCAGAACGTGCGCCTTGCCGCCGAGCTGACCGGCTGGAAGATCAACATCATGACGGCCGACGAGTCCGCCCAGAAGCAGGCCAGCGAAACCGACACCAGCCGCAAGCTTTTCATGGAAAAGCTCGACGTGGACGAGGAAATCGCCGACATCCTGATCTCCGAAGGCTTCACCAGCCTCGAAGAAGTGGCTTATGTGCCGCTGCAGGAAATGCTGGAAATCGAATCCTTCGACGAAGACACCGTCAATGAGCTGCGCACCCGCGCCAAAGACGCGCTGCTGACGATGGAAATCGCCAAGGAAGAAAATGCCGAAGGCGTTTCGCAGAACCTGCGCGACGTCCAAGGCCTCACGCCAGAGCTGATCGCCAAATTGACCGAAGCGGGCATCACCACCCGCGACGACCTGGCCGACCTGGCTGTGGACGAACTCACCGATATCACCGGCCAGTCTGCGGACGAGGCCAAAGCCCTGATCATGACCGCTCGCGCGCATTGGTTTACCGATGAGCCCGCTGCCGCTGACACCCCTGCACCCGCAGCGGCCCAAGAGCAATGATCATGAAAGGCCTGCAGGAAAAAAACATATGTCCAGTACCACCACCGTCGCTGAATTCGCAGCTGAACTCAATAAATCCCCCGCCACGCTGATCGAGCAATTGACCAGCGCGGGCGTCGCCAAGGCGCAGCCCAGCGACCCCCTGTCCGAGGCGGACAAGCAAAAGCTCCTGGGCTATTTGCAGGCCAGCCATGGCACTGTCACGGCTGAGCGCAAAAAGATCACGCTGGTGAAAAAATCCACCAGCGAAATCAAGCAGGCCGACGCCACCGGCAAGGCCCGCACCATCCAGGTGGAAGTCCGTAAAAAGCGCACTTTCATCAAACGCGACGAAGGCTCGGACCAGCCCGCCGAAGAAGTGCAGCCCGAAGTGGCCGCACCGCCGCCGGCGCCCGTCGTCGATGACGCCGAATTGATCCGCCGCGAGGAAGAAGCCCGCCGCCACGCAGAGCTGCTGCGCCGCCAGGAGCAGGAACTCGCCGAAAAACGCCGCCTGCGTGAAGAGCAGGACGCGAAGGATGCCGCGCGCGAACAGGAACGTCTGGCTGCCGAGCAGACCGCCCAGGCCGCCGCAGCTGCTGCCGCCGCCGACGCGAAGAAGGCCAAGCCCGCTGCCGGCAAGGCCAAGGAAGCCGCCGCGCCGACGGCCGCCGCCTCCAAGGCCGCTGAAACCGCCGCCGCCGAACAGGCTACCAAGTCCGCCGATGCCGCTGCCGCGGCTGCGGCCGCCAAGGCCAAGGCCACCGCTGAATTCCAGGCCGATGCCGCCAAGGCGCAGGAGCTGCAGGAACGCCGCCGCAAGGCTGAGGCCGAAGCCGCGGGCATCCGCGCCATGATGTCCGCGCCCAAGCGCGTGCTGGTGCCGCACGTCGACCCAAAGGCCGCCATCAAGGGCACGCTGCACAAGCCGGCCGGTGCGCCGGGCGCCGCGCCCAAGCCGGGTGCTCCCGCGGCCGCCGCCGCGCCGGGCGCCGCCGGCAAGAAGGAAGTCAAGTCGGAGAACCTGTCCTCGACCTGGAAGGACGATGCCGCCAAGAAGAAGGGCATCCCGAGCCGTGGCGCGCCCGTCGTGCCCGGACGCGGCAATTTCCGCAGCGGCCCGCGCGGCCGCCGCAGCAACGACCGCGAAGCACGCCCCGAGTCCACCTTTGTGGCGCCGACCGAGTTCAAGGTCATCGAGGTGCATGTGCCCGAAACCATCACCGTGGCCGAACTCGCCCACAAGATGAGCGTCAAGTCCTCCGAGGTGATCAAGCACCTGATGAAGCTCGGCCAGATGGTCACCATCAACCAGCCGCTGGACCAGGACACCGCCATGATCGTGGTGGAAGAAATGGGCCACAAGGCGGTCACCGCCGCGCTGGACGATCCGGAAGCCTTCACCGACGACGACGTGCAGGGCCAGCAGGCGGAACTGCTGCCGCGCGCGCCCGTGGTCACCGTCATGGGCCACGTCGACCACGGCAAGACCTCGCTGCTCGACTACATCCGCCGCGCCAAAGTGGCCGCGGGTGAAGCCGGCGGCATTACCCAGCACATCGGCGCCTACCACGTGGAAACCCCGCGCGGCATGGTGTCCTTCCTGGACACCCCGGGCCACGAGGCTTTCACCGCCATGCGTGCCCGCGGCGCCCAGGCCACCGACATCGTGATCCTGGTGGTGGCGGCCGATGACGGCGTGATGCCCCAGACCAAGGAAGCCATCAAGCATGCCAAGGCGGCCGGCGTTCCCATCGTGGTGGCGATCAACAAGATCGACAAGCCCGATGCCAACCTGGACCGCGTCAAGGGTGAACTGGTCACCGAGGAAGTCGTGCCCGAAGAATTCGGTGGCGATTCTCCCTTTGTGCCGGTTTCCGCCCGCACGGGCGCCGGCATCGACCAGCTGCTCGAGCAGGTGCTGCTGCAGGCCGAGGTGCTGGAACTGCGCGCACCGGTTGACGCCATGGCCAAGGGCCTGGTCATTGAAGCCCAGCTCGACAAGGGCCGCGGCCCGGTCGCGACCGTGCTGATCCAGTCCGGCACGCTCAAGGCCGGCGATGTGGTGCTGGCCGGCTCGACCTACGGCCGCGTGCGCGCCATGCTGGACGAAAACGGCAAGCCGATCAAATCGGCGGGCCCCTCCATTCCCGTGGAAATCCAGGGCCTGACCGAAGTGCCCCAGGCGGGCGACGAGTTCATGGTGATGACCGACGAGCGCCGCGCCCGTGAAATCGCCACTTACCGTGCCGGCAAGTTCCGCAATACCAAGCTGGCCAAGCAGCAGGCCGCCAAGCTGGAGAACATGTTCTCCGACATCTCGGCGGGCGAGGTCAAGATGCTACCCATCATCATCAAGGCCGACGTGCAGGGCTCGCAGGAAGCGCTGGCCCAGTCGCTGCTCAAGCTCTCGACCGACGAGGTCAAGGTGCAACTGGTGTACTCCGGCGTCGGCGGCATTTCCGAGTCCGACGTCAACCTGGCCATCGCCTCCAAGGCCGTGCTGATCGGATTCAACACCCGCGCAGACGCCCAGGCGCGCAAGCAGGCCGAGAACAACGGCATCGACATTCGTTACTACAACATCATTTATGACGCTGTGGACGAACTCAAGGCCGCCATGTCCGGCATGCTCACGCCCGACAAGAAAGAGGAAGTCATCGGTACCGCCGAGATCCGCCAGGTGTTCAAGGTCAGCAAGATCGGCTCCATTGCCGGCTGTATGGTCACCTCCGGCCTGGTTCGCCGCAGCGCGCGCCTGCGCCTGCTGCGCGACAACGTGGTCATCTTCACGGGTGAACTCGACTCGCTCAAGCGTTTCAAGGACGACGTGCGCGAAGTCAAGGAAGGTTTCGAGTGCGGCCTGAATATCAAGAACTACAACGATATTCAAGAAGGCGACATCCTCGAGTTCTTCGAGATCAAGGAAGTGGCGCGTACCTTGTAAAACGGACCGGCCCGTCGCCTTCCCGCGGCGGGCCTTCCAGGCAAGACAAGATTCCGCCCCATTCAGCCCATGCGTAAAAAGTCATCCACCCCCAACCGCGGCTTTCGTGTCGCCGATCAGATCCAGCGCGACCTGACGGAGCTGATCGCGCGCGAGCTGAAAGACCCGCGGGTCGGGATGGTGACCATCCAGGCCGTCGAGGTGACGGCCGACTATGCGCATGCCAAGGTGTTCTTCAGCGTGCTCGTCGGCGACCCGAAGGAGTGCGAGGAAGCGCTCAACCAGGCCGCCGGCTTCCTGCGCAACGGCCTGTTCAAGCGCCTGATGACGCACACCGTGCCGACCCTGCATTTCCACTTCGACCGCACCACCGAGCGCGCGGCCGACATGAACGCCTTGATTGCCAAGGCGGTCTCTTCCCGCGCGCACGACGACTGAGTTCGCGCCGTTCCCCTTGATGACAGGTTCAGGGACAACGGCGCCAACGAAGCGCCGGGTTTGTCCCTTGCGCTGAGCCTGTCGGAACTTATGACGCAAACTTCTTCTCATCGCCAGAAAATCCAGCGACGTCCCGTGCACGGCGTGCTGCTGCTCGACAAGCCGCTGGGCCTGTCGAGCAACCAGGCTTTGCAGAAGGCCAAATGGCTGCTGCGCGCCGACAAGGCCGGCCATACCGGCACGCTGGACCCACTGGCCACCGGCGTGCTGCCGCTGTGCTTTGGCGCGGCCACCAAGTTCAGCCAGATCCAGCTCGATGCCGACAAGACCTACGAAGCCGTGCTGCTGCTGGGCAAAAAGACCAGCACCGCCGACGCCGAGGGCGAGGTCATAGAGACCCGTCCCGTGCCCGAGATCACGCCCGCCCTGCTGCAGGACCTGACGGCGCGCTTCACCGGCCCGCTGGCGCAGGTGCCGCCCATGTATTCGGCGCTCAAGAAAGACGGCAAGGCCCTCTATGAATACGCCCGCAAGGGCCAGGAAGTCGAGCGCGAAGCCCGCCACATCACCATCTTCAAGCTGGAGATGGCCCGGGTCCACGACGAGCGCGCGCCGGCCGCCATCAAGATCACCGTGACCTGCAGCAAGGGCACCTACATCCGCACGCTGGGCGAAGACATCGGCGAGGCCATAGGCTGCGGCGCCCACCTGGGCTCGCTCAGGCGGCTGGAGACCGGCGGCTACACCACGCAGCAGTGCGTCAGCTTGCCGGCCCTGGAAGCCATGACCGAGCCCGAGCGCGAAGCCTGCCTGCTGCCGGCCCAGTCCCTGGTGGCCGCGTACCCGTCTGTCACATTGGACGCCGACAATGCGGGGCGGTTTTTAAGCGGCCTGCGCCGCCGGGGCGAGCCCGGCCAGTGGGGCGCCGACGCGCCGCTGGTGCAGGTCTACGGTCCTGCGGCGGGGCAGGGCGGCGACGCCCCGGCCTTCCTGGGCTCGGCCCACATCACGGCGGACGAGCTGATTCCGCAACGCCTGCTGAGCCCGATAGAGATCCAGGACATTCTGAATGCCGCGCACAGTTCCGGCGGCACCGCGCCCGCGGGTGCGGCGGCCCTTGTTCACCATTGACAGTTTTTGCCAGTTTTTGACGTTTTAAAGTTCCCAGAAAGCCAACCATGAGCCACAAACAGATCCGCAATATCGCCATCATCGCCCACGTTGACCATGGCAAAACCACCATGGTCGACCAGCTGCTGCGCCAGTCCGGCACCTTCGCCGAGCACGAAAAAGTGGTCGACACCGTGATGGACAACAACGCCATCGAAAAAGAACGCGGCATTACCATCCTGGCCAAGAACTGCGCCGTGACCTGGGAAGGCACGCACATCAACATCGTCGACACCCCGGGCCACGCCGACTTCGGCGGTGAAGTCGAGCGCGCGCTGTCCATGGTCGACGGCGTGGTGCTGCTGATCGACGCGCAGGAAGGCCCCATGCCCCAGACGCGTTTCGTGACCAAGAAGGCGCTGGCCCTGGGCCTGAAGCCCATCGTCGTGGTCAACAAGGTCGACAAGCCGGGCGCCAATCCCGACAAGGTGGTCAACGCCGCCTTCGACCTGTTCGACAAGCTGGGCGCAACCGACGAGCAGCTGGACTTCCCCGTGGTTTACGCCTCCGGCATCAACGGCTGGTCCTCGCTCGAGGAAGGCCCGCCCAACGAGCAGTGGGGCCCCGACATGTCGGCCCTGTTCAACACCATCCTCAAGCACGTGCCGTCCCAGAAGGGCGACCCGGCTGCGCCGCTGCAGCTGCAGATTTCCGCGCTTGATTTCTCGACCTTCGTCGGCCGCATCGGCGTGGGCCGCATCAGCCAGGGCACCATCAAGCCCATGATGGACGTGGTCGTCATGGAAGGCCCGGACGGCAAGGCCATCAAGGGCCGCATCAACCAGGTCCTGACCTTCCAGGGCCTGGAGCGCGTGCAGGCCACCGAAGCCGGCCCCGGCGAGATCGTGCTGATCAACGGCATTGCCGACATCGGCATCGGCGTGACCATCACCGACCCGCTCAACCCCGCGCCGCTGCCCATGCTCAAGGTCGACGAACCGACCCTGACCATGAACTTCTGCGTCAACACCAGCCCGCTGGCCGGCCGCGAAGGCAAGTACGTCACCAGCCGCCAGATCTGGGACCGCCTGCAGAAAGAGCTGCAGCACAACGTGGCCCTGCGCGTCAAGGAAACCGACGAAGAAGGCATTTTTGAAGTCATGGGCCGTGGCGAGCTGCACCTGACCATCCTGCTGGAAAACATGCGCCGCGAAGGCTATGAGCTGGCCGTCTCCAAGCCGCGCGTGGTGTTCAAGGACGTCAACGGCGAGAAGCACGAGCCTATCGAGCTGGTCACCGCCGACATCGAAGACCAGCACCAGGGCGGCGTGATGCAGGCCCTGGGCGAGCGCAAGGGCGAGCTGGTGAACATGGAGCCGGACGGCCGCGGCCGTGTGCGCCTTGAGTACCGCATCCCGGCGCGCGGCCTGATCGGCTTTACCAACGAGTTCCTGAACCTGACGCGCGGCTCGGGCCTGATCTCCAACATCTTCGACAGCTACGAGCCGCACAAGGGCGACATCGGCGGCCGCAAGAACGGCGTGCTGATCTCCATGGACGACGGTGAAATCTTCACCTACGCCCTGGGCAAGCTGGACGACCGCGGCCGCATGTTCGTGCGCGCCAACGACCCGGTGTACGAAGGCATGATCGTCGGCATCCACAGCCGCGACAACGACCTGGTGGTCAACGCCACGCGCACCAAGCAGTTGACCAACTTCCGCGTCAGCGGCAAGGAAGACGCGATCAAGATCACGCCGCCGATTGAATGCACGCTGGAATACGGCGTGGAATTCATCGAGGACGACGAGCTGGTCGAAATCACGCCCAAGTCCATCCGCCTGCGCAAGCGCCACCTGAAAGAAAGCGACCGCAAGCGCGCTGGAAGGTCTTAAAGCCCCCACGGTCGCTCACTTCGTGTAGCTTCCTGCCCCCCGAGGGGGCCGCTGCGCCTGCGGCCCGGCAAAGCCGGTTCCGCGGCCCCTGCTGGCAACAGAGGGGGAGCGCTTGAAAATCAGGCCGCTGTGCGTAAAAGCTTCAGCGGCTTTTTAAGTTTGTATCAGAGCTGAATTGATTGTTCGCCCATGAAACTCACGCATTCCCGCGCCGTTTTCCTGATGATCCTGGTGACCATGATGTGGTCGATTGCCGGGGTCGTGACCCGCCACCTGGAGTCGGCCCGCAGCTTTGAGGTCACCTTCTGGCGCAGCTTTTTCACGGTGGTGTCGCTGTTGGTCATCCTGCCGTTTTTCCAGGGCAGGGCGGTGTTCAGCAAGATCCGCAACGGCGGCTCGGCTTTCTGGCTGTCGGGTGTCTGCTGGAGCGTGATGTTCACCGCCTTCATGGTCGCGCTCACGCTGACCACCGTGGCCAACGTGCTGGTGACCATGGCGGTCAGCCCCTTCATCACGGCCCTGCTGGCGCGCGCCTTCATCGGCCACAAGATTCCGGCACGCACCTGGCTGGCCATCGCCATGGCCGGCGCCGGCATTGCCTGGATGTACGGCGGGCAGATGGACCTTTCCAGCCATATAGGCGGGACCCTGGTGGCCCTGATGGTGCCGCTGGCCAGCGCCAGCAACTGGACGGTGGTGCAGCACAGCCGTGCCCATGGCAAGAACGTCGACCTGGTGCCCGCGGTGCTGCTGGGCGCGGCGATTTCGACGCTGGCGACCTTGCCGCTGTCGCTGCCGTTTTCCGCCACGGCGCATGACGTCGGCCTGCTGGCGCTGCTGGGCCTGGTGCAACTGGCCATTCCCTGCGTGCTGTCGGTGATGTGCGCCGGTGTGCTCAAGGCGCCGGAAGTCGCCTTGCTGGCGCTGCTGGAAGTGATTTTCGGGATTCTGCTGGCCTGGTTCGGCGCGGGCGAGGTGCCCGGCGCCAGTGTGCTCACGGGCGGGGCGCTGGTCATAGGCGCGCTGGTGGTCAATGAACTGATTGGATGGAGGCAGCGCGCATGAACGGCATGAACACGGAGACCCGGACCGAGGTGCTGGTCGAGCGCCGCGGCAATGCCGGGCTCATCACCCTGAACCGCCCCAAGGCGCTCAATGCGCTGTCCCTGGGCATGATCCGGGCCTTGTCCGCCGCCTTGCTGGCCTGGCGCGACGACCCGGCGGTCCATGTCGTGGCCATACGCGGCAGCAACAAAAAAGGCCAGCCCGGCACACCGGAGAGCCTGTTCGGCGGCTTTTGCGCGGGCGGCGACATCCGCTTTTTCCACCAGGCGGTGTTTGCGGGCGATTCCGCGCTGGAAGACTTCTTCACCGAGGAATACGCCCTCAACCACCTGATCCACACCTATCCCAAGCCCTATGTTGCTTTCATGGACGGCGTGGTCATGGGCGGCGGCATGGGAATCAGCCAGGGTGCCAAATTACGGATCGTGACCGAGCACACCAAGATGGCCATGCCGGAAACCAACATTGGTTTGTTCCCGGACGTAGGCGGCGGTTATTTCCTGAGCCGTTGCCCCGGCCACGCGGGCGAGTACCTGGCGCTGACGGGGGACGTCATTGGCGCGCAAGAGGCGCTGGACTATGGGCTGGCCGACATCCAGGTCGAGGCGGCCCGCCTTCCTGAACTCTGGGATGCGCTGGGTAGCCAGGCCTTTGCTTCGGCCGCGGCGGCCGAGGCCTGGATAGCGGCACAGTGGACAGCGGGCCACACCCGGCCGGCCAAGGCAGACGGCCAGATCGATGGCTATTTCTCGCTGCAGCGTGTGAAGCACATCGTCGATGCGCTGGAGGCGTCGGCCGACCCCTGGGCGGCCAAAACCGCCGCAACCTTGCGCAAACGCTCGCCGCTGATGCTGCACGTCACGCTGGAGCAGATTCGCCGCGCGCGCGGCATGGGCCTGGCCGATGACCTGCGCATGGAGCGCGACATGGTGCACCACTGCTTTCACCTGCGCCCGGGCGCGGCCGGCGAAACCGTCGAAGGCATACGCGCGCTGGCCATTGACAAGGACTACAAGCCGCAGTGGAACCCGGCGCGCATTGAAGACGTCAAGCCCGGCATGGCGGATGCGTTTTTCGCCAGCCCCTGGACGCCTGAGGCGCATCCCCTGCGCGGGCTGAAGTAAGCGAGCCGAGGCTCAGAGCTGCTGGTACACCTGCTGCGCCAGCTTCATCAATTCATCGCGCGAGACGGCACCGCTCAGCGCATAACCAAAGCCCTGGTCCACCCAGTAAAACGAGGGCACCGGGCCGTCGCCGCTGTAGCGGAAGGCGGTTTCCTGTGCTGCCTGGGACTGCGGCTGGGAGATCGCATCGATGGCGCCCAGGTACAGCGTCAGGCGCAGGCCGGCCGCGTTCTGGAACATGAATTGCGCGCGGGCGCCGCCGTCACCGGACAGCAGCCTGCCGCCGACCAGCTCATAACCCTCGGCTGCCAGCACCGGCACTTTCAGCGGCCGGCCCACGCGTTTGGACAGCCACTGCACCAGGTGCTCCTGCTGCGCGGCGGTGACCTCCACAGGATGGCGCACCTCGGGCGAAAACACCGCGTGCGCCAGCGAAGCCTGGTGCACAAAGGATTGCGCCGAACGCGCGGAGGCCAGTTGCTGCGCTGCCGGGTTGCCGAGCTGCCCATGTGACAGCCAGCCCACGCCAAAGGCCAGCACCACGGCGGCCGCCATGCCGCCCCAGCGCCGCCATTGGTCAATTTGCCGCTTGCCCGCCTGGCCTCGGCGCGCGGCGGCCAGCAGGGTGTCGGGGATGGCTTCGTCCAGCAAGGGGCGGTACAGGGCGCGCAAGGCCTCGCGCTGGGCCTTCCAGCTTCGCAGTGTCTCGCGCGCGGCAGCGTCTTCGCCCAGTTGCGCTTCGAGTTCAGCCTGCCGGGCAGGCGGCAAGCGGCCGTCGACCAGGGCGTTGATCCGGTCGTGCAGGGCTTCGCCTTGGGCGTGAGAGGTGTCGTGGTTTTTTTCCATAGGGTGCTGCCTTTACTTCAGGCGCCTGAGCTGGGCCGGCGCGGCGGCGGCCACCGGGGCCGGGCCGTCCATCAATTCACGCAAACGGCTTCGCGCGCGCGACAGCCGGGACATGACCGTTCCGACCGGCACGCCGGTGATCCTGGCGACCTCCTCATAGCTGAGGTCTTCGAGGCTGACCAGCAGCAGCACGGCCCGCTGGTCTTCGGGCAGGCGCAGCAGGCAGCGCTGCAGGTCCAGCGACTGGGCGGTGCCGGCCTCCGGCGCCGCCAGTTCGTTCTCGACCTCATCGACGTTGACCGTGGCACCCGCGGCCGCCTGCCGCAGGGAGCGGCGGACCTGGTTGACGAAGATGTTGTGCATCAGCGTGAACAGCCAGGCGCGCAGGTCGCTGCCTACCACCCACAGCCGCCATTTGGCGCAGGCGCGTTCCAGCGTGTCCTGCACCAGGTCGTCGGCCGTCCAGGCGTCGCCCGTCAGCGCGCGCGCATAGCGCCGCAGGCTGGGGATATGGTCGGTCAGCGGAAAGTGGGTCATGCGTGGTGCAAAGCCTGCTGCCATCCTAACCAGGCCGGGCAGGGCAGGCAGCAGCGCCCTGGCGTCAGGGTTTGGCGACGTGCCAGACGGTGCCTACGTTGTCGCCGGTCTTGTCGCCCGGCTTGCTGTCCTTGGCCCAGTAATACAGCGGCTTGCCCTTCATGGCCCATTGTTTCTTGCCGTCGTCGCGGGTGATCACCGTGTAGTCGCCGGCCGGCTTGTCGGCGTCGCTGGCCATCAGGGGTGGCCAGTTGGTGGCGCAGGGGCCGTTGCAGACGGATTTGCCGCTGTTGGCGGCGTCGCGGTCGAAGACGTACAGCGTCATGCCGTTGGGGCCGACCAGCATGCCGTCGGCAACACGGGCCGGGGCGGGGGTGGTCATGGAGGCGCAGCCGCCAAGCAGGGCAGCCGCCAGAAGGGCGGTGGACAGCAGTTTCATGGAATTCTCCGGTGTGGTGTTGTGGGCGTTTTCGATGGCGCAGCACACATGTACATGCGGCTGCACAGGGATAAACACCGGCCGGGGCCGGTTTATTCCATCGCCGGAGAAAAAAAAGCCGCGGTCAGCGGTTGCGGGACTTCATCGCGCGTTCGACCTCGCGTTTGCCTTCGCGGTCCTTGATGGTGTCGCGCTTGTCGTGTTCGCCCTTGCCCTTGGCCAGGCCGATCTCGCATTTGACCTTGCCGGCCTTCCAGTGCATGTTCAGCGGCACCAGGGTGAAGCCTTTTTGCTCGACCTTGCCGACCAGCCTGCGGATTTCTTCCTTGTGCATCAGCAGCTTTTTGGTCCGCACCGAATCGGGCCGCACATGCGTGGAGGCCGTGCCCAGCGGGTTGATCTGGCAGCCGATGATGAACAGCTCGCCGCCGCGCACCACCACATAGCCGTCGGTGAGCTGCACCTTGCCTTCGCGCAGGGACTTCACTTCCCAGCCTTCGAGCACCATGCCGGCTTCAAAGCGCTCCTCGATGTGATAGTTGAAGAGGGCTTTTTTGTTGTCGGCAATGCGCACGGCCGCAGCAGCGGCCTTGGGGGACAGCTTGGCGGAAGGCGTTGCGGCCGTTTTTTTGGAGGAGGATGCTTCTTTGGTGGCCATGGATAAGAGATAGGGGCGAAAACCGGAAAGTACAGTGCCAATACAATTGCGCCCAGCCTTCCATTGTATGAAAACCGTTCACAAGTCCGTTTTAATCTGGTACAGCGCCGCCGAGATGTACGCCCTGGTCACCGACGTCGCACGTTATCCCGAGTTTTTGCCGTGGTGCGACCAGGCCTCGGTGCTGGAGGAGGACGCGCACGGGATGACGGCAAAAATCGGCCTCTCCATCGCCGGCCTCTCGCAGAGCTTCACTACACGCAACACCCACGAAAAGGACCGCAAGGTCAGCCTCAAGCTGGTCGACGGCCCGTTTTCAAAACTGGACGGCCACTGGGATTTCACGCCGGTGGGCAAGGGCGGCGAAAGGGCCTGCAAGGTCGAGTTCAGCCTGCGCTATGACTTTGACAATGCCGCGCTGGCGGCGCTGGTCGGTCCCGTGTTCGACAAGATCGCGGGAAGCCTGGTCGATGCTTTTGTCAAAAGAGCCTCGGACGTCTATGGCGAGCCCTGAGGGCGGCGCTCCGCTGGCCATCACCCTGGTTTATTCCCCCGCGCCGCGGCAGGTGCGTGAGTGGATGCTGGAGCTGGCAGCCGGCGCGACGGTCGCCCAGGCCCTGGCGGCCAGCGGGATATTCAAGGAGTTTCCCGAACTGCGGGCCGCCCGCCTGGTGCTGGGCATCTGGGGCCGCAAAACCACGCCGGGACATGTGCTGCACAAACAGGACAGGGTGGAAATCTACCGCGGCCTGCGCGTGGACCCCAAAGTGGCGCGCCGGGAGAGGTTCAACCGCCAGGGCGCCAAGCGGGCCGGACTGTTTGCCAAAACCCGGGCCGGCGCCAAGGCCGGTTACTGAAGTGAAGGGCAGAGGCCAGGCCCGCGGCCGGCACACCCTGCTTATTTGCAGTCGCTGCTCACAATCCCCTGGGTACGCTTGATTTCCGCGGCCCTGGCGTTGTCATCCATATAGTCGCGTTCGCCCTTGGCATTGGTGATGGGGACCCGCTGGCCCGATTGCAGGCCGGCCAGCGTCTTTTTCGCCCGTTCGCAGTTCTCCGCCTTGGCTTTGGAGACCTGCTCATCTTGCGCCTGCTTTTTGGCGGCGGCTTCGTCTTCCGCCTGTTTTTTCTTGGCTTCGAGCTGTGCGTCCTTGCCGGTCAGCTTGGGTGCGTTGGGATCGCTTTTGGCCGCCGGGGCGGAGGCCGCGGCTCCGGGCGCTGCTGCCGGGTCCTCATTGGTGGCGGGCTGCGCAACCATTTTGGCTCCGCGCGGCATCTTCAGGATGTTTTTTGGCGGGATATCGGCAGGCGGCGAGCGGTCGCTGTAGACCTTGCGGCCGTCCTTGTCTATCCATTGCCACTGCGCCAGGGCAGTCAGTGAAAATGCACCGCCGGCGACGGCCAGGATGAGTGTTCTTGAGACGAGTTTGAGGTCCATTTCGCGAGTGTAGCGCTGTGCGGCACGGTTTTTTGCCTGTTCGGACGCAAACGGGGCGCAAAGAGCAGGCAAAGCGGCCTTTTTACAACCTGGGCGCAACAGCGGCGATACCGGTGCCAGGGGCGGCGGCGGGAGGGCAAGGGTTAGTACCGACGGGTTTTTGCGACAAGGGTACAATCGTGTTTTTGGAGCCATCCCTATGCGCCTACTCGGCAAAGCGCTCACCTTCGACGACGTATTGTTGGTGCCAGCGTTCTCCCAGGTCCTGCCCAAGGACACTTCACTTTCCACCCAATTCTCCCGAAACATCCGCCTGAACCTGCCGCTCGTGTCGGCGGCCATGGACACGGTCACCGAAGCCCGGCTGGCCATCGCCATCGCCCAGGAAGGCGGCATAGGCATCGTCCACAAGAACCTCACGGCCCAGCAGCAGGCCGCTGAAGTTGCCAAGGTCAAGCGCTACGAAAGCGGCGTCCTGCGCGACCCGGTCGTCATCACCCCCACACACACCGTGCGCCAGGTCATGGCGCTCAGCGAGCAGCTCGGCATTTCCGGCTTCCCCGTCATCGACGGCGGCCGGGTGGTCGGCATCGTGACGGGACGCGACATGCGCTTCGAATCGCGCATGGACGTGCCGGTCAGCACCATCATGACGCCGCGCGAGCGCCTGATCACCATCTCCGAAACCGCCTCGCTGTCCGATGCCAAGGCGTTGCTGAACAAGCACCGCCTGGAGCGCGTGCTGCTGGTCAACGACAACTTCGAGCTCAAGGGCCTGATCACCGTCAAGGACATCACCAAGCAGACCACCTTCCCGAACGCCGCGCGTGATTCCCACGGCCAGCTGCGCGTGGGCGCCGCCGTCGGGGTGGGCGAGGGCACCGAAGAGCGCGTTGAAGCCCTGGTCAAGGCCGGCGTCGACGCCATCGTGGTCGATACCGCCCACGGCCACAGCAAGGGCGTGCTCGACCGGGTGCGCTGGGTCAAGCAAAACTACCCCCAGGTCGACGTCATAGGCGGCAACATCGCCACCGGCGCGGCGGCGCTGGCGCTGGTCGAAGCCGGCGCCGACGGCGTCAAGGTCGGCATAGGCCCCGGCAGCATTTGCACCACCCGCATCGTCGCGGGTGTCGGCGTGCCGCAGATCATGGCCATCGACAATGTCGCCACCGCGCTGCGAGGCACCGGCGTTCCGCTGATCGGCGACGGCGGCATCCGCTACAGCGGCGACATCGCCAAGGCCATCGCGGCCGGCGCCAACACCGTCATGATGGGCGGCATGTTCGCCGGCACCGAGGAAGCCCCGGGCGAGGTCATCCTGTTCCAGGGCCGCAGCTACAAGAGCTACCGCGGCATGGGCAGCATAGGCGCCATGCAGCAGGGCAGCGCCGACCGCTACTTCCAGGAATCGAGCACCGGCAACCCGAATGCCGACAAGCTGGTGCCCGAAGGCATCGAAGGCCGGGTGCCTTACAAGGGTTCCATGGTCGCCATCGTGTTCCAGATGGCCGGCGGCCTGCGGGCCAGCATGGGTTACTGCGGCTGCGCCACCATCGAGGACATGCGCGACAAGGCCGAGTTCGTCGAAATCACCTCGGCGGGCATTCGCGAAAGCCATGTCCACGACGTGCAGATCACGAAAGAAGCGCCAAACTACCGCGCCGATTGAGTTTGACCCAGCCGGCCAGGGCGTCTTGAAAGACGCCCTTTCTTTTTTTGCCTTGAAGAAGCCCCTCATGCAACACCAGAAAATCCTCATCCTCGATTTCGGCTCCCAGGTCACCCAGCTGATCGCGCGCCGCGTGCGCGACGCCCATGTGTTTTGCGAAGTCCATCCCTGCGACGTCAGCGATGACTGGGTCCGCGAGTACGCCAAGGACGGCACGCTCAAGGGCGTGATCCTCTCCGGCAGCCACGCCAGCATCTACGAAGAAACCACCGACAAGGCGCCGCAATCCGTTTTTGAGCTGGGCTTGCCGGTGCTGGGCATCTGCTACGGCATGCAGGCCATGGCGCACCAGCTGGGCGGCAAGGTCGAAGGCGGGCACAAGCGCGAATTCGGCTCCGCCGACGTGCGCGCCCGCGGCCACACGGCGCTGCTCAAGGACATCGCCGACTACACCACGCCCGAAGGCCAGGGCATGCTCGATGTCTGGATGAGCCATGGCGACAAGGTCACCGAAATGCCGCCCGGCTTCAAGCTCATGGCGTCCACCGATTCCTGCCCCATCGCCGGCATGGCCGACGAGGAGCGCCGCTTCTATGCGGTGCAGTTCCACCCCGAGGTCACGCACACCAAGCAGGGAAACGCCATCCTCAAGCGCTTTGTGCTCGATATCTGCGGCACGCGCCAGGACTGGGTCATGGGCGACTACATCAGCGAAGCCGTCGAGAAGATCCGCCAGCAGGTCGGTGACGAAGAAGTCATCCTGGGTCTCTCGGGCGGCGTCGATTCCTCGGTGGCCGCGGCCCTGATCCACCGCGCCATCGGCGACCAGCTGACCTGTGTTTTTGTCGACCACGGCCTGCTGCGCCTGAACGAGGGCGACATGGTGATGGACATGTTTGTCGGCAAGCTGCACGCCAAGGTGGTTCGCGTCGACGCAAGCGCGCAGTTCCTCGGCCACCTGGCCGGCGTCAGCGAGCCCGAGGCCAAGCGCAAGATCATAGGCCGCGAGTTCGTCGAGGTGTTCAAGGCCGAGGCCGCCAGGCTCAAGGCCGGCGACGGCGGCCACAAAGGCGCCAAATGGCTGGCCCAGGGCACGATTTACCCCGACGTCATCGAGTCCGGCGGCGCCAAGAGCAAAAAAGCTGTCACCATCAAAAGCCACCACAACGTGGGCGGCCTGCCCGAGCAGTTGGGCCTGAAGCTCCTGGAGCCGCTGCGCGAGCTGTTCAAGGACGAGGTCCGCGAGCTCGGCGTGGCCCTGGGCCTGCCGCACGACATGGTCTACCGCCACCCCTTCCCGGGCCCCGGCCTGGGCGTGCGCATCCTGGGCGAAGTCAAAAAGGAATACGCCGACCTGCTGCGCCGCGCCGATGCGATCTTCATCGAGGAACTGCGCAACTTCAAGGATGCGGCCAGCGGCAAGACCTGGTACGAACTCACCAGCCAGGCCTTCACCGTGTTCCTGCCTGTCAAAAGCGTGGGCGTGATGGGCGACGGCCGCACCTACGACTACGTCGTGGCCCTGCGCGCGGTGCAGACCAGCGACTTCATGACCGCCGACTGGGCCGAGCTGCCCTATGCGCTGCTCAAAAAGGTCTCGGGTCGCATCATCAACGAGGTGCGCGGCATCAACCGCGTGACTTACGACGTGAGCAGCAAGCCGCCGGCGACGATTGAATGGGAATGAGCGTGTAGAGAATGTCCATGGTCTCTATCCATGTCTGTGGCGAAGACAGGACTCGGCAGATCAGAGACTGGACGATTCAATGGAGCGACACGCACCAGTCATTGGCATTGACTTGCCATTTCCCGTCCAATAAATCCTTTACCCGCCCGCTCAGTGATTGCAAGATCGATCCCACCCGGGAGCCGGGTGAGAAGTTTTTTGTAAAGAAAGGCAGTTCGCTCGTCAAGACCATCGAACAGGCGGTGATCTATGGCGAGAAATATGCCGCCATCCGGTACCCAGGAAATCCCAAGACCTACATCCATAAGCTGGATGGTATTGAATTCGTTTCGCAGACGGGGATGAAGGATGAGCCGATATTCCGCTACTTCCTTTCCGTGGCAAAGGCCCGGGTGGACCGCGGGACGTCGACGGATCAAGAACAGATCGCGGCCAATGTCGTGCGTCAACTGGAAAAGTTGCCTGACTGTGTCGGCACTGCCTTGCAAGCCTACTGCGCGGGGATCAATGGCAGGCAAAAACAGTCGGAGCCACTGATCTATCCCTTTGGTGTCAACGAAAGCCAGCTCACTGCGGTTGAACAGGCTTTCAACGCGCAGATCAGCCTGATCGAGGGGCCTCCCGGGACAGGCAAGACGCAGACAATCTTGAACATCATCGCCAATGTCCTTTTGCGCGGCAAAACGGTCGCGGTGCTGTCCAACAACAATGCCGCAGTGAAAAATGTCTATGAAAAACTAGAAAAATCCGGCTTGGATTACTTGGTTGCCCGGCTTGGGAGCAAAGACAACCAAAAGGACTTCTTCGCCAGCATTCCCGCCGTACCGCCAGGTGAGCCCGAGGCTGCTCCCGCAATGGAGGATCTTCAGGCGACTTTGGCGCAGTTGAAGCAGCATCTGCAAGCCCACAACACCGAGGCTCAACTCAAAGCCGAGATCGATGAGCTGGACATAGAACGGCGCTATCTTCTGCAGTGGCAGCAGGAAAATGGAGTGCGGAGCCCTGTGCCTTTGGAAAAATACAGCTTATCCCCGCGAAAAACAGCGGATTTGATGGCCTATCTCTCCCATCTCGCGGAACAGCGCATCAGGCTCAAGGACAGGGTTGAACTGCTGTTTAACTTCAGGATATTCCGAACCAAACCTTTCGGTAATGCGCAAAGGCGCCAGTCCGTCTTTTATGCCTTGCAGATGCACTATTACGACAAGGTGCGGCGAGAGAAGGGCGCGGCCCTGGTCGCATGCCGTGAGTCCTTGGCGCGTGGAAATTTCACGGCATTGCTGGAAAAATTGACGGCGGATTCGATGAGGTATCTGAAACGCCATCTTCAGGAAAATATCCGGGATTCGCAAACCTTCGATGCGCAGACTTACCGACGAGACTTTGATGCGTTTTTAAAGCGTTTTCCGATCATAGGCAGCAGCACGCACTCCATCGTCAACTCGATGGAGGTAGGGGCCATGCTCGACTACGTCATCATCGACGAGGCCTCCCAGCAAGACATTGTCCCGGGAATATTGGCGCTGGGTTGCGCGAAGAATCTGGTCATCGTCGGCGATCGCAGGCAGTTGGCGCACATTCCCGTGAAGCTGGACATGACGGCGCCTGTTGATGAATACGATTGCGAGAAATACAGTCTGCTCGATTCGAGCATCGGTGTTTTCAAGCAGACACTGCCCCGGACCTTGCTGAAAGAGCACTACCGATGCCACCCCAGGATCATTCAGTTCTGCAACCAGCAATTCTATGAGAATGAACTGATTCCGATGAGACAGGATGGTGGCGGAGAACCCTTAAGTCTGCTCGTCACCGCCAAGGGAAACCATACCCGGAAAAACATGAATCTTCGGGAGCTGGACTCGTTGCTCAAGATGCTCGAAGACGAGGGAGAGCCCGCAGAGTTGGGTAGAGACGGCAGAGGCTTTATCGCTCCCTTCAGGGCACAAGTCGTTCTTTCTGATTCACACTTGCCGGCGGATTTTGTGAAAGACACCGTGCACAAGTTTCAGGGCCGGGAGTGCGATGAAATCGTCTTTTCCACCGTGCTGGATAAGAAACGGGAAAACCAGGCCCGGCTGGATTTTGTGGATGACGCACGCATGGTCAATGTGGCGGTGTCGAGGGCCAAGAGCAAATTCACCCTGGTGACGGGCGACGAGGTCTTTGCGGCGAACAATGGACCCGTCGCCGCATTGGTGCGCTATGTCGAGTATTACGCGGATGGAAAACAGGTTCTGCGCGCTCCCGTGGTTTCGGCCTTTGATCTGCTGTACCGGGAGTACGACCAATCCCTGGAGCGGCTCAACGCCAGGTTGAGGCCCGAAGATTCACGGTTCAAGTCCGAGCAGGTCGTGGCGCAGGTGCTGAGGGATGCGATGTCTCGTGCGTCCTACCGGGCGCTGACGTTCCACTCCCAGGTCGCGTTAAATCAGGTCGCCTCCTCGGCCAACACAGCCTTGACAGCGCGAGAGCAGGCGTTCATGAGAAACCGCGCCAGTTGTGATTTTGTGCTCTATTTCAAGGTGGGGAAAACGCCGCTGGGTGTGATCGAAGTCGATGGCGGCTCCCATGACAAGCCGGAACAGGCGGAGCGGGATATGTTGAAAAACAGCATCTTGCGGAAGATCAATATTCCTTTACTTCGCTTGAGGACGGTGGAGAGCCGCATTGAAGATAAGGTTGCCCAGTTTCTCGCCAATTGGGCAAGCTCTGCTTCAAATGTATGAAGTTTCCCCTGAACGGTTCAGCCTTGAGAAAATTCAATGCGAACAGCCATGCAAAGTGCTGCACCTTGGTAACCCTTGACCAGTAGAACCCCAATTCATGTCCGCACAATCCTCATTTCCAGGCTTTGAAGAGGCCAAACCGACCGACCGCCTGTTCCTGGCGCTGTTTCCTCCGCCTGCAATAGCGCTGGAAATCGCGGAGCTTGCCGCCCGGATTCGCGTCGACCATGGCTTGCACGGGCGGCCTCTGGAGGCCGCGCGCTTTCACATCACCCTGAACCACCTGGGCGACTATGCCGGTTTGCCGCCAGATATCGTCAGGCAGGCCGGCGCGGCCGCTGCCGAAGCGACTGCCACGCAGCCCTTCGTCGTCAGCTTTGACCGCGCGGAAAGCTTTGCCAGCATGCCGCGCAACCGTCCGCTGGTGCTGCGCGGCGGTGAGGGCCTATCGGCTCTGATGGCTTTCCACCAGACCTTGGGCATGGCGCTCAGGAAGGCCAAGCTGGGGCAGTGGGCCAAGCCCGGCTATACGCCGCATGTAACCTTGCTGTACGACGACAGCCTGCTGGGCGCTACGCCAGTGCCGCCTGTGGCCTGGACGGTCGGTGAACTCGTGCTGGTCCATAGTTTGCTCGGGCAGACCCGCCATGTTCACTTGGCGCGCTGGCCCTTGCGGCCCTGAGCCTTTTGGGCCGACTGTGCCGGCCGTGCCGGCGGGCCTGGGAAATCCCCGCCGTTTTGGCCTATGCTTCAGCCCATGTACCTGCCGCCCCAATTCAAAGGTGACAGCGCCCAGGCCGCGGCGCTGATCCATGATCACCCCTTCGCCAGCCTGATCAGCGTCGACGACGCGGGCCTGCCCTATGTGACGCACTTGCCGCTGCACCTTGAAATGCGGGGCGAACAGATGGTCTTGCTGGGCCATGTGGCCAAACCCAACCCGCACTGGCGCTACCTGCAGGCAAGGCCCCAGGCCGTCGCGACATTCCTCGGGCCGCATGCCTACCTGTCGCCCAAGGTCTACCCCGACCTGGCGCGGGTGCCGACCTGGAACTACCTGGCCGTGCACTGCACCGTGCAAGCCACACTGGTTGAAGACCCGCTGGCCAAGGACCGCCTGCTCAAAAAACTCATAGGCGACCACGAGCCGCCTTATGCCCAGCAGTGGCGTGACCAGGGCGAGGAGTTCGCCCACAAGATGCTGGCCGGCATCGTGGGCTTTGAGCTGCTGGTGACCGAGCTGCAGTGCAAGCTCAAGATCAACCAGCACAGGCGCGAGGCCCATGCCGCGATGAAGACGATTTACGCCGGCGGCAATGAAAACGAGCGCGCCCTGGCCGGCTGGATGGACCGGCTGGGCATGGCCGCCGGCAATGACACCCCCAAGGAGGTTTGATATGCGCGGTATTTTCAGCATCGTGGGACTGCTGGTCACGTTGGCCATCATCGGTTTGCTGGTCAAAAAACAATTGAGCACCCCGGTGGCTGTGCCTGCGACCGCCGGCATGCCCGCCGTTTCCGCCGACGCCCCGCCGCAGGTGCAAAGCCAGCAAGCGCAGCAGCAGGTCAAGCAGGCCGTGGAGGGCGCCCTGCAGCAGGCGCGCCCCATGCCGGAAGAGAAATAAGGCCGGCGGCAGCCGCTGCCATTTCCATGAGCGACGAGATTTTCATGCAACAGGCGCTTGCCCAGGCGCGCCAGGCTGCCGCCGCGGGCGAAGTGCCGGTGGGCGCGGTGGTGGTGCGGCGCGGCGAGGTCATAGCGACCGGCCGCAATGCGCCGGTGGACGGCCACGACCCTACAGCCCACGCCGAAATCGTGGCCTTGCGCGCCGCGGCGCAGGCGCTGGGCAATTACCGGCTCGAGGACTGCGAACTCTTTGTCACGCTGGAACCCTGTGCCATGTGCAGCGGTGCCATGCTGCACGCGCGGCTCCAGCGTGTGGTGTTCGGCGCGGCGGATCCCAAAACCGGCGCGGCCGGCTCGGTGCTCAACCTGTTTGAGCAGCCGCGCTTGAACCACCAGACCACCTTGCAGGGCGGCGTGCTGGCGCAGGCGTGCGGCGACCTGCTGCAGGCCTTCTTCCGCCAGCGGCGCGCCGACAAGCGCGAAGAGGCCCGGCTGGCACACCCGCTGCGCGAGGACGCGCTGCGCACGCCCGACGCGGCTTTTAACGGCCTGCCGGACTACCCGTGGCCGCCGCGTTACGTCAGCGAGCTGCCCGCGTTGGGCGGGCTGCGCATGCACTACCTGGACGAAGGTGAAGCAGGCGAGGGCGGCCTGACCTGGCTGTGCCTGCACGGCAACCCGGCCTGGAGTTATCTGTACCGCAAGATGATCCCGGTGCTGCTGGAGGCCGGGCATCGTGTGGTCGCGCCCGACCTGGTCGGCTTCGGCAAAAGCGACAAGCCCAAGAAAGACAGCTTCCACAGCTTCAGCACCCATCGCCAGATACTGCTGGAGCTGGTCGAAAGCCTGGACCTGCAAAACGTGGTGCTGGTGGTGCAGGACTGGGGCGGCCTGCTGGGCCTGACGCTGCCCATGGCGGCACCGCAGCGCTACCAGGGTTTGCTGGTCATGAACACCACGCTGGGCACCGGCGATGCGCCGCTGCCCGCGGGTTTTGTGGCCTGGCGCGAGATGTGCGCGAAAAATCCGGAGTTCGACGTGGCACGGCTTTTCGCCCGCGGCAACCCGCAGATGAGCGCTGCCGAGTGTGCGGCCTACAGCGCGCCCTTTCCGGACAAAGGCCACCGTGCGGCCTTGCGCGCCTTCCCGCCCATGGTGCCGGACAGCCCGGAAGCCGACGGCGCCGCCATTTCACGGCAGGCGCGCGGCTTCTGGCAAAACGACTGGACGGGCCGCAGCCTGATGGTGGTGGGCGCGCAGGACCCGGTGCTGGGCCCGCCCGTCATGCATGGCCTGCGGGCCCTGATCCGCGGTTGCGGCGAACCGGTAGTGCTCCAGCAAGCCGGGCATTTTGTGCAGGAACACGGTGAGCCGGTCGCGCGCCAGGCCTTGGCGTTTTTCAGCCCGGCAGTCTGAAGACCGGCAAATGCCAGCCCATGAAGATGGCGCAGATGCGCAGCGCCGCCACGGCGACCAGGCCCGCGCCGAAGGCCCATGAGGGCTTGAGCCCCAGCGCCTTGAGCAGCAGGTAAAGCGTGATGCCGGCGATCGCGGCGCTGGCATAGATGTCCTGGCGCAGCAGCAGCGGCACCTGGTTGCTGCAGATGTCGCGCATCAGGCCGCCTGCCACGCCGGTCATGGTGCCCATCACCACCACGATGATGGGTGACAGCCGCGCGGCTTCGGCCAGCTGCGCGCCCGACAGCGCGAACAGCGCCAGCCCCAGTGCGTCGGCCACCAGCAAGGCCTGCGACGGAATCGGCAGCAGCCGCACATACAGCATGGTGCCCAGGGCTGCCGCGGCAATCACCAGCAGGTAGGCCGGCCTGGCCATCCAGAACACCGGGTGGCGGTTCATCAGCAGGTCGCGCAGGGTGCCGCCGCCTATGGCGGTCAGCGCCGCCAGCACCAGCACGCCCAGCAGGTCGAGCTGCAATCGCCCGGCCGCCAGCGCGCCGCTCACGGCGAAGACGGCAACGCCCAGCAGGTCCAGCACATACAGCATCATGGTGGCCCTGTTTATACCTGCTGCCGTGCCGGCGCGGAAAGCCGCGCCAGCAGTGGGATACTTGCAGCCGTGAAAAAACATATCTACATCTACTCCCCCTCCAGCGCCGTGCGCGACAAAGCCGCTTTCAAGCGCGGCGTGCAGCGCCTCACCGCCCTGGGCCATGAAGTCGAGGTCGACACCGACGCGCTCGCGCGCCACCAGCGTTTCGCCGGCGGCGACGACACCCGGCTGGCGGCCATCCACCGCGCGGCTGCCAGCGGCGCCGACGTGGCCCTGATCTCACGCGGCGGCTACGGCCTGTCGCGCATCCTGCCGGGCATTCCCTACAAGGCCGTCGCCAAGGCCATCGCGGGCGGCACCCGCTTCGTAGGCCTGAGCGACTTCACGGCCTTCCAGATGGCGGTGATGGCCAAGACCGGCGCGGTGACCTGGGCCGGTCCGGCGCTGGGCGAGGATTTCGGCGCCCAGGCGCCGGACGAAATTACCGAAGCCTGTTTCGACGACCTGATCACGGGGCAGGGCGAGGGCACGGGCTGGCAATTGCCCAAACCCGCGGCCGATGCCAAACCGGCCGCCGATTTCATGATCAAGGATGCGGTGCTCTGGGGCGGCAACCTGGCCATGCTGTCCTCGCTGGTGGGCACGCCCTACCTGCCCACGGTCAAGGGCGGCATCCTGTTCATCGAAGACGTCGCCGAGCATCCCTACCGCGTGGAACGCATGCTGACCCAGCTGCTGCATGCCGGCGTGCTGGGCCAGCAAAAAGCCATCGTCTTCGGGCAGTTCACGAATTACGCGCTGGTGCCGCACGACAAGGGCTTCAAGCTGGCGACGGTGATTGCCTGGCTGCAAAGCAAGGTCAAGGCGCGCGTGCTGACGGGACTGCCTTTCGGCCATGTGCCGACCAAGGTGGTGCTGCCGGTGGGCCTGAAAACCACCCTGGCGGTGGAGGGGCGCGACGCCTTTGTGCTCTGGGGCCATCTGCACTGAGCGGGCAGGCCGGCGCGCGGGGCGCCGGCTGCGAGCGGACAAAAATAAACCAGCTAGAAGCTGGTTTAAAAAGTTGCCTTGGAGGCCAGGAAGAAACTGGAGAAACTGAAAAAGAACTAACGAAGGAAAAGCAAGAAAAAGGGGTTCAGGTGGTGAGCGGGCTGGACCGCGAACTCAGTCCGCGCGGCAGCATGCCCTTGAATTTGTCGCTGATGCGGCTGACTTTTTCACGGGCGATGGTCTCACCGTGCATGGCCGCCAGCACCGCCATCACGTCGCCGCGGGTGTACCACAGGCTTTGCACGTCCTGGGCGTAGCGCACGCGGCGGGTAATCTTGGGATAGTGTTTTTCGCCGAATTCGCCGAGTTCGTCGAGAATGAACTGGCGGATGTCCTCGGTGCGGTCTTCCAGTATGGAAGGTGTGACCTCGCCAGAGCCCAGCAAAGCCATGAAGCTGCTTTTCAGATTCGGTTTTAACCAGCGCATGTGTTTCACAACTTTCTACCGGAACATCCGTGGGATATTTGTCCGCGTCCCCGCGGAACGGCGTCTTCTGTTAGATTAAGACGACATCTAAGGATATGCAAGGTGTTTTGTGTGAAATGGTTAACGCAAAACAACAAATGAATCAAGGAGTTAGTAACCAGATGTCAAGTTGATTCTGGTTTTGAACACTGTTTAAATCTTTAGGCCTACAGAGGGATTTTCCCTGTGAGTCGAAAGTCACTCACCCTTTTTTTCGGCATTATTCACCATTTTTTGGGCCTTCCCCTGGCCTTCTTCACGCCTTTTCCGGACCGCCATGAGCACACAAATGACCGTATATCCCGCGCATTACATCAATGGCCAATGGGTCAAGGCCCAGTCTCCCGAAACCCTGCCCGTCCATGATTCCAGCACCGAGGCGCTGATGGCGACGGTGCCCGCCGGCACCGCGGCAGAGGCCGAAGCCGCCGTGCTGGCGGCCCGCGCGGCCTTTGAGGGCTGGGCGGCCCTGCCGGTCGAGACGCGCGCGGCCTACCTCGACAAGGTGGCGGCCGGCGTCAAGGCCCGCACCGAGGACCTAGCCGTGGCGATTGCCCGCGAAGTCGGCATGCCCCTGAAGATGGCCCGTGCCGTCCAGGTGGGCGGCCCGGCCTGGCACTGGGCCAATTTCGCCAAGGTGGCGCGCCAGTTTGAATGGGAAAAGACCGTCGGCAACTCGCTGGTGGTGCGCGAGGCGATCGGCGTGGTCGGCTGCATCACGCCCTGGAATTTCCCGCTGAGCCAGATCACGCTGAAGATCGCCCCGGCCATGGTGGCCGGCTGCACCGTGGTGCTCAAGCCCAGCGAGATCGCGCCGGTCAACGCCATGATCCTGGCCGAGATCATTCACGAGGCGGGCCTGCCGCCCGGCGTGTTCAACCTGGTCAACGGCATGGGCCCGGTGGTGGGCGAGGTGCTGGCCACCCACCCGGAAGTCGATATGGTGAGCTTTACCGGCTCCACCCGCGCCGGCAAGCGCGTCGGTGAGCTGGCCAGCCAGACCATCAAGCGCGTGGCGCTGGAGCTGGGCGGCAAGTCGGCCAGCGTGGTGCTCGACGACGCCAATTTCGAGGCCGCCGTCAAAGGCACGGTTTCGGCCTGCATGCTCAACAGCGGGCAGACCTGCTCAGCCCACACCCGCCTGCTGGTGCCGGCCGGGCGCTACGAAGAGGTCAAGGCCCTGGCCCAGGCCGCCATCGCCAAGTTCAGCATAGGCCCCAGCCTGGAAGAGGGCAGCAAGCTGGGCCCCCTGGTCAGCGCCGGCCAGCGCGACCGCGTGCTGGGATTCATCCGCACCGGCATCGAGGAGGGCGCGGACGTGATCGCCGGCGGCGCCGAGGCGCCCGCTTTCGACAAGGGCTATTTTGTCCAGCCCACCATTCTGGGCATCAAGGCCACCGACACCCTCGCCCAGGAGGAAATCTTCGGCCCGGTGCTGGTGGTCATTCCCTACAAGGACGAGGAAGAGGCCGTGGCGATCGCCAACAGCACCATTTACGGCCTGGGCGGCGCCGTCTGGAGCGGCACCGACGAGCACGCCATGAAAGTCGCGCGCCGCCTGCGCACCGGGCAGGTCGACATCAACGGCGGGCCTTTCAACGGCCAGGCGCCCTTCGGCGGTTACAAACAGTCAGGAAACGGCCGAGAAAACGGCATCTACGGCTTTGAGGAATTCCTGGAATTCAAGGCCATGCAGCTCAAGCCCAGCGCGAGCTGAGTTTTTGCGCCCCGGCCCCGGTTCCGCCCGGCCGGGCAGGTGGCCAGGGCAACGCGCCGGGACGCCTTTGTCATAAGTTCTATGTGCTACTTATGTTTTAATGGCGTCAAAACTACAAGCAGTTACATCGATTTATGGCAGAAGTTACCGTCGTTTTTGCCGATCTCACAGGAAGCACTGGGGTTTTTGAATCACTGGGCAATGCCAAGGCCACACAGGCCATCACGCGACTGACCCAGTGGATAGGCAAGGTCTGCCATGCCTACCGCGGCCACGTCGTGAAATACCTCGGCGACGGCGTGCTGGTGGTGTTTCCCGACAATGCGGACGCCGTCGACGCGGTGACCGAACTGCAGCGGGTCCACCGCGAGCGCATCCGCAACTGGCCCGAGCAGCTCAAGATGCGCCTGCAAGTGGGCGTGGCGCGCGGTGAAATCGTCGAGCAGGACGGCGACTGCTTCGGCGACGCCGTCAACCTGGCCTCGCGCCTGAGCGACCTCTCGGGCCCCGACCAGATCCTGGCCACCGACGCCGTCATCCGGCACTTACCCTCCGACACACTCGTGCGCTCGCGCAGCCTGGGCGCGCTGGAAATCCGCGGCCGCAGCGAGGCCTGCCTGGTGCACCGCATCGAATGGCAGTCCGAGGTCATGTCGGAGTCCTTCACGGTGCCCGCCAGCCTCACGGTGCCGCCGGCGACGCCGCCGGCCGCCGCCCTGGCGCTGATCGAGCTGTGCTGGCTGGACATCAACACCGCCTTCGCCTCGACCGAGCTGCCCATCTTCCTGGGCCGCGACCAGGATGCGCATTTTGTGGTGCAGGACCCGCGCGTGTCCCGCCGGCACGCCCGGATTGAATACCGCGCCGGCAAGTTTTTCCTCGAAGACGTCAGCAGCTACGGCACCTGGGTGCGCTTTTCCGACAACGCAGCGGTGATCGCGTTGCGCCGGCAGGAGTGCGTGCTGCTGCTTGAAGGCGAGATCGCGCTGGGCGCCCCCTTTGAAGATTTCACCGTGCCCACCGTCAGTTTCAAGTTTGCCGACGGCAAAATGCACTTGCAGAAAAAATAGGCCGGGGCCATCCTGCCGGGTGCAGGATATCGAGGCCCGCCACGCGCCGTGGCGCTGCCGCCGGGTGACCTCCCTCCGGCGAACTTACAGGGAACACGATCTTGGTCTGGTTCAAACGGATTTTTGCCGCCCTGGCCGCCTTGCTGCTGCTTGCCGCGGCGGCCTTGGGCATTTATGTGTACCGGGCCAGCCCCGCGCTGGACGGTGAGCTGCGGGCCGCCGGCCTGCGGGATCGCGTGACCCTGGCGCGCGACCCGTCCGACATCACCCACATCAAGGCCCAATCACCGCGCGACGCCTGGTTCGCCCTTGGCTATGTGCACGCCCAGGAACGCGGCTGGCAGCTGGAGTTCAACCGGCGCGCGATGCACGGCGAGCTCTCCGAAGTGTTCGGGCCGGCCACGCTGGACACCGACAAGCTGCTGCGCACGCTGGGCGTGGTGCGCGCCGCCGAACGCCAGTGGCAGGGCCTGCCCGCCGAGGGACGCGAGGCCATGCAGGCTTATAGCGAGGGCATCAATGCCTTTTACGCCGGCTCGCCGCAGGCCTTGTCCCCCGAGTTCCACATCCTGGGCGTCAAGCCCGGCGGCAATTCCGGCACGGCCTGGGCGCCTACCGACAGCCTGGCCTGGTCGCTGATGATGGCGCTGGACCTGGGCGGCAACTGGGGCACCGAATTCGCGCGCCTGTCGGCCGCCCGGGTGCTCAAGACCCCCGAACTCTGGCAGTTGTTCCCGCCTTATCCGGGTGAGCAGCCGGCGTCGAAAGTGGACTTCAGCAAGCTCTACGCCGAGCTCGGCGTGTACCGGGCCGAGCTTCCCGCCACCCAAAAGGTCTCCCGCGGCCCGGACGCCAGCGCGGTCGCCATGGCGCAAGGCATCAACCACTGGGCCGGGGCGCTGGGCGAGGTCGACGGCAAGGGCTCCAACAACTGGGTGGTGGCGGGCTCGCACAGCACCAGCGGCAAACCCCTGCTGGCCAACGACCCGCACCTGGGCCTGTCGGCGCCGGCCATCTGGTACTTCGCGCGCCTGCAGGCGCCCGCCGGCGGAGGTGGTGATGGAGGCCCCGGGCTGGACGTCATAGGCGCGACCTTGCCCGGCCTGCCTTTTGTGGTCCTGGGCCGCACCCAAAAAATGGCCTGGGGATTCACCAACACCGCGCCCGACGTGCAGGACCTGTACCTCGAGCAGATCAATCCCGCCAACCCCGGGCAATACCGCATCCCGGCCGCCGCAGGCACCGCCTGGGCCGACTTCCAGACCCGCCGCGAAACCATCAAGGTCAAGGGCCAGCCCGATGTGCTGCTGGACGTGCGTGAAACCCGCCACGGCCCGGTGCTCAGCGACGTGCAGAAATCGCACGTCGAGCTGCTGGACACCCGCAAATACGTCATCGCGCTGCGCTGGAGCGCGCTGGACGCCGACAACCAGACGGTGCTCGCGGGCCTGCGCATCAACCGCGCCCAGTCCGTGCAGGAACTGGTGGACGCCTTCGCGACGCACCACTCGCCCATGCAAAACGTCGTCGCGGCGGATGTCGCGGGCGGCCTGGCCTTCAAGGCCGCCGGCAAGGTGCCGCTGCGCCGGCCCGACAACGACATTCGCGGCATCGCGCCGTCGCCGGGATGGGACGCCCGCTACGACTGGGCCGGCTGGCTGCCGTACGCGCAAACGCCCGAGGCCGGCCGCGCCGCCATCGAGGCCAAAGGCTGGTGGGCCACGGCCAACCAGCGCATCACGCCGCCGGCTTACCCCTTCTTCATGGGCCAGGACTGGACCGTGCCTTACCGCTACGACCGCATCGAGCACTTGCTGGCGGCCGCGCCAAAGCACGATGTGGCCTCCATGCAAAAAATCCAGGCCGACCTGCTGTCGCCCGCGACGCTCAAGCTGCTGCCTTTCCTGCAAAAAACGCTGGCGCAGCCGGTGAAGCACCCGCTGGCCGAAGCCGCGCGCAAAGCCCTGGCCGGTTTTGACGGCACCATGCGCGCCGACCAGGCCGCGCCGCTGGTGTTTGCCGCCTGGGCCGACGAGCTCACGCGCGGCATCCTGGGTGGCAAGCTGGGCGAGGCGACCTTCAGGCCGCTTTACGGCAAGCGCCATTTCAGGAGCGCACTGGAAGACATCCTGGAGCGCCAGGACGGCAACTGGTGCGGCGCGGCCGGTTGTCAGGCGCAGTCCGAGGCGGCGCTGGCCCGGGCGCTGGACCGCCTGCAGGCGGCTTACGGCGCCGACGTGGGCGGCTGGACCTGGGGCAGGGCGCATCCGGCCTTGTCGGCGCACAAGCCCTTCGGCAACGTCGCCTGGCTCGCGCCCTGGTTTGACGTGCGCGTGCCCACGGGCGGCGACCCGTTCACGGTCAACGTGGGCCAGTACTGGGCCACGGGCGATGCCACGCCTTTTGCCAACCGGCAGGCCGCGTCCCTGCGCGCGGTCTACGACATGGGCGCCCCCGAGAAATCCCTTTTTATCTACCAGACCGGGCAGAGCGGCCTGGTGTTTTCGGGCCGCTACCGCGACATGCGCGATAGCTGGGCCGCCGTGCAATACCGGCCCCTGCGGATGAACCCACCGGCCTTCGCGCACCAGCTCACGCTGACGCCCTGATGGCCCTGAGGCTCAGGCCGGGATCGCGTCCACGTTGAGCCGGTCCCAGTGGCGGTGCTGCGCGATCGCCGCCAGCAAATCCTGCGACACCTGGCCGTCCGTGACCTTGCGCGCATCGGCAATGATGACGCCCGGCGTGGGCTCGCTGACGGCTTCCGGGTCTTTGCCCAGGCTGAAACCCAGGGTGGACAGCAGCTGCGCGCCGTCGTTCACCGCGCAAATCGTCTTGCAGTGCTTGTAGGCCTCCAGCACAAAGTGCACCGCTTCGCCCATGGCGCCCAGCGTGGCGGCGCTCTCGCTGCCGCCGGGTATCAGCACCGCGTCGAACATCACCGAGGGCATGTTGGTGAAAGTGTGGTCCACCGCCAGCTGCCGGCCCGACGAGGTGCTCACGGTGCCCAGGTGCGGCGCCACCAGCTTGCACTGGGCGCCGGCGTCCAGCAGGTCCTGCTGCAGGCGTTTGAGCGCCGCGGCTTCCACGCCGTCGGCCACCAGGATGGCCACCTTGCGCGTCTTGGCGCTGCCGCCCGGTCGCCCAACCATGCGCAGGGCCGGGTCTTCCTCCACCTTGCTGGTGATGCGGTGCTCGCGAAAACCCAGCCGGCCGGCCGCGGCCTTGGGGTCGGGCGGTTTGATGCCCAGGGGCGCGGCCACGCGCGTGGCCAGCTTCAGGTCCACATGGGCCAGGTTGTCCACCATGCGCTGGCGGATCTCGGGCACTTCCACCTTGGAAAGCTCAAAACGAAAGGCTGCCACGATATGGTCTTTCTCCGGCAGGCTCTGGCTGTTCCAGAACAGCTCGGCCTGGGAAAAATGGTCGTCAAACGACGGGCTGCGGCGCCGCAGTTTCGGTGGCTCCAGCTGTTCGGGGTAAGACTGGAAGCCTTGCGCGCCGCCGTCCACCCTGAACTCGGTGCCGTTGCCCAGCGTGTTGGGCTCGTAGGCGACCCGGCCCTTGGCAATGGCCTGGCGGTGCATGCCGTCGCGCTGGAAGTTGTGCATGGGGCAGACCGCGCGGTTGATCGGGATTTCATGGAAGTTGGCGCCGCCCAGGCGCGACAGCTGGGTGTCGGTGTACGAGAACAGCCGGCCCTGCAGCAGCGGGTCGTTGGAAAAGTCTATGCCCGGCACCAGGTGGCCCGGGTGGAAGGCCACCTGCTCGGTTTCAGCGAAAAAATTGTCCGGGTTGCGGTTCAGCACCATCTTGCCTATGGGCTGCACCGGCACCTGCGCCTCGGGAATCAGCTTGGTCGGGTCGAGGATGTCAAAGCCCAGTTCGGCCTCCTTGCCTTCGTCGACGATCTGCACGCCCAGCTCCCACTCCGGGAAGTTGCCGCTTTCAATCGCCTCCCACAGGTCGCGCCTGTGGAAGTCGGGGTCCTTGCCGGCGATCTTCTGCGCCTCGTCCCAGGCCAGGCCGTGCACGCCCAGCTTGGGCTTCCAGTGGAACTTCACAAAAAAGGCGCCGCCCCGGGCATTGATGAAGCGAAAGGCGTGCACCCCAAAGCCCTCCATCATGCGAAAGCTGCGCGGCAAGGCGCGGTCCGACATGGCCCACATCAGCATGTGGGTGGATTCGGGCATCAGCGAGGCGAAGTCCCAGAAGGTGTCGTGGGCGCTGGCCGCCTGCGGCATTTCGTTGTGCGGTTCCGGCTTGACCGCATGGACCAGGTCCGGGAACTTGATCGCGTCCTGGATAAAGAACACCGGGATGTTGTTGCCCACCAGGTCGTAATTGCCTTCGGCGGTGTAGAACTTCACCGCGAAGCCGCGCACGTCGCGCACCGTGTCGGCCGAACCCCGGGAGCCTGCCACGGTGGAAAAGCGCACGAAGACCGGTGTTTCCACATCCGGGTCCTGCAAAAAACCGGCGCTGGTGTACTGCACCATGGACTTGTAGGGCTTGAAATAGCCGTGCGCGCCCGCGCCCCGGGCATGCACCGCGCGCTCCGGAATGCGCTCGTGGTCGAAGTGGGTGATTTTTTCGCGGAGTATGAAGTCCTCCAGCAGGGTCGGGCCGCGCACCCCGGCTTTCAGCGAGTTGTGGTTGTCCGGAATCTGCAGGCCCTGGTTGGTCGTCAGCACCGGGGCGTTGCCCGCGGTGAAGCCTTCCAGCTGGGTCTTCTTGTCTTTGGCGCCATCCGTGGTCCGATGGGGGCTGGCAGTGTTGCGCTTGGAGGGCGGCATGAACATCCTTGTGTCAAAAAAGAGGCTCCGCCTGGGGCCGATGGCCTACAGGCGGATGCGGGAGGGAAGGTGCGCAAACATCGGCCAAGCACCGGCGCCGTGTGGCGGTCAGTTGTCGAGCAGGCCTTCCAGCACTTTGACGGTGGCCAGCAGGCCCAGCGCGGCAATCGTGCCCGCCAGGCACCAGGCCATGAATTCCTGCAGGACTTGCGCGATGCTGTCCGGCAGGGCCATGGACACCAGGAACAGGCCTGCCGCGCAGACCAGCACCGTCAGGAAAGCATGGAGCAGGTCGATATTGCGAGGGTCGGCATGGACTCGCCAGGCGGTCAGCAGCCCCGCGGCCATGCCTGTCAAAAGTCCGGCCATCAGCTTCATGGTGGTGGTTTCCTGTGCTTGGGTGATCGTCACTGGGGTGGTGCATGGACATTACGGGCTCGCGGGCGGCCGGGCGGTAGCCCGACGTCGGCGTGCCATGTAAGGGCTTTCTGCTCCTCGCGTAAGACACCGCTTACCGGCCCACCAGGAACTGGCGCGGGCGCGCTTTCTTCCCCGGTCCCATGGTTTTTGAAGAAGCCCGTGGCACCGGGTGGCCTTTTCTCCTACAAGGCCATGCTCGCCCCTCCGGCACAAAGCCGCGGGCAGCACACGTAAATTCAAGGACATGAAAACCGGCATGAGCCCACCCCACCACCCTTGTTTGCCTTTGTTGCGGATCGGCACCCCACCATGAAAATGCGAACCTACCTCGTGGAAGACAATCCGACCATCCGCGACAACCTGATCAGCACGCTGGAAGAGCTGGCGCCCGTGCAGTCGGTCGGCAGCTGTGAAACCGAAGACGAGGGCACCGAATGGCTGACGCACCATGAAGGCCAGTGGGACCTGGCCATCGTCGACCTGTTCCTCAAGCAGGGCAGCGGCCTCAGGATCCTGCAGGCCTGCCGCGAGCGCAGCCCCTCGCAGAAGATCGTGGTCTTCAGCAACTACGCCACGCGCGAAATGCGCATGCGCTGCGCCGAGCTGGGCGTGGACGCGGTGTTCGACAAGTCCACCGAAATCGATTGCCTGCTGGCCTACTGCCTCACGCAGAGCCGCAAGCTGGAAACCGCGGCCAATGACGACTCCAGGAACGCACTGGATGCAAGGCTGCAGTCCGCCTGAACCCCAACCCGCAGCACAGCCAGCCCGGACCATGAGCACACCTGCGGCTTCACTCGCCGATATGCCCCTTGAGCTGCCGCCCTATAGCGGGCCCAGGCGGCTGGACGACGATGTGTTCCAGACGGCCGAAGAAGCCGTGCTGGTTGAAGGGCAGGGCGGTGCCGCCGCGCTGCCGCTGCCGCCATCCGGTTCTGCCGTCGCCGGCAAGCGTGGTTTGCCGTTCACGCAGGCCGTCCGCGCGCATGTCGCGGCCCGGCCCGGCCAGTCAGCCCTGCTGGCCGCCGCGGCGGGCGCACTGGCCATGCTGGCCTTGCGTTCGCAACTGCGCGGCCGCCTGCAGCTGGCGCGCCGGTCCCGCTTGCGATAAGGCCGGGCGGGCACCCTGAATCAAGGTCAAGGAAAATCTCAATGCCCCTGCATCTTCATGTTCCCCAGCCGCCGCCCGGCACACCGGGCATCCATATTCCCGAGGAAGTCCCGCCGCTGATCGTGCCGCCCGAACCGGGCATGCCGCCCGAGATCACCGATCCGCCGCCGCCTGAGCCCACGCTGCCGATTCGCGAGCCGGGCACCCACGTGCCGCCCCAGGCCAGGCCGGCCAGGACTTCCGACTTCTAGCCATTCGCTTCCAGCTCAGGAGGCTTGCTGGCGCTGGTATTCGGCCCGCTTCATGCTGAGGTAGCTTTCCTTGTCCACCTCATGCAGCTGCCGGGCGTACTGCTCGGTCGCGTCGAACCAGTGTTGCAGCCGCGCCTCGAGTTGCTGGGCCGGCGGCTTGTCCAGCGAGGCCAGGTAGGCCTCTATGGCCAGGTAGTAGCGCATGGTGTTGCGCTCCACCGTGCCGCGCATGCCGTCCACAAAGGCGGTGGTGGTGCCGCGTTGCACCCGCGTGAAACCCACCTTGCCGCTGCCGGCCGTGGCCAGGTAGCCCTGCATGGCCAGGCGGCCGGCGACGCCGTAGCCGTAGGAGTAGCGCAGGTGCATAAAGGTCTTGCCGCCGGGAAGCGGCACCGCCTGCAGCTCGATACGGTAGTTGTTGGTGCCCAGGGGGCCTTTGTCCGACCTCAGGTTCGCCGCCAGGTAGTCGGGCGAGCTGGCGGCCAGACGGTAGCTGAATTGCAGCGCAAAAGCGTCTTCCAGTGGCTGCTCGGTCTTTTTGCCGATGTGCATGTTCAGCATGCTCGGGCTTTCGTCGGCGCTCGCATGGCAGTACTTGGTGTTGATGTGCAATATCAGCATCTCGCACCAGCGCCTGGGGCTTTTGAAGGCGCCGCTGACCGTGGCGAAGGGCGAATTCAGCACCGCATACGCGCTGCCGGTCACCTCATTGGCGCTTTCGGCCGACTCCAGGAACAGCGGCCTGCGGTAGGCATTCTGCGCAAGCTGCCCGGCCAGCTCCGCGTGCTTTTCGAGCAGGGCCGGCGCGCCGGATTCCGCATTCGCGGCGGCTGCCTGCGGCGCTTGCGCCGCGGCCGGGAAATGGGCGGCGCAAAGCAGCCAGCCGCACAGCAGGGCATGGCGCCCCAAACGTCGAAGAGAACTCATGGCCTCAGTGTGCCAGCGCGAACGAGGCCTGTTGTGCATACGCTCCCTCGTCCTACACGGAGTCGCCGCGAGCCTGAAGCTTGCGGCCGTTCAGGCTTGCGCCGTCTCCGCCCGCGCCGGCGAATCCGCCGCGGCGGTGGCTTCGAATTGCAGCGTGAGCCGGTTCTCCGCGCGAACCATGTGTACGGATTCCTGCTGCGCCAGTACCTGCACATCGCGCCAGTCCAGCAGGCGGTAGGGCGGCTTGTCCGCCGCGCGCATGGGCTCGGCGGCATCGTCCGGCTTGAGCTCGACGTGAAGGGAAAGAATGTCCTGCGCGAATTCCGCCCTTATGAGCACCTTGCCGGGCGCGGCGGCCGCATCGGTCAGCGCGATGAGGGCCGCGGTCAGCACGGTGCGAAGCGCCGACTGGGGCAGTTGCACAAGCGGGCCGCCGGTGTTGTCGACCACCGAAAAGCCCTTGAACGACAGCTGCGTCGCCACCATGCCCAGGCATTCCGCGATGCCCGCGCCGGCTATGACCAGCCGCTTTTCCTTGGGTGCCAGCCAGCTCATCAGGTCCACGCAGGATGCGGCCGCTTCCTTGGTCAGCGCCACGATATCGCGCGCGTTTCTCAGCAGGGCTTCCGGATCCGTGTCGGTTTTTTGCAGGCGCCGCTCCAGCATCGCCGCCACCATGGCAATCGGCTGCAGCGTTCCCGCCATGTTGTGGCGTATCACCGGGGCCAGCCGGCGCAGCAGCGCGTAGTGCGCCGCTTCCGCCTCGCACCTTTGCAATCCGCTTGCCTGTGTTGCTGTGCTGCTGGATGGAACGCTCATGGTGCTGCCGCCGATGGTGGTTTCACAAAAACTGCAGGCGAGTCTGCAGGGCCCACGCCGTGCAGCGACGCACATCCGGTCGCGATATTTTTCAAGGCGTAACTCCAAAATGTACAGCGCTCAAAGCGGAGCTCGTGTAAGCCAAAACCTACAGTTTGGCCCTTGTGACAAGCTCGCCGCACATTGTTTTCTCGCTTAGGAAAATAGTGTGCGATTTGATTGTCATTCTGTATCTTCGCGAGTAATCTCGGCACCCGTTTCTACAAAAAGTTACCCTCAATACAGGATGAACAGCATGGAAGCTTTGACCAAGCTTTCGGTGGTGGAGCGCGACACCGAATTGAAGTCCATTCTCAAATCCCTGAGCGCGCTCAGGCGTGGGGAAGCCGGCGTCACACTGCCAACCGAGTGGGACGGCGTCTATGGAAAGATCGCCGCCGAATTCAATCAGCTGTCGGCCATGACGACCGCGACCACCAGCCGCTGCAAAGGCCTGGCGTCCAAGTCCCGCCTGTCGACACGCGCCAGCCGGCGTCTGCCCGAGGAAAAACTCTCAGGCTTCTGGCTGCAGAACGCGATGGCCATCAACACCGTGCTCGACGAAGCCGAGACGGTCACGGAGCAGACCAAGGTGGTGCTGACCGCCTTGACCGACCTCAAAAAGGGCGACGCGCGCGCTTCATTGCCGCAAGACTGGACCGGTGTTCCCGGCAAGGTGGCCGATGCCTTTAACGACGTGGTTTCTGAAAACGTGCGCATGGCGCGCGAACTCGAACGCCTGAGCCGTGTGGTCGGCAAGCAGGGGCGCCTCAAGGAGCGGGCCTTTGTGCCCGACGCCTCGGGTTTCTGGCGCGACTCCGCCGAGTCCATCAATTCGCTGATCGCCGACCTGGTGCACCCGACCAGCGAAGTAGCGCGCGTGATAGGCGCCGTGGCGCAAGGCGACCTGTCCAAGAGCATGGCGCTGGAGGCCGAGGGCAAGGCGCTCGAAGGCGAGTTCCTGCGCACCGCCATGATCATCAACAAGATGGTGGAGCAGCTGGGCACCTTCTCGGCCGAGGTGACGCGCGTCGCGCGCGAAGTGGGCACCGAGGGCAAGCTGGGCGGCCAGGCCGACGTGCAGGGCGTTGCCGGCACCTGGAAGGACTTGACCGACTCGGTCAACTCCATGGGCTCCAACCTCACGGCGCAGGTGCGCAACATCGCCGAGGTGACGACGGCCGTGGCGGCCGGCGACCTGTCCAAAAAGATCACGGTGGACGTCAAGGGCGAGATTCTTGAACTCAAGAACACCATCAACACCATGGTGGACCAGTTGCGGTCCTTTGCGTCCGAAGTGACGCGGGTGGCGCGCGAGGTGGGTACCGAGGGCAAGCTGGGCGGCCAGGCCGACGTGCAAGGCGTGGCCGGCACCTGGAAGGACTTGACCGACAACGTGAACTTCATGGCCGGCAATCTGACGTCCCAGGTGCGCAACATCGCCGACGTGACCAAGGCCGTGGCAGCCGGCGACCTGTCCAAAAAGATCACGGTGGACGTCAAGGGCGAAATCCTGGAGCTCAAGAACACCATCAACACCATGGTGGACCAGCTTTCCTCATTCGCCTCCGAAGTGACGCGGGTGGCGCGCGAGGTGGGCACCGAAGGCAAGCTGGGCGGCCAGGCTGACGTGCAGGGCGTGGCCGGCACCTGGAAGGACTTGACCGACTCGGTCAACTCCATGGGTTCCAACCTCACGGGCCAAGTGCGCAACATCGCCGAGGTGACGACGGCCGTGGCCGCCGGCGACCTCTCCAAGAAGATCACGGTGGACGTGAAGGGTGAGATTCTCGAACTCAAGAACACCATCAACACCATGGTGGACCAGCTTTCCTCATTCGCCTCCGAAGTGACGCGGGTGGCGCGCGAGGTGGGCACCGAAGGCAAGCTGGGCGGCCAGGCCGACGTGCAGGGCGTTGCCGGCACCTGGAAGGACTTGACCGACTCGGTCAACTCCATGGGCTCCAATTTGACGGGCCAGGTGCGCAACATCGCCGAGGTGACCAAGGCCGTGGCGGCCGGCGACCTGTCCAAGAAGATCACCGTGGACGTCAAGGGTGAAATCCTGGAACTCAAGGCCACCATCAACACCATGGTGGACCAGTTGCGGTCCTTTGCCTCTGAAGTGACGCGCGTCGCGCGCGAAGTGGGTACCGAAGGCAAGCTGGGCGGCCAGGCCGACGTGCAGGGCGTGGCCGGCACCTGGAAGGACTTGACCGACTCGGTCAATTCCATGGGTTCTAACCTGACCGGCCAGGTGCGCAATATTGCCGAGGTGACGACGGCCGTGGCGGCCGGTGACCTGTCCAAAAAGATCACGGTGGACGTCAAGGGCGAAATCCTGGAGCTCAAGAACACCATCAACACCATGGTGGACCAGCTGCGATCCTTTGCGTCCGAAGTGACGCGCGTCGCGCGCGAGGTGGGCACCGAGGGCAAGCTGGGCGGCCAGGCCGACGTGCAGGGCGTTGCCGGTACCTGGAAGGACTTGACCGACTCGGTCAACTCCATGGGTTCCAACCTGACGGCGCAGGTGCGTAACATCGCCGAGGTGACGACGGCCGTGGCGGCCGGCGACCTGTCCAAAAAGATCACGGTGGACGTCAAGGGCGAGATTCTCGAGCTCAAGAACACCATCAACACCATGGTGGACCAGTTGCGGTCCTTTGCGTCCGAAGTGACGCGGGTGGCGCGCGAGGTGGGTACCGAGGGCAAGCTGGGCGGCCAGGCCGACGTGCAAGGCGTGGCCGGCACCTGGAAGGACTTGACCGACAACGTGAACTTCATGGCCGGCAATTTGACCAGCCAGGTGCGCAACATCGCCGACGTGACCAAGGCCGTGGCAGCCGGCGACCTGTCCAAGAAGATCACGGTGGACGTGAAGGGTGAGATTCTTGAGCTCAAGAACACCATTAACACCATGGTGGACCAGCTGCGCTCCTTTGCCTCTGAAGTGACGCGGGTGGCGCGCGAGGTGGGCACCGAAGGCAAGCTGGGCGGCCAGGCCGATGTGCAAGGCGTGGCCGGCACCTGGAAGGACTTGACCGACAACGTGAACTTCATGGCCGGCAACCTGACCAGCCAGGTGCGCGGCATTGCGCGCGTGGTGACGGCCGTGGCCAACGGCGACCTGGAGCGCAAGCTGACCGTGGAGGCCAAGGGCGAGATCGCCGCCCTGGCCGACACCATCAACGGCATGACTGATACGCTGGCCACCTTCGCCGACCAGGTGACCTCGGTGGCGCGCGAGGTGGGGGTGGAGGGCAAGCTGGGCGGCCAGGCCAAGGTGCCGGGCGCGGCTGGCACCTGGAAAGGCCTGACCGAAAACGTCAACCAGCTGGCCGCCAACCTGACAACCCAGGTGCGCGCCATTGCAGAGGTGGCGACCGCCGTGACCCAGGGCGATTTGACGCGTTCCATCACCGTGGAGGCTCTGGGCGAGGTGGCCGCGCTCAAGGACACCATCAATGAAATGATCCGCAACCTCAAGGACACCACCCAGGTCAACACCGAGCAGGACTGGCTCAAGACCAACCTGGCCAAGTTCAGCCGCATGCTGCAGGGCCAGAAAGACCTGGTGGCCGTGGGCCATTTGATCCTGTCCGAACTGGCGCCCGTGGTGGGCGCCCAGCAGGCCGAGTTCTACGTGCTGAGCTACACCCAGGAAAGGCCGCGCCTGCGCCTGATGGCCAGCTATGCCTCGGACGGGCAGGGCGCTTACGGCAAGGAAATCGACCTGGGCCAGGGCCTGATTGGCCAGTGCGCCTTCGACAAGCAGAAGATCCTGCTGACCTCCTCGCTGCCGCAGGGCCTTAGGATCTCGTCGGGCCTGACCGAGGTGGCGCCCATGGACATCCTGGTGCTGCCCATCATCTTCGAGGGCCAGGTCCGCGGTGTGGTGGAACTCGCCTCGGTCGAGCGTTTCAACCCCACGCACCAGGCCTTCCTGGACCAGCTCACCGAGAGTATTGGCATCGTGATCAACACGATTGAAGCCAATATGCGCACCGAAGACCTGCTGACCCAGTCGCAGTCCCTGGCGCAGGAGCTGCAAAGCCGGCAGGAGGAACTGCAGCAGACCAACGAGGAGCTGCAGGAAAAAGCCCACCTGCTGGTGCAGCAGAACGACGAGGTGGAGCGCAAGAACCAGGAGGTCGAGCAGGCCCGCCAGGCGCTCGAGGAAAAAGCCAAGCAGCTGTCGCTGACCTCCAAGTACAAGTCGGAGTTCCTGGCCAATATGTCGCACGAGCTGCGCACGCCGCTCAACAGCCTGCTGATCCTGTCCGACCAGCTGTGCAAGAACTCCGAAGGCAACCTGACCGCCAAGCAGGTGGAGTTTTCCAAGACCATCCATTCATCGGGCAATGACTTGCTGATGCTGATCAACGACATCCTGGACCTGTCCAAGATCGAGTCGGGCACGGTGGTGGTGGATGTCAACGAGCTGCGCCTGTCCGACCTGCAGATGTATGTGGAGCGCACCTTCCGCCACGTGGCCGAGGCCAAGAACGTGGACTTCCTGATCACCACCGGGCTGCAGCTGCCGGTGTCCATGGTGACCGACGTCAAGCGCCTGCAGCAAATCCTCAAAAACCTGCTGTCCAACGCCTTCAAGTTCACCCACCAGGGCCATGTGGCCCTGGCCATCGAGGAGGCCTTCACCGGCTGGAGTACCGACCACGAGGAACTCAACCGCGCCCAGCAAGTGCTGGCGTTTTCCGTCACCGACACCGGCATAGGCATTTCCGCCGACAAGCAGCAGATCATTTTTGAGGCCTTCCAGCAGGCCGACGGCTCTACCTCCCGCAAGTACGGCGGCACCGGCCTGGGCCTGGCCATCAGCCGCGAACTCTCGCGCCTGCTGGGCGGCGAGATACGCCTGTCCAGCGCGCCGGGCGAGGGCAGCAGCTTTGTGCTTTACCTGCCGCTGACCTATTCCTCCTGGCGCGGCGCGCGCAAGCCCGGCGGCAGCGCCGAGCAGCGCATGGAAACCGCCGCGCCCGTCAGCCGCCTGGGTTTTGAAAAGCAGGACATCGCCTTCGACGACGCCGCCCTGTCCCTGGATGCCCCCGCGCCGGCCGACGAGGCCGCGGACGACAGGCACAACATCCAGCCCGGCGACTTTGTGCTGCTGATTGTCGAGAACGACCTGGCTTTCGCCAGCTTTTTGCTGGACGCCGCGCGCGCCAAGGGCTTCAAGGGCCTGGTGACCTCGCTGGGCGCCGGCGCCCTGACGCTGGCGGCCGAATTCAAGCCCTCGGCCATCACGCTGGACATGCACCTGCCCGACATGGAAGGCTGGCGCGTGCTGGAGCGCATCAAGCAGGACTTCAGCGTGCGGCATATCCCGGTCTGCGTCATTTCCACCGACGATTCCCAGGAACGTGCCTACCGCAGCGGCGCCATGGCCTTTATCGCCAAGCCCATCCCCGCCAAGGAAGTGCTCGACGAGATGCTGGACCAGCTGCACCGCTATGTCTCGCGCCCGGTGCGGCATGTGCTGGTTGCCCTGCAGGACGAGGCCTTGCGCGCCGAGGTCACCGGCCTGCTGGGCCACAGCCATATCCTGTGCCAGACGGTGGCCTCGCTGGCGGACGTCAAGCCCGAGGACTTCGCGCGCTTTGAATGCGCCGTCACCGATGAGCCCTCGCTGGAGGACGGTTTCGAGCAGCTGCGCCATACCTTGCCGGCCCCCTCGGTGCTGGGGCCGCTGCCGGTGGTGGTCTGGCGCGAAGGCCCGATAGACGCGCTGCACCAGCCCGCCTGGCAGGCCCGCGACGGCTATCTGTTCCGCGAGGCCAGGTCCGTCCCGCGGGTGCTGGACCTGGCCCTGCATGCCCTGCATGTGAACGAGGCGCGCATGACGGAGCGGCAGCGCGGCACCTTGAGGACCCTGCACGACGCCAACAAGTCGCTCGCGGGCAAACGGGTGCTGATCGTCGACGACGACATGCGCAACATCTTCGCGCTGGCCACCGTGCTCGAGGAAGAGGGCATGGACATCGTCTGGGCCGACAACGGCCATGACGCCATCGCCAAGGTCGCCTCCGACCCCCGGCTCAGCGTGGTGCTGATGGACATCATGATGCCGGTGATGGACGGCCTGGTCACCATGCAGGAGATCCGCAAGTTGCCGGCCGGCAAGACCCTGCCCATGATCGCGGTCACCGCCAAGGCCATGAAGGGCGACCGCGAAAAATGCATAGAGGCGGGCGCCTGGGATTACCTGTCCAAACCCGTCAACACGGAGAACCTGCTCGCCGTGCTGCGCGCCTGGTTGCCGCGATGAGCGCCGTCCTCGCCATGCCGCAGGAGCCGGCAAGCATGCTGAACCCGGACCCGGTCAACATCCTGATCGTCGACGACCTGCCCGAAAAGCACGTCGTCATGGGCAGCATCCTCGAGGAGCTGGGGCAGAACCTCGTGAGCGCCCGTTCAGGCCGGGAGGCCCTGCGCCTGATCCTGGAAATGGAGTTCGCCGTCATCCTGCTGGACGTGAACATGCCCGACATCGACGGCCTGGAAACTGCCGGCCTGATACGGCAGTACAAAAAGAGCGCGCAGACCCCCATCCTGTTCATCACCGCCTACGTCGATGAAGCCCAGGCCGCCAAGGGCTATGCGCTGGGCGCGGTGGACTACATCTCGTCCCCGGTCGTGCCCGACGTGTTGCGTTCCAAGGTCAAGGTGTTTGTCGACCTGCACCGCATGCACCGGCAGCTGCAGCAGCAGGCCGCGCAGCGCGAGGCGCTGGCACGCTCCGAGGCGGCGCGCGCCGCCGCCGAAGACGCCACGCGCCGCGCCGCCTACCTGGCCGAGGCCAGCCAGCGGCTTTCCATGTCCCTTCATATCGACGCCACCGCCCATGCGCTGGCCGACATCGCGGTGCCCGGCCTGGGCGACATGGCGGCCGTCGCCTTGCTCGACGGCCATGGGAATCTGCACTGCCGCTGCCTGAAGATTTCGGGCAGCGCCGATCCCGCCGTGGGCCCGGTCTTGCTGGAATGCCAGCGCGACCTGAGCCCCTCCATGGCGGCGCTGGTGCGTGATGCCATGCTCACGCGGGACATAGCCTTCCTGCCCGCGACCGAGCTGTGCGCCGCGCAGCCCGCGGCCACGCCGCCCGCCGAGTGGCCGGAATTTCCGGCCGACCATGAAGAGATGGCCGTCTGCCCGCTGGTGGCCGGCGAGCAGCAACTGGGCGCGCTCATCTTGTTCGGCAGGGCCGGCGGCTTCGCGCAGGCCGATGCCGCCCTGCTCAGCGAAGTCGTGGGCCGGGCCTCCATCGCCATGGAGAACGCCAGGCTTTACACCCTGGTGCAGGAGGCCGACCGCCGCAAGAACGAGTTCCTCGCCATGTTGGCCCATGAGCTGCGCAACCCGCTGGCGCCCATACGCAATGCGGTGCACATCATCCACGGGGCCCAGGTCGCCGACCCGACCGTGGCCTGGGCGCGCGATGTGATCGCGCGCCAGGTGGACCACATGTCCAGGATGGTCGACGACCTGCTGGACGTCTCGCGCATAGTCCGCGGCAAGGTCACCGTGCACATGGAGGCGGTGCGGCTGTCCACCCTGTGCGAGCGCGCCGTCGAGGCCAGCAACCCCCTGCTGGCCGCCAGGCAGCAGGAACTCACGCTGGACATCCCCGGCGAGGCCATCGTCCTGCAGGGCGACCTGGTGCGCCTGTCGCAGGTGCTGTCCAACCTGCTCAACAACGCCTCCAAGTTCACCGATCCGGGGGGCAGGATCATCCTGGGTGCCGCCCTCCAGGGCGACGAGCTGTGCATCACCGTCTCGGACACCGGCCAGGGCATAGAGGCCGAATTCATGCCGCATATCTTTGACCTGTTCGCCCAGGGCGACCAGGCGCTGGACCGCGCCCAGGGCGGCCTGGGCATAGGCCTCACGCTGGTCAAGCACCTGGTGCAACTGCACCAGGGCAGGGTGGAGGCGCACAGCGAGGGGCGCGGCAAGGGCTGCCGCATCTCCGTGTACTTCCCGGCCCGCGTGATGGCCGAGGGAGCCGCGCCGCCCGTCGCACACGCACCCAAGCCCGCCAGGGCGGCGCCGGCGGCCTCCCGCAAAATCCTGGTCGTCGACGACCTGCCGGCATCGGCCGACACGCTGAAAGTCCTGCTCGAACTCGAGGGTTATGTGGTCAGGATCGCCAACGACGGTGCGGCGGCGCTCAAGGTGGCCCGGGAGTTTGCCCCCGACGTGCTCATCCTCGACATCGGCCTGCCCGGCATGGACGGCTTTGAAGTGGCCCGACAGTTGCGCAACAGCCCCGAATCCAGGGATGCCTTGATGATCGCGCTGACGGGCTACGGCGAGGCCGAGAGCCGCCAGAGGTCGCAACATGCTGGGTTTGACCATCATGTGGTGAAGCCAGCGGATATTGATTACCTGCTGTCTCTTGTGAGTGAACCGCTGGCGATTCGGAAGGAGCTTTAGGCGGGTCTTGCTCCGGCCTGGCGCGCTCTGCCTCCTCATCCTCCTCTTTCCTCTTCTTAGTTCAGCTGGCCGGGGTTGCCCGGCGGCAAGTAACTTTGGCGAAACCCGCAAAGCGGGTTTTCTTTTGTTCGCCAAAAGGCGCGCTGCGCGCGCGGGGTTCGCTCACTTCGCGTAGCGAAGTTACGCTAACACAAAAGTCACCAAACAAAACGCGACCCTGGTGTCTGCGTCCCTCCGCTGCGCTACGGGCAACCTGCGGTGCTCGGTCCAGGCGGGGTCTCGCTCGAACTCGCTAGGCTGCGCTTCGCTCAGACAATCGCGATCCCTGATCCGCCTGAACCTGCGCTCCTCGGCGCATACACAAGGGGTGGGGACAGGAATACCAAACAGCCGAATACCGAAATTCATAAGGACACGCCAAGGCGTGTCCTTGTTTTGTTTTGGAGTTCGATATTGGAGATTCCGGATTTCCCCGTCCTAGCGCATCGGCATGCCCGGCGTAATGGCGCGTAATGGTGTTCCAGCAAGCACGGTCCTACAGTGATTTCCCCTGGACAGTGAACCCGCCGATCCAGTGGACGCACACCATTTTTTCAAACCGGATGGAGAACGACATGACCGATGTAACCGTCAATATTGTGGGTGGAACCCAAGCGCAAAACACGACCGCCGTGACCGTGGGAAACGTCAGGTGGGGCCTCAACGGCACCGCGAACTTCGGCCAGCCGCAGAATGTGGCGGAAGGCATATGTGACCTCGTCGTCTATAAAACCACGGCCCCCAACCAGATTTCCATCAAGGTGGATGTATACGGCAATGTCGCGGTGATCAATATCACCGTGAACATGGACAACATTTCGGTGAACTGATCGACGCGCTACCCGCTCAGCGCCGTTCGGGCTTCAGTATTTCCGGCAAGCTCTCCACCTCGCTGAGCTTGTCCATCACCAACGCGATAAAAGCCGACACCGCCAGCGGCAACTGCCGCCGGCTGGGGTAAAGCACGCTGAGCCCGTGGCCCGTGCGCTGGTACTGCGGCAGCACGGGCAGCAGCCGCCCGGCCTGCACGTCCAGCCTGGCCATGGCGGGCGGCAGCAGTGCGATGCCCAGGCCGGCCAGTGTGGCCTTGCGCAGCGCCTGGGCGGTGTTGCCGCTGAAGCGTCCCGCGACCTGCACTTCCTCTTCCATGCCGCCGGGGCCTGTCAGGCGCCAGGTCGTTCGGCCGCTGGGGTGGGGCGAGGTCACGCAGTCGTGCTCCCGCAAATCCTGCAGCGTGGCCGGCGCGCCGCGCGCGGCGATGTAGGCCGGGCTGGCCACCATGCCGTCGCTGCGCGCGCCCAGCAGTTGCCGGCCCACGTAACCCGAGTCGCGCATGGGGCCGCCACGGAAAGCCACGTCGATCTGCTCGGCAATCAGGTCGGCGTGGGCGTCGCTGAGCACAAAGTCCAGCCGCACGCGCGGGTGCGCGGCCAGGAATTCGGCCACCCATTCCATGGGGAAAAAATCAAAAAAATCGGCGGTCGCCGCCACGCGCACCAGGCCGCTGGGCTCCTGGCTGCCGGTCGCCAGTTCCTGGCCGGCCTCGGCCAGCCCGTCGACCGCGCCCGCGCAGCGCTCATAAAAAGCCTGGCCCGCGCTGGTCAAGGTGAGTTTGCGCGTGGAGCGCTGCATCAGCCGTGTGACTAGCTGGTTTTCCAGCTGCTGGACGCGCCGGCTCAAGGTATTGGCCGGCAGGCCCAGCCGCCGCGCCGCCTCGGCAAAACTGCCGCAGCGCACCACCTGCACAAACATGGCGATGTCGTTGAGGTCCAGCATGGTTTATTCCTTCTTTGAATGGATGGGTGCAATCCGATTCTGCCGTCTAGTCAATCAATGGGTGTCGCCCTAATCTTCCGTCCATGGGCTGCCCAGGCCTCCCACCTTGTTTTTCAGGACCATCCCATGAGCTCAAACACCCCCCGTATCGGCATCATCATCGGCTCCACCCGCGAAGGCCGCTTCGGCGACAAGCCCGCGCAGTGGATTCATACGCTTGCCCAGCAGCGCACAGACCTGGCCTTTGAGCTGATAGACCTGCGCGACCATCCGCTGCCTTTCTTCGCCGAGCCCATGTCGCCGGCCTGGGCGCCCGTGAAGAACGAGGCCGCGCAGCGCTGGGCCGCCAGACTCGCCACGCTGGACGGCCTGATCGTGGTCACGCCCGAATACAACCACGGCCCCAGCGCCGTGCTCAAAAACGCCTTGGACTATGCCTACAAGGAGTTCATCCGCAAACCCATAGGTTTTGTCGGCTACGGCGGCGTGGGCGCGGCGCGGGCCGTCGAGCAGCTGCGCCTGGTCGCCACCGAGCTGCAGATGGCGCCCGTGCGCAATGCGGTGCACATCGGCATGGTCGAGTTCATGGGCATCTGGAAGCAGGGCAAAAGCTTTGAAGACTTTCCGCACCTGGCCCAGGCCGCCACCGGCCTGCTGGACGACATGGCCTGGTGGGCGAGGGCGCTCAAGACCGCCAGGGAGGCCGTATGAGCAGCGCCGCAGTTGCAACGGCCGCCCGCGCCATCGTGCACCGCACGCGCGGCAGCGCCCACGGGCCCATCACGCGGCTGGTCAGCCCCGGCGACCTGGGTGAGTTCCTCAAGCCTTTTGTCTTCCTGGACCTGTTCGGCTTCAAGCCGGCGGCCGGCCACAAAGGCTTCGGCATGCACCCGCACTCGGGCATCGCCACGCTGACCTATATGGTCGAAGGCCAGGTCGGTTATGAAGACACGACCGGCAAGAAGGGCGTGCTGCCGGCCGGCGGCGTCGAGTGGATGCGCGCGGGCAATGGCGTCTGGCACACCGGCGCGCCGGTCAGCGATTCACCGGTCCAGGGCTTCCAGCTCTGGGTCGCGTTGCCGGCCGCGGAAGAAAACGCGCCGGCCGAAAGCCTTTACCTGTCGCCCGGGCAGTTGCCGCAAGAAGGCCCGGCGCGTGTGCTGCTGGGCCGCTACGGCGCGGCGCAAAGCCCGATTCCCGCGCCGGCCGACATGAATTACCTGGCCGTCACGCTGAAGGACGGCGAGCAGTGGCGTTACACACCGCCCGAAGGCCACTCCGTGGGCTGGGTCGCGGTCAACCAGGGACGGCTGGATGCGGGCGACGAGAGCGGCGGCCCCTTAGCCACCGGCGAACTCGCGGTGTTCGAAGAATCCGGCGAGGCCATAGCCTTCACGGCCCAGGGCGACACGGCCTTTGTGCTGGGCTCGGCCGTCAAACATCCGCATGAACTGGTCATGGGGTATTACTCGGTGCACACCAGCCGGGCCGCGCTGGCCCAGGGGGAGGCCGAGATCCAGCGGATAGGGATGCGGCTGCGCGAAGAAGGGCGCCTGGGCTAGCCCTTGTCCGGTATGCGGGCGGAGGACGCCAATCTCCATAATGCCCCCTAATGCCAAAAAACCCTCCCCTGAGCGGAGGGGTTTTTTCTGCCTGAAAGATCCCCCACAAAGTGGCGCGAGGTGGGATGATGGGGCTTCATTGCCCGGGGAAGCCATCTCTTCCCCATGCGGACACTGCAAGTCCAGTCAAGGAGCCGCATCATGATCAGACTGCTCTACCTCAGTGACGCCCATGAAGGCATCAACGAAGAAGCCGTGAACGGCGTCCTGAAAAGCGCGGCCAAAAACAACCCGCCCCTGGGCATCACCGGCCTGCTGGTATTCGGGGGCGGCGTGTTCGCCCAGATCCTGGAAGGCCCGGAGCAGGCGGTGCTGAGGAAGTATGTGCAGATCGCGACCGACATGCGCCACCACAACTGCCGCATCGTCTACATCACGACGACCCAGGAACGCATCTTCAAGGACATCTCCATGGCGGCGCTTGAAGCACAGCCCATGGAGATGGAGCACATTGCCGAACTGGACGCCCGCCGGCATGAAACCGTGCCGGCGGATGCGTTCACGGACCTGATGCATGTGTTTTTTTCAAGAATACAGGCGCTGCCTTGATATGGAGAGCTCGGGTGCCGGAGTGCCAAACTGTAGAACTGATGGCTACGCTTTCAGCCTAATATTCGGGTCAACCCGCAGTAAAAAGTTAGCATTTTCAGCAAGCGCGTCAGTATGATGGCCCAAAGCGTGCTTGTGACGTTTGGTTACCAATTCGGGTAGCCACAGCCCAGTTACCTCAACGCCAAACGCCACTGCTTCGGGAGCCCAACATGCGTCATCTGTCCCTCATTTCCTTTTCACTGGCAGCCGCCTGCCTGCCACCGGCCGCCCAGGCGCAAAACTGCGAGGGAGGGGCCTATATGAACCCCCAGCTCTTCCGCGGTGAGGCCGCCTACCAAAGCGCGGTGGCCGAACAGGAAATGCATGCCTTCATAGGCCGCGCCGGCCTGCCGCAGACGCCGCTGTACGCCATCAAGAAAGTGGACGACATCACCGCCTCGGGGCGCACACCGTATTGCTGGGTCTACACCAACCAGGTCACCGGCCTGATGAGCGGCTACAAGCTCGCGGTGTTCAACAATGAAGTGGTCCAGCCCGCCGTGCTGGCCATCACCGTGGTCGGCAAGGCCGCGACGGACGCGGGCGCCGTGGCGCTGAAAACCCTGCCGCCGGCCGAGCAGAAAGCCGTGCTGGACCAGCTGCAGCGCTCCAAATGTTTTGGCACGGCCGCCGGCGTGGAGGCCGCCATCGCCAAAGCCGAGGGCCTGTGCGGCAATGTGGAGGACGTCGCGCCGCAAGCCACCGTCGGCCAGCAGGGCCTGATCGCCAAAGCCGTTTTTGCGTGGGAGGAGCAGTCCTGGGCAGGCGTCGTCACCCGCGAGCCCGCCGCACTGGGCGTTAGCCTCAAGGGCCTGGCCGGGCGCTCCGAAAAAGTGCACCAGGCACGCCTCGTGGTGGTGCCGACCAAGGCCACCAGTGTCGGCTTTGGCTTGTACCTGCACGCCAGCGTGCCCGATGCCGCCGCCAAGAAGGCCATTGCCGCCTTCCAGGGACTGACCTCACCGTCCAAGCCGCTTGCCGTGGCCATGGACCTGGGCCCGCAGTTCTCCTTTGTGGTGCCGACGGCGGAGCAGCTGGAGAAGATGCGCGCGGCGATAGGGTTGGGCAAATAAAGCCCTGCGTTGGGCGTGCGGCACCCGAACCGGCCATTTGAGCCGCCGTCCCGCGCGCAAGCCAGGCGGCGGTCACCTGCATACGTCTTAGCGCTCGACGTATTGCGTGGCGGCACGCGTTGGTTGAAATGAGGCGGCGGGAAGAGCAGCTCGGGGTTTACCGAGGTGTCGCAGCACTATTGATGCTTCCAGATACCAAGTCGTCTGTTTTCACCGTCACTTCCGATCCCACCGGAAATTGTGTCAACGAAACCGAAACGGCCTCGAACAGGCAATCTGATCCGATGCCCGCTCGATAGAGGGTGTGTTCGCTACCAACTGGCAGGTCAATGCCTTTGCTGCGAACAATACGGAGTCGCAGCGCGCTTACTGCGGTTGCTGGCCACCCCGGCAAACGGGGCGGGGCGATAACTTCAGCACTTCCCAAAACAATGGCATCGAACTCGTAACGACGCGTGCGCTCAGGAGGGTAGATCGGCTTGCCATCGGCACCAAGAGGAGGCGGCGGCATAGAGCAAGCAGCGGACAGCGCTGGGAAGCCTACAAATAAGGCTATTGCCGCAGGTGCCAGGTAGCGAATGGGCATATCGTTCGGTCCTTCTTTATGTTCTACGTGATGGCTGGCTGCGCGATACTTGTGCGAATAGACAGTATGCCTAAAGGATTCATATGTCGATCGCGTGGGATGAGTTGGATCTATATAGAAATCGCGATTACCTGTCGCGCTCCTACGCAGAGCGTCATAAAAAGGATCTCGCTGCCGACAAGGCTTGGCAGATCATTGCAGCCTTAGAGCAAGGCAAACAGTACCTTGACGCGGCTCCTAGTGTCGCGCCGATAGCCAGGCCTTTACTGCTGTACTACGGGGTACTCACTTTATCTCGGGCGGTAATTCTGTTTCTGTCGCCCGATAGGGTTGAAAGCGACCTTAGCCCGCTACATGGGATTACACATAAACACTGGGGAGACACGTTGAGAAAAGGGCCAGATGCGATGCGTGAATTGCAGATGGCCACACAAAAGGGAGGAACATTTCTTGAACTCGTTGAGGCTACAAAGAACGCGGATTGGTTCGCGCCTGACAGAACACACTTGCGAGATGTGGGAGCTACTCTCATGTCCCCTACGCCACTGCCAAATAATTTTGATTTCACTTTTAGGGAAATTGTGGAGCGTGTACCCGAGTTGAGTAATCTCTATGAAAAAGTCTTTCGAGAGAGCAATGAATGTTTCGAGGGAGGGGCCTATTCAAGCTCTACGAATGATCAGCCGATAAACATCAGCGTTATGGCGAAGGGAGCGGAAGTTCGACATAAGATCGACGACTTCCTCATCCTCCTTCAAGCAGCTAAAAAATCGGCTGTAACCGTTCAGGTATCAACTGAAAATCAGAAGCAGGTGTGGACTGTCACCGTGGATCTCACACAAGGAGGGACTCCAGAGGATCTGCGAGTTCCGGTGAATTGCTATGGCGCGCGCTCCACTAGAAATTCAATACGAGAGCAGTATTTCATTTGGCCTATTCGTGATAAATATTCATTGTCACTCGTTGCTCGAACCTTTTTACTCTCATACTTCATGGGCACGTTAGCTAGGTACTATCCATCCGTATGGATGTCCGGATTGGGACAGGACGGCAGGACGTTACCCTTCCCGCTATTGAATGCCTCGGTGAGCTATGTTCATGAGATTTTTCCCATACTAGTAGAGCGCGAATTCAAAGGCTCGGAATAAATGGGTAGATCGCTGCTGTCGGTCAAAAGCGGGCATTAACTGCTCAACCAGCGCAAAGACTGGGAAGATGTTCAGAGCTGCGGTCAAGAAGAATGCCGCAGCTTTTTTATTGGCTGATTGGCGCCACAGACAGACGCTTCTCAATGTGCATGGCTAAGTTAACCTAAGCGCTACTTCTTAAAAGCTTTCGCTAACTCGATAGCCATGTCTTTGACCATAGAGGCATCGAGAGGACTGTTGACGACGTGTGCTTCTACACCTTTGCCAAAATAAACGGAGGTAAGGTGCTGACGAATTTCAACTTTCTTGTCCTCTGGCATTAATTCAATGAAGGGGCCAATAGACGCGAGCTCAAGTTCTGTCTGCCGGGCTCGATCAGAGTTTGTTCGGTGCCGAGCAGATTCACGCGCCGTGTACCAAGCTGGTGCCGTGATGGCAATCGCGTAAAGCAATCGAATAACTACAGATCCCGCATTCTCGGCGTTGAATGGTTGCCCCCAGAATTTGACGAATGTAGCTATTGCAACTCCGATCCCCACTACAAAGAATAAAACGGTGGCCCATCGCCAGAAATTTGCTTCTGCAGACTCTTTATTGGCAATCTGCTGGTAGTTACCGGTGACCCCAATGTTCCCCACAACTTGCACAAGCTGCGCCGCTTGAACTCGTTGATCCTCAATTTTTTGAATTAGACGATTACTTTCACCTAGTGATTTTTCCTTGAACTCTGAGAATTGCTTAGAGAATTCACCAATGACCGCATCAAATCCCGCAGCGCGAGCGGTCTCCTTTTCGGCGAACGACTGCTCAAGCTTGGCGACGGTGGCTGCAGCTTCTGCGCGTTCCTTTGCCGCTCCTTCAGTCAGGGTTTCAAACCGTGAGACCTGCGCATCGGCCTTAGCTGTCAGCTCTGTGAGTTTTTCTGAAAGACCTGCTTGCTGATCGAGAAGTTGGTTAATTGCATTTCGCGAAGATTCAGCCTGCGACTCCAAAAGTGTTGAAAGTGATTTAACAGATAGTGACTGTGTTTTTGGAAGAAACCCCCATAACAGATGCATGACGGTCTGTTCAAACTGGGTAACAGCATTAACGAAATGGCCGGAATTTTTATCTGAAAGAAATGCAGTTAGCTCACCCAACGGCGCTTGCAGATTGGCTTGAATTTGATTGAGTGCGACTAGGCTGGTCAACTCGGCTGGCGTTATCGCAACGAGTTCTTGTATCACGCGAGCAATTGCAAATACTTTATCGCGGGCAAATGCGTGCTCCGCATTTTCCAGAATAGCTGGATCAGAAAACTCCTTTGTACGCTGCATCTCAAGGATGCTAGTGAGCGCAGCACGGATAGGATGATCCTGATAAGCAGAGGTCGACACAATATTCTTTCGGTGAGTTTTGGAACGTCGCATTGCCTTTACAACGTCCATCGCTCGATTCTAGGGAAGAGGTAGCACGCGGCCATCCTCCAACTGGAGGGTGAAACCAATTAATTTGATATGGATTAAGAGATAGCTCTTAAAGGGACATTCAAACGACTTGGTGATGGTGTCGGCGAGTGATTTCTCTGAAAACCTCCATCGTGGGTCGAGGCAAGTCGATCTTGAACGCTGCCATCTCCTCCGACCACGTGGTCTTGGCTTTCAGACACAAACGGCATGCCAGCCAAGCTGAACGCCTTCTATCCGCGGGAAATAATCACCCATCCGACCAACCCAACAGCGACAACCAACAGAACCCCATAGCCCCAAAACCGCCCACTCTTGCGCTGCCTTTCCGTACAGGGGAGACAGTAGAGAAAGGTATCGCCCTTATAGTGCGAGACGGGAAACAAAGACCCGCTGGAGTCGCAGGCATAGCAGCGCATGGCCAGGTTGCGCTTCTTTCCGCGTGAGTCCCGGTATACCTGCACAACAAGAGTGATGACCGGGAAGACACCCAGGACTGTGATCAAGAAAGAAGCTGTGGCCATTTCCATTGGCCTATTAGAACCGTAGCCGGGCGCTCTTCGTTGAAAAAGTGCGCCGGGGTGCAATGGGTGCCATGGCTTGCCTATACATTAGGCGGTCGCCTCCCCGGCATCTCCAGCGCATAACACCAATTGACTATGCAGAACACCAAAGAGCCATTCGCTTTCATTCGAACCATCCTCTTGAGCTGCCTGCTCACCGCGTCGCTCAGCCATGCGCAAACCCAACAGCTGGTCGCCCCGGATGTCTCCGTGGGGGGCATGTCACAGGAGGACTGGTCGCGCGCCTGGTGGCAGTGGGCCGGGTCGTTCTCGCGGCAAGACAGCCCTGTTGCCGACCGCACGGGCGAGCTGTGCGGCGAAAAACAAAAGGGGCCGGTGTGGTTTCTGGCCGGCACCTACGGAACACAGCGCACCGTGCGAAGCTGCCGCGTGCCTGGCGGCAAGTACTTGTTCTTTCCCTTGATCAACTACGTCGTCATGCCCAGCCAGGACCGCTCGACGACTTGTGCTTTAGCCATGGAGACGGCGAGAAGAATCACGGACGATCCCGCCGCGCTGGTTCTTGAGATCGATGGTGAGCGAATCGCCAACCTCGCCACCTCCCGGCAGGCGACAAAAAAATGCTTCGATATGGGCGCATTGACCGAGGCGCGGTACAACATCTTCCCCTCCGCGGCCAATGGCTATTACGTCATGCTCAAGCCGCTTGCGCGCGGGACGCATGTGCTCAATTTCGGCGGCGCTTTGCCTGGAATGCTTCAGGCTGTCACCTATACCCTGATCGTTGATTGATATCTGGCGAAAAACCATGGGAGCAGCAATCCGTCCGGCCTGAACCCGATCGCAGTTGTGAGGGAGTGAGAGACCGGCAAGGGACGGGTACCGCCCCGCAGCTTCCACGGTCAACCCCATTCCACGGGTTCAACCTTTCGCGTGATCGCCACCCTGCGCAGCCGCATCCCGAACCACCAGCACAGGCACGGGCGCCAGCCGCAGAATCTCTTCCGCGCCACTGCCCAGCAGCACACGCCCCAGGCCGCGCCGGCCGTGGGAGCCGACGACCACGAGGTCGGCGCCCCAGCGTTTGGCGGCCTCGGCCACGACTTCGCCCAGGCGTTTGCCGGGTTCTTCGCACAGGCTCTGGTCGGCCGCCACGCCGGCCGACTGCGCGACGGCCGTGGCATCGGACAGCACTTTGGCGCCGCCTTCGCGCAGCATGCCGGCCACGTCGCCGGAGTAAGTGCCGTCGGCGGCCATGCCGCCCAGTTCATTGATGGCATGCAGCAGCCGCACGCTGGCGCCGGTCTCGCGCGCCATGCGCAGGCCGGCGACCAGGGCCTTGTTGGCGGTCTCGCTGCCGTCCACGGGGATCAGGATGCGTTTGAACATGGTGGCTGCCTCGGTCTGAAGTTGCGATAAGGACAGTATTGACCGTTTTGGCGCGGCGATCTTGACCTGCATCAAGCCAGAGCTCGATGGGGTGTCTCGGTGGCGGGCCGCGTTCAAGCCAGCGCCGCCGTCTCCAGATAGCACGGAATTTTGCAGGGCCAGTGCAGCTCGCGTTCGATGCACTGGCGCATGGCGTCGGCCGCGGCCGGCTCGCCGTGGGTGATAAAGGTCTGCCGGGGCGCGGACTTGAAGCCGCGCAGCCAGCCCATGATCTCGGCGGCATCGGAATGGGCCGACAAGTCGTCCAGCATGACCACCTCGGCGCGCACCGGAACCTCCTGTCCGTGGATGCGCACCGTGGGCGCGCCGCCGGCAATGAGGGCGCCGCGCGTGCCGCCGGGCTGGAAGCCGGCAAACACGATGGTGTTGCGCTTGTCGGGCGCGAAGGCCTTGAGGTGGTGGACCACACGCCCGCCCGTGGCCATGCCGCTGGCGGCAATGATGACCATGGGGCCGTGTTTGGCATTGAGCAGGCGCGACTCTTCCGGTGATTCAACGATGTGGGCGGTATGCGCCATGGCTTCGCACTCCGCGGAGCTCAGCCGCAGTTCGTCCTTGTGCTTGAGGTAGACCTGCGTGGCCTTGGCCGCCATGGGGCTGTTGAGGTAGACCGGCAGCTTGCGCGCAATGACGCCCTGGGTCTTGAGCACCTCGATGCAGTGCAACAGGCTTTGCGCGCGCCCCACGGCGAAGGCGGGGATCACCACCACGCCGCCGCGCGCGGCCGTGCGCTGGATGACCTGGCCCAGCGCCAGCAGCGGGTCGGAGTCCTTGTGCAGGCGGTCGCCATAGGTGGACTCCACCACCAGGTAGTCGGCGCCGTCCATGAAGGAGGGCGGCTTGAGCACCAGGTCGTTGGGCCGGCCTATGTCGCCCGAAAACAGCAGGGAGCGCGAGCCGTTGTCCAGCCGCACGAAGGACGAGCCCACCATATGGCCCGAAGGCGTCAGGCTGGCGTTCAGGCCCGGCGCCGGCTGCCAGTGTTTGCCGGCGGGCACCGGGTGCAGCAGCTTGAGGCAGCGCAGCGCATCCTCGCGTGTGTACAGGGGCAGGGCCGGCGCGTGCTTCGAAAAACCGTGCCGGTTGGCGTATTCGGCTTCTTCCTCCTGCAGGTGGCCGGCGTCGGGCAGCAGGATGCGGCACAAGTCCGCCGTGCCCGGCGAGCAGAACACCTTGCCCTTGAAACCCTGGCGCGCCAGCAGCGGCAGGTAGCCGCTGTGGTCTATGTGGGCATGGGTCAGGATCACCGCATCGATGCCGGCCGGGTCCATGGGCAGCGGCGACCAGTTGCGCAGGCGCAGCGGCTTGTAGCCCTGGAACAGGCCGCAATCGACCAGCACGGTGGATTTGACATGCCGGACCAGGTATTTGGAGCCGGTGACGGTGTCGGTGGCGCCCAGGAATTGGATCTTCATGGCGCCAGCTTAGGCGTGGTGCCCAGCGATGTAGTTGACTTAGCTCAAGGGCTGAAGCCGCCACCGGCCATACCCTTTGCCGGTGGCCGATGCCCGCGCAGCGACCGGCCGACCGCAGCTTTGTTTGCGCGCAACCCTCCAAGGAGCACAACCATGTCCGAGCGAACCCTCATTGTTTGTTATTCCAACACCGGGACATCGCGCCGCGTGGCCGATCTCCTGTCGAGCAAATTCAAGTGGCCGTGCGGCCAGGTCAGCGAGGCGCGATCGCGCACCGGCGCTGCAGGCATGCTGCGCTGCGTGATGGATTCGCTGTTCAAGCGCCATCCCGCGATTCGTTATGAAGGGCCGGACCCGCGGGGTTTTGAGACGGTCGTGCTGATCGCGCCCATCTGGCTTGCCGAGCTGGCGGCGCCCATGCGCAGTTTTGTGCGTGACCATGCACGAGGCCTCAAGTGCGTGGCGGTCATCTCGGTGATGGGCGGGCAGGGCGCGACCAATGCTTTCGCTGAAATCGACCGGATTCTGGGCCGGCCTCCGATCCTGTCGACCTCCTTCACCGCGCGCGCGGTGGACGACGGCAGCTATTCGTCCGCCCTGGAGGTGTTCGGCAGCGCGGTCCGCGACAGCGCAAAGAGCGAGGAAACGGTGCGTCCGACGACTTTGTCGCCCAGCGCCGTCTGATCGCATGGCCTCGATACAGCAACTGCTGGTGCCGGTTGACGGCAGCCCGACCTCCACCAGGGCGCTGGATACCGCCATTGGACTGGCGCGCCTGACCGGGGCGCATATACGGCTTTTTCATGTGATCGATGAGCTGGACCATGTCAACGGCTTTGAGACCCCCAAGACCTATCGCGAGGAATTGCTCCCGCTGATGCGCGCCGGCGGTGAAAAAATGCTGGCCCAAATGCGGCGCCGCGCCACCGAGCAGGGCCTGGTGTGCGACAGCGTGCTGGTGGAGTCGGGCGCCGGCCGTGTCTGCGAGCAGGTCGCCGAGGAGGCCCGCCTGGCCCATGCCGACATGATTGTGCTGGGCTCGCACGGCAGGCGCGGCCTTGCGCGCGTGCTGATGGGCAGCGATGCCGAGCAGATCGTGCGGCATGCACCGGTCCCGGTGCTGGTGGTGAAAGGCTGAAACCGGCCGCGCCGCTTCAGATGTCGACTTCGAGCTTGTTGACGATGCGTATCACGCCCCTGGCGGCCAATGCCGCGCCGGCGGCCGCTTCGCGCTCGGCCAGGGAATGCACCTTGCCGTGCAGGGTGACCTCACCGCCCTCCACGTCGATCTGGATATGCCGGGCTTCGCGGTCGGCCTGGCGTGCCAGCGCCGCGGCAATCTCCGCCGCGACGTCCCGCGTGCTGACGGTGGGTTTCACCACAACGTTGTTGGACAGGCCGCGCACGCCCACCAGGCCGCGCACGCATTTCTCGGCGGTTCTGCACTGGTAGGCCCAGTCGACGTCGCCCGTGAGGGTGAGCCAGCCTTTTTCCACCTCGACCCTGATCCGCTCGGGCGGCAGCAGCGCGCTCCAGCGCAGCGCGGATGCGGCGGCCGTGGCGATTTCGGAGTCGCTGCGCTGGTGGTCTGCCACCAGCTTGACATCCAGCTCGATGGCCAGACCGCGCACACCGGCCACGCGGCGAACCGCCCGTTCCGCCGCGACTTTTTCGGCGAAGCTGTTCAGGTGCCCTGTGAGCGTCACCACACCGTCATTGACGAGAACGCCTATGCCGGCTGAATTGACGGCGGGTTCCCAGGCCAGTTCGGCGGTGACATCAGCCTTGAGCTGAAAATCGGTTTTCATGGCTTGTTCCTTGGATGAAGTGGTCACCACCACAGGGTGGTGATGCCACTGTAGGCAGGCGAGGCGGTGCCTGTCTTGATATTCCTCAAGCGATGGCTTGTTGCGCAAGCCCCGCGCGATGCGGCGGGGCGGGGCCCTTCCACGCCGGCTTATGCCGCCGGGCCGCCGCCGGGACTGACCTCGGTGCCGGCGCGGCCCGCCAGCATCTCCTCGATCCGGTCCAGCGAACCTATCAAGGCCTTCTTTCCCGTCTTCAGGACGAAGCTGGCGGCGGCCTGCACCTTGGGGCCCATGGAGCCCGCGGGGAAGCTGTGGCCCAGCAGTTCCTGCGGCCCGACCTTGCCGAGAGCGCGCTGCGTCGGCAGCCCCCAGTCGAGGTAGACGGCGTCCACGTCGGTGGCGATCACCAGGCAGTCGGCACCCAGCTCCAGCGCGAGCAGGGCGCTGGTCAGGTCCTTGTCGATCACGGCATCCACGCCTTCCAGGGGCCGCCCGCCGGCCGTACGCGCCACCGGGATACCGCCACCGCCTGCGGCGATGACCACGGCCTGGTGCTGCAACAGCCAGCGCAGCGGATCCACGGCCAGCACGCGCAGGGGCAGGGGCGAAGCCACGACGCGCCTGAAGCTTGCGCCGTCGGGCGCGACATGCCAGTGCATGGTTTGCGCAAGCCGCTGCGCTTCCTCCTGGGTGTAGACGGGCCCTATCGGTTTGGTGGGCCGACCGAAAGCCGGGTCGGAGAGATCGACTTCCACGCGCGTGAGCAGGGTGACCACGGGCCGGTTGGGCGCAAGCCGGTTGGCGAGTTCCTGCTCCAGCAGGTAGCCGATCATGCCTTCGGTCTGCGCGCCCAGCATGTCGAGCGGGTAGGGCGCCACCGCCGCGTAGGCCGAGTTCTGCAGGGCCAGCAGGCCTATCTGCGGCCCGTTGCCGTGCGTCACCACAAGCTCATGGTGCAGCGCGACGCGCGCCAGCTGGGCCGCCACGCCCTGGATGTTTTCGAGCAGGTGCTGCGCGCTGGGCGACTGGCCCCGGCGCAGCAAGGCATTGCCGCCCAGCGCCACGACCAGCCTCATGCCAGCGTGGCCACAAGCACGGCCTTGATGGTGTGCATGCGGTTTTCCGCCTGCGTAAACACGATGGACGCGTCGGATTCGAAAACCTCGTCGGTCACCTCGATTTCGCTGAGGCCGTAGCGCTCGTGGATCTGGCGCCCCACTTCGGTGTCCAGGTTGTGGAAGGCCGGCAGGCAGTGCATGAAGCGTGTGCGCGGCTTGCCCGTGGCCTTCATCAGCGCGCTGTTGACCTGAAAGGGCAGCAGCTGCTCGATTCTGAGCTTCCAGGTTTCGTCAGGCTCGCCCATGGAGACCCAGACGTCGGTATAGAGAAAGTCGGCGCCCTTGACGGCTTCGGCCGGATCGCTGCTGAGGGTGATGCGCGCGCCGGTTGTCTTGGCCAGCTCGCGCATGTCGGCGACCAGGGCCGGCGGCGGCATCAGCGCGGCGGGCGCGGCGATGCGCACGTCCATGCCCATCTGCGTGCCGCCCACCAGCAGGGAGCAGCCCATGTTGAAGCGGGCGTCACCCAGGTAGCAAAAAGACAGCTCATGCAGCGGCTTTTCGCCGAACTCCTGCATGGTCAGCAGGTCGGCCAGCACCTGGGTCGGGTGCGACTCATCCGTGAGCCCGTTCCACACCGGGACATGCGAAAAGCGCGCGATCTCCTCCACCACCGTCTGGTGAAAGCCGCGGTACTCGATGCCGTCGTACAGCCGGCCCAGCACCCGGGCCGTGTCCTTCAGGGATTCCTTGTGGCCCAGCTGCGAGCTGACCGGGTCGATGTAAGTGACATGGCCGCCCTGGTCGTGCACCGCGACTTCAAACGCGCAGCGCGTGCGGGTGGAGGCTTTCTCGAAGATCAGCGCGATGTTTTTCCCCTTCAGGCGCGCCAATTCGTTGCCCGCGTATTTGGAGCGCTTGAGCTCGGCGGCCAGGTCCAGCAGGAAACGGATGTCCCGCGGGGAAAAGTCCTTGAGGTCCAGCAGGCTGCGGTTGTGAAGGTTAAAGCTCATGGGGAGGGCCGTCTTTCGTTTTGGCGCAGTGAGGGTCAGGCGGCGTCGCGCTCAATCGGGCAGGACATGCAGTGGCTGCCGCCGCGCCCGCGCCCCAGCTCGCCGCTGGGAATGGTGATGACTTCGACGCCGGCCTTGCGCAGCAGGGTGTTGGTATGGGTGTTGCGGTTGTAGGCCATGACGACGCCGGGCGACAGCGCCAGCACGTTGTTGCCGTCGTCCCACTGCTCGCGCTCGGCTTCGTAGGCATTGCCGCCGGTGGCGACGACGCGCAGCCTGGGCAAGCCCAGCGCCTGCGCGAGCACCTCCAGCAGGGGCTCGGTTTCGGCCCTGACGTCCAGCTCGCCCGGCTTCTCGCCGGGGCGAAGGCTGAACGCGCGGATAGCCTGCACGATTTCCGGGAACACCGTCACCAGGTCGCGGTCGCAAAAGGTCAGCACCGTGTCCAGGTGCATGGCGCCGCGCGATTTGGGCAACTGGGCGGCCAGCACCCGGGTCGCGGCGCCGCGGGCAAACAGGCTGCGCGCGAGCTGGGTCACGGCCTGCGGCGAGGTCCGCTCGCCCATGCCGACCAGCACCAGTCCCTTGCCCAGCGGCATGACGTCGCCGCCTTCGAGCGAGGCCTGCGCGTGCGGCTGCCCCGGGTCGCCCCACCATTCGGTGACCTTGCCCGCGAATGCCGGGTGGGAGCGGTAGATGGTCGCCATGAGCAGGCTTTCCCGCCGGCGCGCGGGCCAGTACATGGCGCCCAGCGCCACGCCGTCGCCTATCCAGCAACTGCTGTCGCGCGTGAACAGGGTGTTGGGCAGGGCGGGCAGCAGCAGGTCCGAAGGGCTGGCGCAGGCAGCCGTAAGGCCGGGCAGCTTGAAGGGCAGGTCCGCCGGCGTCAGCCCGCCGATCAGGAATTCGGCCAGCCGGGCCGGCGGCAGTTCCTGCAGCCAGGGCCGCAGCACGGCCGCGGCTTCAAAGTCGGTGCCGGCCAGTTCGCGGTCCAGCAGCCGGTCACGCGTCATCGGGTTGCCGACCGTGACCGCGAGAAGGTCGTGCAGTTCCAGCACTTCCACGCCGTGCTCCGTCATGGCGCTGGTAAAGGCATAGTGGTCGTTTTTGGCCTGCGCGACCCACATCACGTCGTCAAACAGCATGTCCCGGCAGTTCGCGGGCGTCAGGCGCGTGTGCGCCAGGCCGGGCCTGCAGACCAGCACCTTGCGCAGCCGGCCCGTCTCTGAATGGACGCCGGCCATCACAGGCTCAACTTTCCGGCAGCCAGCATCCAGCCCGCGACCACCGCGAGTGCGAGCACGGCGGCCAGCATGGCTTTTTCGCCCGCGGTGAAGGGCTCGCGGCGGGCCTGCCGTTTGGCGATGAAATACAGGGCCGCGCCGGGGGCGTAGAGCAGGGCGCTCAGCAGCAGGTACTTGGCGCCGGCGGCATACAGCAGCCACAGGCAATACGCCGAGGCGAGCGCGGCCACCGGCAGGTCCAGCGCGCCGCGGGCGCCTTGGGGCGCCGGGCCCGCATCCTCACCGCGCACCGCCAGCTTGAGGCCGTAGAGCGCGCTGAACAGGTAGGGCAGCAGGATCATCGCGGTCGACAGCGAGATCAGCGCCAGGTAGGAGGCCTTGGACACCAGCGTGACGATGAGAAAGACCTGCACCATGGCGCTGCTCAGCCACAAGGCATTGGCCGGCACGCCCTTGCCGTTCTGGCGGCCCAGCCCTTCGGGCATCACGCCGCTGCTGGCCGGCGTGAACAGCGACTCGGCGGCCAGCAATGTCCAGGCCAGGAAGCCGCCGCCCACTGAAACGATCAGCCCTATATAGATGAGCACGGCGCCCCAGGTGCCCACGGCTTTTTCCAGCACGCCGGCCATGGAGGGGTTTTTCAGCCCGGCCAGTTCGGGCTGCGTGAAGATGCCCAGGGAGAGCAGCGAGACGGCCATCAGCAGGGCCAGGCAGATCAGAAAGCCTATGACCGTGGCTTTGCCGACGTCCTTGCGCTGGCGCGCGCGCGCCGAATAGACGCTGGCGCCCTCGATGCCGATAAAAACCCATACCGTCACCAGCATGGTGCTCTTGACCTGCTCCAGCACGGAGCCGAGCTTGGCGCCGCCCCAGAAGTCCAGGTTGAAGGTGGGTGCCTGGAACGCGGCCGCGGCCAGCACGATGAAGAGCAGCAGGGGAATGACCTTGGCCACCGTGACCACGGCATTGACCCAGGCGGCGGTGTTGATGCCGCGCAGTACCAGCGCATGGACCACCCACAAGACCACTGACGCGCCGGCGACGGCCGCGGGGGTGTTGCCTTCGCCGAAAGCCGGGAAGAAATAGCCGAGCGCGCCGAACGCGGCCACCAGGTAACCGACATTGCCTATCCAGGCGCTGATCCAGTAACCCCAGGCGGAGTTAAAGCCTATGTATTCGCCCGAGAGCGCGCGGGCATAGGCGTAGACGCCGTTGTCCAGTTCGGGCTTGCGCAGCGCCAGCGTCTGGTAGACGCGCGCCAGCACCAGCATGCCCACGCCAGTGATCAGCCAGCCGACCAGGATGGCTCCCGCGCCGGCGCCCGCGGCCATGTTCTGCGGCAGGCCGAAGATGCCACTGCCGATGATGGAGCCCGTCACCAGCGCGACCAGCAATCCCAGGCCCAGGCTGCCTTGCGCCTGGCGTGTGGTGGGAATGGCCCGGGGCGGCGACACCGGGGACCGGGTGTTTGACAGTGTGCTCATGGCGTGTTCTCGCTTTCGGGTGATGGACGGCTACTGAACCAGCAGTACCGGCACGTCGACATCGGCCACCACGCGCTGGGCGACGCTGCCGAGCAGGGCGCGGCCCAGCAGGCCGTGGCCGTGGGTGCCCATGACCACCATGTGGGCCTTCTCGCGTTTGGCCGCCTGCACGATCTGCGTGGCCGGTATGCCGGCGATCCAGGAGGCGCGGAAGGGGATGTTGTGGCGTTTGAGGAAACGCTCTATGGGCTCCAGCACCTTCTGGGCTTCGTCGCGGTGCCAGGCATGCACCGTGGCGGCGCCCAGCATGGTCTTGACGCGCGGGGAGACGGCCATCTGCACATTGAGCACGATCAGCTCCGCGTCGGGGCCCATCAGGGCTTCGTGGGTGACCAGGAAGGCCAGGGCTTTTTTGGTGAACTTGCTGCCGTCAACGGCCAGAAGGACTCTCATGCTGTGCTCCAGGAAGGGGATGAAACGGCGCGCGCTCAGCGCAGGACCAGGACGGGAATGCCGCTGTGCGTGAGCACCTGCTGGGTCTCGCTGCCGAGCAGGATGCGCGAGATACCCTTGCGGCCGTGCGAGGCCATCACGATGAGGTCGCTTTTGTTCTTTTTGGCCGCGGCCAGGATGGACGCCGCGACAAGGTCGGACTTGACGACCACGGCCTTGGCCTTGACGCCCGCGGCTTCGGCGGACTTGCACACCGCGTCGACGATGGCCTGGCCCCTGTCGGCCCAATCCTTTTCGATGCGCCCGACTTCCTGAGGCGAAATGTTGGCGCCGCCCTCGAAGTAGCTCATGGGATAGCGCGGCACGATGTTGAGCGCCACCAGTCCGGCCTCCAGGGATGCGGCCAGGGCGATGGCGTCCTTGACCGCTTTTTTGGACAGTGTGGAGCCGTCGGTGGCAACAAGAATGCGTTGGTACATGGTGGTTCTCCTGTGTTGATGTGCCGCAGTCTAGGAGCGCCGTCCGGGCCCGGGCTTGATCCAGGTCAAGGGCGCGGCACATGATTGCGACCCGCTGTTCCGCGTTTCTGGCGAGGTCTTTCGACGCGTGCAAAACCGCATCGGCCCGCATGGGCCCGGAAGGTGTCCGATGCCATCAGGTGACTGTGCGCGCGGCATCGGGAGGTGTCTGTTCGCCAGCAGACGTAAGCCACAGCGCCTGACAGCCAGCCGACACCCGCGGGCACCCTCGGAAGTGCCCATGGCCCTTGGTTTGATCCATGTCAAGGGCAGGGCGCCCTGCGCTGGCTAAGCTTTCGCCATGCAAACCGCCCCCTCCTTGCCGCTGCTTTCCGCCGGCGCCGTGCCGCCTGCCGCGGGCGGCGCCACGCCATGGGCCGCGCTGGACGAGCCGGCCGAATGGGAAGGCTTCAGCCGGCCGGCCGCCGGGCGCGAGGGCTGTTGGGAGTCCTGCCTGGCGATCGAAGGCATGCATTGCGCGGCCTGCGCGCTCACCGTCGAGTCGGTGTTGCGCAAGCTGCCCGGCGTGGACGCGGTGCAGGTCAATGGCGTCACGGCCGTGGCGCGGCTTCAGTGGCAGCCGCAGGCCACGCGGCCTTCGGCCTGGATGGCCGCGCTGCGCCAGGCCGGCTACGGCGCCTTGCCGGCGGGCGACCTGCTGCTGGCCGGCAACCGGCAGCGGGCCCAGCGCCTGATGCTGTGGCGCTGGCTGGTGGCCGGCTTTTGCATGATGCAGGTCATGATGTACGCCGCGCCGGCTTATCTGTCGGGGCCCGGCGAGATCACGCCCGACATACGGGCGCTGCTGGGCTGGGCCTCCTGGGTGCTGACCCTGCCGGTGCTGCTGTTTTCCTGCTGGCCGTTTTTTGCGGCAGCGCTGCGCGATGTGCGCCACCTGCGCATAGGCATGGACGTGCCGGTGGCGCTGGGTGTGCTGATCGCTTTTGGCGCCAGCACGGCCGCCACCTTTGACCCGGCCGGCCCCTGGGGCGAGCATGCCTCCTACGACTCGGTGCCCATGTTTGTGTTTTTCCTGCTGTCGGGCCGGCTGCTGGAGCAGCGCCTGCGCGACCGCACCGCCGGCGCGCTGGAGGCATTGATGCGCCGCCTGCCGGACAGCGTGGAGCGGCGGGAGGCCGACGGCAGTTTCCGCGCGGTGGCCGTGCGCCGGCTTGCCCCGGGCGATCTGGTCCGCGTGCTGCCGGGCCAGGCCTTTCCCGCCGATGGCGACGTGGAAAGCGGCGAGAGCCGGGTCGACCAGTCGCTGCTGACCGGTGAATCCAAACCCTTGCTGCGGCGCGCCGGCGACGGCGTCATTGCCGGCAGCCACAACCTCACCAGCCTGCTGCTGGTGCGCGTGCGGCGGGTCGGTGCGCAAACCCGTTACGCCGAAATCGTCGCGCTGATGGAGCAGGCCTCGCTCGAAAAACCCGGCCTGGTGCAACTGGTGGACCGCATCGCCAGCCCTTTCCTGGCGGCCGTGCTGCTGGCCGCAGCCGCTGCCGCCTGGTGGTGGTGGCCTTTCGGCCAGGCGCATGCGATGGCGGTCGCAGTCTCGGTGCTGATCGTGACCTGCCCCTGTGCCCTGTCGCTGGCCACGCCGGCGGCCATGCTGGCCGGCGCGGGCGCGCTGGCGCGGCGCGGCCTGCTGGTGCGCAGGCTGCAGGCGCTCGAAAGCTGCGCGGCCGTGGACACCGTGGTCTTCGACAAGACCGGCACGCTGACGCAGGACCGCATGGATGTGGTCATGGCCTACACGCCTGCCGGCGTGGACCGGGACGACGTGTGTGGCAGGGCGGGCGCGCTGGCCAGGCAGTCGCTGCATCCGGTTTCGCGCGCCATCGCCGCGCGCTTTCCCGCGAATGCGTCCGCGCCGGGCTGGGTCGCCGGCGAGGTAGAGGAGGTCCCCGGCCGCGGCCTGCGCGGCAAGGTTGCCAGGCCGGACGGCAGCGATGCGCGCTACCTCTACCTGGGTTCGGCCTCTTTTTGCCGCGCGCCTGTGCCGGGCCGTGATGCTCCGGTGCCGCAGGCACACCTGTCCGACGGTGAACATTACCTCGCGGGCTTCGAGCTGGACGAGGCGATCAGGCCCGACGCGGCGCAGGCCGTGGCAGCCTTGCTCAAGCTCGGTGTCCGCGTGCAGCTGCTGTCGGGCGACACCGGCCAGGCCGTGGCCCACCTGGCGCGCCGGGCCGGCATCGAGTGGTGCTTCGGCGAATGCACGCCGGAGATGAAACTGGAGCATGTGCGCAGGCTCCAGCGCGAAGGCCACCGCGTCATGATGGTGGGCGACGGCATGAACGACGGGCCGGTGCTGGCCGCGGCCGATGTGTCCATGGCCATGGGCCAGGCCGTGCCGCTGGCCCAGGCCAGGGCGGATTTCATCATGACCGGCAACCGGCTTGCTTCTGTGGCGGCACTGCTGGCGCAGGCGCGGCGAACCAGGAGGGTGGTGCGCCAGAACCTGCTGTGGGCCGCGCTGTACAACGCGGCTTGCGTGCCGCTGGCGATCGCGGGCCTGATGCCGACCTGGCTGGCGGGCTTCGGCATGGCGGCGAGTTCGCTGCTGGTGGTGGCCAATTCGGCAAGGCTGGCACGAAGCATTCCGGAGTTTTGAATGGACATCCTGTTTTTGCTGATCCCGCTGTCCGTCGTGCTGGCGCTGCTCATCATTGGCGCGCTGGGCTGGGCCGTGTGGCGTGGGCAATTCGAGGCACTGGAGCAGGAAGCCGAGCGCATTCTTCACGGTGATTGACCTGTATCAAATGCCGCGCCGCCCGCCGCGCCGACACTTTGAAGCATCTAGACAAAAGGTGCTTCATGAACCAAGAAACGACGCAAGGGATCGCCTATCACGACACGGTGGTGCGCCAGTTCTCGCTGGCGGCGGTGCTCTGGGGTGTGGTGGGCATGGCGGTGGGCCTGTTCATCGCGGCCCAGCTGGCCTGGCCTGAACTGAACTTCGGCATCCCCTGGCTCAGCTATGGGCGGCTGCGGCCGCTGCACACCAACGCGGTGATCTTCGCCTTCGGCGGCTGCGCGCTCATAGGCAGCAGCTACTACGTGGTCCAGCGCACCAGCGGCGTGCCGCTGTTCGCGCCGCGCCTGGCGGCCTTCACTTTCTGGGGCTGGCAGCTGGTCATCGTGGCCGCGGCCATCAGCCTGCCGCTGGGCTATACCACCGGCAAGGAATACGCCGAGCTGGAATGGCCCATAGACATCCTGATCACCCTGGTCTGGGTGGCTTACGCGGTGGTGTTCTTCGGCACCCTGGGCGTGCGCAAGGTCAGGCACATCTATGTGGCCAACTGGTTTTACGGTGCCTTCATCCTGGCGGTGGCGGTGCTGCATGTGGTCAACAGCGCCGAAGTGCCGGCCGGCTGGATGAAGTCCTATTCGGCCTATGCCGGCGTGCAGGATGCCATGGTGCAGTGGTGGTACGGCCACAACGCCGTCGGCTTTTTCCTGACCGCGGGCTTCCTGGGCATGATGTATTACTTCATCCCCAAGCAGGCCGAGCGGCCGGTCTACAGCTACCGCCTGTCCATCGTCCACTTCTGGGCGCTGATCTTCACTTATATGTGGGCGGGCCCGCATCACCTGCACTACACGGCCTTGCCCGACTGGACGCAATCGGTGGGCATGGTGTTCTCGCTGATCCTGCTGGCGCCCAGCTGGGGCGGGATGATCAACGGCGTGATGACGCTGTCAGGCGCCTGGCACAAGCTGCGCGAAGACCCCATCCTGCGTTTCCTGATCGTCTCGCTGTCTTTCTACGGCATGAGCACCTTCGAGGGACCGCTGATGTCCATCAAGACCGTCAACGCGCTGTCGCATTACACCGACTGGACCGTGGGCCATGTGCATTCGGGCGCGCTGGGCTGGGTGGGCCTGATCTCCATGGGCACGCTGTACTACATGATCCCGCGCCTCTTCGGGCAAAAGCGGATGTACTCGGTGCGCGCCATCGAGGTGCATTTCTGGGTGGCCACCGTGGGCATCGTGCTTTACATCGCGGCCATGTGGATCGCCGGCGTGATGCAGGGCCTGATGTGGCGCGCCCTGAACGCCGACGGCACCCTGACCTACACCTTCGTCGAATCGGTGAAAGCCACCTATCCCTTCTACGTGGTGCGCTTCTTCGGCGGCGTGCTGTACCTGGGCGGCATGGTGTTGATGGCCTGGAACGTCTGCATGACGGCGGCCCGGGGCCGGCCCGTGCGGGTGCCGGTGCCGGCACTGGCCCACGCATAAACACAGAAAGCACATTCCATGAAAGACGACAACACAAGCACGGCCGGCTTCTCGCACGAGAAGATAGAGACCAACAACTTCCTGATGATCATCCTGATCCTGCTGGTGATCGCCGTGGGCGGCCTGGTGGAGATCGTGCCGCTGTTCTTCCAGAAGTCGACCACCGCGCCCATGGAGGGCGTCAAGCCCTACGGCGCGCTGCAGCTGGCCGGCCGCGACATCTACCTGCGGGAAGGCTGCTACAACTGCCACTCGCAGATGATCCGGCCCTTTCGCGCCGAGACGCTGCGCTACGGCCACTACTCGGTCGCCGGCGAGTTTGTCTACGACCATCCCTTCCAGTGGGGCAGCAAGCGCACCGGCCCCGACCTGCAGCGCGTGGGCGGCAAATACACGGACGAGTGGCACCGCATCCACCTGAACAACCCGCGCGATGTGGTGCCCGAGTCGAATATGCCGGCCTACAGCTGGCTGGAAAAAGCCAGCGTCAACCCGGCCGACATGGCGCCGCGCATGAAGGCACTGCGCACGGTGGGCGTGCCGTATAGCGATGCTGAAATCGCCGAGGCCGCCGCCGTGGTGAAGGACAAGACGGAGATGGACGCCCTGGTGGCCTATCTGCAAGTCATGGGCAAGGCCCTGAAATAAAGGAGGACGCCATGGACGTCAACACACTGCGCATCATCGCCACCTTGCTGTGCTTCGCCACCTTCATAGGCCTGCTGGTGTGGGCCTATTCAGGCCGCAACCGCAAGCGCTTTGAAGAGGACGCAAAGATCCCCTTCCTGCAGGACTAGGGCTATGCCACTTCTCTTTAAAGCTTCTTTCTTGACTCCACAACGCATCGGGTACGGCTTATGAGCGATTTCACCGACAACTTCTGGTCCTGGTATGTGGCCGCGCTGACCTTGGTCGGCATCATTGGCGCGCTGGTGCTGCTGTGGGCCACGGCCCGAAAAAAAATAGTCGCGAGCAGCGACAACACCACGGGCCATGTCTGGGACGAGGACCTGCGCGAGGCCAACAACCCCATGCCACGCTGGTGGATGTGGTTGTTCGTCTTCACCGTGATCTATTCGCTGCTCTACCTGGTTGCCTACCCGGGCCTGGGCGCCTACCCGGGCGAGATGGGCTGGAGCACGCGCGGCGAATACGACAGCGCGATGGTCAAGGCGGACAAGGAACTGGCGCCGCTGTATGCCGGCTTCAGCGCCAAAAGCGCCGAGCAGCTCGCGGGCGATGCCAATGCGATGGCGGTGGGCGAGCGCCTGTTCATGAACAACTGCGCCCAGTGCCACGGCTCGGACGCGCGCGGCAGCAAGGGCTTTCCCAACCTCGCCGACAGCGACTGGCTGCATGGCGGCTCGGCCCAAAAAATCAAGGAAACCCTGACCCAGGGCCGCAAGGGGCAGATGCCGCCCATGGCCGCGGCGGTAGGCTCGCCCGAGGACGTCAAGAACGTGGCGCAGTACGTGTTGAGCCTGTCGGGCGGCCCGCATGATTCGGTGCGCGCCCAGCTCGGCAAGTCAAAGTTCAGCGCCTGCGCGGCCTGCCACGGCGTGGACGGCAAGGGCAACACGACGATAGGCGCGCCCAACCTGACGGACGACATCTGGCTGCACGGCTGGGGCGAGCAGGCCATCGTCGACATCGTCAACAAGGGCAAGACCAACGAAATGCCCGCGCAGGCCGGCAAGCTCACGGAAGCGCAGATCCACGTGCTGACGGCCTACATCTGGGGGCTGTCCAACAAGGCCCCCGCGGCCAAGCTTTGAGGCGACAGTGACACAACCGGCCTTGCGCAAAATCATCCCCATCGTTCCGGCGAGCGAGCCGGCAGGCGGATCCCTGTACGAGGCGCAAAAAAAGATCTACCCGCGCTCGGTCAGCGGACGTTTCGCGCGCTGGCGCTGGGTTTTTGTGGCCCTGACCCAGCTGGTGTTTTACGGCCTGCCGTGGCTGCAGTGGGGGCAGCGCCAGGCGGTGCTCTTCGACCTGGAGGCCAGGCGCTTTTACCTTTTCGGCTATGTGCTGTACCCGCAGGACTTCATCTACCTGACCGGCCTGCTGGTGGCCAGCGCCTTGTCGCTGTTCCTGTTCACGGCGGTGGCGGGCCGCCTGTGGTGCGGTTTTGCCTGCCCGCAGACGGTGTACACGGAAATTTTCCTCTGGATAGAACGCAAGGTGGAGGGCGACCGCACGGCCAGGCTGCGCCTGGACGGCGCGCCGTTTTCGCTGGAAAAGCTGGTCAAGAAATGGTTCAAGCACATCCTCTGGATAGGCGTGGCCATGTGGACCGGTTTCACCTTTGTCGCCTACTTCGTGCCGGCGCGCGAGCTGATCCTGCAGTTCCTGCAGACAAAAATGGGCGGCTGGGAAATCTTCTGGGTGCTGTTCTACGGCTTTGCCACCTACGGCAATGCCGGCTTTTTGCGCGAGCAGGTGTGCAAATACATGTGCCCCTATGCGCGCTTCCAGAGCGCGATGTTCGACAAGGACACGTTGATCGTGAGCTATGACCCTGCGCGCGGCGAGCCGCGCGGGGCGCGCTCGCGCCATGCCGACATCGCGGCCTTGTCCCTGGGCGCCTGCGTCGATTGCACGCTGTGCGTGCAGGTCTGCCCGACCGGCATAGACATACGCGAGGGCCTGCAGTACGAATGCATAGGCTGCGCGGCCTGCGTGGACGTGTGCGACGGCGTGATGGACAAGATGGGCTATGCGCGCGGCCTGATCCGCTTTACCACCCAGAACGCGCTGGCCGGGAAGTGGACCGCGTCCCACATGCTGCGCCGCGTGCTGCGCCCGCGTGTGCTGGTTTACACCGCGCTGCTGGGCGTGCTGTGCCTGGCGCTGCTGTGGAGCCTGGTGGCGCGCATGCCGCTGAAGGTGGACGTGGTGCGCGACCGCGCGGCGCTCTCGCGCATCGCGGCCGGCGGAAAGCTGGAAAACGTCTACCGCCTGCAGATCATGAACGCCACGGAGCAGCCCCAGCGCTACCGCATCGCGGCAGCCGGGCTTGAAGGCCTGGCGGTGGCTTCGGAAGCCGAGGTCAGGGTCGGCCCCACGGAATCGCGCTGGGTGGCGGTGCGGCTGCAGATTCCCTATGGCTCGGCCGGGGCCGGCTCGCACCCCATCGTGTTCCGCGTTGCCGATGAAAACGGGCGCGCCCATGTCGAAGAAAAATCCGTGTTCCTTGTTCCGCGATGAAGCGCGATGAAAGGCCTTTTATGAATACCCTTCCCACCCAAGCCGCCCCCTGGTGGAAACACGGCCATGTCTGGCTGGTGGTTTCCGGGCCTGCAGCCGTGGTCGTGGCCGGCGTCGTGACGGCTTTCCTGGCCGTCAAATACCCCGATGCCGTCATAGGCGGGCAGGAGCCGGCACGGGCCTCACGCAGCAGCGGCCCGCCGCAGGCCAGGGCCTTGGCACCGGCCCTGGAAGGGCGCAACCACGCTGCCACGCCCGACAAGGCCGCGCGGCCCTGAGTGCCCCCGCAGTCCCGCAATCCCGCAAAAAGGAGGCCATGTGATGTCAGCCAACAAGATACTGGGGATTGCCTGGCCGGCTTTCCTGGCGGCCTGCCTGCTGGAGCTGCTGCTGTTCGGCCTGTTTGACCCCCAGGAGATGCTCAGGGATGGGCAGCCGGCCGGGCTTTCGCGGCTGGCTTTCCAGACCGCCGTGTTTTTTGTGTTCTGGTTGGCCTGCGCGGCCTCCAGCGCGCTGAGTGTGCTGCTGACCGGGCCCGCGCCGGATGCGGGAGCGGCGGCTTCACGCCGGACGCGGGCGGATCCCGCGCACGCGGTGGATGAGGACTGAAGCCGGCGCGGGGCAGGGCGGTAAGATCGGGCTCCCACTCCCGAATCGCGCCATGTCCCAATTCCCCCATGTAGGCGATGCACTGCCCAAACGCCGGCGCTCCACGGCCATTGTGCTGGCCGTATTGGCAACCCTGACGCTGCTGGCCGCCGTCCACCTGGTATCCAGCCCGCACTCGCTGCCGGGCCTGCCGCTGGTCGCGGCGCTGGCCGCCGCCACTTGCGGCCTGGCCTGGCTGGTGGCCGGGCGCGACGCGGCGCGCGACCAGGCGGGCAAACAGGCGCTTGAAGGCGCGGACGCCCGGCTGGCGGGCCTGCTGGACTCGGCCATGGACGCCATCATCACCGTGGACAGCGAGCAGAACGTGATCCTCTACAACAAGGCCGCTGAAAAAATCTTCGGCTGGCCCACGCGCGAGATGCTGGGCCAGCCGCTCACGCGTTTGATCCCGCGGCGCCACCAGGGCGCGCACGGCGGGCAGGTCCGGCGTTTCGGCCAGACCGGCACGACCTCGCGGCGCATGGGGGACGGCACGGTGCTGTACGGGCTCAGGGCCGGCGGCGAGGAATTCCCGCTGGAGGCTTCGATCTCGCAGCTGGACACCGCGCAGGGCAAGCTTTACACCGTGATCCTGCGCGACGTGACCGAGCGCGTGCGCGCCGCCGAGGAGCTGAGCGCTTTTGCCTCGGCGGCCCACGCCATCCGGGAAAGCGAAAAAACCCGCATCGCACGCGAACTGCATGACGAGCTCGCGCAGTCGCTGACGGCAATCAAGATGGACGCCACCTGGGTCCGGGAAGCCATGCCCCGCGATTCGGACGCCGTGCGGGCCAAGCTCGACGACATGCTGGGCCTGCTGGACACCACCGTGGCCGCCACGCGCCGCATCGCCTCGGACCTGCGGCCGCTGCTGCTGGACGACCTGGGCCTGGTGCCGGCCATCGAGTGGCTGACCCACAATTTCAGCCAGCGCCACGGTGTGCCGTGCAAGCTCTCGCTGGATGAGGACGTGGAGCTCGGCGAGCCCTATGCCACGGCGGTGTTCCGCATCGTGCAGGAATCGTTGGTGAATGTGGCCAAGCACGCGGGCGCATCGCGGGTCGACGTGCGCATAACGAGGACGGGCGCGGCCGTGGTCCTCGAGGCGGCCGATGACGGCGCCGGCTTCGCGCTGGACGCGCCGCGCAAGGCCAGCTCGCTGGGCCTGATGGGCCTGCGCGAGCGGGCGCGGCTGCTGCAGGGGACGGTGGAGATTGACACGGCGCCGGGCCGCGGCACCCGCATACGGGTGCTCATCCCGGTGCCCGAGACGGCCGATGCCGCAGAGACAGGAGATATCACGTGATCAGGATTGTGATGGCCGACGACCACGCCATCGTGCGCGAAGGCCTCAAGCGCATCGTGTCGTCGATTGAAGGCATGGAAGTCATAGGCGAAGCCGGCAACGGCACGGAAGTCATGCAGCGCGTGCGCGAGCTGGCCTTCGACGTGCTGGTGCTGGACCTGTCCATGCCCGGGCGCAGCGGCATGGAGCTGATCAAGCTGGTACGCGCCGAAAAGCCGCAGCTGCGCATCCTGGTGCTGAGCATGCACCAGGAGCTGCAGTACGCGGTGCGCGCCATCAAGAACGGCGCCAGCGGCTACCTGACCAAGGAAAGCGCGCCGGCCCAGCTGGAGCAGGCGATACGCAAGGTGGCCTCGGGCGGGGCCTTCATCAGCGCCGAGGTGGCCGAGCAACTGGCGCTGGGCGCCATGCCCGGCAGCGAGGCGGTGCCGCACGAAAGCCTGTCCAACCGCGAGTTCGAGGTGCTGCAGCTGCTGGTGGCCGGCGTTTCGCTGACGGACATCGGGACCAGGCTGAACCTCTCGGTCAAGACCGTCAGCACCCACAAAACCAACCTCATGCAAAAAATGGGGCTGCAAAACCAGAACGATCTGATCCGCTACGCCATCAAGCACGGCCTGGCCGAGCCCTGAGGGGGATTGGCAGGATTTCACCCCATCAGTTTGCGGTGATCTTTCGCTCGCGCACGATGGCGCCCCACTTGGTATCTTCCTTTCGCATGAAGTCGGTGAACTGGGCGCGGGTAGTCGGCTGCGGCGTCAGGCCGTGCTTGTTAAGGGCCTCCTTCACACCGGGGTCGGCCAACACCTTGACGATGGCCTGGTTCCAGCGCTCAAGAATGGCCACGGACGTCTTGCCGGGTGCCAGGAAGGCGTACCAGTTAAGAGCCTCGAACCCGGGGTAGCCCGATTCGGCCACCGTCGGGATGTTGGGCATGTAGGCAGGGCGGGTGAGGCCGGTGGTAGCCAACGGGATCAGCTTGCCGGCTTCGACGTGCGGCATCGCGGTGGGCGGTGCCGAAAAATACGAGGCGACGCGTTCGCCCAGTAGATCCTGCAGGGCCGGAGCGCCGCCTTTGTACGGGACGTGCACCATGTCAATACCGGCGCGCTGGTTAAATAGCTCTCCGGCCAGGTGTGAAGCCGAGCCGGCGCCGGTAGAGGCGAAGTCGATGCTGCCGGGCTTCTTTTTGGCCAGCGCAACGAATTCGGCCAGGGTCTTCACGCCCAGGCCCTTGTGCACCACCAGCATATTAGGGAAGTTCACCCCGCCAGAGATCGCGGCCAGGTCCTTGAAGGGGTCGTAGCTGACCTTCATGACATGAGGTGCAATGGTCAGTGGTCCGACGGAGCCGAACAACAGCATCGATCCGTCGGTGGGTCCGTTGGCCACATACTGGTGGGCGATGTTTCCGCCGGCACCGGCCTTGTTGTCCACGATCACTGTCTGGCCGATGTCCTCGCCAAGTTTCTTCGCGATCAGGCGCGCCGCGGCATCGGCTGCCCCGCCAGGGGCAAAACCCACCACAAGCGTGATGGATTTCCTGGGGGGAAAGTCTTGAGCCGGTACATGGCCGGTTGCGCAGAGCGCAGCCACCGCCATCGTGGTAGTGCGCAGAAATATTCGTTTGTTCATGCTGTGTCTCCTTGGGGTGCTTGTGTCTTGTGGTTCTCAGTCGGCGCCAAGGCCAATCGGATTGGGAAGGCGTTTTTCGACCGCATGGCGCAGCAGCGCGGCGCTGCGGAAGATGCCGTGGCCGAACTTGCCGTAGGGCAGGGTGGCGAACAGGGCCATGACAGCGCCCAGGTGCAGGCACAGCAGCAAGGCCAGGGCGGGTGTGCCGCGCCCTAGCCACAGGGCCAGGCCGCTGGCGCTGGTGAGGAACAGCAGGGCGATGAAGCCCAGGTCCATCGGTTTTTGCGCCAGGTCGCCGTGCATGGGATGGCGCTTGCGGTTCAAGCGCCACAGGCCGGCGCTGCCGAGCACCAGGCTGATGCCGCCGGCCACGCCGAGCAGCTTGGGCAGGCTGGGCAGGGCGTAGGGTGCCACCCAGCCGAAGGCGTAGTGGTAGAGCGTGGCGACGCTGGTGGCGGCAAAGCACAGCATGAAGCCGTAGAAGGTGAGGTGATGAAAGCGCCGGCGCGACAGCGTGTAGGCATCGTCTTCGTTGTGGCAGCCGTCGCCGTGGCCGCCGTCTAGGTATTTGAGGCGCAGCACCGCATCGGCGGCTTCGGCGGCGGCGGGCGCGTTCAGCGGCGCGCCGCTGGTGGCGGGCGTGATGTCGCGCCAGAAGCGCCGCACGCCCATGGCCAGCGCCAATGTGGCAAACAGGAACACGGGGGCGAACAGGCTCACCAGCAGCTTGTGTGGAAACACACTGTAGAAGGTGTCGCCTGGCGCGGCGCCCCACAGGCTGCCCTTCATCGCCACGGCCATGACCAGGAACAGCACCAGCGCTGCGGCCAGGGCCAGTGACAGCGTGAGCCCGTTGCGCTGGTAGAGCACGCCGAGTGCGGGCGGCCAGGCGTAGTCCACATAGGTTTGGCCGCGCACCTGCGCCATGGCCCGGGGCACGTTCACGGCAAACTCATGCGGCGGCGCGTATTGGCAGGCATGCAGGCAGGCGCCGCAGTTGTGGCAGAGGTTCGCCAAAAAGTGGATGTCGGCCTGGCCGAATTCGAGCCGTCGGGTCATGGCCGGGAACACGGCGCAGAAGCCCTCGCAATAGCGGCAGGCGTTGCAGATCTGCATCTGCCGGCCGACCTCGGTCTCGGCGGTGGAAAGAATGGGAATGACACGGCGCGGGCCGTCCGCGAGCGAAACGGCCTCGCGTGCCAGGGCCTCAATCGTTTGCATGCTGGGAGTCTTTCTGCTTCAGGGCGGTGGCTGCGGCCTGGGTGCCCGCGATGCGGCCGAAGGCGGTGCCGATGCTCATGCCGACACCGGCGGTGTAGCCTTTGCCGAGCACGTTGCCGGCCATCATTTCGCCAGCCACGAAGAGGTTGGGACTGGGCCGGCCGCCGAAGCGCACGGCGGCGGTGTCGTCCACCTTCAGGCCCAGGTAGGTGAAGGTGATACCGGGGCGCAGCGGGTAGGCGTGGAAGGGCGCGGTGTCAATGGGCCGGGCCCAGTGGGTCTTGGCGGGTGCCAGGCCTTCGGTGCGGCAGTCGTCCAGCGCGGTGTGGTCGAAGCGGCCGACGCGGCAGGCGGCGTTGTAGTCGGCAATGGTGCGCAGGAAGCCGGGCTCGTCCAGGCCGAGCTGCCGCGCCAGCCCTTGCAGCGTGTCGGCGGTGGTGCCGGGAAACACCGGCGGCATGAAGCGGCCCACGGCCTTCTGGTCGATGATGGAATAGGCCACCTGGGCGGGCTGCTGGGCCACCAGCCGGCCCCAGATGGCGTAACGCTTGGGCCAGAAGTCCTCGCCCTCGTCGTAGAAGCGCCGGGCCTCGCGGTTGACCACCACGCCCAGCGACACACAGTCGATGCGGGTGCAGATACCGCCGTCAAAGAGCGGGGCGCGGGCGTCGATAGCCACCATGTGGCCCTGCGAGGGGTCGCCGATGGCGTCGGCACCGGCCTTGATCATCTGCTTGAGCAGCACGCCCTGGTTGAAGCGGGTGCCGCGGATCAGGAAGTTGTCGGCCGGCCATTCGCCGCGCTCGTTCTGGCCCCAGGCCTCGCGCAGCCAGGCGCGGTTGGACTCGAAGCCGCCGGCGGCGAGCACGCAGCTTTTGGCGGTGATGCGTTCGCCGGCCTCGGTGTGTACCGCGGTGAAGCGCTCGCCGTCGAGCTCCACCGAAGCCACCGGCATCTCGTAGCGGATTTGCACGCCCAGCCGTTCGGCGCTGCGGTAATAGGCGTTCACCAGCGCCTTGCCGCCGCCCATGAAGAATGCGTTGGTGCGCGCTACATGCAGTGCCCCTGAGAGCGGCGGCTGGAAGTGCACCCCGTGGCGGCGCATCCAGTCGCGGCAGTTCGACGAGGCGCGGATGACGAGCCGGGCCAGGTGTTCGTCGGTCAGGCCGCCGGTCACCTTCTGCAGGTCCTGCCAGTATTCTTCCTCGGTGTAGGCTTCCACCAGCACGTCCTGCGGCGCGTCGTGCATGCAGCGCAGGTTGCGCGTGTGCTGCGAATTGCCGCCGCGCCAGGCCTTGGGCGCGGCTTCGAGAAGCAGCACGCTGGCGCCGGCCTCACGCGCCATCAGCGCGGCGCAGAGTGCGGCATTGCCGCCACCTACGACCAGTACATCGACCTGCTCATCGCTCACTTCTTGTCTCCTTGTGGGTCAGGAGACTTTAGGCAGGCGGCCCTTTCTGCGAAAGGCCGGATCGGGCAACAGGTGTTCAGTTTTCGAGAAGGCTTGCGCCGGCCCAGCGGCCTTCGCGCACCAAGGTGCGCGCTGTGTCGGCCATCACCACCCGCGTGGCCAGCGCGGCTGGCGACAGTTCGTCGTCCGACAGGCTGACCAGCAGGTTGCGCCGGCTCACATGCGCGTCGGTGATCTGGCTGCTGAGCACGTCCTTCGTTGACTGCCGCGCAACGGCGGCGCCCGGCTGGATGGTGGCACCCAGGCCGGCCCGGACGGCATCCATCAGCAGCGCCAGGCCGTCGATCTCGGCCACCACGTCGGGCTCGATGCGCGCACGGGCAAAGGCGGCGGTGAGGGTGGCGCGCAGGCCGTGGCCGGCGCTGGGCATGATCAGCGGCACGTCGGCGAGCTGGGCCAGCCGCACCTTGAGGCCGCAAGGGCGCTGAACCAAACCGGCGGCGGCCAGGACGAACAGCTTTTCGTCGAGCAGGGGCTCGATGCTCCAGCGGCGCGGCGTGGTGGGCTCGAACAGCACCGCCAGATCGAGTTGGCGCGCCTGCAGCATGCTGGCCAGGTGGCCCGACAGCGACTCCACCAGGTGCAGCCGTACATCCGGGTAACGCGCGCGCATGGCCTGCATCAGCGGCAGGCCGAGCACCGAGGCCGTGGTCGGCGCCAGGCCCACGCTCACATGGCCCGAAAGGCGCGCCTGCTGGGCCGCGCGCACCGCCTCTTCCGCGTGGCGCAGCGTGAGCTGGGCCTGCTGCAAGAAGGCCACGCCCGCGTCGGTGGGACTCACACCGGTACTGCCACGCTGAAGCAATCGGGTGCTGAGCTCGCTCTCCAAACGGCTTATCTGCTGACTCAGCGCAGATGTCACCACGCCGAGTTCGATGGCTGCCCGGCCCATGCTGCGCAGTTCGCAGACTTTCACGAAATAACGGAGTTGGCGGAGTTCCATAAGGGTCCAGGAGTGAATGACGCTATCGTATTCCCGTTCACCTGCCGGTGAACTCCTGCCGGCGCTCCCAAGGGCCGGCGATGAAATAGCGCCGTGTTGACCAGGGTCAACACGGCCCAGGGCGCGGCTGCCTACAGTCGGGGTATTGAAACTCTGAGCCTGGGGGTGTTCCATGAGCGATGAACTCAAACAGCTGCTGGTCCATGCCGATGCGTCGCCGCAATTCGCGCAGCGCCTTGAATTTGCCGGCCGGCTTGCCGCCATGCACGGCGCAGGCATCACGGCGCTGTATGCCTCGCCCTCAGCGTCGGAGGCGCTTCCGGTCGCCTCCGGCATTCCCGGCCTGGCCGTGAAGCGCGAAAACGTGCAGGACACCGAACTGGCGCGGGCACGTTCGGTGTTTGAGCAACTCAAACCCGCGGGATTGCGGGCCACCTGGGCGGAAGTCCATGAGTTTCCACTGGCCCCGGCTTTCGCGCAGCGGGCGCTGTATGCCGACCTGCTGGTGCTGGGCCAGCACGGCCCGGGCGAGGGCTGGTCCACGCTGATGCCCGCGGATTTCCCCGAAACCGTGATCGCCCTGAGCGGGCGGCCGGCGCTGGTGCTGCCTTATACCTCGGCCAGGCCCGGCTTGCCCGGCAAGGTGGTGATCGCCTGGAAGCCCAGCCCGGAGGCCGCGCGCGCCGTGGCGGCGGCGCTGCCCCTGCTGCGCAAGGCCGGCTCGGTGCATGTGCTGAGCTGGGGCGACGAGGTGCCAGCGGCCGCCGCTGAAAGCCCGAATATCGTCTCCTACCTGCAGGCCCACGGCGTGCAGGCCCAATGGCAGCAAGAAACGGTTGAGCCCGAAAACCTGGGCGAGCTGCTGCTGTCGCGCGCCTTCGACCTGCAGGCGGACTTGCTGGTGATGGGCTGTTACGGCCATACCCGCGCCCATGAGTGGGTGCTGGGCGGTGCGTCCCGCACCGTGCTCAAGGGCATGACGCTGCCGGTGCTGATGGCCCACTAGGAAAATTCCGAGCCGGGCTCGGAGGGCCGGCGCCGGCAAACCGGCTTTATCCGAGCCGGGCTTTCAGCAAAGCCCGATGTCCTGAACGCGCCGCCTGCGCGACAGTAGGGGCATGCAAGACAGCACTTCCCCCATCCGGGTTTTCCTGGCCGACGACTCCGCGCTGAGCCGCAGCCGGGTGGCCGCGATGCTGCTCAACCAGGGCATGGAAATCGCGGGGCAGGCCGATACGCCGGAACTGGCGGTTTCCGGCATCCTGGCAGCCCGGCCCGACGTGGTGGTGCTCGACGTGCAGTTCGAGAGGGGCACGGGCATGCAGGTGCTGCAGGCCGTGCTCAAGGCCATGCCGGGCATGCCCTTCATCGTCCTGAGCAACCACGCCGAGCCGGCCTACCGCGCACGCTACCTGGCCGCCGGCGCCGCCCGCTTTCTGGACAAGCACACAGAGTTCTATGCGCTCGCAGGCCAGGTGAAAGCCGTGGCCGGGCTTGCCGCGCAACCCGTTTCTTCCCTTTAATCCAAGGAGTCATCATGTCCTTAGCCTGTTCATCCGCCAGTGACGCTTCAGCTGCCGCCATTCCGCCACTGACGACCCACTGCTCGAACTGCAACCTGCGCGACCTGTGCCTGCCCTGCGGCATGCAACCCGCCGACGTGGGCGGACTGGACGAGCTCCATTTCAGCCGCACCAAGGTCAAGGCGGGGCAGGCGCTCTACCATGAGGGTCAGTCCTTCCGCAATATTTACGCGGTGCGCATGGGCACCTTCAAATCCAGCCTGACCTTGGCCGACGGCCGCGAGCAGGTCAGCGGCTTCCAGATGGCCGGTGAACTGATGGGCCTGGACGGCATCGCCAACGGCGCCTATGCCAGCAATTCCACCGCGCTCGAGGACACCGAGGTCTGCACCATTCCCTACGAACAGATCAGCGGCCTGGCCGCGGCCAGCGCCAGCATGCAGCAGGCCGTGAGCCGCCTCATGAGCCGCGAAATCGTCAGGGAACACAGCCTGATGATGCTGCTGGGCAGCATGAATGCCGAGGAGAGGCTGGCCGCCTTTTTGCTGAACCTGTCGCAGCGGCTCAAGCTGCGCGGCTACTCGGCCAGCGAGTTCCACCTGCGCATGTCGCGCGCCGAAATCGGCAGCTACCTGGGCATGAAGCTGGAGACCGTGAGCCGTACCTTCTCGGCCTTCCAGCAGCAAGGCATCCTCGAAGTCGACAAGCGCCACATCCGCATCCTCGATGCCGAGGCGCTCAAGCGCATCTTCGAAACACGGGTTCACTAAGAACCTGCTCACGGCCTAAACGGGGCCGCGCAAGCACCTTGTCGGGATGGATGCGCGGCACGGCGTACTGCTCATAACGCAGCTACGGGCCAGCGCCGCAACGCCAAAGACCGCCCGACAAGGCGCTCGCCCTTCGGGTTGGCGTGAAATCGGGCGATTGAACCACCCGAGCCCTTGCATGGGCGTCAGCCCATGCTGCGTGCCCAGGCGGCCCACTCATCCCGATTGCACACCAACGCGACCCCGTTTAGGCCGCGAACAGGTTCTAACCTGCTTAAAGAAAGTTCGTGGCTGGCTGCGAGGTCGGCCTGCCGGAAAAATCCGTCCACTGCCGCCGCTCGAAGTCATAGAGCTTGCAGCGGCGCGCCGTGCTGAAGTACCAGCGCCAGGAAAACGGCTGCACCACGATGTGGCCCGGCAGCTTTTCCTCCAGCACGGCCTGGGCCCGCTTGAGGCGGTACAACGGCACACCCATGTCCACGTGGTGGGCGGTGTGCTCCATGATGTGGTGCAGCGCCGCGCCGAAAAAACCGTTGAAGCGCAGGTGCACGGTGGTCGAAACAAAGGGGTTGGCGGCCGACCAGTCCTTTTTGTTGTCGTACCAGGCGATGCGGGTGTGCGTGTGGTGCACATAGACCACAAACCCCATCAAGGCCTTCCACACCAGCAGCGGCAGCAAGAAGCCGACGGCGAGCAGCCAGGCGGTGGATTGGCCGGTGGCCGGCGCAGCAATCACCAGGCCCGCGACCCAGGCCGCGGCGACGGCGCTGACCAGCAGGCTGTCGGCGACAAAAATGCCGCGCCGGGTGGGCATCACGGCCTTGGACGGAAAGTAAAGCCGCTTCCACCAGATCTCCACCGCGTAGTACAGCCAGGGTGCCCAGCCGCTGCGGTAGGCGCGCTCCAGCCATTGTTTCCAGGCGGGCATGCGCTCATAGGCCTCAAGCGTTGCGGGCTGCCAGACGAAGTCAAAACCGCTGAGGTTGGTGTAGCCGTGGTGCACGACGTTGTGTCCCACGTCCCACAGGCTGTAGGGCGTGAGCGAGGGCAGGAACAGCAGCCGGCCCAGCCAGCGGTTGAGCCTGCGGTGCGGCGTGAAGCTCTGGTGGCAGGCGTCGTGGCCCAGGATAAACAGCCTGGCGATCATGAAGCCGGCCGCCAGGCCCATGAGCACTTGCAGTACAGGGTGGCGCGCGAGCACCGCGCCGGCCATGCAGGCGGCGAACAGGGCCAGGTCCGCCACGGACAGCGCCAGGGCGATGCCGGTGTTTTTGGCCGAGATGGGGGCCAGCCAGGAACGCAGGATTTTTCGGTGGGGAAGGGGAGCTGCGAGGGGCGCTGAGAGGGTTTGGGTGGTGGGCATGAGGGATGAAGGTGTGGCGCCGGGGGCATTGGGCCACGGGCAATGGGGAAGTCCGCAGCTTAGAGGGCCCTCCCTGCCCGCGCTTTGACGCAGGTCAAGCCCCCTCCATAGCGCCTGCGCGCGGCGCCGGCGCAGACCATGAACTCCGTTGATCCACATCAATGCAAGTGCGGCGCGCCGGCGGCACAGTGGAGGCCTCACCTTTCAACCTAGAAACCGCAGTTGACCGCTTGCAAACCTCTCGAGGGCCTCATGAATACTGACTTTTTCCTCTTCGTTAACGGTACCTGTCTGGATACCAGCGCTATGCGCCCGATTGCGCCGCGCAGGCCGCGCCATGCAGCGTTGCTCCGCCTTGTGGGCAATAGCCCACAGCGTTGTCGCGCCTTGCCTGGCACGCCCTGCGCAGCACACTCAGACGCATCCAACTGCCGTTTCTAGGTTGAAGCATCCCATGTCCGCTGTATTACCCCAGGCCCTCAAGCGCTTTGATATCTCGGGCCCGCGCTACACCTCCTTCCCCACGGCGGACCGCTTTGTCGAGGCCTTCAGCGCCGCCGACCACGGCCGCGCGCTGGACGACAGGCGCTCGCGGGCCGACGCCTCGGCCGCGCCGCTGTCGCTCTATGTGCACATCCCGTTTTGCGAATCGCTGTGCTACTACTGCGCCTGCAACAAGATCATCACCAAACAGCATGCGCGCTCGGCTGCCTACCTGGGCTACCTGGAGCGCGAAGTCGCGCTGTACACGGCGCGCCTGGGTACCGGCCAGGCCGTCAGCCAGTTGCACCTGGGCGGCGGCACGCCGACCTTTTTCTCCGACGACGAACTGGCCCAGTTGATGGACATGCTCAGGCGCAATTTCGACATCGTGGCCGGCGCGGAGATGTCCATCGAGGTGGACCCGCGCACCGTGGACAAGGCCCGGCTGGCCGCCCTGGCCGCCCTGGGTTTTAACCGCCTGAGCTTCGGCGTGCAGGATTTTGACCCCGACGTGCAGAAAGCCGTGCACCGGGTCCAGCCCGCGGAGCAGGTGTTCGCGCTGGTGGCCGAGGCGCGCGCGCTCGGTTTTGAGTCCATCAATGTGGACCTGATCTACGGCCTGCCGCGGCAGACGCAGACCTCGTTTGCGCGCACCATGGGCCAGATTCAAGAACTCAGGCCGGACCGCATCGCGCTCTACGCCTATGCGCACCTGCCGGAGCGCTTCAAGCCGCAGCGCCACATCCCGGTGACGCTGCTGCCGGCGGCCGAGGACAAGGCCGCCATGCTGGCCGAGGCCATGGCGCGTTTGCAGGGCGCGGGCTACCAGTACATCGGCATGGACCATTTCGCGCTGGCCGGCGACGCCCTGGCCGTGGCCGGCCGCGAGGGCCGGCTGCACCGCAACTTCCAGGGCTACAGCACCCAGCCCGACCGCGACCTTGTGGGCCTGGGCGTGTCGGCCATAGGCGCGGTAGGTGCTACTTACAGCCAGAACGCCAAGACCATGGAGGAGTATTGCGACCTGCTGGACCAGGGGCGTTTCCCGGTCACGCGCGGCCTGGCGCTGAGCCGGGACGACCTGGCGCGGCGCGCGGTGATCATGGCCATCATGTGCCAGGGCCAGGTGTGGTTCGAGTCGGTAGAGCTCGCCTGGATGCTGGACTTCAAGCGCTATTTCGCCGCCGAACTCGAGCGCCTGCGCGAACTGGAGGGCGCCGGCCTGGTCGTGCTGTCGGACAGCGGCATTCGCGTCACGCCCGAAGGCCGCTTCGTCCTGAGGGCGGTGGCCATGGTGTTCGACCGCTACCTGCAGTCCGACCTCAACCGCAGCCGCTTCTCGCGCATTATTTAGGCGCCCATGAGCTACGCGCTTGCCACCACCGCCTTGCTGATGGGCCTGGCCGGCGGGCCGCATTGCGCCGTGATGTGCGGCGCGGCCTGCGGCGGTTTGCGGCGCATGGACCCAAACCGGCGGCCGCCCTCGCCGCTGCTGTTCCAGGCCGGGCGGCTTGTGGGCTATTCCACCGCGGGCGCGGCCGCCGCCGCGGCGGTGCAAAGCCTGGCCTGGATGGCGGAACACGCCGCCGCGTTCAAGCCGGTATGGATGCTGTTTCACCTGGCCGTGCTGGGCTGGGGCCTGGTCCTGGTGGTCAATGCCAGCCAGCCGGCCTGGGCGGACCGGGCAGGGCGCTCTGCCTGGTCCCGGGTGGGCGCGGTGGCCGCATCGCGGGGCGGGATGTTTTCGGTGGGCATGCTCTGGGCTTTGATGCCTTGCAGCCTGCTGTATTCGGCGCTGCTGGTGGCCTCGCTGGGCGGCGGGCCGCTGCAGGGCGCGCTCGCCATGGCGGCTTTTGCGCTGGGCAGCGGCGTTTCCTTGCTGCTGGCGCCGCGCATGCTCGCCGGGTTAAGGGTGGCCGGCAACCGCCTGGGTGGGCAGCTCGGCGTGCGCGCGGGCGGCGGCGTGCTAGTGCTGGCCGCCCTATTTGGTTTGTGGGGCGACATGACACACCGCATCGCCCAGTGGTGCGGCCTGGCCTGAAGCGCCTCTAAAACATAAGCCTTGCGACGGGTTTGACAAATCAATAACCACTTGGTTATGATTTGGCCATGCAAGCCCTCGCGAATGAAGTCTTCAAAGCCCTGGCCGATCCGACACGCCGGGCGATCTTTGAACGCCTGGCGCGCGACGGGGAGCAGACCGTGCGCGCCCTGACCGACCGCGCCGGGGTGTCGCAGCCCGCGGTGTCCAAACACCTGCGCGTGCTCAAACAGGCAAAGCTGGTGAACGACAGGCAGCAGGGCCGCGAGACGCATTACAGCGCCCAGCCGCTGGCACTCGCGCCGCTGCGCGACTGGGTGAGCACCTATGGCGCGTTCTGGAACGAACGCTTTGATGACCTTGAATCACTGTTAAAAAGGATGGACCAATGACCCAAGCCCAAGCCATTACCGAAACCCGCTCCGTTGTTGTCGAGCGCGAGATTCCCCACTCGCCCGCAAAGATCTGGCGCGCGCTCACGCAGCCGCACCTGATCGCCGAATGGCTCATGAAAAACGACTTCCAGCCTGTTGTGGGCCGCGGCTTCAAGCTCAGCGCCGACTGGGGTTCCGTCGACTGCGAAGTGAAAACCGTCGAAGCCGTGAAAACCCTGTCCTATACCTGGGCGGCCTACGGCCTTGAAAGCGTGGTCACCTGGACGCTCACGCCCACGGGCACAGGCACGCGTTTGCGCATGGAGCAGGCCGGTTTCCGCACCGACCAGGAACAAGCCTACCAGGGCGCGAAACACGGCTGGCAGCAGTTCTTCGGCCAGCTGGAGCAGGTGCTGGCGCGGGCGGATTGACGCCCGCATGCTTCGCAAGAAGGCCCCGAAATGAAGGCAACGGCCACAAAGACCCGCGCGAAGCCGGCGCTGCTCGCGGGCGGCAACCCGCAGATCGCCAAAGGCGAGGGCGATGCCCCGGTGCAGGCCTATATCGCGGCCATGCCGGGCTGGAAAAGCGATGTGGGGCGGCGCCTGGACGCGCTGGTCATGCGCACCGTGCCCGGCGTGCACAAGGCCGTCAAATGGAACTCGCCGTTTTACGGTGTGGCGGGCCAGGGCTGGTTCCTGAGCTTTCATTGCTTCACGCACTACGTCAAAGTAGCCTTCTTTCGCGGCCTGTCGCTACGCCCCGTGCCGCCGGTCGAATCCAAAAGGCAGGACACGCGTTATGTCCACATCCTGGAGGACGGCCGGTTCGACGAGGCCCAGCTGGCGGCGTGGATACAGCAGGCCAGCGAATTGCCCGGCGAAAAAATGTGAGCGGCTCAAACCTCAAGAGAAAGCAGCATCCACCATGAAAAAAGCAAGCAGCAGCGACGCGAAAGCCAGTGAAGGCAGTTCCGCCTCCGCGCAGATAGACCTGAAGATCCGCGAGCTCGATGACTGGCGCGGCGAGACCCTGGCCCGCATCCGCAAGATCATCCAGCAAGCGCTTCCCGAGGTGGTGGAGGAGATCAAGTGGCGAGGCGTTCCGGTCTGGTCGCACGGCGGCATCATCTGCACCGGCGAGACCTACAAGAGCACCGTGAAAATGACCTTCGCCAAGGGCGCGAAGCTCGAGGACCCTTCAGGCCTGTTCAATTCCAGCCTCGAAGGCAACACCCGGCGCGCCATCGATATCCACGAGGGTGACAGCCTCGATGAAAAGGCCTTGAAGGCACTGGTGCGCGCCGCCGCGGCGCTGAACAGCAAGGCTTAGTCGCGGCCTGGCACCTGCTCGCGCAGCTTGTCCAGAAAGGCTTCTACCAGCGCATTTACGGGACCGGCTTTGCGGACCGCGAGAACCTTGCTGCCGACGGACAGGTCCGCAATCGGCACAAAGCGGATGTCGCCGCGGTTGTTCGTGGCGACACTGCGGCCCACCACCGTCGCGCCCAGGCCCGCGGCCACCAGTCCCAGCGCCGTGTTGATTTCTTTCGCCTCATGGCCGACCTGGACCTTGGCGCCGGCCTGCTCGAGGATGTTCAGCACCTGCCGGGAAAAGTGCGCGTTGGCCACCTTGGGGTAACTCACATAGGGCAGGGCGTTCAGCTCCGCGGCCCGCAGGCTGGCTTGCGCCGCCAGCGGATGCTGCGCGGGAAGGGCGGCGACCAGCGGGTCGTCGAAGAGTTCGGTGTAGTGCAGGTCGGGCTCGCGCGTGAACGCGCCCAGGGTGCGCGCGATGGCCAGGTGGATGGCGCCGCTGCGCAAGGCGGCCGGTTGTTCCTCGGTAAGGATTTCCTCCAGGTCGATGCGCACGTCAGGCAAGGCCGACTGCATGGCGCGCACGGCCTCGGGCAGGATGGAAAAAATCGTGGAGCGCGTAAAACCTATGCCCAGCCAGCCCAGCCTGCCCGCAGCCATGCCTTTGGCCTCGACTTCCAGCCGGCCGCTGGCCGACAGCAGCTCCGTGCCCTTGGAGTAGACAAACTGGCCCAGCGGCGTCAGGCCCATGGGCCGGGTTGCCCTGTCAAACAGGGCGCCACCCAGCAAGGCCTCCAGCTGGCTGATCTGCATGCTGATGGCCGTCGGCGCGACGAATAGTTTTTCGGCCGCGGCACGGGCATTCCCGGCGTCCACGGTTTCGCAAAAGTATCTGACTTGCTTTAAGTTCATTATTTTTGAATATTAATTCAAAAATCGGCAATTGCATTCAGATATTCACTATCTCATCATCGCTCCTCATGAGCAATGACATCCCCCAGGACATCTACCAGGCCACCTGGTTCCAGCAGGCCAAAGCCCTGTCCACCGCCGAAATTTCCGATGCGCTGGACGCGCTGAAGCTGCCCGGCAGCGCTTTGGGCATACGCCCTGTGGCCGGCCCGGCCAAGCTGTTCGGCTTCGCCTTCACCGTGCGCTTTGCGCCCATTGACCGGTCTTCGCCCGGAACCGTGGGCGACTTCATCGACACGCTCAAGCCCGGCACCGTCGCGGTCCTCGACAACGGCGGCCGCCTGGACTGCACGGTGTGGGGCGGCATCCTGAGCCGGCTCGCCGCGCACAGGGGCCTGGCCGGCACCGTCATCCACGGCGTCTGCCGCGACACGGCGGAGGCCGATGAGGTGGGCTACCCGCTGTATGCCCATGGTCGTTTCATGCGCACCGGCAAGGACCGCGTGCAGGTCGAGGCCTATGAGCAGCCGGTGACGCTGGGCGACGTGCGGGTCTGTCCGGGCGACCTGGTCGTCGGGGATGCGGACGGCATTGTGGTGGTGCCGCGGGCCCACCTGCAGGACGTGCTGGCCAAGGCGCTGGAAACCCGGGTGATTGAGGAGCAGATCCTCGCCGCAGCCCTGGCCGGCATGCCGCTGGCCGAGGCCCGCAAGCAGTTCAAGTACCACACGCTGCAGCGCGCGGCCGATTCGCCACTGACGACCTGAAGCCCTGATTTCCGGAGACAAACACCATGAACCCCGTACGCCTTCTTTCCACCCTTGCCGCATCCACGGCCCTCGCCATCGCATCGGGCGCGGCCTGGGCGCAAGCCGCTTACCCTTGCCCCGCGGTCAAGCTCGTGTCGCCCTATCCGCCCGGCGGCACCACCGACCTGCTGGCGCGCCTGATCCAGCCCGGCCTGATGAAGGAACTCGGGACCCCCGTCATCGTCGAGAACAAGGCCGGCGCCAGCAGCAATATCGGTATTGAGTTTGTGGCCACCGCGGCGCCGGACGGATGCACGCTTTTGCTGGGCAGCAACACCGGCATCGTGATCAACCGGAACCTGTACAAGCTGCGCGTGGACCCGGTGAAGGGGCTTGCGCCGATCGGCCAGGTCGCCTCCGTGCCCCTGGTGCTGTATGTCAGCGCCGGCGTGCCGGCCACCAGCTTGGCCCAATTGGTGGAACTTGCCAAAAAGAACCCGGGCAAGCTCAGCTATGCATCGGCCGGCAGCGGCAGCCCGCAGCATTTGATGGGTGAGCTGCTCAAGCTGGAGCAAAAGATATCCCTGGCCCACATCCCCTACAAAGGCTCGGGGCCGGCGATCCAGGATGTGGTGGCGGGGCAGGTGGAAATGTCTTTCGAAGCCATGAGCGTGATCGTGCCGCAGCTCGCGTCGGGCCGCATACGTGCCCTCGCCACGACGGGCGCGGCCCGCTCAGCCGGCTTGCCGAATGTGCCGACCATGAAGGAGCAGGGCATGCCCGGCTTTGTGACGGAGAACTGGTACGGCCTGTTCGCGCCGGCCGGCACGCCAGCGGCGCTGGTGAAGCGGCTGAACGGCGCGCTCAACACCGTGCTCGACTCCAGGGAAGCGCGCATGAGCCTGGACAAAATGGGATCGGCCGACGTCAAGGGCACCCCCGAAGCCTTCGCCAAATTCATTGCCTCGGAGCTGCCCCTGTGGGAGTCCGTGGTCAAGCGCTCGGGCGCGAAGGTGGATTGAGCATGGCGGCATTCAATGGAATCGAGATCCACCCCCGGGTGAAAGAAGACGCCGCCGCGCTGGACGCCTTGCGCGGCCTGCCCAGCTCGGTGATCGGCGACGTCATGGGCGGGCGCCTGGTCGGCACGACCGCGCTGCGGCCCGTCAACCGCTCCATCGTCAGCTGCTGCGGCAATGCCTTCACGGTGCGGGTGCGGGCCGGCGACAACCTGCTGATCCACAAGGCCCTGGACATGCTGCAGGCCGGCGATGTGCTGGTGGTGGACGGGGAGGGGGACATCTCGCGCGCGCTGGTGGGCGAGATCATGATGACGACGGCGCGCATGCGCGGCGCCGCGGCCTTTGTGATGGACGGCGCGATCCGCGACGTCGACGCCTTCGAGGCGCAGGGCTTTCCGTGCTGGGCCAGGGGCGTCAGCCTGCGCGGTCCTTACAAGGACGGTCCCGGCAGCATCAACGTGCCTGTCACCGTGGGCGGCCTGTTGGTGCAGCCCGGGGACGTGATGGTTGGCGACTCGGATGGCCTTGTCGCGGTGCCCGCCGCGCTTGCGGCCGAGGTCGCGGGAAAAGCCCACGCCAAGGTGCGGGACGAGCAGGCCACCATCGCCGCGATCCTCGCGGGTACATACTCATCGGCCTGGGTGGATGCCACCCTGAGCCAGAAAGGCGTTTGACACCATGGACAAGCCGACTTTGCAGCGCCTCGCGGCGCTGGACAGCAACACCGTTTCCGACGCACTGGATTTCCTGGGGCTGCCCGGCGCCACCTATGGGCTGAGGCCGCTCTGGGACTGCCCCAAGGTCGTGGGCCGGGCCAGCACCGTCCTGCTGGGGCCCAAGACCGAAGCCAAACCCACGGTCCACCTGATCTCGCCCGTGATAGACGCGGTCACGACGGACGACAGGGTGCTCGTAATCTCGGGTGGCATAGATGGCATTTCGTGCTGGGGCGACATTCTGGCCAACGCCGCCGTAGCCAAGAAAATCCGCGGCACCGTCATTGACGGCTGCAGCCGCGACATCGAAGGCAGCGAGTCCATCGCCTACCCGGTGTACGGCAAGGGCATCACCATGGTCAGCGCGCGCAACCGCGTCGTCCAGCTCGACGCCGGCAAGCCGGTACAAATGGCCGGCGTGACCGTGCACGAAAACGACTACGTGATTGCGGACCGTTGCGGCACCGTCTTTATCCCGCAAGAAAAGATCGAAGAAGTGCTGGCCCTGGGGGAAAAGATCAACCGCCGCCAGGAGGGTATGGTCGCCGCGGTCAGGGCAGGGCGCTCCGTCGCCGACGTGATGCACGACAAGGAGTTTGAAGCCATTGCCGCGGAGCGCAAATGACGCGCGCCCACAGCCTGCTGAACACCCGCCTCGCCGCCGCGCAGCCCTCCGCGACCTACCGCATGATGGACCGCGCCGCGCTGCGCAAGGCGGCCGGACACCCGGTGGTCTCGCTGACTGCGGGAGAGCCCGACTTCGACACGCCGCCCCATGTGCGCGAGGCGGGCATCGCCGCCATTGGGGCGGGGCACACGCGCTACACGCCGGTGGCCGGCTTGCGGGCCTTACGCGAGGCGGTGGCCGCAAAGTACCAGCGCGAGAACGGGCTCGACGTAGCGTGGCGGGACACCATCGTCTGCTCGGGCGGCAAGCAGGTGCTGTACAACGCCTTGGCCGCCACGCTCAACGAGGGCGACGAGGTGATCATTCCGTCGCCATACTGGGTCAGCTACCCGGAGATGGTCCAGATCTGCGGTGGCGTATCCGTGATCGTTGCCTGCGACGCGGCAACCGGTTTCAAGCTGACGCCCGCTGCCCTTGAGGCCGCGATCACGCCCCGAACCAAGTGGCTGATCCTGAACTCCCCGTCAAATCCCACGGGTGCGGTCTATAGCCGCGAAGAACTGGAGGCACTCGGTCGCGCGCTGCTGGCGCACCCGCACGTCCTTATCCTGTCCGACGACATCTACGAGCACCTGATCTTCGACGGCGCGGCGTTTTGCACCCTGGCCCAGGCCGTTCCGGCACTGCAGGAGCGAACGCTGACCATGAACGGTGTGTCCAAGGCCTACGCGATGACGGGCTGGCGCATAGGCTTCGGCACCGGGCCCCGCTGGCTGCTGGAGGCCATGGAAAAACTGCAAGGGCAGCAGACCTCGGGTGCCTGCTCGATCTCGCAACACGCCGCCCTCGCGGCACTCACCGGCCCCAAGGATTTCATCGCGCAAAGCCGCGCCCAGTTCCAGCGGCGGCGCGACCTGCTGGTCGCGCAGCTGAACCAGACCCCGGGGCTGCGCTGCGAGACGCCCGCCGGCGCGTTCTATGCATTTGTTTCTTGTGCCGGCCTGATAGGCAGGCGCAGCGCGGGCGGCGTTCTGCTCGATTCCGATGAAGCCGTGGCGGTCGCGCTGCTCGAGGAGGCGAACGTGGGTGTGGTGCACGGTTCCGCTTTCGGCCTGGCGCATCACCTGCGCTTCGCCTATGCGATCGGTGAGGCGTCCCTGCAACAGGCAGGCGCCGCGGTCCGGGACTTCTGCGCCCTGGCCGGCCCGGCCTGAATCCCCCGAATTCGTAAGCTGGCGTTTCCAGCCACCTCCTCCAATTGGGGGATGCGCTATAGCCCAAAAGGTAGCAGAGTCATGTAGCAGGATGTATCCGGGCCCGGGAACGGCCCGGGCATCTTTCGGCTCCATGAAATGTCCCACCTGAAGGGAGAACCATGATGGCTTCGCGAGCTCCCCCAACCGCCGCGGCGGTTGACCGCATTACCTTGCTTGACCCGCAGGTCGTGCAGGCCTGGTGCGCTGAATTGCAATGCACCGAGCACGAACTGCGCGCGGCCATTTACGCCGTGGGCAGCGATCCCGGGCAGGTCAGGCGCTATTTCGGCCGCCGCAGGGAAACGCCGGAAATGCTGGAGGACTGAGGGTTTCCCTGTAGGTTTTCCACCGAGCCTGAGACACGGCATCACCCGACCCCCTGAATGATTTTGTTTTCGGATGATGCGGCATGAACACTTTCATCCACCCCCCTGTGATCGAGGCCCCCACGCCCGGGGAAGAGCAAGAAAAAGCCTCCAGCACCACCGAGCTGCTGCTCGGCCTGGCGCTCGGTGTCTGCGCAATCGCCGCGGTGCACCTGGTGGGCTATGCGGTACTCCTTATCGCGCCCGTGCTGAGGCAACTTCTCGACCAGTTCTGAGGCACAGGCCATGCACAAAAGCTGGCTGGCTACTCTGGTGATCGACTGCCAGACCGACGACCTGGACGCGGCTAACGCCTCTGGTCCGAGACACTGAGCTGGGCGCCCGGAAAACTTTCCGACCCCAGCAGAATGCGCTCAACTGGCATATCTTTAAAGAGCGGGTGCGCCTTCATCTGACGGGACCGGTTGTTGTATGGGCGCGCCGAGATCCTGGCTCAGGCGCTGGAACGCTGGCGATCGACGCAATACTTCGCGTGCGGATTCCTGCAGTAATTGCACGTCAGGGGCATCTATCGTAAAGGCTGTCGGTACACGTAGCGCCAGACGCCGCCGTTCGGTATCCGGCACGTCTCGCAAACTCACGCTGATAACGTGAATCTCCGCGTCGGAAGCAAATGGGCTGTCGCTGGCGCCGCGATGGCGCTCCAGCTCCTCGTTCCAGCGCCGAACATCATCCTCCAGCATTGCCAAAGCCATCTGGGTTGAGCGAGATCCTGCGCCGAACAGCAATGCGCCCGTTGCCTGGGCGATAGTCGGCACGAGGTCGCTCTGGTCGATTCGGTCGGCCGGAGCGCGCTCCGAATTGACCGCGATGAGAATCAGTTTGTGGATGGAACCGGGCGGCCAGTCGCGAAAGCTGTCCTGAATGGAGCCTGTCGCCACTACCCGGTCAAGCAGTCCCCTGATGCCCAGGTTGTCGGCCAATCCTCCATCGACGAGATGCAGGAATGGGCGTTCCTGAGCGTCCATGTAGCTTTCCGCGCTGGCTTTCATCATCCGGCTTCGATAGTTGGTCGCTGTCAACCCGGCCCCGCCGGGATTGGCCGGAGGCAAGCGAGGACAGGATCCGGCGTGGTTTTGCAGGGTCATGGGACTTAGTACCAGCGGGACCGCGGATGACGCGGCAACCGCGAACGAAAGGGGCACGCTGTCCAGGTCCGAACAGATCAGCGCGAACTGCTCACGGGTGAATTCAAATGCCGAGCCTGTTGTGAGATCAGTCGCCGTGATCAGCAGCCTCGGCCCCCGTTTCCGGGTAGCCAGGTCACCGAAAGTCCTGCCGCGGTACAACACGCCCAGGTTCTCTTCCAGGGAATTGCTTCGGCCGTACCACGGCGACATCAGTTTGGGGAAACGGGACAGCGACAGCGCCGACCGGATCAAGTCGCCCTGAAAGTTTTTCAGGAGGAAATCCGGCTCGAACCGGGTCAGTGTCTCGTCACCGAAGGTCGCGTAGTGGGTTGCCAGGATGCTGCCTCCCGAGACCCCGCTGATCAATCCAACTTCATCCAGCAATGTCGTTTCCTTGCCTTCCCAGACAAAGCGGGTTGCTTTCAGTTCATGCAGAACCCCTAGCCCGAAAGCGGCGGCGCGAGCGCCGCCACCCGAGAGCGTCAGCGCCGCCACGATGGATCGCTTGTCCGTATCTTCCGGGCCATAACCAGGCGGGCCGGCGCCATGTGAACTTGGCTGTGGCGCCGCAGCGTTCTGCCAGGGGCGAAGTGTGGAACAGCCGGTCAGCATCACTGATGCGAACAGAATTGAAAGAATGGGAAGCTTCATCAGCACAACGGTCTCAAAAGACAAGCGCCAGAAGTTATGTGGATCGTTCGCCGCGACCATCAGTTGTTTCGCGGCAGGGAAAGTGTGACAACCAGCCCGCCGCCTTCGCGCAGCGTGGCCGCTATGCTGCCGCCATGCAGCAACATGGCCCGGCGCGCGACTGCGAGGCCCAAGCCGGTGCCGCGAACCGATTCACTGCCCGCGACCCGGGTGAACGGTTCGAAGATGGCCTCCAGCATTTCGGACGGTACGCCGGGGCCACGGTCCTGCACAGTGGTCACAAGCATGCCGTCGCCCTCCGAAATACGGACAAGAACCTCGATCTCGCTACCTGCGGGACTGTATTTCAAGGCGTTGCGGATGACGTTCTCGAAAGCGCGATAGAGCAGCTCGCCGTACGCGTTGGTGACAAAGCTGCCTGGCGCCTCGAAGCGAAGGGTCCGCCGCGAAGCACGGGCCTCGAAATCGGCGTCGTCGGCGATGGCCTGCAGCAGTTCGATGACGTCAACGCGCTGCGCGGGTGCATCTGTGGGGCCGGCATCCAGCCGGTGCAGCGTCAGCAGGGCTTCGATCAGCATCTCCAAGCGCTCGCTTTCGCGCATGATGCGTTCGATCATCGCGCTTGCCTGCGCCGGGTCCTGACGCAGCAAGCCGATGGCGGCCTGCAGGCGTGTCAGCGGCGAGCGCAGCTCGTGGGAAATGTCGTGCAGTAGCGTGCGCTTGGCCTGTGCCAGCTGCTCGATCCGCGCAGCCATATGGTCGAAATCGCGTGCCAGGTCGGCAATCTCGTCCCGCCGGCCACTCATCAGCGGCACGACCCGGGTGTCGAGCCGGCCTTCGGACAGGCGGCGCAGCGCCCAGCTCAGGTGGCGCAGCGGATGTGACAGGTACCACGCCAATACAAGGCTGATCAGGAGCACCGCGACAACGGCTGATACCACCGGCACTATTGGTACCAGCCCCCACATGGGCATGCCGACGGGTGGTGGTGGCGTACGGCCGGTGAACAAGAAGAAGCCCACTGTGCCGCCGATCGACAGCACCATGCTCGTGGCCAGCGCGAGCAGAAACTTCCAGAAGAGCCGGCCGAAAGGCTTGTTGGGTGTCATGGGAAATCCTTTTCGGTAAGGAAATTGCAGCCGATTGCACCGGTGGGCTGGACCAGCGTGTTCGAGTGCGGTTTGTGAACTCAGTCCTCCAGCAACTGGTAGCCCATACCGCGCACGCTTTGAATCCACGGAAGGCCGTCCGGCCGCGCGCCCAGTTTCTGGCGGATGCTGCTGATGTGCACATCGATGCTGCGGTCAAACCGGGCCAGGGGCCGGCCGAAGGCTTGCTGCGAGATGGCTTCCTTGTTGATGAGTTGCCCGGCATGGCGCGCCAGCACATCAAGCAGGCAAAACTCGGTGCCCGTCAGGTCAAGCGGCCGGCCGCGCCATTGTGCGCGCCGGCTGCCGGGCCAGAGCATCAGTTCGCCCACCTGCAACACACGCGGGCTGGATGTGGTGCTGGCTGTTTCACGTGCCTCGGTACGGCGCAGGATGGCACGGATGCGCGCCGCCAGCTCGCCCGGCGTGCAGGGCTTGGGTACGTAGTCGTCCGCGCCCATGTCAAGCCCGGCAATGCGGTCGATATTTTCGCCGCGTGCTGTGAGCATCAACACCGGTACTTCGCTGATTGTGCGGATGCGGCGAAGCACTTCGATGCCTGACATGCGCGGCAGCATGACATCGAGCACGACGATGGCGTAGACACTCCGTTTCGCTTCCGCAATACCTTCTTCACCATCGTGAACCGCATGAACGTCAAAGCCTTCGTGCTCGAGGTACAGCGACAGCATCTCGGTGAGATCGACGTCATCGTCGACGAGGAGTACGCGGTGCATGGTTGAGTCGTCCTGAAATATGTCGAAATTATCCCGTTGTTTTGGCACGCGACGCACGTCGCGGTACTGATCTTTACCCTGCTTAACGTTGCTGGACCGCGCTGAACGGACGGAATTCCTATCATTCGCCGAACCTCTGTTGATCACTCCAGCTTATGCGTGCTTCCCTGTCCCCCCCCTTCGCCACCTTCTTGGTGCCAGTCTTTGCAAGCCTGACGCTCGCTGGCTGCGCGGTCGGCCCAATCTACTCTGGGCCCGCTCCGATCGCCCCCGCAGCCTGGCAGGCCGTGTTACCGCATGGGGGCGACGTCGACGCGATGCGCAACTGGTGGCAGCAATTCGATGATCCAGCCGTGGCACGGCTCATTGCGTTGGCCGAGGCTGACAGCCCAAGCCTCATGAAAGCCTGGACAGGTATAGAGAAGGCCCGCGCCACACTGAGCACGGCGCGTTCGGGCGGCTTGCCGAGTGTTGACGGCAGCGTCTCGCTCACTCGGTCCCGCCAGCAATCGATACCGGGTACCGCAACGACGGGCACGACGCGCAGCGCCGGCCTGGACGCGGCGTGGGAAATCGATCTCTTTGCCAAGGTGCGACGCAATACCGAGGCCGCTGCCGCTCGCGCCGATGCGCGAGAAGCGGACTGGCACGACGCGCGAATCTCGCTTGCCGCCGAGGTCGCCGATACCTATGTGCGGTATCGCGCCTGCGTGCTGCTGGCCGATGCATACCAACGCGAACGCACCTCGACGGCCGCAACCGAGAAAGCGACGGCCATGGCCGTGCGGCTAGGGTTCAGTGCTCAGGCCGATGTGGCCCTGGCGCACGCCAGTCTTGCGAACGCGAGCTCGACGCTGCTTTCGCAGCGTGCGCAATGCGATCTGCTGATCAAGTCGCTGGTTGACCTGACCGGGCAGGACGAGCCCGCGTTGCGCGAACTCCTGGCCGGCGGTAGCGGTATTCCCAGGCCAGCGGGACTGGCGGTAGAGAGTGTGCCGGTCAATGCGCTGCGTCAGCGGCCCGATCTCGCGTCGCTGGAGCGTGAACTCGCGGCGAGCAGTGCCGAGATCGGAGTGGCGCAGGCTGACCTCTATCCCAGCTTGTCGCTCTCTGGGTCGATCTCCGTCTCGGCTGCAGCGGGTGCTTCATCCTTCACGGGTTGGTCTGTCGGCCCCTCGCTGTCGCTTCCGATCTTTGATTCGGGCAGGCGGCGTGCCGCAGTCGATACGGCGCGGGCCGGCTATCAGGCAGCGTTCGCCGGCTATCGCCAGGGCGTGCGTACCGCGGTGAAAGAGGTCGAACAGGCGCTGATCAACCTGGACAGCACGGCGCGCCGCACCGAAGAAGCCGAACGCGCCGCCGACGGCTATCGGCGCTACTTCCGTGCTACCGAAGTGAACTGGCGCGCCGGCAGTGAAAGTCTGCTGACGCTGGAGGAGGCGCGCCGTTCAGCACTGTCCGCCGAGATCAACGTGATCACCCTCCAGCGCGACCGCGTCGAACACTGGATCGCGCTCTACAAGGCGTTCGGCGGGGGCTGGCAACCGGGCGTTCCGGCATCACCGCCGGCCGCATTGACCGAAGCATCAAGGACCAAGCTATGAAGAAATTCGCAAAAAGGACGCTGCACGCCGGTGCGATCGGACTGACTGCCTTGTCGGCAATAGGTCTTGCTATGTGGATTGAGAGTCCCGTAGCGGCAGCACCGGAAGTACAGGCGCCGAGCGTGCTGGCGGTCAACGTTGTTACGACGGAGGTTGAGACTTGGCCGCAGATCGTGCAAGGCAGTGGACCGCTCACCGCCTGGCAGGAAATCATCGTTAGCCCCGAGACCGGGGGGCTGAGAATTGTTGAGTTGTTGGTTGACGTGGGGGCGAACGTCAAGCGAGGGGATTTGCTCGCGCGGCTGGCCGACGACAGCTTGCAGGCCGATCTGCGTAAACAGAACGCTGTCGTCGCGCGTGCGCGCGCAACGCTGGAGCAGGCTGCATCCAACTTGCAGCGCGCGAAGGGCGTCGGGGACAGCGGTGCGCTATCGGTCCAGAAAGTGGAGGACTATCATGCCAGCGAGGCGATCTCGCGAGCCGATCTCGCGTCGGCCGAGGCCGAGCTTGACAGCATAAAGCTCAAACTAAAGCAGACGCGAGTGGTCGCCGCCGACGACGGCATAGTGTCGTCGAAGTCCGCGGTGGTCGGCAATGTCGTCAGCGCTGGTGCTGAGCTGTTTCGCCTTGTACGCCAAGGTCGCGTTGAATGGCGGCCTGAGCTCGATGCTCGTCAGGTGGCTGCGTTGCGGACCGGCCAGACCGCGCGCGTGACCCTGCCGAACGGCGAGCGGGTCGATGGCAGCGTGCGGCTGGTTAGCCCAACGCTCAGCACCGGCACCGGTCGCGCGATAGTCTACGTCAGCCTGCAGGCCGGCAGCGCGGCACGTGCCGGTATGTTCGCCAACGGCTTTATCGAGTTCGATCCCGTGCCGGCACAGACGCTGCCCCAGACGGCCGTAACGTTGCGCGACGGGCGCGCGTATGTCTATCTGCTCGGATCCGGCGATAAGGTCAACAGTCGTCCGGTGAAAATCGGCCGTCGGCAAGGAAACCGCGTGGAGGTGGATGACTTGCCGACCAGGGCCCGTGTCGTCGCCGACGGTGGGGCATTCCTCTCTGAGGGCGCGCGGGTGACCGTGGTCTCTGCTGCGGAGCGTGCCGATGCTACGCAGGGAGCCATGCGATGAATTTTTCCGCATGGTCTATCCGCAATCCGGTGCCGGCGCTGCTGCTCTTCGTGTTGCTGACTGCATTGGGACTCATAGGTTTCCGGTACTTGCAGATCCAGGACTTCCCCGACATGGACTTGCCGACGATTCAGATCTCGGCAACGCTGGAAGGGGCCGCTCCCTCACAGCTTGAAACCGAGGTGGCCCGCAAGATCGAGGACAAGCTCGCTTCGCTGAGCCGACTTGACCACGTCGTGACGACGATCACCGACGGAGCTGTGGCGATCAGCGCCAGCTTCGAGATTGACAAGAACGGAGAGGAGGCCTTGAGCGAGGTGCGCAATGCGGTGGACAGCGCGCGTGCCGATCTGCCCGCGAGCATGGCGTCACCGACAGTCTCGAAGCTCACGGCCGCGGGGGCGGCCTTTCTGACCTATACGATCGAATCGGCCCGGCTGGACAAGAAAGATCTGTCCTGGTTCGTCGACAACGATGTTGCCAAGGCGCTGCTTGCGGTGAAAGGCGTTGCATCAGTCTCCCGCGTGGGCGGTATCGATCGCGAGGTACATGTCGACCTCGATCCGACGCTGATGGCGGGGTTGGGAGTGACGCCATCGGATGTATCGGCACGCTTGAGAGCGACGCAGAAAGACAGTTCAGGTGGGCAGGGTGACATTGGCGGCTTGCGGCAATCTACGCGCATGATAGCGACCGTTGGAACGCCGGCTGAAGTCGGCGCGATAACCGTTCCGATGGCCGATGGACGATATGTACGGTTGGACCAGATCGCGCGTATCAGCGACAGCCAGGCAGACCCAACAACGCTTGCATTCCGCGACGGTCGACCAGTCATTGGCTTTCAGGTGACTCGCTCGCGTGGCTATTCAGATGTTGGTGTCGCCGACGCGGTGCGCGTCGCGATCAGCCGCTTCCAGCAGGGACGCCCCGAAGTCGAGATCGTCGAGGCGAGCAATACGGTGGTGCCGATCAAGGACAACTACGAGGGATCGATGCATCTATTGCTCGAAGGGGCGCTCCTCGCGATTGTTGTCGTGTGGTGTTTTTTGCGCAACTGGCGCGCCACCTTTATTTCGGCGACCGCATTGCCGCTGTCGATCATACCGACCTTCGGTTTTATGGCGCTCGCCGGCTACTCGCTGAACACCATCACGTTGCTGTCTCTGTCGCTTGTCGTCGGGGTTCTCGTCGATGACGCGATCGTCGAGATCGAAAACATCGAGCGTCACCTGCGCATGGGCAAGACGCCATTCCAGGCGGCGATGGAGGCGGCCGATGAGATCGGCCTCGCGGTTATCGCAACAACCTTCACATTGGTCGCGGTGTTCCTGCCGACCGCGTTCATGAGCGGCATCCCAGGCAAGTTTTTTCGTCAATTCGGTGTCACCGCATCGGTCGCGGTCCTGGTTTCGCTCCTTGTGGCGCGCTTGTTAACGCCGATGATGGCGGCCTACCTGCTCAAGCCATTGCAAGCCGGTGAGCACGGCGCTGCCGATGGCCCGCTGATGACGCGCTACCTTGGCTGGGTACATGTTCTGCTTTCGCGCCGCAAAGCCACCATGGTCGCTGTGGTGCTATTTTTCGTCGCCGCGATCGGTGCCGCGACCTTTCTGTCGACCAGCTTCATGCCGGCGCAGGACAAGGCGCAAAGCACCGTGACGCTCAAACTCGCACCGGGCAGCACGCTGGATGCGACCGCGGCGACCGGTCGGCGTGCCGCCGAACTGCTGCGTACGCTGCCCGAAGTACACAGTGTCTTCATTTCGGCCGGTACGGCGACCGGTGGCGGTGGGCCGGTAATGACGTCTTCTGCGGACTTGACGAGCGCAACCTTGACCGTGGATCTTGTGCCGCGTGGTGAACGAAAACTCAAGCAGTCGGGTGTTGAAGCGAAGATGCGCGAAGTCCTTCGCAGCCTGCCGGGTGCGCGTGTCACGGTCGGTGGAGGCAACAGCGGCGAGGCGCTGCAGATCACGCTCGCCAGCGATGACCCGCAGGCGCTGGCACGTGCTGCCGCCGAGGCGGAGACGCAACTGCGTACCTTGAAGGGCATAGGCAACGTTACGTCGAGTACGGCATTGCAACGGCCGGAGATCCAAATAAGGCCCGACAGCGCACGGGCTGCATCGTTCGGCGTTACCTCCGAAGCGCTCGGTGACGCCGTCCGTTTCGCCACTTACGGTGACTACTCGACGGCGCTGCCTAAGCTCAATCTGCCACAGCGGCAGATCGCTATCCGCGTGCGCATGGACCCCGCGATGCGCGGTGACCTTGATATGGTGAATAACCTGCGTGTGCCGGGCAGCAAGGGGAGCGTGAGCCTGGGCTCGGTGGCCGACGTTGAGCTCGGCAGCGGTCCTTCGCAGATAGACCGCCTCGATCGGTCGCGCAATGTCACCCTGACCGTGGAACTGAACGGTCGCGCGATCGGCGACGTACAGCGCGAAGCCTTGGCACTGCCGGTGTTGCGCTCTCTGCCGGCTGGCGTGCGCAGCGTCGACCAGGGCGATGTGCAGCGCATGAGCGAGTTGTTTCAGAGTTTTGGCATAGCGATGGCGATCGGCGTGTTCTGCATCTACGCCGTGTTGGTGCTGTTGTTCCACGACTTCCTGCAGCCCGTCACCATCCTCGCCGCCTTGCCGCTGGCCATGGGCGGTGCACTGTTCGCGCTATGGATGACGCACCAAGCGTTTTCGATGCCGGTCGTGATCGGCGTGCTGATGCTGATGGGCGTCGTCACCAAGAACTCAATCCTGCTCGTCGAGTACGCCGTCTTGGCGCGCCGCCAACGTGGCCTCGGACGCCTGGACGCACTCATCGACGCCTGTCACAAAAGGGCTCGGCCTATCGTCATGACCACGGTAGCGATGGGTGCCGGCATGCTGCCTAATGCACTGGGCCTCGGTGCCGAGCCCAGTTTCCGCCAACCGATGGCGATCGTGGTCATCGGTGGATTGTTGACATCGACGGTGTTGAGCCTGCTCGTCGTGCCTGTCGTTTTCACTTATGTGGACGACCTGCTTCAAGCCGGTCGGCGCTTCGTCTCGCGCAGGGCAAGTCGTACCGACCACCAACGAAATTCCGTTATCGAACCTGACCCAGGTGACCTACCCCTTTCCGTGTAAGTGAACGATCCAACTTGAAGGAACTAAGAAGTGAAAAAAACTACTGATTCGCCGAAGACGCCTGCTATGCCGAAAATTCGGTCCGTCTTGAAGCTTTCTGTCGGGGCGGTGGCTGCGGCATTACTGCTGTCCGCCTGCCTGCCTTTGCCCCGCGGTCCGATACCGGGTCCCGGGCCTGGCCCGATGCTGGGACTCGAACCCATGAAAGCACATGGCACATGAGCCGTTTTTCTCCTCCGGCCATATGGGCATCGATGGCCGTGGCGTTTCTGTTGGTGGGCTGTGCAACGGAGGCGTCAAAGTCACCAAAGGCGTTCCCGAAAAGCATGCCGCCAATTTCTGTCGTCATCGACTGCGGGGAATGCCAGGTGCGACCCGCGGTGCCGGAATTGATCCGTGCTGGTTATGCGGCGGCGGCAAAAAAGGCGGGTGTTCCTATCACAGGTGATGCACAAATGACCCTGACCATCAAAGGCTACACGGAACGGGGCTTGGCTATGCGTTCCGTTTCGCTCGTTGCCGGGCCGCTCGCGTTTGCACTCAAAGACGAGATTAAGGCAGTCGCGATGGTTAATGAAAAACAGCTACCGCTGGAGTCTTACTACCGCATTCCATTTCTCGGCATTGAGACGGCTGCCACGAAGCTGGGTGAACTTACCTTTGATGCTGTTGCACAGAAACTTGACCGATCATCGCCTGACGAAGCACGGATTCGCTGACCGTTCAACTCTGCGTGCGGCGCCTTTTCATAGTTGGGTTGGGAAACGTCGGTGAACAGCTCGTAGTTGCCGGAATCTGACCCAGTGGGCTCGCCTTTCCCATTCAACGAAGGATGCAACTTGAAGGAACTTGAGAAATGAAAAAGACAAATGCCTCTTCGAAGAACGCTACCTTGCCCATACCTCGGTCCGTCGTAAGACTTCTCCTCGCAGCCGGTGTATCGGCATCACTGTCTGCCTGCATGATCCCGCCGGTGATACCGCTCGTGCCGCCACCAGTCGCACCAGTCCGGCTGGTGCCTGCTGCACCACTGGTGCCGGCACCCGTGCCTTTCGCTCCGGTTGCACCGGTCGGGTCTGCCACTTCGGTGCCGCGCGATGAGTCCGTACCTGCAATTTCGTATGCCAATGCAGACCAGGTTGATTGCAGCCATTGCTTGCAGGCGTAGGCGTTGGCCTCTTTGACTAATGTGTTTTCAACAAAGGAATGACATCATGAAGTGGATTCAAGTGCGATCAGCCTTCTGGCTGGCGATAGTGGTACATGCCGGCGCGTTCGCTCAGGTGCCTGTGAGGCCCGGGAAATGGGAACTGACAGGCGCCTACAAGGGCCTGCCCTTTGGTGGCGACGCGGAACGCGTTCGAACCATATGCCTCTCGGCGGAAGCACTGGGGCCCGTTCCCGAAAAGACGCTGATCGAAGCCTCACCGCCACCGAGTGACGATACTTCGAAGCCAGCCCCCAAGTGCGACTACTCCCCGGTGCGTCGGGATGGCCCTAAATCGTCTTGGGAGATCACTTGTACAAATCCGACACTGACTGGGGCCGGCAGCGCAATCTTCATCTCGCCGGAACAGGTGGACCTGTCAGAGGCGCTGGAGCTGAAAATGGGTTTTGCAGCACGCTCAATCCAGCATACTGTGCGGGCACGCCGCGTAGGAGATTGTTCTTGAGCCTTGCGGCATTGGATTGCGTCGGAGCCTGACCCGGCTTCCCGGATGGTGGTTTACTTTCCGGGTCGTCGATGAGGGCGGCAGGTCGCTCGCGCGCGGGCGATCGGCCATCAAGAACCTGCCTCAATCAGGTGTTTTCACGGCCGAATGGGTCGGGGCGATCACACGGGCGCCTTCTCGGATCCTGCGGGCTCAGTACCTCACCGGCGTCCTCGGTGCGTGGCAATGTCGTATCCTGAGGCATTCCAACTTTGCAATTGCCGCCATGACCCGGGAAGCCGCTTCGTCCAACAAAGTAGTCAAAACCCAGAAATCCGATGACATTGACGACCGCTGGCGGCACGGAAACATAGGCCGTCTCTTGAGCAATGCCTTGCGGCATTTCGAGGCGCGCGTCATCGAGCTTCTGGCGCAGGCCGGGCATACCGAGAGCACGGCCATGCACATCAATGCGACCCGCCATCTGGATATTGAGGGCACGCGCCTCACGGACATGGCTCAGCGCGCCGCGGTGACCAAGCAGTCCATGAGTGAACTCGTGGCCCAACTGGAAACCCTCGGAATCGTGGCCCGAAAACTGGACCCCTTGGATGGGCGCGCGCGGATTGTGTACTTCACGCCCCAAGGACTGGTCTGGTTAAACGATTTCCGCGACGCGGTCCGCCAGGCCGAAAAAGAAATGGCCCGCAACATTGGGGCCGACTCCCTGCGGTCCGTCAAGGCGGCATTGCGCTGGTACGGCCCGCCTGAAAAATAAGAAAGCGATTCGCGCGGGCGCATGCCCCTAGGGTAAGCACCTAAAAGATGCCTGCCGATGCCTGTTGCCGAATTGGTCAGGCTGGCCTGACAATATGGCATGCACTCCACAAACCCCGAAGCCTCCACTCTCCCGTTGCGGACGGATGTCCTCATTGTCGGCGGCGGCCCATGCGGCCTGATGCTCGCGAATGAACTGGGCCGCCGCGGCGTGCGCTGCTTGGTGGTCGATGCCAAACCCGGCACCGCCTTCAACCCGCAAGCCAACGCCACCCAGGCCCGCACCATGGAGCACTTCCGGCGCCTGGGCTTTGCCCATGAGATCCGGGTGCTTGGGCTGCCCGCCGACCACCCCACCGACATCGCCTACTTCACGCGCTATGCGCGGCACGAACTCTCGCGCATCAGTCTGCCCACCGCGGCCGAGGCGCAGGTCAAGATCAAGTCTATGGGCGGCTCATGGAGCGCGGCCGAACTGCCGCACCGCGTGTCGCAGAAATTCGTCGAGCAGGCCTTGCGCCGCCATGCCGAATCCTGGCCCTCGGCCGAGCTGCGCTATGGTTGGTCGCTGGAGCGTTTCGCTGAAGAAGACAGCGACGTGAGCGCGACCGTCCGCCCCAGCGCCGGCGGCCCGCCGCAGGAAGTGAAGGCCCAGTACCTGGTCGGCGCCGACGGCGCGCGCAGCTTTGTGCGCCGCCAGCTGGGCATCGAATGGGGCGGCGTCACCGGCATACAGCGCGAGTTCATGGGCGGCAAGATGTTCGCCATCTACCTGCGCGCGCCGGCTTTTCTTTCGGTGCTTCAGCATCCCAAGGCCTGGATGTATGTCGCGGTCAACCACCAGCGGCGTTCCTTCATGGCCTCGGTGGACGGTGTGTCGGAATACGCCTTCCATGCCGCGCTGCGGCCCGGGGAGGATGCCGACAACTGGACGGAGGACGACGCCCGGCGCGTTTTCGCCGAGGCCGTCGGCGTGGAACTTCCGATCGAGATACTGTCGATGGGCACCTGGCTGGCCGGCCACGCACTCGTTGCCCAGCGTTTCCAGCAGGGCCGGGTGTTCATCGCCGGCGATGCGGCGCATCTTTTCACCCCGACCGGCGGCCTGGGCTACAACACCGCGATCGAGGACGCGGTGAATCTGGGCTGGAAGCTCGCCAGCGTGCTGCGCAGCCAGGCGCCCGCGGCGCTGCTGGACAGCTATGCGGCCGAGCGCAAGCCCCTGGCTGAACGCAACACCGGCTACGCCCGGCAGTTTGCCGATTCGGTGGGCCTGTTCGTCGCCAGGGCCGAACTCGACGAGGCCTCAGAGCAGGGCGATGCCGAGCGCGAGCGCGCGGCCCGTTACTTCGGCGAACACGCCAGGCTGGAATTCAATATTCCCGGCGTCACCTTCGGCGGCCGCTACGACGGCTCACCCATCATCGCCGGCGACGGCGTGCCGTTGCCGCCCGATGAACCCAACAGCTACACCGCCACCGCGAGCCCGGGCGGGCGCCCGCCGCATGCCTGGCTGGACGACGGAAGCTCGCTGTTTGATGGCTTCCACAGCGAATGGACCCTGCTTGCGCTGGGCCCCGATGCGCCTTCGACATCCGCCTTCGAAACCGCCGCACGGGCGCTTTGCGTCGACCTGCGTGTGCTGCGGCTGCCGCAGGCCTCGCTGCGCGACTTGTATGAGGCGCCATTGGCGCTGATCCGTCCCGACCAGATCGTCGCCTGGCGCGGTGCGGCGGCGAACGATGCGACGGCCGTGCTGATGCGCGTCACGGGCCGATAGCAGTACCAACAACAGCACCAAAAGCAACACCGACAACAACATCCACAAGGAAACTTGAATGAAAGCCATCATCCGCCAATTTTTCCCGCTACCGGCCATTGCGGTGGCCTTGGCGCTGCTCGCACCAGCGCACGCCCAGACCTGGCCCACTAAACCTGTGCGCATGGTGGCCTCATTTCCGCCCGGCACGCCGGGGGACGTGATTGCCAGGCTGATCCAACCGGCTTTGCAAGCGATGTGGAAACAGCCCGTCATCGTCGACAACAAGCCCGGGGCAGGCGGCAATATCGCGGCGGGAGAGGTGGCCCAGGCCAGGGACGAGCACACCCTGCTGGTCGGCCCCGACACCGTGCTCACCATCAATCCGCATCTCTACAAAAAACTGGGTTTCGACCTGCGGCAGTCGCTCAAGCCGGTGACCTACTTTGCGAGCTTCAACCAGATGCTGGTCTGCAACCCGGCCTCCGGCGTCGACACGCTCGCCAAGTTCACCCAGCTTCCTGCCACCAACACCTACGCCTCCGGCGGACCCGGAACGCCCAGCCACATGGCCATGGAAATGCTGCTGGCGGCCACCGGCACCAAGCAGACTCACGTGCCCTACAAGGGGCCAGGGCCGGCCGCGCAGGACGTGCTCGCGGGCCACGTCGGCTGCGGTTTTATCGTCTCTTCCGTGGTGCTGCCGCATGTGCAGAGCAAGCGGCTCCAGGCGGTCGCCGTCTCCAGCAAAGAGCGCTCGGTGCTCTTGCCCGCGGTGCCCACGGTGGCCGAGAGCGGTCATGCCGGCTTTGACGCGACTTTCTTCGAAACCCTGATGGCGCCCGCAAGCCTGCCCGCCGCAGTCACGGAAAAAATCCAGCGCGACGTGCGCGCTGCCTTGATGGCGCCGGCCATCAAGGCGCGGCTGGCGGAAATGGATCTGCGCGTGGAGGCCGGAACGCCCCAGGAATCGGAGAAGCGCAATCGCGAGGATTTTGCCAAGTGGGGGATGATTGCACGGCAGACACAGCTCCAGTTGGACTGAAGAAAAGGAGAGCCACCATGCGCAATCTTGACCGCAACACCATCACCGAAGCCGTGCTCGCGCGCCATGCCGGGGCTTCGGACCCGCGCTTCAAACACATCATGACCAGCCTGGTGAAACACCTGCATGCCTTCGCGCGCGAGGTCGAGCTCACCGAGGAGGAGTGGTTCAAAGGCATTGAATTCTTCACGCGCTGCGGCCACATCACCGACGACAGGCGCCAGGAATTCATCCTGCTGTCCGACGTGCTGGGCCTGTCGATGCTGACGGTGGCCATCAACAACGACAAGCCCCAGGGCTGCACCGAAGCCACCGTGTTCGGCCCCTTCCATGTGGAGGGCGCGCCGCACTATGAACTTGGGGCGGACATCGCCAACGGCGCGCGCGGAATCCCCTGCCTGGTGCGCGGCACGGTGCGCGGTGCGGCAGGCGAACCCGTGCCGGGCGCCCATATCGATGTCTGGCAGTCCGACGAGGAGGGCCTGTATGACGTGCAGCATGTGGAGATCGACCATGCGCAGGCGCGCGGAACCTTCCATGCCGATGCACAGGGGGCTTACCACTTCCGTTCCATCCTGGCCGTGCCTTATGCCATACCGCATGACGGCCCGGTGGGCGACCTGCTCAAGGCTGCGGGCCGCCATCCGTGGCGGCCCGCCCACCTGCATTTCATGATTACGGCTGAGGGCTATGAAACCCTGATCACGCATGTCTTCCGCAGCGACGATGCCTACCTCGACTCGGACGCCGTGTTCGGCGTGCGCCAGTCCCTGGTCGCTGACTGGAAGTCCCAGCCCGACGGCAGCTACCTCGTTGAGTATGACTTTGTGCTCAACCCGGCCAGGCCATGAAGGAGTTCATCTACAACGGCCAACCCTCGCGCGTGGTGTTCGGCGCTGGCGCCCTGCAGCACCTGGAACGGGAAATCGAGTTGCTGGGCGCGCGCAAAGCGCTGGTGTTGTGCACACCCGAGCAGCAAAGCCAGGCGCGGATGGTGGCGGAACGCCTGGGGAGCCGGGCCGCCGGCATCTTCCCGAAAGCCGTGATGCATGTGCCGATGGAGACGGCACGCGAGGCGCGCGAAGAAGCGCGCCGGCTGGGTGCCGATTGCGCAATTGCCATTGGCGGCGGCTCCACCACAGGGCTGGGCAAGGCCATCGCGCTGGATTCAGGCCTGCCCATCCTGGCGATTCCCACCACCTATGCCGGCAGCGAGATGACGCCGATCTACGGTATCACCGAAGCCGGGTTGAAGAAGACCGGCAGGGAGTCGCGCGTGCTGCCGCGGACAGTCATCTACGACCCGGTGCTGACCCTGACGCTGCCCGTGGCACTGAGCGTGACCAGCGGCATGAATGCGATTGCCCATGCTGCCGAAGGCCTGTATGCGCAAGACAGCAACCCGGTGATGGACCTGATGGCCGAGGAGGGCATACGCGCCATTGCGCAGGCTTTACCCGGAATTTGCCGGAGTGCCGACGACATGGATGCGCGTGGCGAGGCGCTGTACGGCGCCTGGCTTTGCGGTATCGTGCTCGGCAACGTGGGCATGGCCCTGCATCACAAGTTGTGCCACACCCTGGGCGGCAGCTTTAACCTGCCGCACGCCGAGGTGCACACCGTCATATTGCCCCAGGCCATGGCCTTCAATGCCGGGGCCGCGCCCAGAGCCATGGCCCGTATCGCCCGCGCCCTGGGAGCGCCGGGCGGCCCCAGCGCGGCGGCGGGGCTGTTTGACCTGGCCCGCGACAACGGCGCGCCGGTGGCGCTCAAAGATATCGGCATGCAGGCCTCAGACCTGGACCATGCGGCCGATCTCGCGGTCCGCAACCCCTACTGGAACCCGCGCCCCATAGGCCAGGCACAGCGCGGCGACATACGCGAGCTGCTGCAGCGCGCGTATGAAGGCCTGCGGCCGGAATAACCGACCGCCGTCCGGTGTTCACAGGCCATACGCCTCCATAAACACCACCACCGCGCGATCCACCATCTGCTTGATCTGCTGGCGCGTGGGCGGCGGCGCAGCGTTCATCAGTATGCGGTGCTGGGTCTCGGACATCAACAGGGCCGTCAGGTGCATGGTCGCCACCAACGCGTCCTTTTTCTTGAGGCGGCCGCCGTCCATTTCGGACTGGATGAAGGCCGTCACGGTTTCCTCGCCGCGCTTGGGTCCCAGCTCGAAAAAACTGCGGCCTATGTCGGACTGGCCGGATTGCGCCACCACCATGCGGTAGGTGCCCGTGGCCTCCGGCGTGCAGACAAAGGACAGGAACTTCTCGCCGAAGCGGCGCAGCATGCGCGGCAGGTCGTCGCCGCCGGGCGTCAATTCATCGTAGGCCGGCCCCAGGTGGCGCGCGCCGGCATAGGCGGCGACTTCCAGAAACAGGTTTTGCTTGGACGGGAAGTAGCCGTACAGCGTGACCTTGGAGCCGCCCATGCGCGCGGCGATCTCGTCCATGGACGTGCGTTCGTAACCCATTTCCTGGAACACCTGCGAGGCGATTTCAAGGATGGATTCGCGCTTTGCCTCGGTTTTTACTCTCATGTCAACCCTTTTATTTTGAACTGATGAGTTCATTATCGCTTGACACCCCAAATGGGTCAATGTTTAAAATGTACTCACAAGTATGTTTAAGTGGTGATCCGACGGAATGGGTCGCCGAATCCCGATTGTCCAATTCCGCCTCATTCAAGGAGTTTGCCCATGTCTTCGATTCTTTCCCTGGCCCGCGGCGCCGCGGCGTTCACCTTGTTGCCGGTGCTGCTCGCCGCCTGCGGCGATCCGCCTCACGGCCCACCCGAGGCCTCGGGCCCGCCACAGGTCAGCGTGCAGGTGCTGCAGCCGCAGCGCTTCGCGCTCAACACCGAGCTGCCGGGCCGCACCGTGCCTTACCAGATTGCCGAAGTGCGTCCGCAAGTCACCGGACTGATCAAGACGCGCAATTTCGAGGAGGGCGGCCTAGTGAAAGCCGGCCAGGCGCTGTACCAGGTCGACCCGGCCAGCTACCAGGCCAGTTACGACAATGCCCGCGCCACGCTGGCCAGGAATGAAGCCAACCTGCGCGCGACCCGGCTCAAATCGCAGCGCTACAGCGAGCTGGTCGCCATCAAGGCGGTCAGCCAGCAGGACCAGGACGACGCCTCGGCCGCGCTGCAGCAGGCCGAGGCCGATGTGGCCGCGGCCAAGGCGGCACTGGAAAGCGCGCGCATCAACCTGGCTTACACGCGCGTCACGTCGCCGATCTCGGGGCGCATCGGCAAGTCGTCGGTGACGCCGGGCGCGCTGGTCACGGCCAACCAGTCGGCGCTGCTGTCGACGGTGCAGCAGCTGGACCCGATTTATGTGGATGTGACGCAATCGAGCAGCGCGGTGCTGCGGCTCAAGCATGCGCTGGCGCAGGGCGACCTGAAGCGCGGCGGCGCGGATGCCGCCGTCGTCAAGCTGCTGCTGGAAGACGGCAGCACCTACCCGCTGAACGGCAAGCTGCAGTTCTCCGATGTGACGGTCGACCAGGGGACAGGCGCGATCACCCTGCGCGCCGTGTTCCCCAACCCCAAGGCCGACCTGCTGCCCGGCATGTATGTGCGCGCCGTGGTGGAGGAGGGCGTGAGCGAGCAGGCCCTGCTGGTGCCGCAGCCGGCAGTCAGCCGCGACGCCACCGGAAAGCCGGTGGCCTTTGTGGTCGGTGCCGACGGCAAGCTTGAATCACGGGCCATCACCACCGAACGCGCCGTAGGCGACCAGTGGCTGGTGACCTCCGGACTGAAGGCCGGGGACCACCTGGTCGTTGAGGGGCAGCAGAAGGCTCGCCCGGGACAGGCCGTCAAGGTCGTGCCCCCGGCCGCGCCGGCCGTGGCTGCTGTCGCGCGCGTGGCGGCGAACTGAGTTCCAGGAGATTCACACCATGGCTCGTTTTTTTATCGACCGCCCCATCTTTGCCTGGGTACTCGCCATCATCGTGATGCTGGGCGGGGTGATGGCCATCAAAATCCTCCCGATCGCGCAATACCCGACCATCGCGCCGCCGGCCATCGCCATTTCGGCCAACTACCCGGGCGCATCGGCCAAGACGCTGGAAGACACGGTGACCCAGGTCATAGAGCAGAAGATGAAAGGCCTGGACCGGCTGGCCTACATCGCTTCCACCAGCGAATCGTCGGGTGGGGTCACCATCACGCTGACCTTCGAGAACGGCACCGATCCCGATACCGCCCAGGTGCAGGTGCAGAACAAGCTGGCGCTGGCCACGCCGCTGCTGCCGCAGGAAGTGCAGCAGCAAGGCGTGCAGGTCACCAAGTCGGCGAACAATTTCCTGAACGTGCTGGCGTTTGTGTCCAAGGACGGCAAGCTCACCGACGCCGACCTGTCGGACTATGTCGCGGCCAATGTGCAGGACGCGATCAGCCGTGTCGAGGGCGTGGGCGACACGACGCTGTTCGGTGCCTCCTATGCGATGCGCATCTGGCTGGACCCGAGCAAGCTCAACAGCTTCAAGCTGACCCCGCTGGACGTGAAAAACGCGATCCAGGCGCAAAACGCCCAGGTCTCCGCAGGCCAGCTCGGCGGCCTGCCGGCGGTCAAAAACCAGCAGCTCAACGCCACCATCACCGCGCAGACACGGCTCAAAACGGCCGCCGAGTTCGAGGCCATCCTGCTGCGCACGCAGGCCGACGGCTCCGCGGTGCGCTTGAGCGACGTCGCGCGCATCGAACTGGGCAGCGAGAGCTATGCCACCGTCGGCCGCTTCAACGGCAAGCCCGCCGCCGGCCTGGCCATCAAGCTGGCGACCGGCGCCAACGCCCTGGACACGGTGCGCGGCATCGACGCGAAGATAGAGGAGCTCGGCAAGTTCTTCCCGCCCGGCGTGGAGGTGATCAAGCCCTACGACACCACGCCTTTTGTGCGCATCTCGATCGAGGAAGTGGTCAAGACGCTGGTCGAGGCCATCGTACTGGTCTTTGTCGTGATGTACCTCTTTTTGCAGAACTTCCGCGCGACGCTGATCCCGACGATTGCGGTGCCGGTGGTGCTGCTGGGGACTTTCGGTGTGCTGGCGGCTTTCGGTTATTCGCTGAACACCCTGACCATGCTGGCCATGGTCCTGGCCATCGGTTTGCTGGTCGACGACGCCATCGTGGTGGTGGAGAACGTCGAACGCGTCATGAGCGAAGAAGGGCTCTCGCCGCTGGAGGCCACGCGAAAATCCATGGGGCAGATCACCGGCGCCCTGGTGGGCGTGGCATTGGTGCTGGCGGCCGTGTTTGTGCCCATGGCCTTTTTCGGCGGCTCGACCGGCGTGATCTACCGCCAGTTCACGGTCACCATTGTCTCGGCCATGACGCTGTCGGTGCTGGTGGCTTTTGTCCTCACGCCGGCGCTGTGCGCCACGCTGCTCAAGCCCGTGGAAAAAGGCCATGCGCTGGCCACCACCGGTTTCTTCGGCGCGTTCAACCGCCTGTTCGACCGCGGCAACCAGCGCTACCAGGGCGTGGTTCGCCACATGCTGGGCCGCGGCTGGCGCTATATGGCGGGCTACGCGGTGCTTGGGCTGGTGGTGGGCTTTGTGTTCGCCAAGATTCCCGCCGGTTTCCTGCCGGACGAAGACCAGGGCTCGCTGTTTGCGCTGGTGCAGCTGCCGCCCGGCGCCACGCAGGACCGCACGCTGAAGGTGATCGAACAGGTCGAGCAGCACTTCCTGGTGGACCAGAAGGACGCGGTCGATTCGATCTTCACGGTGGCCGGCTTCAGCTTCGCCGGCAGCGGGCAGAACGCGGGCTTCGCCTTCGTCAAGCTCAAGCCCTGGAGCGAACGCACGCGCCCCGAGCTGAGCGCGGCGGCGGTGGCCAACAAGGCGATAGGCCACTTCCAGGCGCTGCGCGACGCGACGGTATTCGCTTTCGCGCCGCCCGCGGTGTCCGAGCTCGGCAACGCCAGCGGCTTTGACCTGATGCTGCAGGACCGCGCCAACCTCGGCCACGACGCGCTGATGCAGGCCCGCAACCAGCTGCTGGATGCGCTGATGAAAGAAAAAGGCCTGGTCGCCGTGCGGCCCAACGGCATGGAGGACACGCCCGAGTTCCGGCTTGACATCGACGAGCACAAGGTCGGCGCGCTGGGCCTCTCCATGTCCGACGTCAACAACACCTTCTCGGCCGCCTGGGGCAGCAGCTACGTCAACGATTTCATCGACAAGGGGCGCGTGAAAAAAGTGTTCCTGCAGGCCGATGCGCCGTTTCGCATGCTGCCGGGCGACATCGACAACTGGTTTGTGCGCAACGCCGGCGGCGCGATGGTGCCCTTCAGCGCCTTCGCCAAGGCCGGCTGGACCTCGGGCTCCCCGCGGCTGGAGCGCTACAACGGCGTGCCCTCGGTCGAAATTCTCGGGATGGCCATGCCCGGCGCGATGTCCAGCGGGCAGGCGCTGGACCTGGTGGAGCGCCACGCGGCCAAGCTGCCCGCCGGCATCGGCTTTGAGTGGACCGGCATCTCGCGCCAGGAGCGCGAAGCCGGCGGCCAGGCCATGCTGCTGTACGCGGTGTCCATCCTGGTGGTGTTCCTGTGCCTGGCGGCGCTGTACGAGAGCTGGTCCATCCCGTTCTCGGTGATCCTGGTGGTGCCGCTGGGTGTGCTGGGCACGCTGCTGGGCGCGCTGCTGAGCTGGAAGATGAATGACGTCTATTTCCAGGTCGGCTTGCTGACGACCGTGGGCCTGGCCTCGAAGAACGCGATCCTGATCGTCGAGTTCGCCAAGGACCTGCACGCCCAGGGCATGAGCCTGGTCGAGGCTGCCCTCACCGCGGCGCGCATGCGCTTGCGGCCCATCCTGATGACCTCGCTGGCCTTCATCCTGGGCGTGCTGCCGCTGATGCTGGGCAAGGGCGCCGGGGCCGGCGCGCAGAACGCGCTGGGCACCGCCGTGGTCGGCGGCATGGTCTCGGGCACGGTGCTGGCCATCTTTTTTGTGCCGCTGTTCTTTGTGGTCGTGCGCCGCCTTTTCGACAGGCGGCCCAAAGCCGCAGCCGCGCAGCCGCTGGCGCATCCCGAAACCCCCTTGCTGGAAGGACGCTGACATGACCCGCCTGACTTTGATCACCCTGGCCTGCGCGGCCGCCCTGGGCGGCTGCAGCCTGATGCCCACTTATGAACGGCCGGCGCTGCCGGTGCCCGACGCCTACCCGGTGGCCGCTTCGGCATCCGCCCCGGCCTCTTCGATGGAGACCGCCGATATCGGCTGGCGCGAGTTTTTCGCCGACGACCGCCTGCGCCGGGTGCTGGCGCTGGCGCTGGCCAACAACCGCGACCTGCGCGTGGCCGTGCTCAGCATCGAGAAGGCGCGCGCGCAATACCGTGTGCAGGACGCCGCCCTCTACCCGGGCGTCAATGCCACGGCCAGCCAGAGCGCCACCCGCACTGCCGACAAGCTGCGGCAGCCGGGCAACCCCGAGATCAGCCGCCAGTACAGCGCCAACCTGGGCGTCAGCGCCTACGAGCTCGATGTGTTCGGCCGCGTGCGCAGTTTGAGCGCGCAGGCGCTGGAGCAGTTTTTCGCGACCGAGGCGGCACGCCGCAGCACCCACATCAGCCTGGTGGCCGAAGTGGCGAACGCCTACCTGACCCTGGGCGCCGACCAGGAGCGGCTGGCCCTGGCGCGGGACACGCTCAAAAGCCAGGACGAGTCCTACCGGCTCAACCAGCGCAGCTTCGAGGTCGGCGTGCTGACGGCGCTGGCGCTGCGGCAGGCGCAGACCAGTGTGGACACCGCGCGCGTCGACGTGGCGCGCTACACCGCGCAGGTGGCGCAGGACCGCAATGCGCTGGCCTTGCTGGTGGGCTCGCCGGTGCCGGACGAACTGCTGCCCGCCAAGCTGTCCGATTCGCTCAACGCGTTGCCCGAGCTGCCGGCCGGCCTGCCATCGGCGCTGCTGCAGCGCCGGCCCGACATCCTGCAGGCCGAGCACCAGCTGAAGTCGGCCAACGCGAACATCGGCGCGGCGCGGGCGGCTTTTTACCCGCGCATCAGCCTGACCGCCTCGGCCGGCTCGTCCAGCACCGACCTGGACGGCCTGTTCAAGAGCGGTTCGGGCACCTGGAGCTTTTTGCCGCAGATATCGTTGCCGATTTTTGATGGCGGGGCCAACCGCGCCAACCTGGATATCGCGAAGATCAGCCGCGACATCAACGTCGCCCAGTACGAAAAAGCGATACAGACCGCGTTTCGCGAGGTGTCGGACGCGCTGGCCCAGCGCGGCACGCTGGGTGACCAGCTGGAGGCGCAGCAGTCCCTGGTGGATGCCACGGCCGAGAGCAACACGCTGTCGCGCGCGCGTTTTGCGCAGGGCGTCGACAGCTACCTCGCGGTACTCGATTCCCAGCGCTCGCTCTACAGCGCGCAGCAAAACCTGATAGGCACACGGCTCTCGCGAATGGCCAACCTGGTCACCCTGTACAAGGTACTGGGCGGCGGCTGGTCGGAAGAGAGCGCCGGCAAGCTGGCGGCGGCCGGGCAGGGCGGCTGAGGCCCGGCGCCTGGAAGACGCTCAGGAAGCGCGATGGCCGCTGCGGAATGCCACCGGCGTGGCCAGTGCGATGCGCTTGAAGAACTTGACGAAATTGGTGGGCTCGGTAAAGCCCAGCTCATGCGCTATCTCCGCGATGCTCGCCGGGCTGTGAACCAGCAGGCGCTTGGCCTCCAGTGCAATGCGCTGGTCGATCACCTCCTTGGCGGTCCGGCCGGCGGCCGCCACGCAGGCGCGTGACAGGGTGCTTTCCGAAAACCCTATCCGCCCGGCCATGTCGAGCACGCTGGGGCGTGTCCTGAAGTGCGACTCCAGCTCGCGGCAGAACAGCTGATACACCCTTGCTTCCCGCGCCGCCTCGGGTGTGCCGGCCTGGCCGCGCAGCACGCGGGCCAGCCGCAAAAGCATGGCCAGGACCTCGTGCCGGATGAGGGCGGCATAACCCAGGCTGCCGTCGAAACGGTCGATGTCGGCCCTGAGCCTGCTGCTGTCGGCCATGGCTTCAATAAACAGGTCCCGGCCAGGCGTGGAAACGCTGGGCCATTGGTCCAGGGCGAGCAACTCCTTGTCCATGGCCGACATGTCCATCGCGGGGGCCAGGGCCTGCGCCGAGATCAAGGTGAGCTGTCCCTGCAGTTCATCGGCCATATGCCATTGCTGCACCTGGCCCGGCCGCACCAGAAGCACCGAGCCGGGCTGCAGGCCATGTTCAATGAAATCGACCATGTGCCGCGCGCGGCCCGCCTGAACCAGCAGCAGGTGGTGGAAATCGACACGCTGCGGTGTCGAGAGCAGGCGTGCGCTGGCGCGTTGCCTGAGCTCATGCAGCGTCATCGCCTCCACGCCCACCTTGGCCAGCCGGGGATTGTTGAAATGGATCTCGGGAATGCGGGGTGCGCTGGCTTTCATGACTTGGGAGTCTAGGGTGGATTTCCTGGGAAATCCTGGTTTTGACCATTAATTGGGGCGATTCAATCTTTTCGACTGCACCCAAGATGAACAAAATCACCCATGACGAACCGGCAAGGCCTCAAGCCACCACCGATTTTTTCCATCAGCACCTGCCAGGATTTCACCATGACCATCGTTAGCGCGTTTCGCTGGGCCGCAGCGGCATTGGCCATCACCGGCCTTGCCGCCTGCGCTGGCAGGCCATCCCTTCACGCATCCAAGGAGAGCCCATCCGTGAGCCCGCAAAAACAGCAAGTCGTCGCCTTGCTCAAAGCCATAGAAACCGGCGACGCCGCTCCAGTGGCTGTGATCAACCCGAACAAATACATCCAGCACAACCTGTCCGCCGCCGACGGCCTGGCCGGCTTCGGGGCGCTGCTGCAGGCCCTGCCCAAGGGCTCGGCCAAGGCGAACACCGTGCGTGTGTTCCAGGACGGTGACCTGGTTTTTGCCCATACCGAATACAACTTCTTCGGGCCGAAGATCGGCTTCGATATCTTCCGCTTCGAGGACGGCAAGATCGTCGAGCACTGGGACAACCTGCAGGAAACGCCGGCCAAGGCCAACCCCAGCGGCCACACCATGGTCGACGGGCCTGCGCAGCCCACGGACCTGGACAAGACCGGCGCGAACAAGGCGCTCGTGAAGTCCTTTGTCGAGGACATCCTCGTCAACGGCCGCATGGACAAGCTTGCCGCTTATTACGACGGGGACAACTATGTTCAGCACAACCCGCAGATCGCGGACGGCCTGTCCGGCCTCGGCCAGGCGCTGCAGGCCATGGCCAAGGCCGGCGTCACGATGAAGTACGACCGCATCCACCGCGTGCTCGGCGAGGGCAATTTCGTGCTGGTAGCCAGCGAAGGCAGCTTTGCCGGGAAGCCGAGCAGCTTCTACGACCTGTTCCGTGTGCAGAACGGCAAGATCGCCGAACACTGGGACACCATAGAAACCATTCCACCGCGCGCCGAATGGAAGAACGCGAACGGCAAATTCTGATCTCGGCAAGGGAGAACTTCAATGGACATCTCGAAGTGGCTTTATGGCGGCATCATGGCCTGCACGTTCGCGATGCAGGCCGGTGCTGCCGGCGCTGCTGCACCCGCGGCCAAGGTCATCGAAGTCGTGACCTTCAAACTCAAGCCCGGTGTCACGGCGGCGCAGTTCAGGCTTGTCGACCAGGAGGTCGAGGCGCAGCATGTGTCAAAACAGCCCGGCTTTGTCTCGCGCGAGAGCGCAGCGGGTGAAGACGGTGAATGGCTGGTGATCGTGCACTGGCGTTCCGCCGCAGACGCGAACGCCTCCATGGCCAGCTTTGAGAAAGCACCGGCCGCGGCCAGATTCATGGCCAGCCTGGACGCATCGACGATGCGGATGCGGCGATTTGAAAAGTGACCTGGTTCCCGCGGGGCCCGGGCAATCCGCCATTGCGCATGGGATCAACCGGCGCCGGCTGCCGGAATGGCCTCTCTCAGGTGTTTTTCCAGGGACATGACCACCGGCTGCCGCGAACCCAGTCCTTTGCGCAGGATGCCGATCTCGCGGTAAAAAGTCTTGTCGCCCAGGTCAATCGCGCGCACGCCCGGCGGCAAGGGCAGGTAGGCGTCAACCATGGGCACCAGCGCGACCCCCAGGCCTTCGGCGACCAGCTTCATGAGGCCCGCGATCTCGTCGAGTTCGATGGCGTCCTGCACGCTGAGCTTGTTGTCGCGCAGGAAGCGTGTCACCAGGCGCCCGCCGAAAGAGGTGCGCTCATAGCGCAAAAAGGGCTGGGTTTCAAGCAGCATGCGCCAGTCCCGGCCTTTGCTGTCTTTGGGGGCCAGCAGCTTGAAGGGCTCGCGCATCAAGGGCTGCCAGCTCATCTCGGGCAGGATGCCGAAGGGCGGCCGGATCATGACGGCCGCGTCGATCTCGGCGCTGTCGAGCTGGTCCATCAGCTTCATCGAAACACCCGGGATGATGTTGACGAGCAGCCTGGGATGGTCTTTGCGCAGCGCCGCCAGCGCGCGCGGCAACACCGAGGACTGCACCGAGGCAATGGCGCCTATGCGCAAGGTGGCGGCGAGTTCCTCGTCGCCGCCCGCATCGCCTAATCTGGCGTACAGCGCCACGATGTCTTCGGCGCGCGCGAGCACCCTGGCGCCGGCTTCGTTGAGCACGGCGGAACGCCGCGTGCGGTCAAAAAGCGCGAAGCCCAGCGATTCTTCGAGCCGCTGGATCTGGCTGCTCACGGCGGACTGGGTCAGGCCGATCTGCTCGCCGGCCGCGGAAAAGCCGCCGTAACGCACGACCGCGATCAGGGTTTTCAGCTCGGTGATCATCGGGGAGGGCCTTAATTCATCGAAATTATTGATTCTCAGTTTGAATATATATCGTTTTTCAAACTCCATGAATCACCCTAAAGTAGAGCCTCCACGATTCCACAAGGCTCCCGATGACCGCACACAACACCACAGCACCCGCCAAAGTCCTGCCTCCCTTCCACCTGGCATTCCCCGTCCATGACCTGGCCGTGGCGCGCCAGTTTTATGGTGAGCTGCTGGGCTGCTCCGAAGGCCGCAGCTCCAATGAATGGGTGGACTTCAATTTCTACGGCCACCAGATCGTGGCCCATCTGGCGCCCGAAGAATGCGGCCATCGCCAGACCAGCGCGGTGGACGGCCACAACGTTCCGGTCCGCCATTTCGGCGCGATTTTGTCCCTGCCCGAGTGGGATGCGCTGGCGGCGCGCCTGAAGGCGGCCGGCACCAAGTTTGTGATCGAGCCCTATGTGCGTTTCAAGGGCGAACCGGGCGAGCAGGCCACCATGTTTTTCCTGGACCCGTCCGGCAACGCCATCGAGTTCAAGGCCTTTGCCAGCCTGGACAACCTGTTTGCCAAGTGACATGAGCCATTTCAGGGAGGTCGCGCTCCAGCACGCGAGCCGGCTGATCAACCACGGCCCCACGGTGCTGGTGACCAGCGCGCACGGCAAGGCGCGCAATGTGATGGCGGCCGCCTGGTCCATGCCGGTGGAATTCGTGCCGCCGCGTATTTCCGTGGTGATCGACAAGAAGACCTATACGCGTGAACTCATCATGGCCAGCGGCGGTTTCGGCATCTGCATTCCGGGCAGCACCCTGGCCGCCTTGACGCATGCGGTGGGCAGCGAATCGGGCCGCGATATCGACAAATTCGCCCACTACGGCCTGAAAGCCCGCAGCGGCCCTGTCCTGGGCGTTCCCTTGCTGGAAGAGGGCTGCGCGGCCTGGCTGGAATGCCGGCTGATCCCCGAGCCGCACACCGAAGACGCGTATGACACCTGTTTCGCGGAGGTGGTCGCCGCGGCCGCCGATGAGCGTGTGTTCCAGCAGGGGCACTGGCGTTTTGGCGATGACAACCGCGAGCTGCAGACCATCCACCACCTGGGCGGCGGTAATTTTGTCAGGTCGGGCGGGATGTTTTATGCGGGTGACGCCGCGGCGGCGCAGCCTCCAGGCTCGCAATGAACATGGGCGCGTGAATCGGAACTTGGCCTTCAGCACGAAGGTAATATTTCCCATAACGCCCATATAGACGAAGGTAGTATTGACTAATCGTCCCCGCAGAGTATCTTGTGCTTTGCCTTTGGTGACCTTTGCGCGCTTCTGTCTGATATTGACCCGCCGATATTGCGCTCGCGCAATATCCAGATTGGCGGATGAACGTATTCAAGCGAGGAACTCTCAGCATGAGAACGTCTATGCGTATGTTCGATGTGGCGAAGGACTCCGCGACTGACATTGCCGCAGCGGCCGTAAAGCCTTCAGAACAGGGCCGCAGCGTGCCTGGCACAGATGTTTTCTACCATGCCGGCACGGTCACCGAGCAATGCAGGCAAGCCTTGCTCGGGCACGCCCCGGCCACAGTCTGGTTGACCGGATTGAGCGGTGCAGGAAAGTCCACACTCGCGTACGCATTGGAAGCCATGCTGCTGGATCTCGCCCACCCTTGCTTCGTTCTGGACGGGGACAACCTCCGCCATGGGCTGAGCAAAGACCTGGGATTCTCTGCACCAGACCGGCGTGAAAATATTCGGCGCACGGCCGAAGTCGCGCACATGATGAATGAAGCCGGATTGATCGTGATCACAGCCTTGATTTCGCCATTCCGGGACGACCGGAAAATGGCGCGAGCCATCATCGGCGATGCGCGATTTGTTGAAGTCCATGTCAGTACGCTGGCAACCGTCTGTGAACAGCGCGACCCGAAAGGTCTGTATGTGCGGGCGCGCGCCGGACAGCTTGCGGAATTTACCGGAATCTCGTCTCCCTACGAAACGCCGCTCATACCTGATTTGGTGCTCGACACCGACGCATTGCCTTTGAAAGATTCGACCCAGACCTTGCTCGACCTTGTTGCGCAGCGCTGCTTTAAATGAGCCGCAGCACAAAGCGGGCCCATGATCGACGGGTCGAAAGTTTCTCTGGCCATTTTTCGCTGAATATTTCAGCTTACTCAAGGTAAGCAATAACAGGAGCAGGCGTATGGAGGTAGCAGAAGCAAAGGATGCCGGCGCCCTTGCGCACTCTCGCCCACGGCCCGTGCTGATGATCCCGCTGCGGCGCTGCGGCAGCCATGCCTTGCGCTTGCGCCTGAGCTTCAATCCGCACTTTTACTCGCCCTATCCCTTGCATATCGTGGATTTCATGCCGCTGGTGCCGCGCTATGGCGATCTTTCCGATGACCGGGCGTATTTCCGCATGGTGGTGGACGTGGTGGGTTTGCAGGCGGCAAGCCCGGTCAAGTGGCCCAACGTGGTATTTGATCCGAGGCAGATATTCGAGGCGATACGCCTCGAGAGGCGCAGCGTGCATCGCGTCGTCTGGGAGTTGCTGCTACGCGCCGGGGAGCTGCATGGTGCGAGGATTGTCATGGATAAATCGCTGGACAGCGTGCACTACGCGGATGAGTTGATGAGCCTGTTTCCGCAACTGCTGTTCCTGAATGTCGTGCGGGATCCGCGCGCGCAGGTGGCATCCATGACCCGCGCCATCATCCACGACTTCGATGCCACCCTGAACGCGATGGCATGGGTTGATGCGTATCGCGTGGCGCTGTCGCTGGCGGAGCGTTATCCGGAACGGGTGCTTACCGTGCGCTATGAGGACTTTCTTGCCGATCAGGAGAGCACGCTGCGCAAGATCTGCCGCTTCTTCGGCATCGAGTACCTGCCGCAAATGCTGGATGTCACGCGTTCGCACGAGGCACAGCAGCTCTCCCATATGTCGGCGCTCTGGGCTTCGAATTGTTTCGCGCCGATCGCCGCCAACGCGGACAAGTTCAAAACGCAGCTTTCGATGAAGGAAATCGAAGTGATCGAGACCTTGGCGCGCGACTACATGGCGCTTTATGGCTATGAACTGATGACGGATGCGCAGGCAGAGATCAGCGACAGCATGATGGCGCGCTCCCGCGAAGGTTCCGAGTTAGCGAAGCGGCGCGCCTGGCACGATCTGGAGCAGGGCGATTACCGGGATTTCATCTTGCGCCGTTTCCGGTCGGACTACCTGCAGCAGGTACACAATCGCCTGGACCATTTGCCGATGGCCGTTGCGGGCAACGCGGGCGATGCGGCTCGCATGGCGTGAAATTCTTCAATAACGAACGCGGCGAAATTGCATGCGGAACGAAAAGACTGCGATGAAACATTGGCAATTCGGCGGCATCAAAGGAAAACTCCTCGTTGGCCTGGGTTCCATGCTGGGATTCACCGCGTTGATCGCCATCACGGGCGTGTGGTGGATCATGAAGCTGGAGCGCGTCAACGACGAGGCGGTCGACGCGGGACTGACGGTGGAGCGGCAGATCAAGGAATGGCACCGCCTGACGCGGGCCAATACCTTGCGGACGCTGCTTTTGCTCAAAACCAATGACCCGGTACTGGAAAAGGAAGTTCGCGCCGAGATCGACGAAACGGTCAAAAAAGTCAACGGCATCCTGCGCAAACTGGACACGGCCCTGCACGATGACCCGATTGTGGAAACCTTTTCCGCGGCAACCGAGCGGCGCCTGCAATACCAGAAGATCCGCGCCGACGCATTCCAGGCCAAAAAGGCCGGCGACGAGCGCGAAGTCAGCCGCATCATCGAGCAGGAACTGATGTATGCGCAGAACAGCTTTCAGGCCGCGGTACAACAGCTGTCCGACGAGCAGGTCGCGCATATGCAGGAACTGGTCGCGAGCAACAATGCGCAGTCGGAACAGGCGCGATTCATCGTTGCAGTCTCCACGTCCATCGCGTTCGTCCTGGCGCTGCTGTTCTGGCTGGTGGCGCACAAACGCTCCAGGGAGGTCGAGCGCTCGCTGAACCACCAGCTGTCGGAAAGCACGGAACTGCAGCAGGCAATCCTGGACAGCGCCAATTTCTCCATCATCTCGACGGATATCAACGGAGTGATCCGCCTGTTCAACAATGGGGCGCATCGCATGCTGGGTTATTCAGCCAGCGAGCTCTTCGCCCGGCAAACACCCGACTTGCTGCACGACGAAACCGAAATGGCGGAGCGCGCGCAGCAGCTGAGCCTTGAACTCGGACAACCGGTCAAAGCCGGTTTTGAAGCGCTCGTTGCCAGGGCGCGCGGCGGCTTGGCGGACGAACGGGAATGGACTTATATCCGCAAGGACGGCAGCCGTTTGCCTGTCATGGTATCGGTCACAGCGCTGAGGGATGAGCAGCTTGCGCTGACGGGTTTTCTTTGCGTTGCCTACGACCTGATAGAGCGCAAGAGGGTCGAAAACATGAAAAATGAATTCATTTCGACGGTCTCGCACGAATTGAGAACCCCGCTCACCTCCATTCGCGGCTCGCTCGGGTTGATCTTCGGCGGCGTGGGCGGCGAGTTGCCCGAGGCCGTGAAGAACCTGGTGGGCATCGCCAAGAGCAACTGTGAGCGCCTGATCCGGCTGATCAACGACATGCTGGACAGCGAGAAAATCGAATCCGGCAAGATGCGCCTGGACCTGCAGGTCATCGACCTCAGGCCGCTGATCCAGCAGGTGCTGGCCGCCAACGAGGGATTCGCGGGCCAGTACGGCGCGACCTTGCGGCTGCAGGCGCCCGATGCGCCGCTGCAGGTGCGCATTGACGGGGACCGCATGATCCAGGTGCTGACCAACCTGCTGTCCAATGCCGTGAAATTTACGCCGCAGGGCGGGGTCGTGGAGGTGCGGGTGTCGCGCGAGGCCCAGGGTGTACGGGTCGAAGTGGTGGACAGCGGACCCGGTATTCCGGAGGAGTTTCGCGGCCGCATCTTCCAGAAATTTTCGCAAGCGGACTCTTCCGACACCCGGCAAAAAGGCGGGACCGGTCTCGGGCTCAACATCTCCAAGGCGCTCATCGAGAAAATGGGCGGCCGCATAGGCTTTAGCAGCACGCTGGGCACGGGCACCACCTTTTTCTTCGAGCTGCCCGAATGGCAGAGCCAGGTGCCGCTGCTGCAGCCGTTCCGGGCCAAGGCTGACGCCTTCCAGCCGCGCATCCTGATTTGCGAGGACGACCCCGACGTGGCCAGGCTCATCAGCATGATGCTGGCCAAGGCGGGATTTGAGGCCGAGATGGCCTACAGCGCTGAACAGGCTCTGGCCTGCCTTGCGCAGAACAACTACGATGCCGTGACCGTGGACCTGAAGCTGCCCGGCCAGAACGGTATCGCCTTCATCAGTGCGCTGCGCGACAACGAAAGCACACGCAAGCTGCCGGTCGTGGTGGTCTCGGCCCTGGCCGAGGAAGGGCGGCTGGAGTTCAACCACAAACCGCTCACTGTCTCGGACTGGCTGCAAAAGCCGATTGATGAAGATCTGCTGGTCCTCAGCGTACGCCGGGCCGTCGCCGGCATGCAGGCCGGCAAGCCGCGCATACTGCATGTGCAAGCCGATCTCGATATCCAGCGCATCGTTGCCGCGGTGGCCCAGGATGTCGCCAGCTTCACATCTGCCGCCACCCTGGACGAAGCCCGTGCCCTGCTGCGGGAGCAGCCCTTTGACCTGGTGCTGCTGGACCTGGGGCCGGGCAAGGAGTCAAGCTGGGACCTGGTCGAGGACATTGACGCGCTCGATCCGCGGCCGCCGGTGATCGTGTTTTCGCCCAGCGACACGGACCTGGCGGAAGATAAGCGGGCCGAGGCAGTCCTGCTCAAGGCTCGTACCTCCAGCATGGAGCTGTTAAGCACCATCCAGCGTATTCTGCAGATTCCCGCAGACCCAGGCACCGCCGCCCCAACCCCCTGAGCAGCCCCATGCGGGCACCGCCGGATTAACTTCGTGAGGTGAGGGTGAAAAATTTTTACGGCGCCGCCGTGAAGGCGGGCCTGCATCCGCAGGCAAAGCCCGCTCGGGCTTCATCAACACACCACAGCGATCACGCAGCTCGCCTGCGAGCGCGCGTGGCCCTGCCAACTATTTCACGTTCTCCAGGAATAAATCCCGCCCCGGAAACGCTTCGTTGCAATTCATGTGCGTGCCTCTCCAGGCCGCTGTGGGGCGCTCGCTAAGATGGCCCGCGGCGCGGCAGGGACGCGCCGTCGCAACGCAGGCCAAAGGGAATGTTTGCCCAAGGCCTGTTTTTTTTATCGAGAACCTAAGGGAGAAGCATGATTACAAGTTTGAAAAACAAGAAGTTTTTACTCGCCATAGTGGTAGCAGTCACCACATTGGGCCTCTCGGGTCAGTCTTTCGGCCAAGCCAAGGCCACCGACATCGTCGGCCTCAAGTTGGGCATGTCACCTGATGAGGCGCGCGCGGCGCTTAAGGCACATGACGCTACGATGAAGATCGCCGACCTGGCGAGCTGGAGGGCCCAGCCTGGCGTCCCAGCCTCGATAGCCAAGATCCGTGGTTGCAGCTCAGCGGTGCCTGATGGGCCATGCAAAGACGAAATCGTCGTTACCTTTGGTCATCTCTCTAAAAAGGCATTGTTTGTCACGCGTGTGCTGAAGGTCGGCAACGGCGTGCTGCATCAGGCCGCTGTCGACAGCCTGATCCAAAAATACGGCCAACCGACTTTCCGCGGCAGCCCGAACAGCTTACTCTGGACCTATACGGCAGCTGGTGCGCCGGTTGGTAATACGGAATGCGCCGTTAGTGCCCAGTCTCCGATCGAGAGTGTCACGCCGAAACCACAATGCGGTACGGCCACCTCTGCAAACATCCTGGCTGGCCCAGGCGCGCTTGCCTCGGAAATCCATGTGGCAACCTATGAAGGCCAGCGCCTGGTTGACGAGCGCGCATTGCTGGTCGCCGCGGTCAAAGCACATCAAGAAGAGATCGAGCGCGCGGCCAAGGGCAACAAGGTCAAGTTATAGAGAGCGGCATTTTCCGCTTGTCGGCGCGGGCTCCGCGCCGACAAGCCTTGGACAATTACAACCATCCTCGTCCTTACGGCTCGCTCGGCCACTTGACCCCGAGCGAGTTCGTCCGGAGAAGCTCAGTTCAACCCGAGGAGGCGGCCAATCACCGATCCTCTGTCCAACTCGCCCGCCCGAAACACGGCCGGGCTTGCGCTTTGACGAGCAGGCAAAAAAATCCCGCAGTTCTCATGCGGGATGAAGTTGTCACCACCAAAGTGACAGGAGAGACAACAGGGAGAGATTCAGCGGGCCGGGGTCACTCCGCCTGGATGTTCGCGGCCTTGACGACCTTGGCCCATTTGGCGAGGTCGGACTTGATCAATGCGGCGTATTCCTGGGGTGTGCCGCCCTGTATCTCTATGCCGGCGGCCTCGAGCTTGGCTTTCACGTCAGGCAGTTTGAGCGCCGCGTTGATTTCAGTGTTGAGCCGGGTGATGACGGCCGGCGGCGTGCCGGCCGGCGCGAGAAAACCGCCGTTGGTGTTGGCGTCATAACCCTTGAGTCCCTGTTCGTCGGCCGTCGGGACGTCCGGCAGCGACATGGCACGCTTGCGTGTCGACACGGCAAGCGCCCTGACGTTGCCGGCCTTGGCCTGCGACTGGATGGCGCTGATGGTGTCTATGTACAGCGCGGTGCGCCCCGCCAGCAAATCCGGGTGGGCCGCCGAAGAGCCTTTGTAGGGCACCAGCAGCATCTGCGCGCCGCTGGCCATGCGGAACATCTCGGCCGCCATTTCCTGGGCGCTGCCGCGGCCCGAGGTGGCGACCTTGGCCTGGTCCGGGTTGGCTTTCATCCAGGCCACGAACTCGGGCAGGGTCCTGGCCGGAATCTGCGGGTACATGGCAAACACCAGCGGGACCTCGTGGGTGTAGACAATGGGCTCAAAGCTTTTTTCGGGGTCCCAGCCTAGGTTTTTGAACAGGAATTTGTTGGTGTTGTGGCTGCCGCCCACGATGCCTATGGTGTAGCCGTCGGGCGCGGACTTGGCGAGGACTTCGGTGCCCAGGTTGTTGGAGGCGCCGGGCCGGTTGTCGACGATCACCGGCTGGCCCATGGAGATTGCCAGCTTGTCGCCGACGACCCGGGCAATGGTGTCTATGGCGCCGCCGGGCGGCGCGGGCACGATGATCTTGATGGCGCGCGTGGGGTAGGCCTGGGCGAGGGCCAGGGCCGGGACCAGAGCCAGCGAGGCCGAAACGGCAAGGGCCCTGATGAGGGTTGTGCGTTGCATGTTTATTTGTCTCCTTGTTTGTGGTTCGGGCCCGCTCACCTTATTGCGTGGTGATCTTGCGGCTGCGGATGATCTGGGCGTAACGGGTTTTGTCCGCTGCAATCAGTTTGGAGAATTCCTGCGGCGAGGTGGTGCGCGGCACGGCGCCCAGCGAGGCGAAACGCGCCTTGACCGCTTCATCGGCCATGACGGCGCGCACATCGGCGGCGATCTTCTCCACCAGATCGGGCGGCGTGCCCGCGGGCGCCAGCAGGCCTATCCATGAAATCGCGTTAAAGCCCGGGAGCGCGCTTTCCGAGAGGGTGGGCACATCGGGCAGGGCGGCGACGCGCTTGTCGCCGGTCACGGCCAGGGCGCGAAGTTTGCCGGCCTTGATGTGGCCCGAGGCCTCCAGCACGGTCATAAAAGACAGCTGCACATGGCCTGCGATGAGGTCGGCGATGGCCGGCCCGCCGCCGCGGTAGGGCACATGCAGGATGAAGGTGCCGGTCTGGTCCTTGAACATCTCGGCGGCAAGGTGGGGCGCGCCGCCGGCGCCTGAGCTGCTGTAGGTCAGCTGGCCGGGCCGGGACTTGGCCTGCGCAATGAATTCGGCGGCGGTCTTCGCGGGCACCGCCGGGTTGACCATCATGGCCAGCGGCAGTTCGGCCACCAGCGACACCGGGGCAAAGGCGCTGTCCGGGTCATAGGGCAGTCTGGGATACAGCGAGGGGTTGATGGCCTGGGTACCGATATTGCCCAGCAGCAAGGTGTAGCCGTCACGCGGCGCCTTGGCCACGAAGTCGGCGCCTATCTGCCCGGCCGCGCCGCCCTTGTTGTCGACGATCACGGGCTGGCCCCAGCGTTTGGTCAGCTGCTCGGCAATGATGCGGCCGCCCGTGTCGCTGCCGCCGCCGGGCGGGAAGGGCACCACCAGCGTGACCGGCCGGGTGGGAAAGGTCTGCGCACCAGTGCCGGTGCAGGCGAGGGCGGCCACGGCGAAAGCCATGGCAAGGGCAAGAGGTCTGCTGATCATTTTTTGTCTCCATCATTTGTTTTTAGGTTCGGTCTGCAAAGGCGAATGCGGGCCTAGGTCGTCAGGCTCATGGCCGGCCGCTGCCCCGCCAGGGCCTGGGCAATGCTGTCCAGCACCATCTCGCCCATGGCGGTCCGGGTTTCCCAGGTGGCGCTGGCGCGGTGGGCCTGTAGCGTCACGGCGTCGGATTGGCGCAGCGCCAGGGGCACGCGCGGTTCGTCGACAAAAACATCCAGGCCCGCGCCGGCAATGCGGCCGGCGACCAGGGCCTCAGTCAGGTCGGCCTCGTTGACCAGCCGGCCGCGCGCGATATTGACCAGGAAGCCGCGCGGGCCCAGCGCGTCCAGCACGGCGGCATTGATGATGCCTTCAGCCTTGTCGGCCGCGGCGCAGAGCACCAGCGCATCGGAGCCGCGCGCCAGCGCCAGCAGGTCAGGCACATACGGATGTGCAACGCCGTTGATGGGCGCCAGGTCGGTGTAGCTGACAGGGCAGGCAAAGGCCGCGGCCCGCTGCGCCACGGCGCGCCCGACCCGGCCCATGCCGACAATGCCCACGCGCATGCCGCTGAAGCGGCGGGCCAGCGGAAGGGCGCTGGGCTGGGGACGCAGCTCCCATTGGCCTTCGCGCACAAAGCGGTCGCCCGCGCACAGGTTGCGGCAAGTGGCGATCAGCAGGCCTATGGCCAGGTCGGCAACGTCTTCGGTCAGCGCGCCCAGGGTCGCGGTGACGGGCAGGCCGCGGGTCCGGCAGTAGGCCAGATCGACCGCGTCGGTGCCGACGCCATTGACGGCCACCACCTTGAGCCCGGGCAGTTGCTCCAGCATGGCCCGTGAAATGCCGGTATGCCCGCCGGTGACGGCGGCGTCCATGGACGCGCCATGCTCCCGCAGCCAGGCTTGCGGGTCGGCCAGCTCAAACAGCTTGTGCACGGTGTAAAGGGAAGCCAGCTTGTCGTTGATGGCGGGGATCAGGATGGGGTTGAGTTGGAGGATCCGGGGTTTCATGGAGAGGGTTCAGTTCATGGGGCGAGGTGAAGCGCATGGTATGAATGAATTGATGTGATCGTCAATATTGATGTATAAAATCAATATAAATTCATTCTTCCCATCACCATGGCTTCCTGGATTTCAATGAACGAGGCTTGCGAGCTTCTCGGTGTGCGGCCGCAGACGATTTACGCCTATGTCAGCCGCGGCAAGCTTGAGGTCGCACCCGACCCGGCCGACACGCGGCGCAGCCTGTACCGCGCAGAAGACGTGGCGGCCCTGGCCAAACGCAAACAGGCCGGCCGCAAGCACGAGACCGTGGCCGCCAACACGCTGTTCGGCGCGGAACCCAGCATCCCGACGGCGCTGACAGCCTTTTTCCGCGGGCGCCCGTATTACCGGGGCCGGGACGTGATCGGCCTGGCGGCCTCCGCCACCCTGGAGGAGGTGGCGCAGCTCTTGTGGAATGCCGAACAGGCGGTCGATTTTTCGTCGCCTGAAGCAGCGCCGGGCAAGCCGGGCAGGGCCCTGGCCTTCACCGCCCTGGCCGGCCTGGCGGCCGAAGGGCATTCGACGCGCGGGCGCCTGACGCGGGTGCTGCACGGCGAGGGGCAGCGCCTGGTGGGCCTGGTGGCCAACGCCTTCGGCGCCCGGCAAGGGAGCAAGCCGCTGCATGTGCGCCTCGCGCAAGGCTGGAAACAGCCGTCCGAGGTGGCCGAACTGCTGCGCACGGCCATGGTCTTGCTGGCCGACCACGAACTCACCGGCTCGGCTTTCGCCGCGCGCATTGCGGCCTCGACAGGCGCCTCATTGCCGGCCTGCCTGCTGGCGGGATTGACCACCCTCTCGGGCCCGCTGCACGGCGATGCCTCCGGCCGTGTCCACGCCCTGTTCGGCGAGGTGGAGCGGCTCGGCGAAGACAGGGCCATAGACCATTACCTGTCGACCGGCCTGGCCTTGCCGGGGTTCGGCCACCACATCTACCCGGACGGCGACCCGCGCGCGGCCGCGCTGCTGGCCTTGTTTGAGCCTTCAAAAATGATCACGCGCTTTATCGAACAGGCCACGCAGCTGACCGGCCTGCAGCCCAATATCGACGTGGCCCTGGCCGCGCTGGTCGCCCACCACCAGCTGCCGGCCGATGCGGCCTTCGCGCTGTTCGCGACCGCGCGCAGCGTGGGCCTGCTGGCGCACAGCCTGGAGCAGCTGGGTGTTGCCCAGGTGATCCGGCCGCGCGGGCGTTATGTGGGCGTCATGCCGGACATGCCGCAGGGCAGGGCGGGCTTAGCCCAATAGCTTGACCAGGGCCCGCAACCCGGTGGTCACCTCGCCGTCGCCGATCAGGCCCAGCCCAAAAGTCAGGCCGTTGTAGCGCAGCCGCCGAAGCCCGGACCTGTCCAGCGCTTCCACCGCGATGCCCGCCTCGGCGGCCGCGCGCGCCACCTTGTACGCCTCGAACTGCGGCGCCAGCATCGCGCTCACATGCAGCCCGGCGGCCGACGGCAGCGGTATCAGCAGCCCTTCCGCATGCTGCTCCATCGCCTGCAGCAGGGCGTCACGCCGCGCCGCATAGACGCGGCGCATGCGCCGCACATGCCGTGCGAGATGCCCTTCGCGGATAAAGGCGGCCAGCGCCAATTGCGTCAGCAAGGGCGGCGCGCCCTGCGTGGCATGCAGCGCCGCCGCGAGCCGCTCCCGCGCCCAGGCCGGCGCCACCACAAAGCCGGCGCGCAGGGCAGGGAACATCACCTTCGAAAAAGTACCGACATAAAACACCAGGCCGTTGTCGTCCAGCGAATGCAGCGCGTCCAGCGGTCCCCCGCCGTAGCGGAACTCGCCGTCATAGTCGTCTTCGATCACGACGGCCTGGTGTTGCCGCGCGAATTCCAGCAGCTGCGAGCGGCGGTTCAAGGACATTGCGGTGCCGACCGGGAACTGGTGCGAGGGCGTCACGCAGATCACCCGGGCCTCGGGCGGCAGGCGGTCCACGCGCAGGCCTTCCTTGTCGAGCGGCACGCGCTGCAGCTGGGCGCCGCGAAAGGCCATGGCCGCGTGCAAGGGCGCATAACCCGGGTCCTCGACGGCCACCACCGTGGCCTGCGGCGTAACCAGCAGGTCGGCCAGCAGGGCGAAGGCATGCTGCGCGCCCGAGGTGATGACCACGTCATCGGCGCTGCAGGCCACCGCGCGCGACAAGGACACATGGCCGGCAATCGCTTCGCGCAGCTGGAGGTCGCCGGCGGGGTCGGTGTAGGCCCTGGGCGCTCGCGCAAAGTCGTGCTGGGCGCGGGCGCAGAGGCGCCGCCAGCCGGCCCAGGGAAACTGCGTGTGGTCCGGCAGGCCCACGCGGAAGTCAAAACGCGGCCCAGGCGGCATGGCTTCGGCGGACCACGGTGCCACGTGCCGCCATGCGTCGGGCAGGTCGGCGCGTGGCGGGCCGGCCGGGCTTGATGGCGGCGCCGCGTGGCCGCGCGGCGGCAGGGTCGCCGCGACAAAAGTGCCGGCGCGCTGGCGCGGCAGCAGATAACCTTCGGCCGCCAGGTGGTCATAGGCGGCCAGCACGGTGTTGCGCGACACGCCCAGCCGGTCCGCGAGTTCGCGCGTGGTCGGCAGCCGCACGCCCGCGGCCAGTCGCCCGTCGATGATCGCCGCCCGGATCTGCCGGTGCAGGGCGGCGAAGCGCTCCCGCGAGCCGGCCGCGGGCATGTCGATATGAAATTCCATGCCTGTTATGGCCCTTATGGATTAGCAAATTGTGGAGCTTCAAAGGTACCAGATGGCATGCCATGCTGCGGCCCGGAAACATGAAATAAAACCTGAAACAAAGGGTGATGCCCAAATGGATACCGCACTCGTCCTGCTCTCGCTGTTCCTGATCGACAGCCTGGCCATCGTCAGCCCGGGCCCCAACATCCTGCTGGTCGTGCATGCGGCCGCCGAGCGAGACCGGCGCGGTGCCTTGCTGATTGCCGTGGGGCTGGCCGCCGCCGGCGCCATGTGGGCGCTGATCGCGGTCACCGGCCTGACGGCGGTTTTTGAGCTCATGCCTTCGCTGCAGACGGGGATCCGTATCGCCGGCGCGGCCTACCTTTTGTACATTGCCGTGCGCCTGTGGCGCTCGCACGCGGGGCCCAAGCCCACGGTGGCCGTCTCCGAACGGGCGGCGCAGCCGGCGCGCCAGGCGCTGCTGCGCGGCCTGGCCACAGGCCTGCTGAACCCCAAGTCGCTGGCTTACTTCGGAAGCATCTTTGTGCTGCTGGTGCCGGCCGACGCCGGCTGGCCGCTTCGCGCCGCTGCGGTCGGGCTGGTGCTTTTCGACGCGCTGCTCTGGTACAGCCTGGCCGCCTGCCTGTTCTCGACGCCGCGCGTGATCGAAGGCTATATGACGCTGCGCCGGCCTATAGACCGGGCTTGCGCTGCGCTGATGGCGGCTTTCGGCGTCAAGCTGATGCTGTAGCGCGGGGGAGGCCGGCCGGCGATGAGCAGCGACATGGATCGTTCGCGCACTATTGCGGCGGCTTCAAATTCCCTCGCGTCGCCTCCGAGCGGGCGTCTTTGATGAACTCGAACCAGGCGCGATCCTCTTCAACCAGCGCGCGAGCGCGTTGCTCCTCCTCTGTGTCGAAAAAGCTTGTACTTCCGATCCGGGACTTCACAATCGGCATCGACACGACTCCGGCAAGGATTCCCGCCTGAATCCACCGACGGTCGCGGGGCTCACCACGGGCATATTTGGAAAGGGCGGCGTCGTTTGGATCCAGAAACCAGGCCCTCAGTCCGTCGCGCTCAACCTTGATGAGGCGGTCACGCCAGCCGTCCGGCAATGCCGGTAAATCAGGGGAGACGGCGTCGAGAAAATAGCCTGACTTCTCGTGATAGGCCGAGTTTTCCCCCAACGATTTCGCAATGTCAAAGATGCGGCCGGGATCGGCCTGGGTGAAGCAATCCACGTCGTTGGACAAGGTCATGGCCTCGGGGATCTCGAAGCTCTGTTCCAAACCCAGGATGGAAAGGCTGCCAATCACGACGAAGTCGGTGTGGCCGGACAAGATCCGGGCCTCTTTGAACATCGCGAACAGGGCGTCCAGGTTCATGCGTGCACTCCCACCCACGGCGAGTTTTGCCGCAGCGAAGGACCCCATCCATCGGCGTCGGAAACCATGGTGCTTGCCATGGCGACTGGATCCAAACTCAAGATCTGCTCCCATTTCCGGATGTAGTCCGTGCTGCAGAGCCGTTCTTTTTTCCAGCGATCCACCACGGCTCTAGCGTTCTGAATGAGCTGGTCACGCTGGGAGGCAGGCAGCGTGACCAGATCCAGCGCAATTCTGTGGTGCCTGTTCAGCCGGTCTTTCTCAACCATGGCCTGATTCGCTCGGGCAAGCTGGCGCGCCGAACGCTGTGGATCGTCAGGCTGCGCCTGGTTAAATCTCTCGGGTGAGACGACATAGGCTACAACCTTGCCGTGTTTTTCAATGGCCACGGGCGCAATTCCCGCGGCTTTGATGAGCTGCCCAAATTGCTGCTTGGCGATGCTTGAGGGGAATTGCTCCATCTGGGGCTCCACGTTGAATTGTCCATTTTAATTAAAAATGTCCAATTTGTCTGCTTTAGCCCGGGAATGCCATGCAGGAGTGAATTATTCGAAGAACACGGTGCAGACCGACCAGCTCACCACTTCCGGGGCAGAGGCCGGGGCGGAGGAGGCCGGCGCCGGCGTGCTGACCAGCGAAGTCAGATGCAACACAGGCCACTTCGAGCCGGGAAGTGCCTGCCCGTGCAGCTTGGTCACCCGCATCAGCCGCTTGCCGGGGTCGTCGCCAGCCGTCGTTTCGTTGTAGTCCAAGCGGCCAACGGCGCGGGAGTCCGAAGGCGAGCCTGCCGGACGCCGGAGTTGCCGAATCATGCTCATGTCAGGGCCTGCATCGTAGCTGGACGAGCGTCCGTGTTCCAGAAGATGTCCGGCGAGGCGCAGATCGCCAGGCTCGCGCACCAGCGTTCTGGAATCCACAAGCCAGAGCTCCTTGGGCGCATCGCGCAAGACGTTGGTCAAGGAATTCGGCGAGGCCGCGTGCAGCCTGAACACGCCCTGTGCCTTTCCGGCATAGCTCACAGCGAAGGGCATGCGGCGGATCGTGACCGACGCTCCGTTGGACTCTACGAGACGGTCGTTCTGGCTTAGCTGAAGATCACCGCAGCGCGTGTTGACTGGCGCAGGGCGATCAGCGGCGCAACCGGCAAGGAGCACCGTGCAGACAGCGATCAGGCTAGCCGTCCTGTCAAAAGACACGGCCGTCTTTGAGGCCCAAAGCGATGCGCGAATAACACTTAACATAATACATATCGTGGAACACTGAGGCTATTTCGTTTTAGCTTTGTGATCTCGAAGAGCCTGTACCAGAAGCCGTGACGACACCTGAAACGATAAACACACTCTCGCGCCTATTTCCCCTCAATTAAAGCTTGATACTCGCTCCGGTTGTAGTCCACCAACGAGAGAAACCACTCGCTAAAGTTCGGAAACGTGTCGATCACTTGCCCAGCAAACCAAAGAACTGTGCCAGGTGATTGAGATCGCGATGTCGATATTGCGAAGACATCTGTATTGAACCTAGAGACTGCAATAGGAAGCAATTCATCCCTACTGAATCCACAAAGATCACTCAAACTCTCCAAGCTCTTCAATAGCTCCTCAGCTCGCTGACACCGAGGTCCTCCCAACAAGTCTGACGTGCCAAACACATCGACTGATTGAAAGAACCAGTCCCATCCATTTGCGTGTAAAAGAAATGCACGATGCTCTGCATCGAGGGAGAATCCGAGGCGGGCCTCAATATCGCCAATTTCTTGCTCAGTTGCTGCAACGCCCGGGAAAGCGTGATCCCATACATGCTCGACATCCGCGTCGGCTACTTTTCGCTTTACGAGAACGGCAATAGCGATTTCTTTCACCCAATCCATTACAGATCCCTTTCATATATAAAACGTGTTGGCTTGTAGCGGAGACTGCTTCAAGTAGATTGCGCGAGTGGGCTGCTTTTGACCGAAAGCGGCCGTTGGCTATTAGACTTGATTCTCTGCCCTCCTCCGAATTACTCATCGGATTAATCGCTCGGGCATAAAAAAACCCTCCGATTAGGGGAGGGTTTGCTTAACATCACAAAGATCGTGGTGTTTTATCAACGGGTTTTATGAGACAGAGTTTTCATAACGAGCCCGGAATATACATCGTGGAATACCTCATCATGTCTGCTTTGGGGCCCAAAGCAGTCATCCATCTCCTCTAGGAAAGCAGTCACCCAACCGTCTTACATGAGCGGCTGACTTTAGGTGCTCCGCTCGATGGAATGGTTAGAACTCATTCGTCGCTGCGCTTGGGCTTGGCGGCCTCCCAACATCCTATTTTTGGGTACGTGCTTTGTAATCCTCCCGAATTTTGTATGAGAAGGGCACGTAGCACCTACTCTCGGGAAAAATCAGAAACAGCAGACCGATAGATAGGTTGGGCTTGAAACCGTTGAAGAACATTAGGGTTTGGCCCGAGCTCGCCTCCACCAAAACTACGCGCTCTTCATTCACGCCCCACCCACGGTGCTCATCGGATACTAGCTGGACCAGTTCGGGAGCTAGGACTGATCTCCAGGTATTCCCAGATCGCTCGCTACCTGTAACGGTTAGATTGGATGGACGTGGTTTCCATTCGGCCGCGGGAACAAATATGTGAGCGCCGCTTTCAGCACTGCAAAGATGGTCTATGTAAGCGTTTCTAAGGAATGGATAACTAACGGCACATGCTGCAGATATCGCCACAAACAACGCCATGGTGCGCTTAAAAATAGACGCGGACTTGTCGCCTCCGGTCGTCGTTTGCATTGCTTTAACCAAAGCAAATGCAAACAGCCCAGCCACGGAACAGGAAATCAAGCCCACAATTAGTATGAAACCGAATCCTATTGCGAACATCAAGGCACCTTACTACGCTCGTAAAAAAAAACCGAGCATAGAGCGTTTGCCCGCTTATTAAACTCGGTGGGCTTGTTCTTCGCCCTCAACGAAGTCGCTATGTCAATAAAAAGATGCGCCCCGTTTGTTTTGATTGCTGTTGCAAGTTTGGTGATTCAGTTCGTGTTGGTCTATAGCTTTGAACCAAGCAACGCCGATCTCGCGATAAAACGAACGATAACTGGTGAATATTCGGTCAGCGATAGAGTGGCCGTAATGCAACCCAAGACTACCGTTAATGGTTATGAGGTGTTCTGTTTAATTAGCTATCTTGGGCCGAGCGGGTCCTGCTTAACTCAATATCGCGGCCAGGTGGTCACCGTAGCGTTGGCTGAGTACGGGCACCTTTTTGGAACCGGTGAGGTGGTGGTGGAAATCACAGGGAAAGATTTAGCTCGAACTTTCTATGACCCAAATAAGCGGATTCGTCAGTGGTGGATTTCGTCGATATGGACTGCAATCTCTGTGTCATTTTTCACTACAACTCTCTTCGGGTGGGCGTACTTGATGCTGTTAAAACGGAGAAATAAACGCGGCGACCGACGACGTTTATCCGATTAAACTGATTGCTCTGCCCTCCTCCGATTTACTCATCGGATGAATCGCTCGGGCATAAAAAACCCCTCCGATCAGCGCGAAGTCCGCATAACCCGTCGTTTGCTGGCAATTCCAGTGCAAGAGGAACGCCGACACCACGCCCGCATGGTGTGGCGATGACGAGGCTCTGAGCAGCCAAACGGAACTGCCGGCACAAAATCAAGCACGGTCGATGCAGGATGTGGGATAGCACGCTGGACCTCACGCCACCCAAGGCGATTACGCTGGAGTTCCCTGAGGGGCCACTGCTGTGTGCTTTGAATGCCCGCCCGGTCATCGGGTGGCGCGGCACTGGTTAAACAGTTTTGGCGACTGTTGGGTGTTGGACACCAATCCCTTCGTAGTGTGGCTCACATACACTGGGAATTAATAAAAGGCATTAGCGGCTGGTTGCCGCGTTGTGTTGGACAAAAATGAAATCTAAAGAACGGCTACACATGTACAGATCGCTTCAAGGTACTAGAGCAGTTGCAGCGATGCTTGTTGTGTTGTTTCACCTTGGAAGTACCTTGGCACTGAGCAAGTACTTTGGAATTGATGCATTAGCCGTCCCCTTCAAATTTGGTAGCGCCGGTGTTGAATTTTTCTTTGTTCTCAGTGGCTTCATCATCCTCAGTGTGCATGCTAAAGACATAGATAGACCGGATCGATTAGCGGCATATATCCGAAAGCGAATTAGCCGCATTTTCCCCATCTACTGGATTATTTTTCTGTCGATATTTGTAGTCGCTATGCTATTGAGCGGCTTTAGAGATAACGTTCCCAAAGATGTATCGCATGTCCTAGCCTCACTATTGCTCATTCCGCAGGAGGCGGGAGCTCCCGTGGTTTCGGTTGCGTGGACGTTGCAGTACGAGATGTGCTTCTATCTATTTTTTGCGGTTTTGATTGCGAGTCGGTGGGTGGCACTTGCTCTTGGATGCTTTTATCTTTATCTGTACTCCACTTATAGTGGCTCCCCATCTGTAGGCTTTCCTCTGTCTTTCATATTTCGAGACTATGTTTTTCTTTTTATGATGGGTGCGCTGGTGTCATTCGTCAATTCGAAAAACAAGAGTCTCTTGAGAGCACCTGTCGCTGTTGCGGGGTTCGGGGTTGCACTTTTTGCGTTAGTGGCGATTGATGTTGTTGCGGGAGCCAATTTGCTTAATGCCTGGCGCACGATCCTTTATGGCATAGCGAGTGCCGTGATTATTCTCGGTCTAGTACAAGCAGAGAATAGAGGTAAGGTCTTGCTCGATCAGAATTGGCTCCAATTAATGGGTCAATCCTCATACTCCCTTTACCTAATTCACTTTACCGTGATCGGGGTTTTTTCCAGACTTGCTATGTCGATTGGGCTTAATGGGTTCGGATGGTTCGGGGCGATGGCAACTTACGGGGCCATACTGTGCGCATGCATTGCCATCTCGCTGGCATTCCACATGTGGGTGGAAAAACCTATCGCTGGTTACCTCGGCAAAAAGCGTGGCCAGCCTTCACTGCTGACGTCGTAAGCCGCCGACTGACAGCTAAGTACACTTGATCACTCTGCCCTCGTCCTAACTGAATCAAGGGCCCGTTTGGCGCTCTGGTCAGCTTGGCTGGGCTCGGCCTTGCTGGGCCGCACGAATCGCCGCAGCCCGTTTACGCTCACCGTAGGCTCACCATTGCCCAGCCGGCCGCTTCTTCCGGATCGCGGCGGCGATGGCCTCGACGGCGTCCGGGCGATTGGCTTGCTCGGCGAACTGCAAGGCGGTCAGGCCTTGCTGGTTCTTGAGCTGGGGGTCGGCGCCTTCTTCCAGCAGCAGCTTGACGGCCGCCGGCGTGCCGTACATGGCGGCCATCATCAGCGGCGTCGTGCCGTTGGGCGACTCGGCGTCGATATAGGCGTTGTTCTCCAGCAGCAGGCTGATGATGGCCACGTTGCCGTTGCTGGCGGCATAGTGCAGCGGCGCCCAGCCGGTCTTGTTGACGTCGGCGCCCCTTTTGATCAGCTTTTCGGCCAGCGCCTGGTGGTCCTTGAGCGCGGCCAGCATGAGGGCGCTTTCATCCTTGCTGTTGAGGATGTTGACGTCGGTCTTGGGCCAGGCGATCAGCACCTCGGCGACCTTGGGCGAAGGTTCGCGCAAGGCCAGGTACAAGCCGGTCAGGCCCGCCGGGTTCAGGGTGTTGGGGTCAAAACCGCGCCGCAGCAGGTTCTGGATGACGGCGGGATTGTCCTGCCGTATGGCCGCGAAAAAGTCTTCGTAGGAGCCAGCATTCGCCGCAGAAAAACCAATAAGAACAATAAGATAAATTGCCTTCTTAAAGTATTGGATGAGGTTTTTCATCAGACTTTGACCCCGCTGAAAAGTTGCTCGAAGTTGCGGCTGGTGGCCTCGGCAATGGTTTGCAGCGGTTGCTGCGTCAGCTCCGCGATCTGCTTGGCCACAAAGGGGACGTAAGACGGGTTGTTGGTCTTGCCGCGGTAAGGCATGGGCGCCAGGTAGGGGCTGTCGGTCTCTATCAGCATGCGGTCCAGTGGCACGAATTGCGCCACTTCGCGCAGATCGGCCGCATTCTTGAAGGTCAGGATGCCGGAAAACGAGATGTAAAAGCCCAGGTCCAGTGCCGCCCGGGCCACGGCCAGGGTTTCAGTAAAGCAATGGAAAACACCGGTGGCGGCGCCCGGCTGCCCCACGCTGCCGCCCTCCTCCTTGAGGATGGCAATCGTGTCGTCAGACGCGCTGCGGGTGTGGATGACCAGCGGCTTGGCCGTCTGGCGGGCCGCGCGTATGTGTACCCGAAAGCGCTCGCGCTGCCATTCCATGTCGGCCACGGTGCGCTCGCCCAGGCGGTAATAGTCCAGCCCGGTTTCGCCTATGCCGACCACCTTGGGCAGCGCGGCGCGCTGCAGCAGGTCGTCCAGGCTGGGTTCACGCACGTCCTCGTTGTCGGGGTGCACACCCACGGTGGCCCAGAAGTTGTCATAGCCTGTGGCCAGGGCGTGGACGGTCTCGAACTCTTCCAGGGTGGTGCAAATGCACAGCGCCCGGTCGACCTGGGCGTCCTGCATGGCCTGGCGGATTTGCGGCAGCTGGGCCTGGAGCTCGGGAAAGCTTAGGTGGCAATGGGAGTCGGTGAACATGGCGCAAGGGCTCTGGATGGGTGCCGCTATCCCACTATATAGAGGGACAGGGGGCGAAAGGCATGGAAAGCGGGGCGCGGCCGCCGCTTCGCTTAAATCGTCTGGGTGGGCCGGTCGGAGGCCAGGTGCGCGCCCAGGATTTCCTCGATCTTGATCTTGAGCAGGCGGGATTTCTCGTCGGACGGGAAACGCACGCCCACGCCCTGGGTGCGGTTGCCGGCCGCCCTGCCCGGCGTGACCCAGGCCACCTTGCCGGCCACCGGGTAGCGCTGCGTGTCTTCGGGCAGCGTCAGCAGCACGTAGACGTCGTCGCCGAGCTTGTAGTCGCGTGCGGTGGGAATGAAGACGCCGCCTTCCTTGAACAGCGGGATGTAGGCGGCGTACAAAGCCGCTTTTTCCTTGATGGCCAGCTGGACGACGCTGGGCCGGGCGCCGGCGGCTGCGGGGGAACTGGCGGGGGGCGTTGTGCTCATGGCGCTAGTTTATCGGTTTGAAGGCGGCGGTGTCGGCAATTGCGGGATGAATGGCGGGCTTTTTATTTGGCATTGAGCGCCAGCCGGGCGCGGCTGACCAGCGACTCCAGCATCAGGCCCGGGTTGTAGGGGTGCTCCACAGTGCGTGCGATGGCCGCCAGCTCGCGCGACCAGCTGGCCAGCGCATACAGCCCGGCGCCCGCCTTGCCGGCCGCGGCCGACAGGTCGGCGGCGCTGAAAAACCGCGGCGCGGCGCCCATGCGCACGGCCAGCACATCGTGGCAAAGCTTTTGCAGCGCGTCCACCGCCTGGGCCGGCGCCCAGTCCGACAGGGCGCTCACGTCGCCGCGCGCCATGGCTTTGGGCAGGGCCTGCCAGTGCTGGGCCGCTTCGCCGGGCGGCGCATCCTGGGCCCAGGCCAGCGCGTCGGCCGGGCGCCCGCCCGAGGCGACCAGCAGGGTTTGCAGGTCGGCCGGCTTGGGCGCGGGTGCGGCTTTTTTGGCACTGCCGCCCTCGCCCGCCTGGTCGATTTCCTGCTGCAGCCAGCCCAGCGCGAGCTCAAAATCCGGCCAGACCATGGTGTGGCCCAGGCAGCGGCTGCGTATGGTGGGCAGCAGCTGGTGGGCCGCATCGGTGGCCAGGATGAATTTGACCGCCCCGGGCGGTTCTTCCAGCGTCTTGAGCAGGGTGTTGGCCGTCACGTTGTTCATGCGCTCGGCCGGGAACACCAGCACCACCTTGGTCGTGCCGCGCGAACGCGTGAACTGGGTAAAGGACACGGCCTCACGCGCGGCGTCGACCTTGATTTCCTTGCTGGGCTTGCGCTTCTTGCTGTCGAGCTCGTCCTGGGTTTTTTCGTCCAGCGGCCAGCCCAGCGCCAGCGACAGGGTCTCGGGCATCAGCATGCAAAGGTCGGCATGGGTGTGCACGTCGACCGCATGGCAGCTGCCGCAGTGCCCGCAAGCGCCTTGCGGCGTGGGTTCTTCGCACAGCCAGGCGCGGGCCAGCGCCAGCGCGAGCTCGAACTGGCCCAGGCCGGACGGCCCGCTGAGCAGCCAGGCGTGGCCGCGCTGCACCAGCAGGCTTTCCAGCTGGGTTTGCAGCCAGGGTGCCAGCGGCGGGTTGTTCGATACGGCCGCGCCGTCCACGGTGTCGGTGTCGCTCATGGCAGCCAGCCCTTGGCCATAAAGACCTGGCGCACCGCCTGCCAGACTTCGTCGCGGGACTTGGCGGCGTCTATGCGGGCAAAACGCTCGGGGTGGTTTTTCTGCCGGTCGGCATACCCCTGCGCCACGCGGCGGAAAAACTCCAGCGGCTGGGCTTCAAACTTGTCGGGCACACGCGCGCCGGCCAGGCGCAAGGCGGCTTCTTCGGGCGCCAGGTCGAACCAGACCGTCAGGTGCGGCTCGATCACGCTTTCCACGCCGGGCTTCATGGGTGTGTTGCCGGCCGGGTCGCCCAGCAGGCCTTCGTCGGACTGCACCCATTGCTCCAGCGTGGCCAGCAGCTTCAGGTCAAAGCCGCGGCCCGCGCCCTGGTAGGCAAAGGTGGCGTCGGTGAAACGGTCGCACAGCACCACCTCGCCGCGCAGCAGCGCCGGGGCGATCACATTGACGATATGGTCGCGCCGCGCCGCGAAGATCAGCAGCGCTTCGGTCAGCGGATCCATGGCGTCGTTGAGCACCATGGCGCGCAGCTTTTCGGCCAGCGGCGTGCCGCCGGGCTCGCGCGTCAGCGTCACCGCCCTGCCCTGATCTTTAAAAGCCTGGGCCAGGCCCGCGATGTGCGTGGACTTGCCGGCGCCGTCTATGCCTTCGAAGCTGATAAAGAGGCCATGCACGGGATGCTTTGAATGCATGGCTACTGGCCTCTTATATATTTGTTGACGGCCCGGTTGTGCTCGTCCAGGCTGCTGCTGAACTGGCTGCTGCCGTCGCCGCGCGCCACAAAGTAGATGGCCTTGGTGGGCGCCGGCTGCACCGCGGCCAGCAAGGCGGCCCGGCCGGGCATGGCGATAGGCGTGGGCGGCAGGCCGGCGCGGGTATAAGTGTTGTAAGGGGTGTCGGCCAGCAGGTCGCGTTTGCGCAGGTTGCCGTCGAACTTGCTGCCCAGGCCGTAGATCACCGTCGGGTCGGTTTGCAGCAGCATGCCCAGGCGCAGCCGGTTGCTGAAAACACCGCCTATCTGCGGCCGGTCCGAGGGCTTGCCGGTCTCTTTTTCGACAATGCTGGCCAGGATCAGCGCCTCATCCGGGGTTTTGAGCGGAGTGTCCGGGCTGCGCAGCGACCAGGCGGCATCCAGTCGCTTGTCCATGGCGCGCGCCGCGCGTTTGAGCACGGCCAGGTCGCTGGAGCCCTTGGCATAGGTGTAGGTGTCGGGGAAAAAGCGGCCCTCGGGGTGCACGCCGGGTTTGCCCAGTTTTTCCATGATGGCTTCGGGCGCCAGGTTCAGCGTGTCGGGCGACAGCTGCTCGGCTTTTTGCAGGGCCGCGCGCACCTGGGTAAAGGTCCAGCCCTCGACCAGCGTCACGCTTTTGAGGGCTTGATCACCGCGCACCAGCATGCTGAGCAGCTTTTGCGGCGTGGTGCCGGGCGCCAGTTCATAGCTGCCGGCCTTGATCAGCCGACCCTGGCCCGAAAAACGGAACCAGGCATGGAGCAAGACCGCCGGCACATCGGCGCCGCTGGCGACTATGGTTTCAGCCACACCGCTGGCGGGCGTGCCGGGCTCGATTTCCAGGTCCACCACCTGGCTGCCGGGCGCCAGGCGCAGCGGAATCGGCTCGTGCAGCCACCACAAGCCCGCACCGAACAACAGCAGGGCGCCGGCAAATACCAGTATCAAGAGACTTGTAAAGACACGACGCACAACCCAGCTACCTTTTCTGTACAGAACGCAAAAGCCGAGGCCTATGATAATTCAGCCCATCTCCCCACCGACCGTGAAGACCCCCATGACCCTGCCCAGCACCGCCCACCCGATTTCCGGCACCACCGAACTGACGCACCTGGGCGTCATCCGCGTCACGGGCGACGATGCCGTCACTTTCCTGCAGGGCCAGCTCACGCAGGATGTGGCGCTGATGGCTGACAACGAAGCCCGCCTGGCGGCTTTCTGCAATGCCAAGGGCCGCATGCAGGCCAGCTTTGTGGTCTTCAGGCGCGGCGCGGACCTGCTTTTGGTCTGCAGCCGCGACATCCTGCCCGCCACACTCAAGCGCCTGTCCATGTTTGTGCTGCGCGCCAAGGCCAAACTCAGCGATGCCAGCGCGGAATTCGCCTTGTACGGCGTCGCCGGTGCCGCCGTGGCCCAGCTTGCGGGCCGCGCCGGCGCTTTGTGGGAAAAAGCCGAAATCGGCGAAACCAGCCTGGTGTTTTTGCATCCCGGCGCCGGCCAGGCGCGCGCACTGTGCTGCCTGCCGGCCGGCTCGCCCGCGCCCCAGGGCTCACCCATCAGCCTGGCCGACTGGCAATGGTTGGGTGTGCGCTCCGGCATTGCGATGATCACCCAGCCCATCTTCGAGGCCTTTGTGCCGCAGATGCTGAACTATGAATCCGTGGGCGGCGTCAACTTCAAGAAAGGCTGCTACCCCGGCCAGGAAATCGTGGCGCGCAGCCAGTTCCGCGGCACGCTCAAGCGGCGTGCTTATGTCGCCCACACCGCCGGAACACCTGCGGTCGGCCAGGAAGTGTTCCATGCCTCCGATGCCTCCCAGCCCTGCGGCCTGGTCGCCGCGGCCGCCCCCAACCCGGCCGGCGGGTTTGACGCCATTGTTTCCATGCAGACCTCCGCGGCGGCTGATGCGGCGGACGGCCGCCTCACCTTGGGAAGCGCCTCGGGCGAAGCCCTGACCCTGCTCCCCCTGCCCTACGCGCTGCTCGAAGACATCTAGCCTTTATGTGCCTGGTTGCATTCGCCGTCGGCGCTTCCGACCGCTGGCCGCTGCTGATCGCGGCCAACCGCGATGAATTCCTGGAGCGGCCCACCCTGCCGCTGGCGCGCTGGCAGACCGCCTCCGGCCAGGAAATCATCTCGGGCCGCGACCTGCGCGCCGGCGGCACCTGGATGGGCATCACGCCAGCCGGCCGTATCGCTTTTTTGACCAATGTGCGCCAGGCCCAGCCCGAGGCCGCGCCGCGCTCGCGCGGGGAGCTGGTCACGCGCTGGCTCGAAGGCGCCGGCGACGCGGCGGATTTTGTGGCGGCGCTGGAGGGTAATGGCGCGGCCTTTGGCGGCTTTAACCTGGTGCTGGGCGATTTGCGGCAAAAAGCCTGGACCTGGGTGACCAACAGATATGAGGGTACGCCGGCCTTGCATGCCCAGGCTTTGGCGCCCGGCCTCTACGGCCTGTCCAATGCCGGGCTGGACACGCCCTGGCCCAAAACCCTGGAACTCAAGCGCGTGCTGGCGGCCGCCTTGCAAAGCGGCGACGGCCCCGAGGGCCTGCAAAAGCTATGGACGGCGCTGGGCAACCGGCAGCGCGCCTTGCCCGCGGACCTTCCGCATACCGGCGTGCCGCCCGAACTGGAAGAAGCGCTCTCCAGCGCCTTTGTCGAGGTACCGGGGCGCGGCTACGGCACGCGCTGCAGCACCGTGCTGCTGGCGACGGCCTCCGGCAGCGGCTGGAACATCGAGCTGGAAGAGCGCAGCCACGGCCGCGAAGGCCCGGCCGCCGTAGCGGTGCACCGCGAGCAATTCAGCATCAAGGCGCTTTGACCATCTCTATGTGCGGGATGCCGACTTCCTCAAACGGCTCGCCGCGCGGCATAAAGCCCAGGCGCTGGTAAAAGCCCTCTGCGCTGCGCTGGGCATAGAGCATCACCTCGCGGTCACCACGCTCGCGCGCCGCGTCCATCAGCGCCCGCAAAATGTCACTGCCCACGCGTGAGCCGCGCAGCGCATGGTGCACCGCCATGCGGCCTATCTTGCCCACGCCCTCGGCCTGCCGCACCAGCCGACCGGTCGCGATGCCCTGCCCCAGGCCGTTGTAGGCCACGGCATGCAGGGCCGTACTGTCGGCTTCGTCCCATTCCATCTCCATGGGAATGCCCTGCTCCTGCACAAACACCGCCGTGCGCACCTTGCCGGCGTCGGCACCCAGCGCGGCCCAGCCGCCGGTCTTGAGCTGCAGCATGGCTTCGCCGGCTTCATACCCCGTCAGCACGCGGCGCAAGGCCTCGGGCACCGGTTTGGAGGTCTGCGAGGCCGGGTCGGCAAACACATAGACCAGCTCGCAGCTGATCAGCAGCGCGTCGCCGCGAAAGATCGCGCCCGTAAACGCCATCGATGAATTGCCGATGCGCGCGCACTTGAGCGCCACGTCGACCTGCTCGTCAAACCGCGCCGAGCCGTGGTATTCCAGCGTGGCTTTTTTGACATAAAGGTCGCCGCCCAGATGCACCATGGCCTCTTCATAGGGCAAGGCCAGCGCGCGCCAGTAGTCGGTGATGGCTGTGTCGAAGTACATCAGGTAGTGCGCGTTGAACACGATTTTTTGCATGTCCACCTCGGCCCAGCGCACGCGCAGGCGGTGGAAAAAGCGGAAGTCCTGTCGTTTCATCCGTTTCGTCTCCTTATCCGTCCAGCCCGAAGGCGCCGCGCAGCGCCGCCGCCGCATCGGCATGGGCGCGCCTGGCCTCGGGAATGATGCGGCCCATCTTGATGAACTCATGCGTCACGCCGCGGTAAATCTCCAGGTCCACCGCCACGCCGGCCGCGCGCAGCTTGTCGGCATACATCACGCCCTCGTCGACCAGCGGGTCACATTCGGCCAGGCCCACCCAGGCCGGCGCCACGCCGTCCACGTCGGGCGCATTGAGCGGCGCAAAACGCCAGTCCTCGCGATCCGCCGGGCCGCGCACATACTGGCTGAAGAACCATGTGATGTCGGCTTCGCTGAGCACAAAACCCTCAGCGAATGTCTTGTGCGAAGCCGTGTCCTGGTGGGCGGTGCAGCCCGGGTAAATCAGCAGCTGCAGGGCCAGCGGCAGGCCGGCATCGCGCGCCAGCACCGCGCACATGGCGGCCAGCGTGCCGCCCGCGCTGTCACCGCCCACGGCGATGCGCGAAGCATCCAGGCCCCGCGAAGCGCCGTTGGCGGCCAGCCACTGCAGCGCATCCCAGGCATCGTTGGCCGCCGTCGGGAATTTGTGCGCCGGCGCCAGCCGGTAGTCCAGCGAGACCACGGCAATGCCGGCCAGCAGGCTTAACTGGCGGCACAGGATGTCGTGCGTGGCGACACTGCCCACCGTGAAGCCGCCGCCATGGAAAAACAGCAGCACCGGCAGCGCCTGCTCCGACGGCGCATACAGCCGCGCACCCAGCAATTCGCCGTCGCGCGCGGGAATCTGTAAATCCTCCACCCGGGCCAGCGCGGGCTTGGGGATTTCGAGCACGCCGGCACCGGCCGCATAGGCGGCGCGGGCCTGGTCCGGTGTTTGGGTATGGAAGGCCGGGCGATTGGCGCGCGCGATGCGGCTCAGCACATCGCGCATGGCGGGGGTCAGCAGGGTTTGCGGGTTGGGCGGCATCAGTGAAAGCTGGGGGCGGCAGCGCGGGCGCTATCGCCAAGGTGACGGGAACAGGCGTTGGCATGCGGGGGATTCTGGCAAAAGGGGTAAAAGGGACAAAGGGCCTTGAAAGCCATTAAAGTCAGCGCAAAGACCCGCATCGCCCCCAATCGTACAACGCAGAAAGACCGCCCGCATGGCCTTCATTTATTACGTCACCCAGATCCAGTTCGAGTTCGGCGCCGTGAAGCTGCTCAAGCAGGAATGCGAACGCGTGGGCATCACGCGACCGCTCATCGTGACCGACCCCGGCGTCAAGGCGGCCGGCATTTTGCAAAAAGCGCTGGACGCCCTGCCCGGCATGAAAGTCACGGTCTTCGACCAGACACCTTCCAACCCGACCGAGGCCGCCGTGCGCGCCGCCGCCGAACTCTACAAGGCCAGCGGCTGCGACGGCCTGGTCGCCGTGGGCGGCGGCTCGGCCATCGACTGCGCCAAGGGTGTGGCGATTGCCGCCACGCATGAAGGGCCGCTCACCACCTACGCCACCATAGAAGGCGGCTCACTCAAGATCACCGAGCGCGCCGCGCCGCTGATCGCCGTGCCCACCACCAGCGGCACCGGCAGCGAGGTCGCGCGCGGCGCCATCATCATCGTGGACGACCACCGCAAGCTGGGTTTCCATTCCTGGCACCTGGTGCCCAAAACCGCGATCTGCGACCCCGAACTCACGCTGGGCCTGCCCGCCAAACTGACGGCCGCCACCGGCATGGACGCCATCGCGCATTGCATGGAGACCTATATGTCGGCCGCCTTCAACCCGCCGGCCGACGGCATTGCGCTGGACGGCCTGGAACGCGGCTGGGCCCACATCGAGCGTGCCACGCGCGACGGCAGCGACCGGGAAGCGCGCTTCAATTTGATGAGCGCGTCCATGCAGGGCGCCATGGCTTTCCAGAAAGGCCTGGGCTGCGTGCATTCCTTAAGCCACAGCCTGGGCGGCGTGGACCCGCGCCTGCACCACGGCACGCTCAACGCGATGTTCCTGCCGGCGGTGGTGCGCTTTAACGCCGGGGCCGAATCCGTGCAAAAAGACAGGCGCCTGGACCGCATGGCCCGCGCCATGGGCCTGGCCTCGGGCGGCGATATTGCCGAAGCCATCCGCGACATGAACGCCCGCCTGGGCCTGCCGACCGGGCTGGCGGCCATGGGTGTTGAGCGTGAACAATTCGGCCAGATCATCACCGGTGCGCTGGCCGACCATTGCCACAAGACCAACCCGCGCATTGCGACGGCGCAGGAGTATGAGGACATGCTGGCGGCTTCGCTGTAAGCAGATCGCGGCATGCCGCGCGGCTGTCTTGGGGAAACCCCAAGAGGTCCGGGCGATGGATGATGCCGCCCGGAAATCTCGGCCAGGCCCTCGAGCTCCCCGGTTTGCCCGGAGGCCAACTGCCTCAGTGCCAGTTGGCCGCGATCACGGGGGCGAGTGCCGTCTGGTAGGCCGGCGGCAGCGTGGTCTGCCCGGGGGCCGGGGGCGCAAAAGCGGCCATGGCCTGGACCAGTTTGTCGACATCGGTGTCCTTTAGAACGCGGCCATTGCGGTCAACGATCGACGAAAGCTGGTGCCCGCCCGTAAACCAATCCTTCACTAACACCATGTCAGCCGCGCCGATGATGCCGATCTGCAGATAGGTCTCTTCGCCATGGCTGAACCGCAGCTGGCTAGCCTCCGCACACATAAAAACCAGAGTATCTGAACCGCCGCCATTACCGAGGAGCCAGTCGGTTCCATGACCTAACTCGGAGTGACGGTAGACATCGTTACCCGGCCCTCCAATCAGTTGGTCGTCACCAGCCATACCGTCCAATATGTCGTTGCCTCCATTGCCCCACAAGTCGTTGCTCATTTCATCGCCCACCAATGTGTTATTCAATTCATTGCCATAGCCCGAGCTGTACACGTAATTGGTCATGAGGGTGAGATTCTCCACATTGTCGGGCAAGGCATACGAAAAAAAGCTTAGCACCGTGTCGATGCCTTGGTTGACATATTCGATCACCCGGTCAGAGTTATCGTTCACCACAAAAGTATCGTTGCCGATACCGCCATAAAACGTGTCCCCGCCCGCTCCGCCGTCCATGACGTCGTAACCGTCTCCCCCCATCAGCTGATCGTTTCCCTCGCCGCCATTGAGGGTGTCATCGCCATACCCGCCCTCCATCGTGTCCCCGCCCGTTCCGCCGTTCACGACGTCGTGACCGCCTCCACCCATCAGCTGATCGTTTCCCTCGCCGCCATTGAGGGTGTCGTTGCCATACCCGCCCTCCAGCGTGTCCCTCCCCGTTCCGCCGTTCAAGACGTCGTTACCGTCCTGGCCGTACAAGCTGTCGTCATCCTCATCGCCGTAGCCAGTGTCATCACCATCCTGGCCGTACAACGTGTCGTTACCCATGCCACCTCCGAGGGTGTCGTTGTCTTCATCACCAAACAGCTTGTCAAAGCCATTACCGCCGAACAACTGGTCACTGCCACGTTGTCCACCCATCGTGTCATTTCCATCTTCCCCATACATCCTGTCGTTATTGCCTCCACCCAGCAGCTGATCGTTACCCAAGCCGCCCATGAGGGCATCGTTGTCATCCCCGCCGTACAGGACGTCGTTGCCCGCGTACCCTTGCAAGTAATTGGACGACGTCGCATTGCCCTGAATTATGTTGTCCAGTTCATTGCCATAGCCAACGCCTGCCCTCCCTGTGAGGATGAGCATCTCCACGTTCGCACTCAAGATGTAGGAGTCGACACTGCTTAGCACCCAGTCAATGCCCTCTTCGTAGTATTCGAACACTTGGTCATAGGCGCTGTCTACACGGTAAATATCGCCACCCAAACCGCCATAGAGCACGTCGTCGCCCCCCCGGCCGTCCAGCGTGTCGTCGCCCTCGTAACCGAACAAGCCGTTGGACGTCGCGGTGCCCAGAATTGTGTTGTTCAATCCGTTGCCGTAGCCAACGAGGGCCTCTCCCGCGAGGGTGAGGTTCTCCACATTGGCCGCGAGGATGTAGGCTGCGGCAAAGCTGGTGACGGTGTCGTTGCCTTCATCCACGTTCTCCACGACCATATCCTCCCTAAGGTTTACGGTGTAACTGTCGTTGCCCGCCAGTCCTACAAGCTTGTCGACGCCTGGCGTGCCAGGCAGCGTATCGTCGCCGGCCGTGCCGACCATCAAGTTGACCTCCCCGGTGGCGGTGCTGACCTTGCCTTCCGGGTAGCCGCCAACATCGGTGTAGCTGACGGACACACATACCTTCCGGCCGGCCAGGTTGGGCTCGAGCAGGAGGCTGGCCGCGTTGGCCCCCACAATGTTGCTCCAGGTGATGCCGTCCGCCGAGCTTCGCCATTGATAGGCAATGTCGACGATTGGGCCGTCCACATCGGCCAGCGTGCTAGTGACGCTCAGGGTGTCGCCCTGCTGCACCAGGGTAGCGGCGGTCACGACCGTGCTGCCCTTCATCAGGCTGATTCCACCTGTGACCAAGTCGTTGACCGGGATGAGGTTAAAGCTCTGGGTGGCCGACGTGATCGCCGTGCCATCGCTGACGCTATAACCCAGGGTGATAGGGCCGTTGTAGTTGGCGGTGGGCGTCAAGGTCCAGCGTTTGTTGACGGGATCGAAGGCCGACAGCGTACCGTTGGTGGCGTTCAGGTAGTCGACCGACAGTGCATCACCCTCCTGGTCGGTAAAACCGGCCAACAACTCGCTCTCCATGATGGTGTAGGCCTTGTCTTCCGTGCCGCCCGCCAGCACCGCTTTGGCGCCGGTCAGCGCGGGCGCGTCGTTGACGGCCGCCAGCGTAAAGCTCTGGGTGGCTGTGGTGTCCAGCATGAAGGCCGACGGCATGCCGTTGGTGCTCAACGTGGTCGCCGGGTGGTCACCGACGCCGTAAGTCAGGGTGACAACGCCGTTGTAGTTGGCGGTGGGCGTCAAGGTCCAGCATTTGTTGACGGGATCAAAGGCCGACAGCGTGCCGCTGGTGGCGTTCAGGTAGTCGACCGACAGTGCATCACCCTCTGGGTCGGTAAAACCGGCCAACAGCTCGCGCTCCATGATGGTGTAGGCCGTGTCTTCCGTGCCGCCCCCCAGCACCGCTTTGGCGCCGGTCAGCGCGGGCGCGTCGTTCACGGCCGCCAGCGTAAAGCTCTGGGTGGCCGCAGTGGTCAACGTGCCGTCGCTGACGCCGTAATTCAGCGTGACAAGGCCGTTGTAGTCGGCGGTAGGCGTGAAGGTCCAGCGTTCGTTGGCGGGATCGAAGGACAGCGTGCCGTTGGTGGCGCTCAGGTTGACGACCGACAGGGTATTGCCATCGACGTCGTAAAAGCCGGCCAAGAGGTTGGCCGTCGTATTGGTGTAGGCCGTGTCCTCCCAGCCGGACGCCAGGACGGCCTTGGCGCCGGTCAGCCTGGGCGCGTCGTTGACCGGCGTGACGTTAAATTCCAGGGTCCTGGACACGGTGTCAAACGCGCCGCGCTGGTCCATGACCGAGAATTTGAAGCTGGGGCCACCGTAGAAGTTAGCCTTCGGGCTGTACACCAGCCTGCCCGCATCCAGGTCGGCGGCGCTGACGACTTGCGCTGCCGTGACATTGACACCATTGAGCTTGAGCCCGCCGGCCTCCAGGGCCGGCAGGGTGTCAATGCGCATGCCGCCCAAGCGGTCACCGGTATCGACATCGGTGTAGCCCAGGTCAGCGCCCTTGATCACATAGCTGCTGTCTTCGCTCATGGTCACGATCTTGTACGCCCCGGCGGGCGCATCGTTGACAGCCGTGACAGCGATCTTGACCTGCACGGGCGTGGCCGATTCGGCGCCGCCGCTGTCCCTGGCCACGGCGGTGAACGCATTGAGCGTTCCGTTGGCGTTGAGCGCCGGCGTCCAGTAGGCCTTGCGCGCCGCATCCACCGTGTTGTTGCTTGCGGCGTTCCAGGCTGTGGCCGTGGCTGCATCCGCCCCTATCTTCAGGCTGCCGCTGCTGACGGCCTTCACCACAAAGGACGCCACCGTGCCGTCCACGTCGGCCTCGTTGCCCTGGGCCTGCAGCTGCGCCAGCGTGATCTGTGCCTCGCTGTCCTCATTGACCGTCGCCACTGCCGCCGCAAACGCCGTCAGCGTGGGCGCGTCATTGACCGGCCTGACGTCAAAGCCCAGGGTCCTGGACACGGCGTCAAACGCACCGCCCTGGTCCCTGACCGAGAACCTGAAGCCGGCATTGCCATTGACATTGGCCAGCGGGCTGTACACCAGCTTGCCGGCCGCCAGATCGGCGGCGGTGACCACTTTGTTAAGGACGACATTGACACCATTGAGCCTGAGCCTGCCGGCCATCACGTCCGGCAGGCTGTCAATGCGCACGCCGCTCAGGCTGTCGCCGGCATCGACATCGGTGAAGCCCAGGTCGGCGGCCGTGATCGTGTAGCTGCCGTCTTCATTCAGGGTCACGGCCTTGTTCGCGCCGGTGGGCGCGTCATTGACGTTGGCCACTGGCGCCGTGGCCGCGCTGGTCCGGCTTTCCAGCGTGCCGCCGCCATCGGTATAACTGGCCACCACGCTGATTGCCTTGCCCACCTGGGCCTGGCCCAGGGTCAGCGTGGCGCCTGTGGCGCCGGCAATCGCCGTACCCGCGGCCAGCCACTGGTAGCTCACCGTGCCCTTGCCATCCACATCGGCCAGGGTGTTGGCCGCCGTCAGGACCTGATTCTGGGTGGGCGTTCCGCTGAGGGTGACCGTGCCCGTGGGCGCGTCGTTGACCGGCCTGACGTCAAAGCCCAGGGTCCTGGACACGGTATCAAACGCACCGCCCTGGTCCCTGACCGAGAACCTGAAGCCGGCATTGCCGTTGACATTGGCCAGTGGGCTGTACACCAGCTTGCCGGCCGCCAGCTCGGCGGCGGTGACCACTCGGTTGACGGCGACATTGACACCATTGAGCCTGAGCCTGCCGGCAGCAGTGGCCGGCAGGCTGTCAATGCGCACGCCGTACAGGCTGTCGCCGGCATCGGCGTCGCTAAAGCCCAGGTCGGCGGCGGTGATCGTGTAGCTGCCGTCTTCGAACAGGATCACGATCTTGTTCGCGCCGGTGGGCGCAGTGTTCACGGCCGCGGCCGATTTGGCGCCGCTTCCCGGCGCGCCAAAAGCATCCCCCCAAACCTCAAAAAAGACTTGCTCCTCACCCCACGCCTGTGCGCCAGGGTCAAAGGTCTCGCCGGTCTCGCCCGGTTTCTTCTTGAGGGGCTTGGCCGAGGGGTTTTGTGATGCGAGGCTGCTTGCCAGTGTCTGGGTCATTTTGTGTCCTTGGATAAAGGTGTGATGGTGTGATGGGGTCGGGGTGCTTTTTCAGCACGCTGTTGCGCCGGGGCGCTCGGTTGGGGATGCATCAGGAAGAGGTCTTTTTACTCAATACGCCTGAGACCAATCTACGCATCGCGACGGCGCAGGAGTATGAGGAGATGCTGGGGGCTTCACTCTGAATCACAGGCGCAGGACCCCCAGCCGCTCACAGCACTATGTGGTTTGCCAGTTGGCCGCTATCACAGGCAAAAGCACCCTCAGGTACTCCTCCGGCAGCTCGGTCTGCCCGGGGGGCGGCGGTGCGAAAGCGGCCATGGCCTGCACCAGGTTGTCGACATTGGTATCCCGCAGGGTCTGGCCGATGCTGTTCGTGATTAGCTCTACGTGGTAGGACGAGCCCAGATACCAGTCTCTCACTGTGACCTTGTTGCCGGTGCCGATGAGGCTGAATTCCAGGTCGTTGGACAGCCTGCGCAGCCAGACCACGGTGGCGTTGGTGTTGGCACCCTCAAAATACAGGACATCCTGGCTGCCATCCGCCCCGTCGTTTTCCTGTAGCACATCCACCCCGTCACCGGGCCTGAAATAGTAGATGTCCGAGCCGGTCCCACCGGCAAGGGTGTCGTTGCCATAGCTGCCTGCCAGCAAGTCGTTGCCCTCATTGCCATAAACCCTGTCGAAACCATCGCCGGCCAAAAGGACGTCAGCATCGTTTCCGCCGCTCAGGGTATCGTCACCGACTCCGCCGTTCAGCCAGTCCTCGCCTTCGTCGCCCTGCAGGCTGTCGTTGCCGCCTTCGCCGTAAAGGGAGTCGTTGCCGGTCTGGCCAAACAGGCTGTCGTTGTTCGCGCCGCCCCACAGGGTGTCGTTGCCCGCGTCGCCATTGAGCCGGTCATCACCCGCCTGGCCATACAGGATGTCATGGTCATTACCGCCCGACATCGTGTCGTTGCCAAGGTCGCCATTGAGCCAGTCGCTGCCGGCTCCGCCGTCCAGCCTGTCATCGCCGGCATTGCCGCTCAATTGGTCGTTGCCCGCCTGGCCGTAGAGGATGTCGTTCTGGGCGCCGCCTACCAGGGTGTCGTCGCCGTCCCCGCCGTCCAGGGCATCGTCGCCCTCATCGCCCTGCAGGCTGTCGTTGCCGCCTTCGCCGTACAGCTTGTCGTTGCCGGTCTGGCCGAACAGGCTGTCGTTGTTCGCGCCGCCCCACAGGGTGTCGTTGCCCGCATCGCCATTGAGCCGGTCATCGCCCGCCTGGCCGTAGAGGATGTCGTTCTGGGCGCCGCCTAGCAGGGTGTCGTTGCCGTCCCCGCCGTCCAGGGCATCGTCGCCCTCATCGCCCTGCAGGCTGTCGTTGCCGCCTTCGCCGTACAGCTTGTCGTTGCCGGTCTGGCCGAACAGGCTGTCGTTGTTCGCACCGCCCCACAGGGTGTCGTTGCCTACGTCGCCATTGAGCCGGTCATCGCCCGCCTGGCCATTCAAGATGTCGTTGCCGTCGCCGCCCGATGCCGTGTCGTTGCCGTTCTCGCCATTGACCGTGTCATCGCCCGCCTGGGCATAGAAGCTGTCGTTGCCATTGCCGCCTAGCAGGGTGTCATTGCCGGCTCCGCCGTCCAAGGCATCGTCGCCTTCATCGCCTTGCAGGCTGTCATTGCCGTTTTCGCCGTACAGCTTGTCGTTGCCGGCCTGGCCGAACAGGCTGTCGTTGTTATCACCACCCCACAGGGTGTCGTTGCCCGCGTCGCCATTAAGCCGGTCATCGCCCGCCTGGCCATACAGGATGTCGTTGTTATCGCCGCCCGAAATTGCGTCATTGCCGTTCCCACCGTCGATCGTGTCATCGCCCGCCTCTCCCTGCGCAGTGTCATGGCCATCGCTGCATGACAGCACATTCGCTTTGCCGTCGCCGGTTATGTCGCACCCGTGGGCATATCCAGACTGGAAATTGCTCAAACGCACATTCTCAATGTCTTCCAGAGAATCGGTGAAATCCCAATCGAAGTTATCACGCTGTACCGCCCAGCCCTCGAGTAGGTTGACCCTGATATACCTGATCTGCTCTCCATTCACCCCGTAGTCCACTGTGTCGATGCCCAAGCCACCTTTCACGGTAGTGGCTGGGCCTCGGATGATCAAGGTATCGTTACCATCGCCGCCGTACAGACTGTCGCTCTCCAACTCCAGAAAGTCTTTGCTAGCACCGCCGTCCAGACTGTCGTTGCCATCACCGCCAAACAGGGTGTCTTTGCCAGCGCCGCCGTTAAGCCGGTCATCGCCCGCCTGGCCATCCAAGATGTCGTTACCATCGCCGCCCGATGCCGTGTCATTGCCATCGCCGCCGTACAACCCATTGGCGGCGCCGGAGCCAAACAGAGTGTCGCCCAACGGGGTGCCGATCACGGCCTCGATCTGGGCCACCGTATCGACAATGGTCGTGCCCCCGAACACTTTGCCAATCGTGCCGGCGGCCAGGTTGGCATTGATGGCGCCGGCCATACCGTTGCCGCCATAGTCCACTGTGTCGAAGCCGTCCCCGCCGTTCAGTACGTCGCTTACGCGCTCCATAGCCTGAACTATCCGGTCGTTCCCGTTGTCGCCGTTAACGGTGTCCTTGCCCAGGCCACCCCACAGAATGTCATCGTGGTCGCCGCCCCACAGGATGTCATCGCCGTCACCCCCCTCAAGGGTGTCACGGCCGGAGTCGCCACTCAGGAAGTCCTGGCCCGTGCCACCGTCCAGGTAGTCGTTCCCGTTGTCGCCGTCGACGGTGTCCTCGCCCAGGCCGCCCCTGAGGGTGTCATCGTCGTTGTGGCCCCACAGGCGGTCATTGCCGTCGCCCCCCTCAAGGACGTCACGGCCGGAGCCGCCATCCAGGAAGTCGTGGCCCGCGCCACCGTCCAGGTAGTCGTTCCCCCACCAGCCCGCCAGGGTATCGTTGCCGCCCAGGCCGGATATCTGGTCGTTATAGTCGGTGCCTTCCAGGTTGTCATCGCCTGGGGTACCGATGATGGTCCTCCCTCCCCCGCTAGCGAGCCCGACCATCAAGCCTTCGTCGGAGGCCCCGGCATTCCATCCGGCGCCGCTTCCCGGCGCGCCGAATGCATCCCCCCAAACCTCAAAAAAGACTTGCTCCTCACCCCACGCCTGTGCGCCGGGGTCGAAGGTTTCATCCGCTTCGCCCGGTTTCTTCTTGAGGGGCTTGGCCGAGGGGTTTTGCGCTGCGAGGCTGCTTGCCAGTGTTTGAGCCATGTTGTTTCCTTGGGTGATGGTGTGCTGCTGGGTCGGGGTGCCTTTTCACCGCCCTGTTGCGCCGGGGCGCTTGGGCGGGGGATGCACTGAAAGGAGTTCTTTTTTATTCAAGATGCCTGCACGCTTACCACCCATGCAATGCTTTGGTGCTAGGTCTCAGGCCGGCGAATTATGGACATGCCGCCACAAAAACAAGGAGGCGCTTTGTCTTTTGGCGGGCATTGTTTGAACGATTTCCGGCTTTCTTGCGCCGGTGCCGCGGGCAATGGCCGTGGTGGGCCTGCCGGCCAGGGGTGGCCCAGAGCGGCCGTGGCCGGGGCCTTCAACCGAATATGGTTACGTTTCATAACCATAAACGGGCGACTTGGCAAGAGTCTATTTACTTATTATTTATAACCAAAATCCCGTTACGCTTCGGCTTGTGGTTAACGATTTCCACGCTGGCGGGTTGCGGGCGCATGGCCTCGGCCGGACGCCGGTCGCTAAGCACGCCGGATCAACAACATCAGGAGACATCATGAAGACCCAATTGTTCGCACTTTCGGTGCTGTCAGCCGCCAGCTGCGCGGTGCAAGCCCAGAGCTCCGTCACGGTGTATGGCGCGCTCGATTCCTACCTCGAGCTGGCCTCCGCGGGCAACGGCACGGTGACGCGCGTCTCCAGCGGCGGCGCCATGGGCTCGCGCTTCGGCTTTCGCGGCACGGAAGACCTGGGCAGCGGCCTGAAGGCGAACTTCATCCTGGAAGCCGGCATTTTGATGGACACGGGCGCCAGCACCGGCACCGCCACCGTCCCGACCAGCACCGTGCCGACGGGCGCCGCCTATATCTTCCAGCGCCTGGCGACGGTGGGCCTGAGCGGCGACTTCGGCGCCGTCAACATAGGCCGGCAATACACGCCGCACTTCGGCACCATGGCGGCGTTTGACCCGGCCGGTTTCACCATGTCGGGCGCCCTGAATTACTACGCCGGCCCCGGCGTGGGCATCAACGGCGGCTCGCTGGCCGACGCGACCACGCGCCGCGACAACTCCATCCAGTACACCACGCCGACCTGGGGCGGCTTCAAGGCCAATCTGTTCTACGCCTTCGGCGAATCAAACGGCGCGGGCGGCCAGCCCAAGTCCACCGGCAACACGCTCAATATCGCGGCCGGCTACAGCAGCAGCACGCTGTCGGCGCAAGCGAGCTACATGACGGAAAAAACCATTTACATCGTCGGCAACACCGACAAGTACACCGTCCTGGCGGCGTCCTACGATTTCGGGGTGGTCAAGCCTTCGGCGATTTTTGTGCGCCGCCGCGGCGACATGGCCGGCGCGCCCGCCCTCGACGCCTACCAGATCGGCGCCTCGGCGCCCCTGGGCGTCGGCAAGCTGATCGCCACTTACGGCCAGCTCAAAAACAAGACCACGGCGAATTCGGACTCCAAGGCCATTGGCGTGCGCTACGACTACCCGCTGTCCAAGCGCACCACGATTTACGGCGGCGTGACAAAAATCAGCAACCAGGCCAATGCCGGCTACACCATCAGCGGCGGCGGCGGCAGCTCGCCAGGGCTGGCGCTGTCGGCCGTCGGCCAGAGCCCGAAATCGGTGTACGCGGGTATCGCGCACATGTTCTAAACGGTCAGAGCGTGCCCAGCTTCCCCAGGTCGGGCCGCGCCAGCCAGGCCTGCCATTCCTCGGCCAGCTGCGCGCTGGCCGCGGTGGCCGCGCTCCAGGCTTTCACCCTGGCCTGCATGTCCGGCCCGTAGCGCACAAAGTCCTGGCGGTCGGGCAGCTTGGCATTGGGCAGGGTTTTGATCCAGTCCGGGTCGGGCGCCAGCAGCACCATGTTGTCCAGGAAGTGGGTGGCCTTGTGGCGCCACTTGAGGCCTTTGTCCAGCCAGCCGGGCACCACCGATTTCTGGAAGTGCGGATACAGCACCAGGCCGGCGCCGCCCGCCGCGCCTTGGGCGCTGTAGTTCAGGTGCAGGTGGTAGTCGGTGATGCCGCCATCCCAGTAGGCGCCGGGCGGCCCGCCGGGCACGTTGTGCACCGAGCGCAGCACAAAGGGAATCGAGCAGCTGGCTTGCAGCGCGGGCTGGAAGTTGTCTTCGCTGAGGTCCACTTGGCGCGTGCGGTAGTCGCCGGTGGCGAAAGGCAGTTTCACACCGGGCGTGGAAAACACCACACGCTCCAGCCAGGCGCCCATGGCCTTGCGGTGCAGGCTGTTGGTCAGGAAGGCGCCTAAATAGCCCAGCGGCGTGGCGACTTTGTGTTCACGGCCCAGCATGTGTCGCCCGCGCGAGGTCACGATGTGCAGCCTGTAGCGCGGGTGCTGCAGCACCTCCTGCACGCGGCCGCCGTAAAAGGCCTTGAGGCTCTCGCCGAACTGCTCGCTCACCCTGTCCGCGGTCGGGCGCTTCTGGCCGGGCTGCAATTCATAGTGCTGGTGGATGTAGTCGTCCTCCAGCCGCGAGAAGCCGGCCGCCGGGTCCTTCAGGCAGGCGGTGGCCATGCGCCAGGCGCCTATCGACGCGCCGACCAAATGGACGGGATGGTCGGTCTGCGCCAGCCACTCGCCAAAGATAAAACGGTCCAGCGCGCCCAGGATCAGGCCCTTGGGGCCGCCGGCCGCGCCCGGCACCACGCCGATGTCCCTGGCCTGCAGGCCGTTTTGTTCAATGTGCCGGCGCGCCTTGGGGCCGGCGTAGATGCGTAGGGCTTTCATGGAGCGTGGAGTGTCGGGCGTATTGGAGCATCAAGCCGGTGGCGCGCTTGTCCTTTGCGGGACGGCCGCGCCCTGCCCGCTTATTTCTTGAGCGCTGCCAGCTTGCTGAAGGCCGATTCCATGGCCGTGGCGGCCGCCGGTTGCGGCGCGCCGCGCCCGCCGCCGTAATTGCCACCATAGTTGCCGCCGCGGCCCTGCCCGCCGGGCCGCGCGCTTTCAAAGCGGTTGTCGCGCGGGCCGTCGCGGCGCGCCGGCGCGGCGTCCAGCTTCATGGTCAGGCCTATGCGCTTGCGCGCCACGTCGACCTCGGTCACGCGCACCTTGACGATGTCGCCGGTCTTGACGACTTCGCGCGCGTCGTTGACGAACTTGTTGGCGAGCTGGCTCACATGGACCAGGCCGTCCTGGTGCACGCCGATGTCGACAAAGGCGCCGAAGGCCGCGACGTTGCTGACCGTGCCTTCCAGCGTCATGCCTTCCTTGAGGTCCTTGATGTCTTCCACGCCCTCGTTAAAGCGCGCCACCTTGAAGTCGGGGCGCGGGTCGCGGCCGGGTTTCTCGAGTTCGGTCAGGATGTCCTTGACGGTGATCACGCCGAACTGTTCATTCGCGAACAGCTCGGGCTTCAGGGTCTTGAGCATCTCGGCGCGGCCCATGAGCTCGGCCACCGGCCTGCCGGTGTGGGCCATGATTTTTTCGACCACGGGGTAGGTTTCGGGGTGCACGCCGGTCATGTCCAGCGGGTTGCTGCCGCCGCGCAGGCGCAAAAAGCCCGCGCTCTGCTCAAAGGTCTTGGCGCCCAGACCGGTCACCTTGAGCAAATCGGCGCGCGAGGCAAAAGCGCCGTTGGCATCGCGCCAGCGCACCACCGACTTGGCCACGGTTTGCGACAGGCCCGAGACGCGCGCCAGCAGCGGCACGCTGGCGGTGTTGAGGTCCACGCCCACGCTGTTCACGCAGTCCTCGACCACGGTGTCCAGGCTGCGCGCCAGGTCGCTCTGGTTGACGTCGTGCTGGTACTGGCCCACGCCTATCGACTTCGGGTCTATCTTGACGAGTTCGGCGAGCGGGTCTTGCAGACGCCGCGCGATGCTGGCCGCGCCGCGCAGGCTCACGTCCACGTCGGGCATTTCCTGCGAGGCGAATTCGCTGGCCGAGTAGACCGAGGCGCCGGCTTCGCTGACCACGACTTTTTCAATGACCTGCTCCACCTTGGCCATGCCCTTGATCAGGTCGGCGGCGAGTTTGTCGGTTTCGCGGCTGGCCGTGCCGTTGCCGATGGCGATCAGGTTGACGCCGTGTTTTTCGCAGAGTTTGGCCAGGGTGTGCAGCGAGCCGTCCCAGTCCTTGCGCGGCTCGTGCGGGTAGACGGTGGCGGTTTCCACCAGCTTGCCGGTGGCGTCGACCACCGCCACCTTGACGCCGGTGCGTATGCCCGGGTCCAGGCCCATCACCACACGCGGGCCGGCGGGCGCGGCCAGCAGCAGGTCGCGCAGGTTGTCGGCAAACACCTTGATCGCGACTTTTTCGGCTTCCTCGCGCAGGCGGGTGAAGAGGTCGCGCTCCAGCGAGAGGCTGAGCTTGACGCGCCAGGTCCAGGCCACGGCCTTGCGGATCAGGTCGTCGGCCGGCCGCGCCTTGTGGCTCCAGCCCAGGTGCAGCGCGATCTTGCCTTCCGCGATGCTGGGTTTGCCGGGCTCGGCTTGTTCCGGCAGCAGCAGCTTGGCGTCCAGGATCTCCAGCGCGCGGCCGCGGAACACCGCCAGCGCGCGGTGCGAAGGCACGCGGCCTATCGGCTCGTCGTACTCGAAGTAGTCGCGGAATTTGCTGTTGTCGGCGTTGTTCTCGTCCTTGCCGGCCACCAGCTTGGAGCTGAACAGCCCTTCGCTCCACAGCCAGTTGCGCAGCGACTGCACCAGGCCGGCATCTTCGGCCCAGCGCTCGGAGAGGATGTCGCGCACGCCGTCCAGCACCGCCTGCACGGTGGTGAAGTCGTCGCCGCTTTCGTTTTTCTCGGCCTTCACAAAGGCCGCGGCCTCGTCGGCCGGCACCAGCGACGGGTCGGCGAACAGCTTGTCGGCCAGCGGCTCTATGCCGGCTTCGCGCGCGATCTGGCCCTTGGTGCGGCGCTTGGGCTTGAAGGGCAGGTACAGGTCTTCCAGGTCCTGCTTGGTGGCGGCAAATTCAATGGCCGCGCGCAACTCGGGTGTGAGCTTGCCCTGCTCCTCGATGCTTTTGAGCACGGCCTCGCGGCGCTCTTCGAGCTCGCGCAGGTAACCGAGCCGGTATTCGAGTTCGCGCAGCTGGATGTCGTCGAGCCCGCCGGTGGCCTCCTTGCGGTAGCGCGCGATAAAGGGAACGGTGGCGCCGCCGTCCAGCAGCTCCACGGCTGCCTTGATCTGGTGTTCCTGGACTTTGATTTCTGCCGCGATCTGGCGGATGATTTTTTGCATATCGGAAAAAAGTGGCTGGAAAGGCTAAAGAAGGTGAAACGGATGAACGGATGAAACGGGATCGGGCGGCCGCAGGCGCGGGACTCGCGAACCCGGAAACTGACGCCAAGGGTCGGCATTGTCCCACAGGCAAACCCGGGCCCCGCTCCCAATAATTGAGCCGGGCTGAAAAGCAATTTCTTACATTTATTCCAGGGGAGACTGATATGCGAATCCGCACGATATTGCTGGTGGTGGGCATCCTGCTGCTGTCGGGCTTCGTCGCCCTTAACCTGGACGAGTTCACACGCGTGAGCATGCTGAGCCTGGGCTTTACCACCGTGCAGGTGTCGCTGGGCCTGGTCATGCTGCTGCTGCTGGTGATCGCCACCGTGGTCTTCCTGGCCAGCACGCTCTATATACAAAGCACCCACCTGCTGGAAACCCGCAAGTACGCGCGCGAACTCAACACCCAGCGCGAACTCGCCGACAAGGCCGAGGCCTCGCGCTTTACCGAACTGCGCAGCTACCTGGAAGTGCAGGCGCTGGCCGCCCAGCACCGCGAAGCCGCCGCGGCCACCGTGCTGGCCGAACGGTTTGCCCAGCAGCAGCAGGCTTTGCTGGCGCGGCTGGAACAGATCGACAACAGCGTGGCGGCCCACGTGGGCCAGCTGGAAGACCAGCTTGAGCGGCGCAACGGCATGAACAGCCTGCAAAAAGACCACCTGACCATGCCCCTGGTATGAGGGTGTAGCGCTGTAAGAAAGCCCGGCGCCGCGCGACCAACGGCCATCAGCAGCCGCCTGCCCTTTTCGGGTGCGGCGCTGCTTCAACGCCATTGGAGACGCCCATGCCCAACCCTTCACCCTGGATCGCCGCTGCCTTGCTACCGCTGAGCTGCGGCGTGTTTGCGGCGCAAAACGCCTGCAGCGCCGCGTCGGGGCCGGCGGTCACGCCGGTGATGGAGCTTTACACCTCCGAGGGCTGCAGCTCCTGCCCGCCCGCCGACAAATGGCTGTCCTCGCTCAAGGGCTCGGGCATGGTGGTGCAGGCCTTCCACGTCGGTTACTGGGACTACATAGGCTGGGTGGACCGCTTCGCCGCACCCGCCTACACCCGGCGCCAGCACGAGGTGGCCGCCCGCAACGGCCTGCGCAGCGTCTACACCCCGCAAGCCGTGCTCAACGGTAAGGACCTGCCCGCCTGGGGGCCCCGGCCGCCCGGCGGCAAGGAGCCGGCGCGCGCGGCCATCGTGCTGACGCAGCTGGGCGCCGACCAGTTCGAAGCCGTGGTGACGCCGGTGGCCGAGCGACAGCTGTCGCCTTCGTGGGCGGCCTACTGGACCGTCACCGAACACGGCCACAACTCCAAGGTGCAGGCCGGCGAAAACGCCGGTGCCTTCCTGAAGCACGACTTTGTGGTGCGCCAGTACACCCAGGCGGGTGAATACCCAGGCCAAAGCGCGACGCCGCAAAAGCTGGCCTTTCGCAGCATCGCCGCCACCCCCGGCCATGAACGCCAGGTCAACCTCGTGGTGTTCGACCCCAAAACCGGCAAGACCCTGCAAGCCGTGAGCCTGCAATGCCCGGTTTAGGAAAATTGGGGCTTGCCGCACAATGGCGCAATGGATCCCCGGCCCGCGCCCTCGCCCTATTCACTGCCACCCGGCTTGCGCGCGCCTGAGGCCGCCGACTACCTGGCACTGGGCGGCTGGGTCCGCGACGCCGACACCTGCCTGCGCTGGGCCGGACCCAAGCTGAGGTATCCGTTCAGGCCGGCACGGCTCGCGAAGTTGCTGGCCGAGCCCGGCGCCAACAGCTTTGTGATGAGCCGCGGCCCGGCGGCCCCGGCCCTGGGTTTCGGGCAGTTTTGGGTGCGCGACCCCGGCGTGGCGCACCTGGCCCGCATCATCCTGGCGCCCACGGCGCGCGGCCAGGGCCTGGGCACCACGCTGTGCGAACTGCTGATGGCCGAGGCCGCGCGCGCCGTCGGCGCCACGGCCTTCACGCTGCGTGTTTATCGCGACAACGACCCGGCGCTGGCGATTTACGAGCGCCTGGGTTTTGCCGTGGTGCCGGACCTGTCGAACGCGCGGGTATTTGCCATGCGCAAGCAGGCCTGAAGCCCGGCGCCCGGCCTTCGCTAAACTCTGCCGCATGCCTTCTTGCCGCCCCGCGCGCCCTTCTTTCTTTTTCGCATGATCTCGCTGTTCCTCAAATGCCTGCTGGGCGCGCTGGCCGTGCTGCTGATCGCCCTGCTGTCCCGCTCGCGCAACTTTGTCATCGCCGGACTGGTGCCGCTGTTCCCCACTTTCGCGCTGATCGCGCACTACATGGTAGGCAGTGAACGCAGTGCCGCCGATTTGCGCGCCACCGCGCTGTTCGGCCTGTGGTCGCTGATTCCTTATGCGGCTTACCTGCTGGCGGTGTACTGGCTCAGCGTGCGGACCACATTAACCGTGACACTGGCCGCCGCCACCCTGGCCTGGGCTGTGGCGGCCGGTGCGCTGCTGCTGGGATGGAGCCGCGCTTACCCCACGTCCTTCTGAGCCCAAGCCCGCGTGAACAGACTCAAAAAAATCCTGCGAAGCCTGCTGCTGGCCCCGGTGGCCCTGTTCCTGCTGTTCGAGGAATGGGGCTGGGAACCGCTGGCCGCTGCCTTCGCGGCGCTGGGCCGGCTGCCCTGGTGGGGCCGGCTGGAGCGCTTCATCACCGGCCTGCCGCCCTGGGCCGCGCTGCTCGCCTTCGGCGTGCCCGTGCTGGCGCTGATTCCCATCAAGCTGCTGGCGCTATATCTCTTCGGCCAGGGCCACATCACCGTCGGGTTGGGCTTGATTCTTGCAGCGAAGATCGCGGGAACGGCGATGGCGGCCCGCCTGTTCCAGCTGACGCAACCGGCGCTGATGCGCATGGCCTGGTTCGCGCGGCTCTACACGCCCTGGAAGGCCTGGAAAGACAAGCTCATCGCGCAGGCCAGGGCTTCCTGGGCCTGGCGTGTGGCGCGCCGCCTGAAGAGCCGGCTCAAGCTGGCGGGCGCCAGGCTGCTGGCGGCGCTGAAAGCCGTTTTTTCCGAAGGCTGAATTTCACGGGGATTTTTCGCACCATGTTCGAACTTTTCCAGCCACCTTTGTATATACGCCTGTCGCCGTTTCGCCTGACAGTGCGCAACGCCAGGACCGGTGCCTTTGTGTCTGAACCACCCGAAATCGCCCTCTCGCGCGGACCCAAGCCCAAGGTGCTGGGCGCCGGCGATGAGGCGGCCTTGTACAAGTCCAGCAAGTCGGCGCAGGTGCTCAACCCTTTCAGCCATCCTCGCACCCTGGTGTCCGACTTCACCATGGGCCAGCAGTTGCTCAAGGCCTTTATCAAGAAGCTGCCCAAGGGCAGCGCCCTCGCCGCCGCGCCCCGCGTCATCTTCCATCCCCAGGGCGATCCGGCCGGCGGTTTCACCCAGATAGAGATACGGGCCCTGCACGAGATGGCCCTGGGCGCCGGCGCTTCGGAAGTCACGATCTGGCAAGGCCAGGACCTCACGGACGAACAGGTGCTGTCGCGCGACTATCCCTCCACGGGCCGGGTGCTGGAATAGCGGTGTAGCCCAGAAGTTCACAAAAATTGTCCGCAAGAAAACAATTTCGCTCGGGTCACCATGCGGCCATGGCTAGCATCTCTCACACATCCATGGTGACCTGATTCGCTTTCCTGACGGGGCCAGCGGATGCCGCGAACAAGAGCGGCAAATGGGAGCCAGGGTGAAACCTTATCCCGGCCCACCAAGACCCCAAGGACGCACGCCATGCCAGCACCTCTGCCCCACTGGACTTCCGAGCAAGCCGCAGACAATTTCATACGCGAGTGGGCCACCCCTGCCGGAGGTTTGCCCGTAACCTACACCTACCATTTCTATTCACAGTCGGAGCTGGAGACACTGGCTAGTCGCCACGACGAGGACGAGCGATATCTAATGGGTATCCCGTTTACGGAGGAGCAAAAGCGTCAAACGCAGTTGGCGCTCAGGCTTTGGGCTGATGTCGCGAACGTGCGCTTCAACTTGGTGGACGAGATTCCCGATCCAGATCCCGGTAGCGGGGTCAAGTGCATCTATTTCGCAACTAGCGACTGTGATGAGGCCTGGGACGGAATCACTGAGTGGCCTAATCCTGCTGATCCACAAGATAGAGGGGACCACTTTGCTAAGCAGAGTAAGGTCTTTATCAAAAAAACCGTCTGGGACAGTGGTACGTCGCTACCCCACCTAGGCCTCCCCTGGGGCCCTGGTATGGTGTTGCTTCACGAAATTGGCCATGGCATTGGCCTTTCCCATACGACTAACGATTCAAACAAAGTTTATTCTGGTGTCTATGCGGAAGACACCCATCAATACGCGGTCATGTCATACCCAGCCGCGAGTCTCAGCGGCGCCGATTACAGGAACAAGTTTCCCCAAACGCCGCAACTCCATGACATCGCCGCAGTGCATAAAGCCTACGGCGCCAACATGAGCACCCGAACAGGCAACACCACTTACGGTTTTAATGCCTCGGGCCTGGGGGATATTGCTGGAATTTTCAACTTTAGCGTCAACACAAAACCCGTTCTGTGCATCTGGGATGCCGGCGGCATCGATACGCTGGATCTGTCGGGCTACACCACGGCGTCACGGATAGACCTCAACGAAGGCGCCTTCAGCGACGCGGCGGGAATGACCAAAAACATCGCCATTGCCTTCGGCGCGAAGATTGAAAACGCCGTGGGCGGATCAGGCGACGACAGCCTGACGGGGAATGCGTTAGACAACACGCTCTCAGGGGGCGGTGGCGATGACAGCGTGTTCGCCGCACTGGGCAACGACATCCTTTATGGCGGTGCGGGTAAGGATACGCTGAACGGCGGCCAAGGCCGCGATAAGGTCTACGGCGAGGACGGTGACGACTGGATCCTGCTGGGCGATGAGGATCGGAAAGATATAAAAACCTCGGGAGATCGCCTGAATGGCGGTTTCGGCTTTGACACCGTGGACTACAGCGGAATGACGACCGTCCAGATTGAACTCGATTTGTCCCGAAATTCGGCCAACAGGCTCTTTGTCGACTACAGCGACCCCCAAGAGTTTGTAGCTTGGTCATCGGCGTGGTTCAAACGAGTGGTCAGCCCCAGCGACTCCCTGCTACTCCTGGAGGGCGCCGTCGGAACGCCAGGCAAAGACAGCCTCATCGGCGACAGATGGGCCAACAAATTGGCCGGAAAGGCAGGCAACGACACCCTTTGGGGCGGCAGCGGCAAAGATACCCTGGAGGGGGGATGGGGAGATGACACCATTGAGGTGGACCCCGTGCCCGACGAGGAGGACACCTTTGTCTTCAACCAAGGCGACGGCAACGACACCCTGCGCATTCACGGCTCCACCGTCGGTTTTGAGTCGCAAAACATTCTGAAGCTTGGCGGGCTGAGCCTGGACGGCATCAGGGTGATCCGGAACAGGACCGACCTGGTGCTCACGTGGGTGAATAACGGCACGGACTCGGTCACGCTGGAAAACTATTACGCCGGCGAAACTGGCGGCCCCTGGTATTCGAAATACCTGCTGGCGGCTGTCGAGTCAGCCGACGGAACGCTATGGGATATGAATAGGATCCTGGCCATGGCCCACACAGGCCATGGCCGCGGCCGGCGGGCGCAGACGCTGTCCGGCGATACGGGCAACAACCTGCTCGAAGGCGGCGAAGGCGACGACACCATGTGCGGCGGCCACGGCGCGGATGCCATGAACGGCGGCGCCGGCAGCGACAGCTACCTTTTTAACCTGGGGGACGGACACGACACCATAGATGATGCCAGCGGCAAGAACCGCATCGTGTTCGGTGCCGGCATCACGGCAAGCCAGCTTGGCGCCAGCCTGGCCAACGGCCGCATCACGCTGTCCATTGCGACCGGTGACAGCATCAACTTTGCCGCACCGGGCACGCAGGGCTTTGCCATCGAGGAGATTGAGTTTGCCAACGGCGACGTGATGGCATTTGGCGGCGCCAAGACCATCACCTTGGTCGAAGACGGCAGCTATGCGATCACGGCCGCGGACCTGGGCTTTACCGACGCCGATGCCCGCGACAGCTTTACCGGCGTGCGCATCGACAGCCTGCCGGACGCCGGACGCCTGAGCCTCAGGGGCGCCAACGTCGCGCTGGAGCAAATCATCAGCGCCGCCGACCTGGCCGCCGGCCGCCTGACCTTCAGCCCGATGGCCAATGCCAACGGCGACAGCTATGCCAGCATGCTGCTTTCGGTCCAGAGCCAGGATGGCCTGTTTGACTCCGCGCCCAACACCCTGAGCTTCAATATCACGGCCGTCAACGACGCGCCCAAGGTCGAGCTCAGGCTGCAGGGCGGCACAACGCCCATCACGGGCACGACGACAATGCGCCAAGGCAATAGCCTGACCGGCACGGTGACCGATATGGACGGCCTGGGCCGCGTGAGCTACCAGTGGCAGGCGTCGGCCGATGGCCGCAGCTGGAGCGCCATCGCCGGGGCCACGGCCGCCAGCCTCACGCTCACGCCCCAGCTTGCCGGCCGGAGTGTGCGCCTGTCCGTCAGTTATACCGATGGCGGCGGTACCCGGGAAAGCCAAGCCAGCGTCGCCAGCGCGCCCGTCAACCGACTGGTGGGCACGGACGGCGACGACAGCCTGATGGGCACCGACGGCGACGACTCCGTGTCCGGACTTGCCGGCAAGGACACCGTCTGGGGACTGGCGGGCAATGACACGATCAATGGCGACGCAGGCAACGACTTGCTTGATGGCGGAGAAGGCAACGACAGCATCTTCGGCCAGGGGGGCAACGACGCCCAGTATGGCGGAGGCGGCAACGACCTCCTGCAGGGCGACGACGGCAACGACACGGCATCGGGCGGCGACGGCAACGACACCTTGAATGGCCAGGCGGGCGATGACAGGCTCAATGGCGACGCGGGCAACGACACCCTGTGGGGTGGTGATAACAACGACAGCCTGTTCGGCCAGGCCGGCAACGACAAGCTGTACGGCGAAAACGGCAACGACTTGCAGCAAGGCGATGAGGGTGACGATGCCCTGGACGGCGGAGCCGGCAACGACACCCTGCTAGGCGGCAATGGCAACGACAGCTTCTATGCCCAGGCGGGCGATGACGCAATCAATGGCGAGAACGGCAACGACACGGCATCGGGCGGCGACGGCAACGATACCTTGAACGGCCAGGCGGGCGATGACCGGCTCAATGGCGACGCAGGCAATGACTTGCTTGATGGCGGAGAAGGCAACGACAGCATCTTCGGCCAGGAGGGCAACGACTACCAGTATGGCAGAGGCGGCAACGATCTCCTGCAGGGCGATAACGGCAACGACATCCTGTGGGGCGACGCCGGCGACGACAGGCTGCTTGGCGGTGACGGCGACGACGGCCTGATGGGTGGGGATGGGCGCGACACTTTGGCCGGTGGGGCTGGTGGGGATTCTTACTGGTTTGGGCGTGGCTATGGAGCGGACGTGGTGGAAGAAGATGACCCCACCGCCGGCAGCCGGGATGAGCTGGTATTCAATGACCACCTCAGAGGAGACATTCAGGCCAGCCAGCTGTGGCTGCGCCGGGTCTCCAACGACCTGGAGGTGCGCATCATCGGCACCAACGACATGGTGACCATCACGAATTGGTACTTGGGCACCCGCCACCATGTGGAGCAGATGAGAACCCATGACGGCAAGACCCTGCAGCACGTCGATGTCGACAAGCTGGTGCAAGCCATGGCCGCCTTTGCGCCACCGGCCGCGGGGCAGACCACACTGCCGCCGTCTTACCAGAGGGCGCTTGCGCCAGTACTGGCGGCTGCCTGGCATTGAGTGCCGGGGCCGCCGGCCGAGACCGCGGCAAAGGGCCAGGCGGCACCAACCGTCCGCCTGCATGGGTATTTGGCATGCGTCATACTGGGTGGCCCTTTACTCAGCACCGCGCCGCCTCCATGAACAAAACCTCGGTCGACAAGCACAAAATCAAATTCCTGCTGCTCGAAGGCATACACCCTTCCGCCGTGGAGGTTCTCAAGGCCGCGGGCTACTCCAATATTGAAAGCCTGCCGGGCGCCCTGCCCGACGGCGAGCTCAAGGCCAAGATCGCCGACGTGCATTTTGTCGGCATACGCTCGCGCACCCAGCTCACGGCCGAGGTGTTTGCCCAGGCCGGCAAGCTGGCCGCCGTCGGCTGCTTTTGCATAGGCACCAACCAGGTCGACCTGGTCGCGGCCCGCGAGCGCGGCATCGCGGTGTTTAACGCGCCCTACTCCAACACCCGCTCGGTGGCCGAGCTGGTGCTGGCCGAGGCGATCCTGCTGCTGCGCGGCGTACCCGAAAAAAGCGCGGTGGCGCACCGCGGCGGCTGGCTCAAGTCGGCCGAGAACGCGTATGAAATCCGCGGCAAGACTTTGGGCATCGTCGGCTACGGCTCCATAGGCACGCAGCTCTCGGTGCTGGCCGAGGCTTTGGGCATGCATGTGGTGTTCTTCGACGTGGTCACCAAGCTGCCCCTGGGCAATGCGCGCCAGGTGGCCCAGCTCAAGGACTTGCTGGCCCAGTCCGACGTGGTGAGCCTGCATGTGCCTGAAACCCAGGCCACGCAGTGGATGATGGGCGCGGCCGAAATCGCCGCCATCAAGCCCGGCGGCGTGCTGATCAATGCCTCGCGCGGCACCGTGGTCGAGATCGAGCCGCTGGCCCAGGCGCTGAAAAACAAGAAGCTGCTGGGCGCCGCGATCGACGTCTTCCCCGTGGAGCCGCGCAGCAACAAGGATGTGTTCGAGTCACCGCTGCGCGGCCTGGACAACGTGATCCTGACGCCGCACGTGGGCGGCTCCACCATGGAAGCCCAGGAAAACATTGGCATAGAAGTCGCCGAAAAACTCGTGAAGTACAGCGACAACGGCACCTCGACCTCCTCCGTCAACTTCCCCGAAGTCGCGCTGCCCGCCCACCCCGGCAAACACCGCCTGCTGCACATCCACCGCAACGTGCCCGGCGTGCTCTCGGACATCAACAAGGTATTCGCTGGCAACGGCATCAACATCGCCTCGCAGTACCTGCAGACGAACGAGGCCGTGGGCTATGTGGTGATCGACATCGACGCGGCGCATTCCGACATGGCACTGGCCAAGCTGGCCGAGGTGCCAGGCACGATTCGCAGCCGCGTGCTGTTCTAAGTGAAGGTCGGCGGGCCTCCTCGCCGCCTCCCACCCTGCTCTTCCCGCTTTGCCCCCTCTCCCCCTGGGAGAGGGTTGGGCTGAGGGCCGCTCCAGAGACCAGCCACCAGGTCAGTCATACGCCCGCAAAGAAGTGAATATCACCCAAATAGCCAAACTTTGTCCATCCGCGGGCAAAGAAGTGGCGATAGCCCAGCAAGCGCCCGGCACAGCGCATAAGCTCCGCACCGGTTCAACCGTCTTGCGTTGAAAAACAGCAGACCGCAAGACATCCACACCGTGAAACCGTGAAGGAGTCAAGAAAATGCGCGAACCCTTATTCAACCCAAGCTTGCCGCACATGGCCAACATGGCGGGTACTTATTGGCGGCACGGGCAGGCGGCCAAGGGCGGCGGCCCGCTGCCGGCCGGGCTGCCGAGTGAGATCTACCACGCCAACCACCTCTGGCATCTCTGCTGCCGTGAGCCGTACGAGCCTCCATGCGAAAACATCGAGGGCCACGACATCGTCAGCGCGCTGCAGTGCGCACATGAGGAGACGGTGGCCCTGTGGCTGGCCGGGTCGTGGCGCTGCAACCTGGGAAGCAATGGGGCGAGCGCGCCGCACGCGGAACGGCCTGTCTCGCTGTTGCCTGGAAAAACCACACGATAAGCATCGCCCTTGTGTATTCATTCATGGGGGTTGTCTGTGGTTCTCCTTGCGCATGGACACAAAGGCCGGTCGCACGCCTTCCGATCAGGCGCCAGATAAACCAAATGACTTAGGCCAATGTCTTTTTGCGGGCAAAGAAGTCACGATTGTTGCCTGGGGACGATGCGACACCCGGAAGTTGCGCGCTTTGGCTTGTAAGCTCCGCGCTTTGTTTTTGAGTGGGTTGCCGAAATGAATCGGCCTGAATTGCTCGGACGCATCCTCTTTTGCTTTCATCGCTTTCGCTTTTCCGAAGTTCCAATTCAATCAAGCCGCCAACTTCATAAAGTCATCGCGTTCAGTCGGTAATCTGATCTTTGTGATGAGGAGTTAACGTGATCCTGCGTTTTTTTGTCGTGGTGTTTACCTACGCGCTTTCGATGCCTGCCCTATATATGACGCTTGTAGCGGCCGTTGAAGAGCTCCGGTCACCAAGCAGTTCATTTGCCTTGGCTGCGGTGTGGGTTGCAGCCTGGGCGATTCACCTTGCCATGAGTAGCACATGGGTATTTGACATTCATTTAACAAAAGCCTGGCCAACCGCGGGTACGGCATGCGGAATTCTGAGTTTTCTTGTATGGCCGCTCATGGGTTGGAAATCAGGAGTGCCATGGCAAGAAGTAATTGAACCCTCGATCCTTCTCCTTCGATTTCAATTGATCCTGGTAGCTCCGGCTCTTTTATTGGCTATCTGGCTGACAAGATTTCATTGGCGGAAATCAACTATCGCCACTGGCGAAGCGGCGGCACATTCAACACAACCGTCGGATCGATAGCTACTGGGTCTGTGTCCATTCTCCCTATGAGAGATGTGTATGCGCCGATGTCAAAACACTATTGGCGCTCTTCTTCTCGTGTCTCTACAGTCCGTCCGCTAGTGCATCGTAAACAGAGATGCGCCTGAGGAAGACCCAATGAACGCATTTTTGATCTCTTTGTTTTTTGTTGTCCCACTGCTCGACGTGGGTTGTTGGGTGGCTTGGAGAAACGCGCAAGGAAGAAATAGAGATTTCTTTCTTGTGGCACTTCTTGTTCTGGGAGTACCTCAAGCCGGGTTTCTGTTGTACGTGTTTGCCCGCATCGCTATCGCAATTCTTTCAGGATCGCAGTTATGACATTTGGTGACGCAATTAAGTTTTTTGGGAAGTTCATCAACCTCCCATTTAATACCCTCGGATTTGGTCTTGGCACTCAAGTAAATCTGGCCCATTCACCCACTCTTCCATTCAATCTAGAACAGATTGGACAATGGCAACGCCAGTTAAACGGTGAATGGCAACTCATGCAATGGGATGGGAGAAACTGGAATCCCGAGCCAGGCGTGATTGCGCCGAGTGATTTAAAAGCCCTATTGGATCAAGACCGTCAGCAGTTGTTAGATCTCGATACAAATCAACAAAAAACCCTTGAGAATGCGTTAAACCAGGCACTGCCTATGTCGTGGCCCACCAATGACCTCGTTAGCTGCCTACGCACCCAGTTCGGTGCAGCCGAACAAACCCTCAGTCCCCTGATTCTTGATCTCGACGGCCTCAATGGCGCCGAGACAATCAGTAAAACCGCCGGCATCCATTTCGATCACGACGGAAACAAGTTTGCAGAACTAACAGGCTGGGTCGACGAGAACGATGGCCTGCTGGTCTGGGACAAAAACGGCAACGGCCAGATCGACAACGGCACCGAACTGTTCGGCAACAACACGCTTCTCAAGAACGGCAAAAAGGCCGCCAACGGCTTTGCCGCGCTGGCCGAGTTGGATTCCAACAAAGACAACATGGTTGATGCGAGCGACGCCGTCTTTAACCAGTTGCGTGTTTTCAAAGACGCTAACAGCAACGGCGTGGTCGATGCTGGCGAACTGCTGACTTTGAGCGAAGCCGGCGTGCAAAGCCTGAACACCGGCTACACCAAACAAGCCGTGACAGACTCCAATGGAAACCAGCACCTGCAAGCCGGTAGTTTCACCACCACGGGGGGCCAAAACCGCGCCATGGACGATGTCTGGTTTGCGGTGGACACCGCGCGCACCATTGATACTGACCTCGTGGCCGTCAGTAGCACGATTGCCGTCTTGCCCGACCTGGCCGGCTTTGGCAATGTGCACAGCCTGCACCAGGCCATGGCGCGCGACGCCAGTGGCAAGCTGCAAGGGCTGGTGGAGAATTTCATGAACAGCACTGACACAGTGGCGCGTCTTGGGCTGTTTGACCAGATCCTGTTGGCTTGGACGGGCGCCGACCGGTATGCGGCCAACAGCCGCGGCCCCAACATAGACGCACGCAAGCTCTACGCCCTGGAAAACCTTTTGGGCAAGGGCTTTGTACAGGATTCCCCCTACTACCTCCACACCCCGAATTTCCCAGGCCCCGAAGCGGCATTGCGGCTGAACCAGACCTACATTTACCTCAGCCAGATGCTATACGGCAAACTCATGGCTCAGGGCACATACAAAGCGCTCTATGAAGGCATTGCCCTGCAATGGGATTCCGCCTCCCAAACGCTGGCGCTGGATCTGAGCACCACGGCCTCCCTGCTGAGGGCCCGATACGATGCCGATCCGGTACAGGGCCAAGGCATGATCGCCGGCTTCGCGGGCAACCTCAGGACCATGGGCGAGATCGGCGCGCAAATCTTTGCCAAGCTGCAGCAGCTGGGCAATATCCAGGGGCAGGGATTTGACCTTTACCTGGCCACCATGGGCAGCAACCTGCTCACGGGCACCGCGGACGCGGATGCCGTGAATGCCAAAGCCGGCTTGGACAATCTCTTCAGCGGCGGAAAAGGCAACGACACCCTCAATGGCGGCTCCGGAAATGACATTTTCCAATGGTCCCAGGGTGACGGCAACGACAGCATAGGCGAAGTGACTGACGTGAGCACGGTGACGGATACATTGCAACTGGTGGATGTCAAGGCCTCGGAAGTGCGGCTCAGTCGCGATACGGTCAACCTGTACCTCACCATTGGCGCTGAACAGATCAAAATCAGAAATCACTTTGCCAGCGGAGCGGGAACCCTGGAACAGATCCAGTTCAGTGACGGCACGACCTGGCAGCGGCCCGTCATGGATGCGGCGCCATCTCTTTACTTGGGAACCACCGGCAACAACATGTTGGTCGGCACTTATCAGGCGGAAATCCTGGAGGGTGGCAAAGGCGCGGATACCCTTAACGGGGCCCAAGGTGCCGACACCTATCTTTGGTCCAAAGGTGACGGCAATGACATCGTCAGTGAAGTGGGCGACCTTGGCACCGTGACGGATACCCTGAAATTGCTGGATGTCAAGGCGACGCAAGTGCAGCTCAGCCGCGACGCCGCTAATCTATACATCAGCATAGACACAGAGAAACTCACCGTCGCGAACCATTTCACCAGCGCCTACTCCACGCTGGAGCGGATCCAATTCTCGGACGGTACGGCGTGGGATGCACAGGCCATGGCGGCCGCGGCAGCGCATGCCACCTCCGGCGACGATCAGTTGTTTGGACTCACGAACCAGGGAACCACTCTGTTCGGCGTGGGCGGCAACGACAGCCTGATCACCTTTGCCGGGAATGACACGCTCGACGGCGGTGCAGGGGCCGACACGATGGCCGGCGGTACGGGCAACGATTGTTACCTTGTGGACAATGCGGCCGATGTGGTGCTCGAAGCGGCCAACGCCGGCACGGACACGGTGAAGGCCGACGTCAGCTACATACTGGGATCCAACGTCGAGAATCTGACCTTGACGGGAAGCGGCATCATTGATGGCACCGGCAACGCCTTGAACAACACTCTCACCGGCAATGCGGCCGCGAATCTGTTGAACGGCGGCGCGGGGGCCGACGCCATGGCGGGCGGTATGGGTAACGACTGCTATGTCGTGGACAACGCCAGTGACCTGGTGATTGAAGAGGTGAACGCCGGCATGGACACGGTGCAGGCCAGTATCAGCTACACGCTGGGAGGCAATCTTGAAAACCTCAAGCTGGCCGGTAGCGCAGCCATCGATGGCCGCGGCAATACTCTGGCCAATATGCTGACCGGCAATGCGGCGGCCAACTTCCTGCACGGAGGTGACGGCAATGATGTGCTTGATGGCCAAGCGGGCAAGGACATGGTGGTCGGCGGCGCGGGCAATGATACTTTCCTCATGGGCCGTGGTTATGGCGTGGATACCGTGCTGGGGTATGACACTACGGCCGGTAAAACTGACGTGCTGCAGTTCCAGGCCGGTATCATTGCCAGCCAACTGTGGTTCCGCCAAGCCGGCGGCAACCTGGAAGTGAGCATCATCGGCACGGGTGACAAGGCCATCGTGGAGAACTGGTATATGGGCAATGCCTACCACGTAGAGCAGATCAAAGCCGGCGACGGCAAGCTGCTGCTGGACACGCAGGTGCAAAACCTGGTGCAAGCCATGGCCGCCTTTGCACCGCCGCCCATGGGCCAGACGACCTTGACGGTCGCGCAGCAAACCGCGCTGGCGCCCGTGCTGGCCGCCAGCTGGCACTGATACGGCTTACTGCGCCGGCAGCTGCAAGCCCAGCAGCTCCGCCAGCGCAGCCGTCGGCAAGGCGCCTTCCTGCGATACCACCGCGCCGGTCTGGGCATGGATGCCGACGATGCTGGGGATGCCGCTGAAACCCATGCGGGTCATCAGGGCCGTGTTTTTGGCAACGGCGTCTTTTTGCGGGTCTATGCTGCTGGCCGCGCTGATGCCGCCCCGCCCTGCTTTCATGGACGCTTCATGTTCATCCATGGCGGCCACTGGGTCGCCGGCGGCCAGCAAGGTGGCGCCTTGCGAGGTGCTGGCGGCGTTGAGGATGCCGACGGGAATCCAGACAAACTTGGCCTGGGACTTGAGAGGCTTGGCGGCCTCCCACAGCACGGCGCAGTGCGGGCACTGCGCGTCGAAGAACACATAGACCGTGCGCTTGCTCATTTGCGAGCCGGCGATAAAACCCTTGGCCTCGGCCGCGATGGCGTCCACCGAAACAGCTGCGGCCGCCGCGGGTTTGGGTGCGGACGCTTCGGGGGCGTCGTTGCAGCCGGCCAGCAACAGGCTGGCGGCCATTAGCGCGGCGGCGAAAAATGAGGTCAGGGGTTTGAGCATGGTGGCGGCCGTTGGTGAACGAAAGGCCAAGAATAGCTCAGCCCCTCTATTTCGACAGCGTCTCCGCCAATTCCCCCGCCAGCATCAAGAATTCCGGCGAGCGCAGCACCGACACATGGGTGGCGTTCATCGCATAGGTCACGCGGGTCTTGAGGCCGCGCGCCTGCAAGGCCCGGGCGTAGCTTTCGCTGAACAGGGGCAAGGTGTTTTCGTCCTTGTTGCCGACCACCAGGCTGACCAGGGTGCCCGGCGGCAGCTTGCCGGCTTCGGCCAGCGGCGACAGGCTGATCCAGGCGCCCTTCTTGCCGGCCGAACTGGCCCGCCACTGCCGCCACGCGGGCACATCGCAAGGGCAGGCGGCCAGCAGGTAGGCATCAGCGCTGCCGGGGAAACGGCCGGCCAGCAGCGCCGCCATGGCCGCGCCGCCTGAATGGCCGACCAGCAGGATTTTTTTATTGGGATTGAGGCTGCGCAGGTTTTGCAGTGCGCTGGCCACGATCTCGATGTTCTGCGGCGTGTAGTCGTCGTCGCCCGGGCTGGACTGGCCGTCGGACGTGCCCAGGTCACTGCGGTAGCCGGGCCGCTGCACCGCGACTGTGACGGCCTGGAGTTTTTCGGAGAGCATGGCGGCAGCGCCGCTGTCGGCCTTCAGTTCAGTGCGCCCGCCGTTGTCGCCATGCAGGAAGACGACCAACACCCTGGACGCGATACGGGCCGAAGCCTGCGCGGGCGCAATCGTGCGTATGACCAGGCAGTGCCGGCTGTCCCCTGCCCGCTCAATGCCGTCGGCCTTTTTGCCGTCAGGGCACGCGGCCTGCTGGGCCAAGGCGGCCCAGGGCAAACCGGCCAGCAACAGCCCGGCCAGGGCCAGGCAGATGCGGCGCATCAAGCGCCGCGCAAGGCGGCCTTCAGCTGCTGGCCTATCTCGGGCTTGTCGGCGAAGGGGTCGGTCGGGTTGCGTGCCTGCAGCACGTCTTCCAGCCGGGTCTGCACCGAGTTAATGGCCTTGGGGTGGCTGTAGATGTAGAACTGGTTGCTGGCGATGGCGTCAAACACCAGTTGCGCCACGTCGGCCGCGGTGACCTTGCCGGAACCCACGGCCTTGCCGGTCATGGCCTGCTGGATCATCTGGCTTTTGGTGGGCTTGCCGGCGGCGAGATCTGCCGGGCGGTTGCGGTGGCTCATGCCTATGCCGGTGGCCACAAAGAAGGGGCACAGCACCGAGGCGCCGACCTGGTCGGTCACCAGGCCCAGGTCCTGGTACAGGGTTTCGCTGAGGGCCACCACGGCATGCTTGCTGACGTTGTAGACACCCATGTTCGGCGGATTCAATAGGCCGGCCATGCTGGCGGTGTTGACGATGTGGCCCTGCCAGGACGGGTCCTTGGCGGCGGCTTCGAGCATCATGGGCGTGAAGATGCGCACGCCGTGCACCACGCCCATGACGTTGACGCCCATCACCCATTCCCAGTCCTTGAGGCTGTTTTCCCAGATCAGGCCGCCCGCGCCCACGCCGGCGTTGTTGAAGACGAAATGCGGCGCGCCGAAGCGCCCGTACACGGCCTGGCCCATGGCTTCCATCTGCGCGGCGCTGGAAACGTCGAGCTTGAAGGACAGCACCTGGGCACCGGCGGCCTTCATTTCGGCCTCGGCCTTGTCCAGCGCGTCCTGCTGCACGTCGACCAGCACCAGGTTCATGCCGAGTTTGGCGCCCAGGCGCGCGCATTCCAGGCCGAAGCCGGAGCCCGCGCCGGTCAGCACCGCAGTTTTGCCTTTGAAGTCCGTGATCATTGCGTGTCTTTCTTGATGGCTTGAATAGGAAAATTGTCCATGAGGCGCGCCCTTGCGCGTGTCACCCAGGGAACTCAGGTAGTTCAGGTCATTCGGGTCATTCAGGCCGCCCGCAGCATCTCGATGTGCGGTATGCCGTCTTCGATATAGGGTTCGCCGTTCTGCACAAAGCCATGCTGCTGGTAGAACTTTTCAAGCCGCGCCTGGGCGCCTATGCGTATGGCTTGCGGGCCCCAGTGCGCCTGCAGGCGCTCCACCGCTTCCTTCATCAGCACATGGCCGGTTCCGCCGCCGCGCGCCGAGGCGTGGGTGACCACGCGGCCTATGCTGGCCTCGGCGAATTTCACGCCGGCGGCAAAACAGCGCGCATAAGCGGCCAAACGGCCGTCCCGCACACCCAGCAAATGCATGGCCTCGGTGTCAGCGCCGTCCAGGTCCTGGAAGGCGCAGGCCTGTTCCAGCACAAAGACCTCGCTGCGCAGCTGCAGCAATTGGTAAAGCTCCAGCGTGTTCAGCGCGCTGAAGGGCAGAAAACGCCAGGTGATGATGCCGGTCATTCGGGGGTGGCGGCTTTCAATGAATAGCCTATGCGCGGGAAGTGCACGTGCACGGTGCCGGCGCGCGGGTCGCTGCGGCGCAGCGTGTAGTGCATGCGGGTGGCGGCGATCAGCTCGCCTTCGGTGGGCTCGGGGCCGAAGCTTTCGCTGGTGATCCGCACCAGGGTGCCCAGCGGGATGCCGTGCTCGTCCTGGAACAGCTCGTCGTGCAGCGGCGCGGGCGTGGCGGCGGCGGCCGCCGCGATGGCGTCGGTGGAACTGAGCTTTTCAGAACTGCCCTGGCCAATGGCGGCCATGCGGTCCATCCAGTCCAGCACGGCCGGCGTGAGCTTGAGGATGCCGGCGAGCACCGGGGTCTGCACCCGCGTGAACCACAGCGGGTGGTACATCGCAAAATCGGCGATGCAGGGCACCTCGCCGAGCAGGAAGGGCCTGTCGTCCAGCATGTCGGAGATGCGCCGCAGATAGGACTTGTAGGCCGCCGCGGCATCGCCGGCGCGCAGGCGCGGCATGCCAAAGCTCATGGCCTTGCGGTCTTCGCCAAAGGCGCGCGCGGCTTCGGGCGGCGCTTTCTCGAAGATCTGCGCGATGCCCTTGGGCTGGCTGTTGTAGGCCATGGAGGTCCAGAACAGCGTGTTGTCGGCCCAGTGCGCCAGCGTGCGCGCCAGGCCTTTGCTGGGCTCGGGGTAAAGGCTGGGCGTGGGCTGCAGGTGCTCGAGCACGTCGCTGATCAGCGCGGTGTCGCAATAAATGTCGGCGCCAATTTGCAGTATGGGCGTCTTGCGGTAGCCGCCCGTGAGCGCCACCACGTCGGGCTTGGGCATGATCATCGGGATGATCACGGACTTCCAGGCCAGGTTTTTGTAGCCCAGCATCAGCCGCGTTTTTTCGGCGAAGGGCGATGTGGGGTAGTGGTGAAGAATCAGCTCGCTCATGGGTGTCTCCGGGATTTTTTGTGGGATTAACGAGGCATGGCCCGGGCAATGATGGCGTCGAAATCGGTGCCGGCGCCCAGCGTGCCGAAGGACTGGCCCCAGTTGCCGGCCAGGCGCGAATCACAAAAAGCGCCGAAGACGGCCGAGGGCGCCGTATGCAGCAGCAGCGCGGCCTGCACCGCGAGCGCCACGTCCTGCGCCAGGCGGCGCGCTTCGACCTCACTGGCCATGTCTTCAATGCGCGTGGGCAAGGCGGCGGCCAGTTTGTCCAGCGCCGGGTGCGCGCCTTTGGCTGCGGCAAGCTCCTGCGCCAGCGCGGCCACGGCATCGGCCTTGCGCAGGGCGCGCAGCAAGTCCAGCGCCATGATGTTGCCAGCGCCTTCCCAGATCGAGTTGAGCGGCATCTCGCGGTAGACGCGGGCCATGATGCCCTCGCCGCCCTCCTCCACATAGCCATTGCCGCCCAGGCATTCCATGGCCTCCTGCGCGAAGTGGCTGCCGCGCTTGCAGATCCAGAACTTGGCAACCGGCGTCAAGAGGCGCGCCATGGCGGCTTCGTGGGCATCGCCCGGCCGGTCGAAGGCCCGGGCCAGGCGAATCGCCAGTGCCGTGGCGGCTTCGGATTCAAGCGCCAGGTCAGCCAGCACATTGCGCATCAAGGGCTGCTCCACCAGCAGCTTGCCGAAGGCCTTGCGCTGGGAGGTATGGTTCAGCGCCAGGGCCAGCGCCTGGCGCATCAAACCGCTGGTGCCCAGGGCGCAGTCCAGCCGCGTCATGGTGCCCATTTCCAGAATCTGCGGAATGCCGTGGCCTTCCTCGCCGACCAGCCAGGCCTGGGCGCCTTCGAACTCCACTTCGGAGCTGGCGTTGGCCTTGTTGCCGAGTTTGTCCTTCAGGCGCTGGATGCGTATCGCATTGAGGCTGCCGTCAGGCAGCACGCGCGGCAGGAAAAAGCAGCTCAGGCCGCTCTGGGTCTGGGCCAGCACCAGAAAGGCGTCGCACATGGGCGCCGAGAAAAACCATTTGTGGCCGGTGATGGCATAACGCTCGCCCCAGCCGTCGCGGCCCGAGGGCTCGGCCCGCGTGGTGTTGGCCCGCACGTCGGAGCCGCCCTGCTTTTCGGTCATGCCCATGCCCATGGTGAGGCCGGCCTTGGCCTGCCAGGGCTTGAGTTCGGCGTCGTAGGCGCGGCTGGCCAGCTTGGGGCCCCAGTCGGCGTAGATGGCGGTGTTGCCGCGCAGCGCGGGTGTGGCCGCATAGCTCATGGAAATGGGGCACAGGATGGAGGGCTCGAGCTCGGTGAAGAGCATAAAGCCCGCGGCGCGCCGGACATGCGGGGATGCTTCGTCATCGGTCCAGGGCGTGCCATGCAGGCCCGCACCGGTCGCCAGCGTCATGAGCACGTGGTAGCTCGGATGGAACTCCACCAGGTCCACACGCCGCCCGAAGCGGTCGTGGCTGTGCAGCATCGGCCCGTGCACATTGGCCAGGCGCGCATGGGTCTGCATGGCGCTGCTGCCCAGCGCGGCGCCCAGCTGGCCCAGTTCCGTGCTGTCCAGGCCGGGCGCGTTGAATTTCAGCGCATCACGCAGCGGCCGGTTGCTGGCCAGCAGGTTGTAGTCCGACAGCGGCGCGGGCTGGTTGAAGACTTCATGGGTGGGGTTCATGGCAAACCTCCTGTGGGGTTTGGCTTAAATGAGCTTGACCAGCTGCTTGCCGAAGTTTTTGCCTTTAAGAAGACCCAGAAACGCTTCAGGCGCCGACTCAATGCCCTGCGCAACGCTTTCACGCGGGCGCAGCTTGCCGGTGCCCACCAGGGTGCCGAGTTCCTTGAGCGCTTCGGGCCAGACTTCCATGTGCTCGGCCACGATAAAACCTTCGAGCTTGAGGCGGCTGGTCAGGATCAGCGCCGGGTGGGCCAGCGGCAAGGGCCGGCCGTCGTAGCCGGCGATCACGCCGCACAGCGCGATGCGGCCGAAGGCGTTCATGCGCGGCAGCACGGCGTCCAGCACCATGCCGCCCACGTTCTCGAAATAGCCGTCTATGCCGTCGGGGCAGGCATCGCGCAAGGCCTTGGACAGCGAGGCCGCGTCGGCGTGCAGCTTGTAGTCGATGCAGGCGTCAAAGCCGAGTTCATCGACCGCGTATTTGCATTTGTCGGGCCCGCCCGCGATACCGACCGTGCGGCAGCCGCGCGCCTTGGACAGCGCGGCAAAGGCGCTGCCCACGGCGCCGGTGGCGGCGCTGACCACCATGGTCTGGCCGGCCTTGGGTTCTATGATTTTGACCAGGCCGTACCAGGCGGTGACGCCGGGCATGCCGACCGCGCCCAGGTAGTGCGACAGCGGCACATGGGTGGTGTCCACCTTGCGCAGCGCGCCGGGCTGGTCGGCGCTGACCACGCTGTATTCCTGCCAGCCGCCCATGCCGACGACCTTGTCGCCGGGCTGGAATTTGGGCGAGCGGCTTTCGACCACCTCGCCGGCCGTGCCGCCAATCATGACCTGGCCCAGCGGCTGGGGCGCGGCATAACTTTTGGAGTCGTTCATGCGGCCGCGCATATACGGGTCCAGGCTCAGGTAGTGGTGGCGCACCAGCACCTGGCCGTCCTGCAGGGGCGGCGTGTCGCTGGAGACCAGCATGAAGTTGCTTGCGCTGGCCTCGCCGGTGGGACGGTTGTCGAGAAGGATTTGCTGGTTGATGGGCATGGAGGTCTCCTGTGAATCGTGTGCCGCGTTCGGGCCGCGGCGGGGGGGCGTCAATCGGTGGAAATCGCGCCGCCGGGCGCATCCGCCTGGCCGGCGGCGGGCTTGCGTTTGACGTATTTAAAGGTACCGGTCGAATGCGCGCAGGCCTGGCCCAGCACATCGTATAGCGTGGCTTCGGTAAACGCCATGGTGGCGCTACGGTGCATGAGCCGGCCCTTGGCCGTCAGCCGGCTGCCGTCGCCGGGCGCCGGCCGCATGAAGCTGGTCTTCATTTCAATGGTGACCACGCCCATGTCTTTTTGCACACTGCGCGCCGCCGTGGCCATGGTCACGTCCAGCAGCGTCATGATGGCGCCGCCGTGCGTCACGGCAAAAGAGTTGAGGTGCTCGGCTTGGGGTGTATAGCCTATGGCCGAGGCGCCACCCGTGAACAGCTCCAGCTCAAAGCCCAGGTGCCTGACGAAAGGGATATCGGCGCCGAAGTCCATCAGTTCGTCCCAGCTCATCTGTATGTTTTTCCGCCGGGCCGCCCCAAGGAAAAATGCGCCCCCTCGGGGGGCAGCGCAGTACGCGAAGCGACGAGCGTGGGGGCCATATTAACCACCCGTTACGACTGATACGCCGCCGTCGACGGCCAGCCACTGGCCGGTGATGTGTTTGCCGGCATCCGAGGCATAGAGCACGCACAGGCCCTTCAGGTCCTCGTCGTCGCCCAGGCGGCCCAGCGGCGCGTGCGAGGCGAGTTTTTCCTCGCCTAGCGCCTTGAGGGTGCCCACGGTCATCTTGCTCGGGAAAAAGCCCGGGCAGATGGCGTTGACGGTGATGTTGTACTTGCCCCATTCGCAGCCCAGCGCGCGCGTGAAATTGACGACGGCGCCCTTGGAGGTGTTGTAGGCCACGGTGGTCATTTCGCGCGGGTTGCCGCCCAGGCCGGCGATGGAGGCCACATTGATGATGCGGCCGGACTTGCGCGCGATCATGCTGTGCTTGGCAATGTGCTGGCTCAGGATGAAATAGCCGCGGATGTTCAGGTTCATGACCTTGTCCCAGGCTTCCACCGGGTGGTCTTCGGCGGGCGCGCCCCAGGCGGCGCCGGCGTTGTTGACCAGGATGTCGACATGGCCCAGGCGCTTGATGGCCTCGTCGGCCAGCGCGCGTATGTCCTCTTCTTTCGAGCAGTCGGCGGCGATCCAGTCGACGTCTATGCCGGCGGCCTTGAGTTCGGCGGCGGACTCGATGAGGTCTTCGGCCTTGCGCGAACTCAGGATGACTTTGGCGCCGGCCTCGCCCAGCGCCTGGGCCAGTTGCAGGCCCAGGCCGCGCGAGCCGCCGGTCACGAGGGCGGTCTTGCCTTTGAGGTCAAACAGTTGCTGGATGCTACGGGTCATGGAGGGTCTCCTGTGTGTGTTGTTCATGCGCCCTCCCTTTGTGCCGGGCGGGGATGATGGTGTTGAAATGAGGGTGGTGTCAGGCAGCCGCGGCTGCGATGTTTTCACTTGGGTCGGACCTCGCCATATTGGCACAACATCGCGCCGCTTGCAGTCCCTGCTGTCGTGGCGGCGACTTCCGTCCAGGCGCTGCTCAGGGCCCCACGTTGATGCGGGAGCGCACGTAGATCAGCAAAAAGCCCACCGCCGCGACAAGGCCGCCGACGACCACCAGCGACCAGCCTATGGCGTCGTCCGTGCGCTGGACCGACAGGCCCAGCACCAGGGTCAGCAGCCCGCCGTAGATCAGTATCCAGATCAGGGCCTGCAGGCGCGCCACGTTCTTGTTGGACACAGGGTCGGCGGACGGTTTGAAAAATGCCATTAAAAAGCCTCCTCGGGCAGCTCGGCGCAGGTCAGGTCGCGGTTTTCAACCACCTTGAGCCAGGCGTCGATCTTGGGTAACTCGTAATGATAAAAGTAGCGCATGGCCCCCATTCGCCCCGCATGCGGTGCATCCGCGGACAATGAGAGACTGGCCAGGGCCACGTCCAGCCACAGCCACGCCAGCACGGTGTGGCCGAAGGCCTGCATATAGGGTACCGCATTGGCCAGGGCCTCGCCGGGTTCGCCCGTGGCCCAGGCCGCCTTGGTGGCGCTGCCCACATGCTGGAGCGCCTTGCCCAGCACGTTGGCATGCACCGCCAGCGCGGGCTGCTGTATGGCTTTTTCAATCGTGGTATTGATGCGGGCGGCCAGCAGTTGCAAGCCCCTGCCCCCTTCCATCAGCACCTTGCGGCCCAGCAGGTCCATGGCCTGGATGCCGTGTGTGCCCTCGTGGATCATGTTCAGGCGGTTGTCGCGCCAGTACTGCTCCACCGGGAAGTCGCGCGTGTAGCCGTAGCCGCCGTGCACCTGGATGGCCAGGGAATTGGCCTCCAGGCACCATTCGCTGGGCCAGCTCTTGGCGATCGGTGTCAACACCTCCAGCAGCAGGCGCGCGTCGTCGGCGGCCTGCGCTTCGGCGGTATGGTTTTCATCCACCAGGCGCGCGCAGTAGAGCTCCAGCGCCAGCGCGCCTTCGCAGTAGGCTTTTTGCGCCAGCAGCATGCGCTTGACGTCGGCGTGTTCGATGATGCGGATCTGCGGCTGGGAGGCGTCCTTGCCGCCCACACCCACCGGCCTGCCCTGCGGCCGGTTTTTGGCGTAGTCCAGGCTGGCGTAATAACCCGCCATGCCCAGCATGGTGGCGGCCGTGCCCACGCCTATGCGCGCCTCGTTCATCATGTGGAACATGCAGCGCAGGCCTTCATGCGGCTTGCCCACCAGGTAGCCGACGGCGCCGGCCTGGCCGTCCACCGGGTATTTGCCTTCGCCGAAATTGAGCAAGGTGTTGGTGGTGCCGCGCCAGCCCAGCTTGTGGTTCAGGCCCGCCAGCGCCACGTCGTTGCGCACGCCGGTAAGCTCGCCTCTGGTATTGACCATTTTCTTGGGCACGATGAACAGCGAGATGCCGCGCGTGCCGGCGATCAGCTTGCCGTCCGGCCCCGGTATCTTGGCCAGCACCAGGTGGATGATGTTGTCGGTCAGCTCATGCTCGCCGGCCGAGATCCACATCTTGTTGCCCTTGAGGCGGTAGCGCGCACCCAGCGGGTCGGCCTCAAACCCTTCGCCGTCGGGCACGGCGCGTGTGGTGACGTCGCTCAGCGAAGAGCCGGCCTGCGGCTCGGACAAACACATGGTGCCCGAGAAGCGGCCCGAGAATTCGTTCTTCGCGAAGACTTCTTTTTGCAGCTCGGTGCCGTGCACCATCAGCAGGTTGGCATTGCCGGTGGTCAAGAGGCCGGAGCCTATGCTGACCGAGGCCATGGCAAAAAAGGCGTTGGCCGCGGCCTCGACGGTATAGGGCAGCTGCATGCCGCCGACCTCATAGTCCTGCGCGGCGCTGAGCATGCCGGAAGCCGCATAGGCCTTCTGCGCATCATGCGTGGCCTGCGGCAATATCACTTTTTCGCCGTCGAAATGCGGCTCCTGCGTGTCCACCGTGCGGTTGAAGGGCGCGTATTTCTCGCGCGCGATGCGCTCGCAGGTATCAAAGACCGCGTCAAAGGTCTCGCGCGAATGGTCGGCGAAGCGCTCGCGCTGGTTCAGCGACTCGGCATCCAGCCATTGGTACAGCAGGAAGTCCAGCGTGGGCCTGAGGCTCATGACGGGCTCCCCGGCTGGCAGGCGGGCGGGAAGGCAGGAAACACCTGCCCTTTCTGAAGGAGCAGGGTTTCATCCATGGTGCTTGCCCGGTTTAGAGGACTTCGTAAATGCCGGCCGCGCCCATGCCGCCGCCAATGCACATGGTCACGCAGACGCGCTTGGCGCCGCGGCGCTTACCCTCGATCAGCGCGTGGCCCGTCAGGCGCTGGCCGGTCACGCCGTAGGGGTGGCCGACGGCAATCGCGCCGCCGTTGACGTTGAGTTTGTCCATGGGAATGCCCAGCTTGTCGGCGCAGTACAGCACCTGCACGGCAAAAGCTTCATTGAGCTCCCAGAGGTCGATGTCGTCAATCTTCAGGCCCAGCTTGGCCAGCACCTTGGGGATCGCGAAGACCGGGCCTATGCCCATCTCGTCGGGTTCGCAGCCGGCGACCGCAAAACCGAGGAAGCGGCCCAGGGGCTTGAGGCCCTTCTTTTGCGCCACGGTTTCGCTCATGACGACCACGGCGCCGCCGCCGTCGGAGAACTGGCTGGCATTGCCGGCCGCGATCACGCCGCCGGGAATCGCCGGCTTGATGCCGCTGATGCCTTCCTTGGTCGTGCCTTCGCGTATGCCTTCGTCCTTGCTGACGGTGACCTGTTTGGTCGTCAGGCCCATGACCTTGTCGGCCACGCCGGCCGTGACGGTGATGGGCGCGATTTCGGCTTCAAAGAGGCCCGCGGCCTGCGCGGCCGTGGCCTTTTGCTGGCTCAGCGCGCCGTATTCGTCCATGCGGTCGCGCGAGATGTTGTAGCGTTTGGCGACCTGCTCGGCCGTCTGCAGCATGTTCCAGTAAATCTCGGGCTTGTTCTTGGCCAGCCAGGCTTCCTGCAGCATGTGGGTGTTCATTTCCTGCTGCACGCAGGAGATGCTTTCGACGCCGCCGGCCACATAGATGTCGGCTTCGCCGGCGATCACGCGCTGGGCCGCCAGGGCAATGGTCTGCAGGCCCGACGAGCAAAAACGGTTGACCGTCATGCCCGAGACGGTGACGGGGCAGCCGGCGCGCAGCGCGACCTGGCGCGCGATGTTGGCGCCGGTCGCGCCTTCGGGCGTGGCGCAGCCCATGATCACGTCATCGACTTCACCGGCCTCGATGCCGGCGCGTTTGAGCGCATGCTCGACGGCGTGGCCGCCCAGGGTGGCGCCGTGCGTCATGTTGAAAGAGCCCTTCCAGCTTTTGGCCAGGGGGGTGCGTGCGGTGGAAACAATGACTGCTGAGCTCATGAAATTCTCCGGAATCTGGGTGCGTTGATCTGTGCGGTGCGCTGGGTTCAGACGGTCGGGTTGAAGGTCTTGCCTTCAGCCGCGAGTTTGGCCAGCAGGGGCGCGGGCTTCCAGAATTTGGCGTCGTCCAGCGGGTTCTGGGCGAAGCGGTTCATGCTTTGCACCACGTTGAACAGGCCCAGCTGGTCGGCGTACAGCATGGGGCCGCCGCGGTAGACCGGGAAGCCGTAGCCCATGATGTAGACCATGTCGATGTCGCTGGCCTTGGAGGCAATGCCCTCCTCCAGGATGTGCGCGGCCTCGTTGACCAGCGAGAACACCAGGCGCTGCACGATTTCCTCGTCGGAAATCTTGCGCGGCGTGATGCCCAGCGATTTGCGGTGGTCTTCAATCATCTTGACGACTTCGGCGTTCGGGATGGCGTCGCGCTTGCCGGGCACATAGTCGTACCAGCCGGCACCGGTCTTCTGGCCGAAGCGGCCTTTTTCGCAGAGCAGGTCGGCCGTCTTGCTGTACTTCATGTCGGGCTTTTCGGTGTAGCGGCGCTTGCGTATGGCCCAGCCGATGTCGTTGCCGGCCAGGTCGCCCATGCGGAAGGGGCCCATGGCGAAACCGAATTTCTCGATGGCCTTGTCGACCTGCTCGGGCGTGCAGCCTTCGTCGAGCAGGAAACCGCCCTGGCGGCCGTACTGCTCGATCATGCGGTTGCCGATAAAGCCGTCGCACACGCCGGAGACCACGGCCGTCTTGCGGATTTTTTTGCCCACCGCCATCACGGTGGCCAGCACGTCCTTGCCGGTCTTGGCGCCGCGCACCACTTCAAGCAGCTTCATGACGTTGGCGGGGCTGAAGAAATGCATGCCCACCACGTCCTGCGGGCGTTTGGTGAAGGCGGCGATCTGGTTGACGTCCAGCGTCGAGGTGTTGGAAGCCAGGATGGCGCCTGGTTTCATCACGCGGTCCAGTTCCTTGAAGACTTTTTCCTTCACGCCCATGTCCTCGAACACGGCCTCGATCACCATGTCGGCGTCTTTCAGGTCGTCGTAGCTCAGCGTGGTGCTCAGCAGGCTCATGCGCTGCTCGTACTTGTCCTGCTTGAGCTTGCCCTTTTTGACCTGGGCTTCGTAGTTCTTGCGGATGATGCCCAGGCCCTTGTCCAGGGCTTCCTGCTTCATCTCCAGGATCTTGACCGGAATACCGGCGTTCAGGAAGTTCATGGCGATGCCGCCGCCCATGGTGCCGGCGCCTATCACCGCAACGGAGTTGATCTCGCGCTTGGGCGTGTCTTCCGGCACGTCGGGAATCTTGGAGGCGGCGCGCTCGGCCATGAAGATATGGCGCAGCGCGCGGCTTTCAGGCGTCCACATCAGGTTGATGAAGAACTCGCGCTCCAGGGCCATGCCTTCTTCGAATTTCTTCTTGGTGGCGGCTTCCACGGCGTCCACGCACTTGAGCGGCGCCGGGAAGTTCTTGGACATGCCCTTGACCATGTTGCGGGCGAACTGGAAGTAGGCGTCGCCGTTGGGGTGCTTGGCGCGCAGCTCGCGCACCAGCGGCAGCGGCCGGGTATCGGAGATCGACTGCGCGAAGGCCAGGGCTTCCTGGGCCAGCGATTCGGGCGAGGCAGCGAGCTTGTCGAACAGCTTCTGGCCGGGGATTTGCGCGAGCAGCTCGCTCTTGACGGGTTCGCCGCTCACGATCATGTTCAGGGCCGGCTCCACGCCGAGCACGCGCGGCAGGCGCTGCGTGCCGCCGGCGCCGGGCAGCAGGCCCAGCTTGACTTCAGGCAAGGCAATGTTGGTGCCGGGCGCGGCGATGCGGTAATGGCAACCCAGGGCCAGCTCCAGGCCACCGCCCATGCAGACGGTATGGATGGCGGCCACGACGGGCTTGGCGGAATTCTCGACGGCGCGGATCACGCTGAGCAGGTTGGGTTCGGTCAGCGCCTTGGGCGTGCCGAACTCCTTGATGTCGGCGCCGCCCGAGAAGGCCTTGCCGGCGCCGGTGATCACGATGGCCTTGACGGCCGCATCGGCATTGGCTTTTGCCAGGTTGTCGGTCAGGCTCAGGCGGGTGGCGTGGCCCAGGCCGTTGACGGGCGGGTTGCTCAGCGTGATGAGCGCGACGGGGCCGTGGACTTCGTAAAGAGTGGTCATTGCGGTGCTTCTTTCCTTGATGGGAGTTTCGGTTTTCAGTTGTCTCGGCTGGCGCTGCGGCCCTGCAAGCCCTGGTGGCGACACCAGCGGTCGCCAAAAAAGTACGACCGTTCTTTTTCTATTGTAGGGGGCGTTTGTGACCGCACAAGGCCTGGGTTGGGGTGTTTGGTCTATTTTTGTCCCTGCGGCGACAGGCGCGGGACAGTCCATACCATTTTTTACACCTCAAGCCACTCTTTGCGGATGTAGGCGTCGGCCCGCAGGCTGTCGGGCGTGCCGTCAAACACGATGCTGCCGTGGCCCATGACCAGCGCGCGGTCGGAAATCGCCATGGCAATCGTCAGCTTCTGCTCGATCAGCAGCACCGAAATGCCCTTGGCCTTGAGCGTCTGCAAATACTGGCCCACCAGTTCGACGATTTTGGGCGCCAGGCCCTCGGTGGGCTCGTCGATGATGATGAGGTCGGGATCGCCCATCAGCGTGCGGCACAAGGTCAGCATCTGCTGCTCGCCGCCCGAGAGCACGCCGGCCTCGGTGTGCTGGCGTTCGCGCAGCCGCGGGAACATCTGGTACATGTCTTCAAACGACCAGCGCGAGCCCTTGCCCGATCCCTTCTGGCCCAGCAGCAGGTTCTGGTGCACCGTGAGCTTGGGGAAGATGTCGCGGTTTTCGGGCACATAACCTATGCCCAGGTGGGCGATCTGGTAGGCCTTCTTGCCGACAATCTCCTGCTTTTTCCAGAGTATGGAGCCCTGGCAGTCGACCAGGCCCATGATGGCCTTGGCCGTGGTGGAGCGCCCCGAGCCGTTGCGCCCCAGCAAGGCGACGATCTGGCCGGGCTGCACGTCGAAATGCACGCCGTGCAGCACATGGCTTTTGCCGTAGAAGGCGTGGAGGTTTTGTATATGCAGCATCAGTGGCCTCCCGCCTGGGCATCTGCAACGGAAGAGCCGAGATAAGCCTCCTGCACGCGCTGGTCGGCGCGCACGGCTTCCGGCGTGTCATAGGCAATGATTTCGCCATACACCACGACCGCGATCTTGTCGGCCAGGCCGAAGACCACGCCCATGTCGTGCTCCACCGTCAGCAGGGTCTTGCCCACGGTGACTTCCTTGATCAGGCTGATGAAGCGGCTGGTCTCGGAGCGGCTCATGCCGGCCGTGGGTTCATCGAGCAGGATGACGCTGGCGCCGCCGGCAATCGTGATGCCGATTTCCAGCGCGCGCTGCTCGGCGTAAGTCAGGTTGGTGGCCAGCACGTCGCGTTTTTTGTCGAGCTTGATCATGGCCATCAACTCCTCGGCGCGCTGGTTGGCGTCGTCCAGGTCGGCCAGGAAGCGCAAGAAAGTGTATTTGTAGCCCAGGCTCCAGAGCACGCCGCAGCGCAGGTTCTCGAACACGCTGAGCTTGGGGAAGATGTTGGTGATCTGGAAGCTGCGCGACAGGCCCAGCCGGTTGATCTCAAACGGCTTCTTGCCGTCAATGCGCTGGCCGTTGAGCAACACTTCGCCGCTGGTGGGCTCAAAGCGCCCGCTGATGAGGTTGAACAGCGTGGACTTGCCCGCGCCGTTGGGGCCGATGATGGCGACGCGCTCGCCGGCTTTCACCTGCAGGTTGGCGCCGCGAATGATCTCGGTCTTGCCGAAGTTTTTCCGCAAATCCTTCAGTTCAAGCGAACAGGTGATGGCACTCACAACAGCTCCCTCCGCTTGATTTCTTTTTCGATGTCATCTTGTATCTGGCCCCATTGCGTGAGGAATTGCCGGCGCGTGAGTTCAAACAGCCCAAGGCCAGTGGCCAGCACAAAACCCGCGCCCAGCCAGCTGTTGAGATTGGTCGCGTTGAGCCGCACGCCCATGAATCCCAGCTCGGGGCCCAGGGCCGCGTTGAGCTGCAGGTGGTAGACCATCTCGACCATGGCGGCCGCGCCGGCCAGCGCGGTAAAGGCCGTCACGGCCAGGCCCAGGTAACCGACCCACAACTCCCTGAGCTTGCCGAAGGCGGCCACGCGCAGGTTCATCATGATCAGGCTGGCGATGCCGCCGGGCGCATACATCACCATGAACAGGAAGATCAGGCCCACATACAGCAGCCAGGCCATGGACAGCTCCGACAGCAGGATCAGCGCCACCACCAGCAAGCCGGCGCCGATGATGGGGCCGAAGAAAAAGGTCGCCCCGCCCAGGAAGGTGAACAGCAGCAGGCTGCCCGAGCGCAGGCCGCTCACGACTTCGGCCGTGACGATTTCCGAGTTGATGGCCGCCAGCCCGCCGCCTATGCCGGCGAAGAAGCCGGCGATGATGAAGGCGTAGTAGCGCACGCGCTGGGTGTTATAGCCGATGAACTCCACGCGCTCGGGGTTGTCGCGCACGGCGTTCAGGATGCGGCCCAGCGGCGTGCGCGTGAAGGCGAACATCGCGGCGGTGCAGACAAAGCAGTAAAACGCGATCAGGTAGTAGACCTGGATCTGCGGGCCGAAACTGATGCCGAACACCGGCTTGCCGTAGGCCCGGTTGGTGGTGATGCCGCCCTCCCCGCCGAAGAACTCGGGGAACATCAGCGACATGGCAAACACCAGCTCGCCCACGCCCAGCGTGATCATGGCAAAGGTGGTGCCGGCCTTCTTGGTGGTGACGTAGCCCAGCAGCACCGCGAAGAACAGGCCCGACAGGCCGCCCACCAGCGGGATCAGCGACAGCGGGATGTAGAACGTGCCCTTGCCGGCCAGGTTCATCGCATGCACGGCCAGGAAGGAGCCCAGCCCGGCATAGACCGCATGGCCGAAACTGAGCATGCCGCCCTGCCCCAGCAGGATGTTGTAGCTCAGGCAGATGATGACCAGGTAGCCGGCCTGCGACAGCATGGTGAGCGCCAGGCTGCTCTTGAACATCAGCGGCGCGATGATCAGCAGCAGCGCGTACAGCGTCCACAGCAGCCAGCGGCCGACGTTATAGGGTTTGAATTGGTGGTACGGGGTCGACATGTTCTTCTTTTGCCTTACCCTTCCCGCGTACCGAGCAGGCCCTTGGGCCTGAAAATCAGGATCAGCACCAGGAACAGGAAAGGCAGTATGGGCCCCACCTGCGAAATCGTGAGCTTGAGCAGCGGATAACCGAAGGTCTCGGGTGTCACCCGGTAGTTAAAGTGGGCCAGCAAGGTCATCAGCGACTGGTCCATCTGCACCGCGAAAGTCTGTATCAGGCCTATCAGCAGCGAGGCCAGGAAGGCGCCGCTCAGCGAGCCCATGCCGCCCACCACCACGACCACAAAGATGATGGCGCCCACCGAGCCGGCCATGGCGGGCTCGGTGATGAAGGTGTTGCCGCCTATGACGCCGGCCAGGCCCGCCAGCGCAGCGCCGCCGCCGAAGACCAGCATGAAGACACGCGGCACGTTGTGGCCGAGCGCCTCCACCGTTTCAGGATGGGTCAGCGCGGCCTGGATCACCAGGCCTATGCGGGTGCGTGTGAGCAGCAGCCAGATGCCGGCCAGCATGGCCAGCGAGATGAACATGATGAAGGCGCGCGATTTCGGGAAGTTGGTGCCGAACACCGTGAACAGCGGGCCCTGCAGGCCTTCGGGCAGCACGTAGTTGACGGCCGAGCGGCCCCACACGAGCTGCACCAGCTCCAGCAGCAGGTAGGACAGCCCGAAGGTGACCAGCAGCTCGGGCACATGGCCGAACTTGTGCACCTTGCGCAGGCAAAAGCGCTCGAAAGCCGCGCCCATGGCGAATACCAGCAGCGGCGCCACCAGCAGCGACCACCAAAAGCCTATGACCTGCGAGGTGCTGTAGGCGATATAGGCGCCGACCATGTAGAAGGAGGCGTGCGCGAAATTGAGCACCCCCATCATGCTGAAGATCAGCGTCAGGCCGGAGCTGAGCATGAACAGCAGCAAGCCGTAGCTGAGGCCGTTGAGCATCGCGATGGTGAAGGATTCCAGATTCATCGATAAGCGCCTGTTGCAATAAAAGCCGGATGAAAAAAAGGCCCGAACTCGGATCGGGCCTGGGTCCGTCAGCGGGACGCCGGTATCAACCCGGGCGCTTCATCTGGCACGAGGTGGGCGTGCTGGCCACATAGGGCTCATAGTATTTGACCGGCACAAAGGTGTAGCCTGTGTTCTCGGCATCGTAGGGGTATTTGCCGCCGGCTTTTTCCCATTTGTCGATGTAAAGGCCCTGCTGCAGCTGGTGGTCGGTCTTGCGCATCTCGACGTCGCCGTTAAAGCTCTTGAAGCGCAGGCCTTCCATGGCCTTGGCCACCACGGCCGGCTCGGTCGACTTGGTCTGCGCCATGGCTTCGGTCAGGATGGTGAAGGCGTGGAAGATCGCGCCGGTGTAGAAGTCGTCGCTGAACTTCTTTTTGTACTCGGCCTGGATCTGCTGGATCTCGCCGCCCATGTTGAGGTGGTTGTAGGCCACCATGTAGACGCGCCCGGCCGAGCCCGCGCCCAGTGCGGTCGGCGTGCCGGTGACGCCGGCGTAGTAGGTGTAGAACTTGACGTTGTTCAGGCCCGCCTCGTTGGCGGCCTTGACCAGCAGCGAAAGGTCTGAGCCCCAGTTGCCGGTGATCACGGTGTCGGCACCCGACTGCTTGATCTTGGCGATGTAGGGCGCGAAGTCGCGCACCTGGGCCAGCGGGTGCAGGTCTTCGCCGACGATCTGGATGTCGGGGCGCTTGGATGCAAGGTTGGCCTTGGCGAACTTGGCGACCTGCTGGCCGTGCGAGTAGTTCTGGTTGATCAGGTAGACCTTCTTGATGTCCGGCTGCTCCTTCATGAAGGCGGTCAGCGCCTCCATCTTCATGGAGGTGTCGGCATCCAGGCGGAAGTGCCAGTAGTCGCACTTGCTGTTGGTCAGGTCAGGGTCCACCGCGGCGTAGTTGAGGTAGACGACTTCCTTGCCGGGGTTACGTTCGTTGTACTTGGACAGCGCGTCCATGATGGCCAGCGCCGGGCCGGAGCCGTTGCCCTGCACGATGTAGCGCGCACCTTGGTCGATGGCGGACTTCAGCGCGTTGGTGGTTTCCTGCGGGCTGAGCTTGTTGTCGATGCCGATGATCTCGAACTTCACGCCGGCCTTGTTCTTTTTGCTGAACTGCTCGGCCAGGAACTGGAAGCCCTTGAGCTGGTTGGTGCCGACCGCCGCCATCAGGCCGGACAGCGGGTCCAGCCACGCGATCTTGACGGTCTGGTTCAGGTTCACGGCGCCGCCGGCGGCGGGCGCCGCGACGGCGGCTTTGGCCGGCGCGGCGGCCTTGGCCGGTGCCTGGGCCAGCGTCATGCCGCTGTAGAGCATGGCGGACACCGCCAGGGCGACGCCTGCATGCCGCGCGAAAAATCGGGTTTGGGTTGTCATCCCTTGTCTCCTGAAAATTTATGAATTTGCGAACGAAATCTAACGGTGAGCGGGCAAAGGTTAGGTTAATTAATGCTGCACTGCGTCAGGGAATGCCCTAGCGGTATGTCACTAACGTGACCCCCACGCTTTTCACTGCGCCTTCGGCTCCGTGTAATACGCTGCCCCCCGGGGGGGCCGCTGCGCCTGCGGCCCGGCAAAGCCGGTTCCGCGGCCCCTGCTTGGTTTGAATCCGGGCTCCTCGAACTTTGGTTTTAGCTCTGCGGTAGCTTGTAATCTTTGAGCATCTCGCGCAGTTTGGTCTTGAGCATCTTGCCGGTGGCGCCCAGCGGGATGGCGTCGACAAAAACCACGTCGTCGGGGATTTGCCATTTGGCGGTCTTGCCGTCGTAAAAGCGCAGCAGCTCATCGCGGGTGACATCCATACCCGGTTTTTTGACCACGGCGATGATGGGGCGCTCGTCCCACTTGGGATGGGCCACGCCTATGCAGGCGGCCATGGCCACGGCCGGGTGGGCCACGGCGATGTTCTCGATCTCGATGGAACTGATCCATTCGCCGCCCGACTTGATGACGTCCTTGCTGCGGTCGGTGATCTGCAAATAGCCGTCGGGGTCTATGGTGCCGACGTCGCCCGTGGGAAACCAGCCGCCCACCAGCGGGTCGCCGCCCTCGCCCTTGAAGTACTCGCGCACGATCCACGGCCCCTTGACGTGCAGGTCGCCGAAGACCTTGCCGTCCCAGGGCAGTTCCTCGCCATTGGCGTCCACGATTTTCATGTCGACGCCGTAGATGGCACGCCCCTGCTTGAGGCGTATCTTCATTTTTTCGGCTTCGGGCAGCGCATCGTGCTTGTTCTTGAGCGTGCACAGCGTGCCCAGCGGGCTCATCTCGGTCATGCCCCAGGCATGCAGCACCTCCACACCGTAGTCTTCGCGGAAGGCATGGATCATGGCCGGCGGGCAGGCCGAGCCGCCTATGACGGTGCGCTTCAAGGTGGAGAACTTCAGGCCCGCGGGTTTCATATGGGTCAGCAGCATCTGCCACACCGTGGGCACGCCGGCCGCGTAGGTGACTTTCTCGGCCTCTATCAGCTCGTAGATCGACTTGCCGTCCAGCGCCGGGCCGGGGAACACCAGCTTGGCGCCGGTGAGCGCGGCCGAGTACGGAATGCCCCAGGCGTTGACGTGGAACATGGGCACCACGGGCAGGATGGCGTCGCGCGCCGAGATGCACATCACGTCGGGCAGCGCGGCCGCATAGGCATGCAGCGTGCTGGAACGGTGGCTGTAGAGCGCGGCCTTGGGGTTGCCGGTGGTGCCGCTGGTGTAGCACATGCTCGACGCCGTGTTCTCGTCAAAGCTGGGCCAGGTGTAGTCGGCGCTTTGCGCCCCTATCCAGCTTTCATAGCTTTGCAGGTTAGGCACACCCGAATCGGCCGGCAGCTTGTCGGCGTCGCAAAGCGCGATGTAGTGTTTGATGGTCGGGCAGCGGGCATGCACGGCCTGCACCAGCGGCAAAAAACTCAGGTCGAAGCACAGCACCTGATCCTCGGCATGGTTGGCAATCCAGGCGATCTGGTCCGGGTGCAGGCGCGGGTTGATGGTGTGCAGCACCCGGCCTGAGCCGCTCACGCCGTAGTACAGCTCCAGGTGGCGGTAGCCGTTCCAGGCCAGCGTGGCGACCCGGTCGCTGAAAGCCAGCTTCAGGCCGTCCAGCGCCTTGGCGACGCGGCGGGCCCGCTGGCCCATGTCCTTGTAGCTGTAGCGATGCAGGTCGCCTTCCACGCGGCGCGAGACGATTTCGGCGTCGCCGTGGTGGCGCTCCGCGAACTCGATCAAACCGGAAATCAGCAGTGGCTGGCTTTGCATCAAACCTAACATCGTCGGCTTTCCTTTCCTGCCCGGTGGGCGTGTGGGTGAATCAACTGTCTGCGCGGCCATGGTACCCCCGGGGCTTGCACACCAGGCCCCGGGAAAGTCCCCAGCGGCGGCGCCTTGGCGACACCGCGCAGACTACTGTCGCCGCCTGGCGGGCGGAAGGCAAAGCCTGTCGTCCGGCCGACAGGTTCTAGGTAAATACCCCGTGCCGCGGCCAGAGGACAATTGCGCCCATGCCCTTCGACCTCGCCCCTTTGCCGCATCGCTTCCTCAGCGGCCAGCCCTGGTTCCCCGGCCTGACGGCCGAGCACCAGGCGCGCTTGCTGGAGCGCAGCTTCACGCTGGACGGGCGCAAGGGCGAAGTGCTGCTGGGCGCGGGCGCGCCGGTCCAGGGCTGGTATGCGGTGCTGTCGGGTTTGGTGAAGCTGCAAAGCACCTCGGCCGAAGGCCGGGTGTCGGCCTTCCTGGGCGTGCCCGACGGCGAATGGTTTGGCGAAGGCTCGGCGCTCAAGACCGAGCCGCGCCGCTACGACGTGATCGCGCTGCGCGACACCACGCTGTTGTGCCTGCCGCGCGCCGAATTCGACGAACTGCTGGCCGGCTCCCTGGACTTCAACCACTACCTGGTCGCCCACCTGAACCGGCGCCTGGCCCAGGCCATGACCATCATCGAGGCGGGCCGCCTGCGCGCGCCCGAGCAGCGTGTGGCGCTGTACCTGAGCCGGGTGTTCTGGCAGGGTAGGCGCAAGCTGCTGCTGTCGCAGGAAGAACTGGGCCACCTGGCCGGCCTGTCGCGCCAGACCGTCAACCGCGTGCTGCAGACCCTGGAGGGGCTGGGCCTGGTGTCGCTGGAGTTTGGCCGCGTGGCCTTGCTCGATGAACAGGCGCTGGCCGCCTATGCCAGCCGGCCGACGCAGGACAGGGCTTAACCCCTGTCCGGCATGGCTGGTGAGGGGATAGCACAATAAGGCCATGACCTCAGCCTCCGCGATAGACAGCCCTGCCGGCGAATTGAACCCCGCCGATACCTCCGGCCTGACCTGGGTCAACAGCTTTGCCGCCCTGGGCCCGGACTTTTACACCGAACTTCAGCCCACCCCCCTGCCCTCGCCCTACTGGGTGGGTAAAAGCCGCGCGCTGGCACGCGAGCTCGGGCTTGAAGACAGCTGGCTGGAATCGGCCGACACCCTGGAAGCCCTGACGGGCAACCGCCTGCTGCCGGGCTCACGACCCCTGGCCAGCGTCTACAGCGGCCACCAGTTCGGCGTCTGGACCGGGCAACTGGGCGACGGCCGCGCGCTGCTGCTGGGTGAGATAGATACACCGAACGGCCCGCAGGAAATCCAGCTCAAGGGCGCCGGCAAAACCCCGTATTCGCGCATGGGCGACGGCCGCGCCGTGCTGCGCAGCTCGATTCGCGAGTTTTTGTGCTCCGAGGCCATGCACGGCCTGGGCATTCCGACCACGCGGGCGCTGTGCGTCACGGGCTCAGACGCGCCGGTGCGGCGCGAAGAAATCGAAACCGCCGCCGTGGTGACGCGCGCCGCACCCAGCTTTATCCGCTTCGGGCATTTCGAGCATTTCAGCTACAGCGGCCAGCACGCCCAGCTCAAGGCCCTGGCCGACTACGTCATAGACCGCTTTTACCCCGACTGCCGCGAGGCGCCGCAGCCCTATGCGGCCCTGCTGGAGGCCGTCAGCGCGCGCACGGCCCACCTGATGGCGGCCTGGCAGGCCGTGGGTTTTTGCCACGGCGTGATGAACACCGACAACATGAGCATCCTGGGCCTGACCATAGACTACGGCCCCTTCCAGTTCCTGGACGCTTTCGACCCCAACCACATCTGCAACCATTCGGACGCCCAGGGCCGCTACGCCTACAACCGCCAGCCGAACATGGCCTACTGGAACTTGTTCTGCCTGGGCCAGGCCCTGCTGCCGCTGATCGGCGAGCAGGAACTCGCACTGGCCGCGCTGGAGCCTTATAAAACCCTGTTTCCCGACGCCCTGTACGCGCGCATGCGCGTCAAGCTGGGCCTGGCGGACGAGCAGCCGGATGACAAGGCCCTGGTGGACAACGCCTTCAAGCTGCTGGCCGGCAACAAGGTGGACTACAGCATCTTCTGGCGGCGCCTGAACGGCTTCACGCCGCAAAGCGGCCATGAGCCGGTGCGCGACCTGTTCTTCGACCGCGAATCCTTCAACACCTGGGCGCAGGACTATTCGCGGCGGCTGGCCGGCGTGGACCAGGCACTGCGGGCCGGCCTGATGCACAAGAGCAACCCGAAATTCGTGCTGCGCAACCACCTGGGCGAAGAAGCCATACGCGCGGCGAAACTAAAAGACTTTTCGGGTGTCGATACCTTGCTTGCCCTGCTGCAATCCCCATGTGAGGAGCATCCCGGCCACGAAAGTTTTGCCGGTTTCCCGCCCGACTGGGCGTCCTCGATTGAAATCAGTTGCAGTTCGTAACATCAACGCCACACCACAGGACCCGGAATATGAGCGCCAAGATCCAGAAAACCGACGCCGAATGGAAAGCCCTGCTGGCCGAAAAAGGGGCCGAACCGGCCGCCTTTGAAGTCACCCGCCACGCCGCCACCGAACGCCCCTACACCGGCAAGTACGAAGCCGTCTGGGCCGACGGCAGCTACCACTGCATCTGCTGCGGCGCCAAGCTGTTCGACTCCGAGACCAAATTCGACGCCGGCTGCGGCTGGCCCAGTTTTTCCGAGGAGGCCGTGCCGGGCGCGATCGAGGAAATCGTGGACCGCAAGCACGGCATGGTGCGCACCGAAACGGTGTGCGCCAGCTGCGGCGCGCACCTGGGCCATGTGTTCCCGGATGGGCCGACGCCAACCGGCCTGCGTTACTGCATGAATTCGGCCTCCCTCGATTTCAAACCCAAAGCCTGAGGGCGCACGAAATGCATGGGGGCCGGGCCGCGCGCCCGGCTGGGGATCGTTCAAGGGCCCACGCTTAGGCCAGATAATCAGCACATGAAACTTCTTTTCGACTTTTTACCCATCGTCCTGTTTTTCGGCATGTTCAAGTACGCCGAAGGCCACAAGGACTGGGCCGCAACGACGGCCACCGACTGGCTGGGTTTTATGGTTTCGGGCGGCGTGGTGGGCCCCTCGGAGGCGCCGGTGCTGCTGGCCACCGTGGTGGTGATCATCGCCACGCTGGCGCAAATCCTCTGGCTCAAGGTGCGCGGCAAAAAGGTGGACACCATGCTGTGGGTCAGCCTGGCGCTGGTCACCGTGCTGGGCGGCGCCACGATTTATTTCCACAGCGAGAACTTCATCAAATGGAAGCCCACCGTGCTCTACTGGGTCATGGGCAGCGCCCTGCTGGTCGGCCAGCTGGTCTTCAAGAAAAACGGCATCAAGTCGCTGATGGGCGCGCAGATGGAACTGCCGGACGCCATCTGGCGAGCCGTCAATTTCAGCTGGATCGGCTTTTTTGCCGTCATGGGCATGCTCAACCTCTGGGTGGCCTTCACCTTCTCCACCGACACCTGGGTCAATTTCAAGCTCTTCGGCGGCCTGGGCCTGATGGTGGTGTTTGTGCTGGCGCAGGCGGTGTACCTCAACAAGCACATCAAACCCGGCACCACACCATGATGGCCGGCGTTTCCAGCGCCTTGCCCGTGCGCGCCCATGACATGGAACTGCAGCTGCAGGCGCGGCTGCAGCCCACGCGGCTGGAGGTGCTGGATGAAAGCGCCGCCCATGCCGGGCATTCGGGCGCCAACGCCGAGGGCTACGGCAGCCACTTTCGCATCCGCATCGCGAGCCCGCTCTTTACCGGCCAAAGCCGGGTGGCGCGCCACCGCCTTGTGTATGATGCACTGCAAAATTTCATTGACCAGGGCCTGCACGCCCTGGCGATCGAGATCATCGAGTCACCCTGAAACCCGCGGCGCCTGCGTCACTCCGGCCGCGAAGGCCAGGCACCATCCAGACGCCAACCCAAGCATTCACCAAAGGACTGCAAGACACCATGAAGAAACAATTTGTACTGGCTACCGCTGTTGCGGCCCTGCTGGCCCTGGGCGCCCAAGGCGCCCTGGCGCAAAACCTTGCCATCGTCAACGGCAAGGCCGTTCCCAAGTCCCGCCTGGACTCGCTGGCGCAGCAGGTCGCCAAGTCCGGCCGGCCCGTGACCCCGGACATGGAATCCCAGCTGCGCGAAGAAGTGATCGCGCGCGAGGTCTTCATGCAGGAAGCCGAAAAACGGGGCCTGACCACCAGCGAAGACGTCAAGGTGCAGATGGAACTGGCGCGCCAGACCATCCTGATCCGCGAGCTGTTCGCCGACTACCAGAAGAACAATCCGGTCACCGAAGCCGAAATGAAGGCCGAATACGACAAGTTCGCCGAGGCCAACGGCGGCAAGGAATACAAGGCGCGCCACATCCTGGTGGAAAAAGAAGCCGAAGCCAAGGACATCATTGCCAGCCTGAAAAAAGGCGGCAAGTTCGACGAGATCGCCAAGAAGAAATCCAAGGACCCCGGATCCGGCGCCAAGGGCGGCGACCTGGACTGGGCCAACCCCTCCAGCTATGTGCCTGAGTTCAGCGAAGCGCTGGGCAAGCTGGCCAAGGGCCAGACCACCGAAACCCCGGTGAAGACCCAATTCGGCTACCACATCATTCGTGTCGACGACATCCGCACGGCGCAGCTGCCTTCGTTTGACGAAGTCAAGCCGCAGATCGCCCAGTCGATGCAGCAGCAAAAGCTGGCCGCCTTCCAGGCCGACCTGCGCAAAAAAGCCAAGGTCGAGTAAGCGGCACAGCGCCGCGGGCGGCCTGCCCGCCCTGCCTTCCTGAAAAAGCAGCCTTTGGGCTGCTTTTTTATTAGGGCTCGCTTGATGGGGGTGAACTGCCGATTGACGAAGGTGGCGCGGGCCGTTCCAATGGCTCACCTTCTTGCGCAGGCCCGATGCGCAAGCGCCTTGCTTTTTTTCATCTTTCGTCCCACGTCGAGGCGCATATGAATGACCCCAGTCCTACTTCCTCCTCTCACAGTAGCAACCCTGCCCCCAGTCTTCCCCAGCCCGTGCAGGACGCCTTGCAGCGCGGCAACCTGGTCGAAGCCATCCAGCTGATGCGCGCCGGCACCGGCCTGGGCCTGAAGGAAACCAAGGACGCGCTGGAAGCCTATATGCGCGGCGAAGCACCGGCCGGCGGTTTTGCGCCCAAAGCCTTGCCCGCCGGCGCGCCCCTGCCCGCGCAGGTGCGGGAGGCGCTGGACCAGGGCAACAAGATAGAGGCGGTACGGCGCTTGCGGGGCCTGACCGGCATGGGACTCAAGGAAGCCAAGGATGCGGTGGAGGCAGGGGGCATCGGATTCGAGGAGGGACCGGGCACGGGCACGAGCGAGGAACTGTCCCCGGGCCAGGTGCGCGGCGCTAACGGTTTGTGGTGGTGGCTGGTAGCGCTGGCCATACTGGTGCTGGCTGCTTTCGCACTGCTGGGTTGCGCCTCCGCACCACGGGCGCCCGTGGCCGAACTGGCGCCCTCCGGCAAGCTCAAGGCCGCGATCAATTTCGGCAACCCCATACTGGCGGTGAAAGATGCCGCCGGCGGCGAGCCACGCGGCGTGTCGGTGGACCTCTCGCGTGAACTCGGCCGGCGGCTGGGCGTGCCGGTTGAACTGGTGACCTTCACCTCGGCCGGCAAGGTGGTCGAAGCGGTCAGGGACGCGCAGGTCGACATCGCTTTTGTTGCGATAGACCCGGTACGCGGCGCCGACATGCTGCAGACACCGCCTTACGTCATCATCGAAGGCGCCTACCTGGTGCGAAACGACTCGCCGATACGCCGCAATGAAGAGGTGGACCAGGCGGCCCACCGCATCGTGGTCGGCAATGGCAGCGCCTACGACCTTTACCTGAGCCGTGAGCTCAAGGCCGCCAGGCTGGTGAAAGCCCCAACCTCACCGGCGGTGACCGACGTCATGGTCGCGCAGAACCTGGAAGTGGCGGCCGGCGTCAAGCAGCAGCTCGAAGCCGACGCCAAACGCCTGCCCGGCCTGCGCCTGCTGCCGGGGCGCTTTATGGTGATCAACCAGGCCATGGGCCTGCCCAAGGGGCGTGAGGCCGGCGCGCGCTACCTCGCGTCCTTCATTGAGGAGATGAAAGCCTCGGGTTTTGTGGCGCAGGCCCTGGCGCGGCACGGGATTGAGGGCGCGGCGGTCGCGCCGCCCGGCCGCTAGCGCCCGGGCGTCATTCCCGCCGCAGGGACTGCAGCATCTGCAGCGCGGGCCCATTGACCGCCGCCGCATCGCCGTTGCTCAGGATGGTAAAGCCCACCTGCAACTCGCCGATCGCGACCATGCCCTGGGTCATGTTGCGGTATTCGCCGGGCTTGGGCGCCCGGTCAGTGGCGAAAAAGTACGCGCCAAACAGGCCCTGGCCCGACAATTCACGCACCGGGATATCCGTCTCGACAGCCTGTGGCTTGGCCTTTTCGGCACCAGCCGCCACCATAGCCCGCAGAAAATCCGGCGTGATCGGCTTGGAGTCTGCGCGCATCGGCCAGATGGGGGTGACCAGAACCTGGAAATTTTTCTCGGTGATGGACGACAGCATCACGGTGGGTGGCAGCTCCGGCGTGGCGCGCCGCACCTGGCCCCGCCAGCCCACGGGAAGTGGAATGATCAGCGCCGGCCGCTCGGGCAGCGCCACGCGCATATCGGCGGCGATGGCGCCGCAGGCGAGCAATCCGGACAGGATGGCGATGAATACGTGTTTAAACAATCGGTTCATGGACATCCCTCGTCTGTGTTGTTGATGATCAGCCGACCCACTTGCGCGCGTTGTGCCACAGGCTCATCCACGGGCTGCGCTCGCTGGCATTACCTGAAGTCCAGCTTTTCTGGATGTTGCGGAACACGCGCTCGGGGTGCGGCATCATGGCCGTGAAGCGGCCGTCGGCCGTGGTCACGCCCGTCAGGCCGCCGGCGCTGCCGTTGGGGTTGGCCGGGTAGGCTTCCGTGGGCTGGCCGTGGTTGTCGACATAACGCATGGCGGCAATAGCCTTGGACGCATCACCCCGGAAGGCGAAATTGGCATAACCCTCGCCGTGGGCAACCGCGATGGGCATACGGCTGCCGGCCATGCCCTTCAGGAAGATGCTGGGCGATTCCAGCACCTCGACCATGCTCAGGCGCGCCTCGAAGCGTTCGCTGCGGTTGGTGGTGAAGCGGGGCCAGGCCTCGGCGCCCGGGATGATGTCGGCCAGCTCGGCGAACATCTGGCAGCCGTTGCACACGCCCAGGCCGAAGGTGTCCTGGCGCGCGAAGAAGGCCTTGAACTCGTCGGACAGCACCGGGTTGAAGGTGACGGAGCGCGCCCAGCCCACGCCGGCCCCCAGGGTGTCGCCGTAGCTGAAACCACCGCAGGCGACGATGCCCTTGAAGTCGGCGAGTTTGGCGCGGCCGCTCTGCAGGTCGGTCATGTGCACGTCGCAGGCTTCAAAACCGGCCTCGGTGAAGACGTAAGCCATTTCCATGTGCGAGTTGACGCCCTGCTCGCGCAGCACCGCCACGCGCGGCCGTGCCGACAGGTTCAGCGCGGGCGCCACCGGCAGCTTGGCCGGGTCGAAAGTCAATTGAACGTGCAGGCCCGGGTCGGCGGGGTTGCCGGCGGCCGCGTGTTCGGTGTTGGCACAGTCGGGGTTGTCGCGCTGCTGGCAGATCTTCCAGCTGACCGAGTCCCAGACCTGGTGCAGATCCTGCAGCTTGGCCGAGAACACGGCCTTGGTGTCGCGCCAGACCTGGATCTCGCCCTTGCCGACCTCGAGCGAAGCCTGCTGGGGCCGGGTCTTGCCGATGAAGTGGCTGAACTTGGAGAGCCCGTGTTCGCGCAGGGTCTGCATGACCTCGTTGCGCTCTGAAGTGGCCACCTGGATGACGGCGCCCAGCTCTTCGTTGAACAGCGCCTTGAGCGTGAGCTCTTCGCGGCGCGCGCCGACCTGGCTTGCCCAGTTCTTGCTGTCGCCGGTGTCCATGCGGCTGTCGGAAATGCCGTCGCCTTCGACCAGCAGCATCTCGATGTTGAGCGACACGCCCACATTGCCGGCAAAACCCATCTCGCAGACCGCGGCGAACAGGCCGCCGTCGCTGCGGTCGTGGTAGGCCAAGAGCTTGCCTTGCTTGCGCAGCGCATTGATGGCATTGACCAGCTTGACCAGGTCCTGGGGATCGTCGAGGTCGGGCACTTCGCCCTCTTCCTTGTCCAGCGTCTGCGCGAGGATGGAGCCGCCCATGCGGTTTTTGCCCTTGCCCAGGTCGACCAGGATCAGCGTGCTGTCAGCCTCGTCACGGTCCAGCTGCGGCGTCAGCGTGCCGCGCACGTCGGGCAGCGTAGCGAAGGCGCTCACGATCAGCGAGACCGGCGAGGTGACCTTCTTGCTGTCAGCGCCCTCGCTCCACACGGTGCGCATGGACAGGGAATCCTTGCCGACGGGAATCGACACGCCGAGTGCCGGGCACAGCTCCATGCCCACGGCCTTGACGGTTTCGTACAGTGCGGCATCCTGGCCGGGCTCGCCGCAGGCGGCCATCCAGTTGGCCGAGAGCTTGACGCGCGGCAACTCGATAGGCGCGGCCAGCAGGTTGGTGATGGCCTCGGCAACCGCCATGCGGCCGGAGGCCGCCGCGTTGACGGTGGCCAGCGGCGTGCGTTCGCCCATGCTCATGGCCTCGCCGGCAAAACCGCTGTAGTCGGCCAGCGTGACGGCGCAATCGGCCACAGGCACCTGCCAGGGGCCGACCATCTGGTCGCGGTGCGTGAGGCCGCTGACGGTGCGGTCGCCTATGGTGATCAAAAAGCGTTTGGAAGCGACCGTGGGGTGGCTCAGCACGGCAATCGCGCTTTTTTGCAGGTCCACGCCGGTCAGGTCTATCGGTTTGACCGTGTGCCTGGCGGTTTTCACGTCGCGGTGCATCTTGGGCGGCTTGCCCAGCAGCACATTCATGGGCATGTCGACCGGCGCCGCGGCATCCTTGTCGGACAGCACCAGCTGCTTTTCTTCCGTCGCGACACCGATCACGGCGAACGGGCAGCGTTCGCGTTCGCAGAAGGCCTGGAACTGCGGCAGCGACTCGGGCGCGACCGCCATCACATAGCGTTCCTGGCTTTCGTTGCTCCAGATTTCCTTGGGCGAGAGGCCGCTTTCTTCAAGCGGCACGGCGCGCAGGTCGAACTTCGCGCCGCGGCCGGCGTCGTTCACGAGTTCGGGGAAGGCATTGGACAAACCGCCAGCACCCACGTCGTGGATGGCCAGGATGGGGTTGGCCGCGCCCAGCTGGGCGCACTGGTTGATGACCTCCTGGGCCCGGCGTTCGATTTCGGGGTTGCCGCGCTGCACCGAGTCGAAGTCGAGCTGGGCCGCGTTGGCACCCGAGGCCATGGAGCTGGCCGCGCTGCCGCCCATGCCGATGCGCATGCCGGGTCCGCCCAGCTGGATCAGCAGCGTGCCGGCCGGGAACAAAATCTTCTTGGTCAAGGCCGCATCAATCGTGCCGACGCCGCCCGCGATCATGATGGGCTTGTGGTAACCCCAGCGCTGGCCGGCCACGGTCTGCTCGTATTCGCGGAAGTAGCCTGCCAGGTTGGGCCGGCCGAACTCGTTGTTAAAGGCCGCGCCGCCCAGCGGGCCCTCGGTCATGATCTGCAGCGGGCTGGCGATGTGTTCGGGCTTGCCGTAGCCGCCGTCAAACAGTTTTGACACCGTGAAACCCGTCAAACCCGCCTTGGGCTTGGAGCCTCGGCCGGTCGCGCCCTCGTCGCGGATCTCGCCGCCCGCGCCTGTGGAAGCGCCCGGGAATGGCGAAATCGCCGTGGGGTGGTTGTGCGTCTCGACTTTCATGAGCACGTGCATCTGCACGCCCTCGGTGGCGCTGTAGGTCTGGCGGCCGGTGGCGTCCGGTTTGGCGTAAAAACGCTGGCTTTTGTAGCCCTCCATGACCGAGGCATTGTCCGAATAGGCCACCACCGTGTGCTGGGGGTGCAGCTTTTCGGTGTTGCGAATCATGCCGAACAGGCTTTTTTCCTGCGGCACGCCGTCAATCGTGAAATCGGCGTTGAAGATCTTGTGGCGGCAGTGCTCGCTGTTGGCCTGGGCGAACATCATGAGCTCGACGTCGGTCGGGTTGCGCTTCAATTGCGTGAAGGCATTGACCAGGTAGTCGATTTCGTCGGCGGCCAGCGCCAGGCCGAACTCGGCGTTGGCTTTTTCGAGCGCGGCCTTGCCGCTAGCCAGCACGTCTATGGTCTGCAGCGGTGCGCCCTGCAGCTCGGTGAACAGGCCCGCGGCCTCCGCGCGGTCGAACATCACGCTTTCGGTCATGCGGTCATGCAGCAGGCCGGCGACCTGCTCGCGCTGGGCGGCGCTCAGGGCGGTCTTGCTGAAAAACCCGCTTTTCAGCGTGACACGGTATTCGGTGATGCGCTCCACGCGCTTGACGGCCAGGCCGCAGTTGTGGGCGATGTCCGTGGCCTTGGAAGCCCAGGGCGAGACGGTGCCGAAACGCGGCGAGACGATAAAGACCAGGGCATCGCCCTCCTTGCCGGCGGCCGGCGCGCAAGGCTCGCCATAAGTCAGCAGCGCCGCAAGCTGGGCTTTGGCGGCCGCTGAAGGCGGCGATTCGGTCGCCACCAGGTGCACAAAACGGGCGCTGATGCCGGCGATCTTGTCGTGGATGGCTTGCAGGCGGGGAAGGAGTTGCTGGACGCGGAAGTCGCTGAGGGCGCTGATCCCGTGGGGTTCGCCCTCAAAAGTCGTCAGGTGCAGGGTCACGGTAGCGGTGGCCTTGTAGTGGGAAGTGGGCAGCTCATGGCTGGGGGTTTAACACCGCCTGCAAGCGCCTGTTGCCCTGTTGGTGGCCGGCCTTTGCGGGGTTCGCGTTAACCCGTAATTTTATCAGCGACTGGGCGTTTGCCGGGCCCGGCGAACGCCGAGCATGGGCACTTTTGCGATTCATTCAGGCCAAAAAAGCAAAAGCCCTCGGTCTCATGCTGAAAATGCATGCCCCGGAGAGCGGTGGGATAATCAGGGCCATGAGTATTACTTACAAAGATGCGGCCGGAATTGAGGGCATGCGCCTGGCCGGCAGGCTGGCTTCCGAGGTACTGGATTACCTGGCCCCCTTCGTGAAACCGGGCGTGACCACCAATGAAATCGACCGGCTGGCCCATGACTACATGACCCAGGTCCAGGGCACCATTCCCGCGACCCTGGGCTACGGCCCCCCGGGCTATGTGCCCTACCCCAAATCGCTGTGCACCTCGGTCAACCACCAGGTCTGCCACGGCATTCCCAACGACAAGCCGCTCAAAAAGGGCGACATCGTCAACATCGACGTGACGGTCATCACCAAGGACGGCTGGCACGGCGACAACAGCCGCATGTACCTGGTCGGCGAGGCCTCGATCGCCGCCAAGCGGCTGTGCAACATCACCTACGAAGCCATGTGGCAGGGCATCATGCGCGTCAAACCCGGCGTGCGGCTGGGCGACATCGGCTTTGCGATCCAGACTTTTGCCGAAAAACAGGGCTTTTCGGTGGTGCGCGAGTTCTGCGGCCACGGCATAGGCAAAAACTTCCATGAAGAACCCCAGGTGCTGCACTACGGCCGCCCCGGCACGCTCGAAGAGCTGGTTCCCGGCATGACCTTCACCATAGAGCCCATGATCAACGCCGGCAAGCGCGACATCAAGGACGGCCCCGAAAAAGACGGCTGGAGCATCGTGACCCGCGACCATTCGCTGTCCGCCCAGTGGGAGCACACCATCCTGGTGACCGACACCGGCTACGAGGTGCTGACCCTGTCGGCCGGCAGCCCGCCGATTCCGGCCTTTGTGCCGCAGCAAAGCCCGGTCCAGGCCACGGTCAGCGCCTGAGCGGCGCCCCTATGGCCCCTATGCCCGTGCCGCGCGCGTCCCCTGACACGGCCTCTACGGCAATGACCGGCCTGCCCCAGCTGCGCGAGCAGTACAAAGCCGGCAAGGCCGCCTTGCTGGCCTCGCTGGCCGCCAGCGGCGCGTCCTCGCGCGGCATCCATGGCCTGCTGCAAAAATTCGCCCGCCACACCGACGCCACGCTGCAGGCACTGTGGGAAGGCGCCGGCTTTCCGGCCGCGGCCTGCCTGGTCGCCGCGGGCGGTTATGGCCGCGGCGAGCTGTTTCCCCACTCGGACGTGGACGTGCTGCTGCTGCTGCCGGACCACACCGACGTCGATGCCGACCCGGCGCTGAAGGCCAAGGTCGAGCGCTTCATAGGCGCCTGCTGGGACGTGGGCCTGGAAATCGGCTCCAGCGTGCGCACAGCGTCCGATTGCGTGGAGGAAGCCTCCAAGGACGTCACAGTGCAGACCTCACTGCTGGAGGCCCGCCTGGTCGCCGGCGCCAAAAAGAACTTCCAGCAGCTGCAAAAACGCCTGGCCGCCGTGCTGGACCCGCAGGCTTTTTACGTGGCCAAGACGCTGGAGCTGCGCCAGCGCCACAACAAGTTCGAGAACACGCCCTACTCGCTGGAGCCCAATTGCAAGGAGTCGCCGGGCGGCCTGCGCGACCTGCAGGTGATCCTCTGGGTGGCGCGCGCCGCCGGCCTGGGCAAGTCCTGGGACGACCTGGCGCGCAAGGGCCTGGCCACGGCCTTTGAGGTACGGCAGATCAAGGCCAACGAGGCCCTGCTGAGCCTGATACGCGCGCGCCTGCACCTGATCGCCGGGCGCCGCGAAGACCGCCTGGTGTTCGACCTGCAGACCGCCGTGGCCGAATCCTTCGGTTATTCGGCCGAGGCCGACGACGGCAGCAAGCTGCCGCGCCGCGCCAGCGAGGCGCTGATGAAGCGCTACTACTGGGCGGCCAAGGCCGTGACCCAGCTCAACCAGATCCTGCTGCTCAACATCGAGGAGCGGCTGAACCCCAACACCTACCCGCTGCGGCCCATCAATGAGCGCTTTTGCGACAAGGCCGGCATGCTGGAGGTGGCCAGCGACGATCTGTACGCGCGCGAGCCGCACGCCATCCTCGAGACCTTTTTGCTCTACGAAACCACGGTGGGCATCAAGGGCCTGTCGGCGCGCACGCTTCGCGCGCTCTACAACGCCCGCGGCCTGATGAACGCCAGCTTCCGCAGGGACCCGGTCAACCGTGCGACCTTCCTGCGCATCCTGCAGCAGCCCGAGGGCATCACCCATGCCATGCGGCTGATGAACCAGACCTCGGTGCTGGGCCGCTACCTCTGGATCTTCCGCAAGATCGTCGGGCAGATGCAGCACGACCTGTTCCATGTCTACACGGTGGACCAGCACATCCTGATGGTGCTGCGCAATGTGCGGCGCTTCTTCATGGCCGAGCACTCGCACGAATATCCCATGTGCTCGCAGTTGGCGGCCGGCTGGGACAAACCCTGGATCCTGTACATCGCCGCGCTGTTCCATGACATCGCCAAGGGCCGCGGTGGCGACCATTCCGAGCTGGGCTGCAAGGAAGTACACATTTTCTGCCGCCAGCACGGCATCGCGACCGAGGACGCAAAACTCATCGAATTCCTGGTCGGCGAGCACCTGAGCATGAGCCGCATTGCGCAGAAGGAAGACTTGAGCGACCCGGAAGTCATCGCGGCCTTCGCCAAGCGCGTGGGCAACGAGCGCTACCTGACGGCGCTCTACCTGCTGACGGTGGCCGACATACGCGGTACCAGCCCCAAGGTCTGGAACGCCTGGAAGGGCAAGCTGCTCGAGGACCTGTACCGCTACACCCTGCGCGTGCTGGGCGGCCGCGCGCCCGACGCGGACGCCGAGGTCGAGGCCCGCAAGCGCGAGGCCCTGACCACCCTGGCCCTGCATGCCGAACCCTTCGAGGCGCACAAGTTGCTGTGGGACACGCTGGACGTCAGCTATTTCATGCGCCACGAGGCCTCCGACATTGCCTGGCACGCACGCCAGCTCTCGCGCCACGTCGGCAAGGCCAAGGCGGTGGTGCGCGCGCGCCGCTCCCTGGCCGGCGAAGGCATGCAGGTGCTGGTTTACACGCCCGATGCGCCCGACCTGTTCGCGCGCATCTGCGGCTACTTCGACGAAGCCGGCTTCAGCATCCTGGATGCCAAGATCCACACCGCCCAGAACGGCTATGCGCTGGACACCTTCCAGGTCGTCAGCCCGACGCTGGCCGACCACTACCGCGAACTCGCGGCCATGGTGGAGGCCGACCTGGACCGCACCATCGAGGAGCCCGGCCCCCTGCCCCCGCCCGGCAAGGGCCGCGTGTCGCGCCGGGTCAAGAGCTTTCCGATCGCGCCGCGCGTGGACCTGCGGCCCGACGAAAAAGCCCAGCGCTGGCTGCTCAGCGTCTCGGCCAGCGACCGTGTCGGGCTGCTGTACCGCATCGCGCGGGTGCTGGCGCGCCACCGCATCAACCTGCAGCTGGCCAAGGTCAGCACCCTGGGCGAGCGCGTGGAAGACACGTTTTTGATCGACGGGCCCGAACTGCAGCACAACAAGGCGCAGATCGCGATCGAGACTGAGTTGCTCGAAGCGCTCAATACCTGAGCCGGCGCTGAGTTCAGGCGGCTGATTTGCGCAGGTATTGCAAAAGCCGGCCCTTGTAAACGCCGCCGTTCCCCGGGAGTTCGGACACTCGCGTCTCAGTGCGTGAATAGCCCAATACATCCATTTTTCGATTAAAACTCGCCCGGTTTCCGCGGTCCGGGTCGACAATCAGCACTTCGGCATCCGCGTAGGTGTGCAGCTCGATGAACTGCGACAAGGCCTCGGGCTGGCCGCGGTCGTAAAGCACGTCGCTGCCTATGATCAGGTCAAAGCGCTCCAGCAGCGGGTTGGCGCGCGACCAGTTGCCGGCCTGGTATTTCATCGCCGGCAGCTGGTTGAGCTTGAGGTTCTCCAGCAGGAACTCCGCCGCCAGCGGATGGCAGTCGCTGGCGGTGATGTTGCCGCCGCGCCTGTGCACCACCAGGCTGGCCAGCGCCAGGCCGCAGCCCAGCTCCAGGATGCGCTTGCCATCCAGCTCGAAGCTCAGCATGGCATGGGCCAGCACCCGGCCCGAGGGCCAGAGCAGGCCGAACAGCGGCCAGGCCGAGGAAGAAATGCCTTCGCGCTCGGCCTCGCCCAGGGGATCGTGGAATTGCTGCCGGTCCAGCAGGGAGCGCAGCTGCAGGTCTTCGCCGCTGCCGCACACGGTTTCATACTTGAGCAGGTAGGGTGCTGCAGGGGCGGTTCCGGCGGCGGGAACCGGGCCCGGGACGGGAGCGTGCGGCATGCGGAAAACTTTCCTTGCGTACAACACGCTCAAACGGGGCGAAATAGCCCTCAACCGGGGCCAGTGTACCCCTGGCCCTTGTCAGCGCTCAATCGTCGTCGGACGCGTCCAGCCCGGGAAACAGCACCTCGGTAAAACCGAAGCGGCTGAAATCGCGGATGCGCATGGGGTACAAGGTGCCGATCAGGTGGTCGCATTCATGCTGCACCACACGCGCATGAAAGCCCTCCACCGTGCGTTCTATCGCATCGCCGTACTGGTCAAAACCGGCATAGTGGATGCGCGAGAACCGCGGCACCACGCCGCGCAGCCCGGGCACCGACAGGCAGCCTTCCCAGCCCTCTTCCTCCTCGGGGCCCAGGGGCTTGATCACCGGGTTGAGCAGCACCGTGCGCGGCACCAGCGGCGCGTCGGGATAACGCGGGTTCACCGCGTCGGTGCCGAAAATCACCAGCTGCAAATCCACGCCGATCTGCGGCGCCGCCAGGCCCGCGCCGTTGACGGCGCGCATGGTGTCGAACATGTCCGAGACCAGCTGGTGCAGCTCATCGGTGTCGAAGGCGGTGACGGGCTGGGCAACCCGCAGCAGCCGGGGGTCGCCCATCTTGAGGATTTCGCGAATGGTCATGCGCCGATTATGGCGGCGCGAAGCTTTTTTGGCTTAACGCCAATGCCTGTAGCCCCAACCCCGGTAATAACCCGGCGCGGGTACCACCACGACAGGTGCGGGTTCGACATAAACGGGACGGGAGGGGTAAACCGCCACCGGAGGGCCGACAGGGGCGACCACGCAACCAGACAGCAAGGCGGCCAGGCCGGCGGCGGCCAGCAAGGCGGGCAAACGTTTGTTATTCATGGAAAAGCTCCTGTGTACAGGTCTTTTCAACGTCCGGCGGGGGCGGCCGGCCTGACGTCCGGCGTGCAAACCCCGGTAACGCCATGTAAGGCCGCTCTTGCGCGGCTACTCCGTGGTGCTGGCGCTCCAGTAGGCCTGGCTCACCATGGGCAGCTCGCCGAGCTGCTGGACCAGGCGGTCCATGGCGGCGCCGTCCACCGCGATGGCCACCAGCGTGGCCTGGATTTTCACGCCCTCCTCGCCGAAGGCATAAACCTCCAGGTCGTTGGTCGGGTAATGCAGCGCTTCGAGGGATTTTTCCAGGATGGACAGCACCTCTTTCTGGTGCGATCCATCCGTCACCACATAGACCGTGTTGGTCACCTCGGCCGACTGCACGTCCAGCGGCAGGCGGTTGATCTGGTTCACGATGGGCCGCAGCAGCGTATTGGCCGCCAGCACAAACAGCGTGGCGATGCCGGCCTGCACGATGAGGTCCGCGCCGGCGCAGGCGCCCACCGCGCCCGAGCACCACAGAGTGGCCGCCGTGTTGAGGCCGCGCACATTGCCTTCCTCGCGCATGATCACGCCGGCGCCCAGAAAACCTATGCCAGACACCACATAGGCCACCACATGCACCGCGCCGGACGAGCCCGAGAGCCGGTTCGCCATGTCGACAAAAATCGCCGCGCCCACTGCCACCAGCACATTGGTGCGCAGGCCGGCGGTGCGCTGGCGGTACTGGCGCTCAAAGCCGATCAGGGCGCCAAAAATAAAGGCGGAGGACAGGCTGACGACCGAGTCCAGGAGGTCGGGGGTATTGATGGTTTCAAGCGCCTGCATCTACGGCCTCCGCACCTTAAATCATCAACCGGCCAGCATGGCCAGCAAGGCCGCCTCATCAATCACCGGCACACCCAGCGCCTGCGCCTTGACCAGCTTGCTGCCGGCCTCCTCGCCCGCGACCACAAAATCGGTCTTCTTGCTGACTGAACCAGCGACCTTGCCGCCGGCGGCTTCCACTTTGTCCTTGGCCTCGTCGCGGCTCAGGGTAGGCAGGGTGCCGGTGATGACAAAGGTCTTGCCCGACAGCGGCTGCGGCGTGCGGGCGGCGGGCTCGCCCTCTTCCCACGTCACGCCACAGGCACGCAGCTGTTCCACTACCTCGCGGTTGTGCGGCTGCTCAAAAAAGGTGCGTATGCTTTGCGCGACGATGGGGCCGATATCGCTGACTTCCAGCAACTGCTCCTCGGTGGCGTCCATGATGGCATCGAGCTTGCCGAAGTGGCGTGCCAGTTCCTTGGCCGTGGCCTCGCCGACATGGCGTATGCCCAGGCCGAACAGGAAACGCGGCAAGGTCGTCTGCTTGGATTTTTCGAGCGCTTCCAGCAGGTTGTTGGCCGATTTTTCGGCCATGCGGTCCAGGCCGGCCAGCGCCGTGAGGCCCAGTTTGTAAAGGTCGGGCAAGGTGCGGATGATGTTGGCGTCCACCAGTTGCTCGACCAGCTTGTCGCCCAGTCCTTCGACCTCGACGGCGCGCCGGTGCGCGTAATGCAGGATGGCTTCCTTGCGCTGGGCTCCGCAGAACAGGCCGCCGGTGCAGCGATAGTCGGCTTCGCCTTCCTCGCGCACGGCGTCGGAGCCGCAGACCGGGCATTTGCGCGGCATGCTGAATTGCGGTGCGTCCTGCACGCGTTTGTCGAGCAGCACGCTGACGACTTCGGGGATCACGTCGCCCGCGCGGCGCACGATCACGGTGTCGCCCACGCGCACGTCCTTGCGCCGCGCCTCGTCCTCGTTGTGCAGCGTGGCATTGGTCACGGTGACGCCGCCCACAAACACCGGCGCCAGCTTGGCCACCGGCGTGAGCTTGCCGGTGCGCCCCACCTGGACCTCGATGGCCTGCACGGTGGTGAGCTGCTCCTGGGCCGGATATTTGTGCGCCACGGCCCAGCGCGGTTCGCGCGTGACAAAGCCCATCTTTTTTTGCAGCGCCAGGCTGTTGACCTTGTAGACCACGCCGTCGATGTCGTAAGGCAGGCTGTCGCGCTGCCGGCCCATGGCTTCGTGAAAGGCGATCAGTTCAGGCGCGCCCTGCGCGAGCTGCGTCTGCGACGCCACCGGGAAACCCCAGGATTTGAGCGTCAGCAGCATCTGGAAATGGCTCTCGAAGGCCGGGCCGCCCTCTTCCGCCGGCGTGATCTCGCCCAGGCCGTAGGCAAAAAAGCTCAGGCGCCGCTGCGCGGCCATGGCCGGGTCCAGCTGGCGCACGCCGCCGGCCGCCGCATTGCGCGGATTGACAAAGGTTTTTTCGCCCTTGGCGCCTTGCGCGATCTTCTCGCGCTGCTTTTCATTGAGCGCTTCAAAGTCGGCGCGGCGCATATACACCTCGCCGCGCACTTCCATCACAGGGGGGGCGTCGGCGGGCAGGCGCAAAGGAATCTGGTTGATGGTGCGGATGTTCTGCGTCACGTCCTCGCCGACCTCGCCGTCGCCGCGCGTGGCGGCTTGCACCAGGATGCCGTTCTCATAACGCAAGCTCATGGCCAGGCCGTCGAACTTGAGTTCGGCCACATACTCGACCGGCGGTTCGGACTCGGCCAGGCCCAGCTCCTTGCGCACGCGGGTGTCGAAGTTCTGCGCGCCCGTGGCCTCGGTGTCGGTCTCGGTGCGTATGCTGAGCATGGGCACCTTGTGGCGCACGCTGGCGAACTGGTCCAGCGGCTTGCCGCCCACGCGCTGGGTCGGCGAATCCGCCGTCAGCAGTTCGGGATGGGCGGCCTCGAGTTCCTGCAGTTCCCTGAACAGCCTGTCGTACTCGGCATCGGGAATCGTCGGTTCGTCGAGCACGTAGTAGCGGTGCGCGTGCAGGTGCAACTCCGCGCGCAGGGTGGCGGCCCGCGCCGCGGCGGCGGTCGGCTGCGGCGAAGGCTCGGGTGGCGCAAACAGGTCTTTGGTGGCCATGAAAAAATCGGAAAAGGGCATTAAAGCCCGGGAAAATCAGCTGAACAGCCGGCGCCCCAGCACCGAGCCGGCCGACAGATCGCGGCTGTCCAGCGTGTCATAGAGTTGCTCGAGGTCGGCGTGTATGACTTCCATCGCCTCGGGCCGTATCAGGTTGCCGTTGTCGTCGATGATCACGCCGTCCATATTGGCGGCCAGGGACAGCGCGGCCTCGCACATGCGGGCAAAAGGCTGCTCGGAGCGCAGCACCTGGGGCACGTCCAGCGACAGCGTGAGTTCGCGCAAGGCCGTCTGCTCGGGGTCTTCGGCCATGGCGGCCTGGGTGTCGAAGGCCAGGCCCAGGATGGGCGCGTGGCCGGGCTGGCTGGCCGGCAGCACCATGCGGCCGGGAATGGAGCCGGGAACAAAACCGAGCCGGGCCGCGCTTTGCTGCACATAGCCGGGGCTCCAGGCGGTATTGACGGCGCGCAGGGTGAAACTGAGCTGCGCATCGTGGGCGCTGGCGAACTGGTCGAGTTCGCGGGCGCGGGCCACCTCGTCCAGCATCTCGGGAAACTCGGGCTCGCCGCCCACGGCGTCGGCGAAGGCCTGGGCCTTCATGACAAATTCGGAGTATTCGATCTGGTTGAGCGCGCCGGTGCGGTTGGCCAGTTGCACGCCGCACTGGAAAGCGCTGTAGCGGTGGCCGGCCGTCGGGAACTCCCATTCGCCGGTGATCACGCTGAGGCCCTCTACGCCGAAAGGTTTGCTGCCGGCGCGGCGCGTGCTGGGCATGGCGGCCAGCGCGGCCTCGCCCGAGACCACGTTGTCCAGGGCGACGGCCGCCATGGCGTCTATCAAAATGTCCAGGCCGGGCTTGCGTTCGGGCGTGGTGAGCCGGGTCAGCGCGTTCAGCGAAGCCAGGCCCGAGTCGGCGTCAAAGCTGGGCTCCAGCCGCTCGGCCTCGCCTTCGCCGGCTGCTGGCGGCTGGTGATCCGCCGCGGCGGCCGTTTCCGGCACAGGCGCGGCCTCGGGCGTGGCGCGCTTGGGCAGGTTGCGGCGCGAGGACCAGGCGCTGTGGGCCACGACGCCGGCCAGCACCAGGCCGCCCACCACCGCCAGACTGATCTGCAAGGAGCTCATACGGGGATCAGGCTGCCTCGGCGAAGCCAATAGCGGCTTCCATGTCCACGGCCACGATGCGCGAGACACCTTGCTCCTGCATGGTCACACCTATCAGCTGCTCGGCCATTTCCATCGCGATCTTGTTGTGGCTGATGAACAGGAACTGGGTTTCCTTGCTCATGGAGCGCACCAGCTTGGCATAACGCTCGGTATTGGCGTCGTCCAGCGGCGCGTCGACCTCGTCCAGCAGGCAGAAAGGCGCGGGGTTGAGCTGGAAGATGGCGAAGACCAGCGCGATGGCCGTCAGCGCTTTTTCGCCGCCGGACAGCAGGTGGATGGTCTGGTTCTTCTTGCCGGGCGGCTGGGCGATCACCTGCACGCCGGCGTCGAGGATTTCCTCGCCCGTCATCATGAGCTTGGCGTTGCCGCCGCCGAAAAGCTCGGGGAACATGCGGCCGAAATGGCCGTTGACGGTGTCGAAGGTGCTGGACAGCAGGTCGCGCGTTTCGATGTCGATCTTCTTGATCGCGTCTTCCAGCGTGGTCATGGCCTCGTTGAGGTCCTTGGACTGCGAATCGAGGAACTGCTTGCGTTCGCGCGCGGCGCTCAGCTCGTCAAGCGCGGCCAGGTTGACGGCCCCCAGCGACTGGATTTCGCGGTTGATGCGGTCGATTTCGCCCTGCAGGCCCGTGAGGCGCACATTGCCGGACTGTATGGACTGCTCCACCGCGGCCAGGTCGGCCTGGGCGTCGGCCAGCAGCTGCTCGTACTGCTCGAAGCCCAGGCGCGCGGCCTGTTCCTTGAGCTGGAACTCGGTGATGCGCTGGCGCAGCGGGTCGAGCTCGCGCTCCAGCTGCAGGCGGCGCTCGTCGCTGGCGCGCAGCTTGCTGGTCAGGTCGTCGTACTGGCTGCGTTTGGCGCCCAGGTCGGCCTCGCGCTCGAGCTTGACGCTCAGGGCGCTTTGCAGGCCGGCCTGCGCGGCGGCGTCGGTCAGGCGCGACAGCTCTTCGCGGGCCTGCGCCTCCTCGCTGGCGATGGAGGCGGCCTGCTGGGCGGCCATGTCGATGGAGCGGGTCAGCTCTTCGCGGCGCGAAGCCAGGCTGCGCAGCGCGAAGGCCGCTTCCTGGGCCTGGCGCTCCAGCGTACGCTGCTGTTCGCGCGATTCGCCGAGCTTGCGTTCGGTCTCGATCACCCGGTCGTCGAGCTGCGCATGGCGTTCCTGGCTGTCGGCTAGCTGCATGTCCAGCTCTTCAAAACGGCCCTCGGCCGTGACCTTGCGCTCCTGCAATTCACCAAGCTGGGCTTCGATTTCAGCCATGTCGGCCTGGATCTGCTCGCTGCGCGCGCGGGTCTGCTCGGCCAGCTGCGTGAGGCGCAGCACTTCCACCTGCAGTTCGTGGGCCCGGCTCTGGCCTTCGGCGGTTTCGCGGCGGGCTGTGGCCAGGCGCTGGGCGGCATCGGCATAAGCGGCTTCGGCGCGCACCAGCGCGGAGCGGGCTTCCTCGCTGATCAGGGCCTGGGCCTTGAGCTGCTTGTCGAGGTTTTCAATTTCCTGGGCGCGGGCCAGCAGGCCGGCCTGTTCGGAATCCTGGGCGTAAAAACTCACGCTGTGGTGCGTCACGGCATGGCCGCTCTGCACATAAATCACCTCGCCGGCCTGCAGCTTGTCGCGCGCGGCGAGCGCGTCGTCCAGGCTACCAGCGGTGTAACAGCCGTTGAGCCAGTCGCCCAGCAGCGCCGACTGGCCGGCGTCGTTCAGGCGCAGCAGCTCGGTCAGGGGCTTGAGGTTGATCGCGGCGTTGACACGCGCGGGTGCGGCGGCGCTGGGCGGCGAATAAAACGCGAGCTTGGCCGGCGGCGTGCCCTGCCCGTCGCTGCCGGCAAAGCCGCGCACCATGTCGAGCCGGGACACCTCCAGGGCGCCCAGCCGCTCTCTGAGAGCGGCTTCCAGCGCATTCTCCCAGCCCTGCTCGATGTGAATGCGGCTCCAGAGGCCCTGCAGGCCGTCCAGGCCGTGCTTGGCCAGCCAGGGCTTGAGTTTGCCGTCGGTCTTGACCTTTTCCTGCAAGGCCTTGAGCGCTTCCATGCGCGCCGACAGGTCGGCCCGCTTGGCCGATTCGGTGTTGACGGTCTGCTGCAGGGTGCGGCGCTCTTCGTCGAGCTGGGGCACGCTTTCGGTCAGCTCGTGCAGGCGGGCTTCGGCCTCGGCCTGGGCTTCCTGCGCGGCGGCGAACTGGGTGTTCAGGTTGGCCAGGCGGGCTTCGTCGGGCGCATTGAGCGCGTTGCGGTCGGCCGTGAGCTTTTCCAGGCGCAAGCCCAGGCTGCGCGATTGCTCCTCGATGTTGCGCTGGTCGGCGGCCAGCACCTGGATCTGCTGCTGCACCTGGCCCACGCTGGTGCGCTGCTCGTTGGCCTTGGCCTGGGCCTGGCGCAGCGCGTCCTCAAGGGCCGGCAGCTGCGTCAGGTGTTCTTCGGTCTGCGCGGCCAGCAGTTCGGCCTTTTCCTCGGCTTCGATGGCCTGGGCGGCCAGGCTTTCGGTTTCGACGGCGGCGTCTTCCTTGCGCGTGGCCCACTGCGCGGTTTGTTCCTTGAGCTGGTTCAGCCGCTGCTCGACGCGCTGGCGTCCGTCGACCACAAAGCGGATCTCGGCTTCCAGCCGGCCGACCTCGGCGCTGGCCTCATACAGCTTGCCCTGGGCCTGGTTGACCTGGTCGCCGGCCGCGTAATGCGCCTGGCGTATGGTTTCGAGGTCGGCCTCGATGTGGCGCAGGTCGGCCACGCGGCTTTCCAGGTCGTTCACGGCCTTTTCGGCATCGGCCTTGACCTTGGACTGGTCGGCCTCGCTTTCGGCCCGTTTGAGGAACCACAGCTGGTGCTGCTTGAGGCTGGCGTCGGCGTGCAGGGTGTTGTAGCGCAGGGCCACCTCGGCCTGCTTTTCCAGCCGGTCCAGGTTGGCGTTGAGCTCGCGCAGGATGTCTTCGACGCGGGTCAGGTTTTCCCGGGTGTCGGACAGGCGGTTGGCGGTCTCGCGGCGGCGTTCCTTGTACTTCGATACGCCGGCGGCTTCCTCGAGGAACAGGCGCAGCTCTTCGGGCTTGGACTCGATGATGCGGCTGATGGTGCCTTGGCCGATGATGGCGTAGGCGCGCGGGCCCAGGCCGGTGCCCAGGAACACGTCCTGCACGTCGCGGCGGCGCACCGGCTGGTTGTTGATGTAGTAGCTGGAGGTGCCGTCGCGCGTGAGCACGCGCTTGACGGCGATCTCGACAAACTGCCCCCACTGGCCGCCGGCGCGGTGGTCGGCGTTGTCGAACACCAGTTCCACGCTGGAGCGGCTGGCCGGCTTGCGCGTGGTGGTGCCGTTGAAGATGACGTCCTGCATGGACTCGCCGCGCAGTTCGGAGGCCTTGCTCTCGCCCAGCACCCAGCGCACCGCGTCCATGATGTTGGACTTGCCGCAGCCGTTGGGGCCCACCACACCCACCAGTTGGCCCGGTAATACAAAATTGGTGGGCTCCGCGAATGACTTGAAACCTGATAGCTTGATCGAATTGAGACGCACGGCTGTCCCTGTTTTTATGAGCCTGAGGCAGGGCCTGGCCCTAACTCGTTGATTCTTATAGCGTTTTTACAACAACGCTGGCATATCGGGTGCCGCCTTCGGCAAGCGGCACGGTCCGCCATGTTACCCGAGCGGGACGGGGATTTTGCCGGGAAAAAGGCCCTTGACGGGGCCGGCGTGAAACACTTTGCATCGCGCCGTGCGCACCGGCCGGTGCGCCGGCTGGCCTGGCGTGGCGGGCCGGCCTCAAAGCAGCTGCACCAACGCCGCTCCAGCGGTATCCAGCCTGGCGCCCAAGCTATCAATTTGGCAGCAAGCCGGCCCTTCTGGCGCTGCGGGCCCGGCAGCCGGTCATTTTGGGCCGGCCGCGAGGCTGGATAATCCGGGTATGAATCCCCTGCTTTCACGCCTTCAGCCCTATCCTTTTGAGCGGCTGCGCCAGTTGCACGCCGACGTCACCCCCAATCCCGCCTACAAAGCCATCAGCCTGGGCATAGGCGAGCCCCGCCATGCCACGCCGCAGCTGATCAAGGACGCGCTGACGGCCAGCCTGAGCGGCCTGGCGAGCTACCCGGGCACCCTGGGCGAGCCCAAACTGCGCCAGGCCATGGCCGACTGGGTGGCCCGCCGCTACGACCTGAAGCTGGACCCGGCCACGCAGATCCTGCCCGTCAACGGTTCGCGGGAGGCGCTGTTTTCGCTCGCACAGACCGTGCTGGACGCCGGCAAGCCGGGGGCCACCGTGGTTTGCCCCAACCCGTTTTACCAAATCTATGAGGGCGCGGCCCTGCTGGCGGGCGCCCAGACCTGGTTTGCCCCCAGCGACCCGGCGCGCAATTTCGCGGTCGACTGGGCCGGCGTGCCCGAGGCCGTCTGGGCCAAAACCCAGCTGGTGTTTGTCTGCTCGCCGGGCAACCCCACGGGCGCCGTGATGTCGCTGGATGAATGGAAGCTGCTGTTCGAGCTCAGCGACCGCCACGGTTTTGTGATCGCCTCCGACGAGTGCTACAGCGAAATCTACTTCCGCGACGAGGCGCCCCTGGGGGGCCTGCAGGCGGCGGCCAGGCTGGGCCGGCATGACTTCAGGAACCTCGTGTCGCTGACCAGCCTCTCCAAACGCAGCAATGTGCCAGGCCTGCGCAGCGGCTTTGTGGCCGGCGACGCCTCCCTGATCAAGCCCTTTTTGCTGTACCGCACCTACCACGGCAGCGCCATGAGCCCGGTCGTGCAGGCCGCCAGCATCGCGGCCTGGAATGACGAGCGACACGTGGTGGACAACCGCGCGATGTACCGCGAAAAATTCGCCCAGGTCACGCCCATGCTCTCGGCCGTGATGGACGTCGCCCTGCCCGACGCGGGCTTTTACCTGTGGGCCGGAATCCCCGAGACTTTCAAGGGCTCGGACACCGCGTTTTCACGCGAGCTGCTCGCTCTCTACAATGTCGTGGTGTTGCCGGGCAGCTATCTGGCGCGCGACGCGCAGGGGCACAATCCCGGCGCCGGCAGAATCCGCATGGCACTGGTGGCTGAAACCGCCGAGTGCGTGGAAGCGGCGCAGCGCATCGTTCAATTCATCCAATCCAAAACTCACTGAACAACAAGACTGAAACCAACATGACACAAGACAACCTGCAAAGCACCATTGACGCGGCCTGGGAAAATCGCGCGAACCTGTCGGCCCAATCGGCCCCCAAGGATGTGCTGGACGCCGTCGAACACACCATCGCCCAGCTCAACAGCGGCAAGCTGCGCGTGGCCACCCGCGAAGGCGTGGGCCAGTGGACCACCCACCAGTGGATCAAAAAGGCCGTGCTGTTGAGCTTTCGCCTGAAGGACAACGAAATGATGCGCGCCGGCGACCTGGGCTTTTTCGACAAGGTGCCCACCAAGTTCGCCCACCTGAGCGAAAGCGAAATGCGCGCCACCGGCGTGCGCGTGGTGCCGCCCGCCGTGGCGCGCCGCGGCAGCTATATCGCCAAGGGCGCGATCCTGATGCCCAGCTACGTCAACATCGGCGCCTGGGTCGGCGAAGGCACCATGGTCGACACCTGGGCCACCGTGGGCAGCTGCGCGCAGGTCGGCAACAACGTCCACCTCTCCGGCGGCGTGGGCCTGGGCGGCGTGCTCGAACCCCTGCAGGCCAACCCCACCATCATTGAAGACAACTGCTTCATAGGCGCGCGCTCCGAAGTCGTCGAGGGCGTGATCGTGGAAGAAAACTCGGTCATCTCCATGGGCGTTTACATCGGCCAGAGCACGCCGATTTACGACCGCGAAGCCGACACCGTCACTTACGGCCGTATTCCCGCGGGCTCCGTCGTGGTCTCGGGCAACCTGCCCAAGGCCGGTGGCAAGTACAGCATGTACTGCGCGGTGATTGTCAAGCGCGTGGACGCCAAGACGCGTTCAACGACCAGCCTGAACGACCTGCTGCGCGACTGAACACCTTGCCTCACGCTTGGATTGCACATATTGAAATGACTGGGAGCGGACTATGAGCACGATGGAAAGAATCCTTCGTTTGATGGCGGACAAAAAGGCGTCGGACGTTTACCTGTCGGCTCATTCGCCCGCCCTGATCAAGATCAACGGCCAGGCCATTCCGATCAATGCGCAAATCCTGCCGCCGGACGCGCCGCGCAACCTGCTGGCCGAGGTGCTGCCGCCCGAGCGTATCGAGGAGATGGAGGAAATCGGCGAGCTCAACATGGCGCTGCCGATTGCCGGCCTGGGCAACTTCCGCATCAGCGCCTTCAGGCAGCGCAGCACCTACGCGGCGGTGATCCGTTTCATCCCCAACGAAATCCCGCCGCTGGACAGCCTGAACGTGCCGCCCATCCTGGCCGACCTGATCATGGAAAAGCGCGGCCTGCTGCTGATGGTGGGCTCCACCGGCGCCGGCAAGAGCACCACGCTGGCCGCGATGATGGACCGCCGCAACGAGATTTCGCTGGGCCACATCCTCACCATCGAGGACCCGGTCGAATTCCTGTTCACCAACAAGAAGTCGGTGGTCAACCAGCGCGAGGTCGGCAGCGACACACAATCGCTGCAGGTGGCGCTCAAAAACGCGCTGCGCCAGGCGCCCGACGTGATCCTGATCGGTGAAATCCGCGACCGGGAAACCATGTCGGCCGCCATTGCCTATGCGCAGTCGGGCCATCTGTGCCTGGCCACCATGCACGCCAACAACAGCTACCAGGCGCTCAACCGTATCCTGAGCTTTTACCCGGTCGAGGTGCGCAGCACCATGCTGGGCGACCTGGCCGCGGCCCTCAAGGCCATCGTCTCGCAGCGCCTGTTGCGCACGCAGGATGGCGGCCGCACGCCGGCGGTGGAAGTCATGCTCAACACCAAGCTGATCGCCGAGCTGATTGAAAAAGGCGACTTCTCCGGTGTCAAGGAAGCCATGGAAAAATCCATGGCCGAGGGCTCGCAGACCTTTGAGCAGGACATCGCCAAGCTGATCGTGGACGGCACTGTCACCCGCAAGGAAGGCATTCTCTACGCCGACTCGCCGACCAACCTGATGTGGCGTCTCGAAAACGACTTCGCCGTCAAGGCCAAGGCCTTGGAGCCTGAAGAAGACCCGGATGACGAACCGTCCTTCACCGAAATCACGCTGGACGTGAAACATTAAAAACACGATGGCGCTCGTCTCTTCGGGCCGACCCGAACCCAGGGCCTGTTAACACTATGTTTGCAAGATGCGTTGCGAGTCAAAAAGGCCTTGAGCAAGGCGCAAAACGCAGGCGGGGTGAACCCCGTCAAGGCTTTGCAACGCCGCACAGGGCCTTTTTGATCGCAACCCGGAGGGAATGGGGTGAAAACAGCGCCACTCCGCGTTGCGCTCCTCACCCAGACTCCCGGTCTGGGATTCGTCGCACGCCTTGATTGGCGCTGTTTTCACCCCATTCGCATTTGTAAACATAGTGTTAACAGGCCCTAAACGACCATGTCCCGAACCCTGCAGCTCACCGAGCAACTGATCGCCCGCCCTTCCGTCACGCCCGACGACGCCGGCTGCCAGGCCCTGCTGATTGAACGCCTGGCGCCGCTGGGCTTCCAGTGCGAAACCATCACCGGCGGCCCTGAAAACTTCCGCGTGACCAACCTCTGGGCCAAGCGCGCGGGCAAGCCGGCGTCCGGCAAAACCCCGGCCAAGACGCTTGTATTTGCCGGCCACACCGACGTTGTGCCCACCGGCCCGCTGGAGCAGTGGCAGAGCCCCCCCTTCACGCCCAGCCACCGCGGCGGCCAGCTGTACGGGCGCGGCGCCGCCGACATGAAAACCTCCATCGCGGCCATGGTGGTGGCGGTCGAAGAGTTCCTGGCCGCCCATCCCGACCCTGCCCTGTCCATCGCCTTCCTGGTCACCAGCGACGAGGAAGGCCCGGCGGTCGACGGCACGGTCATGGTCTGCGAGCAGCTCAAGGCGCGCGGCGAAGTGCTGGACTACTGCATCGTGGGCGAGCCCACCTCGGTCGCCCAGCTGGGCGACATGATCAAGAACGGGCGGCGCGGCACCCTGAGCGGCAAACTCACGGTCAAGGGCGTGCAAGGCCACATCGCCTACCCGCACCTGGCCAGAAACCCCATCCACCTGTTCGCGCCGGCGCTGGCGGAGCTGGTGGCCACCGAATGGGACAAGGGCAACGCCTTCTTCCCGGCCACCAGCTGGCAGGTGTCCAACATCCATGGCGGCACCGGTGCGTCCAACGTGATCCCGGGTGAGCTGGTGGTCGATTTCAACTTCCGCTTCTGCACCGAGTCCACGCCCGAAAGCCTGCAGCAGCGCCTGCAGGCCTTGCTGAGCCGGCACCAGCTCGATTACGACCTCAAATGGACGCTGGGCGGGCTGCCCTTTCTGACCACGCCCGGCACGCTGGTCGAGGCGGTGCGCGGCGCCATCGAGGCCGAAACCGGCCTGCAGACCGAGCTCTCCACCACGGGCGGCACCAGCGACGGCCGTTTCATCGCCAAGATATGCCCACAGGTCATTGAATTCGGCCCGCTCAACGCCACCATCCACAAGATCAATGAGTGTGTACCGGTGAGCTCCCTCGATCCGCTCAAGAACATCTACAAGGGCGTGCTGGATCGGCTGGCCACGGCATGACAAAGGCCGCGACACCCCTGACGGTGCTGGCACTGGTCGAGCAGATGGCGGCCAGGCTGGAGGCCGCGGGCCTGAACTTTTCCAACGGCTTCGGCCAGGGCACGACCAACGCCTTTGACGAAGCCGCCTGGCTGGTGCTGTGGAAGCTGGGCCTGCCGCTGGACGATCTTGATTCGGTCGAAAAACGGCCCGTGACGGCCGCGGAAGAAGCACAGGTCGCCGCGCTGCTGGACGCGCGCATCAGCACGCGCAAGCCGGCTGCCTACCTCACGAAGGAGGCCTGGCTCATGGGCCTGCCTTTTTACGTCGACGAGCGCGTGATCATCCCGCGCTCCCTGATCGCCGAGCTGCTGGCCGACGCCAGCATAGACCCCTGGCTGGGCGAGCACACCCACCGCGTGCTCGACCTGTGCACCGGCAACGGCAGCCTGGCCGTTCTCGCGGCCATCACCTACCCCGACGTGGTCGTGGAAGCCGCCGACATCAGCCTGGACGCCCTGGCCGTGGCCCGCATCAATGTGGACCGCCACCACCTGGACAGCCGCATCACGCTGGTTGAATCGGACGGGCTGGCCGCCTGCGCGGGCGAATACGACCTCATCCTGTGCAATCCGCCCTATGTGAACGCGGCCAGCATGGCCGCCCTGCCCCCCGAATTCCGCGCGGAACCGGGCCTGGCGCTGGCCGGCGGCAGCGACGGCATGGACTTCATTCGAGGCCTGATTCAAAACGCGGCCCGCCATATGAGCGAAAATGCGGTCCTGGTGCTGGAAATCGGCAATGAGCGCGAGAATTTCGAGCGCGCCTTCCCGACGCTTGAACCGCTGTGGTTCGAGACCAGCTCGGGCGCCGACCAGGTTTTGCTGCTGACGCGCGAACAACTGGCCTGAGCCGGCCTGGCGGCCGGCGCGAAGCCCTGGCGCGGCTCTTGCACCGCAAGGGCCAGGCGTGGACACCGCCGCCCGACTACTTTTCCTGAAATTTCACATTTAAATGATTACCCTTAAAAACGTCGTGCTGCGCCGCGGCGCCAAAGTGATTCTGGACAGCGCGTCCGTCACCCTCAACCCCGGTGAAAAAATCGGGCTGGTGGGCCGCAACGGCGCCGGCAAGTCCTCGCTGTTCGCCATGCTCAACGGCACGCTGCACGAGGACGGTGGCGATTTTTCGATTCCCGCGCAGTGGAGCATGGCGCAGGTGGCGCAGGACATGCCCGAGACCGAGCAGAGCGCGACCGCCTTTGTGGTCGAAGGCGATGTGGTGCTGCTGGCCGCGCAGACCGAGGTGGAGGCCTCGGAAGCCAGCGGCGACGGCGACCGCATGGCCCATGCCTATATGGCGCTGTACGACGCCGGCGCGCACGACGCGCAGGCCCGGGCCCAGGCCCTGATCCTCGGCCTGGGCTTCAAGGTCAGCGAGCTCGACAACCCCGTCAACAGCTTCTCCGGCGGCTGGCGCATGCGCCTGCAGCTGGCGCGCGCGCTGATGTGCCCATCCGACCTGCTGCTGCTCGACGAGCCCACCAACCACCTGGACCTGGACGCGCTGGTCTGGCTCGAAGCCTGGCTCAAAAAATACCAGGGCACCATGCTGGTCATCAGCCATGACCGCGAATTCCTCGACGCCGTGACCGACGTGACGGTGCACATCGAAAACGCCAGGCTGACCCGCTACGGCGGCAATTACAGCAAGTTCGAAGACCTGCGTTCCGAGCAGATGGCCTTGCAGCAGACCGCCTTCGCCAAGCAGCAGGACAAGATCGCCCACCTGCAGAAGTTCATCGCGCGCTTCAAGGCCAAGGCCAGCAAGGCCAAGCAGGCGCAAAGCCGCGTCAAGGCGCTGGACCGCATGGAAAAAATCGCGCCTCTGCTGGCCGAGGCCGATTTCACCTTCGAGTTCAAGGAACCGGCCAACCTGCCCAACCCCATGCTGTCGATGCAGAACGCCTTCTTCGGCTATCCGCCGCCCGAAGGCGCACCCGAAGGCACGCCGCCCACGGTCATCGTGCAGAACGTCAGCAAGTCGGTGCTGGCCGGCCAGCGCATAGGCATCCTGGGCGCCAACGGCCAGGGCAAGTCCACGCTGGTCAAGACCGTGGCGCGCGCATTGGCGCCTATTCAAGGAGAGATGACCGAAGGCAAGGGCCTGAACATCGGCTACTTTGCCCAGCAGGAACTCGACGTGCTGCGCCCGGCCGACACGCCGCTGGAGCACATGATCCGCCTCGTCAAGGAAGTCACCGCGGCCGGCAGGATCAGCGGCCAGCAGACGCGCGAGCAGGACCTGCGCGCCTTCCTGGGCATGTTCAATTTCAGCGGCGACATGGTCAAGCAGGCCGTGGGCAGCATGAGCGGCGGCGAAAAAGCCCGCCTGGTGCTGTGCATGATCGTCTGGCAGCGCCCCAACCTGCTGCTGCTCGACGAGCCGACCAACCACCTGGACCTGGCCACGCGCGAGGCGCTGTCGATGGCGCTCAACGAGTTTGAAGGCACGGTGATGCTGGTCAGCCATGACCGCGCACTGCTGCGCGCCGTCTGCGACGAGTTCTGGATGGTCTCGCGCGGCGGCGTCGCGCCCTTTGACGGCGACCTGGACGACTACCAGCGCTACCTGCTCGACGAGGCCAAGCGCCAGCGCGAAGAGGCCAAGAAGGCCGGTGGCGCGGCCCCGGCCGCCAAATCAGAAACACCGGCCGCCGCGCCCGCCGAAAAGAAACCCGTGCCGCGCGACACGCCCGAGCAGCGCAAGCTCGACGCGCAGCGCCGCCAGCAGCAGGCCGAGGCCACCAAGCCGCTGCGCAAGGAGGTCGAAAAAATCGACCAGCGCATGAAGGCGCTCAACACGGAGCGCGACAGCCTGCAGGCCCTGCTGGCCACCACCACCGCGCCGGCCGAGCTGGCCCAGGCCGGCAAGCGCCTCAAGGCCATCGAAGGCGAAATAGGCATGCTGGAAGAACGGTGGCTGGAGCTGACCGAGCAGATCGAGACCGCCGCGGTGTAAAGTGGCTGCAGGCCCCTCGCCTGCAGCCTGTCTGCCCAGGCGGGGCCGTCCTTGAAAGGATTTGATCCATGCCTTCCGCCTTGCACATGGCCGCGGACAACGCGGCACTGTCAGCCGCCGTCAAGCGCAGCCGCAAGCTGCTGAACAAGCGCGCCATGGTCGCGGCCGCGGCCAGCGCCGTGCCGGTGCCCGGCCTCGACTGGATGGTGGACGCGGCCATGCTGTCCCAGCTCATCCCCGAGATCAACAAGGAATTCGGCCTCACGCCGCAGCAGCTCGACCGGCTCGAACCGAAAAAGCGCGACCAGGTACAAAAAGCCGTGGCCCTGGTGGGCTCGGTGCTGATCGGCAAATTCATCAGCCGCGACCTGGTCATCAAGGCCGCCACCAAGATCGGCGTGCGCCTGACGGCCAAGCAGGCCGCCAAATACGTCCCGCTGGCCGGCCAGGTCGTCGCGGCCGCCGTCGGCTACGCGGCGATTCGCTACTTCGGTGAAGAGCACATGAAGGACTGCATACGGGTGGCACGGCAGGCGCAGCTCGACGTGCCGGCGCTGGGCTATCCGGCCTGAATCAAGCTGAGCTGAGCTGAGCTGAGCTGAAGCCGGCCCCCGCGATTTCCCCGCGCAAAAAACAAAAGGACTTGGCCTTTCGGCCAAGTCCTTCTGAAGGATGGTGGGTTCTGACAGATTCGAACTGTCGACCTACGGATTAAGAGTCCGCTGCTCTACCAACTGAGCTAAGAACCCGGAAATTCTGGTGGGACCAGCGGGGGTCGAACCCACGACAAACGGATTAAAAGTCCGCTGCTCTACCAACTGAGCTATGGTCCCGAGTTATATCACAGGGTTTCCCTCGCGACACATTCCGGTATTTGCCACTTCAAGAGCAGCAAAGCCTTGAATTATAGCGCGGTTTTTTAGCGCTCCGCAAAAACTCAGGCGGCAATTTTGTCGAGCGCCCAGCCGGCCGCGCACAGGCCAAAGGTCGAGGTCACGCTCACGACCGACCCGTAGCCGTGGCAGTTCAGGCTGCCGTCGCTTTGGGCCGCGGCAGCGGGCTGCAGCACGGCCTCGCGGCTGAACACGCAGGCCACGCCCATCTTGCCTTTGCGCGCCGCGCCGTGCTCCTTGCGCAGGCGGTAGCGCAGTTGCGCCAGCAAGGGGTCGTGCGTGACCAGCGACAGGTCGTCGATGTCCACGCGGTGCGCCAGCCGCTTGCCGCCCGCCGCGCCCACACTGACGAAGTTGACTTTGTTGGCAATGGCCCAGGCGGCCATGGCGGTCTTGGCTTTCACCTGGTCGCAGGCGTCGATCACGGCCAGTTGCTTGCGCTCGAACCCGTCCTCGAGGCCCAGAATGCCCGGCCAGTTGGCGGCGTCGACGAATTCCTCGATACCGTCGACGCGGCAGCCTGGATGGATTTGCGCGATGCGTTCACGCATGGCCTGCACCTTGGCCTGCCCCAGGGTGCTGTCCAGCGCATGGACCTGGCGGTTGATATTGGATTCGGCGATGTGGTCCAGGTCTATCAGGGTCAGCCGGGCCACGCCGCTGCGGGCCGCGGCTTCGGCCGCCCAGGAGCCCACGCCGCCCAGGCCCACAACCACGATGTGCGCCTGGCGTATGCGCTGCGCGCCCGCCGCGCCGTAAAGGCGTGCCAGGCCGCCGAAGCGGCGCTCCAGGTCGGCGGGGAGTTCTTCGATCAGGGAAGTCATGGCCGTGAAGCTATGCGGGCCTCAGGCCTGGCGCTCAAGCCGCCAGATCTGGTATTTCAAGCCCGCCACGCAGCCCGCGAGTATGGCCGCCAGCGCCACAAAACTCGTGAAGCTCAGGGTCGAGATGCCCGACAGGCCCTGCCCCACGGTGCAGCCCATGGCGCAGACACCGCCCACGCCCATCAGCGTGGCGCCCACCAGGTGGTTGGCCGTGTCTTCCGCGTCGCGAAAGCCTTCCCAGCGGAAGCTGCGCGACAGCAGCGCATAAATGGCCGAGCCCGCCACCACGCCGAACACCGACACAATGCCCAGCGTGAGCACCTTGCTCTTGTCGCTGAAGAACATCAGCCAGTCCACGGTGTAGGCCACCGGCGAGACAAAACTCAGCGCCTCGGCCCGGCCCGAGTTGGTGGCCAGAAAAGCCTCCTGCAAGGTCTCGGGGTGTTCGGCCACATAACCCAGGTGCCCGCTGACCCACCACATGGCAGCGATGACGCCGCCTATGCCCAGGCCCGCGAGCAGGCTGTCGAAGCGGCGGAAATCCTCGCTGAACAAGGCCCAGACGATCAGGCCCAGGCCTATGAGGATGGCCAGGCCTATGCCGGCCGCGGCCGGCGTGATGCCGATGGCGCCGGCCACCCAGTTCGGGAGAGTTGCATTGCCAGTGAAATCAATCGCGACCTTGTCGACGGTGGCCACGCGGACCACGGCGGTGATGCCCTTGAGCGTGGCGAAGGCCGCGATACCCATCACGGCAAACACCACCACGGACTTGAGGCTGCCGCCGCCTATGCGCACCAGGGTCTTGCTGCCGCAACCCGAAGCCAGCACCATGCCGAAACCGAACATCGCGCCGCCCACCAGGGCCGAGAGCCAGATAAAGCGGTTGGAGGCGTAAAGCGTCTTGGCAGGGTCTATGACGCCGGCGGCTGCCATGGTGAAGAAGCCGATCATCGCAACGCCTATGGCCATGCCCCACATGCGCATGCGCGTCCAGTCGCCCATGTTCACGATGTCGCTGACGGCGCCCATGGTGCAGAAGTGGGTGCGCTGGGCAATCGCGCCAAAAACCATGGCCAGAATGAAACCGGCCCAGAGAACCTGGGCCGTGAGACTGTTGAGTGCGGAGATGTCCATCGCCTGATTTTAGGGGCGAATGAACCTGTACTCCTGGAAGTGTCCCCGCTACTTCAGCTTGGCCAGCCGCTCCTTGGCGACGGAAGCCGCTTCGGCTTGGGGATAAGCCTTGACCAGGTCTTCCAGCGTCTTGCGGGCCGACTTGACGTCCTTGAGTTCCACCTGGCAGTTGGCCATCGAAAGCATGGCTTCCGGCGCGCGCATATGGTCGGGTTCAGCCGTCACCAGCGAGCGGAAATTGGTCACCGCATCACGGTAGTTGCGCAGGGCGTACTGCGCATTGCCGAGCCAGAACAGGGACGAAGCCCGGTAGCCGGTCTGCGGATAGCGCTTGAGGAAAGCCAGGAAACCAGTCTGCGCGCCGGCAAAGTCGCCCTTGCGCAGCGTGGCCAGCGCGGTTTCGAACTCCTGCCTTTCGGCCGGGTCGGCGACAAACTCCTTGCCGTCCACGTTGACCTTGCCCGGCTCGAACTTGCGCAGGCGCTCATCCACACCCGTCGTCAGGTCCTTCTGGGTGCGCTGCATCTCGGCCAGGTTGCGCGTGAGGTTCTCGTTCTGCCCGCGCATGGTGGCGAGTTCATTGCGCAAGGCTTCGATCTGGTTGGACAGGTCCAGCAGGCTGCGGCGCAGCTGGGCATTGTCCTCGGTGGTCCTGCGCAGCTCTTCGGCCGTGCGGGTTTGCGCCGCATCGACTTTCTGGCGCAAATCGAGGATCGCCCGGCGAGCCTCGTCGTCTTCAAACAGCCCCGCATGCGCGTTGAACGCCAGCAGGCCGGCCGCGAGGATCGCGGCGATCCGGAAGGTCTTCACGGTCGGCACCCGGCTTAGCGGTAGCTCAGTTCAGCGCGGCGATTCTTCGCCATGGCTTCCTCGTCGGTGCCCGGCACCGCGGGTTTTTCCTTGCCGAAGCTCACGGCCTCGACCTGCGCATCGGCCACGCCCAGCAGGCCCAGCGCGCGGCGCACGGCCTCGGCGCGTTTCTGGCCCAGGGCCAGGTTGTACTCGCGGCCGCCGCGCTCGTCGGTGTGGCCTTCGATGGCCATCTTGCGGCCCTTGTTGGCGGTCAGGTACTTGGCATGGGCCTCGATCACGCCCTGGAACTCGGGCTTGACCACATAGCTGTCGAAATCAAAGTAGATGACCTTGGCCACATTGGCCGGGCCCGCGAGCGACGCATCGGCGCCTTCCACCTGCACCGGCTGCACACCGCGGCCGCTGGCGCCCGACGGGTCGCCTTGTGTGGCCTGGCCCGTGCGGTCTTCGACGGGAACGTCATTGAGCTTGACGCCGGAGCCGCAGGCCGTCAGCGTGGCCGCCAGGACCAGGGAGGAGATGATGGAAAAAATTCTGCGTTTCATGAAGTACCTCTACAAAAAATAAAAATGGGCCGGATCGAAAACGGTGGCTTGAAGCGCCTGCCTGGCGCTGTGGATCAACGCTGGAAGGGTCCCCAATCGGGCTCCCGGATATCGCCGCTGGCGCCGGACAGCTTGGCTTTGATCTTGCCGTCCAGCGTGGTGGTCATCAGCGCTTCCCTGCCCTGCTGGTGGGTCGCGTAGACGATCAGGCGGCTGTTGGGCGCGAAGCTCGGGCTCTCGTCGGCCGAAGTTTCGGTGATTGGAGTGACGGTCCCCGTCGCAAGTTCCATGACGTGCAGCTTGAAGGCGCCACCCACCCGGGAGATGTAGGCCAGCCAGCGCCCGTCGGGGCTGATCGCGGGGGAGATGTTGTAGCTCCCGGTAAAGGTCACGCGCTCGGCATTGCCGCCGTTCGGGCTCATGCGGTAGATCTGCGGCGCGCCGCCGCGGTCGCTGACGAAGTAGATATAGCGCCCGTCGGGCGAGAAAGCAGGCTCGGTGTCTATGCTGGAAGACTGGGTCAGCCGCTTGGGGTCGCCGCCATTGAGGCCTATGGCGTAGAGCTGCGAGCCGCCGTCGCGGCTCAGCGTCGCCACCAGTTGTTTGCCGTCCGGCGACCAGGCCGGCGCGCTGTTGGAGCCGCGGAAGTTGGCCAGCAGGCGCCGCTTGCCGCTGGCCACGTCGTGGGCGTAGATCACCGGCTTGCGCGATTCAAACGACACATAGGCCAGCTGCGCGCCGTTGGGCGACCAGGCCGGCGAGATGATGGGCTCCGGGCTGGTCAGGGCCGACTGCGCGCCCTCCCCGTCGGAGTCGGCCACCCAGAGGTTGTACTTTTGCGCCGCCTTGGTCACATAGGCGATGCGCGTCGAAAAAATGCCCTTTTCACCGGTCAGTTTTTCATAGACAAAATCAGAGATGCGGTGCGCCGACAGGCGCAGGTCGGCCGGGCCCACGGTGTAGCTCTGCCCGCCCAGGTCCTGGCCGCGCACGATGTCCCACAGGCGCAGGCGCACGTCGTAGCGGCCGTCGGCCAGCAAGCTCACGCTGCCCGTGACCATGGAGTCCGCGCCCTTTTGCCGCCAGGCCGTCAGGTCCGGGCGGGTGTTCTCGTCGGCGGTGACGCCGGTGGTGTCGACCGGGCGGAACATGCCGCTGCGCTCGAGGTCGGCCCGCACGATGGCGCCGATTTTTTGCGGCGCCTGCGCGTCCCCGCGAAACGCGGCGACGGCAATGGGCAATTGGGTCAGGCCGACACCGGACACCTCGACGCGAAATTGCGCCAAAGCCGGCAGGACAGGGAAAGCGCCGGCCGCCAGCAGGCTGACGAGGGTGCGGCGGCGTAGAAAAGGTGCAATGCTCATAGGGAAGGGTTGAATCCGTTCAGGGGAGTTATTTTGACGGTGGATTTGACGCCGGGGGAAGAATCAAGTTCACGAAGCCCTTTGTCGGCCAGGACCACATCGGTTTTCATGCGCTCAAGCACCCTTTTTTTGTTGATGGACTCCTGATCGCGCGGGTTCTCGCGGTGCCAGAGGTGAAAGACTTCGGTGCCCATGAAACCGTTTTTGCGGTGAATGCCCAGGTGGTGAAGCCTGAGCACGAGGTCGGCATCTTCGTGCCCCCAGCCTTCGAAGGTTTCATCAAATCCGTTGACATCGGCAAAGTCCGCGCGCCAGACGCCCAGGTTGCAGCTGCGTATGCCATGCCAGTGAAAGTCTGGTTTTACCCTGAATAAACGCCGCGGCCAGGGGAGCAGGTGCAATAATTTGTTGCTGCCCCCCGAGAGCCGTGCCCCCAGCCAGAACCATACAGGACGGCTGGGCAGGTCGATAGCGCCATTGACGACAGCTTCTGTCAGACGTTGGCTGACAAGCACCCGGCTGCCGTTCACAAAGCAGCCTTTTTCAGCAAGCCGCGTGTGCGCGGCCACAAACGCCTTGTTGGGCACGCAGTCGCCGTCCAGAAAGACCAGGTAGTCGCCCGTGGCCTGGCTGGCCCCGAGGTTGCGCGCCCGCGCCGCGGTAAAACCCACGTCGGGGTGCCAGATGTGGCGGGCCGGGCACTTGAACGCGGGGCATTGCTCGAGCAGCATTCGCACCTGTTCGGGCCGCGAGCCGTCGTCGGCCACCAGCACCTCATGGCCTTCACCGCACTGCGCAGCCAGCGACCGCAACACGGCCAGCAAGGCATCCATGCGGTTGTAGGTCAGGACGATAAAGCTGATCTTCATCGCCCGCCCGGCGCTCCCTTGGCGCCCCGCTGCAGCAGCCACAGCTTCAGGTAGCGGTAATAGGTGCCCTCGGCGTTGGAGACGGCCAGCACCAGGCCCATCCTGCCGTCGAGGAAACCCAGGCGCAGAAAGTAGGTGCGGATGAAAGCCCACAGGCCGTGCCCTATGGCCTTGCCGACCGAGGCTGTTTTGCCCTTGCCCTGCAGGCTCTGCGCGCCCGCCGTGGAATAACGGTTGGCCTTGTCCAGGACCGCCTCGAAGTTGCGGAAACTCTCGTGCAGCAGCTCGGAGCGCAGCTGGCCGACCGGCCCCTGGGCCAGCACTTTTTCATGCACCAGGTCCTCGCTGAAGCGGGCCGCCGTGCGGCGGAACAGCCGGGTGACCCGGTCCGGGTACCAGCCCGAATGGCGCATGTACTGCCCGCAATAGCTCGAGAGCCGGGGAAAGGAATACACATCGAAGGCCGGGGCCCGCAGGCAGGCCAGGATTTCCAGCTGCAGCTCGGGCGTCACCCGCTCGTCGGCGTCCAGGGACAGCACCCAGTCCGAGGTGGCCAGCGCCAGCGCCCGATTCTTCTGGATGCCGAAGCCCTGCCAGTCAGGGCTGGCGCTGACTTCGGCGCCCAGGGATCGGGCGATCTGCACGGTGTTGTCGGTACTGCCGGAATCGAGCACCACGACCTGGTCCGCGAAGCTCACGGAGCGAAGGCAGGCCTCCATGTTGTGGGCCTCGTTGTGGGTGATGACTGTGACGGACAAGCTTGCCAACGAATGCCTTTGCAATGAGGTGAAGAAGGAAACCGCCCAGGATTTTGCCAGTGAAACCGGCCCCGCTTGACGCGCTGACAGCATAGCAGAGCCCCCCGGCATGCAAGGCCTTGGCCGGAAACGGAATCGCCGATAATGCGGGGCAACCCCTACGGCAACCCCAGACCATTTTGCGAACAAAAACAATCAATTTCCGGCTCGCCATCATCTGCCTGGCGGCGGCTTCCGTGGGGTTGTCCATCGCCATCATCAGCATCGCCAAGCTGTTCTTGCTGGCCTGCTTCCTGGCCTTCCCCTTGCTCGCCAGGAATCTGCCGAAGAACGGCGCCTCCCTGACAAAAACCTGGACGCCGGCGGCCGTGCTGCTCGTGCTGGTGGCGTTTGCGCTAAGCCTGCTCTGGACGGTCGCGCCGCAAAAGGAGGCCCTTGGCTCGCTCGCCAAGTACGGCAAACTCGCCATCATCATCGCCATGATGGCCCTGATCCGAGACCGCCGCGAGGCGAGCTGCGCCCTGGCCGCATTTGCGCTTGCACAGTTGCTGGTGGTTGCCAGTTCGTGGCTGCTTTTTGCCCACCTGCCGGTAGCCTGGGCCAGTTCCCGTACGACGCTGAGCCACTACACCGTCTTTTCCGGCTACCTCGACCAGGGCATCATGAGCGCCGTATTCGCCGCGGTGTGCTGGCATTTGCGGGGCATGGTGCCTGGCCGCTACGGGCCGCAAGCCGCCACCGTGGTGGCGCTGGCCTCCCTGGCCAACGTGTTCTTCGTGCTGGCCGGCCGCAGCGGCCAGGCGGTCGGCGTCACCCTGCTGTCCCTGGCCATCATGTGGCAGCTTCCCAAAAAATACCGCATCGCCGCGGTGGCCCTGCCCTTTGTGCTGATGCTGGTGCTGTTTGCGAGCTCCCCGACGATGCGGGAAAGGCTCACGCTGCTCAAGACCGAAGTGCAAGCCTATTCGCCGCAGCAGGACACCAACACTTCATCGGGCGTGCGGCTGACGTTCTGGCGGACCGCCGCCCAGCTTATCGTTCAAAAGCCGCTTGTGGGCGCGGGCATAGGCAGCTGGAGCACCGAATACAACCGGATGGAGCGCCAGAAAAATCCGGCCCACAGCGATATAGAACCCAACGGCAACCCGCACCAGGAATACCTGCTCTGGGGCGTGCAGCTCGGCGTTCCCGGCCTGCTGCTGATCGCCGGCTTCATGCTCTCGGTGCTGCGCGACACCCTGAAGATGGAAATACCCCACGCCCGGGCCGCGCAATCCGCCCTGCTGGCGCTGGCTGTGGCCTGCCTGTTCAATTCCACCCTTTACGACGGCCTGATCGGCGATTTTTTCTGCGTCCTGATCGGCCTGCTGCTGGCATTGGGACTGAGCAAACCCGCCGTGCCGCCCCCACCCCAACACGCAACGTGAGCTCTTCCACCGATAACCAAGCCCCCGCCGCGGCCGCCAGGCTGAGCCTGTGGCGCCGCCTCGCGCGGGTCTGGCCCTACTTCAGCGGCTCGCGCACGGGCTGGGCACTGGCCGTGGGCGCGACCATCGTCGCCTCGGCCACCGAACCCTTTGTGCCGGCCCTGCTCAAGCCGCTGCTGGACCGCGGCTTCCAGAAGGGCGCGCTGGACCTCTGGCTGGTGCCGGTGACCCTGATCCTGCTGTTCGCCGTGCGCGGCATCTCCGGTTTTGTGGCGCAGTACGCGCTGGCCAAGGTCACCAACGAGGGCCTGCAGTCGCTGCGCCGCGCCATGTTCGGCAAGCTGCTGAGTTCGCGCCTGTCGCTGTTCGCGGACCAGTCCTCCAGCGCTCTCGCCAACACCGTGGTCTACGAGGTGTTCAACGGCTCGTCGATGATGATCAACGCGGTCATGAAGCTGGCGCGCGACGTGCTCACGCTGGCGGCGCTGGTGGCCTACCTGCTGTTCCTCAACTGGAAGCTGATGCTCATCGTCTCCCTGCTGTTCCCGGCGGTCGCGCTGGTGATCCAGCTGCTGACGCGGCGCCTGTACCGCCTGACCCGCGAAAGCCAGGTGGCCACCGACAACCTGGCCTACGTCGTGGAAGAAAACGTGCTGGCCCACCGCGACGTGCGCCTGCACGGCGCGCAGGCCGGCCAGGCTTCCCGCTTCGAGGCGCTGAGCAACACGCTGCGCCGCCTGTCCATCAAATCCACCGTCGCCTATGCCGGCATGAGCGCCATCACCCAGGTGCTGGCCGCCATGGCCCTGTCGGCGGTCATCTCCATCGCCCTGCTCCAGGGCTCGGAAAACACCACCACGGTGGGCGGCTTCGTGGCCTTTGTGACGGCCATGCTGCTGCTGATCGCCCCCATCAAAAGCCTGTCCGACGGCGCCACGCCCATCACGCGCGGCCTGGCGGCGCTGGAGCGCGGGCTGGACCTGGTCGACTTGGTCGAGGACGAAAGCAGCGGCGGCTTCGCCCAGGCCAGGGCCGCCGGGGACATCGAATTGTCCGGCGTGAGCGTGGTCTACAAGCCGGATGCGCCGCCGGCGCTGGACCAGGTGAGCCTCTCGATACGCGCCGGCGAAACCGTGGCCCTGGTGGGATCATCCGGCTCCGGCAAGACCACCCTGGCCAGCCTGCTGCCGCGCTTTGTCGACTACAGCGCCGGCAGCATCAAGCTGGACGGCACCGAGCTGCGGGACTGGAACCTGGCCTCCCTGCGCTCGCAGTTCGCCTTCGTGAGCCAGCACGTCGTCATGTTCAACAACAGCATGGCCTTCAACGTCGCGCTGGGCCAGTCCTTTGACCGCGACAAAGTTGTGCGCTGCCTGGCCGCGGCCAACCTGGGCCAGCTGCTCGAGGAATTGCCGCAAGGCATAGACACGGTGCTGGGCCACAACGCCATGCAGCTGTCCGGCGGCCAGCGCCAACGCCTGGCGATTGCCCGGGCGCTGTACAAGGACGCGCCCGTGCTGATCCTCGACGAAGCCACCTCGGCCCTGGACACCGAATCGGAAAAAGCCGTGCAGGAGGCCATACAGCGGCTGGCCGCGGGCCGCACCTCGCTGATCATCGCCCACCGGCTGTCCACCATCCAGCACGCCGACCGCATCATCATGATGAACGCCGGCCGCATCGTCGAGCAGGGCAGCCATGCCGAGCTGCTCCAGAATAACGGCGCCTACGCCCACCTTTACCGCCTGGGCTTCCAGGGCGCCGCCTAGAACAACGGAATCCTATCGATGCCAGTCTCCATCAGCGGCTTTACCTTTATTCGCAACGGCGTGGGCCTGGGCTTTCCCTTTGAGGCCTCGATACGCTCCCTGCTGCCCCTGGTCGATGAATTCGTCGTGGCCGTGGGCAAAGGCGAGGACGACACGCTGGAGCGCGTCAGGGCCATCCAGGACCCGAAAATCCGCATCATCGAGACCCTGTGGAACGAGCGCATGGCCGACCGCGGTTTTGTCTATGCCCAGCAAAAAATGATCGCGCAGTACTCATGCACCGGCGACTGGGCTTTTTACCTGGAAGGCGATGAAGTCGTGCATGAGGGTGAACTGGCCGCCATACGCGCCAGCGTCGAGCGCCATCACAACAACCCGGCCGTCGAGGCGCTGGTCTTTGACTACCTCCACTTTTACGGCTCGCCCGACTGGATCTCCATCAGCCCCGGCTGGTACCGCCGCGAATGCCGTTTGATCCGCAACACCATACGCAGCTACGCGCCCGACGGCCAGTACTGGCTGGTCACCACCCGGCACAAGCGCGGGCGCAACCCGCAGGCCGCGCTGGCCAACGCCCACATCTACCACTACGGCTGGATACGCCGCAACGAGGAAATGCAGAAAAAACTGGACCAGGTCAGCAAGTACTGGGGCGAAGCCCGGGCCGCGCAGATCACCTACAGCCAGTTTGACCGCCGTGCCCTCGCCCCTTTCACCGGCACCCACCCCGAGGCGGTGAAGCAATGGCTGGCAACGGAAGCCGAGCCGGTGCTCAACATAGATCCGGCCTACAAACCCACGCCCAAGGAAAACAAGTACCACTTCATGCGCCAGGTGGAGACGCTGACCGGGCTGGACTTCAGCCGCAAGCACTTCAAGCTCGTCGCCTGAAGCCGTACGCCATTCAGCGCGGCGAACCCTTGGCCGCGACGGCTGAAAAATACAACGCCTCCTGCTGCAGCGCGATTTCGCGCCACTGGTAGCGCTCGGCAAAGGCCACGGCGCCGCGCGACAAGCTTTCCCGCAGCGCCGGCTGGCCCAGCAAGTCCCCCAGCACCCGCGCCAGCTCGCCCGCGTCGCGCGGGTCATCGAGCAAGAGCGCATTGGCGCCCTGCGCCAGCAGCCCGGCAATGCCGCAGTAACGGGCCCCGCTGACCACCACCGGCAGGCCGTGGGCCATGGCCTCCAGCACCACCATCGCAAACGTGTCCTCGAAGGTGGGATGCACCAGGGCATCGGCCGCCTCGTAGGCCGGGCCCACGTCCTTGAGCGCGCCCAGGAAGGCCACGCGCGCGCCCAGCTTCAGCGTATCGGCGATCGCGCGGAATTCCGCGATGTGGGCCGGGTTGCCCACCACCGCCAGCACCACCTCGCCCGGCAACTGGGCCAGGGCCCGCAGCAGGCCCTCCAGGCCCTTCTTGCGGTAATCGTTGCCGACAAACAGCAGGCAGGTGCCCGCGGCCGGCAAACCCAGCTTGGCCCTCGCCTCGCTTTTGCGGCTAGCGCTGATGGGCAGCTGCGGCATCGTGATGCCCGGCGTCACCACCGACAGCGCGGCACGGCTGGCCGGGTAGGCGGCCTCCATGATGGGACGCAGGCTTTCGGAAGTCACCACCACCTGCCGGCCCGGCTGGGGCGCATAACGCGCACGCTCCAGCCCCAGGTAGGCCAGCAGGCGCGGGCTGGTCACGACCTTGATCCAGCGCAGGACACGGCGCACACCGCGGCGCCCCTGGAACAAGCTGTGCTTGACGGGCAGCACGTGCACCGTCTGCACCTCGCCATGCCAGGTGTTTTCGTGGGAATGCACGATGTCGAAGCCGCTTCGCGTCGCCCACCAGCTGGCCGTGGCAAACCACAGCTGGTTGATCCAGCGCGGCTTGCGCAGCGGGGCCGAAACCTTGTGGTACGTCACGCCCGGCCACTGGTGGTCGATTTCCTGCGCGAACACATGTACTTCGTGCCGGTCCGACAGCTGCTCGACCAGGGCGATGGAATAACGCTCCGCGCCGCCGCCCGTCGGCGAGAAAGTCCGGTTGAAAACGGCGATGCGCAGTTTCCGGGGCAATGGCTGGCTCATTTTTTCCGGCGGTCTTCGTAGGCCGTGGCGACCTTGAGCCAGAACACCGGCAAGGTGGTCGAGCGCAGCACCGGCACCCGCGGCAACCGCAGCAGGTCCATGCCTTCATGGCAGCGGCTGCGCTGGGTGGTGGTGGCAGTGGCAAAGCCCAGCGTCCGCGCCATTTCCACATGGCCGGCATTGAAGTGGCCAAAGGGATAGCAAAAATGCGCCACCGCACTGCCCGTGACGGCCTCCAGCCCGCTTTTGCCCAGCACCATTTCCTCGACACAGCCTGCTTCGTCGGTTTCCAGCAGGTTGGCGTGGCTGTGGGTGTGCGAGCCTATCTCCTGCCCGCCGGCCACCCACTGGCGGATCTCGCCCTCGTCCATCAGCGGCGTCTGGGGGATGCCGATACGCTCGTCCCAGATGTTGGTCCTGCCCAGCAGCCCGCCGACCGCGTAGCAGGTGGACGAAAACCCGTGTTTCACCAGCACCGGCAGCGCATGGGTCAGGTTGTTGCGGTAGCCGTCGTCAAAGGTGATGCCCACCACCTTGCCGCTGCGCTCGCCGCGCAAATAAGGCATCAGGCCGCCCATGGACAGGCCCGTGTAGCCCAGGCGCTTGAGCCAGGCCATTTGCCGCGCGAAAGCCGCGGGCGCCACATAGAGCCCGCGAAACGGGCTGCTGCCCTTGGGCGGGGCCTCGGCGATCTGGTGGTAGACCAGGATGGGAATGGGTTGGCGGTTCAGGGTCGGCATGAAGAAAGAAAAAATCAGAGCAGGACGATGTCGTATTGCTCCTGCGCCATCGCGGCCTCGGCCTGCAGGGAAATCGGCTTGCGGATGAAATCGCTGAGGCTGGCCAGGTGCTGGCTTTCCTCGTCGAGGAAAAGCTCTATCACCTTGGGCGAGGCCACCACCCGGAATTCGCGCGGGTTGAACTGGCGCGCCTCGCGCAGGATTTCGCGCAGGATGTCGTAAGTCACGCTGCGCGCGGTCTTGACCACGCCCTTGCCCATGCAGGCGCTGCAGGGCTCGCAGAGCTGGTGCGCCAGCGATTCGCGCGTGCGCTTGCGCGTCATCTCCAGCAGGCCCAGCGCCGAAAAACCGTTGACCGTGGTCTTGATGCGATCGCGCGCCAGCTGCTTCTGGAATTCGGCCAGCACCGCCTCGCGGTGGTTCTCCTTGATCATGTCGATGAAGTCGACGATCACGATGCCGCCCAGGTTGCGCAGCCTGAGCTGGCGCGCAATGGCCTGCGAGGCTTCCAGGTTGGTCTTGAAGATCGTGTCGTCGAAATTGCGCGCGCCGACAAAACCGCCGGTGTTCACGTCCACCGTGGTCAGCGCCTCGGTCTGGTCGATGATCAGGTAGCCGCCCGACTTGAGGTCCACACGCCGGCCCAGGGCCTTGGCGATTTCCTCGTCGATGTTGAAGAGGTCGAAGATCGGCCGCTCGCCGCCGTAGTGCTGCAGCTTCTGCTCGGTGGCCGGCATGAATTCCGCGGCGAAGGTCCTGAGCTTGTCGAACTGCTCGCGCGAGTCTATGCGTATGGTCTGCGTGCCCTCCACCACCAGGTCGCGCAGCACGCGCTGCAGCAGGTTCAGGTCCTGGTGCAGCACCGAGGCCGGTGGCATGCGCAGCGAGGCGTCCTTGATGCGCGCCCAGGTCTTGCGCAGGTAGGTGATGTCCTCGGCCAGCTCGGCGTCCGTCGCGTCTTCGCCGTTGGTGCGCAGGATGAAGCCGCCGCCCATGTCGCCGGCCAGGGCTTGCACGCGCTGGCGCAGCTCCTCGCGCTGGCGGGGTGGTATTTTCTGCGAGACGCCGATGTGGTTGTCCTGCGGCAGGAACACCAGCAGGCGGCCGGCGATGCTGATCTGCGCCGTCAGGCGCGCGCCCTTGCTGCCTATCGGGTCCTTGAGGACCTGCACCATCACCGCCTGGCCCTCAAAGAGCTGCTTTTCGATAGGCTGCAGCGAAGCCATGGCCGGCGACGTGAGGCCGCCGGCGGCCTGTGCGTCGCTGTCGGCATGGCGGCTGTTGATGCTGCTCATGAGGTCGGCCACGTGCAGAAAGGCCGCGCGGTCCAGGCCGATGTCGATAAAGGCCGACTGCATGCCGGGCAGCACGCGGGCGACCTTGCCCAGGTAGACATTGCCGACCAGGCCGCGTTCCAGGGTGCGTTCGACGTGAAGCTCCTGCACCGCGCCGTGCTCGACCACCGCCACCCGGGTTTCCTGGGGCGACCAGTTGATCAGGATGTCTTGTTGCATGGGGGTCCTGAAAAGTGTGGGGTTCGAAGGCTAGAAGCGAATACCGGCGGCTTTCAGCAAAAGCGCCGTTTCCCTCAGCGGAAGCCCCATGATGCCACTGTAGCTGCCGTCTATGCGGCTGATGTGCTGGGCCACCCTGCCCTGCACCGCATAGGCGCCGGCCTTGCCCATGGGCTCGCCGCTGGCGACGTAGCTGCGGACCTCGGCGGGCGTCAGTTCGTCGAAACTGACCTTCGAGTTGCTCAGCGCCTCGAAGCGGCGTCGCCCGGCCTGCACGGCCACAGCCGTCAGCACGCGGTGCGTGCCGCCCGAGAGCTCGCGCAGCATGCGGGCCGCGTCTTTTGCGTCGTCCGGCTTGCCGTAAATCAACCGCCCCATGGCCACCGTGGTGTCCGAGCAGAGTATGGGCGCCGGCGGCAGCTTGCGCCGCTTCATGCGGGCGACTGCCGCATCGAGCTTGAGGCCGGTGACGCGCCGGACATAGGCCGCAGGCGCTTCGTTTTTGAGCACCGCTTCCAGCGACTCGGCATCTTCACCGGCGTCCGGCAGCAGGAGCTCGTGGCGTACGCCGAGCTGCTCCAGCAGTTGCCGCCGCCTCGGGCTTTGGGAGGCGAGGTAGATAAATTCAGCCATACAAGAGCTTATTCAGGTATTCGGGTATTCAGACCAGCAGGGGCCGCGGAACCGGCTTTGCCGGGCCGCAGGCGCAGCGCCCCCTCGGGGGGCAGCGCAGTACGCGAAGCGACAAGCGTGGGGGCCATTATTCGCGATGATAAGGATGGTTAATCGTGATGCTCCAGGCCCGGTAAAGCTGCTCAATGAGCAGCACACGCACCATGGCATGGGGCAAGGTCAGGTCCGACAGGCGCAGCCGCTCGTGCGCGGCCTGCTTGAAGCCGGCGTCCAGCCCGTCGGGCCCGCCTATCACGATGGCCACGTCGTCGCCCGACAGCTGCCAGGCTTTCAGCCTTTCGGCCAGGGCCACGGTGGTGACGGCCGTGCCGCGTTCATCGAGCGCCACGACACGGGTGCCGCGCGCGATGCTGGCTTCTATGCGGCCGCGCTCGGCGGACAGCAGGTTGTCCAGGGTCTTGGAGGCGCGCGGCTCGGTCTTGACGGCCTTGAGCTCGACCTTGATTTCCGGCGGAAAGCGTTTGGCGTAGTCCTCATAGGCCGTCTGCGCCCAGTCGGGCACCTTCTGGCCTACGGCTACGATCGTCAGCCTCATTTGCTCCGGGGAGCGGTTTTCCTGGTGGCGGGTTTTTTGGCCGCGGTCTTGGCGGCTGTTTTGGCCGCCGTCTTGCGCGCGGCGACCTTTTTGGGTGCCGGCACCTTGATGATGGGCGTCTTCACCGCGGGCTTGGCGGCCGGTTTGCCGGTCGCGGCCTTGGCGCCGGCGCGGGCCGGTTTGGCGGCGGGTTCGGCCGCCGTCGCGGTCGCATTGCGCTTGGCGGTCCAGTCGTTGCTCTTGCCGACCCGGCCCACATAGCTGGAGTCAGCGGTTTTGGCGGGCGCCTTGGCCGGTGCTTTTGCCGCGGATTTGGCCGCGGTCTTGGCGCCCGGCTTGGTTGCCGTTTTGGCGCCGGCGCGGCTTGCCTTGGGCTTGGCCTCGGGCTCGGCGTCGGCTTTGGACGCCTTCACCAGCGGCGCGGGCGCGCCCAGTTTGAGCTTGATGGGCTTGTCGCCCCAGATTTCTTCGAGGTGGTAGTACTGGCGTATGGCCGGCTGCATGATGTGCGCCACGGCGGCGCCGCAGTCGACGATGATCCATTCGCCGTTGTCTTCGCCCTCGATGCGCGGCTTGGCGAAACCCGCATCACGCACCGCATCGCGCACGCTGGCGGCCAGCGCCTTGGTCTGGCGGTTGGAGCTGCCCGACGCCACGATCACACGTTCGAACAGCGAGGTGATGTGCTCGGTGTCGAAGACCTGGATGTCCTGCGCCTTGACGTCCTCCAGGCCATCGATGATGGCGCGCTGCAATTTCTGCACATCCTTTTTGTCGGCGGCGGCGGAGGTTTTGGCGGTGGTGGAGGTCATGCAGTGATGTGCTTCGATAAGGTAAGGAATTAATGGGAACGGTACAGCTGGTGCAGTGAAATATAACGTGCAACGGCTTCAGGAACCAAGCGGGTAATTTCCCCTGCCGTCGCCGCGCCCGAGGCCGTCAACTGGCGGATCTGGGTGGCGCTCACGGGCATCAGGGGGAGATCGAGCAGCGTAAAACGGCTGCTGCGGCTTTCATAGGCCTCAAACTGAGGCTGGGCCGGCATGGATTGTGCACGGCCAGCTATACAAATTATAGCAATATCCAGGATGTCCTGCCAGCGGTGCCATTGCCGGAAGGCGGCGAACTGGTCGGCGCCTATAAACAGGTAAATCCGGGCGCCCGGGTTCTCGGCCTGCAGCGCCAGCAACGTGTCTATGGTGAAGGTCGGCCCGGGGCGCTGCACCTCGCGCTCGTCCACCTGGACATGGGGGATGGACTCAAACGCCAGCCTGGCCATGGCCAGGCGGTGCGCCGGCGCGCTCAAGGCCTGCGACTTGTGCCAGGCATGGCCGGTGGGCACCACATAGAGCGTATCCAGCCCGAACTGCGCGATCGCCGCCCCGGCCAGGGCCACATGGGCATTGTGCGGCGGGTCAAAAGCACCGCCGAAAACGCCTATGCGCCTGCCCGGCGGAAGCGGCTGCGTGTTCAAACCCAGTCCCGCCTCGGCAAAAACTCGGTGTAAAGCCGCTCTTCGGCGCTGCCGGCCTCGACGCCGCGCTGGTAGGACCAGCTCGCCAGCGGCGGCATGGACATCAGGATGGACTCGGTGCGCCCGCCCGACTGCAGGCCGAAATGCGTGCCGCGGTCCCAGACCAGGTTGAATTCCACGTAGCGGCCGCGCCGGTAGAGCTGGAATTCGCGCTCGCGCTCGCCGTAAGGCGTGTCCTTGCGCCGCTCCACAATGGGCAGGTAGGCCCGCAAAAAGGCATCGGCCACGCCCTGCATCAGGGCAAAGCTGCGATCCGGGCCCAATTCCTGGAAATCGTCAAAAAACACGCCGCCTGTGCCGCGCTGCTCCTGCCGGTGCTTGAGGTAGAAATACTCGTCGCACCACTGCTTGAAGCGCGGGTATTTGTCCTCACCGAAAGGCGCCAGCGCGTCCTTGCAGGTCTGGTGGAAATGCACCGCGTCCTCTTCAAAGCCGTAATACGGCGTCAGGTCCATGCCGCCGCCGAACCAGCAGACCGGCGCATCGGGGCTGGAAACCGGCGCCGCGGCCAGCATGCGCACATTCATGTGCACCGTCGGCACGTAAGGGTTGCGCGGGTGGAATACCAGCGAAACGCCCAGGGCCTCAAAGGGCGCGCCGGCCAGCTCGGGCCGGTGCTGCGTCGCCGAGGGCGGCAGCTTGGGCCCGCGCACATGCGAAAAACCGCAGCCGGCGCGCTCGAACACCGCGCCCTGCTCCAGGATCATGGTCAGGCCGTTGCCCTGCAAGGGCTCGCCCGGCTCCTTCTGCCAGCGGTCGGCCACAAAGGCCTGGCCGTCAATGGCGGAAATGGCGCCGGTGATGCGCTGCTGCAGCGCCAGCAGAAAGTCTCTAACGCTTGAAATATCGGTCATGCTGAGGTGTTCCCCGGGGTACGGAGGCCGCACAGCGGCCCCCGTGCAGTGGTCAGGGCTTGAGCGCGCGCCAGCCTATGTCCTTGCGGTACTGCGCGCCGTCAAAGCGTATGCCCTGGGCGACTTCGTAGGCGCGCTGCTGCGCGGCCTTTACCGTGCTGCCCAGCGCCGTCACGCAGAGCACGCGGCCGCCCGCGGTCAGCGTCGCGTCGCCCTCCTTGCGCGTGCCGGCATGGAACACCATGGCGTCCTCGGGCGCGTCGGCGGGCTTGACCAGGCCGTGGATGGCATCGCCCTTGCGCGGGTTCAGCGGGTAGCCGTGCGCGGCCATCACCACGCCCAGCGCGGGCCGGCGGTCCCAATCGAGCTCGATCTGGTCCAGCGTGCCCGAGGTCGCGGCCATCATCACGTCATAAAGGTCGGTCTTGAGCCGCATCATGATGGGCTGGGTTTCCGGGTCGCCCATGCGGCAGTTGAATTCCAGCGTCTTGGGCTTGCCCTCGGCGTCGATCATCAGGCCGGCATACAGAAAGCCGGTAAACGGAATGCCGTCTTTTTCCATGCCCTTGATGGTCGGCAGGATGATCTCGCGCATGGCGCGGGCATGCACCTCGGGCGTGACCACCGGGGCCGGCGAATAAGCGCCCATGCCGCCAGTGTTGGGGCCTTCGTCGCCGTCCAGCAGGCGCTTGTGGTCCTGGCTGGTGGCCATGGCCGCCACGTTCTTGCCGTCGCACATCACGATGAAGCTGGCTTCCTCGCCCTGCAAAAACTCCTCGATGACCACGCGCGCGCCGCCTTCGTTGTGCGTGACGCCCAATGGGTTGAAGTCCGGGTTGGGCGCGAGCATGAACTCGATGGCCTCATGCGCTTCCTGCAGCGTCATGGCCACCACCACGCCCTTGCCGGCGGCCAGGCCGTCGGCCTTGACGACGATGGGCGCGCCTTTTTCGTCCACATAGGCGTGGGCCGCGGCCGCGTCGCTAAAGGTTTCGTATTCGGCCGTGGGAATGCCGTGGCGCTTCATGAAGGCCTTGGAAAAAGCCTTGGAGCTTTCGAGCTGCGCGGCCGCCTTGGTCGGGCCGAAAACCCGCAGGCCGTGCGCGCGGAACTCATCGACCACGCCGGCGGCCAGCGGCTGCTCGGGGCCGACCACGGTCAGCGCGATTTTTTCGGCCGTGGCCCATTCGCGCAGCGCCTTCACGTCGGTGATCGCGATGTTTTCCAGCCGCGCATCGAGCGCGGTGCCGCCATTGCCGGGCGCGACATACACCGCCTGGACTTTCGGGGACTGCGCCAGTTTCCAGGCCAGCGCGTGCTCACGGCCGCCGCCGCCAATAACAAGAACTTTCACGGGAGGTTCAATCTAAAAAACAGCAAATAGCTGAGGTACACAACAAGAATAAATACGATGCCGAAAATAACCTTGGCGGCCACCCTGGCGCGCCGCTGGATGTCAAGCGCCTGGTCGTTGACTTTGCCGGCTTTCACGATATTGGCGCGGGTTTCGTCGACCAGCGACTTCTGCATTTCAAGCGATTCCTTTTGCAGCGCGATCGCCTCGCTGCGCAGGCGGTTGCCCTCCTGCAGCAGGGTTTCGATGCGGGCCAGCCGTTCGGAATCATCCATCATCCCACTCCCGGCTTTCAGTTTTCAAGGACCGCGTTGTGGAACACGTCCTGGGTGTCATCCAGGTCCTCCAGCACGTCAAGCAGCTTCTGCATCTTGCGCGCGTCCTCGCCGCTGAGCTCTATGGTGTTGTCGGCGCGCATGGTGACCTCGGCGATCTCGGGCTTGAGGCCGGCGGCCTCCAGCGCGTTGCGCACGGCCTCAAAGCCGGTGTAGGGCGTGAGCACCTCGATGGCGCCGTCCTCATGCGTGATCACGTCGTCAGCGCCGGACTCCAGCGCCACTTCCATGATCTTGTCCTCGCTGGTGCCGGGCGCAAAAATAATCTGGCCGCAGTGCTTGAACTGGAAGGCCACCGAGCCTTCGGTGCCCATATTGCCGCCGTGCTTGGAAAACGCGTGGCGAACCTCGGCCACGGTGCGCACCTTGTTGTCGGTCATGCAGTCGATGATGATGGCCGCGCCGCCTATGCCGTAGCCCTCGTAGCGCACTTCCTCGTAATGCACGCCTTCCAGGCTGCCGGTGGCCTTGGCGATGCCGTATTTGACGTTTTCATTGGGCATGTTGGCCGCTTTGGCCTTGTCCACCGCCAGGCGCAGCCGCGGGTTGGTGCCCAGGTCGCCGCCGCCCATGCGGGCCGCGACCATGATTTCGCGCATCACGCGCGTCCAGATACGCTGGCGTTTTTCGTCCTGTCGGCCCTTGCGGTGTTGAATATTCGCCCATTTACTATGACCAGCCACGACAGAAACCCTTTATTCGGTGATTAATTGATTTAATCTACAAACCGCATTTTACTTTTTCACCCACCGTACACCCCCATGGCCGAAACCACCGCCCTCCCCCTGCTCATCGCCCGCAATGCCGACACCCAGTGCGAGCTGCTGCCCGGCCTGGCGAACCGCCACGGCCTGATCACCGGCGCCACCGGCACCGGCAAGACCGTCACGCTGCAGACCCTGGCCGAAAACTTCTCCAAAATCGGCGTGCCGGTCTTCATGGCCGACGTCAAGGGCGACCTCACCGGCATCAGCCAGGCCGGCACGGTAGGCGCCAAACTGGCCGCCGTCCTCAAGGAGCGCGGCATAGAGGTTCCCGAATCGCTGGCCTGCCCGGCCACGCTGTGGGACGTCTTCGGCGAACAAGGCCACCCGGTGCGCGCCACCGTCTCCGACATGGGGCCGCTGCTGCTGGGCCGCATGCTCAACCTCAACGAGACCCAGGCCGGCGTGCTCAACCTGGTGTTCAAGATCGCCGACGACAACGGCATGCTGCTGCTGGACCTCAAAGACCTGCGCGCCATGCTGCAGTATGTGGGCGACAACGCCAGCGAATTCACCACCCAGTACGGCAACGTCAGCGCCGCCAGCGTGGGCGCCATCCAGCGCGGCCTGCTGCAGGTCGAAAGCCAGGGCGGCGACAAGTTCTTCGGTGAGCCCATGCTCAATATCAGCGACTTCATGCAGACGGTGGACGGCAAGGGGGTGATCAACATCCTGGCCGCCGACAAGCTCATGAACTCGCCGCGCCTGTATGCCACCTTTTTGCTGTGGATGCTGTCCGAGCTGTTCGAGCAGCTGCCCGAAATCGGCGACCCCGAAAAACCCAAGCTGGTGTTTTTCTTCGACGAGGCGCATTTGCTGTTCAACGAAGCGCCCAAGGTGCTGGTCGAGCGCATAGAACTCGTGGTGCGCCTGGTGCGCTCCAAGGGCGTGGGCGTGTATTTCGTGACGCAGAACCCGCTCGATATTCCCGACTCGGTGCTGGCCCAGCTCGGCAACCGCGTGCAGCACGCGCTGCGCGCCTTCACGCCGCGCGACCAGAAGGCCGTCAAGGCCACGGCCCAGACCATGCGGCAAAAGCCCGGCCTGGACATCGAGACCGCCATCACCGAGCTGGCCGTGGGCGAGGCGCTGGTCAGCCTGCTCGACGCCAAGGGCCGGCCCGGCGTCACCGAACGCGCTTATGTGCTGCCGCCCGGCAGCCAGATCGGCCCCATCACGCCGCAGCAGCGCCAGGCGCTGATCCAGGGCTCGCTGGTCGCGGGCGTTTATGAAAAAGCCGTGGACCGCGAATCGGCCTACGAAAAAATCAAGGGCCGTGCCGAAGTGGCGGCCACCGAAGCCGGCAAGGCGCCCCAGGGCGGTGCGGCCGGCACCAGCGATTCCGGCGGCATCCTGGGCGGGCTCAATGACGTGCTCTTCGGCACCACCGGCCCGCGCGGCGGCAAACACGACGGCCTGGCGCAAAGCATGGCCAAGTCAGCCGTGCGCACCATGGGCTCGGCCGTGGGCCGCGAGATCATTCGCGGCGTGCTGGGCAGCATCTTCGGCGGCAAAAAACGCTGACACCGGGCGCGGCCCAAAGGGCGCGCCGCCTGTCGCGAATTAACGACCTCCGGCGAGCGGCAGGCTTGTCAAGCCCGGCACGCATCGCTACATTGGTTTTTTTGAAGGATACGCAATGCCTGCTGAAGTTGCCGCCCCATCGTCCGGCTCGCCTTCCGGTTCCCCGCCCACCGCTTCCAGCCCCTCCCCGGCTTCCCACATCCGGCTGACCTCCCACGCAGGCGGCTTCGGCGCGCTGCCCATCCACTGGGGCGCGGCCACACCGGCCGAACGCGGGCCGGTGGTCGGCACCACCACCAAGCGCAGCCACCGCAACGTCATCGGCACGCACAGCGGCTCCTACAGCGTCTACCGCGCGCTGGCCGTCGCCTCGGGCGCGCTGTCGGCCAAACACAAGGCCGACCTCACCAACACCTCGCCCACCGACATCATCGGCCCCTACCCGCAGTGGAGCGAGCCCGGCCGCATCGCCGCCATGGACCCCTGGGGCGCCACGGTCGCCGACGTTTTTTCGGCCGAGCTGGCCGCCGGCTACGACATACGCCCCACCATCGCGGTGACGCAAGCCCATGTGATCCTGCCCGAGGTCATAGAAGCCCTGCAGTCCGGGCGCCTGAAGGCCGACGGCAAATACCTCACGGCCGGCGGCGCGGCCGTGGTCACCAAGGTCGCGGTCGAGCCGGTCTGGTACCTGCCCGAGGTCGCGCGGCGCTTCGGTTGCAGCGAAACCGATCTGCGCCGCGTGCTGTTCGAGGAAACCGGCGGCATGTACCCCGAACTGGTGACACGCAGCGACCTGGAAGTGTTCCTGCCGCCCATAGGCGGCCTCACCGCCTACATCTTCGGCAAGCCGCGCGACCTGGCCAATCCCGAGATCGAACTGACCGCCCGCGTGCATGACGAGTGCAACGGCTCGGACGTCTTCGGCTCCGACATCTGCACCTGCCGCCCCTACCTCACGCATGCGATTGAGGAATGCATACAGGGTGCGCAGCGCGGCGGCGTGGGCCTGGTGGCCTACTTCCGCAAGGAAGGCCGGGCGCTCGGCGAAGTCACCAAGTTCCTGGTCTACAACGCCCGCAAGCGCCAGGTCGGCGGCGACACCGCCGACCAGTACTTCGCCCGCACCGAATGTGTGGCCGGTGTGCAGGACATGCGCTTCCAGGAGTTGATGCCCGACGTGCTGAGCTGGCTGGGCATACGCAAGATCCACCGGCTGGTCTCCATGAGCAACATGAAATACGACGCCATCACGCGCGCCGGCATCGAAGTCGTCGAGCGCGTCAACATCCCCGAGGGCCTGATCCCGGCCGACGCCCAGGTCGAGATGGACGCCAAGATGGCCGCCGGCTATTTCACGCCCGGCGTTGTGCCCGACGCCGAGGAACTCAAAAAAGCCAAGGGCCGGGGGCTGGATGCCTGAAGCCAACACGCCACCGGCCAACGCCAACTACACCATCGCCGGCAACCTGCGCGGCATAGGTGCCGCCGCCGAGTTGCGCTCCACCGCCACCATACGTTCGCGCGCCCGCGCCTTGCTGGCACGCGCGCGCCGCGGCGAATCAGCCTGGTTCAGCGTCAACGACGGCGCCATGGCCACCGCCGCCAGCCTGGTCGCCGAAATCACGCGCGCCCGCTATCCCAGCCTGGAGATTCCCTACCACTCGCGCTGGCGGCATTTCGAGGCCGGCGGCATCCAGCGCCCGGCTTTGCTCAATGAAGCCCTGGCCTCGGCCACGCCGGCCGGCCGCGCGCGCGCGCAAATAGACCTGGCCCTGGTCAGCGTGCTGCTGGACGCCGGCGCCGGCCCGCAGTGGCGCTACCTTGAAGCCGCCCAGGGCGAGCGGCCCGGCTGCGAATACAGCCGCTCCGAAGGCCTGGGCGTGGCCAGCTTCCATGCTTTTATGGCCGGCATGTTCTCCAGCGACCCGCAGTACCCGCTGCAGGCCGATGCCGCCGGCCTCAAGGCCGTCACGGCCGAACAGCTGGCCGCCGCCTTCCAGGTCACTGAAAGCAACCCGCTGGTGGGCCTGGAAGGCCGCGCCGCGCTGCTGCGCCGCCTGGGCCAGGCCCTGCAGGACCAGCCCGCGCTCTTCGGCCCGCGCGGCCGCCCCGGGCATTTGTTTGAAGTGCTGGTGCTGCCCGGCAAAAACACCGTCGAGGCGCATGAGCTGCTGTCCATCCTGCTGACCGGCCTGTCGGCCATCTGGCCGGCGCAGAACATGCTGGGCAACATCCCGCTGGGCGATTGCTGGCGCCACCTGGCAGCCGGCGAGGCTGACAGCGGGCCCAGCCAGGGCTGGATGCCTTTCCACAAACTCTCGCAGTGGCTCACCTATTCGCTGCTCGAGCCCTTTGAATGGGCCGGCGTGCAGGTCAACGGCCTGGACGCCCTGACCGGCCTGCCCGAGTACCGCAATGGCGGCCTGTTCCTGGACGCCGGCGTGCTGCTGTTCAAGGACCCGGCCCAGGCCCAGCGCCTGCACCAGGCCGGTGATGAATTGATTGTGGAATGGCGCGCGCTGACCGTGGCCCTGCTCGACGAACTCGCGCCCATGGTGCGCGAGCAGTTAGGATTGACGGCCGAACAGATGCCGCTGGCCCGCGTGCTCGAAGGCGGCACCTGGGCCGCGGGGCGCGCACTGGCACAGCAATTGCATCAGGGTTTGCCGCCCCTGAACATCGAAAGCGACGGCACGGTTTTCTGAGATTTCCGCTCTGCAAACCGGGCAAGGCACAAGAATGAAGAGGCATACACACACATGACGACCACCCGCAGCGACAAAGTCCACCTGGTAGACCACCCCCTGGTGCAGCACAAGCTCACCCTGATGCGCCGCAAGGACGCCTCCACCAATACCTTCCGCACCCTGCTCAACGAGCTCAGCATGCTGATGGCCTATGAGGTCACGCGCGACATGCCCATGCAGGAGATCGAGATCGAAACCCCGCTCGAAAAAACCACCTCCAGGGTCATAGACGGCAAGAAGCTGGTGTTTGTCTCCATCCTGCGCGCCGGCAACGGCATCCTCGAAGGCATGCTCAGCGTGGTGCCCGGCGCGCGCGTGGGCCACGTCGGCCTGTACCGAGACCCCAAGACGCTGACGGCCGTCGAGTACTACTTCAAGATGCCGCACGACATGGAAGAGCGCGACATCGTCGTCGTCGACCCCATGCTGGCCACCGGCAATTCGGCCATCGCGGCCGTCGAGCGGCTCAAGGAACTCAATCCCAAGTCCATCAAGTTTGTCTGTCTGCTGACCTGCCCCGAAGGCATCAAGGCGCTGCAGACCGCGCACCCCGATGTACCCATCTACACCGCCGCCATTGACCGCGAGCTGAATAGCCACGGCTACATCCTTCCCGGTCTGGGTGACGCAGGCGACAGAATCTTTGGTACGAAATAAATGAACACCCCTGTCGGACGCTCACTGCGTGTAGCGCCTTCTCCCCTTGCAGGGGACGGCGCCAGCGGCCCGGCAAAGCCGGTTCCGCGGCCCCTGCTTGAAAAAGCGGAGGCCGGTGATCTCTTGATTTTTTGCCGCTGTTTTTCCTGAACCCACCAACCCGGAGAGTCCCATGTTTCAAGCTGCCCGTTTCAAGCGCCGCCAACTCGTCCTGCTCGCCACCGCGGCCGCCATCGCCCTGCCCGGCCTGGCGTTCGCCCAGGCCAAGATCAAGGTTGCCGCGCTCTATACCGTGCCGTTCGAGCAGCAATGGGTCAGCCGCCTGCACAAGGCGCTCAAAGCCGCCGAGGCGCGCGGCGAGATTGAATACAAGGCCACCGAGAACGTCTCCAACGCCGACTACGAGCGCGTGATGCGCGAGTACGCCACCGCCGGCAACACGCTGATCGTCGGCGAGGCCTTTGCCGTCGAGGCCGCGGCCCGCAAGGTCGCCAAGGACTTCCCCAAGGTCTCTTTCCTGATGGGCTCGTCGGGCAAGCCGCAGGCGCCCAACTTCTCGGTGTTCGACAACTACATCCAGGAGCCGGCCTACCTGACGGGCATGATTGCCGGCGGCGTGACCAAGAGCAACAAGATAGGCATGGTGGGCGGCTTCCCGATTCCCGAGGTCAACCGCCTGATGAACGCCTTTATGGCCGGCGCGAAAGAAACCAATCCCAAGGTCGAGTTCAGCGTGAGTTTCATCAACAGCTGGTTTGACCCGCCCAAGGCCAAGGAAGCCGCCTTCGCCATGATCGACAAAGGCGCCGACGTGATGTACGCCGAGCGCTTTGGCGTGAGTGACGCGGCCAAGGAAAAAGGCAAGCTGGCCATCGGCAACGTCATCAACACCCAGGACAAATACCCCGACACCGTGGTCGCCTCGGCGCTGTGGAATATGGAGCCCAGCATTGACCGCGCCATCAAGCTCGTCAAGGAAGGCAAGTTCACGGCCGAGGACTACGGCCCGTATTCGATGATGAAGCACAAGGGCTCCGAACTCGCGCCGCTGGGCACTTTCGAGAAGAAAGTCCCCGCCGCCATCGTCACCAAGGTCAAGGCCAAGGAAAAAGACATCCTCGACGGCAAATACAGCGTCAAGGTCGACGACAGCCAGCCCAAGTCCAGCACCAAATAAGCCCGAGCTCTGGAGTAGCGCCGTATGCATGTCCTTGTTTGCCTGCGGCGCATGCTCCCGTCCCGGCTGGCGGCTTTTGCCATCGCCGGGCTGCTGGCCCTCGGCCTGGCCGGCTGCGCCACCACCGGCACGCCGGTCCGGCTGGACGACACCCCGCGCATCGCGGTGATCTCGGCCTTCGAGCCCGAACTCACCCTGCTGCTGCGGCAGCTGCAAACCCCGGCGCGGCATCGGATCAACGGCGTCGAATTCAGCACCGGCACCCTGCAGGGCAAACCGGTCGTGCTGTTCCTCTCGGGCATCAGCATGGTCAATGCGTCCATGAACACCCAGCTGGTGCTGGACCGCTTCAACATCCAGAGCATCGTCTTCAGCGGCATTGCCGGCGGCGTGGATCCCAGCCTGCACATAGGCGACGTCAGCGTGCCGGCCCAGTGGGGCCAGTACCTCGAGGTGCTGATGGCGCGCGAAACCGCGCCCGGCCGCTACACCATCCCGCCGCGCATGGAAGCCCAGACCCTGGCGCCCTTCGGCATGCTGCACCCGCGCCCCGTCGAAACCCGCACCGCCGCCAGCCCGGCGCCGGTGCGCAAGTTCTGGTTCACCGTCGACCCCAGGATGCTGGAAACGGCGCGCGGCCTGGGGCCCCTCGCGCTGGAGTCCTGCAAGGCCGGCGTCTGCCTGACACACAAGCCGCAGCTCCGGGTCGGCGGCAACGGCGTCTCCGGCCAGGCCTTTGTCGACAACGCCGCCTTCCGCGAATACGCCTTCAAGACTTTTGGCGCCAATGTGCTGGACATGGAAACCGCCGCCGTCGGCATGGTGGCCTACAGCAACAACGTGCCCTATATCGCCTTCCGCTCCCTCAGCGACCTGGCCGGCGGCGGCGAAGGCGCCAATGAGATGGTGACCTTTATGGGTATCGCCGCCGACAATTCGGCAAAAGTGCTGCTGGCATTTCTCGCAGCCTGGAAATAGCATGCCCGAACTCACCGGGATCGACCACATCTACATCGCCGTGAGCGACATGGCAGCGTCGGAAGCGTTCTACGACAAACTCATGCTGACGGTGCTCCGCTGCCGCAAAAACACCTTCACGATTGGCGGTGACCCGCACATCCAGTATTTCAACCGCTACTTCGGTTATGTCCTGCGGCCGGCCCGCTCCCAAGCCGCGCACGACCCCTACTCGCCCGGCCTTCACCACTTTTGCCTGCGCGTGGACACGGTCGAAGACGTGGTCGAATGCGCCCGGCTGCTGCAGGCCTCAGGCATCAACGCCAGCGAGCCGCACCAGCACGGCGAATACGCACCGGACTACTGGGCGACCTTCTTCAGCGACCCCGATGGCCTCCGTCTGGAAATCACCAACTACCGCCAGGAGCGGCGTGACCGGCATGACCACTGGACATCCCTCGGCTGAGAACACCCAGCCGCCGGTGCTGCGCCTTGCCAACATCAGCAAACGCTTCGGTCCGCTGCTTGCCAATGACGCGATTTCGCTGGACTTGCAGGCCGGCGAAATCCTCGCGCTGCTGGGCGAGAACGGCGCCGGCAAGTCCACGCTGGTGTCCATTTTGTTCGGCCACTACACGGCCGACGAAGGCCGCATAGAAATCTTCGGCAAGCCGCTGCCGCCCGGCAACCCGCGCGCGGCGCTCGAGGCCGGCATAGGCATGGTGCACCAGCATTTCACGCTGGCCGACAACCTCAGCGTGCTCGACAACGTGATGATGGGCAGCGAGCCGCTGTGGCAGCTGTTTTCGCGCCGCGGCGCCGCGCGCGCCAAATTGCTGGAGGTGGCGCAGCGCTTTGGCCTGCCGGTCGCACCCGACGCAAAGGTCGGCAGCCTCTCGGTCGGCGAGCGCCAGCGCGTCGAGATCCTCAAGGCCTTGTACCGCGGCGCGCGCATCCTGATCCTCGACGAACCCACGGCCGTGCTGACGCCGCAGGAAAGCGAGGCGCTGTTCGCCACCCTGGGCCAGATGGTGGCCCAGGGCCTGTCCATCATCTTTATCAGCCACAAGCTGGCCGAGGTGCTGCGTGTCTCGCAGCGCGTGGCCGTGCTGCGCGCCGGCAAGCTGGTGGCCCAGGCGCCGGCCGCCGGCACCAGCCAGGCCCAGCTTGCGCAATGGATGGTGGGCCATGCCGTCGCGGCCACGCAGCGCCGGCCCGCGCCGGCCACGGGCGCGGCGGTCTGCACGCTGGATGCCGTCAGCACGGCCGACGCCGGCCGCGACCGGCTGGACGGCGTCTCGCTGCAGCTCAAGGCCGGTGAAATCGTCGCGATTGCCGGTGTCTCGGGCAACGGCCAGCTCGCGCTGGCCGAGCTGCTGTGCGGCATGCGCCAGGCCAGCCGGGGCACGGTGACCTTGCAGGGCCAACCTTTAAAAGCCTCGCCCGCCTGGCTGGTTTCCCAAGGCGTGGCGCGCATCCCCGAAGACCGGCATGGCGTGGGTGTGGTCAGCGACCTTTGCGTCTGGGAAAACGCCGTATCGGAACGCCTGCGCAGCCCGGCGTTTTCCAAAGCGCTGTGGGTCAAACGCCAGGCCGCGCAAGCCCATGCGGCGCGCATTGTGCGCGAGTTTGACGTGCGCGGCGGCGGGCCGCAGACGGCGGCCAGGTCCCTCTCGGGCGGCAATATGCAAAAGCTGATCCTCGGGCGGGCGCTGGTTTCTCCCACAACCGAAGCCACAGCGCAGCCACCCCGGCTCATCATTGCCCACCAGCCGACCTGGGGCCTGGACATAGGCGCAGTCGCCTATGTGCAGCAGCAGCTGATTGCCGCGCGCGATGCCGGCGCGGCCGTGCTGGTGATCTCCGACGACCTCGACGAAGTCATCGCGCTGGGCGACCGTGTGGCCGTGATGCACGCGGGACGGCTCACCGAGGCCTTGCCCGGCGAAGCCTGGACGCGAGAGGCCATAGGCCTGGCCATGGCGGGCGCCCAAGCCGCCCACGAGGCACAGCCATGAGGTTGGAGAAACGCACCGAAACCTCCAAAGTCGCCCTGCTGCTGGCCCCTATCGCGGCCATCGCCTTCACCCTGCTGGTCAGCGCGCTGCTGGTGCTGTGGGCCGGCGCGCCGCTGGGGCAGACCTACAGCCTGCTGTTCAAGGGCGGCTTTGGTTCGGTCTTTGCGCTCAGCGAAACCCTGACCCGCGCCATCCCGCTGATCCTGACCGGCCTGGCCGCCACCGTGGCCTTCAAGGCGCGGCTCTTCAACATAGGCGCCGAGGGCCAGCTGTATGCCGGCGCGCTGGCCGCCGTGGCCGTGGGCGGCCTGCATGGCGGCACGGGTTTTGGGCTGCCCGTCTGGCTGCTGTTCGGCCTTATGCTGCTGGCAGCCGCGCTGGCCGGCGCCCTGCTGTTGCTCGGGCCGGCGCTCCTCAAGGCGCGGCTGGGCGTCGACGAGGTCGTCACCACTTTGCTGCTCAATTTTGTGATGCTGCTGTTTGTTTCGGCCATGCTGGACGGCCCCATGAAAGACCCGACCGCCATGGGCTGGCCGCAAAGCGTGGCGCTGCTGGGCGAGCTGGAGCTGTCCAAACTGGTTGAACAGACCCGCATACACACCGGCCTGTTCTGGGCCCTGGGCCTCGCCGTCGCGCTGTGGGCTTTGCTCAAGTACACGGTGCTGGGTTTTGACATACGCGCCATGGGTGCCAACACCCGGGCCGCGGCCTTTGCCGGTGTGCCCGTCACGCGCACCGTGGTGCTGGTCGCCCTGCTCTCGGGCGCGCTGGCCGGCCTGGCCGGCGCCATCGAGGTGGCCGGCCGCACCAGCTATGTCACCCTGGACATGTCGCCCGGCTATGGCTACACCGGCATCGTGATTGCCATGCTGGCCGCCCTCAACCCCCTGGGAGTGGTCGCCGCCGCGGTGTTTGTGGCCGGGGTGCTGGTAGGTGCCGACACCATGAGCCGCGCGGTCGGTGTGCCGACCTATATTGCCGATGTGATTGTGGCGGCTTCCTTGATTTCGGTGCTGGTCGCGACCTTGATGACGCAATACAAGCTGGTGTGGGGGCGCAAGCCATGACTGAACTGCTGGATGTCCTCACCGCCGCTCCCTTCTGGATTGCCGTCCTGAGAATCGCCACGCCGCTCATCCTGGGCACCCTGGGCGTGCTGCTCTGCGAGCGCGCCGGTGTGCTCAACCTCGGCATCGAAGGCATCATGGTCGCGGGTGCTTTCAGCGGCTGGCTGGCCGTCTATGGCGGCGCACCGCTGTGGCTGGGCGTGGTGGTGGCCGCGCTGACCGGCGCGGTATTCGGCCTGCTGCACGCCTTCCTGACCGTGGGCCTGGCGCTGTCGCAGCATGTCGCCGGCCTGGGCATTACCCTGCTCGCGACTTCGCTGAGCTATTACGGCTACCGCGTGAGTTTCCCCAAGGTCGACACGCCGCCCACCGTCACGCCGTTTGCGCCCATGCACTGGCTGGACGGCACGGGTTTGAGCGTGCTGGCCGCGCAAACCCCGCTCACCTTGCTGGCCCTGGCCCTGGTGCCGCTGGTCGCCTGGCTGCTGTACCGCACGCCGGCCGGCCTGGCGATACGCATGGTCGGCGAGAACCCGCAGGCCGCCGAAGGCCAGGGTGTTTCGGTCGCGGCCACACGCACGGCCGCCATCGTCGCCGGCTCGGCCCTGATGGGTGTGGCCGGCGCCTTCCTCACGCTCTCGGCCTTTAACGCCTTTTTCTTTAACATGGTCAACGGCCGCGGCTGGGTCTGTGTGGCGCTGGTGGTGTTCGCCTCCTGGCGGCCCGGCAAGGCCTTGCTGGGTGCCTTGCTGTTCGCGTTTTTTGATGCGCTGCAGCTGCGCCTGCAGACGTCCGGCCTGGTCAACGTGCCTTACCAGGTGTATTTGATGCTGCCCTACCTGCTCTCCATACTCGCGCTGGTGCTGGTGGCACGCAAGGCGGCGTATCCTCAGGCGCTGATGAAACCTTATCGCAAGGGAGAGCGCTGATGCGCAGCCGCCAAACAGAAAGCACAGACCCGGCTTTCCTCAATGAAAAAACCGCCCGTAAACAGGCCGAACGCCAGCTCCTGCAGGAGGCCCTGGCCGGTGGCCTGGAAGCCGAGCCCATTGCCTGGGCCCCCGGCAATGCCACCGTCATCGCGCCGGCCCTGCTGGCCAGCCCGCGCCTGCGGCTGCGCCCTTGGACGGACGCCGACCGCGAGCCCTTTGCCGCCATGACGGCCGATACCGAGGTCATGCGCCACTTCCCGGCGCCGCTCAGCCGCGCGCAGAGCGACGCCTGGATAGACCGCATGAGCCGCAAGATCGAGGAGCGCGGCTGGGGCTTCTGGGCCATGGACTACCTGGCCGAAGGCGCAGCGGCGCCGCAATTCGCGGGCTTTACCGGCCTCCATATTCCCGACCCGGAACTGCCTTTCGGCCCCTGCGTGGAAGTCGGCTGGCGGCTGGCGCAGCGCTTCTGGGGCCTGGGCCTGGCGACCGAGGCGGCACGCCTGTCCTTGCGCGCCGGCTTCGAGTCCCTGGGCCTGCAGGAGATTGTCGCGATGACAACGCTGCGCAACACCCGCTCGCGCGCCGTCATGCAGCGCCTGGGCATGCAGGAAAGCCCTGGCGACGAGTTCGACCACTGGGCTTACCCCGCGGACAGCCCTGAACGGCGCTGCTGCATCTACCGCCTGCCCCGCGCGCGCTGGTCCGCGGACCCGCAGCAACACCGCAGCTGAAAGGCCACGCCATGCTAGACCTTCTCATCACCAACGCCGCCCTGCCCGACGGCCGCACCGGCATCTCCATCGCCGTGCAAATGGGCAAGATCACGGCCGTCGAAGCCGGCCTGCAGGCACCGGCCCGCGAAACAGTCGACGCCGGCGGCTACCTGCTCAGCCCGCCCTTTGTCGACCCCCACTTCCACATGGACGCCACGCTGAGCTACGGCCTGCCGCGCGTCAATGAAAGCGGCACGCTGCTCGAAGGCATTGCGCTGTGGGGTGAGCTCAAGCCGCTGCTGACGGCCGAGGCCCTCATGGAACGCGCCCTCGCCTACTGCGACTGGGCCGTCGCCAAGGGCCTTCTGGCCATACGCAGCCACGTCGATACCAGCGACCCCAGCCTGCTGGCGGTAGACGCACTGCTCGAAGTCAAAAAACAGGTCGCGCCCTATATAGACCTGCAACTGGTCGCCTTCCCGCAGGACGGCGTGCTGCGCACAAAAGGCGGTGTCGACAACCTGAAACGCGCGCTGAACAAGGGTGTGGAAGTGGTGGGCGGCATCCCGCACTTTGAACGCACCATGGCCGAGGGCGCGGCCAGCGTCAGGCTGCTCTGCGAGATCGCCGCCGAGCGCGGCCTGCTGGTCGACATGCATTGCGACGAATCCGACGACCCGCTGTCACGCCATATCGAAACCCTGGCGTTTGAGGCGCAGCGCCTGGGCCTGCAAGGCCGCGCCAATGGCAGCCACTGCACCTCCATGCACAGCATGGACAACTACTACGTCTCCAAGCTGCTGCCCCTGATCGCCGAGTCCGGTGTCAGTGTCATTGCCAACCCCCTGATCAACATCACCCTGCAAGGCCGCCACGACACATATCCCAAACGCCGCGGCATGACCCGCGTACCCGAACTCATGGCCGCCGGCGTGAATGTCGCCTTCGGCCACGACTGCGTGATGGACCCCTGGTACGGCATGGGCTCGGGCGACATGCTGGAAGTCGCCCACATGGGCCTGCATGTGGCGCAGATGACCAGCCAGAAAGGCATACGCCAGTGTTTTGACGCGGTGACGGTCAATGCCGCCAAGGTCATGCACCTGCAGGGCTACGGCCTGGAGGTGGGCTGCGATGCGAGTTTTGTGCTGCTGCAGGCGCGGGATGCTGTGGAGGCGATTCGTTTGCGGGCGAATCGGCTCAAGGTGTGGAAGAAGGGAACACTGCTGGCGCAGACGCCCGAAGTCTCGACCCAACTGCAGCTGCCGGGCCGGCCGGCGACGACTGGTTTTGTGGTTTCCCGATAGAGCCCGTCAAGAAGTACCCCGTGAATTCACCCATTGCCCATGCCGAGCTCATCGCCACGTACAGGAAGGCGCAGGCAGAGGCTGCCCACAAATTCGGATTGATCAAAACAGTTGCCACCAAAGGCCCCAAGGCGATCCAGATGGCCGTCGAGACCGCGGAAAAAGCGGCAAAACGCAGGGATGCTTACGCCAAAAAACTCGCGGCGCTCAAGGTGGATCTCAAGGATTAGCTGGGTGGCTTACGGATAATCAGGATTTGGAAAGAAAGCAATGAACCCGGAAGTACCCGAAGAAGAACCAGAACCGATCGAGGAATACGTCCCCGGCGTCGCCAACGGCAGGCACTACATGGCCAGGCTGTGCCATTTCCCTGACGGCCCCTGGTATATCGATGTTGTCCATGTTGAATCGCTGGCCCCCCTGCACGATACCGACAGGACCTGGCCCACGCGCGAGGAGGCGGTTCAGGCGGCGGACAAGCTGGTGGCCGATCTTGCGCACTGACCGGGACGGCACCATCCAGCACCCTTCCCCTTGATGCCGACACACCCCACTCCACTGACCATTGCGCTCGCGTCGGGCGGCACCATTTCCGGCCTGCTGCAGACGCCCGCCAGCGCCAAGGCTTGTTATGTGTTTGCCCATGGCGCCGGCGCGGGCATGAAGCACGCCTTCATGGAGGCCATCGCCCAGGGTCTCGCGGAACGCGGCATCGCCAGCTTGCGCTTCAATTTTCCGTTCATGGAGCAAGGCTCGAAACGCCCGGACTCCCCCGCCGTGGCGCATGCGGCGGTTCGGGCAGCGGTCGGAGAAGCGGCGCGGCATATGCCTGGTGTTCCGCTGTTTGCCGGCGGCAAGTCCTACGGTGGGCGCATGAGCACGCAGGTGCAGGCGGCTGAGCCCTTGCCCGGCCTGAAGGGCCTTGTGCTGCTGGGCTTTCCACTGCACCCGGCCGGCAAGCCTTCTACCGAACGCGCCGCGCACCTGGTGGGCGTCAAGCTGCCCATGCTTTTTCTGCAAGGCACACGCGATGGCCTCGCCGACCTGGACCTGATCAAGCAGACCACGGCAAAGCTCGGCAACAAGGCAGGCCTGCATGTCGTGGAGGGTGCCGACCACGCCTTCCATGTGCTGGTACGTTCAGGCCGCACCGATGCGCAGGTGCGCGAGGAACTGTGCGACACCATGGCCGCGTGGATGACAAAGCGCTAGCGTTGCAATAGGTCGTCAGCGACCGGACGATGGCACCTTAAGCCGTCACCAGTTTGGTGGGTGCAGGCGACTCTTTTTCCTGCACCACCGCATATTCCACCGCCAGCCGCAGCATGGTGGGCGTGACGTAATGGCGATGCACATAGTCAATCGCAGCCATGTAAAAGCGGCCAAAGAAATTCTTGCAATGGACCCGCGTGCCCAGCATCACATCCACATGGTGCTTGTCGACGATTTCCACGCTGACGCAAGACCTGAACAGCAAATGTTTGTCGTTGGCGCCCAGGATGACCTGCGCCTTGCTGTCGGCGGCGTTGGTGCTCTGATCCAGCACCGGATAACGGTTCGCAAACAGGTTGCTGGTGTCCGGCGACAACAGGGATGAAACCGGGCAACCCAAGGGCGATGTACGCAGGCCCAGGGGCTTGACCAGCACGTTGCGCAGCGCCATCAGGTTGGACACTCCGCTGGGTGCGTTAAGCATAAAACCCTCGAGTACCGCGGCCAGCAGGTTCGTGGCACTGGTGTTCCCGAAGTTGGTGCCGGTCACGCGCAAGCGAAAAGTGTCTTCATGGTGGATGCGCAAGCCGCTCAACTGCTCCAGCAGCAAGGAATCGGCCGGCGGGCTGCTGAGCTCTTTCACGCTTCGGGCGGAGCCACCATGCGACAGAAAGCCTGAGGCCCCTTTCCACGAACCCCACAGGCCGCGCATCACGCCCGCGCCGCTGCGCACGGTATTGCAGACCACACGATGGAAGGTCCCGGGTGGGGCGTCGAGTGACAAGGTCGTAGTCGGCACGGCATCGGCCTTGAAGTCCTTGGCCTGAAGCAGCGCCTTCACCGCATCGGGCAACAACTCCGTCAACGCCGGGATGCTGGCCTCGTTGCTCAGCACTTTTTCTTTCAGGGCCTCCGGCAAATTGCCGCCCAGCTCATTGGTATGGCAAGACAGCGCAAAAAACACCGGATGCAGGGAGTTGCGCGAAAGCGGCGCGAACTGATGCCAGGTCTCACCGCCGAAGCGCACGGTGAACAGGCAGTCCGGCGGTATGTTCACAAAACGCAGCGCGCGCATGAAGTTGTGCGGGTCTTCATGGATTTGCTGCTCCGACGCGCTCGAAAACCGCAGCTGCGCCCCGCCGCTACCCGACACCGCCGTGAAGATGCGGTGGCCCGCATGACGATGAAATGGATGGCCTTTGGGGCCCACCACAAACGAGTACAGCGAGGTGGCGTCGCCTTTGGAGAAATCGGTGCCGCCCAGCTTGGCCGAGGGCTCATCGAGTTCGTCGACAAAGGCGCTGTGCTGCCGCTGCCGGGAGGCCACGCTGGCAAACAGATGGTTGCCGGCGCCATGGCCTATCTGCGCGATCAAGGACACCTCGACGGCCAGGCCGCCCGATTCGGATGGAATGCGAACCGATGGAAACGTTTCAACTACCTGCGTGAGATTCAGCATGAGTCCCTCTCTCCTGTTTTTGCTTTTGCTACTTACTTGGCCTTTTGTGTTTTCGCCGGGGCGCGCTCCCGCTTCAGGGGCCGCGCGACCGGACAGAGTTCAAAGGCGTAGCCCGTGAGGCTGTTGACCAGGCTGTCGCCGTTGAGCTTGTAGAGCACAAACTGGCCGCTGCGCTCGCTGCTCACCAGGCCGGCGTTTTCCAGCACCGAGAGATGGCGCGAAATCGCCGGCGTGCTCATGGCAAAGCGCTCAGCCAGCTCAGTGGTACTGAGCTCTTTCTCGGTCAGGTAGGCCAGGATCTGGCGCCTGGGACCCGAGGCGAGGGCTTCAAAGATTTTGTCGAGGGAGGCGGCCATTTGCTTCTTGTTTAATTATTAACTTATTTGTTAATGACTTTATTCAAGAAGTTCTGCGCTGTCAAACAGGAATTTCCCTGAGGCTTTGGTCTAAGGCGACAACCTGCGCAAATGCTAGATCGTTGGCTATGTGGGCCGGATCAGCACTGAGACACCCAACGCACTCCATTCGCATTCTGCGATCTTCAAGCTAGGGCCGGACCAGCAATGGTGGCGGGATTCCGTTGAATCCTTACTTGACTTGACACGATGCCAGCCGCCGGCGAGATTCGGATGCCATCAACCCCATGCACATGCGAGGCTACTGAAGAATTTCAAAAAATTCGTAGCGGCCCCTTTGCTCAGCAAAACTTATCAACCCGATGTTCAACTGCTTGAGCTTGGTGCTCCAAGCTGCCCTACTCTGCGGCGAGTCAGGAAGCACCATTATTTTTCGGCTTGCCCCCACAGTCAGTTCATATAACAGGAGTTGTCCCAGCGCGGTGTAGACACTAGTGGTATCTGCGTTAGTTTTCAGTTCGAACAAGTGCGCCGCCCCATCCGGGGCGAACCCGTGCATGTCCCACAAGCCCGCTTTGTTGTCCAGATCCTTATATCCTTTGGTGCATAGCCATTGGTAAAAAGCCCTGATAGTCCGTCCATGAATTGAGTTTGGGGTGTAGCACCCCGGAGTGATAGTTGCTCGATCTCCGGAAAATTCCTCTCTGAACCCGCGCTCCTTATTCTCCAGCACCTTAGGACGAGATGAAGTCTGTTGTGTGGGAATGGGGATACGGTCAATATAGGTCACGCCATTGCCAGGCTGTTTGCCTAGAAACAACTTCACCTGCTTCAGTGCAATCACCCCCAGGAGCTGGAATGCATCCTCAACACGCAAAGCCCAGCGGCCTTCGGCATTCGTCGGTTGCAGGCGGCCTGAGTTCGGACCTAAAGAACGTCCCGCCCACACTTCTACGAGATTGGGATCCGCCGCATCCAAAAGAATAACGACGCCACCAAATGTCTGCCCGCTCTTAAGCTTCCACCAAGAAGTCTTACCTTTGGGTAGATCCTGAATGTTTCGCCCGTAGGAGGCGTGAATTCTCTTACAACGAAAGACGGCAAGGCGTGTCAGATCCTCAAAATAAGGGAGATGAAAAACCTGTTGAATTGAGTTCATTTCGAGTTCGCAGCTTAAGCAAACGGCACGTCAGGGTAATGAAACGGCCCTGCACAGGCTGCCGGAGGAAGGATTTATGCCTACGTCTTAGTATTGGTTTTATGACGCCCAACGTGTGCTATCACCGCTTTTAGCTCGTCTCTGTCCCATGCCCAGTGAACAGATAAGCATGAGTCAGCTTGCTTCGCGCCGATGGTGATGTGCGGTGAAATATCGAGTTCTCGCCCTTTGTGATGCGCTACATATTCGTTACCCCACTTCCCCTTTGAAGTTTGCGAAACATCGTCCGCATACTCGAATCCGCGCTTCTTAAACAAATCTCGCATCGATCCGATGGACTTTCCCGTATTGATTCCACTAGCCCAGATGGCGGTAACCTCCTCGATTGCCATAAGCGCTTGATATGCCCGGTCTGGATGACGAAACGGTGATTCGGCGGCGGAAGATTGGGCCGACTCAATGAATGTGATGAACTTCGCACGCTCCTCAACAAGCCTTACCGCGTCCGAGACTGATTTGGGAGCTTCCTCCATTGCTATGGTGTCATCCTCCACAACAACCTCAGATTGAGCGGTTGAATTTGAACGGCCAAAATGCGCCGCAAGCGCCATTGCATTGCCCCGAAGTATTTCGTTTTCCTGAGAAAGAGCAGCATGAGCCTGTTGGAGATCCTTAAGCTGACTCTCCACAGAAACCAAGTCTTCTAACAATTGGTCTGTTGAGGTACTACTGTCAGCACGATTGGCCTCACGTTGCTCACGGGCCGACAGTTGTCGCAGTCGCGAAATTGCTGGAGGCTCAATATGCCTGAACGCCGCAGCGTCAAGGGTGAGATTTACAAGTTCGGAAAGCGTTCGCTCGGACGAAGCACCTTTAAACTGCCAAGGCATCCATAGAGGATGGAGAAACGGATCCGAGGTATTGCTAAATCGAGGCCAATACAAGCGCACCGCTCCGCCGAAGCAAGATAGCGGGTTAGTTAGCAATTCAGTGAGACGAAAAGAGGCCCATTTGTCAGCCAGCTCATAAACTTTTGCTACCCCTGCGAGCCGCTCTGCCAAATTTGAAGTGTCAACCAAAGGCCGATCGTCCAGCAGGCCTCTGGAAACGAGGACGATGGGAAAAGGTCGAGACGGGTCATTCAACTCAGAAACCAATGCTTCGACCTCCTCTGCACCGATGACCTCGGGCGTCACGTTGTAGGGGTGCCCTGCGATCCGCACTGAACGCAATCGAGAGATATCACGTATAACCCGAGGAGAGCCAAGTTTGATATTTGCTGGCGCAAACATCAATTGGAGGCCGGTTACTGCAAGATCAAGTGACAGAGTCAAACCGCTTGGCTCATTAATTGCTGCAATCGATACAACCCAACCCAAACTCGGATCATATTGATCGGGATACGCCCAAACAATATCCGCCAGCCTGGAACGTGGGTCACCGGCCGCGGTATGGTGCCGAATCGAGAGTCGATGCCCCTCCATGGGCTCCATTGAGAGATCCCCGGTAGCTAGGTTATCCGCAACATTGATAGGCACCCGTTCACGACGGTACCAATCGTGAATCCACCTACCTACATAATCCAACGCAGTCGGTATTTCGGCCGAATCTTTTATTTCGAGAGTAGTGGCGTAGACCGTTCGCATTTAAGCATCCCCACTGCAAAGAATTCGAGTAGTTGGTTCAGGTATTGATCGAATTAACACGGATCAAGGCTGGATCCAATGGACGGTCATGCGCATCTCACTTCCGATTGAAACGGAAGACACTTAAAGCATCGGCCGAAGAATAATATTTTGAAGAAGGTCGGTAATGACCTCTTCCGTGCTAGCAGATGCAATGACGACCAAGTATGAACCAGTTGCAGTATTGCTTTTCACGAACTTCTCGTCCTCCTCCAAATGTAGGATGTCAATCTAGGCTGACATGCGGTGTTCTGACGCAAGATCGTCGCCAATGACATTCTTACTGCAGCGACACATTTACAATAAAGCCAAACAGGTGCGGTCCGCTTTCGCTTGCATCCAGTAGGTAGGCGCCCTTGCCTTTCGGCATTTAAATCATTGGCATCGCAACCCCATGACAACCTACTGGCTCATGAAATCCGAACCCGAAGAATGCTCGGTCGATGACGCGCTCGCGGCGAAAAACTCGACGGTCCCCTGGGTTGGCGTTCGCAACTACCAGGCGCGCAACTTCATGCGTGACGGGATGAAGGTCGGGGATGGCGTGCTGTTTTATCACTCGAGCTGCGCGGAGCCCGGCATTGTGGGCATCGCGCGTGTGGCGTCGACGGCCTACCCTGACCCTACACAGTTCGATGCCAAGTCGCCCTACTACGATCCCAAGTCCAAACGCGAGGAGCCGCGCTGGCTGCTGGTCGATGTGCAGGTCGTGAAGAAGATTCCCAACATCACCTTGCCCGAGCTGCGCGCGCGGCCCGAACTCGAGGATCTCATCATCCTGCGCAAGGGCAACCGGCTGTCGATCACGCCGGTGGAGCCGAGGCACTGGAAGGCGATTGTCGGGCGCTAAGCCTTAGTTCTTCATGCCGCGGGCGGTGGGCAAACCAATGGCTTAGGGTGCACCAAAACCGGCATCACACTTCGCGGTTGCGCGCGTGACAAACACGCCACAACCCGGCCGCGGCCCAACTAGCCACTGTCATTCCTGACACCGGCCGCCCCGGCCGGCATTTCGTCTGTATACATAGCGTCTCATCACGCCCGCCCTCCCCGCCCACACCTCTTTTGCCGCCAAACCCTGTCAGGGCTAACAGGTTGACCGTTACACGGGCGGCTCAACACAATGGTTCGCATCACAGGGGCGGGATCGACAGCAAGAGGGGGAGCGGTGGACGGGCCCGCAGCATTGGCTGCGGGCACGGCCATGCGGGCATGCCGGGGCGCGGCAGTTGCCATCACTTGTCTGGTCATGAGTCCCACAGCGGTCAGTTTTTTCACTCCAACAGAGGGCTTTTCATGACACGACTTCTCTCACGGCGCGCGCTGGCCATCACCCAGGCAGTCACCCAGGCGGCTTTGCTGGCGGCGGCATCGTCCGGCGCCTGGGCCCAGGCCAACTCCTCCCAAGGCAACGCGGCCAGCGGCAAGCTGGCCCTCGCCAAGCCCGCGGCCGCAAAGCCTGCCGCCGCGGCACCGGTGGCCATCGAATGGCCGACCAAACCGATACGCCTCTTGATAGGCTTTCCGCCGGGATCGGTGCAGGATTTGTCGGCGCGCTCCATCAGCGAGCAGCTGTCAAAAACCCTGGGCCAGCCGGTGATTGTGGAGAACAAGGCCGGCGCCTCGGGCATCATCGCGGCCGACCAGGTGGCCAAGGCGACCGACATGCACACCTTTGGCGTGATGAACAACAGCCAGCTGACCATCGCCAAGCTGCTGAACCCGATGGCGCCTTACGACCCCGCCGTGGACCTGGCGCCCATCGCGCTGATAGGCACGACACCCATGGTGATGGTGGTGAGCAATTTCGCGCAGGGCAGCACGCCGCAGGAGTGGCTGACCTGGCTGCGCAACCAGGGCGACAAGGCCAACTACGGCTCGCCGGGCGCGGGCACGCCGGGCCACCTGGGCATGGAGCTGATCAAAAGCCGCAGCGGCGGCCTGGGCGTGATGCATGTGCCCTACCCCGGCAACCCGCAGATCATCACGGCCATGCTGGGCGGCCAGCTGCAGGCGGCGCTGCTGCCGCCTGGCCTGGCGATGCAGCAGGTCAAGGCCGGCAAGATGAAGGTCATAGGCGTGACCTCGGAGCAGCGCAGCATGCTGGCGCCCGAGCTGCCGACGCTGCGCGAGGTGGGCATCATGGGCGCGGACATGGAGCTCTTCACCGCGCTGGCCGGCCCGGCCTCGCTGCCTGCCGCGGTGCGCGACAAGCTGGGCGCGGCGGTGATAGACGCGCTCAAGACGGGCGACACGCGCCAGCGCCTGATCACGGTGGGCTGGCAGCCGGCGCCCTCCACGGCCGAAGGCCTGCGCACCCGCATGCGCGCCGACACGCGTAACCTGGGCGGCATCATCATGCTGCGGGGTATTCGGGCGGACAGCTGATCCGCGGATGCTTTGTCTTTAATCTGTGTAAATCTGCGTAATCTGCGGATGATTTATATCCACAGATAGCGCACATTGGCGCAAATAAGGCAAACGAGAAGCGGCCGCGCCCGCAGAGGCCCTGTTTCCAAGCCGCGGCAGCTGGGAACACATTCAAATCCGCAGATGACGCAGATTTACGCAGATTGAAAACAAGGCATCTGCGGATGATTCATTTCCTGGAATGGTGCAGATTTACGCCGGCTTTACCGCGACACTACAAGCCGGACGCGCAAGCGCTTTGAAATAGCCGGGCGCAGGCTGCGCGCAAACCATCACAGGAAGAGGACATGCATATTTCATCGGCACACTGGCGAGCCGGGGCCGCGGCCCTGCTGCTGGCGGGTCTGGCTTGCGCCAGCCATGCCCAATACAGCACCGGGGGCCCGTACAACACCGGGGGCGCACGCCCCCATCGCCCCGGCGAGGCCCAGGCGGAAGGCCCGCAGGCGCCACGCGTGCAGTCGCGCTGGGAGCAGGTCAGCCGCCGGCTGTTTGACCTGCGGGTGGCGCTGCAGATCACCCGCGAGCAGGGCCCGGCCTGGGAGAATTTCCGCGGGCGTTTCCTGGACATGGCGACCAGCGGCCCGGCCGGCCCGCGCATCGTGGACGAACAGACCGCGAAAGACGCCTTCCAGTATTTGCTGGCCGACGCGCAAAGACGCTCCAACATGCTGGCGACGCTGGATGCCACCGCGCAAGTCTTGCTGGCCCAGTTCAGCCCCGAGCAGTTGCAGATCGCCGACCGGGCGCTGCCCGGACTGCTGGCGGACTACGGCGGCATCCGTTAAGACCCGGGCTAACCGGTCGTCGATTTCAGGGCCAGCATCACCACAATGACCACGGCCAATACAAGCGACAGCCCTTTCCAGAACGCCAACGGGTTTCGCTCCAGCAGGGGCTGGCGCGTCTTGTGCATAAAGGCCTGGCTGGGGTGGCGCAGGTCATACACAAACTCCGACAGCTCGCCATAACGTTTGGCCGGGTCGGGGTGCACGGCCTTGCGCAGCACATCGTCTATCCAGGCCGGGATCTCGCGGTCGTCGCGCAGCGCGGAGTCGTAGCGCAGCCGGTTTTGCGCGGCGCGCGTGCGGCTTTTGGCGACTTCGGCGCCATAGGGCAGCCGCCCGGTCAGCATCTGGTAGGTGATGACGCCCAGCGAGAAGAGGTCGGAGCGGGTGGTGCCGCCCTCGCCCAGGAAATACTCGGGCGCTGAATACTGGGCCGTGCCCAGGATGTCATCCCGCCCGCCGGGACCGTCAAGCTCCGCAAGGCTGGCCACGCGGGTGGCGCCGAAGTCGATGATCTTGGCGGTGCCGGTGTTGTCGATCATGATGTTCTCGGGCCGCAGGTCCTGGTGCAGCATCTCCAGCCGGTGAAAGGCGCGCAGGCCTTTGGCGATCTGCTCGACCAGGCCGCGTACCGACTCCAGCGCGGGCCGGGGGTTGTCGATCATCCACTGGGCCAGCGTCTGCCCGTCTATGTATTCGGTGGCCACATAGACATAGTGGCGCTTTCGGGTCGGCACATAGGGCTTGAGCACATGGGCGCTGTTGATGCGCCTGGCGATCCACTCTTCGGTCAGGAAGCGCTCCAGGTAGGCCGGGTCGCCGCCCAGGTCTATGGACGGGGTTTTGAGGATGGCGAGCGCGCCCGTGTCGTTGTCGGTGGCCAGGTAGATATGGCTGCGGCTGCTGCCCTGCACTTCGCGAACAATGGTGTAGCCGTCAAACTGCGCCCTGGCCTCGAGCATGGGCGGCAGCGGCAGGCCTGAGAGCTGCTGAAGCATCTCGCCGGCTTCACGGCGGGGCAGCGCATCGACGCGCACGATCTGGGCCGTGAGGTTGTCGCCGCTGCCGCGTTCAAAGGCTTTTTCAACAATGGACTTCGCGGCTACGTCCAGCCCGCCGGCTTCATCGGCATGGCTGCGAATGATGGCGGCCATGTCGTGCTCGCTCACGTGTTCGTACACGCCGTCGGTGGCCAGCAAAAAGAGGTCGCCCTGCTCCACCTGCTGGGTCTGGTAGTCAATCTCCAGCTGGGGCTTGAAGCCCAGCGCGCGGCCCAGGTAGCTTTGGCCCTGGGCGATCCACACGCGGTGGTCGCGGGTCAGTTGCTCCAGTGCCTTGCCGCGCAGGCGGTAAATGCGTGAATCGCCGACATGAAAGATATGCGCCGTGGCCGACTTGATGACCATGGCGCTCAGGGTGCACACATAGCCCTTGTCCTTGTCGTAGCGGTAAGGGCTTTTTTGCGTCTGCGCATGCAGCCAGGAGTTGGTGGCGCTCAGGATGCGCTCGGCCGATGTCTTGACCGACCAGGCTTCCGAGGTGCAGTAATAGTCTTCCAGAAAACCGGTGACGGCGTACTGGCTGGCGACGTCGCTGACGGCGCTGCTGCTGATGCCGTCGGCCAGCGCGATGGCGATGCCCTTGGCGCTGAGCTGCGGCTCCTGCGGCACGTAGATGCCGTGGAAATCCTGGTTGCTTTCCTTGCGGCCCTTGTCCGAATACTGGCCTGCCGAGATCTTCAGTTCAGAGGGCATAGGGGGTGGCGGCAAAGCCCTCGCGCAACTGGCCTGCGCGAGGGCTTTTGTTATGGAAGCGGATTATTTGAAGTTACGAGCCGGTCCGGTTTTAACGTGCGTAGCGTACAGCGTCAGGCCGGTGAAAGCCAGGCCGCCCACCAGGTTGCCCAGCACCGTGGGAATTTCGTTCCAGATCAGGTAGTCCATGATGGTGAAATGCGCGCCCAGCAGCAGGCCCGAGGGGAACAGAAACATGTTCACGATGGAGTGCTCGAACACCATGTAGAAAAACAGCATGATGGGCATCCACATCGCGATCACCTTGCCGCTGACCTGGGTGGAGATCATCGCGCCGACCACGCCGGCCGACACCATCCAGTTGCACAGCATGCCGCGCACAAAGAGCGTGAGCATGCCGTTGGCGCCGTACTTCTGGTAGCCCAGCGTGCGGTTCTCGCCCACCACGCCTATGGCCTTGCCGACCGCGCTGGGCTCGGTGGAAAAGCCGTTGGTGACGTAGATGGCCATCATCACGGCCACCGTGAACGCCCCCAGGAAGTTGCCGGTAAAGACCAGGCCCCAGTTGCGCAGCACGCCCTTGAGGGTGACGCCCGGGCGCTTGTCGATCAGCGCCAGCGGGCACAGCACGAAGACGCCGGTCAGCAAATCAAAGCCGAACAGGTAGAGCATGACAAAACCCACCGGGAACAGCACGGCGCCCAGCAGGGGCTGGCCGGTCTGCACATTGATGGTGACGGCGAACCAGGCCGCCAGGGCCAGGATGGCGCCGGCCATATAGGCCCGGATAACGGTGTCGCGGGTGGACATGAATATCTTGGACTCCCCCGCGTCCACCATCTTGGTCACAAATTCCGAAGGCACTAGATAAGCCATACGATCCCTCTAAGTCATGTTTTGCCAAAAAAAAAGTCCACTTCGATATCTTCAAAAAATGAAGATCGAAGTGGACGCCGTTATCCATTCAGATCGATTGGGCACCGCGAAGCTCGCTGTCCCCTGCGCAGGCCTTCGTTAGCCTGACCTGATGGGTGGAAGCACATACCGTGCCGCTAAAAATGCACCACAAAGCCCGCCTTGCCGGCCTCGGAAGCACTGCGGAGGCGACTGGGTCGCCCCAAAATTGGGCATTTCGATAGTAAGGGGCAAATATTTTGGTGCTGGTTACATCCTGCCCGATGTTGCAGTAGCGGGTGCAGCGTCGCTTTCAGGGGGCCTGGAGAGGTCGTCCCTCAGCTCGCCAGGGCCCGCAACAATCTGCTCATGGATAGGCGCAGGCACCGGCTCGGGACCAAGCCGTTGCTAGGTTCAAAGCCACTATCATCCTGACCTGTTGCACGGCATTGCTGCGGGTTCACCCAAAGCAGCCGGGCGATACCTGATTCCTGGAAAACAAACACATCACGTGATCTGGAGGAGCGCTCAATGAGGGTTACATCGTTTCTGGCGTGCGCGGTCGTCGCTTCAATGTTGGTCTGCACGTCCACCATGGCCGCGAATCCCGTACTTCGCGTCGTGTGCGAAGGCAATGATGCCGGCGCCGAAGTCTTGATCAATGGGAAGTTCCGGGGGGAGTGTCCGGTCGAACTGCAAGTGCCATCGGGAACACTCAGATTGCGGGTCCAAAAAGCGGGAAAAGCAGGGCCTGAACGGACATTCGAGCAAAACGTCCGCGTTGCTCCGGATTCGCTCAAAACCATAGAGGTCGTACTCGTCGCTGCACGGCCCACCGGGGCCGAAAAGGTTGGAGACAAGGGCGCCAGTGCCAAAACTCCGTCAGGCGACACCAAGGTGACAGCCGCTTTGCGTGAGGCCGCCGGTGCGGGCGATGCTTCGGCCATGCTGGCTCTAGGTGCTTATTACGAGGCTGGCAAAGGCGTCCCTAAAAATTACGACCAGGCGCTCAACTGGTACCGAAAAGCCATGGACGCCGGAAACGCCGACGCGGCCTATCAACTCAGCCGCATGTACGAAATGGGACTGGCCGTTTCGCCCAATTTTGCGGAGAGCGACGCTTTGTTCAAGAAAGCCGTTCTGGCCGGAAGTGTCCGGGCGCTTTCTGATACTGACCTAGGCGCTCGCATGCGTGCCGGAAGGGCTGGAGTAAGCGAGGACCAGGCGGCCCCCGTGCTTTTGAAAGCCGCGAATGCCGGCGACATTGGATCCATGGTTTGGCTCGGGTATTACTATCGCTTCTGGGCCCATCCCAAGAATCCTGAGGAGTCGCAACGGTGGCATGCGCAGGCCATCAGCGCCCTGACCAAGCTTGCTGATGCAGGTGACTTCAGTTCAATGGAAACCTTGGGCATGTTGTTAGGGGAGACTGAGCGAGCGGAATCGGATCGCTGGTATAAAAATGCTTTGGACGGCTATGCATTGGCCGCCGGTGCCGGTGACATCCATTCGATGCTGAGGATCGCAGAAATCCATTGGGGCGCGACGCCGGGCCGCCTTCACTACAGCCCCGAAAAATCCCTCTACTGGTATAAAAAGGCGGCAGAGGCCGGATCGGGCTATGCCAGCAAAATGGTGGGACTTCACTATGAATCAGGGCGTGGTGTTCCCAAAAATCCGCAGATGGCCATGTCCTGGTACGAGAAGGCAGTTCAGCAAGGCGATGCGCAAGCGGCTGGATGGTCCCAGGCAACTCAAACTGCCGAAAACGAGCGGATTGCCCAGGCACAAGCCAAAGCCGAACAGGGGGCCGGGCTGAACAACATGATGCAGTTGCTTCAACTGGGGACGGTGATTGCCAACAACTATTACGGGGCCAAGGCAGCAAACCTGGCGGCCCCGCTTGCAGCCGTACAAACTTCTGCGTTAAACCGGACAAGTCCTTCTGGCATCACACGCGCACAGCAAATATCTTCGACAGGTGTTGCAGAGCGAGATGGCAGCAGCCAGCAACCCGCAGTTACCCAAAGAACCGTCTGCATTTTTGAAAATCGCGCAAACAGCAACGATTACTCCGAAGCCGTCGCAAGGGCAGCCCTGCAAAAAGAGATCAACGGTGCGAAGGCGCTCACCCAAAACATGGTCGGTGATCCGGCCCGTTACCTCAGTGACAGCGGCATCACCTGCCAGAAGGAAGCCACCAATATCAATCCTGAGTACAAGTGTGTGGTCAGCATCAAGACTGAAGTCAAACTCTTGGGGCCTTGCGGTAAAGACGGCCCTACGATGGGCCGATCAAAGTAACTGATCCGCTGCCTACTTCACCAGCTCCAGCACCTCGGCTTTTTTCTTCTTGAGCAGCAGCACCAGGAACTTCGCGGGCTGGGTGGCGCTGGCGTTGCGGCCCACGGTATGGATGTCCTTGGGGCCTTCATAAAAGCTCTGGCCGGCCGTCAAGGTGACCTCCTTGCCGCCCTTGACCTGCATCACGATGGAGCCCTCGAGCACATAGACAAAGGCATGCGCGTGATGGCGATGCACCGGGTCGGCGGCGCCGGGGGCGTAGTCCACCGTGATCATCAGGCCTTCCTTGCCGGGAAGATCGGACAGGTCCTTGGCCATGACTGGCTTGACGGTCACGCCCTCGGGGCCGGCGGCCGTGGCGGGCTGGGCAAGCAAGGCGGCGCTGGCGAGAAACAGGGAAATGCTGGTCTTGTTCATGATGGCTTCTTCATAGGGTTGCAGGGGTGGCTCGGGATTGAGGTGCACCTGCCTCTATGACGATTGGCGGCGCCGGTTTGTGACACCGGCGCCCTGCCCTCACTCTTGCTCCTTCCCCCGCTGGGGGAAGGTAGGGATGGGGGCCAGCGGCGACCGATTGCGAGGCCGGCGTGGAACAGGCACCGGGGAGCCCCCATCCCAGCCTTCCCCCAGAGGGGGAAGGAGTAGCGGCTTATTTCGCGGGCTGGGATTTGAACCAGTCCTCGAAAGTTATGGCGCCCAAACGCGCCTTGCCGGCCGGCACCAGGGTGTCGTCCTTGAGCTCGGCGCCGAAGTAGCGTGCCTGCGGGTCGGCGACGACCTTGCGCGGGTCATTGCTTGCCGTCAGGAAGCGCTGGACGAGGTCCGAAAGGCGAACCTTTTCCGGGCCGGCGATCTCGACCGTACCGTTGGCCGGCGCGCCCAGCGTGAAGTCGGCCATCGCGGCGGCCACGTCGTCGGACGCGATGGGTTGCACAAAGGCCGGCGACAGCCGCACCGTCTGCCCCTCGGTGCCCGACTGGGCGATGCCGCCCAGGAATTCCATGAACTGGGTGGAGTGGACGATGGTGTAAGGGATGCTGCTGGCCCTGATGATTTTTTCCTGGGCGATCTTGCCGCGGAAATAACCGCTTGCGGCGAGCTTGTCAGTGCCGACGACGGAGAGTGCGATGTGGTGCAAAACACCGGCAGCCGCTTCGGCCGCCAGCAGGTTGCGGCCCGAGGTCTGGAAAAATTCCAGCACGGCCTTGTCTTCAAATGAAGGCGAATTGGCCACATCGACCACCACATGGGCGCCCGCGAGGACCTCGGCCAGCCCCTGGCCTGTGAGGGTGTTGACACCGGACGCCGGCGATGCCGCGATGGCCTGGTGGCCGCGCTGGCGAAGGATGTTGACGAGTTTGGATCCGATGAGGCCTGAGCCTCCGATGACGACGATTTTCATGGGTGTGCTTTCTGGTCCGGAGTGGAGGTGGAGGTTGAGTGGCTCGAAATTGAGTACCACCTGCCTCTATGACGATTGACGCTGCCGGTTTGTGACGCCTGCGCCCTGCCCTCACTCCTGCCTTCTGCCTCTTGCTCCTTCCCCCGTTGAGGGAAGCTAGGGATGGGGGCCCGCCGGCTGCTGGAAGGCTCCACCCGCCATATCGGCCAGATCGCTGCTCAGGCCGCTGCGGCTTTTCCTTCTAGCAGCTTGACCATGGCCCACAACACCCGGTTCGCGGGCACGGCCACGCCCAGCGCCTCGCCGCGCTTGACGATCAGGCCGTTGAGGTAGTCGATTTCGGTGGGCTTGCCGCGCGCCAGGTCCTGTGCGGTGGAGGCGTACTGCTTGGGCATGCTGCCGGCCAGTTTGTCGACGGCGGCATGCACGTCGCCGGCCACCTGCACGCCTTCGGCCTTGGCGACCGCCAGGCATTCGGCGACCACGTCGCGCATGACGTCGATGACGCCCACGCCCTGCACCGTCTTGCCATAAGGCAGCTGGGCAATGGCCGAGACGGCGTTGTAGGCGCAGTTGAGAATAAGTTTGGCCCACAGCGCGCCGCGCACATTGGCCGAGATCTCGGTGGGCACGCCGGCGGCAATCAAAGCCTGCGCCACGCTGTCGCTGAGGGCAGAAGGCTCGATCACCAGGTCGCCGCGGCCGTGGTGCTTGAGATGGCCGGGGCCGGCCATTTCAGTCGCCACATAGACCACGGCGGCGGCCACCGCATGCTGCGGCAACACCGCGCGCAGGCGGTCGGCATTGTCCACGCCGTTTTGCAGGCACAGCACCAGGGTGTCGGCCTTGAGATGCGGCCGCATCAACGCGCCGGCCGATTCGGTGTCGGTGGACTTGACGCAGAACAGCACCAGGTCGGCGCCTTTGACAGCAGCCGGGTCGCTGCTGGCGGCCAGGCGCACATGCTCGTCGAACATGCGGGTTTCCATGCGCAGTCCGTCGCGCTCAATCGCCGCCACATGCTGGGGCCGCGCGACCAGCACGACCTCATGGCCGGCACGCGCGAGCATGCCGCCGAAATAACAACCGACGGCGCCTGCGCCCATCACGGCGACTTTGAGGGATTGGGTCATGACTGCCTTCTGATGCGAGGGAGATGTGAAGACAGCGATTGTGGTGGAAGTCCGCCGTGTCTGCAGGCGCCCCCACGGAGCCCCTAACCCAGGCTGCCGGCAAAGCGCCGTCCCAATTGCCCGCGCTCGAAGGCTTCGGCGACAAAATCAATGAAAACACGGGTCCTGGCGGGCATCTGGCTGCGCGTGGCGTAGTAAATCGAGATGGCGCCCGCATCCACATACCAGCGCGGCAGCAGTCTGACCAGCTCGCCGCGTTCGAGCTGCGGCAACACGTCGGGCACGGCCAGCAAGGTCACGCCCAGGCCCATCAGGGCCGCGGCGCGCATGGCGGTGGGATCGTTGACCAGCACCGACTCGGCTTGGACGGCCGGCATTTCGGTGCCGGTCGCGTCGCGCATCACCCACCGGCGAAGCCGGCCCGTGGCGCTGGAGCGCATGACGATGCCGCTGAGCCCGGCCAGGCCTGCAGGGTCAGTGGGCAACTGACGGCCGGCCATATAGGCGGGTGAAGCCACGGCGATGAGGTGGATAGGTGCCAGGGGACGCGACACGACGCCGGGCGCCAGTTCGAAGCCGCCGCCGATGGCAGCGTCGTAACCTTCGGCGATCAGGTCGACCGGGCGGTTCTCGAAATACCAGTCGGGGCGCACCAGGGGGTAGCGCGCGAGAAAGGCCGGCAGCAGCGGCAGTATGTGTTCAACGCCAAAAGTCGGCGACATGCTGACCTTGAGCGGGCCGGCGGGCGCGCCGCTGTCATCGGCCAGGGCCGCAATGGCCGACTGCAAAGCATCGAGGTTGCCGCCTATCGATGCCAGGAAGCGCTCGCCGGCTTCAGTCAGGGTGAGCTTGCGCGTGGAGCGCTGGAACAGCCGCACACCGAGGTTGCGCTCCAGCATGGCGACATTGCGGCTGACGGCCGCGGGCGTCAGCGCCAGGCGCCGCGCGGCCTCGGAAAAGCTGCGGCCCTCGGCGCTGCGCACAAAGGATTCAAGGTTGGCCAAAGTTTCCATCGCCGCATCTTAAAGCGATGCTTGAAGATAATTCAAGTCATTACAGGCTTATCAAAAGGCAATCGAAATCCCATCATTCACTCCATCAACAACCCAAGGAGTGAATTCATGTCTACCCCCGTCAACACCAGCGCCGCCACCATCGGCATCATCGGCGCCGGCGCCATCGGCTCGGCCGTCGCCACCATCCTGGCTCGCAATGGCATCCCCGCCACCCTCTCGAACAGCCACGGCCCCGATTCGCTCAAGGACCTGGTGCAAGGACTTCCCGGCATCACGGCGGGCACACGTGAAGAAGCCGCGGCCAAGGACATCGTGTTCGTCGCCGTCAACTGGGGCCGCCTGCCGGCCGCACTGGCCGGCCTGCCCGATTTCGACGGCCGCATCGTCATCGACACCAACAACCCGATCGAGGCGCCGCTGTTCAAGCCCGCCGAACTGAACGGCCGCCTGTCGAGCGAAATAGTGGCGGACCTCGTCCCCGGCGCACGCGTGGTGAAGGCTTTTAACCACCTGGCCGCAGCACTGCTGGCCACCGACCCGGCCGACCGGGGCGGCAAGCGTGTGATGTTTTATTCGGGCGACGATGCAGCCGCCAAAGCCACCGTGGCCGCGCTGATCGGCCGGCTCGGCTTCTCGGGCATAGACCTGGGCGCGCTGGCCGTGGGCGCACGGCTGGCGCAGTTCCCGGGCGGCCCGCTGCCGATTCTCAACCTCGTGCATTTCGCTTGAGGGCCACGCCGGGCCTGACCCGTCGCTGACGGAACAGGCCCGGTGCGGTGTGCAGCACTGCGTAAAGTCACAATTTTTTTACCGTTGGTTTACCGGTGCTAGACCGCCGCTATACCCAGCCATCGCTCAATGGCGGTGCGCAGGGTCCTGCGCGGCCTGGGCTGAACAAGGGCACTTGTTGCCCGCCCAGGCAGGTCAGAAGCTGCCGGTGCCATGCGCCGGCTTTTTCCGGAGAAAACATGAAGTTCACCCATTCATCCAAATTGTTGTGGCTGTCCACCGCTGCGCTGTCCCTGGGCGCCGCACTGGCGCAACCGGCACAGGCGGCGCCGCTGGCGGCAAACTCACAGGATGTCTACATCGGCGGCAATATCGCCGCCAGCCGCGCGCCCGGCCTGGGGGGCAGCATTGACGGCGCCCTGGCCAACCAGGGGCTGGGCAGCAGCACCTCGACCGGCACGCCGGGCACCTCGGGCGGCCTGCGGCTGGGCTACCGCCTCAACCCCAACCTGGCATTTGAGGCCAGCTATGACCGCATAGGCTCGACGGACCTGCAGTCGGCCATCGCATCGCCGGCGGCGGACAGCGCCTCGGGCACCTGGAAGGCGCACGGCTTTGGCCTGCATGTGCTGGGCATTGCGCCGCTGGACAAGCAGTGGTCGGTCTACGGCCGCGCCGGTGTGGAGCAGTGGCATACCTCGCTGGATACCGCTTCGGCCACCGGCAGCACCGCCAACGTCTCGACGACGGGCTCCAACACCTCGCTGGCGCTGGGCGCCGGCGTGGCCTATGCCATCTCGCCGAATGTGGATGCCACGGCGGAGCTGGTGCGTTACAACCGCGTCGGCACTTCGTCTACCGGCAGCAGCGCGGTGAACCAGGTCAACTTCGGCCTGCGCTACCACTTCCTCTGAGCGTATTTTTGAAAACACCCTGAAGGCAGGGTGATCCCAAGGCCGGTGCCTGCGCGCCGGCTTTTTTTGTTTTTGTCTTGGGCGGTCGCATGGCGCAGGCGAAGCCTCAGGCCCGCGGCAGGCTGATCCGGGCGCACAGGCCGCCGCTGGCGGCCGGCAGCAGTTCAAACCTGCCGCCATGCGCGCGCACGATGCGGTCCACGATGGCCAGGCCCAGCCCGGCGCCGGGCGGGCCGCCGCGGGTACTTTCAGCACGGCGAAAAGGCTGCTTCAAGGCCTCGGCCTGCGCGGCGGCAATGCCGGCGCCGTGGTCCGTCACCTCTAGCCAGACCGAATCGCCCAAGCTGCCGGTGGCGATCACGACCGGCGGCAGGCCGTGGCGCCAGGCGTTTTCGACGAGGTTGGTGAGAACACGGTGCATCGCGCGCGGGCGCAGGGGCACGGGCGGCGGGTTGCCGGCCTCCAGCGCCACCGGCATGCCGTGGCCGGCCGAGGCGGCCGCCACCTCGGCCGCCAGCGCATCCAGCGACACGGATGCCGGCGCTTCGCTTTCGGTGCTGCGGGCAAAGTCCAGGAACTGGCCGATGATGGCGTCCATTTCTTCCACGCCGCGTGTCATGCGGGCCATGAGTTCTTCGTCGGCCTTGTCGCGCAGGATCTCTATGCCCAGGCGCAGCTTGGTCAGCGGCGTGCGCAGGTCGTGCGACACCCCCGCCAGCATCAGCGCGCGCTCGTCGTCGGCCTGGGCCAGGCTGCGCACCATCTGGTTGAAGCTGCGGCTCAGGTCGGCGATTTCCGTGGGGCCGTCTTCGGGCAGCGGCTGGGGGCTGCCGCCGCCGGCCAGCGTGTGCGCCGAAGCCACCACGCGGCGCAGGGGCCGGTTCAGGTGGCGGTGGATCAGCAGCGCGCCCAGCAAAGCCAGCAAGGTGCTGGTAAGCGAGGCCGCGATCCACGCACCGGTGAATTCGCGCGCCGGCAGCACGCCGGGCAAGGTCACCCAATGGTCGGCACCGTCCAGGCGCAGCCGCACCGCCAGGCTGCCGCCGGCTTCGCGGCGCCAGATGATTTCGGAGCCCTCGCCTTCCAGCGCAATGCCGCGGGAAGCTTCATTGACGAAGCGCCGCTCAAGCCGGCTCAGGAGCAGGCGCTGGCCGCGGCCGCCGCCCTCCTCGTCCTCCGCAATGCCCTGCATGGCACGGCGGTTGAATTGCGCGACAAAAGCCTCGCGCTGGGCCGGCGGCATGGCGGCCAGGCCGGCGCGGATGGCGCCGACGTTGCGCGCCACCGCCACCGACAGCTGCGCCAGCCGCGGCTTGACGATCAGCTGGCGCACCAGCAACGCGCTGGCCAGCTGGCCCACCACAACAAGCACCACGATGAGCAGCACGTTGCGCCCGAACAGGCTGCGTGGAAACAGCGTCATACAAAGAGCCTCATGGCTTGCCCGCCTTGCCGTGTCTGGCCGCGCCGCCTTCGGGAACAAACACATAACCCACGCCCCACACCGTCTGGATGTGCGCCGGCTGCGACGGGTCGGCTTCGATCAGCTTGCGCAGGCGCATGACCTGCACGTCAATGCTGCGGTCGGTGGCTTCGTGGTCGCGGCCGTAGGCCAGCTCGATCAGCCTGTCGCGGCCGAGCGGACGGTTGGGATGCAGGGCCAGCGCCTGCAACAGGCTGAACTCGCCGGTGGTGAGCGGCACGTCGTCACCGTTTTTGTCCAGCCGGCGCGCATCGAGCGCCAGGGTGAAGTCGCCGAAGCGCACCGTGCCCCGGCCGGGCAACGGACCGCTGTGCGCGCCCAGCATGCGCTGGCGGCGCACCAGCGCCTGGATGCGGGCCAGCAGTTCGCGCGGGTTGAAGGGCTTGGGAAGGTAGTCGTCGGCGCCCATTTCCAGCCCGACGATGCGGTCCACCGGGTCGCCGCGGGCGGTGAGCATGACGATGGGAATGGTTTCGCCCTGGGCACGCAGGCGCCGGCACACCGCCAGGCCGTCTTCGCCCGGCATCATCACGTCGAGCACCAGCACGTCAAAACGCTCACGCGCCAGCAGGGTGTCCAGGGTTTTGGCGTCTTCCAGCGTGCGCACGGCATAGCCCTGGTCGCCCAGGTAGCGCTGCAGCAGGCTGCGCAGGTCGGCCTCATCGTCGACCACCAGGACCCTGGCCAGCGGCTCGCTCATGGTGACGGACCCGTCCGGAAAAACGCCTTGGAAACAAGCATACGAAATCATCCCGACGCAAGAAAGATGCCCCCATGGTAGCGGCCCGCGCGAGGCCGGCCGTCCGGCAAATCATGACAAACGATGACAAAGCCGGGGTTTGTTCATGCCTTGTCATCAAGAGGCCGATTGCCGCCATGCGTGGTTCACATCTGGCGGCCACAGTGGCGTCACGGCGCTGCAATACGAGGTTTGCACAGTGCCGAAAGCCCTCAAACCCCAGTTCAAACTTCCAGGAGTTCGCCATGAAAACCACGCTTTCCGCCACCGCCCTGACCTGTGCCCTGCTGGCCGCGGGTTTTTCCGCTACCCATGCCGAAGCGTCCGCCCGCCGCGTGGTGCGAGCCAATGCCGACGGCGGCGTCACCGCCACCACGGCCGTCAACCGCCAGGGCCCGAACGGCGGCACACGGGTGCGCAACCGCAGCACGACCGCCGACGGGCAAGGCAATGCCAGCACCGCGGTCGATGCCTCCGCCACAGGTCCCAAGGGTGCCACCGCCGTGCGTACCGGCCAGGCCAGCCGCAGCGCGGACGGCTCGGCCGAGCGCAGTGGCAGCTTTGCCGCCACCGGCGCCAAAGGTAGCGTGGAAAGCAGCGGCAGCAGCAGCAAAACCGCCGACGGCAGCGTGAACGCCAGCCGCAACACCACGGCCACCAGCGCCGCCACCGGCAACAGCGTGCAAAGCACGGCGTCCTATAACCAGGCCACCGGCGTCACGCGCAGCACCACCTGCTATGACGCCACGGGTACGGCCATGAGCTGCCCCTCGCGCTGAACGAGGCTCGCCTTCCACCGAAGCGGATTCTTCCAAACCTTCCAACCTTTATCTGGAGCACTTTCATGACCCCCACCTTCAACCTCCGCGCTCTTTCCATCATGGGGCTGCTGGCACTGGGCGCCGCGGCCCATGCCCAGACACAGTCGCCCAACGCCGGCCGCCTGGAAAAAGCCCGCACCGAACTGCAAAAGCGCTTTGACGCGGCCGACACCAACAAGGACGGCAAGCTGACACGCGAAGAAGCGCAGGCCAAAATGCCCAAGGTGTACAAAAACTTCGATGCCATCGACACCCGCCATACCGGCGCCATTTCGCTGGCCGACATCGAGACCTTTGTGGTGTCGAAAAAAGGCTCGCGCAAGCCGGCCGGCTGAGCCGCATGCGTGGTTTTGCGTTCTTCCCGTCCCACCGGACGCTGATTGACTGGAGATTTTTCATGACGCTTCTTGCCACCCGGGCGCAGCGCGCCGGCCTTGTCGCGACGCTGCTTTTGTCCGCCACCTTGAGCCTGGCCGCGCCGGCGCTGCCCGAGGGCGTGCGCCGCATCGCCGACCTGCCCTACGGCCAGGACGAGCGCCAGCGCATGGACGTCTACCTGCCGCCCCCAGCCACGGGCAGCATCGCGAAGGCGCCCGTCATCGTGATGGTGCACGGCGGCGCCTGGATGGTGGGCAACAAGGCCATGCCCAAGGTGGTGGAGAACAAGGTGGCCTACTGGGTCAAACAGAAGGGTTATGTCTTTGTTTCGGTGGGCTACCGCCTGATGCCGCAGGCCGATCCCCTGCTGCAGGCGCGCGACGTGGCCACGGCGCTGGCCAAGGCGCAAGGTCTGGCGGCCTCCTGGGGCGGCGACCCGGCGAAATTCATCCTGATGGGGCATTCGGCCGGCGCGCACCTGGTGGCGTTGCTGGCAGCCTCGCCGGCGCTGGCGCGCGAGGCCGGCGCCCATCCCTGGCTGGGCACGGTCGCGCTGGACAGCGCGGCGCTGGACCTGGAGCGCATCATGCGGGCGCGCCACATGGGTTTTTACGACAAGGTTTTCGGCGCCGACCCGGCTTACTGGCGCAGCGTGTCACCCAGCAGCGTGCTGGCAGCGGACGCCACGCCCATGCTGCTGGTGTGCTCGACGCAGCGGGCCGACGGTTCCTGCGCCCAGTCGCGCGATTTTGCCGCCAAGGTTGCGGCCAAGGGCGTGCGCGCGAGCGTGCTGCCGCAGGACCTCACGCATGAGCAGGTCAACAGTACGCTGGGCCTGCCCGGCGCCTACACCGAGGCCGTCGACGGCTTCATGATGGGCCTGTTGCCTCGTCCTTAGGCTGAGGCAATACCGGCGCGCGGCGGTGGTAACTGAAGAAGGTCCACATCAGCAGCGAGGCATCGGGCCCATGCGGTTCGTTGAATTCGAGACTCGCATCGCCGCCGCTCCAGGCGTGGCCCAGCATGTCGACATCACATTTGACAAGCTGCGGCTTGCGGCCCGCGTACCAGGTGGAAGTCTGGTAGGCATGGCGCGGCCGCCGGCCGCCGCGGCGCTCGGGATGGCGGCGCACCACAGGCCCCTCGCGTGACGCTCCCTCGGCGAGGACCGGGCCGTTGATGATTTCAAACTGCGCGGCCAGCTGGTCGGCATTGACCCGCCGCACCACGCTGTCGTGGTCGCCGTGGATCAGCAGGGCCGGCATGCCCGGGAATTCCGGCTGCTGGCTGGCAAAGAAACGCGCGGCCGCGCCGTAGGACGAGCCCGAGCCGTGCTGCATGGCGCGGTAGGCGCTGAAGGGTGAATGTGTGGTGCCGAAGACCGGCGCCGAGTGCATGCCCACGGCCGCGATCAGCTGCGGGTGGCGCAAGGCCACGATGGCAGCCAGCGCGGCGCCGGCCGACAGGCCCGCGACGTAGGTGCGCGAGGCGTCCAGCCCGTGCTTGTTCTGCACCTGGGCAATCATCGCGGCAATCACTTCGACGTCACCCTCGCCCCGCTGCGTGGCCTGCCTGTACCAGTGCCAGCAACGATGGGCATCGGCCGCAGCCGATTGTTGCGGATAAAGCACCGCAAAGCCCTTGCGTTCGGCCAGCGCATTCATGCGGCTGCCCGCCGCGAAGTCGGCCGCCGTCTGCCGGCAACCATGCAGCATGACCACCAGCGGGCGCGGCGCCACAGGAGCGTCAGACGCCCCGGCCGCGGCGGCGGCGGCGGCGGCGGGTAGGTAAAGCCAGTACATCATGCGCCGCGCATCGGTGTAGAGGCCGTCCCCCGGCAAGGTAAACCAGGCCTTGCGCCAGGTGCCGGGCAGGCCGGCGGCCGCGCGCGCCTGCGCCGCCGTAGGCCGGCGCGCTTTCCGGGTGGGCTGGGCCGCGGCAGGCTTGACCAGTTTGAGCTGGGGCTTGCGCGGCCTGCCGGCCGGCACGGCCTTGGGCAACAGGCTTTTGAACAGGCGCAATCCCTCCGCCTGCTGGACTTTGCTGACGCGGCGCATGCTTTTCAACCAGAGGCTGCTCAGGCTTTTTGACATGAAGGGCGGTGGAGTTGAGGAGTCATGGAGGACGGCGCGATATGGCCGGGCCGGCGTGCGATTTATAAGTACACGGTTATTTTGCTGCATTGCAGCAAAATGTCTATCGGTCAGGGGCGTAAAGCGATGCCGCCTGGCTTAAATAAAGTGCCTTTCGTCACAAAATCCAGCTGTCAGGGTGCGAAAGCCCTCCCCGTTACCATTGGAGACTTGGCTTACGCCGCTGAAAATGCCTTTTTGGGGCACTCTTGACCTGTTTACCCGCCTTTTTCTTCATGTCCCGTTTCCTGACCGCCGCCCTTTACCAATTTGTTGAACTGCCGGACTTCGCCGCACTGCAGGCGCCGCTGCTCGCGCATTGCGAGGCGCATGGCGTCAAGGGCACGCTGCTGCTGGCCGCTGAAGGCATTAACGGCACGATTGCGGGATTGCCTGAGGGGGTTCATGCGGTGCTGGCGTATCTGCGCGCCGACCCGCGCCTGGCGAAGCTGGAGCACAAGGAGGCCTGGGCCGAACAGATGCCCTTCTACCGCATGAAGGTGCGGCTCAAGCGCGAGATCGTGACCATGGGCGTGCCCGAGGTCCACCCGGCGCTGATGGCCGGCGAATACGTCAAGCCGCAGGACTGGAACCAGCTGATCCATGAGCCCGGCGTGGTGCTGGTCGACACGCGCAACGACTATGAAGTCTCCATAGGCAGCTTCAAGGGTGCGATCAACCCGCACACCGGCAGTTTTTCGGAGCTGCCCGGCTGGGTGGAGCGCGAAATGGCCGAAGGCGGCAAGCTGGCCGCGCGTGACGGCAAAAAGCCCAAGGTGGCGATGTTCTGCACAGGCGGCATACGCTGCGAAAAATCCACCGCGCTGCTGCGCTCCAAGGGCTTTGAGGAGGTCTACCACCTCGAAGGCGGCATCCTCAAATACCTGGAGACCGTGCCCGAGGCGCAGAGCAGCTGGCAAGGCGAATGTTTTGTGTTTGACGAGCGCGTCTCGGTGGGCCACGGGCTCAAGCCCGGCGGCTTCACGCTGTGCCGCTCCTGCCGCGACCCGCTCAGCGAAGAAGACCGCCGCTCGCCGCTGTATGAACTCGGCGTGAGCTGCCCGCACTGCCACGCCAAGACCAGCGACGAACAGAAAGCCGGCTACCGCGAACGCCAGCGCCAGGTCGAGCTGGCCGAAAAACGCCAGGCCGCGCACATAGGCGTGCGCCAGCCCGGCGCCTGACTGTGGCCATGAGCGGCGCCCTGCCCGTCCTGTATTCCTTTCGCCGCTGTCCCTATGCGATGCGCGCGCGCCTGGCGCTGGCCGTGAGCGGCGAGCCCTACGAATTGCGCGAAGTCGTGCTGCGCGACAAGCCGGCCGAGCTGCTGGCCGCCTCGCCCAAGGGCACGGTGCCGGTACTGGTGCTGCCGGATGGCACGGTGATAGACCAAAGCCTGGACGTGATGCTGTGGGCGCTGCGGCGCCATGACCCGCAAAGCTGGCTTGCGCCGCCACATGCCTCCATGGACGAGATGCTCGCGCTGGTCGCAGGCAACGACGGCGAGTTCAAGCGCCACCTGGACCGCTACAAATACCCCAACCGTTATCCCGATGAATCGGCCGGTGACGCGCAGGCGTTTGCGCTGCTGCACAGGACGGAAGGCGCGGCCTGGCTGGCGAAACTGGACGGCATGCTGGGCAGCGGATGGCTGTTCAGCGCGCGCGCCAGCCTGGCCGACATGGCCCTGCTGCCCTTTGTGCGCCAGTTCGCCCATACCGATGCCGCCTGGTTCGCCGCGCAAGCCTGGCCAAGGCTGCAGGCCTGGCTGGCGGGCTTTGAGGCGGGTGCGCTGTATGCGGGCGTGATGGGCAAGCATGCGCCGTGGCGGGACACGAGCGCCCAGGTTCAATGCTGATATAAAGCACACAGCGACGCCCAGACCGGACCACAGCCGGCAGCGCCTGCGGCCATGCCAGCCACTACCGGGAGGATTTTTTTGAACCAGCCCACGCAACCCAATCCCTTTGCGCCGCCGCAGGCGCCCGTCAGCGATGTGGCTGAGCCGTTGATCGCCTCGGACATCGACAGCTTGCCTGTTTCCGACACCTGGAAGACCCGCTTCCGGATCATCGAGAAAGCCGGTGGCGTGAAGCTGCCGCAGTTCAAGGCCCTGAGCTTCGGCGAGCGCATGAAGATCGGCTTCGGCCTGCTGCCTTTCCTGTTCGGCCCTTTCTACTACCTGGCCAAGGGCATGTGGAAAAAAGCCATCACCCTGTTTGTGGTGTGCCTGGTGCTTGTGGTGATCCTCGGGATGCTGCTGGAATGGGCTGGCCTGGGCCGCTTCGGCAGCTCCCTGGGTTATGGGGTCGCGGCCATTTTCGCTGTGCGCGCGAAGATCGATTACTACAAGAAGATGGTGCTCGGGCAAAACGGCTGGTGGTAGGGCTCCCTTCACCAAAACCCCTGGCCATGAAGACCATGACTTCGGTTGAAGTCCAAGGCGCCATGCTGGCCGTGGCGCACGAGGCAAACCATGGCGCCACCGGCATGCCAGTGCTTTTCCTGCACGCCAACGTCGCGGACAGCCGCATGTGGCAAAGCCAGTGGGACTGGCTGGCCACAACACATCCGGTCGCGAGCTATGACCGCCGGAGCTTCGGGGCATCGCGCACCTTGTACCCAAGGCCGCATTCCAATGTGGCCGACCTGTGGGCGGTGATGGATGCCTTGGGCTATGACCGGGCGGTGTTGGTCGGCTGTTCTTTAGGAGGCCGTGTTGCCATCGACGCGGCATTGGCCCGGCCGGACCGGGTCGGCGGCCTGGTTCTTGTTGCGCCCGGCGTCAGTGGCGCGCCAGCGGCACGATATGGCGATCCGGTCAGGGCATTGATGGATGCGATCAGCGACGCCGCGGCGCGGGGCGACCTCGATGCCAAGAACGAACTCCAGGCACGTCTTTGGCTGGACGGTCCCTTAAGCCCGCCAAATCGGGTCAGCGGCGAGGCTCGCCGGCTTTTTCTTTCGATGAACGGCACCGCCTTGCGTGCCGCCAGCCCCGGTGCGGCGTCCGAGGAGCCCGCGGCGTGGGAACGCCTGGAGGCGATCCAGGCGCCTACGCTGGTGCTGTGGGGCGATCTTGACCTGCCGAACTTGCAGGAGAGGTCCGAATTGCTTGCACGGCGCATACCCGCGGCCCAGGGCTTGGTGATCCCAGGCACGGCACACCTGCCGCCACTTGAAGCGCCCCAACAGTTCAACCCGGCGCTGGCGCGATACCTCCAGCAGCTGTAAGTCGGCATGACCAGGCGGTCGCGCCCTCCTCGGCGCTAGCGCTGGATACGCGTGGACAGCACCACCGAGGTATGCGTGCGCTCCACCCCGTCGAGCAGGCCTATGCCGTCTATCAATGCGTCCAGCCTTTCGATGGAGCCGGCCTGCACGATGGCGATCATGTCGTAGGTGCCGCTGATGGACAGCAGGGACCGCACTTCGGGAATCTTGCGCAGTGCCGCCTCCACCGTGCCCGTGAGCTTGGGGCCTACGGTGAGCATCACATGGGCCGATACCTGCGACTGCTCATAGGCCTCACCAGTGCGCGCACCGTAGCCGGTGATGACCTTGTCGCGTTCCAGCCGCGTGATGCGGGCCTGCACCGCCGTGCGCGACAGCCCGACTTTGCGCGCGAGCAAGGCCATGGGGCAGCGCGCGTTGTCGCGCAGTTCGGCAAGCAGGGTCTGGTCTATGGCGTCGAGTTGCATGGCATCCCTCCAAGATAGTTAAATCGCGTATTTAGATAGCTTATTTATCTAAAGTATGGCGTTATTTTGTCTGAATTGATACTGGTAACTGCCTGCCTGGGCTTCCACAATGGACCATGCCTCGCACCGGGGCACATTCCCCAAGGAGAGCCTTATGAAGAAGATCATGGTCGCAGGCGCCGGAAAAATCGGCTCGGCGATTGCCGCGCTGCTGGGCGCCACCCGGGACTACTCGGTGACGGTGGCCGATGCCTCGCCGGCGGCGCTGGCGGGCATCAAGACCGGCCCGCGCGTGCAGCGGCTGGCGCTGGACATCAGCAAGCCGGCGGCCCTGCGCGCCGCGCTGGCCGGGCAGTATGCGGTGCTCAGCGCGGCGCCCTTCCACCTGACCACACAAATCGCCGAGGCCGCCGTGGCCCAAGGCGTGCACTACCTGGACCTGACCGAAGACGTGGCGAGCACACGGCGCGTGAAGGAACTGGCCGCCGCCGGCGCGCGCACGGCATTGATCCCGCAGTGCGGCCTGGCACCGGGTTTTGTCTCCATCGTCGCGGCCGACCTGTGCCGGCGTTTTGACAGCCTGCACAGCGTGCGCATGCGGGTCGGCGCGCTGCCGCAGTTCCCGTCGAACGCGCTCAACTACAACCTGACCTGGAGCACCGACGGCGTCATCAACGAGTACTGCGAGCCCTGCGAGGCGATTGTCGAAGGCGTGCTGCGCCAGGTGCCGCCGCTGGCCGAGCATGAGGAATTCTCGCTGGACGGCGTGACCTATGAGGCCTTCAATACCTCAGGCGGGCTCGGTACGCTGTGCGAAACGCTGCAGGGCAAGGTCACCCACCTCAACTACAAGACCATACGCTACCCGGGCCACGCGGCCATCATGAAGGTGCTGCTCAACGACCTGCGCCTGCGCGAGCGCCGCCATGTGCTCAAGGACCTGCTGGAAAACGCCCTGCCCGTCACTCTGCAGGACGTGGTCATCGTGTTTGTCACCGTGAGCGGCCAGCGCGAAGGCCGGCTGATGCAGGAAACCTATGCGCACAAGGTCTATAGCCAGGTGGTGGACGGCGTGCTGCGCAGCGCGATCCAGGTGACCACGGCTTCCGGTATCTGCGCCGTGCTGGATTTGCTGGCTACGGGCAAACTGCCGGCGCGGGGGTTTGTGCGGCAGGAGGAGATTGCGTTGGGGGATTTTCTGGCCAACCGCTTTGGCAGGGCTTATGCGGAGCATGCGGCGGAACGCGCCGCGGCTTGAGGCCGGTCTTGCTCCGGCGGTGCGCTTTCTTCTTAGTTCTGCTGGCCGGGGGTTGCCCGGCGGCAACTCACTTTTCTTTTGCTTCGCCAAAAGCAAAGTAAGCAAAAGAAAAGGCGACCCTGGTGTCTGCGTCCCTCCGCTTCGCTACGGGCAGCCTGCGGTGCTCGGTCCAGCCGGGGTCTGGCTAAACTCGCCTTCGGCTCAAACAACGCCAGCCCTGATCCGTCTGGACCTCCGCTCCTCGGCGCATACACAAGGGGTGGGGACAGGAATACCGAACAGCCGAAGACAAAACCCTGAATACTTGAAGAAACAAGGACACGCCATGGCGTGTCCTTGTTGGTGTTTGGTTCCCGCTCCCGATCCCGATTGCCCCGTCCTGGCTGGGCCGAGGAGCGCAGAGACAAGCGGATCAGGGCCGGCGTTGTCTGAGCCGAAGGCGAGTTTAGCCGGACCCCGCTTGGCTCGAGCACCGCAGGTTGCCCCGTAGCGAAGCGCAGGGGACCCAGACTGCGGGTCGCCTTTTCTTTGGTGACTTTCTTTTGGCGAAGCAAAAGAAAGTTACTTGCCGCCGGGCAACCCCCGGCCAGCAGGTCTCAGCAAAGAACACAAAGGAAGCGCGCCCGCCGGCGCAAGACCCGGCACCTAAACTTCAGGCGCTACAAATTCCGCATATTCATAGAGCGCGCCCAATATTTCCTCGCCGCGCTCATCCGCCGTCTCCGACAAAACATCAATCCGGGCAAACAGCGCATCCACATTCCGCGCCCCACCCTCGCCTTCGAGCAGCCAGGCGACCCGGTGCGCCTCCCAGCGTTCGGCGTCTTCAGGCGACAGGGTCTCGGGAAAATTGCGGGCGCGGTAGCGGAACAGTATTTCCTCGAGCCGGTCGTCGTCAAAGCCGGTGCGGCTATGGGCCAGTTCGGCGGGCGACAGCGCGCGCAGCTGGTTCAGGCGGCGCCGGTCGGCGTTGCCGACAAAACCGCCATAAAGGTCTTCGTCGACGTCGGGCGTACCCTCCTTGGGGCGCTGGAAGACCTCGGGCCAGATGGCACTCATGTCGGGCAGGCCTGCGGCTTTTTCGGCGTTGCGCAGGGCCGCAGGAATGTCCACGCCCCACTGGGCCGCCATCTCGGGCGTCAAGGTGGCGAGCTTGCGCACCACCATGGGCGACTTGTTGAGGTGGACCGACTTGATGGGCAGGCGCTGCACGCCCTCGGGCAGGTCGGCGGAGCGGCTGAACAGGCGCTGGCGCAGCGTGGCGACGTCCAGCAGCGGCAGCTCGGCGGGGTCTTGTGACAAGTCCCAGGCCAGCAGCTCGTTCTTGTTGGTCGGGTGCGTGGCCAGCGGCCACATGACGGCCAGGCAGCCGCGCTCGGGCGGGAACATGCCGGAGATGTGCAAAAAAGGCTGGGCCGTCTGCGGGCTGGTGGGCAGGCCGAGTTCGGCGGCGACCCTGTCCTTTTTGTGCAGGCTCAGGGCAAAGTCGAAAAGCTTGGGCTGGGCCTGGCGTATCAGCCGCGCCAGCGCGATGGTGGCGCGCACGTCGGACAGCGCGTCATGCGCCGCATCGTGCATCAAGCCATTGGCGCGGGCCAGGTCTTCAAGCTTGAAGCTGGGGCGGGTCACCTTGGGGTCGTCCGGAAAACGCTCATCGGGCTTGCGCGGCCAGGCAATGCCTTCGGGCCGCAGGGCGTAGGCCATGCGCACCACGTCCAGCAGGTCCCAGCGGCCGCAGTCGTTCTGCCACTCGCGCGCATAAGGGTCTATCAGGTTGCGCCAGAACAGGTGGCGCGTGACTTCATCGTCAAAACGTATGGTGTTGTAGCCAACGCCTATGGTGCCGGGCTGGGCCAGCACGGCCTCGATGCGGGCGGCGAATTCATACTCGGCGACGCCGCGCTCCAGGCACAGCTGGGGCGTGATGCCGGTGAGCAGGCAGGACTCCGGATCCGGCAGGTAATCGCTGGCGGGCTTGCAGTAGAGCATCAGCGGCTCGCCGATTTCATTGAGCTCGGCGTCGGTGCGTATGCCGGCGAACTGCGCGGGCCGGTCGCGCCGCGGGTTGATGCCGAAGGTCTCGTAGTCGTGCCAGAGAAAGGTGTGGGAGGCCATGGAGCGTCTCGGAAAGGGTTTAAAGCAAGGGGGAGAACAGCCGCGCCGTGGCGTCGGCCAGCCGCATCAGGAAACGCTGCGGCCTGTGGGCGCGCACGGCGGCTGCGCTGCGCAGGTCGGTTTCAAACTGCTCGGCCAGCGGCCCGGCCAGCGCCGGGCCGTAGACCACCGCCATGACCTCGAAGTTCAGGCGAAAGCTCCGGTTGTCGAAGTTGGCGGTGCCGGCCATGGCGCAGTTGTCGTCGACCACCAGGGTCTTGGAGTGCAGCATGCGGGCCTTGTATTCCCAGACCTGGACGCCGGCGGCGACCAGCTCGTCGTAATAGGAACGCGCGGCGGCGCTGACGATAAAGCTGTCGCTGCGGCGCGGCAGCAGCAGTCGCACGTCGACACCGCGCAGTGCGGCGCTGGTGAGCGCCATCAGGGCCGGCTCGCCGGGCACGAAGTACGGTGTGGTCAGCCAGGCGCGCTGGGTGGAGGCGTTGATGGCCGCGACCTGCATGCGGTGTATGGGCTCCAGCGTGGTGTCGGGCCCACTGGTGACGATTTGCACCGGGATGTCGCCGGCCTCGGCCCCGGGCTGCAGCTGCGGCAGCAGCTGCGGCAGGTCGCGCTGCCCCCCTTTGAGCGGCTCGCCGGTGGTGTAGGCCCAGTCTTCGAGGAAGGTGGTCTGCAGCCAGCGCACGGCGCTGCCTTCTATGCGCAGGTGCACGTCATGGTAGGCGTCGCGGCGGGCGCGCCGGTCTTCCTCGTCGGTGATGTTGACGCCGCCGGTAAAGCCTATGCTGCCGTCGCAGACCACGATCTTGCGGTGGGTGCGGTAGTTGGTCACGGGGCGCAGCCGCCGTCCTATGCGGGTGTCGTGGAAAAACGCGACCTGCCCGCCGGCGGCCAGCAGCGGCGCCAGGAACTTGCTGCCCAGGCGCTTGGAGCCCAGCGCGTCGACCAGCAGGCACACGGTGACGCCCTGCCCGGCTTTTTCCACCAGCAGGTCGCGCAGCAGGGTGCCTATCTGGTCGGGCTCGAAGATGTAGTACTCGAGGTGGACGTGGTCGCGCGCGCCGCGCACGGCCTTGAAGATGCTGTCAAAGGTGCGCACGCCGCCCGAGAGCAGCTTGACCGAGGTCGCGCTGGACACCGGCAAGCCGCAGGCGGCGGTGCCCAGCGCCGCCATCTGCCGCAGGGCCGCGGGCGCTTTTGCGGCGGCCTCGCGCAGCAGGGCCAGGTCCGCGCCCGCGCGCTCGCCGGCGCGGCTGCGCAGGCGCTTGAGGCGCTGTTTTTTCAGGCGCTGGGGCCCGAGGAAGTAATAAATGACAAAGCCCGCGAAAGGCAGCAGGGCCAGCGACAGTATCCAGCTCATGGTGGACACCGGGGCGCGCTTTTGCATCACGATCCAGATGGACAGCACCGCGATGTAAAGGCTCCAGGCCAGGGAAAGGCCGGTTTTCCATTCGGAGCTGAGTTCGGGGAGCGTCAAGGCGGGGGACTGAAAGGGTTGGCGGCGCTGGCGGACATGAAAAAAGGCCGATAGCGTGATGCTACCGGCCTTTTGGATGGGTGCCGGGAATTCGACGCCCGGGTTTGCTTCAGTTGGTTTCCGCCGCCTCGGCTTCAGGCTTGGCCTTGCCCTCTTTCTTGGGCAAAGGCTGGATGTCGAGCTCGACTTCGCCCGTTTCCACGCCTTTTTCGTCGGCCGTCACTTTCATGTCGACGGTCAGGCGCCCGCCGTCTATCAGGCGGCCGAACAGCAGTTCGTCGGCCAGGGCGCGGCGAATCGTGTCCTGGATCAGGCGCTGCATGGGGCGCGCGCCCATCAGCGGGTCAAAGCCCTTCTTGCCGAGGTACTTGCGCAGCGTATCGGTGAAGGTGACTTCGACCTTCTTCTCGGCCAGCTGGGTCTCGAGCTGCAGCAGGAACTTGTCGACCACGCGCAGGATGACGGCTTCGTCGAGCGCCTTGAAGCTCACGGTCGCGTCCAGGCGGTTGCGGAACTCGGGCGTGAACAGGCGCTTGATGTCAGCCATCTCGTCGCCGGACTCGCGCGGGTTGGTAAAGCCGATGGTCGCCTTGTTCATCGTCTCGGCACCGGCGTTGGTGGTCATGACGATGATGACATTGCGGAAATCGGCCTTGCGCCCGTTGTTGTCCGTCAGCGTGCCGTGGTCCATGACCTGCAGCAGCACGTTGAAGATGTCCGGGTGCGCCTTCTCGATCTCGTCGAGCAGCAGCACGGCATGCGGCTTCTTGGTGATGGCCTCGGTCAGCAGGCCACCCTGGTCGAAACCGACATAGCCCGGGGGCGCGCCTATCAGGCGGCTCACGGCATGGCGCTCCATGTACTCGGACATGTCGAAGCGGATCAGCTCGATGCCCATGATGTAGGCCAGCTGCTTGGCGGCTTCCGTCTTGCCGACGCCCGTGGGGCCGGAGAACAGGAAGGAGCCGATCGGCTTGTCGTCCTTGCCCAGGCCCGAGCGCGCCATCTTGACGGCGGACGCGAGCACGTCGAGTGCCTTGTCCTGGCCGAACACCACGCTTTTGAGGTCGCGCTCCAGCGTCTTGAGCTTGCCGCGGTCGTCGTTGGACACGTTGGCCGGCGGGATGCGCGCGATCTTGGCCACGATCTCCTCGACCTCGGCCTTGCTGATGATCTTCTTGCGCTTGGACGCGGGCAGGATGCGCTGGGCGGCGCCGGCTTCATCGATGACGTCAATCGCCTTGTCGGGCAGGTGGCGGTCGTTGATGTACTTGGCGCTGAGCTCGGCCGCGGCCTGCAAGGCGGCCACGGCGTACTTGACGCTGTGGTGCTCTTCAAAGCGCGACTTCAGGCCCTTGAGGATGTCGACGGTTTCCTGCACGGTCGGCTCGACCACGTCGACCTTCTGGAAGCGGCGCGACAGGGCCGCGTCTTTTTCGAAGATGCCGCGGTATTCGGTGAAGGTGGTCGCGCCTATGCACTTGAGCTGGCCCGAGCTGAGCGCGGGCTTGAGCAGGTTGGACGCGTCCAGCGTGCCGCCCGAGGCCGCACCGGCACCGATCAGGGTGTGGATTTCGTCGATAAAGAGGATGCCGTTGGGCTTGTCCTTCAGCGCCTTGAGCACGCCCTTCAGGCGCTGCTCGAAGTCGCCGCGGTACTTGGTGCCCGCGAGCAAGGCGCCCATGTCCAGCGAGTAGACATTGGCTTCGGCCAGGATCTCGGGCACGTCTTTCTGCGTGATGCGCCAGGCCAGGCCCTCGGCGATGGCGGTCTTGCCCACGCCGGCCTCGCCGACCAGCAGCGGGTTGTTCTTGCGGCGGCGGCAGAGGATCTGGATGACGCGCTCGACCTCGTACTGGCGGCCGATCAGCGGGTCGATCTTGCCGTCCTTGGCGAGCTGGTTCAGGTTGACGGTGAACTGCTCGAGCGGAGAGGCTTTTTCATTCTTCTCGCCGCCCTCTTCGTTCTCGGCCGCGCTCTCGCCGGCCTTGGCGGGCTCGGGTGGGTCGCTCTTCTTGATGCCGTGGGCGATGAAATTCACCACGTCCAGGCGGGTGACGCCCTGCTGGTGGAGGTAATACACGGCGTGCGAGTCTTTTTCGCCGAAGATGGCGACCAGCACATTGGCGCCGGTGACTTCCTTCTTGCCGTTGCCGGTGGACTGCACGTGCATGATGGCGCGCTGGATCACGCGCTGAAAGCCCAGCGTGGGCTGCGTGTCGACGTCGTCGGTCCCGGCGACCTGCGGGGTGTTGTCCTTGATGAAGTTGGCAAGCGACTTGCGCAGATCATCCACGTTGGCGGAGCATGCGCGCAGCACTTCCGCGGCACTGGGGTTGTCCAGCAAGGCAAGCAGGAGGTGCTCGACGGTGATGAACTCGTGGCGCTGCTGGCGCGCCTCGACAAACGCCATATGCAAGCTGACTTCTAATTCCTGGGCAATCATTGATCTTCCTTTCGGCTTGCTTGGGTTAACTTAACTGACTGATAGTTCAAATATTGGCCGGATTCGCGATTATTCAATGGGCTCGCTGACACACTGCAGCGGATGGCCGTTCTTGCGCGCGGCCTCGGTGACCTGGTCGACCTTGGTGGCGGCCACATCCTTGGAGAAGACCCCGCAGACGCCTTTGCCGTCCAGGTGAATCTTCAGCATGATCTGGGTGGCGGTTTCCCGGTCCTTGTTGAAAAACTCCTGGATCACCACCACCACGAACTCCATGGGGGTGTAGTCGTCGTTGAGCAGCACCACCTGGTACATCTGCGGCGGCTTGGTTTTTTGCGGCCGGCGCTCCAGCACGACCGAATCCCCTCCGGCGCCGTTGTCCGGCCTGACGGCGGGTACCTGGGGTTGCGCCGGGGTACTGGGGGATTTGGGAGACTTGGTTGCCATGGAATTCATTCTAGCCACCGATATAGCCCAGTGCGCCTGATAGGGAAATTGGTGGCGGGAACGCGACATTCAAGCGTGATTTTTTGCTTATTTCGCGGACATGAAAAAACCGCCTCGGGATTGCTCCCGGGCGGCTTCAAAATAGAGGGCTGGGCCCGCTTTACATGTGGTCGATCATGACCTGGCCGAAACCGGAGCAGCTGACCTGGGTCGCGCCTTCCATGAGGCGCGCGAAGTCATAGGTGACCTTCTTGGACTCGATGGATTTTTCCATCGAGCTGATGATCAGGTCGGCGGCCTGGGTCCAGCCCATGTGGCGCAGCATCATCTCGGCCGAGAGGATCTCGGAGCCGGGGTTGACGTAGTCCTTGCCGGCGTACTTGGGCGCCGTGCCGTGGGTGGCTTCAAACATCGCGACGGTGTCGCTCAGGTTGGCGCCGGGGGCGATGCCGATGCCGCCGACCTGGGCCGCCAGCGCGTCGGAGACGTAGTCACCGTTCAGGTTCAGGGTGGCGATCACGCTGTATTCAGCGGGGCGCAGCAGGATCTGCTGCAGGAAGGCGTCGGCGATGCTGTCCTTGACCGTGATTTCCTTGCCGGTTTTCGGGTTCTTGAACTTCATCCATGGGCCGCCGTCGATTTCCACCGCGCCGAATTCCTTCTTGGCCAGGGCGTAAGCCCAGTCACGGAAGCCGCCTTCGGTGAATTTCATGATGTTGCCCTTGTGCACGATGGTCACGCTGGGCTTGTCGTTGTCGATGGCGTACTGGATGGCCTTGCGCACCAGGCGCTCGGTGCCTTCGCTGGAAACCGGCTTGATGCCGATGCCGGAGGTGTTCGGGAAGCGGATCTTCTTGACGCCCATCTCGTCCTGCAGGAACTTGATGAGTTTTTTGGCCTTGTCGCTGCCGGATTCGAACTCGATGCCGGCGTAGATGTCTTCCGAGTTTTCACGGAAGATGACCATGTTGGTCTTCTGCGGCTCTTTGACGGGGGAAGGAACGCCCGCGAAGTACTGGATGGGGCGCAGGCAGACGTAGAGGTCCAGTTCCTGGCGCAGCGCGACGTTCAGGCTGCGGATGCCGCCGCCCACGGGCGTCGTCAGCGGGCCCTTGATCGAGACGACGTAGTCGCGCACGGCGTGCAGGGTTTCCTCAGGCAGCCACACGTCGGGGCCGTAGACCTTGGTGGACTTTTCGCCGGCATAGACTTCCATCCAGTGGATCTTTTTCTTGCCGCCATAAGCCTTGGCAACAGCAGCATCGACCACTTTCAACATGACCGGCGTGATGTCGGCGCCGGTGCCGTCGCCCTCGATGAACGGAATGACGGGTTCGTCAGGCACATTCAGGGAGTTGTCGGCGTTGACAGTGATTTTTTTGCCTTGGGAAGGCACTTTGATGTGCTGGTACATGTAGGAAAGTCTCCGGTGGGCGCTGTGGCGAGGATAGGTACGCCGTGTAGCAGGTTAGGTAAAAACCCCTAAATTCTAGCCGTAAATCCAGGGGGGAAAAGAATTTGGGGGCTTGTGTCAACGGCCGGTGAAGGGGCTCCGTTACGGAAGGGCCTCCGAGAAGTTCGGGGTATTTTTTCCAATAACGTTTTCAAGGAAATTCCAAATGAACAAAATCCTCGCTGCTCTGATCGCTGGCCTCTTCGCCGTTGGTGCCTACGCACAAGCTCCCGCTGCCAAGCCTGCTTCCGCTCCTGCCGCCGCAGCCGCACCCGCTGCTGCTCCCGCAGCATCCGCCGCTCCCGCTGCCAAGCCAGCAAAGCCCACCAAAGAAGAAAAAGCTGCCGCTGCTGCCGCCAAGAAGGAAAAAGCCGCTGCTGAAAAGAAAGCAAAAGCTGAAGCCAAGGCCGCCAAGAAAGCCGAAGCTGCTGCAGCCAAGAAGGCAAAGGCTGAAGCCGCTGCCGCCAAGAAGACTGAAGCCAAGAAGTAATTTCCTGGTGACTTCGGTCAAAATGCCCGCCGCGTGCGGGCATTTTTTATGCGCGTCGTTTATGCTGGCAGGTCAACTTCATGCGTGGTGATTCTATGTTTTCAACCCCTGGCGCCTTCTCTTTGGGCAAGGCATTTCGGGTCCTGGCCGGCACTTTTGCCCTGGCCGCCCTGCTCTCCCCGCTGTGCGCCTGGTCCCAGGACGGCCCGCAGATGAACCTGCAGCGCGTCAAGCTGTCGGCCGGCATGCACCTGATTGATGCACAGGTGGCCCTCACGCCCGAGCAGCGGCAAATCGGACTGATGTTCCGCAAGGAGATGCCGCAGCAGGAAGGCATGATTTTCGTGTTCGAACAGCCCAGTCAGCAATGCTTCTGGATGAAAAACACCGTGCTGCCCCTGACGGCGGCCTTTGTGGCGGACGACGGCACCATCGTGAACCTGGCCGACATGAAGCCGCAGACCACGGACGCCCACTGCTCGGCCCAGCCGGTGCGCTATGTGCTGGAAATGAACAAGGGCTGGTTCGCCAAAAAAGGCATCAAGGCCGGCAGCAAGCTGGGCGGCCCCTTTTTTGAGGCCAGGCGCTGATTTTTCCGTTCGCCCAAAACAAAAAAGCCGGCTTCAAGCCGGCTTTTTTGCGGGCGCTGGATGCGCCGCAAACCCCAATCAGGCGAAGTTGGCTTCGGCGAAGCTCCAGTTGACCAGGTTGGACAGGAAGGTTTCCACGAACTTGGGGCGCAGGTTGCGGTAGTCGATGTAGTAGGCGTGTTCCCAGACGTCCACCGTCAGCAAGGCCTTGTCGGCGGTGGTCAGCGGGGTGCCGGCCGGGCCGGTGTTGACGATATCCACGGTGCCGTCGGCTTTCTTGACCAGCCAGGTCCAGCCGGAGCCGAAATTGCCCACGGCGGATTTGACGAAGGCTTCCTTGAAAGCGGCGTAAGAGCCGAACTTGGCGTTGATGGCCGCGGCCAGCGCGCCGCCGGGTTCACCGCCGCCGGCGGGCTTCATGCAGCTCCAGAAAAAGGTGTGATTCCAGATCTGGGCCGCGTTGTTGTAGACGCCGCCGCTGGATTTTTTGACGATCTCTTCGAGTGTCATGGACTCGAACTCGGTGCCTTTTTGCAGGTTGTTGAGGTTCACCACATAGGCGTTGTGGTGTTTGCCATGGTGGTACTCAAAGGCTTCCTGGCTGTAATGCGGCGCCAATGCGTCGATCGGGTAAGGGAGTGGTGGGAGCTTGTGTTCCATGATTTTCCTCGTGGTGATGAATAAACTGTTGTTGAACGGTTTGAACGCGCTTGTGAAACGCTGTCCGGGCCATTGTAAAAACTAAATCAGCCGGCGCGCCGTGACGGTCAAATCGACCTCGCCGCCGGCAAGGGTAGCGCGCACGGGCTGGCCTTCGTGCGTGTCTCCCGGGCTGGTGATTGGTTGCCCCTGCAGGTCGGCCAGCCAGGCATAACCTCGCTGGAGGACCAGCTTGGGATCCAGCAGTTCCAGCCGCAGCTGCGCGCGCTCCAGGCGTTGGCGGCCGCGCAGCAGGTTTCCTTGCACCTCGCGCGGAAAGTCGCCCACCAGGGATTGAAGCCTGAGCCGCTCATGCTGCAGGGCCGAGCGCACCGCATGGTTCAGGCCCTGCCCCAAGCCGGCCAGCCGCGCATGCTGGCGCGTCACCAGGTGGGAGGGCCGGCTGACCCGGGACGCGGCCCAGTCCAGCCGCTGGTTGTGCGACTGCAGCTGCCGGTCCACGCCGTTTTGCAGGCGCGAGCCGGCGAGATCCAGCGCGCTGAGCCAGAGGCTTTGCGGCTGCGCGCACAGCTCGGCCGCGGCAGTGGGCGTCGGTGCCCGCACGTCGGCGCAAAAATCGGCAATCGTGAAATCGGTTTCATGGCCCACGCCGCTGATGACCGGCACCGGCGAAGCCACGATGGCCCGCGCGAGCTGTTCGTCGTTGAAGGCCCACAGGTCTTCCATCGCGCCGCCGCCGCGCACCAGCAGCAGCACGTCCACCCGGTCCTGGCCACGCCTCTGATAGGCCTTGTGCAAGGCCTCGCGCAATTCGCCCGCGGCCTGCCCGCCTTGCACGCTGGCCGGGTAAATCACCACGGGAATGTGCGGCACGCGCCGCTGCAGCGCGGTCGCCACGTCGTGCAGGGCCGCGGCGCCCAGCGAAGTGACCAGGCCTATCGCGCGCGGCAGCTGGGGCAAGGGGCGCTTGCGGCCCGGGTCGAAAAGGCCCTCGGCCTCCAGTTTGGCCTTGAGCTGCAGGAATTGCTCGAACAGGTTGCCCTGGCCGGCCTGCCGCATGGACTCCACCACCAGCTGCAGTTCACCGCGCGGCTCGTACACGCCCAGGCGGCCTCGCAGCTCCACCAGTTGGCCGTCGCGCGGGGCGAAATCGAGCAAGCCGGCCGCGCGGCGAAACATGGCGCAGCGAATCTGGCCTTGTTCATCCTTGAGGGAAAAGTAGCAGTGCCCGCTGGCGGCGCGCGAAAAGCCGCTGATTTCGCCCTGCACGGCGACCGGGTTGAAACGCGCTTCCAGGCTGTCGGCAATCGCGCGCAGCAAGGAGCCCACAGGCCAGATACGCACACCGGCCTCGCGTCCCGCCGGAAAAGGCCTCTCGGAACGCGCGGCTGGCTCAAACATGGCTAAACCCCTTGATTTCCTGAGGGTAGTACTCCACAGAGCGACGTCCTGCGTGGGCGCGAGGCCCTGTTTCCTGCGGATGACGCGATAAATTCGTGTAACTCATTGATTTTGAATAACTTAATTCTGCTCAAATTTTCATCGTTCTGTCATATCCGCGATTTGGCGCGGCTTGGCGGGCGCATCGCCCTTACTTGCTCACAAAGTTATCCACAAGTTCTGTGGGCTATGTCCGACAAAAACAGCATCTTGAAAACATTCGTGAGTGATGTGCCGCGCGCCATGCGGCGCTGCAGTATCTGTAAGCCATAATCCACCACAAATTATCTGCTTGGAGATGTGCATTGTTTTCGATCATACAAGCCGCAGGCTGGCCGATTTGGCCCTTGGTTGCCTGTTCCGTCTTGGCTCTTGCCCTGGTTATCGAGCGTTTCACCAGCCTCAAAATCCGTAAAGTCGCCCCTCCCAAACTGCTTGACGAAGCCATCACCGTTTCCCGCGCTTCCATTCCTTCGCCCGATGTCGTGGCGCAGCTCGAACAGAACTCGGTGCTCGGCGAAGTGCTGGCCAGCGGCTTTCGCGCGCTGAACACCAACCCGCGCATCAGCGAGGACGACCTGCGCTCCATCCTGGAAGGCGCCGGGCGCCAGGCGGCGCACAAGCTGGAGCGCTACCTGGCGGCCCTGGCGACCATCGCCTCCGCCGCGCCGCTGCTGGGCCTGCTGGGCACAGTGATCGGCATGATTGAAATTTTCGGCTCCCAGGGCGGCGGCGGTGGTGTCAGCGGTGCCGGCGGCGGTAACCCGGCGCAGCTCGCGCAGGGTATTTCGATCGCCCTCTACAACACGGCTTTCGGCCTGATGGTGGCGATTCCGGCGCTGATCTTCTGGCGCTACTTCCGGGCCCGCGTGGATGGCTACCTGCTGACCATGGAACTGGCCGCCGAGCGCTTCGTGCGCCACCTCAACACCCTGCGCAAATGAACTTCCGCCCGCATCCCCACGATGAACCGGAGATCAACCTGATCCCCTTCATCGACGTGCTGCTCGTGGTGCTGATCTTCCTGATGCTGTCCACCACCTACAGCAAGTTCACCGAGCTGCAGGTCAAGCTGCCGGTGGCCGATGCCGAGCAGCAGCGCGACTATCCCAAGGAAGTCATCGTCGCCGTGAGCAGCGACGGCCGCTACATGGTCAACAAGAGCCTGGTCGAAGGCCGGGGCATAGAGGCGCTGGGCGCCGCGCTGACCGAGGCGGCCAAGGCCGGCAAGGAAAGCGTCATCATCATCAGCGCCGATGCCAGCGCCACGCACCAGGCGGTCATCACCGTCATGGAGGCGGCGCGCCGCCAGGGCCTGACGCAAATCACCTTTGCCACCCAAAGTGCCGCGATGGCCGGGGCGAAATAAGCCCCGGCTTTTCCGGCCCCGACAGCCGCCCTTCCCCGCGAAACGGCCGTGAAACAACTTCTGCAAAACGCCTGGCTCAGCCGTGGAATGCTGGCATGCCTGCTCTGGCCGCTGGCGCAGTGCTACGGCCTGCTGGCGCGCCTGCGCCGTGCGCTGTACCGCCGCGGCATCCTGCGCTCCGAGCGCTTCAGGGTTCCCGTCGTGGTGGTCGGCAATGTGATTGCCGGCGGCGCCGGCAAAACCCCCCTGGTGATCGCCCTGGTCAGGCACTTGCAGGCGCAGCGGGTGGCGGTGGGTGTGGTGTCGCGCGGCTATGGGCGTACAGCTTCCGACTGCATGGAAGTCACGCCCGCCGCGCCGCCCGCGCAAACGGGCGACGAGCCGGCCCTGATCCACCGGCTCACCGGCGCGCCGGTATTTGTCGCCAGGCAGCGCGCGCAAGCCCTGCGGGCCTTGCTCGCCGCCCATCCCGAAACCGCCGTGGTGATCTGCGATGACGGCCTGCAGCATTACGCCCTGAAGCGCGACATCGAGATCGCCGCATTTGACGACCGCGGCACGGGCAATGGCTGGCTGCTGCCGGCGGGCCCGCTGCGCGAACCCTGGCCCGCGCGCAAGCGGCAAGGCCTGGACCTGGTGCTGCACACCGGACAGCGCCCCGCCTTCGACGGCTTCCAATCCAGCCGGCAACTGGCCGGCGAGGCCTGGTCGGCCGGTGGCGGGCAGGTGGCGCTGGACGGCTTGCGCGGCCGGCCGGTCACCGCGCTGGCGGGCATCGCCAACCCGCAGGCGTTTTTCAGCATGCTCAGGGACCGCGGCCTGATGCTGGAAGCCTGCATCGCCCTGCCCGACCACCATCAGTTCAGCGAAGCGGACCTGGCCGGGCTGCAGGGACGCACCGTGCTGTGCACCGAAAAAGACGCCGTCAAGCTGTTTGCCCTGCCTGCCGCTGCCGGGCTGGACCTGCTGGCCGTGCCGCTGGTGTTTTCGCCTGAACCGGCCTTCTTCGCCGCCTTTGACGCGCTGCTGGCGCCCCGGCTTTCTCCATTACCATCGACGCATGGACACCAAATTGCTTGAACTGCTGGTCTGCCCCGTGACCAAAGGCCCGCTCGACTACGACCGGGAAAAACAGGAGCTCGTCTCCCGCAGCGCCCGGCTGGCTTACCCCGTGCGCGACGGCCTGCCGGTGCTGCTCGAGAATGAAGCGCGTACCCTGACAGACGAAGAGCTCGGCCTGTGAGCTTTACTGTCCTGATCCCGGCCCGGCTGGCCTCCACCCGCCTGCCCAACAAACCCCTGGCCGACATAGGCGGCGCGCCCATGGTCGTGCGCGTGGCCCAGCGCGCCATGCAAAGCGCTGCCCTGCGCACCGTGGTGGCGACCGACAGCGACGAAATCGTTGAAAAATGCGCGGCCTTCGGTGTCACGGCCGTGCTGACCCGCGCCGACCATCCCAGCGGCAGCGACCGGCTGGCCGAGGCCTGCGGCGTGCTGGGCCTGGCGGACGGGGACATCGTGGTCAACGTCCAGGGGGACGAGCCGCTGATAGACCCGGCGCTGATCAACGCGGTGGCGCGCCTGCTCAATGAGCGGCCCGACTGTGCCATGAGCACCGCCGCGCATTCCATTGACCAGTTGACGGACCTGCAGAACCCCAACGTGGTCAAGGTGGTGCTGGACGCCCGCCACACCGCGCTTTACTTCAGCCGCTCACCCATCCCCGCTGGCCGCGACTTCGCCGGCAAAGCCTGGTGGGAAGCCGGCAGCAAGCTGCCCAAGCCGCTTCGCCACGTCGGCATTTACGGTTACCGCGTGGGCTTTCTGCGCGAGTTTCCCCGCCTTCCCCAGGCGCCGCTGGAGCAGCTGGAGCAGCTGGAACAGCTGCGCGCCCTGTGGCACGGCCACCGTATCGCGGTGCACATCACCGACGACGCGCCAGGCCCGGGTGTGGACACGGCCGAAGACCTGGACCGCGCCCGCAAGCTGTTTTCCTGAGCCCGCGCCCTGCCGGCAAAGCCCCGCCCTGTAAGTTGCTGTCAGGGGTGCGTGCTATCCTTGGGAAAAACGCAAGTGGAAGGCCTGCAGGACGTGCTGGCAGCCCTTCACATCTGCCAAGCAACCCCAGCGGGTGACCGGCGCGCCGGCCTGGGGCTGACTTCACGAATTCATAAAATCCGAGGACATCCATGAGACTGATATTGTTGGGCGCGCCTGGCGCGGGCAAGGGGACGCAAGCGACCTTCATCTGCCAGAAGTACGGCATCCCCCAGATTTCCACCGGCGACATGCTGCGCGCGGCCGTCAAGGCCGGCACGCCCCTGGGCATCGAAGCCAAAAAAATCATGGATGCCGGCGCGCTGGTCAGCGACGACCTGATCATCAACCTGGTCAAGGAACGCATCGCCCAGGCCGATTGCGCCAAAGGCTTTCTGTTCGACGGTTTTCCGCGCACCATCCCGCAGGCTGACGCGATGAAATCGGCCGGCGTGAGGCTCGATTACGTGCTGGAGATCGACGTGCCCTTCGAGGCCATCATCGAGCGCATGAGCGGACGCCGTTCGCACCCGGCCTCGGGCCGCACCTACCACGTCAAGTTCAACCCGCCCAAGGTCGAGGGCAAGGACGACGTGACCGGCGAGCCGCTGATCCAGCGCGAAGACGACAAGGAAGAAACCGTGCGCAAGCGGCTGGAGGTCTACAGCGCCCAGACCCGCCCGCTGGTGGACTACTACTCGAGCTGGGCCAAGGTCGCGCCCGATGCGGCGCCCAAATACCGCGCCATCAGCGGCATGGGCACGGTCGACCAGATCACGGCCCGGGCTTTCGAGGCCCTGTCCGCTTAAGCAGCTTGCGGGCCCACAAAAAAGCCGTCCTCGCGACGGCTTTTTTCATGGCACTTCAAAAAATCGACAGCACCGGGTAGCGCCGCCATTGCGGCTCGGCATAACGCGCGCAGTTCTCGAAGATAAAGCCCAGCACCTGTTTCGGGTCGGACAGCAGCTGCGGGTTGGCGGCCTTCCACTGCTCGAAGCGCGCGCGCAGCTCGGGCTCGTCCTTGAGCAGCTGCAGCGCCATGTCTTCAAACACATAGTCCGAGAAGTGCTCCTTCTTTTCGAGGATGCTGTTGAAAAATCCCCAGCGGAAAAAGCTGTCGTGCGCCTGCGGCTCCAGGGTTTCGACGGCATAACGCGCCTTGTCCTGGTCCAAAGGCACCCACCAGTCGCCGGCCTGCAATTCCACAGCCTGCAGACTGGTTTCCAGCGTGATCTCATCGTGGAACATATGGCCCTCATAGGCGCCGGGCCGGCTCTGCACGGCCTGGATGCGGCTGACCTGGGCCTGCACCGTGCGGGCAGCGGCGATACGCTCCATGCGCACGCCGTTCCAGTCCAGGCGCTCGACCACCGCGCGCCAGGCCTGCGGGATCACGTAGGCCCGCGGCGCGCGCACAACGGCCTCCTCGGCAAAGTGGGTGAAGTAATCGATCTCGCGCTCCCAGGGCTGGTCCCTGTCGTAGGCCAGGCGCTGGTAATTGCCCAGCAGGCTGGGCGAGTGCACTGCGGCGTAGCCTTTGAAGCGCAGGCGTGAGCGGCGGGTTTCATCGACTTTCCAGCGCACCGGCCAAAGGGTCTTGCCGACCGCCGCCTGCCGGGCCTGCCGCCGCAGCGCCTGGATCTGCGGCGCGTTGGCCACCGTAAAAGCCAAGGTCACATCCAGCAGCGCGCGCATGGACTCATAGCGGTCCCTGAACGGCTTGAGCATGTGGGTCTCGGGCATAAAACCTATGGTGTGGTTCAGCGCCGCGTAGCCGGTCGAAAAGCGCGGCACCTCCAGGAAGTCGGCAATCCCCTGGTCCGGGCTCACCTGCACCGGGTTCACATAGGGGCAGGTCGGCCAGCCGCGCTCCTCCATGCCGCGGTAGATCACCGGCAGCATGCTGTCCCGCAGGAAAGCGCCCAGGCCGCCGCCCAGCTTGTCGGCCTGGGTATGGATCAGCGTCATGGTGTAGCTGTAGTCCGCGCCGTTGGAGGTATGGGTGTCGACCATCACGTCCGGGTCCCAGGCCGTGAAGAAGCGATTGAACAGCTGCGCGTTGAGGCTGTCGCATTTGATGAAATCCCGGTTCAGGTCCAGATGCAGGCTGTTGCCGCGAAAGCCGAAGGACTCGGGCCCGTCCTGGTTGACGCGGCTGGCGTCGCCGCGGTTGCAGCTGCCGTCGACGTTGTAGACCGGGATGAAGAGGTAGACCGCCGTGCCCATCGCAGCCAGGCGTTCGGGTTCCAGGCACAGGTCGCGCACCAGCGCCATGCAGGCGTCTATGCCCTCGGGCTCGCCGGGATGTATGCCATTGTTGTTGAAGAATACGGCACGCCCCGCCTGCCGGATCCGCTCACGGTCAAACACGCCGTCGGCGCTGACGATGCCGGCATGGATGGGCACGCCGGCGTCGGAAGTGCCAATCTGCGAGAACTGCAACACGGTCGGGCAGCGCCGGGCCAGCGCCTCATAAAACCGGATGCAGGCCTCCCAGGTGGTGGTCTGGTTCTGGTTGCCGAGTTCATACGGGGTTTGCATGGGGTGTCCGCGAGGTCAAAAAGGAATGGAAGTTCGGGGCCGGCGCGCCTGCGCAGCCAGTCCCGGAGAGATTCAGGCCAGCAACTGCAGGATCAGGCTCACGCGGGCCTTGACCGGGCTCAGGCCTTCCGAATCCGGAATCGCGTCAGCCGGGGTGGGCAGCACCCGCCCTGCGGCGCAGCGGCTGGCGCGAACCACCTTGACGCCGTCAGCCTGGGCCTTGAGCAAGGCGGCCTGCAGCTCATGGTGCAGGCTGCCGTTACCGGTTCCGGCCACCACCAGGCCTTGCACGCCCTGCGCCTGCAAAGCCTGCACGATGGCGCCGCCGGCGCCGGCATGGTTCATGATGATTTCGACACGGGGCACGGCGCCGCCCAGGGCGGCAATGCTTTTGGCGGCGGCTTGCGCGCGCGCCGCTTCGGCTTGCGGCCAGCCGCGCAGCAGCCTCAATTGGCCCTCCTCCACGTAGCCTATGGGGCCGGCGTCGCCCGAACTGAAAGGATCGAGCTTATAGGTATGCACCTTCTGCACATCCGCCGCGCCGTGGATGACGCCGGCGCATACCGCGACCACCCCCTGCGCCCCCGCGTGGCGCGCCACGGCCACGGCGTCGAGCAGGTTTTGCGGCCCGTCGGGCACCAGCGCCGTGGCCGGACGCATCGCGCAGGTCAGCACCACGGGTTTGGCCGGCGCCAGCAGCGCTTGCAGGAAAAAAGCGGTCTCTTCGAGCGTATCGGTGCCGTGCGTGATGACGATGCCCTGGACATCGGGCTGCGCCAGGTAATGGCTGACGCGTGCGGCCAATTTGGCCCATACGGCGAAAGTCATGTCCTTGCTGTCGACCTGGGCCACCTGCTCGGTAAGCACTGAACCGGCTTGCGCCAGGGCCGGAATCGCGGCCAGCAGCTCTTCAACGCCCACCTGGGCGGCGGTGTAGCCGATGTTGTCCGACACGCTGGCGGCCCGGCCGGCAATCGTGCCGCCGGTGCCCAGAATCACAATATTTTGAGGATGCATGGAAAGTGATCTTGCAATCTTTTAAAAACTGGATGAAAATACAGGTACTGGATATTAAAACAGGTCGATACGGCTAAACGGGTGACAGCCCCGGCCTCTTGACCTGACTGAAGAACCAAGGAGTCCCGCCATGAGCATCCTCGCCGATTTCCCGCATTTTCCCTCCGAAGGTCCCAAGCTCACGGCGCGCCAGCAACAAATCCTGGAACTGATCCAGAGCGCCATCGCGCGCACCGGCGCACCACCCACCCGCGCCGAAATCGCCAACGAACTGGGTTTCAAGTCCGCCAATGCCGCCGAAGAACACCTGCAGGCATTGGCCCGCAAAGGTGTCATTGAACTCGTCAGTGGCACCTCCCGCGGCATACGCCTGCGCGGCGACACCCTGCGCTCCATCAACGAATCGCGCACCAAACAGTTTTCCCTGCCGTTGCAAAGCCTGGCCCAACTCGCCCTACCTCTGGTAGGGCGGGTTGCTGCTGGCAGCCCGATTCTCGCGCAGGAACATATCGAACAAACCTATTATTTTGAAAGCGGCCTGTTCCAGCGCCAGCCCGATTACCTGCTCAAGGTTCGCGGCATGAGCATGCGCGACGTCGGCATCATGGACGGCGACCTGCTGGCCGTCAAACAGGCCAAGGAAGCCAAGAACGGCCAGATCGTCGTGGCCCGCCTCGGTGATGAAGTTACCGTCAAGCGCTTTCGCCGCAACAAGAACTTGATCGAGCTCTTGCCCGAAAACCCCGACTTCAAGACCATCGTGGTCGAACCCGGTGAACCGTTTGAACTCGAAGGCCTGGCCGTCGGTTTGATACGCAACACCATGCTGATGTAAGCCATCCAATCGGCCATGCACCAGGTGGCGGGCGTTTGGCTTTCTGGCCAACACCCTGGTGCGGCGGCCCTGCCGGCCTCTCGCCGGTCCGAAATCCTGCCTGTGTAAACCTCTCTCATACAGGAGTTCATCATGGGAATCGTCAGTTTTTCACATTCACCCCTTCTGTCCATCCTGCTGGCCCCCGCGCAGGCGCTGGCTGCCTGGTTTGTGCCCGCGCAAACCAGGTCCGGCCGGTATGGCGCCCCTGCACGTGTCCAGCGCGCAAGCGGCCAGCTGGCATTGCCTTTTTCTTCGGGTGCCGCAACGGCCCCGCGCGAAACCACCCCGGCCGGCAAGGCCATGCCCAAGCGCCCTGCGCCCAGCCGCCTGCGCGTCGTGCGCGAATTCGACGCCAATGTCGGCCCGGCCTGCGCCGGCCGCATGGTTATCTCGGGCCGCATGGCCGACGTCTGCGCGGAGCTTGAGCGCATGGCCCAGCGCGAAGCCGCGCTGCAGTAAACAGCAAGCCCGGCCCACACTCGCCCCCTGCGGCAAAGGCCCATGAGCCCGCGCAGTGCGCTACCGCCAGGCTGAAATACCGTAGCAGGTTTCCTGGCGATACAAAATGAGCCTGTTCGGGTAGCCCTTCCCGCAAGCAAGAAAAATCTTGCAGGCACAATATCGGCATGAATATTGTGATCCTCGACGACTACCAGGACGCAGTGCGAAAACTGAACTGCGCTGCCAAATTGGAGGCTTACCCCGCCAAGGTCTATACCAACACTGTCAAAGGCATAGGCCAGTTGTCCGTCCGGCTCAAGGATGCCGACGTCATCGTCCTCATCCGGGAACGGACCCAGCTCAGCCGGCAGGTCATTGAAAAACTGCCCAAACTCAAGCTGATCGTGCAGACCGGCCGTGTCGGAGGCCACATCGACGTCGCGGCCTGCACCGAGCGCGGCATCGCGGTGGCCGAAGGCACCGGTTCACCCACGGCACCGGCCGAACTGACCTGGGCCCTGGTCATGGCAGCCATGCGCCGCATCCCCCATTACGTGGCCCACCTCAAGCACGGCGCCTGGCAACAGGCCGGCCTCAAGTCGGCCTCCATGCCCCCTAATTTCGGCATAGGCTCCGTCCTCAAGGGCAAGACCCTGGGCGTGTGGAGCTACGGAAAGATCGGGCAAATCGTCGCCGGCTACGGCCGGGCTTTCGGCATGCGGGTCATCATCTGGGGCCGCGAGGCCTCGCGCGAACGGGCCCAGGCCGACGGCTACGAAGTCGCCGGCAGCAAAGCCGAGTTTTTCGAACAAAGCGATGTGCTGAGCCTGCACCTGCGCCTGCACGATGAAACCCGCGGCATCGTCACGCTGGAAGACCTGTCACGCATGAAAACCACCTCCTTGCTGGTCAACACCTCGCGCGCCGAACTGATAGAGCCCGAGGCGCTGATTGCCTCGCTCAACCGCGGCCGCCCCGGCCTGGCGGCCATCGACGTGTTTGAATCCGAGCCCATCCTGCAGGGCCACGCCCTGCTTCGCCTCGAAAACTGCATCTGCACGCCGCACATCGGCTATGTGGAGCAAGACAGCTATGAGATGTACTTCGGCGCAGCTTTCGACAACGTCGTCAATTTCATCAAGGGCACGCCCACCAACATCGTCAATCCCGGCGCCCTGCAAGTGCGGCGCTGAGGCGGTGTATTTCCCCTGAGGCGGGGCCGAACTAGGCTTTGGGGCCCGGCCTGGAGGGCGGCGCGTCGAGGTCGAACTCGATGAGGTTGCTGAAATCGCCGGCTTCGGGCGCCATGTCCATCATGGCGATGGCAGGCAGCGGCGCAAGGGCGTCGCCGGATTCCTCCTGGCTCAGGTCAATGTCCAGCCCCAGCCTCGGTGAAACGGGTGGCCGCGTCAAGTCCAGGCTTGGCGCAATTTCCGTGGAAAAAGCGCCAGCCCCGGCGACCGGAAGCGCAACCGGAAGCGGCGGCGGCGCCTCCTGCAAGCGGGCGGACAGGGGCAGGATGTTGGTCGGGCCAAAGCTGCTCGCCTGCGGCAGGGCGGCAGTCAGGCTGGGCATCCTGGGTACTGGCGCACCGGCGCCCTCCCCGGACTCGGCGGGCCGGGTAACAATCTTCTTGGCGATGGAGTGAAGCAGCAGCAGCTCACGGTAGGCTGCAAGGCTGAAAACCTCGCTGCGCGAATCCGGTTTGCGAAAGATCGACTCTTCCAGCACATCCAGCACCTTGGGTGTGGGCCACAGCGACTCGATGCGCGAGAGGGCCGCCACGTAATACTCCAGGCCGTGCGTGTCCATCGCATAGTCGTCGAAGGCGGGCACCTGGGCATTGAACATGCGGTGGAAGTCCTTGCGCAGCGCGTCGTAGTCGTCCTTGCGGCCCAGGCTGTGGTAGAGGTCGAACAGGTCCAGATAGACCAGCGCGCTGGTTTCCACGTTGTCCATGATGTGCAGGCGCAGCACATCCACAGCCTTGTCGGGATGGCCCAGCGAGACGAAAAAATCCGCCTGCTGCTGGACATCGAACAGCTCTTCGGCATTGACGATGCGGGGCATGCCGCTCAAACCGCCCAGGCTGGGCAGGAATTCGGGACGGTCCACGGGCTCAGCCGGCCTGGATGCGGGCAGCTTGCGCGTGCTTTCAAATTGAAGCGCATCCAGATCCAGGTCCACCGCCGGCATAGGCGCAGGCGCAAGGCCGGCGGACCGGGAGGCCGGCCCCGTCTCATCCGTAAAACCGCTGGGCTTGCCCTGGCCGGCTTCCTTGTCCCACCAGTGGCTCAGACGCAGCGCGTGCTGGCGATCGCGCCGCCAGAAAAAGCCGGCCGCCAGCAACGCGAGCAGCAAAACGGCACCCAGGGCATACACCAGCCAGTTGCTGTAGCGCTCCTGGCGCGCCTGCTCCAGCTGGCCGCGCAGGTCCGTCACGGCCAATTCCGTTTTGCGGCTTTGCGCCAGCATCGCGGCCACGTCGGATTCCAGGGACTTGAGCCGCTGGCTGTCACGCGCCATGTCTTGCGGCTGGGCGTTAAGCGCCTGCCACAGTGCGGCCGCGGAGGCTCGTTGCTGGGCATCGGCGGAAGGCAGGGTCAGCAACTCGGGCGATGCGCGAAGCACGGGGTCGCGTTCGGCGGCCAGGTCTATGGGGGCCAGTTGCAGGCGTGGCCCCGGTTTGCGCACCGGCGCTGGGGGTGGTGCCTGTTTTGGTGCCTGTTTGCCAGCCGTGCGGGCCGGTGGCATGGCCAAAGAAGAGGCCATCGCGGTGCTGGTGCGGGTTTGCGGCTTGGCCTTCGACGTCCCGGCTAGGGATGGTGCCGCCGTACCCGCCGCCGCAACAGCCGCCGCTTGCGCGAGTGTCGAGGGTACCGGGACGCTGTTGTCGCCCAGCATCTCGGCCAGCAACACATATTTGCGCGAATTTTTCTGCAGGCAGCCCTCACGCGCGTACAGCGTCACGACCGGCTCATCGAGCACGACAGTCGTGCGGATACGGACCAGGACTTCGCCGGCACCGGCGCCCGGCGAGATCGAGGTGCGTACCTTGTCGGGGGAAATCTGGCTGTCGCCGAAAAACACCTCGGCCGACAGGCAGACGGAGGATGGGTTTTCGGTGCCTTCCAGTTGCGCGCTCAGCGTGACGTCGAGCGGACCGCCCACGATGGCCGCACCGCGCACGCGGCCCAGGGACGCGGCCAGCGTGCTGGCGGCAAGCACCATCAACAAAGCGCCAAGCAGGCATTTCAGAGACTTCTCGGCGGATTTCATGGGGTGGGCGAATTTTGCCACGCGCCTTCGCTGAAGACGCTCAGCCATAATTCGGCCATGAAAGTAAATTTTGCAAATGTGGGAATAGTTGGCACTGGCGCGATGGGACGCGGCATTGCCCAGATCGCCGCGCAGGCCGGCAGCACCGTCAGGCTGATGGACGCGCAAGCGGGCGCCGCCGAAAAAGCGCGCGAAGCCATCTGCGCCCAATGGGACAAGCTGGTTGAAAAAGGCCGCCTCGAAGCCGCAACGGCCGCCGCGCACAAGGACCGCCTGGTGCTCGCCGGCACTCTGGCCGATCTCGCGGGCTGCGACCTTGTCGTCGAGGCCGTCGTCGAGCGCCTGGATGTCAAGCGCGCGCTGTTCGCCGAACTGGAGGCCCTGGTGCCCGCGCAAACGGTACTGGCCAGCAACACCTCTTCGCTTTCCGTGACCGCCATCGCGGCGGCGCTCAAGCACCCCGAACGCCTGGCCGGTTTTCACTTCTTCAACCCGGTTCCGCTGATGAAGGTGGTCGAGGTGATCGCGGGCCTGAAAACCAGCCCCGGCGTGTGCGAGGGCCTGAGCCAATACGCCCGGCAAATGGGCCATACGCCCGTGCAGGCGCAGGACACGCCCGGCTTCATCGTCAACCACGCGGGCCGGGGCTACGGCACCGAAGCGCTGCGCATCGTCAGCGAAGGCGTCGCCGATTTCGCCACCATAGACCGTATCCTGCGCGACCAGGCCGGCTTCAAGCTGGGCCCCTTTGAGCTCATGGACCTGACCGCGCTCGACGTCTCCCATCCGGTGATGGAGTCGATTTACCACCAGTACTACGAAGAGGCGCGCTACCGCCCCAGCGTGATCACCGCGCAGCGCCTGGCCGGCGGCATGCTGGGCCGCAAAACCGGTGAAGGCTTTTACCGCTACGCGGACGGCGCCATGCAGGTGCCCGCCGAACCCGCGCCTCCCCAGGTCACCGAACTCCCGCCGGTCTGGGTCTCGCCCCGTGCCTCGCGCCGCGCTGAACTGCTGCAGCTGCTCAAGAACCTGGGCGCCAAAATCGAAACCGGCGCCTCCGCCTCGCCGCAGGCCCTGACGCTGGTGGCGCCGCTGGGCTTTGACATCACCACGGTCGCCGTGGTCGAGCGCCTGGACCCGGCCCGCACCGTCGGCATCGACATGCTGATCGACGACGCGGCCACCAAGCGCCGCGTGCTGGCCACCAACCCGGCCACACGCAGCGACATGCGCGACGCCGCGCACGCCCTCTTCGCCCGCGACGGCAAGGCGGTCAGCGTGATCCGCGACAGCGGCGGCTTCGTCACCCAGCGCGTGGTGGCCACCATCGTCAACATCGCCAGCGACATCTGCCAGCAGGGCATCTGCAGCCCGAAAGACCTGGAAACCGCCGTGACGCTTGGGCTCGGTTACCCCCTGGGCCCACTGGCCATGGGCGACCGTTACGGCCCCACCAATGTGCTGGAAGTGCTGTTCAACATGCAAACCGTTTACGGCGACCAGCGCTACCGCCCCTCCCCCTGGCTGCGCCGCCGCGGCGCCATCGGGCTTAGCCTCATGCATCAGGAAGAATGAAACACCCCCGTCGGATGCTCACTTCGTGTAGCACCTTCCCCCCTCGAGGGGGCGGCGCCTGCGGCCTGGCGAAGCCAGTTCCGCGGCCCCCACTGACGTGGGAATCCGCTCTCCAGCTACCCCTTCTTTCGCATTGGAACAAGTGACATGGCAGGCGCAATCAAGAGTACCAGCGAGGGCCAGACCCTTATCCTGACGATCAGCAACCCGGAGTTCAGGAACGCCCTGGGGCCCGACATTTATGCCGCCGGCATTGAAGCCCTGAACGCCGCCGAGAACAATCCCGACATCCGCAGCGTGGTCATCACCGGCGAAGGCGCGATTTTCTGCGCGGGCGGCAACCTGCAGCGGCTGGAGGCCAACCGCCGCGAGGCGCCCGAGGTGCAGGCGCAGAGCATAGAAGGCCTGCACAACTGGATTGACTCGATTCGCACCTACCCCAAGCCGGTGATCGCCGCCGTGGAAGGCGCGGCCGCCGGCGCCGGTTTTTCGCTGGTGCTGGCCTGTGATTTTGTGGTGGCGGCCGACAACGCCGTGTTTGTGATGTCCTACAGCACCGTGGCGCTGTCGCCCGACGGCGGCGGCAGCTGGGCGCTGGCGCGCGCCCTGCCGCGCGCGCTGGCCAGCGAACTGCTGATGAACGGCGAACGCATAGGGGCGCGCCGGCTGCATGACTTCGGCCTGGTGAACCGGGTCACAGCCCCCGGCGAAGCCCTGGCCCAGGCCCGGGAACTGGCCGAAAGCCTCAATGCGCGCGCGCCCAACGCGCTGGCCAGCATCAAGGAGCTCATCAACGAAGCGGCCGGCAACACGCTGAACCAGCAGCTGGCCCGCGAGCAGGACCACTTCGTGCGCAACCTGCACGATGCCAATGCCGGCGAAGGCATAGACGCCTTCCTGAACAAGCGCACGCCGCACTACCGCTAGGCAGGCCTTTTGCGGGCAGGCCGGTCGCAGGCCGCCCGGCCCAGCCACTCCCCGGCACTCGCCGGGCGACACCCATGCGACAGCCCGCTGGCGCCGGACGGGTCCCTCAAGCGACAATGGACGTCTTGTTAGTCACTCAAAAGACAGACCATGGACGATCCCATTCTTACGATAGAGGAACGAGAGGCCATCAACAACGGCCGCTGGTTTTCATCCCTGTCCCCATCCCTGAGGCACGACATATTCCGATGCGCCTACGTCAAACGCTACAAAGACGGCGAACTCATCAGCGCCCGCGGCGATGTGCCGGAAGAATGGATCTCCTGCGCGCGCGGTGCCATTCGCGTGAGCTCGACCTCGATTTCGGGCAAGCAGGTGACCCTGACCTATGTGGAGCCCGGCCTCTGGGTCGGCGACGTGGCGATCTTCGACGGCGAGCGGCGCACCCACGACTCCTATGCCCATGGCGAGACCACGCTGCTGTGCGTCTCGCGCGCCGACCTGCGCAAGATATTAAGCCAGCACGTCGAGCTCTACGAAGCCCTGCTGCGCCTGCATGCGCGCCGCATACGCCAGCTCTTCGGCCTGGTGGAAGACCTCAACACCCTGCCCCTGCGCGCGCGCCTGGCCAAGCAGCTGCTGCACCTGGTGCGCAGCTACGGCGTGCCCAGCCTGGCGGATGGCGGCGAAGTGCGCATAGGCCTGCAGCTGGCACAGGAGGAACTGGCCCAGTTGCTGGGCGCCTCGCGCCAGCGCGTGAACCAGGAACTCAAGGCCATGGAGCGCGAGGAAGCCATACGCATAGAGCCGGGCGGCCTGGTGGTGCGCAACCGGCAAGCCTTGATGCGCATTTCCGAAGCCGAAATCGAAAAATAAACACACAGGGGCAAGCCCTTTGAGCATGAGCAACTTCGACCACTTTGTCGGCACCCGAGCCGTGTCCGGCGCCCATGCGTTTGACCTCGACGCGCTCACCGCTTACCTCAGCAGCCACCTGCCCGGCTTCAAGGGCCCGCTGACGGCGGAAATCTTCAAGGGCGGCCAGTCCAACCCGACTTACAAGCTGCTCACGCCAGGCGCGTCTTACGTGATGCGCGCCAAACCCGGGCCGGTGGCCAAGTTGCTGCCTTCGGCCCATGCGGTGGAGCGCGAATTCAAGGTCATGCAAGGCCTGCAGGGCACCGATGTGCCGGTGCCGAAGATGTATTGCCTCTGCGAAGACGAGTCCGTGATTGGCCGCGCCTTCTACGTGATGGAGTTCGTCGAAGGCCGTGTGCTCTGGGACCAGTCCCTGCCCGGCATGGACAAAACCCAGCGCGGCGAGATCTACGACGAGATGAACCGCGTGGTCGCCGCGCTGCACAAGGTGAGGTTCGCCGAGCGGGGCCTGGCCGACTACGGCAAGCCCGGCAACTACTTCGAGCGCCAGATAGGCCGCTGGAGCAAGCAGTACGCAGCCTCCATCACCCAGCCCATCGCCGAAATGGACAGCCTGATGCAATGGCTGCCGGCCAACATCCCGGCCAGTGCGCGCGATGAAAGCCTGGTCTCCATCGTGCACGGCGACTTCCGGCTCGACAACCTGCTGTTCCACGCCACCGAGCCGCGCGTGCTGGCCGTGCTCGACTGGGAACTGTCCACCCTGGGCCATCCGCTGGCCGACTTCAGCTACCACTGCATGGCTTGGCACATCCCGCCCGGGGCCTTTCGCGGCATAGGCGGGCTGGATGTCGAAAGCCTGGGCATCCCCACCGAATCCGAGTACATACGCCGCTACTGCGAGCGCACCGGCCTGGCCACGCCCGAAGCGCTCAAGGCCGACTGGAATTTCTACATGGCCTACAACCTGTTTCGCATCGCGGCCATCCTGCAGGGCATTGCCAAGCGGGTCGAAACCGGGACCGCCTCCAGCGCCCAGGCCGTCAGTTCGGCCGCCGGCGCGCCGCTGCTGGCCAAGATGGCCTGGGGCTTTGCCCTCAAGAGCCAGGGCTGACAACAGCCTCAGCCCTCCCCTTTACAACAACACCGCCCCACACCCCTTCTGGAGATTTCATGGACTTCAACTACACCCCCAAGGTACAGGAACTGCGGGCGCGCCTGCTCAAGTTCATGGACGAGCACATCTACCCGAACGAGGCGCGCTTCTTCCGCGAGATCGCCGAGAACCGCGCCAAGGGCAATGCCTGGGTGCCGACAAAGCTGGTCGAAGAACTCAAGCCCAAGGCCCGCGCGGCCGGCCTGTGGAACCTGTTTTTGCCGCACTCGCCGCGCGCCCCTGAAGGCCTGTCCAACCTCGAGTACGCGCCGCTGTGCGAAATCATGGGCCGCGTGCCTTTTGCGGCCGAGGTCTTCAACTGCTCGGCGCCCGACACCGGCAACATGGAAACCATCGCCCGCTACGGCTCCGAGGCCAACAAGGACCAGTGGCTGGACCCGCTGCTCAAGGGCGAGATCCGCTCGGCCTTCCTGATGACCGAGCCTGAGGTCGCCTCCTCCGACGCGACCAACATCCAGTGCCGCATTGAACGCGACGGCGACCACTACGTGCTCAACGGCCTCAAGTGGTGGTCCTCCGGCGCGGGCGACCCGCGCTGCGCCGTCTACATCGTCATGGGCAAGACCAACCCCGACGCCGGTCGCCACGAGCAGCAATCGATGATCCTGGTGCCGGCCAACGCGCCCGGCATCACGGTGATCCGTCCGCTGTCGGTGTTCGGCTACGACGACGCACCCCACGGCCATATGGAGGTGCGCCTGACGAATGTGCGCGTGCCCGCCGCCAACCTGCTGCTGGGCGAAGGCCGCGGTTTTGAAATCGCCCAGGGCCGCCTGGGCCCCGGGCGCATACACCACTGCATGCGCAGCATAGGCATCGCCGAGCGCGCGCTGGAACTGATGTGCAAGCGCCTGAACAGCCGCGTCGCCTTCGGCAAGCCGATTGCCAGTCAGTCGGTCTGGCACGAGCGCATTGCCGAGGCGCGCTGCATGATTGAGCAGGCCCGCCTGCTGACGCTCAAGGCCGCCTACATGATGGACACCGTGGGCAACAAGGTCGCCAAGGCCGAGATCGCGATGATCAAGGTGGTGGCGCCCAATATGGCCTGCCAGATCATCGACTGGGCCATACAGGCCCACGGCGGCGGCGGTGTGTCGGACGACTTCCCGCTGGCTTATGCCTATGCCAGCCAGCGCACCCTGCGCCTGGCCGACGGCCCGGACGAGGTGCACCGCGCCTCGCTGGCCAAGCTGGAACTGGCCAAGCATCTTTTGATGCCCGGCGAAGTGGAAATGCCGATCACGCGCGGCGGCTGAAGCCTCACAAGGTCAGGTCGTTGGACAGGCCGGCGATTGCCGACTCGCAGGCCGTGGTGAAAATCAGGGCCGCGTGCTCCAGCGTGGGCATGTCGGCCGGGGTGTACTGCATGCGCAGATAGGCCTTGCCGCGCAGCACCATCAGGATAAAGGGTACCTGCGGGTCGGGTGCCGGCTCGGGCCAGGACATCATCAGCTCGACCAGCTGCGGGTCCAGCCAGGCCATCGCATTGGAGCGGTGGTCGGCCATCACCGCGTAGCGTTCCCAGAAAGGCTTGGGCAGGCTTTCCCAGCCGACTTCGGGGTACATAGCCAGCCAGCGCACCTCTTCCGGCATGTTGGGGTCGGCGGTGGTCTGCAGGGTGTCGGTATAGGCCTGGTAGGCCTTTTTTTCCAGCGCGTCCTTCAGGGCCCGGTTCATGACCAGCACGGTGACGTCGTCGTTGACCTTGATCTCGCCCCGGGCGCGCAGTTCCTCGCCGCGGATGTAGTCGCGCGATGGGCGGCCGCGCTCCATCTTCCATGGCTTGCCGCCCACATTGCCCTTGAGCGCAAAACCCTTGCCCTGCCCCATGCCGGTGAAAGAAAAGCCGCGGGTCCCGGCCCATTCGGACACGGCTTCATCCGACGTGGCCGCATCGCCGGCATCCGCCTTACCCGCAACAAAGACTTTCTTCAGCCGCTCGAACATGGTTTTCGCTTTTCTCTTAAAGTGCAGCGACCATCATAGTAGTCAAGGACACCCCGATGATCAATGTTTACTCATGGCCCACACCCAACGGCCATAAAGTCCACATCATGCTGGAAGAGTGTGGCTTGGTCCTGGGCCGTGACTGGCAGGCCATTCCGGTCAACATCGGCACCGGCGACCAGTTCAAGCCCGAATTCCTGGCCATCAGCCCAAACAACAAGATCCCGGCCTTGGTCGACCCGGTGGGCCCCGACGGTCAGCCCATCTCCGTCTTCGAATCCGGCGCCATCCTCCTTTACCTGGCCGCCAAGACCGGCAAGCTGCTGCCGAAAACCGACCGCCTGAAGTTCCAGGTGCTGCAGTGGCTGATGTTCCAGATGGGCGGTGTCGGACCCATGATCGGACAGACCCACCATTTCCGTCAGTATGCGCCCGAAAAAATTGACTACGCGATCAAGCGCTACACCAATGAAACAAAGCGCCTTTACGGCGTGATGGACAAGCAGCTGTCCACCCACGGCTTCATCGCCTGCGACGAATACAGCATTGCCGACGTCGCCATCTTCCCCTGGCTGCGCAACTGGGAAAATCACGGCATAGACTGGGCCGACTACCCGCACCTCAAAAAATGGTTCGACCTGGTCAGCGAGCGTCCCGCCGTGCAGCGCGGCGTCAAGGTGCTGGCCGAGCTGCGCAAGCCCATCACCGACGACAAGGCGCGGGAAGTGCTGTTCGGCAAAACGCAGTACGAAAAGCGCTGAGTCGGGGCCCGCCGGCCGGGCCGGCGGCCGGCGATTGAAGGTATGATTCGCGACGAGCTGGAAACGGCGGCCGCCGCTGCGCGGCCTTGCCCCGGCTTGCACACACAGACTGCCCGTAGCTCAGTTGGATAGAGCATCAGCCTTCTAAGCTGAGGGTCGGGGGTTCGATCCCCTCCGGGCAGGCCAGACATGGCGCCAGCCGCGCGCTCACCCGCTATCCGCAAACTTCGCTGACACCGCCGACCAAGGCTGGAGGTATATATTCGGGGTTACGGCCGCGAGCCCGAAGGCCGTCAAAACCAAGGAGGCGAGCAAACATGCCCAGACCAACCATGCTGCTGGTGGAGGATAACCCCGCTCACGTCGAGTTGACGGTGGTGACGCTGCAGGAAAACGGCGCCGACCATGAAATCATCGTCGCCCGCGACGGCAAGGAAGCCCTGGACTACCTTTTCTGCGAAGGTGCCTACAGCGGCCGGCCGTCCGACCAGCCGCCCGAGCTGGTCATGTTGGACCTGAATTTGCCCGGGCTCAGCGGCGCGCAAGTCATGCAGCGCATGCGCGGCGACCCTCGCACCTTTTTTGTGCCCGTCGTCATCCTGACCTCCGAGCCCAAATACTCCCCGATCGTGAAGGAAATCCAGGGCGGCCTCGCCAGCTATGTGCGCAAGCCGCTGCATTTTCGGGATTTCCAGGAAAAGCTGGAACAGGTGCGCGAATACTGGCGCACGTCCAACTTCGGGCCGCTCAAATCCTGAGGTGCGCCCCCCGGGACCCAAGGCCCGGGCCTGCTTTTGAGATAAACCAGGCGGACATGAAAAAGCCCACTGGCGTGGGCTTTTTGCGGGGAAATGATGGTCGGAGTACAAGGATTCGAACCTTGGACCCCCTGGTCCCAAACCAGGTGCGCTACCAGACTGCGCCACACTCCGACTAGTCAAATATTATAGCCCGAACCCGCTACACTTTCCCGCGGCCGTCCTCATTTTTTCCATTCACTGGATCGCACCATGAAACTTCGCCGCGCTGCCCAGCCTGGTCCGCACCGGCCTGACGTAAAGGTTTGCCGCGGCAAGCCTGGGGCCGCATGAGGATGGAGGCCATCGCCAGGGCCGTGTCCGGGGTGGACAAAGGCCTGACCCGCATGACCGCGGTGCTCGGTCTGCTGGTGCTGCCGCTGGCGGCGCTGCTGCTGGCCCAATGGCCGCTGCGTGAACTCGTGCAAGCCTACTCGCGCCAGGCCAACGACGCGGCGCAGGTGCTGTTCGCGCTGTATGTGGCGGTGGCCGTGACCGCAGCCTCCAGAAGCCACGCCCACCTGGCCTCCCTGCAGCCGCATCCGAGCGGCGCATCCCGCCCGCGCTGGCATGCCTGGGCATTGCTCGCCTGCGTCACGCCCTGGGCGCTGTTCATGCTCTGGGCCGGCTGGCCGCTGGTGGCGGCCTCGGTGGCTTCTTTTGAACGGTTTGGTGAAACGCTCACGCCGGGTTATTTTGTGATCAAGCTCGCCATGGTGCTGATGCTTCTGCTGGTGCTGGCCGAAGGCCTGCTGGAACTGCTGCCGCACGGCCGCGCGCCGGGCTCGCCATGAGCCTCGCCGGCCCCCTCGCAGGCGTGTGGATGCTGCTGGCGCTGGGCGCGCTGATTCTCGCCACCGGCCTGCCGGTCTGGGCCTTGCTGATAGGCGTGTCCAGCCTGTTCGCGGTGCTGGGCCTGGCGGCGGGCGCCTTCGACCTGCAAATCCTGCAGGCTCTGCCTGTGCGCACACTGGGCCTGCTGGAAAACGATTTGCTGCAGGCCATGCCGCTGTATGTCTTTATGGGCGTGCTGCTGCAGCGCCTGACGGTGGCCGATTCCCTCTTTTCCGCGCTGTTGCGGCTGTTCCGCCCGCTGGCCGGCGCGCATGCGCTCTCGGCCCTGGGCGTGGGCGCCCTCATCGCCCCCATGAACGGCTCGGTCGCCTCCAGTTCGGCCCTGCTTTCGCGCCTGGTGGCCCCGCGCATGGCGCACCTGGACACCGCCCGGGCCGTCTCCATCATCAGCGTGGCCGCCACCATAGGCGTGGTGGTGCCGCCTTCGCTGGTGCTGCTGCTGCTGGGCGACGCCATGATGCTGGCTCACCTGGAAGCCAGCCGGCTGCCCGGTTACCTGCAGGCCGGCCAGCGCATCATCAACACCCAGGACGTGATGCATGCCGCGCTGCTGCCCGCCCTGTGCGTGCTGGCGCTCTGGGCCCTGGTGGCCTGGCGCCAGGCACGCAAGCTCAAGGAAACGCCGCCACAAGCTCCCGCCAGCCGGTCACAGACAGCCATCGCCCTGGCCGCGGGCGGCACCATCCTTGTGCTGCTGGCCGGCGTCTTTACCGGAAAGCTCTACGCGGTAGAGGCGGCGGCCACCGGCGCGATGCTGCTGGTCGCCTCGGCCCTCATGGGCCGCTCGCTGTCGGCCTCCGGCTGGCGGCTGGTACTGGCCGACACGCTCAAGCTCAGCGGCGCGCTGTTCGCGCTGCTGGTCGGCGCCACCACCTTCAGCCTGGTGTTTCGCATATTCGGCACCGACCGCTGGCTTAACGGCCTGCTGCTGGGCTCCACACTGCCGCCGGGCGTGACGGCGGCGCTGGTGCTGCTGCTGGTGGCCCTGTGCGCCTGGGTGCTGGATGCCTTCGAGATGATTTTTGTCATCGTCCCCATCGTCGCGCCCGCGCTCATCGCGCGCCTGGGCGACGCCCAGCAGGCGGCGGTGCTGCTGCTCCTGGTGCTGCAGCTGAGTTTCCTGATCCCGCCCATGGGTTACGCGGTGCTGATGGCTCGCTCCCGCTCGGGCCTGCCGGCCATTTCAAGCCGGCGCCTGCTGGGTGCGCTGTGGCCCATGCTGCTGGTCCAGATTGCACTCACGGCGGCGGTATTCGCGTTTCCAGCCACCGTGCACTGGCTGGATGCGCCCTCCCCCGCGGCCTCCGCGCAGGCGCCCATGGCCGATGATGAAATTGCCCGCCAGATGCGGGAGATGTCGGGCGCCGAACCCCTGGAGCCAGGCGCGGCCACCGCCCCGGCCGCACCCTGAGTCGCTTCAAAATAGGGTCCTCTGAATACCCGTCGCTAAAAAGGAGACCGCCATGGCCGTGAAGATCGTCAGGCTGGGCACAGCCCGCAGCGCCAACGAGGGATTGCGCATAGGCACGGTGCGCAGGCCGCCGCGCGGCGTGCCCAAGGCCGAATTCGCCTCGCAGGATTGGTACGACGTCTGGTACCCCAATCTCGCGCCCAGCGTGGAGACCATGAAGCTGGGCCAGAGCGTGGAGTCCGACAAGGACTGGGCCGCCTTCAGCAAAAAATACCGGGCCGAGATGAACGAGCCCGATGCCAGCCGCAACCTGGACCTGCTGGCGGCGCTGTCGCACCAGGCCAGCTTCGCGGTGGGCTGCTACTGCGAGAACGAGGCGCGCTGCCACCGCTCGCTGCTGCGTGGATTGCTCCAGGAAAGAGGCGCAAGCATTGCCTGAAGGGGAAAACGGCCTTTGAGGCCTTTGACACTCAATAAAGGAAACCATGATCCGTCGTGAACGACTCACCGCCACCGTCGAAGGCGACTTTGTGGTGTTCCTCATCGGCATGCGCATCAACCAGCCGCTGAAGCTGCACAAGTGGCTCCCTGTCGCGGGGGCCATGCCACGCATGATCAAGGAGTTGCGCCAACAGCCCGAACTGGGTTTGCTGCATGCGGAGATGTGGTTCTCCAGGACCATCATCCTGGTGCAGTATTGGCGCTCGATGGAGCGGCTACAGGCCTACGCAAAGGACCGCCAGGCCCAGCACCTGCCCGCCTGGCAAGCGTTCAACAAAGCGGTGGGCACAGATGGCTCGGTGGGCATCTGGCACGAAACCTATGCGGCCTCGGCAGGCAGCTACGAAAACGTCTATGTCAACATGCCGGCATTCGGGCTCGGAAGAGCCGGCATCCTGCAAGCGGCAGCAGGCGGCAGGCAATCAGCCGCGGGCAGGCTTCAAGCCCATAAAGCCCGGCCCTGAACCCGCCCAGCCGCTCACAACTTCACGTACTCGTACTCCAGCGGGTTGGCATTGATGCCGCGATCCGGCGGCGCGATCCAGGCGGCCATCTTGCCGGGCTCGGTCACGCGGTTCATCAGGCTTTTGACAAAAGCCGTGTCGGCCGCCGTGGGCAGCCACTGGTCTTTCCTGGCTTCAAAATCGGCGGCGCTGATCGGCTTGCCCAGCGGGTCGGTGAAATTGCCGGCCCAGGCGCCGACCTCGCGGCGAAAGCGCGTCGAAGGCAGGGTCAGTTCAAAGTCCACGCCGGCGCGCTTGATGCCCATGTTCCAGCGCGTCACGCCGACATTGCAGTCCTTGACGTATTCAAGGCGCGTGATTTCGTTCATGCCGTTGCGGGTCGAGATGGTCTCATTCTTGAGGCCGCCCTGCCCGTCAGGCACCACGATGCTCATCTCGGTTTCCAGCTCCAGGTGGTCGGCGAACTTGGCTTCGTCGGGCCGGCCCTTGATGCCGTTGCTGAAGTAGTTGGCGGCGTTCGACGAGGCTTCCGAGCCGAACAGGTCCAGCGAGGAGGTGAACCAGAAATTCATGAACTTCTGGATGGTGGGCAGGTCGATCACGCCGGCCTTGCGCAGCGTGGCGACGTCGTCGGTGTCCAGTTCCTTCATCACTTCCAGCGTGCGCTTGATGACGCGGCCCACGCCGGTCTCGCCGACAAACATGTGGTGGGCCTCTTCGGTCAGCATGAAGCGCGTGGTGCGGGCCAGCGGGTCGAAGGCGGACTCGGCAAATGACTTGAGCTGGAACTTGCCGTCGCGGTCGGTGAAATAGGTGAACATGAAGAAGCTCAGCCAGTTGTCCATGGGCTCGTTAAAGGTGCCCAGGATGCGCGGCTTGTCGGCGTCGCCGCTGTGGCGCATCAACAGTTCCTCGGCTTCCTCGCGGCCATCGCGGCCGAAATGCGCGTGCAGCAAATACACCATGGCCCAGAGATGCCGGCCCTCTTCCACATTGACCTGGAACAGGTTGCGCAGGTCGTACAGCGAAGGCGCGGTGTGGCCCAGCAGGCGCTGCTGCTCGACCGAAGCCGGCTCGGTGTCGCCCTGGGTCACGATGAGGCGGCGGAAGGTGGAGCGGTATTCGCCGGGCACGTCCTGCCAGACGTCTTCGCCCATGTGGTCGCCAAAACCGATCTTGCGGCCCTCTTCCTTGTCAGCCAGGAAGATGCCCCAGCGGTAGTCAGGCATGGGCGTGTAGCCGTAGCTGGCCCAGCCCGAAGCGTCCACACCCACGGCGGTGCGCAAATAAACTTCCTTGGCCTTGAAGTCGCTGGGGCCCATCTCATCCCACCAGTTCAGGAAAGCCGGCTGCCAATGCTCCAGCGCGCGCTGGAGCTGGCGGTTTTCGCCCAGATGGACGTTGTTGGGGATCAGAGCTTGGAGGTCTATGGTGCTCATGATGTTTCCTTAAATCCGTTTCCAGTCGAACTTGGCCTTCTTGCCAGTCCCGAACAATTTCAGCGCACCGTCCTCACCCACCGCATTCGGCCGAATGAAGATCCAGTTCTGCCAGGCCGAGAGGCGACCAAACACGCGCGTCTCCATGGTTTCCTTGCCCGGGAAGCGCAGCGAGGCTTCCATGCCGGTCATGGCGTCGGGCGAGAGCGAAGCACGCTCTTCCAGCATGATGCGGATCTCGTCTTCCCAGTCGATGTCGTCGGGCGTCAGGGTCACCAGGCCCAGCGCCAGCGCCTGGTCGGCGCGCAGCGGGCTGTCGCCGAGTTTTTGCAGCTGGGAAATCGTGGCCTCGTCTTCGCAAAAGCGTGTCTGCAAACGCGTCAGGCCGTTGACGGCCGGGAACCAGCCAAAGTTGGCCGGGCTCAGTTGCAGCGCCGGTGCGCTGTCGGGTGCGTCGGGCAAATCGAGCATGTAGATGCGGTCGCAGGCCAGGGCCAGCTCATAAAAAGTACCGGCAAAACACGAACCCGCATCGGCCAGCGCAATCAGCGAACGGCTGGTGACGTCCAGCCGCGCCAGCGTGCGGCGCAGCGCGCCCGTGGTTTCTTTCACCAGCCAGTGGTCCTTCAGTTTGGCCAGCACTTCATCCATGCGGATGACCTGGCCGGCATCGCCGGCGGTCTTGATGACCCAGGTGCCGACTTCGAGTTCATTGGTGCGCAGGTTCAGGATGGCGTCGTCAAGCTCGCGCTGCAGCTTGAGCGGGTACCAGCCGGCGCCGGCCGCTTCAATCGCTTCGGGCGTGGACTCAATGGGGCTTGCGGGTGCCTTCACCGTCAGTGTGGCAATGCGCTTTTCGCGGTCCACCTGCGCATCGACCACACTGTAGTGGTAGCCGCTGTCGTCGATCAGCGCCTTGAGCGGTGTCAGTTCTATGCCCTTGGCGCCGGCCCGCGCAGACTGCGCGCGCAGCGCCTGGATTTCAGCGGCCAGCAGTTCGCCGAACTGCTGCGGCTTGGCGTGGGCGTCGATCAGCTTCCAGTCCTTGGCGCGGTCGGCGCGCACGCCCTCGGAGGTCGTGCAGAAAATGTCGGCCAGGTCGCGGCGCACCTTGCGCTTGTCGGTCACGCGGGTCAGGCCGCCGGTGCCGGGCAGCACGCCCAGCAAGGGCACTTCCGGCAGGCTGACAGTGGAGGAACGGTCATCCACCATGATGATGCGGTCGCAGGCCAGGGCCAGCTCGTAGCCGCCGCCGGCGCAGGCGCCGGTTACCGCGGCAATCGCCTTGAGGCCGTCATGGCGAGAGGAGTCTTCCAGGCCGTTGCGGGTTTCATTGGTGAACTTGCAGAAGTTGACCTTCCAGCCGTGCGTCGAAAGGCCCAGCATGTAGATATTGGCGCCCGAGCACCAGATCTTTTCCTTGCCCGACTCGAACACCAGCACCTTGACAGCCGGGTGCTCGAAGCGCACGCGGTTGATGGCGTCGTGCAGCTCGATGTCCACGCCGAGGTCGTAGCTGTTGAGCTTGAGCTTGTAGCCGGGCTTGATGCCGCCGTCTTCATTGATGTCGAGCTTCAGGCGTGCAACGTCGCCCTCCACGCTCAACGTCCAGTGCTGGTATTTGCCCGGGTGGGTGGAAAAGCTCACGAGCTCGCGCTCCTGGCCGGCAATGACCTGTTTGAATAAAAGCGGCTCTGTCATGGCGTTCATGGGGTTGTCTCCAGTTAGGTCTGTTACTGCTTTACTGCTGGTCGCGAACAGGTGTTTTGGGAACGGCGCGTTCCAGGTCTTTGAGGCTTTGTTTCAGTGTGCGCGCGGCGGTATCAACCACGGCGTCGGCGCGGGCATAGAGGGCTTCGCGGCTGGAGAGGATGCGGCGTATGTCTTCCATCGCCTCGTCGGTCGCGCCGCGGGTCGTGTCAAAAGGCCGCATATCGCCCTGGGCCACCACGCGGGCCATGTGCTCTTCGGGGCTGGCCTTGAGCCAGACACAATAAAAGCGGCTTTGCAGCAGGTCGAAGGTTTCGCGCTCGCTGACGATGCTGCCGCCCGTGGTCATGACCACGCCTTCGGGGTGGTCCTCGGCGATGCGGAACAACGCGCGCCGCTCATAACGCCGGTAGCCGGCCTGCCCGTGCAGCAGCAGGATTTCGTTCATGCTGGTGCCGGCCTCGCGTTCGATTTCCCGGTCCAGCTCGATAAAAGGCACGCCGCGCTCGGCCGCCAGCTGGCTGCCCAGCGTGGATTTGCCGGCGCCGCGCAAGCCTATCAGCGCCACGCGCCGCTCACGGCCCAGCGAATCGCTGAGGCCAAAGGTACTGCCCAACAGGCTGTAGGCCTGGTCCAGCTGGGCATCGTCGAGCCGTGTCAAGAGGCCCTGCACACGGGCCAGCGCCGGGCGCGGGGCGTCCTGCAGCAGTTCCAGGATGGAGATGTTGAGCGCGCGGGCCGCCGCTTCGAGTGAATTGATGGAGACATTGCCCTTGCCGGTTTCCACGTCAGCCAGAAAGCGCTCGCTCAGGCCCGAATCCGAAGCCAGTTGCTTGCGCGTCATGCCGCGGCGGGCACGCCAGGCGCGAACGCGGGCGCCCAGTTCGCTGAGCGTGGCTTTCGATTCCTGTTCAGACATGATTTCCAAGAGACACCCGTTTGAAAAAATTAGGTCTTTATGCAACTTTTACCGTTGCGCCCCACATTAATTGCAGTATACTTCACTTTAACTTGATGTAAAGCAGTTTATTGCATCTTTTTTCTGGAGACTTTTTGATGAAACTCAAAATCCTTGTAGGCACCATGACCAGCACCGCTGACTATGTCGCACAAGCGATCCAGATGGATTGCGCGGATTTGGTGAGTGATATTGAGGTCGAGCTGATGGACAATCTGGACATCAGCGTCTTCGATGCGGCCAAGGCCGAAGATGCACTTTATCTCATCTGCAGCTCCACCTATGGCTCGGGCGACGTGCCCGACAATGCGCGCGCCCTCTATGAATCACTGGGCAGCAACCCGCAATTCCTCGGCCATGTGCGCTACGGCGTGATTGCGCTGGGCGACCGTACTTATATGCAGACCTTTTGCTTCGGCGGCAAAAAGTTCGACGAGCGCCTGCAGGACCTGGGCGCGCAGCGCATAGGCGATATCTGGTGCCATGACGCGAGCAGCGGCACCATGCCGGAAACCGAAGGCACCGAGTGGTGCCGCCAGTGGCTCACCGGCGCCCTGCAGACATTGGGGGCCAGCCCCGCCACCGCCTGACGTACAAAAGAAGACCCCGTAGCGCTTGATCAGCGTGCGCAAGCAGCTACCAAAATAACAGCAATCTGGAGACAAGCATGCAAACAAGCAGCGCAGACCATTCGGCAAGCCCGCCCCGGGTGAGCATCCCGCGCGACTACAACGCGGCGCACGACCTGCTGGCGCGCAACGCCACGCGCCCCGGCAAAGTGGCTTTTATGGACGCGCTGAGCGGCGAGCAACTGAGCTACGGCGAACTTGCCGAACAATCCCACCGTTTTGCCAATGCCCTGCGCGCCCAGGGCTTCACGCCCGAAAGCCGGGTGCTGCTGGCCATGCTGGACACGCCGCAGTGGCCGGTCGCCTTCCTCGGCTGCATACTCGCGGGCGTGCTGCCCATCGCGGCCAACACCTTGCTGACCACGCAGGACTTCGAGTTCATGCTGCGCGACTCGCGCGCCCGGGGCCTGATCGTCTCGCACGCCCTGCTGCCGGCCTTCGAGCCGCTGCTCGGAAAAATCGACACGCTGAAAACAGTGGTTGTCGCCGGCGTCGACGACTGCGCGCCGCACGCCAGCCTGGCCGGCCTGCTGCGCGCGGCGCCGGCCACGCCCACCGTCACCGCCACCTGCGCCGACGACGCCTGTTTCTGGCTGTATTCCAGCGGCTCCACCGGCACGCCCAAGGGCACGGTGCACCTGCACAGCCATTTGATCCAGACGGCCGAGCTTTACGGCCGCGGTGTGCTGGGCATACGCGAATCCGACGTGGTGTATTCCGCCGCCAAACTGTTTTTTGCCTACGGCCTGGGCAATGCGCTGACCTTTCCCATGAGCGTGGGCGCCACCACCGTGCTGCTACCGGCACGCCCGACGCCGGCCGATGTCTTTGCCTTGCTCAAAAAATACCGGCCGACGATTTTCTACGGCGTGCCCACGCTGTATGCCGCCCTGCTGGCCGACCCGGCGCGGCCGGTGAAGTCCGAACTGAGCCTGCGCGTATGCACCAGCGCGGGCGAAGCCCTGCCCGCCGAGATCGGGAAAAAATGGACGGCGCAGTACGGCTGCGAAATCCTGGACGGCATAGGCTCCACCGAGATGCTGCACATCTTTTTGTCCAACCGGCCCGGCCAGGTGCGCTACGGCACCACCGGCCAGGCGGTCCCGGGCTATGCCCTGCGCATCATGGGCGACGACGGCCGCGAGTGCGCCGACGGCGAGATCGGCGAGCTGCAGATCAGCGGCCCCAGCGCCGCCATCATGTACTGGAACAACCGCGCCAAGACCAAAGCCACCTTCGCCGGCGAATGGACCAAGAGCGGCGACAAGTACACACGCGACGCCGACGGCTTCTACACCTACGGCGGGCGCAGCGACGACATGCTCAAGGTCGGCGGCATCTATGTTTCGCCCTTCGAGGTCGAGGCCTGCCTGATGACGCATCCCGCCGTGCTGGAGGTGGCGGTGATAGGCGTGGCCGACGCCGACGAGCTCGTCAAGCCCAAGGCCTATGTGGTGTTCAAGGCCGGCCAGAGCGCCACCATGGATGAGCTCAAGGCCCATGTGAAGCAGCAGCTCGCGCCCTACAAATACCCGCGCTGGATAGAGTTCGTCAGCGAACTGCCCAAGACGGCCACCGGCAAGATCCAGCGCTTCAAGCTGCGCCAGCCGCACTGAATCGCCTCGCGCAAAAAGAGCCCGGCGTGCGGCACAGAGCACCGAAAAAAAGTGCAAACCGGCCCAAACCAGGCACAGTCATTGCTTTAGATGTAAACAATTTAATCCTCAATCTCGGGTTTTACACTAGGGCCGGCCACACAACGCACGCTTACTATTCGTCTAACAGTTTTCAGCCTCAACCAGGAGCTATTCCATGACTTCACGCCGACTTGTACTGACCCGCAGCGCCGCCATGATAGGGGCGGCCTCCACCGGTCTTTTGCTCCCCGAAATCGTGCGCGCGCAGTCCGGCAAGGTGCGTGTGGGCTTCATGCTGCCCTATACCGGCACCTTCGCGCAGCTCGGCGTGGCCATCGAAAACGGCTTTCGCATGGCGATCAACGAACAAGGCGGCAAGCTGGGCGGCCGCGAGATCGAATTCTTCAAGGTGGACGACGAGTCCGAGCCGTCCAAGGGCATTGAAAACGCCAACAAGCTGGTGCAGCGCGACAAGGTCGACGTGCTGGTCGGCACGGTGCACTCGGGCGTGCAGATGGGCATCCAGAAGGTCGCGCGCGACAGCGGCGTGCTGAGCCTGATCCCCAATGCCGGCGTGCATGCCGCCACGCGCAGCCTGTGCGCGCCCAATGTGTTTCGCACTTCCTTCACCAACTCGCAGCCGACACGCGCCCTGGGCAAGGCCATGGTGGACCGCGGCCACAAAAAGGCCGTCTGGATCACCTGGAAATACGCGGCCGGCGACGAGGCATTTGAAGGCTTCAAGGAAAGCTACACCGCCGCGGGCGGCACCATCGTCAAGGAACTGGGCCTGCCCTTCCCGCAAGTCGAATTCCAGGCCTTGCTGACCGAAATCGCCGCGCTCAAGCCTGACGCCGTGGCCTGCTTCTTCGCCGGCGGCGGTGCCGCCAAGTTCATCAAGGACTACGCCGCCGCGGGCCTGAAGGAAAAGATTCCGCTGTACGGTTCCGGCTTTCTGACCGAAGGCGTGCTCGACGCCGCCGGCCCCGCGGCCAACGGCATCATCACGACCATGCACTACAGCGACTCGCTGCCGACCCAGCGCAACGGCCAGTTCCGCCTGAGCTACGCCAAGACATTCAAGATGCAGCCCGACGTCTACGCCGTCCAGGGCTACGACACCGGCCTGCTGCTGATCCAGGGAGCCAACGCCGTCAAGGGCGACCTGAGCGCCAAGCCGGCCCTCTACAAGGCCCTGGAAGGCGCCGTCATCGACAGCCCGCGCGGCAAATGGACCATGAGCCCTTCGCACAACCCGGTGCAGGACATGTACCTGCGTGTGGTCGAGAACAAGGAAAACAAGGTGATCGGCGTGGCGGCCAAGGCGCTCGCAGACTCCGGCGCCGGCTGCAAGATGGGTTGAATGTGGCCCCCACGGTCGCTCACTGCGTGTAGCTCCCTTCCCCCCGAGGGGGCCGCTGTGCCTGCGGCCCGGCAAAGCCGGTTCCGCGGCCCCTGCTGGCAGGGAAGGATCAGGGCTTCTGCTCCGTCCCGTTTTTTAAAATAGCTGGCACGGACCCTGCTGGCTGGCTTCTGGCAATGCTATCTTCAAGCCCATGACGCTCACCACCTACCTCCTCTATGTCGCAGCCGTCGCGCTGCTGATCCTCACGCCAGGCCCGACCATGCTGATGTGCATGACGAATGCGCTCAACCATGGCCCGCGCAAGGCCATGACTTCGGTGGCCGGAAGCGTGGCCGCAGTGCTGTGCGTCATGCTGCTGTCGGCCATGGGCCTGGGCGCGCTGCTGGCTGCGTCTGAAGCCGCCTTCACGGTCGCCAAACTCATCGGCGCGGCCTACCTGATCTGGCTGGGCATCAAGACCTTTCGCAGCGAGGCGGCCGTGTTCGACGGCGCGGCCAAAGACGACAGCCCCCCGCAGCGCCGCTCGTTTTTCCTGCGCGGCTTCCTGGTCGGCGCCAGCAACCCCAAGGCCGTGCTGTTCTTCGCGGCCTTCTTCCCGCAGTTCCTGAACCCGGCCGCGCCTTTTGTGCCGCAGTTCGCCATCCTGGCCCTGACCTTTATGGCCTTCGAGTTCACGGTGCTGACCTGCTGCGCGCTGGGCGTCTCGCGCATCGCGCCGCTGCTGCGCTCCAGCCGCGCCGTGCGCTGGTTCAACCGGGTATCGGGCGGCCTCTTCACCCTGATGGGCAGCCTCTTGTTGTTCACGCGTCGCCACACATAAACCTGATTTATGGATTTAGCCAACTTCCTTATCCAGCTGCTCAACAGCGTCCAGTACGGCCTGCTGCTGTTCATGCTGGCCGCCGGCCTCACGCTGATCTTCGGCATCATGGGCGTGGTCAACCTGGCCCACGGCAGTTTTTACATGCTGGGCGCCTACCTGGCCTGGTCGCTCAGCACGCTGACGGGCAGCCTCACGCTGGCCATCATGATGGGCGCGGTGCTCTCGGTCGCCTTCGGCCTGGCGCTGGAGTGGCTGCTGTTTCGCCACTTCTACAAGCGCGACCACCTGGACCAGGTGCTGCTGACCTTCGGCTTGATCTACATCTTTGAGGAAGTGCGCTCCATCCTCTGGGGCGACGACGTGCACGGCGTCACGATTCCCGACGTACTCAGCGCCTCGGTGCCGCTCACCGAGAACCTCTCCTACCCGGTCTACCGGCTCTTCATGTCGGGCGTCTGCATCGCGCTGGCCCTGGGCCTGTATTTCATGATTTCCAAGACCCGGCTGGGCATGAAAATCCGCGCCGGCGCCTTCAACCGCGACATGGCCGAATCGCTGGGCATCAACATCAAGCTGATCCATGCCGTGGTGTTCGCGCTGGGCGTGGGGCTGGCGGCAGTGGCCGGCATGATCGCCGCGCCTGTCGCCAGCGTCTATCCCAATATGGGCTCCCAGGTGCTGATCATGTGTTTTGTGGTGGTCGTGATAGGCGGCATAGGCTCGGTGCGCGGCGCGCTGATCTCGGCCCTGCTGGTGGGCCTGGTCGACACCTTTGGCAAGGTGCTGCTGCCTTCCATGGCGGGCATGCTGGTTTATATGTTGATGGCTGCTGTCCTTTTGTGGAAGCCAGAAGGACTGTTTAAACAATGAGCTCAGCAAAAGCAAACCTCGAAATCCTGCCACGCGGCGTGCAGGTGGCGCTGGGCCTGGGGCTGGTCGCGCTGGCCGCCTTCCCTTTTGTCGGCACCGACTTCTACACCCAGATGGTCACGCGCATGATGATCATGGCCATCTTTGCGATGAGCCTTGATTTGCTGCAGGGCGTGAGCGGCCTGGTGTCGCTGGGCCATGCGGCCTACTTCGGCCTGGCCGGCTACGCGCTGGCCTTTCTGACGCCCGCGGGCGCACCCGTGAGCCTGTGGTGGACGCTGCCGGTGGCCGTGCTGGCCTCGGGCCTGGCCGCGCTCATCATCGGCTTTTTTGTGGTGCGCACGCACGGCATCTATTTCATCATGGTCACCATGGCTTTTGCGCAGATGGTGTTCTACCTCTTCTTCGACAACAAGGCCCTGGGCGGCTCCGACGGGCTCTACATCAACTTCAAGCCCAGCGCGGCCGTCTTCGGCTGGACGCCCTTCGACCTGGACAGCAAGCTCACGCTGTACTACTTCACGCTGGGCGCCATGCTGCTGGTGTACGCCTTTTTGCGCCGCCTGCTCTGGAGCCCCTTCGGCCGCACGCTGGCCGGCATACGCGTCAACGAACACCGCATGCGCGCCATGGGCTTCGGCACCTTCGGCTACAAGCTCTCGGCCTTCACGCTGGCCGGCGCGCTCGCGGGCCTGGCCGGCTACCTGTGGGGCACGCAGACCGGCTACATCAACCCCGAGCTCATGGGTTTTCACATGAGCGCGCACGCCATCATGATGGTCATCCTCGGCGGCATGGGCAATTTCGCCGGTGCCATCGTCGGCGCCTTCGCGTTTGAATACCTGCTGCATGTGTTCAAGGATCTCCCGACCATCGGAAGCGTGAACCTCGGCAAGCACTGGCAGCTCTGGATGGGCCTGTTCATCGTGCTGCTGGTGGTCTTCGCGCCGCGCGGCATCCTGGGCCTGGTCGAAAAATTCACTCAGCGCAAATCCAAGTCGGAGGCCGGCCATGAGTGAAGTGCTGCTCTCTGCGAAGAATTTGACAAAGCGCTTCGGCGGGCTGGCCGCGGTCAATGACGTCTCCATCAGCCTCTGGCGCAACCACATCCATGCGGTGATCGGCCCCAACGGCGCGGGCAAGTCCACCTTGACGAACCTGCTCTCGGGCGACCTGCCGCCCACATCGGGCAGCGTCACCCTGGGCAGCCAGGACGTGACCGGCTGGACGCCCGAGAAAATCTCGGGCAAGGGCCTGGGCCGCAGCTACCAGAAGACCAATATCTTTTTGCCCTTCAGCGTCTGGGAAAACGTGCGGCTGGCCTCTCAGTCGCGCGCGCCGAATGCCGCGCGCTGGCTGCAGCGCGCCACCGGCTTCGCGGCGGTCAATGCCCGCGCGGAAGAAGCGCTGGAGCTGGCCGGCCTGCAACACCGCAAGCACAGCATTGCCGGCACCATCAGCCACGGCGAGCAGCGCCAGCTTGAGATCGCCATGACCCTGGCCACCGAGCCACAGGTGCTGCTGCTCGACGAACCTCTGGCCGGCATGGGTGTGGCCGAGGCCGAACGCATGGTCGCCCTGCTGCTGGCCATCAAGAAAAACCACGGCATCCTGCTGGTCGAGCACGACATGGACGCGGTCTTTACCCTGGCCGACAAGCTCACCGTGATGGTCAACGGCCAGGTGATCGCCAGCGGCACGCCGGCGCAAATCCGCGCCGATGCCGGCGTGCAGGCGGCCTACCTTGGCGAGGAGCATTGATGAACGCCCCCGAGAAACAGATAGACATCCTGATCGGCGCCCAGGACATCAACACCTATTACGGCGCCAGCCACGTGCTGCGCGGCATTGACTTCCACGTCGCGCGCGGCGAAACGATCGGCCTGATGGGCCGCAACGGCATGGGCAAGAGCACCTTGCTCAAAAGCATCATGGGCCTGGTCAAGCCGCGCTCAGGCACGGTCGCAATCAACGGCCGGCCCATGACGGGCGCCCCACCCTACGAAATCGCCCGCCTGGGCATCGCCTATGTGCCCGAGGGCCGCGGCATTTTCGGCAACCTCAGCGTGGTCGAGAACCTCAAGATGGCGGCACGCCCCGGCACCCAGGGCCAGCGCGACTGGACCTACGAGCGTGTGCTCGAGACCTTTCCACGCCTGAAGGAACGCCTGGGCCATGGCGGCCAGCAGCTCTCGGGGGGCGAACAGCAGATGCTGACCATAGGCCGGGCGCTCATGACCAACCCGGACGTGCTGATCCTGGACGAAGCCACCGAAGGCCTGGCGCCGCTGATCGCGCGCGACATCTGGCGCATCTGCGGCCTGATCCGCGAGACCGGAATCAGCAGCGTGATCGTCGACAAGAACTGGAAGCACGTCACCCAGATCACCGACCGCAACGTGATCCTGGTCAAGGGCCAGGTGGTGTTTGAAGGCAGCTCGGCCGAGCTGCATGCCAAGCCTGAGCTGCTGGCGCAATACCTGGGCGTATGAATCGGAAGTCATCTACGGTATGACTGAAACTTTGGCCAACAACAGGATTCCCAGGCGCTCTTCCATCCGGCCCCGGGGGCCGCTGCTGGTCGGCAAAGTCGACAAGCTCAAGGCACAGATGCGCGAGCGCGACGCGGCGCCGGCCTGAACCTACAGCTCGTCAGGGAGCGCGGCATGAAGGTATCACCGACCACCTCAGCGCTGGGCCTCACCGTGCTGGCCATGCTCGCCTTTGCGGGCAACTCACTCCTGTGCCGCCTCGCACTGCGCAGCACGCCGATCGACGCGGCCAGCTTTACGGCGCTTCGCATCGCCTCGGGTGCGCTGGTGCTCTGGCTTTTCATTTCGTGGCGCGGCGTTACGGCGACCGGCAACTGGCCATCGGCCGGTGCGCTGTTCGTGTACGCTGCCGCATTTTCTCTGGCCTACGTCAGCCTGCCGGCAGCCACGGGCGCGCTGCTGCTGTTCGGCTCGGTGCAACTCACGATGCTGGGCACCGGGCTGGCCCGCGGCGAACGGCTGGACGCCAGGCAAAGCGTTGGCCTGGCAATTGCCGTGGCGGGCCTTATCGCGCTGTTGCTGCCCGGCGCCGCCGCACCAAGCTTGCCATCGGCCTTGCTGATGCTGCTGGCCGGCATGGCATGGGCGGTGTATTCGCTGCGCGGAAAACGCGCCGGTGATGCGACGCGGGCCACCGCAGGAAACTTCCTGCGCGCCACACCGCTGGCACTGTTGTTAGCCGGGTTGATGTTCCCTCAACTGATCTGGGACATGCGCGGGGCGGCGTATGCGGTGACCTCTGGTGCGATCACTTCCGGGATGGGCTACATCATCTGGTACGCGGCGGTGAAGCGGCTTCCTGCCACTACGGCGGCCTCGGTACAACTTTCAGTGCCGGCCATCACCGCGCTGGGCGGCGTCGTCTTTCTTGGAGAGCCGCTGGGCTGGGCGCTCGCGGCCTGCTGCGCGGCCATTCTGGGCGGCGTTGCGTTGGCCGCACGCCCTTCGCGGCCAAAAAGCTAAGAGCCTGTTGACGATCTAAAGCAGCAAGCGCAATTCCCTCGCCGCATCCAGCAGCAAGGGCAGCAGTTCGCGCCGCATCACCTCAGGCCGCAGCCGTTGCGGCGAGGACACCACATTGAGCGCCGCCACCGTGCGGCCCTGCATGTCGCGCAGCGGCACGGCCAGCGCGTGCACGCCCAGCTCATGCTCTTCGCTGGCCAGGCAGTAGTCGTCCAGCCGCACCTGCTCGACCAGGGCCTTGAGCTTGCGCGGGTCTGTGGTCGTGTGCAAGGTCAGCCGCGCCAGGCTGCCGTGCTCGGTTTTTGCCTTGAGCCAGGCACTGAACTCGCTTTTGGACTTGGCGGCCAGCAGGACGCGGCCGGTGGACGTGGCATGCGCGGGCAGGCGCGCGCCCAGGTGCAGGCCGTAGGCCAGCACCCGGGCCGGCGCCGCCTTGGGGTCACCGGAGGCTTTCCACTCAAAGCCGCTGCGCCCGATGATGACGATCTCGTCGCCGTCCAGCACCGCGACCGAAAACGACTCCTGGGCCTGCGCGGCCAGCCGGTTCAGCGTGGGCTGGATGGCGCGCGGCAGGCGCGCCGTCGCGAGGTAGCTGCCCGAAAAGCGCAGCACCTTGGGGGCCAGCCAGAAGTAGCTTCCGTCGGTTTCCAGGTAGCCCAGGTGCGTGAGCGTGAGCAGGTGGCGGCGCGCCGCGGCGCGCGTGATGCCGGCGCGCTCGGCCGCCAGCGTGGCATTGAGGCGCTGGCGCTGGGTGTCAAAGCTCTCGAGCACGGCCATGCCTTTGGCCATGCCCTCGATCAGGTCGGGCTTGGCGATCGGGAAAGCGCCGGGTTTCGCAGTGCTTCGGGAAGTGACCATTGCGCGATCATCGCACAAACAGGCCACACATCGTGCAAAGGCGTTTTGTGCCGCTGGCGGTTCCGCACGCGCCGGCCTACCCTCAAGGCTGACGGATTCATCGGAGACAAGACATGCGTGTACAGGTAGCCATCGTGGGCGGTGGCCCCGCCGGGCATTTGCTCGGCCAACTGCTTTATAAAGCCGGCATCAGCGCCATCGTGATCGAGCAGCGCAGCCAGGACTATGTGCTGGGCCGCATACGCGCGGGCGTGCTCGAACAAGGCACGACCGACCTGCTGGACGAAGCCGGCGTGGGCAGCCGCATGCATGCCGAAGGCCTGGTGCACGGCGGCATCTCGCTGAGCTTTGGCGGCTCGCACCACCGCATAGACCTGCAAAAGCTCACGGGCGGCAAAAGCGTCATGGTCTACGGCCAGACCGAGGTCACGCGCGACCTCATGAATGCGCGCGCCGCCGCCGGCCTGGCCACCGCCTACGAGGCCGACAACGTCAGCCTGCATGACTTCGACGGGACGCGGCCCAAGGTGCGTTATGTGCAGCACGGTGTGGCGCACGAGGTCGAATGCGACTTCATCGCGGGCTGCGACGGCTTTCACGGCGTGAGCCGGGCCAGCGTGCCCGCCGGTGCGCTCAAAACCTTCGAACGCGTCTACCCCTTCGGCTGGCTGGGCGTGCTGTCGGAGACCCCGCCCGTGGCCGAGGAACTGGTCTACAGCAACCACGCGCGCGGCTTCGCGCTGTGCAGCATGCGCAGCCACACGCGCAGCCGCTACTACGTGCAGTGCGCCCTGGACGACAAGGCCGAGCGCTGGAGCGACGACGCCTTCTGGGACGAGCTGCGCCGCCGCCTGGCGCCCGAACTCGCCGAAAGCCTGGTGACCGGCCCCTCGATTGAAAAAAGCATCGCGCCGCTGCGCAGCTTTGTGGCCGAGCCCATGCGCTTCGGCCGGCTCTTCCTGGCCGGTGACGCGGCCCACATCGTGCCGCCCACGGGCGCCAAGGGCCTGAACCTGGCGGCCAGCGACGTACGCTACCTGGCCCGCGCATTCGCCGATTTTTATGCCGGCGACGAAGCGGGTATCAACAACTATTCAGAAACTTGTTTGCACCGCGTCTGGAAGGCCGTGCGCTTTTCCTGGTGGTTCACCTCGCTGATGCACCAGTTTCCCGATGGCGGCGAATTCGGCCACAAGCTGCAGGAGGCGGAACTGGATTACCTGATCCATTCGCCGGCGGCTTCAACGGCCCTGGCCGAAAACTATGTAGGTTTACCGCTTTAAGTTCAGCCAGTCCGGCGTGCTTGTCAGGCCGCGCGCGCCGCGCTGATCGCCTGCCGGGCCCATGCCAGCAACTGCGCCGGGTCATCGAGCAGCTCGGCGGGCGCGGCGTAGTACTTGCGCACCTGCACCACGCCGTTTTTGGTGGAGTAGCTAAAAGGCTTGGAGCCCTTCTTCTCGTACGCCGGCCGTGAACCGTCATCCACGCGGAAGTACAGGGTGTTGCCCATGACCATGGCGAACTGCTTTCCACCATGCTTCATCGCATGGCCGCCAAAAAACTTTCCATCGCGGATATCTCCGAGCGGCGCCAGCAGTTCTCGCACATAGCTGACAAATTCGGCGCTGGCGCTCATGCTGTCAGCTCCGCCGCGCTTGCGGAGAGTTTTTGTGCAGGTTTCATGACGGCCATTATGGCGATGGACGCCTGCCGCCCGCGATGCACTGCGGGTCGTTGAAGGTGGCTGGGTTGTTGCGGTCGCAGGGAATGCTGCAGTTGCTCGCGCCCCGGCAAGCGGACTTGAGGGACTCCTTCGCGGTCTGCTCCCAATTGATATCAGCGCAGGCACTGAGCAAAGCGGCCAGGGCCGCGGCGATGGCAAGGCGTTTCATGGATGTTCCTGAACAAGCAAATCAAGCGGCATCGTCCGGCCGGGAAACCAGCAGGTCCCCCGGCTGGCAATCGAGAAACTCGCAAATGCGCATCAGCGTGTCAAAACGCACACCCTTGACCTTGCCCTGTTTGAGCAGGGACAGGTTGGCTTCGGTGATGCCGACGTAGGCGGCCAGGTCCTTGGACTTGGCTTTGCGTTCGGACAGCATCACATCGAGTTTGACGACGATGGGCACGCGCGGAAGAAGAAAAACGAAGAAGAGTTAAACGAACTGCGCGTTCTCTTCAGCCAACGCCACCGCCCTGGCCATCACGGCGGCGATCTGCCACACCATGCCGGCGAACAGCAGGGTCAGCAACTCGTTGCTGCCCAGGCTCAGCGACAGCGCACGCGGGCCGGCCGGCACCGCCGAGGTCAGCACCAGGGTGACAAGCGTGGACGACAGTACACCAGTTACCACCGACGCAAAAATGCCGGCGGCAAAACCGCGCAGGTATTTGACGGTGCGCAGGCTGAAATATTCCGCCTGCGAAAAACCCGAGAAGCAGCGCATGGCGCACATCAGCCCATAAGACGCGCAGCACACCGGCACCACACCCAACAGCACGGACAGGCATTTTTGCCCCAGCGTGACCTCCATGGCCGCGGCCTGCGCGACTTGCGACGACACGCCCGCGCGCATCAGCAGGCTTTCCACCGGCACGCTGAGCAGGTGGTAGGCCACCGCCAGCGGCAATGCCACCGCAAGCAAGGCACAAGCCCAGGCCAGCACGCTGCTGAGGCCCTGCACATCAGGCCCGGAGGGGGCCAAGGGAGTTGCTGTGTGTTTCAAGGGAGCACCTCTTGTCTTGTGAAGAGGGCCTCAGTGTCGCAGAATAATTTCTGTAAAACAATAATTAATGTCTTTAAAACAGAAATAATTTAGACTCATTTCAACGCTTAGGCGACAACCCTGGACACCGGCCGCAGGGCTTTGGGGTAAATTGTCCCCACACCATGCCCAGCTCCAAACCGCCCGCCGCCCGCAAAACCCCTCCCCGCCCGCCTCGCCTATCCCCCTGCAGCCGCTCAAAGGCGTGCGCGTGCTGAGCCTGGCGCTCAACCTGCCCGGCCCGGCGGCGCTGATGCGCTGCAGGCAGATGGGCGCGCGCTGCGCCAAGCTGGAGCCGCCCCCGCCCTCGGGCGACCCGATGAAGCTCTACAACCCGGCCGCCTACGCAGCGTTGCACGCCGGCGTGCGCACCGCCACGGCCGACCTCAAGACCGAGCGCGGCCAGGCCTTGCTGCACCGCGAGCTCGCAAAAACCGACGTGCTGCTCACCTCCTTCAGGCCCTCGGCGCTGGCCAAGCTGGGCCTGGGCTGGAAGGCCTTGCACAAGCAGCACCCGCAGCTGAGCCAGGTCGCCATCGTCGGCAGCCCGGGCGAGCGCGCCGAAGAGCCCGGCCACGACCTCACCTACCTGGCCGAAAACAATTTGCTCACTGGCCTGGACCTGCCCGCCACGCTGTACGCCGACATGGGCGGCTCGCTGATGGCCAGCGAAGCCGTGCTGCAAGCCGTGCTGCACCAGCGCGCCAAGGGCAAGGGCGCTTACCTCGAGGTCGCCCTCTCTGCCGCCGCCGGCTACCTGGCCCTGCCGCGCAGCTGGGGCCTCACGCAGCCCGGCGCGGCCGTGGGTGGCGGCCATGCGGGCTACCGCCTCTACGCCTGCAAGGACGGCCGCGTGGCGCTCGCGGCGCTGGAGCCGCATTTCGCGGCCAGCCTGTGCGCCGCCGCGGGCGTGCAGGCCTCCGGCATGAAGGCCATGTTCGCGCCGGCCACGCATGCGGCGATTGAAGCCTGGCTCAAAGGCAGGACACGCAAAGAGCTGGACGCGCTGGCGGTGGAGAAAGACATTCCGCTGCACACGCTGACAGCTTAAGCACCGCGGCGCGCCAGCACCACCATCGCCGCCCCCAGCAGCAAGGCGCCCACACCCTGCTGCGCGCTCAGCGGCTCGGCAAACAGCCAGGCCGCCGCGACGGCGGCCACCAGCGGCTCGACCAGGGTGCCGATGACCGTCGCGGTCGGCGACAGGCGCCGCGCGCCCCAGGCAAAAGCCAGGTAGGCGATCGAGGTGGTGAAGATGCCGGTGTAGCCCACCTGCAGCCAGGCGGTCGTGTGTTGCGGCCAGGTAATACCTTGCGAAAGCGCCAGGCCCAGCATCAATAGCGCCGCCGCGCTCATGCTCCAGGCCGAGGCGGTGACGGCCGGCAACTGCGCGGGCATGCGCGCATTGCCCAGCACCACCAGCGAATACAGCCCGGCCGAGGCCAGCGACCAGGCCAGGCCGGCCATGTAATGCTGCGGCAGGCTCAAGCCTTCGCCGGGCATGGCGATCAGGCCCACGCCGGCCAAGGCCAGGCCCAGCGCCAGCAGCAACCGGCCGCTCGCGCGTTCATAACCGCGCAGCACCGACAGCAGCGCGACGATGACGGGTGCGCAACAAATAGAGATCACCGTGGGCAGAGCCGCGCCTATGTGGCCCATGGCGATAAACCAGCTCGTGACGTTGAGCGCCATGGCCAGGCCGGTGCCCATGACCAGGGCTTTGCCGCGCCGGGGAAGGTGCCGCCACTGCGCAGTGCGCGGCGCGGCCGGCAGCTGCCGCCAGTGCCACCACCACAAGAGCGGCAAGCCCAGCGCGAATCGCGCCAGGGACAGGCTATAGGGCGCCATGCCCCCGGCCATCACAGACTGGGCGACCAGGGCGCCCACGCCCCACAAGACGCCCGCAAGCAGGACACCGCCCCAGGCCAGGGCGGCCGATGTTTGGGTTTTCATGAAAAATTTCTCCGTCCGTGCGCCTGCTGCAAGCGGGATCGCCGCAACAAAAAGCAGGCAGGCGCGTCAACTCAAAGCCGCGCGCCTGCTCCAGGCGGAACAGGCACGGCCCAAGGGCGCAGCCCGGCATCAAGCCGGCTGCATCACAGAGTGACGGAGGGGGGAGAAAGCTGGAGATGCATGGCTTGCATCATAGCGAAGACGAAGCGGAGGCGCCGCCGTAAACCAGGCCGGCCCGCGCAGGCCGCTCAAACACCTGCCGCACGAAGGCATACAAGGCCCAAAGCAGCAGCAAGGGAATCACCAGCGTCTGCAGCACAAAGATCACGATGAGCTTGATGATGTGCTCGGTGGCCTGCTCGGCCGCGCGTTTGAGGTTCTCGACATGTTTGCCCACGTCGCCGTTTTTCGCCAGCCAGTCTTTCATGCTCTCGACCAGGCCGCGATTGTCGGGTGCGGCAACAGTGGGGTTGAGCTGCCCGGCCTGCCCTGTCGCGCTGTCTATCAGTTGCTGGCTGGCCGCGTAATCGGCCGCCAGGAATTTTTGCCACAGCAGGTCGCTGCCCAGCGTCACCACCGGCACGGCAAAACGCAGCATCAGCAAAATCACCAGCAGCCTGGACAGCCAGGGCGGCACCCGCGCCCTGCGCAAATGCAGCCACCACCAGGCGAGTGCCGCGGAGCTTAAGGCCAGTGACACCGGCCAGTAACTGCCTATGCTGATCAGCGCCTTCTGGATGCCGAAGGCGACGCTGGCCGCCAGCATCAGGTGCGAGAACTGCTCCACCAGGTCGTTCACCGGGTCCAGGATCTGCCCGGGCGTGAAGGTGATACCGACGCCGAAGGGCTGCACCGAGGCCTCGGTGCCCTGCGCGACCGAGATCACCGCATTGAGCAACCGCGCCGTGGCAAAGCTGACCAGCGCGCGCTTGAGGCCGGCATCAACCTGCCGCATGGCCGGCGCGTCCAGCGGCGCCAGCCAGGCGCAGGCCGTGACGGCAGCCATGGTGAAAGCCACGAGGGCTCTGCGTGCGATGAGCATGGGTCTCTCCGGGTTCTGGATCGAAGGGAATGCCAGGCCATCTTGCCAGAAAGATCTGCCGGAAGAATTGTTTCCCGGGAACGCGCCGGGCTGAGGGCCTCTCCCGCCGCAACCAGGGACGGTCCCGGGGCACGGCGCAGGCCGGCTATCAAGGCTTTGCCGGCTTTGGCTCCGCCCTGGCGCCCGGCGCGCCTATCAGCGCCAAACGGGCCTGCTCAAGCATCGCCTTGTGTTTTGCCGCTTCAATAAAAGCGGTTTCATCGCCGGTGGTCCAGCCCCTGAACGTGGCCTCCAGGAAGGCGCGGCGACTCTGCGGATACTGCTTCATCGAGGCCAGTATCGCGGCGTCCGGCATCGCCGGGTTGATCGTGAACGCGCTCCAGCGCTGCTCAATCGCCCGCCAGGCGGGAATCAGCTCCGCCGCCATCTCGGGCACCAGCTCCTTGGGCGGGATATCCCCGTCAAGGGCCTTGTTCATGAATGTTTCGAAGCGCGCGTTGAGCGGGTTGATCTGCGACTCGTATTCACGCGCGGCCTGCTGCAAAGCCACCATCTCCGACCAGTAGTACGGCGGCCTGGGCGCATAAAGCGTCCCGGCGGCAATGGCGGCGGCCGCAACCACGGATGCCGCAACAGCCGCAAGCCGGCTGCCGCGCCCCGCACTCGCCTTGGCGGCCGTCGGCCGGAGCAGCACGCCCATGACGGCGCCGCAGCACAGCCCGCACAGCAGTGAACCGAAATCCGCGGAGCCCTTGGCGACGGCAAAGCCCAGGAGGCCCAGCAGCGGTAACAAAGCCAGGGCCTTGAAGACGGAAAAGTCGCGCCTGCGCGGCGCACCCTCCAGGCCCCGCCCCATGGCAATAAGCAGGCACAAGCCCAGGCCCAGGGCCGGCCCGCCGGCGCCCACACTCACCGTCGCGAAGTCGCGGACATAAAGCGTCGCCACGCTGCACAGCGCCGACACCAGCACGAACGACAGCAACAGGCTCAGGGCGCCATAGGTGCGCTCGAAGGCCCTCGAGACCACCCAGAAAAAGGGAATAAAGGCAGCGACGCCGATCATGGACCCCAGTTGCAGTTTGGACGCGACGAGCCGCCATGCGTTACCGCTGTCCAGGGTGGTCGTGGCGGAATTGCCGCCCCATTTCAGCAGGGCGTCATTGCCAAGAGCAAACCAGGTGCCGGAGCTGTAGAGCGCCGTGGCGGTCAGGCCCAGCATCGCCAGCAGAACCAGCAAGGTGGCCCAGGCCCACGCATGCCTGGGGGAGGCCGCCGCATCGAGGGCTGCGGGCCGCGTATCCGGCCGGGTGTCGTCAAAGGGTATCGCCACGTCAGCCCCCTTTCTTCATCGTGTCCAGTGCCCGCTGGACGGCCTCGGCAAGCTTGGGCCTGTCGCCCTGCCGGGCCAGCAGCAACGCGCGCTGCAATGCCGCTTCCGCGCCTTGCGCATCGCCCATTCTTGCCAGTATGTCCGCGTGCTCCTGCTCGGCCTTGGCCTGGTCCGCGAGCATGCCGGCCTTGCCGAAACCGTCAATGGCGCGCCGCACGGCGGCCAGCGCTTCGGGCAGCTTGCCGGCGTAACGCTGGCCGCCCGCAATCATCAGGTCGGCCATGGCCGTCTTGTCCTGGCGATTGATCTGCGCAAACAAATCACGGCTGTGCTGGACCATCTCCAGGCCTTTACCGACATCGTTGGCCGCGCCGTAAATGCGCCCCAGCTCGAACACGCCCTGGGCGATGCCCGATTTCGTGCCGGCCGCCCGGTAGAGTTCGATGGCACGCTCGGCCTCGGTCTTTGCCGCCTGGAAAGCATTGGGACGCAGCAGCGAAGCCAGGCGCAGGCGCGCGCTGGCCTCGTTCACCGGCTGTTTGGTCGTTTCGCCGGCCCTGATGGCTTCGCGGTAGAAGACCTCGGCCTGCGGCCTGCGGCCATCCATCCACTCGGCATCGCCCAGCGCTTCGCTGGCCAGGCCCTGGCCCACGAGCTGCCCATCGGCCTTGAAAGCGGCCTGCGCCTGCGTCGCCTGCTCGCGCATGAGCGCCGCGTTGTCCATCAGCCCCTGCAGCAGCGCGGATTTGAGCAAGGCATTGCCCACGGCGCCGGCGTCCTTGCTTTTACGCGCCGCGGCCAGGGCACGCTGGTAAAAGGCCTGTGCTTCAGGCAGCTTGTACTGCGCGGCGGAAATTTCACCGAGCGCCAGCAACGAATAGGATTCCGCTTCCGGATTCAAGGCGGTCAGGGAGCGGGCAAGGGCTCGATCGAAAATCTGCCGCGCCTCCTGCAGCCGGCCCTCCTCCATCGCCCGGCGGCCCTGCTGGCGCAATGCGGTGGCCTCGGCCAGAGGCGCCCCCTGGGCCTGCGATTGCGACAGCAGGCTTTCGACCTGGGCCTCCTTGGTCGCGGAGTCGCCGCCATGGGTCCGCACGGCAAAGCTGGTGGCGTTGAGCACACCCAGGCGGTCGCCGGCGGCGGCCGACAATTTGCCGGCAATATCGGCCTGCGCCCTTGAAGCCTCGACCTGGCCCGACTGGTTGAGCATCTCGGCCATCTCCAGGCGAATTGTTCCCTGCCCGCCCAGATTGCCTTCAATCTCATACAGCAGCAGCGTACGGCGCAAAAGGCGCAGGCCGAGTTCGTGCTGGCCACCCTTGAACTCCAGCCGCGCGAGGTTGTGCAAGGCCAGCGCCTCGACGTCGCGCATGCGGGTTGTTTTGGCCAGTTCCAGCGCCCGCCGGGCGGTGGCGGCCGCGGGTTCGGTGCGGCCCTGGTCGAGCAAGGCAGCGGACTCATTGACCAGCAGCAGAACCTGCTGCTCATCAGCGGACAGCACGCGCCCCGCCTGCACCTGCGCCTGGTATGTTTGCTGGGTCTGGGCGAGCACGCCCATGCCGGCCACGCACAGCAATCCTGCCGCGATGAACCGCTTTCTGGAGCCTGCCTGCATGGATCCCCTCCCGGATAGCCCTTTTATTCTCATCAGGCATTCTAGGAGGATGGGACGTGCCGCGCTTGCTTTCTAACGCCCGGTCTTGCGGGGTTTGGCTGAACCGGTCACCCGGGGCGGAAGCCCGGTGTGCTGGGTCAGCATGCGGCCCTTGACCGGGGTGGTGCTCTTCAAGGCTACCCCGGGGCCGGCGCTCTTGCCCGCCAGCGGCGTCGAATTCTTGCGCCGCGCGCTGGTATAGCTGCCGTCGGTCAGCGGCTGGAAGGTCGGGATCAGGTGGTGCTTGCCGTTGCCGATCAGGTCGGCCCGGCCCATGGCCTTGAGCGCCTCGCGCAGCACCGGCCAGTTGTTGGGATCGTGGTAGCGCAAAAAGGCCTTGTGCAGCCGGCGGCGGCGTTCGCCGCGTACGATGTCCACCGTCTCGCTGTCGCGCGTGATCTTGCGCAGCGGGTTTTTGTTGGTGTGGTACATGGCCGTGGCCGTGGCCATGGGGCTGGGGTAGAAGGTCTGCACCTGGTCGGCCCGAAAGCCGTTCTTCTTGAGCCAGATCGCCAGGTTCATCATGTCCTCGTCGCTGGTGCCCGGGTGGGCCGCGATGAAGTACGGGATCAGGAACTGCTTCTTGCCGGCTTCGAGGCTGTACTTCTCGAACATCTGCTTGAACTTGTCATAGCTGCCGATGCCGGGTTTCATCATCTTGGTCAGCGGCCCCTGCTCGGTGTGCTCGGGCGCGATTTTCAGGTAGCCGCCCACATGGTGGGTGACCAGCTCCTTCACGTACTCGGGGCTTTGCACGGCCAGGTCGTAGCGCAGGCCGGAGCTGATGAGGATTTTTTTCACGCCCTTCAAGGCCCGCGCGCGGCGGTACATCTTGATCAGCGGGTTGTGGTTGGTGTTGAGGTTGGGGCAGATGCCCGGGTACACGCAGGACGGCTTGCGGCAGGCGGCCTCGATCTCGGGCGACTTGCAGCCTATGCGGTACATATTGGCGGTGGGCCCGCCCAGATCGGAGATCGCGCCGGTAAAACCCTTGACGGTGTCGCGTATCGCCTCGATCTCGCGGATCACCGAGTCCTCGGAGCGGCTCTGGATGATGCGGCCTTCGTGCTCGGTGATCGAGCAGAAGGTACAGCCGCCGAAGCAGCCGCGCATGATGTTGACTGAAAAGCGGATCATCTCCCACGCGGGGATCTTGGTCGCGCCGTCGTGGCCGCCGCTCTCGTCGGCGTAGCGCGGGTGCGGCGAGCGGGCGTAAGGCAGGTCGAACACATAGTCCATCTCAGCCGTGGTCAGCGGGATGGGCGGCGGCGTGATCCAGACGTCGCGCGCGGTGGCGCCTTCGCCGTGGGCCTGCACCAGCGCGCGGGCGTTGCCGGGGTTGGTTTCCAGGTGCAGCACACGGTTGGCGTGGGCATACAGCACCGGGTCGCTCTTGACCTGTTCGTAGGACGGCAGGCGTATCACCGAGCGGTCGCGCGGCGGGACCTTGATCTTGCCCTGCGCGGTGTGCACGGTGGACGGGAGATTGGGGTTGGCCACAAAGGTCAGCGGCTTGATGGCCGGGTTGGCCGCGGAGCTGGCTGTTTCGGCCTTGGCCGCCACCTCGGCCGCTTCGTCTTCGCGCGCGCAGCTGGCGCCCTGCTCGCGCGCCTGGTCGGAAATCATCAAATAGGGGTTGACGTGGGCCTCGACCCGGCCCGGCGTGTCCACGCTGGTGGAGTCGATCTCAAACCAGCCCTGGGCGCTTTCGTCGCCGCTGCGGCGTATGAAGGCCGTGCCGCGCACGTCGGTGATGCTGGCGACCGACTCGCGGGCGGCCAGGCGGTGGGCGATTTCGACGATGGCGCGCTCGGCATTGCCGTAAAGCAGCAAGTCGCATTTGGCGTCGACCACCACGCTGCGGCGCACCTTGTCGGACCAGTAGTCGTAATGCGCGATGCGGCGCAGCGAGCCTTCTATGCCGCCCAGGATGATGGGCACGTCCTTGTAGGCCTCGCGGCAGCGCTGCGAATACACCAGGGCCGCGCGGTCGGGGCGCTTGCCGCCCACGTCGCCGGGGGTGTAGGCGTCGTCGCTGCGTATCTTGTGGTCCGCCGTGTAGCGGTTGATCATCGAATCCATGTTGCCGGCGGTCACGCCGAAGAACAAATTGGGCTTGCCCAGCGCGCGGAAAGGATCGGCGCTGTGCCACTCGGGCTGAGCGATGATGCCCACGCGAAAGCCCTGCGCTTCGAGCATGCGGCCTATGACGGCCATGCCGAAACTCGGGTGGTCCACATAGGCATCGCCCGTGACGATGATGATGTCGCAGCTGTCCCAGCCGAGCGCGTCCATCTCGGCCCGGCTGGTGGGCAGAAACTTGGCCGTGCCGAAGCGGGCCGCCCAGTACTTGCGGTAGCTGGTCAGCGGCTTGGCGGCGCGCGTGAAGAAGGAGACGTCGACGGGGGCGTTCATGGGGGCTGTGGTTAACCCTTTGGGTAACCCTCTATTCTAAGGTTTACCCTGAGTTTTGCCCCTTAAATCAGCATTTAAGCCCTACAAAGGCCTTGGCGCGGCGGCCCGGTGTGGTTTATCGGGGCGATTGGCCCCTCTACGGCCCTGAATCAGCCCAAATCAGCCGTGTACCTGCCGGCTGTCGGCCGGCGCCTCGTCGCGCTCATTCAGGCCGTAATCGCGCAGCACATGGGCCACGCGTAGCCGGTAGTTCTCAAACACGCCGCCGCGCCCGCGGCTTTGCGCCTGCCTGTGGCTTTCCAGCTTGCGCCATTCCAGCACGGCCGCCTCGTCGCGAAAGAAGGACAGCGACAGCAGCTTGCCTGGCGTGCTCAGGCTTTCAAAGCGTTCAATCGAGATAAAGCCGTCGATTTTTTCGAGTTGGGGCTTAAGCGCCGCGGCGATGTCGAGGTAGGTCTGCTTCTGGCCCTGGGCGGGCTGGACTTCAAAAATAATCGCGATCATGGGGGCTTTCTTGTTGCTGTAGGGCTTGCTGTGATGCTCGCATCAAGCGGTGAAAACCGGAATCCGGGCATTCATGGAGGGACGGTAGTCCCAGCGAAATGATGCGGCATCCTTGAGCCGCCCCGAGACCAGCAAGGCCTTGATGGCAGCCGCCGCGACTACGCAGGCCAGCGCCTGGCCTGGACACTGGTGGGCACCATGGCCAAAGCCAGGCACCTGGCGATCCGGGCGCTCCAACAAAAATTCGTCGGGCCTGGCGTTGCATGCGGGGTCGCGGCCCGCGGCGGCCAGCAGCACCAGCACCACATCGCCGGCCTGCAGCGAAACGCCCGAGACTTCCGTGGCCTGGTCCACAAAGCGGCGCGTGTTGTGGATGGACGGGTCATAGCGGCTGACTTCCTGGACCATCTGCAGCAGCTTTGCGGGTCCGCGGGTCATGGCGTCCAGCAGGCCGGGATGCGTGGCCAGGGCCGTGATGCTGTTGCCGATCAGGCCGGCCGTGGCCTCATAGGTTTGCGACAGCAGGCCCACCGCATTGCACAGCAGCGCCCGCGCGTCATGCCAACCGGCCTGCGCCGCCTCCTGTTGCAGGCGCGCCAAGGCACTGCCGGGCTGGGCGCTGGCGGCCTGCACCCCTTCCGCAAAACGCGACAGCAAGGCCGAGGCGGCCTCGCCGGCCACCGCGAGCTGGGCCGGCGTGCTGAGCGGCGACAGGCAGGCGACAAAATCGGCCATCCAGCGCGCCACCTGCGGCAGCTCGACCTCGCCAAAGCCCAGCAGGTCTGCCACCGCCATCACGGGGACTTCAAAAGCCCAGCGCGACAGGGCCTCGCCACGCAATACGCCCTCCCCGGCAGCTTGCAAGGCCAGCACCTGGGTTCTGGCCTGCACGCGCTCCAGGTCCACTGCGGCCACGAAACGCTGCAGCGCCAGCTTGGGCGCGTCATGCCGCAAGCCCTCATTCATGCGCACCAGGTGGCCGAAGACCTCACCGGCCGCCGAACCGACGATGGCCGCTGGTACGGGCTCAGAAACAGGACGCACGCGGCAGGCCGGATTGCCCAGGACGGCCTTGACACCGGCCGCACTGCTCGCTATCCAGAGTTTGCGTGGCGCATCAAACACCAGTGCCGGACCAGCAACCAGCGCTGCGTAAAAAGGATAGGGATTGCGGTGGGCGGACGCCGCGAGGATGTTGTCAGGAGTCGGTTCGGGGTTCATGGCAGGCATTTTTGCCGCAAACACCCGCCCCATGCTTCGCTGACGAACGAAGCATCAGCGCCTTGAACTTAAGCACGCGCCGGCAGCACCTGCCCGCGGCATTCGCCAAAGCCTATGCGTTGGTAGCCTTCGCGCTCGCACCAGGCGCGCAGGATGATGGCATCGCCGTCCTCGAGGAAGGTGCGCGTCTCGCCATTGGCCAGCGTCACAGCTTTCTTGCCGCCGGCGCTGAGCTCCAGCAGCGAGCCGGCCTGCTCGGGCTGCGGGCCCGACAGCGTGCCCGTGCCCAGCAGATCGCCGGGCTGCAGGTTGCAGCCGTTGACGGTGTGGTGCGTGAGCATTTGCGCCACCGTCCAGTAGGCGTCGCGGTAATTGGACTGCGACAGGCGCTCGGGGCCCAGGCCGGCGTCGCGCATGGCCTGCGTGTGCAACCAGACCTCGAGTTGCACATCAAGGCCGCCCTGCCGGCGGTTGCCCGGCGAGTCGAGGTAAGGCAGCGGCTGCGGGTCGCCCTCGGGTCGCGTGAAGGCCGCACGAAACGGCGCGAGTGCCTCCAGGGTGACTATCCACGGCGAGATGGTGCTCGCGAAATTTTTGGACAGGAAGGGGCCCAGCGGCTGGTATTCCCAGGCCTGCACGTCGCGCGCCGACCAGTCGTTGAGCAGCACCAGGCCAAAGGCATGGGCCTCGGCCTGCTCCATGGCCACCGGTTCACCCACGGCATTGCCCTGCCCCACAAACACGCCGAGCTCCAGCTCATAGTCGAGCCGGTGGCTGAGTCGCAGGAGCGGCAGCTCTTCGTTGGGACCCTTGGTCTGGCCCTTGGGCCGCGGGAATTGCTGGCCGCTCACGCCTATGGACGATGCGCGGCCGTGGTAGCCAATGGGCACCCATTTGTAATTGGGCAACAGCGGTGCGTCGGGGCGAAACAGCTTGCCGACGGTGGTCGCATGGTGGATGCCGGTGTAGAAATCGGTGTAGTCGCCTATGCGGCAAGGCAGGTGCAGCGTGACCGCGTCCTGGCCGTGCAACAAGCCCGCCCATTCGCCCTGCTGCGCGCTGCCCTCGGCCAGGCCTTGCGAAATCGCGGCCCGCAGCGCGCTCATCGCCTGCGGGCTTTGCGCCATCAGCGCATTCATGTCGCCAGCATCGATCAGCCCGGTCGCGCGCAGGTCCAGCACCTGGTCGCCTATGGCCACGCCTATGCGGCGCTCGCCCTGCGGCGTGAGGCTGTAAGTGCCAAAGGGCAGGTTCTGGATGGGAAAGTCGGTGCCTGTCTTGTTGGCGGAGGCGACCCAGCTGCGCAGCTGGGGATCATGGGTGGCGTTCAGAGGGGCGGTCATGGTGAGCTTTTAAAAATGGAGGGACGGCATCAGCCTTTGAACTGGTCCTTGAGCCCGGCCCAGCAGCCGGCATAAGCGGCGTCCAGCGCCCCGCCCTGCATGGCATAGGCCGTGGGCACAAAGCGATAGCGGCTTTCGAACATGAAGGCCAGGGTGTTGTCCAGCTTGTGCGGCTTGAGATCGGCCGCGCTGGCTTTTTCAAAGGCCTCGGTGTCGGGGCCGTGCGGCACCATGCAGTTGTGCAGCGAGGCACCGCCGGGCTTGAAGCCTTCGGGCTTGGCGTCGTACTGGCCGTAGACCAGGCCCATGAACTCGCTCATGAGGTTGCGGTGGTACCAGGGCGGGCGGAAGGTGTCCTCGGCCACCAGCCAGCGCGGCGGGAAGATCACGAAGTCGCAGTTGGCCGTGCCCGGCGTGTCCGAGGGCGAGGTCAGCACGGTGAAGATGGACGGGTCCGGATGGTCGTAGCTGATGGAGCCTATGGTCATGAAATGCGCCGTGTCGTACTTGCAGGGCACCAGGTTGCCGTGCCAGGCCACCACGTTGAAGGGGCTGCTCGGCTGCGTGGCCGACCACAAACGGCCGCCGAATTTCTTGACGACTTCATAGCTTTTTCCAGCCTCATCGCCGGCATCAAAAGCCGCCACGGGCGCGAGGAAATCGCGCGCATTGGCCAGGCCGTTAGAGCCTATGGGGCCGAGCTCGGGCAGCCGGAAATGCGCGCCGTAGTTCTCGCAGATGTAGCCGCGCGAGGCGCCGTCGGGCAAGGCCACGCTGAAGGCCATGCCGCGCGGCAGCACGGCGATCTCACCAGGCTTCACGTCCAGGATGCCGAGCTCGGTGGTCAGCAGCAGCCGGCCCTGCTGCGGCACCAGCAGCATTTCGCCGTCGGCATTGACCAGCGCGCGCCGCGCCATGGACCGGTTGGCGACGTACATGTGCGCGGCCATGCCTGTCTGGGCCTCGGCGTCGCCGTTGGCCGCCACGGTGCGCAGGCCGTCGACAAAATCCAGCGGCTCCGCGGGAATCGGAAACGGGTTCCAGCGCAGGGGATCGGGCGGCACGGCCACGCCGCCCGCCGCGCCCGTGGTCCACTGCGGCTGCGCATAGGGCTGGTAACCCCCCACCACCACCGAGGGCTGGCGGCGGTACAGCCAGGTGCGGCGATTCTCGGCGCGCGGCGCGGTAAAGGCCGTGCCGGAGATCAGCTCGGTATACAAATCGTGCGGCGCGCGCTGCGGGCTGTTGCGGCCCTCGGGCAAGGCGCCTGCGACGGCTTCGCTGGCGAACTCATTGCCGAAGCCGGACTGGTAGCGCAAGGGGGTGTTCGTGTTCATCGCGGTTTCTCCAAAATTCCCATGTCATTCTTCGCCGGTGTCTTCAACCGCGCCGCCGTCGGCCCTGGCCTTGGCAATCAAGCGGTCGAAAAAATCGCTGAGCTGCTCGCGTTCGGCCCCGCTCAGCACACCAAAAATATCGTGGTTGCGCCGGCCTACCACGTTCATGGCGCGCTGCCAGGCCGCCTTGCCTTTGGGTGTCATGGTCAGCACCACACCGCGGCCGTCGGTCGGGCTGGCGGTCTTGACGACCAGGCCCTGCTCCACCAGCGACTGCGCGGCCCGGCTGGCCTGGCCTTTGTTGAGGTTGGCCTTTTGTGCGAGGTCGTTGACCGACAGCGGCGCGAAGGTGCCGACCGCCGTGAGGCAGCGCCCGTCGCTCATCGACAGCCCGGCCCCGGCCACATAGGCACGCTGGCTTTCCAGGTCGGTCAGCTTGTGCAGCAAATGCAGGCGGTAGGTCAGGGTTCTGTCGAGCTTGATCATCGGCGTTCCACCTCGTTGGCTTAAAACTCCATTCTCAGCGCACTCAGTCCAGTTTGATGCCGCTGGCGTGTATCACCTGCGCCCATTTTTCGCGCTCGGCCTTGGAATAGCTGGCCATCTGCGCCGGCGTGCTGGGCGTGGGCTCCAGGCCCAATACCTGGAAGCGTGCCTTGACCGGCGTGGAATTCAGCGCGTCCACCAGGGCCTTGTTGAGTTTGGCGACCACGGCATCGGGCGTGCCGGCCGGCGCGGCCAGGCCTTGCCAGGCATAGGCCTCAAAGCCCTTGAGGCCCTGCTCGTCCAGCGTGGGAATGGATTCGAAATTCTTCACGCGTTGCGGGCTGGCGATGCCGATGGCGCGCAGCCGTCCGGCGTTGATAAAAGCCATGCCGCTGGCGGTATCGACAAACATGAAGGGCACCTGGCCGCCCGCCACGTCCTGCACGGCAGGCGCGGCGCCGCGGTAAGGCACATGAACCATGTTGATGCCGGTCTTGCCGCGGAACAGCTCAGTGGCCAGATGGTGCGGGCTGCCGGCACCTGGCGTGGCGTAGCTCACGCCGCCCTTCTGGTTTTTTGCCCAGGCCGTGAACTCGGCCAGGTTTTTGGCCGGCACGGCCGGGTTGACGACGAGGATCATCGGGAAGCGCGCCAGCAGGCCTATGGGCGCCAGGTCTTTTTCAGCGCTGTAGCTGAGCTTGGTGTACAGCGCCGGGTTGGCCGCCAGCGTGGCGGTGTCGCCGGTCAGCACGGTGTAGCCGTCAGGCTTGGCATGGGCCACGTACTCGGCGCCTATGTTGGTGGCGGCGCCCGGCTTGTTGTTGATGACGAGCGGCTGGCCCAGGGCCTGGCCCATGGCCTCGGTCAGCGCGCGCGCCACCACGTCGGAGCCGCCGCCCGCGGGGTAAGGCACGACCCATTCGATGGGGCGCGTGGGATACGTCTGCGCGGAAGCGGCCGTGGCGGCGAATGCCAGGACGGCGAGCCAACGGTGAAGGGAAGCGGGAAGGCGGGGCATTGTGTCTCCAGGGAATTAATAAGTTATGGAAAAAGGCGGGGGTCGAAAATCAGGTGGCGGCCAGGCGCTCGGCCTGGGCGATCAGCAACAGGGCGTCGGCGACGTCGGCCTGGCGGCTCAGCAAGGCAAGCGCCAGCGTTGCCAGGAACAGCGGCGCCCTCGCCTCGCCCACGCGGGCGGTCGCTTCCGCGAGCGCGGTGTAGGCCTGGTCCAGCTCGGCGATTTGGGTCTGTGAGGGGTTCATGGCTGTCTCCGGAATCGTCATGACGCGTGGGCCGCGCCGGCGGCAAGCTGTTGCTGGAAGGGCTTCAGAGCAGCAGCAATGTCGGCCGTCGAAGCGGATTTCCAGCGGCCCATGAGGTAGCCGTCGGGCCGCACCAGGAAGGCCGAGCCGCCGCCTGCGCCGTAGCGTTCACGGGCCTGGTTGAGGTCGTCAAGCAAAGTGTTGGCGCCGGGTTCGCCCTGGCCGGTGATGCATATCAGCTTGACGGAAGCCGGGCCGTCCTGGCCGTCGGTCGCGAGGGCGGCGATATCACCCGGCAACTCGCCCTTCGCGCTGAAATACAGCAGCACGAAGCAAGAGCCAAAGCAGGACGTGAGATGTACCGCACCCCCGGCGCCCCGCAGCTTGGCTTCCGGTGCGGGCATACCGGCACACGCCCCGCTGGAAAAAGCACTTTCCTGCGCGGCCAGATTCAGCGGCGAGCCCACATACTCCACCGGCATCGACTGGCGCGGGTTCAGCAGCGAGGCCACGGCCGCGTCCTCGGTGGCCAGGCGCAGCGCCGCTTCGCGCAGCAGCTGGAAGCCGTGGTTGGGCGGCGCCATGAACTCGGTGCTCTTGGCGCCGTAGACGATGTTCTCCCGCGTGGCCTGCACGCGCTCGCTCGAATAGCTGTCCAGCAGCGAATCGGCCGCATGGCCTTGCTGCACCAACGCAAGTTTCCAGGCCAGGTTGCCGGCATCGTCCAGGCCGGAGTTGAGCCCGCGCACGCCGAAGATGGGCACCAGGTGGCCTGCGTCACCGGCAAACAGCACACGGCCGCGGCGGTAGCTGGGCAAGGTCAGGCACTTGGCGTTGTAAATCGAAATCCACAGCGGCTCCCAGGGTTGGTCCTCACCGATCATGGACAGGTGGCTTTGCACGCGCGGCAGCACGTTTTCAGGCTTCACCGCCTCCAGCGGGTCCTCGTCGTCGCGGATCTGGTAGTCGATGCGCCAGACGTCGTCGGGCTGGCGGTGCATCAGGATGGTGGAGCCGGGGTTGGACGGCGGGTCGAACCAGGCCAGGCGCTCGACCGCGCGGCGGGTTTTCTGCACCACGTCGACGATCACATACTTGCCTTCGTATTGCGTGCCTTCGAGCTGCAGGCCCAGTTGCTCGCGCACCGTGCTGCGGCCGCCGTCGCAAGCCACCACCCAGTCGGCCTGCACCGTGCGCGCGCCGTCCGGCGCTTCGATGTCCACCTGCGCGCCGGAGGCCTCGGGCCGCACGGCTTTCACCTTGCTGGACCAGCGCACGTCCACCAGGCCGCCCTGCGCCAGCACCGCCTTGTGGGCGAACTCCTCGGCGTAGAACTGCTGGATGTTGACCATGGGCGCGTAGCGCTGCGTGGGTTCGCTGGGCATCTGGAAGTGCAGCACTTCCTGGTCGCGAAAGTAGCTGCGCCCGCCCACCCAGGACAGGCCCTTGTCCACCAAGGGCTTGTCGGCGCCTATCCAGCCGAAGATTTCCTGGGAGCGGCGCGACATGCAGATGGCGCGGCTGCCGGCGCAATAGCTGTCGTCGGCCTCCACCACCAGGCTGGCGACGCCGTGGCGCGCCAGCAGCGCCGCCAGCGTCATGCCCACCGGGCCGCCGCCGGCAATCAGCACCGGCACACGGCGCGGCCACCCAGGGGAATCCGAAGAAAAAGGCTTGGTCACGATGTGCTTGTCCCGGTTTATTTATTGTTGCGTCCGCAACTATAAATCAATCCGGTTGCGCCCGCAACCATTTACCGGAGACCTTTACAACGGGCCCCGGAGCCCGAACAGAGTCTTAGTTGCGCACCATCGTCATCTGCCCGCGCACTTCGCCGGCGGGATAGGCCGCCGTATGGATATTGGCGTACCACCGGCCTGCCATCAGGTCGGCGGCCTGGGCGGCTGTCAGCGTTGCGCTGCCATCCATGGGACTCTTCAGGGGGCTGGCCCATCCCAGAGCCACGCCGGCGTTGGCGCCAATGGCGGCGGGGCCGTGAAAGTGCCCGGCCGTTGCAGGCCCGGTGAGACGGGTGTAGTTGACCTTCCAGCGAAGCAGATTGGTGCTGGGGTCGAACACCGCATCGACCGAGCCGCTGCCGGGGCTGGCATTGGCGGGCACTTCATTGGCGCCGCGAAGCTGCGTGGTGAAAGCGACCAGGCTGGATTGCTTGTTCATCACACCGCAGCCGGTGATGGCGGCAGCGACCACCGCCAGGGCGGCCAGGGACAGTCGGGTGGCGGTACGGCGTGAAAGCATGGGTCGGCTCCTTGAAAAGTTGCAGCCGATTGTGCGTGTCGCACCGCGCCCGCACCCGTAGGACAAACCCCATGCGAACAGTCGGTTCCGGACGACGCCCACACCCCAGCGCAAGCCGACACGCCTGCCTGCGTGTGAACCAGAAACTGCCGTGATAGCGCACTCGCAAGAAAGATAAACACACCATGGCATCTCGCATTCTCTGGAAAGGCGCCATCGCCTTCGGCCTGGTCCACATCCCCGTTGCGCTGCATTCGGCCACGTCGGAAAGCGGTGTGGACTTCGACTGGCTGGACAAGCGCAGCATGGACCCGGTGGGCTACAAGCGCATCAACAAGCGCACCGGCAAGGAGATCAGCAAGGAGAACATCGTCAAGGGCGTGGAGTACGAGGACGGCCAGTACGTGGTGCTGTCCGAAGAAGAAATCGCCGCGGCCTACCCCAAGACCACCCAGACCATAGAGATTGAAAGTTTTGTACCCAACACCGAGATTCCCTTTGTCTACCTGGAGCGGCCCTACTACGTCGCGCCCATCAACAAGGGGCAAAAAGTCTATGCCCTGCTGCGCGACACCCTGCTGAAGACACAGCGCGTGGGCATTGCCCGCGTCATCATCCAGACCAAGCAGCACCTGGCCGTGCTGGTGCCGTCGGGCCCGGCGCTGGTACTGAACCTGCTGCGCTGGGGCGCCGACATCCGCTCGCTGGAAGAGCTGAACCTGCCGCCCATGGGCGCCAAGGCCGCGGGCCTGTCCGACAAGGAGCTGGCCATGGCCAAACAGCTGGTGGACGACATGACCGGCAAATGGGACCCCAAACAGTTCACCGACTCCTTCAAGGACGACATCATGGCGCTGGTCAAGCGCAAGGCCAAGGAAGGCAAGCTCGAGAGCGTGGTGCAGCCGGAGGAATCCGGGGAGCCCGAAGCCCGTTCCGGCGCCAAGATCATTGACCTGACCGAGTTGCTGCAGCGCAGCCTGCGCAAGGGCGGCGGCGATGCGCCCAAGGCCAAGGCCGCCGCCAAGGCGCCCGCACGCAAAAAACCCGCGGCCAAAACCCGGGTGCACTCCCCCGCAAGGCGGCGCGCTGCCTAGGCGGCCCCACGCGCAGCCCAAGCCATGGACGACCGCGATTCCCTCAAAAGCTACCGCGCCAAGCGCGACTTCTCGCGCACGCCCGAGCCTGCGGAAGGCGGCACGCGCTCGGACAAGTCCCTGCGCTTTGTGATCCAGAAACACGACGCGCGCAACCTGCATTACGACTTCCGCCTGGAGCTGCAGGGCGCGCTCAAAAGCTGGGCCGTGCCCAAAGGCCCCAGCCTGGACCCGGCCGTCAAGCGCATGGGCGTGCGTGTCGAAGATCACCCGATTTCCTACGCGGGGTTTGAGGGCAGCATTCCGGCCAGACAATACGGCGCAGGCGACGTGATCGTCTGGGACCGGGGCCTCTGGACGCCGCACGGCGACCCCACAAAAAGCCTCAAGGCCGGCAAGCTCAAGTTCGAGCTGCACGGCGAAAAGCTCAAGGGCGGCTGGACCCTGGTGCGCATGCACGGCCGTGGCGATGAAAGCCACGAGCCGTGGCTGCTGATCAAGGAACAGGACGAATACGCCCGCCCGGAAAAAGAGTACGACGTGCTCAAAGCCCTGCCCAACAGCGTGCTCTCGGGCCGCCCCCTGCCGCGCGATGCCGCGGAAAAACCCGGCAAGGCCCCGGGCAAGGCCGCAGCAGAAAAGGCCGGCGCGCGCATCGCCGGCGATATTCCGGAAGGCGCTGTCGAGGCGAAGCTGCCCGAAATTCTGGCCCCGCAACTGGCCACGCTGGTGGCGGCCCCGCCCACCGACCCGCAAGGCTGGGCTTATGAAATCAAGTACGACGGCTACCGTCTGCTGGCCCGCATAGACGGGGACTCGGTTCGCCTCATGACACGCAACGGCAATGACTGGACGCACAAACTGCCCAGGCTGGTCGAGGCCGTAGCCGCGATGGAGATTCCCTCGGGCTGGGTGGACGGCGAGATCGTGGTGATGAACGAGCACGGCCTGCCCGATTTCGGCGCGCTGCAAAACGCCTTTGACCACGCCAGCACGGCCCGCATTGTGTACTACGTGTTTGACCTGCCCTACTTTGACGGGCTGGACCTGCGCCGGCTGCCACTTTCGCAGCGCCGCGAACTGCTGTGCGCGCTGGTCACCCGCCATCCGCAAGAGACCATACGCTTTAGCGACACGTTCGAGGAAACGCCGCAAGACCTGCTTGAATCGGCGCGGCGCGTCGGCCTGGAAGGCGTGATCGGCAAGCGCGTGGATTCGGCCTACGTCTCGCGCCGCTCGCCGGACTGGATCAAGCTCAAGACGCAGTTGCGCCAGGAGTTCGTGATAGGCGGCTACACGGCCCCCAAGGGCTCGCGCACCGGCCTGGGCGCGCTGATGCTGGGCGTGCATGACGAAGACGGCGCACTGAAGTACGCCGGCAACGTCGGCACCGGCTTTAACGACAAGGTGCTCAAGGACCTCAAGGCGCGGCTGGAAAAAATCCACACGGAACGCAGCCCCTTCGCAAAACTGCCTGCCGGCGTCAAGGGCCAGTTCGTCAAGCCGCAGTTGCTGGCCGAAATCGCTTTTGGCGAATGGACGCACGGCGGCCACATCCGCCACTCGGTGTTCCAGGGCCTGCGCAGCGACAAGCCCGCCAGCCGCATCCTGCGTGAAAAACCCGCCGCCCTTAAAAGCGGCCAGAAAGGCGCCGCCGTGAATCCCGCGAAAAAATCCACGCCTGCCGCGCTCAAGTCCCTGCGGGTGACCCACGCCGACCGCGTGATCGACAGCAGCACCGGCTTCACCAAACAAAACGTGGTCGAGCACTACGCGCAGGTCGCGGCGCTGATGCTGCCCCACCTCAAGGCACGGCCGACCGCACTGGTGCGCGCGCCTTCGGGCATAGGCGGCGAGCTGTTCTTCCAGAAGCATGCCGAGGCCACCTCCATACCCGGGATCAAGCTGCTGGATCCGGCGCTCGACCCCGGCCACGGGCCGCTGCTGGAGGTCCCCTCCGCCCCCGCCCTGCTGGCCGCCACGCAGCTCAATGTGCTCGAATTCCATACCTGGAACGCCACCACGCGTGCCATCCACAAGCCGGACCGCATGACCTTGGACCTGGACCCGGGCGAAGGCGTGGCCTGGCCGCAGGTGCAGGAGGCCGCGCAGCTGGTGCGCGCCTTCCTCGACGAACTCAAGCTGGCCAGCTTCCTCAAGACCAGCGGCGGCAAGGGCCTGCACGTGGTGGTGCCGCTCAAGCGGCAATACGACTTCGACACGGTCAAGGACTTCTCGCATGCGCTGGTGTTGCACCTGGCCGCCGTGATCCCCCAGCGCTTTGCCGCCAAGAGCGGCCCCAAAAATCGGGTCGGCAAGGTTTTCCCGGACTACCTGCGCAACGGCTTCGGCGCGACCACCGTGTCGGCCTGGTCGCTGCGCGCGCGGCCCGGCCTGGGCGTGTCGGTGCCGGTGGCCTGGGACGAACTGGAATCGCTGACCGGCGGCGCGCACTGGACGGCGCAGACGCTGGGCGCCCGCCTGGCCGTCGGCAACCAGCCCTGGCACGCCTACGAGGCCTCGCGCATGGGCCTGGCCGCCGCGATGAAACGGCTCGGCTTCAAACCGGCAGCGCGGGCCAAATGAAGGTCCAGCCGGCTGTCATCCGCCTCCTACACACGCAGGGCCCACGGCCCGACAAGGCGAATGCGGATGCAGTTTTACATTGGCTTCGTGGCGGTTTCATGCCGTCATTTCGCATTCAACACAGCCATCTTTCAAGGAGAACCTGTATGCCTTCCAAGCAGAGTGATCAAAAAAGGAACAGCCCCCAAGCCCAGGACAAGCAGCAGCAACAAGGCCAACGCAAGCAGCCCGGCCAGCAGGACCGGCAGAACATCAACCAGTCCAGCGATGCGCAGCTGAACCAGGGCCAGGGCAACCAGCGCCAGCCTGGGCAGCAGGGCCAGCACGGCAGCGCCCGGGACAATCCGCAAAAGCAGTCGGAGCGCGATGAAAACATGCAGCCCGAAGATTCGGGCAGCCGGCAATCGGGCCGCAGCAACAACTGATGGCGCCGTGCGCGCCATGCAGCCAGGAAGACAGCCAGCGGAGGCCATGCGCCTCCGCTTTTTTGCGTCCCCAGGACGGGACTTGCGAGGCAGCCATGAACCAGCCCGATGAAATGGACCTGACGCTTTACCTTCAGACCGAAGGCCGCCGGCTGGCGGCGGAACGGGCCAGGCAGCATGCCGCGACACCCAAAGCCAGGCCGTCACCCACCCAGCAGCAGTGCACGGCAGCGCAGCCCGCGCGCAGCCTCAGCGAAGCACTGCAACGCATGGGCGTGGCAGGCGCGCATCCGCGCCGCCACCTGTAGGTGGCCGCCGCGACTTGCCTTGCGGCACTGGCCTTGCGCGGGCCCGCGGCCTATCATTTCAGGCAGCGCAACAGCATGCGCCTGGAGACACCATGAAGCCCCTCTTGCCCTTCACACTGGCCGGCTTGCTGCTTTTGTCGGCTTGCCCCGACGCCAAGTCGCCCAAAGCCCCTCCCAAAGTGCCTGAACCCAAAGCCGCGAATACCTCAGCACAGGCCTTGCCGGCGGCACCGCCGGTAGTGCTGCGCGGCACGCGCGCGTCCGCATGAAGGCTTTCCGGCATGCCGCGCCCATCGCAAGCTGGGCCCTGCTGTGCGGTGCAGGCCTGGTAGCCTGCGCCGGCATGCGGGCAGACCCCGCCGCGCAACGCGTCACCGTCGAAGGGCGGACTTACCTGGTGAGCGCGCTGACCGCCGGCACCTGGATAGCCAGCTCACCCACTGCCGGCCCCATCTCCACAACACCCGCCGGGCGCGCCGCCCTGCTGCAGGCCATAGAGCAGCACTCGGGCTGCAAGGTCACCGATGTCGACTACTCGCGCGGCGGCATGCAGCTCGATGCGCAAGTGGACTGCGCCAGCCGCCTCAAGAACTAGCCGCAATCCAGGCGAAAAAAAAGGGGCAGCCTGCGCCGCCCCCGGTTTGCCGAACCTCGAGTGTCGGCAAGAAACGCTAAATATCTTTTCTGTAACCGTGGCCTTATTTCGAGGCCTTCAGCGCATCGCGCAAGGCTTTGACCTGGTCATGGTTGCGCTGCGCACCCTGGGCCTGGCGCTCCACCACGCTCTTGATGGCCTGCGGCAGGTTTTGTTTCAGGGCCTTGCGGTAGCGCGCCACGGCGGCGTCCTCGCCGCGCTCGCACTCATTGAGCATGGCCTGGTCGCTGTAGGCGCTCAGCGTCGCGCGCACGGAAACCCAGCCGCGGTGCAGCGCGCCGCTGACCGATCCGCCCTCGTCGGGCTTGCCGCCCAGCTGACGTATCAGGGTCTGCAGCTCCAGGCCCGCGGCGCGGCATTCGCCGGAATGGCGGTGCAGCAAGACCTTGATGTCTTCCGCGCGCGAATGCTCGGCGCATTCGCGGAAACCGTATTCACCGTCGCGGCAGGATTCCAGCAGGTCGTTGAGCGTGTCGATGATTTCTTCGTCGTCCGCCACGCCGGCAGTGGCTGCAGTTTCAAAGGCGCTGAGCCGCTCGTGCGCGCGGTTCCAGGCCGCGCGGCTGGCGTGCCGGGCTTTAGCCCAATCCAGGGTCGAGCGTCCCCGGTAGGTATCCCAGCGGTCCGCCAGGCGCATTTCGGTTTCCTCGAAAGAGCCCGGGTAATCGCGCCGGCCTTCCACGCCCAGCCGATAGGCGGGCGCATAGTCGTCGAAAGGGCGGCCGCTTTCGTAATAAGGCTCCAGCGTGTGCCTGTCGCGCCAGTAAGCCTCTTCGGCCGTCGGGTCCAGGGCCTCGGCGGCTTCCTTGCCGCCCATGCCGCCGGCGATCGCACCGGCCACGCCGCCGACAATGGCTCCCGCAGGGCCGGCCACCGCGCCAGCGGCCGCGCCCCCGGCGATGCCGCCCATGGCCGCGCCTATGCCGGTGCCCACCGGGTGCGCGCCGGGCTCTTTGCTGATGGGATCAAGGTTGGGATCATGCTCTTTGGCCATGGTGTGTCTCCTTTGCGTCGAACGCAGATTTGAAAGAGATCCGCGCCACTGTGCTTGTGCTTGCTGTGTGGCCGGACACTGGCAACCATGGTCGCGTGCGCTGCAAGACCCGGCGGTCAGGCAAGCACAGACAGGCATGTAGGAGAGCGCCGCGCACAAAATGCCGGCGGCTCAGGCATCGAGTTCCGGGTAGCGGCGGAAGATGCCGTCCTCGTTAAAGGGAATGCGGCGCTCGCTGGCCAGGTAGGCGGCCACGCGCCTGTGCCCTGCCACACGGTCGTGCAGCGCCATCACATGCGGTGCGTTTTTTAATGCACGGCGGGCGGCCTTGGGGAAGGCATATAGCAATCCCTCCACCAGCTGGAACAGCGAGAGGTCGGCATAACTGAGGCTGGCGCCCACCAGTTGCGCACTGCCGCGCGGGTTGCGCGCCAGCACGGCTTCAAACCAGGCCAGGAATTGGCGGATGCGCGCCGTCCTGAATTCCCTGGCGCGCCTGAGCGCTTCCTTCTTCTGCTCTTCGTAATAAAGGCCCGTGCCCACCGGGTGGTGGGTGTCGTGCGCCTCGGCCACAACGTCGGCAATCGTGAGCTGGATCTGGTGCGTCCACAGGCGCGCTGTTTCGCTTTTACCGACCAGGCCCAGGCGCGGGCCCAGGTAGAGCAGGATGGCCGACGACTGGCCGACGATGGTCTTGCCGTCCACCAGGAAAGGCGGCGCGAAGGGCGGCTGGCGCACGTCGGCGCTTTCGATGAAATGCATCATCGCGGGAATGCCCTGGCCCTCGCCTTCGCAGCCGCGCGCCACGTCCACGTAGTCGGCGCCGGCGGCCTCCAGCGCGAGCCGGACAAATTCGCCGCGGCCCTGGATCGTGGGCCAGTAATGAAGTTCGTAAGCCATGAATGACAACTCCGGTGAGGTCGTTTCATTCTGCGTGAAGCCCAGGCTCGAATCCACGGCAAAGGCCGCGGCGTGCCCTTGTCCTACGAAGATTTCGCCCCCTTCCGACAAGCCGCCGTTTTGGGCCGGCCTAAGTTGAAACTGCAGCCATCCATCCAGGCCGGCCCACCACGGCAATCAAGGCCATTTTCTGGAGCCCCTCATGACCACTTCCACCTTCCCCGCATCCCTGTATGGCAAAACCCTGCGCTGGACCTTCCGGGACGGCCCGACCAAGGGCCATACCTTTGAACACACGTTCGCCAGCGACGGCACCCTCACCTGGCGCAGTGCCAGCCCAGGCGCCAAAGACCACCTCGAAAGCGCCAGCGCCGCCGTCAAAATGTCGGATGACGTGCATGTGGTGTCTTACCTCTCAAAGGAAAGCGGCTACACGCTGACGGTGGCGCTCAACCTCAAGACCGGCGCGGCCACCGGCTTTGCCTCCAACGGCAAGGACTGGGTCCAGCAGTCCGGAAGCTTCGAGGTGCTGGGCGACAGCCGCGCCTAGCCCCCCGCCGCGATCTGCCGAAGGGCCTGTTCGAACACTTCCACAGGCTGGCCGCCGGAAATCAGGTGGCGGTCGTTGATGATGACGGCTGGCACCGAATGGATGCCCTGCGTCAGGTAGAACTGTTCGCGCTCGCGCACCTCGCGCGCGTATTCGCCGGAAGCCAGCACCTCGCGCGCGCGGGTTTCATCCAGGCCCGCTTCGGCGGCCGCCTTGGCCAGCACCTCGTGTGAGGCCGGGCTCTGGCCGTCGGTGAAATAGCGCTTGAACAGCAGCTCCTTGAGCGCCTTCTGCTTGTCCGCGCCTTCAAGCTCGGCCCAGTGCAGCAGGCGGTGCGCGTCGAAGGTGTTGTAGATACGGCTGCGCCCGCCGCCGGGCTCGTCGGCCATGCTGAACTTGAAGCCGACCTGGGCGCCGCGCGCGCGGATGTTCTCGCGGTTGGCCTGGGCCTGGGCGGGTGTGATGCCGTATTTCTCGGTGATGTGCTCGGTGATCTCCTGGCCCTCGGGCGCCATTTTGGGATTGAGCTCAAAGGGCTGGAAATGCAGCTCGGCCTGGATGTCGCCGCGCACGCGCTCCAGCGCCTGGTCCAGCGACTTCAGGCCTATGACACACCAGGGGCAGGAAACGTCGGACACAAAATCGATCTTGAGTTGGGTGGTCATGGGAAGGCCTTGGGAGTTGCTGTTCTGGGCAGGCCGATTTTGGCCCGTCGCCAGCCAGCTTGCGGCTTACCCCGGGATATTCAAGTACCCGGTGCGTGGTTAATCCCCCGCCGTCCCCGCTGCCCGCCATCTTCTGTGGCAGCCCGTTTCAAGAAACTGTCACACAAGCTTCCTAAGATTCCGGCAGCGCAGCGGCCCTGCCCTGCGCTTCGGCGCGGGCACACCGCCGCTTCGCATCATTCCCCACCTGAAACTGGAACACACAACAATGTCCGACCTGGCCACCCCTTCCCTTCCCTCACGCCGCACCGCCCTGAAGTTCCTGGCGACCGCGCCCATGCTGCCGCTGGGGGCACTGGCCTCCAGCACCCTGCTGTCGGGCTGCGCCACCGGCAGCGGCCCGGCTGGAGCGGGCAATTACCTGTCTTCCAGCTTCACCTCCATGGCCGCGCCTTCGCTGGCCGACACGGCCGCCATGGCCACCACCACCGTGGGCTCCAGCCTGCAGGTCCGGCTCAAGGACAACAGCACCCAAAGCTATCGCCTGGCCTACCAGCCCTTCTTCGTGACCGGCGACATGGTGCCGGACGGCAAGGGCGGCACCATCCTGAGCGGCGGTTATGTGGACATCAACAACCAGCCCATCATCGACCGCTCGGTGCCCGGCAAGGAACGCCAGATGTTCTCCGACTCGCCCGACGGCACCTCGCTGCTGGGCCTGCCGAATGCCAACGTGCCCGGCGTCAAGGGCAAGGCAGTCTTCGCCGTCGTGCAGTTTGAATACACCACGCGCGACCAGGCCGGTGCCGACGCCTACGGCAACCTGCCCTCGCCCATCGCGGTGCTCACGCTGGACCAGGACCAAGCCACCGGCAAGCTCAGCCTCGTGAAGTACCACAATGTCGACATGTCCAAGGCGCACGGCCTGTGGATCACCTGCGGCGCCAGCCTCTCGCCCTGGAACACCCACCTCTCCAGCGAAGAGTACGAGCCCGACGCGCCTTTCGCGGCCGAAAGCTCGCAGTTCAAGAAGTTCAGCAAGAACGTCTACGGCGACGAAACCAAGGCCAACCCCTACCACTACGGCCACCTGCCCGAAGTCACCGTGCACCCCGACGGTACCGGCACGGTGAAGAAACACTACAACCTGGGCCGTATCTCGCACGAGCTGGTCCAGGTCATGCCCGACATGCGCACCGTGCTGATGGGCGACGACGCCACCAACAGCGGCCTCTTCGTCTTTGTGGCCGACCGCGAAAAAGACCTGTCCTCCGGCACGCTCTACGTCGGCAAGCTGGGCAGCGGCTTCTCGGTCGACCCCGCCGCTGAAGGCGCGAAGATTTCCTGGATCAAGCTGGGCCATGCCACGAGCGCCGAAATCGAAAAAATGGCCGACACGCTCAAGCCGTCCGACATCATGACGGTGCACAAAACCGACCCGTCCGACGCCAGCTTCACCAAGGTTTTCTACAACGGCAACGCCAACTGGATCAAGGTCAAGCCCGGCATGGAAAAAGCCGCCGCCTTCCTCGAAACCCACCGCTATGCCTACCTCATGGGCGGCAGCATGGGCTTTTCCAAGATGGAAGGCACCACCGTCAACATCAAGGACAAGATCGCCTACTCGGCGCTGCAGAATATGCAGGACTCCATGGTCAAGACCGGCAAGGGCTGGAACGCGGCCAGCGGCATCGCGCTCGACAAGGCCCTGATCGCCGGCGGCGTGATGATGCACAAGCTGGACGGCGGCCAGAAGGACTCGGCAGGCAACGCCATCAACAGCGAATGGATGCCGGTGCACACCAAGGCCCTGCTGGTCGGTGAAGACATCGCCGGCGACGCGCTGGGCAACAAGGCCAACCCCAACATGGTGTCCAACCCCGACAACCTGAAGTTCTCGGAAAAAATGCGCACCCTCTTCATCGGTGAAGACAGCAGCACCCACGTCAACAACTTCATCTGGGCCTACAACGTCGACACCAAGCAGTTGTCGCGCCTGATGTCCATGCCCTCGGGCGCTGAGGCCACCGGCCTGCATGTGGTGGACGACCTCAACGGCTGGACCTACATCATGAGCAACTTCCAGCACGCCGGCGACTGGATCCCGTCGCTACATGGCAAGGTGCAGGCCACGCTGGACCCGCTGGTGCGCGCGAACTACAAGGACCGCTACGGCGCGGCCGTGGGCTATCTCACTGCTGACCCGAGCAGCATCAAGCTGGGTTAAGCGCGGAGCCGCTCAAAAACCCTCCTGGCGTTGTTGCGCCGCCTTGCCGTGCCTTCAGCACTGTCTGCGGCGACGCTCCTAGCCAGGACCGCTTCGCTGGGTTTTGTGAGCAGCTCTATACAGACTGCGATCAACCTCATCACCCTTCGCCCTGAGTTGCCGAGCTTTTCGGCAGCCTCAGGGCGAACCGCATTGGCGCGCCGGTATCGGTGCGTCAGCTTGTGCATCGTTACACCGTTCTTCCCTAGAATGCCGGAAAGCCCGCGGCGACCTTGCCCGGGCAGCGACCGCCCACCGGGAACACCATGCACTACCGCCACGACGACCTGATCCATTACGCGCAAGCCCTGCTGACCGCCGCCGGGCTGGAGCCGGCCAAGGCCACGGCCGTGGCCGAAATCCTCGTCGAGGGCGACCTCATGGGCCACAACACCCACGGCCTGGCCCTGCTGCCCGGCTACCTGGGCGAGCTCGAATCCGGTTCCATGGAAAAGCGGGGTACGCCCAGCGTGCTGGCCGACCACCCCGCCGCCCTGACCTGGGACGGCCGCCGCCTGCCCGGCCCCTGGCTGGTGCTCCAAGCCATGGCGTTGGCCGCCGAACGCGCCGCCAGCCAGGGCAGCTGCACCGTGGTGATACGCCGCAGCCACCACATCGCCTGCCTGGCCGCCTACCTCAAGCGCGCCACCGACCAGGGCCTCTTGATGCTGCTCACCTGCTCCGATCCCAACACCGCCAGCGTCGCGCCCTTCGGCGGGCTGGACGCGGTGTTCACGCCGAACCCGGTCTCGGCCGGCATCCCCACGGGCGGCGTGCCGATGCTCATGGACGTTTCCACCTCGGCCACCACCAATGGCATGACCAACCGCCTGCACAAGGAAGGCAAACGCCTGCCCGCGGCCTGGGTCATGGACGGCCATGGCGCGGCCAGCGACAACCCTTCGGTGCTGTTTGAAGAACCCAAGGGCACCATACTGCCGCTGGGCGGCATGGACTCCGGCCACAAGGGCTATGGCCTCACGCTGCTGGTCGAGGCCCTGACCGGCGGCCTGGCCGGCCACGGCCGCGCCGACCCCCAGGAAGGCTGGGGCGCCACGGTGTTCCTGCAGATTCTGGACCCGCGCGCCTTCGCCGGCCTGCAGGCCTTCGAACGCCAGACCGGCCACGTCGCCGATGCCTGCCGCGCCTCGCGCCCCGCGCATGCAGGCAAGGCCGTGCGCACGCCCGGCGAAAAAGGCATTGCGCTGGCGGCAAAGCAAAAGCAGGATGGCGTGGCGCTCTACCCGTCCATACTGCCCGCGCTCTCCAGCTGGGCCATCAAGCTCGGCGTGGCGGAGCCGGTCGCCGTCCCTTAAAGCGCGGGCTTTCCGGCAGAAACCGGTCCGGCCGGCCGGCGCTTGCCGGTTCGGGGCCCGGTCCTACTACAAAAGCTTTCCAAAATCCCGCGGGGCCTCCGCATGCCAGGGGTTTGTCCCTAGACGGGGAATTTTTCAGCTTCACATAATTAGTGCGTCGTCCAAACTAATTCCAAAGTGCTGCGTAGGCAGTGGGACGACCACCGGGATTGATCTGAGCTCAAAAACACATGCCTGACTGGGCAAAAACTATCGGAGACACTCAATGAAATTCAAAGCTTCCCTGACTGCCATCGCACTCAGCCTGGCCGCCGCCGGCGCATTTGCGCAGGTGACGGTAGGCGTCAGTTGGTCCAACTTCCAGGAAGAACGCTGGAAAACCGACGAGGCCGCCATCAAGACGCAGCTTGAAAAGCTGGGCGCCAAGTACATCAGCGCGGATGCCGCGGGCTCTCCCGAAAAACAGCTGGCGGACATTGACGGGCTGATGGCCAAGGGCGCCAAGGTGCTGATCGTGCTGGCCATGGACAAGGACGCCATCCTGCCCGCCGTGAACAAGGCCGCCAAACAGAAAGTGCCCGTCATCGCCTACGACCGCCTGATCGAGGCGCCCGGCGTGTTCTACATCACCTTCGACAACAAGGAAGTCGGCCGCATGCAGGCCCGTGCCGTGTTCAAGGCCAAGCCCAAGGGCAACTACGTGATGATCAAGGGCTCCCCCACCGACCCGAACGCCAATTTCCTGCGCGAAGGCCAGCAGGAAGTCATAGACGCCGCCGTCAAGAAAGGCGACATCAAGATCGTGGGCGAGGAATACACCGAGGGCTGGAAGCCCGAAGTCGCGCAGAAAAACATGGAACAGATCCTGACCAAGACCGGCGGCAAGGTCGACGCCGTGGTCGCCTCCAATGACGGCACCGCCGGCGGCGTGGTGGCGGCGCTGAGCGCCAAGGGGCTCAAGGGTGTGCCGGTGTCGGGCCAGGACGGCGACTTTGCCGCCCTGAACCGCGTGGCCGTGGGTACCCAGACCGTATCGGTCTGGAAGGATGCCCGCGACCTCGGCAAACAGGCGGCCAGTGCGGCGGTCAATCTCGGTGCCGGCAAACCGGTCGAGGGCGCAAGCTCCTGGAACGGCGGCGAGAAAAAGATCGCCCTGCAAGCCCAGTTCCTGAAACCCGTGCCCATCACCCGCGACAACCTCGATGTGGTGCTCAAGGCCGGCTGGATCAAAAAAGACGAGCTCTGCAAGGGCGTCACCGGCAACGTCGCCGGCTGCAAGTAATACAGGCCTTCCAGGCACCCGCTCCCCGTTCCGCGCAAGCGGGCAAGGCAACCGGCCTGTAGGTTGCCCGGGAGCGCCGCACCCCAAAAACCATGCAACTGCCCTTTCGAATCCCGCGCGACACCGACATCGACTGGCGGCTGGTCTTCATGGGCGGCGTGCTCGCTGCCCTGGCGGGCGTGTTCCAGGCCTTGTCGGGCGGCATTTTCCTGTCGCCTGAAAACCTGTACAACATCGCCCAGCAAACCGCGGTGGTGGGCATCGTGTCCACCGTCATGGTGCTGATCATCGTGGCGCGGCACATCGACCTGTCGGTCGGCTCGGTGATCGGTTTTGTCGGCGTGCTCATCGCCTACCTTCAATACACCCTGGGATGGTCCTGGCCGGCGGCGTCGCTCGCCGGGCTGGCCGCGGCGCTCGTGGTGTCGGTGTACCAGGGGTGGTTGACGGCCATGCTGGGCGTGCCGTCTTTTGTGGTCACGCTGGGCGGTTTGATGTCCTTGCGCGGCGCGGCCTTTCTGGTGGCCGACGGCAAGACCCAGCCGGTCAGCGACGAGTTTTTTTTGCAGCTGGGCGGCGGCTATGACGGCGGCATCGGGGTGACCGCCACCTGGGTCCTCACCGCCTGCGTCAGCCTGGTGCTGGTGGTCCGCAGGGTCCTGGGCCGCCGCGCCTCGGCACGCCACGGGATGCCCCAGCAGCCCGTGTGGGTGGACGTTCTGCTGGTGGCCGCGCCCGTGGCCCTGCTGGCCGCATTTGCCGCGGCCATGAACAGCTACCAGGTCACCAACAAGGACGCACCCCAAGGTATCCCGATACCCGTGCTCATCTGGGCCGCCGTGGCGGTGCTGATGTCCTTCATCGCCCGGCGCACCCGTTTTGGCCGTTACGTCTACGCCATGGGCGGCAACCCCGACGCCGCGGTGCTGGTCGGCATACCCGTCAAGCGGGTCACGCTCATGTTGTTCGCGCTGCTCGGCGTGCTCATCACCATCGCGGCCATCGTGTCGGTGGCCCGCCTGAACGCCGGCACCAACTCGCTGGGCACCGGTATGGAGCTGTTCGTGATCGCCGCGGCCGTGATAGGCGGCACCGCGCTGGCCGGCGGCAGCGGCACCATCATCGGCTCGGTGCTGGGCGCGCTCATCATGCAGTCGCTGGACAGCGGCATGCTGCTGCTGGATGTTTCCATCGGGAAACGCATGGTCATCATCGGGCAGGTGCTGATTGTGGCGGTGGTGTTCGACGTGCTCTACCGCAAGTGGGCGCAGGAAAGCTGACATGCAAACCACGCCAACCATGCAACCCACCAATGAACCCCTGGTCCAGTTCAAGGACATCCGCAAGGCCTTTGGCGGCGTTCACGCCGTCGACGGCGTGAACCTGAACCTGTATGCGGGCGAAGTGGTCGCCGTGCTGGGCCACAACGGCGCCGGCAAATCGACCCTGATGAAAATGCTGGCCGGCGCCTTCCCCGTCGATTCGGGCGAGATCCACGTGATGGGACAGAAAGTGAACCTGCGGACCCCGGCCGACGCGCAGCGGGAAGGCATAGAAACCATCTACCAGACGCTGGCCCTGGCCGACAACCTGGACGCCGTGGCCAATCTCTTCCTGGGCCGCGAAAAAATGACGGCCTGGAACACGCTGGACGACTACTTCATGGAGGCACAGGCACGCAAGGTGTTTGGCCGCCTGAATAAAAACTTCACCAACATCCACACCCCGGTGCGGCGCCTGTCGGGCGGGCAGCGCCAGGTGGTGGCCATCTCGCGCGCCATCTATTTCAATGCCCGCATCCTGATCATGGACGAGCCCTGCGCCGCCCTGGGCCCGGAAGAGTCCGCCATGGTGGCCAACCTGGTGCTTCAGCTCAAGGCCGAAGGTGTGGGCATTTTCCTGATCACGCACGACATGCACGATGTGTTTTCGCTCAGCGACCGCGTCTCGGTGATGAAGAACGGCCGCCTGGTCGGCACCTACCGCACGGCCGACCTGGACGAGGACCAGATCCTCGGCATGATCATCGCCGGCAAGCCGCCGCCAGGGCGCGAACAGGCCCCGCACCGTAGCGCCTGATACCATGCCATCGTCCATGAAAACCACAGGCGACCAGCAACTCGTCAAGCGTATCAATCGCAGCGTGTTGATGCGCCTGCTGCGCAACCAGCCGAGCCGCTCGCGCGCGCAACTGGCCAACCACAGCGGCTTGACCAAGTCGACCGTCAGCCTGTTGGTGCGCGAACTCATTGACGAAGGCTGGCTCAGTGAGATCAGCATGGCCGCCGCCAACGGTGTGGGACGGCCCTCCACGCCCCTGCAGATCGACGGCCAGTCGCGCGGCCTGATCGGCGTGGAAGTGGCGGTCGACACGGTGCGTGTGGCAAGCGTGTCCCTGCTGGGGAAGGTGCTGTGGTCGACACAGGAGCCTTTGCGCACCACCCGGCCCGAAGACGTCTGCTGCCAGGTCGCCGGCCTCGTGGTCATGGCCCAGGCGCAACTGGTGTCGCGCGGCGCGCAACTCTCGGGTGTGGGCATAGGCCTGCCGGGCGCGTTTGACGAAACCACGGGCGTGCTGCGTTTTGCCCCCAACCTGGGCTGGCGCAACGTGGACTTCCTGCCGCAGATCACCCAGGCGCTGACGCAGGCCGGCCTGCCGCCGGTACCGGTGCATGTGCAAAACGAAGCCGACACCGCCGCGCTGAGCGAATACGAGTTCTCCGAGAACGACGGCAAGGATTCACTGATTTTTGTGAGCTGCGACGTGGGCGTGGGCGCGGGCATTGTGCTCAACGACAGGCTGTTCACCGGCATGCGGGGCATGGCCGGTGAGATCGGCCACAGCGTCCTGGAGCTCGATGGGCCCGCCTGCTCCTGCGGGCGGCGCGGATGCGCGGAGGCCTTCATCGGCTCGGGCGCCCTGGGCCAGCTGGCGGATGCCCGCCGGTCAGGGCACTACCTGGGCGTGCTGCTGCAGAACCTGTGGACCACCTTTGACCCCAGCGTGCTGGTGGTGGGCGGCTCCTCATGCCTGCGCTTTCCCGACATGGTCAAGGTTGCCCAGGAAACGCTGCAAAACTACGCCACCGATGCCGGCGTCAGTGCTCCCACGGTGCGTGTCGCGCGCTACGGCCTGCTCGCTTCAGCGGTCGGGGCCGCCGCCCTGGTGCTGCACCAGTACCTGCGCCCCATGCATCCGTCAGGCCGCATTGTGGGCAATGGCCGCCCGGGTCGGGGCCAGCCGCTTTACCAGGCGCCGCACACTTCCGGCGAGCCCGTTCACGAGCGGTAGGCCTGCGCTGACACGCATCAGCGCTTCTCCCCGATAGGGTGCTACCCCCTGGGCGCGCACAGTGGGTGCACAACATTTTGTGGAGAAAAAAATGTCTTTTGCGCTTTACATGCTCGGGTTCGTGATCTTCCTGGCCGGTGTCATCTGGGGCGCCGTGGAAGCCGGCGTGCCGCATCTTTACATCGGCATAGGCGCGCTGATCTTCCTGGGCATAGGCATCTTCAGCGCTGTCAGCCGCACGCGCAGCAAAGACCCGTCCTAAGCGCAGGCACGGCTGTCCCCGGCTATTCCTGAGGGGACTCCGGCAAGGTTTCCTGCGCCCTCAAGGCCTGTTGCAACTGGCCCAGCACGGCGCTCGCGGCACGCAACTGGCTTTCATCCATACCCGCGGCCAGGGCATTGGCCCATCGTTTTTGGCCCGACTGTATGGTGCCCAGCGCTTTACGGCCCTTGGGCGTGAGCCGCAGCAGCTTGGCGCGCGCATGGGCCGGGTTGTCCTGATAGGCGGCGAGGCCCTCCTCCACCAGCAAATCCGCCACGCGCTGCACGCTTTGCCGCGTCAGATTCATGGCCCGCGCAATTTGCGCCACCGACAGCGGCGCATCCTCCACCGAGGCCAGCACCTGCCAGCGCGCCGAAGTCTGCCCGGCCGGCGCCGCCAGCGCGTCGCCGGCCGCCGTCAACAGGCCGTTGAGCTGCATCACCTGCACCACCAGCCAGCTCAGGGTATTGGCGGCCGGCGTGCGCTCGACCTCGCCTGCGGCGGCCCCCGATTTGACAGCATGCTGTCGTTTAACTATACTTCCAGACATGACAACATTCTGTCATATTCACCCCATCACCACCAACATCAACCTGCCCGCCTGAAAGGAATGCCACCATGCTGAAAACCTATACCGGAAGCTGCCACTGCGGCGCCGTCCGCTTTGAAGCCGACATCGACCTCAGCAAGGGCACGGGCCGCTGCAATTGCTCTATCTGTACCAAAACCCGTAACTGGGGCGCCATCATCAAGCCCGACGCCTTCCGGCTCCTCGCCGGCGAAAGCGAACTGAGCGACTACCAGTTCGGCACCAAAAGCGGCCATCACCTGTTTTGCAAGCACTGCGGCGTGCGCCCTTTCGGCCGGGGTTACATCGAGCAGATCGGCGGCGACTACGTGTCCATCAACATCGCCGCCCTGGACAATGCCGAGCCGGAGGAACTCATCAACGCGCCGGTCAATTACGCCGATGGGCGCAACAACGCCTGGTGGAACAAACCCGCCGAAACGCGGCACCTGTAAGAGCCGCGCAGAAAACCCGCCCGCACAGCCGGCACGGCTGTGCGCCGTGCAGGTTATGCCATGCGACGTAGGCGCTGTCTCATGACATCTAGTCGCCACGTCTCACATACGGCGGAATTTGCAAGCGTAGTGTTGCAACACGCCCGGACAAACAAACGCCGGGCGTAAGAACCAACACCTAAACCGCCCTTTTCCGGAGAAACCATGAAGCTCAACCATCTCGCGCCCCTTGCCGCAGCGACCCTGCTGGCCTGCCTCAGTCCCGGCGCCCTGATGGCGCAAACCACGCCCTCGATGTACGACATCCCCAACCCGTCCTGGTACATCATGCCGCAGGTCACCGTGGTAGACCCGGACTCGCGGTTCAACGGCAACAAGAACCTCAGCGGCCTTGGCCTGCGTTTCGGCAAGGCGGTGTCCCCCTCCTGGGACATGCAGATAGGCGGCAGCATCGCCCGCGCCAACAACAACGGCCGGCGCTTTGAGCAGGACACGCTGGGCGTGGACGGGCTGTACATGTTCAACCGCAGCAGCAATTTCAGGCCCTTCCTGCTGGCCGGCATTGGCGCCGAGCGGGACAAATTGCCCAACACCAGCAAGACTTCGCCCTATCTGAACCTGGGCCTGGGCTTTCAGCTGGGGCTGTCCGACCAGTGGTTCATGCAGGCAGACCTGAGGCGGACCCGCACCTACCTTCGCGGCAACACCTTCGGCTTTGACCACGCCAACACCAACACCGTGAATGTCGGCCTGAGCTACTACTTCGACAAGCCGGCGCGTCCCGTGACCGCGCAGTACACCCCGCCACCGGCGCCCGAGCCAACGGTCACCGCACCGCCACCACCTCCTCCTCCGGCGCCGGCACGCTTCGAGAAGGTGACGCTGTCGGCCACCGAACTGTTTGCCTTTGACAGCGCCGAACTGGCAAGCCCGCAACCCAAGCTTGACCAGATCGCGCAAACCCTGATGGGCGGCAATTTCAACGGCAACATCACCGTGACCGGCTATACCGACCGCATCGGCTCGGACGCTTACAACCTTAAACTGTCGCAGCGCCGCGCGGACGCGGTGAAGAGCTACCTGGGCAGCAAAGGGGTCAACACCGGCCGCCTGACCGCCGTCGGCAAAGGGGAAAGCAACCCCGTCGTGACCTGCCATGACCGCAAGCTCAAGGACCTGATCGCCTGCCTGGCACCCAACCGCCGCGTGGAAGTCGAGGAAATCGTCATCGAGCGCCGCGTCAACTAAAGTCCGCGCCTCAGCCTTCGCAAAAGCCGGCGCCTGCCGGCTTTTGCTTTTGCGCTGCGCAAATGTTTATTTCGCGCCCAGGCCCATGGCCCGTGAAATCACTTCCTTCATGATTTCATTGGTACCACCGTAAATGCGCTGCACGCGCGCATCGGCATAGGCGCGCGTGATCGGGTATTCCCACATATAACCGTAGCCGCCGAAGAGCTGCACACATTCGTCCATGACCTTGCACTGCAGGTCGGTGCACCAGTACTTGGCCATGCTGGCGGTCGCGGTGTCCAGCTTGTCCTGCGCCACCAGTTCCGCGCATTTGTCGACAAACACGCGCGCCACCTGCACCTCGGTCTGCAATTCGGCCAGGGTGTAGCGCGTGTTCTGGTAGCTGGCCACCGGCTGGCCGAAGACCTTGCGTTCCTTCACGTAGGCCAGCGTCCAGTCGATCGCGGCCTGGGCCGAGGCCACGGCGGTGATGGCGATCTGCATACGCTCCCAGGGCAGTTGTTCCATCAGGCAGATAAAGCCGCGGTTCTCATGCGCCTGGCCGCCCAGCAGGTTTTCGGCCGGCACCTTGACGTCGGTGAAGAACAGCTCCGAAGTGTCCTGCGCCTTCATGCCCAGCTTCTTGAGGCGCTTGCCGGTCTCAAAACCCGGCATGCCGCGCTCCACCAGCATCAGGCTGGTGCCCTTGGCGCCGGCGGCCGGATCGGTCTTGGCCACCACAATGACCAGGTCGGCATGCCAGCCGTTGGTGATAAAGGTCTTGCTGCCGTTGAGCAGATAGCTGCCGTCGGGCTGCTTGAGCGCCGTGGTCTTCACGCCCTGCAGGTCCGAGCCGGCCGCGGGTTCGCTCATCGCGATGGCGCCCACCATCTCGCCGCTGGCCAGCCTGGGCAGGTATTTTTTCTTCTGCGCCTCGGTGCCGTAATGCAGGATGTAAGGCGCGACGATCTCGCTGTGCAGGCTGTAGCCGATGCCGGTAAAGCCGCCGCGGCCCAGTTCCTCCATCTGGACCACCGAATACAGCTTGTCGGCGCCGGCGCCGCCGTATTCCTCGGGCATGGTCATGCACAAAAAGCCGTTTTCGCCGGCCTTGTTCCAGACCTTGCGGTCCACATAACCCTGCTCTTCCCACTGTTCGTGGAAGGGCGCGATTTCCTTGTCCATAAAGCGGCGGAAGGCGTCGCGAAAGGCTTCGTGGTCGGAGCTGAAAAGGCTGCGTTCGATCATGGTGTCACCTGTGGGGAAAACCTGGAGTATTTATACAAAGCGTCTGCTTTGTGAAATGAATATACTGCATGAGCCTCCCTGCCCGCCTCCGAATCATCCCTGCCCTCCCCCGAGGAAAACCCCATGAGTACCGAAGCCTTTATCTATGACGCCATCCGCACGCCGCGCGGCAAAGGCAAAAAAGACGGCAGCCTGCATGAGGTCAAGCCCGTCAACCTGCTGGCCGGCGTGCTGGCCGACCTGCAGCGACGCAACGGCTTTGATACCGCCGCCGTCGACGACGTGGTCATGGGCGTGGTCTCGCCCGTGGGCGAGCAAGGCGCCGTCATCGCCAAGGTGGCTGCGCTCAAGGCCGGCTGGGACTTCCGCGCCTCGGGCGTGCAGGTCAACCGCTTTTGCGCCTCGGGCCTGGAGGCCGTCAACCTGGCCGCGCAGAAGGTGCGCTCCGGCTGGGAAGAGCTGGTAGTGGCCGGCGGCGTTGAAAGCATGAGCCGCGTGCCGATTGGCGCCGACGGCGGTGCCTGGGCGCAAGATCCCGAAACCAACAGCGCCACGCTGTTTGTGCCGCAAGGCATAGGCGCCGACCTGATCGCCACGCTCGAAGGCTTTAGCCGCGCCGACGTGGACGCCTTCGCGCTCGAAAGCCAGCAGCGCGCAGCCAAGGCCCGCGCCGCCGGCTACTTCGCCGGCTCCATCGTGCCGGTCAAGGACTTCCTGGGCCAGACCATCCTGGGCGAGGACGAATTCATCAAGCCGCAGACCACGCTAGCAGGCCTGGCCTCGCTCAAGCCGGCCTTCGACCAGCTGGGCGACATGGGTTTTGACGCCGTGGCGCTGCAGCGCTACCCCCAGGTCGCACGCATACAGCATGTGCACCATGCCGGCAATTCCTCCGGCATCGTCGACGGCGCGGCTGCCGTGCTGGTGGGCTCCGAGGCCGCCGGCAAAACCCACGGCCTCAAGCCGCGCGCCCGTATCGTCGCTGCCGCCCTCAGCGGCGCCGACCCGACCATCATGTTGACCGGCCCCATGCCGGCCACGCGCAAGGCCCTGGCCAAGGCCGGCCTCTCTGTGGACCAGATCGATTTGTTCGAGGTCAACGAGGCTTTTGCCGCTGTGGTGATGCGTTTCATGAAAGAGATGAAGGTGCCGCATGACAAGGTCAATGTGAACGGCGGCGCTATCGCCATGGGCCACCCGCTGGGCGCCACCGGCGCGATGATCCTGGGCACCCTGGTCGACGAGCTGCACAGGCGCAAGCTGCGCTACGGCCTGGCCACACTGTGCGTGGGCGGCGGCATGGGCATCGCGACCATTGTGGAAAGGATATGACTCCCCCCCGTAGCGTCTGCTACGCAGCCGCCTCCCCCTCGAGGGGGCAACACCAGCGGCCCGGCAAAGCCGGTTCCGCGGTGTTCCTCGCGAAAATCCTTCTTTCATGGCCTTTCCTATGAATACCATCCACTACGAAGTCAGCGACGGCATTGCCAGCATCACCTTTGACGAGCCCAACTCCCCCGTCAACACCATGTGCCTGCAGTGGCAGGAGGACCTCGGCGAAGTCACCGCCCAGGTCGTGAAAGACAAGGCATCGCTCAAGGGCATCATCCTGGCGTCGGCCAAATCGACCTTTTTTGCCGGCGCCGACCTCAAAGCGGTCATGCGCCTCACGCCGGCCGATGCACCCAAGGCCTATGCCGAAGTCGAACGCGTCAAGAAAAACTTCCGCACCCTGGAGACCCTGGGCATTCCCGTGGCCAGCTGCCTCAACGGCACGGCGCTGGGCGGCGGCTGGGAGGTCGCGCTGGTCGGCCACTACCGCGTGGCGGTGGACGACCCCAAGACCCAGTTCGGCCTGCCCGAGGTGACCCTGGGCCTGCTGCCCGGCGCCAGCGGCGTGACCAAGATGACGCGCCACCTGGGCCTGATGGGCGCGCAGCCCTACCTGGTCGAAGGCAAGACCTTTGGCCCGCGCCAGGCGCTGGAGCTGGGCCTGGTGCATGAACTCGTGGCCGACGCGGGCGAGTTGCGCGCCAAGGCCCTGGCCTGGCTGGCCGCCAACCCCCAGGCGCAGCACCCCTGGGAAGCGAAGGACTACAAAATCCCGGGCGGCACACCGGCCAACCCCAAGATCGCCGCAGCCCTCAGCGTCGCGCCCGCCATGCTCAAAAAGCAGACGCGCGGCCTCTACCCCGCGCCCGAAGCCATCCTGGCCTGCATGGTCGAAGGCGCGCAGGTGGACCTGGAAACCGCTTTGCGCATCGAAAGCCGCTACCTCGCCAGGCTCATGACCGGCAGCAACGCCAAGGCCATGATCAACACCTTTTTCTTCAACATGAACGCCATCAGGAGCGGGCAGTCGCGCCCGCCCCGGATGCCGAAATTCAGGCCCGGCAAGGTTGGCATCCTGGGCGCCGGCATGATGGGCGCGGGCATCGCCTATGCCCAGGCCAGCCGGGGCATCAACACCGTGCTCAAGGACGTCAGCCAGGAGAAGGCCGAGGCCGGCAAGGCCTACAGCAGCAAGATCACCGCGCCCCGCGTCGAGAAAGGCCGCATGACGGCCGCCGAACAAAGTGCCCTGCTGGCGCGCATCACCGCGACCGGCCAGGCCGCCGACCTGGCCGGCTGCGAACTCATCATCGAAGCCGTGTTCGAGCGGCGCGACCTCAAGGCCAAGGTCACGCAGGAGGCCCAACCCCTGCTCGCACCCGGCGGCTTTTTTGCCTCCAACACCTCCACCCTGCCGATCTCCAGCCTGGCCACGGCCAGCGACAAACCCGAAAAATTCATAGGCATCCACTTCTTCAGCCCGGTCGACAAAATGAAGCTGGTCGAGATCATCCGCGGCAAGCAGACCGACGACGAAACCGTGGCCCGCGCCTTCGACTATGTGCAGGCCCTGGGCAAGATCCCCATCGTGGTCAACGACTCGCGCGGCTTTTACACCAGCCGCACCTTCGGCACCTTTGTGATGGAAGGCGCAGCCATGCTGGGTGAAGGCATACCGGCCGCAGCCATCGAGAACGCCGGCATCCAGGCCGGCATGCCGGTGGGCCCGCTGGCCGTGCTCGATGAAACCGCACTCTCGCTGAGCGTGCACGTGCTGGACCAGACCCGCACCGACTTCAGCGCCGAAGGCAAGCGCTATACCGCCACGCCGGGCGAGCTGCTGGTCGAGCGCATGGTGAAGGAATTGAAGCGCCCGGGCCGCGCGGCCGGTGGCGGCTTCTACGACTATCCCAGCGAGCCCGGCGCGAAAAAGCAGCTATGGCCCGAACTCAAGCCCCTGTTCGAGAAACCCGGCATGGCCTGGGACATCCAGGAACTCAAGGACCGCCTGCTCTACCGCCAGGCCGTGGAGACTGCCCGCTGCCTCAGCGAAGGCGTGCTCACCACCGTGCACGACGCCAACATTGGCTCCATCTTCGGCATCGGCTTTCCGGCCTGGACGGGTGGCGCCATGCAATTCATCTACGGCATGGGTATTGACACTTTTATCGCGCGCTGCGGCGAGCTGGCCGCCAAATTCGGGCCTGGCTTTGCGCTGGCCGATACAGTCAAGGATACGATCCGCAAACACCAGCCGGTGTATTGAACGGCACCCTCCCCTTTTTATTCACCTCACCCGACCATTTCATGCCAAGACTCCAGAACAAGATCAGCCTCATCACCGGCGCCGCCCAGGGCATAGGCCTGGCCACCGCCCTCAAGTTCGCGAAAGAAGGCGCAACCGTCATCGTCTGCGACGTCAGGCAGGCCGGCGTCGATGACGGCGTCAAACAGTGCCAGGGCCTGGGCGCCCAGGCCGTTGGATTTGTGATGGACGTGACCCAGCGCGCCATGGTCGACGCCGTGGTCGGCAAGGTCAAAGACCAGTTCGGCCGTATCGACGTGCTGGTCAACAACGCCGGCATCACCCAGGACGCGCGCCTGCAGAAAATGACGCTGGAACAATTCGACAAAGTGATCGACGTGAACCTGCGCGGCGTTTTTCACTGCGCGCAGGCCGTGGCCGACACCATGGTGGCCCAGGGCAGCGGCGTGATCCTCAATGCGAGCTCCGTCGTCGGCATCTACGGTAACTTCGGCCAGACCAACTATGCCGCCAGCAAGTTCGGCGTGATCGGTTTCACCAAAACCTGGAGCCGCGAACTGGGCCCCAAGGGCGTGCGCGTCAATGCCGTCGCGCCGGGTTTTGTCGCCACACACATCCTGGACACCATCCCCGAAAAAGTCCTCAAGGAAATGGAAGCCCATGTACCGCTCAAGCGCCTGGGCCGGCCCGAGGAGATTGCCAATGTCTACGCCTTCCTCGCGAGCGACGAGGCGAGTTATGTCAATGGGGCGGTGATCGAGGTGTCTGGGGGGATGTCGGTTTAAAGGGCGCAAACGGATGCTCTTCGCCCTCTCCCTGCAAGCGTACCAATCGGCAAGCTAAGGATAATTTGAGGGTTTTTGCCCCGCAGCGCTTGCGATCCCGCAAGCCAGAAGCTGCATCGAGTGTTTCTCAACCGGTACGCTCAAGATCGACAGCAAGCTCTTTCCCTCTTGACTGACTTGCTTGGGAGGGCATTCAACGAAATACCGTACCTCGCTGATTTTTGGCTCCCGGCAGTTCTTCCCTTCGAGATCACAACGGCCATCCGATACTGGATAAAAATACCCAAGTACCAGCCTCAGATAGGCCAGGCCCTCGCCGTGCTGAAAGGCCCGCGTCACCTCCAGCCCACCTGCATTGCGTTCCCGAAGTCCCGGATCAACAGAGACCCAACCGTTCACGGGCGATGAGTCAAAGACCACGACTTTTGTGGTCCTGAGAGACGGATATTGTTCAAGAGAAAACCTGGCGGGTGGAAATGCATATGCCATTTGCTGGGCGAGCGCTCCACCCAGCGAGTGTCCCGTTATGACAATTCGAAGGCCATCCTTTTTCTCCAGCAATCCGGGGTGCCTGCGGATCAGTTCTGCCGCGAACTCGTCTGCAACCATGGTACGGACGACCTCATTGGCATCGGGATAGTCGGTAAGCTGCTGCCCGAACCAGCGCAGATTCGCGCGCCAGTTGACACCATAGTTGAACACCGTCCCCCTGAAGCTGATAACGACAACGGGCACGCCATCCAGCGGGTCCGCGCGCTCGTAAACCTTGAAGGCCAGTCCCTCCCGGACAGCCGCGCACCAGGTTTCGTCCGACATGAAAAAATCTTTCCACTCGGTCCATTTGGCCCGCGCCAACAAAGTCTGCGCTCCGTCGCTTGCGAATTCCGCGAACTTCTCTCGAGGATCGGCTCGCTTGACAATGGCGAGCAATTTTTCCGCGCTCATCTTTTCGGTGTTGCAGAGGGAAAGGCGCTCCCGCTGCGCCTCGCCTATCGGGAATACATCACTTCGGTGATAGGCATTCTCACTCATCACCGCATACTCCCAATGCATCAGCGCCTGCTGGCTCAGCGCTGCTTTTTGCGATTCCAGCGTGGTAACAAGATAGTGCTTCTCATTCGAAGGACGGATGAGCACGGTTCCCGGCTCTTGCGGAGAAATCGCACAACCAGCGAACAGCAAAGGCACGAACAGCGTCCATACAGCGAATCTGCGCATTTTTACCCCTCCCGGAAGTTCTGTTTGATGTGATGCTAGAGGGAGAAGGAATCACGCACACCCTACAAATAGAGGACTGATGAGTGATGTCGGGATGCTTACGGGAGACCGGAATTCACGACTTGTTCAATCATTAAACTCACTCGGATGAATCGTGTCATACACATGGCCCTCGCAACAAAAGACCACCATCCAAAGCCCCAGCTTGTGGTCGGAGTCAGGGGGGATCAGTTTGTTGAGCGCCCGCGCAACGGCTTGTTTGACGGCCACATCAACTTCTTTCCCGTCTGATGGCAGTGTTTCAACCGTCACCATCACCAGGGCCTCTTTTTCATAGAGTTCAACCTGCGGGATCGACCACCGCGCCGCCGTGGCATCGACAAAAGCGAGCGCTACTTTTTCAGGAAGTTCCGGCTGGGAAGTAAACGTGCCCATGGCTTGTGATCTGGGTCCTGCATGGTGGTGAGTCAGCGATGGGAGGATGATGCGTTATGGCAGGAGCGCGTCAACAGCCGCGGGAGTAAAGGGAATTTTTCACCGAAATTAGTTCCTGTTTTTGCTTCAAAACTGGAGCCGGGCCGCCGCCGGCTTAATCCGAAGCGGTCCGAAAAGTGATGAATACCCCAGCACCGTGACATATTGCGCGCCCAAGAGCCTCGCGTCGGCCTCTCGGGAAACTACTCACTCAAGCTGTGCAAAATGACATGGCGCGCGGGCGCCTGACCTGTCAGTATTCAGTCAACACCCAAGGAAACACATGCCCGCCGTTCTGCCCACCCGTTTGCCCCTTCCCGGGGATGCCGCCCTCGAGAAAACCCGGCACGCCGACAGTGCCGCGCGTGAGCAGCGCCACAACAGCCTGGCGGCGAAGATGGTCGCGCACCAGCAGGGTACCGGCCCCGCGCCGACGGCCGCGGAAATCGAGCAATGCAGGGAAGACGCCGCATTCGAGCAGGCCATGGGCAGGCTGCTGGCGGACGCGCCCCTGCCCCGCTAGGCGCCTTGCCGGCTCAGTCCAGGCGCTGGATCAGGTCTTCCAGGGCCGGGAAATCGACAGGCTTGACCAGGTGGCAGTCAAAGCCGCCGGCCAGGGTCCGGCTCTTGTCGTCCTCGTGGCCGTAACCCGTGATGGCCGCAATGAGTATGCCCGGGCCGTAAGGCAAACCGCGCAGCTCGCTGGCGACTTCAAAGCCATTCATGCCCGGCATGCCGATATCGACCAGCGCGGCGTCCGCCCTGTAGGTTTTTGCGATCTCCAGCGCGTCGGGCCCGTTGTAAGCAACCTTGGCCGAATGCCCCAGGAGCCGGAGCACTTCCGCGAGGCTGTCGGCCGCATCCCGGTTGTCGTCAACAACCAGGAATTTTTTGGCGGGCTCATCGGCCGTCACCGGCCTGCCTGCGCTGGCCCCGGGAATTGAGAACTTGAAGCGGCTTCCCCTGTCGGGGCCCTCGCTCTCGGCGCTGAGCACGCCGCCATGCATTTCCACCAGCGACTTGGCCAGCGTCAAGCCTATGCCCAGGCCGCTTTCCTTGGCGGCCGACTGCATGTCGCCCTGGGAAAACAACTCAAAAATCTCCTGGATCGCGGTCTTCGTGAGGCCCAGCCCGGTGTCTAGCACCTCGGTCCACACCTGAGCGCCTTCCGTCCAGCAGCGCAGCGTGATACGCCCGCCCGACGGCGTGTACTTGGCCGCGTTGGTCAATAGGTTCTGGATCACCTGGGTCAGCCGTATGCTGTCGGCGTCCACATAGACGTCGTCCCGCGGCAGCTCCAGGGAGAAAGTGTGGTGCCTGGCGTCCATCATGGGACGCATGGCCTCCGCGGCCCGGCTCAGGACCTGGTTGTAGAGCACGTTTTCTTTCTTGAGATGTATCTTGCCCGTGCTCAGGCGCCCGACGTCCAGCAGGTCGTCGACAAGCCGTGTCATATGAGTGAGCTGGCGGTCTATCATCTCGCGGCTGTTTTTGACGACCGGGCTGGGCGCGGGCTCAAGCTGCAGCACGGTGACGGCGTTCCGTATGGGTGCCAGCGGGTTGCGCAGCTCATGCGCGAGCATGGCCAGGAATTCATTCATGCGCCGGCTGGAGCGCTCCAGCTCCTCGAGCCGCCGGCGCTCGGACATGTCGCGGGTGATCTTGGCGAAGCCGCGCAACTGCCCTTCGGCATCGCGGATGGCCGTGATGACCACATTGGCCCAGAACCGGCTGCCGTCCTTGCGCACGCGCCAGCCCTCCTCTTCGGCGCGGCCTTTTTCCAGCGCCGCCCTCAGCTCGTTCTCGGGCATGCCCAGCGCCAGTTCCTCGGGCCGGTAAAACATGCGGAAGTGCCGGCCTATGGCTTCGACGGCGGTATAGCCCTTGAGGATCTGCGCGCCGGTGTTCCAGCTCTGGATGATGCCCTCGGGGTCCAGCATGAAGATCGCATAGTCCTGCACGCCCTCCACCATCAGGCGCAGCCGCTCTTCGCTTTCGCGCAGGGCCTGCTCCTGCCTGCGCCTTTCGCTGAGGTCGCGGGTCACCTTGGCGAATCCCGCATGGGTCCCGTCCGGATCGGTCAGCGCGGTGATGACCACATTGGCCCAGAAGCGCGAGCCGTCCTTGCGCACCCTCCAGCCCTCGTCCTCGAAGCGGCCCCTCTTTTTGGCGAAGGCCAGTTCCTGCTGGGGCCAGCCGGTAGCCCGGGCCTCGTCCGTGTAAAACATGGAGAAATGCCGCCCCATCACCTCATCGGCGGTATAGCCCTTGATGCGGGTTGCGCCTGCATTCCATGACACCACGTGCCCGTCCGGATCCAGCATGAAGATCCCGTAGTCCACCACGGAATCGACCAGCAGGCGAAAGCGTTCGATGCTGACGGAATCCACGGGCAGGACGGTATGCTGGCTCACGGCGCTCGGTCTCCCGCCCCGGCCATCGGCTCGCAGGTGTGCGGCATGAAGCTTGAGCTGGCTGCGTACAAATACGGCATCACAAAGGGCCCGGACAAAAAGAAACCCGGGTGGCCCGGGCCTTGAACTGGTAAATCCAGAGGAGTGAGTGCGGCCCCCGGATGGGGTCGCCACTTCAATATAGTCAAGCCAAAAGTAACATTCTGTAGGAGAACGCCGCGTTCCAAAGCCCGTAAGCGCTTGCGGGCCGGCTGCAGTGCCTGGCCTTAGTACTTTCGCCGGATCAGAAACGCACTGCTGGCTGGCTCAAAGCCCAGCGCCGGGTAGTAAGACATGGCGTCGGGCGCGGAGAGCAGTATCAGCGACACCTGGTCGCCAATCACGGCCCGCGTGCGCCGGATGAGCTCCTTGCCTATGCCGGCACCCTGGTACTTTTTGTCGACGGCGAGGTCCGAGAGGTAGCAGCAATAAGCGTAGTCGGTCAGCGAGCGGCCCAGGCCCACCAGCTCATCGCCCACCCAGGCCGACAGCACCAGGCTGGGCACGGAGAACATGCGCGCGATCCGGGGCAGGTCGCCCGTCGGGCGCTTGAGGCCGGACTGGTCGAAGACGCGCACGACGTCAAGCGGGTCCAGCGGGTAGTTGTGGCGGTATTCAACGGTGATGTTTGTCATGGGCAAAGGGATAGAGTTTGTCGTCATCGTTTTATCCGGCCTCGGCCATCGCCGCAATGGACAGCTTTCGGCCAAAGACACCAGAACAGGCGGCCTCGCACCTGGTGCGTTTCGGCATCACACCACAACGACATCGCCCCATGCCAGCCCGATATACAGCCCGCTCCAGAGGAAAAACATACCAATCAGAAACAGCACAAAGACCGCGGTAAAGCGATCCACGGCGGTGAACTCTATCCAGCCGCCGTCCGTGAGCAACTCCAGAAGGATGTCCGTCCAGCTCACGGGCTGGGTCTGGATGTCCGGCTCATGCCTGGAAATCAGCAGCTTCCAGGCGCCAAAGAGGAACAGGCCGCCGATAAAGCAGCAGAGGACGGCGAAGGCGTCAATCATGGATTCACAAAAGATGCGATGCAGATCCCTGCAATGATGCCAAAGGCAGCGCAATAAATATTGGCCGCAATTCCAACGCCTTTCAAAAGCCGCATTCCTTCGATATCGTTGGCGTTAATCAAAAACTGAACGCATTGCCTGCGGCTTTCCACGGCATGAGGGGCTCCGCGCTCTTTCAGTGAGTTCTGCATGCCGATGGAAGACACCATGGCCAGAAGCGAGGCCACGCTGATAACCGGAAAGAACAGGCCACGCACGGTCCAGATCGAAACGTTGGGCATGCAATACGCGTGGAGCACCTCGGCAGCAAAGGCAATCGCCATGCCGGCAAGGATAAAGAGGGTCTCATTGCGGGTCAGGTCTTTGACAACCTGGTCCGCACTTCTGGAGAAATCAATTCTCATCCGCTGTCCCCTTGGAACGGCCCGCCGCCTCGGGGGCCAGGTATTCATGCTTCAGGATGATGCGCGCCAGGCGATGCTCCAGATGGCGGACGGAGGGCTTGTGGCCATCCGATCTGAAAGAGAAGTATTCGCCATAGGGGTTTCTGGCATAAATGGTCAGGATATAGCTTGTGTGCTCGCCGTTGCTTGTATCTTCATCCTTGCGCACGATGACGGCGTGACGGCCTTCAAATGCGAAACGCGCGTCCCCGGCGTGGACAACGCTGTCAAGAAACTGCCGCATCGCCAACTCGACGCGGGAAGCAGCCGGATGGCGCCGCGCGTACAGAAGATAGGCCGCAATGCCAAGCGCTGAAAGCAGGAAGATGGCGCTTGGCAGGAAATGGGTGTCGTACATATTTGGGCACTACGCTTGATGGCTTGGCCGATTCAGGAAGCGACGCCGTCACGCCTTGGCAATGACCGCAATGGACACTTTGACGCCGGGCGCACCTGTGTGAACTGATCTTCCGCCACCATCTGCGTGCGCGGGTCAAAGCAGGCTTTTATAAGACCAGCCAAAACAGACGACACCACCCTTGCCCGCGGAAACACTGCCATCCACCCAATCGCAGTTGGGGCTGCGCTGAGGTGACCTCACACCCATGGCGGTATACCTGGACGGGCGAGCCGGGTCGCGCGAGACCTCAGCTTGCAAGATGTCCCCGGGACTAAACCCCATGCTGGTCGGGACCAGGACCTTGCCCACCACATTGCGGCCGGAGACAGCGAGCGCCGCGTACTGGTTCTCCCTGGCCCGCAGGGACATGGCACACACAATGTCACGCCGCACACATGCACTGCCGGCCAAGATGTCGCTGTCCGGGACGTCCGACAGTGAGACCACCACACCATAGATTCGCTCGCCGGCGGCCTTATCCATGAATTCCGCAGAGGGCTGGCTCGCGCAGGCCGCGAGCAACACGGCCGCTGCCGCAATGAGGGGAACTGAACGCATCGGCAAACTCCTCCTGGATCGCTTCTTGAGAATGGAAGGGCCACTCCTGCATGCGATTCTAGGGGCGCGGGCCGTGAACGGCCTCCTCACAATGGACTAGGGTGGCATGGTTTGGCTAGCGCCCATGCTTCATCTGCCGCAACCAGGCCCCAGGCGCCAAGCCCACACTGCCCTTGAAACGCCGGCTGAAATGGCTCTGGTCGGCAAAGCCGCAGGCGGCGGCCACTTCGGCCAGGCCCCGGCCGGCCAGCATGGCGGACTGGGCGCGTTCCAGGCGCACGGCATTGAGGTAAATGTGCGGCGGCACGCCGAACTGGCGGGCGAAGGCACGGGTCAGGTGCACACGCGACAGGCCGGCCTCGCGCGCCAGGGCGTCCACCGTGATGTCCTGGTCGTAACGGCTGCGCAGGTAGTCGCGTATGCGGGCCATGCGGGCCGCGCCGGCGGCCTTGCCGCCCTCGCCCGCGCTGCGCCGCTCGCCGTAACGCTGCAGCAGCCGCACCAGCACGTCTCGCGTAAGTTCTTCGGCGCGCAACGACTCCTGGGCCTGGCCGGCCGCGCCTATGGCTCGCGCCAGCGCGCGGCCCATGGCCGCGTCGCGCACCACGGGCTGGCGGAAGTAGGCGGCCATGTCGAGGCCGGCCTCCTTGTCGCGGCATTCATCGACCACCTGCGGCGCCACATACAGCATGCTGTAGCCAAAGCCCTCCTGGGTGCCGCGCTGGCCGTCGTGCGGCTCGTCGGGGTTGAAGAGGATGACGTCGCCGCGCAGGCTGGCGTGCAGCGTGCCGCCGCAGTGGAAGGTCTGCACGCCGGAGGCGGTGACGCCTATGGAATAGGTTTCGTGGCTGTGGCGCTCAAACGTATGTTCAGTGAAGTGGGCCTTCATCTGCGTCACGCCGGCCAGCGCGCCGGGACGAAAGCGCGCCCAGTCCTGGGCAGTGGGTGGCTGGGCATGGTGCATGAAACAATCGTACAAGACGCGGCAGGCGCGGACAAGCAGACTCCTTTCTTCCGACACAACGCAAGAGGAGTTTTCCGTGAAAACAGACGCCATAGACCTGCAGGCCAAGCTCGCGAGCTTTGAGGGCCACTGGCAGCCGCGCACCGTGAGCGAATTCAACGGCCACGACGTGATGGTGGTCAAGGTGCAGGGCGAGTACAGCTGGCATTCGCACCCCGACAGCGACGATTTCTTTCTGGTGCTCAAGGGGGAACTGCACATCGACATCGAAGGCAGCCCTACCGTGATCCTCAAGCCCGGCCAGCTTTACGTGGTGCCGCGCGGCGTGCGGCACCGGCCGCGCGCGGCACAGGAGGCGCAGCTGCTGCTGATAGAACCGACGGGCGCGCCCAACAGCGGCGACGCGGCCACGGCGGCCCCGCGCAGGGTGATCTGAAGCCGGGTTTTCGGGATCGAGGGCATTTGGGGGAATCCAATTACTTGACTTTGTCAACCAATTGCTTGACGATAGCTGGCATGGCTCTATCAAGCTCCCCCACCCTCCCCACGTCCGTCACCGCGGCCGCACCGGTCGCCGCCACGGCGTACATCAAGGCGATACGCGGCTTTAACCGCTTCTATACCCAGCGCATAGGCGTGCTGGACCCTTACCTGGGCAGCGAGTTCTCGCTGACCGAGGTGCGGGTGCTCTACGAGCTGGCCCACCGCGACCAGCCTACCGCGACCGAGCTGGGGCGCGATTTGTCGCTGGATGCGGGCTATTTGAGCCGCATCCTGCGGCGCTTTGAAAGCCAGGGCTGGCTGGCGCGCGTGCCCTCGCCGGCCGACGCGCGGCAAAGCCTGCTCAAGCTGACGCAGGCCGGGCACAAGGTGTTCGCGCCGCTGCAGCAGCAGTCGCGCGACGAGGCGGCCGCCCTGCTGGCCCCGCTGGCGCCTGAGGACCAGCACAAGGTGGTGAGCGCGATGGGCACGGTGCAGCGCCTGCTGGCCGGCCCAGGTGAGGCCGCGGCGACGCGCACCGTGGTGCTGCGCGACCCGCGGCCCGGCGACATGGGCTGGGTGGTGCAGCAGCATGGCGAAATCTATGCGCGCGAATACGGCTGGAACAGCGAGTTCGAAGCGCTGGTGGCCGACATCGCGGGCAAGTACCTCAAGAATCACCAGCCCGACTGGGAGAAGTGCTGGATCGCCGAACTCGACGGCGAGCGCGTAGGCGCGGTGTTTGTGGTGCGCAAGTCGGCCACGGTGGCGCAACTGCGCATGCTGATCCTCACGCCGGGCGCGCGCGGCCTGGGCCTGGGCGGGCGGTTGTCGGACGAATGCATCGCCTTCGCGCGCGGCAAGGGCTACAAAAAAATGGTGCTCTGGACCAACAGCTGCCTCGCGGCGGCGCGTGCGATTTATGCCAAGCGCGGCTTCAAGCTGGTCAAGAGCGAGCCCTACCAGGGCTTTGGCCACGAGCTGGTGGGCGAGACCTGGGCGCTAAAGCTTTAAGGCTACAGCCTTAAAAGTTCCGGAGGTTTTCAGCCCGGGGGCCTCGTGAACCACGAAGAGCGGGCTATTGTTTGAATAGCAGATGAAGCGCGTCGGCTTCTTGCGCGCTCACCGGGGATTGCGTTATGCGCGGCGATAATCGGCGCATGAGCCCCCTGCCCGCGCAAGAGCATCCGCAACCCAAATCCCTCACCGACCTCTTTGTTTCATTCACGCTGCTGGCCCTGCAGGGTTTCGGCGGCGTCCTCGCTGTCGTGCAGCGCGAGCTGGTCGAGAAAAAACGCTGGATGACGCGTGAAGAGTTCATCGAGGACTGGGCCGTGGCGCAAATCATGCCGGGCCCCAATGTGGTGAACCTGTCCTTGATGGTGGGCGGGCGCTATTTCGGCCTCAAGGGCGCACTGGCGGCGCTGGCCGGCATGCTGACGGTGCCGCTGGTGCTGGTGCTGCTGCTGGCGGTGCTGTATGCCCAGTTCGCCGGGCACCCCGGCGTGGCGGGCGCGCTGCGCGGCATGGCCGCGGTGGCGGCCGGGCTGATAGGCGCGACCGGCCTCAAGCTTTTCGGCGCGCTCAAGAAAAACGTGCTGGGCCTGCGGCTGTGCATAGGCCTGGGCCTGCTGTGTTTTGTGTCCATCGCGCTGCTGCGCATCCCGCTGGCTTATGTGCTGCTGAGCCTGGGCCTGGCGGCCTGCGTGCTGGCCTACCGAAAGCTCGCGCCATGAACGAACCGCTGCAAACACTGCACCTGGCCTTTGGCGCGCGCGAATGGTTTGACCTGTTCCTGCATTACCTCTCGCTGTCGCTGCTCTCGGTGGGCGGCGCCATCAGCACCGCGCCCGACATGCACCGTTTCCTGGTCGACAAGCAGCACTGGCTGACCGACGCGCAGTTCAACGCCTCCATCGCCATCGCGCAGTCGGCGCCCGGGCCCAATGTGCTGTTCATCGCCTTGATGGGCTGGAATGTGGGCCTGAACGCCGGCGGCATGCTCAGCGGGTTGCTGGGCGTGTTCCTGGCGCTGCTGGGCATCCTGATTCCAAGCACCACGCTGACCTACACGGCCGCGCAGTGGGGCCATCGCAACCGCGAGCTGCGGGCGGTGCGCGCCTTCAAGCAGGGCATGGGCCCCATCGTGGTGGCCTTGCTGATCGCCACCAGCTGGATTCTGGCCGGCGCCAACGGCAGTTCGCTGAAGGACTGGCCGGTATGGCTGTTGACGGCGGCCTCGGCCATCATCGTCTGGCGCACCCGCATCCATTTGCTGTGGCTGCTGGGCGCGGGCGCGCTGCTGGGCTGGTACGGGCTGGTCTGAGGCGGGCGAGCTTCAGCGCCGCTGGCGCAAGGCTTCGTAGAGGCAGACGCCGCTGGCCACGGACACATTGAGGCTTTCGACCGCGCCGCGCATGGGGATGCTGACCAGCTCGTCGCAGGTCTTGCGCGTGAGCTGGCGCATGCCCTCGCCTTCGGCGCCCAGCACCAGGGCGACCGGGCCTTTCAGGTCCACGTCGTAAATGGTTTTTTCGGCGTCGTCGCTGGTGCCTATGCACCAGATGTTGCGTTCCTTGAGCTCGCCCAGGGTGCGGGCCAGGTTGGTGACCATGAAATAAGGCATGGTCTCGGCCGCGCCGCTGGCCACCTTGGCGACGGTGGCGTTGATGCCGGCCGCATGGTCCTTGGGGGCGATCACGGCATGGGCGCCGGCGCCGTCGGCGACGCGCAGGCAGGCGCCCAGGTTGTGGGGGTCGGTCACGCCGTCCAGCACCAGTAGCAGCGGCTGGGCAACACCGGCCTCCTCGAGCTGCTCGAGCAGCTCATCGAGCGACTTGACCTGGGCCAGCGCGTCGACCCGGGCCACCACCCCCTGGTGGCCGTGGCTGCCGCACATCTTGGCCAGGCGCAGGCCGTCGGACTCGATCAGCCGTATGCCGGCCTCGCGGGCCCGGTCCATGAACTGGCGCATGCGCGCATCGCGGCGCGAAGCGTCGAAAAACACCTCCAGAACGGACTTGGGCGCGGTTTTGATGCGCACGCCGACAGCATGGAAGCCAAAAAGGACTTTGGGGGTAGATGACATGCAAGGGATTATCACTGCAGCCCTGCAAGCTGTTGACGGTCGCCACGGAGCCCTGTTTAGAGCGTTAATAGCTTCTTAGGCATTACTACCGGTGCACAGGGGCCGACCGGCGGTCACAATGCGGGCTGGGTAAGTCTAAAATAGTAACAATTTGTTGATCCTGCAGGGCAGGACGTTTCCGCAATCACGCGCACAGTTGGGGGCACTATGGGATTGAGGCTTAAATTTAATCTGGTGTTGATCGTGGTGTTCCTGGCAGGCTTCGGCGCCGCCGGGTTCATATCGCGCCAGCTGCTGCAGGAAAACGCCCGCGAGGAAGTCCTGCGCAATGCACGGCTCATGATGGACACCGCCCTCTCGGTGCGCGCCTACACGGTCGAGCAGATCAAGCCGCACCTGGAGAAGCAGCTCGAGGAGGTCTTCCTGCCGCAAACCGTGCCGGCCTACGCCGCCACCGAAACCCTGGGCCACATCCAGAAGAAGTACCGGGACTACGGCTACAAGGAAGCGACGCTGAACCCGACCAACCCGCGCGACCGCGCCACCGACTGGGAAGCCGACATCGTCCAGCAGTTCCGCCAGAACGCCGACTCGAAAGAGCTGATCTCGGAGCGCGCCGCGGCCACGGGCCGGCTGCTGTATATCGCCAAGCCCATACAGATCACCAACGCGGCCTGCCTGCAGTGCCACAGTGTGCCGGCCGCCGCGCCGGCCAGCATGATCAAGATCTACGGCGAGGCCAACGGCTTCGGCTGGAAACACAATGAAATCATAGGCGCGCAGGTGGTGACGGTGCCCATGGAGATTCCCATCCGCAACGCCGAGCGCACCTTCAAGACCTTCATGGCCTCGCTGGCCGCGGTATTCGTGGTGGTCTTCGTGGTGCTCAACCTGATGCTGAGCTGGCTCATCGTGCGGCCCATACGCCGCATGTCGCAGGCGGCCGACAAGGTCAGCACCGGCGACTTCGAGGTGCCCGAATTCACCGACGGGGGCAAGGACGAGGTGGCGGTGCTGGGCAGCTCCTTCAACCGCATGCGCCGCAGCCTGGAAAAAGCCATGCAGATGATTGACCGCGGCGACTGACCGAGCGATCACCCGCCCACCACAATGCCGGACGCATGACCGAGCCCGAAGACAAGACCCGAACCCTGCCCGTGCGGCCCGACGCCCCGGGAAGCGGGGATGTGGCCGCCCTGGCGCCGGGGCAGACCGTCTTTGAATACCGCATTGAAAAAATGCTGGGCGGCGGCGGTTTCGGCATCACCTACCTGGCGCAGGATATCAACCTGCAGTTGCCGGTGGCCATCAAGGAGTATTTTCCGGGCGACCTGGCCGTGCGTTCGGCCGACCTGTCGGTCCACGTCCGCTCCGGCGAAAACAAGGGCCAGTTCCAGTGGGGCCTGGAGCGCTTCCTGGACGAAGCCCGCGCGCTGGCCTCGTTTCGCCATCCCAACATCGTGCGGGTGCTGCGCTACTTCAAGGAAAACGGCACCGCCTACATCGTCATGGAGTACGAGTCGGGCGACCCGCTCAAGCGCTGGCTGGCCAAGCAGCCCGCACTGGACCAGCAGGGCCTGCTGAAAATCGTCTACCCACTGATGGACGGCCTGGAGGCGGTGCACAAGGTGAACTTCCTGCATCGCGACATCAAGCCGGACAACATCTACATCCGCGCCGACGGCACGCCGGTGCTGCTGGACTTCGGCGCGGCCAGGCGCCTGACCGGCAACCAGGACATGACCAACATCGTGAGCCCGGGTTTCGCGCCCTTCGAGCAATACCACAGCAAGGGCCACCAGGGGCCGTGGACGGATGTCTATTCGCTGGGCGCGGTGATGTACTGGATGACGACCGGGCAAAAGCCCATGGAGTCGGCCTCGCGCGTGCGCGAGGACAGCATGCCCAAGGCCGCCGACACCGCCAGCGCGGTGGTTTTCGGCGCGCCCCTGCTGCGCGCCATCGACTGGGCGATGACGCCCAACGAAACCCAGCGGCCGCAGGATATCGCGGCGCTGCGCCAGGCGCTGCTGAGCTCGGACTTCGTCAAGACGCAAACCCTGCGCGCGGCCAGCGTGCTGGCGCCCGCCACGCCCCCGGCCGCGCCCGTGCCGGCGCCCGTTGAGACCAGCACGGTCACCGCGCCGCCCGACAGCGCCCTGCTCGCCTACGCCGCCAATTCGCAGTCCATCCCGCTCAACAGCGCCGAGAACCTGCGCAAGAACGTGCTGGGCACCATCATGTTCCTGGACCTGGTGTCCTACTCCACCTATTCGGTGGACCAGCAGGTGGTGGTCAAGTCGCTGTTCAACGAACTGATCACCAAGGCCATAGGCGGCGTGAAAGAGTCGTCGCGCATCATGATAGACACTGGCGACGGCGCGGCCATCTGCTTCCTGGGCGATCCCGAGGAGGCACTGCAGTCGGCCCTGCTGCTGCGCGACCTGCTGGCGCAGAAGTACGGGCGCAAGCTGTCGCTGCGCGTGGGCCTGCACCTGGGCCCCATCCGCATGGTGTTCGACATCAACAACCGGGTCAACGTGGTGGGCGACGGCATCAATGTGGCCCAGCGCATCATGGATTTCGCCAGGCCCAACCAGGTGGTGGTCTCGCGCGCCTACTACGACGTGATCTCGCGCATCACCGACAGCGCGGCCGGCCATTTCGACTACCTCGGCCCGCACATGGACAAGCACCTGCGCTCGCACGAGATCTACGCGGTGCTGGACCCGAATGCCGTCCCGGCGGCGCCCGCGGCGCGCAACCTGGAATTCGAGCACACGGCCTCCTTCGCCGCGCTGGCCTCGCTGACGCCCGAAGTCGTGCACGAGATCGAAACCGAGCTGGCCAAGCTGATCGGCCCGCTGGCCCGGGTGCTGGTCAAGAAGTCCGTGCCGCGCACGGTGAGTGCCCAGGGCCTGCGCGACCTGCTGGCCGTCTCCATCCCGGACGCCACGGCGCGCGAAGCCTTTGCGCGGCCGCGCAATGCCAGCGCGCCCGTGCATTCAACGCCGCTGGGGGCTTCGGGCCCGCGCACCGGTGTTACCAGCGCCACCGGCGGCACCAGCGTGCCCAGCCGCGTGCTGTCCATGCCGGTGTCCGGCCTGCGGCACCAGGACATGAGCCGACCCTCGGGACTGTCATCGCCTTCGGGACCGTCCGCGACCTCGACCTCCATCAATGTGCAGTATTTCAGCGCCGAGTTGCAGTCCCAGCTCGAACGCATGCTGAGCCTGTACATAGGCCCGCTGGCCAAGACCCTGGTGCGCAAGGAGTCGGCGCGCCACACCACGCTGGGCGGCCTGGCCAAGGCACTGGCGCTGCAGATCGACAAGCCCGACGACCGGGCGAAATTCCTGGCCGCGGCGCAAAAACTGCGTTGAGCCCGGCGCCTGCCTGCCCGGCCCAGGCGGCTCAGGCCGAAACAACCCGTCCCGCGTCTATGGTGATGCGCCGCTCGCAGCGCGCGGCAATGCCCTGGTCGTGCGTCACCAGCACCAGGGTGGTCCCGAGTTCGCGGTTGAGTTCGAACATCAGCGACATGACGGTCTCGCCGGTGGCGAAGTCCAGGCTGCCGGTGGGCTCGTCGGCCAGCAACACCGCCGGCTGCACCACAAAGGCCCGCGCCAGCGCCACACGCTGCTGTTCGCCGCCCGACAGCACCTTGGGGTAGTGGCCCAGGCGCTCACCCAGGCCGACGCGCTTGAGCATCTCGGTGGCCTGGGCGCGCGCGTTCCTGGCGCCCGACAGCTCCAGCGGCAGCATGACGTTCTCCAGCGCGGTCAGGTTGCCCATGAGCTGGAAGCTCTGGAACACAAAACCGACCTTCTGGGCGCGCAGGGCGGCGCGGTCGTCCTCACTGAGGGCGAACAGGTCCTGCCCGGCCAGCTTGACGGTGCCCTCGGTGGGCGTGTCCAGCCCCGCGATGATGGACAACAAGGTGCTTTTGCCCGAGCCCGAAGCACCGACAATGGCGGCGGTTTCGCGCGCCGCGAGCGCGAAGTCAATATCGCGCAAAATGGCCAATGTGCCGGTGGAGTCGGTGACCGACTTGAAAACATGCTCCACGGAAATAATTGAAGCTGCCTGGGACCTTGCAGCCGCGCCGGGAAAGCCGGGCGCCGTAGAGCCCATGGAAGCATCACTCACCGCAGGTTCAAACATGTCAGCCTTGTCAGAAAATATGAAATCCGACTTTACCAAGCTTGCCGTCCAAACGGCCAGGCGCCTGGTAAAACCTTTGGCAGCGCTGCTGGCCGCCGCCGCGCTGGGCGCGGTCCCGGCCGTGCGGGCCCAGGCGCCCGCCTCCGCCGCCCAGGGCGAGACGCTGCTGGTCGTCGGCGACTCCCTGAGCGCCGAATACGGTCTCAAGCGCGGCACCGGCTGGGTGCCGCTGCTGGAAAAGCAGCTCGCCGGCGAAAAGAAAAGCACCAGGGTCGTCAACGCCAGCATCAGCGGCGACACGACGTCGGGCGGCCGTTCCCGGCTGCCGGCCCTGCTGGCGCAGCACAAGCCCGCCGTGGTGGTGATAGAGCTGGGCGGCAACGACGCCCTGCGCGGCCTGCCGCTGGAGATGACCGAGCAAAACCTCAGCGCGATGACACAGGCCGCCAAAAAAGCCGGCGCGCGGGTGCTGCTGGTCGGCATGCAGGTGCCGCCCAACTACGGCAGCGCCTATGCGGCGAATTTTTCGGGCCTGTTCGCGAAGGTCGCCAAGGCCGAAAAAGTGGCGCTGGTGCCGTTTTTCCTCAAGGGCATCGCCGACGCCGCCGACCCGGTGGCCGCTTTCCAGGCTGACCGCATCCACCCCAACGAGCAGTCGCAGCCCCGCATGCTGGCCAATGTGTGGCCTGAACTCAAGAAACTGCTCAAGTGAGCCTGGACCGCATTTCCGCCGAGGAAGCGCTGGCCGGCCTGGGCCGCTACTGCGACATCATCGACGCCCGCAGCGAGGGTGAATACGCCGAGGACCACCTGCCCGGCGCGCTGAACTGGCCCAGCCTGCACGACGAGGAACGCAAAATCGTCGGCACAAAATACAAGCAGATCAGCCAGTTCGAGGCCAAAAAACTGGGTGCGGCCCTGGTCGCGAAAAACATCGCCGAACACATACAGCGCGAGGTGCTGGACAAGCCCCGGGAATGGCAACCCCTGCTCTACTGCTGGCGCGGCGGCAAGCGCAGCGGCGCGCTGGCGCTGGTGCTGGAGCAGATCGGCTTTCGGGTCACGCTGGTCGACGGCGGCTACAAGGCCTTCAGGGCGGCGCTGGTGGCCGACCTGCCGCGGCTGGCAGCGCGCTTTCGCTACCGCGTGGTGTGCGGCCCCACCGGCTCCGGCAAGACCCGGCTGCTGCAAGCCCTGGCGGCCGAAGGCGCCCAGGTGCTGGACCTGGAGGCGCTGGCCAGGCACCGCAGCTCGGTGCTGGGCGCGATTCCCGGCCTTGAGCAGCCCAGCCAGAAGGCCTTTGACAGCGCTATCTGGTCCGCCCTGCGCGGCTTCGACCCGGCCAGGGCGGTGTATGTGGAAAGCGAAAGTAAAAAAGTCGGCAATGTGGCGGTGCCCGAAGGCCTGATGACCGCCATGCGGGCCAGTCCCTGCCTGGACCTGCGCCTGCATGAGGACGAGCGCGTGGCGCTGCTGCTCGAGGACTATGACTTCTTCGTCAAGGACACCGCGTTTTTCTGCGAGCGGCTGGGCGCCTTGACCGAGGTGCGCGGCAAGGCCACGGTGCAGGACTGGCAGGCCCGCGCGCGCGCCGGCGATGCGGCCTCGGTGGTGCGCGAGCTGCTCACCCTGCACTACGACCCGGGCTATGCGCGCTCCATGGAGCGCAACTTCAGCCAGTACCCGAAAGCCACCCCGCTCAACGCGGCCGACCGGTCCAGGCAGACCATGGCGGCGCTGGCCAGAGCCATTCTTCAGGAGGAGACAACAACATGAAAAAAATCCTTGCCGCCGCCGGCGTCGCCCTGGCCGGGCTGGCCGCCTACCTGTGCCTGTGGCCGGTGCCCATCACGCCGCAAAGCTGGGAAGCGCCCGCCGAACCCGGCTACAGCGGCCCATTCGCGGCCAACGACAAACTCGCCAAACTGAAAACCATCCCGCTGGGGACAGAGGAAGGCCCAGAGCACCTGGTCGCGGCCCGCGACGGAAAACTCTACGCCGCGGTGGCCAGCGGCGCGATCCTGCGGATGAATCCGGATGGCAGCGGCCAGGAGGTGGTGGTCAACACCGGCGGCCGCGTGCTGGGCTTTGACTTCGATGCGGCCGGCAACATCATCGCCGCCGACGCCTTCAGGGGCCTGCTGTCGATTGCGCCGGACAAAAAAGTGACGCTGCTGGCGGACAAGGCCGCGGGCACGCCGATTCTGTATGCCAACGCGGTGGTGGTGGCCCGCAACGGCAAGGTGTACTTCAGCGATGCGTCCACCCGTTTTGGCGCCCGGGACTGGGGCGGCACCTTCGAAGCCAGCGTTCTCGACATCCTGGAGCAGTCCGCCACGGGCCGGGTGGTTGAATACGACCCGGCGACCCAGGCCACACGCGTCGTGGCAAAAGGCCTGAGTTTTGCCAACGGCGTGGCCTTGAGCCAGGACGAGCGCTCGCTGTTTGTGGCCGAAACCGGCAGATACCGCATCTGGAAACTGCCGGTGGATGCGCGGGAGCAGGACATCGGCCAGCCCGGCGCCGGCCTCAAGCCGCTGTTTGACAACCTGCCGGGCTACCCCGACAACCTGATGCGCGGCCTGGACGGCAAGGTCTGGGTGGGCCTGGTCAAGCCGCGCAACCCGAAGATTGACGGCATGGCCCGCAAGCCTTTTATGCGCAAACTCACGCTTCGCCTGCCGCGCGCCTGGTGGCCTATTCCCAAGGCCTACGGCCATGTGGTGGCGTTCACGGAAGACGGGAAAGTGGTGGCCGACCTGCAGGACCCTTCGGGCGCCTATCCCGAAACCACCGCCGTGACGGAGACGGCGGACAGGCTGTATGTGCAAAGCCTGCATGCCAGGGAGCTGGGCTGGTTGCCCAAATAAGAAATAAGGCAGCGGCCGGCAACAAAAAACCCGGCTACACGCTGGGTGTGCCGGGTTTTGGGGGTGTATCAAGCCTGAAAGTTCAGGGCGCCGGGTCGGTGGGTGGCACACCGGCCGGCGCGTCGCCGTCGGCGGGCGGTACATCGTTCCCGTCGTCGGCCGCATCATCCTGCTTGCCCTCCGCCTTGCGCTTGAGCTTTTCTTCTTTTTTGCGTTTTTTCGCGAGCTCTTTCTGGCGCTTTTCGTAAGAGTAATTGGGAGTTGCCACTGCGTGCTTTCGTAAGGAGGTAACCCTTACTGTACTGCATTGCCGTCAGGCAACGCCAGGCTTTTGATACGGCTTTGGCTCAGGCTTTTTCCAGGGCCTGGGCGATGTCGGCCTGCAGGTCGGCCACGGCCTCCAGCCCCACCGAAAACCGCACCAGCCCGCCTTTGTGGGGCCAGGGCGTGGTACGCAGCGCCGGAATGTCGTAAGGCGCGCACAGGCTCATGGGCCCGGCCCAGCTGTAACCCAGTTTGAACAGTTTCAGGCTGTCACAAAAGCGGTCCACCCGCTCGGGGCTGAACTCGGGCTTGAAGACCGCGCTCATCAGGCAGGCCGCGCCTGTGCAATCGCGTTTCCAGCTTTCATGGCCGGGCGAGCCGGGCAAGGCCGGGTGCAGCACGGTGGCGATTTGCGGCCGGCCGGCCAGCCAGGCGGCCAGTTCGCGGGTGGCGGCGTCCTGGGCGGCGTAGCGCAAGGCCATGCTGTTAAGGCCGCGCAGCACCAGTTCGGCATCGTTGCCGCCTATACCGTAGCCGACGCGCATGTGGCAAAAATGGACCAGGTGGTGCAGCGCCTCGTCGCGCGTAACCACGGAGCCCATCAGCACGTCGGCGCCGCCGCTGGGGTATTTGGTCAGGGCCTGGACCGAGATGTCCAGGCCCAGGTCGAAGGCATTGAAGGCCAGCCCGGCCCCCCAGGTGTTGTCGAGCGCGGTCACGATACCTGCGGGATGCGCGTTCTTGTGCGCCTTGACGGCCGCGGCCAGCGCCGGCATGTCGGGGAATTCCAGCGTGATGGAGCCCGGCGCCTCTATCCACACCAGCCGGGTTTTCGGGCCCAGCTTGGCGGCCAGGTCGGCCGGGTTCATTGCATCGTAAAAACGGTGGCTGATGCCCCAGGCGGCGAGCTCGCCCTGCGCGAAGGTCTTGTTGGGGCCGTAGGCGTTGTCGGGGATCAGCAGCTCGTCGCCGGCCTTGAGCAGGGCCATGCCGACCAGCACCACCGCCGCCAGGCCGCTGGGCACCAACGTGCAATGCTTGCCGCCTTCGAGCGTGGCGATGCGCTCTTCCAGCGTGAAGGTGGTCGGCGTGCCGTGCAGGCCGTAGGTGTAGCCGGTCTTGTGCTTCCAGTCGCGGCTGCGCAGCGCGGCGACGGTGGGAAAGGCGATGGTGGAGGCCTTGTAAACCCCAGGTGGAATTGCGTCAAACCCGGCGGGCGGCTTGTAGGGATGGTGGATCAGGGTGGTGGAAATGCCGGATGGAGAATCGCTCATGCAGCGATATTACGGCAGTTTTCCGGTCTGGCTCAATGCCCCGCTGGCAACGCCCGTAGGCTGTCAGGGCGCCATGGGTTTGCCATCTTGAGGCGCGGACCGCGCATCACGACGGGCGGCGCGCACTCATTCGAAATAGCCTGCATTCGTGATGCCCATAGCCTTCGCCAATTCCTGGCGCAAGCTTGCGGCTCCTGGACTTTCGGCGCGATGGCCGCGCAGTGATTTCTCAATTCTCTGCCAATAGGATGAGCCGCCTGACACCGGGCTGAAGCGCCCTATCTCAAGGGCCGGTTTGTCTGCCTTGAACAGCAGTTCCACCACTACCCAGCGGACGTCGTCATCGATTTCCTGCATCGACCGAACGGCACGAAAATCATCGTAAGGGTATTCGTCGACACTTCTTCGAAGACTAAAGGCCGAAGTTTTCCACTTGCGGATGCGCTTGCTTTTTTGATTGACGTCCAGGTTGAAATCGCTGTACTGGAGAGCCCCCAGCACCGCCCACAAGCCGAAGAGCAGGCACAGTACACCGCAACCAGAGAGTGTCAGAAACAACCATTGATACTGTGCCGCCCGGCCCAGGGCCATCAGGAAAGCACCCATGCCAGCCATTAACGAAAAAAAAATGGGAAGAAGCCAGTACTTCGTTTCCCCGGTCCGGAGGGCTCTCCAGTGCTGCGGCCCGTCAGCGGACGGCAAGGCTGGCGGACTTGGCGTCATACGGCGCTGGCCGATGTCATACCGATTGAACCGCTACCGTTAAATCTTCCACTTCGCCATCAACTGCGCGGGTGACAGCGAGTCATAGCCTTCAAACGGCTGGTGAATCCAGGGATTGGTGGGCAGCAGTTCGACCGAGTAGTCGGGCTCGAAGGTGGAAACACCCTTGGTCCAGATCACGGCACTGCGCAGCTCGGTGATGGGTTTGTAGTTGTTCTTGAGCTGGTGGATCACGGCGTTGAGGGTGTGGCCCGTGTCGGCCAGATCGTCGACCAGCAGCACCTTGCCGGCGATCTCGCCCTTGGGGGTGGTGATGTAGCGGGCGATGTCAAGGTTGCCCTGCGTCATGCCGGCGTCAGCCCGGTAGGAGCTGGTGGACATGATGGCCAGCGGCTTGTCGAAGATGCGCGAGAGGATGTCGCCGGGGCGCATGCCGCCCCTGGCCAGGCACAGGATGGTGTCGAACTGCCAGCCGGACTGGTGGATCTTGATGGCCAGTTTTTCGATCAGGTTGTGGTATTCGTCGTAGCTCACATAGAGATGCTTGCCGTCTTCTGTCAACATGGGTGGCGCTCCTGATGTTCCTGGTGTATTCGCTGCCTGCGCCGGTTTGGGCCGCGGGCTGTTTGGCTAAAGCTGCGGCCCGTATCCACTCAAGCGGCGGCGTAGGGGTTGCGCAGCAGGATGGTGTGGTCGCGGTCCGGGCTGGTGGAAATCATGTCGATGGGCACGCCGGTCACTTCCTCGATGCGGTGCAGGTATTTTTGCGCGGCCGCGGGCAGTTTGGCGTATTCCGTGACGCCGACCGTGCTTTCGCTCCAGCCCGGCAGGGTTTCGTAGATCGGCTTGCAGCGCGCGATGTCCTCGGCGCCCATGGGCAGGATGTCGGTGATGTGGCCGTCGAGCTCGTAGCCGGTGCACAGCTTGAGCTCGTCGATGCCGTCGAGCACGTCGAGCTTGGTGATGCACAGGCCCGACAGGCCGTTGACCTGGGCCGAGCGCTTGAGCAGCGCGGCGTCAAACCAGCCGCAGCGGCGGCTGCGCCCGGTGGTCACGCCTTTTTCGGCGCCCACGGTGCTCAGGTGGTAGCCCACGGTACCGGGTTTTTCCCAGTCGAGTTCGGTCGGGAACGGCCCGCCGCCCACACGCGTGCAATAGGCCTTGGTGATGCCCAGGATGTAGTGCAGCATGCCCGGGCCCACGCCGGCGCCGGCGGCGGCGTTGCCGGCCACGCAGTTGCTGGAGGTGACATAGGGATAGGTGCCGTGGTCGACGTCGAGCAAAGTGCCCTGCGCGCCTTCAAACAGCAGGTTGGCGCCGTCACGGTGGGCGTCGTTGAGTTCGCGCGAGACGTCGGCCATCATGGGCTTGAGCAGCTCGGCATGGCGCATGGCTTCGGCGTACACGGTGTCGAAGTCGACGGGCGGCGCGTGCAGGTAGCCGGTCAGCACGAAATTGTGCAGCTCCAGCAGTTCGCGCAGCTTGGCGGCGAAGCGGTCGGGGTATTTGAGGTCCTGCACGCGCAGGGCGCGGCGGGCGATCTTGTCCTCATAGGCGGGGCCTATGCCGCGGCCGGTGGTGCCGATCTTGGTGGTGCCGCCCTTTTCGCGGTAGGCTTCGCGCGCGATGTCGAGCGCGGCATGAAAAGGCAGGATCAGCGGGCAGGCCTCGCTGATGCGCAGGCGTGAACGCACTTCAACGCCGGCTTTTTCCAGGCCTTCGATTTCCTCGAACAGCTTGGCGGCCGACAGCACCACGCCGTTGCCGATGTAGCACTTCACGCCCGGGCGCATGATGCCGCTGGGAATCAAGTGCAGCGCGGTCTTCACGCCGTTGATGACCAGCGTGTGGCCGGCATTGTGGCCGCCCTGGAAGCGCACCACGCCCTGCGACATCTCGGTCAGCCAGTCGACCAGCTTGCCCTTGCCTTCGTCGCCCCACTGGGTGCCCACGACCACGACATTGCGGCCCGCGTCTGCGGTTTGTTTGTTTGTCATCTTCAATTCTCGTTAAGGTGTGTTGGGATCAAGCCGGACGGGGGCACGGGGCCCTCACGCGGCTTTCTTCAGGGGCTGGACCACCCATCGACCGGCAGCGTTGGCCAGTTCGCGGTCGCAATCGAATTCGTTGACTTCGTGTTCGTGGCCGGGCAGCACGCAGGCCACGGTTTCGCCGCCGGCGCGCAGGCGCGCGATGGCCGCGCGCAGGCCGGCGTCCTCGCTCCAGGGCGCGCGTATGGCGGCCTTCAGGGGCCGGGGCGGCAGCACGCTGACGAGTTCCTTCAAGTCCAGGCTGAAGCCGGCCGCCGGGCGGTTGCGGCCGAACACGGCGCCGACCTCGTCATAGCGGCCGCCTCGCGCCAGTTCGGCGCCCTGCCCGTAGATGGCAAAGCGCGTGCCGCTGTAATAGGCATAACCGCGCAGGTCGGCCAGGTCGAAGCTGACCTTGACTTCGCCGCTTTCACCGCGGGTGTGGGCGGCCAGCCATTGGAGGTTCTGCAGCGCGGCCTTGAGGCCCGTCGAGGGCGGCAAGGCTTTTTCGGCCTCGGCCAGGACTTTTTCGTCGCCGTAGAGCTGCAGCAAGGCTTTCAGTCCCGCGCGCGCTTCGGCGGAAATACCGTCCTTGGGGCTGGCGGTGAGGCTGTCGAGCTCGCTCGCGTCCTTGGCGGCCAGCGCGGTGTGGATCAAGGCCAGGGTCTTAGCGCTGACGGTGGCGCCGGCCAGCAGGCTGCCCACGATGCGCACGTCGGCCATGTCGACGCTCAATGCCGTGACGCCAGCGGCCTTCAGGCCCTGCAGCGCCAGCTGCTGGGCTTCGAGGTCGGCCTCGAGGCCGGCATGGCCGTAGATTTCAGCGCCGAACTGCAGCGGCTCGCGGGTGGCGTGGGGCCGGTCGGCGCGGGTGTGCAGCACCGGGCCGCAGTAGCACAGGCGCGCCACGCCGTTGCGGTTGAGCAAATGGGCGTCGATGCGGGCGACCTGGGGGGTGGTGTCGGCGCGCAGGCCCAGGGTGCGGCCGGAGAGCTGGTCGACCAGCTTGAAGGTCTGCAAATCCAGCGCTTCGCCGGTGCCGGTCAGCAGCGACTCGAGGTGCTCGAGCAGCGGCGGCATGACGAGTTCATAGCCGTAGCTGCGGGCGGTGTCCAGGAACAGGCGGCGCAGCTCTTCGATGTGGCGCGCCTCGGAGGGCAGGACATCGGCAATTTGATCGGGCAATTGCCATGATGACGACCAGGCGGGCATTGTGATTTTCGTGGGCTGTTAAAAACAGCATTTTACCGGGCTTGAGGCCGGTTTTCGGCTTGCCGGAGGCTGATAAGGCCCCCGGAGAGAAATAGTGCCCGGACTGTTGATGTGAAATCAGCTCAGCAGCACCAGCAGGACGACGCCCGCCGCGATGCTGCACAGCCCGAAGAAGCGGATCTGGCCGTCGCCCAGGGTGAGGATCTGCTCGAACATGCGGCGCCAGCCGCCGGGAGAGATGAAGGGCAACAGGCCCTCGATGACCAGCATCAGGGCCAGTGCCAGCCAGAAGGTGTTGCCGTCCACGCCGGCTTATTTTTTGGCGGGTGCGGCGCTGCCTGAGCCGGGGCCGCGCATCGCCTTGAAGAAGTCGGAGGACGGGTCCAGCACCATCACGTCGCTTTTCTTGCTGAAGCTGGCCTTGTAGGCATCCAGGCTGCGGTAAAACTGGGCGAACTGCGGATCGCGGCCGAACGACTCGGCATAGGTGCGGGCGGCTTCGGCATCGCCCTCGCCCTTGACCTTCTGCGCGTCGCGGTAGGCGTTGGCGATGGTCACCTCGCGCTGGCGGTCGGCGTCGGCGCGGATTTTTTCGCCTTCGGCCGCGCCGGTGGAGCGCAGCTCATTGGCCACGCGCTGGCGCTCGGCCACCATGCGTTTGTAGACCGAATCGGTGATGGCTTCCACATAGTCCACGCGCGTGATGCGCACGTCGACCACGTCCACGCCCCAGGGCTGGGCGCCCTGCACGGCCTGCAGCACTTCGCGCTTGACGTCGGCCATCAGCGCTTCGCGCTTGAGCGAGAGCAGGTCCTTGACGGTGCGCTTGTTGATCTCTTCCTGGAAGGCGTTGCGAACCACGCGGCTCAGCTGGTTGGCGCCGGCTTTTTCGTCCAGGCCGACATTGCGGATGTACTCGCTGGGCTGGGTGATGCGCCAGCGCACGTACCAGTCGATCACGACACGCTGCTTTTCGGCCGTCAGCATGGGCTCGGCGTCGACGCTGTCGAGCACCAGCAGGCGCTTGTCAATGTACGAGACGTTCTGGAAAGGCGGCGGCATCTTGAAGTGCAGGCCGGGCTCGGTGACCACGTCCTTGATCTGCCCCAGGGCATAGACCACGCCGAACTGGCGCTGGTCGACCACGAACAGCGTGGAACTGAGCAATGCCAGGACGACCAGCAGCGAGGAAACAATAAATCCAACTCTATTCACGATCGTCTTCCTTAGCGTGTTTCACGGTCGCGCGAGCGGGCGGAATCGCGCGAACGGGCATCGATGGGTGGCAGGCTGGAGGTGGGCGCGGCGGGCACCGTGGACGACGAAGCCGAGCCGGGGATCAGCGGGGTCTCGCCTGAAACGGCGGCATCGCCCTGGGCCGTCATCTGCATGATCTTGTCCAGCGGCAGGTACAGCAGGTTGCTGCCCTGGCGCGACTCGACCAGCACCTTGGTGACGTTGGTATACACCTGCTGCATGGCGTCGGTGTACATGCGGTCGCGCGTGACCTGGGGCGCCTTCTGGTATTCGGCCAGCACGGAACGGAAGCGCTGCGCGTCACCCTGGGCCTGCGCCACGATCTTGGCCTTGTAGGCCTCGGACTCTTCCTTCAGGCGCGAGGCGGAGCCGACCGCGCGCGGGATCACGTTGTTGGCGTAGGCCTGGGCCTCGTTCTTGGCGCGCTCGCGCTCCTGGCCGGCCCTGAGCACGTCGTCGAAAGCCGACTGCACCTGCTCGGGCGGTCGCACGCCGCTTTGCTGAAGGTTGATGCCGACCACTTCCACGCCGACCTTGTAGCGGTCCAGGATGGTCTGCATCAGGGCGCGCACGCGCGGCCCGATCTGGTCGCGCTCTTCGGCGAGCGCGGAGTCCATCTTCATCTTGCCGACGACTTCGCGCACGGCGGTCTCGGCGGCCTGCACCACCGCGGCGGCCGGATCCTTGCTTTCAAACAGGTAAGCGCGCGCGTCGTTCAGGCGGTACTGCACGGCGAATTTGATCTCGACGATGTTTTCGTCCTCGGTCAGCATGGCCGAGTCGCGCAGGCCGGTCGCCTTGATGATGACGTCGCGGCCGACGTCCACCGAGCGGATCTGCGTGACGACGACGATCTCGTGGCGCTGCACGGGATAAGGCAGGCGCCAGTTGAAGCCCGCGCCCACGGTGGAGTGGTATTTGCCGAACTGGGTAATGACAGCCTGCTGGCCTTCCTGGACAATAAAAAAGCCGGTGCCCAGCCAGATCAGCACGGCGACGCTGGCGATCAGGCCGACGCCTATGCCGGCGCTTTTCATGTCGGGCTGGAAGCCCCCGTTATTTCCGCCGCCATTGCCGCGGCCGAAACCGCCGCGGTTGGGGTTGTTGTTTTTGCCGCCGCCGAAAAGCCCGCCGAGTTTGCGGTTGAAGTCGCGCCAGAGCTCGTCGAGGTCGGGCGGTCCCTGGTTGGGGCCCTGCCCTTGCGGACGGTTGGGGGGACGCTGCGGCTGCTTGTCGTCCCGGGGCGCCTCCGGCTTGCTGTCGTCGGACGAGGCCTTGTCGTCGTCCCGGCCCCAGCGCGGATCATTGAGGTTGAACATGCCTTGGGCGCGTTGCCTGAGCCGGCCCGGCAAGGTCGTCAAAGTCTGCAGCACGGGGTTCAGATTCATGGGATCAAACTCACTTTTTTTCATTACACCGACATTGTGCCTAATGAATTCGCCATATCAGGCAAGGTCCTCGGCGGCCAGGGGGATTTCCTCGGCCGGCGAATGGGCCGCGTAGGCAGCCAGCAAGGCGCGCAGAAGCGGCAGGCCCTCGCCTGTCCGGGCGCTCACAAACACCCGTTCAGCGCTTCGGCTGGAGCCCTCAAACGCGTCCCTGAGTTCGAACATGTCCTGCAGTTGCAGGGGCATGTTGTCCTTTTCAATGGCGTCCAGCTTGTTGAAGACAAGTATTTGCGGCACTTCGGCCGCGCCTATCTCTGAAAGCACGCGCTGCACCTGCTCGATCTGCTCGAGGTAGTCGGGGTTGGCGCCGTCCACCACATGCAGCAGCAAGTCGGCGTCTGCGGCCTCCTGCAGGGTCGCGGCGAAGGCGTCTATCAGGCCGTGCGGCAGGTCGCGGATAAAACCCACGGTGTCCGACAGCGAGACGGATCGCCCGGCGTCGCCCAGGTAAAGCTGGCGCGTGGTGGTGTCCAGCGTGGCGAACAGCTGGTCGGCGGCATAGGCGCGCGCCTTGACCAACGCATTGAACAGCGTGGACTTGCCCGCGTTGGTGTAGCCGACCAGGGAAATGGTGAAGGAATTGCGGCGCTCGCGTTGCTTGCGCTGGGTTTGCCGCTGCTTTTTGACCTTGGCCAGGCGCTCCTTGGTGCGCTTGATGGCGTCGCCGATCATGCGTTTGTCAAGCTCGATCTGCTTTTCACCGGGGCCGCCGCGCACACCGGCGCCGCCGGTTTGCCGCTCCAGGTGGGACCAGCGGCGCACCAGGCGCGTGGACATGTATTGCAGCCGGGCCAGCTCGACCTGCAGCTTGCCCTCGTGGCTGCGCGCGCGCTGGGCGAAGATTTCCAGGATCAGCAGGGTCCGGTCATTGACCGGCATGTCCAGGTGGCGCTCGAGGTTGCGCTGCTGCGCCGGGCTCAGGGACTGGTCGAACAGCACCTCGGTGGCGCCGGTGTCCAACGCCAGCAGCTTGATTTCGTCGGCCTTGCCGCTGCCAATGAAAAGCGCGGCGTCGGGCGCCCTGCGCTTGCAGGTGACGCGCGCAACCGGCTGCAGGCCCGCTGTTTGCGCGAGCAAACCCAGTTCCTGCAGGTCAGCATCAAAGTTCGGCAAACCGAGGTCCACCCCCACGAGAAGCACAAGGGGTTTCGGTTTCACCGGAGCATCGGACGAACTCAGCTGGCGGGGCTTTCTTCAGACTCGCTGGTCGCGAAATTCACCGCGCGGCCGGGAACGATGGTGGAAATCGCATGCTTGTAGACCATTTGGGTCACGGTGTTGCGAAGCAGAACCACGTATTGATCGAAAGACTCGATCTGGCCCTGCAATTTGATCCCGTTGACGAGATAGATGGAGACAGGAACATGCTCGCGACGCAAAGTGTTGAGAAATGGGTCCTGCAAGAGCTGGCCTTTGTTATTGCTCACGATATTTTCCGTGTTCAAAAGTTAATAGAACCTGACCTTACCACAGCGCTCGCGCCGGGTCATGTAGTCCTAGGCCGATTCCTTGTCCTTAAAGGGGTTGTGCGAGCTTTTCATCTGGATGCGCAAGGGGGTGCCGACCAGGTCGAACTCCTTGCGAAAACGCCCTTCAAGGTAGCGTTTATAGGACTCGGTGACATGTTCCAGCGAGTTGCCGTGGATGATGATGATGGGCGGGTTCATGCCGCCCTGGTGGGCGTAACGCAGCTTGGGGCGGAACACGCCGGACCGCTGGGGCTGCTGGAACTGCACCGCTTCGAGCAGCAGACGGGTCAGCACCGGGGTGGACATCTTGCGGTTGGCCGAAGCATGGGCCTGCACGATGGACTTCCAGACCGGGCCCAGGCCCTGGCGCTTGATGGCCGAAATCGCGTGGATGGAGGCGAACTTCAGAAAACCCAGCCGGGTTTCGATGGAGCGCTCCAGCAGCTCGCGCTGGTAGGAGTCCACCGCATCCGACTTGTTGACGGCCACCACCACGGAGCGGCCGCTTTCCAGGATATAGCCGGCGATGTGGGCATCCTGGTCGGTCACGCCCTGGGTGGCGTCCAGCAGCAGCAGCACCACATTGGCGTTTTCAATGGCCTGCAGGGTCTTGACGACGGAGAACTTCTCAATCGCCTCAAAAACCTTGCCCTTGCGGCGCAGCCCGGCGGTGTCTATGAGCTCGTACTTCTGCCCTGCCCGCTCAAACGGCACCGAAATGGTGTCGCGGGTGGTGCCGGGCAGGTCGAAGGCGACCAGGCGTTCTTCGCCCAGCCAGGTGTTGATCAGCGTGGATTTCCCCACATTGGGGCGCCCCGCCACGGCCAGGCGGATGACGGAGGGGTCCTGCGGCTCAGGCTCTTCTTCCGGGTCGGGCAGGTTGAGCGGCGCCAGGGCCGTGTCGACCAGCGTGCGCATGCCCTGGCCGTGTGAGGCAGAAACCGGCAGCACCTCGCCCAGGCCCAGTTCGAAGAACTCGGACAGTTGCACGCCTTCGGTCATGCCTTCGGCCTTGTTGGCCGTCAGCACCGTGGGCTTGCCCAGCTTGCGCAGGTATTTGGCGATGTCGTGGTCCTGCGCGTTGAGTCCGGCGCGGGCATCGACCACAAACACCACCACATCGGCCTCGGCGACCGCCTGACGGGTCTGCTTGGCCATTTCCTTGTAGATGCCGGAGGCCGCGTCGGGCTCGAAGCCGCCGGTGTCGATCACGATGTACTCGTGCGGGCCCAGCTTGCCGTTACCGTAATGACGATCCCGCGTCAGGCCGGCAAAGTCGGCCACGATCGCATCCCGCGTCTTGGTCAGCCGGTTGAAAAGCGTCGACTTGCCCACGTTGGGGCGGCCGACTAGCGCAATGACAGGTTTCATCAATCAGTTTCTGGCGGGGCCGCTAGGCCCTTTATTGGGGCTGGAAGCCGTAAACGCCGCCGCCCTGGGTCACGGCAATCAGCGTATTACCCACCAGCACGGGGGTGGCGGCGATGGCGGTGCCGTCGGTGGGCAGGCGGTTGAGCAGGGAGCCGTCTTCGCGCGACAACAGGTGCAGGTAACCGCTGAAGTCGCCGATGGCAATGGAACGCCCCACGACCAGCGGCGCGGTCAGGCTGCGGTAACGCAGGCGGTCCGTGGTCCAGGCGCGCTCGCCGTCGGTGCGGCGCCAGGCAACCACATTGCCGTCGGCTTCGGCGCCGAACACAAAGCGGTCGTCGCCGTCCAGGCCCTGCACGCCATTGGCGGGTTTGGTCCAGAGCAGGTTGCCGCGCGCGGCGTTGACGCAGCCGACGCTGGCCTGGAAGGCCCGCGCGCAGACGACGTCACCCTGCCGGCTGACGTGCCCGACCAGGTCGACCAGGCGCTCCACGTCATTGATGCCGCGCGGCGTCGCGATCGGGGCTTCCCAGCGGATGCTGCCGGTGGAAGGATTCAGGCCCGCCAGGCGGCCGGCCAGGCCCACCACCAGGGTGTCGCCGACGGCCAGCATCACGCCGGACTGGCGCAGGATCAGGGGCTCATTGGGGCGCTGCTGGGTCCAGAGCTTGCGCCCGGTCTGCCCGTCAAAGGCGTTGACCGAGCGATCCGCCGCCAGCACAAACACGCGCGCGCCGGCCACAAAAGGCGCGGTGAAGGCCTGGGCGCCCAGCTTCTGGCGCCACAGTTCGCGGCCGTCCTGCAGGGCGACGATTTCATTGGCCTTGGTGACCACGGCCACGACTTTGCCGTCGTTGCCGGCGCCCGCCGCCAAAGGCGTATTGAGGGCAAGGCGCCAGACGTCACGGCCGGTCTGGGCGTCGATCAGGGCGACGGTGCCGTCGCCGCTGGCCACCGCGACGCTGTTGCCGGCAACACCGGTATCCAGCGGGAAATTCACCTGCCCGACGCGCGTGGTCCAGGTCTGGCGGGCCGACACCAGGGCCGTCACCGGCTGGAGTTCAGCGGGCTGCGGCTTGGCGGGGCCGCTGCCGAACATCGAGCAGCCACCCAGGGTGGCGGCCAGCAGGATGAGGGCCGGCACTCGCACGGCATGGGCCAGGGGCCTGAAGGACGGACGGATCATTTCTTCACCTCGGTAGTCGATGCTGCGGTTACGGATTTGGCCTGCGCGGCAGGGTCTACACCCAGCGCATTGAGTTTGACTTCGACGAGGCGGCGGTATTCGGCGCGCTCGTCGAGCTCCTTGTAGGCCTTCTCATATTCCGCCTTGGCCTCGGCCTTTTTGCCTTGGGCGGCGAAGATGTCACCGCGGCGGTCGGCGGCCAGCGCCGTGAATCCCTTGGGGAAGCTGCCCGAAACCTGCTGGAGCGCCTCGTCGTAGGCCTTCTTCTCGAGCAGCAGGCCCGCCAGGCGCAGGTGCGCGATGGCCTGGTAGCCCTCGTCGGAGGCTTTTTCGGCAACCCAGTTCAGGGCGGCACGCGAAGCGTCGACATTGCCCTTGTCGTAGTAGGCCCGGGCGGCCAGCAAGCCGGCCTGCTGGGCATAAGCGGTTCCGCTGAAACGCTCTTTCATGTCGGCCAGGGAACGGTCTATGCGGGCGACGTCGCCCGACTGCACGGAACGCTCGACCTCTTCATACATGACCGCGGCCTGCGCCGCCTTGTTGCGCTGCCAGTACTGGTAGCCATTCCAGGCCGCGAAGGCGCCCAACACGACAATCAGCGCCCAGGTGATCATGTCACCGTACTGTTTCCAGAAGTGCTTGAGCTCGTCAAGCTGTTCCTGTTCTTCCAAATCGAGGTGTTTTGCCATAAAAGTCTTCTTGTTCTGCCCGGTGACGGCGCGGATTGAGTTGGGGTGATTGTAGAGGCCAGCGAGAGGCGCCCCGCCGGGCGCGGCCGGCCGCTTCAGCCGCGCAGGGTATGGGCCCAGGCCGCCACATCGTCCAGCGGCTGGAGGACCTGGGCCTGCAGGGCCTGGTCTTTTTCGCCGCGCAGGTGCTTGACGGCGACCCGGCCCTGGGCCAGTTCGTCATCGCCGAAAATCAGCGCATAACGCGCGCCGCTGCCGTCGGCCTTCTTGAACTGGGATTTCATGCTGCCCATGCCCTCGGCCGTGCCGCCGTGCATCTGGACCTTGATGCCGGCGCCGCGCAGCGCCTCGCAGGCGGCCATGGCGGCGGGCAAGGCCTGGGCCGACGGCAGGATGGCATAGGCGTCGGGTGCGTTGTCGGGCGGCAGCACGCCGACCGCCTCCAGCAGCAGCAGCATGCGCTCCACGCCCATGCCCCAGCCGACCGCCGGCGTCGGCTTGCCGCCCAGTTGCTCGAACAGGCCGTCGTAGCGCCCGCCGCCGCAAACCGTGCCTTGCGAGCCGAGCTTGTCGGTGATCCACTCGAACACGGTGAGGTTGTAGTAGTCCATGCCGCGCACCAGGCGCGGGTTGATGCGGTAGGCCAGCCCGGCAGCGTCGAGCACCGCGCGCACCGCGTTCAGGTGGGCGAGCGAGGCTTCGCCGAGGAAATCCATCAGCTGCGGCGCCGCTTCGACGACGGCCTGCATGGCGGGATTCTTGGTGTCCAGGATGCGCAGCGGGTTGCTGTGCAGCCGGCGCCTGGCGTCTTCGTCGAGCACCTCGGCATGCGCCTCGAAGTGCGCGATCAGCGCAGCGCGGTGCGCCATGCGCTCGCTGGGCTGGCCCAAGCTGTTGAGCTCAAGCCGCACGTGCTCCATGGGAATGCCCAGGTCGCGCAGCAGCGCCCGGCACATCAGGATCTGCTCGGCGTCCACGTCGGGCCCGGCAAAGCCCAGGGCCTCGACGTCGATCTGGTGGAACTGGCGGTAGCGCCCCTTTTGCGGCCGTTCGTGGCGGAACAATGTCACCGCGGACCAGACCCGCATGGGCCCGTTGTACAGCGCGTTGTGCTCGACCATGGCGCGCACGATGCCGGCGGTGGCCTCGGGCCGCAGCGTGAGCCTGTCGCCGTTCATCGAGTCCACGAAGGAGTACATCTCTTTTTCGACGATGTCGGTGACCTCGCCGAGGCCGCGCACGAACAGCGCCGTCGGTTCAACGATGGGGGTGCGCACATTGGCGTAGGCATAACGCGCCATCAGCGCGCGCACCTTGGCCTCGAACCATTCCCAGCGCGCCGATTCGGGCGGCAGGATGTCGTTCATGCCTTTGACGGCCAGGAGTTTTTCCGTCTTCGCCAAAGCGGGCTTCTCCGCCGTCGCGGCAGCTATTGTTTTTTCAGCCATGGGTATCAGACAGCTTCAGCGACGGCGTGCGTGCCAAAGCGTTTTTCAATGTAGTTTTCAACGATGACCTGGAACTCCTGCGCGATGTTGTCGCCGCGCAGGGTCAGCTTTTTCTCGCCGTCGATGAACACCGGCGCGGCCGGTGCTTCGCCGGAGCCCGGCAGGCTGATGCCGATGTCGGCATGCTTGCTCTCGCCCGGGCCGTTGACGATGCAGCCCATCACCGCGACCTTGAGGCCTTCGACGCCGGGGTATTGCTCGCGCCAGACAGGCATCTGGGCGCGCAGGAAGTCGTCAATCTGCTTGGCCAGCTCCTGGAAGGTGGTGCTGGTGGTGCGGCCGCATCCGGGGCAGGCCGTCACGCTGGGCACAAAGGTGCGCAGGCCCAGCGCCTGGAGGATTTCGGAGGCGATCACCACTTCCTGGGTGCGGGCCTCGCCCGGCTGCGGGGTCAGGGAGACGCGTATGGTGTCGCCCACGCCTTCCTGCAGCAAAACCGACAGCGCCGTGGCCGAGGCCACCGTGCCCTTGGTGCCCATGCCGGCTTCGGTCAGGCCCAGGTGGAGGGCGTGGTCCGTGCGCCTGGCCAGTTCGCGGTAGACCGAGATCAGGTCCTGCACGCCGCTGACCTTGCAGGACAGGATGATCTGGCTGCGGGGCATGCCCATTTCCTCGGCGCGCTGGGCCGATTCCACCGCGGAGGTGATCAAGGCCTCGTACATCACCTGCTTGGCATCCCAGGGCACCGCGCGCGCGCTGTTTTCGTCCATCAGGCTGGCCAGCAGTTCCTGGTCCAGGCTGCCCCAGTTCACGCCTATGCGCACGACCTTGTTCCAGCGCATGGCGACTTCTATCATCTGGCCGAACTGGCGGTCGCGCTTGTCGCCCTTGCCGACATTGCCGGGATTGATGCGGTATTTGGACAATGCCTGGGCGCAGTCCGGATAGTCGGTGAGCAGCCGGTGGCCGTTGTAGTGGAAGTCGCCGATCAGGGGCACATCTATGCCCATGCGATCAAGCTGTTCGCGCACATAGGGCACGGCCTGGGCAGCTTCGGGCGTGTTGACCGTGATGCGGACCATTTCGGAACCCGCCAGCGCGAGCTCCTTGACCTGGATGGCGGTGCCTATGGCGTCCACCGTGTCGGTGTTGGTCATGGACTGCACACGCACCGGCGCGTCGCCGCCGACGGTGACGATGCGCGAGCCCCAGGCGACCTGCGCCTGCAGGGAACGCCGCGCCTTGGGAAAGGCGGATTCAATGGGAAGGCTGGCCTGCGGCACTATTTCACCTCGAAGCGGGCAACGTTGTCCCTGGCGACGGCGTTCAGGTCGAAGGCCTTTCCGCGCACCTGCACCTGCGTCAGGTCGGCCTTGCCGACCACGGCGGCCAGGGGCAATACGCCGGATGCGCCGGCGACCTCGCCGGCCGTCAGGGTGCGGCGCAGCACGACCGTGCCCCTGGCATCGGTCACTTCCACCCAGGATTCGCCCTTGGCACTGAAGGTCACGATGCCCGCAGGCATGGGCTGCGAGGCGGCGGCGACGGGAGCCGGCGCGGCTGGTGCCGCAGGAGCTGCCTGTGCCACGGCTGCGGCGGCAGGTGCGGAGGCGCTGGCTGCCGGCGGCGCGGGGTTGACCACCGCCGGCGGAAGCGCCGCGATGGACAAGGAAGCCGCCGTTGCCGCGGTGCCGGCGGCTGCATCGGGCGCGTTGGAGGCTTCGGCCGGGGTGGCAGGTTTGGCAAGGCCGGAGCCGGCAATGGCCACAGGCAGGGGCTTGCCCGCATCAGCACCGCCCGGCGGCATGGTCGCGTCGGCGCTTTCGGCTTTGCCGCTGCTGCCGTCATGCTTGACGGCCGGCAGGAAAATCAGGACCAGGGCCGCCAGCAGCAGGAGCAGGCCCGCCAGGACGGCCGGCCTGGAAACCTGGGTCCAGATCGAAGGCCCGGGGCCTTCGCCCGGCGAGCGGAACGGGGCATTGATGCTCGTTCCCTGGTAGGTCAGCTTGGGCGCGTTGGTCTGGGGCAGAAGGCCCAGCACCGGGGCGGCGTCGAGCTTGAGGGTGCGGCACACGCTGGAGGCCAGCGCCCGCACGAAAACCGCATCGGGCAAGAGGTCGAAGCGGTCCTGCTCAAGCGCCTCGAGTTTTTTCACGGGGACCTTGAGCGACACCGCAAGCGCGGCAATGTGTATGCCTGCAGCTTCCCTGGCCTCGCGCAGCAGGCTGCCGGCCGTCGCGCCGGGGGCCGGCATGCCGCTGTGGCTGAAGCCGGAGGGTGCCGCTTCGCTGCTCGAGGGCCCCAGGGGTACCGGGTCAAGCTCACTCATTGAAAGCGCCCTTCTCATAGGCCGCCGCTTCGCGGGACTGCGCAAACCGCTTTTTCAGCTGGTCGCCCAGTTGCAGCACCGCGTTGCGGTTGTTCAGCTTTTGCTCGGTCTTGATGCCCAGCCACAGGCTCTCGGCGTTGGCCAAGTCGCTGTTGTTGATGCGGCGAATGTAGAACTGGGCGCGGGTCAATTCGCCGCGCTCATACAAAAGATGGGCCAGGTTGTAGCCGGTGACGGGATTGCCCGCGTCCAGCTCGTAGGATTGCATGAGGCTTTGCTCGGCTTCGGCGCGCTGCCCCGCGCGAACCTGGCAGACCCCCTGCGTCATCAGCGTCTTGGCCCTGCCACCATAGTTGGGATTGGACACCGCCTGGCCGAACAAGCGCAGGGCGTCGTTGTAGCGCCCTTGCTGGCACATCAGCCAGCCGTAGTTGTGCGCCGCGTCCGCATCGCGCGCGTTCAGCGCGAGCGCGCGGCGAAAGCTGTCCTCGGCCATCGGGGTGTCGTTCAGGCGCATATACACCAGGCCGCGCAGGTTGTAGGCATCCCCGAAGCTCGGGTCGGCCTGCAGCGATTGCTTGATTTCGTCGAGCGCCACATTGGTCTGGCCCTGCTCGAAATAGCCCGAGGCCAGTTCAAGCCTGAGCCTTGCGCGCCGGCGGCCGTCGGGCTCATCCGATTCGGTGATGATGTCGGCGCGGCCGCTGGAAGCCCCAGCCGCCCCGGGAGCGCCTTGCTGGTTGGCGCATCCTGCCAGCATCACGACCAGCGAGCACGCCGGCAACCAGAACACATTGGAGAAAAACCTCATACACCCATCCCCTTGGCCACAACGACTTTAATTCCCCCGAGCATACCCTGCCGCTGGGCGGCCATGCGCTGCTCCACGCCCGTGCGGTCCTGCACATCGCCCGCGAGTTGCCCGCAAGCCGCATCGATATCGTCTCCCCGGGTTTTGCGCACCGTGGTCACAATGCCCGCGTCCATCAGGATTTTCGCAAATGCGGCGACCTGCGGCATGTCGGAGCGCTTGAGGCCCGAGGCCGGAAAAGGGTTGAAGGGAATCAGGTTGAATTTGCAGGACAGGCCGCGCGCCGCGTGCGCCTGGACCAGCGCCACCAGCTGGCGCGCATGCGCGGGCTGGTCGTTCACGCCGTCCAGCATGCAGTATTCGAAGGTGATGAAGTCCCGGGGGGCCGAGGCCTGGTAGCGGGTGCAGGCCTCCAGCAACTCCGCGATGGGGTACTTTTTGTTCAGCGGCACGAGGTTGTCGCGCAGCGCGTCTTCGGGCGCATGCAGCGAGACGGCCAGGGCCACCGGGCAATCGCCCGCAAGCCGGTCGATCATGGGCACCACGCCGGAGGTGGAGACCGTCACGCGGCGCCGCGACAGGCCGTAGCCGTGGTCGTCCAGCATGACCTTGAGGGCCGGAACCAGTTGCCCGTAATTTTGCAAGGGCTCGCCCATGCCCATCATGACCACATTGGAGATCACGCGGTCTTCGCGGCCCAGGTGCTGGCGCAGGAAGTGTTCGGCAAACCACAGCTGGGAAATGATTTCCCCGGTGGTCAGGTTGCGGCTGAAGCCCTGATGGCCCGTCGAGCAGAAACGGCAGCCCACGGCGCAGCCGGCCTGCGAGGAAATGCACAGGGTGCCGCGGTCGGTTTCCGGGATGAAAACGGTTTCAATGACATCGCCCGCACCGACGTCAAACAGCCATTTGACGGTGCCGTCGGCGGAATCGTGGCGGGAGACCACCTTGGGTCCCTGGATATGGGCCGAACCGGTGAGCTTTTCGCGCAGGGACTTCGCGAGGTCCGTCATCTGCGTGAAATCGGTCGCCCCTTTTTGATGGATCCAGCGAAAAAGCTGGGTGGCGCGAAAGCGCTTTTCACCGAGCCGCTCGCAGAAGGCGGCCAAACCATCGAGATCGAAGTCAAGAAGGTTGGCCGTCATCGCAGCAGGCAAGCGGCTGAACCGCCCCAGGCAAGCGACAGCCCCGGCAAAGGGTAGCGAAGCATGGGGTCGGACATGGTTTAACGCGAGTAGACGTTCATGCCGGGGAAAAAGAAGGCGATTTCCACCTTGGCGGTTTCCGCGGCGTCGGAGCCGTGCACGGCATTGGCGTCAATGCTGTCGGCGAAGTCGGCGCGAATGGTGCCGGGAGCGGCCTTCTTCGGGTCGGTGGCGCCCATCAGGTCGCGGTTCTTCAGGATGGCGCCCTCGCCTTCCAGCGCCTGGATCATGACCGGGCCGGAAATCATGAAGGACACCAGGTCCTTGAAGAAAGGACGCTCTTTGTGCACGGCGTAGAAAGCCTCGGCTTCGCCTTGCGACAAGTGGGCCATGCGGGCGGCCACAACCTTCAGGCCGGCGGCTTCAAAACGCGCGTAGATCTGGCCGATCACGTTTTTGGCCACTGCGTCGGGTTTGATGATGGAGAGGGTGCGTTCGATAGCCATGAAAGTTCCTTAACTGAGATTTTTTGGATTTTTAAATTATTCAAAAATTGAATAAAGCCCATGATTTTAACCTGCGGGCTTTCCACCGCAGATCAACCCTGTGATTCAAAGTGCTTCTGCGGTGCTCAGCGGTTTCCGCCACGGTTGCCACCGCCGCGATTGCCGCCACCCCGGTTTCCGCCTCCGCCCCCACGGCGCTGGCCGCCGGCATTGCCGCCACCACCCATGCCGGAGCCGCCGCGGCGCTGCTGGCCTTGGCCCTGGCGTTGCCGCGTGAAGGTGTCCGCGCCGATATAGCCGAACGAGGTTTTCATGGGGTCGGGCTGGGCGCCGCCGGGAAGCTTGTCGCCGCGGTCACCGCGGTCGTCGCGCCGTTTTTGCCCCTGCATGCCATTGCCGGGAGGCGGCCCGTTGCGCGGGCCGGGACCGGCATTGCCGCCCTGGCCGCGGCCTTTTCCGCCACGGCGCCGGTTGCCGCGAGGCGCGGAATCGTTTCGCGGAAGCGGCGGCTGCGAGTCGTCGGGCTCCTGGTCGGCACCGCCCTGCGCATTGGCCCCGGAAGGAAGCTCCGCCGGTGGCGCAGCAAACCGGTCGCGCCCGCCGCGCGGCCGCTCGTTCCTGCGCGGGCCCCGCCCCTGGCGCGGCTCGCCACCTTCGCCGCCCGGCGCGCCCGCCTGGGGGCCTGCCGCGGATGCGCGTGGATCGGCGCGGGATTCGGAGCGCGCCACGGCATTGGTCAGGGCCCAGATGTCGCGCTCGTCCAGCTCAACAAACGCACCACGCTTGAGGCCGCGCGGCAGCACCATGGCCCCGTAACGGATGCGGATCAGGCGGCTCACGGCGTGGCCGACCGCCTCAAACATGCGCCGCACTTCGCGGTTGCGCCCTTCGGAAATCGTGACCCGATACCAGCAGTTGGCGCCTTCGCCGCCGCCGGCCTCGATGGAGCCGAACTGGGCGACGCCGTCGTCCAGGGTGACGCCGTCGAGCAGGCGGTTTTTCTCTTCGTTGTTCAGGGCGCCCAGCACGCGGACCGCGTATTCGCGCTCCAGGCCGAAGCGCGGGTGCATCAGCTTGTTGGCCAATTCGCCGGAACTGGTCAGCAGCAGCAGGCCTTCGGTGTTCAGGTCAAGCCGCCCCACCGATTGCCATTTGCCCTGGAACAGCTTGGGCAGGCGCCGGAAAACCGTCGGGCGGTTCTGCGGGTCGTCGTGCGTGACGACCTCGCCCGTGGGCTTGTGATAGGCGATCACGCGCGGCGGCGGTGGGTCTATGCGCACGCGGATGGGCTTGCCGTTGACTTTCACGGTGTCGCCGAACTGGATACGCTGGCCGATGTGGGCCGGCTCGGCATTGACTGAAATCCGCCCTTCCAGGATCAACTGCTCCATCTCCAGGCGCGAACCCAGGCCGGCCTGCGCCAGTACCTTGTGCAGCTTGGGGGTCTCGGGCTGCGGCGACAGCACGCGCTTGGGCGGCGCGAGGGCGACGTCTTCTTCGTCGGCGTCAAACTGCCCCGTCACCACGTCTTCAAAGCGTATCGCGCCGGCGGCGGGGGCGGCGTTGCGTCCCCTGGCAGGCCGCGCGGGCGGCGGCGCATCGGCTTGCGCCGGCGTGATCAGCTCGGGAGCCTCCTGCGCGGGCTGCTCCTGGGGCAGCGTCTTGACCTGGTCTTCACCAGCGGGCACTTCCACGGGTTGCGAGACGGGAGGATCTTGTTGGGTCATTTTTTACATTCGTACGGGGAAATCGACGTCATCCTGCCCGGAAGCCTCGGCATCGCCATCACCATGGGCCTGCGGCTGCGAGGCCTCGGTAGCCGCTTCCACGGGTTCGGGCATTTCAATGTCAGCCGCCTCGGCATCGCCAGCCGGCTCATGGGCTTCGCCCACGGCGTCCGGTTCCGGGGATTCGCTCACGCCGGCTGGCCCCTCCACAAGGTCGGCATCCTGCGCCTGCACGGCAAGCTCCAGGCCTTCGAGTTGCGCCTCGCCGTCCGCCAGTCCGGCCATGCCGAACTCGATCTGCTCAAGCATGGCGGCCGGCGTTGAGGCGTTGCTTTCCATGACCGGAAGCTGGTCCAGCGATTCCACCCCCAGGTCGTCCAGGAATTGCCGGGTGGTCGCGTACAGCGCGGGCCGCCCGACGGTCTCGCGATGGCCTATGACCTCGACCCAGCCGCGATCCTCCAGCTGCTTGAGGATCATGCTGTTGATCGTCACGCCGCGAATGTCTTCCATGTCGCCGCGCGTCACGGGTTGGCGGTAGGCGATGATGGCCAGCGTTTCCAGCGTTGCACGGCTGTAGCGCGGGGGTTTTTCCGGGTGCAGCCGGTCCAGGTACTCGCGCATCTGGGGCCGGCTTTGAAAGCGCCAGCCTGTCGCAACGTGCACCAGTTCCACGCCACGGCCCGACCAGTCGTTCTGCAATTCTTCAAGTACCAGCTTGAGGCTGTCGGCAGTCAGTACCCCGTTGAACAGCACACCCATTTCACGCAATGGCAGCGGTTGCTGCGCGCAAATAAGTGCTGTTTCGAGGACGCGCTTTGCATCCGTCGTATTCATGATTGTGGTCGTTCCGAAAAAGGGCGGAAAAAAAGGCCGGGAAAACGTAGGTTCGGCGCTTGTTCGCGCATGCATCCATGCGCAATCTCCTGGTCAGGAGCCATGGTGCAGGTAGCTGGAGACTACTGAATTTGATTGTATATCAGGCCCAAACCGGCTATGGCGGCCTGAAGGTCGGCCGGCGGCTCGGCCCGGAACTCCATGGCCTTGCCCGTGACGGGATGGTTGAAGGCCAGGCGCCAGGCGTGAAGGCCCTGACGGCCCAGGCCCCCGGCGAGTGCCCCGCCATAAAGCTCGTCGGACACCAGCGGATGGCCCAGAAGCGCCATGTGGACCCGGATCTGGTGGGTGCGCCCGGTATGCAATTTGCACTTGACGAGGCAGTGCTTGCCGGTGCCCTGCAGCAGCGACACCACCGTGGAGGCCGTCTTGCCGGCGTTTTTCTCCAGGTCCACCACCGCCATGCGCAGCCGGTTGCGCGGGTCCCGGCCTATGGGGGCGTCGACCTGGCGGGTCTTTGCGCCCTGCCAGGCGCCGTGGGCCAGGGCCACATACTCCCGGCTTACCTCGCGGGCGGCGATCAGGCCGACCAGCTGGTCCATCACCGTTCGCTGGCGCGCGACCACCATCAGGCCGCTGGTGTCCTTGTCGAGGCGGTGGACGATACCGGCGCGCGGCAGGAACACGGCCTGGGAGTCATGCGCCAGCAGGCCGTTGAGCAGGGTTGCGCTCCAGTTGCCCGGTGCGGGGTGCACCACCAGCCCCGCCGGTTTGTTGACGACCATCAGGTGAGCGTCTTCAAACACGATGTCCAGTGCCATGGCCTCGGGCTTGAAAGCCTGGCTTTGCGGCGTGGGGCGCAACTCGATCAGGAGTTCATCCCCGGCCTTGACTTTGGCCGAGGCCTTGGTCGCCGGCGCACCGGCCAGCTTCACCATGCCGCCTTCGATCAATTGCTGCAGATAAGTGCGCGAGAACTCGGGCACAATGGCGGCCAAAGCGCGGTCAAGCCGGCTGCCGTGGCTCTCGGCGGGAACCGTCACCTGCCGCAATTCCATCTCGGCCGCCGTGTCCCCCTCCTCCTGGGCCTCGTCCAGGACGCTTTCGGGCGCAGCAGCGGCCGATATAATCAATTTGCTTTGTTCTGAATCAGTCATCAAGAAGGTCGATTGCAATGTTTTCCACCAAATTATCGGTTGTTCCCAATGCAATGCCGCTTCTTGCAGCCGTTTGCGCCCTGTCCTTCGTGATCGCCGGCTGCTCCAGCACACCGGCTCCCGACAAGACGGCCACCTGGAGCCCCAACAAGATCTACGCCGAAGCCAAGGACGAAGCGAGCTCGGGCGCCTACGACAAGGCGATTCCCCTGTATGAAAAGCTCGAAGGCCGCGCGGCGGGCACCCCGCTGGCCCAGCAGGCCCAGCTTGAAAAAGCCTATGCCCAGTACAAGGGCGGCGAGCAGGCCCAGGCCATCGCGACGCTGGACCGCTTCATGAAGCTGCATCCCGCCAGCCCCGCTTTCGACTATGCGCTCTACCTCAAGGGCCTGGTCAATTTCAACGACAACCTGGGCATTTTCGGTTTCATCTCGCGCCAGGACCTGTCCGAACGCGACCAGAAGGCCGCCAAGGAATCGTTTGAATCATTCCGGGAGCTGGTAACCCGCTTCCCCGAATCCAAGTACACGCCCGATGCCCGCCTGCGCATGAGCTATATCGTGAACTCGCTGGCGCAATCGGAAGTGCATGTGGCGCGCTACTACTATTCCCGCGGCGCCTATGTGGCTGCCATCAACCGCGCGCAGACCGCGATCGCCGACTACCGCGACGTGCCCGCACTGGAAGAAGCCGTCTACATCCTCTACAAATCCTATGATGCCCTGGGCATGGCCGAGCTGCGCGACGACACCCGCCGCATCATGGAAAAGAACTATCCGCAGAGCCCCTACCTCACCAAAGGCTTCAAGGCTGCAGACAATCCCTGGTACAAGTTCTGGTAAGGGCCTCCAGCCTGTCCGTCAGTTCCTGCTCTGACGCCAGGCGCCGCATGGGCGGCAGCGCCCTCAGCAAGCGCTTGCCGTAGCCCATGGAGGCCAGGCGGCTGTCGCACACCACCAGCACGCCCTCGTCGGTTTCACGGCGTATCAGCCGGCCGGCGCCCTGCTTGAGCGCCACGGCCGCCTCGGGCAGAAAATAATCATTGAACGCGCTGCGCCCCTGTGACTCCAGCAGTTTGGAGCGGGCCTCAGCCAGCGGGTCATTGGGCGGCGGAAAAGGCAGCTTGTCGATGATGACCAGTTGCAGCGCGTCGCCCGGCACGTCTATGCCCTCCCAGAACGAGGCCGACGCCACCAGCACGCAGCCCTTGCCGCCGTTGGCGTTGCCCTCGCGAAAGCGCTCTATCAGCACGCGCTTGGGCATGGCACCCTGCACCAGCACCTCCATGTCGGAAGACTCCCGGAAAGCCTCCCTGAGCGCGTCGCCAATGGTGCGCAAGGCCCGCAGCGTGGTGGTCAGTACCATGGTGCGGCCGCCCAGGTGCCGCGACCACCTGGCGGCGGACTCGGCCACCTTCACCGTGTGGGCGGGATCGCCTGGCTTGGGAAAGGCCGGCGGCACGTAGAGCGCCGCCTGGCGTTCATAGTCAAAAGGGCTGCCGACGCGCAAAACCTCGGCCTCCTCCAGCCCGCAAGGCTGAGTGAACCAGCTGAGCTTGTCGTCGTCACCCAGCGTGGCCGAGGTGAACACCCAGGTTTTATCGGTGCCATTGCCCGCACCCAGCACCTTGCTTTTGACGGCCTTGGAAATATCCAGCGGCGACTCAACCAGCCGCAGCTGGGTGCCCACGTCGGCCCAGCGCACGCAGCCCGGCTCACAAGCATGGACAAAACGCCGGGCGCGTTCGGCCAGTTCCGTAGCACGCTCATGCAAGCGAACAAAGTCGGGGGCGATTTCACTGACCGTATCCAGGGCCGCGCAGGCCTGCTCGCAGGAGGCGTGAACGGCCTGCAAAGCGCCGTTCCATTCGTCCGCATCCAGGCCCTCGGGGGATTCGTCCACCCACCTGAGCTTGGTTCCGGGGTATTGCTTGCCGGCGCACAGGCGCAGCTCGCGCGCGGCATGCTCGACGGCGGACACCACCTCCTGCCAATCGACCAGGCCGCGCGCCAGTTGCAGGCCGGTGGCCAGCATGTCCCTGGCGAAATCCAGCAGCTGGCCGGTGGTCAGGTTGGTGCCCAGGAACTGCACGCCGGTTTCGTTGAGCTGGTGCGCCTCATCGAAGATGGCGATGCGCACCGAAGGCAGCAGCTCGGCCACGCCGGATTCACGCACCGCCAGGTCGGCGAAAAACAGGTGGTGGTTGATCACCACCACGTCGGCCGCCATGGCTTCCCTGCGGGCCAGGTTCACGTGGCAGGCCCGAAAACGCGGGCATGGGGCACCCAGGCAATTTTCGCGCGTGGAGGTCACCAACGGGATCATGGGGGAGCGTTCGTCCAGCCCCGGCAGCTCGGCCAGGTCGCCGGTGCGCGTCACCTTGGACCATTCTTCAATCCTGGCCAGGGCGCGCACGGAAACACCGTCGGGCAGGTAGGCCTCCTGGCGGGCCATCTCCATGCGGTGCAGGCACAGGTAGCTGGCCCGCCCCTTGAGCAAGGCCGTGCTGACGGGAAGCCCCAGCGCCTCGACCAGGCGCGGCAGGTCGCGGCCGAACAGCTGGTCCTGCAAGGCCTTGGTCGCGGTCGATAGCAGCACGCGCTCGCCGCTCAACAGCGCCGGGACCAGGTAGGAAAAAGTTTTACCCACGCCAGTGCTGGCTTCGACCACCAGGGGGTAGGCGCCCTCGATGGCGCGGGCCACGGCCAGGGCCATCTCGGTCTGCCCGCTGCGCGGCGTGAAGTGCTCGGCCGCCCGCGACAGCACGCCGCCGGGCGCAAAAGCCTCTTCGACTTCAAGCGCAAGCGTCATCAGGCGGGCTCGGGGGGGTCCAGCGACAACTCGAGTTGAGCGATCTGGTCACGCAGCTGCAGGCGCCGTTTTTTAAGGCGCCTGAGCAGCAGTTCGTCGATGGGCATGGTGTGCGCCGCGATGTCCACCAGCGCGTTGAGGTCCGCATGCTCCATCCTGAGTTCAATCAGCTGCCGTTCCGGGGAATGTAAATTTAAGTCCAAGGTTTTTTATCCGTACGCGCCGCTTCGCTTGATAATACGTCGATTGCGACCATAAATCGAGCCTCGCGCCCGAACGACCACACAATGTCCAAAGGTTATCGAATCACAGCTTCCACCGGTATCCATAAAGGGGATCGGGACTACCAGCAAGACCAGGTCAACCTGTTCAGCCACTCGCGGATTCCCGGCTGCATGCTGGGCATCGTGGCTGACGGCATGGGGGGCCGCAGCGGCGGACGCAAGGCTTCCGACCAGGTCATGCTGACCGCCAAGCAGCTCTTTGACCGCTACGCGCCGGAGACCGACGACGCCCCCGCCATGCTCAAACAGATCGTCGAGGAAGCGCACATCGTGATCAAGCTCACGGCGATCTCGGCCGAACAGGAACCCCACAGCACGCTGGCGGCCTTCCTGATCAATCCGGGCGGCGACTGCCACTGGGTGCACACCGGCGACTCCCGCATCTACCACTACCAGGGCAGCAAACTGGTGCACCGGACGGTGGACCATTCCTACGTGCAGACGCTGGTCGACAAGGGCGAGATCACCGAGGAGGAAGCCAATGTCCATCCCCAGTCCAACATCCTGATGGGCTGCCTGGGCACTGAAGACGCTCCACCCATCACGCATCACTTCATCCCCCAGCTGCGCCCGGAAGACGTGCTGCTGGCCTGCAGCGACGGCGTCTGGCACTATTTCAGCGCCAGCGAAATGGGCTCCGCCCTGTCCATGCTCTCACCGCGCGAAGCCACCGAGTTCCTGATCCAGAAAGCCCGCTCGCGTGCGCGCGGCGGCGGCGACAACCTCTCGCTGGTGATCGTCAAGCTCGAACCCCTGGCGCCTGAGCCACCGCCCCGCTTAGTCCTGGGGTAAAGGCAGGGACTTGGCCGGCGGCTTGGTCTGCTTGAGCCGGTCGCTTTCGTGCTGGGCCTTGCGCTCCTGCGCCTCTTTCACGCGGTCGTTGTATTTTTTTGCTTCTTCCGCCGCCGTGGCCTGTTTGCCGACTCTGGCCTGGGATTTGTCCTGGCTGCCCTTGAGCCTGGCGGCGCTGGCATCGCTGTTGCCCTGCTCACCGGCCTTGGCGGCGGCACGGTCCTCGTTCTTTTTCTTTTCCCGCTCCAGGCGTGACTGGTAGTCGGCTGCGGCTTTGGCCCGGCGGTCGGCGGCTTCCTGCTGGTTTTCGGGTGAAGCCTTTTCCTCGGTCTTGCGGATCTGCTCGGCGCCGCGGTTGCGCCGCTCTTCATCATTGAGCAGGATTTCCTGGCGGCGCAGGTCGCCCATCACTTCGCGGCGGCGTTCGTTGACCTTGCCCAGGCAGCTGTTGACGGCGAATTTTTTATAGCACTCGGCGTCTTCGGCCAGGAAACCCGCCTCCAGCCGGGCGCGTTCCGCGCTGATCCTGGCGCGCTCGGCATCGATGCTACGGGGGGCCTCGGCGGGCGCGGCCGGCTGTTGCGCCGCGGGTTGCGCGCTCGCAAGCACGCCCAGGGTGGCGAGAAAGCATGCGGCGGCGAATTTTTTCATGTGAGGGTGGTATCCACGTTGCGGCGGTCAAGCGCCAGGAATTCCTTGGACTGCATTTCATTGAGCCGGGAGACGGTGCGGGGGAACTCGTGCACCAGCGGGCCCTCGGTGTACAACGCCTCGGGAGCGACTTCTGCCGACATGATGAGTTTGACCCGCCGGTCATACAGCACATCCACCAGCCAGGTAAAACGCCTGGCTTCGGAGGCCATACGTAAGGGCATGTAAGGCACGTCACTCAAGAGCACGGTATGGAACTGGGTCGCGATCTCCAGGTAGTCATTCTGCGAACGCGGCCCGCCGCACAGCGTCTTGAAGTCGAACCACACCACCCCGCCCGCCTTGCGCCTGGCCTGGATCTGCCTGGACTCGATCTGCAGCACCGGGTTTTCATCCTGGGACTCCGCCAGCGCGTTGAAAGTTGCCGTCATTTCGGCATCGGCCTGGGGCCCCAGCGGCGTGTGATAGAGCCTGGCCTGCTCCAGAGTACGCCTGCGGTAGTCGGTGCCGTTGTCGACGCTGAGGACCTCCAGGTTGGCCTTGAGCAGCTCAATGGCCGGCAGCACGCGGTCCCGGTGCATGCCGTTGGGATAGAGCTCGTCCGGGTGGAAGTTGGAGGTGGTGACAAAGCCCACGCCGTTCTCGAACAGGGCCGAGAGCAGGCGATGAAGAATCATGGCGTCGGTGATGTCGGCCACGTGGAACTCATCAAAGCAGATCAGCCGATAGCGCTTGGCAATGCGCCGGCCCAGCTCGTCGAGCGGGTTGGCCGTGCCCTGCAGGTCCTGCAGTTCACGGTGCACCTCGCGCATGAACTCGTGAAAATGCAGCCGGACCTTCCGGCGCAACGGAACGGCCCCGAAAAAGCAGTCCATCAAAAAGCTTTTGCCGCGCCCTACCCCGCCGTACATGTAGACACCGCGCGGAATGTCGGGCCGGTTGATCAGCTTCTTGAAGGCGTTGGAGCGCTGCTCCTTGAAATCCGCCCATTCAGAGGCGCAGCGTTCCAGCGCCTCGACGGCGCGCAGCTGCGCGGGGTCGCTGACATAACCCCGCGCCGCCAGTTCGGCGTCATACGCCGCGCGTACCGGTTGAGCCACGGACCCGTGCCCGACCAGATCAGAAGTTCAACGTGCGCTTGTCCACCGCCAGCGCGGCTTCCTTGGTCGCCTCGCTGAGCGAGGGGTGCGCGTGGCAGATGCGCGCGATGTCCTCGCTGCTGGCGCGGAACTCCATGGCCACCACACATTCGGCGATCAGCTCGCTGGCGAAAGGCCCGACGATGTGCACGCCCAGGATTTCGTCCGTGGCGGCGTCGGCCAGCATCTTGACCATGCCGGTTGTGTCGCCCAGCGCCCGCGCGCGGCCGTTGGCCATGAAGGGGAAGGTGCCGGCCTTGTAGGCGCGGCCGGCAGCCTTGAGCTGCTCCTCCGTCTGGCCCACCCAGGCGATCTCGGGATTCGTGTAGATCACCCAGGGAATGGTGTTGAAGTTGACGTGGCCGTGCTGGCCGGCAATGCGCTCGGCCACTGCAACGCCCTCTTCCTCGGCCTTGTGCGCCAGCATGGGGCCGCGCACCACGTCACCGATGGCCCAGACATTGGGCAGGTTGGTTTTGCAGGCATCATCGACCACCACCGCGCCGCGCTCGTCGAGCTTGAGGCCCACGGCTTCAGGCGCCAGGCCAATGGTGTTGGCCACGCGGCCGATGGAGACGATCAGCTTGTCGACTTCCAGCGTCTGCGCCTGTCCCTTGGCATCCACATAGGCGACCGACACGCCTTTCTTGGAAGACTTGACCTCGCCGACCTTGACGCCGAGCTCGATCTTCAGGCCTTGTTTGGTGAAAGCCTTGTGGGCTTCCTTGGCGATCTGCTGGTCCACCGCACCCAGGAAGGTCGGCAGGCCCTCGAGCACCGTCACGTCGGCGCCCAGGCGGCGCCAGACCGAGCCCATTTCCAGGCCGATCACGCCGGAGCCGATCAGGCCCAGCTTCTTGGGCACCGCGCCAATGCGCAGTGCGCCATCGTTGGAGAGAATGTTTTCCTCGTCAAACGGCGCGCCGGGCAATGCACGGGCATTGGAACCGGTGGCTACGATGATGTGCTTGCCGGAGATGGTTTCTTCAGCTGCGCCAGTGACCTTGACGTCGTAGAGGCCGTCCTTGGCGGCGGCAAAGGAGCCGCGGCCGTGGAAGAAGGTGACCTTGTTCTTCTTGAACAGGTAGACGATGCCGTCGTTGTTCTGCTTGACGACGGTGTCCTTGCGGCCCAGCATCTTGGCGACGTCCAGGCCCAGGCCCTTGACCTCGATGCCGTGGTCGGCGAAGTGGTGGCCGGCTTGCTCGTAGTGCTCAGACGACTGCAACAACGCCTTGGAGGGAATGCAGCCCACGTTGGTGCAGGTGCCGCCCAGTGCGGGGCCGCCCTTGGCGTTTCTCCACTCGTCGATGCAGGCGGTGTTAAAACCCAGCTGCGCTGCGCGAATGGCGGCAATATAGCCGCCGGGGCCGCCGCCGATGACGATGACGTCGAATTGTTTAGACATGTTTTCTATTCCTTCTTGAGTTCAAACGCCCCCGCGTGGAGGACGATTCCAAATACACCGGTGCTCGCCAGCAGGCTTTCTTGCTGGGGGCCATCGCGGCCGATTTTCACGGTCGTGCCGGGCGTGGTCCTGCAGACAAACAGATGCCTGGCATCGAGGCATTCAATCCGGCCGGCGGCATGCAGCGCTGCCCAACCAAAGCCCTCGTACTCCTCCGCCAGGAAGCGGCGCAGAGTGACGGTCTCGGTGGGGGTCCGCATATCGGCAATGGTCCAGCGGACCAGGTCCGACTGGTATTGTTCAACCAGCTTCCCGGGGTCGGCATCCGGCGCTTTTGCCAGTACCACCCGGGACCCTGCCTGCGCAACGCTGAGCCACTGCAGCCCGTAATGGCCGCTCCAGTTGTCGCCGGCCGGCGCCGCGGCCGCAGCCAGGCCCACACTCAAGGTGCAAGCCAGGCAGGCGACGAGGCGGCGCATCGACGACAGTCTTAGATGTCGAACAGCAGGCGTGCGGGGTCTTCCAGCGCTTCCTTCATGGCCACCAGGCCCAGCACGGCTTCGCGGCCGTCCACGATGCGGTGGTCGTAGCTCATGGCGAGGTAGTTCATCGGGCGCACCACGATCTGGCCGTTTTCCACAACGGCACGGTCCTTGGTCGCATGCACGCCCAGGATGGCCGACTGGGGCGGGTTGATGATGGGGGTGGACAGCATGGAGCCGAAGACGCCGCCGTTGGAGATCGAGAAGGTGCCGCCGCTCATTTCCTCAATGCCCAGCTTGCCGTCGCGCGCCTTGGCGCCGTATTCGGCGATCTTCTTTTCGATGTCGGCAAAGCTCATCTGGTCGGCATTGCGCAGGATGGGCACCACCAGGCCGCGCGGCGAACCGACGGCGATACCGATGTCGAAATAACCGTGGTAGACGATGTCATTGCCGTCGACCGAGGCGTTGAGCACGGGGTATTTCTTCAGGGCATGCACAGCCGCCTTGACGAAGAAGCTCATGAAGCCGATCTTCACGCCGTGTTCTTTTTCGAACTTTTCCTGGAAGCGCTTGCGCATTTCCATGACGGGGGCCATGTTGACCTCGTTGAAGGTGGTCAGGATGGCGTTGGTGGCTTGCGATTGCAACAGGCGCTCGGCGATACGTGCGCGCAGGCGGCTCATGGGCACACGCTGCTCGGGGCGCTCGCCCAGGTCGGCGGGCTTGGCCGAAGCCGCGACCTGCGGCAGGGCCGTGGTCGGCGCGCCCGTGGGAATCGCGGCAGCGGCGGGCTTGGCGCCGCCGGCGGTTGCGCCCAGAACATCGCCCTTGGTGACGCGGCCGTCCTTGCCGGTGCCCGGCACGGAGCCGGCGGCCAGGTTGTTGTCGGCCATCAGCTTGGCGGCGGCGGGCATGGGAACACCGGCCATGGAGCCGCCCGCCGCTGCGGGAGCGGCGGCAGGAGCCGGGGCCGAAGCTGCCGCGGCAGCCGGTGCGGCCGCCGCAGCGGCGGCGGGTGCACCAGCGCCCGCCTTGCCTTCGGTGTCAATTTTGGCGATCACCTGGTCGGACACCACGGTGCCGCCGTCGGCAACCACCAGCTCGGTCAGCACGCCGGCCGAAGGCGCGGGCACTTCGAGCACGACCTTGTCGGTTTCGATTTCGATCAGGATTTCATCGATGGCGATTGCTTCACCGACTTTTTTCTTCCACTGCAGCATGGTGGCCTCGGCCACGGACTCGGACAGCTGGGGGACTTTGACTTCTACGATAGCCATGTTGTTTCTTTCGTGTACGTTCTTGTGTTCTGTATGGTGAAGTGGCCGGCCTTACTTGGACAGCACAAAGCCCTTGAGCTTGCCGAAGGCGCCATCCACCAGCGCCTTTTGCTGCTCCTGGTGCAGGTGCGAGTAGCCCACGGCCGGCGACGCGGAGGCGGCACGGCCTGAGTAGCCCAGCTTCTGGCCATCAAGCATGTTTTCGTGGATGTAGTGCTGCACGAAGAACCAGGCACCCTGGTTTTGCGGCTCGTCCTGGCACCACACGATGTCGGTGGCGTTCGGGTAGCGCTTGAGCTCGGTGGCGAAGGCCTTGTGCGGGAAGGGATAGAGCTGCTCGACGCGCAGGATGACGGTGTCGTCCGCGCCTTTTTCCTCGCGCTTCTTGGCCAGGTCGTAATAGACCTTGCCCGAGCAGGCGATGATGCGCTTGACCTTGTCGGCCTTCTTGTTGATCTCTTCCTTGTTCTCGGGGATCACGGTCTGGAAAGCGCCCTTGGTGAACTCGGACAGCGGCGAGGTCGCGTCCTTGTTGCGCAGCAGCGACTTGGGCGTCATGATGACCAGCGGCTTGCGCAGGTTGCGCACCATCTGGCGGCGCAGCACGTGGAAGATCTGGCTGGCCGTGGTGGGCTGCACCACCTGCATGTTGAGGTCGGCCGACAACTGCATGAAGCGCTCCAGGCGAGCCGAGCTGTGCTCGGGGCCCTGGCCTTCGTAGCCGTGCGGCAGCATCAGCGTGATGCCGTTGACGCGGCCCCACTTCACCTCGCCCGAGGCGATGAACTGGTCGATCACGACCTGCGCGCCGTTGGCGAAGTCGCCGAACTGGGCTTCCCAGATCACCAGCGTGTTGGGGTCGTTGGAGGCGTAGCCGTATTCAAACGCCAGCACCGCCTCTTCGGACAGGATGGAGTCGATGACGACGAAGGGGGCCTGGTTGTCGGCCACGTTCTGCAGCGGCACATAGGTGCCGGTGTCGAACTTCTCACGGTTCTGGTCGTGGATCACGGCATGGCGGTGCGTGAAGGTGCCGCGGCCGCAGTCTTCACCGGACAGGCGCACCGGGTAGCCGCTGGCCACCAGCGAAGCGAAAGCCATGTGCTCGCCCATGCCCCAGTCCACGGGAATGTCGCCGCGGCCCATGGCGGCGCGGTCGTCGTACACCTTCTTGACCAGCTGGTGCGGCGCCACGGTGGACGGGATGGCGGTGATCTTGTCGGCCAGGCGCTTCCACTCGGCCATGGGGATGGCGGTGTCGCCGGCGTCGGTCCACTTCTTGCCGAGGTAAGGGGTCCAGTCAACCGCGTACTTGCTCTTGAAGTTGGTCAGCACCGGGTCGAAGGTGCTCTTGCCGGCGTCCAGCGCCGCGCGCGTGGCCTTGACCAGGTCATCGCCCAGCGTGTCGCCCATGCCCTGGGCCGCCAGCTTGTCGGCGTACAGCTTGCGCGTGCCGGGGTGCTGCGCGATCTTTTTGTACATCAGCGGCTGGGTCAGCGCGGGGGTGTCCTGCTCGTTGTGGCCCAGTTTGCGGAAGCAGATGATGTCGACCACGACATCCTTGTGGAACTCCATGCGGAATTCGAGCGCCAGCTGGGTGGCCAGCACGACGGCTTCGGGATCGTCGCCGTTGACGTGCAGCACCGGTGCCTCGATCATCTTGACGACGTCGGAGCAGTACAGCGTCGAGCGGCTGTCGCGCGGGTCGCTGGTGGTGAAGCCGATCTGGTTGTTGATCACGATGTGCACCGTGCCGCCCGTGAAGTAGCCACGGGTTTCGGCCAGCGCCAGCGTTTCCATGACCACGCCCTGCCCTGCGAAGGCGGCGTCGCCGTGCACCAGCACGGGCAGCACCTGCTTGCCCTGCGGGTCGGCACGGCGGTCCATGCGGGCGCGCACCGAGCCTTCCACCACGGGGTTGACGATTTCCAGGTGCGAGGGGTTGAAGGCCAGGGTCAGGTGGACCGGGCCGCCGGGGGTGGTCACGTCGGAGCTGAAGCCCTGGTGGTATTTGACGTCGCCGCTGGGCAGGTCTTCAGGGGCGGTATGGTCGAACTCGGCGAACAGGTCGGCCGGGACCTTGCCCAGGGAGTTGACCAGCACGTTGAGGCGGCCGCGGTGCGCCATGCCGATCACGATTTCCTGCACGCCCTTGATGCCGCCCTGCTGGATCAGTTCATCCATGCTGGCGATGAAGCTTTCACCGCCTTCCAGCGAGAAGCGCTTCTGGCCGACGTACTTGGTGTGGAGGAAACGCTCCAGGCCTTCAGCGGCCGTCAGGCGATCCAGGATGTGGAGCTTCTTTTCCTTGGCGAAATTGGGTTTGCTGCGGATCGATTCGAGCTTTTGCTGCCACCAGCGCTTGTGGTTCTGGTCGGTGGCGTACATGTATTCCGCGCCAATCGTGCCGCAATAGGTTTCGCGCAGCGCGTTCATGAGCTCGCGCAGGCTCATGGTGTCCTTGCCGAAGAAGGTGTTGCTGGTGTTGAACACGGTTTCCTGGTCGGCGTCGCTGAAGCCGTAGAACGAGGGCTCCAGTTCGGGAATCTTGTCGCGTTCGGCGCGCTTGAGGGGGTCCAGGTCGGCCCAGCGTGCGCCGACGTTGCGGTAGGCGGCGATCAGCTGCTGGACGGCCGTGCGCTTGCGGCCCATTTCGGAGTCGGCGCCGCTGGCGACCACGACCTTGGTCTGGCCTTGCTTGGCGCGCTCGGCGAAGGCATTGACGACCGGCAGGTGCGGAACGTCCTTGGCATTGCTGCCGTCCACGGCGGGAACATGCTGGAGTGCGTCGAAATACTCGCGCCAGTTGTCGGGCACGCTGCCGGGGTTGGCGAGGTAGTTTTCGTACATCTCTTCGACATAGGGCGCATTGCCGCCGAAGAGGTAGGTATTGCCTTGATAGGCTGAATAGACGGACGATGCCGTCGGGCTGGAACTCATATCCGCTGACCTCCGTTTCCCTTAAGGAAACATTAGCTGGTTAAAGCTGGTTGATTAACCTTCCGCAACACGGCTGGACCGATTAGCGGATGCGACTGTGGCAGGAAGGGCCTTCAGAAACACCCCAGATTGTGCCACCGAACTGTGACAGCCGAAAGACCGTGGTTATGCGTATCTTGAATGGACTTTTACAAGCCTTCACATGCCCGGCGTTGACAGCTGTTTGACAGATTGGGGCAAAAACTCAGGCGGCAAGGCCCGGATCACCCGCCACGCCTCGCAGCTTTGGCGTGTTGGGCTTGACGGGTTTGATGACTTTTTGCATCTTGAGGTAGCTCTCCACCACCTCCCAGACCGGCGGGCCGGCGTTTTTGCTGGCTTCGGCCACCGGCGCCCAGCCGGCCACTTTGTAAGTCTTTCCGGCTTCAATGAGCTTGCCGCCCAGGCGCATGTCCTGGATGCGTTCGCCCATCTTGGCGCCGGGCTCGCAGGTATAGGTGAGGCCGCCCACACGCACCATGTCGCCGCCCTGCTGGTAGTACGGGTCGGGATTGAACAGGTTGTCGCCCACGTCTTCCAGGATGGTCTTGATCATGTCGCCGCGCATATCGGTCAGCGTGGTCCAGGGATAGCTGATGGCCGTCTGGTCCATCACATGCTCGCGCGTGATGGCCTGGCCGGGCAGTAGCGAGGTGCCCCAGCGGAATCCCGGTGAGAACGCGATCTCGGCGCCGCGCACCTTCATGAGCGCATCGAGGATGAGCTGGTCGAAGCTGCCGTTGAAATTGCCGCGCCGGTAGAGCGTGCCTTCTGTCACTGCCAGTTTTTCGCCGAGTTTGGCGGTGTAAGGCGCCCTCACCTTCGCGATCAGCTCGTTCATGGCTGCGTCGGCCGGCAACAGATTGGCGAACACCGGCAACAGCCGGTAATTGAAGCCGGCCACCTTGCCGTCCTTGACCTCAAGGTCCAGCACCCCCAGGAACTTGCCGTTGCTGCCGGCGTTGGTCACGATGGTCTGGCCGCCCGGGTTTTTAACGATGACGGGCACCGGCACGCCGTCGTGGGTATGGCCGCCCAGGATCGCGTCTATGCCGCTCACGCGCGAAGCCATCTTGAGGTCCACGTCCATGCCGTTGTGGCTCAGCAGCACCACGGCCTGGGCACCCTTGGCGCGCGCCTCGTTGACGGTCTCCTGCATCTCGCTTTCGCGGATGCCGAAGGTCCAGTTGGGCGTGAGCCAGCCCGGGTTGGCAATCGGCGTATAGGGAAAGGCCTGGCCGACGATGGCCACCGGTACGCCGTTCATTTCCTTGATCACGTAGGGCTTGAATACCGGGTCGCCGAAGTCGCTGGTTTTGACGTTTTGCGCGATGAAATCGACCTTGCCGGCGAAGTCCTGTTCGACGATTTTTTTGATGCGCTCCTCGCCGTAGGTGAAGTCCCAGTGGCCGGTCATCACATCCACGCCCAGCAGCTTGGCCGCGTCCACCATGTCCTGACCCTGCGTCCAGAGCGCGGTGGCGCTGCCCTGCCAGGTGTCACCGCCGTCGAGCAGCAAGGCGCCGGGGCGCCCGGCCTTGAGCTGTTTGACCAGGGTGGCGAGATGGGCGAAGCCGCCCACCTTGCCGTACTGGCGCGCGGCCCGTTCAAAGTCGAGGAAAGTCAGCGCGTGGGCCTGGGGCGTGCCCGACTTGAGGCCGGCCGCCTTGAGCAGGTGCTCGCCCACCAGGTGCGGCGCCTGCCCGCGCATGGCGCCCACGCCCAGGTTGACGGAGGGCTCGCGGAAATAAATCGGCAGCAGCTGGGCATGGCAGTCGGTCATGTGCAGCAGGTGCACATTGCCGCTGCGCGGCAGCTCGTACAGGCCCGCCGCCTGGGCGGCGCCGGCCTCGCGCTGCAGGGGGAAACCGGCGGCCAGGGCGGCCGCCATGACACTTGCGAATTCGCGGCGGGAGAGATTCATGGCGTTGGTCATCCTGCCCGGCGCGCCAGGCATGCTTTCAGGTTGCGGTCGGTCCGGGCGCCGGAGCGCCGCGGGTCACTTGTTGACGGGTGAGTTCGGGTCCAGCAGCAGCGCCATCACGTCGCGGATCTGCTGCTCGCTCAGGATGGACGCGTGGCCGAAGCGGGGCATGTCGGAACAGGCGTTGTAGGCCTTGGCGTTCCAGAGCTTGCCCCAGGTGTAGTCCACGATGGGCTTGCTTTCGGGCGAAGCCGGGTTGCTCACGCCGCGCAGCTTGCCGTAGTTGTAAAGGCTGGGGCCTATGGAGCCGAAAGACAGCTCGGCCTTGCTGATCTGGTGGCAGTTGTAGCAGCTGCCGCCGTTGGCCTCGCCGGGTTTGTCGCTCCAGGTCAGGCCGCGGCCGTTCTGCGCGATTTTTTCGCCCTCGCTCCAGTTGCCCAGGTACTTGCCGTCCGAAGGCGGCTTCACGGTTTGCAGGTTGGCCTCTTCAATGGACTTGGCCAGTTTTTCGTCCAGCGGCTTGCCGGCCGCTTCCGAGCAGGCCTGGTTGGAGGCGTCCAGCGTCAGCCGGTCCATCTTGGCGATGCCCTGCTCGCGGAAGGAGCTTTTGAGCACCTGCTGGGTGGCTTCATCGACCTGCTGGGCCGTGGGCGCGGTGGCGCAGCTGGACAGGAAAAAAGCCGCGAAAGCCAGGCCCGCCGCGGACAGCGCTGCTTGTGTGTAGGAAGTGTTCATGGGGATGTCCTGCCGGATTAACGTTTCAAGGCGGGCGCGATCGACACACCGCCCTTGCTGTTGACGCCCATGTACACGCCCAGGGCGATGGTGGCATCGGAGGCGTAGCCCGGGAAGGGAAAGCGCTGCTGCCGGTAGCAGTCGTTCAGGCGGCGCTGCATGCTCCAAAGGTCGCCGCTGGAGACGCGGTAGGCCGGCCAGGCGCCGAAGCCGTTGCCGGCGCCGGGCTGTTTGGTCAGGTTGGGCAGGTCCTGCAGGCGCACGCGCTTGTTGTCCTCGCCGTGGCAGGACGCGCAGGAAAAGTCATACGGGCCGCCGCGAAGGTAAAACACCTTCTTGCCGACTTCGTACATCAGTTTTTCCTTGGCATGCGACTGCGGCACATTGAACGCCATGTCGCGCGACTCGGCCGAGATATAGGCCACCAGGGATTCGATCGATTTCTGCTCGCCCGCGCCGAAAGGGGTCTTGGCGATCTCGGCGGCGCTAAAGCCCTGCAACTGTTCCATGCAGGTCAGCAGGCGCGACTCCAGGTCCTGCACGCGCTGGGTGTCGGTGAAGAAACGCGGCAACTCGACAAAAGCGCCCTTGACCACGCCCGGCCCCTTGCCCAGGTCGCATTTTTCCAGCGAGGCGTTTTTCGGGCCGCGCGCCTGTTTCCAGAGAGCCTCGCCCTTGGCTTCGTAGAGCTCGGCCGGGTTGCCGTCGGCCAGCATGGCGCGGTATTCGGCAATGCCTTCGGCCGTGCTCTTTTGCGCCGCCGCCGGCAGCGGCAAGGCTGATACGGCGGCCAGGGCCGCCAGCCCAAACAGGCTCAATTTCATCGTGCTCTCTCCTCAAATATCGTTGTGGGCGGCCGGGGCCGCGGCGCGCAAACCGGCGGGGAACTCAGGAAATGACGGCCTCGTCGGTGCGCTTGTCGCCGTGGTTGTCGGTCCAGCTCACAGCGATTTTGTCGCCGGCCTTGCCACCCTTGAAGCTGAACTGCACAAAGGGATTTTTGGAGACGGCCGTGCCCCACTGGGCGCTCATGACGGTCTTGCCGTTCCAGGTGGCGCTGATGTTCTGGATGAACCAGGCCGGCACGGTCTTGCCGGCGGCATCCTTGCGCTGGCCGCTTTCCATTTCATGGCTCACGAGCACACGCACCGTGGTTTTATCGCCTTGGGCCTGGGCCCGGATCCGCATTGGGTCTGACATATCTTGTTCCTTTCAGTCGTTAGGGTCGCGAGGCTCAGCCGCCGCAGCCGCCCAGGGTCACTTTGACTTCCTTCACCGCATAGAAGTACTTGTCGCCGGCCTTGGCCAGCGCGTAGACATTGGAGGACTGGCCCATCTTGATATTGGTCGAGACATTGGCATCGGTGCCGGCCGGGATCTCGAACATGGCGGCCAGCGCGCTGGGGTTCTTTTCAACGACCAGAGCGATCTGCGTGGTATTGGCGATATTGCTCTGGGCGCCCACGCGCACCACGTTGCCGTTTTCGGCGATCTCGGGCGCCTGCAGCAGCAGGTCCTTGCTTTCAACCGGCGCGCTGGTGGCGCCCATGGCCTTGGCCGCGTCGGCCAGGGATTTGCTCTCAAAAGCGGCCTTGTTCCAGCCCGGGGCGTTTTGCGCGTAGGCCGGGCTCAGGCCCGAGGCGGCTGCCAGCGCCAGCGCCGTGGCACCGGAACTGCTGGCCAAAAAATCACGACGTTCCATGGTTGAACTCCTCTTTTATATAACTTGAATGTCTTAAAAACTTAGCCCGATTGGACACCAAAAACCGAAAAATCCGGGAGGGTATTTCTCCCAGGCATGCCTCAAAAAAACACCGCCGGCCCGCCGCCTCTACTTCGCCGCGCCCTGCGCCAGCCATTGGGAAATCTGCGCCGACTCCGCCGCGCTCAAAGCCTGCGGCGGCATCGGAATCACACCCCAGACGCCCTGCCCGCCCGCCTTGATTTTGCCCGAGAGGTAATTCACCGCGTCGGCACGGTCCTTATATTTGTTGGCTATATCCTTGAAGGACGGACCCACCAGTTTGTTGTCCATGCCGTGGCAGGCCACGCAGGTATTTTTCTGCAGCAGCGGCATCACGGACGCGGCGCCGGAGGCCGCCGTCTTCACCACGGCCGCCACCGGGATTGCCGCGGGCGCGCGCTCGGCCTGCGCCACGGCGCTGCCCGATTGTGCCGCCGCGGCCGAGGCCGGCCGCGTCGTATCCACCCCGCGGCTTTCGCCCACCCCGCGGGACTGCTCGGCCAGGTTGCCATGGGCGTTGCGCGCGTAGTCGGGCAAAAAGCTTTTGACCACCACTTCGGCCTTGCAGTTCACCATGCAGTTCGAGCCCTGCACGTCGGGCCTGGCCGTGCCGCCCAGTTCCTTGCCGGGCCACATCGCGTGCGCCGTCGTCATGCCATTGCGGTTGGGCAGACGCTCCTGCACCTCGCGAATGTTGGCGTCCGACAGCGTGAAGTCTTCCGGCAGCACATTGCCCAGGAACAGGATGTAGGCCGTCGCGGCATAGACCTCATCGGCCGTCAGCGTCTTGGGCGCGGTCCAGGGCATGGCGCGGTTGATGTAGTCCCACAGCGTCGACAGCGTGGAGACTTTCATCAGCGTGGTGCGGTTGGGCTGGTTGGCGCCCGGCATCAGGCCGTCGACCCGGCCGCTTTTCACGTCCTGCGCCGTGGTGCCGCCGGCGATCGGCGTGAACACCTCGGACGACTCGGCAAAACTGCCGTGGCAGGAGGCACACTGCGCCTCCCACAGCACTTCACCCTGGCGCACCGAGCCCTGCCCCTTGGGCAGGCCCTTGAAATCGGGCCGCACGTCGATGTCCCAGGCCTTGACTTCGGCGGGAGTGGCGGTCCGGCCGACGCCGGCCAGCGCCGCCTGCCGCGCGGCGGCTTGCGTTTGCGCGAATGCCGTGCCCATCGTGCAAAGGCAGACGAGCACCAGCAGCGAGCACCGGGCGCGTTTAAACCTGGACATTTTTCACCTCGCCGTTTTCTTCCAGCGACCACGACTGGATGGCGTTGTTGTGGTAGATGCTGCGCGAGGCGCGCACCTTGCGCAGCTCGTTGTAGCTCGGCTGGATCTGCCCGGTTTCGTCCACCGCGCGGCTCTGGAAAATCGCCGGCTTGCCGTCCCAGACGAAGTCGGCGTTAAAACGCGTGAGGCACTTGGCCAGCACCGGGCCTTCGAGCCGCGCCTGCATCCAGTTGCGCCCGCCGTCGACCGAGACATCGACCCGGCGTATCTTGCCGCGACCGCTCCAGGCCAGGCCCGTGATGTTGTGAAAGCCTTTTTGCAGCAGCACCTGGCCGCCGCTGGGCGAGGTGACCACGCTTTTGACTTCCTGGATGCTGGTGTACTGCCGGTGCAGGCCGCTGGGCTGCAGGTCCACATAGTGAATCGTTTCGTCCTTGGCTCCGTAAGGCATGTCGCCCACTTCGATGCGGCGCAGGTATTTGACCCAGCTCACGCCCTGCACGCCTGGCACGATGAGCCGCAGCGGGTAGCCGTTTTCAGGCCGCAGCATCTCGCCGTTTTGCCCGTAGGCAACCAGCACCTCGCCGCTCATCACCAGGCCCATGGGAATGGTGCGTGTCATGCCCGATCCGTCGGCGCCTTCGGCCAGGATGAATTTGGCGCGCTTGAGGTCGGCGCCGCAAAGCTCCAGCAGGGTACGCAGCGGCACGCCGGTGAATTCGCTGCAGCTCAGCATGCCGTGGGTGTACTGCACCGTCGGGACGGCGGCATTGCCCCACTCCATGCCGGTGTTGGCGCCGCACTCGATGAAGTGCATGCGGCTCACGCTGGGCAAGCGCATCAGCTCGTCCATGTTGAAGACCATGGGGCGCTTGAGCATGGCCTCGTCGGAGCCGTTCAGCATCAGCCGGTGTTTGGAGGGGTCTATGTCCCACCAGCCCTGGTGGTGGCGCTCAAAGTGCAGGCCGCTGGGCGTGATGATGCCGAACAGGCCCTGTAAGGGGCAAAAACTCACGCTGGCCTGGCTCACGCGCGTCAGGCCCGGGCTTTCGCGGCGCTGCAGGTTTTTCTCGAACTCGCTGGGCAGGCCGTAGCCGCGAGCCGCCACCGGCTGGCCCAGGCCCTTGCTGTGCGGCGGAAGGTTCAGGATTTCAGGTTCGCCTTCGGCGGGCATCGCCGCGCCCTGCGCGACGGCCCGGCCCGCGGCCACGGTGCCGGCCCCGGCGGCAAACGCGCCCCCCAGAAAGCCGCGGCGCCCTGCCCGCACTTCTTGTATCTGCTCGCGCGAAAGAAAGTTTTCGGGCGCGCGCTGTAGGAATCTGTTCAGCATGGGTGGCGTCTTTCGGTTCAGGCGTCCTGCAGGCCGGGGCGCGGCGACAGGCTTTGCCCCGGCGGCAGCGCGCCCGGCTCGTCCAGTTCGATGGCGATCTGGGTGCAGACACTGCGGCACAGCGCCACGGCTTTTTCGCTTTGCACCCGGTAAATCACCTGGGTGCCTTCCCTGCGCTTGGCCAGCACACCGGTGCGGTACAGCACGGCCAGATGCTGGGAAAGATTGGGCTGGGTGGTGTCGATCTCGGCCAGCAACTCGTTGACGGATTTTTCGCGTTCGCACAGGGCGCTGAGCACGCGCAAACGCATGGGCGTGGCGAGTACGGCGAACAGCTCGGCGGCCAGCTCAAACACCCGGCCCCGTTCCACCTGGGCACTGGCCTGGATCATCTCGTCCATAGTGACTTCTTCTTAATATAAGCAATGGCTAATATTATTCCGATAAACCAGGAGGGCGTCCCCCGTGAATACCCTTGGCCGCCCCCTGAAATTGGTGAATATCACCAAGTCGGTGCCAAAGCCCGAAAAAGGTGTTGCCGCGCCGCACTTCCTCCCTCTGTAGCAGGTGTAATAAACCCCTGAAAGTCATCCCCGCGTGATATAAAACTTTTGTTGCTTACGGGTTGTTACCTGGGACCTTTATAAAATAATACTTATGTATTCAAAAAACAAACTTTTCTCGGGCGGGATCACTGTTCTTCTTGCCATCCTGGCCAACGGCCCGGCGCACGCGGAAGTCGACGCACTGGTCAGCAACGCCCGCAGCCTGCTGGACCAAAGCCAGGCGCAAAAAGCCTTCGACCTGCTGGAGCCGCAAGAGGCGGCGCGCGCGGGCGACCCGGATTTCGACACCGTGCTGGGCATTGCCGCCAACGAGACCGGCCAGTACACCCGCGCGGTATTCGCCCTGGAACGCGTGCTGGCCGTGCAGCCCAGCAACTCCCGGGCACGCGCCGAACTCGGCCGCGCGCTGTTCTCCGTCGGTGACACCAAGGCCTCGCGGCAAGTGCTGCTGGAAACCAAGCAGGACAACATCCCGGCCGAGGCCGCTGCCACCATCGACCAGTTCCTGCAGGCCATAGACCGCACCGAGGAAGCCGCCCGCTCGTCGGTCAAGCCCTTTCTGGAAGCCAGCGTAGGCTACGACACCAACATCAACAGCGGCCCCGGCAACCCGAACGTGGCCGTGCCCGCTTTCGGCGGCCTGATCTTCACGCTCAATCCCGCCGGCGTCGAAACCAAAGACGCCTTCATGAGCCTGGGCGGCGGCCTGTCGGCCCGTTACGTGGTGGATCCGCGCTGGTCGCTGATCGGCAACGTCTACGGCAACGCCCGCGTCAACAGCAAATACAACGACTTCAACACCGGCCAGGTCGATGTCAATTTCGGCGCCAGTTACCGCTACGACAAACACGAGTTCTCGGGCGTGGTGCAGGCCGGGACCTACACCGTGGCCGGCTCGCGCGCCCGCGACCAGTTGGGCCTGGTCGGCGAATGGACTTACCGCATCGACGGCTTTCGCCAGTGGAGCACCTACATCCAGTGGGGCGACCTGAGCTACCCCGGCCAGTCGCTGCGCGACGCGACCCGCACGGTGGTCGGCACCTCCTATGCCCATGCCTTCCGCGACAGCAACATCGTGGTCTTCGCGGGCGGCTACGTCGGCACGGAAAAAGAGCACGCCGCGGGCGTACCGCAACTGGGCCATGACCTTGTCGGCCTGCGCACCGGCATCCAGAAAACGCTTTCGGACGCGCTGGCGCTGTTCGGCAGCCTCGCTTATGAAGACCGCAAATACGGCGGCGCCGACCCGCTCTTCCTCGTCACCCGCCATGACAAGCAGTGGAACCTGAACATCGGCCTGAACTGGGTGCCCGCCAAGCTGTGGCGCGTCACGCCCCAGCTGGCCCTGACCTCGGTGAAATCCAACGTCGCGATTTCCGACTACAAGCGCAGCCTGTTCTCGGTGACGGTGCGCCGCGATTTCTGAACCGCGGTGCCGACTGAACACGCCCGCCCCCGCCCAGACAGCCCCATGAAAACCCGACGGGAATTTCCCCTCAGACGCGCCGCCCTGTCGGTCGTGGTTGCGGCGGCCTTCCCCGCCCAGTCCTTCGCCGCCGGCTCGGCCGGCGTCGCCCAGTTCATCGCCGGCGACGTCAACGTGCTGCGCACCAACGGCAAGGCTGAGCCCCTGGCCAAGGGCAAGCCGCTGGAGAGCGGCGAATCCATACTGACGGGCCCGGCCGGCCGTGCCCAGGTGCGGTTTTCCGACGGCGGCCTGGTGTCCCTGCAGCCCAATACCGAGTTCAAGATCGCCAACTATGTCGACGAGGCCGACCCCAAGCAGGACCGCTTCCTGGTCGACCTGCTGCGCGGCAGCATGCGCGCCATCACCGGCCTGATCGGCAAGCGCAACCGCGAGAACTACAAGGTCACCACCACCACGGCCACCATAGGCATACGCGGCTCAGGCTTCAGCGTGGGCTACAACCCCGACGGCTCCCTGGGCATCACGACCGAGCTGGACGCCATCGAGGTCTGCAACGCAGGCGGCTGCGTGGGCCTGACGGCCGGCGAGTCGGTGCGGGTCATCAACAGCTCCGAAGCACCGGTTCGCACCAATGTGCGGGCCAATGTGCCTACGCCCGCACCGGAACGCGAGCCGGTCACCGTGGGCGACAAGGTCGACGACAAGGGCACACCCACCGTTGTCCCTCCCCCTCCTCCACCCCCTCCCAAGCAGACGCCCGTCACACCGGCGCCCGTCAAACAGGTGTTCACCGACCTGGCCGCGGCGGTTGCGTTCACCGACAGCACGACGACCAGCTCGGTGGTCGAAAGCTACTACCCCGAGGCCGGCACCGCCGTGCTGACCAGCTTTCTGAGCGGCAAGCCTATCGACTTCGACAGCATAGACAGCCGCGACGTCCGGACCCAGTTCCGCAGCACGCCCGGCCTCACCAGCATGGAAAAGGGCGCGCTGGGCGTGCCGTCCGATCCCGACTTCGTCGGCTGGGGCAGCTGGGTGACGGGGCAAAAAATCGTGTCGGGCTCGACCACCGCGATTGAATCCGTTCACTTCGTGATGGGCCGGCCGACGCCGACGGCCCAGATGCCGGCCGACAACATGCAGGGCACTTACCAGCTGGCCGGCGGCACCGCTTTCTCCAGCCTGCTGGGCGCGGGCCAGCTTGTCGGCGGTTCGCTGGTCGCCAACTTCGGCGCCTACAGCCCGGGCCAGGGCTATGGCAGCCTGGACCTCACCACGCGCTTCGGCGGCAACGACTACGGCATCAGCAGCAACGTCGACATCAACAACTCGAAAATCACCAACACCTCGGGCACCAATGTCACCGGCTTTTTCACCGGCAACAATGCCAGCCGCGCCGCGCTGGTCTACAGCGCCCCGTCGGTAACCGGCACGGGCCCCAGCACCGGCCAGGTTTCAGGCGCGGCCGTTTTCCAGCAGACCAACCTGGTCCTGAGACCGCCGCTCTGAGCAGGGCCGCCCCCGTAGCTCCCCCACAGCAGCCCAGTGCGAACCGCCAAAAAATACCCGGAGAAACCACCATGACCCCGCATATCAAGCTCCAACACACCGCCCTGGCCATGGCGCTGGCCGCCATTTACCCGCTGCAGGCTTTTGCCGCGCCTTCCGCCGGCGTGGCCCAGTTCATCTCCGGCGATGTCAACGTGCGCCGCGCGGACGGCGCCACCACGGCATTGGTCAAAGGCAAGGACATCGAAAGCGGCCAGGCCATACTGACCGGCGCCAGCGGGCGCGCGCAAGTGCGCTTCACCGACGGCGGCCTGGTGTCCCTGCAGCCCAACACCGAATTCAAGGTGGCCAACTATGTCGACAAGGCCGATCCCAAGGAAGACCGTTTCCTGGTTGACCTGCTGCGCGGCAGCATGCGCGCCATCACCGGCCTGATCGGCAAGCGCAACCGCGAAAACTACAAGGTCACCACCACCACGGCCACCATAGGCATACGCGGCTCCGGCTTCAATGTGGGCTACAACCCCGACGGTTCGCTGGGCGTCACGACCGAGCTGGATGCCATCGAGGTCTGCAACGCCGGCGGCTGCGTGGGCCTGACGGCCGGCGAATCGGTGCGGGTCGTCAACAGCACGGATGCGCCCGTGCGCACCAACGTGCGGGCCAATGTTCCCACGCCCGCACCGGAACGCGAGCCGGTCACCGTGGGCGACAAGGTCGACGACAAGGGCAAACCCGAGCTGGTCAAGTCCGTTGGGCCCGTAACGCCAACCCCCCCCACGCCGTCCGCGCCTCCCCCACCGCCCCCGCCACCCGACCCCAACACCGGCACCTTCACCAACCTGACGGCTGTCGCCCACTACCACTTTCCGCCGGTCACCTCCGACCCCAACGGCAGCTTCACCGGCCCGGTGGCGTCCGCCTCCGTCGTGATGAACACCGGCAAGGTCAGCGAATTCGAGTCGTCAGGCAACGTCTTCACGCCCACCGTCAATACTGCGGCCGGCTCATTCGGCTCCATGGCCAACAACGACTTCATCGGCTGGGGCAACTGGGCCAGCGGCTCCAAGAACGGTGCCACCAACCTGGCCCAGCTGCACTACATCGTGGGCCAGGCCACGCCGGTCCTGCCCACCACCGTGGGCATCTCCAGCTACACCCTGATCGGCGGTTCGGCACCCACGTCCTACACCGGCACCAGCGGAACGCTCAACAGCGCGACCTTCTCGGTCAACTTCGACCCGGTCCAGGCCGGAGGGCCCATGCTCAGCGTGAACATCAACACCTCCTTCGGCAACGTGGTGGAAAACTTTGTCTACTTCTCGAGCTCCAGCTTTGCCAGCGGCAGCGGCGCCGTCAAGGGCATGTTCACCGGCTCGAACGCCAACCGCGCCGGCCTGGTCTACACCGGCAGCTTGTCGCCCGCCGGCTCGTATTCCGGCACTGCGATCTTCCAGGCGCCTTAAGAAGCCGCAGCAGATTCGAGGTAGAAAGCGATCTCGCGCTGCGTGGCCTCGGGGCCATGCACGGCCAGCGCCTGCGCCCTGCCCGCCTCGCCCATCCGCCGGCACAGCCCGGCGTCGCCCGCCAGCCGCGTCACCGCGTCATAGGCCTCCTCCTGGGACTGGACCAGCAGGCCCGACACCGTGTGTTCCATGACTTCGGCATAACCGCCGCGGGCATGGGCCACCACCGGCAACCCAGCCGCCATGGCCTCCACCACCACCCGGCCGTAGGCCTCCGTGGAAGCCCCCGTGCGGTAGAAGAAGGCGTCAAGCGAGCGGTAAAAATCGGCCGCGCTTTCAGCACCGGCCGGCAGCAGCTCAATCCCCTCGGCACCTTGCAATGCATCCGCCAGGCAAGTGCCGCCCATGATGCGCAGCTTGAAGCCGCGGCTGGCCAGCATGCGGTAGAGCGCCGGGTCTTGCGGATGGTGTTTGTCCGGCGCGTCGCGGCTGACGCGGCCCACGGTAAAAGGCCGGTCCGCTGCCCGCGCGAAACGCTCATCCGCCACCGCGAGAAAAGGCTGCAGGTCCATCAGGCTGCGCGCAATGCGGCCGGGCAGGCCCACGCTGAGCTGCAGCATCCTGGAGACGAACACCAGCTCCGGGTCCAGGCCCGTGCTGTCGCGCAAGGCCTCCATCGCGGCAAACAGCTGCGCGTGGTTGGCCAGGTTGTAGAACAGGATGATTTTTTCAAAACCGGCGTACTTGAGCCAGATGCCGGGCCGCATGTGCACGCCGGCGATCAGCAAGGTGCCGCCCCGGGGAAACTGCTGGGCAAAGGGCTGTATGGTCGCGATGCCCTGCCCCGCGTAGGCCGGATGCGGCGGCACGTCGGACCAGAGCTTGACCGGCCGGCGGCCCTCCAGCAGGCGGCGTATGTCCAGCAGCTCGCGTTCCGCGCCGGTAAAGGCCTCGCTGAAACGTCCGAGCAGGTGCAGGGTGGTGGGCTGTGCGGAGGGAGCATTCATGCTGCGCCGATTATCCCTGCGATCCCTCGTTGACCAGGGGGCCGCTGCCACATAATCCGGGCTATGCACAACACGCCTGCGAGCGCTCCCGAAGACAGCCAAAGCTGGATGCAGCGCGGCGCGCAGCTGCATGCCGAGGGCCGGCTCGAGCAGGCCCTGATCGCGTTTGAGCAGGCCCTGGCGCTGGCACCCGATGACGTCAACGCCGCCTCGGCCTGCGCCACGCTGCTGTCCGCGCTCTCCCGGCCCGCGGCCGCCTACAAGGCGCTGCTCTCGGTCGAGGCCGCGCTGCTGCAGACCGCCGACGGCGCGGCCAACCTGGCCATCGCCGCCGAAAGCTGCGGCGACCTGGCCCGCGCCAGCATGGCCTACCAGCGCGCGCTGGCGCTGGACCCCTTGCATGCGCGCGCCCTCAACAACGTCGGGCTGATGGCCGCCGCGCAGGGCCAGTGGGAGGCCGCGCTGGCCTGCGCCCGCAAATGCCTGGCGCAAGACCCCGGCCACGCGCCCTACCACGTCAACCTCAGCGACTACCTGTGCGGCGCCCGGCGCTACCCCGAGGCGCTGGCCGCGCTCGAAGCGGCGGCCCTGCGCTTTCCGCACGACCTGGACATACGCATACGCGGCGCGGCCGTGCTGGCCTTCAATGGCGACTTCGACGCATCCCGCGAAGCCAGCCAGCGCTTTGATGCCGACACCCTGGCTTACTTTCGCGACTTCCTGGGCCGCGCCATCGCACCGGCCTACCTGGACCACAAGCTGCGGCTGCCGCAGGGCGAGCTCCCCGACGCCCGGCAGCTTTACTGCGGCCAGGTCTATGAGGCCATGACGGTCTGCGACTGGCGGGAGAACGAACGCCTCACGGCCACGCTGCGCCAGATGCTGGACGAATGCCTGCGCACCGGCCGGCGCCGCGACTGGCGCGACGCGCAGTTCTACGGCCTGATGCTGGACATGGACGAGAACGAGCTCGCCCAGGTGCGCAATGTCTCGGTCGCGAAAATCAGCGAAAGCGTGAAAACGGCCCTGCCGCCCTTCGCGCGCCGCGCCGCGCCGGTGGGCCGGCGCGACGAGCGCATCCAGGTCGGCATGGCGGTACAAAGCCTGCGCGACGAGCGCCATGCCCACGCGCTCAAACGCCAGCTCGCGCTGCACGACAGCAGCCGCTTTGCCATCCATGTCTACTCGCCCACGCGGCACCCGGAGCTTGCACACGCCGAGATGCTCAAGCCGCATGCCGCCAGCGTCACCGAGATCGCCCATATGTCGGACGTCGAGGCCGCCGGCCGCATGCGCCTGGACCAGCTCGACCTGTTTGTCGACATGGCCTTCGACACCGCCTGGTGCCGGCCCGAGATACCCGAGCTGCGCGTCGCGCCCGTGCAGCTGCGCCAGCTCACCTGGCACCGCCACAACCCGCCAAGGCCCTGCGACTACAACATGTCCGACCGCTTTGTGCACCCCGACGGGCTGGACCTCGCGCCCTACGGCGCCGTCGTGCGCCTGCCGCACAGCTGCTGGCTGGCCGCCCATGACGAGACGCCGGAACCCGGCTGGGACAGCCGCGAGCAAGCCGGCCTGCCGGCCGACGCGCTGGTGCTGTGCGCCACCGTGCCCTCGGTCATGCTGGACCCCGCCAGCTTCGCCGCCTGGATGAAAATCCTGCGCTCGCTGCCCGATGCGGTGCTGTGGCTGCCTGCCTACAGCCTGGCCATCGCCGCCAACCTGGTGCGCGAGGCCAATGCCACCGGCGTGCATGAAAGCCGCCTCATCTTTACCCACAGGCTCACGCGCGCCCAGTCCCTGGCCTGCCTCCGGCATGCCGACCTGTTCCTGGACACCTTGCGCTTTAACGCCAACCTGGGCCTGGAAGACGCCTTGCGCATGGGGGTTCCGGCTCTCAGCTGCGCCGGCGAGAGCATGGCTTCGCGCCTGGGCGGCAGCATCATTCGCGCGGCGGGTTTGCCGCAATGCGTGATGGAGAGCCGGCCGGCTTATGTGGCCGAAGCCCTGCGCCTGGGACGCGACCCGCAGGCCCTGCAACAGCTGCGGCAAAGCCTGCAGGCGGGCAAGGCCGCGGCGCCGCTGTTTGACCTGCCGGCACGCGTGCGCGAATGGGAATCGGCCTGGGCCGCGATGGCCGAGCGCTCACGCGCCGGGCTGCCGCCCACGGCCTTTGATGTGGCTCCGGCCTAAACAGCCGGCTTGCCGGCCGGCACGGGCAGCTCACACACCTCGCCCGTGGGCGCCAGGCCGGCCTGGGCCTTGGCTTCAGCGATGCCCACAGCGCGCGGCAAGGCCACCTGGTTTTTCACCGCCGTGAGCTCGGCCAGGATGGAAATCGCGATCTCGGGTGGCGTCTTGCTGCCGATATACAGGCCTATGGGGCCGTGCAGCTTGCCCAGTTCCTCTTCAGTCATGTCAAAGTGCTCGGCCAGGCGCTCGCGGCGGCGCTGGTTGTTCAGGCGCGAACCGATCGCGCCCACGTAAAAAGCCGGCGAGCGCAGCGCCTCCATCAGCGCCAGGTCGTCCAGCTTGGGGTCGTGCGTGAGCGCGATCACCGCGCAGCGCGCGTCCAGCTTCATGGCCTGCACCACGTCGTCGGGCATGCCGGTGGCCAGCTCCACGCCGTCGACCTGCCAGCTGTCCCGGTATTCCTCGCGCGGGTCGCACACCGTCACGGCGTAGTCCATGCCCTGGGCGATCTGCGCCACAAAACGCGAGAGCTGCCCCGCGCCAATGATCAGCAAACGCCAGCGCGGCCCGTGCAGGGTCACCAGCGCGGCTTCGGACACCTGCATGGACTGGCTGGGCTGGGCCGTGCCCAAGGTGACCGCGCCGGTATGCAGGTCCAGCCGGCGCGCCACCAGCTCGCCGGCCTGCAAGCGCCGCAGCAGCTCGTCCACCTGGCTGGCCGCCGACAGCGGCTCTATGGCCAACTCTATGGTGCCGCCGCAAGGCAGGCCGAAGCGGCGTGCCTCGTCGGCCGAAACGCCGTAAGTGACGATGGCCGGCCGCGCGCGGTCCAGGCCCTCGCGGCGCGCCCGGTCAATCATGTCGTCCTCAATGCAGCCGCCCGAGACCGAACCCACCACCCGGCCGTCTTCACAGATCGCCAGCATGGAGCCTTCGGGCCGTGGGCTGGAGCCCCAGGTCTTGAGCACGGTCACCAGCTCGCAGCGCAGGCCCGCGGCCAGCCACTGCGAGGAGGTTTTCAGAACTTCGAGGTCTATGTTGTCCATGCGCCGGATGCTAGCAGCCCGTGCCCATTTACGCCTCGGCCCATCGCCAATTCCCTCATGCCTTGGCCAGGTTGTCGTTCAGCGGCAGCGTGCGCACCCGCTTTCCGGTGGCCGCGAACACCGCATTGGCCACCGCCGGCGCCACCAGCGCCGTCGCCGGCTCGCCGATGCCGCCGGGCTTTTCGGTGCTGGGCACCAGCGTAATGTCCATCACCGGTGCTTCGTGCATGCGCAGCACCGGGTAGTCGCCGAAATTGCTCTGCTGCACCCAGCCCTTGTCCAGCGTGATCTGGTTGTTCAGCGCCGCCGACAGGCCGAAGACGATGCTGGACTGGATCTGCGCCTGCACCGTGTCGGGATTGACCATGCGGCCCAGGTCGGCCACCACCGTGATCTTGTGCACCGTGACCTGGTTGTCCTTGACCGACACCTCGGCCACCTGGGCCATATAGGTGTCGTAGCCCTCCATCAGCGCGATGCCGCGGCTGCGGCCGGCCGGCGCCGGCGTGCCCCAGCCGGACTTGTCGGCCGCGAGTTTGAGCACATTGGCAAAACGCGGCTGCTTCTCGAGCAGCGACATGCGGTAGGCATACGGGTCCTTGCCCGCGGCCAGCGCCATTTCGTCCACAAAACTCTCGTTGGCAAAGGCATTGAGCGCATGGCTCACCGAGCGCCAGTAGCCCACGCGCAGCCCGCTGTCGTGGATCACCAGGTCGTACTGGGTGTTCGGGATGTCGTAAGGCATGACGCCGGCCTCGGCCATGAACGGGTCCAGCGTGTCCTTGGGCAGGCCGAAGGCGCGCTGCGTGATGGACTGCGACGTCACCTTGAAGGTGAGCGCCACCGGCTTGCCGTCGGCCCCCAGGCCGGCCGAAAGCTGGTTGACCGCCATGGGCCGGTAAAAGTCGTGCGTGGTGTCGTCCTCGCGGCTCCAGAGCAGCTTGACCGGCTTGCCCACGGCCTTGGAGATCTGCGCCGCCTGCACGATAAAGTCCAGCTCCAGCCGCCGGCCGAAGCCGCCGCCCAGAAAGGTGGTCTTCAGCGTGATGTCCTCGGGCTTGATGCCCAGCGCCGCGGCCACGCTGCCTTCTGCGCCCTGCTGGAACTGCGTCGGGCCTATCAGCAGGATTTTGCCGTTCCTGTAGTCGGCCGTGAAGTTCATGGGCTCCAGCGTGGCATGCGCCAGCAGCGGCGACACGTACTCGGCCTTCAGCGTCTTGGCCGCGCCCTTCATCGCGCCGGCGGCATCGCCCTTGGGCGCCACGATGGGAATCGGCTTGCCGCTGTCGGCCGCCTTGCGTATGCCGTCCAGCATGCTGGCATTGCTGATGGCCGCGACCGGGCCTTCGTCCCACTGCACCGTCAGCGCCTGGCGCGCCTTGAAAGCATGCCAGTAGCTGTCGGCCACCACCGCCACGCCGTCGGGAATCTGCACCACGTCGATCACGCCGGGCATGGCCTTGGCCTTGGCGGCGTCAAAGCTGGTGACCTTGCCGCCTATCACCGGGCATTGCTGCAGGCTGGCATACACCATGCCCGGCAGCTTCACGTCGATGCCGAACTCCGCCGTGCCGTTGACCTTCATTGGCGTGTCCAGCCGCTTGGTGGGCTTGCCGACCACGGTGAAGTCCTTCGGGTCCTTGAGCGCCACCTTCTCGGGCACCGGCAGTTTGGACGCAGCCTCGGCCAGCGAACCGTAAGTCGCCTTCTTGCCCTTGGGGCCTATGACCATGCCGTTCTCGGCCTTGAGCGTCGAAGCGTCCACATTCCATTTGGCCGCCGCCGCGGAGACCAGCATGCTGCGCACCTGGGCGCCGGCAATGCGCAGCTTCTCCCAGCCGTCGCGCACCGAGGTCGAACCGCCGGTGATCTGCGCGCCCAGCAAGGCATTGGTGTAGACCTTGCCCGGCGGCGCGATCGCGACCTTGACCTTGCGGATGTCGACGTTGAGCTCCTCGGCGATCAGCATGGGCATGGAGGTGTAGACGCCCTGCCCCATCTCGGAGCGGGCCGAGATCAGCGTGATGGTGTTGTCGTCAGCAATGTGTACCCAGGCATTCGGGGTGTACAGCGTGCCGGCGGCCTGCACGGCCGAGGGCACGCCCAGCGTGACGCCCAGCATCAGCCCGCTGCCCGCGACGGTCAGGGCCGATGAGGTCTTGAGGAAGCTGCGGCGATCAAGGGAGACCAGTGTGTTGGTAGTCATGATCGTTCTCCTCAGGCTTTGCGCATGGTGGAAGCGGCATCCTTGATCGCCGCCTTGATGCGCGGGTAGGTGCCGCAGCGGCAGATATTGCCGCTCATCGCGGCGTCGATGTCGGCGTCGCTCGGGTTCTTGTTGGCCGTGAGCAGGGCCGCCGCGCTCATCAGCTGGCCCGACTGGCAGTAGCCGCACTGCGGCACGTCATGCTTGATCCACGCCACCTGCAGCGGGTGCGTGTTGTTGCGCGACAGGCTTTCAATTGTCGCCACCTTCTGCCCCGCCGCCGCCGACAGCGGCGTCTGGCAGGAGCGCACAGGATTGCCGTTGAGGTGCACGGTGCAGGCGCCGCACAGCGCCGCGCCGCAGCCGAACTTGGTGCCGGTCATGCCCAGCTCATCGCGTATCACCCACAGCAGGGGTGTGTCGGGTTCGGCATTGACGGAAACGGCCCGGCCGTTCACGTTGAGTTTGGTTGTCATCTGGAGTCCCCTTTTTTGGAATATGGCAGGGCCCCCAGAAATCAGTCAGCTACTACCCGAGGGCCTTGCGCGACTGATGCTACGACCGGGCACAAGGGGGTATCCGGGTAGAAACCCTTGGCTGAAACAAAGTGTCGAGAAGTTTTCTCAAGATGAGACATCCGAGTAACTTGTACAACCCGATTCTTTAGTCAGGCCAAGCTAGCGTACCCACATTAACTTAGCTCTCAGAAGATGAGCCTTTTCTGAATTTCCCTCGGATAGTCAACAAGATCAAAGCAACGATGCCCAGCGACCCGAGCGCCTGAGTAAGAGAAATCAGGTACACCAGAAGAGAGTTCAGCTCGACTAGCCCCTTTTCAGAAAAGAGTGCTAATGGATTAAATGCATTTTGCAAAGCCAATGCGACTCCCGGAAATCTCTCAATTGATCCTGAAGCTTTCACCTTGATGAAATTTGCTCCCAAAACTTGGAACGCTGTAGCAAACAAGGCATTCCATCCAAAAAAAACTACAACTGCTCGAGAAATCGACTGTCCATAGCCAGATACAAAATCCTGCACCCACGAAATCGCCACTTCCACAGGGTCTGCTTTGGATATATAGCGCTCAGCGCGCTGCTCAAGGGCGTAAAAAACAATTTCCTGTCGAGAATCCTTTTGTTGCCCAAAATGTCCTTTGAGTACCCGATACGCAGCAACATCAACCGAATCGCATTTTGGATTCCAAATTGCTCCAGCTGCGTCGAAGGTACAACTTAAAAATCTGGTGTTCTGGTGCAATTTCGCTCCATGAAAGTCAGGTGCCTTTCGAAAGCTGCATCTTGTGAACGAGGTAGGCTTTCCGAATGATGAGTTCAAAAACAGTGCGGGCTCATCTGAGAAATCGCATCGACTAAACGATACTTTCCCTTTCAATGTCGCGGATGTTAGGCCGATTTTTGCAATGAGGCAGTCTGAGAATCGAATGTCTTCGTTTATCGTCCAACCGTTCAACACCATGCTATCAACTAGGCAACTGGACACTACCAGTTCCCCACCTAGGGTAGTGCCGGGATTGCTAAAAATCGATACCTTGCCTCGACCTGAAGACGAACGCGACCCATCGTCTGAGGATGCAATATAGAGCCCACCGCTTAGAACACTACCTTTTTCGAATATCAATAAACTCCCATTTGGTAGACAGCTAATGGCAACCTTCTTGAGGTTGGCACCCTCAAACATTAATTCGACGACTCCCTCCGTCGACAAATTGAAATCTCCATCAAAGGAAGTTGCCCGGGCCCTTACTTTTAGACCACTTGCCTTCGCGTCAACATCTCCGACAACTTGCAGTCCTGATAGCTCTGCTTGGATTTGAGGTTTATCCAATTCCATCCATTCAAAACAATCTATACACATCTGCAGCTTTGAGCACCCCTCTAAATAGCTCTTAACGACGTTTGCGCGTGTATTCAAAATTACTGTTTGACCATGCCGATTCGAACGAGCACTGATAAAACTATGCGTACTCGCGGTGTCAGTTGATCGAGCGATGAGATCAGCCAAAAGAGACTGCCCCTTCTCTTCAGCAATTTCCTTAACTCTTTTCGGTGTGATGCTTTGCGGAAATTGTTGATTGGGAAAGCCCATAAAGGCCAAGAGGTCGTTGTCGCCAGGCCTATTGGCAAGTTTTAGCTCTAACAGTTCGGACATCTAGCGCTTTCTTTGTGTGAACTAACTTAAGGCCACCCGATCCCGAATCTGCTGCAGCGCCGCCGGGTCATCCATGGTCGTCAAGTCCCCCGGGTCCCTGCCCTCGCACACCGCCTGGATCGCACGCCGCAGCATCTTGCCGCTGCGGGTTTTGGGCAGGGCCGATACGAAGTGCACACGCGCCGGCCTTGCGACAGCGCCCAGGTCGCCGTCCACGCGTTTCATGATTTCGCCTTCGAGCTTCATCGCCGCCGCGTTGTCGGTGAGCGCACTCGAATCCTTGGGCACGGCAAACGCCATGGCGACCTGGCCCTTGAGCGGGTCGGCCACGCCGATCACCGCCACCTCGGCGACGCCGGCATGGCCTGAAATGCTTTCCTCGATCTCGCGCGTGCCCAGGCGGTGGCCGGCGACGTTGATCACGTCGTCGGTACGGCCCAGGATGAAAAAGTAGCCGTCCTCGTCGCGTATGCCCCAGTCAAAGGTGGAATACACCATCTTGCCGGGCACGCTCTTCCAGTAGGTGTTGACGAAGCGCGCGTCGTCCTTCCAGATGGTCTGCATAAAACCCGGCGGTGTCGGGCCTTCGATGACGACCACGCCTTTTTCATTGGGCTGGGTCAGCTCCTCACCGGTAGACTCGTGCAGTATCTTGACCTTGTAGCCGTACATGGGCACGCCGGGGCTGCCGAAGCGGCTGGGCTTTTTTTCGACGGCATTGGCGATGGTGATGATGGGCCAGCCTGATTCGGTCTGCCAGTAGTTGTCGATGATGGGCACGTTGAGCCCTTCGCTGATCCAGCGCGCCGTGGGTTCGTCCAGCGGCTCGCCGGCCAGGAAGAAGGCGCGCAGGCTGGAGAGGTCGTGTTTTTTGAGCAGGCCCGGGTCCTGCTTTTTGAGCACGCGCACCGCGGTGGGCGCGCTGAACATGCCGGTCACCTTGTATTTCTCGACCAGGCTCCACCAGATCGCGGCGTTGGGCTGCTGGTCCATGCCTTGTGTGGGCAGGCCTTCGTACATGATGGTGGCCATGCCGGCGATCAGCGGGCCGTAGACGATGTAGCTGTGGCCGACCACCCAGCCAATGTCGCTGGTCGAAAAATAGGTCTCGCCGGCGCGGCCGTCGAAGATGTGTTTCATGCTGGCGGCCAGCGCCACCGCATAACCACCGGTGTCGCGCTGCACGCCCTTGGGCTTGCCGGTGGTACCGCTGGTGTAAATGGTGTAGCTGATGGCGCTGGAATCCAGCCATTCGCAGTGCACCTGGGCGTGCATGTACTTGGCGCGCAGGGTTTCCCAATGCAGGTCGCGGCCGGCCACCATGGGCATGGGCGCCAGGCCGCGGTCCACCAGCAGCACGGCTTCGGGCTGGTGTTTCGCCAGGCGAATCGCTTCGTCAAGCAGCGGCTTGTAGGCCACGACTTTGCCACCGCGCGAGCCGGCGTCTGCGCTGATGATGACGCGCGGCGTGGCATCGTCGATGCGCGAGGCCAGCGATCCGCTGGCAAAACCGCCGAACACCACGCAATGGATGGCGCCTATGCGCGCGCAGGCCAGCATGGCAAAGGCGGCCTCGGGGATCATGGGCATGTAGATCAGCACACGGTCGCCTTTGACCACGCCCATGGTCAGCAGGCTGGCGGCCATGCGCTGCACCTCGGCATGCAGTTCGCGGAAGCTGTAGGTTTTTTCGGCACCGGTTTCGCTGGAGACGTAGATCAGCGCGGCCTGGTCGGGCCGATCCTTGAGGTGCCTGTCGACCGCGTTGTGGCACAGATTGGTTTGCCCGCCCTCAAACCACTGAACAAAAGGCGGCTTGTCGTCGTTGCAGACGCGGGTGAAGGGCTTGTGCCAGTCGATCAATTTCGCCTGCTCGGTCCAGAAGGCCTCGGGCTGCTCTATGGACTGGCGGTAAAAGTCTGCGTAACTCGTCATGTCTTGTCTCCGTTTTATTTTTGGGATTCTTCAGATTTTGACGACCACACGGCCGCGCACTTTGCCTGACATCAAGTCGGCCGCTTTTTCGGCGGCACGGGCCAGCGGCACCTCCTCGACCATGGCTTCCAGTTTGGCCGGGTCCAGGTCGCGGGCCAAGCGCTCCCAGGCTTGCTGGCGCTTTGCCAGCGGCGCCATCACGCTGTCTATGCCGCACAGCGTCACGCCGCGCAGGATGAAGGGCATCACCGTCGCCGGGAAATCCGCGCCCTGGGCGAGACCGCAGGCCGTCACCACGCCGCCGTAGCGCGTCTGCGCGCAGGCATTGGCCAGGGTGTGCGAGCCTACGGCGTCGACCACCGCGGCCCAACGTTCTTTTTGCAGCGGCTTGCCGGGCGCCGAGAGCTCGGCCCTGTCCATCACACTGCTGGCACCCAGCTGCTTCAAGTAAGCCTCTTCGCTGGCCTTGCCGGTGGCAGCCACCACGCTGTAGCCCAGCTTGCCGAGCAAGGCCACCGCCACGCTGCCCACGCCGCCGGTAGCGCCCGTGACCAGCACCTCGCCGTCATTGGGCTTAATGCCGTGCGCCTCCAGCGCCAGCACGCTGAGCATGGCGGTATAACCGGCCGTGCCTATGGCCATGGCCTGGCGAGTGGTGAAGGCCGCCGGCAGCTTGACCAGCCAGTCGCCCTGCAGGCGCGCGCGTTCGGCCATCAAACCCCAGCGCGTTTCACCCAGGCCCCAGCCGTTGTGCACAAACCGGTCGCCGGCCTTCCAACCCGCGTGGGTGGATTCGAGCACCGTGCCTGCGCCGTCAATGCCCGCGACCATGGGCCAGCTGCGCACCACCGGCCCCTTGTTGGTGATGGCCAGGCCGTCCTTGTAATTGAGGGTGGAATATTCGACCTGCACCAGCACGTCGCCGGCGGGAAGCTGGGCTTCATCGGTGTCGGCCATGGCGGCCGAAAACCCGGCCTCGGACTTGCTGAGCAAAAGGGACTTGAACACGGTGTTGTCTCCAGAGGGTTGCTTCTCTTAGGGCCAGAAACGCTGAGAAACCAGCAAAACTGAATTCTTAATTATGGATAACGGGCTTTCAGGAGGCTGACGAGCACCCACAGCTCCTGTTCAACAGCTCAAGATCCGGCTGAAGAGGCGAGGACTTGTTTCACAGGGCGCCCCCACATTAATTGATGATTTTGCCCATGCCATTCTCTACGCGGGCCCTCAGTTGTTGAATGAACTCCGGGTCATACGGCTCCCAGGATTGAAGCTCGCCCACCACTTTTAAAGGCAGCTTGCTTCGATAGGACCGCGTCGGGTTACCCGGGAACTTCTTGTCGGTCACGTTGGGATCGTTCTCAAACTCCCCCGTGGGTTCAACGACGTAGACACGCGGCCCGCCGCTGCCTTTGGCTATTTCCGCGGCAAGCCCCGCGCCTTTGGCGATGGCCGTGAAATAAATGTGATTCATCACGACGCTTTCGTCGTAATTCGACGTAAAGCCTGGCCTCAGTAAATCGCCTGGCTGCAATTGGGCTTTCGTGCCATGGAAAAAAGGGCCGGAGTCTAAAGCTGCCATGGGTTGTTAAGGGAAAACGGGGGCGATGCTGAGGGTGCCTGACGAAGATGACCAGGCCACCACCGTTTGCGGCAAAGCCGCCCACTGCTGTAGTGGGTCCGTGTCGATTGGCGTTTTAAAGCGCATGCCTCTATTCGCCAGGTGTCTTTGCAATCGCCGGGCTTGCCGCGTCGGAGCGCGCCGCCAGAATGGAAGCCCAGAGTATGCTTGCGCCAAATAGCACGGCGAGGGCTACATAGGCCACGTCATTTCCCCGATGCCTTGTGAATGGGGGGCCAATTTCAAAGACTGTTCCCTCGAATACAAATTTCAGGAACAGAGCGAAGAATGGCGAAGACCACGCGGCACCGATCAGAACAATCGAAGCGAACCTGACCTTGGCACTTCTTGATGCCGCAACGACGCAGCCAAGAACGACGCTCGCGACCGCAACTGCACCAAACCAGGAAAGTAAAAATGCGCCGAGCGAAGTCATAGTCTCAAATGCGCTAATTAGCGTAATTTAATCTGCAAACCCTGCGATACAACTTGGCGGCTGCGGTTTAACTTGGACATCGAACCCTCCCGGAACCCTCTTGTTTATTGGCATTGCAGCAAATACGCCGCATTTTTATGCCGGTATCAATAAGCCCATGAAACCCGGCACCCCTCCGCTGCAGTCCATCTGCCTGCTTGATCAGCTGAGGGAGCAGGATACGGTACCTGCACTATAGCGTCAGCCCCAAGAAGCTTGAGGTGCGCGGACTACAGTTTTTTCATCCGCTGCCATGGCGCTTGGCATCAGCCGGCCCCGATTGGACAACATCAACCAGCCCACACGCCACAGCGCACTCCCCTTCGGGCTATGCGCCGGCCGGAAACCGGACCAGCGGATAAAGCAGCAATACCGCCGCGGCCAGCGCCGCCAGCGTGCGCACATGGTTCCACATCGTCCAGCCGGCCACATAGCCGCGCCAGAAGCCGGCGGCCTCGGCGCTGGCCGCATCCTGCCGCGCCAGCGCGTTGTTGCGCGGGACATTAAAGGCCATGGTCACGCCGAAGGTGCCCAGTAAATAAAGAAGGCTGCCCGCCCCCAGGCAGAAGGCGCCGGGCGCCTGCCAGTGCCAGAGGGCGACCAGTACCAGCACGGCGCACACCAGGGCCGTGCCCATGAACAGGCCCAGGAAACCGGGATTGAGCACCACCACATTGATGGACTGCATGGCCGCGATACCCGAGGCCGGTGCCACGCGGGCCAGGGCCTTCATTACAAAGTTGGAAAACGCCAGGAAGATGCCGGCAATCAGCGCGCTGCCCAGGGCCGCGAGCAAGGTCAGGGCAAACAGCAGGACGTGGGTGGATGGCATGGGCCCTCGCAGGTCGGTGCGGAATTGGAGGGCTTACTGTACTGCCGCCCGGCCACGGCGGCAATCCACGCGCGACGCGCCTGCAAACTATCGCGCGACGCCCGCCTCGGCCATCGCCTTTTGCATCGCGGCTTTCATTTTTTCCATCAGCTGCGGCATGCGCGCCTGCATGGCGAGGGCGGACTTCTGCATGACAAGAGGCATTTTGTCGACAAAGGCAGCGCCGGCCGGGCTGCGGTAAAAGGCAATCAGCCCGTCGATCTCCTCCTGGGTGAAAGTCTCCTGGTAGATGCTGATGTACATCGACCGCATCCGGCTCCATGAAAGGTCTTCTTTCATGACGATGGAGAACTCCCTGCGCGCAGCGTCGATCATCCGTTGTTGCTCCGGCGAGAGTTGCCGGCCACCCAGCATTTGCCCCAGCGCCTGGCCCATCATCTGGTCAACCTGGCCGTGCATGCCAGCGATGAGCGCCTCGGTTTTGGTCACGGTGAGAAGTGTGTTGATGGACTCGGTCGACGCAGGCGCCGCAGAGCAGGCGATGGAGGCGGACAGCAGCAGGGAAAGAAGGAATGAGTTACGCATGGCGAATGGGTAGGTGAAGGAGTGTTGGGACGGTGCGGAACATGCGAGTTTTAGCAGTGAATGAACGGCTCAGTCAATCAAGGATGAACTGGATCGGTTGGATAGACCACGAATCCACGGCACGGCCCGACCGGGTTCGTGCGGGGTTGAATTTGAACTTCTTCATGCCCGCCACCGCAGCCGCGTCCAGTCTGTCAAAGCCTGAACTTTTCTGAAGCTGCACCTCGCCGGGGTCGCCGCTGGCCAGCACCTGCACCCGCAAGGTCACGCGGCCCTGCTCCCCAAGGCGCCTGGAGATGGTGGGGTATCCAGGCCTGGGCGAATTTGCCTGACTCGCGGGCTGCACAATCTCGTCCGAGCCGGAGGCACAGCTCGCCACAAGCATCAAAAGAACCAGCCATGACAAGCGCATGGCATAAGCAAGCACGAAGCCGGCCTGCCTCACTTCACCAACCCCAGCACATCCTTGAAGGCCTCATGCTCAGCCGTGCGCAGCCACTCGAACGCCACCATCTCGGTGGTCACCAGTTCGGCGCCGTTGCCAGCCAGCCGGTCAAAGGCCGCGTCGCGGTTGCGTTCGCTGCGCGAGCTGCAGGCATCGGTCACCACCCAGACATCGAACTCTTCCTCGAGCAGGTCAAGCGCGGTCTGCAGCAGGCAGACATGGGCTTCGCAGCCGGCAATGACGATGGTACTTCGGCCCTCTTCCGGCTCGGGCGCGGGTTTTTGCAGGTGTTTGGGCAGGCTGCGCGCATTGCGGCCCTGGCTGGGCTGGCGCACCGGCGGGCGCAGCAGGTCGGACAGGCCGTCGGCCACGGCGCTGAAGGACATCTTGTCCAGCACGCGGCCGCCGGCGGCGGCGATGGCGGCCTGGACTTCGGGCACCAGAGGGCCCAGGCTGCCGGGATTTTCGGCCGTGCCCCAGACCGGCACTTCGAGCAGCCTGGCCATGCGGGCCAGCTTCACGGCATTGGCCAGCACCAGGCTGTTCTCAAAAATGGCGGGCATGAGGCGGGACTGGTAGTCCACCAGCACCAGTTGGGAGTCGTCGGCGTCGAGCAGCATGGAGGGGTTCCTGGAAATAATTGGGGAATGGTGGTTAATGTAAGGGCAAGGGTTGGCTGGCCGGGTCTTGCTCCGGCCTTGCGCGCTCTTCCTCCTCATCCTCCTCTTTCCTCTTCTTGGTTCAGCTGGCCGGGGTTGCCCGGCGGCAAGTAACTTTCTTTTGCTTCGCCAAAAGAAAGTCACCAAAGAAAAGGCGACCCGCAGTCTGGGTCCCTACGCTTCGCTACGGGCAACCTGCGGTGCTCGACTACGGCGGGGTCTCGCGCAAACTCGCTTCGCTCAGACAAGCGCGATCCCTGATCCGCCTACGTCTGCGCTCCTCGGCCCAGCCAGGACGGGGCAATCGGGAGCGGGGACAGAAAACCAAGAAGACAAATACAAACAAGGACACGCCATGGCGTGTCCTTGTTTCTTCAGGTATTTGGTATTGGTATTTCTTGTCTCTACCCCTTGTGTATGCGCCGAGGAGCGGAGGTCCAGGCGGATAAGGGATCGCGATTGTCTGAGCGAAGCGTAGCGTAGCGAGTTCGAGCGAGACCCCGCCTGGACCGAGCACCGCAGGTTGCCCCGGAGCGAAGCGCAGGGGACGCAGACACCAGGGTCGCCTTTCTTTTGCTTACTTTTCTTTGGCGAAGCAAAGAAAAGTGAGTTGCCGCCGGGCAACCCCGGCCAGCAGCTCTCCGCAGGGGAAGCGCCCGTCGGAACAAGAAGCGACCTAAAAAGCCTAAATTGAACCCAAATCCTGAATGGCATCCACCACCATACTCGTCCCCACCGCAATCAGCAGAATGTCGGTCGCAACCCGCACATACTTGTGTCCCACGGGCGGAGCACCCAGCTGCACCACCACAGCCGCAGGCACGGGGTAGTACACGATGTCGCGCGGCAGCGGCTGGCCTATGGCGTATTTCTTGGCCTGGCCTGGGGGCAGGCAGCCGTTGTTTTTCTTGGCCAGGCCCGGGGGGCAATGGCCGGCCTTGAACTGCTTGCCGTAGTAGTTCTGGACCACCACACGCTGCTGCGGCACAAAATAGCCGCCGACCTTGACCTCGGCGGCCTGCTTGTTTTTCTTGGCTTTTTTGCCGCCCGATTCTTGGTTGCCCTGGTCGGACTGCTCCGCCTGCTGCTCGTGCTTGTTGCCTTTGTTTTTGCCGCCGCCTGCCCATTCGGGTTTCTCGGCAAAACTCGTGGAACAGGCCAGGGTCGCGGCCATCAGCAGTGCAAGGCTGCGTGTCATCGTGGTGGTTTTCATTATGGTTCTCCGGTGGTTTTGACAAGGGCTTGCAGCAAACAGGGCGTTGGCCGCATGCCTGACTGTTCAACGGAGGGCTTGCCCGGCCGTTGACGGGGCTTTACCCATTCTCGCCATCGGGAAAGGAAAAGGCCTGTAGGGCAACAAGCTGAAGCCGCGTCCTACATTTGCTCACATTCAGGCAGCGCAGCCCTAGCTCGAAGGCTCCGCGAATTTCAGCAATCGAGTCGCCAGCAAAGTCTCGGCCAGAAAACACACCAGGGCCAGAAGGAAGCAAACCACGCCCGACAGAAAGCACACCGTCGCGATCCGCAAGGTGGGCAACTCGCTGGTCTCGCCGAGGAACAGCAGGATGATGGTGCTGCCGATCAGGATGGCGCAAAAAGTCAGCAAGGCGATGCAGATGTTGACCAGCCAGCCGCGGTGGCGAAGTTCGCGCAGCTCGGCATACATGCGCTGCGCGCGGGTATCTTCGACGCCGCCGGCTTCCAGCCGGTTTTCCAGAAAGCGCGCGCGATCGATGATGCGGGCCAGGCGGCCGGCCACGGCGGCGATCATGCCCGAGACGGCGGTGAGCAGAAACACCGGCGCCACGGCCAGCTGGATGCCGTGGGTGACCGTGGCAAGGTCGGGCGCGAAATTCATGCAGGGGCTCCGGGCGTCATGGGTTGGCGATGGGGTATTTTGTCATGCGGGCTGCGCAAGGGCCGCTGTTTCATGGCGGCATGGACGCCGCCCTGCGCCTGGCGCCCGCCGCGCGCCGGGCCCGCCAGCTCTTCACCGCGTCGCAGGCCTCGAAGTGCTTGAGCAGGTTTTGCTTTTGCCGCTCCAGCAGGCTGCTGGCCTCAATCATTTGCGGCCATGCCTCGCAAGCCCTTCCCACCGCCTCATTGAGCACGCCGCGCACGCGGGTTTCAAACATGCCGGTGGCATTGCAAAAGCTGCGCAAGGTCTGGGCCGTGAGCCTGGCCTGCTTTTCGCCGCCGGGCACAAAGCGCAGCGCATGGCCGCGCCCGCCCAGGTAGGCCGCATAGGCGACCACGTCGTAGGCCGGCGACAGTTCGGGCGTGCGGCCGTCGCGGTACAGCACGCCGAAATTCTTGACGTGGGCGTCGTAGTTGCCCAGCATTTCATTGACCATGACGCGGCGTACCAGCTCTTGCGCGGCGCCCTCGCCCACCTGGGCCGGCAGGCTCATGCCTTCGCGCAGCGTCCTGGCCATGGCGGCGTAACTCGCGGCCGGGTGGGTGTATTTTTCTTCGGGCTGTATGCGCAGGATCTGCGCGAAATCCTCGCAGTGGATATGCCCCTGGGGTCCGCGGTCAAAACGTTTGACGGCCAGGAAATGCCGGCTCTCGCCGAGCACAAAAGGCTGGCCGGCCGTGATCTCGTCCAGGGGCGCCAGCCAGGCTTCGCACACGTCCACGCCCGCGGCCCGCGCCAGGCGCAGCGAGAGCTCCTCCACCTCGGGCAACAGGGCAAACTCCGCCGTGGGCAGCTTGGCGATGATGTGTATGCCCTGCGCGTCGCGGGTGCGCGCCACATAGCGCCCCTGCTGCTGCACCAGCGCGAGCTTGGGCTGCACGCCGGACAGCGAGGTTGCGTCGGGCAAGGGCTCGGCGGTGACGGACATTTCCAGCGCGTCATGGTGCTGGGTGACCACACCGGCCAGCGCCTGGGCATCGAGGTGCGCCGGGTAGGCGTAGACATTGCCCGGCAAGTCGGTGCCGCAGGCGGCCAGCATGTCGAAATGGTCGTTGGGCCCGCAGCCGCGCAGTTGCTCCAGGTGGCGGCGCAACGGCCCCTCGGGCAACAGGTTTTGGAAAAAGGCCGGCAGGCGGCCGCCTTCGGCATTAAAGAACGGGGTGTTGACGTAGCTGCGCCAGAAAATCTCGCGGCGCTGCGCGTCGTCGTCCGTGGCGGCCCAGGAGAACACCGGCGATGCCGGATTCGACCAGAAGGCCTCGTCGGGAATGAAACGCGTGAGCGCCGTGCTGCCCGTGCCGTACTGGAACAGCAGCCCGGCGCGCAGGGAGCCCAGGTAGATATCCAGCGCCAGGACGTTCATGGCCGCTCGCCCTTGGTCCTTTTCCCGCCTGCGGCGGCAGCGGCGAGCTGCGAGGTCTCGGCCACGATGCGGTCCACCCGCGACAAGACGGGCGGCGCAGGCTCCTGGACGCTGTGTGCCTGCAGGCCGGCGGCCGCCACCTTGGGCAGCAACAGCACCTCCAGGCCCAGCTGGTCGGCAATCGCCATCAAGGTGGTGATGCGCGGCGCGCTGCGCCCCTGGAGCACGTTGCGTACCGCCAGGGGTGTGAGGCCCGTCCTTTCGGCCAGGGCCTGGTAGTCCAGCATCAGGCGCTGCCGCTCCGCTTCAAGGAGGATCGCCATTTCAGACAATGTTTTCATAGATAGAAAAATATCGTTTTTTAAATTAACGATAGTATTTTATCTATTTTGATACTTTAAATCAATACTTAACTATCTTTTCATGGTGAACTGATAGTTAAATATCGTTTTATGAGCTTGAGGCTGCAGCTGTTGCCAGCAGCGTCTTGCCGCCGGCTGCTAGCCGTATTTGCGCACCGCGTCGAGCGCCAGCCCTGCGCCAATACTGCCGAAGCGGTCGCCCTCCACGCTGCGCGCCTGGGGCAGCAAGGCGGAAATCTGCTCGCGCAGCAGGGGCACGCCGCTGGAGCCGCCGGTGAAGAACACCGTGTCTATGGCGTCCGGGTCAACGCCGGCGTCCTTGAGCAGGCCCAGGACAGTGCGCGACACCGTGCCCACCAGTTCGCCGATGGCGCCATCAAAGTCGGGCCGGTGCAAAGTCAGGGTCTCGCCGGGGGCGATGCGCCCCAGGTCCATGACGGTCTCGGGCGCATCGGACAGCGCGATCTTGGCCGCCTCGACCTGCATCGCCAGCCAATGGCCGGCACGCTCGCGCACCAGGTTCTGCAGGCGGTCCAGCTTGTCCTTGTCGACCGCGCCGCGCCGTATGTCGCTGATCTGCGTCCAGGACTTCTTGCTGTAGACCTGGTTGATGGTGTGCCAGGTCGCGAGGTTGAAGTACTGGGCCGAGGGCACCTCCAGCCCGCTCACCAGCCGGCTGCCCAGGCCCAGCGTGGGCATGACGCTGGCCAGGCTCAGGTATTTGTCGAAGTCGGTGCCGCCTATGTGCACGCCGCCGCTGGCCAGGATGTCATCCCGCCGCTCGGCCTTTTGCGCGCGCTCCGGCGACAGGCGCACCAGCGCGAAGTCCGAGGTGCCGCCGCCTATGTCCACCACCAGCACCAGTTCTTCGCGCCGGATCTGCGATTCGTAGTCGAAGGCCGCCGCGATGGGCTCGTACTGGAAGGCAATGTCTTTGAGGCCGACCGCGTGGGCGATCTCGGCCAGCGTGCTTTCGGCTTTTTTGTCGGCTTGCGGGTCGTCATCCACAAAGAACACCGGGCGCCCCAGCACCGCCTGGCTGAAGGACTGGTCGGCGGCTCTTTCGGCGCGGTGTTTGAGCTCGCCGATGAACTGCGCCAGCAGCACGCGAAACGGCAGCGCGCGGCCGCCGACCTCGGTGTGGTCGTCGATCATGGCCGTGCCCAGCAGGCTTTTGAGCGAGCGCATCAAGCGCCCTTCATAACCGGCCAGGTAGTCGGCCAGCGCCGCGCGGCCGTAGCTCACATGCTCGTCCTCGGCATGGAAAAACACCACGGAAGGCAGCGTCGGTTTGCCACCCTCGAGCGGCAGCAGCGCGGGCAAGCCGGGCCGGCTCCAGCCCGCCGTCGAATTGGAGGTGCCGAAGTCTATGCCGCAGGCTTGGGGCGCGCTCACCGGCCGGCCGGCTTGGCGAAGCCGCTTTCAGCCCAGGCCACGGCGCTGGCGCGGTTGAGCTTGAAGGAAGGCGCCACGCGCACCTGGGCCAATTGTTCACCGGCCTCGTCGGCGGCGCTGAGCAGGCCGTGCGGGTTGTCCTCGTCGGGAACGATGTCCAGCGTCACCGTGACACGCGCCGCATGGGCGGTCACCGTGATGCTCTGGTGCAGCGTGGCGTGCAGCTGCTGCTCGTGCCTGCGCACGAATTCCGAGGCGGTTTTCACCAGCGTGCTGAAGGCGGGGCCGTCCAGCGGCTTGGGATTCTTTTTGTCGCGCCCCATGGTCCAGGGGCCGACCAGCGCGGGCTCGGGCTCGCCGTCCTTGATCATGGCAACGGCCCAGCCGTCGTCGTCCTCATTCTTGATGACCTTGGCCGTCCAGCCGTCGCCGCGCCAAAGCCGCGGCTCCTGGAGAACGGCTTGGTCGTCGTGGGCGGATTCGTCGTCCGGGCCGGCCGGCGGGGTGTGGGAGTCAGTCAAGGCGGATCACTCGGGTCGGGCGCCCCGGCGGCAGGCCGGGGGCAAATTCAGGTCACGCACCGCCTTCAAACAACACGGTGCGCATGGGGGACACGGATTCTACAGCCCCGCCCCCACCCCTTCACAAGCCAAGGTCGCTCAGGCTCGGGTGGTCGTCGGGCCGGCGCCCCAGCGGCCAGTGAAACTTGCGATCTGCCGCCTTGATGGGCAGGTCGTTGATGCTGGCGTGGCGCACCGCCATCAGGCCCGTTTCGTCGAATTCCCAGTTTTCATTGCCGTAGGAGCGGAACCAGTTCCCGGCATCGTCATGCCACTCGTAGGCAAAACGCACGGCAATGCGGTTGCCGCCAAAGGCCCACAGCTCCTTGATCAGGCGGTAGTCCAGCTCGCGCGCCCATTTGCGCGACAGCAGCCCGACGATTTCCTCGCGGCCGGTGACGAACTCGGCGCGGTTGCGCCAGCGGCTTTGCGCCGTGTAGGCCAGCGACACGCGCTGCGGGTCGCGCGTGTTCCAGCCGTCTTCGGCGGCGCGGACTTTCTGCACGGCGGTGTCGTGGGTGAAGGGCGGGAGCGGTGGCCGGGTTTCCATGGATGCATCCTTTGAAGGGTGGTGGGGATAGAAAAGTAGACAAGTCTGTCTACTTACCGGAATTCTGGCACAGGTAGACAGACCTGTCTACAATCGGGCCATGGACGTTTCAGCCCCCTCCCCGCGCGAGCGCATCCTGCTGACCGCGCACGACCTGTTCTACCGCGACGGCCTGCGCGCCACCGGCATAGACCGCATCATTGCCGAGTCGGGCGTGGCCAAGCTCACGTTCTATCGGTGTTTTCCCAGCAAGGACGAGCTGATCCGCACCTTCCTGGACTACCGCCACGAGCGCTGGATGGCCTGGTTTGTCGATGCCCTGGGGCGGCACGGCGCAACAGCCGGCGGCGGCCTGGCGCCGCTTGCGCCCACGCTGGCCGAATGGTTTGCCGACCCGCTGTTTCGCGGCTGTGCCTTCATCAATGCCACGGCCGAAGCGGGCGCCCTGCCCGGCGTCGCGCAGATCGTGCAAAACCATAAAAACGAGATGCGCCAGGCCATTGCCGGCCTGCTGCCGGCCGGCCCGCGCCAGCAAGCCATTGCCGGCGCGGCGGCGCTGGCCGTGGACGGCGCCATCGTGCGGGCGCAGATGGAAGGCGGCGAAGCGGCGCTGGCCGGCTTGCGCGTACTGCTGGATGCGCTGGAGGCTCCCGCCGGTTAGGCCTTCGCAGGCCGGCGCGTTTTCACCTTGGGCCGGGACGTAAGCGCCGTGCCCGCGCGCTGCGCCACCTTGACCGCCGGCCGTTTGCCCGAAGCCACCCATTCGTCATAAAAATCGATCTTGCTGTCCAGCAGCTTGAGCGCCAGCTGCCACTCGGCAATCATGTCCCTGACCTGCTCCCGGTGGGCCGACAGCAGCGCCTGCCGTTTGGCCAGCGTGCCGCTGCCCTGCTTGACCAGCGCGGTGTATTCGCGCATTTCGGCAATCGACATCCCGGTGCGCCGCAGCCTGTCCATCAGCTCCAGCCAGCTGATGTGCAGCTCGCCGTAGACGCGGCGCCGCCCGCCGTCGCGCGCCACGCCCGGGATCAGGCCCTGCGCCTCGTACCAGCGTATGGTGTGCACGCTGCGCCCGGTGCGTGCGGCGAGTTGCCCGATCAGGAAGGTTTCAGCCATGCATCACTATAGAACCTGCCGCTCAGGCGGCAAGCGCCTGCGATGGCGGCGCCTCCAGCGCCGAGTTCACCAGCGCGGTGTCCAGGTACTCCATCAAGTCCCTGATTCGCCCGTCCTCCATGCGGCAGACATAGCAGTAGCGGTTGTTGTAGGCCTTGCCGGCTTTGGTCGTGACCCGGCCGTCGAATTCGATGACAACCATGTCGCCGTCGGCCATCACGCGGCGTGTGCTGCTGACATAAGGCGTGGCGAACTGGGCATACAGCGGCCGCAGCAGTTCATGGACGACCGCCTGCTTGCCGCTGTAGGTACGCGACCACGGCGTGTCGCCGGGAATGGTCCATGAAACGTCGTCGGCCATGGCCTCGACAAAGGGCTTGCCATTGCCTTTGTCCAGTTCGGCCATGACCTGCCGTATGCGTTGCCGGTTGGCTTCGGTGGTGGATGCTGTGCTCATGAGGAATCTCCTGGAATGCCCGTCGCACCGGGCGTGGGGCCCCGCAGGTCGCGAGGGCTTGCAGGGATTAAAAGTCCTTGAGTGCACTCAAGGTCAAGCGCTGCCATGGAAAAAAACACTGCCGCCTTGAGGCCAACCCTACAATGCCCGCATGAACCAGAAACGACCGGCCGCCAGCGAATGGGTCAGCAAAATGCTGGCGGTGCTCAAAAGCGGCAACACGACGGCGGCCATCGCCCAGATCAAGGCCACCACCAGCAGCAAGGATTTGCGGCAGCTGCACGCCACGCTGGAAAAAGCCCAGCTGTTCAAGCAGCTCCCCGGTGTGGAGACGGCGATTTCCGACCAGTTGCAGGCCCTGGCCTCGCCGCGCCTGAGCCGCTCACCCTGAACCGGTCTAAGCCGGGCGAATCTCGAACTGCGCATCGCCCATATAACGGTGCGGGCCCAGGGCAGCCGTCACGGCCGCCAGCTCCGCCGCCTGCCACTGGCTGAAGACCTCCAGTTCGTCGGCCGACAGCACATCTTCCGCCGGTGACTCGCCATAGGTCGCGACCAGCCGCATATAGGCGTTGTAGACCGGCAGCACCAGGCTTTCATGGCCCAGCGCGTCCTCCAGCGCCGTGCGAAAGCGCTGTTCGGCCGCCTGCAGTTCTCCCTCGGACGCATCTTCATAAGCGTACAGCCTGAGCCGGTAACTCACAGTGTTTCCCTCACGGCTTGGCAGGCGCTGGCGTGTTTTGCGTCAGTTCGATACGGCGGCGCAGGCGGTCGGCCTCGGCCGTATTGCCGCCCTGCTCCGCCCGTCGCAGCTCCACGCCCAGCCAGGCCAGCAATGGGCGCCGCCAGCCCTGGGTTGAGGCGGTGTCTATCGCCTGGCGGATCACGGCCGGATCGGCCTTGCCGGTTTGCAGCAGCACGCCGGCGGCCACCAGTTTTGACAGAGGATCGCTGATGCCGGCCAGCGCGCCCGCATTGCCGGCCGCGGCGGCGCGCTGGGTTTCAGGCAGCAGCGCGATGGCCTGCGGCGGCAGCGCTTGGCCCCTGAGGTAGTCCGCATAGGCGCGCTGCGCCTCGGTGGCATCGGGGCGCAGTTTTTCAAAGCCGCTGCAGGGCTCGTCCAGCACCAGGCTGGCGACACGCGTCGCGCAATGCAGCAGCTCGGCCGTGGCCAGCAGATCGGCACGGCCCGAGCGCGTGAGCTGGCCGCGCGCGCGCTCCAGCTCGGCCATCTCGACGCGGCTGTTGCCTTCCATATAGGCGGCGACAGAGCGGTCCATCGATCCCTTGGCTTCGAACTGCCAGTCCGGAGCGCGCGGTCCGCTGGAGCAGGCGGCCAGCAGCCCGGCGGCCAGCCATACGGCGGGTTTCAGGGTGCTGATGTTCATGGCAGTTTCATCTCCGCCTGGCTCGCATCCTTGGCGAAAGGCCATTTGCGGCTGATCTCGTTGATCAGGCCTTCCACCTTGCGCAGGCTGGCCTCCACGTCGGCGCGCAGCGCGCCCAGGTCGGCCGTGGCGTCCTTGGCATTGCGGGTCACGGCCTGGGCGTCCTGCAGCAGCGCATCGACCTTTTTGAGGCTGGTGCGGGCCTCGCCCAACATGGTGTTGAGCTGTACCACGGTGGCGCGGGTTTCGGGCATCAGGCCCTTGTCACCGAAGACCTGGGTGTCGGTCTTGGCGGCCAGGCCGTCCAGCTTGGTGAGCAAGGCATTCGTGCGGTCCAGGGTGGCGGCGAATTTTTTGGCCTCGGCCTCGCTGCCCAGCAGCACCGTGAGCGCCCCGCCCGGGCCGTTGAGCCTGTCGGTCAGGGTTTTCAGGTTGGCCAGGCTGGCGCCCACCGAACCGCCCTCGCCGGTCAGGGTGTTGAGGTTTTCGATCAGGTCCTTGGCCGCGGCGATCACCTTGGGCACCTCGGCGGCGGCATCACCCAGCAGCACGGTGCGCTCCGCCCCCTCGGGCAGCGGCGGGTCGTTGAGCAGCCCGGTGTAGGCGCGTATGGCGGTGCCGCCGACCAAGCCGCGCACCAGCGTGAACACGCTGCTGGTGCGCAGCCAGTGGGCGTCCTTGGCGGCGACGTCGACCAGGATGCGGGCCTTGCCGTCCGGCGCCAGCTCCACGCGGTTGACCCGGCCTATGGGGAAACCCGAGAAGGTCAGGTCCATGCCGACCACCACGCCGTCGGAATCGTCGGCGATCAGCACCAGGCGCTGGGTGGACTCAAACGCGCCGCGCGCATACATCACGTAGAGCGCCGAGCCGCACACCAGCAGCAGCATGAAGAGCAGCAGCAGCCTGGCCTTGAACTCCAGGCTGCGGATTTCCGCGGGCGAGGACTGCTGGGCCTCGCGCGCCGGCTGCAGCGGGTCCGGCCTGCCGGGCGGCGGGTTGGGATTGTCGTGGGGTGAACTCATGGGTTTGTTTTCTTCTTGTGGGGTCAATAGTAATTGCCGACCAGCGATGCCACCTCAATCAGCAGGATCACCGCGAACATGCGCACCAACCCACGCATCTCGGCACTGGTGCGCACGCTGGCCTCGGACATGCCGTAGAGCGCCGAGGCCATGGGAATCAGCGACACGGCCAGGCAGAAAAACAATGTCTTGAGCACAAAGATCAGCGTCACCGCCGGGCTGAACACCTGGCCGAACAGCCGGGTATAGGCCGCCAGGCCCGACAGCGCAAAACCGTAGGTCGCGATATAGGCCACCACCAGCGCCACCACGCAGCTCAGCGCCGCCAGCGTGATGCCCGAGAACATGCCCGCCACCACACGCGGCAGCACCTCGCGCCGCACCGGCTCAATCCCCTGGCGCCGCATTTCGTCGAGCTCGCCGCTGGCCTGCATGGCCGTCAGTTCGGCGCCGTCGGGAATCGTGCAGCGCAGCGCCACAAACAGCGCGGCCGTCAGCGGGATCAGCTCCAGCACCAGCACCCGTATCACCACCTGCAACGCATACTGCGACAGCCCATAGCTGAGCGCCGTCACCAGCACGATGCGCGTCAGCACCACCGTCACCAGCGCGCACAGCACCGTGAACCACAAAAGAATCGGCGCGGTGTTGACGTAGATGTGCCGCGCCAGAATCGCCCGGCTTTGCGGGCTGTAGCTGGACGGCGACAGCGTCAGCACCAGGATGATCGCCCCCAGGTGCACCAGCCGCCACCACTCGATCACCCACAGCTGTGCGGCACGGCCGGTTTGCGTGAGTCGACTTTGCGCGTATCCCCTGGAAGCCATCCGGGGATGATACCTGCGGGTAGGCCGGTGGCGTCCAGGCGGCTTTTGCCTGTGGGGGTGTAGGTTGTGGGCTTAAAGTTTGGGGAGCTGCGCCGTCCACAGGCCCCGAAGCGCCGGCGCGGGTGCAAAGCCCGCCGGGCTGCCGCCCGCGGCGCCTGTCACGCTTTCCAGCTGCCAGGGCCGGGTTTCATAACCCGCGTTCAGCGCCGCGCTCACCCAGGAAGCCTTGGCCACGGAATCCAGTTCAAATTCCAGGCGCAACACACCGGCTACGCCGTCCAGCTCCAGCCTGAGCAAACGGACACCTGGCTCCTTGAGGTTCTCCGCCGAGGTCAGTACTGGCCACCTACTCCATGAGATCTCTAGTGAACATGTGTATTTCACCGCCTCGACTGTTAATCCAACTTTGCATCTGACTCAAGACTCATCCACATCGTGAGCACATTCTGCTCACAAAGAGTGTGAGTCAAGATTTGATGGAAAACTCGGGGCAGACTTCGGCGCAATTCAACACTGCATGATCAATCGCTAGGAAATTCGCGCTTGTCGGAATTACCGATTTAAGGACAATGTTCGCCGCTGGTGGCATCACCATCAAAAAGCGAACTCTTTTGCTTGCGTCGAACTGCGGCACATGGCGTTCATCACCAAAAGCCGTATATGCGGGATTTTTCTTTTTGACTGGCAGTTTGACGTTCAGGACGATTGCACCTTCCAATCAAACAGGTCTTGGAAGTCTACGAAACAGGCATCACAAATCCAATGATAATTGTCTTGAGTTGCATACCCGGCTTGGAGCGCATCGGGTGTTTCTAAAGAAAATTCCGCCCCACAAAATTCACAGTGGTCATGTTCCCATCCCTCTCTATAGCGCCGGTACTTCTTCCTTTGAAGTACAACGCCCTTTAGATACTTTTCCTGCCCCTGCAAACGCCAATCGCTCATTTTTTTCTCACTTTGGCACTCTTGTTCCATCAGGAAATATTCTGCGGCCGATTATGAAGACGCAATACTGTTTTGGAGACGGCGTCCTAATCGATGTTGCGCCAGCCGAACAATTTCTGCCGCAGCAGCTCTACGAATTTCCGCTTCGCAGAACATCCCTAGATCACGCTCAATTCGCTGAAGCTCTTTTTCAACTGCGACTTCTGGACTCTGTTGCTGATTAGCGAGGTGAAAGATGTTCGATAGATAGCTGTCGTACTCATCTTGCAAGTTCGGATTGTCGCCAACCCCAATAACATCCCATTTGGTTAGCAAGATTTGCCGGATCTCACCATGGATTTTTTGAATATTGTGATCACTCATAGCTCTCGTCACTTGGTTTTTTGAAGCAATGCCTGCCGGTAGACGAGATGCATTCAGCGTCTAGCCTCAAACGCAGGGTCGAATTTTTGTTGGATTATGCGAATCAACCACTGGTCATCTGGGCCAGTTCGTCCGCAACCGGACAATGTTCGGCTGAAAGTTTCTAAATAAGCGGCCTCGCATGCCGGCGCGGAGACCTGGGCCCAAAGAACCCCGGACACAAACCCGCCAGCCGCAAGGGCCAACCTCCTCCGTGTACCATCAAGGCGCTTCACGGCCCGCCGCGTTCACCGCCTTCCCTTTCTTCATCCCACCACCGCTTCAAAAATGGCCCTAGACACCTGGACCGCCTACTTCCTCGCCTCCATCCTGATCGCGCTGTCCCCGGGTTCGGGCGCCGTGCTGGCCATGAGCCATGGTCTGAGTTTTGGCATGCGGCGCACGCGCGCGACGATTGCCGGTTTGCAGATCGGGCTGGTGGTGATCCTGCTGGTGGCGGGTGCGGGTGTGGGTTCGCTGCTGGTGGCGTCGGAGCTGGCCTTCAGCGTCGTCAAAATCCTGGGCGCGGCCTACCTGATCTACATAGGCTGGGCGCAGTGGCGCTCGTCGAACGGCCTCACGGCGGATGGCGAGGCCGGCGTGGCCGATAGCAACAGCCTCTCGGCGAAACGCCGCTTCCTCACGGGCCTGCTGACCAATGTGACCAACCCCAAGGGCATTCTGTTCATGGTGGCGGTGCTGCCGCAGTTCATCAGCCCCAGCCGGCCGCTATGGCCGCAGCTGCTGGTGATGGCCGTGACCACGGTGGCGGTGGATACCGTGGTGATGCACGGCTATGCCTTTGCGGCCAGCCGGCTGCAGACGCTGTTCAGGAATGCGCGCGCGATCCGGCTGCAGAACCGGGTGTTCGGCGGCATGCTGATGGCGGTGGGCGCGGGCCTGTTCTTTGTGAAGCGCAGCCACGCGGCGGTGCACTAAGAGCCACTCACAAAACCCTCCTGGCGTTGTTGCGCCGCCTTGCCGTGCTGATGCACTGTCTGCGGCGTCGCGCCTAGCCAGGACCGCTCCGCTGGGTTTTGTGAGCGGCTCTAAGCCTTCGAGCGTCAGGCCTTTGGGGCTTGGGCCGAGACAATCGCCGCCAATGTGCGCAGCGCCCCGTCGACCTGGCTGGAAAAGGGCTCGCCGCAGCTGATGCGCAAGAAGTTGTCGAAACGCTTCGAGTTGGAAAACATCGAACCCGGCGCGACGCGTATGCCCTGGCGTATGGCGATGTCGAAGACGGCCTGCGCCGATGTCCCAGCCGGCAACTCCACCCACAACATCATGCTGCCCCTGGGCACTGACAGCCGGGTGCCGGCCGGGAAGTGGGCCGCGATGGCCTCGGCCATCTGCTCGCGCTGGACATTGAGCATGCGGCGCAGCCTGGCCATGTGGCGGTCGTAGGCGCTGGAGGCCATGAACTCGGCCACGGTGTACTGGGCCAGGACTTCATTGGCGCGGCTTTGCGCGTACTTGATCATCTGGATGCGGGCCTGCCAGCGGCCGCCGGCGACCCAGCCCAGGCGCAGGCCAGGCGCCAGGGTCTTGCGCAGCGAGGCGCAGTAAATCACCGAGCCATCGCGGTCCCAGGCCTTTGCGGCCTTCAGGGGAATGTCGTCGGGGCCCAGGGCGCCGTAGGTGTCGTCTTCGATCACCGCGATCCGCTGGCGCTCGCACAGGCGCACCAGCTTTTCTTTTTCGGCATCGGGCATGACGCTGCCCAGCGGGTTGTGGAAGTTGGGCATGACCACCACGGCGCGAATCCTGTCGTGCGTGCGCAGGGCCAGGTCCAGCGCCTCGACGGAAATGCCCTGCTGCGGGCTGGTGGGAATCTCCAGCGCGCGCAGGCCCAGGCTTTCCAGGATTTGCAGCAGGCCATGGTAGGTGGGCGATTCCACCGCGACGGTGTCGCCCGGCTGCGCCACCGCGCGCAGGGCGATGTTGAGCGACTCTATGCAGCCGTGGGTGACCAGGATGTCTTCGGGCGCGAGCTGCATGCCGGCTTCCAGGGCGCGCTTGGCCAGCACGGCATTGAGCGGCGAGTCGTGCAGGAAGTCGGGCGCGCTCACCAGCAAAAAGGGGTGTTTGCGCAGGGTCCGCGTGGCGGCGTTTTTCAGCGCCTCGGCCGGATACATCGCGGGCGTGCCATAGGTGCCCGCAAGGTTGGTGACCAGCGGGTAGACATCGCATTTGGCGACAAAGTCCGAGACGCGGTCGTGCACGCCGACGTACTGGGCCGGGTCCAGCTTGCGGCCGGACTCGGGCTCGCTGGGCGGCTGCAGGTCGGTGCGCCGGCGCTTGAGCACAAAGTAGCCGGACCGCGGCCTCGCCTCGAGCAGGCCTTCGTCCTCCAGCGTGTGGCAGGCCTCGACCGCGGTCGACAGGCTGACCTGGTGCAGCCGCGTCAGCGCCCTGACCGAGGGCATGCGTTCGCCGGGCAAAAGCACGCCGGACTGGATCGCCTGCCGGTAATGGCTGGAAAGCCGCAGGTAAAGCGGCTGCGAAGGAGCTTGCGCGGGGGCGGGGGCCAGGGGTGACACGTCCATGGGCTGAATGATCCGTGAAGGGGCTGCGGCGACACAGCCACAGATGGGGCAAAACCAGACCATAACAGATAAGGAATTAGCCTTCTGTACCGATACAGAAAGAGCTTATGTGCATCTGTCGGGAATGGGGCGCTTTCCTTAATCTTGCAGCCATGCCCTCCCCGACCGACCACCCCTGATTGGAGCCGCCATGCAGCACCGCCCCGCCCCACGCCACCTTGAGCTTGACGCCGGTGAATCCCTGTTCTTCCACAGCAAGTCCGGCAGCGCGCTGATCAGCACCTCGGGCACGCTGCTGGTGACAGGTGCGCCGCGCTGGCTGGGCGAGCAGGTGTTTCGCGACGCCGCGGCGCTGGAACCCGGGCAATCACACACCGTCGCCGAGGATGGCTGGGTCACGGTCACCGCCCAGCACGGCGGCGCGGCCTGCCTCCTGAACCAGCCGGCCCGCGTGACGCTGCCGCAAAGGCTGGCGACGGCGGCCCAACAATGGCTGGGCCGGCTGTCGGAAATCACCCAGGCCGCGCGCGGGCGATACCGCAGCGCCAAGCCGGTTTGAGGCCGCCGCGCTAAATTCGATCTTCGTTCCCTCCACTCTTGACCCACGCCCATGACCACTTCCGCCTGGCTTTTGTTCATCACCATTTCACTTGTGACCGCGGTCAGCCCCGGGCCGGGCATTTTGCTGGCGGTCTCCAATGCCGTGGCCTGGGGGCCGCGCAAGACGCTGTGGAGCTCGGCGGGCAATGTGCTGGGCGTGTTCTCGGTGTCGGCCGCGGCGATGGCCGGCCTGGGCACGCTGCTGCACACCTCGGCCTGGCTGTTCGCGGTGCTCAAGGCCGTGGGCGCGGTTTACCTGGTCTACCTCGGCTGGCGCCAGTGGACCAGCAAGACGTCGATGTTCGACACGCCGCTACCGGAGCAATCGCAGCCCGGCAAAAGCAATGCCGCGCTGTTCCGCCAGGGCCTGCTGGTGGCGCTGACCAACCCGAAAAGCATTCTGTTTTTCACCGCGCTGTTTCCGCAGTTCATCCATCCCGAAGCGCCCGTGCTGCCGCAGTTCCTGGCGCTGACCAGCGCGTTTGCCGCCTGTGTGCTGAGCTCCCACATGGTGTACGTGCTGCTGGCGCGCCACACGCACCGCTGGTTCGGCACGCCGCGCCGGGCCCGGCTGTTCAACCGCCTCTGCGGCGGCGCCTTCGGCCTGCTGGGGCTGAGCCTGCTGCGGCTCAAAAGCCCCAGCTGATTCCCCTGGATTCCCATCCCCCTCTATATAACCACCCTCAGAAAGCCTCTCCCATGGAAGACTCACGCGATGCCCGTTTTGCCGCCCAGGAAACCGCCCTCGGCTACAGCTTTGAGGGTGAACTCAAGATAGGCGGCAACTACGTGTCCACCGTGCGGCACGGCGACGTGGTCTACGTCAGCGGCCAGGTGCCGCGCGTGGGCAGCACCGTGGTGGTCACCGGCCGCGTTGGTGCCGACGTTTCGCTGGCCCAGGCCCAGCTGGCCGCCAGGGTCTGCGCCATGCGCGCGCTGGTGCTGCTGCGGCAAAGCCTGGGCAGCCTGGACCGCATCCAGCAAATCCTGCGCGTCACGGTGTACACACAGTCCGCGGCCGACTTCAGCCAGCAAAGCGAGGTGGCCGATGCCGCGTCAGACCTGCTGCATGCGGTGCTGGGCGGGGCCGGCACGCACACGCGCACCTCGGTGGGCGTGGCGCAACTGCCCAAGAACGCGGCGGTCGAGCTGGACCTGATCGCGGCCGTCACGCCGAACTGATCAGTTCCCCGGCAGCAAGCGGATGAGTTTTCCGTTGCTGTTGTCGGTCAGCACATACAGCAGCCCGTCCGGGCCCTGGCGCACGTCGCGTATGCGCTCGCCGAGCTCGGCGAGCAGCTTGCTTTCGCGCACCACCTTGCCGGCAAAAGGCGCCGACAGCTCAATGCGGTCCAGGTAGCCGAACTTGAGCGAGCCGACAAACAGGTTGCCCTGCCAGGCCTTGCCGTAGCGCTCGCTGCTCAAAAAGGCCATGCCCGAAGGCGCGATGGACGGCACCCAATAGTGCAGGGGCTGCTGCATGCCGGCTTTTTCGGTGATGCCCTCGCCTATCTTGCCGCCGCCGTAATTCTCGCCATAGGTGATGACGGGCCAGCCGTAGTTGGCGCCGGGCTTGGGGAGGTTGATTTCGTCACCGCCCTGCGGTCCGTGCTCATGCATCCAGAAGGTGCCGTCGGGTGCCAGCGTCGCGCCCTGGGCATTGCGGTGGCCGTAGCTCCAGATCTCAGGCAGGGCCCCGGCCTTGCCGACAAAGGGGTTGTCTTGCGGTACCGAGCCGTCCTTGTGGATGCGCACAATCTTGCCGTGGTGGTTGTCCAGCGCCTGGGCGTCTTCCTTGCGCGAAAAGCGCTCGCCCAGCGTGAGAAAAAGCTTGCCGTCCGCGGCGCTGCCCGCGGCGGCCCGGCTTTCGACGATGCGGCAGCCGAAGTGCGCGCTGCTGGCCACCTTGGGCTTCTGGCTGAAGATGATTTTGAGGTTTTCCAGCCGGCCCTCGTCGGTGCTCAGGGTCGCCCGTGCCAGCGCCGTGCTGTTACCGCGGCCGGCGGGGCCGGGTTCCGAGAAGCAGAAAAATACCGTGCGGTTACGGGCAAAGTCACTGTCGGTGATGAGGTCCAGCAGCCCGCCCTGCCCGCCGGCGGCTATTTCCGGCAGCCCGGCCACCGGCGGCCCAAGCCTGCCGTCAGCCGCGACCACCCGCAAGCGGCCAGGGCGCTCGGTCACCAGAAAACGGCCGCCCGGCAAAAAAGCCAGGCCCCAGGGGTTTTCCAGGCCGCTGGCCACGGTTTCCAGGCGGACGGCCTGGGCCTGGACAGGCGCGCCCATCGTGAAAATTGCTATTAAAACAAGAGCAAACTTTGTAGATACAGCGTTGAATTTGTTCATATTTCACTCCCTGAATCAAACCAGAGCCGGCGGCCGCGGTTCGGGCCACGGCACCGGGCCCTGGCAGCCCGCCAATGCGCCTTTTTCATATGCAAACATAGGACCTGGAGCGTAAAAAGGGGTTTTCCCGTAGATAAACTCGTTACAAATCAATGGTTTGTAAAGCTTATCAAGAAGCCACTTGAGGTTGACGTAGGACAGATCTGTCAAGTATCCTAGGCGCCATGCGAAAAATTGCCCCTGCCCTCATCATTGCCTCTGCCGCTCTGCTGGCAGCCGGCGTGCATGCGGCGCCGGGCAACTCCAACGATGACATGGACAAGCTGCTGGCCGACAAAGGCCTGCTCACGCAAATCGGCCAGGTCCGCCAAAGCGTCAGCAACAAAGCGTCCGAGCTCGTGGTCAATGCCATGGGTTTCCTGGGGGTTCCCTACAAACGCGGCGGCAATACGGTGGAAACCGGTTTCGACTGCAGCGGCTTTGTGCGCGCCATCTACGAACAAAGCGTCGGCCTGCTGCTGCCGCGCCGGGCCGAGCAACAGGCCGCGGCCACCCAGCGCATCGAGAAAAACGAGCTGCAGCCCGGCGACCTGGTGTTTTTCAACACCATGCGGCGCGCTTTCAGCCATGTCGGCATTTATGTCGGCGACGGCAAATTCATCCACTCTCCCAAACCCGGCGCCGAAGTGCGCGTCGAAAGCATGGGTGTGAGCTACTGGCAGCGCCGCTTTGACGGCGCCCGTCGCGTGCAGGCAACGGGCACCCCCCTGCCGGAAACCGAGCGCACGGCGGCCCTGCCGCTTTCCCAGGCGGCGGCCCGCGTCCCCGAAATCCAGGCCGCGCAAACCGCGACCCCGCCGCTCGCCGCCAGCCTGCAGGTACAGCAGACACAGGAACAATACCGGCGCTGAGCCGGTTTTTTTTCGCCCCGTCTCCCCTTCGCCCTTCTCCGGATCTCCCCGGGGCCTTCCTTCTCTTACTCCTTCTCCCGCTCGTTTTTAGGCGACATGTCGAGCTCGACCGCCTGGCCGTTGTCCAGGGCCTCGCCGGCGCCGGACGGTGAGCTCCGCACCGTGCGCACCTCGGTATCGCCCACCAGGCCGGCAGCCTTGGCCAGCTGAAGCACGGGCTGCTCGGCCGGGGCGCCTTCGGCCAGGTTGCTGCCGGACGGGATCACGCGGTTGTTTTCAGCATTGGACGACAGCTGCTGATTGCCCTGGGGCTTGCCGTTGACGTTGACCAGGCCGCCGCCCGAATTCGTCACCTGCCCGAAATTGCCGCTGACGCTGCCGCTGGTCGCCGTCACCGTGACCTGGGAGGACGAGCCTGTCACCTGGGCCTCGCCGACGGCGGCCACCGACACGACGGGCGCCACGACGTTGGCCACCACCGAGTCGCCGGCCAGCGAGGCGGAACCCGAGGCCACCACCACCACATTTACATCGCCCTGCGGCGCCTGCACGACCACGTTGTTGCCGCTGATGTTGCCGCTGATGTTGCCGGTGCTGCTGCTGATCTGCACATTGCCCTGGCTGGTGGTGGTGGCGCTGATGTCACCCTGCGCCTGCACGGTCACGCTGGTGCCGCTGATGCTGCCGCTGACGTTGCCGGTGGTGCTGCTGACCTGCACATTGCCCTGGCTGGTGGTGGTGGCGCTGATGTCACCCTGCGCCTGCACGGTCACATTGCTGCCGCTGATGTTGCCGCTGATGTCGCCGGTGGTGCTGCTGATCTGCACATTGCCCTGGCTGGTGGTGGTGCCGCTGACGTCGCCCACTGCGGCCACCGCCACTTCGCTGGCCGTCACATTGGCCGAGACGTCACCACCGCTGGTGACCTGGACGGCACCCTGGCTGATGGTGGAGCCGCTGACGTCGCCGCCGGCGTTCAGGGTGTTGGTGGCGCTGGCGTCCTGGCCGCGCAGGGTGTGGTTGCTCAACGCCACATTGCCCAGCGCATTGATGCCATAGCCCTTGACCCAGAGCGTGCTGTCCAGGCTGAAGGCGTTGGACACCACCTCGAACTGGCCCAGCGCATTGGCCTCGGTGCCGCCCGACAGCATATGCACATTGCCGCGGCTGGTGCCGGAGCCGGCGAGCAGGCTCAGCGCGCGAGCCGTCCCGCCGGCGTTCTGGATGTCGCGGTTGAGCGAGATATCGGCGCCCAGGGTGGCCAGCGTGGTGTCGCCCAGCAAGTTGGCCGCGGCATTGAACACAATGCCGCCAGCGCCGTCGGCCGTCACCGTGCCGGCGATGCCGGAGCCGCCAGCACCGCCATTGAGCACCAGGCTGTGCAGGGTGCTGCCGCTGAAGTAGAGGTTGTAGGGATTGTTCACCACCACGTTCTCGGCATAGGTGCCGGAGCCCACGCGGATGTTGGCGCCGTTGCCCGCGTTGCCCAGCGCCGTGTTGATGGACAGGGCCTGCGTGCCGCCGCCCAGCAGGCTGCCAATGCCGACGTGGAAGTCCTGCGTGGCCTGCGCGCCGTTCCAGCCCTGCACATAGCTGGAGGCGGAGCTGCCCAGGTTGACGGCATAGTCAAACGCGTTTTGCTGCGAGGCCTGCAGCCAGGTGTACTGGTTGTTGTTGCCCGCGCTGCTGGCGTTGCGCACCGCGAAATCGAAGCCGGCGATGCTGAGCGTGCCAAAGTTGTTGCTGGCCGACTCGTCCTGCATATAGACCGGGTTGCGCTCGGTGAAGCTGTTGTTGCTCGCCACCGTGATGTTGTTCATCTGCTGGTCGTAGAAGCGGTTGGCCTGGTAAAGCGCCAGGCCGCCCCAGTCGTTGTTGCGTGTGGTCGAATTGCTGATGGTGACATTGGCGCTGTCGGTCAGCTGGATGCCCGCGCCCTGCGTGCTGCCCGCGTCATTGCCCACGGGCGCGCCGTTGGCCGTGACATGGTCGATGGTCGCGCCGTCCACGCCGTTGAGGTCCAGCTCGGCCCGGCCCGCGCCGCGGCTGGTCACGTTGCGGATCGTGAAGTTGTGCAGCCGGGCCGAGGCGCCGCCTGCAGGCGCCACCTTGATGCCGTAGGCCGAAGCGACGTTGGCGCTGGGCCCGTAAAGCGTGAAATTCTGCAGATTCACGTTGTCGGCCTTGACCTGTATGCCGTAGCCACTGACACCACGGGAATCAATCACGGTGGCGGACTCGCCGGCCCCGGACAGAGTCAGGCTCTTGTTGATGACGAGGGTTGAGGGCTGGACATAGGTCCCTGCTGTCACATTCACCGTGCCTCCCGCAACCACGGCGTTCATGCCGGCCTGGATAGTGCCCAGTGGCTGCCGGTCGTTACCAAGGCCATTGCCGAGGTTGAAGTCGTCGGCGGCGGTGAAATTAGCGCCCGAACTGACGGTAACGTGCGAGCGGTTGCCAAATTGCGGCGTGGAGCCCAGGAGCCCGTTGACGCCGTAGCGGCGATCAAGAATATGCATGTCACCGTTGGCCGCAGACATGGCCATCACGCCGGCCCCATACTGCGCTTCGCTGACATGCGGAGACACAAAATAGGAGCCGTTCGCTACGCCGTCCAGAAAAACGATGTCCCATTCATTGCCCAACAACCCTCTGGAATTGCCCGACATGGTCACATTGTTCGAACGCACAAGAATGGCGCCCTTGGTGTTTTCAATCAGGTTTCCAGTGATATTGGCAGTTGCGTTGGTGACCTGAATCCCGGTTCGGATATTTTTGATGGTGTTGTTGCGTACGGTCGCGCCGGTCACGCCTGACGCAATCCTCACCCCCGTCGTGCTCAGGCCTGTCCAGTTGACGGCAGCGAAGTTCTGGCTGTAGGGGCCTGTGACCTGCATGCCTTCAACCGTTACGCCATTCGCGGTGATGTCTACTCCGGTTTTTCCCTCGAGCACGTCGATATTGGCCCCATTCATGCCCGTCAGCGTCAGGTTGGCCTTGTTCAGGGTGACCTGCTCGGTGTATGTGCCTCCGTGCACGTCCACGGCCGCGCCCGCCCCGGGTGTGCCGGTCTTGGCGATGTTCACCGCATCCTGGATGCGCGCGCCGCCATAGACGTCGATATGGTTGGAATTGCCGCTGACGCTGGGCGCCTGCAGCGCCGACTTGAGCACCACCGCGTTGCCGTTCACGACGATGGCATTGCTGGCCTGCTGCACCCCCTCGAGGTTGATCACGCCCGACAGCAGGTTGGCCGCGTCGCCCACGCCCAGCCGCAAGGTCGCGCCGTTCAGGCTGGCGCCGGCCTCGTTGGACACACTGCTGCCGGTCGCCCCGCCGGCGATGGCGAATTCATACAGCCCGCCGTTGAGAGACACCGTGGCGGCCGTGGCGCCGGCCAGGGCAATCGTGCCGCCGGTCGCGATGATGCTGCCCTGGTTGCTCACCGAAGGCGCAACCAATGCCACCAGGCCGGCGCCCTGCACGGTGATACCGCCTTGCGCAGTGATGCTGCCCTGGTTGGTGATGCTGCCCGCAGCGCCCGTGATCTGCGCGCCACCGGTGCTCATGAAGTTGTTCGCGTCAATCGTGCCTGTGGTGGCGATCAGCGAGCCCACATTCACCGTGGCATTCGGCCCAAACATCACGCCATTGGGGTTCATCAGCATCACCATTCCGTTGGCCGACAGGCTGCCCATGATGCGCGTGGCATTGGTGTCGCCGTTGATGCGGTTGAGGATGGCCGACGCAGCGTTGGGCTGCACGATCTCAACCGACTTGCCCGGATTGATGTTGAAGGAACCCCAGTCCAGCACGGCCCGGTTGGAAGCCTGGGTGATGGTCATCTGGTTGCCCGCCACCGAGCCCGAAGCCGAGCCCGAAAACACCGTGCCGTTTTGCGGCAAGCCCGCCGCGCCCACGATGTCCACGGTCCAGCCGGGCGGCGCGAACAACAGCGCCGCCGCGGCGGGAAGGGTTTTCAGTGCGAAGGACGACCGCCGCCGTTCGGGGGGACGCAGACGCTGGGCAGGGAGTTTGGCTTGCATGGAATCACCTCTTGAACGCAAAAAAGACAAAGCACAACAGGGACGGATCCAGTGAACATCATCAAAACCGCGCCAGCAGCGAGCCCATCAGCCGCGGGTCTTTGCCGCCCGACTGGTAGCTCGCGATGGATTTGGTCAAGGGCCAAGCCGCCTCGATCGTGGCGACCACGTTTTTTTCAAGAAAGAGCCGCAGGCCCAGGCCGGCGGAGGCCAGGCTCTGGCTGGCGGGCGTTCCGGGCGTGACGCTGCCGACCTTCCAGACCTTGCCGATGTCGTAGAAGCCGAACAGCTGCCAGGACTTGAGCCCCGGCATACCGGCGCCGCCGCCGGCGTAGCGCGGCTCGATGCGAAAGGCCAGCGCGCGTTCGCCCACGAGCTCCGCCGGCTCATAGGCCCGGCCGAAGCGCCGCCCGCCCAGCGCGTATTGCTCCGACGACAGCAGCGGCGTGTTGGCCCACTGCCCGCCCACACCCACGGTGAAGGAGAAATTCGATCCGACAAACTGCGAGCGCTCGTAGTCAAAGCTGAATTTGTTGAACACGCCCTTGGCGCCCACCCGGCTCTTGAGCACATCGGACTCCTGCGTGCCGCCCAGCCCCTGGCTGAAATCGACGTCCAGCGCGTTCTGCCCGTCCAGGCTGTCCAGCACGCGCCAGCTCAGGCCCAGGCGCAGCGCGCGTATGCGGTCTTCGATCACGCGGGTGCCCAGCACCTCGGTGTGCACGTCGGAATGGTCGTAGGCCGCGCGCGCGGTCAGGCTTTCGTTGCGGCCGCGCAGCAAGGGATAGGCGGCGGACAGCGACACCGTGTCGGCACTGCCGTGCACATCAAACGGCGTGAGCACGTCCCCGGGCTGCGTGCGCGCGCGGGAGACAGCGGCGGAAAGCCGCAGGCCTTCGGTGCTGACAACCTGGCTGTAGGAAAGCTGGGTATAGGCCATCTCGGAGTTGCCGGTCCCCACGCCGACAAAACGCCACTGGTCGTTCACGCCCAGCAGCTGGTTGCCGACCACGCCCAGGGTCAGCTGGGTGGGTCCGAGGTATTTGGAGCCGTAGTTGTCGATGGAAGCAAAGCCCTCCACCGTCTTGACGTTGGCAACCAGGGTCAGGTCGGCCGCCCCCGGCGCCTGCGAAGGCGCGAGCACGCTGCGCAGTTCCACGCCGGGAAAATCATTGGCGATCAGCAGGTAACGCTCCAGCACCGGGCCCTCTATGGGCCTGGAGGCCTGGATCTTTTCGCCCAGGCGCATGAGCTGTTCCTGCACATGGGCGCTCACGCCCGGCCCGGCCTGGACGTTCACGCGGGCGATGTAACCCTCGACGACGCGCAGTGTCAGCGTGCCGTCCGCGAGCGACTGCGGCGGCACCACGACCAGCGAAAGAATGTAGCCCGCGTTGCGGTACATCGCGGTCAGCGAGGACGCAAGTTCGAGGACGTCCGCGCCCGTGATTTCGCGTCCCGTGTAGCTGTCGGCGCGCACCTGCAGCGCATTGCCCGGCAGCACGGTGGCGCTCTCGATGCGGACTTCCTTGAGCGTGACGCGTATGGCCTTGAGCGAATCCGGCAGAGGCTCGGCGGCCTCGCTCTTGAGTTGTGCCGGCGGGGGCGCGGGCGCGGCTTCGGGCTGGATGTCGAAGCGTTCGCGAAGGCGCCCCGGATCGATGGTGGAGGGCTGCTGTTGTGCCAGAGCGACGGCCGGAAGTGCCAAATGCAAGGCAAGGGCAAAAGAAAGAACTTCGTGCATGCCTGCGCCATCAGTACGCTTCATTGCTGCATCCCACTGAAAAATCGAGAGTTACAAACTTCCGGACCAACTGCTTTACTTATAAAGCAGCATTTTTCGTGAATTAGTTCACGGTAACCAATTGTGAAACTCGATACAAGGAAGAAAAAGTGATTAATAACCAGCCGCGTTTGGCAGCAAGTCACCCCTGAATTTTTGGCAACGAATTCTTGTTACTTACACTTTTTGACTTTTTTCTGGATTTCTGAATTTTTTTGGATGTCTTCTGCTACTTGCGGCTTACTGCATTGCTTTTTTCCGCAGCCTCGAGCGAGCCCGGATGGTCCGGAAAAAACTTGAACTGCTGTGTAAAGTTTTTGTGAAAGCCGCCGTTAACCCCGTCGCCGGCCGTTTTGAGCCCGGCCGGCGTCACAAGCGTTTCAGCCAATGCGAAAAAGCCCTCTGCGATGCACAGCAGCTACCCGGCCGGCCGCAGTGAATTACTCGCGCTGTTCCGCTCTCCCTGGCACGTCGCAAAATTGCGCTATAAGAGCCTGTTCAATGTCTAAACGGCGAAGGCAAACAAGAAGAACGAGACCTGCATTGCAAATCCACCTCTACACCGACATAGACACGCTGTTCGGCCGCGCCATCCGCCTGTGGATGGACGTTCTCTTGCAAGCCGGGCACGAGGTCGAGTTCATCGACTTGGGCCACAGCACCGATGCGCCCTTGCCCGATGTGGGCCCTTGCGACGTCAACCTGCTTGTCGCAGGCATCTACGCCTTTGAGCGCTTTGCCAAACACGGCATGCCGCGTCACGGCAAGCATGTGCTCTGGATGTTCGACCCGCTGACGCGCAACGCCTCAGCCACAGTGCACCGGCACAAGGCCGAACTCTTCGACGCGATCGCGCCCGGCCTGCATGCCGTGATGGCCATGGATGCGTCCATGGAGCGCTATCTGGCCCAGCACTTCCCAGCCCTCACAAGCTTGCGCCTGCCCTACCTGGTCGCGGACAAACAGCTGCACGCGCCGCTGCCTGAAACGGACAGGACGCGGGACATCGTCATGCTGGGCGGCGACACGGCCAGGCGGCGCGAAGCCGAGCGCCTGTTCCTGGCGAGCCCAGGGCCGCTGAAGGCCGAGTTCATCCGGAGCGGCCTCTGGGGCACGGCGCGCGACGCCTGCCGCGCCGGCGCGCGCATCAGCCTTAATGTGCATGCCGATTCCGAGCTGCGCTACTTCGACCAGTTCCGCACCTTTGAAGCCTGGGCGGCCGGCACGGCGGTGGTCTCCGACAGTTTTGAAGGCTGGGAAGATTTCGGCATCGTTCCCGGCGAGCACATGGTGCTGGCGGAACTTGAAGACCTGCCGCAGGCTTGCGCGGAACTGCTGGCCGATGTGCCGCGGCGCGAAGCCATGGTGCGCGCATCGCAAATGCTGCTGCGCGAGCGTTTTTCGCCGGCAGCCTGGCAAAGCCGCATGCTGGCGATGATTGAAAGCATGGCCTGAGCATGGCGGAGATGTCACGGCAAGAGCTGATCGCGCTGCGGTTGGCCAGCCACCGCCTCGCCGCCACACCGTCCAAGCCAGCCGGCTTCAAGCGGATCGACCAGGCCGTGCAATGGATGGGCGCGGTGCAGGCGCAGGAATATGCCCACTCGCGATGGGCCGTCGCATCGCGCATGCCGCACGACGCCGCCACCACCGACGCGTCCGTTGAAGAGGCGCTGGCGCAGCGCAAGGTGGTGCGCAGCTGGGTCTTGCGCGGCACGCTGCACCTGACGGCCGCCGCCGACCTGCGCTGGCTGCTGGCCCTGGCCGCGCCGGCCTTGCTGACCCGTACCGCGGCCGCCTACCGCGAGGTGAATCTTGATGAGGCCGCCTTCCGCAAAATCCTGCCGGCCATTCGCCAATGCCTGCAAGGCGGCCAGCAATTGACGCGCGAGGAACTTTTCACGTCACTCGCGCGCCGTCGCATAGACACCGAGGGCCATCGCGGCGGGCGCATCCTGTACCGCGCGGCGCAGACGGGCTTGATCTGCCTCGGCGATCCGCAGGGCAAGCAGGCCCGCTACGCACTGCTCGATGAGTGGTTGCCAGCGCAGCCCGAGTTGCCCCGCGAAGACGCGCTGAAAAAACTCGCGCAACGTTATTTTGCGAGCCACGGCCCCGCCACGCTGGCGGACTTCAGCTGGTGGTCCGGGCTGGCGGCCGGCGAAGCCCGGGCGGCGCTGGAGATGGCCGCACCCGGCCTCGCGCATGCACTGTTTGAGGGCGGCACCGTCTGGTGGTCCAAACACACGCAGGCGCCTGCCCAGCCAGCCGGCAAGCCGTTGCTGCAGCTGCTGGCGGGTTTTGACGAATATGTGCTGGGCTACACCGACCGCCAGGCCATCATCGACACCGCGCATGCCGGCAAGCTCATGACGCCCAACGGCCTGTTCCGCCCCGCGCTGCTGCTTGGCGGGCGCGTGGCCGGCACCTGGCAGGCGGAAGCCAAAAAAGGCGGGCTCAGCATTTCCGCCGCGCCCTTCGCGCCGCTGCCGCGCGGCAGCGCCAGCGCGCTGCGGCTGGCCGCACAGCGCTATGCGGCTTTCATGGGCTTGCCGCTGGCGGAAGTCAGCTGAGGCCTTCATCACAAGGGTTTACCCGGTCAAACTTTTCAAGGCTGTCGGGGTCAGCACATTACTCAGGTATAGAAGTCCCTGGTGCATTCGACATGCGCCGGCGCTACTATCTTCCGGCCCATCCAGGTTCTTTCAATTGTGAGGAGCGCATCCATGGCAAAGCTGAACGTCAACGGTACCGTGCGTGAGTTTGAAGTGGAGGACGACACACCGCTGCTGTGGGTCCTGCGCGAACAGCTCGGGCTCACCGGCACCAAATACGGCTGCGGCATCGCGGCCTGCGGTGCCTGCACCGTGCACATCGACGGCGTGCCCACGCGCAGTTGCGTGCGGCCCGTCTCCACCGTCGGCGCGGCCGAAAAAATCGTGACCATCGAAGGCCTGTCGCCTGATGGCTCGCACCCGGTGCAAAAAGCCTGGGTGGCGCTGGACGTGCCGCAGTGCGGCTACTGCCAGTGCGGCATGGTGATGGCGGCGGCGGCGCTGCTCAAGGCCAAGCCGAATCCGACGGACGCCGACATCAACGAGGCCATGACCAACATCTGCCGCTGCGGCACCTACAACCGCATACGCGCCGCCATCAAGGTCGTTGCCGCGGGCGGCAACACCAAGAGTGCGGCGCTCGCCATCCAGCACACCGACGGGAGCACGACATGAGCACCACCACCCTGCCCTCCTCTTCCGCTTTGGCATCGCCCCGGCTGTCGCGCCGCCGCTTCCTGGCCTCAGGCGCATCGGCCGGCCTGGTGGTCGCCTTCCACATTCCCTTCGCCGGCAAGGCCGCGGCCCAAGGCGCCGACACGCAGGAGATCAATGCCTGGGTCGTGGTGCGCCCCGACGACACGGTGGTGATCCGCATCGCGCGCTCTGAAATGGGCCAGGGCAGCCTGACCGGCCTGGCGCAGCTCGTGGCCGAAGAGCTGGAATGCAACTGGGCGAAAGTCAGCACCGAATACCCGACACCGGGGCAAAACCTCGCGCGCAACCGGGCCTGGGGCAATTTCTCCACTGGCGGCAGCCGCGGCATACGCGAATCGCACGACTACGTGCGCAAGGGCGGCGCCACCGCACGCATGATGCTGGTGCAGGCCGCGGCCAATGAATGGAAGGTGCCGGTGTCCGAATGCCGCGCCGCCAACAGCCTCATCACGCACACGCCAAGCGGCCGCAGCGTGAGCTACGGCAAGGTCGCGGTCGCGGCATCCAGGCTGGCGCCGCCGGCCGACGTCACGCTCAAGGACCCGAAGGACTGGAAACTCGTGGGCAAGCGCCTGGCGCGCCTGGACACGCAGGACAAGGTCACGGGCAAGCAGGTCTACGGCGCCGACCTCAAGCTGCCCGGCATGCTCAACGCGGCCATCAAGGACTGCCCGGTGTTCGGTGGCAAGGTCAAAAGCTTCAATGCCGCCGCGATCGAAAAACGCCCCGGCGTGAAGAAGGTGCTGGCGGTCGGGGACAGCGCGGTGGCCGTCGTGGCCGACACTTGGTGGCGCGCCAAGACCGCGCTGGACGCGCTGCCCATCGAATGGGACAACGGCCCGAATGCCGCCAACTCCAGCGCCAGCGTGGCCCAGATGCTCAAGGCCGGGCTGGACGCGAACGACGCGGTGGTCGGCAACCAGAACGGCGACGCCAAGGCCGCGCTGGCCTCGGCGGCCAGGCGCATAGAAGCGGTGTACGCCTACCCGCACCAGAACCACGCGACCATGGAGCCCATGAACGCCACGGCGCGCTGGACGCCCGAGCGCTGCGAGGTCTGGACGCCGACCCAGAACGGCGAGGCGGCGCTGGCCGCGGCCTCCGAAGCCGCCGGGCTGCCGGTCGCCAAGTGCGAGGTCTACAAAATCCACCTGGGCGGCGGCTTCGGCCGCCGCGGCGCGGTGCACGACTGGGTGCGCCAGGCCGTGGACATCGCCAAACAAATGCCGGGCGTGCCGGTCAAGCTGCTGTGGACGCGCGAGGAAGACATGCTGCACGGCCGCTACCACCCGGTGACGCAATGCAAGCTGCAGGCCGGGCTGGACGCGCAGGGCAATGTCACGGCCCTGCACATGCGCATCTCGGGCCAGTCCATCCTGGCCGGCGTGGCGCCGCAAAACATCCGCAACGGGCTGGACCCGGTGCAGTTCCAGGGCCTGAACGCGCCGGGGCCCGAGGCCTCCATAGGCTACAGCTTTCCCAACCTGCTGATAGACCATGCGATGCGCAACCCCAGCGTGCCGCCCGGTTTCTGGCGCGGCGTGAACCTGAACCAGAACACCATCTACCTCGAGTCCTTCATCGACGAAATCGCCTTCGCCACCAAGCAGGACCCGCTGGCCCTGCGGCGCAAGCTCATGGGCAACCACCCCAAGCACCTGGCCGTGCTCAACGCGGTGGCCGAGCGCGTCAAGTGGGGCGTGGCGCCGCCCGACGTGGGCGGCCAGAAGGTCTACCGCGGCCTGGCCCAGACCATGGGTTTCGGCAGCTATGTGGCGGCCTGCGCCGAGGTGTCGGTGAGCCCGGACGGTGTGCTCAAGGTCCACCGCATCGTGGCGGCCACCGATCCGGGTTACGCCGTCAACCCGCAGCAGATCGAGGCCCAGGTCGAAGGCTCTTTCGCCTACGGCCTGTCCGCGGCACTGTTCGGCGAATGCACGCAAAAAGACGGCCGCATGGAGCAGGACAACTTCAGCACCTACCCCGTGGTGCAGATGCAGCACATGCCCGCGGTGGAAACCCTGATCGTGGCCTCGGGCGGCTTCTGGGGCGGCGTGGGTGAGCCGACCATCGCGGTCGCCGCGCCGGCGGTGCTCAATGCCGTGTTCGCGGCCACGGGCAAACGCATACGCGAGCTGCCGCTGAAAAACCACGACCTCAAGAAGGCATGAACTGGCAAGGCGCCATCGCCGGCGGGATGATGATGGTGGCGCCCTGGACCGGCTTCGCGCAACAGCCGCCGCAGCCGCAGCCGCCGTTGCAGGTGGTCGGCGACGCAATCCCGCAGGCACTGACGGCCACACCCGGCGACCCGGCGCGTGGCCGTGCCATCGTCGCGAGCCGGCAACTGGGCCTGTGCCTGCTGTGCCACAGCGGGCCGATTCCCGAAGAGCGCTTCCAGGGCAACCTGGCGCCCGACCTGGCGGGCGCGGGCTCGCGCTGGAGCGAAGGCCAGCTGCGCCTGCGCATCGCCGACGCGCAGCGCCTGAACCCGGCCAGCATGATGCCGGCCTATTACCGCAGTGAGGGCCTGGTGCGCGTGGGCACCGCCTGGCAGGGCAAACCCATCATGAACCCACAGCAAATTGAAGACGTGGTGGCCTTCTTGCGCACGCTGCGAAACTGAGACGGCCATGACGCTGCCCCTGCACCCACCCGCCCTGCCCCGCCGGCGCCACATCCTGGCCGGCGCCACCGGCTTGGCCATGGGGGTGGTGCTGCGTCCCGCGTCCGCCGCCGCGGGCGACCTGGCGGTGGCCGTGGCGGCTTACACCCAGGGCGCGCCGGTTCGCGCGGGCAAGGTCAAGCTCGACATTGCCGAACTGGTGGACAACGGCAATGTGGTGCCCATCACCGTCACGGTGGACAGCCCCATGACGGCCGCCGACCATGTCAAAAGCATCGCCGTCTTCAATGAGAAAAATCCCCAGCGCGACGTGGCCCGCTTCACGCTGGGTCCGCGCACCGGCAAGGCCAGCGTGAGCACGCGCATACGGCTGGCCACCTCGCAGCAGCTGGTGGCCGTCGCACAGATGAGCGACGGCAGCTACTGGTCGCACACGGTCAACGTCATCGTCACGCTCGCAGCCTGTATAGAAGGTGATCCCTGATGGCCCGTACCCTGATCAACGCCCCTTCCACCGCCAGGCGCGGCGAGGTCATAGAGATACGCGCCACCATAGGCCACCCCATGGAAACCGGCTTTCGCGCCGGCGAGGACGGCAAGGTCTTGCCGCGCAACATCATCCAGACCTTCAGCTGCCGCTACAACGGTGAGCTGGTCTTCAGCGCCGAGCTGTTTTCGGCCGTCTCGGCCAATCCCTACATCGCCTTCCATACCGTGGCCACCGAGAGCGGCACGCTGGTGCTCAGCTGGGAAGGCGACAACGGTTTTTCGCAGGCGGAAAGCATCCTGCTGGCCGTCACGGCATGACGCGCATCCTGGTTTGCCTTCTGCTGTCTTTATCCCTTGGAAATGCCTGCGCGCAAAACACCGCCGGCAAGGACAGCCGCCGCTCGGGCTTTGAAGACATGGGCGCCGCCACCCAGGCCATGCAGAAAGACGACGCGCTCAACCCCGGCATGCTGTGGGTGCAGGACGGCGAGGCACTGTGGAAGCAGCCGGCGGGTACCAGCGGCAAGGCCTGCCTCAGCTGCCACGCGGCGGCGCCAAGCAGCATGCGCGGCGTGGCGGCGCGTTACCCGGCGTTTGATGCCGTCCTGGGCCGTCCCGTCACACTGAGCCAGCGCATCAACCAATGCCGCCAGCAGCACCAGCAGGCCGCGCCGCTGCGCCCCGAAAGCCAGGAATTGCTGGGCCTGGAAGCTTATGTCGCACTGCAATCGCGCAGCCTGCCGCTGGCACCGCCCGACGATGCCAGGCTGGAACCCTTCCGCCAACGCGGCCAGCAGCTGTTCACGCAGCGCATGGGCCAGCTCAACCTGTCCTGCGCGCAATGCCACGACGGCCTGCCCGGCAAACGCCTGGCCGGCAGCCTGATCCCCGAAGCGCACCCGACGGGCTACCCGGTGTACCGCCTCGAATGGCAGGCCATGGGCTCGCTGCAGCGCCGCCTGCGCGGCTGCATGAGCGGCGTGCGCGCCGAACCCTTTGCCTATGGCGCGCAGGAACTGGTGGAACTGGAGCTCTACCTCAAGGCGCGCGCCAAAGGCATGGCCATGGAGGCGCCGGGCGTGCGGCCTTGAGCCGCCCTTCAAAGCAAAAAGCCCGGGCATGCCCGGGCTTTTTGTGCGTGATACGCGGCTTACTTGCGCGCCGGCGGCAAGTCGGTGCAGCTGCCGTGCGCCACTTCCGCGGCCATGCCCATGCTTTCGCCCAGCGTGGGGTGCGGGTGGATCGTCTTGCCGATGTCGACGGCGTCGGCGCCCATTTCAATGGCCAGCGCGATCTCGCCGATCATGTCGCCGGCGTGCGTGCCGACAATGCCACCGCCCAGAATCTTGCCGTGGCCGTGGGCTTCGGGGCTGTCGTCGAACAGCAGCTTGGTGAAACCTTCGTCGCGGCCGTTGGCGATGGCGCGGCCGGAGGCCGTCCAGGGGAACAAGCCCTTTTTGACCTTGATGCCCTGCGCCTTGGCCTGGTCTTCGGTGAGGCCCACCCAGGCGATTTCGGGGTCGGTGTAGGCCACGCTGGGGATCACGCGGGCATTGAAGGCGGCGCTGGCCAGTTCCTTGTTGCCCTGCAGTTCACCGGCGATGACCTCGGCGGCCACATGCGCTTCGTGCACGGCCTTGTGCGCCAGCATGGGCTGGCCCACGATGTCGCCGATGGCGAAGATGTGGGGCACATTGGTGCGCATCTGGATGTCGACGGGGATAAAGCCGCGGTCGCTTACGCTGACACCGGCCTTCTCGGCGGCGATCTTCTTGCCGTTGGGTGTGCGGCCCACGGCCTGCAGCACCAGGTCGTAGGTCTGAGGCGCCGGGGCGCCCTCGCCTTCGAAAGTGACTTCAATCCCGGCCTTGGTCGCCTTGGCGCCCACGGTTTTGGTCTTGAGCATGATGTTGTCAAAACGCGGCGCATTCATCTTCTGCCAGACCTTGACGAGGTCGCGGTCGGCGCCCTGCATCAGGCCATCCATCATTTCGACCACGTCCAGGCGCGCGCCCAGGGTGGAGTACACAGTGCCCATTTCAAGGCCTATGATGCCGCCGCCCAGGATCAGCATGCGCTTGGGGACTTCCTTCAGGGCCAATGCGCCGGTACTGTCCACCACGCGAGGATCGTCCGGCATGAAAGGCAGGCGCACGGCTTGCGAACCCGCAGCGATGATGCAGTTCTTGAAGGCGATGGTCTGCTTCTTGCCAGTCTTTTCCTGGCCCTCTGCCCCAGCGGTTTCTTCGACCTGCAGGTGGTTGGCGCCGACAAACTGGCCCACACCGCGCACGGTGGTGACCTTGCGCATCTTGGCCATCGCCGTGAGCCCACCGGTGAGCTTGCCGACGACTTTTTCCTTGTGCGTGCGCAGTTTGTTGATGTCGAGCTTGGGCTCGCCAAAACTCACGCCCAGGCTATCGAAATGTTTGACCTCGTCCATCACGGCGGCCACGTGCAGCAGTGCCTTGGAGGGAATGCAGCCGACGTTGAGGCAGACGCCGCCCAGCGTGGCGTAACGCTCGACCAGCACGACTTTGAGGCCCAGGTCGGCGGCGCGGAAGGCGGCCGAGTAGCCGCCGGGGCCGGCGCCCAGCACCAGTACGTCGCATTCGAGGTCGGCGGAGCCGCTGAAGCTGGCGGCCGTTGGGGCGGGCGCGGCTGCGGCCGGGGCGGCAGCCTTCTTCTCGGGTGCAGGTGCAGGCGCCGGTGCAGCGGCGCCGGACGCTTCCAGCGTCAGCACGACCGATCCTTGCTTGACCTTGTCGCCGAGCTTGACCTTGACTTCCTTGACCACGCCAGCGGCGGAGGACGGAATTTCCATCGAGGCCTTGTCGCTTTCCACGGTGATCAGGCTTTGCTCGGCCTTGATGGTGTCGCCGGCCTTGACCAGCACTTCAATCACGGACACTTCGTCAAAATCGCCAATGTCCGGCACCTTGATGTCTACCAGGCTGGATGCGCTCATTTGGAGGCTTTCAATTTAAGGGTGAATATGTCGACGGGTCCGGCGGAGTTCTTGTCGAACTCGCAACCCGCATTGAGGCCGGCCATGGCCACTTCGCGCGCGGTCTTGGCCTTGTCCCAGGCGGCGTGCATGGCGCCCAGCGCGAAGCTGCGGCCCGAGCCTATACCCCAGAACTCCTTGAACTCGAAGACTTCGCGGTAGCTGTAAAGGCCGTAGATGCCGCTGGCATTGGCGATGACGACGGTGAACTGGCTGGACTCGTAGGGGTCGTTGTCGTCTTCCTTGGTCTGCAGGAAAAACGTTTCCTTGAGCAGCGGGTGCAGCTTGACGAAGGTGTCGAAGACCTCGTCGCGCGAACCCAGCTTGAGCTGGTCCTTGGGCAGGGCCGCCATGGCCTTGCGCAGCACCGGGAAATGCGCCACCGTCCCGGCCATGCCGACGTAGCTCATGCCGGCGGGCGTGTCGACCTTGAAGATCTTGCCGTTGGCCTCGAAGCGGTGGCCCAGGCTGGTGTCGCCGAAGGTGACCAGCGTGTCGGCGGCGATGGCAACCTGCCCCGCCTTTTTGACGACTACAAGCGTTGTCATCTTCTGGATTAAAGGAGGACGCGGCGGAAGTCGGCGAGGATCTGTCCGAGGTAGGCGTTAAAGCGCGCGGCGGCGGCGCCGTCGATCACGCGGTGGTCCCAGCTCAGCGACAGCGGCAGCATCAGGCGCGGCTGGAAGGCCTTGCCGTCCCAGACCGGCTCGGTCGAGCTCTTGCAGACGCCCAGGATGGCGACTTCCGGCGCGTTGATGATGGGCGTGAAGTAGCGCCCGCCTATGCCGCCCAGCGACGAGATCGTGAAGCAGGCGCCGGACATGTCGGCCGGGCTCAGCTTGCCGTCGCGCGCTTTCTTGGCGAGTTCGCCCATCTCCTGCGAGATCTGCACGATGCCCTTCTGGTCGGCGTTCTTGATGACGGGCACGACCAGGCCGTTGGGGGTGTCGGCGGCGAAGGCGATGTTGTAGTACTGCTTGAGCACCAGCTGGTCGCCGTCGAGCGAGGCGTTGAACTCGGGGAATTTCTTGAGCGCGGCGACCGAGGCCTTGATCAGGAAGGCCAGCATGGTGATCTTGATGCCGGCTTTCTCGTTTTCCTTGTTCATGAGCACGCGGAAGGCTTCGAGCTCGGTGATGTCGGCATCGTCGTGGTTGCAGACGTGCGGGATCATCACCCAGTTGCGGTGCAGGTTGGCGCCGCTGATCTTCTTGATGCGCGACATGTCCTTGCGCTCGACCGGGCCGAACTTGGTGAAGTCGACCTTGGGCCATGGCAGCAGGTCGAGGCCGGCACCGCCGCCCGACGACGCCGGGGCCTTGGCGGCCTGCGCCTGGGTGCGGATGCTGCCGTCCATGACCGACTTGGTGAAGGCCTGCACGTCGTCCTGCGTGATGCGGCCCTTGGGACCGGAGCCCTTGACCTCGGCCAGTGGCACGCCGAGCTCGCGCGCGAACTTGCGCACCGAGGGCGAGGCATGCGGCAGGCTGCCTTGCGGCGCCGTGGTGGGGTCGTGGGCCGGCTGGCTGGCGGGAGCCGATGCGACCGCCTGTGCGGGCGCGGCTGCCGCTGCTGCGGCGGGAGCAGGTGCTGGCGCAGGGGCCGGTGCCGCAGCGGGCGCTGCGCCCGCGGCGACAGAACCTTCCAGAATGGCCAGCAGGTCGCCGATGTTGACGGTGTCGCCCAGCTTGACCTTGAGTTCCTTGAGCACGCCGGCGGCCGAGGACGGGATTTCCATCGAGGCCTTGTCGGATTCGACGGTGACCAGCGATTGTTCGGCCTTGATGGTGTCGCCGGGCTTGACCAGCACTTCGATGACGGACACGTCCTTGAAGTCGCCGATGTCGGGCACACGGACTTCAACCGGGCCGGAGGCCGCAGGGGCCGCTACAGGCGCCGGTGCGGGCGAAGCGGCTGCGGGGGCTGCCGGCGCGGCGGCCGGTTTGGCCGCTGCGGCGGGAGCCGGTGCGGCGGCTTCGGCGCCGGCCACCTCCAGCGTCAGCACGACCGAGCCCTGCTTGACCTTGTCGCTCAGCTTGACCCGGAGTTCCTTGACCACACCCGCGTGGCTGGAGGGGATTTCCATGGAGGCCTTGTCGGACTCCACGGTGATCAGCGACTGCTCGGCCTTGACGGTGTCGCCGGGCTTGACCAGCAATTCGATCACGGTCACTTCGTCGAAATCCCCGATATCTGGAACTTGAATGTCTACCACTGCCATATCTTGTCTCCGTTTGCTTCAGGCGTCTGTGCGTCTACGTCAGGGTTTTAACTCAAGCGTAAAGCGGGTTGATCTTGTCGACATTGATGCCGTATTTTTTGATGGCTTCGGTCACCTTGGCGACCGGCACCGTGCCCTCTTCGCTGAGCGCCTTGAGGGCCGCCACAACAATGTAATGGCGGTTGATCTCGAAGTGCTCGCGCAGCTTGCTGCGGAAGTCGCTGCGGCCGAAGCCGTCGGTGCCCAGCACCTTGTAGGTGCGGCCCTTGGGGATGAAGGGGCGGATCTGCTCGGCATAGGCCTTCATGTAGTCGGTCGACGCGATGACGGGGCCGGTGTGCTTTTCAAGCTGCTGGGCCACGAAGGACACCTGGGGCTTTTCGGCCGGGTGCAGCAGGTTCCAGCGCTCGGCGCCCTGGCCATCGCGGGCCAGTTCGTTAAAGCTCGGGCAGCTCCAGACGTTGGCGGCAACGCCCCATTCCTTTTCGAGCAGTTCCTGCGCGGCGATGGATTCGCGCAGTATGGTGCCGGAGCCCAGCAGCTGCACGCGCGGCGTGAGCTTGGCGCCCTCTTTGCACAGGTACATGCCCTTGATGATCTGCTCTTCGGTGCCGGGCTTGAGGCCGGGCATGGCGTAGTTCTCATTGAGCAGGGTGAGGTAGAAGTAAACGTTGTCCTGTTTCTCGACCATGCGCTTCAAGCCATGGTGCAGGATCACGCCGACTTCATGCGCGAAGGTCGGGTCGTAGCTGATGCAGTTGGGAATCGTGCCGGCCAGGATGTGGCTGTGGCCGTCTTCGTGCTGCAGGCCTTCGCCGTTGAGCGTGGTGCGGCCCGAGGTGCCGCCCAGCAGGAAGCCGCGCGCCTGCATGTCGCCGGCCGCCCAGGCCAGGTCGCCGATGCGCTGGAAACCGAACATGGAGTAGTACACGTAGAAGGGCACCATGATGCGGTTGTTGGTGCTGTAGGAGGTGGCCGCCGCGATCCAGCTGCTCATGCCGCCGGCCTCGTTGATGCCTTCCTGCAGGATCTGGCCCTGCTTGTCTTCCTTGTAGTACATCACCTGGTCTTTGTCGACCGGCGTGTATTTCTGGCCGTCGGGGTTGTAGATGCCGATCTGGCGGAACAGGCCCTCCATGCCGAAGGTGCGGGCCTCGTCCACCAGGATGGGCACGACGCGCGGGCCCAGGGCCTGGTCGCGCAGCAGCTGCGTGAGGAAACGCACATAGGCCTGGGTGGTGGAGATTTCACGGCCTTCGGCCGTGGGCTCGATCACCGACTTGAAGGTCTCCAGCGCGGGCACGGTGAACTGCTCGTCGGCCTTGACGCGGCGGTGCGGCAGGTAGCCGCCCAGGGCCTTGCGGCGCTCGTGCAGGTAGCGCATCTCGGGCGTGTCGTCGGCCGGCTTGTAGAAGGGGATGTCGGCCAGCTTGCTGTCGGGGATGGGGATGTTGAAGCGGTCGCGGAAGGCCTTGATGTCCTCGTCGGCCAGTTTTTTGGTCTGGTGGACGTTGTTCTTGCCTTCGCCGATCTTGCCCATGCCGAAGCCCTTGACGGTCTTGATCAGCAGCACGGTGGGCTGGCCCTTGTGGTTGACCGCCTTGTGGAAAGCGGCATAGACCTTTTGCGAATCGTGGCCGCCGCGGCGCAGGTTGAAGATGTCCTCGTCGCTCATCTTGGCGACCATCTCGAGCGTGCGCGGGTCCTGGCCGAAGAAATGCTTGCGCACATAGGCGCCGTCATTGGCCTTCATGGCCTGGTAGTCGCCGTCCAGCGTGTCCATCATGACCTTGCGCAGCGCGCCGTCCTTGTCGCGGGCCAGCAGCGGGTCCCAGTTGCTGCCCCACAGCAGCTTGATGACGTTCCAGCCGGCGCCGCGGAACTCGCCTTCGAGTTCCTGGATGATCTTGCCGTTGCCGCGCACCGGGCCGTCCAGGCGCTGCAGGTTGCAGTTGATGACGAAGACCAGGTTGTCGAGCTTTTCGCGCGCGGCCAGGCCGATGGCGCCCATGGATTCAACCTCGTCCATCTCGCCGTCGCCGAGGAAGGCCCAGACCTTGCGGTTTTCGGTGTTGGCGATGCCGCGGGCATGCAGATATTTGAGGAAGCGCGCCTGGTAGATCGCCATCAGCGGGCCCAGGCCCATGGAGACGGTGGGGAACTGCCAGAACTCGGGCATGAGTTTGGGGTGCGGGTAGCTGGACAGGCCCTTGCCGTCGACCTCCTGGCGGAAGTTGAGCAATTGCTCTTCGGTCAGGCGGCCTTCAAGGTAGGCGCGGGCATAGACGCCGGGCGACACATGGCCCTGGATGTAGAGGCAGTCGCCGCCGTGGTTTTCGCTCTCGGCGTGCCAGAAGTGGTTGAAGCCGGCGCCGAACAGGCTGGCCAGCGAGGCGAAGGAGCCGATGTGGCCGCCCAGGTCGCCGCCGTCGGCGGGGTGCAGGCGGTTGGCCTTGACCACCATGGCCATGGCGTTCCAGCGCATGTAGGCGCGCAGGCGCTCCTCGATCTCGAGGTTGCCGGGCGAGCGCTCTTCCTGGTCGGTCTCGATGGTGTTGACGTAGCCGGTGTTGGCCGAGAAAGGCATGTCTATGCTTTTCTGGCGGGCGTGCTCCAGCAGTTGCTCCAGCAGGAAGTGGGCGCGCTCCGGGCCTTCGCTTTCGATGACGGCGGACAAGGCGTCCATCCACTCTCGGGTTTCCTGGCTGTCTTTGTCCAGTGCGTCGTTGGCGGCGGCGCGCAAGTTGTCGCCGGCTTGGGTGGGATTGGCAGCCATTTTTGTCTCCTGAGTAGCCTGATAAAGCTTGTTTACGCTGCGATGCGGCCTCTTGCCCGGCCACTCACAGTGCCTGTGTCCAACTTGGGTCTAAACGTGTTGTAAACGCAAATTAGATTCAAGTCCCTAGTTTCTCATAATATTTGTGAGATTTCAAATAGTGCTTATTGATTTCACATTAAGAAATTTAAAAGTAAGCATACGTCGCATCCATGGGCCCGGGGCAAGCCGCTTACGCGACATTCCCGCGGCATGGCCGCCGCATCGCCGCGCCGCGCTTCACCTTCAAGAATCAGGGACAACCCTGCCTCGTACGAGGCATCTCCCTTAAACTGCACCATTCCTCCTATGACCCAGCAAGCCCCTGCCCTCGCCGAATCCGCGGTGACCCCCGCTCCCCTGGCCCTGTGGCGCCGCTGGTGGCGGCGGCAGTCGCCGTCGCGCCAGGACCGCTTCATCACACTGGGCCCGTTGCTGGCCGTCGCGCTCTTTCTGGCGGCCGTGATCGCCGCCTTCGGCTACCTGCGCATCGAGGAAATCGACCGCGAGCAGCAGGCCGTCAAACGCGACGTGGAATACGCGCAGCAGCGGCTTCGGCTGCGGCTGCTGGAGCGGCAGGAGCAGCTCATGCGCATAGGCCGCGACGTCTCCAACAAGGAGGTCGACACCGAAGAATTCATCACCCAGGCCGAGTCGCTGGTCAACCAGTACCCCGAACTCATGGCGGTGACCTGGGTGGACAGCAAGCGGCGCATCAAGGTGGCCTATGTATCACCCAGCGCCAACGGCAGCCAGCTGCGCGGCGTGGGCGAACAGCTCAAGGTCGGCGAGACCGACGGCACCTACGAGCTGGCCAGGGACCTGCGCCAGCCGGTGTACTCGCGGCCGCTGACGCCCAAGGAAGCCGGCGGCTACAACGCCCCCACCCTGCAGCTGCAGGTGCCGCTGGACGACCAGGGCAAATTCGCCGGCGTCATCATGGGCGAATACTCCATCGACGGACTGCTGCGCTTCGGCGTGCCGACCGAGGTCACCGCCAAATACGCGGTGACCCTGATCGACGACAAAAACCAGGTGCTGGCGGGCAACCTGCCGCCGCCGCGCAATCCCGCGGCCCGGCTGCTGCCCTGGTCCGACGGCGCGGCCGAATACGAGATACCGGTCTCACCGGTCGGCAACGGCCTGCTGATACGCGCCGAGGGCTACCGCGCCTCGCTGGGCGTGGTGGGCAGCGGCTTTTTCTGGCTGGTCAGCGCGCTGAGCGCGCTCACGGTGTGGATGCTGCTGGGCACCTGGCGCCACACGCGCCGCCGCGTGCAGGCCCAGCAGGCGCTGATCGCCGAGACCAACTTCCGCCGCGCCATGGAAAACTCCATGCTGACCGGCATGCGCGCACTCGACCTGCAGGGCCGCATCACTTACGTCAACCCGGCCTTCTGCCAGATGACGGGCCTGACCGAGGGCGACCTGGTGGGCCGCACGCCGCCGTTTCCGCACTGGCCGGAAGGCGAGATCGACACCCTGATGCAGCGGCTGGACGACGAGCTGCACGGCCGCACGCCGCCGGGCGGTTTCGAGGTGCGCGTCAAGCGCAAGAACGGCCAGATCTTCGACGCCCGCATGTACGTCTCGCCGCTGATCGATCCGCGCGGCCAGCAGACCGGCTGGATGACCTCCATGACGGACATCACCGAGCCCAAGCGCATACGCGAGGAACTGACCGCCTCCTACGAGCGCTTCACCACGGTGCTTGAAGGGCTGGACGCGGCCGTCTCCGTGGCGCCGCTGGGCAGCGAAGAGCTGCTGTTCGCCAACAAGCTGTACCGCTCCTGGTTTGGCGGCGAGGTGTCGGGCCACCTGAACCTGATCGCGCAGGCCGGCGTGCCCAGCGCCGTGCCCACCGACGACACGCTGGACGCGGTCGACGGCCTGGCCGGCTTCCCGACCGATACGCTGACGGCGGCGCAGACGGAAAACGCCGAAATCTACGTGCCCGAACTCAGCAAATGGCTGGAAGTGCGTTCGCGCTACCTGACCTGGGTGGACGGCCGCCTGGCCCAGATGGTGATCGCCACCGACATCACGCCGCGGCGCCATGCCGAGGAACAGGCCGCCCAGCAGAACGAGCGGGCCCAGACCGCCAGCCGCCTGATCACCATGGGCGAGATGGCCTCCAGCGTGGCGCACGAGCTGAACCAGCCGCTCACGGCCATCAACAACTACTGCAACGGCATGGTCTCGCGCATCAAGGGCAAGCAGATCAGCAACGAAGACCTGCTGATCGCGCTGGACAAGACCGCCAAGCAGGCGCATCGCGCCGGCCAGATCATCCAGCGCATACGCTCCTTCGTCAAACGCAGCGAGCCCAACCGCATGGCGGCCGACGTGGCCACCATGGTCAGCAATGCCATGGAGCTGGCCGACATCGAGCTGCGCCGCCACCATGTGCGCCTGAGCCATTACATCGCGGCCCGCCTGCCTGAAATCATGGTGGACCCCATACTGATCGAGCAAGTGCTGATCAACCTGATGAAAAACGCGGCCGAGTCGATCGAGCAGGCCCACCTGCCCACAGCGCGCCGCAGCGTCGAGCTGCGCGTGGTGCCCAAGCAGATCGAAGACCAGGCCGTGGTGGAGTTTTCGGTGCTCGATACCGGGCGCGGCCTGTCGCCCGAAGTCATGGGCCGGCTCTATGAGGCCTTCTACTCCACCAAAGCCGAAGGCATGGGCATAGGCCTGAAGCTGTGCCGCAGCATCGTCGAGTCCCACCAGGGAAGAATGGAGGCAGAGAACCTCTACAATGGGGACGAAGTGGTGGGGTGCCGGTTTACCTTCTGGATCCCTGTGACACCCCTGATCCTGCCAACGGCGCCAGCCGGCGACGGCGCGGCAGCCAGGAACGCAGGCGTTCACTGAAAGCCCTTCAAGAACCGTCTCTTGAGAAGTTCACGAAAGAAAGTTTGGCATGAGCTTGATTCCCAAAAAAGGTACCGTCTACGTCGTTGATGATGACGAGGGCGTGCGCGACTCGCTGCAGTGGCTGCTCGAGGGCAAGGACTACCGCGTCCGCTGCTACGACTCGGCCGAAACTTTCCTTTCCCGCTACGACCCGCGCGAAGTGGCCTGCCTGATCGTCGACATCCGCATGGGCGGCATGACCGGGCTGGAACTGCAGGACCGCCTGGTCGAGCGCAAGTCGCCGCTGCCCATCGTGTTCATCACCGGCCACGGCGACGTGCCCATGGCGGTCAACACCATGAAAAAAGGCGCGATGGATTTCATCCAGAAGCCTTTCCAGGAAGAAGCCCTGGTCAACCTGGTCGAACGCATGCTGGAGCAGGCCAAGGAAGCCTTCAGCGAGTTCCAGCAGTCCGCCAGCCGCGACGCCCTGCTGGCCAAGCTGACCTCGCGCGAAGCCCAGGTGCTCGAGCGCATCGTGGCCGGCCGGCTCAACAAGCAGATCGCCGACGACCTGGGCATCAGCATCAAGACGGTGGAGGCGCACCGCGCCAACATCATGGAAAAGCTCAACGCCAACACCGTGGCCGACCTGCTCAAAATTGCCCTGGGGTCCAACGCGCCCAAAGGCTGACCGCTCTTTCGCTGTCCTTCCGATAGCCCTTGACGCCCGTATTGATTGGACCAGCGGGCGTTTTTACTTTAAAAACCCGATTCAAAAATGACCGCCCAGCTGATTGACGGAAACGCCCTCTCCAAACAATTGCGCGCCGATGTCGCCCGGCGGGCCGCCGCCCTGCGCGCGCGCGGCGTCACGCCGGGCCTGGCCGTGGTGCTGGTGGGCGAAAACCCGGCCAGCCAGGTCTATGTGCGCAACAAGGTGAAGGCCTGCGAAGACAGCGGCCTGCATTCGGTGCTCGAAAAATACCCTGCCACCCTCAGCGAAGGCGACCTGCTGGCACGCGTGGACGCGCTCAACAAGGACCCGGCCATCCACGGCATCCTGGTGCAGCTGCCGCTGCCCGCGCACATCGACGCGCACAAGGTTATCGAGGCCATCTCGCCGGCCAAGGACGTGGACGGCTTTCACGTCGCCAGCGCCGGCGCACTCATGGTCGGCCAGCCCGGCTTCTGGCCCTGCACGCCTTACGGCTGCATGAAGATGCTGGAGAGCATTGGCTACGACCTCAAGGGCAAGCATGCCGTGGTGATAGGCCGCAGCAACATCGTCGGCAAGCCCATGGCGCTGATGCTGCTGCAAAAAAACGCCACCGTCACCATCTGCCACAGCGCCACCAAGGACCTCAAGGCCATGACACTGCAGGCCGACGTGGTCGTGGCCGCCGTCGGCAAACGCAATGTGCTGACGGCCGACATGGTCAAGCCCGGCGCCGTCGTGCTCGACGTGGGCATGAACCGCAATGATGAAGGCAAGCTTTGCGGCGACGTGGATTTTGAGGGTGTCAAGGAAGTCGCCGGCTACATCACGCCGGTGCCCGGCGGTGTCGGCCCGATGACCATCACCATGCTCTTGGTCAATACACTGGAAGCCGCTGAGCGCGGCTGACCCGCTTAGTCCGCGGCGGGCGGCTGGCCGGCTTGCGATGCCGGCACCAGGCGCCACAGCGCCAGCCCGGCGCACAGCCACTGCACGACATAGAGGGCCGTTCCCAGTCCGTGCCAGAGCTTGAGGTTGCCGCCTTCGGCGCGCGCACTGACGATGCGCGACGCGATGCCGAACTCCACCAGCAAGGCCAGCAGCAAGCCGGCGACCACGAATTTCATGGCGGCCTGCGCCTGCAAAGCGAGGGCCGCATCGTCTTTTTTATTGAGCACCAGCAAGAGCAGCATAGCGCAGCCCGTGCTGAGCCAGGTCTGCGCGGTAAAGAGCTTGGCGGCCATGGCGCCAGCCGCGGCGGGCGTGCCCAGGTTGGCGAACAGCATGGGAACCACCACAAAACCCAAAGCGGTCAGGCTGCCCCACCAGAGGGCAGCCACCATCACGGTGAAGCGCTGCTTCATCGGTAAAACCTAGATATACATCACCGCAATGATTTCGTAGCGCTTGATGCCGCCCGGTGCCTGGACTTCGGCCGTGTCGCCCTCGTCCTTTCCGATCAGCGCGCGCGCGATCGGCGAGCTGATGTTGACGCGGCCCAGCTTGATGTCGGCCTCGTCTTCGCCGACGATCTGGTAGGTCACCTTGTCGCCGGTGTCTTCGTCTTCCAGCTCTATGGTGGAGCCGAACACAACCTTGCCGCCCGCGTCCAGCTCGGACGGGTCGATGATCTGCGCGGCGGAAAGCTTGCCTTCGATTTCCTGGATGCGGCCTTCGATAAAGCCCTGGCGGTCCTTGGCGGCATCGTATTCGGCGTTTTCGCTGAGGTCGCCCTGGGCGCGCGCTTCGGAAATCGAATTGATGACCCAGGGGCGGTCCACGGTTTTCAGCTGGTGCAGTTCCGCCTTGAGGCTTTCCGCGCCGCGTTTGGTGATGGGGATGGTGGCCATGTTTTTTGCTCCTGCAAAAGCGAAACCGCCACCAGTCACCTGGCGGCGGCGCTTGAATTCAAAACTTCAATGAAACAAGTTTAATGCAAATCGGGCTCGGCGAAATCCGGGAAAAACCGGTGGCCGGGCCCGGGCTTTCAGGCCCTTTCAGGCCAACTGGGCGTGCAGTTCCTGCACGGAATAGACCGGCAGGTTATCCAGGTACTTCATGCCCTCCACGGCCGCTTCGGCGCCGGCAATCGTGGTGTAGGTCGTCACGCGGGCCAGCAGCGCCGAAGTGCGGATCTGGCGCGAATCGGTGATCGCGTTGCGCCGCTCTTCGACGGTGTTGATGACCAGGGCAATCTCGTTGTTCTTGATCATGTCCACCACGTGCGGCCGCCCTTCGGTGACCTTGTTGACCACGGTGCAGGCAATGCCCGCCGCCTGGATGGCGGCCGCCGTGCCTTTGGTGGCCACCAGCTCGAACTTCTGCGCGGCCAGCGCGCGCGCGACTTCCACGGCACGCGGCTTGTCGTTGTTCTTGACGGTCAGGAAGACCTTGCCCGAAGTCGGCAGCTTGGTGCCCGCGCCCAGCTGGGACTTCACGAAGGCTTCGCCGAAGGTCTTGCCCACGCCCATGACCTCGCCGGTGGATTTCATCTCGGGGCCGAGAATCGTGTCCACGCCGGGGAATTTGACGAAGGGGAAGACCGCTTCCTTGACGCTGAAGTAAGGCGGCGTGACTTCGTCCTTGATGCCCTGGGACGCCAGCGACTGGCCGACCATGCAGCGCGCCGCCACCTTGGCCAGCTGGATGCCGGTGGCCTTGCTGACGAAGGGCACGGTGCGCGAGGCGCGCGGGTTGACTTCCAGCACGTAGATCACGTCCTTGCCATCGATGTTCTGGATCGCGAACTGCACGTTCATGAGGCCCACCACCGTCAGCGCCTCAGCCATGGCCGCGGTCTGGCGCTTGATTTCGGTGACGGTCTCCGCGCTCAGCGAGTACGGCGGCAACGAGCAGGCCGAGTCACCGCTGTGCACGCCGGCTTGCTCGATGTGTTCCATCACGCCGCCTATGAAGGTGCGGCCCTCGGGGTCGCGCAGGCAGTCGACGTCGCATTCAATGGCGTCATTCAGGAAACGGTCCAGCAGCACGGGCGAGTCATGGCTGACCTTGACCGCTTCGCGCATATAACGCTCGAGGTCGCGCTGCTCATGCACGATTTCCATGGCGCGGCCGCCCAGCACGTAGCTGGGGCGCACGACCAGGGGGTAGCCCAGCGCGGCGGCTTTTTCGAGTGCTTCGGGCTCGGTGCGCGCCGTGGCGTTGGGCGGCTGGCGCAGCTTCAATTCGTGCAGCAGCTTCTGGAAACGTTCGCGGTCTTCGGCCGCGTCGATCATGTCGGGCGAGGTGCCTATGATGGGCACGCCGTTGGCTTCGAGGTCCAGCGCCAGCTTCAAAGGCGTCTGGCCGCCGTACTGCACGATCACGCCCAATGGCTTCTCTTTGTCGACGATCTCGAGCACGTCTTCCAGCGTCAGTGGCTCGAAATACAGGCGGTCGCTGGTGTCGTAGTCGGTGGAGACGGTCTCGGGGTTGCAGTTGACCATGATGGTCTCGTAGCCGTCTTCGCGCATGGCCAGCGCAGCGTGCACGCAGCAGTAGTCAAACTCGATGCCCTGCCCGATGCGGTTGGGCCCGCCGCCCAGCACCATGATTTTTTTCTTGTCGGTGGGCGCGGCTTCGCATTCGCTGCCCTCGGCCTCGTAGGTCGAATACATATAGGCGGTGTTGGTCGCGAACTCTGCGGCGCAGGTGTCCACGCGTTTGTAGACCGGGCGCACGCCCAGCGCGCGGCGCTTTTCGCGGATGGCCGTGTCGGTGGTCTTGAGCTGCTTGGCCAGGCGGCGATCGGAAAAGCCCTTTTGCTTGAGTGCGCGCAGCGTGACGGCGTCAATCTTGTCGAGCGAGGTGGTTTCGAGCTCCAGCTCGATCTTGACGATCTGCTCGATCTGGATGAGGAACCAGGGGTCGATCTTGGTCAGCGCGAACACTTCGTCGACGCTCATGCCCTGTGCGAAAGCATCGCCCACGTACCAGATGCGGTCCGGGCCGGGCGCGCCGAGTTCTTTCTCGAGCACCTCGCGGTCCTGGGTTTTCTCGTTCATGCCGTCCACGCCGACTTCCAGGCCGCGCAGCGCTTTCTGGAAGGACTCCTGGAAGGTGCGGCCCATGGCCATGACCTCGCCGACGGACTTCATCTGCGTGGTCAGGCGCGAATCGGCGGCCGGGAATTTTTCAAACGCGAAGCGCGGAATCTTGGTGACCACGTAGTCGATGCTGGGCTCGAAGCTCGCGGGGGTGGCGCCGCCCGTGATCTCGTTGCGCAGCTCATCCAGCGTGTAGCCCACGGCCAGTTTGGCCGCGACCTTGGCGATCGGGAAGCCCGTGGCCTTGGAGGCCAGCGCCGAGGAACGCGAGACGCGCGGGTTCATTTCGATCACCACCATGCGGCCGTCGACCGGGTTGATGGAGAACTGCACGTTGGAGCCGCCGGTGTCCACGCCGATCTCGCGCAGCACGGCCAGCGAGGCGTTGCGCAGGATCTGGTATTCCTTGTCGGTCAGCGTCTGGGCCGGGGCGACGGTAATGGAGTCGCCGGTATGCACGCCCATCGGGTCCAGGTTTTCGATGGAGCAGACGATGATGCAGTTGTCGGCGGTGTCGCGCACGACTTCCATCTCGTACTCTTTCCAGCCGAGCAGCGATTCCTCGATCAACAGCTCATTGGTGGGCGAGGCTTCGAGGCCGCGCTTGCAGATGACTTCGAATTCTTCGGAGTTGTAGGCGATGCCGCCGCCGGTGCCGCCCAGCGTGAAGCTGGGGCGGATCACGGTGGGGAAGCCGACGCTCTTTTGCACGGCCCAGGCTTCGTCCATGCTGTGCGCGATGCCGGAGCGGGCCGAACCCAGTCCGATCTTGGTCATCGCATCCTTGAACTTCAGGCGGTCTTCGGCCTTGTCGATGGCCTCGGGTTTGGCGCCAATCAGCTCGACCTTGTACTTGTCGAGCACGCCGTTGTGCCAGAGGTCCAGCGCGCAGTTGAGCGCGGTCTGCCCGCCCATGGTCGGCAGGATGGCGTCCGGACGCTCCTTGGCGATGATTTTTTCAACCGTCTGCCAGGTGATGGGCTCGATGTAGGTGACGTCGGCGGTGGCCGGGTCGGTCATGATCGTGGCGGGGTTGCTGTTGATCAGGATGACCTTGTAGCCCTCTTCGCGCAGCGCCTTGCAGGCCTGCACGCCGGAGTAGTCGAACTCGCAGGCCTGGCCGATGATGATGGGGCCGGCGCCTATGATGAGGACGCTTTTGATGTCTGTGCGCTTAGGCATTCTTCTTCTCCCCGGCCTGTTCCATCAGCGCGGTGAAACGGTCAAACAAGTATGAAATATCGTGCGGGCCGGGCGAAGCTTCCGGGTGGCCCTGGAAGCAGAACGCCGGCTTGTCGGTGCGGGCCAGGCCCTGCAGCGTTCCGTCGAACAGGCTGACGTGCGTGGGCCGCAGGTTGGCGGGCAGGCTTTTCTCATCGACCGCAAAACCGTGGTTCTGGCTGGTGATGCTGACCCGGCCGTTGTCCAGGTCCTTGACCGGGTGGTTGGCGCCGTGGTGGCCGAACTTCATCTTGAAGGTCTTGGCACCGCTGGCCAGCGCCATGATCTGGTGGCCCAGGCAGATGCCGAAGGTCGGGATGCCGGTTTCGATCAGTTCACGCACCGCGGTGATCGCGTAGTCGCAAGGCTCCGGGTCGCCCGGGCCGTTGGCCAGGAAGATGCCGTCGGGTTTGAGCTTGAGCACGTCGGCGGCGGGGGTTTGCGCCGGCACCACGGTTATGCGCGCGCCGCGCTCGGCCATCATGCGCAGGATGTTTTTCTTCACGCCGAAGTCGAAGGCCACGACGTGGAACCTGGGCGTGATCTGCACGCCGTAGCCCGCGCCGAGTTTCCACTCGGTCTGCGTCCATTCGTAGGTCTGCTTGACCGAGACGACCTTGGCCAGGTCCAGGCCGGCCATGCTGGGCGCGCCGCGGGCGGCCGCGATGGCTTTTTCGATCGCGGGCTGGCTCACCGCCTCGCCCGCGGGCAGGGCCAGGATGCAGCCGTTTTGCGCGCCCTTGGTGCGCAGCAGACGCGTGAGCTGGCGCGTGTCTATGCCGGCGATGGCGACGGTTTTCTCCTTGACCAGGTATTCGGACAGGGTCATGGATTTGCGGAAATTCGAGGCCAGCAGCGGCAAGTCCTTGATGATCAGACCTGCGGCGTGGACTTTTTCGGCCTCGACGTCTTCGGCATTGACGCCGTAGTTGCCGATGTGCGGGTACGTGAGGGTGACGATCTGCTGGCAGTAGCTCGGATCCGTGAGGATTTCCTGGTAGCCGGTCATCGCGGTGTTGAACACCACTTCGCCGACCGTGGAGCCCGCGGCTCCAATCGAATTGCCGATAAAGACCGTGCCGTCTGCGAGCGCCAGGATGGCGTGAGGGGTGTTTCCCTGTAGAGACAAAAGCACTGGGTTCTCCGGGTTGGTTACGGTTCGCCCAAGCGTGCACAAGATACGTCTCGGTCAAGACTCTTGCAGGCTGCTTTTGAGAGGGTGGTGGCTTTGTATGCGCTCGGGCGAAGCTGTGTTTTGAAAAGCCACTGATTATAGCCTAGGCCGTGGCCCCCACGGTCGCTCACTGCGTGAGCCTGCGGCATCTCCCTGCCCCTTTCATCACGAGAGGGGCCGCTGCGCCTGCGGCCTGGCAAAGCCAGTTCCGCGGCCCCGGCTGGAATTAAGAGTTCTTCACCGACGAACTTGCGTACAGGCAAATCGCGGCGGCGGCGGCGACATTGAGAGACTCTTCGCCGCCCGGCTGGTCTATGCGGACCTTGAGCGCCGCCCTGGCCATCAGCTCGTCGCTGACGCCCTGCCCTTCGTGGCCCATGGCCCAGGCGCAGGGCATGGGGAGTTTTTGCTGGTGCAAAAAGCCGCCGTGGTGCGAACTGGTGACGACGATGGGCACCGCCAGGGACGCCAGGGCCTCGGGCTCCAGTCCTTCCACCAGCTGCAGGGCAAAGTGGGCGCCCATGCCGGCGCGCAGCACCTTGGGCGACCACAGCGCCGCCGTGCCCTTGAGGGCGATGACCTGACCGAAACCAAAGGCCGCCGCGCTGCGCAGGATGGAGCCGACATTGCCGGCGTCCTGCACCCGGTCCAGGATCACCGAGGCCGCATTGGGCCGCAGGCCGGCCACTGCGGGCAGGCCCAGGACAAAACCCATGCGCGCGGGCGACTCCAGGCCGCTGATCTCGGGCAGCAAGGTGTCGGGGATCACGATGCTTTTGGCCGCCGCCCGCGTAAATTCCGCGGGTGCCGCGGGCCAATAAGACTCGGCGAAAACGGCCAGCGCAGGTTTGAGTCCGCGCGCCAGCGCCGCGCGGCACAGGTGGTCGCCTTCCAGCCAGACGCGCCCCTGCTTGCGGTAGGCCGTGCTGTCCTGGGACAGCTTGCGCAAGTCCTTGATCAGCGGGTTGTCGCGCGAGGTGAGGTGCGTGGCTTCGGTGGACGCCCCGCCGGAGGGGGCCAAGCCTGAACTCACCGCAGGACCTCGGCCACCGGCGCGAAGGACTTGCGGTGCTGCGGGCAGGCGCCGTGCTCGCGCAAAGCGGCCAGGTGCTCGGCCGTGCCGTAACCCTTGTGGTCGGCAAAGCCGTACTGCGGGTATTCCAGGTGAAACTCGGCGCACCAGCGGTCACGGTGCACCTTGGCCAGGATGGAGGCCGCCGAGATGGCGGGCACCAGCCCATCGCCGCCCACAATGGCTTCCGACAAAATCGCCAGCGTCGGCAGGCGATTGCCGTCGACCAGCACCTTGTTGGGTTTCAGGCGCAGGCCCTCCACCGCGCGCCTCATGGCCAGCATGGTGGCCTGCAGGATGTTGATGCTGTCGATTTCTTCCACGCTGGCCTGGGCAATCGAGCAGCACAGGGCTTTGGCGCGGATTTCGTCATAGAGCCGTTCGCGGCGCAGGGCCGTGAGCTTTTTGGAGTCGGCCAGCCCCTTGATCGGGTTCAACTCGTCAAGAATGACGGCGGCGGCCACGACCGGCCCCATCAGGGGGCCGCGCCCCGCTTCGTCAACACCGGCCACCAGCCCGGGAATGTCCCAGGACAGCGCGGTTTGCTCAGCTTTCAAGAATTTGCTGGATCGCATCGGTCGCTAATGTTGAAGTATCCCGCCGCAGTTCGGTATGCAGCGCGGCGAATCGTTGCTCGACAGCCGCTATTTTGTCAGGTGCCGACGATTTTGCCTCCACCCACTGCAGGACGGACGCGGCCAGCGCTTCGGGGCTGGCCTGGTCCTGCAGCAACTCGGGCACCACAAAGTCGCGGCACAGGATATTGGGCAAGCCCACCCAGGGCTGCAGTTTTTTGCGCCGCATGATCTGCCAGGACAGCCAGTTCATGTTGTAGGCGATGACCATGGGCCGCTTGAACAGCGCCGCCTCCAGCGTGGCGGTGCCGCTGGCGATCAGCGTGAAGTCGCAGGCGGCCAGCGCGGTGTGCGACTGGCCTTCGAGAATTTGCAGCTGGTCCCGCATGCCGGCTTCGCCCGCGATGCGTTCGATGGCGGCCTTCAAGGCGGGAATGGCGGGTACAACGAAGCGAACGGCCGGCTGCGCGCGCCGGATCAGGGCGGCGGCCGCGAAAAACCTGCGGGCCAGGTACTGGATTTCCGACTTCCGGCTGCCCGGCAGGATGGCAATCACGGTGTCCTCATCCCGCAAGCCCAGCGCGCGCCGGGCGGCGGCACGGTCGGGCTGCAGGGGAATGACGTTGGCCAGCGGATGGCCAACATAGGTCGCGGCGATGCCGTGGGCGGCCAGCAGGGCCGGCTCGAAGGGAAAGATGCACAGCACGTGGTCCACGCTGCGGCGGATTTTTTCGACGCGGTCGGCGCGCCAGGCCCAGATGGAGGGGCAGACGAAATGCACGGTCTTGATGCCCTGGGCTTTCAGCGCGGCCTCCAGGTCCAGGTTGAAGTCGGGTGCATCCACACCGACAAAAACATCGGGACGCTGTGCCAGCAGGCGCTGTTTGAGCTGTTCGCGTATGCCGACGATCTCGCGGTAGTGGCGCAGCACCTCGACATAACCGCGCACGGCCAGCTTTTCGCTGGGCCACGCCGCTTCAAACCCGCGCCTGGCCATCTGCGTGCCGCCTATGCCGCTGGAAGACAACGCCGGCCAGCGGGCCTTGAGGCCGTCAAGCAGCAAGCCCGCCAGCAGATCGCCGGAGGTTTCCCCGGCGACCATGGCCACCTGGGGCCTTGCCGTGGGGCCGCCAGCCTCTCCACGGGCTGGCAGAGGGCTGGTCTCGAGAGACATAGGCCTTACCGGACGATGCCGCGTTGCGGCGAGGTGTGCTCCAGGAAGGAGAGCATCATCTGCACATCAGGCGCAGCCTCCGGATGCTTCCCGGTCAGTTCGGCAATGCGCGCGCGCGCCTGCTCCAGCGTGAGGTCGTCACGGTACAAGGCCTTGTGCATGGCCTTGACGGCGGAAATACGGTCGGGCGAAAACCCCCGCCGGCGCAAGCCTTCGAAGTTCATGGAGCGTGCTTCGGCGGGCTGGCCCTGCACCATGACAAAAGGCGGCAGGTCGGCGAACAGCAGCGAGCACATGGCCGTCATGCTGTGCGCACCCAGCCTGACAAACTGGTGGACCACGGTAAAGCCGCCCAGGATCACCCAATCGCCCACATGCACATGGCCGGCCAGCTGGGAGTTGTTGGCAAAAATGGTGTTGTTGCCGACCGAGCAGTCATGCGCCAGGTGCACATAGGCCATGAGCCAGTTGTCGTTGCCCACGCGCGTCACGCCGGTGTCGCCCGGCGAGCCGATGTTGAAGGTGCAGAACTCGCGGATGGTGTTGCGGTCGCCAATGACCAGCTCACAGGGCTCGCCGGCGTATTTTTTATCCTGCGGAATCGCGCCCAGCGAGTTGAACTGGAAAATGCGGTTGTCACGGCCTATGGTGGTGTGGCCTTCGATGACGCAGTGCGCGCCGACGGTGGTGCCCTCGCCTATCTTCACGTGCGGCCCGATGATGGTGTAGGGCCCGACGCTCACCGACTCATGGAGCTGGGCCTGCGGGTCAACCAGTGCGGTGGAATGTATAGCTGTCATGACAAACTCAAATGTTCGGCGAATAGGTCGGCCGAAAGCCGCACGGGCAGATCCCCCTTCAAGCCGGGGCCGCGGGACTGGCTTCGCCAGACCGCAGGCGCAGCAGCCCCCTCGGGGGGCAGCGAATTACGCGAAGCGAAAAGCGTGGGGGTCATTCAAGCAATGGTGCGCATGGTGCACATCAGTTCGGCCTCGCAGGCGACGGTGTCGCCGACGCGGGTCACGCCCTTGAATTTGAAAATACCGGCCTTCATGCGGTCCAGGGTGACGTCCATGATCAACTGGTCGCCCGGCTCGACGGGGCGTTTGAAGCGCGCGCCGTCTATGCCCGCGAAGTAATACACCGTCTTGTCGTCGGGCGTCACGCCCAGGGTTTCAAAGGCCAGCAAGGCGGCGGCCTGCGCCATGGCCTCGAGCATCAGCACACCGGGCATGACCGGGTGATGCGGGAAATGGCCCATAAAAAACGGCTCGTTGATCGTGACGTTCTTGAGCGCCTTGATGCTTTTGCCTTTTTCAATTTCGAGTACGCGGTCCACCAGCAGGATGGGATAGCGGTGCGGAAGCTGCTTGAGAATTTGGTGGATATCCATCATGATTTTTCTTCAATGTGTCCAGAGTTCAGAATGGCTTTTTCAGCCAGCCGCAGGCGCTCGCGCAATGTGTGGAGCTGCTTGAGGGTCGCGGCATTTTTTTCCCAGACAGCATTGTCGTCGATGGGAAAGAGCCCGGTGTAATTTCCAGGCTTGAGGATAGACCGAGTCACGACGGACGCCGCCGACACATGCACATGGTCGGCCAGGCTCAGGTGGCCCAGCACGATGGCACCGCCGCCCACCGTGCAGTGGGCGCCTATGGTGGCGCTGCCCGCCACACCCGCGCAGCCCGCCATGGCGGTGTGCTTGCCCACCCGCACGTTGTGGCCGATCTGCACCAGGTTGTCGAGCTTGACGCCGTCTTCGAGCACGGTGTCCTGCAGGGCACCGCGGTCAATGCAGGTGTTGGCCCCGATTTCCACGTCGTCGCCTATCAACACGCTGCCCAGTTGCTCTATCTTGACCCATTGCCCCTGGTGCAAGGCGAAACCGAAACCGTCGGCGCCTATCACTGCGCCCGGGTGCACAATGCAGCGCGCACCCATGCGGCAACCGTCCGCCAGGGTGACGCGCGCCGACAGGCGGCTGCCGGTGCCGACCTGCGCGCCCCTGCCGATGACGCAGTGCTCGGCGATGCGGGCGCCCTCGCCTATGACCGCGCCCTCCCCTATGCAGGCAAACGCGCCCACCGACACGCCGGGGGCCAGCGAAGCCGTGGGATCAATGAAGGCACTGGGGTGAATCTGCGGCGCGGCCTGCGGGGCATGCCGCTGCTTCCAGAGCTGGGTGACCAGCGCGAAGGCGTGATAGGGGTCGTCCACCACGATGCAGGCGCCCCGGGACACAGCGGCCTGCCGCGCGGCCGGCGCCACGATGACGCAGGCCGCCGCGGACTGCGCCAGCTTGGCCAGGTATTTGGGATGGCTGAGGAAGCTCAGGTCCTGGGGGCCGGCGGCCTCCAGGGTGGAGAGCCGCTCAATCTGCAGGCCCGGGTCGCCGATCAATTCGGCATTGAGGCCGGCGAGGAACTGGGCGATATCGGCAAGACGGAGTGTCACACTGCGCCTGCCGTTTTGGCGATGGTGGTCGTGGTGAACACCCCCGCCATCAACGGGCAGCGTTCAGCGCCTTGATCACCTTGTCGGTGATGTCGTGTTTGGGGTTGACGTACACCGACTCTTGAAGGATCAGGTCGTACTTTTCGGTTTCAGCCAGGGTTTTCACGACCTTGTTGGCACGCTCAATCACCTGCTGGAGTTCTTCGTTCTTGCGGGTGTTCAGGTCTTCCTGGAATTCGCGGCGCTTGCGCTGGAAATCCCGGTCCTGGTCCACCAGCTGTTTTTGCCGCGTGTTGCGCTGGCTTTCGGCCAGGGTGGGCGCCTCGCGCTCAAACTTGTCGGACAGCGTCTTGAGCTGGTTCGCCAGGTCGTTCAGCTCTTTTTCACGCTTGCTGAATTCCTGCTCGAGCTTGGTCTGGGCGGCTTTGGCGGAATTGGCTTCGCGGAAAATCCGGTCCAGATTGACGACACCAACCTTGAACTCCTGCGCGCTCGCGGAGAAGCCCGCCAACGCGACAACAAGGCCGAGGAAAATTTTGTGTGAAAGATGCTTCATTAGAAAGATGTACCGATTTGGAATTGCAACCGCTCTATTCTATCGCCTGGCTTTTTACGCAGGGGCGTGGCAATGGCGAGCCGCAAAGGCCCCAACGGGGAAATCCAGCTGATGCCGACGCCGGTTGAGACACGCAGGTCATTCAGCTTGTATTGCTCTTTTTCCCCGAACACGTTGCCGGCGTCGACAAAACCGAACAAACGCAGGGTTCTGTCATTGCCCGCGCCCGGAAACGGTGCGACCAGTTCGGCGTTCAGGGTCAGTTTTTTCGGTCCGCCAATGGCCAGGTCGGACGCATCGCGCGGGCCCAGGGAGCCCTGCTCGAAACCGCGCACCGATCCGAGGCCGCCCGAGTAGTAGTTCTTGAACAGCGGATAGGGCTGGCCGTTCAGGCCCTTGCCCCAGCCGAACTCGCCATTCAGGGCGACGGTGAACTGCTTGTTCAGTGGAATGTACTGCTGGATCTGGTAATTGGCCCGCACGAACTTGATGTCGCCGGCCACACCCCAGTCGCCGTACACGCGCTGGTAGCGGCCCGTGGTGGGAACCAGGGAGCTGTCCCGGCTGTCGCGGGACCAGCCGATCGTCAGGGGAATCGAGTCGCTTTTGTAACCAAATTGATTGGCATAGGTCTGGTAGCTGGCCGGCAGGTTGGTGCCCGGGACAATGGTCAATTGCTCGTAACCGCTGCCGAAATAGACGGTATCGTTCTCGGTGAACGGCACCCCGAAACGGATGCTGGCGCCGCGGGTTTTCAGGCTGTAATCACCGCCCTGGCCGGAAAGCGGCTTGGAGGTGCGGTCATAAACGTCGATCGTGCGCGAAATGCCGTCGGCCGTGAAATAAGGGTCTATGGTGCTCAGCACAATCTGGCGGTTGGACTTGCTGGTATTGATCTCAACACCCAGGTAATTACCCGAACCGAAGACGTTTTCCTGCTTGATGCCGAACAGCAGGGAGACGCTGTCCGCGCTGGAGTAACCCGCGCCGAGCTGCAGGTTGCCGGTTGGCTTTTCCGTCACGCTCATCGTCACGTCGACCTGGTCCTGGGTGCCGGGGACTTCCTGCGTGTCTATGTTGACGTCGGTGAAGTAGCCCAGGCGGTCCACGCGGTCGCGCGAAAGGCGGATTTTGTCGCCGTCATACCAGGACGACTCGAACTGGCGGAACTCGCGGCGCACGACTTCGTCGCGCGTGCGGTTGTTGCCGGCCACGTTCACGCGGCGCACATAAGCGCGGCGGGAGGGGTCAGCCTGGATCACAAAGGCCACGCGGTTGTTGCTGCGGTCGATCTCGGGCACCGCCTCGACGCGCGCAAACGCAAATCCGAAGGTACCGAAATAGTCGGTGAAGGCCTTGGTGGTTTCGGCCACCTGGTCGGCGTTGTAGGGCTCGCCCGGTTCAATCTTCACCAGGGTCTTGAACTCTTCTTCCTTGTTGAGGTAATTGCCTTCGAGCTTGACGCCCGACACCACAAAACGCTCGCCTTCGCTCACATTGACGGTGATGGCAATGCTTTGTTTGTCGGGAGAGATCGCAACCTGGGTCGAGTCGACCTTGAATTCCAGATAGCCGCGCGACAGGTAGTAGGAACGCAGGGTCTCGATGTCGGCATTGAGCTTGGTGCGCGAGTAGCGGTCGGACTTGGTGTACCAGCTGAGCCAGCCGCCGGTGTCCAGGTCAAACAGGCCCAGCAGCGTGGACTCGCTGAACGCCTTGTTGCCGGTGATGTGGATTTCCTTGATCTTCGCGACCTCGCCCTCCACCACGCTGAAGGTCAGGTTGACGCGGTTGCGCTCAATCGGCGTGACGGTGGTGATCACCTCGACGCCATAGAGGCTTTTGTTGATGTACTGGCGCTTGAGCTCCTGCTCGGCCTTGTCGGCAAGCGCCTTGTCGAAAGGCTGGCCATCGGCGACGCCCGCTTCGCGCAGCGCTTTTTTCAGCGCGTCCTTTTCGAATTCCTTGGTTCCGACGAAATCCACGTCGGCCACGGTCGGGCGCTCTTCCACAATCACCACCAGCACGTCGCCGCTGACTTCCAGCCTCACGTCCTTGAACAGACCCAGGCCGAACAGCGCACGGATGGCGGTTGAGCCCTTGTCGTCGTTGTAGGTTTCGCCGACACGAAAGGGAAGCGACGCAAAAATGGTTCCAGGCTCCACGCGCTGCAAACCTTCAACCCGAATGTCTCGCACCGTGAAAGGGTCAACCGCCCAGGCGGTGCTGGCTGCAAAAAGACCGGCGGCTATGGCGCAAACTGCGCGAACTTTGAAGCGATTTATTTGTTTTTGCATGAAATGTATGGAATTAGCCCAAGAGCCGGGTGACATCGTTAAACAGGGCAACACACATCATGCCCAGCAGGATCGCAACGCCACCGCGCTGCAACCGGTCCATCCAGGCGTCAGACACGCCTCGGCCAGTGATCCCCTCCCAAAGATAATACATCAGGTGCCCCCCATCCAGAACCGGCAGCGGGAGTAAATTCAGGACGCCCAGGCTCACGCTGATCAGCGCCAGGAAGGTCAGGTAATAGCTCCAGCCCAGGCTCGCCGATTTACCCGCATAGTCGGCAATCGTGAGCGGCCCGCTGAGGTTTTTGAGCGAGGCCTGGCCGGTCAGCATTTTCCCCATCATGCGCAGCGTGAGCGCGGACACCTGCCAGGTGCGCACCGCCCCTTGCCACAGGCCGTCAACAAAGCCGTAGCGCACCGTCACGAGTTCAGGCGCGGTCCCCACATAGGCGTCGATACGGGGCACCAGCGTCCCGTTCACGGTCTTGAGCTCCGGGGTCACCTGCAGTACCAGCGTCCGGCCGGCGCGAACGACCTGCCAGTTCTGGGGCGCTACCGCAGCCCCGCCCGTGCTGGAAACCGGAACCGAGGTCCGTATGGTTTCACGCAAATGCTGGCCGTCCACGATGGCGGTATCGCCAATGCGTACCACCACATCGCCGGCATGCAGGCCGGATTTTTCGGCCGCGCCCCCGGGCATGACATCCCCGATCACGGGGCGGGTCCAGGGCCCCAGGATGCCGATTTTGCGGAACAGCTGGGCATCGGCTTCGGGAGCGCCCAGGCGACTGAGCGGCAAACGCACCATTTGCCCGGCGCCGGCTGTGTCTGCGCCCAGCACCAGTGTGAGGTCACGGCCGTCAAGTGCGCCCTGGGTCAGGCGCCAGCGCAAGTCCTCAAAAGAGCGGACGTCCTGGAGTTCATCGCCTTCAAAAGCCGCCTGCGCCACTGTTTCCTGGCCGCGCAGGCCGGCTTTTTCCGCGAGCGATCCAGCCACGGGACTGGCGAGCACGGCTTTGGGCTCCTGCAGGCCGCTCCAGTTGAGGATGGCGTACAGCAGCACGGCCAGCAGCAGGTTAGCCGCCGGGCCTGCCGCCACCACGGCGGCACGCGATTTCAGCGGCTGGGTATTGAAGGCCAGGTGGCGCTCGCCCGGGTCGACGGGCGCTTCGCGCTCGTCCAGCATCTTGACGTAGCCGCCCAGGGGCAGCATGCCGATGGAAAACTCGGTGGACTTGTTCTTGAGCTTCCAGCTGTAAATCGGCTTGCCGAATCCAATCGAAAACTTAAGGACCTTGATGCCGCAGGCCACGGCCACGCGGTAGTGTCCGTATTCGTGCACGGCGATCAGGATTCCCAGCGTCACAACGAAAGAAACCAGGGTCAGCATGTCAGGGCTCCAGTTGTCCGGCAATGCGAAGGGCAAGGCGGCGAGCCTGCCCATCCAGACCGAGCAGGCCTTCAATATCACTTACCTCTGAGGGCGCCAGGGCCTCCAAAGTTGCGTGATTTACATGGTGAATATGGTCAAAACGTATGCGTTTTTCAAGAAAGGCGGCGACGGCCACCTCATTGGCCGCATTGAGCACGGCGGTGCTGCCCACGGGGCCGTTCAGCACCTCCCAGGCCAGCGGCAGCCCCGGGAAGCGCGCATCATCGGGCACTTCGAAGGTCATGGTGGCCAGCGACCTGAAATCCAGGGCCTTGGCCCCCGACACCACCCGGTCCGGCCAGGCCAGGCCGTAGGCGATGGGAACGCGCATGTCGGGCGTTCCGAGCTGCGCCACCACCGAGGTGTCGCGGTACTGGACCATGGAATGGATGATGCTCTGGGGATGGATCACGACCTCGATCTGCTGCGGCGCCAGGCCGAACAGGTACTTCGCTTCGATCACCTCCAGGGCCTTGTTCATCATGGTGGCCGAGTCGACCGAGATTTTCCGGCCCATCACCCAGTTCGGGTGGGCGCAGGCCTCGTCGGGCGTGACATGGCGCAGGCTGGCGGCGTCGCGCGTGCGGAAGGGCCCGCCGGAAGCGGTCAGGATGATTTTTTCGACGCGCTCGCCCCAGGTCGCGGCGTCTTCCGGCAGGGACTGGAAGATGGCCGAGTGCTCGCTGTCTATGGGCAGCAGCTTGGCGCCGCCGGCGCGCACCGCCTGCATGAAGACTTCGCCGCCTACCACCAGCGCTTCCTTGTTGGCCAGCAGCAGGCGTTTGCCCGTGCGGGCCGCCGCCATGCAGGGCGCCAGGCCCGCCGCACCCACGATGGCCGCCATGACGGTGTCCACCAACTCATGCGAGGCGATCATTTCCAGTGCATCGGGCGCCGACAGCACCTGCACGGGCAACTGGTGGGCCTTGACCTTGTCGGCCAGCTGGCGGGCATGCGGCTCGCTCGCCATCACGGCATAGCGCGGCTTGAACTGGGCGCACTGGGCCAGCATCAGGTCGACCTGGGTCGCCGCGCTGAGCGAGAACACTTCAAAACGCTCGGGATGGCGCGCGATCACGTCCAGCGTGTTGACGCCTATGGACCCGGTGGAGCCCAGAACGGTGATGCGCTGCTTGCTGAAGGACATGGCGGACTTAAAGGGTGACCAGCATCATCGCCAGGGGCAACGTGGGCAACAGGGCGTCAACGCGGTCCAGCACCCCGCCGTGGCCGGGCAGCAGGCCGCTGGAGTCCTTGACGCCCGCGCTGCGCTTGATCAGCGATTCGACCAGGTCGCCCACCACACTCATGGCTGCCAGGAAAATGACCGCCAAAAGCATGACCCACAAACCGTGGTTGGCTACCAGCCGGCTGTAAAGCGTGGCCTCGCCCCAAAAGCCGGCGCCGCCCGAAGCGGTGCCCGCATAGGCCCAGGCGAGCGACAGCGCGACCACACCGGCCATGCCGCCCCAGACGCCTTCCCAGCTTTTGCCTGGGCTGATCGAAGGCGCGAGCTTGCCCTTGCTGAAGCGGCCGCCGAAAGTGCGCCCGGCGAAGTAGGCAAAGATATCGGCCACCCAGACCAGCAGCAGCACGGACAGCAGGAAATTGATACCGGCGACACGCGCCTGGGCGACGGCCAGCCAGGCCAGCCACAGCGCGACCAGCCCCGCAGTAAGCCGCAGTGCCTTGGGAATGTGCGGCCAGCCGGCCACGCCCTTGCGCAGCAACCAGCCGCCGGCCAGCACCCAGGCGGCGCCGGCGGCGGCCCAGAGCATGGGCAAGGACTTATCCAGCAGGCCGGCGTACCAGGACAGCGCGCAGGCCGCCACGCTCACAAGGCCCAGCCCCAGCGAAACGCCCTGCCCGTAGCCGTTGAGCCGGCCCCACTCCCAGGCACCCGCTGCGATCAGCAGCAGCGCCACGGCGCAAAAGGGCTGGGGGGTGGAGTAAAAAAGTGCGGGCAGCAGGATGGCCAGCAGGACAATCGCCGTGATGACACGCTGTTTAAGCATCAAGCCGCCTTTGCATTGTGGTTGTTGCCCTGGCCGCTGACCTGCGCGGAGGTCTGGCCAAAGCGCCGTTCGCGGGTGCGAAAAACGGCAATCGCCTCATCCAGTGCGGCCTCATCGAACTCGGGCCAGAGCTTGTCGGAAAAATGCAGCTCCGAATAGGCCGCCTGCCACAGCAGGAAGTTGCTGATGCGCAGTTCGCCGCCCGTGCGTATCAGCAGGTCCGGGTCGGGCACGTGCGCCATCGCCATGGCCCGGTCCAGCGACAGCTCGGTGATGGCCTCGCCGCGGCTGGCCAGCTTCTGCGCGGCCTGCGCGATGTCCCAGCGGCCGCCGTAGTTGAAGCAGACATTCAAAACCAGCCGGCTGTTGGCAGAGGTATCCCCTTCGGCCTTTGCCAGGCCGGCCTTGACCTTGTCGGAGAGCCGCTCACGGTCGCCGATGAAGTGCAGCTGCACGCCGTTTTCATTGAGGCTGGGCACTTCCTTGGCCAGCGACAGGGCCAGCAGCTCCATCAGTCCCGACACCTCTTCGGAAGGCCGGTTCCAGTTTTCCGAAGAGAACGCGAACACCGTCAGCACGCCGATGCCGCGCTCCAGGCAGGCGCGCACGCAGCGGCTCAGCGAATCAACGCCCTGCTTGTGGCCTGCGATGCGGGGTAAAAACCGTTTGGTCGCCCAACGGCCATTGCCGTCCATGACGATGGCAATGTGGTGCGGGACCGGATGGGAGGTGGTGGCCATGGACAATTCAGGCCAGACGCTGAAGCGTCAAACCGCCATGATGTCTTGTTCCTTGCCGGCGACCAGTTTGTCGACTTCGGCAATGAAACGGTCGGTGAACTTCTGGATGTCGTCCTGGGCGCGGCGCTCATCGTCCTCGGACGCGAGTTTTTCCTTGACCAGTTTCTTGATGCCGTCGTTGGCATCGCGGCGCAGGTTGCGAATCGCGACCTTGGCGTGCTCGCCCTCGGAACGCACGACCTTGGTGAGCTCCTTGCGGCGCTCTTCGGTCATGGGCGGCATGGGGACGCGGATCAGGTCGCCCTGCGCCGCAGGGTTGAGCCCGAGGTCAGAGTCGCGAATGGCTTTTTCAATCTTGGCGCCCATACCCTTTTCCCAGGGCGAGACGCTGATGGTGCGCGCGTCGAGCAGCGACACGTTGGCAACCTGGCTGATCGGCACCATGGAGCCGTAGTAGTCGACATGCACGGTGTCGAGCAGGCCGGGGTTGGCGCGGCCGGTGCGGATCTTGGTCAGGCCGTTCTTGAACGAGTCGATGGACTGCAGCATTTTTTGCTCTGCCAGCTGCTTGACGTCAGCAATGCTCATGGTCGGATCTCCGGATTTTTATAGCGAAAAAAAGCAAGCCCTGCAGGCTCAGACGTGAACCAGCGTTCCCTCGTCTTCTCCCTGTACCACGCGCTTGAGCGCGCCGTGCTTGAAGATGCTGAACACCTTGATGGGCAGCTTCTGGTCGCGGCACAGCGCGAAGGCGGTGGCATCCATGACCTCGAGGTTTTTGCCCATGGCTTCATCAAAGGTGATGTTGGTGTAGCGCGTGGCCTTCGGGTCTTTCTTGGGGTCCGCAGTGTACACACCGTCGACCTTGGTGGCCTTGAGCACGATCTCGGCGCCTATCTCGGCGCCGCGCAGCGCTGCCGCCGTGTCGGTGGTGAAAAAAGGATTGCCGGTGCCGGCCGCGAAAATAACGACCTTGCCCTCTTCGAGGTACTGCAAGGCCTTGGGGCGGACATAGGGCTCGACCACACGCTCAATGCCGATGGCCGACATCACGCGGGCGATGAGGCCGGCCTTGTCCATGGTGTCACCCAAAGCCAGGGCATTCATCACGGTGGCCAGCATGCCCATGTAGTCGGCGGTGGCGCGGTCCATGCCGACCGAGCCGCCCGCCACGCCGCGGAAAATATTGCCGCCGCCAATCACCACCGCCACCTCGACACCCATGCGGGTGACCTCGGCGATTTCTTCCACCATGCGCACGATGGTGGCGCGGTTGATGCCGAAGGCATCGTCCCCCATCAAGGCCTCACCTGACAGTTTTAACAAGATTCGCTTGTAGGCTGGCATGTGAGGGGCTTTCTGTGGTTGAAGTGAAGGGGAGTTTAGCGGCCTTCCGGCTAGGCTGAGTGCTTAAGCGGCCTTGGCGGCTGCGACCTGGGCGGCGACTTCGGCGGCGAAATCGTCGACCTTCTTCTCGATGCCTTCGCCCACCACGTACAGCGTGAAGGACTTGATCGTGGTCGCTTTTTCCTTGAGCATCTGCTCGACGGTCTGCTTGTCGTTCTTGACGAAAGTCTGGTTGTACAGGCTGACTTCCTTCAGGTATTTTTGCACGCCGCCTTCGATACGCTTTGCAACAATTTCAGCGGATTGCACGGGCTTGCCTTCGGCCTGGGCCTTGGCGGCATCTTCAGCGGCCTTGGCAGCGGCCACCGAGCGCTCTTTGGCAACCAGTTCGGCGGGAACTTCGGCGCTGGACAGCGACACGGGCTTCATCGCGGCCACATGCATGGCGACGTCCTTGGCGGCGGCTTCGTCGCCTTCAAACTCCACCACCACGCCAATGCGCGTGCCGTGCAGGTAAGAAGCCAGCTTGCTGCCGCTAAAACGCTTGAAGCGGCGCACGCTCATGTTTTCGCCGATCTTGCCGATCAGGCCCTTGCGCACGTCTTCGACCGTGGGGCCGAAACCGTCCAGCGACAGGGGCATGGCGCCCACGGCTTCCACGTCGGCTGGGTTGTTCTTGACGATGCCTTCGACCACGCCTTTGGTGAAAGCCAGGAAGCTGTCGTTCTTGGTCACGAAGTCAGTTTCGCAGTTGACTTCAACCAGCGCGCCCACATCGCCTTCGCGATGCGCAGCCACCACGCCTTCGGCGGTGACGCGGGAAGCGGCCTTGCCGGCCTTGCTGCCGAGCTTGACGCGCAGGATTTCTTCGGCTTTTTCGAAGTTGCCTTCTGCCTCGGTCAGTGCCTTCTTGCACTCCATCATCGGGGCGTCGGTCTTGGCGCGCAGTTCAGCGACCATGCTTGCAGTAATTGCCATTTTGATTCTCCGTTTATCGTGTTCACGGGGACGGGCCGACAGGGCCCACCCCTTCTTGGTGTTTAAGTTGTGAAAAAGGGGCTACGCGAGCCCCTTTTTCGCGTCTGGCGCAGAGCCGAAAACTATCAGGCTGCGTTGTCCACTTCCACGAACTCGTCCGAGCTCTCGGCGGAAACCGCCTTGACAACGTCGTTCACGGCGTTGGCGCGGCCTTCCAGGATCGCGTCGGCGATGCCGCGGGCATACAGCGCCACAGCCTTGGAGGAGTCATCGTTGCCGGGGATCACGTAATCGATGCCGATGGGCGAGTGGTTGGAGTCAACCACGCCGATCAGGGGGATGCCGAGCTTCTTGGCTTCCAGAATCGCGATTTTGTGGAAACCCACGTCGATCACGAAGATGGCGTCCGGCAGGGCGTTCATGTCCTGGATGCCGCCGATGTCCTTTTCAAGCTTTTCGATTTCGCGCTTGAAGGTCAGCTGTTCTTTTTTGCTGATGGACTCGAGGCCGGCTTCCTGCTGGGCCTTCATCTCTTTCAGGCGCTTGATCGAGGTCTTGACCGTCTTGAAGTTGGTCAGCATGCCGCCCAGCCAGCGCTGGTCAACATAGGGAACGCCGGCGCGCTTGGCTTCGGTGGCGACGATTTCGCGGGCCTGGCGCTTGGTGCCCACCATCAGGATGGTGCCGCGGTTGGCGGACAGCTGCTTGGCGAACTTCATCGCCTCCTGGTACATCGGCAGCGATTTTTCCAGGTTGATGATGTGAATACGGTTGCGATGGCCGAAGATGTAGGGGGCCATCTTGGGGTCCCAGAAGCGGGTTTGGTGTCCGAAATGAACGCCTGCTTCCAGCATTTCGCGCATAGTGGTCGACATAAAAATACTCCAAAAGGTTGTGTCTAAAATCAGCGCTTATCGCCCTTGTCGGGACAACACCTTGGGTGGCTGATTTGCGATTTGCATTGCAAACAACAAAATCGTCATTTGCAAAGCCTGTCGAGTATAACATCCCTCCGCCCTCCTCTCCTGAGCCCCCTCCCATCCCATGAGCCAGCCCCCCTTCCCCGGCGACCTCCATGCCGCCCGCCTGGCACTCCAGGAAGGCCATGTGCAAACCACGGACATCCTGGCGCAGGCCGCCCTGGCCGCGCAAAGCGAGGCCTGCCGCCATGTTTTTATGCCCGGTTCGCCGGCAAACCCGGCTGAAACGCTGAAAAACACGCCCTCCGGCGATGCCGGACTGGCGCTTGCCGGGATTCCGGTGTCCATCAAGGACCTGTTCGACGTGGCCGGCCAGGTCACCGCCGCCGGCTCCAACGTGCTGGCGCAAGCCGCCCCGGCCCAGGCCGACTGCCCCGCGGTGGCCCGGCTCAGGGCCGCCGGCGCGGCACTGGTGGGCCGCACCAATATGGTCGAGTTCGCCTTTTCGGGCGTGGGCATCAACCCGCATTACGGAACGCCCGCCAATCCGGCCGACCCGGCCACGGCGCGCATCCCGGGCGGTTCTTCGTCAGGCGCGGCGGTGTCGGTGGCCACCGGCGCCGCCCTGGTAGGCCTGGGCTCGGACACGGGCGGCTCCATCCGCATTCCCGCGGCGCTGTGCGGCATCGTCGGCTTCAAAAGCACGGCCCGCCTGGTGCCGACCGCGGGCGCCGTGCCGCTGTCGACCAGCCTGGACACCGTGAGCGCCCTGACGCGCTCGGTGCGCGACGCCATCACCGTGCACGAGGTGCTGGCGGCGCGCCAGGTCGGACTGACCGGCAAGCCCCTGTCCGGATACCGCCTGGCCGTGGCCGGCACGCTGATGCAGGACGCGCTGAGCCGTACCGTGGCCCAGGCCTTTGAACGCAGCCTGCAGGTCTTGCGCGAGGCCGGCGCGAAGATCGTGGAGATCCCACTCGGGGAAATCACCGAGCTGGCGGCCATCAACGCCACCGGCGGCCTGTCGGCGGCCGAAAGCTACGCCTGGCACCGCAAGCTGATCGCCGAGCACCAGGCCGGCTACGACCCGCGTGTCGCGCTGCGCATACTGCGCGGCGCCGCCATGAGCGCGGCCGACTACATCGACCTGCTGGCGGCGCGCAAGGACTGGATAGGCCGCATGGAAGCGCGCCTGGACGGCTTTGACGCCGTGCTGTCGCCCACCGTACCCCTGGTCGCGCCGCCCATCGCCGGCTTGCTCAATGACGACACCGAGTTTTTCAGGGTCAACGGCCTTTTGCTGCGCAACACCTCCGTGGTTAACATGCTCGACGGTTGCGCGATTTCCCTGCCCTGCCACGCGCCCGGCCAGTTGCCCGTGGGCCTGATGCTGTGGCACGCGGCCCTGCATGACGACGCGGTGCTGGACCTGGCTCTGCAAGTGGAAGCCGCCCTGGCGCAGTCGCTACAACAATAACCGCCGCAAACCCCTCTTCCCTCCTGATCGGGCTCGCGGCCTGCTCATCCATAAAAAAAACAATGCACCACAAGATTTCCCGACCCAAGCGTCCCACGCCCAAGCCACGCAGCCGCGGAGCCTTCGCATGAGGATCGCCGTCATTGGCGCCGGCATCATCGGCATCACCACCGCCTACGAACTGGCACTGGACGGCCATGAGGTCACGGTGTTCGAACGCCGCGGCGCAGCGGCCGAGGAAACCAGCTTTGCCAACGCCGGCCTGGTCGCGCCCGGCTACGTCACGCCCTGGGCCGCGCCCGGCATGCCGCGCAAGGTCCTCAGCCACCTGTTCAGCCGCCACGCCCCGGTCAAGCTCGGCTTGCCGCTGTCGGCCGGCGAACTCGCGTGGATGTGGCAGTGGTTTCGCGCCTGCAAGCTGGACACCTACCTGGCCAACCGCGCGCGCATGCAGCGCCTGGCTTTTTACAGCCGCGAAAGGCTGCACCACCTGACGGCCGAGCTGCAGCTCGAATACGACGGCAGCCCCGGCTACATGGTGCTGCTGCGTTCCGAAAAAGACAGCAAGCTGGTGCAACCCGGCCTGGCGGTGCTGCGCGACGCGGGCGTGGCCTTCAAGGAAATCGGCCCCGAGGAGGTCCTCAAGATCGAACCGGCACTGAACCCCGACACACCCTTTCTGGGCGCCGTGCACCTGCCCAACGATGAGGTGGCCAATTGCCGGCAGTTCGCGCTGCTGCTGAAGAACGAGGCCCAGCGCCTGGGCGTGAATTTTGAGTTCAACACCACGGTGGCCCGGCTGGAGCAGGCGCAACCCGCCAGCCTGGCCATCGTCGGTGAAAGCACGCCGCGCGGCTTCGACCGGGTGGTCATGTGCGCGGGCCTGGCCTCGGCGCAACTCTTGCGGCCGCTGGGCCTGAAGATCCCGATGGCAGCGGTCTACGGTTACTCCATCAGCGCGCCGATTCGCGAACCCCTGAACGCGCCGCGCAGCGCGCTGATGGATGAGCGCTACAAAGTTGCGATTTCGCGCATGGGCAACCGCGTGCGCGTGGCCGGCAGTGCCGAAATCGGCGGATCGCTGGACAACAAGCGCGCCGCCTCGCTGCAAACCCTTTACAAGGTTCTGCACGACTGGTTTCCCGGCGCGGCCCAGCTCTCCAACACCGGCTCCAGCGTGCAGGAATGGAAAGGCGCGCGCCCCATGCTGCCCGACGGGCCGCCCGTCATCGGCGACAGCGGCATCCCCGGCCTCTGGCTCAACCTGGGCCACGGCTCCAGCGGCTGGGCGCTCAGCTGCGGCAGCGCGCGCGCGCTGGCCGACCTCATGGCCGGCAAAAACACCGACATCGACATGGAAGGCCTGGGCGTCGCGCGCCTGGCTTGAGCCCGGTCCGCCGGGCTTTTTTGCGCCCGCGGCCGCACAATCGGGCCATGCGAAAAATTTCCAGTGCCCTCAGCGAGCCGCTTCACGGCGTGGCGGCCACCCGCGAATTTGAACGGCTGGCCGCCACCGGCCTGCCGCCGCACACGCTGATGCAGCGAGCCGGCCTGTCGGTCGCGCGCCTGGCGCTGGCCCTGGCGCCGCACGCGCGGCGTATCTGGGTCGCCTGCGGCCCCGGCAACAACGGCGGCGACGGCTTCGAGGCCGCCATGCACCTGCACCGCTGGGGCAAAAACGTGAGCCTGACCTGGACCGGCCTGCCACCCGGAAAAACCGGCCAGCCGCCCGATGCCCAGGCCTCGCGCGAACGGGCCCTGGCCGCCGGCGTGCCCATGGCCGCGCAGCCGCCCGAGGACTTCGATTTCTGCATAGACGCGCTACTAGGCATAGGCGGCACGCTGGACCCGGCCCGGACGGGTTCGGCCTTGATGCGGGAATGGCTGGCGCGTATGCAGGCCGGTACCGCCCCACGGCTCGCGGTGGACCTGCCGACCGGCCTGGACGCCGACACCGGGACTTTCAACGCCGGGCCCGCCATAGCCTCAGATGTCTTTACCTTGAGCCTTTTGACCCTGAAGCCGGGCCTGTTCACCGCGAACGGCCGCGACTATGCGGGCCAGGTGTGGTTTGACGACCTGGGCACAGCGACCGCCGGCGCGCCGGCGCCCAATGCCTGGCTGCTGGGCGCCGACCGGGCTTCGCGCGCGCCCAGGCATGCCAGCCCGCATGCCAGCCACAAAGGCAGCTTTGGCGACGTGGCGGTGCTGGGCGGGGAATCCACAACTCGCAGCCATATGGCGGGCGCCGCCCTGCTGGCCGCGCGGGCCGCGCTGCATGCGGGCGCGGGCCGTGTGTATGTGGCACTGCTCGGCAGCCCGGTGCTCAGCACGGATCCCCAGCAACCCGAATTGATGTTCCGCGCCCCGGAGGCGCTGGACCTGGCACGGCAGGTGGTGGTGTGCGGCTGCGGCGGCGGCGATGCCGTGCGCGCCGTGCTGCCCAAGGTGCTGTCGGCCGCGCCGCGGCTGGTGCTGGACGCCGACGCGCTCAACGCCATCGCCGGGGACACCCAGCTGCAGACCCAGCTCGCGGCCCGCCACCGCCGCGGCTATGCGACGGTGCTCACACCCCATCCGCTCGAAGCCGCCCGGTTGGCCGAGATCAGCGCCCAAGAAGTGCAAGCCAAGCGCCTGGTTCACGCCCGCCAGTTGGCTGAGCGCTTTCAGTGCGTCGTGGTGCTCAAGGGTTCAGGAACCGTGATCGCCGCGCCTGGACAGGCCAGCGCCATCAACAGCAGCGGCAACGCCCTGCTGGCCACGGCGGGCACGGGCGATGTGCTGGCCGGCATGCTGGGGGCGCGCATGGCCGGGGGAGTTGAGGCTTTTGAAGCGGCATGCGGCGCCGTGTTTGCCCACGGCCGCCTGGCCGATGAATGGCCCGCCGGCGGGCAGGCGCTGACGGCGTCGGCGCTGGCCAACGCCTAGATCGCCAGGCCGCTAAACCAGGACCATCAAGGCAATCTGCAGCAGCACGATCAGCACCAGCGCCGAGATGTCGACCCCGCCCACGACGGGGATCACCCGGCGCAACGGCGCCAGCACGGGCTCGGTGAGGCGGCCCAGCAAGGCGTAGGCCGGGGAGCCGGGCTGCACCCACGAAAGAATGGCAAAACCCAGCACCAGGATGAACAGGGTTTGCAACGCCACGCGCACCAGCATCTTGAGCGCAAAAGACAGCAGCGTCAGCAGGATCACGGGCGCCCACTCAAGCGCACCCAGCAGCAGCCCGAACAGCAGGGCCCACAGCAAGGCATAGGCCAGTGCCAGCACGGCGGCGGCGATCACGCTGGCCCAGTCCACCCGCGACTGCGCCAGCGACCTGGGCAATGCCCGGCGCAGCGGCTTGACCAGCCAATCAGTCAAGGCCATGACAAAGCTGCCCGGCTGGGCGCTCATGTTGACCCGGACCCAGTTCATCCAGGCGCGCAGCAGGGCCGCGGCAATCAGCAGGAAAAAAATGGTTTCAAGAAGAAACGACAGGATGCGGATCAGCATGCGCGGCCCGCCCTGCGCGAGAGAAGATGGGGAAAACAATCCATGGCTATTTCCTGGACGCCTAGCGGCGAGGCTTCTTGCCCTGCTTGCGCCCGGCGCTGCCGGCGGCCTTCTTGACGGCGGCCTTCAGCGCCTGGATGGGTGACTTGGGCGTGCGCTCGCTGCCGGCGCTGCGGCCCGAACTGCTGCCACGGCTGCCGGAGCGGGTTTCCGTGCGCTTGCCGGCCGGTTTTTTGCCGGCCTTGCCGGTCCGGGGCTCGGCGGCATGGCGCGCGGCGCCGCGCTCCTGGGCCGGTAGTTCCGTGGCATGGCCGCCGGTCTTGTCCTTCATGGCGCGGCCGACCAGGTCCTGGCCTTCATTCACCAGCCGGAAGTCGATCTTGCGGCCGTCCAGGTCCACCCGGCTGACCTGCACCCTCACCCGCGTGCCGATGGCGTAGCGGATGCCGGTGCGCTCGCCGCGCAGTTCCTGGCGTGCTTCATCGAAGCGGAAGTATTCGCCGCCCAGCTCGGTGATATGCACCAGGCCCTCGACATACATCGCGTCCAGTGTGACGAAGATGCCGAAGCCGGTGGCCGCCGTGACGACGCCGCCGAACTCCTCGCCCAGGTGTTCGCGCATGTACTTGCATTTGAGCCAGGCCTCGACGTCGCGGCTGGCTTCGTCGGCACGGCGCTCATTGGCGCTGCAATGCAGGCCGGCGGCCTGCCAGGCGAGTTCGTCGGCGCTGGCTTTTTTGGGCTTTTGCGTGGGTTCCTTGACGCGCGAGGCCAGCCGCTTGGACAGCTTGGCCTCGGCCTCGCCCGGGGTGGGCAGGGTCGGCAACTGGTATTTGGCCTTGTTGAGCACCGCCTTGATGACACGGTGCACCAGCAAATCGGGGTAGCGCCGGATCGGGCTGGTGAAGTGCGTGTAGGCCTCGTAAGCCAGGCCGAAGTGGCCGCTGTTCATCGGCGTGTAGATGGCCTGCTGCATGGAGCGCAGCAGCATGGAGTGGATTTGCTGCGCGTCCGGCCTGTCCTTGGTGGCCAGCGCGATGCGCTGGAACTCGCCGGGCTCCGGGTCGTCGCCGATGGTCATGCCGACGCCGGCAGCCTTCAGGTAGTTGCGCAGCATCTCCTTCTTCTCGGGCGTCGGGCCTTCGTGCACGCGGTACAGGCCCACGTGCTTGCTCTGCGAGATGAAGTCGGCCGAGCAGACGTTGGCGGCCAGCATGGCCTCCTCGATCAGGCGGTGGGCCACGTTGCGGGTACGGGGCACGATTTTTTCAATGCGCCCCGCTTCATCGCAGACGATTTGCGTTTCGGTGGTTTCAAAGTCCACCGCGCCGCGCACACCGCGCTCCTTGAGCAAGGCCTGGTAAACGTCATGCAGGTCAAGCAAGTGCGGCACCAGCGCCTTGCGCTGCGCGGCTTCGGGGCCGCGTGTGTTGGCCAGGATGGCGGCGACCTCGGTGTAGGTGAAGCGCGCATGGCTGAACATCACCGCCGGGTAGAACTGGTAGGCGTGGACCTCGCCCTTGGCGTTGACCAGCATGTCGCAGACCATGCACAGGCGCTCGACGTTGGGGTTGAGCGAGCACAGGCCGTTGGAGAGTTTCTCCGGCAGCATGGGAATCACGCGGCGCGGGAAGTACACGCTGGTGGCGCGGTCATAAGCGTCGATGTCGATGGCGCTGCCGGTTTCCACATAGTGGCTCACGTCGGCAATCGCCACCAGCAGGCGCCAGCCCTTGCCGCGGCCGACCTTGGCCGGCTCGCAATACACGGCATCGTCAAAGTCGCGGGCGTCTTCGCCGTCTATGGTGACCAAGGGCACGTCGGTCAGGTCGATGCGGTGCTTTTTGTCGGCGGGCCGCACGGCATCCGGCAAGGCGCGGGCCAAGGCGAGCGCCTCGTCGCTGAATTCATGCGGCACACCGTATTTGCGCACCGCGATTTCGATTTCCATGCCGGGGTCGTCGATCTCGCCCAGCACTTCCTTGACGCGGCCCACGGGCTGGCCGAACAGCGCCGGCGGCTCGGTGAGTTGCACCACCACCACCTGGCCGGCCTTGGCCGTGCCGGTGGCACCCTTGGGGATCAGCACGTCCTGGCCGTAGCGCTTGTCTTCGGGCGCGACCAGCCAGACGCCGCTTTCCTGCAACAGGCGGCCGATGATGGGGTTGGAGGAGCGCTCGATGATCTCGGTCACGCGGCCCTCGGGCCGGTTTTTGCGGTCATGCCGCACGATGCGCGCCTTGACGCGATCCTTGTGCAGCACCGCGCGCATTTCATTGGGCGGCAGGTAAATATCGGCCTCGCCGTCGTCGCGCAATACGAAACCATGGCCGTCGCGGTGGCCGGAAACGGTGCCCTCGAATTCAGCGAGCAGACCGGAGGAATGGGCGGACGATCCGCCCGTATGGGAATGAGTTGTTTTGATAAAAAGTCTCTTTTTGTTGGGGCTGCTGGTTTTGAGTATGCAGCCGAAATATTTCAGGAAAATTTGTGGGCCGGGGCCTCAGAATGCGTTCAAGTAATGGTACACTGCTAGCTGTGCCCGGGTGGCGGAATTGGTAGACGCGCACGGTTCAGGTCCGTGTATCGCAAGATGTGGAGATTCGAGTTCTCTCCCGGGCACCAGATACACCAAACAGCTTTGCCAGACTCTGAAACGAGCTCTGGAAGAAAGCAAGATTAAAGCCACTGTGACCCAGTGGCTTTTTTTGTTTCCGGGCCCCGCCTTGCAGCCCGGTTTCTCGTGAGTCGGCTTGATCAAACAGGCACGGCCACCAGGTCGTGGCCCTGGGTTCCGACGATGCGGGCCCGGGTGAATTCGCCCACTTTCAGCGTCTTGCTGATTTTTTCGGGCGGTAGCAGCTTGACCACGCCGTCGATCTCGGGCGCATCGGCATAAGAACGCCCGATACCACCCTTTCGGCCCATCGCGGGCGCAGAGTCCACAAGCACCTGCATGGTCGCGCCTATGCGCTGCTGCAGCTTCTGGCTGGACACCGCCTCCGCCACGGCCATGAAACGGGCGCGCCGCTCTTCACGCAATTCCATGGGCAGCATGCCCGGAATGTCGTTGGCCGTGGCGCCTTCCACGGCGCTGTAGGCAAAGCATCCCGCACGGTCGATTTTGGCTTCGCGCATGAAATCAAGCAGGTGCTCGAACTCAGCCTCGGTCTCACCGGGAAAACCGGCGATAAAAGTACTGCGGATCACGATCTCGGGGCAGATTTCGCGCCAGCGCGCAATGCGCTCGAGGTTTTTCTCGCCGCTGGCCGGCCGCTTCATGCGCTTGAGCACATCCGGATGGCTGTGCTGCAGCGGAACGTCCAGGTACGGCAACACCTTGCCGGTGGCCATCAGCGGCAGCACCTCATCCACACTGGGGTATGGATAGACGTAATGCAAGCGCACCCAGGCGCCATAGGGCTCGGCGATCTCGCCCAGCGCCTGCACCAGCTCCAGCATGCGCGTCTTGACGGGTTTGCCGTCCCAGAAACCGGTGCGGTATTTCACGTCCACGCCGTAAGCCGAGGTGTCCTGGCTGATCACCAGCAATTCCTTGACGCCGCCCTCAAACAGTGCACGCGCCTCGTTGAGCACGTCGCCTATGGGCCGCGACACCAGGTCGCCGCGCATCGAAGGGATGATGCAGAAGGTGCAGCGGTGGTTGCAGCCTTCGCTGATTTTCAGGTAGGCGTAGTGCCGGGGCGTGAGCTTGATGCCCGCAACACCGAAAGCGTTGGGAACCAGGTCCACAAAAGGATCGTGCGGTTTGGGCAAATTCAGGTGCACCGCATCCATGACTTCCTGCGTGGCGTGCGGGCCGGTCACGGCCAGCACGCTGGGGTGCATCTGGCGCACCAGGTTGCCGCCGTCCTCGCCGGCCTTGGCGCCCAGGCAGCCGGTGACGATGACCCGGCCGTTCTCGGCCAGCGCCTCGCCTATGGTGTCCAGGCTTTCCTTGACCGCATCGTCGATAAAGCCGCAGGTGTTGACGATGACCAGGTCCGCGCCTTCAAAGGTCTTGGAGGTCTGGTAGCCCTCGGCACTCAGCTGCGTGAGGATCAGCTCGGAATCGGTCAGGGCTTTGGGGCAGCCCAGGCTGACAAAACCGACGCGGGGCGCGGCCTTGGCGTTGGCAGGGGCGGAGGGGGAAATTACGTCGCTCATGGGGTCTATTGTCTCAGGGTAAGCGTCAGGGCGAACCGTGAACCCCGGATGGCCTTCAACGGCCTGTATTCGCGCGGGCACAAGGCCCCGCGTTCAGTTCACTTTTTCAAGCCAAAAGCTTGCAGCATCTGCTCGCTCTGCTTTTGCATCTGCTCTTGCATCTGCGTGAAAACGTTCTTGGATTGCTCCACATAGGTGCCCATCATGCCCTGCATCATGGGCGACTGCGCATTCATGAACTGCGCCCACATTTCAGGTGTCAGCCCCTTGGACTGCTCGGCCATCTTGACCTGCAGGTCCATGAAGCTCTGGACATTTTTCTCCAGGTAGGCGCCCATGAAGCCCTGCATCGCGTTGCCGTAAAAACGGATGATGTTGGCCAGCACGGCCTCCGTGAACATGGGCGCGCCGCCGGTCTCTTCCTCGAGAATGATCTGCAGCAGGATGCTGCGCGTCAGGTCTTCGTTGGTCTTGGCATCGCGCACCACAAAATCGGCGCTCTCCATCACCAGTTGCCGCACTTCGGTGAGCGTGATGTAGGTCGAGGTCTCGGTGTCGTAGAGCCGCCGGTTCGGGTACTTCTTGATCACGCGGGACGCCGCAGCCTTGCCGGCAGCCCGGCCGCTTCTGGCGCCGGAATTACCGTCGGCAGCCGCATCGCCCTGTGAAGGCGGAAGGCCGGATGCCGGGCTGGTGGATTTGCTTTTTGGCACTGATTTCTCCTCTGAATGACGGCCAGCGACCAGGCGCCGGGGTTCAATACATTCTAGGAATTCTGATGTACACAATCCCCTTGGTTTACCCTGTGTGATGGGCCCGCATCATGGATGCGAAGGCCTGGACAGGAACCGTTTCGAGGGAATTGGTAGGCGCGATTGGACTCGAACCAACGACCCCCACCATGTCAAGGTGGTGCTCTAACCAGCTGAGCTACGCGCCTAAGGACTGTTCGAAGCTAGCAGTATAGCACGTAAATTTGGCCCCCACGGTCGCGCACTTCGTGTCGCTCCCGAGGCCTTGCAGGCCGCGGCTCGCGAGACGCTTCGCCTCTGTCGCCCGTCCAAGCCTGCGCAGGCAGGCTTGGAGCCGCGGGCTCCAGCCCCTCGGGGGCCGCTGCGCCTGCGGCCCGGCGAAGCCGGTTCCGCGGCTCATGCTGGTGAAAACAGATTCCCAACGCAACTCGCAACTCAGCGCCTGCGCGCGGAGCGCACGCCCGGCACCTCGGCGACGACGGCCAGCACCTGGTTGAGGCGGCCTGATTGCGCCACTTCCACGGTGAAAGTCATCCAGGCCGTGCCGCCGCGGTTGTCTTTCACCGACTGCGTCTGCACGCCGATCACGTTCATCTTTTCCTTGGCGAAGACTTCGGAAATATCGCGCAGCAGGCCCTGCCGGTCGGCCGCCTCGACGGCGACGTCCACCGGGTAGACCGCGCCGTCGGGTGTCTTGGGCGAATTCCATTGCACCTCGATCACACGGTCCGGGCTGCCGGCGGCCATGTTGCGGAAGTTGCTGCAGTCGCTGCGGTGAATGCTGACGCCCTTGCCCTTGGTGACAAAGCCGAGGATCTCGTCGGGCGGCGCGGGCTTGCAGCATTTGGCCAGCTGCGTGAGCAGGGATCCCATGCCGACAACCAGCACACCGCCCGCCGCCTTCTTGGCGTTCGGGTTGGGTGCCCGGGCTTTTTTTGCCAGCACGTAATCGTCCTGGCTCAGGACCGGTTCGGGCGGCCTGAGCATGTTCTCTATCGTGCGCAGCGACAACTCGTCCTTGCCCACCACCTCAAACAAATCATCCGCCGCCTTGAAGCCGAGCTGCGCCGCCAGGTCGTCCAGCTTCATCGCCGTCTTGCCTTCGCGCTGCAGCAGTTTTTCCACGGCCTCGCGGCCCCTGGCCACGGTCTGTTCCATGGCCAACGCGTTGAACCAGGCACGCACCTTGGACTTCGCACGATGGCTGCTCAGAAAACCGAGTTCGGGGTTGAGCCAGTCGCGCGAGGGCCCTCCCTCCTTGACGGTGATCACCTCCACGGTCTGGCCGTTTTGCAGCGGTGTGTTGAGCGGCACCATGACACCGTCGATGCGCGCGCCGCGGCAGCGGTGGCCCAGGCTGGTGTGCACGCTGTAGGCAAAGTCCACCGTGGTCGCGCCCTGCGGCAGCTCCACGATGGCGGCATCAGGCGTCAGCACGTAGATACGGTCCTCAAACAAGCCCTGCTTGTCGTCGCGCGCGCGCTGGGCCGCCGGGCCTGAGAGGTCGCGCTCCCAGGCCAGCAGTTGCCGCAGCACGGCGATCTTGGCGTCGTACTCGCTGCTGGCCGAAACGCCGCCGTAGCCCTTGGTGCCGGCCTCCTTGTAAGCCCAGTGCGCCGCCACGCCGTGCTCGGCATGGTCGTGCATGGCCTGGGTGCGCACCTGGATTTCCACCGCCCTGCCCGCCTCGTCGCGCACCACGGTGTGCAGCGACTGGTAGCCGTTGCTCTTGGGCTTGGCGATGTAGTCGTCGAACTCGCCGTCCACCGGCGTGAAGCGCGAATGGACGTAGCCGAGCGCCGCATAGCAGCCCTTCACATCGGCGGCGATCACGCGCAGCGCGCGTATGTCAAAGACCTGCTCGAAGTCCAGCGACTTGCCGCGCATTTTTTTCACGATGCTGTAGATGTGCTTGGGCCGGCCCTGCACCAGCGCGGCAATGCCGTTCTGGTTGAGTTCGCGCTCCAGCTGCGCGCGCAGGGCTTCCATAAAGCCTTCGCGCTCCACCCGCTTTTCGTCGAGCAGGCGTGCCGTCTGCTTGTAGGTTTCCGGCTCCAGGAAACGGAAGGCCAGGTCTTCCATCTCCCATTTGATCTGCCAGATGCCCAGGCGGTTGGCCAGCGGCGCAAAAACATGCAACGACTCGTAGGCCAGCGGCAGCGGCGCGGTCTGGCGCGTCGCGGCATAGTGGCGCAGGGTCTGCAGGCGGGACGCCAGGCGCAGCATCACCACCCGCAGGTCGCGCGAAAACGCCAGCAGCATCTTGCGCACGTTTTCGGTCTGCGCGGCCGGGTCGTCCAGCAGCTGGGCTTTCGCATTCGCCGAACGTGCCTGGCGCTGCACCTGGACCAGCTTGGTGGTCTCCATCGCCAACGCGGCATAGTTGGCGCCGAAGGCCTTGGTGATCACTTCCTGCGGCTTGTTCAAATGCTGGCAGGCATAGACCAGGTAGCTGGCCGCCTGCATGGCTTCGGAGCCGCCTATGGTCTTCAGGATGGCCGCCACCGCGTCGGCATGGGCGAGGATGTTTTCACCCGTGTCATGCGTTTCGCTGGCGATCAGGGGCTCGGCGAACGCGCGGGCGCGGGCCAGCGCATGCGGCTGGTCGGGCAGGCTGTCGGCCGTGGCGGTCACGATGGAGGCATTCGCCCCCTGGGAGGCTGTCGGGCCACCGGGCCCGACCACATTGCTTTTCATGAAACTTCAGTCAAATGGTTGCGCGGCCTCAGCCCAGCAAAAAGCCCGTCACGGCGGCGAGCTGGTCGGGCGCGATCAGCGTGGGCGCATGTCCCACGCCTTCGAATTCCACCACGCGGGCACGCGGCCCGCGCTGCGTCATGGCCAGGGCTGTCTGCGGGCTCAGCAGGTCGGATTGCCGGCCCCGTATCACCAGGGTTTCGGCCTTGATATTGTCGTAGAGCTGCCAGAGCATGGCCTCGCCCTGGCGCGCGGATTCCTCGGTTTCCTGCTTGAAGGGTACGGCGATGGCCGGGTCGTAGTGCAGGCGCCACTTGGCGTCAGCGGCTTCGGAGACGCGCCTGAGCATGGGGCGCGACAGCGCCAGCCACTGCTCGGGCGTGTGCGGGCCGAAGCTCTGGGAGATCGCCCACATCGCATCGGCCGCTTCCTGCACCGAGCCGAAGTGGCCGGCCTGGCCCAGGTAGGTGCCTATGCGCACAATCGCCTGCCACTCGATGGACGGCCCCACGTCATTGAGCACCAGCCGGCGCACCGGCACCGGCAAGGGCAGGTTGGGCGTTCCACACACCGCCACGCCGATCAGTCCACCCATGCTGGTACCCACCCAGTCCAGCGAGGCCACCGGCGCCTGGGCGTGCAACTGGCCCAGCATGGCCAGCATGTCGCCCGCATAGGTGCGCAGCTGGTAGCCCATGGGGTCCTTGAGCCAGTCGCTTTCACCGCGGCCCACCACATCGGGGCAGACCACGCGCACATCGGCCTGCCCGGACAGCGCCCGCGCCAGCACGTCAAAATCGCGCCCCTGGCGCGACAGGCCGTGCACACAGACGATCAGGTGCGCACTGTCCGGCCGGCCCCACTGCCAGTAAGCCATGCGGTGGCCGCCGCCGGCATCGGGGCAGTTTACGTAGTTCAGCGTAGGTTGGGTCATGGTGCGGCGGTTCAATTCAAAGGCTTGATAATTGCTTGAGAAATCAGCCCGGCGCCAGGTGCACGGCGCGAGGTTCGGGATCCCAGTTCAACCATCGTAAATCATCCGGAGAAACAATATGCTCAAAGGTAAAACAGCCCTCGTCACCGGCTCGACCAGCGGGATAGGCCTGGGCATCGCCAAAGCGCTGGCGGCGCAGGGCGCCAACATCGTGATCAACGGCTTCGGCGACGTGGATGGCCCCAAGGCCGAAGTGGAAGCGCTGGGCGCGCGCGTGGCCTACCACGGCGCCGACATGAGCAAGGTCGCCGACATCGAGGACATGATGCGTTACGCCGCCGCGCAGTTCGGCCAGGTCGACATTCTCGTCAACAACGCCGGCATCCAGCACGTGGCGCGCGTCGAGAACTTCCCGGTCGAGCGCTGGGACGCCGTGATCGCCATCAACCTGAGCAGCGCCTTCCATGCCACCCGCCTGGCCCTGCCCGCCATGCTGGCGGCCAACGGCGGCAAGGGCTGGGGCCGCATCATCAACGTGGCCTCGGTCCACGGCCTGGTCGGCTCGGCCGAAAAATCCGCCTACGTAGCCGCCAAGCACGGCATCGTGGGCCTGACCAAAGTCACCGCACTCGAAAACGCCACCACGGGCGTCACCTGCAACGCCATCTGCCCCGGCTGGGTGCTCACGCCCCTGGTGCAAAAACAGGTGGACGCCAAGGCCGCCGCCGGCAACATCAGCAACGAGGCGGCCACCAAACAACTGCTGGGCGAAAAAGAACCCTCGATGCAGTTCACCACGCCCGAAGAACTGGGCGCGCTGGCGGTGTTTTTCTGCTCACCGGCCGGCAACAATGTGCGCGGCGTGGCCTGGAACATGGACGGCGGCTGGGCGGCGCAGTAAGCGGCTTTACAGCATCCGGCTCACGTAATCACCGATCGCCAGCGAACTCGTGAGCCCCGGCGATTCAATGCCGAAGAGGTTGACCAGGCCCGCCACGCCGTGATCGCGGGGCCCCTGGATGAGAAAGTCCTTGGCGGCCTCATGGGGCGCCTGGATCTTGGGCCGTATACCGGCATACCCCGGCGTCAGCGCCCCATCGGCGAGCGCCGGCCAGTACTTGCGCACCTCGGCGTAAAAAGCCTCGCCCCGCGCCGGGTCCACCACCAGGTCGTCGGGCGAATCCACCCACTGCACATCGGGGCCGAACTTGGCCTGGCCGCCCATGTCCACCGTCAGGTGCACGCCCAGGCCGGCGGCCTCGGGCACGGGGTAGATCAGGCGGTTGAACGGTGAGCGCCCGGGCAGCGTGAAGTAGTTGCCCTTGGCGTAGTGGCTGGGCGGCACATGCTGCGGGGATAAGCCGGAAAAGCGCCCGGCCAGTTGCTGGGCCCGCAGGCCCGCGGCGTTGACGACGGTGGTGGCTTCAAGCGCCGTACCGTCTTGCGCTGTGAGATGGATGGCACCCTGCAGGCATTCCGCCCGGGCCAGCGGTGAATTGAGCGCAACCAGCCCGCCCGCGTTCTCGAGGTCGCCCTGCAGCGCCAGCATCAGGCCGTGGCTGTCGACGATGCCGGTGCTGGGTGAATGCAGTGCGGCCACACATTCGAGCTGCGGCTCCAGCGCCCGCGCTTCTTCGCGCGTCAGCAGCACTAGGTCGTTCACCCCGTTGGCCTCGGCTTTGTCGCGTATGCCCTGCAGCTGCGCGACCTGCGCCTGGCTGGTCGCCACAATCAGTTTGCCGCAGCGCCTGTGGCCTATGCCGCGTTCGGCGCAGTAGGCATACAGCAGTTCCTTGCCTTCCACGCACAGCCGGGCTTTGAGCGAGCCTTGCGGGTAATAGATGCCGGCGTGTATCACCTCGCTGTTGCGCGAGCTGGTGCCCGTGCCTATCGCATCGGCGGCCTCCAGCACCATGACCTCCCTGCCCCGCAACGCCAACGCACGCGCCACGGCCAGGCCCACCACACCCGCACCTATCACCACACAATCGACTTTGTCCATCAGCGGCCTTCAAAACCTTCAATGACGTTGACCGCATTGGTGCCCAGTTCGGCAGCCGCGTAGCCGCCTTCGAGCACAAACACCGTGGGCAGGCCCAGCTTGCCCAGGCGTTCGCCGAGGCGGATGAAGTCGTCCGGCTGCAGCGCAAATTTGGAGATCGGGTCCCCGGCAAAGGTGTCCAGCCCCAGCGACACCACCAGCGCGTGCGGCTTGAAGCCGGCGATGCGCAGGCAGGCCGCTTCCAGCGCCTCGAACCAGCGCGCCGCCGTGCAGCCCGCCGGCAGCGGCAGGTTCAGGTTAAAGCCCGCGCCCTCGCCCGTGCCGGTCTCGTCGGCATGGCCCAGGTAAAACGGGTACTCGGTCATGGGGTCGCCATGCAGGCTCACAAACAGTACGTCGGCACGGTCGTAAAAAATGCTTTGGGTGCCGTTGCCGTGGTGGTAATCCACGTCCAGCACCGCCACGCGCGCCGCGCCGCCATCGCGCAATGCCTGGGCGGCCACCGCGGCGTTGTTCAAAAAGCAATAGCCGCCCATGAAGTCTGGCCCCGCGTGATGCCCGGGCGGGCGGCTGCAGCAGAACACGGCGCGCTCGCCTGCCGTGAGCAAAGCCGCGGCGCTGGCGGCGGCATCCGCGCCGGCCTTGGCGGCCTGCCAGGTGCCGGCCGACAGCGGCGTGCCGTTGTCCATCGAATACAAGCCCAGCCGCGCGGTGAAGTTGAGCGGCTCCACGTCGCTGCGCAGCGAGCGCACCGGCCATACCGAGGGAAAGGGCTGGCGCTGTTCGTTGCCGGCTTCCAGTTGCACCCAGTCGCGCCAGGCATGCTCTAGAAACGCGAGGTAGCGGGCGCTGTGCACCTGGGCCAGCACCGCGCGGCTGTCGGCATCCGGCGTCTGCAGCACATGGCCGCGTTCGCTCAAACGGGCTTTGACATATTCGGCGCGCGCCGGTGTTTCAAAACAGGGCACACGCTCGCCGCGGAAAAATTCGTGCTGCGGGGCATGGGCATGGTGGCTGTCGCTGAAAAAGGTAAGCATGGCGGCGTAGGGGTTGGGCAAAAATGCAGACGGCGGCCCGCGGGCTTCACATCGCGCGAGGGTCGGTGTTGAGCAGCCGCTCGACCAGCGAGCGCAAACTGGCCTTGAGCGATTCGGCGCCGGGTGTCAGCGCGAAGCTGCTTTCATCCATGTACAGCTTGCGGTTGATTTCGAGCTGGATGCTGTGCCGGTGTTCGGCGGGCCGGCTGTAGCGGCGAACCAGTTCCACGCCCTTGTAGGGGTGGTTGTAGGCCACGCTGTAGCCGCGCGCCTTCAGGTGTTCGCACACCAGCCTGGACAAGGCCTTGCTGGCCGTCGTGCCTTCGCGGTCGCCCACCACGAAGTCGGCATGCGCCTCGCCCGGAAAATCCGTGGCGCTGCTGGAGGCCACCGCGGGCATGGAATGGCAGTTGATGTGGATGCTGTAGCCGTGCGCCTCATGGGCGGCGTCAATCGCGCGCGCAACGGCCGCGTGGTAGGGCTTCCAGCACTGCTCTATGCGCGCCTGGATTTCCGCCACGCCCAGCTTGCGGTCGTACAGCGGCACGCCTTCATCCGTGGTGCGCCAGATCAGGCCCTTGCCCAGGCGCACCTTGGACAATATTTTGGGGTCGGTCTCCACCGGTCCGGGCCAGGGCCCGTCCAGCAGGCTTACGTCCATTTCCGTGGTGTTGCGGTTGGCGTCGAGGTAGCTGCGCGGAAAGTGCGCCTCCACCCAATGCACGCCCAGCGCGGGGGCAAAGTCGTAGAGTTTTTCGACATGGGTGTCTTCGGCACTGCGCAGCACGGCGAGTTCGCAGGCGTGCCGGAAATCCGCCGGATAGACCGTTCCGCTGTGGGGAGAATCCAGGACCAGCGCTGTGCTTCCGGGCAGGTAGGTAATGAGCGGCATGCCCTGACTTTAGCACCGCAAAAATCGGCTCAGAAGCCCCGCATTGCGCCGCGCCACTGCGTCCTGCTGTGCGCAAACTCCGCGGGCAAACTTCCGCTTGTCCTACAGGGATTTAACTTTTGCACCCACAAAAGTGCACCCGGGCGCATCTTAAATTTCACGACGGAAATCAACAACTTGCGGCCGTTTTGCCACAAGCGTGACGCCGCCCATTCATCCATTGAAATCCATTGAAGGAAGCACCATGCCATCTTTGACAAAAACCTTTTCCGCCACCTTACTGGCCGCGGCCGCGCTGGCGGCCGCCACCGGCGCGCAAGCCCAGAGCAGCTCGAGCTCCAGCACCGGCATGTCGAGCAGCAGCAACTATTCCTTTTATGCGCCGGGCTCGCGCTATTTCGGCCTGAACGTGGGCCAGTCGGACTTCTCGCTGCCCAGCGGTGCCGGCGGTTTCCCGTCTGACAACAAGGACACCTCGTACAACCTCTACGGCGGCAGCTACTTCAACAACAACTTCGGCCTGGAACTGGGCTACACCGATTTCGGCAAGGCCAACCGCGGCGGCGGGCAGACCGAAGCGCAAGGCATCAGCCTGAGCCTGGTCGGACGCCTGCCGCTGAGCAACTCCTTCAACCTGCTGGGCAAGCTGGGAACGACCTACGGGCACACCCGCGTGTCCGCCTCGCCGGCTTCCGGCCTGGCCTCCGGCAGCGACAACAACTGGGGCGTGTCTTACGGCATAGGCGCCGAATGGGCTTTTACCCCGGCCCTGTCGGCCGTGCTGGCATGGGACGAACATAACCTGAAGTTCGTCGGCACCGGCAAGGAACGCGTCAGCACCACCAGCCTGGGCCTGCGCTACCGCTTCTGACAAGCCTTGACGCAGGCGCGCTTGCCGCGCCCGTCGCCACCCGCCCGCATGCCCGCCCAGGCTGCGGGCTTTTTCACATCCCGCCCGCGATCGCGGCCGGATTTGCGGGCCCGGCGGGTGCCAGCATTTCCTGCAACAGCCAGGTGCCGGCGCGGCCCAGGGAACGCTGGCGCGACCACACGGCATCGACGGGCACGCGCCGCGGCCAGCCGCGCGCGTCGAGCTCGCTGAGCTTGCCGGTGGCAAAACGCGTCACCATCCAGCGCGGAATCGCCGCCCAGCCAAAACCCAGCACCGCCATTTCCATCAGCATGAGGTAGCTGGGCGCCGACCAGGCGCGGCGCGACTGGGGCAGGCCCTGGGCGCCCTGCTCTCCCTCTATATATGTATCCAGCCGCAATTCCCTGAAGCCGGCCAGCAGCTCGGGCGTGATGTCCTTCATGCCGGCCAGCGGGTGGCCTGTGGCCACAAACAGCGTGATTTCAGACTGCTCGGCAATGGTGGCCGAGCCGATGTCCGGCGGGTAGGCGTTTTGCGCGGCCACCACGCCTATGTGCGCACGGCCGGTCTGCACCAGCGAGACCAGGTCGCCGTGCTCGGCAATCAGGCATTCGAACTCAAGGTCCGGAAAGCGCTGCTCGAACGCCAGCAGCATTTCCTCAAACCGGTCGGACTGGTAGGTGTCGGACCAGACCACGCTGAGCTTGGGCTCCATGCCGCCGCCCAGCTGGCTGGCGGCGCGGTCCAGCCGGTCGCTGGCCGCCAGGATTTCCTGCACCTTGCCCAGCATGACCCTGCCGTGCTCCGTCAGGGCCGGCTTGCGGCTGCTGCGGTCAAACAGCGTGATGCCCAGGTCAATTTCCAGGTTGGCGATGGCACTGCTGACGGTGGACTGGCTTTTGCCCAGCTTGCGCGCCGCGGCCGAAAACGAGCCCAGGGTGGCAGCCTCGGCAAAAGCGGTCAGGGCTTCCGGGGAGTGGCGCATAGGACGGTTTTATATCTATTTTTACGATAGTTATTGATTTTAATGTATTCGAAATAACGATGAAAATACCCTCATGGCCACCCAGCATCCATGCTGATGGGGCCCGAACAGTCAGAAAGTGAAGTGCATCGTGAGTCTGCAGAAATCCCTCAAAGAACGTTTTTTCCACGCCCTCGGGTTTGAAGTCCTGGCCATCGCCATCTGCGCGCCCCTGGGCGCCTGGCTGCTCGGCTATTCGCTGGCGCACATGGGCCTGCTGACCCTGATGGTCTCTCTCATGGCCATGAGCTGGAATATGCTGTTCAACGCCCTGTTCGACCGGGCGCAGCGCCGCATGGGTTTTGAACGCACCCTGGCGGCGCGTGCCGTGCATGCCGTGCTGTTTGAAATCGGCCTGATCATGGCGGTGGTGCCGCTGGCCGCCTGGTGGCTGGACATAGGCCTGTGGGAAGCCTTTGTGCTGGACATCGCGATCGTGCTGTTTTTCCTGCCCTACACCTTCGGCTTCAACTGGGCATACGACCACCTGCGCGCCAAGGTCGTCGCCCGCCATCGCCGCCGCAAGCAGCAAGCCTGCGCCTCGGCGGCCTGAGCGGTCCGGGGCGGCCCTGGCCGCCCCGTTTCATCACTTCATCTGCACCGAACCCGACACATTGACCAGCACCGTGCTCTTGCCGGCTTCCACCGGGACGCCGGCATCGGCCATTTCAGCCTTGGCCATCGCCATCATGCGGGGGCGCGGCGGGCTGCCCTGGTCGTTGGCGTTGATGGAGACCTCGCGCAGGCTGTAGCTGGAAAAGCCGAAGCCGCGCGCGATTTCACCGGCCTTGGCCTTGAAGCGCTCTATCGCCTGGGCCTGGGCCTCGCCCTCGACTTTGGCGCGCTGCTCACGGCTCAGGGCAAAACTCACGTTGCTCATGGTGAGGGTCTGGATCTTGCCCGCCGTGCCGGTGATGCGCGGAAAGTCCTTGCCTTCCAGCACCAGCTCGGTCGAACCCTGCCAGCCGTTGATCTTGCCGTCCTTGCCGTAGCGCGGGTAGAGGCTGAAATTGCCGGTGCGCACGTCCATCTGGCCCGGCGCGGCCGCCTGCTTGGCTTGCGTGAGCGCGCTGTCCAGGGCCTGCTTGAGCTGGCTCTGCACGACGCCGGCGTCGCTGCCGTCGCGCGTGGTGCTCAGGGAAATTGACAGCAGGTCCTGCTGCACCTCGACGGAACCGCTGGCCGACAGCTGGGCCACGTTCTGCAGGGTTTCATGCTGCAGGGTCTGGGCCATGGCGCTGGAGGCCAGCGCGGCGCCGGCAAACAGGGCGCATGCGGCGATCAGGGTGGGAGTTCGCATCAGAAAAACCTTTCGAGGGGTGTTCTCAGCGCTGGGCTGAAAAAGAGAAAAAACCCATAAACATCCGTCAGGGCTGGCGCGCTTTTTATGGCTTTTGCAAGTCATTCGGAGCCCCAAGGTGACGACGGCCTATGCCCGTTTTTGGGCTTGGCCGGTTTCTGTTTACGGCGGGTAACGCCCTGCAGCAACAGGTGCGCAGAAGCGGCCGCCCATTTTTGCATGTGATTTCGCCTATGCCTGTAGGAGCATTGCGACAACAAGGCCTGCAGCCGCGCTCACAGTTGCACAGCGCCGCAACTTTTGTAACAGTGTGTCAAACCGACTGAAAAACGAGACATCTCGTGTTTTCAGCCTTCAAAATGGCTCTGTTACAAATTACCAGACGACTATGACCCAAGCCCAACCTAACGCCCGTGCCGACAAAATCCTGATCCTTGACGACGATGCCCGCATCCGCGACCTGTTGCGCCGCTACCTCGCCCAGGAGGGTTTCGAAGTCATCCTGGCCGAAGACAGCAAGGCCCTGAACCGCATCATGCTGCGGGACGCCGTCGACCTGATCGTCCTGGACCTGATGATGCCCGGCGAAGACGGCCTGTCCATCTGCCGCCGGCTGCGCGCGGCCAACGACCGCACCCCCATCATCATGCTGACCGCCAAGGGCGAAGACGTGGACCGCATCGTCGGCCTGGAAGTCGGCGCGGACGACTACCTCGCCAAGCCCTTCAATCCCCGCGAGCTGCTGGCCCGCATCCACGCCGTGCTGCGCCGCCGCCCCACCGCCGAAGTGCCCGGCGCGCCGTCCAGCGACCAGGAAGTCATCACCTTCGGGCCCTTCTCTTTCGACATGGGCCTGCGGACCCTGCACAAAAACGGCGAGGAACTGCCCCTGACCACCGGCGAGTTCGCCATGCTCAAGACCCTGGTGCGGCATCCGCGCCAGCCGCTGTCGCGCGAAAAGCTGGCGCAGCTGGCCCGCGGCCGCGAGTTCGAGCCTTTTGACCGCAGCCTGGACGTGCAGGTCTCGCGCCTGCGCAAGCTGATCGAAGTCGATGCGGCGGTGCCCCGCTACATCCAGACGGTCTGGGGCATAGGCTACGTGTTCGTGCCGGACGGCACTAACTAGCCCCCACGCTTTTCACTGCGCCTTCGGCTTCGTGTAATGCGCTGCCCCCCGAGGGGGCCGCCCGCCTGCGGTCTGGCAAAGCCAGTCCCGCGGCTCATGCTGGTTGGAGAATTCACTGACGCGCGCCTGCAACAGGCGGCTACAGCTTGTCCGCCGTGACGCGAGCGTATCGTGCTAACGTCCATTTCCAGCCCGCCCACCCGGCACGTACCCACTTTTTATGGACGCCACCAACCCGGCCCCTCTTGAAACCGCACCGGCACCGCTGGAGATGCGCCCGCGGCGCGGCTTCAGCCTGTTCTGGCGGACATTTTTCTTTTTGTCCCTGCTGCTGTTCGGCTCCATCGTGGCCTGGCTGCAGACCTTCCGTGCGCTTGAATCCGAGCCGCGCGCCATCCAGAGCGCGCAGCAACTGGCCTCCCTCGTCAACCTGAGCCGGGCCGCGCTGCGCTATTCCGACGCCATCGCCCGCGTCTCGCTGATCAAGACCCTGGCCGACGAAGAGCGCGTGCGCATCACGCCGCGCGAACCCAAGGACAAGTTCGAGCTGTTCGAAAGCGACGAGCTCGGCGAGCGCACCGCCGAAGAGCTCAGGGCCCGGCTGGGCAGCGGCACCGTCGTAGCCAGCAGCGTCAACGGCCAGAAGGGCCTGTGGGTGGGCTTTGCCATCGACGGCGACTCTTACTGGCTGCTCACCGACCCATCCAAGATAGGCCCGTCTCGCAACAGCACCTGGGTCATCTGGCTGATCACGGCAGCCGTGTTGTCGCTGGCGGGAGCGGCCTTTATCGCCCGGCTGATCAACCGGCCGCTCAAGCAGCTGTCTTTCGCAGCCAGCCGCATGCGCGACGGCGATTTCGACGCCAGCCTGCTCGACGAGAAGGTCGCCACCAGCGAGATCCGCGAAGTCAACATCGGCTTTAACCGCATGGCCGAGCAGCTCTCCAAGATCGAGCAGGACCGGGTCATCATGCTGGCCGGTATTTCGCACGACCTGCGCACGCCGCTGGCGCGCCTGCGCCTGGAAACCGAGATGAGCGTCACCGACCCCGACGCGCGCGAACACATGGCGGCCGACATCACCCAGCTGGACGCCATCATCGACAAATTCCTCGATTACGCCCGGCCCGAGCCGCCGCGGCTGGAGCGCGTCTCGCTCAATGCGGTGGTCGATGCCGCGGTCTATGCCGTGGCCGACTACGAGGACATGCGCGTGACCGTCGCCATCCCCGATGACATGGCGGTGCTGGCCGACGAGGTCGAGCTGTCCCGCGTGATCGCCAACCTCTTGGAAAACGCCAGGCGCTACGGCAAGACGCCGGAAACCGGCATTGCCCTGGTCGACATCGCCGCCAAGGCCCGCGACCAGTGGGTGCTGATCAAGGTGCGCGACCACGGCATGGGCGTGGCGCCCGAAACCCTCTCAAAACTCACGCGGCCGTTTTTCCGCGGCGATGCCGCCCGCACCGCCGCCACCGGTGCGGGCCTGGGCCTGGCGATCGTGGAAAAAACCGTTCACCGCATGGGCGGCGTGTTCGGCCTGGCCAACACCGGTTCGGGCGGACTGGCCGCGCACATCAAGCTGCGGCGGAGCTAGTCAGCCCTGCAGCAGCACCACGGCGCGGGCCTCCATGCTCAGGCCCTGGCCAACCGGCCCCAGCTTCTCGGCGGTTTTGGCCTTCACATTGACCTGCCCGGCGTCCAGCCCCAAAGCGGCGGCGATATTGCCGCGCATCGCGGCAATGTGCGGAGCGAGCTTGGGCGCCTGGGCAATCACAGTGCTGTCGATATTGACGATCTTCCAACCGCGCTCGGCCAGCAACCGCCCCACCTCGGTCAGCAGCACCGAGGAATCCGCGCCCTTGAAGCGCGCGTCAGTGTCCGGAAAATGCGAGCCGATATCGCCCAGCCCCGCCGCGCCCAGCAGCGCATCGGTGATCGCGTGCAGCAGCACATCGGCATCCGAATGGCCGAGCAGGCCTACGGCGTGCGGAATATCGACCCCGCCTATGATGAGCTTGCGCCCAGGCACCAGGGCATGCGTGTCCCAGCCTTCACCGATTCGAAAGTTCATGGCGGTCATCGTGGGGCCTTACAAAAAAGAAGTAGGTCGAATGGGGTTGACGGGGTCGCCATGTGCTATTTCCTGCGCCGCTCAAAAATGGCTTCAGCCAGCGCAAAATCTTCGGGATAGGTGACCTTGAAGTTCTGCGCGCTGCCGCTCACCAGCCGGGGTGAAAAGCCCACCGCCTCCATGGCGCTGGATTCGTCGGTGACGGCATCCCCGGCCTGCCGCAAGGCGTCGATCAAGGCCCCGATGCGAAACATCTGCGGCGTTTGCGCCAGCCATTTGTCGCTGCGGTCCAGGGTGGAGGCCACACGGCCCTCGCGTTCGGTTTTCAGCGTGTCGGGCAGCTTTTGCGCCAGCAGGCCGCCCACCGCATCGTTGCGGCATTCGCGGATCAAAGCCTTGATCTGCTCGGGCGTGACCAGGCAGCGCGCCGCATCGTGCACCAGCACCCAGTCGCCCAGGGCCGCGCCGCCGGGCTGCTCCACCATGGCCTTGAGGCCGTTGAGCACCGTCGCCGCCCGCGTGGCGCCCCCGCCCACCAGCAGGACTTCATTGCCCAGGTTGAAATCAGGAAACACCTCGAGAAAGTCATCGTCAGACGGCGAAATCACCACCCAGACGGCGGCAAAAGTATCCGGCAGCGCCCGGAAAGCCTGCACGGTATGCCTCACCATGGGCAGCCCGTCAATCAGCTGGTATTGCTTGGCTTTGGCCGTTCCGGCCCGGCTTCCCTGCCCCGCACAGGGGATCAGCACAAAAAAACGGGGTTCAGGACGGGTATTGGCAGGGCTTGTCGTCATAACTTCATCATAGATTCTAAAATCCAAGACTAAATATGCAGGCACCCCACTCCGGATGGTTTGGGGTGCCTGGCTTTTGCCGAATCATTTCCGATTGACTGAACCCGCCCTCACCGTCGCACCGATTCATGCAGCTACCCCCACTCGCCTCCGGCAAACGCTACACCCTGCCCCAGCCCGCCGGCTCCGCCGATGCCCTGCTGCTGGCACGCCTGGGCACGCGCGAGAAAGCCGCCGGCAAGCTCACCGCCATCGTCACTTCGGACGCCACCACGGCCCAGCGCCTGATGGACGAGATCGCCTTCTTCGCGCCCGACCTGCGCTGCGCGCTGTTTCCCGACTGGGAAACCCTGCCCTACGACACCTTCTCGCCGCACCAGGACCTGATCAGCGAGCGCCTGGCCACCTTGTGGCGCATCCAGCAGCGCGACAAGGAAACCGGCGCCGACGTGGTCATCGTGCCCGCCACCACGGCGCTGTACCGGCTGGCGCCGCCCAGCTTCCTGGCCGGCTACACCTTCCATTTCAAGGTCAAACAAAAGCTCGACGAAACGCGCCTCAAAGCCCAGCTCACACTGGCCGGCTACAGCCACGTCACCCAGGTGGTCAGCCCCGGCGAATACGCGGTGCGCGGCGGGCTGATCGACTTGTTCCCCATGGGCAGCCCCGTGCCCTATCGCGTCGACCTGTTTGACGACGAGATCGACAGCATCCGCACCTTCGACCCCGACAGCCAGCGCAGCCTCTACCCCGTGCCCGAAGTGCGCCTGCTGCCCGGGCGCGAATTTCCCATGGACGACGATGCGCGCGCCAAATTCCGCAGCCGCTGGCGCGAACTGCTGGACGGCGACCCGACCAAGAGCCGCATCTACAAGGACATGGGCAACGGCGTGGCCACCGCCGGCATCGAGTACTACCTGCCGCTGTTCTTCGAAGAAACCGCCACGGTGTTCGACTACCTGGGCCATGACGCCACCGTGGTGCTGCACGGCGACCTGGAGCCGGCCTTCCAGCGCTTCTGGCAGGACACCAAGGACCGCTACCGCCTGGTGCGCGATGCGCCCGACCGCCCGGCGCTGCCGCCCGAGTCCCTGTTCCTGGGCACCGAGCAGTTCTACGCGCGCGCCAACGACTACGCCCAGCTGGCGATACGCGCCACGGTGGAAGACGTGGCCGACAACGCCCAGTTCCAAAAACTCGGTGAAATGGCCGTGGTGCGCGGCGCCGAAGACCCGCTGGCCAAATTCAAAGGCCATGTGCGCAACACCGCCCACCGTGTACTTGTGCTGGCCGAAAGCGAAGGCCGGCGCGAAAGCCTGCTGGACTTCCTGCGCGCCAGCAGCGTCAGCCCGCCGGCCTTTGACTCACTGGCCGACTTCCAGGCCAGCGACGAAAAACTGGGCATCGCCACCGCCGCCCTCAACACCGGCTTCAGCTGGCTGGAAGAAGGCATCGATTTCATCACCGAGACCGAGCTGTTTGCCGCCGGCGCCACCGTGCGCCGCCGCAACAAAAAGCAGGAACAGGTCAGCGACGTCGAGGCGCTGATCAAGGACCTCTCGGAGCTCAACGTCGGCGACCCGGTGGTGCACAGCGCCCACGGCATAGGCCGCTACCGCGGCCTCATCAACATGGACCTGGGCCAAGGCACCAATGCCGACGGCACGCCACTGCTGCAGGAGTTTTTGCACCTCGAATACGCCGACAAGGCCACGCTCTACGTACCGGTCAGCCAGTTGCACCTGATCAGCCGCTACACCGGCGTCAGCGCCGAAGAAGCCCCTCTGCACAAGCTGGGTAGCGGACAGTGGGAAAAAGCCAAACGCAAGGCCGCCGAACAGATACGCGACTCGGCCGCCGAGCTGCTCAACATCTACGCCCGCCGCGCCGCGCGCGAAGGCCATGCCTTCCGCTACTCGCCCGGCGACTATGAAACCTTTGCCAACGATTTCGGCTTTGAGGAAACCGCCGACCAGCGCGCCGCCATCCACGCCGTAATCCAGGACATGATCAGCCCGCGCCCCATGGACAGGCTGGTCTGCGGCGACGTGGGCTTCGGCAAGACCGAGGTCGCGCTGCGCGCCGCCTTCATCGCCGTCACCGGCGGCAAGCAGGTGGCCCTGCTGGCGCCCACCACCTTGCTGGCCGAGCAGCACTACCAGACGCTGGTGGACCGTTTCGCCAAATGGCCGGTCAAGATCGCCGAGATGAGCCGCTTCCGCTCCGGCAAGGAAATCAGCGCCGCCATCAAGGGCCTGGGCGACGGCACGGTCGACATCGTGGTCGGCACGCACAAGTTGCTGAGCCAGGACGTGAAGTTCGAGCGCCTGGGCCTGCTCATCATCGACGAAGAGCACCGTTTCGGCGTGCGCCACAAAGAGGCCATGAAAGCGATGCGCGCCGAGGTCGATGTGCTGACGCTCACGGCCACGCCGATTCCGCGCACGCTGGGCATGGCGCTCGAAGGCCTGCGCGACCTGAGCGTGATCGCCACCGCGCCGCAGCGGCGCCTGGCCATCAAGACCTTTGTGCGCAGCGAAAACAACGGCGTGATCCGCGAAGCCGTGCTGCGTGAACTCAAGCGCGGCGGCCAGGTCTACTTCCTGCACAACGAAGTCGAGACTATCCAGAACCGGCGCGAAAAGCTCGAAGAAATCCTGCCCGAAGCCCGCATCGCCGTGGCCCACGGCCAGATGCCCGAGCGCGAGCTCGAGCGCGTGATGAAGGACTTCATCGCCCAGCGCCACAACCTGCTGCTGTGCTCCACCATCATCGAAACCGGCATCGATGTGCCGACCGCCAACACCATCGTGATGAGCCGCGCCGACCGCTTCGGCCTGGCACAGCTGCACCAGCTGCGCGGCCGCGTGGGCCGCAGCCATCACCAGGCCTATGCCTATCTGATGGTGCCCGACATCGAGGGCCTGACCAAGCAGGCCAGCCAGCGGCTGGAGGCCATCCAGCAGATGGAGGAACTCGGCTCGGGCTTTTACCTGGCCATGCACGACCTGGAAATCCGCGGCACCGGCGAGGTGCTGGGCGAAAACCAGAGCGGCAACATGCTGGAAGTCGGTTTCCAGCTTTACAACGAGATGCTCAGCGAAGCCGTGGCCTCGCTCAAGGCCGGGCGCGAGCCTGATCTGCTCTCGCCGCTGAGCGTCACCACCGAAATCAACCTGCACGCCCCGGCCCTGCTGCCCAACGACTACTGCGGCGACGTGCACCTGCGCCTGTCTTTCTACAAGAAGCTGGCGACCGCCAAGAACACCGACCAGATCGACGCGCTGCTCGAGGAAATCGTCGACCGCTTCGGCAAGCTGCCGGCGCAGGCGCAGACGCTGATCGACGTGCACCGCCTGCGCGTGATCGCCAGGCCTTACGGCGTGGTCAAGGTCGATGCCGCGCCCGGCGCCATCAGCATCACCTTCAAGAAGGACCCGCCCATCGACTCGATGGCCATCATGCAGCTGATCCAGAAGAACCGGCACATCCGGCTGGCCGGCAACGACAAGCTGCGCATAGAGCGCGAGCTCGAAAACCCCAAGGACCGCGCCCAGCTGGTGCGCGACGTCCTGCGTTCACTCGGACAACCCACCAAGGAAACCACGCCCGCATGACTCCCGCAGAAATCTCCCCCGGCCTCGTCGTCAACGTCGCCACACCCGAGCTCAAGCTAGTCGATTTCAGGCTGATCGCCTTCGACATGGACTCCACCCTGATCAACATCGAATGCGTCGATGAGATCGCCGATGCCGCCGGCCGCAAGGCCGAGGTGGCGGCCATCACCGAGGCGGCCATGCGCGGCGAAATCACCGACTACAAGGAAAGCCTGCGCCAGCGCGTGGCCCTGCTCAAGGGCGTCAGCGTGGCCAGCATGGAGCAGGTCTACCGCGAGCGCCTCCAGCTCAATCCCGGCGCGGCGGAGCTGGTGAAGGCCTGCAAGCAGGCCGGCATGAAGGTGCTGCTGGTCAGCGGCGGCTTCACTTTTTTCACCGACCGCGTGCGCGACGAGCTCGGCATCGACTACACACGCTCCAATGCGCTGGAGGTGGAGGACGGTTTTCTCACCGGCCGCATGGTGGACCAGCCCTGGGGCGACATCTGCGACGGCGCGGAAAAGAAAAAAATGCTGCTCGAGACCTGCGGCAAGCTGGGCATCAACCCGCTGCAGGCCATCGCCATGGGCGACGGCGCCAACGACCTGCCCATGATGGGCGTGGCCGGCCTGTCCGTGGCCTACCACGCCAAGCCGCGCGTGCGCGAGCAGGCCATGGTGGCCATCAATGAAGGCGGCCTGGACCGCCTGCTGGAGCTTTTCAGCTGACCTGCCCGCGTGGCCGGCATCGCGCGATGCGCATCAATCCTTCCCCAATAAATCAACCCTCCTGCAGCCATAACACCTTATAAGCAGACACCTGAAACCAAAGACACCGACATCCATGGGTTTTTTCAAACGATTCGAAAGCCAGCTTCCCGCCTACCCTGACGCCGACCCCGCCTTGCCGCCCAAGGGCTTCATGGCCTTTCTGTGGGCCTGCACCGAAGGCGCGCGCGGCTACATCCTGCTGCTGGCGCTGCTCTCGGCGGTGTTGGCGGTGTTTGAGGCCTTGCTGTTCGCGATGCTGGGCCGCATCGTCGACTGGCTGGGTGCGACGGCACCCGCCAAGCTGTGGGCCGAGCACGGCACTGCGCTGGGCTGGCTTGCGCTCCTCGTGGTGGCCAGCATCGCGGCCGTGGCGCTGCAGACCACCGTGAAGCACCAGACGCTGGCCATCAACTTCCCGATGCGGCTGCGCTGGAATTTTCACCGCCTCATGCTGGGGCACAGCATGTCCTTCTACCAGGACGAATTCGCCGGCCGGCTGACCACCAAGGTCATGCAGACCGCGCTGGCGGTGCGCGACACGCTCTTCGTGCTGGCCGACGTGCTGGTGGCCATGGGCGTCTACATCGCCACCATGACGGTGCTGGCCGCGGCCTTCGACACGAAACTGGTGGCGCCCTTCCTGGTCTGGCTGGCGCTCTACATCGCGAGCCTCTTTTACTTCGTGCCGCGGTTGGGCCGTATCGGCAAGCAGCAGGCCGACGCCCGCTCATTGATGACGGGCCGCATCACCGATGCCTACACCAACATCACCACCGTCAAGCTGTTCTCGCACACCCGGCGCGAGGCCGGCTTCGCGCGCGACGCGATGGGGGAGTTCATGAAGACCGGCTATACCCAGATGCGCCTCGTCAGCGCGTTTGAAATCGTCAACCACACGCTCAGCATGGGCCTGATCCTGGGCATGGCCGGCACCTCGCTGTGGCTCTGGCACCTGGGCCAGGTCGGCGCGGGCGCGGTGGCCGCGGCCACCGCCATGGCACTGCGGCTGCAGGGCATGTCGCACTGGATCATGTGGGAGACCACCAGCCTCTTTGAAAGCGTGGGCACCGTGCAGGACGGCATCAACACGCTGTCGCGGCCCCACACCATCGTGGACGCACCTGATGCAGCCGCGCTGGACGTGCCGCGCGGCGAAGTGCGCTTTGAGGCCGTGGACTTCAGCTACGGCAAAAACAAGTCCGTGATCGATAAGCTCACGCTGACCGTCAGGCCCGGCGAGAAAATCGGCCTGATAGGCCGCTCCGGCGCCGGCAAATCGACACTGGTTAACCTGTTGCTGCGGTTTTACGACCTCGATGGCGGACGCATCCTGATCGACGGCCAGGACATTGCCCACGTTACCCAGGACAGCCTGCGCGGCCACATCGGCATGGTGACGCAAGACACCTCGCTGCTGCATCGCTCGGTGCGCGACAACATCACCTACAGCCGCCCCGGCGCCAGCGACGACGACATGCGCCTGGCCGCACGGCGCGCCGAGGCTGATAACTTCATCACCGACCTGACCGATCCACACGGCCGCCACGGCTACGACGCGCACGTCGGCGAGCGCGGCGTGAAGCTGTCCGGCGGGCAGCGCCAGCGCATCGCGATCGCGCGCGTGATGCTCAAGGACGCGCCCATCCTGCTGCTGGACGAAGCCACCAGCGCGCTGGACTCCGAGGTCGAGGTCGCCATCCAGGGCAGCCTCAACACCCTGATGCAGGGCAAGACCGTGATCGCCATCGCGCACCGCCTGTCGACCATCGCCGCCATGGACCGCCTCATCGTGCTGGACCAGGGCCGCATCGTCGAGGAAGGCGACCATCGCACGCTGCTGGCCAATGGCGGCCTCTACGCGCGCCTCTGGGCCCACCAGAGCGGCGGCTTCCTGAGCGACAACCTCGAAGAAGAAGCCGAACTCGCCGCCTGAACCCCCGCGCACCGGCGCGTTCGCTGCGTTCCGCGCGGGTATTTCCCGCAATGAAAGTCCGGCTGCGGACAATTGCCGGCAGAAGCGTCCATGGCCTCCCGTATGGTTCAAATTTGAACACTACAGCAGGGAGGTCGAGGTGCAGGACCCCGAACCAAAGCCGGTGCATACGCCGCGCTTCACACGTCAAACATCAAACCCACTGCGCGCACCGAATGCCTGGAGTAGCCGGCTGTGGCTGGCCGGCTTGCCGCTGCTGCTGGCCTCCTTCCGCGCGCCGGCCGCCGACCTGCTCGAGGTCTACCGCCAGGCGCAGGCACGCGACCCCGTTTACCTCGGCGCCGTCTACACCCTGCAGGCGGCGCGCGAGCGGGTGCCGCAGGCGCGCGCCGCGCTGCTGCCCGCGGTCAACCTGGTCGGCGCCGCCAGCCGGCAAGCCGGGCAAGCTTCTTTCAGCGAGTTGCCTGCCGTGGCGCGCGACGTGCATACCCGCAGCTGGAACCTGCAGCTGAGCCAGCCCCTGTGGCGCGCCACCGCATCGGCGGCGCTGGACCAGGCCGGGCAACAGGAATTGCTGGCCGAGGCGCAGTTCCGGCTGGCCGAACAGGAGCTGATCCTGCGCACCGCGCAAGCCTACCTCGACATACTGGTCGCCCAGGAGGCCGAGCGTGTGGCCCACCTGCAGACAGCCGCGATGGAGCAGCAGCGTGCCCTGGCCCGCCGCACCTTCGCAGGCGGCACCGGCACCGTGACCGATGTGCATGAGGCCCAGTCCCGGCTGGACCTGGCGCGCGCCCAGGCGGTGGTGGCCGGCAATGAACTGCAGAACAAGCTGGCCGAGCTGACGCGCATCCTGGGGATTTCCCATGCCCGCCTGGCGGGCTTGCGCGCGGACGGCTCCCTGCCGCGCACGGAGCCGGCGGGCCTGCAGCCCTGGCTGGACAGCGCGCGGGAACAATCCATCCAGGTGCGCATCGCCCAGGCAACGCTGGAGGTGGCCGACCACGAAATCGCCAAAAACCAGGCGGCGCATTCGCCCACCCTGGACCTGACGGCATCCTACGGCAGCAACTTCACCTCGGGCAGCATCACCTCCCCGTCCGATATTTCGGTGCGATCACGCGCCACCCAGGTCGGCATGAGCCTGACCATTCCGCTCTACGCCGGCGGCGGTGTGCAATCGCGCGTGCGCGAAGCCGTGGCCCTGAAGGGCAAGGCCGCGGAAGACCTGGAAGCGGCGCGCCGGCAAGCGGTGGCCCAGGCGCGCCAGGCCTTCGCGGGCGTCGTCAACGGCGCGGCGCAAACCGAGGCGCTGGCCTCGGCCATCACCTCCAGCAAAAGCTCGCTGGACGCCAACAAGGTGGGTTACCTCGTCGGCACACGCATCAACATGGACGTGCTCAATGCCGAGCAGCAGCTGTTCGCGGCCCAGCGCGACTGGCACAAGGCACGCGCCGAGACCCTGCTCCAGGGCCTGCGCCTGAAGGCCGCGAACGCCACGCTGGGCGAGGCGGACCTGAACGCCATCAACGCGCTGCTGGAAGCAGGCAACCCCTAGCAATCCCCGAAAACAGATGGGCAAATACTTCAACCTTCTCGCGGGCGATCCGGCGCCCTGGTTCCGGCAAAGATCCTTCGCCAATCCGCGCTACTCGATCCATGCCGCGGCCGGGCGTTACATCGTGCTGTGCTTTTTCGCCAGCGCCGCCGAGCCCCTGGGCCGGACGGCCATAGAAATGGCCCTGGAGCGGCGGGACATCTTCAACGACGCGCACTGCGCTTTTTTCGGCGTCAGCCTGGACCCGGGCGATGAAAGCGAAAAACGCGTCGCCGACCGCTATCCCGGCTACCGCTTCCTCTGGGACTTTGACGCGCAGGTGAGCGAGCTTTATGGCGTGGTGCCGCACGATGCCGACATGGCGCAAAAGCGGGCCGGCATCCGCCGCCTGTGTTTTGTGCTGGATCCGACCCTCAGGATATTAAAAGTACTGCCCCTGGCGGGTTCCGGCGATATGCAGGCGCTTCTGTCCTGCCTGGCCGGCCTGCCGCCGCCCTCGCGCTTCGCGGGCATGGAGTTGCAGGCCCCCATCCTCATGCTGCCGAACGTCTTCCCGCCGGGCTTCTGCCGGGAACTCATCGCCCTTTACGAAACCCATGGGGGCCAGGAATCGGGCTTCATGCGCGAGGAGAACGGCAAAACCGTCCTGGCCCACGACCACGGGCACAAACGGCGTGAGGACTACGACATCACCGACCTCGCCGTCGTGAAGGCGGCGCGCGCCTGGATACAGCGCCGCATCATTCCCGAGATCACCAAGGTGCACCAGTTCAAGGCCACCCGCATGGAGCGCTACATCATCGGCTGCTACCGCGCCGACCAGCAAGCGCATTTCAACGCCCACCGCGACAACACCACCCGCGGGACGGCCCACAGGCGTTTTGCCGTGTCCATCAACCTCAACGAAGACTTCGAGGGCGGCGAAGTCAGCTTCCCGGAATACGGCCCCAGGTCCTTCAAACCCCCGGCGGGCGGCGCCCTGGTGTTTTCCTGCTCGTTGCTGCACGCCGTTTCCACGGTGACGCGCGGACGGCGCTATGCCTTTCTGCCCTTCCTCTATGACGACGAGGCCGCCAAGGTGCGCGAGGCCAACAATGCCTTCCTGGACAAGGGCCTTTCAGCGACTTACAAAGCTTAGGCTTTTTCAAGCACCGGCCGCCCGGCCTGCACCGCGAACCTCGCCAGGGTCTGCACCCCGCTGTCGGCGCGCGTGACGTCGTCGACCACACGCAGCGTGGCCGTCAGCATGGCCGGCGTCAGCTCCACCACGCCGTAACCCCTGCGTTCCGAGTCGGCAAACACAAAGTGCGGATTCTCGGCCAGGACCTCGGGGGTTCTGGCCTTGTCCGTCGAGCGCGAACTGATGCTGGTGCCGCAAAACTCGGTACCCACGGCCGCGCTGGCCGCGTCGGCATAGTCAGCCTTGACGTGGCCGACCCAGTTCTCGTGCACATCGCCGCCCAGCAGCACCGGATTCGCCACGGCATGCCTGCGCAGCGAATCAGTGAAACGCGTGCGTGCCGCCGCATAGCCGTCCCAGCCGTCGTTCCACAGCACCTGGCCCGGCCCCGGGCGGAAATCGCGCTGGCCGAAGAGCGACTGCTGGCCCACCAGGTTCCAGCCGCCGGCCCTGGCCGCGGCGCTGCCCCATTCGGCATCCAGCCAGCTTTCCTGCTGCGCGCCCAGCATGCTGCGCGCCGGGTGCTTCCAGGCGGGGCAGTTGGCCGGGTTCAGCGTGCTGGAGCCGGCCCGTCCCTCACGCGTGCAGGCCTGCGCGTCCTTGTACTGGCGCGCGTCCAGCATATAGAGCGAGGCCAGCCGGCCATAGGGTAGGCGCTGGTAAATGCGCATCTCGGCGCCGCCGGCCAGGCCCGCTATGGCGCGGGTCAGCACCGAGGCGCGCAGCGGCATGTGTTCGTAAAACGCCTGGTAGGCCGCAGCGCGCCGGGCCGCAAAATCGGCCACCGGCGGCCCGCTGTAGCCCGGGGACGTCCCCGCATAGTCGTTCTGCACCTCATGGTCGTCCCAGGTCACCAGCCAGGGGCAGGCCGCGTGCATGGCCCGCAGGTCGGCATCGCTTTTGTGCAGTGCATAGCGCGCGCGGTAGTCGTCCAGCGTCAGCACCCAGCCGCCGGTGGGCTTGCGCACGGCCTGGCCGGCGTTGGGGTATTCATAGATGTAGTCGCCCAGGAACATCACCAGGTCCAGGTCCTCGGCCCGCATGTGCCGGTAGGCGCTGTAGTAGCCGTGCTCCCAGCGCTGGCAGGAGGCATAGGCCAGCCGCAGGCGCGCCACCTCGGCGCCCAGCGCGGGGAAGGTGCGCGTGCGGCCGGTGGCGCTCACGGCATGGCCCACGGCGAAGCGGTAGAAATACCAGCGGTCGGGCTCCAGGCCCTCAACCTCCACGTGCACCGAATGCGCCAGCCCGGCCACGGCCTGCGCCTGGCCCGCCTGCGCGATGCGGGTAAAGCCCTCGTCATGCGCGACCTCCCAGCGCACAGCCACCGGGCCGGCTTGCAGGCGCAAGGACTCATCGCCGTCCAGCACCAGCCGCGTCCACAGCACCACCGAGTCGTGGGTGGGCGAGCCGCTGGCCACGCCCAGCGTGAAGGGATCGCCGGCCAGCCGTGTCTGCGCGGCCGCCCTGCCCGGCAGGTACAGGCCGGCACCCGCCGCCGCCAGCGACTGCAGCAGCCGGCGCCTCTGGATCACGAGCGGCGTGTTCATACGCGCTGCCTTCAGTGCCTGGCCGGCAGGCGCACCGTGAAGGTGGTGCCCGAACCGGCGCTGCTGCGCACGTCTATGGTGCCGCCGTGGATGTCGACCGCGTTGCGCACGATCGCCAGGCCCAGGCCCGTGCCCTGGATGGTGCCCACGTTGCTGGCGCGGTGGAAAGACTCGAACAGGTGGGGCAGTTCGTCTTCGGGAATGCCTATGCCCTGGTCCTCGACTTCCAGGATCACCATGTCTTCCTCGCTGCGAACGCGGAACAGCACCAGGCCGCCCAGCGGCGAATACTTGACCGCGTTGGACAGCAGGTTGCTGAAGATATGGCGCAGCAGCTTCTCGTCGTAAAGCCCCTGGCCGATTCCGGCCGTGTAGTCCAGGCGCAGCTCGCACAGGCTGCCGGGCTGCTGCATGCGCGCCTCCTCGACCAGCTGCTGGCACAGCGCCTGCAGGTCCAGCGGGTGCGGCTCAAACTCCAGCATCTGCGCATCGGCCTTGCCCAGCATCAGCACGCGGTCCAGCATGCGCGTCATGCGCTTGACGCCCGCGGCGATGCTGTCGAGGATTTCCAGCTTCTCGGATTCTGGCAGCCGGCTGCCGTAATGCCGCAGCAGCTCCTCGGCCGACAGGATGCCCGACAGCGGCGTGCGGAACTCGTGGCTGGTCATGGCCACGAAGCGGGTGCGCAGCTCATTGAGCGCGCGCTGCTGCTCCAGCGCCTCGCGCGTGTCCTCTTCCGACTGCTTGCGCTCGGTGATGTCCAGGAAGGCCCAGATCACGCCCGACTCGGGTTCCCTGGGCTGCACGCAACTGCCGGCCATCTGCACCCAGAAGAGCTGGCCGTCGCGGCGCCTCAGCTGGCGCTCGCTGATATAGCTGCCGGTGGCGATCAGCGCCTCGCGCGCCTCCTTGCCGAACTGCTCCCAGGTGGCCAGGTCGGGGTGGATGTAGCTCGAGGGCTGGCCCATCAGCGCCTCGCGCGGGCTGCCCATCATCTGCGCGAATTTCTCGTTGACCCATTCGTGGCGGCGGTTCACCGACAGCACGATGCCCACCAGCGCGCTGTTGAGGATGGCTTCACGCTCCGACGAGGTGCGCACCAGTTGCGCTTCCAGTTCCTTGCGCCGCGTGATGTTGATGATGACCCAGACCGTGCCCTGGCTCAGGTCGCGCTCGCTCACCGCCTTGCCCGACAGCGACACCCAGATCAGCGTGCCGTCGTGCTGCTTGACCTGGATCTCGGCCTCGTAGTTCTCGCCGCGGCTCACGCAGGCGGCCACCTCGCCGCCCACCCGCAGGTACTCCTCGCGCGAAAGGTAGAAAGGCTCCATCGAGGTCAGCTGATCGCTGCCCACGCCGAAGACCTCCAGCATGGCCTGGTTGGCCCAGCGAAAGCGGCCGTCCGGCGTCAGGAAGGCGATCCCGACGATGGAGTTTTCCAGGATCATCTCGCGCTCCTTGAGCTGCGTGCGGAAATTTTCCTGCGAGACGCTCAGGGCTTCGACCATGGCGTGCTCGGCCATGATGCGCGCCTGCGCCTGCTCCTTCTCGCGGCGCGTGACGTTGATGCGGTCGGCCAGCGCGAAAGACAGCACCACCATCTCCAGGGCCGAACCGATCAGCAGGGAGTTGGCCGTCAGCGCATGGGACGGCAGCGCGCCGGTGTTGTGCAGCGCCAGCGTCACCACGCCCACCAGCAGCAGCGCCCAGGCCGCCAGGAAGTATTTGGCGCCCGGGTGGCCGGAGCGCACGCTCAGCACACCCACGACCACCAGGGTGACGACGCTGAAGACCGCCAGCACCGTCACCATCAGCGACGACACGATATACGGCAGCGTCAGCGCCGCCAGCAAGGTCAGCAGCCAGCCCGCCACCAGGGCCTGCATCAGCCGGTCCAGGCGCGGCATCCTGAGCGCGCTGGACAGAAAGCTGCGCGCGAACAGCAGGCCGAAGACCGCCGTCGCGGCCATGCCGGTGGGCGGGGACACGCTGTTCCACCAAAGCTGGCCCGGCCACAAAAACTGCGCGCCGAAACCGGTCAACGCCGCCTGCGCGACGGCCATGCAGGCCACAAAGGCGACGTAAATCAGGTAGGCCCGGTCGCGCACCGAAAAAAACAGCAGCAGGTTGTACAGCAGCAGGCCTATCAGCAGGCCGAAGTACAGGCTGATGGTGGCGTACTCCGCCTGGTCGTGCCGCCACAGCGCCGCGGGCTGCCACAGGTTCACCGGGGCCGACACCGTGCCGCCCGAACTCACGCGCAGGTAAAGCGTGGAAGCGGCGCCGGGCTTGAGGCGCACAGGCATCACGTGGTTGCGATGCACCACAGCCCGCTCAGCGAAGGGTGAAAGGTCGCCGCCCACCTGCCGGCTGAAGCCGCCCTTGCCGTCAGGCGCATACAGCTCCAGCCGGTCCAGCGGCGGGTAGGCCAGCTCCAGCATCCAGTCGGCCGGCGCGTCGCGCTCAGGGCGCAGCGTCACGCGCAGCCAGATGGCCGAGCGGGTCAGGCCGAAATTGGTGGCCGGGCCGGTTTGCGGCACCGGCTGGAAGCGCGCCTGGGCCTCGGGTTTGAGCAAATCGGCCAGCACCAGTTCGCCGCCGGCATCCTCCAGGTAGGAGAAAGAACGCGACAGCACATAGCGGCCTTCGCGGCCTATGGCGAGTTCATGGCCGGTATCGGCAGGGGCGTCGGCCTGCGCCACAGTGGCGGCGGGCGCTTGCGCCTTTGCTGTTGCCGTTGCCGGCGCTTTCGGCTTTTGCGCGGCGGCTGGAAATACCAGGCTGGCCAGCAGCACGGCCGGCAGCAGCCACGCACCGCGCAACCAGGCTCGCCTCATGCGGAAACGCCAGAGTCGGCGCGCCTGAGCACCCGCCCCGGCACGGCCGCCGAAGCCGGCACCGCACCGGCGGCGTGCCGCTGGCCGTTGCAGACTTCGTGGCTGATGGCGAGGTTTTCCACGTGGCTGTTGCCGCCTTCACTCAAGGGCTTGATGTGTTCCAGCGTGGCGGCCTGGGGCGTGACATGTTCGCCGCAGACCCAGCAGGGCACCACGCCGTGCAGCTGCCGCGCCACGGTCTTGTAGATCTTGTCCCGGGTATGGCCCAGCCTGCTCACGATGGTGTTTTCATGGCGACGGGTCGCGGGGGCCGGGGGCGTGCCGGGGCCGACGCCCGCTGGAAGGCCGAGCTCATGAACCCCCTGCCTATTCGAGCTTGGCCGGCCGCGCGTCCGCAGGCTCGATGAAGGAGTCTTCCCAGTTGGTCGCAAAGCGGTTGTTCTTGTCGATGCGAAGGCCGCCTGTGCCGTCCGGGTTGAAACCGATGTCGCGGTTGGCGGCCGCCTGGGCGGCCTCCTGCTTGGTTTCCTTGTTGAGTTCCTTGAGCGCGGCGTCTTTGGCGGCCCGCTTGCGCTCGCGGGTGAAAGACTCCAGGTCGGCGTGGAAGCTGCTGTCGCCGCCGCGCGTTTCCTGGTGCTCCTCCATCAGTTCCTCGGGGATTTCGCCCAGGAAAGCCGCGCGCATGGCGCTCACGGTGGGCGGCCGGCCGGCCTTGATGGTGGTGTAGGCGATGCCGCAATCGGACAGCAGGGTCTCCTTGAGCTCCCGGCTGGCGCGGCTCACGTCGCGCTTGCCGCGCAGGTCGACGCAGCCCACCACCGTGCCATCCAGCGTGCAAATGGTGAAGCTGGTGTACACGCCGTTGAGCAATTCAAGCAGGCGCTCCTTCTTTTCCTTGTTTTTTTCCTTGTCCTTGTCTTTTTCGGTCGGGATGGTGAAGCGCAGCACCGGCAGCTTGAGCATGACCGCATGCTCGGGAAAAGCGCTGCGCAGCCATTTCCAGACCTCAAGTTCGTCGTCGGTCACGATCCCGCGCGCGGCCAGCGGCCATTTTTTGGGGATACGCAGCCTTTCACTCGCCTGTTGCCGCAACCAGCGGGCGTACAGAAGGATGCCGGCCAGCGCGCCCACGGCCACGCCCAGCAATGCCATCAGCCATGAAATCAGGTTCAAGATGCGGTTCTCCTCGTGATTTTGGGGCGCGGCCGCCTGAAGGCAGTCGCGGCTGGGTGGCCCCGGTCGGCCCAGTGAGTCACAGAAAGCCCGCCGTGTCAATTGAAGCCACGGCGGCCCAAGCCGCTATTAAAGCAGGTTTTTCCCGGCTTTCCACCGGCCGGGCGCACAACAGGGCTTCCCGGCCCAGCCGGCGCGGGCGCCGGCAGCTATCTGTTTCATAGCAAACCGGCCCGTGCACAACACCGCCGCCGTGTCGCGCGCGCGGCACCCTTTGCCAGGCGGCGCCTGAATCGCTATGCTGGGCTTTTTTGCGGGAGCCATGCCGATGAAGACCGCCCAGGACTTTGACCAGGAACTGCTGATTCTGTTTGACGCCTATGTGCACGGCACCCTGGACCGCCGCGGCTTCCTGGAGCGCGCCCAGAAGTTCGCCACCGCCGGCATGACGGCCACGGCCCTGCTGGCCGCCTTGAGCCCCAACTTTGCCGCGGGGCAGCAGGTCGCCAGGGACGACCGGCGCATCAAGACCGAGACCGTCAGCTACCCCTCTTCCGCCGGCACCGGCACCGTCAAGGGCTACCTCGCGAAACCGGCCAACGCCACTGGAAAGCTGCCCGCCGTGCTGGTCATCCACGAGAACCGCGGCCTCAACCCCCATATAGAAGACATCACACGCCGCCTGGCGCTGGACAACTTTCTCGCCTTCGCGCCCGACGCCCTGACGCCGCTGGGCGGCTACCCCGGCGACGAGGACAAGGCACGCGAGCTGTTCGCCAAACTGGACCAGCGCAAGTGCGTCGAGGACTTCGTGGCCGCCGTCACCTGGCTCAAGGCCAGGGACGACTGCAGCGGCAAGCTGGGCGTGGTCGGCTTCTGCTACGGCGGCGGCATGACGCACACCCTGACCACCCGCCTGCCCGAGCTCAACGCCGCCGTGCCTTTTTACGGCAACCAGCCCCCGGCAGAAGACGCCGCCAAGGTCAAAACCCCGCTGCTGATCCATTTCGCGGCGGTCGACGAGCGCATCAACGCCTCCTGGCCGACCTACGAGGCGGCCCTGAAGGCGGCCGGCGCCAGCTACACCGCCTACCAGTACCCCGGCACCCAGCACGGCTTCAACAACGACACCACGCCGCGCTACGACGCGGCCGCCGCCAAGCTGGCCTGGGAGCGCACCATCGCGTTTTTCAACCGGCAACTCAGGGCCTGACCCGCGGAGGCGCTCCTTTAGGCGCTTTTTCCCCGCCGCCCGTCCCCCTCTTCGCGAAAACCCTGCCCGCCGGCCGCCGGGCACGGCTTTTGCAGGCGTTACCATTGGCTACTTTCGCTTTTCGCCGCCCCCCACGGGCCGGCAAGCACTTTTCCCCTTCCTTTTCTGGACACTGACTATGAATTTCCTGCACAAGATCGCCGCCACCGCCGGCCTGCTCACCCTCGCGCTCGGTACTGTCCACGCACAGAACAAGGAGCTGGTCGTCGGCTCCAGCGCCACCTACCGCCCCTTTGCCTATGAAAGCCCGACCAAGGAAATCGTCGGCTACGACGTGGACATGATCAAGGCCATCGCCCAGAAAGCCGGCCTGCAGATCAAGATCGTCAACACCCCCTGGACCGGCATCTTCGCGGCCCTGAACAACGGCGACGTGGACCTGGTCATCTCCGGCGTCACCATCAACGACAAGCGCAAGCAGTCCTACGACTTCACCACCCCCTACTTCGAAGCGCGTCAGCTGATCGCCGTGCACAGCAACAGCACCGCCAAGGGCCTGAAGGACCTGGCCGGCAAAAAAATCGGCGTGGTCACCGGCAGCACCGGCGACGACATGGCTTCCCGCGAGTTCGGCAAGACCAACCCCGACATCCGCCGCTTTGAAAGCACCCCCGTGGTGATCTCCGAGCTGGCCAACAACGGACTGGACGCCGCCATCGGCGACAACGGCGTGATCGCCTTCCGCACCCAGGAGCACAAGCAGCTCAAGACCGTCAGCGACGCGAGCTTTCCCAAGGAATACTTCGGCATCGTCGTGAAGCAGGGCAACAAGGACTTGCTGGCCAAGCTCAACGCGGGCCTGGCCGCCGTCAAGGCCGACGGCAGCTACGCCACCATCTACAAAAAATGGTTCCAGGCCGACGCACCCGCGTTGCCCGCGCAATAAACCGCTGAGACCTCCCCGCTATGGAGCAAGTCCTCTGGTTCGGCTGGTTTCGGGCCGACATCATCGCGGAATACGGCGTGCTGTTCTGGCGCGGCCTGCAGATGACCATCATGGTCACGCTGATCTGCATCGTGCAGGGCACGCTGCTGGGCCTGGCCATCGGCATGGCGCGCGTGGCGGAGTCCCGCCATTCGCCCGCGCGCGCGATCTGCAAATACGCGCTGCGCTGGCCGGCCACCGTCTACGTCAGTTTTTTCCGCGGCACCCCGCTGTTCGTGCAGATCCTGCTGATCCACTTCGCCGTGCTGCCGCTGTTCATCAACCCGTCCGACGGCCTGGTCATCTCGGGTGAAGCCGCGCGCAACATCAAGCAGAACTACGGCGCCTTCCTCTCCGGCATCGTGGCCCTCACGCTCAATGCCGGCGCCTATATCTCCGAGATCTTCCGCGCCGGCATCCAGTCCATCGACAAGGGCCAGGTCGAGGCCTCGCGTTCGCTGGGCATGTCCTTCCCGCGCACCATGTACCACGTGGTGCTGCCGCAGGCCTTTCGCCGCATGCTGCCGCCCCTGGGCAACAACGCGATCTCGCTGCTGAAAGACTCGTCGCTGATTTCGGCCATCGGCCTTGCCGAACTCGCCTACGCCGCGCGCACCGTCGCCGGCGCCTACTCACGCTACTGGGAACCCTACCTCACCATCTCCGTCATGTACTGGGTGCTGACGCTGGGCCTGGCTTACCTTGTCAAGAAACTGGAGGCTCGTTATGGACGAGGTGATTCGCGTTAACCGGCTGACCAAGCAGTTTGGCCACACGCCGGTGCTGCGCGGCATCGACTGCGCCATCAAGGCCACCGAAGTTGTTTGCGTCATAGGCCCGTCCGGCTCTGGCAAGAGCACTTTTTTGCGCTGCCTCAACGGCCTGGAAGAGGCCAGCGGCGGCGAGGTGCTGGTGCACGGCGTCTCGGTGCATGAACCCAAGACCGACGTCGACGCCCTGCGCTCCGAAATCGGCATGGTGTTCCAGCGCTTCAACCTGTTCCCGCACAAGACCGTGCTGGAAAACATCACGCTGGCCCCGACCAAGGTGCGCAAGCTCACCGCCCTGGAAGCGCGCAACCGCGCCAGCGAGCTGCTCATCAAGGTCGGGCTGCTCGACAAGATAGACGCCTATCCCAACCAGCTCTCCGGCGGGCAGCAGCAGCGCGTGGCGATTGCCCGCGCGCTGGCCATGCAGCCGCGCATCATGCTGTTCGACGAACCCACTTCCGCGCTGGACCCCGAAATGGTCGGCGAGGTGCTGGCCGTCATGCAGGCCCTGGCCGAAGAAGGCATGACCATGGTGGTCGTCACCCACGAAATGGGTTTTGCCCGCCAGGTGGCCGACCGCGTGATGTTCATCGACGAAGGCCTGGTGATCGAGGAAGGCTCGCCGGCCGAAATCTTCGACAACCCCAGGGAAGAGCGCACCCAGCGCTTTTTGAGCAAGGTCTTGTAAGCCGGCGGACGGCTCGCGCGCATCTTCAGACAAAGCAGCCGGAAGACGCGCGATGCCCGCCCCCCTCAGGGCCGTCCAGGCCGACATCACCAAATTGCAGCTTGACGCCATCGTCAACGCCGCCAATTCATCGCTGCTGGGCGGCGGCGGTGTCGACGGCGCGATCCACCGCGCCGCAGGCCCCGAACTGGTCCATGAGTGCCGGCTGCTGGGCGGCTGCAAAACCGGTGAGGCCAAGCTCACGAAAGGTTATCGCCTCCCCGCCAAATACATCATCCACACCGTGGGCCCCGTCTGGCGCGGCGGCAACAACGGCGAGCCTGAATTGCTGGCCTCCTGCTACAGGCGCTCCATGCAGATCGCGGCCGCCGAAGGTGTCGCTTCGCTGGCCTTCCCCAGCATCAGCACCGGCATTTACGGCTATCCCATCGAACTGGCCGCCCAGGTCGCTGTGGCCAGCGTGCGCGAAGCCCTGCAACAACCCTCCTGCGTGGAAGAAGTGGTGTTCTGCTGCTTCTCGGCGCAGGACCTCGCGGTTTATGAGCGCCTGCTTGCGGGTGCGGCGGCTTGAGCTTGCCGCAACGCACAAACAACATGTTCTGGTCTAAAAGCTGGCTAGGCAAGCTCTTTGAAAGCGGGCTGTACCTGCTCGAGATGGTGGTCGGCTTCGGGTTTGTCACCACGGCGGCTGTCGCCGCGGCGGTGGGAAAATTCATCCTCGCCGGGATTTTGCTGGTCCTGGCGCTGGCCATTCTGCTTCGCTTCATCCGCCGGCGGGCTCCCCGCAAGCCCCTCAATACCCCGGCACCTTGAGCAGCCGCGCCAGGTAGTCAAAAAACACGCAATACACCGCGATCGGCAGCGGCAGGCCCAGCAGGGTCCCTAATAGATAGTCGCGAAACTTCACACCCGACATCGCCAGCGCATAGTTCAGCGCCGGCGCCGTCTGCAGCAAGGTGCGCAGCAGCACAATGCCGGCCACAGGCCGCGCGTCGAGTTGCGCGAGCACGCCCTGCACCCAGCGGCCTTTGATCTGCCGCAGGGCATCACCGCCCAGCAGGCGTATCAGCCAGAAGGTGAAAGCGCAGGACACCACCGCCGCGAGATAGGTCGCCACGCCGCCCCAGGCTTCGCCCAGCGCCAGCACCGCGGCCGCCAGGAATATCCAGCCCGGGATCTGGACCAGGTTGCCCAGCGCGAACAGCGCAATAAAGATCAGCAGCCCGCTGGCCTCGTTGTCCAGAAACTTCTGGTGCAAAAACACCAGGCTGAAGTTGTCCCGCAGCCCCGAGAGCTGGAACAGCGCCAGCAACAGGCCCAGGAAGGCCAGCACGGCAACGAGGCGTTTGAAGCGGTGCATCTGGGGAGGGTTTGTCGCGTTGGCCGGAAGTTTCCAGCCGATTCTAGGCGCCCGCCATCCCCGCAGCCGGGCTCTACGAGCCGCAAAACTCGCGCCCCAAAAAGCAAAGATTGTCTTTCCACGGACCATTGCTTACAACTTCGCAACAAATATCGCTAATCTCGATTCCGTGTTTTTTCAGTTGCGCCATCCCCGTTTGCCTTCCATTCCTCCCGAGGAATTTTCATGAAAAAAATCATTGGACTCAGCAGCCTGAGCCTCGCCGGCCTGATCGCGATGCCGGCCCATGCCGAATCCACCTTCACCAGTCCCGCAAGCACCGGCTCGACCGCGACGGCACGCCTGGACTTCAGCATCGTCATTCCGCAAGTCCTGTTTCTGCGGGTCGGCACCAGCGCCGGCAACACCTCGACCACCGCCACCATTGACGCCACCACCTTCACCGTGCCCGCGGCCAATGTGGGCGACGCCAGCCCCATCGCCGGTGTCGGCGGCGACCTGACGGCCGGCGCCGTGACCGTGCGGGTCTACGGCAACGGCGGCAACATCAGCCTCAATTCGGCGACCACCGGTCCCCTGACCACCGGCACGGCCGGCGAAACCATTCCCTGGAGCCAGATCGGCGTCACGGGCGCGGCCCTGGCCGCCACCACCTCGGGCTTCACCAATGCGGCAATTACCCATCCGGCCTTCAATACCGGCGCCTCCGGCGGCAACGGCACGGCCACGACGCTGACCGCCACCAACCGCCTGGTCCGTGTCGAAGGCAAGTGGACCTACAGCTACCTCAACACCACCCTGCCCGCCGCCGGCACCTACGGCGGCACGGTCGCCAAAAACGGCCGCGTGACCTACACCGCCACCCAACTCTAAGCATCAACAACAGGAGCCTTCATGAAAAAAATACTGCTTCCCCTCAGCGCCCTGGGCCTCGCCGCATCGCTGGCGGTCCCCGCCCACGCTGAATCCACCTACACCGCGCCGGCAACCACCGGCTCGACCGCCACGGGGCGGGTGGACTTCAGCATCGTCATTCCGCAAGTCCTGTTTCTGCGCGTCGGCACCAGTTCCGGCAACACGGCGACCGACGGCACCATTGATTCAACGACATTCACGGTGCCCGCGGCCAATGTGGGCGACGCCGGCGCCATCGCCGGCGTCGGTGGCGACCTGACGGCCGGCGCCGTAACGGTGCGGGTCTACGGCAACGGCGGCAACGTCAGCCTGAACTCCACCACCACCGGCCCGCTGACCACCGGTACCGCCGGCGAGACCATTCCCTGGAGCCAGATCGGCGTCACGGGCGGCGCCCTGGCCGCCACCACCGCTGGCTTCACCAACGCGGCCATCACCCATCCCGCCTTCAACACCGGCGCTTCCGGCGGTGCAGGCACGGCCTCCACCCTGACCGCCACCAACCGCCTGGTCCGTGTCGAAGGCAAGTGGACCTACAGCTACCTCAACACAGGCATTCCCGCCGCCGGCACCTACGGCGGCACGGTCGCCAAAAACGGCCGCGTGACCTACACCGCCACCCAGCTCTGAGTTTTCGCCACCTCTTCCAATGGCCTCCATTCACGAGGCCATTCTTTTGCCGGCTGACAGTCCGGCGTAAAGCGATGCGCATGCGAGCCCTACTTGCCTTTGCACATTCCCCTTGCTGCGCCAGCCAGTCCCGCTGGAGCGGGCTCATCTATCTATGCAGCGCGCTGATGTGCACCGGTGCCCAGGCCTTTTCCGTCAGCATCACGCCCGGCACCCGCTCACTGTTTCTGCAAGTGGGTGCCGGCACCATGACAGGGGGCAACTTCAGTTCCGGCGGCACGCCCGGCAACAACACCACCATCAACCGCGTGAGCGTCACCGTTCCCGCGGCCAGCCTGGGGGGCGGCTCCCTTGCCATGAGCAGCGACAGCACCGTGACGGCCAGCCCCTACAACGGGCGTGCGTTCTGCACGGTGCCCGCGCAGGTGTATGTGGGCGGCTTCTACCGCGCACCGGGTATGGGGGCCTCCAGCGCCGCTCTTACCGCGACGGCTCCGGCCTCACTGACCAACGCCAGCGGCAACACCATTGCTTTCAGCACGGTGTCCTGGGTTTCCGCCGGCACCGCCGACTCGGGAACCACGATTGCCAACGGCACATTTGTCGGCGGCGCATCGCAAACCCTGCTGGGCATCTCGCGCAACACCTGGTTTGAAAGCTGCCTGCAGTTCAGCTACGCGAACACCCAGCTGGTGGGATCCGGCAGTTTCACCGGCAGGGTCAGCTACACCCTGACGGCGCCATGATGGCCCGGCCGCCGCGCCTGGCGGGCACCTTTCTCGCGCCTTGCCTGCTGGCGGCCTGCCTGTGTGCCGCGCAATCAACGGCGGCCGGCACGGCGCGCGTGGATGACAGCGGCACCGTCGTCAGCCAGGGTGTCGTTCCCATGCGCTGGCGGCAGCTGGTGCCGGGCCGCGCGGCCGACAACTCGGTGGAAGCCAGCCTGCGCGTGGCCCTGCGCCTGAACCTCTCGCGCTGGCTGAACCAGCCCGTCAAGCTGTATATGGGCCTGGCGCCCGTGGCCGGTGAGCCCGTGCATGCCAGCTGGCGCACCCAGGGCCGTCTGCTGCCGGGCAACCTGCGAAGCGGCGCGCGCGCGCTGGTGTTTGAAGGCCTCGCCAGTGCGGCATCACTGGAAGAAACCATAGAGCTCACGCTCAGCACCGACGGCAGGGCCCTGGTTTCAGCGCAGGCCCTGCAGTTTTATTTCGAGGTGGATACCCCATGAACAGTCCCCGGTTGGCGCTTGCCCGGCACTGCGCGGCAGGCCTTTTTTACCTGGCCCTGGTGTTGGCCGCACCCTGCGCCGCGGCCGGCGAATTCGCGCTGGCGGTGTCGCCCCCGCGTTTTGAACTCGAACTCAAGCCCGGCGAGCGAAGCCGGCAAGTCATTGAAATCACCAACGCATCGCCCGCCTCCACCAGCCTGGCCATCAAGACCGCCGACTGGCGCCTGGGCATGGACAACGCCGTCACCTTTCTCGACGAACTGCAGCCCGGCAGCTGCCGGCCCTGGGTTGCCATCGAGCGGCGCGAACTCATCATGGCGGGCGGGCGCCCCTACCGCTTCCGTTTTGAAGTCAGCGTGCCGGCCGATGCGCCGGCCGGCGAGTGCCGTTTCGCCATCCTGCTCGAAGGCCAGGAGCAGCTCACGCGCATGGCATCGGGCCCGCCCATTCCCTTTTCGGCCCGCCTGGGCATCGTGGTCTATGCGGCCATCGCGGGCGCCGCGCCGCAATTGAGCATCGCCGGCGCCGGCGTCCAGACCCTGAACGGCCAGCCCACGCCGGTCCTGCAGGTGCGCAACAGCGGCGCGGCCCATGGCCGCATCGGCGGCTTCCTGACCGGCACCGACGCCGCCAACACCGCGCTCGAATTTTCCCCCGCCAACACGCCCATACTGCCCGGGGAGACACGCAGCGTGGCCCTCAGCGCCACACGCCCCGGCGACCCGGACAGCGCCGCGGCCGTCCGCTATCCCGTCACCGTGCGCGGCAAGCTTGAATGGGGTAAAGGCCAGGTGCAGGACTTCGAACAGCGCTTCGCGCCATGACACGGCAGGCGCAAACGCCGGCCGCCCTCCTCTATTCTTGTCCCCCATGCTGCCGCCGCGCGCTTGCGGCAATCTGCGCCGGCCTGGCGGCGGCGGTGGCGCAGGGCCAGACGGCCGCCACACCCGCCGCGGCCTCGCCCTCCCCCGTTCCCTACCTTGACCGCGTCATGGACGGGCAGCCCGAACTCGACGGCGGCCTGCAGCTCAAGGCCAGCAGCTACAACGAAAGCGGCTGGCCGCGCAGCTGGCATGCCGACTACTCGGTCTTCAAGCAATCGGGCGGGAATACCGCCACCCGCGCCATCGACCTCGGCGGATACCTGGACACCCCCAACCACGGCGCCCTCTCATTCCATGCAGGGCTCGCGCAGCAGGGCTCGGGCGGCTACGCCTCCCAGGCCGCGGGAGGCCAACACGACTGGCGCGTGGACCAGCGCGCCTTGCCACTGGACGGCGGGTGGTTCGCCAACCACCACGCGGGCAACGTCAACACCATCGCCACCCGGCTGGCGCGCGGCACCGGCCGGGTGTCGCTGCCGACAACGCCCATCCACGGCCTCAGCGGCCAGTGGTACCTGCAGGACACCCTGGACCTGAACGCCGCCAGCGGGCGCGCGGGCCTGTTCAGCGGGATGGACGGCGCCGGCTTTGAAACCTCCACCAGCACTGTCACCTCGGCCGGCGCGCAATTTCGCCTGCCCACCCGCGCGGCATTCGCAGCCGCTGGACGCAGCGACATCGCATTCCAGCTCATCCAGGGCAAAAACATCCCCGACAGCGCCACCTCCGGCCTGAGCCAGGACACACGCGCCTGGTTCGCCGCCGCGTCCTGGGAAGGCCCCTCCCCCTGGGGATCCGGCCTCGCCCCCGGTTATGGCGCGGCCAACGAGCGTGTGGGCGGCCTGCGCCTGCAAGGCAACCTCGTGCAAAGCAGCAGCACCCGCAGCGGCGGCGCCACCGGCCTCTGGCTGGACGCCGCCTGGCGCAGCGAACGCTGGCGCCAGGCGGCCGGCCTCTTTCGCTTCGAACCCAAGCTGCGCTGGGGCACGACGGGCCTGGCCGGCGACCTGCAAGGCCTGTACTGGCAGGCCGACACTTCCACACGAAGGTGGCAGGCCGGTTTTGCCGCCGAGCTGAGCGACAGCGTCAGCGGCGGCCAGGCGGGCAGCATCGCTTCCGGCGGCAGCGCCTTCGTCAACCTCAACGGCCGCTACCTGCTGGACACCCACAACGCCCTGGGCGCGGCCCTGAGCTTTCGCGCCATCAGCAGCCCCGGGCAGGCCCTGCAGCTCTCATGGAACCGCAGCGGCGACTGGGGCCAGACCCAATGGCGCGCCGACCTCGCCAAAACATCCGGCAGCCGCAGCCTGCGGCTGGGCGTGGACCACAGCTGGCCGGCGCTGTGGACCACCCTGCTCAGCACCTCCCTGGCCCTGGAGCGTTTAGGCGGAGGCAGCAACCCCGGCACCGGCCTGGTCTGGGGCCTGCTCGCCACCCTGTCGCCCTGGCCCCAGTGGTCCATGGACGCTTCCCTGCGCGGCACGCGCAGCGGCGGCGGCGGCGAATCGCTCAATACCAACATAGGCCTGAACTGGCAGGCGGCCCGCAACTGGTCGCTCAGCCTGCGTTACACCGAGTCGCGCGGCGAGGAAGCCCCGCAGGCCCTGGTCGTATCGGCCCTGACCGCCGCGACACTGCAAGCACCCATCAACCCCCAGGCCAACCGCAGCCTGCAGCTGCTGCTGCGCTACCAGGACCATGCCGGCATGGCGAGCGCCCCGCTGGGCGGCTTGCCCGGGACAGGCGCCGGCAGCCTGGCCGGCACCGTCTTTTTTGACGCCGACGCCAACGGCAGCCGCGAAGCCTCCGAAGCCGGCGTGCCCGGCGTCACCGTCATCCTGGACCGCCGCTATGCCGCGCAAACCGACGCCCAGGGCCGCTATGAATTCCCGGCGGTCGCGGCCGGCGAACACCTCATCGAAGTCTCACCCGACAACATTCCCCTGCCCTGGGGCCCGGTCCTGCGCGAGCCCGCCAAGACCACGGTGCTGGTGCGCCAGGCCCATTCGTTTGACTTCGCCGTGCAGCGCGAACGCTGAAGAGCGGCTACCGCAGCCGGCAGGCAAATAAATTTCGCCATCATGTAAGAAACGCCAGGCTCGCCCGACCAAAGCCCAACACGCAGCAAAACTGCGGCGGAAATCCCGGCTTCCTGCTTCTTCCCAGGCAGCCGGGCCTTGCGGCACCCCGAGGAGCACCTGATGAAAACAAGACCGAACGCCATACACCCCGGCTGGCTGCGCGCCATGCACTGGCTCAACGCACTGGCTGTGGTACTGCTCATGATGAGCGGCTGGCGCATCTACAACGCCACCGCCTTCCTCGGCTTCACGATTCCCAAAGACCTGACCCTTGGCGGCTGGCTGGGCGGCGCGCTGCAGTGGCACTTTGCCGCCATGTGGCTGCTCTTCTTCAACGGCATGCTTTACCTGGCTTTCAACCTCTTCACGCGGCGGCTGTTCCGCAAATTTTTTCCGCTGTCCATCAAAGGCATCACGGCCGACCTGCTGGCCGCCCTCAAAGGCAAGCTGGCCCATGAAGACCCGCGCCACTACAACATGGTGCAGCGCCTGGCCTATCTTTTTGTGATGGCCGACAGCGTGCTCATCGTGCTCTCTGGCCTGGTGCTCTGGAAGTCCGTGCAATTCCCCCTGCTGCGTGAACTCATGGGCGGTTATGAAGGCGCGCGCCTGGTCCACTTTTTCACCATGGCCGCGCTGGCCGGCTTTGTCGCCGTGCACCTGGTCATGGTGGCCCTGGTGCCCAAAACCCTGGTCTACATGCTGCGCGGCCGCTGAACACCGGCCCGCACACCTCAAGGAACCAACCATGAACATCCAACGCCCCAGGCGCCTTCAGCACATAGACGGCGATGCCGTCCTCAAGGAAGCCGTGGACCGCATCGCCTCGGCCCACAAGCTCTCGACCGCCCGTCGCAACTTTTTGCGCGGCTCGCTCAGCCTGGGCGGCCTGGCCATGCTGAGCGGCTGCGTGCTCGACGACAGCGAATCCGTCAACACCGCGCTGAGCCGCATCTCGCGCCTCAACGACGACGTGCAAGGGCTGCTGTTCGACCCGAGCCGCCTGGCCCCCACCTACCCCGATTCCATGATCACCCGGCCCTTTCCCTTCAACGCCTACTACGGCGAAGACGAGGTGCGTGAGGTGGACGAAGAAAGCTTTCGCCTCGAAGTCGCCGGCCTGGTCGCCGACAGGCGCAAATGGTCGCTGCCCGAGCTGCGCGCCATGCCCCAGGCCGACCAGGTCACCCGCCATATCTGCGTCGAGGGCTGGAGCGCCATCGGCAAATGGGGTGGTGTGCCCTTCTTCCACTTTTTACGCAGGGTGGGCGCCGACACAACGGCCAAATACGTGGGCTTTAAATGCGCCGACGACTACTTCACCAGCATAGACATGGCCACCGCCCTGCACCCGCAAACCCTGCTGGCGCTGACGTACGACGGCCAGGTGCTGCCGCCCAAATACGGTTTCCCGATGAAGCTGCGCATGCCCACCAAGCTCGGCTACAAGAACCCCAAACACATCCAGGCGATTTTTGTCACCAACACCTACCCTGGCGGCTACTGGGAAGACCAGGGCTACAACTGGTTCGGAGGCAGCTGAGCCCGCTCAGGTGCCCCGCAACACCGGCGATAAGGCATTCAGCTCAGGGTGCCCGCCGTTTTTCTTCAACAACTTTTCCAACACTCTTTCATCAAGGACAACACCATCATGAACACCCAAACTTTGACCGCCGCCCTCCTGTCCGCCTGCCTGCTCGCCGCCGGCGGCAGCGCCCTGGCGCAGGACGCCATGAAAAAAGACGCCATGGGCAAGGATGCGATGGCCAGCAAGGACGCCATGGCCAAGGACGGCATGAAGAAGGACGCCATGGCCAAAGACGCGATGGCCAAAAAAGATGCCATGGCGAAAAACGGCATGAAGCATGACGGCGACAAGATGGCCATGGCCAAAAAAGACAAGATGAAAAAAGACGCGATGGCCAAGGACGGCATGCAAAAAGATGCCATGGCGAAAGATGCCATGGGCAAGGATGCGATGAAGAAATAAAAAAAACAGGCAAGAAGAAAAAAAGCCGCGGCGCACGCGCCGCGGCCCAACCACCTTATCAATGCCAATTGGCCGCGATCACGGGGGCAAGTGCCGCCTGGTACTCCGGCGGCAACGTGGTTTGCCCGGCGGGTGGCGGCGCGAAAGCGGCCATGGCTTGCACCAGGTTTTCGACGTTGGTATGAAGCAGGGATTTCACGCCTGCTGGCGCAGGAACCGTCATCTCCTCAACGTGGTAGGCATCGCCCAGGTACCAGTCGCGCACGGTCACCTCGTCGTTGGTGCCTATGGTGCTGATCTTCAGGTTGTTGCCGCTTCGGCGGAACCACAGCTGGTCGGCGTTCATTCCGAACACCAGCATGTCCCAGTTGCCGGCGGTCGCATCGTTTTCCTGCACCACATCCGCCCCGCGCCCCATTTGGTACGCATCATTGCCCTTTCCGCCAGTGAACACGTTCGCATTGGCATCCCCTACCAGAGAGTCGTGGCCGTCCGTGGCCACCACACACTCCACACCGACCAGTGTGTCAACCCCCAAACTGAAACCATTGGAAGTCATCTTCGCTGCGTAGCCCAAGGACAGATCCACCATGAGAATACCTATATCCCCACCTAAGCTTATGTTGCGGCTGTAGTCCACCGTGTCTATGCCCGCACCGCCGTCCACCGTATCGTTGCCCCGGCTACCGTACCACACGTTCGCATCGCCATTGCCCAGGAAGGTGTCGGAAAACGGCGTGCCGGCCAGATTCTCTATGCTGTTTATTTTCAGGTAGTCAGTGAAAACGGTATCCACACCGCCGACCGAAACCACCTTGATGACCCTGCTACTCCATGTGGGGTCGGGGTTGCTTTGGAGGGGGGCATAGTAGGGATTGAGGGAGGCCCGGATTCCGCCTGTGAAGGCGAAGGCAGAGCGGCTGTAGTCGGCGGTGTCAATGCCCGATCCACCGTCCAGCATGTCATTCCCGGCGCTGGCGAACAGCCTGTCGTCTCCGCCCCGGCCCTCGAGCTGGTCGTCTCCTGGCGTGCCATCCAGCGTGTCGTTGCCGGACGTGCCGAATATCAGGTTGACCGCCCAGGTGCCCGCACTGACCTTGGTTTCCGGCGTGCCGCCACCATCGGTGTAGCTGACGGACACACGTACCTTCAAGGCGGCCAGGTTGGGCGTGAGCGTGAGGCTGGCAGCCGTGGCCCCCGCAATGTCGGCCCAGGTATCGCCGCTCCACGAGCTTTGCCATTGGTAGTTAAAGGCGCCCAGGCCGTCCGGATCGGACAGAGTGCTGGAGATGCTCAGGGTGTCGCCCTGCCGCACGGTCGTGCTGCCCGTCACGGCCGTACCGCCCTTCATCAGAGTGATTCCACCTGTGGGGGCGTCGTTGATCGGCGTGACATTGAACGCCAGGGTGTTGGGGTTTGCGGCAAAGGCGCTATACGAGTCCTTGACCGAAAAGTTAAAACTCCCGTAGTTGTTGCCGTTGGCGTTGGCCAACGGCCTGAACACCAGTTTGCCGGCGGCCAGGTCGGCGGCGCTGACAACCTGCATCACCGCCACGCCGGCGCCGTTGAGTGTCAAGCTGCCGGCGGCCGGCAGGCTGTCGATGCGCACGGCGCTCAGGCTGTCGCCGGCATCGGCGTCGCTAAAGCCCAGGTCGGTGGCGGTGATCGTGTAGCTGCCGTCTTCGAACATGGGGACGGTTTTGTTCGCGCCGGCGGGCGCGGTGTTAAGCAGGATGCGGAGCCAGGCGGCGTCCTTCACGCCGCCGTCGGCAAACTCGAACTCTTCAAGCGCATAACTGCCCAGGGCCGGCGCGGCAAAACGGATGCTGTCGCTGGCCGTGACAGTGAGTGTGACCTGGCCGCTGGCCCGGCTGGCGGTAAGCTGAGTTGCGCTGATGCCGGCGCCAAACACAATGCGGTCACGGCCCCCGGTTTGCGCGATGGCTTCCGTGATGATGTCCCGCCCATCGCCCAGGTTAAACCGGTAACGGTCATCACCGGCGCCGCCGATCAGCGTGTCGTTACCCTTGCCGCCGGACAGCTCATTGGCGTTGCCGTCGCCCGTGAGGCTGTCATACATCGGTGTGCCGGTCACGTTCTCTATGCCGCTCAGCGTGTCTGTGAAAGTCGTGCTTGCCGCCGTGTCCACCACCGCCACATCAAAACCCTTGACAGCCGGGTTGGCCGCCAGGTCGGCATACGCGGTCTCCGAGGACGCAAACGCCACCTCCGACACATAGATATACAGCTTGTTGCTCTCCGCCGGCACATCCGCGCGCCCCCACAGCGCGATCGAATCAATGGCTCGCACGCTGCGCAAGTCGACGTCGAGGTAGGGCTTGTTGCCTCCCACATGGGCCAGGTTGCTCAGGTTCCCCTGTTGCTGGTTCCAGATGCCGCCCACCACGCCATCGGTCAGCGCCGCGGGATTGAAGATGGCGTTGTAAAGGTTGCCGCCGTCGGCGCCAACCGAAACTACGCTGAGGTTGCCCGCGGCCACGTCCGCCCCGCCGGCATACACCTTCAGCCCCGTCAACGCCAGCGCCAGGGTTGTGCTCTCCAAGTGCGAGTGATAGATGCGGATATAACGCCCCTTCGCGCCGACGGCAACCGAGGTGCCGCTCAGTACCTTGTAGACTGTTCCGTTGGCCAGGTTGGCCTCGATACGGCCGGCCATGCCGCCCGTGCTGTAGTCCACGGTGTCAACACCGGGGCCGCCATTGAGCACGTCGTTGCCCCGTTCCATGCCCTGCAGCATCACATCGTTGCCGTCGCCGCCGTTGACGGTGTCATTGCCCGCGCCGCCGGCCAGCGTATTGGCTTTGCCGTCGCCCGTGAGGATGTCGTCCAGCAGCGTGCCGGCCAGGTGTTCTATATCCTTCAGCGTATCGATGAAAGTCGTACTGGCGAAGGTATCCACTTCCTCCACATCCACGTGGGTGACGGCCGGGTTGGCGGCCAGGTCGTCATAGGCGGTCGCCGAGGAAACAAATTCTGTTTCGGACACATAGACGCGCAGCATATTGCTCTGCTCCGACTCTTGGCTCTGGGCCGTCGCATTCGCGCGCCCCCACAGCGTGATCGAGTCGATGGACTGCACACTGCGAAGGTCAACCTGGATATAGGGCCTGGAGCCCGTAGCGCCGGCATCGGCATACGCCAGATTGCTGCCAGTCTCACCCACTTCGTAGCTTCCGCCAAATCTGTTGTCCGTCAATGCGGTGGGGCTGTGCAGGTGGGTATTGACGAGGGTTCCGGCATCGGCGCCGGCAACAACCGTACTCCGGCTGCCCGCGGCCACGTCCACCCCGCCGGCATACACCGCCAGCCCGGTGAGCGCCAGCGCCAGGGCCTCACTCTCCATGTCCGAGTGGTAGATGCGAAGATAACGCCCCTTCACACCGACGCCGACGGCCGCGCCCTGGAAAATCTTCACGACGGTTCCCGCTGCCAGGTCGGCCCGGATGCCCACGGTCGTCAGGCCCGCTGGGTTGGCCGCGCTGTAATCCGCCGTGTCGTTCCCGGTGCCGCCGTCGAGCGTGTCCGCCACCCTGTCCAGGTCCTGCAGAATCACGTCGTCGCCGTCGCCGCCGCTGACCTGGTCCGCGCCAGTCCCGCCGGCCAGCGCATCGTTGCCTCCCTTGCCCGAAATCACGTCGTCGCCCGCATTCCCGTACAGCTCATTCGCGTTGTTGTCTCCCGCAATGGAGTCATCAAGCCCAGTCCCATACAGGTTCTTGAAGCCGATCACGGTGTCGGTGGCGCTTGTTCCCGCAAAGACCTTGATGACCGTCCCGGCGGCCAGGTCGGCGCGGATAAAGCCCACCGCTTCGCCGGCGCTGTAATCCACCGTGTTGTCACCGGCGCCGCCGTCGAGCATGTCACTGACGTCTTCCATGTCCTGCAGGACCACGTCGTTGCCGTCTCCTCCCGCCACACTGTCCGCGCCCGCGCCACCAGCCAGAATATCGTCGCCGCGTCCGCCGGCAATCACGTCATCACCATCGTTTCCGAGCAGCTTGTTCGCCTGGTCGTTGCCCGTGACCATGTCGTCAAGCACCGTGGCGGTCAGATCTTCGAGGTTGCTCACGCTGTCGGTGTAGAGTACCCCGCCAAAATCTTTGGTGACCCACCCCAGGTCCAGCCGCGCCACGATGGCGCCGCCCATGCCAAGCACGCTGTAGTCCACCGCATCCCGGCCTGCGCCGCCATCGAGCGTGTCGCTGACGCCTTCGACGTCCTGGATGATGAGGTCGTCCCCATTTTCTCCCTTGACGACATCCGCGCCCGCCCCGCCGGACAAGCGGTCGCTGCCGTCGCCGCCGCTTAGGCTGTCGTTGCCGCTGCCGCCCATCAGTAAGTCATTCCCGGCCGCGCCCCTGAGCGTGTCGTTGCCGCCATTGCCGGCCAGTCCATTGTCCTTGGCGTCGCCCGCCAGGAGGTCGTCGCCCTCCGTGCCATTGATGTTCTCTACATTCGCCACCTGGTCCGTGTAGATTCCTGTTGCGGCCGCCAACAAGCCGAGGTAGGGTGTGGCGGGAAGCGTGTCTATCGCCCCACCCAGCACGACCTCCTGGGTGATCCGGGTATCGTCGGGGGTGTGCGCATCGGGTCCAGGCCCCTTCGCGGCAATCGGAGTGACCGATACATACACGCGCAGGTCATTGCTCCAGGCTTCATGTCCCCTGACACCCCACAAGGCGATGGAGTCGATGAACTGGACATCGCCCAGATCGACCTCAATAAAAGGCATATAGCCTTTTACATAGGCCACGTCAGTTGGCCCACGGCCTGACCTGGCGTTGTTGCCAAGGCCGTTCAGCTGGCCGTCGGTCAGCGCCGCTGCATTGAAGTCAGAGTTGTCGTCTATCGTGCCGTCCGGCCTGTAGTTCCAGCCGTAGCCTATCTTGCTCGTCTTCCCGGCGGCCGCATCCTGTCCTCCCACGAACACTTTCAGGCCATTGAGTGCCAGCGTCTGTAGGGTGTTCCAATCCGTGCTGGTGTGGTAGATGCGTACATAGCGCCCTTCCGCCCCGATATTGGCGCTGGTGCCGAAAATCACCTTTTGGACCGTCCCCGCGGCCAGGTCGGCCACAATGGCCGTCGACGCCCTGGCGCCGTCGTCCATCAGGGTGTAGTCCAGCGTATCCATGCCGCTGCCGCCGTCGAAGGTGTCGCTGACGCGCTCCATGATCTGTTTAAGGGAGTCATCGCCGTCGCCACCGTTCACGGTGTCACTGCCGGCTCCGCCGTCCAGCAGGTCGTCGCCTTTACCGCCGTCCAGGCTGTCGCCGCCGGCGCCTCCCAGCAGGCGGTCCTCACCGTCCTCGCCGCAAAGCGTGTCCGCCCCACTGCCGCCTATCAGCACGTTGTTCCCGTCGCTGCCCCGCAGCATGTCGGCGTCCCAGCTGCCTATGACGTTCTCCAGGCCGGCCAGCGTATCGGTGAACGTGGTGCCCCACACTGCTCCTGTGGCCGTGCCCGCCAGCAGGTTGACCTGGAGCGAAGACACCTCGGGCATGTTGCCCGGGGTGCTGAAATCCAGCGTGTCCATGCCCTCGCCGCCGTCGAGGGTGTCATTGCCCGCCCGCCCATACAGCACATCATTGCCCGCGTCGCCATAAAGCCCGTCGTTGCCGTAGCGGCCATCCAGGACATCATTGCCCGCGCCACCCCACAGGATATTGGCGTTGTTATCGCCCATCAGGGTGTCATTTCGCACCGTGCCGACCACGCGCTCTATGCTGTCCAGCGTGTCCGTGAACGTTGCAGTTGCCACGCAGTCCACCGTCCCTACATCGACCTTGGCCACAGCCGGGTTGGCCGCGAGGTCGGCATAGGCCGTGGGCGACGAAACAAACGCCGTCTCCGAGACATAGATGCGCAGCTGGCTGGACCAGCCGGTAAAGTCCGACGGGCCCCAGAGCGCGATTGAGTCTATGGCCTGCACGCTGCCCAGATCCAGTTCAATAAAGCCGGTGAGGCCATCCACCCTCACGGCGTTGTAGAGGACTGAGTCCCCCGCATTGTCGGAATAGGGCCCGCCGGCCACGCCATCGGTCAGCGCGTAGCGATTGCTGTGGTAATCGCCGTCGCCACTGCTGGCAAGGTCAACACCGACCGAACAGACTTTGTCGGCGGCCACGTTGACGCCGCCCGCGTACACCTTCAGCTCCGACAGCACCAGGCTTTGCCGGTAGTCGCGGTGGATGTCCGCAGAGTGGTAGATGCGAATATAGCGGCCGCTTGCCCCCACGCCGGCGAACGTGCCCTCAAAAATCTTCGTGACGGTCTGCGCCGACAGGTCGGCCCGGATGCCCTGGGTCGTCAGCCCTGCCAGGTTTGCGCCGCTGTAGTCCACCGTGTCCATGCCGGCTCCGCCATTGAAGGTGTCGGCCGCCCTTTCCATGTTCCGCTGGAGGATCACATCGTCGCCGTCGTCTCCCTTCACCATGTCCGCGCCCGCGCCGCCGTCCAGTGTGTCATCGCCGCTGCCGCCGCTGACGGTATCGTTTCCTGCTCCGGCAAACAATGCGTTCGCGTTGTTGTCGCCCGTGAGGGTGTCGGCCAGCGCGGTGCCCACCAGGTTCTCGATGCCGCTCAGCGTGTCGGTATAGGTCGCACCGGCCACGAACTTATAGACTTTATTGGTGCCCAGGTTGGCATTGACGCTGCCGGCCGCGCCGTTGCCGCTGTAGTCCAGCGTGTCGCTGCCGGTGCCGTTGCCGCCATTCAGGCGGTCATTGAATCTCTCGAAATCCTGCCGGATCAGATCGTCACCCTCATCGCCGTTGACAAGGTCCGCACCCGCGCCGCCCGACAGCGTGTCCTTGCCGGCCCCGCCGTTCAGGACATCGTTGCCCGCGCCGCCGCTCAGGCTGTCATTGCCCGCATCGCCGGCCAGGCTGTCATTGCCCGCATCGCCGCTCAGGGTATCGTCGCCCTCGCCGCCATTAACGGCATCGGTGCCGTCGCCGCCGAACAGGGTGTCGTTGCCCGCCCCGCCATAGATGGTGTCGTAGCCCACGCCGCCGGACAGGATGTTGGCATTGCCATTGCCTGTGAGCGTGTCGGCGTAAGAGGTGCCGATGAGGTTTTCGACGCCATTGAGCGTGTCGAAATACGTTGTTCCCGAGACGACTTTGGTGACCTGGTTCGCCGCTAGGGCCAGGTTGGCCACAATGGCGCCGGTCATGCCGCCCAGGCTGTAGTCCGCCGTATCCACACCCTCACCACCGATGAGGCTGTCCGTGCCCGCCCCGGCGACCAGCGTGTCATTGCCTTCACCGCCGGCCAGCGTGTCGTTGCCCGCCCCCGCGGACACAACATCGTCGCCGCCCATGCCTTCAAGCCGGTTGTTGTTGGCGTCGCCCGTGAGCGTGTCGTTCAGCGGCGTGCCAATGATGTTCTCGATGCCGCTCAGCGTGTCCACGACCGTCGTGGCCGCGGCCGTGTCGACCGCCGCCAGGTCGACCTTGGTCACGGCCGCGCTGGCCGCCAGGTCGGCATAGGCCGTGGCCGACGACACGAACGCCACCTCCGACAGGTAGATACGCAGGTTTTGTCCCGCCCCAGGAAGAATGTCACTCTGCAGGCCCCACAGGGCGATCGAGTCAATATCCAGCGCATCGCCCAGGTCCAGCTCGAAGTAAGCCTTGTTCCCCGCCACCACGGCCATATTGCTGATGGCCCCCGACTGCCCGTTCCAGGCCCCGCCCAGGGCGGCATCCGTCAAGGCCCGCGGATTGTTGACCTCGACCCCACTCACGCTGCCTACATCGGCCCCGATCGAGCTGGACGTGCCGGCGGCCACATCAACGCCCGCGACGTACACCTTCAGTCCCGTCAGCGCGAGGGTGGACTCCCTCGCCACCGCATCGTTGTGGTAAATGCGGATATAGCGCGCCCTCGCCCCCACATTGACGGCCGTGCCCTCAAAAATCCTGCTGACGGTCTGCGCCGCCAGGTCGGCCCGGATGCCCTGGGTCGACAGCCCTTCCAGGTTCATGGCGCCGTAGTCCACCGTGTCGGTGCCGGCGTCGCCCCTGAAGCTGTCGCTCAGCCGCTCCATGTCCTGCTGCAGGAACAGGTCGTCGCCTGTGCCGCCCGACAGCGTGTCTTTTCCCTTGCCGCCGTCCATCGTGTCGTTGCCGGCGCCGCCGACAAGCGAGTCGTCGCCCGCACCGCCGTCCAGCGCGTTCGCGTTGCCGTCACCCGTGATGGTGTCGCCCATCGCCGTGCCGGTCACGTTCTCAATGCTTGCCACCGTGTCCCGTACCGCCGTGGTGGCGGCCGTGTCCACCACCGCCACGTCGACCCTGGCCACATCCCCGTCGGCCGCGAGGCCGGCATACGTCGCGGCCGCGGTGAACGGGACTTCCGACACATAGACGCGCAGGTTGTTGCTCCAGGCCGTGTTGCCGGCCACTCCCCACAAGGCAATCGAATCGATGAACTGCGGCCCGCCCAAGTCCAGTTCGATGTAGGGCTTGGCGCCGCCGGCCCAGGCGATATTGCTGCTGACCTGCGAGAGCCCGTTCCAAATAACACCCACTATGCCATCGGTCAGGGCCTGGGGATTGTTGTTGATGGCATTGCCGCTGCCGCCGTCCGCACCGGTCGAACTCGACTTACCGGCCGCCACATCAACACCGTCCGAATACACTTTCAGCCCCGTCAGCGCCACCTCCTGCGTCGCGCTTGCCGTGTCCGAGTGGTAGATACGGATGTAGCGGCCCATCGCACCCACCCTGGCACTGGTGCCGTACAGCACCTTCTCGACCAACCCCGTGGCCAGGCTGGCGACGATGCGGCCGGCCATGCCGTCCGTGCTGTAGTCCAGCGTGTCCGTACCATCGTCGCCGTACAGCGTGTCCCTGCCCCGCTCCATGTCCTGCATGACCAGGTCGTCGCCGGCGCCGCCATGCACCGTGTCCGCCCCCGCGCCGCCGGACAGCACATCGTTGCCGTCCGCGCCGTCGACGGCGTCATTGCCGGCGCCCGCATCGAACGCGTTTCCCACGGCGGAGCCTGTCAGGGTATCGGCCAGCGCGGTGCCGGCCAGGTTCTCGATATTGCTCACCGAGTCGTACACCGTGAATCCGGCGCCCGAATACTTGATCACCCGACCCGTCGACAGGTTGGCGTTAATCCCCACGGCACCCATCACGGGGCGCGTTCCGTTGGCGAATTCCGTGTAGTTGTAGCTGACGCTGTCTATGCCCTCGCCGCCCTCCAGCACGTCCCACACGCCGTTGCTCCCGGCGACGTAGGCCTCGATATCCTGCACGATCACGTCGTTGCCCCTGCCGCCGTCAATGCTGTCCTTGCCCATCCAGCCTATCAGCACGTCATTGCCTTCCTTGCCCGCGATGGTGTCGTTGCCCGTGTCGCCGACCAGCGTGTTGTCGAGGACGTCTCCGGTCAAGGTGAGGTTGCCGCGGGTAGTGGCGGCGCTGCCGGGGCTGTTGAGGGGCGCCCTCTTGAATATCTCCACGCCCTCGATATGGGCCAGCGTGTCGATATAGGTGGTGCTGGCCTGTGTGTCCACCTGCGCCACGTCGACCTTCTTCACGCCCGCGTTGGCCGACAGGCTCTGGTAGGTGGCCGACGCCGCAAAAGCCGCGTTCGACACAAACACCCGCAGCTTGTTGCCCCAGTCCGCATGGCCATCCACCCCCCACAGCGCGATCGAGTCGATGGCCTGCGCGCTGCCCAGGTCCAGTTCCACATAGGGCTTGGTGCCCCCCACAGAGGCCAGGTTGCTGACGCTTCCCGACCCCAGGTTCCAGGCGCCGCCCACGGTGTCATCGGTCAGGGCCCGGGTGTTATTGACCTCACCGCCCACAATGCTGCCGCTGTCCACGCCGATCGAACTGGCGCGGCCGGCCGCCACATCCACCCCGCCCGCAAATACCTGCAGGCCGGTCAGCGCCAAAACCGAAGTGGCATCCGTGTGGTAGATGCGGATATAGCTGCCCGTGAACGCCGTGTACTGGCCCGCCGCATTCACAGACCCGACGTTGGCGGCCGTGCCGTAAAACACCTTGGTGGCTTTTTGTTCGCCCAGGTCGACGGCGATACTTGCCGAGTTTCGCACCGCCCAGTCCGCGTCATCGACCACGTAGCGCAGCGTATCCTGGCCCTCGCCGCCGTCGAGGGTGTCGCCCGCCCGGTCCATGCCCTGCACCAGGGTGTCGTCGCCCTCGCCGCCATCAACGGTGTCCGCACCCCGGCCGCCCTCCAGGCGGTCAGTGCCGGCCATGCCCACCAGGGCATTCGCCCCATCGTTGCCCACAATGACGTCGCCCATCAAAGAACCGACCACGTCCTCGATGCCTTGCAGCATATCGGTGGCGCTGGCCGTGACGAGGGCGCCGGCGACGGTCATGGCGACGGTCTTGGTGACGCGCTGTGCGCCCAGGTCGGCGTCGATGAAGCCCGCCGCCGTGCCGCCGCTGTAGTCCACGCGGTCCCTGCCCTCTCCCCCGTTGAGGGTATCGCAGACGCGCTCCAGGTCCTGCAGGATCACGTCGTCGCCGGGGCCGGCGTCAATGCTGTCCGCGCCGGTGCCGCCCGCCATCATGTCGTTGCCCTCGCGTCCCACCAAACGGTCGCGGCCGGCCCCGCCGGCAAGGGCGTTGTCCTTCACGTTGCCCGCGAGGCTGTCGCCCAGCGAACCGCCAATCAGGTTTTCGACGCCCGTCAAGCTGTCGGTATAGGTGAGGGGGGACTCCGTCTTGTCCACGAGGTCCACATCATTGACCTTGGTCACGGCAGGATCGGCCGCCAGGGTGTCGTAGGTCGATGAGGCGGAAAACGGCGCCGCCGAGACATAGATGCGCAGCTTGTCGCTCGGGTTATTCCTGCCGAAAACATTCGCGTTGCCGGTAGCGTCCCCAACGCCCCAGAGCATGAGCAGCTCGATGTCGTAGGCATTCCCCAGGTCCAGCTCAATGTAGGGCTTGGCACCCAAAGAGTTGGCATAGGCGATGTTGCTGAGGCTGTTGCTATTGCCGTTCCAGAGGCCGCCCTTGGCGCCATTGGTCAACGCATTGGGGTTGTTTTTGTACGTGCTGTCGTTACCGCCACTGTCGGCACCGTAGGAACTGGCCTTGCCTTGGGCAACATTTCTGCCATCCGCATACACTTCCAGCTCCGTGAGCACCAGCGCGCCCGACTCATTGTCCGAGTGGTAGATACGAACATATTGGCCCTTGGCGCCGACATTGGCAGCCGTGCCATGAAATGTCCTGGTCGCGATTCCCGTGGCCAGATCGGCCTGGACGCGGCCCTCCATGCCGTCCATGCTGTAGTCCACCGTGTCCACACCATCGCCGCCGTCGATCACATCCATGATGACGCCCATGGCATCCATAGCCTGGCCGCGCACGCCCCCCGGGCTTGGCGGGGGAGAGGACGGGTCGCGGGGCCGCTTCATTTCCTGCCGGACCCAATCGTCGCCGCGACCGAGGTTAACGGTGTCAGCGCCCCGCCCGGGGTCCACGACGTCACTACCGCCGCCGGCCCTGATCGTGTCATTCCCTTCACCGGCACTGATGTGATTGCCCTGGGAATTGCCATCGATCATGTCGGTCCCGTCTCCCCCAATGACGTATTCAACATTCTTCAGCGTGTCGATGATTGTTGGATTGCTCAAGGTATCCAACTTGAAATCCCGGAACTGGACTTTCTCGGTCCTCTTCCCGTAAACAACCGTGCTCTCGCCGACCTCCTCCTGGTAAGCCTTGGTCTGCGCCAGAGTTTTGGTGACCGAATAACCCGTCGAAGTCGTTTGGACCTTGATGCTCACGCCTGTCAATCCCGCATACGAGACGGAATCGATTCCGTCGCCGCCGTCGAAATTCAGCCTGGCCGCGCCGGCGATGACGGTGTCGTCCCCTCCGTAGCCGTTGACGTCAAGCAAGACGCTGGTGGTTTTTGTTTTGTCAAAGTTGGTGGCCTGGGTCACCACGTTGCGCAGATCCATGGTGCTGGACGCACTGCTCGAGGCATTGCCATCAGTGATCGTCCACAGGGCAACGTCTTTTTTATTGGGGTCTGAACTCGTGTTGAACGCCATCCGAAGTGTGCTGGTGTAGGCCTTCTTGCCGGTTCGCACACGCCAGCGCTCCTCCGTGCCGGATGCCGGCAGCGGGTTGAGAAAGGTCAGGACCTGGCTCTCCCTGGTCGCGGAGAGTGTCAGCTCGCCTCTCTCTGGATTAAAGGTCAGTTTTTCGCCCCAGTCCGCCGTGCCTTCCACGAAACTTCTGATAAAGCTGTCCACGGTTTTCAGATCCGCGCCATTTTTGGTGATCGCGGCCAGCTGCAGGGAGGCTGAAGTCAGCTTGGGACTGGAAACCGCCACGACCTGGTCGACATCGAAGGCAGTCTGCAATTTCCCGAACATGTCACTGTTACGGAAGACCTGATTGGCCGACGCTTTCAGGTCTTCACCAAAAAACTTGAGGCTTCCGCCCTTACGCTTGATTTGGTCGATGTAGTCTCTCGCGATAGCCTCCAGGGCGGTCTGCTTGATACCCTGCAACACACCACTGACAATCCCGGCCACGAAGTCGACAAGGACCGCACCGGACGCCATGGGGGTCGCCAATGCCGCATAAAAAGCCAGGGTTCCAACAATCGACAAAGCCTGGGTGCCCGCAAAAAAACCCCATTCAGTAGAGGTCTTGTCACGATAAAGGTCCGCCAGCATGGCGGTGCCCTGATAGCCAGCTGACAGCATGCTCTTGCCCAGTTTTTCGACTTGGTCGGCATACTTGGACTGCTGAGTCAGGCCATAAATCTCCAGGGGACTGAACGCCGTCATCATGCCGGCGACGGCGCCACCGGCTAAGGGGCCCAGGAACTTCAACCCACTGACAATGGCCTTTCCTTTCGCCGAAGTCAGTGGCGAAGTCAGTTCCAGTCCGTTCCCGATGACGTGCGCCAACCAGATATTGGAGCCAACCATGACGGTCATGGCGGTGGCCTGGGTCAGCATTTCCGCGGCGACTATGCCTTTTTCCTGGGAGCTATAGGCATCGTTCCCCAGGTTGGGCGAAATAGCCAGCAAGCTGAATAGCGCGTTGGGAACTCCAAACGCGGTTCCGGCGATCGCGAATCCTTTGTTGACCTTGTTCAGTCCCTCGTATTTTTCTTTGACCAGCCCTTGGGTGAGTTTGTATTTGGAGAGAAGACCTTTCTCCTTGTCCTGATCCCGGAGCATGTTTTGGCTCTTCAAGCCAGCGCCCAGGGCGGCGATAGCTTTGGGTCCGTTGGTGAAGATACTGGCCACGGCCGAGATCAGCAGCAGGGACCCTACAGCCTGGTCAACGGCTCTTTTGTTGTCGCCGTGCTCACCCTTATATTCCGGATGATCCCCCAACGCATGGTCAATCATCATCGATGCCATGGCCGTCGCGAGCATCCCATTCAAGACAAAGCCGGTGAAGGTGGCAACGCTGAGGAAGCTGCGGTTCATCTTGGTTTTTTCGATATGCTTCTCGACAGCAAGATGGATCTCTTCGGCCTCTTTCAGGTAACTCTTGACCTCTGCTCTAAACTTAGTGGCATGTTCCTCCGCGGCTTGAAAGTTTTGACGTACATGCTCTGGGACGTCCGGATTGAGGACCGTCGGTCTGCGCCCTTGCTGCCACGGGCGACCCGGATAGTTGCCATTGACCCAGTAGTGTTGGTCTACCTCGTTGCGGGTTATTGACAATCCGTCATCGGCAAGGTTCAACGCTTCTTTCTGTTTTGCAACTCCCGCTGCAAATTCCGGAAGGGCCTTGGGGGACATGATTTCCCGGTATCGCAAGCCATCCGCAAGCAGCAGCGCGCCTTCGAGGACGGCATTGATGCTTGCCCGGGTCGTTGCGAGTATGCCCAGGTCTGTCAGATAGTCGTTTTCGCCCGCAAAACCCGAGTACATCCCAGGCCGGTTCGCGGCCCACCCAATGCTGGAGAACGCCGTCAAGGTCCAGAAGTGCTGAAACAGCAGGCTGGTTTGCATTTCGAATAGATATTTCAAACCCTCGCGCAAGCTCGTCGGCACCAGGGGCTCCAAGGGACCAATAAACCCGGGTGGCCTTTCTACAGTCCTGTCCAGGCGCGCCCTGAACCTGTCAAGGCCTATCACTGAATAAGTCCGGACCCACACATTCGCCACGCGATCCACCATGCTGTAGGTCCCGTAGGGATTGCTCCCCTCCATCAACTTCGCGAAAATTTCAAGAGCAGTGTGCTCGCCAAGTTGCGGCAAGCGGCCGCTGCGAAGAAGCTCTGTCAGTTCGGCATTGGTCAGTGGCATGGCGGCCTCCGGATGGGGATGACGGGTTTCAAATGGATGACGGGTTTCAAGGCCTGCTCAGGCCGCCGTTTTGTCGGGATGCAGCGCCTCCGCGCCCGGTTTTTTTGCCTGCAGCTTTCGCGCTTTATCAAAATGCGCGAGGAAGTCCTGAAAATGCCGCGCCAGGATTTGCCGCGCGGCCTGGGGCTCGATGTGCCGGCCGCGGAACTCCATGACGCGTCCGCTGCGGCTGCCCCGCTTGACGCGTAGGGCGCGCGCCACCGAGGTCGGGAATTTTTCTTCCAGCCGCTTTTTCATGTCCCAGGAGTCGGCCTTGCCGAAAGGCGCGACCCAGTCGACGAACCACAGGTGGTCGCCACCATTCCAGTCGGCCAGGGGGATATTGCCGGCGTCCAGCATGTAGGCGGCCTCGGCGCGGCTGCTCAAGTGGGCCCAGCTGCAATAGGCTACGGGCATGCCGCCGCGCTCGAGCAGCAGGTACTGGCCCAGCTCGATGGGCGGCAGGGCGAAGCGGCTGAGCAGGTCCACCGTCCAGTCGCGGTGCAGGGGGGAGTTCATCCAGAGCCAGGCCAGCTTGCCGAGGATGGCAAATTTGTCAGCGGCGGGCGCGGGGAAGGTGTGGGGCGTGCTCATGGCCGGCCTCCTTCAGGAAGATGGGCGGGCGGCAGAGGCGCCGTGCCATGCATGGAGGGGAAAGCACCGGCCCCCAGAGAAGAGAGGTATTAACAAAGTACTCATGCCGGTCTCCTTGCTGCCTGGTCAATACCCATCTCATTCTTAAGTTGTACAAATCCTTAATTGAGACGCCTTTTCCATTACTCAAAAGCCATGGTTCTATTTGTTATTAGCTTTTAAGTTCTACTCATATGAACCAAGAATAGGCAGGCGAGGAAAAATCAGGGGGCCACTTTGTGTTTTGGCGGACAAAGTGGTAACGATTTTTTGTGAATTTTTCACAAAACTGACTTAAAGGGATGGCACCCCGGCAGCGCTGAACGGAGCTGCGCGCCCGGCGCCATCCGCGGGCGCTCGGGTCATTGTTTCCAGGGGTAAATCAGGGGCCATAACTGTATGTTCATACAGTACGATGAAGGCTCTTGGAGAACAACAAAACTGCCCTGCACCCGGGGCCAAGGACAGACAGACATGCAGCTTTCCCACCCACCCCAGCCCCGGGCCGCCACGCCGCCGGCCCGCCCGCAAACAGGCCGCGCGCTCGCGGCGCCTTGGCCTTTTTATGTGCAGGCGCCGCGGCCGCCCTGTTTTGATATGGAGCTCAATGCGCGGCGTGTGCTGGAGACTTCCGCGCGCTACTTTTCAGCGCCGCCGCCAGCCCTCACCCCTGGCCTGTCCCAGAGGGAAAGGGAGTGAAGTCAGGGAGTTTGGTTTCTGCTCCTTCCCCCGCTGGGGGAAGGTTGGGATGGGGGCTGGCGATGCTTGATGCTTGGCCGTGCGTGATTGGAACGCCGCTGGCCCCCACCCTACCCTCCCCCAGCGGGGGAGGGAACTAAATCAGAAAGCGACCGAGGCCTGCATCCACAGCGTAGGCCGCTTGGCCGCCGATGCGGGGATCGACGTAGGCAAACCGCCGTCGGTGCGCCAGGCCAGTGACGAGCGCAGTTGCACCGGGCCCAGGGCGGCATTCACGCCCACACCCACACCGGCCAGGTTGCGGCTGTTGGAGGCCGGCGCGCCGAAGGGATTGCGGTTGATGGTGACCTTGCCCACGTCGTAGAAGAGCGTGGCCTGCACATTGGGCATGACGTTGTGACGCAGTTCCACCGTGGCGCGGTAGCCTTCGTCGCCGCTGGCCTCGCCCTGCGGATAGGCGCGCACACCATTGATGCCGCCCAGCGAGAATTTTTCCGACGAGTCCAGGTTTTTGCTGGCGGTCTGGCCGGCCACCGAGAGCGCCAGAAAGGTGCTGTCGGTAAAGCGCTGCAGGCGATTGGCGCCGTAGCTGAAACGTGTGTAGCTGCCGTTGGACTGGGCCGAGGCCGCGTCTATGGCCAGGGCAGTGGGCGAGTTGATGCTCAGGTTGCCGAAGGCGATGCTGAGGTCCAGGCTGGTGATGCCGCCGCCGCCCAGCGCGTCCTGCAGGCTGCCCGACAGGCCCAGGCTGGTGACGCGGACTTTTTTGGGCGTGAAGGTGGCGGTGCCGTCCACATAGTCCTTCAGGCTCTTGTCTTCGTACGAGGCCGTGCCGCTGAGGTTTTTGAACTGGCTGCGGATAAAGGGGTAGCTCGCGAACACGCTGCTGCTGGTGGCCGTGCCGTGGGCCTGCAGGGCTTCAAATTCCTTGCCGAGCTTGTAGTGGATGTCGGAATAGGCCGCGCCCACCTTGAGGCCGTCGCTGCCCACGGGCAGCTGGTAGGCCAGGCGCGCAAAACTGAGGCCCGAACCGGCGGTCAGCACATTGGCCGTGAGCTGGTCGCCTATCCTGAGCGGGCTCACCAGGTTGAAGGTGCCGGCCAGGCGGAACTCGCCGGTGTAGCGGCTGCCATAGTTGTCGGCCACCACGCTGCCGCTGTAGGGCTGGGCCGGGTTGACTTCAATCAGCAGCTCGGAGGTGCCCACGCTGGCGCCGGGCTGCAAGGTGGCGCGCGAGGTGCTCACGCCGGGCGTGTCCTGCAGCAGCAGCAGGCCGCGGTCTATCTGGTCGCTCTTGATGACGTCGCCATCCTTGACCTGGCCCAGGTAGGCCTGGGCGCGCTCATCGCTGAGCAGCGACTGGTTGTTGATCTTGTGGCTGGAGATGCGGCCTTCGATGACGCGGATGGTGACGGCGCCGTCGGTGATGTCCTGCGCGGGCAGAAACGCCCGGGCCACGGCAAAACCCTTGCTGCGGTAGTAGGCGGTGATGCGGCGCGCGGCGGCATTGAGCTGGCTCAGCGACTGTTCGGCGCCGACCAGGCCGGCCACCAGGGGCTGCAGCTCCGCCGTGGGGATTTCCTGGTTGCCGGTGATGGCGATGGACTTGACCAGCACCTTGGCCTGGCCCTGCTGGCTCAGGTCGGGCGATTCCTCGATGCGCTGCAGCGGCGCCGCCTGCTGCGGCGGCAGGCCCGGCGCCTGGCGCAGGTCGCGCAGCACCTGGCCGGCATCGGGTGGCGTCTGGGCCCAGGCGCCGCCATGCGTTGCCAGCAGGACCGCCGAAGCCAGGGTGGAAAGAGGCAAGGAATTGAATTTCATCTTTGTCATTTCGATTGAACGCTCACGCGGCTTCACACGGCAACGGCCGCCACCCCAGGGCCGCCAGCCATGTCCTCCCGGCATCCCACGATTTTCTGTATTCCCGAACCGCGCCGCCATACTGCAAATGCAGCAGATGCGCCGCTCCCGCACTGTCGCAGAGCGCGGCCGGCCTGTATGTCCCTATTTTTAGCGACATAGACGACAACGCCCAGGGCTTTGACGTGGAAAGCGCACTGGCGCAGGCGCATCAGGAGCCTCGAGGCCTTGCACCACGGCAAGCCCCTTGCAGCACGGCCAGGGCCTGTTGGCCGGCCTCGTCGCCCGCCTCCACCCCGGCGGCGGACAAGGCATCGGCCATGGCACAGGGGTCCCGGCCGGCCTGGGCATTTGCCGGGCGGCCCACGCCGGCCAGGTAAACCATGGCGCTGCGGTAGGCCTCGTCCATCACGAAGACAGGCCCCGGCTCCGCGGGCCGGATGATCAGCCTGCCGCCCGTGATGTCAAACCCTTGCTGGCCGGACCAGGGGCTGTAGATGCCGAGGTTGACGCCGCTGGCGGCCGCGACGCCCGGCGCGCCAACGCCCGACTGCCGCGCGCCGTTAAAGACCACGCTGGTATCGGGCAGCGTGAGCGGCTGCAAAAAGCTGCGCAGCAGCGGGCCGGTCTGGCCTTCGTAAATGCGCCAGGTGGCCGTGGTGCCGCCCTGCGTGGCGATGTCCCAGCCGCTGAAGGTGGCGGCCTGCAGCATCTGGCCGCTGGCCCTGCCCGTGCCGCCCGCGCTGCCGGTCTGGCCCGAGCTGTCGATGTCCCAATAGCTGTCGCGGGTCACCGCGGTGCCGAACTCCTCGCCCACCAGCCCGCCCACCATGCCGGTGGCGCTGACGCGACCGGTGCTGTAGGCGCGTGTGATGGTGCCGTCCAGCGAGCTGCCCACCAGCCCGCCGACCCTGTCATTGCCCGTCACGGCGCCGCCGGCGTAGGCGTCGGTGATGCCGCCGTCGCTGAGTTCGCCCACCAGGCCGCCGACATAGTCGCTGCCCCGCACCGTTGCCGTGCTGTAGACATTGCGGAAGGTGGTGCAGCAGCCCTGCCCCGCGATGGCACCCACAAAGTCACCGCCGGTGATGCTGCCGCCCACCAGCCCCAGGTTCTGGATGCTGGTGCTTTGTGTGAGGCCAAAGAGGCCGACAAAGTTGTCGCCAGGGCGGTTGATGAACAGGTTGCTGATCCTGTGGTTCAGGCCGTCAAAACGCCCCTCGAAAATGCCGGGCGCGCCCACGCCGCCCAAGGTGTCAAAGCCCGCGCCGGCGTTCCAGTTCACCGTGGCACTCGCGTCGATGTCGGCGCCCAGCACATAGTTGCCCGTGGGGTTGCCGTTGATGCCTTGCAGGTCGGTGCCGGTGGTACTGCCGGCCGCGCCCAGGCTGGTGATGACTTTGTACGGCACGGTCACGCCATCGCTGCCCAGCCGGGTGCTGAAGTTGTCTCCGGCCCGCAGGTTGACCGTGGCGCGCACGTTGTAAGTCGCCGTGTTGCCCGCGTTGGGCGCGCCCAGCCCGTACTCCAGCGCCAGCTTGCCGTTGGCGTGCTGCGAGGTGATGGAGGCATTGATGTTGATGTTGCGCCAGGCACTCAGGGTCAGCGTGGTGCCGGCGTTCCAGGTTACGGCGGCGTTGACATGGATGTCGCCGGCCTCGCTGCCGCCCGCATTGTTGGTTGCCAGCGCAACGTTGCCCAGGTTGAGGTTGTTGCCCAGCGTCGTCGCGCCTATGCCGCTGCCGGTCAGGCCGCCGCTGCCCGCCGCGATGCTGAAGTCTGTCGGGTCAATCAGCCAGGTGCCGTGCGTGCCGCTTGCGGCCAGCGTGGTGATGACGGCGCCGTCGGCTACCTTCACGTGGGCCGCGCTGGTTTCGACAAAGCCGCCGCTGCCCCCCGTAGGTGCCGATGCATCCAGCGTCCCGCCCACATTGACCGTGCCGCTCTCCATATCGCCCATCAGCAAAATGCGGCCGGCCTTGTTCTGTATCGTCCTGGCTTCAATCACGCCGGTGTTGTTGACCGTGGCGGTCGTCAGGCTGTCCATGGCCCTGGCCGACAGCAGCACCTGGCCGCCATTGGCCTGGATCAGCTGTTTGTTCTCAGCCAGTGCATTGATGGCGCCCTGGTCAATGCTGTAACCCAGCAGGCTGCCGTTGTCGAGCTTGAGCGTGACCTTGTTGCCGGCCGCCAGCAATGCTGTGCCCAGCGAGGCCGTCATCACGCCTTCGTTGCGCACTTCAGGCGCCAGCAGCGCCAGGTAACCGCCCTGCCCCGCGTTCAAGTTTCCCTTGTTGACAACCGAGCCGCCCGAACCCGTGAAGACATGCCTGCCCGCCATAAAGTCGGCATTGCCCATGCCGAGCGTCGAAGCCACCAGGCCGCCGACGTTGACCTGGCTGCCCGCGCCAAACAGCACACCGTTGGGGTTCAGGATAAACACCTGGCCGTTGGCCGTCAGGCTGCCGAGCAGCTCACTCGGGCTGCTGCCGATGATGCGGTTCAGGACGATGGCCGAGGCATTTGGCTGGTTAAAGACCAGCGCCTCGTTAGCGCGGGTTGACAGGCGGGTCCAGTCGATCGCCAGGCGCTGGCTGGCTTGGTTGATCGTCGTGGTGTTGCCCAGCGTGGCGACACTGCCCGTGCCCGCGGCAACACTGGCATTGGCCGCATCGGCGCCCCTGGCCTGCTGCGCAAGGCAAGCCAGGGCAAGCGCCAGGCCGGCCATCGCCAGGGAAGCGGCGGCCTTGCCCCGGCCCCTGGCGTTCTCCGCCACGGCAACGCAGCTGCTGGAAACCGGGTTCCAGACCAGGCGATAGATGCGGTTGATGCTGGCGTGGCTTTTCATGATTCCTCCTTGCCTGCCAGCGATGGTATGCCTCTTGGTGCTGCTCGCCCAGAGGGGGAACATTACAAATGAAATTGAGCCGGGTCTTGCTCCGGCGGGCGCGCCTCCCCTCCTCCCCCTCCTTCTCTTGTTCTCTTTTTATCTCTCTCTGCTGAGGCTTGCTGGCCGGGTCTCGCCCCGGCGGGCGAGGCACTTTTGGCGAAACCCGCAAAGCGGGTTTTCTTTGTTCGCCAAAGGCGCGCTGCGCGCGCGGGGTTTGCTCACTTCGCGCAGCGAAGTTACGCAAACACCAAAAGTACCCAAAAGAAAGGCGACCCGCAGTCTGGGTCCCCTACGCTTCGCTACGGGGCAACCTGCGGTGCTCGAGCCAAGCGGGGTCCGGCTAAACTCGCTTCGCTCAGACAACGCCGGCCCTGATCCGCTTGTCTCTGCGCTCCTCGGCCCAGCCAGGACGGGGCAATCGGGAACGGGGACAGAAGACAAAAACACAAAGAAGACAAATACAAACAAGGACACGCCACGGCGTGTCCTTGTTTCTTAGGTATTTGGCTGTTTGGTATTCCGGTCCCACCCCCTTGTGGATGCGCCGAGGAGCGGAGGTCCAGACGGATCAGGGCAAAAACTTGTTTGAGCCGAAGGCGAGTTGTTTTTGACCCCGACTGGACCGAGCACCGCAGGTTGCCCCGTAGCGAAGCGAAGGGGACGCAGGAACCAGGGTCGCCTTTTCTTTTGCTTACTTTTCTTTTGGCGAAGCAAAAGAAAAGTGAGTAGCCGCCGGGCTACCCCCGGCCAGCAGACCTAAGAAGAGGAAGGAGGAGGAGGAAGAGCGCGCCCAGCCGGAGCAAGACCCGGCCTTCACTCCTCGCCGGTCCTGCCGGCTTCAGCAGCAGCCGCCGCCAACGCATCGGCAGCGGCGTCGCCACCGCCGAAACCACCGCCACCAAAACCACCAGCGCCACCGCCAAAGCCGCCACCCGACGAGCCGCCAAGGCCGGCAACGGCTTGCAAGGCCGCGTCATAGGAACTGACCAGCGCCGCATTCCCCAGCGCCGCGGTGCTGGCATTGGAGGTCGTGATGCTGAGCGCGCCATCCACAAAGCCCAGCGCATAGTTGCCCGAGATCGAGCTCAACCCGCCTGGCGTGATCACATAGTTGCCCGCGGCCACGGCCCCCTGCGAGGAGCCGCCATAGGCCAGCGCACCACCGATGTCAGCCGAGGTGTCGCCCGCCACAAAGCCGTTGTAGCTCACGCCGTTGCCGCCTCGGTAAGCCGAGCCGTCATACAGCTTGGTGTCGCCGTTGGCCGTCACCGTCAGCGCCTTGGGCGTGATGCTGGCCGTGGTGCTTGTGCTGGTGTTCAGCAGGTTGTAGTTGCCGGCATCGGCGCCTGAAGTGCTGATACCGTTCACGCCGACGGCCTTGCCTGTGCCGGCATTCTTGTCGGCGAAGGTGGCGGTTCCCGTGATGCCGACCACATCGCCGGCCACGCGGTTGTCGCCATAAGTGACCGCGGCCACCGTGCTGCCGTCATACACCTTGTTCACGCCCGTGGCCGTCACCGTCAGGTCGGCCTTGTTGATGGTGCTGGTCGTGTTATTGCTGTATGTGACGCTGTAATTGCCATTGTTGGTGCCGTCACCCACAGTGACACCCGAAGTGGTCACCGTCTTGTTGCCGGTACCGGCGTTCTTGTCGATAAAGGCAAAGCTGCCGCCGGTCAGGCTGTCGCCGCTGAACAGCGTACCCGCCGTGACGGTAGCCGCCCCTGCCGCCGACAGGTTGCCGTCATAGGTCTTGGTGACGTTGCTGCTGCCCACCGTCAGGCTGGCCTGGGTGATGCTGGCCTGCTGCGTGCCGCCCGTGAAGGTGTAGTTGCTGGCCAGGCCGCTGCCATCCACCAGGTTCAGGCCGGTGACCGTCAGCGCCTTGTTGGTGCCCACATTCTTGTCGGCCATGGTGGCCGTGCCCGTGATGCCCAGGGTTTCGCTGCCCACCAGCGGGCCGATATTCAGCACGCCGGCCGCCACGTTGGCCGTGCCGTCATAGCTGCGCGTGCCCGAAACACTCACCGCAAAGGGATTGATGGTGCTGGTGGTGTTGTCGGCGTAGCTGACGTTGTAGTTGCCGTTGTTCACGCCATCGCCCACCGTCACGCCCGAAGCCATCACCGTCTTGTTGCCGTTGCCGGCGTTCTTGTCGGTAAAGGCGAAGCTGCCACCCGTCAGGCTGTCGCCACTGAACAGCGTGCCGCCGGTCACGGTCGCGCTGCCCGCTGCCGTCGTGTTGCCGTCATAGGTCTTGGTGACGTTGCTGCTGGACACCGTCAGGTTGGCCTGGTTGATGGTGCTGGTCGTGTTGTTGGCATAGCTGACGTTGTAGTTGGCGTTGTTCACGCCGTCACCCACTGTCACGCCGCTGGTCGTCACCGTCTTGTTGCCCGTGCCGGCGTTCTTGTCGGTGAAGGCAAAGGTACCGCCCGTGGCGTTATCGCCGGCGAACACCGTGCCGGCCGTCACCACCACCGTGCCCGCTGCGCCGGTCGTGCCGTCATAGGTCTTGGTGACGTCGGAGGTCGACAAGGTCACGTTGGCCTTGTTGATGGTGCTGCTCGTGTTGTCGACATAGGCGATGTTGTAGTTGCCCGTGACATCGACGTTGCCGCTGTCCTTGATGGTCAGGCCGCTGGCTTGCACCGTCTTGTTGCCGCTGCCCGCGTTCTTGTCGGTAAAGACCTGCGTGGCGGCGGTGTTGACCACTTCGCCCGCACCGGCGCCCGCCAGCACACCGACCGAGCCCGTTCCCGTGGCGCTCAAGGTGCCGTCATAGGTCTTGGTCACCGCATTGGCCGTCACCGTGAGGTTGGCCTTGTTGATGGTGCTCGTGGTGTTGTCGGCGTAGCTGACGTTGTAGTTGTTGCCGCCATTGCCGTCGTTGACCGCCACCCCGCTGGTCGTCACGGTCTTGTTGCCCGCACCGGCGTTCTTGTCGGTAAAGGCGAAGCTGCCGCCCGAGATGCTGTCGCCGCTGAACACGGTGCCGCTGGCTACCGCTGCGGTGCCGGAAGCGGCCAGAGTGCCGTCATAGGTCTTGGTGACGTCGCTGGTCGTCAGCGTCAGGTTGGCCTTGTTGATGGTGCTGGTCGTGTTGTTGGCGTAGCTGACGTTGTAGTTGGCGTTGTTCACGCCGTCACCCACCGTGACACCCGAGGTCGTCACCGTCTTGTTGCCCGTGCCGGCATTCTTGTCGGTGAAGGCGAAGCTGCCGCCGGTGGCGCTATCACCTGCGAACACCGTGCCGGCCGTTACCACCACCGCACCTGCCGCGCCGGTCGTGCCGTCATAGGTCTTGGTGACGTCGGAGGTCGACAAAGTCAGGTTGGCCTTGTTGATGGTGCTGCTCGTGTTGTCGACATAGGCGATGTTGTAGTTGCCCGTCACGTCGGCATTGCCGCTGTCCTTGATGGTCACGCCGCTGGCGCGCACCGTCTTGTTGCCAGCACCAGCGTTCTTGTCCAGGAAGGCCTGGCTGCCGGCGGCATCGACCACCTCACCCGCGCCAGCCCCGGCCAGCGCGGCCACCGTGCCTGTACCCGTGGCGCTGGTGGTGCCGTCATAGGTCTTGGTCACCACATTGGCCGTCACCGTCAGGTTCGCCTTGTTGATGGTGCTGGTCGTGTTGTCGACATAGGCGATGTTGTAGTTGCCCGTGACGTCCACGTTGCCGCTGTCCTTGATCGTCACGCCGCTGGCGCGCACCGTCTTGTTGCTGGTACCAGCGTTCTTGTCCAGGAAAGCCTGGCTACCAGCGGCATTCACAACCTCACCCGCTCCGGCACCTGCCAGGGTAGCGACAGTACCGGTACCCGTGGCGCTCAGCGTGCCGTCATAGGTCCTGGTCACCGCATTGGCCGTCACCGTCAGGTTGGCCTTGTTGATGGTGCTGGTGGTGTTGTCGGCATAGCTGACGTTGTAGTTGGCATTGTTCACGCCATCGCCTACCGTCACGCCCGTCGTGGTCACCGTCTTGTTGCCGCTGCCGGCATTCTTGTCGGTAAAGGCAAAGGTTCCGCCCGTGGCGCTATCGCCGGCGAACACCGTACCGGCCGTCACTACAACTGCACCCGTCGCGCTGGTCGTGCCGTCGTAGGTCTTGGTGACGTCGCTGGTGGACAGCGTCACATTGGCCTTGTTGATGGTGCTGGTGGTGTTGTCGGCATAGCTGACGTTGTAGTTGGCGTTGTTTACGCCGTCACCCACCGTCACGCCGCTGGTCGTCACCGTCTTGTTGCCGGCACCCGCATTCTTGTCGGTAAAGGCAAAGGTTCCGCCCGTGGCGCTGTCGCCTGCGAACACCGTGCCGGCCGTTACCACCACCGCGCCTGTGGCGCCTGTCGTACCGTCGTAGGTCCTGGTGACGTTGCTGGTGGACAGCGTCAGGTTGGCCCTGTTGATGGTGCTGGTCGTGTTGTCTGCATAGCTGACGTTGTAGTTGGCGTTGTTTACGCCATCGCCCACCGTCACGCCCGTCGTGGTCACCGTCTTGTTGCCGCTGCCGGCATTCTTGTCGGTAAAGGCAAAGGTTCCGCCGGTGGTGCTGTCGCCGGCGAACACCGTGCCTGCCGTTACCACCACCGTGCCTGTCGCGCCGGTGGTACCGTCGTAGGTCCTGGTGACGTTGCTGGTGGACAGTGTCAAGTTGGCCCTGTTGATGGTGCTGGTCGTGTTGTCGGCATAGCTGACGTTGTAGTTGGCGTTGTTTACGCCATCGCCTACCGTCACGCCCGTCGTGGTCACCGTCTTGTTGCCGCTGCCGGCATTCTTATCGGTAAAGGCAAAGGTTCCGCCCGTGGCGCTATCGCCGGCGAACACCGTGCCGGCCGTCACCACCACCGCGCCTGTCGCGCCAGTCGTGCCGTCGTAGGTCTTGGTGACGTTGCTGGTGGACAGCGTCAGGTTGGCCTTGTTGATGGTGCTGGTGGTGTTGTCGGCATAGCTGACGTTGTAGTTGGCGTTGTTCACGCCATCGCCCACCGTCACGCCTGTTGTCGTCACCGTCTTGTTGCCGGTACCCGCATTCTTGTCGGTAAAGGCAAAGGTTCCGCCCGTGGCGCTATCACCTGCGAACACCGTGCCGGCCGTTACCACCACCGCGCCTGTGGCGCTGGTCGTGCCGTCATAAGTCTTGGTGACGTCGCTGGTGGACAGCGTCAGGTTGGCCTTGTTGATCGTGCTGGTGGTGTTGTCGGCATAGCTGACGTTGTAGTTGGCGTTGTTTACGCCATCGCCCACCGTCACGCCTGTTGTCGTCACCGTCTTGTTGCCGGTACCCGCATTCTTGTCGGTAAAGGCAAAGGTTCCGCCCGTGGCACTGTCACCTGCGAACACCGTGCCGGCCGTTACCACCACCGCGCCTGTGGCGCTGGTCGTGCCGTCATAAGTCTTGGTGACGTCGCTGGTGGACAGCGTCAGGTTGGCCTTGTTGATCGTGCTGGTGGTGTTGTCGGCATAGCTGACGTTGTAGTTGGCGTTGTTCACGCCATCGCCTACCGTTACGCCTGTTGTCGTCACCGTCTTGTTGCCGCTGCCGGCATTCTTATCGGTAAAGGCAAACGTTCCGCCCGTGGCACTGTCGCCGGCGAACACCGTACCGGCCGTCACCACAACTGCACCCGTCGCGCTGGTCGTGCCGTCGTAGGTCTTGGTGACGTTGCTGGTGGACAGCGTCAGGTTGGCCTTGTTGATGGTGCTGGTCGTGTTGTCGGCATAGCTGACGTTGTAGTTGTTGCCGCCATTGCCGTCATTGACCGTCACGCCGGCCGTTGTCACCGTCTTGTTGCCCGTGCCCGCATTCTTGTCGGCAAAGGCAAAGCTGCCGCCGCTGGCGGTGTCGCCGCCCAGCAGTGCCGTGCCCGCCGCGGCCACCGCCGTGCCGGCGGCTGAGAGCGTGCCGTCGTAGGTCTTGGTCACATTGCTGCTGCTCAGCGTCAGGTCGGCTTTGGCGATGCTCAGCCCGCCGCCGATGATGTCGTAACCCTGCTGGTTCGAGTAATAGCCCGTGCGGTAGCTGCCCGCATTGCGCCCGCTGGCGTTGCTGCCCGACACGCCAACGACGGCGATGACGGGGCCCGTCTGCGTGCCGCCGTTGTAGGTCAAGCTGGTGTCGCCCAGGTTCAGCGCAGTCAGGAAGCTGCGCAGCAGCGGGCCGGTGTTGCCTTCATAGATGCGCCAGATGGTTCCGTCGCCGCCTACGTTGCTGGCGTTCCAGCCGGCGTTGATAAAGGTCTGGGCCTTCATCATGTCCGCCGTGAGTATGCCCGTGCCGCCGCCCGCGGTGGTGGCCTGGCCAGTGGTCTGGGTGTCCCAGAAACTGCCGGTCACCGTGCCGCTGTTGTCCAAGCCCACCAAGCCGCCTGCGCTGGAGGTTCCCGCCACAGCGCCGGTGGCATAGCTGTTGGTGATGGTGCCGCTGTTGGTGCCCACAAGGCCACCCGTCGTATTGTCGCTGCTGGTGCTCACAGCGCCACTGGCATAGCTGTTGGCGATGGTGCCGCCGTTGTTGTTGGATCCCACCAGCCCGCCGGCATTGGCATTGGTACCGACCACGGTGCCGGTGGCGTAGCTGCCGCTCACGGTTCCGTTGTTGACTCCCGCCAAGCCCCCCACATCATTCCCGGCGGTCACACTGCCGCTTGCATAGCTGTTGCTGATGGTTCCATTGTTCGCGCCGACCAACCCGCCCACGATCTGCATGCCGTTCACGGTCGCCGAACTATGACTGTTGGTGATCGTCCCAATGACGCTGCCCACCAACGCGCCTACAGAGCCGTTGCCGGTGACGCTGCCGCCCGTCAGCCCCAGGTTGGAGACCGTCCCGCCATTCAGGTAACTGACTAAACCAACGTTGCTGTCGCCAGGCCTGTTGATGACCAGTTGGTCGACCACATGGCCGCCGCCGTCCAGGCTGCCGGTAAATAGCGTACCGGCGGCTATCGGCTTGAAGCCCGCACTCGCATTCCAGTTCACGGTGCCGCTGGCATCAATGTTGTTGGCCAGCTTGAAGTTCTTGTCCAGCATGCCGTCGGAGCCCGCGCCCTGCAGGCCGTAGATGTCGGCAATCCGGTAGGCCGTGTTGGTGCTCAGGCCGTCACCACCCAGCGCGCGCACAAAGGTTCCGCCGCTGATGCGGAAGTCACCTGCGGAGAATGTGGGCAAGGTGCCAACCTGGCTGAAAGTGCCGCCCTTGAGTTCAAACACACCGCTGACGTTGATGGCCGCCGGCGCATTGATGCTGCCCTGGGCATTGAGCGCCAGGCCCGCGGCGCCGATGGCGCTGCCCAGGCTGATGTCGCCCGCCGTGGCGGTCAGGCTGATGTTGTCGTTGGTGGAGGCAAAGGCATTGCCCACCGTGATGCCCGAGGTGGAGTTGGACGTTAGGCTGACGTTTTGCGCGGAGCCGCTGTCGGTGCTGATGCTGTAGTTGGCGGTGTCCAGCGCATTGTCGGTGGCCACGGCGATGTCGCCGCTGGCACCCGTGGTGGTAAAGCTCTGCAAGCCGGTGGTGTTGGCGCCCAGCGCGATGCCGTCCCGCGACGAGGCGGTCAGCGTCGTGGCCGTGATGTTGTTGGTGCCGCCGTTGGCATCGGTGATCGCACCGGCCGAAGCGGTCAGCGTCACGTCTGAACCGGAAACAGTCTTCACATCCAGGCTGCCGGCCGTGGCCGTCAGGTCCACCGTGCCGGTGGTGGCGACATTTTCGATGCCGCCACCGTTGGCCAAAGTCACGGCGATAGGCCCTGTAGTGCTGGTGGCGGTCAGTGCCGCCGCATCGGCTCCGAGGCTGATGCCGGTGGCCGCGGTGGCCGTCAGCGCGCCAGCCGTCACCTGGCCCGTGCCGCTGATGCTGCCGCTGCCGGCGGTGAGCTGCACCGCGCGTGTAGGGTTGCTGACGGTGTTGTTGAGTGCCAGGTCAGTCGTTCCGCTGAGGGCCAGCGTGCCATCGGCCACGGAAACAGGTGCCGTCACCGTCAGCGCGCCGCCCGTGGTGCCGACGGCGACATTGCCGGTGCCCGTGGTCGACACACCGTTGATCGCGCCGCCGGGAACGGTGCCACCGCCAAACGTCACCTGGTCGATTACCAGCGCATTGTTGTTGCTGATGCCAATGTTGCTGCCGGCCACGGCCGAGAGCGCATTGACACTGGTATTGAGCGCGTTGTCACCGCCCGCGCCGTCACCGATGTAGCCGCCGGCGCGGACCGCCAGGTTGTTGGCGGTCAACGCCGTGGAGGTACCGGCCTGCTGGACGTTCGCGCCGGCAGAAACGTAAATGTCGCCGGTCGTGGTCTGGGCGCTTGCGTTGTTCGAGAAGATGACGTCACGCCCGGCTTCAAGCCGGATATTGCCGTTGACGGCCGACAGCGTGCCGCTGGTGTTGATGGTCAGGTCGTTTCCGCCACCCGCGCTCAGGCTGATGTTGCCGGCGCCGTTGCGGCCCAGGCCGTTCACCGTGAGCGAGCCATTGCTGGTGGCAATGTCGATGTCGCCCGTCGTGAACAGGTTCTGCACCTGGGTGCCGGCCAAAGACACGTTGCCGCCGCCGTAGATAACGCGCGTGTTGCCCTGGCGTGTGGCCGTGAAGACGCCGCTGATCGCATTGCGCGCCGTTCCCGTCACCGGGATGATGCCCAGGCGCTGGCTCAGGTCGCCCGCCCCCGTGCCGGCGCCTATGCCGCGGTTGGCCGACACGGCCACCGAGGAGCCGTTGAACCAGCTGCCGGGCACCTGCTGCACATAGCCGTCCGCGGCGGTCACGACCACCGCCTTGCTGGCGCCTGCGGTGCCGCCGGCCAGGGCGGTTCCGCCCGTCGCGTCAATGCCGCCAATCGAGACATTGTGGTTGGCGTTGCCGGCAATCACGGTCACGCTGCCGCCCGCGCCGCCGTTGTTGGCCACGGCGGCGCCGCCCAGGGCATTACCACCCTTGGCATTGGCGTTACCGGCCAGGCTGACGCTGCCGTTACTGGCATTCAGGGTGATATTGCCCGCGGCGCCTATGGAGCAAGTGGCGCCGTTGCTGCAACCGGCATTTTCGACATAACTGGAAACATTGCCGCTGCCGGTGATGTCGGAATTGGCGCCCGTGGTGGTGATGCTGACAGTGCCGCCGGTGCCCGACACAATGGTCGCGCTGCCGTAGTTGGTGTTGACCCGGTTGAGCGAGCCCGCGCCGCCGTGCGCGTCAAGGTTGCCGAACTGGATGGTGGCGCCCGCGCCCACCGTGCCCAGCGTGACGTTGCCGGCATTGCCGCCGTTGCTGCCGGGCTGGGAGTTGGCGACGTACTTGCCGCCCCAGGTGCCTATGGTCCCCGTGGTGATGGAAGCCGCGCCCGTGCCGGCCGTTGTCACCAGGACGGTGCCGCCGCTGCCGCCATTGCCGATGTATCCCGCCTGGCCGCCCTGGGCGGAGAGATTGCCCACACTGATGCTGCCGGCGCCGCTGTTGCCCGTGTTCCTCAGCGTGATGTTGCCGCCGTTGCCGCCCGTGCCGAACATCCAGGCAAAGTTGGTGCCGCCACCGCTGCCATTGCCGCCATTGGCCAGCACATTGCCCGAGATGGCGATGCCGGCGCCGGCGGTGGCCGTGGTCACGCTCACATTGCCGCCCTTGCCACCGGAAGTGGCATTGTTGCTGGCCGTGGTGCTGCCCGCATTTCCGCTGGTGCCTTGCGCGGCGAGGTCGCCAGTCACGGTGATCGAGCCGCCATTGGCACCACTGGTGCTGAGCTGGATGTTGCCGGCGTCCGAGCCGTTGGTGTCCATGCTGCTGGCCGCGCCCGAAGTCCTGATGGCGGCGCCTCCGCTGCCCGTGGCCGTCAGGGTACGGCCCGCACTGATGGCCACGTTCGCACCCACGGTGGACACCGTCAGCGCGTTTTGCGCATAGTGGTCGTCGGCTGCCAGCGTGATGGTGTTGGCGCTGCCGCCGATGGTGCTCACGGCCTGGTTGAGTGTCAGGTTGTCCGTCGCCCCGCCCGTATCGACGGTAGCCAGCGAGATCGCACCGCCCGTGCTGCTCACGCCGGCGATGGCGCCGCCCGGAACCGTCGAACCCGCGAAAGTGGCGGTGTCAACCGTCAGCGCGCCGGTGTTGCTCACCGAGATCGCGCCCGGCGCCACGGCAGAGAGCTTGTTCACCTGGGTATTGAGCTTGTCCGCAGCGCCGCTGTTGCCGACGTAGCCGCTGGAGCGTATCGCCAGGTTGTTGGCCGTGACGGCAACGCCGGTGCCGCCCTGCCGGATGTTCCGCCCGGCCAGATAGACGTCGCCCGTGGTGGTGACAGCGCCTGTACCGTTGAAGGTGATGTCGCGGCCGGTGAGCTGCACATTGCCGCCATTGGCGCTGACGGTTGCGCCGTTGGCGATGGTGATGTCGCCCGCGGCGGCGTCGGTCGCACTCAGAGCCAGCGTGCCACTGCCGACCGATGAGGCGCCCAGCGTGAGCGAGCCGCTGCCGGCGTTGATGGCGACATTGTTCGCGCCAAGGTTGCTGACGCTGACCGCGCCGGTGAAACTGTTGGCGCCGGTCAGGCTGACCTGGCCCGCGCCGGCGTTGACGCTGGTCGCACCGCCTACCACCAGGGCACCGGCGGTTTGCTGGATGGCCGCATTGCTCGCGGCGAGCGCCAGGTTGCCGGTCGCCGTGAGGTCCTGGTTGATGTTCAGGCCGTTGGTCGCGCTCAGACTGAGGTCTTTGGCGCTCAGGGCGCCGCCCATGGCAATGGAGCCGCCCGACAAAGTCAGGTTGCCCGTTCCGGCATTAAAGGCACCCAGCGTCAGAGTGCCGCCGTTGGCCGCCATGTTGACGTTCTGGTTGACGCCCGTCAGGGTCAGGGCGTTGAAGTCAAGGTTGCCGCTCACGCTGACGCTCACGTCATGGGCGGCGGTGATGAGCGGGTTGCCGACGGCCGAGTCGCTGCTGAAATCGATCTGCCCGCCGCCGCCCGTTCCCTGCGAAGTCAGGTTGAGCGTGCCTATGGCGCCGCTGGAGGCGTTCACGCGTATTCGGCCGTTGCCCGTGTTGCCCGCTGACGCAGTGAAGTTGCCGTTGCCCAAGACCATGACGTTGGCGGCGGAGTTGGGGTCGCTTCCCCGGATGTTCGTGCCCGCGTACAGGTCGAAGGAGCTGGCTCGCCAGTCCACGCCGCTATTCACGATCAGTTCACCCGTGGTGGCTTTCAGCTTCAAACTGCCTGCATTGATCTGCCCCAGGTCGCCGATGCTGCCGCCGGCCGTCATGTCTATCGCGCCGGTGTTCGTGTTCAGGGTTCCGCCGCCGGTGATGTCGCCGCCGGCGTTGGCCGTCAGCGCCAGGGCGCCGGAGGAGGAAGTGACATTGGCGTTAAAACCGATATTGCCCGCGGCGGTCATTGTCAAACCAGCCGCGCCTCCAGCGCTTTTCCCGATAGCCTGGTTGATATTGATGTCGCGCTCAGCGGTCAAGGTGAAGGTGTTGCTGTCCGTCCGGTTGATGGCCTGGTTGACATGGATGTCGCCGTTGCCGCCGGCCGTGCCCATGGTGGCGGTGGCGATTTCAAAATTGCCGCCGGTCAGGGCGGCCTGGACGGCCGTGGCAGACATGTCGCCCGTGGCGGAGATGGTGAAGTCGTTCGGGTCTATCAGCCATTTTCCGGTGCGGCCGCCACTGCCTTCAGCGGCCAGCGTAGTGATCCTGGCGCTGTCGGCCACCTTGACATGCGCGGCAGACGTTTCAACAAACCCGCCGTCGCCGCCATTGGGAGCGCTCGCATCCAGCGTGCCGCCCACATGGACCGTTCCGGCCTCCATGTCGCCCATCAGCAAAATGCGGCCGGCCTTGTTCTGAATCGTTTTGGCTTCAATGACGCCGGTGTTGTTCACTGTGGCCGTGGTCAGGCTGTCCATGGCCTTGGCCGAGAGCAGCACCTGCCCACCGTCGGCCTTGATGAGCTGCCTGTTCTCGGCCAGCGCATTGACTGCACCCTGGTCGATGCTGTAGCCCAGCAGGCTGCCGTTGTCGATATTGAGCGTGACCTTGTTGCCGGCCGCCAGCAGGGCCGTGCCCAGCGTCGCGCCTATCACGCCCTCGTTGCGCACCTCGGGCGCCAACAAGGCGATATAGCCGCCGTTGGCCGCCGTCAGCGTGCCCTGGTTCACCACGGAACCGCTCGCGCCGTTGTTGCTGAACACATGGTTGCCGGCCATAAAGTCGGCATTGCTCATGGACAGCGTCGAAGCCACCAGCCCGCCGACGTTGACCTGCGAGCCCGCGCCAAATAGCACGCCGTTGGGGTTCAGGATAAACACCTGGCCGTTGGCCGTGAGGCTGCCCAGCAATTCACTCGGGCTGCTGCCGGTGATGCGATTCAGCGCAATGGCCGCCGCATTCGGCTGGTTAAATCGCAGCGCCTCATTGGCCGCGGTGGACAGCGAGGTCCAGTCAATCGCCAGCCGCTGGCTGGCCTGATTGATCGTGGTGGTGTTACCCAGCGTGGAGACACTGCCGCTACCAGCCGACACACTGGCATTGGCCGCATCGGCCGCATGCGCTTCATGCGTGAGCACCGCCAGCGAAGCCAGCAGTACCAATGCCGCCCGGCAGGCGGTATTGAGCCTGAAGCCCGCGCCGCCGCCATCACTTCCTGCTTGCGCCTCTACGTCATCCCACTGCACGCTGCCGCGCGCCGAACCGCCCTTGCTGCGCCCCTTGGCGTTTTCCGCCACAGCCACCCACAAGCTCAGGGCGGCGTTCCAGACAAGACGGTAGATGCGGTTCATGCTGGCGTGGCTTTTCATGATGAGGACTTCCGAAAAAATAGGACCAAGGCGACTACTGGCCAGGCGCGCGCGAGGCGCACGCCTGTGACAAAACGTGCAAATCGTAAAAGTCCACTCCCCGCCTGTATGTCCCTAGTTATGGGGACACCGCGGCCGCGCCCATGTGAAAATTTCCCTTTCGGGCCGCGCACTTTCATTACCTCTTCAACTCTTCACCGGATGGCGGGAGGCATGGACTCTGATCACATGCGGGCGATTCTGTGTAACAAGCTTGTTGGCGGCAATACTGCCGATGCAGTAGTGGTGGGTTGATGGGTGGAGATAGTGGGGAGAGTGCTATGGCTTGTCCCCAAAACTGGGGACAGACAGCAACGCCAGCCCGGCATACCATGCCTGCGACCCGGAGGGTGTACGCGCATGATTGTTGGCATGGTGCTTGCACGGTGCTGTGTATGCTGTGTGGCAACGGCGGCAGCCATGCACCGCCGGGGCAAGCCGGCGGGAAGTCGCGGGCAGACAATAACGAGGGCCGGGAAGCGCTATGTCGAATATTCTGAAAGCCGCGCTGCTGCTGGCGGCGCTGGCTGTTGCGGGCGCCGGCCGTGCCGAGCCGACGGAGATCTCTTTTTATTTCCCCATCGCGGTGGGCGGTCCCGTCGCCAAAAGCATTTCGGCGCTGGCGGCCGATTTTGAAAACAGCCATCCCGACATCCGTGTCAAGCCCGTCTACACCGGCACCTACAAGGACTCCATCGTCAAGGCGCTGACGGCGCACAAGAGCGGCACGCCCCCCGACGCGGCCGTGCTGTTTGCCGTCGACATGTACACGCTGATCGACGCCAATGCCATCGTGGCGTTCGACGACCTGGTCGCCAACGCCGACGATGTGGCCTGGCTGCGCGGTTTTTACCCGGCCTTGATGAACAACAGCCGTGCCGCCGGCCAGACCTGGGGCATTCCCTTCCAGCGCTCGACCATACTGCTCTACTGGAACAAGGAGCTTTTCAAACAGGCCGGCCTGGACCCGGAGCGGCCGCCCGCCGACTGGGCCGAGATGGCCGACTACGCCCGCAAGTTGACCCGGCGCGATGCGCAGGGCAACACCACGCAGTGGGGCGTGCAGATACCGTCCTCGGGATTTCCTTATTGGCTGTTCCAGGGGCTGGCCACGGGCAACGGCGCCGAACTCATGAACGCGGCCGGCACCCGCACCTATTTCGACAAGCCCGCCGTGGTGGAGGCGCTCCAATACTGGGTAGGCCTGTCGCGCGAGCGCAAGGTGCACCCGCCGGGCATCGTCGAATGGGGCGGCACGCCCAACGACTTCCTGGGCGGCAAGGCCGCGATGATCTGGACCACCAGCGGCAACCTGGGCAACCTCAAGGCCAAAGCCGGTTTTGACTTCGGCGTGGGCATGTTGCCCGGCAACACGCGCCGCGGCTCGCCCACGGGCGGCGGCAATTTTTATGTGTTCCGCAAAACCACGCCGGAGCGGCAAAAAGCCGCGTTCCGCTTCATCCAGTGGATGGTCGCGCCCGAGCGCACCGCGCGCTGGAGCATTGATTCGGGCTATATCGCCGTCAGCCCGGCCGCCTGGGAGACACGCACCATGAGGGACCATGTGATGGACTTCCCGAAGGCGGCCATCGCGCGCGACCAGCTGCAGCAGGCCGTGGCCGAGCTTTCCACGCATGAGAACCAGCGTGTGACGCGCGCGCTCAACGCCGGCCTGGCGGCGGCGCTTACCGGCGCCAAGACGCCGCAACAGGCCCTGAAGGACGCGCAGGCCGAGGCCGAGCGCATCCTGCTGCCCTACCAGCGTTAACCCATGGCAGATCAAGTGCTTTCTTCACCCGGCGTGCCCAAAGCCCGGCCCGCGGCGCTCAGGCGGTTGCGCTTTTTCAGCTACCTGCTGCCCTGTGTGGTGCTGGGCCTGGCGCTGGCCGCCGCCTGGTATTTCTGGGAGCGCGAGCGCCGGGAGATCGAGCAGGTGCTGCAGGGCGAGTTCGATGCGCGGGTGCGCGAGACCACCAGCCTTTTCCGCGAGCGCATGCTGGCCTATGAGCAGGCGCTGCGCGCCACGCACGGCCTGTTCGCCACCTCCGACCAGGTGCAGCGCGGCGACTTCCAGTCTTTTGTCGCCAACCTGCGCATCCAGAACCACCCGGGCCTGCAGGGCATGGGCTTCGCGCTCATCGTGCCGACCAGCGAGCGCGAGCGCCACATCGCGACGGTGCGCAGCCAGGGCTTCCCGGCCTACACGGTGCAAGCACCCGGCGACAGCGGCGCCAGCACCTCGGCGCTGTACTTCGAGCCCACCGGCTCCTCCTTCCTGAGCACGCTGGGCACCGACTATTTCGCCGAGCCCTCGCGCAGGCCCGCGATGGAGGCCGCGCGCGACAGCGGCGGCATCGCGGTGTCCAACAAGGTCAGGCTGCCCGAGGAAGACGCGGCCCAGGTCCAGGCCGGCTACCGCATGTATTTGCCGGTCTATAAAAACGGCAAACCGCAGGGCACGCTGGCCGAGCGCCGCGCGAACATCGTGGGCTGGATTTACGCCGCCTTCAGCATGGACGGCCTGATGGACAACATCCTGGGCGAGCGCGCCAACATCACCGTCGAGGTCTACGACGGCGCGGGGCAGGACGATGACCAGCTGATAGACACCTACAGCGACCGCGTGGGCGGCGAGTCGGCCGTCAAGCTGTTTTACGCGACGCAGCAGGTGGAGGTGGGCGGCTACGGCTGGACGCTGACGGCGCGCTCCCTGCCCAATTTCACCACCGCCATCGCCATCAGCAAGCTGCAGCTGGTGGCCCGCCTGGGCGCCGCGGCCAGCGTGATGGCGGCGCTGCTGACCTGGGTTTTGCTGCGCCGCCGCCTGCGCGCGCTCAGCGCCGCTGAAAACCTGCGTAGCGCCAAGGAGCATGCCGAAGCGGCCAGCCGCGCCAAGTCGCAGTTCCTGGCGGTCGCCAGCCACGACCTGCGCCAGCCCATACAGGCGCTGAGCCTGTTCGTGGCCACGCTGCAGGCCATGGCCGGGCGCGCGCAGATCCCCGGCACGGAAGTGAGCCACATCGCGCAGCGCCTGCAGCTGGCGCTCAACGGGCTGGGCCGCTTGCTCAACGGCCTGTTTGATTTGTCGCGGCTGGACAGCGGCACGGTGGAAGTGGCGCGGCGGCCGGTGGAGGTGGCGCAACTGCTGGCGGAACTGAACAACGCCTTCGCCGGGCCGGCCGGGGCCAAGGGCCTGGGTTTCAAGGTCTTTGCGCCGCGTGGCCTCTGGGTCGACACCGACCCGCTGGTGTTCGCGCGTGTGCTGTCCAACCTGGTGGCCAACGCGGTGCGCTACACCGAGCAGGGCCGCATCCTGGTCGGATGCAGGCCGCGCGGCAACATGCTGGAGTTCCAGGTGTTTGACACCGGCATAGGCATCGCCGACGAGGAGCGCGCACGCATCTTCGGCGAGTTCTACCAAGTGCCCAATGTGGCGCGCGACCGCGAGCACGGCCTGGGCCTGGGCCTGGCCATTGTGTTGCGCTCGGTGCGCTTGCTGGGCGGGCAGGTCGATGTGCGCTCCACGCCCGGCAAGGGCTCGGTGTTTTCCGTCATGCTGCCGCGCGCGGCGGCGCCCGAGCTCGCGACCACGGTCCCCGCGGACCTGCGCGACCATTTCACCGGCAGCGTGCTGGTGGTTGACGACGACCCCGAGGTGCGCGAGTCCATGCAGCGCCTGTTGACCGAATGGGGCCACCCGGTGCGTGTGGCCGCCACGCTGGGGGAGGCGATCAACGCCGCGGCCGATCTGGCGGACTCGCTGGCACTGGTGCTCACGGATTACCACCTGGGCAATGGCGTCACCGGCACCGAGATCGTCGAGGCGGTGGAGCGCCGCCTGGGCCGGCAGGTGTCCGCCGTCATCATCACCGGCGATACTTCCGCCGAAACGGTTGCCGAGGCGGCCCGCAACGGCTTGCGCCTGCTCTACAAGCCGGTGGAGCCGCGCGTGCTGGCCGCGTTGATGAAAAGCATTCAATGAGCATCACCATGACATCCATCCTCTCCACCCCCTCCACCATCGCGACCACCAGAATCCTTCTTGCGGAAGACCATGTGCTGATGCGCGACGGCCTGAAGATGCTGCTGGGCACCCAGCCAGGTTTTGAGGTTGTCGCGGAAACCGGCGACGGCATGGCAGTCGAAGCACTGGTGAGGCAGTTCACTCCCCAGCTCCTGCTGCTGGACCTGGGACTGCCCGGCCAGCACGGCGTGAAGATCGCCGCCAGCATCAAGGCCGAATTGGGTGAAGCCGTCAAGGTGCTGGTGCTCACCGGCGACCTGCAGGCCGACTCCGTCAGGCAGGCACTGGCGGCAGGTGCCGACGGCTATGTGCACAAGAGCGAGGACAGCGCCGAGCTGTTGCAGGCTGTGCATGCCGTGCTGGCCGGTCGGCAGTATGTGAGCCGCAATATCGCCGCGGCCTTTTCGCCGCGCGCGCGGCTGGTGGACTACGCCGGCGACAAGCTGGTCGCGACACCTCGCGAACGCGAGATCATGTCGCTGGTGGCGCGCGGCCTGAGCAACCGCGAGATTGCCGAGTTGCTGGCGATCAGTGTGCTGACAGTACGGACGCATCGGCAGAACTTGATGGAGAAGTTTTCTTTGCGGAATGCGGCGGAGATTACTGCCTATGCGGTGCAGAGGGGTTATTACGTTCCGGCTTGATCTGCCGGGTCTTGCTCCGGCAGGCCCCCTTCAGTGCGGCGTGTAATAGCCGCGCCGCACAGCGCAGGCGGTTATTTCGGCCGCGTTGTGCAGCCGGAATTTCTCCATCAGGTTTTGCCGGTGGGTGCGCACCGTGAGCACGCTGATGGCCAGCAGCTTCGCGATCTCGCGGTTGCCCAGGCCGTGCGCCACCAGCGACATGATCTCGCGCTGGCGCGGCGTGGCCGTCTGCGCTTCACCGGCCCTCTCCATGCGAAGGGAGCGCGGCAAAAAGACCGCCGCGATGCCGCGGCTGACATGCTGGTGGCCGGCCAGCACGGCGTGCACCGCGCACAGCAACTCGTCGCCGTCCTCGCTTTTGTGCGCATAGCCGTCGGCATCCGCCAATAGCGCCCGCCTGAGGATAGCGGGCTGCAGCTCGCCGGTCAGCAGCAGCACCTTGACGGCACCGCCGAAGCCGGCCCTGATGGCGGCCACGATTTCCAGGCCTGGCGCGCCGGGAAGGTCCATGTCCAACAGCACCAGCTGGGGCAACAGCCGGTGCACCAGCGCCTGCACGGCCTCGCCGTCGCCGGTCTCGGCGACGACCTCAAAGCCGGCCTGGCCGGACAAAAGCATCCTGAGGCCGTCACGCATCAGCGCGTCGCCTCCGGCAAGCAAGACGGTGGTGGGGCAGCAGTTCAATCCAGCTTCTCCAGGCCTGGGCAACAAGGACACGGCCCGGCGCCGGACTTGATGACTGCCCTACTGTGGCAAAGGGCCGCTGAACTGTCTGTCCCCAGTTCTGGTGACACTGCGGCAAGCCCCCACCCTAGCCTCCCCCAGCGGGGGGAGGGAGTAAGAGCTGCATGTACTCCTTCCCCCTCTGGGGGAAGGTTGGGATGGGGGCCAGCGGCCTTCAAAAACGGCGCGGCCTATTCGGCTTTGTCCTGCCCCTCGGCCTCGGCAGCAGCCGTATTCAGCGCCTTGATAAGCGCGGCGTCATCCAGCACCTTCGATTCGCTGTCGATGCTGTTGCCCAGGAGTTTGTCCGTGCCGGCAATGGTGTTGAGCGCGGTCATATAAGCCCCCTCCAGCGCCGCGCCCACGCCGGGAGAAGGCGTCGTCGGTGAAGGTGCGGGGGACGGCACACCCGTCACCGTCAAGGTGCCGCTGGTATAGGCGATGCTGTAACCCAGGGCCGATGCCAGCGTGCCCTGCGTAATCGCATGTGCGGGGCCGGTCGCGGCGGCGCCAGTGGGCGCCGACAAGGCGCCGCTCAGCGCGCTGGCCGCGGTGTCGCCCGCCACCAGGCCGCTGTTGACGGTGTAGGTCAGTACCGGGTCGGCGCCGCCATATGCCTTGCGCTGGTTGTCGCCGCTCACATTGAGCGTAGGCACAAAGCTGTAGACAAAGCGGTTGCCGCTCAGCGAGGTCATGGAGGCGTCCGACGGCAGGTTGCCCGCAAAGGTGCGGCCAAAAGCGTTGCCGGTGGAAACCATGCCGCCCAGGGTGCTGGCAACAGGACTGGTCGAATAGACAAGGAAGCGGCCCGCTCCTGGGTTGAGCGCGCCGGCGCCCGCGTTGTTCACAAAGTTGCGCCCGGCGGCCAGTACCAGCGAATCATTGGTCGCACTGCCGGAGGTCACGCCGTTGTTCAGGGTGAGGTCGCTGGCCGCCCCTGTGGTGCGCACCAGCACCTTCCCGCTGGCGGTGAGGCCTGCCGTGTTGACCGTGCCGACAGCCAGCGCGCCGGCCTGCGTGTACTCTGCATTGCCGGTGTTGCCCGCCAGCGTCGTGACCGCATTGCCCGCGTTGTTGAGCGTGTGCGTGCCGGCGCCCAGCAGCTCCAGGCCAGTGGCGGTGATCGCTGCGGTTTGGGTGCTGGTGCCGGCGGTGCTCAGCGTCAGCTCGCTCGCCGTCAGCGCGCCGTTGATGGCGATATTGCCAGCAGTCGTGGTCAGCTTGAGCTTGTCCTGCGCATTGCCGAAGGCATTGTCGACCGTGATACCGGCGCCTGATGAGAGGTTGACCGTCTGCACGGACCCGGCATCGGTGCTGATGGCGAGGTTGCTGCTGCTCAGCGCATTGGCGGCGGTGAGGCTGATGTCGCCCGCGGCGGCCGTGGTCGCCAGGGTTTGCAGGCCGGTCACGTTGGTGCCCAGCGTGATGGCGTTCATGGCATTCGCATTGAGCGTGGTGGCGCTGATGTTGTTGGCGGCGCCGTTGGCATCGGTGATGGCGCCAGCCGCAGCGCCCAGGGTGACCGAGCTGCCGGCCACCGTCTTGACCGCGAGGTTGCCGGCCCCGTTGATGCTGACGTTGACGGCGCTCGTCGCGCTGATGTTTTCCAGGGCGCTGTTGCCAACCAGGCTCAGGTTGACCTGCGAGCCGGCGCCGCTGGCCACTGCAACGATGGGGCCCGTCGCTGAAATACTCAGGGCGTTGGCGGCGCTGTTGCCTATGCTGCCGTTGCCCGCCTCCAGGTAGATCGAGCCGCCGTTGGCGTTCATCAGGTGCGACCCGGGGGATGAGGGAGTTGGCGTATTGATGCTGCCCGTGGCCACAAGGCTGATGGCGGCGGTGCCCGCAGTCGTGCCTGTGGCGTTGTTGTTATTGGAAAAGGAGCCCGCTCCCAGGGTGATGGAGCCGGTGTTGGCGATGTCGATGCGGCCGACGCCGTTGATGTCGGCCAGGAAGCTGGCGTTGGCGGCGGTGTTGCGAAGGGTGATGCCGCCTGATGTGCCGTTGTTGAGGCCGCCGAAATTCTGGATCCGGTTGCCTGCGTTGGAAAGTGTCATGCCCCCGAAGCTGCTGGCCTGGAAGGTATTGGCGACGATAGCCTGGGTTTGCGTCAGGGCGCCGCTGCTGGTCAGCGCGACAGCACCGGTGCCGGAGTTGGTGATGCCGGCCGTTCCGTCAACCGTTCCCACAGACAGCGCAGAGGCGGAGCGGACCTGGAAATTGCCCGTGCCGTAGGCCCGCCCGCTGACCTGGCTGATCTGGTTGCCAGTGTTGGCCAGGACGACGCTTCGTGCATTGGCGTTGAGGTTGGCGACGGTGATGGCCGCCGTCTGGGTGATCGAGCCCGTGAGGTTGTCGTTGATCAGGCTCAGGGTCGGCGAGCTGGCCAGGTTGATCGCGCCGCCGGTGTTGCCGATGGCGATGCCGCCGGTGTTGTTGATGCGGCCGATCGCGATCGCCGAAGCGGTGATCCGGTTGAGCTCGTCGTTGCTCAGGTTCATGGCGGCGGTTTCAGACGCCCCGCCAAGCGTGATCGGCCGGAAGCTGCTGACCGTATTGATCGTCACCCTGCCCGCGCCCGCGTTGACGGCGCTGCCGATGTTGACACGCTCACCGCGCAGCGCCATATCCCCGCCCCCGCTGTTGATGCCGGTGCCGTTGATGTTCAGGTCAAAGTTGGTGGCCGGCGAGGCCGGCGCCATACCCGACCCGAGCAGCGACATGGCCGCGCCGTTGGAGTTGATGCTGCCGCCGGTCAGGCTCAGGCCCTGGGAACCGGCAGCGTGTACCACCGCCGAATTCCCGCGGCCGTCCATGCTGATCGCACCGGTCGAGCTGAGGCTGCCGCCCGCCATGGAGATGCCCGTGAACGTTGCCGTTGTCGAGAGGCCCTGCCCAGCACCTGAAACGGAGAGCCCGCCCGTGCCCGCGATCAGGTCGGCGCCGGCATCGACCAGGATGCCGATGCCGGTCGTGCCATCGTCCATATCAGCGACGCCGTCGAGCAAGATGCGACTGGCCGCGCCGGACTGCAGCTTGCCTTTTGCAATGATGCCCTTGGTATCCGCGGCGGCGGCGAGGGCACTGAGCATCTGGCCCCTGACCTCCACGTTGCCGCCGGTGCTGGACACCTCGGAGCCGGTGCCCAGCTCAACGGCGACGCTGTGGGCCGTCGACGTGGTGTGTGCATTGCCGGTAACGGCGATGTTGCCCGTACCTGTGACCTTGGCCAGTGAGTCCAGCCGCACCCCGCGGGCCGCCTGGGCAATGATGGTGCCCCAGCCCGACTCGCCGATGATGGTGACGGTGCCGGCGCCGCCTGCCACGTTGGAGTTGGCGATGGCCACACCTGCCGCCGAACCGCTGGCGGCGACAGCAGCGGCGCCGCCGCTCTTGAGCTTGCCGGTGATGTTTATGGTGCCACCGCCGGTGGTGCTGACGTTGGTCTGTGTGGCCCCGCTGTTGACCAGCTCGACCGCGTGATTGCCTGAATTGGTGTTGGATGCGTCAATGCTGATGTTTCCGCTGCTGGTCAAACTGCTGCCCGCCAGCTTGATGGCTGAACTGGCGCTGTTGATGTTGGCATTGCCGCTGATGAGGGTGGCACGGTCCAGCAGGATGCCGTACTGCGCCGTGTCCGCCGTGATGCCGTTGATGGTGAGGGCGCCGGTGCCGGCGTTCACCGTGCTCTGGGACACCAGCACGCCCGAGTTTCCGGCCTGGCCCGCCCCGGTCAACGAGATGGCGCCTCCGGCAGTCTGCACAACCGCGTTGCTGATATCCAGCGCGCCGGCGGAGTTGACGGTGATCGTGCCGGCGCCGCCGGTCACGGCCAGCCCGGAACTCTTGATGGACTGGGAGGCCAAGGCTGTGTTCACGTTAATCGTGCCGCCGCCGGAGACCTTGAAGGTCAGGGCGGTGCCGTCCCCGCTGCCCGTGAGGTCTATGCCGGTACCGCTGGCCCCGGTGGTCTTGATGATGAGGTTCAGGCCACTGGGCATTTCCACATCGGCATTGCTGAAGTTGCCCGTCGTGTTGATCGAATCCGTGGCCTGGATGGTCATGTCGGAACCCGCGGCTTCAAGCGTGTCCTCGTAAATGGTGTTGGCCGCCGCACCGGAGCCGCCCGCGATGGTCATCGTGGCCGGGTCCAGCAGCCAGTTGCCGTTCTTGCCTTGCGGCGCCCGCGTATTGACCCTGAAGCCCGGCAGGATCTTGAAGTTCGCGGCACTGGTTTCGATAAAGCCGCCGTCACCGCCATCGGGGGCGCTGGCATCCAGCGTGCCGCCGATACGGACCATGCCGTGTTCCATGTCGCCGATCAGCATGATGCGGCCGGCCTTGTTGGCCATCGTCTTTGCTTCAATCACACCGGTGTTGTTCACGGTGCCGGTGGTCAGGCTGTCCAGGGCCCTGGCCGAGAGCAGCACCTGCCCGCCGTTGGCCTGGATCAAATGTTTGTTCTCGGCCAGGGCATTGATCGCGCCCTGGTCAATGCTGTAGCCCAGCAGGCTGCCGTTGTCGAGGTTCAGCGTGACCTTGTTGCCAGCGGCAAGCAGCGCAGTGCCCAGCGTAGCGGTCATCACACCTTCGTTGCGCACTTCGGGGGCCAGCAACGCCAGGTAGCCGCCCTGCCCTGCGTTCAGCGTGCCCTGGTTGACCACCGAGCCGCCGGAACCGGTGAACACGTTGTTGCCAGCCATGAAGTCGGCATTGCTCATGTTCAAGGTCGATGCAACAAGGCCACCGACATTGACCTGGGAGCCGGCGCCAAACAGCACTCCGTTCGGGTTCAGGATAAACACCTGGCCATTGGCCGTGAGGCTGCCGAGCAGCTCGCTGGGGCTGCTGCCGGTGATGCGGTTCAGTGCAATCGCCTGCGCGTTGGGCTGGTTGAATACCAAAGCCTCATTGGCACGGGTGGACAGTGAAGTCCAGTCAATCGCCAGCCTCTGCGTCGCCTGGTTGATCGTGGTGAGATTGCCCGCGGTGGCGACGGTGCCTGCGCCGGCGACGACGGCCGCATTGGCCGCATCTGCAGCGTGCGCCTGCGGAACCATAAGCAAGAGAGATGACAGAACACCGAGAGCCGCCTTGCAGACGGCGTTAAGCGTGAACCCGCTACCACCATCGCCTCCATGCCCGCCATCACCTTGATGAACCGAACTGCAATCCACACTTGGGCGAGCCGTGCCGCCCTTGCTTTTGCCTCTGGCGTTCTCAGCCACAGCCACCCACAGGCTCAGGGCAGTGTTCCAGACGAGGCGGTAAATACGGTTCATGCTGGCGTGGCTTTTCATGGAAGCTTTCGTTGACGGGCGGGACTTGCAGCGAACCAGGTTGCTCGCCAATCAGTCGGGCCAGCGCCCCCGGCTGTTGTGAAACGCCTGGCTGACCGGCAATCATCGTACGAATCACGAAAGTCGCTGTCTGTCGCACATATGCGCTACACCCAGATATCCTCAGGACCCCCTCCCGGACACAATATTGGACCTTAGACCAGCAGAAATGGGCGCCAATCGCTATCAAAAAAATAGCACATGGATCGTCCGGGTGGCTTGATTCCGGCACCGACGGGACAGCGAACAGGCCTTGCCGGTGACCAGCCACCGGTTACCGGCTTGCATGTAGAACAAACAATCTACACGAATAGCGAGTCGTGCGACCGAAACCGTCGCAAAATGTCGCCTGATGAATGCACCTCCCGCTGAACAAGACCTGCCCGTAATCCACGTCGCCATCGTCGAGGACGATCCGAGCTTTCGCGGAGCGCTGAGTCGCGTGGTGCAGGGCGCTTCTGACATGCGCCTGGTGGGCGCGGCAGGCACCCGCGCCGAAGGCTTGCAGATGCTCAAGCAACCGCCGGCCGATGTGCTGCTGGTTGATTTGGGCCTGCCCGATGGCTCAGGCATCGACGTGATTCGCGCGGCTTCCCAGCAGTGGCCGGCCTGCAGCATCATGGTGAGCACCAATTTTGGCGACGAGACGCATGTGATGCAGTCGATCGAATCCGGCGCTGCCGGCTACCTGCTGAAAGACAGCTCACCGCTGAAGATGGCGGCCGAGATCCGCAGCCTGGCCAGCGGCGGCAGCCCGATCAGCCCCATCATCGCCCGGCAGGTGCTGGCGCGTTTTCGCCGCAGCACGGCAGCTGGCGCCGGCACGACGCCCGCCGATATCGACGCGTCCTCGCTGCTGTCGGCGCGTGAAAAGGAAGTGCTGGACTACATCACCAAAGGTTTCACCGCGGTGGAAATCGCCAGGCTGATGGAGTTGTCGCCCTTCACGGTGCGCACTTTTGTGCGGCGCATCTACAGCAAACTCAAGGTCACCTCCAAGGCTGAAGCGATCTACGAAGCCCGGAACCAGGGCATTCTGTCGCAGTAGTTGCCCGTGCGCATGCCCTTTTATTACCACCGGCTCCTGCGTTTTTTGCCCCGCGTAGCGCTGCTGGCAGCAGCCGCGGTGCTGACGGGTCTTGTCGCCTGCGACTCTGCGGACACCCGCGCGGGTGCTTCCCCCAGCGCGGCGGCCCTGCATCTCACCGAGGCTGACTGGCAGGTGCAAACCGATGCGGGCTTCACCTCGCCACCGCTCACCCTGGACGGCCAAACCCTGCTGGACCACTGGCAGCCCGTTGCGCTGCCGCACGCCTTGCCCGTCTCGGTGCTGGGACAGGCCCGGGCTGCAGCATCCGCCGGCGTGACACCCGTCACACGCACCAGCTGGTTTCGACTGACCGTGCCGCCGGTCCCGGCATCGTCCGCGCCGCTGGCGCTGTATGCGGCCCGCGTGCGCACCGACGGCACCCTCGCGGTGTACGCCGACGGTCACCTGATACACACCGCACAGCAGCAAGGCCCGTTATGGAACAGCCCGCACACGCCGCTGTGGGTGCTGCTGGAGAAATCACCCGATGGCCGCCCGCCGCGCGAGATCACGCTGCGCATCGAGCACACGGCTGCGACGCAGGTGGCGCTGTCGTCACTGTGGCTGGGCCCGGTGGATGCCATCAGCTGGCGCTACCACGGCCGCCAATGGCTGCAGCAGGAATTGCCGGGCATGTTCAGCTCGGCTTTCCTCGCGGTCGGCATCTTCGCCTTGCTGGTGTGGCTGCGGCGCCGGCATGAGCCGGGCTACCTGCTGTTTTTTGTGTTGGCGGCCATGTCCTTCATCCGGGGCCTGCATTTTTATGTGAACTTCCCGATTGCCAACGACTGGTTTGCCTGGTTCACCGTCAACTCGCTGTTCTGGCTGGTCACGGTGGTGCACTTTTCAATCGGCCTGCTGCACCGACGCCGGCAACTGTGGCTGACGCGGGCACTGATTACCGCGTCCGTGCTGATGGCCCTGCTGACCCTGCCCCTGTGGCCGGCCCTGCCCAACACGCCGAGGACCACGCCCATGCTGTACGTGGTGGCCGCACTGATGGGCGTGAGCGTCAGCATGGCGGGCATCGTCAACGCCTGGGGGCGCTCGCGCGACGCCATGGTAGTGGCCATCGGGACGGTGCTGGCCACGCTCTTCAGCGCGACCGACTGGTTGGTACAGAACAATTTCATCAGCCCCGAAAACTGGTATCTGGGCCCGCATACCAACGCGATCACCTTCAGCGTCTTCGGTTACGTGATGTACCGCCGTTACACCGGCGCCATTGCGGAGGTCGAGCAGGTCAACGCCAGCCTGGCCGAGCGCCTGCGGGTGCGCGAAGCCGAACTTGAAGCCAGCCACCGCAGCCTGCGCGAGATCGCCCAGCAGCAGATGCTGAGCCACGAACGCCAGCGCATGATGCAGGACATGCACGACGGCTTGGGCTCGACGCTGATCAGCGCCATCCGCTCCGTCGAAGTCGGCGGCATGAGCGACGAACGCGTGAAGCAGACCCTCAAGGACTGCATGGACGACCTGAAGCTCGCCATCGACTCGATGGAGCCGGTTGAAGCCGACCTGTTGCTGCTGCTGGCCACACTGCGTTTCCGGCTCGAGCCCCGGCTGGAAGGCACCGGCATCACGCTGCTCTGGGAAGTTCAGGAACTCCCCGCGCTGGACTGGCTGGACCCTTCAAGCGCGCTGCACATTTTGCGCATCCTGCAGGAGGCTTTCGCCAACATCCTCAAGCACGCCCAGGCCAGCGAAATACGCGTAACCACCGCCGCGGGCGACGGCTGGGTGTGCGTCGGCATCACCGACAACGGCAAGGGCTTTGCGGTGGAGGAAGCGCCAGGCAACGGCGGCAAGGGCCTGGCCAACCAGCGACGCCGCGCGCAGGCCATAGGCGGTGATGTGGCGTTTGAATCATCGGCAGCCGGCACACGGCTAACCTTGCGCCTGCCGGAAAAGCGCCCCGCAACCATGTGATTCCGCCGATTGCAACAAAAGCGTTAACACCGTCATCCGCCGATACGCTGTTATCCCTCTTTCCGGCGACAAGGCCGGAATTCCGCACCGCACGGCATCCAAACTGTCCCTAGATATGGGGACACGCAATGGCCCGCCCTTGAAGCACAATGGCAATATTTCCGGCCGTCCGCTTCCCGTCCCGCGGGTAGCACGTCCATGCATGCATAAGGCATGCGCCAACGCAGGAACCGACATGCAGCCCAGCCCAAGCCCGTCCCCGATCCACGTGGCGCTCGTGGAGGATGACGTCCTTTTCCAGAACGCCATCGTGACCGCCATCACGGCTTCGCCCGACATACGCCTGATGAGCCTGGCCAGCACGCGCGCGCAGGGCCTGCAGTCCCTGCAAAACGCGCCCGCCGATGTGCTGCTGGTGGACCTGGGCCTGCCCGACGGCTCGGGCATCGACGTGATACGCGCGGCGCACGCGCAATGGCCGACCTGCGCGGTGATGGTGTGCACGGCCTTCGGCGACGAAGCGCATGTGCTGCAGTCCATAGAAGCCGGCGCATCGGGCTACCTGCTCAAAGACAGCGAGCCCGAGAACATGCTGCACGAGATCCGCAGCCTGCACGGCGGCGGCAGCCCGATCAGCCCGCTGATCGCCCGGCAGATCCTGATGCGCTTTCGTGCCGCGCCTCCGGTGGTGCCGGCAGCCGCGCCGGCCCCAGCCGCCGGCGAGCAGGCCGTGCTGTCCAGCCGCGAAAAGGAAGTGCTGGAGCTGATCACCAAAGGCTTTACCGCCGATGAGATCGCCCGCCTGATGCAGGTGTCGCAGCACACGGTGCAGACCTATGTGCGGCGCATTTACAGCAAGCTCAATGTGAATTCGCGAGCCGAAGCGATTTATGAAGCCAGGAACCAGGGCATTCTGGCGGCCTGAGGTGCGCGGGGGCATGCTTCGCTGGCTGTTGCTGTGCGCCTGGCTGCTGGCCTGCGGCCCCGCCGCCTGGGCCGCGGGGACTGTCGCGCACTACACCCAGGCCGAGATGCTGCGTGAAGAAGCGGCAAGCTTCAAGCCGCTGGCGGCCACGGTCGACGACAGCGCCCTGCCCGGAAGCTGGACACAGGTGGCATTGCCGCGCGTGATTGAAACACCGGCGGCTTCGGACACCGGCAAACGGCCGGTGGTCACCACCTGGCTGCGCATACACCTCGATGAGCTGCAAGGCAGCAAGGGCCCCCAGCATTTCTACCTGATACGCTGGCTCGCGGCCGGCCAGATCGCGGTGTATGCCGACGGCCGGCTGCGCTACCGCTCCACCGGCAGCCCGGTCTGGAACCTCTTCAGCCACCCCGCGCTGCTGCTGCCGCTGAACCTGACCGCCGACAGCCCGCCGCCGAAAACCCTGTTGATACGCCTGGACAGCCTGCCCTCGCCCGAGGCCGGGATTTCTTCCTTCTATGCGGGAGACTCCGACAGCCTGGTCGAAATGGCCGGCAGGCGCGACTGGCTGGCCAACCAGCTGCCCTTTATGTGCAGCGCGGCCTTCCTCGCAGTGGGGCTGTTTTCGCTGGCGGTCTGGGTGGTGCGCCGCCAGCCCGCCAGCCTTTACCTGTTCGCCATGGCGGTGCTGAACGCCACGCGCCGCTGGCATTTCCAGCTGGGCCCCGAAAAACTCATCGTCAGCGACGCCTGGTTTATCTGGCTGACCCTCAATGCCTTGATGTGGCAGTCGCTGGTCACCCACTATTTCCTGCAGTTCCTGCACGGCCGCGCCATGCCCCGGACCAGCCGCGTGATGCTGGCGATGGCTGTGGTGTTTTCCATCGTCACGCTGCCCTTTGCCTCCGTCTTCCCCAGCCTGCTGGCGCTGCGGCCCTATGCCCACCTGCTGCTGATCAGCATGGCCACGGTCATCGCGGTCATCGGGCTGTGGCATTCATGGCGCAGCCGCTCGCTGGACGCGAAGATGCTGTCGACCGCCTTTTTGGTCAACTATGTGTTCGGCGTCTACGACTGGGCCCGCCTCAAGTACGTGGTCGACCTGGAAAGCTACTACCTCACGCCTTACGCGGCCATGCTGCTGTTCGGCGTGTTTGTGGTGATCATGTTCCGCCAGTATGTGGGCGCCCTGGCCACCGTGGAGCAGCTCAATACCGGGCTGGAAGAAAGCCTCAAGAACCGCGAGACCGAACTCGCAGCGAGTTACGAGAGGCTACGCGAGGTCGAGCAGCGCGAGCTGCTGAGCCAGGAGCGCCAGCGCCTCACGCAGGACATGCACGACGGCCTGGGCTCCTCGCTGGTCAGCGCGCTGCGCGTGGTCGAGGGAGGCAGGCTCGGCGAGGCCGAGGTGGCCGAGGTCCTCAAGGGCTGCATAGACGACCTCAAGCTGACCATAGATTCGATGGAGCCGGTCGAGGCCGATTTGCTGCTCCTGCTGGCCACGCTGCGCTTTCGCCTGGGCCCACGCCTGGCGGGCGCCGGCATCTCGCTGCGCTGGGAGGTTTCCGACGTGCCGCCGCTGGACTGGCTGAACCCGCGCAACGCGCTGCACATACTGCGCATCCTGCAGGAGGCCTTCACCAACACCCTCAAGCACACCCGCGCCACGCAGATCAGGGTGATGACGGGCGCCGAAGACGGTTATGTCAGCGTCATCATCGCCGACAACGGCGGCGGCTTTTCCATCAGCGAGGCGCTGGCCGGCGGCGGCAAGGGCCTGGCCAACCAGCAGCGCCGCGCCCAGGCCATAGGCGCGGAGCTCTTGCTGCACTCCTCGGCCGCGGGCACCACGCTGACGCTGAGGCTGCCGGAAAAACGCCCGTAGCGGGCAAGGGCTTTGGCTGCACGGCCCGCCGGCGCTTTACACCGCGTCTTCATAATCGCGGAATAGCCTTTGGAGCCCACACGCCGCCATGAACCTTTTTTTGCGATCATGCATTCTTTCCGCCCTGCTGTGCTGCGCCTTCGCGCAGGCCCAGCCTGCCAGCCCTGGCCCCGCCACAGCCCATCCGATTGTGGGCACCTGGAGCTGGACCCTGCCCGGCAAGACCTGCACCGAAACCTGGCAATACCGCACCGACGGCAGGCGCCTGGGCACCAGCGGTGAGGAAGTCACCCAGGGCGACTACCAGGTGCCGGCCAAGCCCACAACGACGGGCTTTTACCCGCTGACCGAAACCGTGACCAGCAGCAACGGCAAGCGCGACTGCTCGGGCGACCTGCATGCGGACGGTGACGAAAGCGTGATTCGTTTTATCCAGTTCAGCCCCAAACAGGACCAGTTCATCGTCTGCAAGGCCGCGTCACTCGAGGCCTGCTTCGGGCCGCTCAAGCGGGTGCAGTGATCAGCGGTCGATGATCAGTGACTGCAAGACGCCGGGCGCGAAATGCCCGGCGATGTAGTCGGCCAGCCCCTCAAACACCGAGTCCAGCGTGGGCACGGCCGCACCGAACAAGGCTTGCAGTACGCGCGGGTCCTCGAACATGCCGTGCAGGTACAGGCCCAGCACATTGCCGGCCTGGTTCTGCCAGGCCAGGCCTTCGGGCATCACCGCATGCGCGATATCACCGGCCGCCGCCATGGCCGAATGCGGCGCGGTCTGGCCGTGGTGGATTTCATAACCCTGCACACCCACACCCGACAAGCCGGCCCACAGCCCGCGCAGCGGCGTGAAAGCGGCCTGCCGGTGCCGCACGGTCTTGGCTTCGTCAAACACCGTGACCACCGGCAGCAGGCCCAGGCCGGGCGCATTGCCGTCTATGCCGTGCGGGTCTATCAGCGCCTCGCCCAGCATCTGCAGGCCGCCGCAAATGCCCAGCACGGCGCCGCCGCGCCCCGCGTGCGCGGCCACGGCCTGGTCCAGCCCCTGGGCGCGCAGCCAGGCCAGGTCACCGCTGGTGTGTTTGGAGCCGGGCAATATGACCCAATCGGCGCCCATAAGATCGGCCGGGCTGCGCACCCACTTGAGGCGCAGGCCGGGCACGTTTTTGAGCGGCTGGAATTCGTCGAGGTTGCTGATGCGCGGATAGGCAATCACCGCAACGGTTCGGGTCACAGCGCCGCTGGCCACACTGCGGTCATCAAACACACCGTCTTCTTCGGGCAGGCCGTGCTGCCACCACATCGGCAGCGTCGCGACCGTGGGAATGCCTGTCATGTCCCGCAGCATCTGCGGTCCGGGCGCCAGCAGTTTGGCGTCGCCCCTGAATTTGTTGAGCACAAAACCCTTGATGAGTTTTCGCTCCGCTTCGTCCAGCATGGCCCAGGTGCCGTAGAGGTGCGCAAAGGCACCGCCGCGGTCTATATCGGTCACCAGCAAGCAGGATGCATGGGCATGCTGGGCCGCGCGCATATTGACGATGTCGCTGGCCTTGAGGTTGATCTCGGCGGGCGAGCCCGCGCCCTCCATCACCACCACATCGTTCTCGGCGATCAATTCGTCAAGCGCCTGCGAAACCACGGGCCAGACCGAGGCGCTGCGGCCGCGCCACTCCATGCGCGAGAGCTCGGCATTGACCTGGCCCATCAGCACGACCTGGCTTTGGGTGTCTTTTTCGGGCTTGAGCAGCAGCGGATTCATACGCACGTCTGGCACGGCCCTGGCCGCGAGCGCCTGGAAGTATTGGGCGCTGCCGATTTCACCTTTAGACACCACCCTGGCGTTATTGCTCATGTTCTGCGCCTTGAAGGGCGCGACCTTGAGCCCCTGGCGCGCGTAGTAACGGCACAGCGCGGTGGTCAGCCAGCTTTTGCCGGCGCCGCTGGTGGTGCCCAGCACCATCACACTTTTTGCGCTCATGAACGGGTTTGAGAAGAGAGTTGTTGCCATGCATTGTGCAGCGCATCCTGCACAGCGGGCGGCTGCACGCCCAGGCGCACATGGCCAGGCAGGCCAAAGGAGGTGGTGTCGCGCAGCTTGATGCCCTGGATGCGCAGCGCGGCCAGCGCCTCTTGCAGGCCCAAGCCCTCAGGCAAGGCCGGCTGCGCGCAGAAAAAATTCGCCTCGCTGGGCAGGCAGTGCCAGCCCAGGGATTCGCAGACGGCGATTTGCCTGGCCTTCCATTCGCGCAAAGTCTTGAGGCTGGCAGCCAGCCAGTCCTGCGCCTCATGACCGACCCAGGCCTGCAGCATGGCCTCGCCATGCGCACCCACGGGCCAGGAGGGGCACAGTTGCTCCAGTGCGGCGGCGCTGCCCTCTTGCTCCAGTGGCGCAATCGCGTAGGCCGCGCGCACGCCCGTCAGGCCCAGCGCCTTGTTGGGTGTCCAGAGCTGCCAGACGCTGTCGAGTTGCCACTTCGTTAATGTGGGCGCGGCGCTGAGCCGCAAGGGTTCGTAAGCACGGTCCAGCACCAGCAACGCCTGTTCCTGGCGGCCATCGGCCAGCGCGCTCAAACCATCCTGCGCAGCCCCGAGCGGACTGGAAGGCTCACAGGCCCAGAGCAGTTGCGCATTGCCGGGCTTGCTGGTGATGGCAAGGCCATGCGCGGCAGCCGCCTGCGCGTAATCGCCATAACTGAGGGGCGGCAGCCAGACAGCACGCGCGCCCTGCCCCGCCGCCAGGGCCGTGATGCGAAAGATAAATTCGCTGGCGCTCGCGGCCGGCAGCACACGCGCCTGGCCCACCCCATGAAAGGCCGCGAGCCGCGCGCGCAAGGCGGTGTAGCCGGCATCGGGATAACGCGTGGCGTCGGCCTGCCGCACGGCGGCCAGCGCCGCGGGGCATGGCCCGCAGGCATTGCTGTTGGTCGAAAAATCATGCAGCGGCACACCCAGGCCGTCGGGCCCGCCATGGATCCGAGAGGGCTTGGCGCTCATGCCGCCGCCATCGCCACCAGCAGCATCGCCGCCATGGCAAGAAAGACCTGCGCAAACACCGCCTGGGCGGCCAGGCCCTGGGCCAGCGCGGTGTCCGCCGCCTCGGGCGGCCGTCCCCGGGGATTTAATATGTAGACGCCCGGCTTGCCCAGCGAAACACCGAGCGCCAGCGCCATGGCCGCCATGGGCCAGCCGCTGTTGGGCGAAGGCGTCCTGCGCGCTTCGCGGCACAAGGCGTGAAAAGGCAGGCCGCGTGCCGCCAGCGCCAGCAGCAAAGCCGTGAGGCGCGCCGGCAGCCAGGACAGCACATCGTCCGCGCGCGCGGCCCATTTGCCGGCCCACTCCCAGTTCTTGCCCCGGTAAATGCCGCGGTAACCCCACATGGCATCGGCGGTGTTGGCAAAGCGGTAGACGGCGGCCCCCGGCAGGCCCAGCAGCACAAACCAGAAGATGGGCGCGACCACCGAGTCGTTGAGGTTTTCGGCCAGCGATTCAATCGCGCTTTCGCGCACCTGGCTGGCACTGAGTTGCGTAGTGTCGCGGCTCACCAGCCACGAGAGGCGCTCGCGCCCGGCCTCCAGCGACTGGCCCAGCGCCAGTTCCACCGCGCCGACCTCTTCGCGCAGCATGCGCCAGGACAGCATGCACTTGAGCAGCCAGGCCATCAGCACCACCAGCAGCGCGGTGTCGATGGCGGCCTGCCAGGCCGGCGCCGCGGCATAACCGGCCAGTTGCCAGAACACCAGCGCCTGCGCGCCCCAGGCGATGGCGCCCACCAGGGCCGCGCCCAGCCACCAGGCCAGCGCGCCCAGCACAAATGCCGCCGGCGGCGCGCGGCGCACCGTCACGCTGCCGCAGGCCTTGAGGTAATTTCCCATCCAGACCACCGGATGGACGGGCGAAGGCGGCTCGCCCATGTACTTGTCTATCCACAGCGCCAGGCCCAGGGCCAGCACCATGCAGCCGGCGACATAAGGCAGGCTGTGCAAAAGGTAGAGGCCGGTCCAGGCCATCATGGCGCTTCTGGGGAAGAAGGCGCGGCACCCCAAAGGTCCTCAAACACCATGTCGGCCAGCGGCGCGCGGCGCGCCCACTTTTCGGCCTGCAGCATGGGCTGCTCGTAAAAGGCCTGCACCGGCCCCAGGCACAGCACGGCCACCGGCTTGCTGCCTTCGGGCATGCGCAAAAGCGCGGCGAGCTGTTGCGGATCAAAGATGGACACCCAGCCCATGCCCAGCCCTTCGGCACGGGCCGCAAGCCAGAGGTTCTGGATGGCGCAGGCCGCCGAGGCCAGGTCCATCTCGGGCAGGGTGCGGCGGCCGAACACATGCTGCTCGCGGCCCGGCGGAAGGGCCACCACCAGCACCTCGGCGGCGTCCAGCACGCCCTGTACCTTGAGTTTCATGAACTCGTCTTCGCGCTCGCCCAGGGCTTTGGCCGTGAGCACACGTTCCTGCTCAACCAGCGCATGCACGCCCTCGCGCAGGGGCCGGCTGCGCACACGGATAAAACGCCAGGGCTGCATGAAGCCCACGCTGGGCGCATGGTGCGCGGCCGACAGCAGGCGCTGCAGCAGCTCGTCGGCCACCGTGCCGCCGCTGAAGTGGCGCATGTCGCGCCGCTCGTGGATGGCCCGGTACACCGCTTGCTGCTCGGCGGCGCTAAAGGCGTGAGCGGGCACGGCCGGATCGACCGGGCCCGCCCCGACGGTGGACACAGAACCCGCCGGAGCACTCACTGCGGAGCTTGCACGGCGACCACGGCGGGCGCATCGGCGCGCTGCAGCGCCGCCAGCAAAGCCGGGCGCACCCAGCGCTGGAAAGCCCATCCGCCCGCCAGCCCCAGGCTCACCCAGAACGACAGGGACACCCAGGTGGTGGCCCAGATGAACTGCGCACCCAGCTGTTCGAGCGCGGCGTGGGCTTCAGGGCCGAAGCCGGCCAGGGCATCGCCCTGCAGCTTGGGCGCGCCCACCACAAAAGGCAGCGCCAGCAGGGCCGCGGCCACCAGCCAACGCCAGGACGCGCGCGAGAAACCGGCCACGGCGCAGGCGCCGGACGCGCTGGCCACCGCCAGCACCCACCAGAGCTGGCGGGCCTGCAGGGGTGCGGCTTCCATGCCGGGCACTTCCGCATGCAGGCCCAGCGAGGGCCAGAAATGAAAGCTCAGCCAGCCGGCCGCCGCCACCACGCCGGCCAGGCGCAGCGAGGCCACCGCGGCGCCGCGCCGGTAGAGCCACACGCCCATGACGGCGAACAGCAGCAGCGCCATGCTAAAGGCGTGCAGCATATTGGCCACCCAGGTCCAGCCGGTGCGCTCGGCGCCGTTGGCGGGCTCCCATTCCTTGGCGGCACCTTGCGGATGTTCATGTTCATGCGGGGCGGTGCCCGCGGCGTGCACGTGGGCCGCGGGCGCTTCGGCGGGCTTGGGTGCCTCGGCCTTTTGTTCCTCGTACACCTCGGCCGCCAGAATCAGCGGAGCGGCCTGCCAGCGCTGCACGCCGGTTTGCAGGCTGCCCACCACCACCGCGGTGGCCAGCGCCGCCCAGATCAGTCGTTGAAAAATCATGGATGTCTCCCGGGGGCTGCTCAATGGCAGGGTTTGACGGTGATGTGGCGCACGTCGTGCGCGGCGTTGTGGGCCAGCGGGCTTTCGGCAAAAGCCACGCCGTACAGGACGACCAGGCCGAGCGCGGCGGCGCCCAGCAGCGGGCGCAGCACGGTCAGGCCGGGGTTCAGGACGTCGGAAGGGCTGTGGGTCAGCGTTGTCGGTTCGGTCATGGCGATCTCCTTGGGGTGGGTGAAAAAAGAAACTTGATGGATGCAAACGTAATGGATTCGGGCCGTCATGTCGAGCCCAGGCCGACGGGGGGCAGCCGCGCGAGTATGCCGCCGCGCAGGCGCTCGGGCCGCGTGTTGCGCGCCAGGTTGCCGTCGGCACTGTGCTTGTGCAATTGCGCGCAGGCAATCACCTGGGCCGCGGTTTCGGCGTCGGGGACCAGGTCGCCGAAGTAATAGCTGAATTTGCCCTGCGCCTGCAGCGTCACGGTGCAGGCGCGCGAGCAGCCGCTCATGCAGGCCAGGCCGCGCAGCTGCAGGCCCTTGTGCAGCCCGGTGCCCGGCTCGCAGACCAGCAGCGCCTCCTGCACGGCTTCGAACAGCGCCAGGCCATGGGCGGGCAGCTCGCGCGATGCGCCAGCCGGGCGGCAGGTGGTGCAGACAATGATTTCGGTATCGGGCATCGGTGTGGGATTCGGTCAAAGTGAATGGAGGGTTTATGCGGCGGGCAGCGCCAGGTGGTGCTCCGCGCCCCAGCGGGCCGCCCAGGCGGCGCAGCGGCCCAGGGGTTTACTGGCATCGTCAAAGTCCACGATCACCAGATGCTGCGCGGCCGGCGCCAGCGGCTGCTCCAGCGTGCGGCCATCGGTCAGCAGCCACAGCCAGCATTCGATGGGACCGTTGCGCTGAAGCCTGCGCTGCAACAGGCGGCCGGCCTGCGCCAGGGCCTCGGCCAGCGGCGTGCCGCCGCCGCCGCCCACGGGGCGCAGGCGCTGGCTGCCGGCGGCACGCGCGGGGCCGGGCGGCAGCAGCAGTTCCACGCCCTGCCCGCCAAAGCGCAGCAGCGCCACCTCGTCGCCCAGGCGCGCGGCCTGCTCGATCATGAACGCGGCATGGCCCTTGGCCAGGGCCAGGCGGCCGTGCCGGCGCATGGAGCCCGAGGTGTCGAGCACGATGCAATGCAGCCGGCTGGGGCGCAGCGCCACGGGCTGGCGGCGCAGGTGCTCGCGCTTGAGCGGCGACTGCCCCTTGGCCACAACCGTGGGCAGCCAGGCGATGGCGGCGCTGCGCTGCCGGGCAGCGGGCGTCGCGGCTGTTGTGAGAGGCGTGTGCGAGGGAGGCCACCGCCAGCTGCCGGTCCCTTTGCGCGGGCGGCGGCTGCGGTGGCCTAGGCTTTTTTTGGCGGCCACCCCGCGATCGCCTGGACCTTGGCCGTGCCTTCGGGCTGGGCCGGCAGCGCGCCCCAGTCGCCTTGCGGTACGGATGCCGCAGGCGGCTTTTCTTGCGGGCGCTCGGGGGCTTGCGGGGTTTGTGGCGCCTGGCCGCTTGCACCGGGCGGCTGGGCCGCACGGCCCTCGGGTCGGCGGTGCGCCAGCGCCAATTCGGCCACCGCATCCACATCGGCCGGCGTGACTTCGCCGCGCCCTTGCAGCGCCGCCAGCGCGCGCGCGGCGCGCAGCATCACCAGGTCGGCGCGCATGCCGTCCACACCGGCGGCGATCGCGCAAGCCGCCGCATGCTGCAGCACCTCGTCGGACCAGGCCAGGCTCGGTAGCGCGGCGCGGGCGGCCACCAGCGCGGCGCTCAAGGCGGCCTGCTCCTGCGCATGTTGCTGCGCCAGGGCGGCGGGATCTTCGTCAAAGCCCAGGCGCGCGCGCAGGATGGCGGTGCGCTGTGCGGCGTCCACCGGGTTGGCCAGCACCAGCGACAGGCCGAAGCGGTCCAGCAGCTGCGGGCGCAGTTCGCCCTCCTCCGGGTTCATGGTGCCCACGAGCACAAAACGCGCGGCATGCTGGCGCGAAATGCCGTCGCGCTCCACCGTGTTCACGCCGCTGGCGGCCGCATCCAGCAAGGCGTCGACCAGCGCGTCGGGCAGCAGGTTGACCTCGTCCACATAGAGCACGCCGCCGTGGGCGCGCGCCAGGAGGCCAGGCGCCAGGCGCACCCGGCCGTCGCGCAGAACATCTTCCACATTGAGCGTGCCCACCAGCTGCTCCAGGCTGGCGGCCAGCGGCAAGGTGACAAAGGGTGCGCCGGGCAAGAGCGCCGCCAGCGCGCGCGCCGCGGTGGATTTGGCCGTGCCGCGCGGGCCGCTGATCAGCACACCGCCTATGCCCGGGTCTATGGCCGCGAGCTGCAGCGCGCGCTGCAGTTGCGGCTGGCCCACCAGCGCGGTAAACGGAAAGGCCGCGCGCTCGGCGGGCTCGACGGGAATGCTCAGTTCAGGATGGTTCATGCCAGGGGTCCTTCTCCGTGTTCTTCAAGCCGGCGCTCCAGCGCCAGCAAATGCTCTTCAATGCGGTCGCGGTGCTCACCCGGTGCTTCCCAGAGGCCGCGCCGCATGGCCTCGAGCAGGCGCTCGCCGATGCTGCGCAAGGCCAGCGGGTTGTGCTGCCGCAGAAATTCGCGGTTGGTGTCGTCGTGCAGATAGGCCTGGGCCACCAGCGCGTACTGGTGGTCGCCCACCACGCCGGTGGTGGCGTCAAAGGCGAACAGGTAGTCCACCGTGGCCGCCATCTCGAACGCGCCCTTGTAGCCGTGGCGGCGCACGCCTTCCAGCCACTTGGGGTTGACGGCGCGCGCGCGCACCACGCGCGCCACTTCCTCGCCCAGCGTGCGTATGCGCGGCGCGCCGGGCACGCTGAAATCGCCGTGGTACAGCGCGGCGGGCTCGCCGGTCAGGGCCTCGACGGCCACCGCCATGCCGCCCTGGAACTGGTAGTAGTCGTCCGAATCGAGCACATCGTGCTCGCGGTTGTCCTGGTTGTGCAGCACGGCGTCCAGGCCGGCCAGGCGCTGTTCAAAACTGCCGCGCGCGGCCACGCCATGCCCGCCCTGGCCGTAGGCAAAAGCGCCGGCGCGCAGATAGGCCTGGGCCAGGTCGGCGCCATCATTCCAGCGGCCGCTGGCCATGACTTCCTGCAGTCCGGCGCCGTAGCCGCCGGGGCGCGGGCCGAACACGCGCCAGCTGGCTTCGCGTTCGGCCGCCTCGGCATTCAGGCCCCTGGCCTGCGCCTCCAGCGCTTCGCGCCGCACACGGGCGCGGATCGGATTGACCTCGTCGGGTTCGTCCTCTTCGCTGATCGCGGCCACGGCCCGCACCGCGGTGTCGAACAGGTCTATCACATTGGGAAAGGCGTCGCGGAAGAAACCCGACACACGCAAGGTCACGTCCACACGCGGCCGGTGCTTCATGGCCATGGGCAGCACTTCGATGTCCACCACACGGCTGCTGCCCTCGGCCCACTTGGGCCGCACGCCCAGCAAGGCAAAGGCCTGGGCGATGTCCTCGCCGCCGGTGCGCATGGTGCTGGTGCCCCAGACCGACAGGCCCAGGCAGCGCAGCATCTCGCCGTGGTCCTGCAGGTGGCGCTCGACCACACGTTCGGCGGCCGCCGCGCCCATGGCATAGGCGGTCTGCGTGGGCACGGCGCGCGTGTCCACCGAATAAAAGTTGCGCCCCGTGGGCAGCACGTCGGGCCGGCCGCGAGACGGCGCGCCGCTGGGGCCGGCCGGCACAAAACGGCCGGCCAGGCCGCGCAGGCACTGGGCAATCTCCTGTGGGCCGCAGGCGTCCAGGCGCGGGCGCAGCACCTCGCGCATGCGCCGCAGCACCGGCGTGCCCTGCGGCCAGGCGGCTTCATCCCATGCCGCACCGGCCACCACATGGCCGGCTACCAGCTGGCGGGCCAGCAACTCCAGGCGCTCGCGTGTGTGGCCGGCATGGCGCCAGGCCTCCTCGCTTTGCGCCTGCAGCAAGGCGGGGCGTGGGCCGTTCCAGGGCGCGGCCCACTCGGGGCTCAGTGCGTTAAAGCCGTCCACGCCCTCCAGTTTCAGGTCCTGGGCCAGCGCCGCGAGCAGGCTGCGCTGGCCGGCGGCCGCGCCGCCCGGAAACCGCGCCAGCGCCACCAGCGTGTCGACCTGCTGACGGCCCTGTGGCGATGCGCCCAGGATGTGCAGGCCGTCGCGGATCTGGGATTCCTTGATCTCGCAGAGGTAAGCGTCCAGCCGCTGCAGCAGCGCCTCGCGCCCCGCGTCGTCGGCGGGTTTGGCAAAGCCCAGGTCGGCATGCAGGCCTTCGGCGAGCACATGCGCGAGGATGTCCTCGCGCAGGCGCCGCGCGCGCCGCGGATCCAGCGACAGGGCCTCGTAGTACTCGTCCATCTGCCGCTCCAGCTTTTGCAGCGGGCCGTAGGTCTCCGCGCGCGTGAGCGCCGGCATCAGGTGGTCGATGATGACGGCCTGCGTGCGGCGCTTGGCCTGGCTGCCCTCGCCGGGGTCGTTGACGATAAAAGGATAGAGGTGCGGCAGCGGGCCCAGGATGGCATCGGGCCAGCAGGCCGCGCCCAAGGCCACACTTTTGCCGGGCAGCCATTCGAGGTTGCCGTGTTTGCCCACGTGAACCACGGCATCCACCGCGAACTGGCGGCGCAGCCAGAAGTAGAAGGCCAGGTAGTTGTGCGTGGGCACCAAGTCGGCATCGTGGTAAGTCGCCACCAGGTCCAGGTCGCGGCCGCGTGCGGGCTGTATGCCGACAAACACATGGCCATAGCGATGGCCGGAGACCATAAAACGGCCGCCGCGCACCATCGGGTCCTGTTCGGGCGGGCCCCATAGCGCGTTGACGGCATCACGGCTGGCCGCATCCAGGCGGCGGAAATCCTGCAGGTAGTCCGCCATGGCCAGGCTTTGCCCGGCGGGACGCATGGGGTTGGCGTCCAGGTTGTTGGTGACACCGGCCACCAGCGCGGCAATCAAGGCGTCACCGCCTTCGGGCAATTCGCCCGTCGCGTAGCCCGCCTCCCGCATGGCGCGCAGCAAGGCCACGGTGGAAGCCGGGGTGTCCAGGCCCACGCCATTGGCCAGTCGGGCGTCGTCGTTGGGGTAGTTGGCCAGGACCAGCGCCACGCGCTTGGTCTCGTTGGGTTTGTTTTGCAGCGCGCACCAGCGGCGCGCCAGCCCGGCCACAAAAGCCATGCGTTCAGGCTCGGGCTGGTAGCGCACCACGTCCACCTCGGTGCGTTCGCAGCGCCAGGCCAGGCCTTTGAAGCTGATGGCGCGCGTGCCTATGCGGCCGTCCACCTCGGGCAGCACCACCTGCATCGCAAGGTCGCGCGGCGCCAGGCCGTGCGGGTCGGCCTGCCACTGCTCCTGCGAGCAGCCCGCGGTGATCAGCTGCAGCACCGGGGCATCGCCGGCCAGGGCTTCCATCTGCGCACCCAGCACGCTGTCCACGTCGTCGCCGTCGAGTGCGGTAATGGCAAAGCTGGTGGCGTTGAGCACCACGCCCACGCCGTGTTCAGCGGCCAGCGAACGCAGCAGCGCCAGGCTGGCCGGGTTCTTGAGCGAATCGACCGCCACGGCCACGGTGTTGAGGCCTTCAGCGCTCAGTGCGGCCAGCATGGCATCAAAGACTGCCGTGTTGCCGGCCTGCAGATGGGCGCGGTAAAACACCAGCAGCGCCGCGGGGGCGCCGTCCCGCCAAGGAGGACTCTCCAGCGGCTGGTAGACCATGGCGGGCGGCAGCACTTCGGGCGGCGCGGGACGCGGGCCCAGGCCGAAGGCGGCATGGCCTATCAGCTCAAAAAATGTGCGGGCGTTGTCGCGGCCGCCTTCGCGCAGGCAGCGCCAGAGCTCGCGGCAGTCTTCATGCGGGGCGGTGCTGCGCAGCAGCAGTTGCAGGTCTTCAGCGGCATCGCCCGAGAACAGGGCCAGCCACTGGCCGCGCGCACTCGCCAGCTCGCGCACCCGTTCCACCACATAAGCCCAGTCGCTGGCGGCCCCCAGGTGGTCTATCACCACCACACGCGCATGCCGCAGCACCTCGTCGACATACATATCGGCCGAGGCGGGTTGGCGCAGCCACATCAGGTTGGCCAGGCGCACCGCGGGAAAGCCTGCGGGCAGCTGCTGCGCCGCGTCGGCCAGCAGGGACAGCGTGGTGTCGGCCGCGCTGAGCACCACAATGTCGCCGGGCGTCTGCTCCACGCGCACCACACCCTGGCCACCGTCTTCAACGTGGCCTCCGGGGCGGGTGGAGAGCAGATGCATGGCGTGTTATTTGCCGTTATGCCGCGACAGGCGCCGCCAGTGCCGCGCCCAGTTCGGCCTGCAACACCGCGGCATTGAGCCCGGAGCCGATCAGCACCAGCCGCGATTGCCGCGCTTCGCCGTCGCGCCAGGGTCGGTCGAAGTAGCTGTCGAAACGGCTGCCCACGCCCTGCACCACCAGGCGCATGGCCGAACCGGGCAAGGCCACAAAGCCCTTGGCGCGGTAAATTTCATGGCGCTCCACCACGCCGCGCAGCGCCGCCAGCAACGCGTCACGGCCGGGCACGTCCAGCGCCACCTGCACCGAATCGAAAGCATCATGGTCGTGGTCTTCTTCCTCGTCGTGGTGGGTCTTGCGCTGGTCGATGACGTCTTCCACCGCGCGCTCCAGGCCCAGCAGCACGCCGATGTCAATGCGGCCGTGCTGGGCCTGCACCAGCTTGACACCAGGCGCGGTCTCGGCGCGGATCGCGGTTTCCACGCCGGCCAGTTGCCCGGCCGTCAAGCCGTCGGTCTTGTGCACCACCACCAGGTCGGCCGTGGCCAGCTGGTCTTCAAACAGCTCGTGCAGCGGCGACTCATGGTCCAGGTTGTCGTCGGCGCGGCGCTGGGCGTCCACGGCGACCGGGTCGTCGGCAAAGTCGCCGGCGGCGACCGCGGGTGCGTCGACCACGGTCACCACTGCATCGACGGTAAAGGTGTTGCGCAGCGTGGGCCACTGGAAAGCCTGCACCAGCGGCTTGGGCAGGGCCAGGCCCGAGGTCTCGATGATCAGGTGGTCGATCTGGTCGCGGCGCGCGGCCAGTTTTTCCATGACCGGCGCGAACTCTTCCTGCACGGTGCAACACAGGCAGCCGTTGGCCAGTTCATAAAGCTGGCCGTTTTCTTCGCCGTTCTCGTCGCAGCCTATGCCGCAGCCGCGCAGCAGTTCGCCGTCTATGCCGAGCTCGCCGAACTCGTTGACGATGACCGCGATGCGGCGGCCCTGCGCATTGGCCAGCAGATGCCGCAAGAGCGTGGTCTTGCCGCTGCCCAGGAAGCCGGTGACGATGGTGGCGGGAATTTTTCGGGTTTGCATGATGTGTCTCGGTTGAAAAAATTAACGGGGCGGCAGCGCCGCCAGGCACTCCACCAGCATTTGCGCGGCCTCGCCCAGGCGCGGGCCGGGGCGCGACAGCAGGTCCATGCGCTCGGTGTCCAGCAGGCACAGCTGCTGCTGACGCACCGCGGGCAGCGCGCTCCAGCCGGGGCGGTCCGACAGGTTGGAGAGCGTGGCGCGCGGGCCGATGATGATGTCGGGCGGGCGGCGCAGCAGCAGCTCGGGGTTGATGCGGGGGAACAGGCCCAGCTCGCCGCTCACCACGTTGACCAGGCCCAGCCTGGCGACGGTCTCACCGATAAAACTTTTGTCGCTGGCCGCGGACGAGCCCGCCCCCACTTCCACATACACGCTGCGCCCGCGCAGGGCGGCGGGCATGCGGGCGGCCGCGGCGTCAAGCTCGGCCTCCATGCGGGCCAGCAGTTCAGTGGCACGCGCCGGCTCGCCCAGCGTGTCGCCCAGCTTGAGCAGCATGCGTTTGAGGTCGGCATGGGTGCGCGCGTCAAAGGTCATGACCGGCACGCCCAGGGCTTTGAGCCTTTCACCCGCGCGGCTGCGCGGGCCCAGCAGGACCATATTCGGGCGCAGCGTGACGATGCGCTCGATCTGCGCGTCTTCCAGGCCGCCCACCTTGGGCAGCACCTGCACCGAATTGGGCCAGGTCGAATGGCGGTCCGTGCCCACCAGCTGCGCGCAGTGGCCCAGCGCGCACACGGCCTCGGTCAGCGAAGGTGCCAGCGTGACAATGCGTGACACCGGCTGCACACCCTGCGCCACCGCCAGGCTTGAGAGCAGCCCCAGGGTTGCCAGCGATGCCGCGGAAGGCAACAGGCGCATGGCCGAATAGGAAGCGGAGGAGAACAAGGTCTTAATCCTCTATGCCGCGTTGGGCGGGTACACCCGCCTTGAAATGGTGTTTGATAAGCGTCATTTCGGTCACCGTATCCGCCAGCTCCACCAGCTCGGCCGGCGCATTGCGGCCGGTCAGCACCACATGCACATGCGGCGGGCGTTCGCGCAGGCAGCTCAGCACGGCTTCCAGCGGAACCCAGCCGTAGCGCAGCGGGTACATGATTTCGTCCAGCACCACCATGAAGTGCTCGCCCGCGCGTATGGTGGCCTCGGCCCGGGCCCAGCCGTCCAGCGCCAGCTGGGCCGAATGCTCCAGGTCGCGGCTCTTCCAGCTGAAGCCGTCGCCCAGGCCTTCAATCGGGATGCCCAGTTGCTCGAACAGCCGGTGCTCGCCAAAACGCGCGCTGGGCACCTTCATGAACTGGTAGACCTTGACGGCCTTGCCGCGGCCGTGGGCGCGCAAGGCCAGGCCGAAGGCCGCCGTGCTTTTGCCCTTGCCGTGGCCGGTGTTGATGAGGATCAGGCCGCGGCGCTCGCCGGTGGGTTTTTCGTAGGGGGTGGCCGAAGGTGGGGTTTCAATTTGCATGGGAGCCCTCTTGGGAGGTTGGGTAACTTTGGGCAATGCGATCCACTGCCCTTGCAAGGGGTGGACGGCAATGCGCCCGTCGAAGACATCTTCCAGGGCCCGGTGGGTCGCCAGGTCGGCACAGGGACCCTGGTGGGTGACGCGGCCTTCGGCCATCACCACCAGGCTGTCAGCCTGCAGCGCCATGGTGATCTCGTGCAGCACGCTGACCACGGTCTTGCCCTCGGCCACCAGGGCCCGCACCACGTCCAGCCAGTCGGCCTGGTGCGGCGGGTCCAGGTTGGCCAGCGGCTCATCCATCAGCAGCACCTGGGCCTGCACCGCCAGGGCCCGGGCCAGCAGCACGCGCTGGCGCTCGCCGCCCGACAGCTGGCCCAGCGCGCGCTGGCACCAGTCCCAGGCGCGGGTGGCGCGCAGGGCCTGCTCCACCGCCGCACGGTCGGCCGCGCTGGGCGGCGCCAGCCAGGCCTGGTGCGGCAGCCGGCCCAGCATGGCCACGTCCCACACGGTCAAATCATCGGCAGAGGTTTCATTCTGGCCCAGCCAGGCCAGCTGGCGGGCGCGCTCGCGATGCGGCAGCTGCTGCAGGGGCTGGCCCAGCAGCGCGACGCTGCCGCTGTGCGGCAGCACGCCGGCCAGTGCCTTGAGCAAGGTGGACTTGCCCGCGCCGTTGGGGCCCACGATGCTGGTCCAGCGTGCCGCGGCGATGTCCAGGTCTATGCCGTGCAGCACCTGCTGCCTTTGCACGCCATGGCCCAGGCTGGCCGAGATGGACTGCGCGCCAAGGGCGATGGGATGGGTCACCGTGCTCATGCCGCGCGCCCTCCGCCCAGGCTGCTGCTGCGGTGCATCAGCCACAGCAGGTAGCCGCCGCCCAGCACCGCGGTGAGCATGCCCACGGGCAGCTCCTGCGGCGCCATCAGCCCGCGCGCCAATGTGTCGGCGGCCATCAGCAGCACGCCGCCCATCAGGCTGGACAGCAGCATCAGGTGGGCATGGGTGGTCTTGACCACGGAGCGCACCAGGTGCGGCGCCGCCAGGCCGACAAAAGCGATCAGCCCGGTCTGTGCCACGGCGGTGCCCGTGGCCAGCGCCAGCACCGCGACCAGCGCCGCGCGCATGGGCGCCACCGGCAGGCCCAGGCTGACGGCCGTGGCGTCGCCCAGGCTCAGGCCGTCGAGCACGCGTGCCAGCAGCCAGGCGGCCAGCACACAAACGCCCCAGACGCTGGCCATGAGGACGCACGAGGTCCAACCGACAAAAGCGGTCGAGCCCAGCATGAAGGCCTGCATGGCCTGCAGCGATTCGGGCGAAAACAGCAGCACCAGGTGTGTCATGGCGCCCAGCACCACGCCCACCACCACACCGGCCAGCAGCAGGCGCAGGGTATGGCCCACGCCGCGCGAGAGCACCAGTGTGAGCATCACCGCGAACACCGCGCCCAGGAAGGCCGCGCCGGTCAGGCCCAGGCGCACCCACAGGCTGCTGGAGAAGACGCTGACGGCCACGCCGCCGTTCATCATGCTTCCACCTACCGATCCTCCCAACATGCCGGCGCCGCCGCCCAGGGCGGCCAAGGCCAGTGCCACACCGAGCGAGGCGCCCGAGGCGCTGCCCAGCAGGTAGGGATCGGCCAGCGGGTTGCGGAACAAGCCTTGCGCCACCGCACCGGCCAGGCCCAGCAAGGCGCCGGCAGCCCAGGCGCCCAGGGTGCGCGGCAAGCGGATCTGCCAGATGATTTGCTGCGCCATCGCGGTTTGCGGCGGATCCTGCGCGGGATTGAGCAAGGGCCCGATCAGGTTCTCCAGCCCGGCGCTGCCCACGCAGATGCCCAGCGCCACCAGGGCCAGCGCGCCCAGCACACCGGCCCAGACCAGCCACCACACGCGGGCCTGCATCATGGTTTGGCCCCCTTGGGTGCTTTATCGGCTAAACAGCGGGCCATCAGGCGCGCGCCCTCGGCCATGCGCGGGCCGGGGCGCACCAGCACATCGGCCTCTTCGGTCGGGAAGATGCAAACCCTCTGCTCGCGCAACGCGCGCATGCCTTGCCAGCCGGGCCGTGCCTGCAGGCCGTCGGCGCTGCGCTGGCCGACCATGATCAGGTCGGGATTGGCGCGGACTATGTATTCGGGGTTGAGTTTGGGAAAGGGCCCGAGCCTGGCCGGCACGATGTTTTTGACGCCCAGGCGCGCCAGCGTCTCGCCGATGAAAGACGACTCCCCCGCCGCATACGGGCCCTGGTTGACCTCGAAGTAGACCCGCGTGCCGCGCATGCTGGGCGGCAGCGACTGGGCCGCGGCCGAGACGCCGGCGTCGACCGCGCGCCAGATGCGCGCGGCATCGGGCACTTCGAGCAGCTGGCCCAGCTTGAGCATCACGCGCTGCACGTCGGCATGGCTGCGGGGCTCCAGGGCCACCACCTTGAGGCCCAGGGCCCGCAGCCTGTCGCCCGCGCGCGAAGAGGTGGCCAGCAGCACCACATCGGGTTTGAGCGCGACGATCATCTCGATATTCGGGTCCAGCCCGCCGCCGACCTGGGGCAACTTTTGCACGCTGGCGGGGAAGTTGGAATAACGGTCCACCCCGACCAGGTTCTGGCAGCGGCCCAGCTCACAGACGGTCTCGGTCAGCGAAGGCAGCAGGCTGACGATGCGCTGCGGCGCCCGGGCCAGTGTGATGGTGGCGCCGCGGTCGTCGGTCAGCTGCAGCGCGCGCGCGGGCGAAGCCAGGGCGAGGCTGAGCAGCAACAAAAGAAAGGCGATGCGTTTCACAAAATTCACAAAGGGGCTTTCAAGGTCAGCGGCAGACCGGCGGCCATCAGGGTCACACGCTCGCAGGCGGCTGCCACCTGCTGGTTCAGCAGGCCCAGCGCATCGACAAAGGCACGGGTTTCGCGGCCCAGGGGAATGACGCCCAGGCCGATTTCATTGCCGACCAGCACCAGTGGCCCGGGGGCGGAGGCGACGGCCTTGGCCAGCAGGGCCGCCTGCTCACGCGCGGCCTGGGCGGGGTCCTTGAGTTCCAGGCCCGGCGCGGGCATCAGCAGGTTGGTGAGCCACAGCGTCAGGCAATCGACAACGACCAGGGTGTCGGCGGCGCTGTGCCGGGCAAGGGCGTGGGCCAGCTGAACCGGCTCTTCCACGGTCGCCATGCCGGGCAGACGCTCGGCGCGGTCCTGCTGGTGGCGGCGTATACGTTCGCGCATCTCTTCGTCCCAGGGCCTGGCGGTGGCGATAAAGACCGCACGGTGGCCGGGAGACTGCGCGAGCCACTGCCCAGCCAGCAATTCGGCCCGGCGCGACTTGCCGCTTTTCTGGCCGCCCAGGACCAGTTCGCTGCGGGCGATGTGCAATTCGCTCATGGCTTGAACGCTCCGGACTGGTCCGCATCCATCCACTGCAGGATGATCTGGTGCATCTTGGCCACGCCGTCGGTCAGCGCGGCCGGGCCGGGCTGCAGGATATCGGGGGATTTGATTTCAAACAGCTGCTGGTGGCGCACGGCATTCACGGCGCTCCAACCCTCGCGCGCCACCACGTTCTCGGGCCGGAATTTCTTGCCGCACCAGGAGCCCAGGATGATGTCGGGGTTGCGGCGGACGATCTCGGCGCCATCCGCGATGATGCGGTTCTTGCCGAGAGACTGCGCGGCCAGTTCGGGGAAACAATCGTCGCCCCCGGCGATGCCCAGCAGCTCGGACACCCAGCGGATCGCGCTGATGTGCGGGCTGTCCCACTCTTCAAAAAACACCTTGGGGCGGCGCGCGCCGGCGGCCACCCTGGCCGCCACGGCCGCCTGCATGACGCGCAGGCCGTCCTGCATCTGCGCGATGCGCCGTGCGCCCTGCTCCGCTTCGCCCACCATGGCCGCGAGCTGGAACAGCATGGAAAAAATTTCGGCCACGCTGCGCTGGTTGAAGATGGTGACCTGCACGCCGCGTTTGACCAGGTCGGCCGCGATATCGGCCTGCAGGTCCGAAAAGCCCAGCACGCAGTCGGGCTGCAGCTCCATGATCTTGTCCAGCTTGGCGCTCAGGAAGGCGCTGACGCGCGGCTTCTCGTCGCGCGCGCGTTTGGGTCGCACGGTGTAGCCCGAGATGCCCACGATGCGCCCTTCCTGGCCCAGCAGGTAGAGCCACTCGGTGGTCTCCTCGGTCAGGCAGACGATGCGCTGCGGGCCGGGGTTGAAATGCAGCAGGTCGGCGCTCATGCGGGCACTCCGGCAGGCGCGCTGAATAGTTCCACCACGGCCTCGGGGCAGGAGGGAAACCAGGCGTGGAAATAACTGGCGCGCACCGCGCCATGCTGCCACACGGCCTCGCCCGCGTCGGGCGCCGGGGTAGTGCCGGGCCGCGAGGTACGGCCCACGGGCTGCAAAGGCGTGGCCGTGGTCGAGTAATGGAAGGTATGGCCGCGCAAGGTGCCGCCGGCCAGTTGCAGCTGCTGCGGGCCCAGGCCGGCCAGCAGCTTTTGCATGCTCACCTCACCGGCCAGCACGCCCCACTGCGCATGGCGCCGGCCGTCCAGCGTGACCAGGGTGTCAAACAGCGCCATCATGCCGCCGCACTCGGCCCAGACGGGCTTGCCCGCAGCGACGTGCGCGACCAGGCTGTCCCGCAGCGCGGTGTTGGCGGCAATCGTCTCCGCATGCAGCTCGGGGTAGCCGCCGGGAAGCCACAGCGCGTCGCAGGCGGGCAGCGCCGCGTCGGCCAGCGGCGAGAAAAACACCAGCTCGGCGCCCAGCGCGCGCAGGGTGTCGAGGTTGGCGGCGTAGATAAAACAAAAGGCGGCGTCGCGCGCGACGGCAATCGTCTTGCCGCTCAGCGCCAGATTTATGGGCGCAGGGGTCTCGGGGGCCGCGAAGTCCACCGCCCAGCGCTGCAAATCCTCCAGCGTCATCCGGCCCAGCGGCGTGTCGGCCAGCGCGTCGGCCGCGGCATCCAGGCGCTCCATGGCATCCGTCACCTCGGCGGCCACGGTCAGGCCCAGGTGGCGCTTGGGCAGGCTCATGGCGGCATCGCGCAGCACCGCGCCCAGCCACTGCTCGGGCGCCACGCTGGCCTGCAGCATGGCCGCATGGCGCGCATTGGCCACGCGGTTGGCCAGCACCCCGGCCCAGGGCATGTGGGGGCGGTAGTGCTGCAGGCCGAAGGCCAGCGCGCCAAAGGTCGCCACCATGCCCGAGGCATCCACCACCGCCAGCACCGGCAGGCCGAAGCGCTGCGCCAGGTCGGCCGCGCTGGGCTCGCCGTCAAAGAGGCCCATCACGCCTTCCACAATGATCAGGTCCACCTCCTGCGCGGCCTCATGCAGGCGCGCCCGGCAATCGGCCTCGCCGGTCATCCACAGGTCCATCTGGTACACCGGCGCGCCGCTGGCCAGGGCGTGCCAGCACGGGTCCAGGAAATCCGGCCCGCACTTGAAGACCCGCACGCGCCGCCCCTGGCGCGTATGCAGCCGTGCCAGCGCGCAGGCCACCGTCGTCTTGCCCTGGCCGGAGGCCGGGGCGGCAACGAGGATGGCGGGACAGCGGACGGTTTGTGGCATGGATGGAGGGATAAAGGTTTAGCGGGGTGCCCAGGTCACACCGACGTAGAGATTACGCCGGGCGGTGGCATAGGTGTTGGCGGTCTGGTAAATCTTGTCGGTCAGATTCTCCAGCTTGGCCACCAGTTTCCAGTCGGGGGACAGCGCCGTCGTGGCGCTGAGGTTCATGACCGAGTAGCCGGGCAGCACCACGTTGCTGGTCTCGCTGTCGAAGGCGTGCGAGGCCATCACCAGGTCGGTCGCCAGCTGCCAGCCGCCCAGCGGCATTTCGGCGCCCAGCGTGCCGTACTGGCGCGAGCGGCGCTGCAGGGTGCGGTTGGTGATCCGGTTCTTGGGATTCTGCAAATCGAGTGAGCCGTGGATGCGGACATTGCCGACGGTCTCGGCCGCCGTGAGCGTCAGCCCGGTGTACTGGGCCTGCGCGGTATTGGCATAGCAGCCGCGGTTGGCCAGCACCGTCGGCGGCCCGCCGTTCACGCAAGGGCCGTTGCCCGTGACAAAGCTCAGCAGGTTGGTCAGGCGGTTGCGGTACACCGTGATGCCGTACTGCGATGTGCCCTGGCTGTATTTGAGCGCTGCCTCCACGCTGCGGCCGGACTCGGGCTTGAGGGTCGAGGTGCCGTAAATGCTGAAGCGCTGGTACAGCGTGGGGACGCGGAAAGACGTCCCCGCGGAGGCGGACACCTTCCACTGCGGCGTGAGCGCGAAGGCATAGGCCGCGGAGCCGGTGGTCTTGCCGCCGAATTCGCTGTCCCTGTCGTGGCGGGCGTTGAGCTGCACGGTGTGCGCGCCGCCGCTCCAGCCGTAGCCCAGGCTCACGCCGTCCAGGGAACGGTTCTTGTTGAGCACACTCGCGCCCCCCGGTATGACCGCGGAGCCGACCAGGCGGAACACGTCCCGACGGCTTTCCAGCGCGGCACTCAGCAGGTGGGCGCCCAGGCGGTATTCGTTCTGGAACAGCAGCGTGCTGATGGTGCTCTTGTCGTAGGAAATCTGGGGCGTCGAGCCGTTCAGGCCCTCTTCGCCGGAGTCGGTGCCCTGGGTCAGGGCCAGCTTGGTGCTGTAGCGGTCGGACCATTTGGCCTCCCACTGCAGGCCCAGGGTCTGCAGGTCGGCGATGCGGCGGTAGTCGCGGGTGGGGCCGCCGTCGTACTGGGAGTCCGTGTGGCTTTGCATCAGGTTGGCTTCAATGCGGTGGTCGGTATTGACCTGCAAACCGAGCTTGGCGTTGGCGCCCAGGCTTTTGTAGCCGTCGGCATCGGGGTTCTGGCCGGCGATGGTCCGCGCGTTAAAACCATCGCTCTGGCCCTGGCTCAGGCCCAGCGCGTAGTCGAAAGCGCCCGCCGAGCCGCTGGCGGCAAGCTCGACCCGGCTGGTGTTGTACGAGCCGTAGCCCACCGACACGGAGGGCGAGAAAGGGCCTTCGCCCCGCTTGGTGAAGATCTGGATCACGCCGGCCACGGCGTCCGAGCCGTAGACGGCGCTGCTGGGGCCGCGCAAGACCTCGATGCGGTCGATCAGCGACAGCGGAATGTTGCTCCAGGAGGCGCCGCCGGCCGTCGCCTGCGACTCCACCCGCACGCCGTCGATGAAGACGGGGGTGTGGCGGCTTTCCCCGCCGCGCACAAACACACTGGTGTTCGCGCCAGTGCCGCCGTTGCGAGTGATCTGTATGCCCGGCACACGCACCAGGATGTCGGCCAGCCCGACCGGGCCGGCGCGTTCAATGGTTTCGCGGTCTATGACGGTGACGTCGGCAACGACGTCGCCGATGGGCTGGGCGCTGCGCGTGGCGCTCACCACCATTTCCTTGAGCTGCGGCGCAACAACGGTTTGCGCGGCTGGGGTGGTCTGCGACAGGGCGGGAGAAGCCGCCAGAAAAGCCAGAGAGGCCAGCGGGAATGCGGCGGCCAGCGCCGTCGGGAGCACGGCCAGGCGTGCGTGGGGAGCAATTTTCATGAATCAACAGTCAGCAATGGGCCCTCACCGGCTTCCCCGCCGGTGTGTGAGCGTTACAAACACCCAGTCCAGGGACTGGACGTGCGCGTTCACCTTGTTGGCCGGTATCCGGGCTGACGGAACCGCCTCCATCGCCTTCCCAAACGCTTGTTCAAGACGCTCAGTGGCTGATGATGAAAGCTGAATGCGCCCTGGCCGTGAGGCCGGGAAAGCGCATTCGTCCGTTTTACCGTTGCGGGGGCAGCGCAGGTTGAAGGTCTGGGCGCCGGCCTTCGGGCTTGACCCGGTATGCCTGGCTTTGACGCTCTCCTGCTTCCCGTTGAACTGCAGCATGTGAACCACACTGCGGGCACCAACAGGGGCGATTCTACGCGGCCCTTCCCCAGTTCAGGCCGCAAACCCTACAATCGGGCTTGCCATGGCGAACCAAACCCAAATCGACCAGATCACCGAACGCGTCGAGCGCCTGTTGCTGCGCTACGAGGAATTGCAGCGCACCAACGAGCTGCTGGCCGAACAGGTCGGCCTGCTGACGCAGGAGCGCGACTCCCTCAAGTCGCGCCTGGGCGCGGCCCGCGCCCGTGTCGATGCCCTGCTCGAACGCCTGCCCGAAAGCAGCGGCCACGGCCATAAAACCACCGCGGGAAGCGAGTCATGAAGCAGCTCGAAGTACAGATCATGGGCCAAAGCTATTTGCTGGGCTGCCCCGAAAACGGCGACGCCCGCATGCTGGACGCGGTCAACCGCGTCGACATGGCCATGTGCCGGATCCGCGACGCCGGAAAAATCAAGGCGCGTGACCGCATCGCCGTGCTGGCGGCGCTGAACCTGGCCTTCGAGCTTCCCGAGCGCACGCCGGGCGCCGCTCCCGTGCCGGCGGCAGCGCCGGCCGCTGCCGGTAATGCCGAGAGCCCGCAGCTCGCGGCCCTGCTGCAGCGTCTGGACACCGCCCTGGGCATAGACGGCCGCCTACTTTGAAGCCGGCAGCGGTGCTTGCCCCCGCATCCCGCCGCGGATCTCTTCACATCGCCCCGCGCGAGGCCGCGAAGGCCTACAATGAAGACGTCTGCGATGCGTATTGGGCTTTATATTTCCTTGAACCAATGCTCTACGAGCACGGGCTTGGTAAATTGTCCGGCAGGTGTGATCGTCTCGCGTCAGACGAACCCGAAACCCGACTGCCCTCGCCCACCTGAACCCCGGTTCAGGATGACGGTCCAGTGGCACTCGCAGACACCTTATTCCCGCCATCGCCTTGCGCCCTCCGTCCCCCCTCCAACCCCACCGTGTGCCGCAGCGCTTCCCGCGAAGCGCGGCAGGCCCGCGGCCACATGCCTGACGTCCCATGATGCTTGAACCCCTCCTGATTGTTGAACTGGCCTTGCTGGGCGTGGGCACCGGGTTTCTCGCCGGACTGCTGGGCATAGGCGGGGGCATGCTGATGGTGCCCTTCATCACCATCATCATGTCCAACCGCGGCGTGGCGCCGGACCTGGCCGTCAAGATGGCGATCGCCACCTCCATGGCCACCATCATCTTCACCTCGATCTCCAGCGTGCGCGCGCACCACAAGCGCGGCGCGGTGCGCTGGGACATCGTCAAGCGGCTGGCGCCCGGCATCGTAATCGGCAGCATCATCGGCAGCCTGGGCGTGTTCGCGCTGCTCAAGGGCTCCTACCTGGCGATCTTCTTCGGCCTGTTCGTGAGTTTCTCCGCCACGCAGATGTTCCTGGACAAAAAACCCAAACCGACGCGGCAGATGCCGGGCACGGCGGGCCAGTTCGCGGCCGGCGGCTTTATCGGCTTTCTGTCGGGCCTGGTCGGCGCGGGCGGCGGCTTCATCAGCGTACCCTTCATGACCTGGTGCAACGTGGCCATCCACAGCGCGGTGGCCACCTCGGCGGCGCTGGGCTTTCCGATCGCCGTGGCCAATGTGCTGGGTTATGTGATCAGCGGCCAGAGCGTGCAGGACCTGCCGGCCAACTCTTTCGGCTACATCTGGCTGCCGGCGCTGCTGGTGATCGCCGTGTGCAGCTTCCTCACGGCACCGCTGGGCGCCAAGGCCGCGCACAACCTGCCCGTGGGCAAGCTCAAGCGGGTGTTTGCGAGCATCCTCTACGTCCTGGCGGCCTACATGCTCTACAAAGGCATAAGGGGTTAGCCCCCACGCTTTTCACTTCGCCTTCGGCTCCGTGTAATGCGCTGCCCCCCGAGGGGGCGCTGCGCCTGCGGCCCGGCAAAGCCGGTTCCGCGGCCCTGGCTGGTATGGGTGGCGGCTTGGCCGATGGGCCTATTTCCCCGTAACCTTCTTGATCACGGGCTTGATGTCTTCACGCCGCGCCGGCAGCACGACGGCGTTTTCGCGCGGGGCATTGAGCACGATGGACGTTGAGGTCTCGGTGAGGATGCAGAACTTGGTCACCACCGCGTCCAGGTGGGCGACGTCGATCACCGCGATTTCCAGCACCCAGCTGTCCTCGCCGGTGACGTTGTAGGCATTGATGACCTCGGGCGTCTGCTCGATCAGCTTGACCACGCGGGCGTATTCGACCCGCCCCACGCGGGCGATGGCGCGTATGCCGTAACCCAGGCGGGCCAGGTCGACCTCGGCCCGGTAGCCCTTGATCACGCCGCCGAGCTCGAGCTTGCGCACGCGCTCGGTCACCGCCGGCTGGCTCAGGTGCACGCGGCGGCCCAGCTCGGCCATGGTGATGCGCGCATCGCGCTGCAGCTCGCCGAGGATGCGGCTGTCGTAGTGGTCCCATTCGGTGGTTTCGGTCATAGTGGGTTTCAAGCTTTAAATTCAAAGGCCGCTTGCGGTTTTGCCGTTAATTTTGCATGGCCCGGGCGCGCAGGGCAACCTAACATCCCGGCATGACTTCCACCACCCTCTCCTCCCCCGCCGCCGGCAAGGCGCCGGCGCTGCTGATCCCTGCCCTGCTCGCCTGCTACCTGGTCTGGGGCTCGACCTACCTGGCGATACGCTTCGCGCTGCTCAGCTTTCCGCCGTTTTTCCAGATGGGCACACGCTTCCTGGCGGCCGGTGTGCTGCTGATGGCCTGGGTGCTGGCGCGCGGCCACAAGCTGCCCAGCCGGCGCGAATGGGTCCACGCGGCCGTCATCGGCACGCTGATGCTGGGCGGCGGCATGGGGCTGACGGCCTCGGCCGAGGTCCACATCGGCTCCGGCCTGATCGCCACCTTCATCGCCATCGTGCCCATGCTGGTGTCGGCCTGGGGCCTGCTGCTGGGCCAGCGGCCCAGCCGGCTGGAGTTCATCGGCATGGCGGTGGGCTTGGCCGGCGTGCTGATGCTGGTGCGGGGCGCGAGTTTCGGTGCGGCGCCGGTGGGCCTGGCCTGCATCGCGGGGGCCACGCTGCTGTGGTCGCTGGGCTCGGTGCTGTCCGCCACGCGCCTGCCGCTGGCCTCCGGTCCCGCGGGTTTTGCCAGCGAAATGTTGTGCGGCGGCGCGGTGTTGATGCTGATTTCTCTTGCACTGGGTGAGCACCGCGAGGCCGCCGCGAACTGGCCGGCGCAGCCCGAGGCGCTGCTCGCCTGGCTCTACCTCGTGGTGTTCGGCTCGCTGATCGCCTTCAGCGCCTACCTGTATTTGCTGGCCAATGCCTCCCCTGCGGTGGCCACCAGCTACGCCTTTGTGAACCCCTTGATCGCGATTTTCCTGGGTGCTTTTTTCGCCGGAGAGCGGGTCACAGGGGGCGAATGGGCCGCCTGCGGCGTGATTCTCATGGGCGTTTTCCTGATTTTCAGAGGTAAATCTGCAACATCCAGGCGCAAATAAAGTGGTTTTTCGCTAGGAAACTGCGTTTTTCTCCAGTAGCATCCGCATTGCCACAAGGAAGTAGTTATCCGGGTGGTGATTTATCAACTTCTAGAAGGAAAATCAATCATGGCAACTGCAAAAAAAGCTCCGGCTAAAAAAGCGCCTGCTAAAAAGGCTGCTCCGGCAAAGAAAGTAGCTGCGAAGAAAGCAGCTCCAGCGAAGAAGGCTCCTGCGAAAAAGGCAGCGCCCGCGAAAAAGGTAGCCGCGAAGAAAGCAGCTCCCGCCAAGAAGGTTGCGGCCAAAAAGCCAGCAGCGAAAAAAGCGCCCGCCAAAAAGCGCACGCCCAATGCAGCGTTCATGAAAGCGCTGACCTTGAGCCCCGCACTGGCAGCCGTGGTGGGCGACAAGCCTCTGCCACGCACCGAGATTGTCAGCAAGCTGTGGGTTTACATCAAATCCAAGGGCCTGCAGGACAAGATCAACAAGCGCATGATCAACGCCGACGAAAAACTGCGCGCCGTTTTCGGCAAGGCGCAAGTGTCGATGTTCGAGATGGCTGGCCTGATCGGCAAGCACGTCAAGTAATCGGCTTTTGCCGATTTCGAAAAGGCCGGTTTCACCGGCCTTTTTTTGTGCCCGCTTCTTCCTGCATCAAGGCGCGGCACATGCCCTCTGGCACGCATCCTGCATTACTCTTTTTGCCTTCCAGGCAGGCTTCATTAGCGCCGCAAGCGCCACTGTAGGCATGCTGATGCCATAGGGTTACTCGGTAGCCCGCCGGCGGCGGCAGTGCCGAAAAATGAAGCTAATGTTGCTAAGATAAAAAATTCCCCGCGGCACTGCCCCGGGCCTGACTAGACAAGACAAGATTCCCCATGTTGATGCCACTGCATTTGAAGACCGGGGCGGCGGATATTTCCGCGCGCCCCACCTGTCGCCTTCGCGACGCAAATTTCCCTGCATGCGTTGCACGCTGCTTTAGCATCCCGCGTTTTTCCATCTCGCGATAATGCTGCGCTTCATCTTTACCCGTCTGAGCCTGATCATTCCCACCTTCCTGGGGATGACACTGCTGGCTTTTTTCCTGATCCGCATGGTGCCGGGAGACCCGATTGAAACCATGGCGGGCGAACGCGGCATCGATCCGGTGCGCCATGCCCAGCTGCTCAAGGAATACGGCCTGGACCAGCCCGTTATGGTGCAGTACGGCATTTACATCGGCCGCGTGCTCAAGGGCGACCTCGGCAAATCGCTGATCACGCAGGAGCCCGTGCTGCGCGAGTTCCTCACGCTGTTTCCGGCCACCATCGAGCTGGCCCTGTGCGCCATCCTGTTCGCGCTGCTGATCGGCATACCGGCCGGCATCCTGGCGGCGGTCAAGCGAAACTCCATACTCGACCACGGCGTCATGGGGGTGTCCCTCACGGGCTACTCCATGCCGATTTTCTGGTGGGGCCTGCTGCTGATCCTGCTGTTCTCGGTGCAACTGGGCTGGACGCCGGTTTCGGGCCGGCTGTCGGTGCAGTACTTCATCGAGCCCACCACCGGCTTTTTGCTGATCGACTCGCTGCTCTCGGACGACAAGGGCGCGTTCTGGTCGGCGGCCTCGCACCTGATATTGCCCATGATCGTGCTGGGCACCAACCCGCTGGCGGTGATCGCGCGCATGACGCGCTCGGCCATGCTGGAGGTGCTGGGGGAGGACTACATCCGTACCGCGCGCGCCAAGGGGCTGTCCAACCTGCGAGTGGTGGCCCTGCATGCGCTGCGCAACGCGCTGATCCCGGTGGTCACCGTGATCGGCCTGCAGGTCGGCGTGCTGTTCACCGGCGCCATCCTGACCGAAACCATTTTTTCCTGGCCGGGCGTCGGCAAGTGGCTGATCGAAGCCATCAGCCGCCGCGACTACCCCGTGCTGCAGGGCGGCATCCTGCTGCTGGGCGCCATCGTCATGGCCGTCAACCTGCTGGTGGACATCACCTACGGCATCATTAACCCACGCATCAGGCACCAGCGATGAGCACGGCCACCTTGAAACCCGCTACCGCGCCCGCGCCGCCGCATCCGCTGCGCGAATTCTGGAACTACTTCAGCGCCAACAACGGCGCCGTGATCGGCCTGGCCATCGTCGTCGGCGTGCTGCTGGTCGCGCTGTTCGCGCCGCTGCTGGCGCCGCACGCGCCCAACATCACCGACAACTCGGTGTTCCTCAAGCCGCCGGCCTGGCAGGCGGGCGGCTCCTGGACCTACCCCCTGGGCACCGACGCCATAGGCCGCGACATCCTCTCGCGCCTGATGTACGGCGCCCGCCTCTCGCTGGTCATAGGCCTTGCCGTGGTGGCGCTGTCGGTCATCGTCGGCACGGTGCTGGGCCTGCTCGCGGGCTTTTTCCGCGGCATCTTCGAGATCGCGGTGATGCGCCTGATGGACATCATCCTGACCCTGCCCAGCCTGCTGCTGGCCATCGTGATCGTCGCCATCCTCGGCCCCGGCCTGATGAACGCCATGCTGGCCGTGGCCATCGTGGTGCTGCCGCACTACGTGCGCATCACGCGCGCCGCGGTGATCGCCGAGACCTCGCGCGACTACGTGACCGCCGCGCGCATGAGCGGTGCCAGCCGCATCCGCCTGATGTTCAGCGAAATCCTGCCCAACTGCACGGCGCCGCTGATCGTGCAGGCCTCGCTGGGCGTGTCCACCGCCATCCTGGACGCGGCCGCCCTGGGCTTCCTGGGCCTGGGCGCGCAGCCGCCTTCCCCCGAATGGGGCACCATGCTGGCCGATGCCCGCGAATTCGTGCTGCGCGCCTGGTGGGTGGTCACCTTCCCCGGCCTCGCAATTTTGATCACTGTGCTGGCCTTCAATTTGCTGGGCGACGGACTGCGCGACGCGTTCGACCCCAAGCTGAAGCGCTGAAAGATTTCGTATGGCATTGTTAGAAATAGAAAACCTCTCCGTCGAGTTCCCCTCGCAAAACGGCGTCATGCACGCCGTCGACGGCATCAGCCTGTCGCTGGAAGAAGGCGAAGTCCTGGGCATCGTCGGCGAATCCGGCTCCGGCAAAAGCGTCACCATGATGGCCTTGATGGGCCTGGTGGCCTACCCCGGCCGCGTCAAGGCCGACAAGCTGCGCTTTGCCGGCCACGACCTCCTCAAGCTGTCGCAAGGCGAACGCAACAAGCTCATCGGCAAGGACGTGGCGATGATCTTCCAGGAACCGACGACCAGCCTGAACCCCTGCTTCACCGTCGGCTTCCAGATCACCGAGACCCTGCGCCTGCACCTCGGCATGGACAAAAAAGCCGCCACGCGCAAGGCCATAGAGCTGCTCGAGCAGGTCGGCATCAATTCTCCCGAAAGCCGGCTCAAGGCCTACCCGCACCAGCTCTCGGGCGGCATGAACCAGCGCGTGATGATCGCCATGGCGATCGCCTGCAACCCGCGCCTGCTGATCGCCGACGAGCCGACCACGGCGCTGGACGTGACCATCCAGGCGCAGATCCTCGATTTGCTGCGCAGCCTTCAGAAGGAGCGCGGCATGGCCCTGGTGCTGATCACCCACAACATGGGTGTGGTGTCCGAAATGGCGCAGCGCATCGCGGTCATGTACGCCGGCCAGATCATGGAAGAGCAGGCCGCGCACGCCCTCTTCAACACGCCCCAGCACCCCTATACCGAAGCCCTGCTGTCGGCCCTGCCCGAGCGCAGCGACGGCAGTGCGCGCCTGGCGACCATTCCCGGCATGGTGCCCGGCCTCTACGACCGGCCCAAGGGCTGCCTGTTCGCCCCGCGCTGCGCCTATGCCACCGAGCATTCGCGCAACGAGCGCCCGCTGCTGCGCGCCTGGAAGGACGGCATGGTGCGCTGCCACTACCCGCTGGGCGATCCCAGCCGGCAGGCCAACATCGAACGCGACACCCCGCTGGTGGAGGCCGCGCAATGAGCACCGCTGCCATCACCAACCCCACCCTGCCCACAGGCCCCGTCGTCGAGGCCAAAAACCTGAGGCAGGTCTATGAGATCCGCCGCGGTTTCATGCGCAAGTCCGACCACCTGCAGGCCGTGGGCGGCGTGTCCTTCTCGGTCCATGCCGGCAAGACGCTGGCCGTGGTCGGCGAGTCGGGCTGCGGCAAGTCGACGCTGGCGCGCATGGTCTCGCTGATCGAAACCCCGACCGGTGGCGAATTGACCATCACCGGCATCGATGCGGTGAACGGCGCCCAGGAAGAACGCAAGGGCCTGCGCAAGGCCGTGCAGCTGGTGTTCCAGAACCCCTACGGCTCGCTGAACCCGCGCAAGAAAATCGGCGCCATCCTGGAGGCACCGCTCGAGATCAACACCAGCCTCAATGCCGAGGAGCGCGCCGCCAAGGCCCGCGCCATGCTGGCCATGGTGGGCCTGCGCCCCGAGCACTACGACCGCTACCCCCACATGTTTTCGGGCGGGCAGCGCCAGCGCATTGCGATTGCGCGCGCGCTGATGCTCAACCCCACGGTGGTGGTGGCCGACGAGCCGGTCTCGGCGCTGGACGTCTCCATCCAGGCCCAGGTGCTCAACCTGCTGGCCGACCTGCAGCAGTCCATGGGCCTGGCCTACCTGTTCATCTCGCACGACCTGGGCGTGGTGCGCCACATCGCCCACGATGTGCTGGTGATGTACCTGGGCCACGCGGTCGAGCAAGGCGAGAAAAACGCCCTGTTCAACCGGCCCCTGCACCCCTACACCCAGGCCTTGCTGGCCTCCACGCCAGGCCTGGCCGGCAGCACCGGCGTCAGGCAGCGCATCGTGCTCAAGGGCGAGCTGCCCTCGCCGCTGAACCCGCCCACCGGCTGCGTCTTCTCGACCCGCTGCCCGCATGTCACCGACCGCTGCCGCGCCGAAAGGCCGCAGCTGCGCGAAGTTGCGGACCGGCAGGTTGCATGCCACTATGCTGAAAACTTTCTCACTGCGTGACCCAAAACCGTGCACACCCTGCATGGTTTCCAGGCCACGTTTTTTAATGACCAGAACGCTCAACGTCACAAATGTTGCGCAATCTGGCCGCAAGCCCCGCTGCGAAGCAGCATTAACCTCCAAAGGGATCGTCAAATGATTCAGACCAAACCAAGTGCAAGCCGGCTACGCCCGGTCAAGCGCGCATTGCTGTGCGCCGTCGCCCTGCCAGCGCTGCTGGCACTTTCACCCGTCTCCGCAAAGACGCTGGTGTTCTGCTCTGAAGGCAGCCCCGAGAACTTCTACCCTGGCGTCAACACCACGGGTACCTCGTTCGATGCCAACGAACCCGTCTACAACCGCCTCGTCGAATTCGAATACGGCGGCACCAAGGTCGTCCCCGGCCTGGCCGAAAAATGGGACATTTCCGCCGACGGCCTGACCTACACCTTCCATCTGCGCAAGGGCGTGAAATGGCACGCCTCCAACAAGGCCTTCAAGCCGACGCGCGACTTCAACGCCGACGACGTGCTGTTCATGTTCGAACGCCAGTGGAAAGAAGACAACGCCTTCTTCAAGGTCACCAGCCCCAACCACTCCTACTTCAGCGACATGGGCATGCCCAAGCTGCTGAAGTCGGTGGAAAAGGTCAACGACCTCACCGTCAAGATCACGCTGGACAAGCCTGAAGCGCCTTTCCTGGCCAACCTGGCCATGCCTTACGCGGCCGTGCAGTCCAAGGAATACGCCGACGCCATGCTCAAGGCCGGCACGCCGGAAAAAATCGACCAGGACCCGGTCGGCACCGGCCCCTTCTACCTGGTGCAGTACCAGAAAGACGCGATCATCCGCTACAAGGCCTTCCCGCAGTACTGGGGCGGCAAGGCCAAGATCGACGACCTCGTGTACTCGATCACGCCTGACGCGTCGGTGCGCTGGGCCAAGCTGCAAAAGGGTGAATGCCATGTCATGCCCTACCCCAACCCCGCCGACCTGGACGCGATCCGCAAGGACCCCAACGTCACCATCGTCGAGCAGGCCGGCCTGAACGTGGGCTACCTCGCCTACAACACGACCAAGAAGCCTTTTGACGACGTGCGCGTGCGCAAGGCCATCAACATGGCGATCAACAAGAAAGCCATCGTCGAGGGCGTGTACCTGAGCACCGGCGTCGCCGCCAAGAACCCGATCCCGCCGACCATGGCCGCGTACAACAACGCCATCAAGGACGACGAGTACAACCCCGAAGCCGCCAAGAAATTGCTGGCCCAGGCCGGTTTCCCGAACGGCTTCACCACCGACCTGTGGGCCATGCCCGTGCAGCGCCCCTACAACCCGAATGCCAAGCGCATTGCCGAGCTGATGCAGGCTGACCTGGTCAAGGTCGGCGTGACCGCCGAAATCAAGAGCTTCGAATGGGGCGAGTACCGCAAGCGCCTGCAGGCCGGCGAGCACCAGATGGGCATGCTGGGCTGGACCGGCGACAACGGCGATCCTGACAACTTCATGTACACCCTGCTCGGCTGCGCTTCGGCCCAGTCGGCCAGCGGCTCCAACATCGCCAAGTTCTGCTACCAGCCTTATGAAGACCTGGTCCTGAAAGCCAAGACCGTGACCAACCCCGCGGAGCGCAACAAGCTCTACCAGCAGGCCCAGGTCATCTTCAAGGAACAGGCTCCCTGGTTCACCATCGCCCACGCGGTGCAGCTCAAGCCCGTGCGCAAGAGCGTGATCGGCTACAAGAACAGCCCCTTCGGCCGCCACAACTTCTACGCTGTGGACATCAAGGAGTAATCCTGGGTGCACAAGGCGGCTTCGCGATGAAGCCGCCGCCCACAAAAAAAGGCCGGGTCACCCCGGCCTTTTTTATGTCCACAGCACAGGTTGGGCTACTGCTGCGACTGCAGCAACGCCCTGGCCAGCGCGCTTTCGGTGATGGACGACAGCGTGCCGCGCGTGGTGATGACTTCCGGGTCCAGCGTCACCTCGATCACCGTGCCTTGCTTGCGTTCCAGCGCCGCCAGCAATTCGGCCTCGAACTCGGCCGTGCGCGTGATGCGCACGCCGGCATAACCGTAGGCGCGCGCCAGGCCCGCGAAGTCCGGGTTGTTCAGGCGCGAGCCGCTTTCGTGCCGCGGGTACTCCCTTTCCTGGTGCATGCGTATGGTGCCGTACATGCCGTTGTTGAGCAGCACGATGATGCTTTTGGCGCCGTGCTGCACGGCCGTGGCCAGCTCCTGGCCGTTCATCAAAAAGTCGCCGTCGCCCGCGATGGTGAAGGCCACCCGGCCCGTCGTGACGGCCGCGGCGATGCCAGCGGGCACGCCGTAACCCATGGCGCCCACCGTGGGCGCCAGCTGCGTCTTGTGGCCCTTGACCAGGCCGTGGTGTTTGAAGAAGCGATGCACCCAGCTCGCGAAGTTGCCCGCGCCGTTGGTCAGCACCGCGTCAGGCGGCAAATGTTTTTGCAGCAGGCCGACGATGGCCGGCATATCGATGTCGCCCGGCAGGTTAGCAGAAGGCGTGGGCTTGAGGTTCTCCAGGTAGTCCTCGTTGGCGGAAGCCGTCCAGGCCTCCCAGGCCACGCTCACCGGCGCCGTCAACACCTCCAGCGAGCGCGCCGCGGCATTCATGGTGGCATTGATCGCCAGGTCGGCCTGGTAAACACGGTTGAGCTCCTCGGCGCTGGCGTGGATGTGCACCAGTTTCTGCGCGGGGCGGGGCGCCTGCAGCAGCGTATAGCCGCCGGTCGTCATCTCGCCCAGGCGCGGGCCTATGGCGATGATCAGGTCGCTGGCTTTGACGCGCGCGGCCAGCTTGGGATTGAGGCCTATGCCCACGTCGCCGGCGTACAGCGGATGGTGGTTGTCAAAAGTGTCCTGGAAGCGGAAGGCATTGCCCACCGGCAGCTTCCAGTTTTCGGCAAAGCGCTGCAGCGCCTGCGCCGACTGCGGCGTCCAGCCGCCGCCGCCCGCGATGATCAGCGGGCGCTCGGACTTGAGCAGCATCTCGCGCAGCGTGCGCAGCGAGCCCGGGTCGCTCCAGGCCTGCACCGCCTCCACGCGCGGCAGCGGCTGCGCGGCCGTCATGCGGGTCAGCATGTCTTCGGGCAGCACCAGCACCACCGGGCCGGGGCGGCCGTTCATCGCGGTGGCGAAGGCGCGTGCCACGTACTCGGGAATGCGGTCGGCTTCGTCGATGCGCTCCACGCGTTTGGCAAAACCCTTGGTGCTGGGGCCGAAGAAATTGAAGTAGTCCACCTCCTGGAAGGCCTCGCGGTCGCGGCAGTCACTCGCCACGTCGCCCACCAGCAGCACCATGGGCGTGGAGTCCTGGAAGGCCGTGTGCACGCCGATGGAGGCATTGGTGGCGCCCGGGCCGCGCGTGACCATGCAGACGCCCGGCCGGCCGGTCAGCTTGCCGTGGGCCTCGGCCATGAAAGCCGCGCCGCCCTCCTGCCGGCAGGTGACGAACTGAATCTTGTCCCGGCGCGCATGCAGGCCGTCGAGCACGGCCAGGTAGCTTTCGCCGGGCACGCCGAATGCGTGGGTGACGCCCTGGGCCAGAAGGCAGTCGACTAAAAGATGGCCGGCAAGTTGTGCAGTCATCAGGCTATTGTGCCGTTGAATACAGCCCCCACGCTCCACCACTTCGTGTGAGTCGCCGCCCCCGAGGGGGCCGCTGCGCCTGCGGCCTGCCAAAGCCGGTTCCGCGGCCCCGGCCGGGATGAAGACCTCCAGGAGGTCGGTCGCTGTGCTTATTCTGGTGTTGCCGCGTCGCCGTCACCACCACCGGCTTCCAGGGCCTGGCGAGCCAGCTCTTCGTCACTGAGCGGCGGCGCCCCTTCCAGGGCCCGGAGCTCTTCGAGAAACTCTTCCGTGGGCTCCTCGTGCTCGAGCAGCACTTCTTCCAGCTTCTGCCGGCCGGTCTCCACATGCACCGAGGGAGAATGCAGCTCAGGCGGCGGCACCGGGAATTTTTCACCCAACTGAAATTTGAGCGCCTCGGCCTTCTGGTCTATCCAGTTTGCGAAGTCGCCGTCTTTAGGCGTGTCTGAATTGCTCATGGCCATCTCCTTTGCCCAGGGCGCCGGCGCGGATGGCCGGTACCTGTCCAATTATGGAGGTACCCTTCCACCCTGTGTACATCCGACGGCGCTATCGCTGGAAGATTTCTTGCCTTAATTCACCAAACAGTTAAATTCTCGCCATGCCGCCCCTCAAAACAAAGCCCGCCGAACCCCGCTCGCGCGATGCCGACCGCTCCCAACTGGCCATCCTGCTGGCCGCCCGCGACGAGTTCGCTCAGCACGGGCTGGGCGGCGCGCGGGTGGACCGGATCGCCGAGCGCGCGGACATCAACAAGCGCCTGATCTACTACTACTTCAAGAGCAAGGACGAGCTCTTCCTGGCGGTGCTGGAGAACGCCTACGCCGACATCCGCGCGGCGGAGACGGAACTGCACCTGCGCGACATGGAGCCGGCGCAGGCCATACGCCGCCTCACGGAATTCACCTGGGAGTACTACATCGCCCACCCCGAATTCCTGACGCTTCTCAACAGTGAAAACCTGCACCAGGGCCGGCACCTGGCCATGTCCAGCCGGGTGCAGGAAATGAACTCGCCGCTGGTCCAGACCCTGGCGGAAATCCTCGAGCGCGGGCGGGCGCAGGGGCTGTTTCGCGGCGGCATCGACCCGGTGCAGCTCTACGTGTCCATCGCCGGGATGTCGTATTTCTACCTGTCGAACAACCACACGCTGTCGGCCATCTTCGGGCGCGACCTGATGGCGCCCAAAGCCCGCCATGAGCGGCTCTCGCACATGTGCGAAGTGATCCTAGGGTATGTCCTTAGAAGCTGATCCTGGCCGTCATTGACGCGGCGACAAGGCTGTTTTTACAATTCGTAATTCACTTAATGGTGAATTAGGCGTAAACTGCGCACCGGTATCCCAACAACACCGGCGGCATGGACAGGCCTTTGGCAGCCCTTCAATGACCCCTTTCAGGAGACAAAGCACATGAACTTCACACGTCGCGCCGCCCTGGCCTGCCTGGCTTGCCTGGCGGCGCTGCCACCCCTGACGGCCGGCGCCCAGGGCGCCTATCCCAACAAGCCGATACGGGTCATCGTGCCCTTCGCCGCCGGCAGCACCACCGACATCATTGCCCGCGCCATCACCGACAAGATGAGCCAGAGCATGGGCCAGACGCTGGTGATCGACAACCGCGGCGGCGCCAGCGGCACCATAGGCCAGCAGGCCGTGGCCACGGCCGCGCCGGACGGCTACACCATCATGATCCACTCGTCCTCGCACACGGTCAGCCCCTCGACCTTCACCAAGCTGCCCTTTGACACCGCGGCCGACTTCGCGGGCGTGACACCGATTTCCAGCACACCCAATGTGCTGGTGATGTCGCCGTCCAAAAACATCAAGACGCTGCAGGAACTGCTGGCCGCCGCGCGCGCCAAGCCCGGCAGCATGAACTTCGCATCGGCCGGCCAAGGCAGCGCCACCCACCTGAACGCCGAAAAATTCAAGCTCGCCGCAAAAATCGAAGCCACCAACATTCCCTTCAAGGGCTCCGGCGAAGCGGTGACCGAAGTGATCTCCGGCCGTGTCGACTACTACTTCTCGCCCATCGCGCCGGTGATCGGCCAGATCAAGAACGGCCAGCTCGTCGCCCTTGCGGTCGGCTCGCCCAAACGCGCCAGCGCCCTGCCCCAGGTTCCCACCACGGCGGAAGCCGGCGTTCCGGGTTCGGAGTTCAATTTCTGGATCGGCATGATGGTCCCCGGCAAGACGCCGCGCGACATCGTCAACCGCCTGCACGACGAGGTGGCCAAGGCCCTGAACACCCCCGAAGTCAAGGAGCGCTTCGCCGCCCTGGGCGCCGATGCATGGACGCTCCCGCCCGAGCAGTTCGACGCCTACATCAGGGACGAAATCAAGAGCAATGCCGTGCTGGTCAAGGCCGCCGGCATGCAACCCACCCAGTAACACCCGGCAAGTTTCCCCGCAGCCTCCCCGCCCCCTTGAACACCCCTGGCCGGACCAGGGTGCGGCCGCCGCATTACCCAAACCCAAGAGAGAAGGACCCCATGGCCACCCAACGACTAGGAATCATCATGCACGGCGTCACCGGACGCATGGGCATGAACCAGCACCTGATCCGCTCCATCGTCGCGATACGCAAACAGGGCGGCGTGACGCTCTCCAATGGCGACAAGGTCATGCCCGACCCCATCCTGATAGGCCGCAACGCCGAAAAGATCGAGGCCCTGGCCAAGGCCCATGGCCTCTCGCGCTGGGGAACCGATCTCGACGAAGCCCTGAAAAACAAGGACGACACGATCTTCTTCGATGCCGGCACCACGCAGATGCGCCCCACCCTGCTGGCCAAGGCCCTACGCGCCGGCAAACATGTCTATTGCGAAAAACCGATCGCCACCAACCTCAACGAGGCGGTCGAGATCGCCCGCCTGGCTGAAAAGTCCGGCCTCAAACACGGTGCGGTGCAGGATAAGCTCTTCCTGCCCGGCCTGCGCAAGCTCGACATGCTGCGCCGCGCCGGCTTTTTCGGCCGCATGCTGTCGGTGCGCCTGGAGTTCGGTTACTGGGTGTTCGAGGGCGACCTGCAGCCCATACAGCGCCCCAGCTGGAACTACCGCAGCGAAGACGGCGGCGGCATGATCCTGGACATGATGTGCCACTGGCGCTATGTGCTGGACAACCTGTTCGGCGAGGTCAAGTCCGTCTCCTGCATAGGTGCCACCCATATTCCTGAACGCTGGGACGAAGCCGGCAAACCCTACAAGGCCACCGCCGACGACGCGGCCTATGCCACGGCCGAACTCACTGGCCACAACGGTGAGCCGGTCATCGCCCAGATGAACATGTCCTGGGCCACCCGCGTGCGCCGCGACGACCTGGTCACCTTCCATGTGGACGGCACACACGGCTCGGCCGTAGCGGGCCTCTCAAGCTGCCGCGCCCAATCGCGCGTGACCACGCCGCGCCCGGTGTGGAACCCCGACGAGAAGCAGATGATGAATTTCTTCGACCAATGGCAGGAAGTGCCTGACTCGCAAACCTACGACAACGGTTTCAAGATCCAGTGGGAGCATTTCATCCGCCACGTGGTCGAGAACGAACCCTACAAGTGGACGCTGCCCGAAGGCGCCAAGGGCGTGCAACTGGTCGAGGCGGCCCTGCAAAGCTGGAAAGAGCGGCGCTGGATAGACGTGCCGCCGCTGAAAGTGTGAGGGGCACGCCATGGCACTGACACTGACCTTGCCCCATGCCGGCGATAGCGGCGGCCTCAAGCCCTACACGCTGCGCGGCAGCACGCCCGTCAAACCCGCCGCGGGGCTGACGTTCAACCGCATCGCCTATTCCGCCGCCCACGTGGTGGCCGACCCGCTGGCGGCGGTGGACCCGTGGCTGGCCTGCGCCATCGACTGGGACGCCACCATCGCCTACCGCCGCCACCTGTGGTCGCTGGGCCTGGGCGTGGCCGAGGCCATGGACACCGCCCAGCGCGGCATGGGCCTGGACTGGCCGACCTCGCTGGAGCTGATACGCCGCTCGCTGGACGCCGCCAAGGACGTGCCGGGCGCGTTCGTCGCTTCCGGTTGCGGCACCGACCACCTGGTGCTGGAAAACGTCAGGACCGTCGATGAGGTCATCGCCGGCTACGAAGCGCAGATGGCCGCGATTGAGAAGCTGGGCGGCAAGCTCATCGTGATGGCTTCGCGCGCGCTGGCCCGCGTGGCCAAAAGCCCGGCCGACTACGAACGTGTCTACGACCGCATCCTCAGCCAGGCCAGGCAGCCCGTGGTGCTGCACTGGCTGGGCGACATGTTCGACCCGGCCCTGGCCGGCTATTGGGGCAGCGGCGATGTGGAAAAAGCCATGGACACCGCGCTCGGCATCATCAACGCCCATGCAGGCAAGGTCGACGGCATCAAGATTTCGCTGCTCGACAAGGACAAGGAAATCGCGATGCGCCGCAGGCTGCCGGCCGGGGTGCGCATGTACACCGGCGACGACTTCAACTACGCCGAGCTGATTGCCGGCGACGGCTTCGGCAAGGAAGCGACGCACGGCCAGAGCGATGCCTTGCTGGGCATCTTCGACGCCATCGCACCGGCCGCCAGCGCCGCACTCGGCGAACTGGCGCAGGGCCATGTGGAGAAGTTCCACGCCATCCTGGGCCCCACGGTGCCGTTGTCGCGCCACATCTTTGCCGCGCCCACGCGTTTTTACAAAACCGGCGTGGTCTTCATGGCCTGGCTCAACGGCCACCAAAGCCACTTCACCATGGTGGGCGGGCAGCAGAGCACACGTTCGCTGCAGCACTTTGCGGAACTGTTCCGCCTGGCCGATGCGGCCAACCTGCTTGAACACCCCGAACTCGCCACCCAGCGCATGAAGACGCTGTTGTCGCTGCACGGAATTCAGTAGGAAACATAGCAAAGAAGCCGCCAGAAGCTTCCGCCAGCCTCTCATTACAAACCCTGGAGACAAGCATGAAGACACGCACTTTCCTCAAGGCCACCCTGGCCGCCGGCCTGGCAGCCGCAGCCTTCGGCGCCGCGGCGCAGGCTTACCCCTCCCGGCCGGTCAAGGTCATCATCCCCTTCCCGCCCGGCGGCACGCTGGATGCGGTGGGCCGGCAGCTCGCGCAAAAACTCAGCGAACAGCTGGGCCAGCCCTTTGTGGTGGAAAACCGCGCGGGCGGCAACGGCACCATAGGCGCAGGCGTGGTGGCGCAGGCGCCCGCCGACGGCTACACCCTGCTCTTTAACGCCTCCACCTTCACGACCGCGCCCATGACCATGAAGTCCGTGCCCTATGGCGTGGTCAAGGACTTCACGCCCATCGCGCTGGTTGCCAAGGCGCCGCTGTCGGTGGCCATCAACAAAAACCTGCCGGTCACCGACGTGAAATCGCTGATCGCCTACGCCAAGGCCAATCCCGGGAAAATGACCTTCGCGGTCGGCTCCATAGGCTCGGCGGGCCATCTTTCAACCGAGCTGCTCAAGCGCGCGGGCGGCATCGAATACACCGTGGTGCCCTACAAGGGCACGGCGCCCGCGTTCCAGGATTTGATAGGCGGCCAGATCGACGGCTTTATAGACCCCATCCTCGGCTCGCTGCAGTACCACAAGAGCGGCATGCTGCGCGTCGTCGCGGTCACCGGCGACAAGCGCGCAGCCAGCCTGCCCGATGTGCCGACGGTGGCCGAAACCATTCCCGGCTTTGAGTTTTACAGCTGGTACGGCCTGTGGGCACCGGCCAGACTGCCGGCCGAAATCACGCACAAGCTCAACGCCGAGACCAGCAAGGCGCTGGCCGGCGAGATGCGCGAAAAACTCATACAGCAAGGTCTGGTGCTGACGCCCGGCACCCCGGAGGACTTCGCGAAATTCCAGAACACCGACATGGCGCGTTCGCAGAAAATCATCACGGACGGCAACATCCGTGTCGAATAAGGTTTCCCGCCATGGCCGCTGAAGAGGTGAAACGCGCACTCGTGACGGGCAGCAGCTCGGGCATAGGCCTGGCCATCGCCCAGGCCCTGCTGGACCGGGGCTGGGACGTGATTGGCCTGGACATCGCGCCCGCGCGCATCGTGCACCCGGCGTTTTCGTCCACCGAGGTCAACCTGTGCGAGGTTGAAGCCACGGAACGCGCCCTGCGCTCGGCGGGTACCGTGCAGGCCCTGGTCCATGCCGCCGGCGTGCTGCGCGTGGGCCGGCTCGGTGAGCTGTCCAGCGAAGATTCACAGCTGATGTGGCAGCTTCATGTCGATGCCGTCACGCGCATCGCCAACCGGGTGGTCCCTGCCATGGCGCAGGCCGGTGCAGGCCGCGTGGTGCTGGTCGGCAGCCGCGTGGCGCGCGGCATGGCCGGCCGCAGCCAGTATGCGGCGACCAAGGCGGCGCTGGTGGCCCTGGCGCGCAGCTGGGCCGCGGAAACCGCGGCTTCGGGCGTGACCGTCAATGTGGTGTCACCGGCGGCCACCGAAACCGCCATGCTGGCCGACCCAGCGCGCGCCGCGGTCCCGCCCAAACTGCCGCCGCTTGGCCGGCTGATACGGCCGGCGGAGATCGCCGCGCTGGTCTCTTTTCTGCTCTCGCCTGATGCGGCGGCCATCACCGGCCAGGACATCCAGATCTGCGGAGGCGCGTCGCTCGCGGCGTGAATCCATGGCAAAGGAAAACTCCATAGGCGTTGTCGGCCTGGGCCTGGTCGGCTCGGCACTGGCGCGGCGCCTGGCCGCCGCCGGGTTTAAGGTCACGGGCTTTGACCTGCATGAAGAAGCCCGTGCCGCTTTGGCGGGCCAGGGAGGGCTTGCCGCCGCATCTCTGGCCGAAGTCGCCGGCGCGGCCTCCTGCGTGGTGCTGGCCGTGTTTGATACCGCCGATGTGCTCAGCGTGGTTGAAGGGCCGGCCGGCCTGCTGTCCGTCCCCGGCGTTCGCAGCATCATCGACTGCTCCACCGGCATGCCGCATGAACTTGAGGCGCTGGCCGCTCGCTTGGCCGCGCGCGGCATTGCCTTTATCGAAGCGCCGCTCTCGGGCTCCAGCCAGCAGATTGCCGCGGGTGAGGCCACGCTGCTGCTGGGCGGTGAAACCCAGGCACTGCGGCAATGCGAAGCCGTGCTGGCCGCCATGGCCGGCCAGCGTTTCCACGTGGGCGGCGCCGGCATGGGGGCCAGGGCCAAGCTGGCCACCAACCTGGTGCTGGGCCTGAACCGCGCGGCGCTGGCCGAAGGGATGGTCTTTGCCGAAAGCCTGGGTATCGCGCCCGAACAATTCCTGGCACTGGTGCTGGCCAGCCCGGCGACGTCCGGCGCGGCCCAGGCCAAGGGCCGGATGATGGTGGATGGCGACTTCGCGCCGCAGTCGCGCATACGCCAGCACCTCAAGGACCTTGCCTTGATGGTTGACAGCGCCGCGGCCGCCGGGCAGCAACTGCCGCTGTCCGAAACGCATGCAGCCCTGCTGCGCGCGGCCGTCGCCGCCGGTGACGGCGAACTCGACAACGCGGCCATCATCCGCGAACTGCGCCGGCGCAAGACCGCGCCACCTCCCACCGATCCGAATCAAACTTCGCCATGAGAAATTTTTCCCAAGACCATCGCTGGCTCTCCATCAACACCGCGACCGTGCGCAAGCACCGCGGTCTCGAGCAGCCGCTGGCGGACATCCTCGAAGCCTGCGCGGCGCGCGGCATACGCGCGATCTCGCCCTGGCGCGACCAGGTGGCCGCCGCCGGCCTGCAGCTCATTTCAAAGCTGGTCAAAACCCATGGGCTGCAGCTCTCGGGCTACTGCCGTGGCGGCATGTTTCCCGCGGCGGATGCGGCGGGCCTCAAAGCCGCGCACGACGACAACCGCCGCGCCGTCGACGAAGCCTGCGAGCTGAACGCCGCCTGCCTGGTGCTGGTGGTGGGCGGCCTGCCCGGCGCGCTGGCCGGCAAGGCTGCGCACAAGGACATCGCGCTGTCGCGCAGCCAGGTGTTTGACGGCATCGCCACCCTGCTGGAATACGCCAGGGCCTGCAACATGCCGCTGGCGATAGAGCCGCTGCACCCCATGTACGCTGCGGACCGCGCCTGCATCAACACCCTGGAACATGCGCTGGACGTCTGCGATGCGTTGGACCCCGCCAGAAGCGGCGCGCTCGGCGTGGCGGTGGACGTCTACCACGTCTGGTGGGATCCCAAGCTTCAAGCCCAGATCCAGCGCGCCGGCAAGGAACGGCTATTGGCCTTTCACGTCTGCGACTGGCTGACGCCGACCACCGATTTGCTCAACGACCGCGGCATGATGGGCGACGGCGTGATCGACATCCCGAAAATCCGCGGCTGGGTGGAAGCCCAGGGCTTCGCGGGTTATAGCGAGGTGGAGATTTTTTCGGCGGGCAACTGGTGGCAGCGGGACAGCGGCGAGGTGCTGGATACCTGCATTGCCCGGCACAAGTCGGCGGTTTAGAAGGGCTCTTGAGGGACCGCTTACCTGAAGCGGTAGGACACCGCGATAAAGCCGGTATCCTGCGTGCGGCGGCTGATCAGCGGGCTGTTGCGCACCGAGGAATCCAGCCATTTGCGGCGCACCTGCATGGTCAGCGTCCAGGGTTCGCCCAGCGGCACGTCCACGCCCAGCCCCAGCACCGGGGAGGTCGAGGCGCCGGCGTTGTAGACCGAGAACCCACTGGCGGCCGACTCCGCCGCGCTGACGCCATAAAGGTAGTTGTTGTATTTGGCGTTGCTGTACTCCAGCCCCAGCTGCGGGAAGAAGGACCAGCTTCCCACCTTGAACTCCGCCGCGTACGTGGCTTCCAGCAGGCTGCCGTGCGACTTGTTGGCATCGACAAAGGCGTTCAGGAACAAGGCGCCGTAAGGCGTTTCCTGGAAAGTGCCTATGCCCAGCGGAATCGGGGTCTTGCGGTCTTTGAGGCCCGACAGCGCGGCGGTGTCGGCGCGCCAGCCGTCCTGGCTGACGCGGCCCGCGAACTCCAGGTAGCCGTAGCCGAATTTGACGGTCTTCAGGCTCAGGGTGTCCACACGCACGGCGAGCCGGCCGTAGTCAAAAAAGCCGTAGGGCAGCAAACGGGTTTCACTGCCCTTGCTGCGGATCACGCTTTGCGTGCCGTAGACGGCGCCGCCCAGGTCGCCGGTCAATTCGTACTTCAGCGGCGCGATCTGTGCGGCGGCCAACGTGGGCAAAAGCAGGCCTGCGGCCAGCAAGGCGCAGGCCGAAAACTTGGTTGCATGCCTATCGAGAGTCATGCAAATCAGTATAGGCCTGGCCTCCTTTTCAGGCCACGGGTGCGCACAACTCCCCCCAAAAACCGTTGCTGCCGCGCACACAGGCCGCGGCCCGGCCCCGGCTTTCTAGACGGCCGTGGGCAGCCGGCCCGCCGCCGGCAGCGCCGTGCGGCGCACGCGGCGCACATTGAAGGCGCTGGCGATCAGCACCGCCTGCATCAGCGCCAGGCCCAGCAGCACGCCGCGGTACTGGCCGTGGTCCATCATGGCGCCGAAGACCAGCGGCGAAACGGCCTGGCCTATGTCCAGGCCCGCGTAGACCACGCCGTAGACCCGGCCCGAGGCGTTTTCAGGTGTGGAGCGCTTGACCAGCAAATCGCGCGAGGGCCCGGCGATGCCCGAGGCAAAACCCATGACGCCGAACAGCACCGGCACCACCCAGGCCGGGTAGCTGCCCAGGGCCAGCAACAGCGCGAACACGGCCGCCACGCCAAAACCCATACCCACGATGCGTTCGCAGCGCGCCGGGTCCGAGGCGAGAAAACCGCCGAACACCATGCCGCCGGCGCTGCACACCATATAGATGGTCAGGCACATGGCAACCAGCGGCAGCGGCACCTCATGCAGGTGGCGCGCGGCTTCGGGCGCAAAGGCCTGCACCACGCTGAGCACGATCGCGTACCAGAAGAAAAAGGCAAAACACATCCAGACCGCGGGAATCTTCAAAAAGCCCAGCGAACTGTCGGCCGCCGGCGCGCCCTTGGCCGGTGCCGTCACGGTCAGGGTCAGCTTGTCGCGGTTGGCCACCAGCACGGCCAGCACCACAAAGGCTAGTACACCTGCACAGGCCAGCGCCACGCGCCAGGAAAACGCGAAGGTCAGCGGCACCAGCATGGCCGGGGCCAGCGCCCAGCCCAGGCTGCCGGTGATGCCGTGCACGCTGTAGGCATGGCCCAGGCGCGGCGCGCTGACCTTGCGGTTGAGCAGCGTGTAGTCGACCGGGTGGAACACGCCATTGCCTATGCCGGCAATCACGGCAAAGCCGGCCATCATCCAGTAGCTGGTGCTGATGGAATAACCGAAGGCCGCCAGGCCCAGCAAAGTGAGGCCACCGAACAGGATGGGCCGCGGGCCGAATTTGTCGACCACAAAACCCGACAAGGCCTGCACCGCGCAAGAGGTGACGAAAAAGAGGGTCATCAGAAAGCCGAGCTCGGCATAGCTGACGTTGAAGGCCTCCTTGAGCCAGGGAAACAGCGGCGCCAGCAGCAGCTGGCTGAAGTGGCTGATCAGGTGGGCGGTGCCGACCAGGCCGATCACGCTGGCGTCCTGTTTGAGTGAAATCGCGTTGCCGGCGGGCGTGGCCGCTGTGCTTGAAGTATTCATGGCGCTATCGTAGTATTGGCCTTGCCTGCTGAAATGCGACAAATAGCCATGATTCATCGAATTTCAGACAAACCCCTTCAACCCGCCCAAGCCGCCCAAGCCGCGATCCACCATGCCGCGTAACGCCGCCCTTCGCTTGATGCCGGTAGGCGACACCGACAGCTTCACACCCAGCCCGAAGCGGCCGGTGCGCGTGCGCGCCCGCTCCATGCCGGCCGACACCCACTTCGAGCCGCATTCCCATGCCTGGGCGCAACTGGCCTACTGCGCCACCGGCGTGGTGCAGGTCACGGCCGAAAGCGACGGCGCGGGCGGCGAAATCACCTACATCGTGCCGCCCTCGCGCGCGGTGTGGATCGCCCCCGGCGCGCTGCACCACATCACCGTGCTGGAGGCCGCCGAGTTCCGCACGCTTTACATCGACGCCAGCGCCACGCCCAAGGGCTGGAGCGGCTGCCGCGTGCTGGTGGTGTCGCCGCTGCTGCGCGAGTCGATCAGCGCGCTGGACGCGGCCTCGCCAGGGAACCCACTGGCCCCCTCCCGCGAGCAACTGCTCAGCGGCCTGGTGCTGGACGAACTCACGCATGCCGACATCCAGGCGCTGGGCGTGCCCATGCCGCATCCGCAAACCGGCGACAAGCGGCTGCGCGCCCTGTGCGAGGCGGTACTGCGCGCGCCGTCCGAGCGGGCCACCCTGGCCGAATGGGCGGCGGACACCGGCGCCAGCGAGCGCACCGTCGCCAGGCTGTTCCGCGACGAGCTGGGCCTGAGCTACCAGCAGTGGCGCCAGCAAGCCATCCTGGCCCACGCCCTGCCCCTGCTCACGCGCGGGCTGTCGGTCAGCGCCGTAGCGGCGGCCAGCGGTTATGCCAGCGACAGCGCCTTCACCGCGATGTTCAAGGCGGCGATGGGGCAGCCGCCCAGTCACTTCCAGAAATAAGCGCAGCGGGCCTAAAGCTCCCGGGCCGCCTGCCACAGCCCCTGCTTGCCGACGGCGCCATACCAGGCCAGGAAGCGCCTGCGCTGGCTTTCAAAAGGCTCGGTCAGCGGCTGCCGCGGGTCCTGGCTCAGCGCATAGGCCATGCCCTCCACAAACCATTGCGGCTTGAACAGCAGGCGCAAGGTGCCCAGGCGCTCGGCCTGCGCATGGTGGATCAGTTCGTGGCGCACAAAAAAGGATTCCCAGGCGCGCGGGCCTATCACCGTGCCCCAGGTGCCCACAGTGACCGCCGCGCGCGCACCCAGGCCGAACGCGTCGGCGCAGGCCTGCGTCGCGCAAAAAATGACGCGGGGTTTGCTTTTGAAGGGACCCAGCAGCTCCGGCACAAAAGCCACGGCCTCCGCGTACAGGCCGGCGGCCTCTACCTGCCGGGTGGGGTCGTCGACGCAGACCGACGCATTCAGGCAGCTCACGCCCACCAGGCTTGGCGCGACCACCCGCACGGGCCTGACCGCGAACCAGGTGATCAAGGGGACTGCCGCCAGCATTACCAGCAGGCGGACTTTCAGCGAAGGGCGTCCCAGGCGCATGCAATGCCGGTCAGCGACAAGGCCCGGGCATGCGGCCTTCAGCGGCGGTCAAACGCCGCATTCAGCCGGCGCAGCAAGGGCTTGTTGAGCTCCCGGGTGTGCCGGTTCCAGCGGTCCATGGAGCGCTGCAATTCAATTTGCAGGCGCGCGCTGGTGGCGGTGTCGCCGGTGGTCGCGGCCCAGATGGCGTATTCGGCGCGGCTTTCGAAACTGCCGAAACGCTCCACGGCGGACTCGAATTCCGCCCTGGCATCCACGCCCCTGCCGGCGCCCGCCAGCGCCTGGGCCAGCAGCAGCGAAACCTGTTCCGCGCGGAAGCCAGCGTCGGTCTTGCGAATGAACTCCAGGTGGGTAATCGCCTCCGCATAACGCTCGCAGGCGAAATAAGCGCGCGAGGCACCCATCCTGATCTCCAGGTCGGATGCGAACGGGCCCTTGAGGCAGGCGTCGTAGCTCTGGGCGGCCTCCAGGGGTTGGCCGGCTTCGAGCAGCGCGGCGGCCAGCCGCATCTGGTTCTGCGCGGTCGGCGTGTAGTCGAAGGCGGCATGCGCCTCCTTGAGCTCGCGCGTGGGATTGAGCGTTTTCGCGGCAGCGGCCACCACCTTGCGCGCGCCGCGTTCCAGCCGCGAGTCCGGCAGGTAGACCGCCAGGAAGTAGACGATGCTGCCCAGCAGGGGGAAGGAGAACAGGATGATCAGCCAGTACAGCTGCTGGCCGCTGCGCAGGGCGTGGACGGCGAAGAACACCGCCACCATGAAATGCAATCCCAATCCGACAAAAGGCATGGCGCACCCCTCCAGGTTATTTTGGGGGCCATTCTAAGGGGCTGCCAAGACAGCTACCCCATGCTTTCGACCGCCGGTGGACGTTCCGGGGACGATCGGTAGCCGGTGCTCATCACTGGCCGCCGATGCCGCCATCCTTGTTCCAGTAGCCGCTGGCCATCAGGCGCTCGCGCACCATGGCGCGCGCCCGGTGCAGCCGGCTCTTGACCGCCTCCACGCCCAGGCCCAGCTGCTGCGCCACCTCGGGCGCCGTGAGTTCATCGACGTCGCGCAGGATCAGCACCTCCCGATAGGCCTCAGGCAAGGCGGCGATGGCGCGGCTCAAATCCAGCCGCAGATCCAGCGGCAGCGCCTGCGCCGCGACAGCTTCCACATCGACGCCCTCCTGGCCCTGCGCGGCCTTGCGGCCGCGAAACAGGCGAAAGCATTCGCGCTCGACAATGCGAAACAGCCAGACGGCAAAGGTCGCGGCGGTGCGCAGTGCGCCTATCTTGCGGTAAAGCTGCCACAGCGCGGCCTGCACCGCGTCTTCCGCGTCCTCGGCGCTGGAACAGGTGCGGCGCGCAAAGCGCTTGAGATCGGGCTGGCACTGCGTGAGCAGCTGGGCAATGGCCTGGGTGTCGCCGCCGCGCGCGGCGTCGACCAGTTGGGCGCTGGCTTTCATGGTTTGCCCTTGGCTGCGGGCTTGCGGCCGACGAGTGCGCAAGCGGGGCAAAAGCCGGCGATACCCGTCAGGCCCAGCCCCGCCGCGCTGGCCAGGGCAAGCGCCGTGGGCCAGCCTGCCGGCAGCCACAGCAAGCCGGCGCAGGCCAGCAGCAGCGCGCCGCCCAGGCGCAGAGCCCGCTCCCAGGCGGGAAGATTTCGTTGCAGGAAAAACATCAGGAACTCCTTGGCTGTGGTGGATGCTGACAAAGAGGCCTGTTGGCGCAAAAAGGGTTCGGATTTTTCAAAATTATCTTATCGGCTCGCCGTGGCTATGCCGGGAACGCGTGCCGCGCGTGTGGCACGGCTGGCTATCATGGCCCATGCCTATCCAAAGCAGCTTGGGGAAAACACAGGGCGCCTGGCCATACGCGGCTGGCTGCGCGGTGCTGGCCTTTCTGCTGGCCGCCACCGGTCCGGCGCAGGCGCAGCCCGCGGCACAGGGCCACCCGGCGCTGCTGCACGCGCTGAACACTTTGCGCCAGGAAGGTTGCGCAAAAGGCAGCCGCCCGGCCGCCCCGCTGCGTGAAGATGCCGCGCTGTCGCAGGCCGCGGCGCTGGTCGCGGATGGCCGCAAGCTCGACAGCGCGCTCAAAACCGTGGGCTACCGCGCCGTCAGCACCCTGCAGATCACGGTGCGCGGCGCCGGCGGGGCCGCGGCCCTGACACAAAAAGCACTCGGCAGCTCTTGCGGTGCCGCCCTGCATGCTGAACTGGTGGAGGCAGGCTTCCACCAGCGCGGCACACAAACCTGGGTGGTGCTGGCGGCGCCCTTTTCGCCGCCTGCGGCGGCGCAGGCGGGCGAAGTGCAGGGTCGGGTGCTGGCGCTGGTCAACGAAGCGCGCTCCCGGCCGCAGCGCTGCGGCGACAAGGCTTTTGCGCCGGCGCCGCCGCTGCGGCTGAACCCCACGCTGTACGGCATTGCAAACGCCCATGCGGGCGACATGGCGCGCCACGACTACTTCAGCCACACCGGCCGCGACGGCAGCACGGTGGACGGCCGGGCCACGCGCGCCGGCTACGCCTGGCATGCCATCGGCGAGAACATCGCCGCAGGCCAGCTGAGCGCCGATGCGGCCGTGCGCGGCTGGATGAACAGCCCCGGCCACTGCGCCAACATCATGTCGCCGGATTTCAGCGAAATGGGGGCCGCCTTTGTGGTGAACCCGCAAAGCAGCGCGGGCATCTACTGGGCGCAGGTGTTTGGGACGGCGCCTTGACGGCCAGGCGCTAGATCAGGCGCTTGAGCAAGCCCATGACCTGCTCGAAGCGCTTGCCATACGGAGGGTAAAACAAATCCCCGCGTGCCCACTTGGACTGCAGCATCACCGGTTTTTGCTGCGACAGGCGCAGGAAGCCGGTTTCGCCGTGGTAGGCGCCCCAGCCGCTGTCGCCGACGCCGCCAAAGGGCAGGTTTTCATGGGCGATGTGCATCAGCGTGTCGTTCACCGTGACGCCGCCGCTCACGGTGCGCGCCAGCACATGGTCGCGCGAGCCGGCGTCGGTGCCGAACCAGTACAGCGCCAGCGGCCGCGGCCTGGCGTTGACGTAGCGGATCGCTTCGTCGATGGCCGTGTAGGGAATCACCGGCAGTATGGGGCCGAAGATTTCCTCGCTGATCAGTTTCGAGCCGGCGGGGGCGTCGAACACCAGCACCGGTGCCATCTGGCGTGACGCCGCACCCACGCCGGCCGTACCTGGGGCTATGGCCTGCACCCGCGCGCCCTCGCCTTCGGCCTGCGCCAGCAGCGCCTGCAGCCGCTCCAGGTGGCGCGGGCTGATGATGGCTGCGTAGTCGGGGTTGCCGACGATGGTCGGAAACAGGGTCGCCACGGCGCGGGCAAAAGCCTCGGCGAACGCAGTTTCGCTGCCCCGGGGCAGCAGCACGTAGTCGGGCGCGATGCAGGTCTGGCCGGCGTTGAGCAGCTTGCCGTGCGCGATCTTGATGGCGGCCTTGTCGATGTCGCAGGAGGCATCGATGATGCAGGGGGACTTGCCGCCCAGCTCCAGCGTGGTCGGCGTCAGGTTGGCGGCGGCGGCCTCGGCCACCTTGCGGCCCACGGCGGTGGAGCCTGTGAAAAACAGGTGGTCAAACGGCAGGCCGGCGAATTCGGCGGCCAGTTGGCCGTCGCCCTGCACCACGCAAAGCTCGTCGGGTGCAAAGGATTGCCCCAGCAGCGTAGCCAGCAGTTCCGAGGTGCGCGGCGTCAGTTCGCTGGGCTTGAGCATCACGCGGTTGCCCGCGGCCAGCGCGGTGATGACCGGGCCCAGCGAAAGCTGCACCGGATAGTTCCACGGTGAGATCACACCCACCACGCCCAGCGGCTGGCGCTGCAAATAGGCGCGCGCGGGCTGCAGATACAGCGGCGTGCGCACCTTGACGGGTTTCATCCAGCGGGACAGCTGCCTGAGCGTGCTGGACAGCAGCGAGCGCAGCACAAAAATGTCAGCGATTTCGGTGAGCTGCGGCGAGCGCACGCCGAAGTCGGCATTGACGGCCTGCGCCAGTTCGGCGCCGTGCTGGTCCAGCAAGGCGCGTATGCGCAGCAGGCGGTCCCGGCGCAGCGCCAGCGGCACTTCGGCCTGTGCGCGGCTGGCCTGGTGCTGGGCGTCAAACAGGGTGCGAAGTGCTGTCCGGGGGGTGCTGGAAATCATCCGGCCATGATAGGGAGCACCGGGCCCGCGCAGTAGGGGCGCAACTCCAGCGCGACTGCGGGTTGACCCTGAGGCCGCCGCCCCTATATAAAACCTGACGTATTCGGCTGACAGCCGGGCCGGCGTTTATGCGCCAAGATGGCTGGCAGCTAACCCATCCCTGATGAAAGTGTTTCATGGAATTCAAGGATTACTACAAGGTCATGGGCGTGGAGCGCGACGCCACGCCCGATGAGATCAAAAAAGCCCATCGCAAGCTGGCGCGCAAATACCACCCGGACGTCAGCAAGGAAAAAAACGCCGAGGCGCGCTTCAAGGAAATCGCCGAAGCCTACGAGGTGCTGCGCGACCCTGAAAAGCGCGCCGCCTACGACCAGTTGGGCGCTGACTACCAGGCCGGGCAGGACTTCCGTCCGCCGCCGGGCTGGAACCCGGGGCGGGCTTCGGGCGGCGCCGCCGGCGGCCACTTTGGCGGTGCCGAAGGTTTTGACCACAGCGATTTTTTCGACGCCATCTTCCGCGGCATGGGCGGCGAGCCGCAAGCCCGGGGCGGCTTTGGCGGCATGCGCGGCGGCCACGGCTTTGACATGCACGGCCAGGACCAGCACGCCAAAATCCAGATCGACATCGGCGACTCGTACAGCGGCGCGACACGCAAGCTGCAGCTGCGCATGCCGGTGGAGGACGAAACCAGCGTGACGATGCAGGACCGGACCATCGAATTCGTGATTCCCAAGGGCATACGCGCCGGCCAGCACATCCGCCTGGCGGGCCAGGGTGCGCCCGGCATCGGCAAGGGCAGCGCCGGCGACCTCTACCTGGACGTCGAATTCCTGCCGCATGCCCTGTACCGCGCCGAAAGCCACGACGTCTACATGACCCTGCCCGTCGCGCCCTGGGAGGCCGCGCTGGGCGCCGAGGTGGAAGCGCCCACGCCCACGGGCGAGGTGGAGCTGAAAATCCCGCCGGGCTCGGCCAGCGGGCGCAAGCTCAGGCTCAAGGGGCGTGGGCTGCCGGCCAAGACGCCCGGGGACTTTTATTTTGTGCTGCAGGTCGTCCTGCCGGCCGCCGACACGGAGGCGGCAAAGAAAGCGTATGAAAACATGGCGGCGACGTTCAAGGCCTTCAGGCCGCGCGCCGGCCTGCAAAACCCCGGAGGCAAGGCATGAACACCCCCACTCGCTACCTCGCCGGTTTCATCCTGGAAGAGCAGGAGGAACTCACGCTCGACGACCTCTGCCGGGCTTGCGCCGCGCAGTCGGAACTCATCATGGACCTGGTGCAGGAAGGCGTACTCGCGCCCCTGGGCCCGGCGCCTGAGGTCTGGCGCTTCACCGGCGTGCACCTGCACCGCGCCACGGTGGCCGTGCGCCTGCAGCGTGACCTGGGCGTGAATCCGGCCGGCGCGGCCTTGGCACTGGAGCTGATGGACGAACTGGACAGCCTGCGCGCGCAGCTAAGCCGGCTGGAAAACCTTTAAGCCAGGAAAAGCGCGCGGTGGCAGAATCGGTCGCCATGCCCGACACCGCCGCGCCCGCCCTCAAAAACATCTTCGATCCCGCGCGCTACCGCCACATCGCGGCGCAGACCGCGGCGGTTTACCCGCGTTTTGACGGCAAGCAATTCCTGGCACTGGCGCTGCCCGGACTGGACGCGTTGTCGCTGATGCAGCGCCTGCGGCGCACCAGCGAATGCCTGCACGCCACGCTGCCCACCGACTACCGCAAAAGCATCGCCATACTGCGCAAGCTCGCGCCGCGCATCAACAGCGGCTTTGTGACCCTGGTGCTGCCGGACTATGTGGGCCTGTACGGGCGCGAGGACTTTGACACCTCCATGGAGGCGCTCAAATTTTTCACCGCCTTCGGCAGCTCGGAGTTCGCCATCCGCGAGTTCATCCGCCAGGACCCCGAGCGCACGCTGGCCGTGATGAAAACCTGGGCCAAGGACCAGAGCGAGCATGTGCGGCGCCTGGCCAGCGAAGGCAGCCGCCCTCGCCTGCCCTGGTCTTTCAGGCTGGAGGCCTTGATGGCCGACCCTGAGCTGGCCGCGCCCATCCTGGAGGCGCTCAAGGCCGACGGCAGCCTCTATGTGCGCAAGTCGGTGGCCAACCACCTCAACGACATCACCAAGTTGCACCCCGAGTGGGTGCTGGGGCGCCTGAAAAGCTGGCCGCTGGAGAACCCGCATACCGCGTGGGTCGCGCGGCATGCGCTGCGCACGCTGATCAAGCGGGGCGACAAACAGGCGCTGGGCGTGATTGGCGCGGGCAAAAAGGCGGCCGTCAGCATCAGCGGATTTTCCGTCTGCCCGAAAAAACTCAGCCTGGGCGAGCGGCTGGAGCTGTCGTTCACGCTGCAGTCCACCTCGCGCCAGAGCCAGCGCCTGGTGGTGGACTACGCCATCCACTACGTCAAAAAGGCCGGCAGCAGCTCGGCCAAGGTCTTCAAGCTCAAGGAACTGGACCTGGCGCCGGGCCAGAGCCTGCGCCTTTCGCGCAGCCAGGTGGTGCGCGACTTCACGACACGCGTGCACCATGCGGGCCGCCATGAAGTGGACATCATGGTCAATGGCGAGCGCCTCGCCAGCGGCTTTTTTGAGCTTTTGAAGCCTTGAGCTGACATTTGCTTGCCCTTCTTGCACAGGGGCGGTTTGCACGGCGTGCGGGTTTTGTACATTAGAAACCCGGGCCGCGCGAGCCCACAGCATCCAACACATACCAGGAGGGATATCCCATGAGCACCCAATACCTACGGCACCTGCGCCCCGCATTCAGCACGCTGGGCCTGCTGCTGCTCCTGTCCGCCTGCGGAGGCGCGGGCGGCGAGGAAATCGGCGCGGTGGACACCGTGTTCAAGTTCATAGGCCCGGACCACAAGATCGTGGTCGACGCCTATGACGACCCCAAGGTCGCCGGCGTCACCTGTTATGTGTCGCGCGCCAAGACCGGCGGCCTCAAAGGCGCGTTCGGCCTGGCCGAGGACAAGGCCGAGGCCTCCATCGCCTGCCGGCAGACCGGCGTCATCAGCTTTGGCGACAAGCCACTGGACAAGCAGGAAGAAATGTTCAGCGAGCGCATCTCGCTGGTCTTCAAGAGGCTGCGCGTGGTGCGCATGATAGACACCAAACGCAACACGCTGGTCTACCTGACCTATTCGGACCGCGTCATAGAAGGCTCGCCGCAAAACAGCGTCACGGCCGTTCCGGTGCCGGCCGGTACCGTGATCCCGGTCAAGTAGGCCTGACTTGCGCCCCAGCCGTGAAACTTCTTTCCCACCCAATCCTGGTTTCCACGCTGTGCCTGGCCTTCTGCCAGGCCGCCCACGGGCAGTTCCCTGACGAGAACCAGCAAGTACGCCAGTTGCTGGACCTAAAGATCCAGAGGGGCCTGTTTATCGCCGGCGACAATGCATCGAGCTCACCACAGGTACCCGCAAGCGCGGCCGACTGCAGCCCCGATCGTGTGCCCGATGCGACGCTCGACACGCTGCGGGAGATTGCCTTTCGCTGCGCACACGTGCGGGAGACCTATATACCGGCCGTGGCCAGGCTCAGTTCACTGCCGCTGCCTGGGGTTCCCTCTATCGCACTCCAGAAAAAGCCGGAAGCCGGCCAGGCCTTGAGCGCAAGGCTGGAGGCCGACGTATTTTTCAACATCTTTGACGCCTACCCCCCGCCCACTGCTTTCGAAAAACTCGCCGAGCTGATTGCCGCGATCAACAAATCCTCGGCCGTGAACTCGGTCACGCTGATCACAGGCACCGACAGCCTGGAAAGCCTGCTCCCCTGGTCCGACAGCTTGGCGCAGGCGCGCGGCCACCTTGTACATCGCTACCTGCTGGAAGCGGGACTTGACCCGAGCATTCCTGTCGCCACGCGCTCGCGGCTGCAAGCCGGTGCGGACAGCGCGGATGGTCGAGCCAGAGACCGGGTTGTTGAAATCAAGATCGGCACGACGAAAGCAGGCTTGCCGTACCTGGCGGCAGCACAAAGCTACGGGGCAAAAATCTCGGCGGCCATCAAGTCGCATATCGTCCTGACGGGTCCCATCCAGGGAAATCCCACTACCCAGGTGCAACTGCGTCTCGCCGACGACGGCCGCATAGTGGAAACAAAACTGGTGGCATCGAGTGGGATTCAGGCGTGGGATGAGGCGGTATTGAGAGCCTTGCAGAAAGTATCAATCATGCCGCGGGACGCAAACGGAATAGTCCCGAGCCAGATGATTCTTCACCTTCGGCCCTACTGAGGCTCACTGCGGTCGCCCCCCGAACGGCTTCGCGCAGCAGCGTCGCGGCCGTTCCGGTCAAGTAAGCCGGGCGCTTGATCGGCTTATTAGCCTATTTCGAAGCGGCGTTGCGCTTGCGCGTCGCCGCAGCCTTTCTGGCCGAAGCCGAGCGCTCGGCCGCGCTGCGTGACGCAGCCGCCGCGCCGCCCAGCCGCCCGCCCTTGCGCGAAGGCGCATGGTTTTCCGCCTTGCCGCGACCCGAGCCGGACTTCTTGCCGCCGCCGGTTTCCTTGTTCACCGTGGCCCAGGCGCGCCTCTCGGCTTCTTCCTGGCCGACGCCGCGGTCCTCATAGCCTTCCTCGATGTGCTCCGCCTTGCGCTTTTGCTTGTCGGTATAGGCCGATTTGTCACCTCTTGGCATGTCAGCTCCTTTCATGTTGACAAGTGTCCAACTTAGCGCCGCGCCACCGGCACTCTGGCGGAAAGCGACTGAAATTCGCGTCGGTGCCGTCCTACTGTCCCGGCCGCGCCGTATGGGTGTATAACCGGAGACCCCCCCGGTCCCGCGGCGTGTGATTTACGCCTTGCCGCAGGGCCCACCCCGGATACAACAACAGCAAGGAAGAACAGACATGGGCGCGCAGTGGAAAGCAAAAGGCAAGGAACTGGCCGCGAATGCCAGGGGCCGCTTGTTCGGCAAACTGGCCAAGGAAATCATGGTGGCGGCGCGCAACGGCGCGGACCCGGCCTCGAACGCGCGCCTGCGCCTGGTGGTGGAGCAGGCCCGCAAGGTCTCCATGCCCAAGGACACCCTGGAGCGGGCCATCAAGAAAGGCGCCGGCCTGACCGGCGACACCGTGCATTTCGAGCATGTGATTTATGAAGGCTTCGCGCCGCACCGCGTGCCCCTCATGGTCGAATGCCTGACCGACAACCTCAACCGCACGGCCTCGGAAATCCGCGTGCTGTTCCGCAAGGGGCACCTGGGCACCTCGGGCTCGGTCTCCTGGGACTTCGACCACGTCGGCATGATTGAAGCCGAGCCGCAAGTTGCCGGCGCCGACCCCGAACTCGCCGCGATTGAAGCGGGTGCCCAGGACTTTGAGCCTGGCCATGAAGAAGGCACGACAACCTTTCTGACCGACCACGCCGACCTGGACATCGTGAGCCGCGCCCTGCCCGCGCAAGGCTTTACCGTGCTGTCGGCCAAGCTGGGCTACAAGGCCAAAAACCCCATCAGCCCGGCCAGCCTGAGCGCCGCCGAACTCGAAGAAGTCGAAGCCTTCCTGGCGGCCGTCGATGCCAACGATGACGTGCAGAACATCTTTGTGGGCCTGGGCGACTGAACCAGCTACTGCCGTCTAGTTCGCGGGCACCTCATAACGGGGCCGTATCCGGGTTTTCTGCACGACGCCTGCCGGCGTGAACAGGACCACAAACTCGGCGCCCGGTATTTCGCTTTTGGGAGGCTTCTCCCGGTAAGCCCAGACTTCGTAGCCGCTGTCAAAGCGGACCACAGTGGCGGGGCCCAGCGCGGCGCTGACCTCGGCTTTGCTGCTGGTTCCGGGGATCACCATGGCCTGCGCGCCCTGCATGGACAGCTGGCTGTCGCGAAAAGGCGGGCGCGTTTCCTCAGGCGTGGCCGCGCAGCCCGCCAGCACCGCCAGGCCGATGCAGGCCAGCAGCTTGCCCGGCACCATCATCCGCCCTCCATGTAGTCAAACTCGACCAGCGTGTCGTCTGGCCAGCTGCGGTCGCCCAGCGGCAGGAAGTAGGTGCGGTCCACCAGCACTTCGCAGTCGCAGTCGGGCAGGTCCTTGTCCAGCTTGGGGTCGTCGCTCGCGGCGGCGTACAGCATGGCCAGGGGCAGGACTTCCCGGCGCGCGCCGGCCGCCAGTGTGACGCTGAACAGCGGGCGCTCGGAAAAGAACAGGTAGAGCGGCACTTTTTTGTCGCAATAGGCCGGCGTGTCGAACACCGCGCCGGCAATGCGGTCCACCACACCGCCGCTGCGTGAGACCAGGCCGGCCTCCATGCCCACCCTGCATTCCAGCCGCAAATCGCCCAGGCGCCGCGTGCCCGGCGGCAGGCCAGGCGTGCGGATCTCGGTGCGCCAGGTCATGCTTTGCGCCTTGCGGTTGGGAATGACCTGCGCATCCTCGGCAAAGGCCTTGGCGTCGCGCGGCAGGCTGAAAGTCCGGTCGGGCGCGATGGCCACGGGAAAGTCCATGGTCGTGCCTATCACTTCGATGGCAATCGCGTTCATATTGGTCTCGCGCCGGCGCGGCAGCAGCTTGAAGCGCAGCGAGGCATTGGGCGCCAGGCTTTTTTCACGCTCAAAGAGATCCATGCCGCGAATCATTTTCCGGTAGGACTTCTCGACCGGGTCGCTGTTGGCCTTGGCGCTGACCGTCACCGGCCGAAGGGTGCGCACCCCCGGGTCCGGGGTGTCAGTGGCCTGGGCACCGGCCTGCGAGCCCGCAGCCAGGACCGCCGCCAGGCAGGCGGTGCGCAGCGCGGCGCGGGCAAGGCGGTTGGGCATGGCGTATCCAGTGGGTAGACGCCCATGGTAGGCCGCGCAGGGCGGCGCAGCTGTAGGACGATTCCAGCATTTCCCCCATGGCACAGACGTAAAAAAACCCGCCCCGGCGCGAGCCAGGGCGGGTTGTGAGGCTCACCATGAAAACGGTGGCCCGGAGCCTGTCAACAGGCCTCTAGTGAACCGTCGATTCAAACCTGAACACACCCGGCTCGCGGATAGGGTCCACGTCCACCGGTATCGTGCTCTTGGGCGGGAAACGCCCTTCCAGCAGCAGCTTGCTCAGCGGGTTCTCGATGCGCTGCTGGATGGCGCGCTTGAGCGGCCTGGCGCCGAACACCGGGTCGAAGCCGACCTTGGCGAGCTCGGCGATCGCCGCTTCCGACACGTCCAGCGTGAGGTCCATCTTCTGCAGCCGGGCGATGAGCACCTTGAGCTGTATGCGGGCGATGGACTCGATGTTCTTCGCATCCAGCGCGTGGAACACCACGGTCTCGTCAATCCGGTTCAGGAACTCCGGCCGGAAATAGTTCTTGAGCTCATCGGTCACCGCGTCCTTGATCTCTTCCGTCGGCTTGCCGACCATGGACTGGATGATGGGCGAGCCGATGTTGCTGGTCATGACGATCACGGTGTTCTTGAAGTCCACCGTGCGGCCCTGGCCGTCCGTCAGGCGCCCGTCGTCCAGCACCTGCAGCAGCACATTGAACACGTCGGGGTGGGCTTTTTCGACCTCGTCGAGCAGCAGCACGCTGTATGGCTTGCGGCGCACGGCCTCGGTCAGGTAGCCGCCCTCCTCATAGCCCACGTAACCCGGAGGCGCGCCTATCAGGCGGGCCACCGAATGCTTTTCCATGAATTCGCTCATGTCGACGCGTATCAGGTGGTCTTCACTGTCGAACAGGAAGCCGGCCAGCGCCTTGCACAGCTCGGTCTTGCCCACGCCCGTGGGGCCCAGGAACAGGAAGGAGCCGGTTGGGCGGTTCGGGTCACTCAGGCCCGAGCGCGAGCGGCGTATGGCATTGGCCACCGCGCTGATGGCCTCGTCCTGGCCGACCACGCGTTCGTGCAGCTTGCCTTCCATCTGCAGCAGCTTGTCGCGCTCGCCCTGCATGAGTTTGCTGACCGGGATGCCGGTGGCGCGCGCCACGACCTCGGCGATCTCTTCAGCGCCGACCTGGGTGCGCAGCAGCGTGGGCGCGTTGGACTTGCCCTTGCTGGCTTCGCTGTCCTGCGCTTCCTTCAGGCGTTTTTCAAGTTCGGGCAGCTTGCCGTATTGCAGCTCGGCAACCTTGTTGAAGTCGCCCTTGCGGGTGAATTCCTCGATCTGGAAACGGATGCGGTCGATTTCCTCCATGACGTCCTTGGAACCCAGCGCCTGGGCTTTTTCGGCCTGCCAGATTTCGTCGAGGTCGGAGATCTCTTTTTGCAGTTTGGCGATTTCCTCTTCGATGAGCTCGAAGCGTTTTTGCGAGGCCTCGTCTTTTTCGCGGCGCACGGCTTCGCGCTCGATTTGCAGCTGGATCAGGCGGCGGTCGAGCTTGTCCATGACCTCGGGCTTGGAGTCCATCTCGATCTTGATCTTGGCCGCGGCTTCGTCGATCAGGTCTATGGCCTTGTCGGGCAGGAAGCGGTCGGTGATGTAGCGGTGGCTCAGTTCGGCCGCGGCCACGATGGCCGGGTCGGTGATCTGCACGCCGTGGTGCGCTTCGTATTTTTCCTGCAGGCCGCGCAGGATGGCAATGGTGGCCTCCACCGTGGGCTCGCCGACCAGGATTTTCTGGAAGCGGCGCTCCAGCGCGGCGTCTTTTTCGATGTACTTGCGGTATTCGTCGAGTGTGGTGGCGCCCACGCAGTGCAGTTCGCCGCGCGCGAGAGCGGGCTTGAGCATATTGCCGGCGTCCATCGCGCCTTCGGCCTTGCCGGCGCCCACCATGGTGTGCAACTCGTCGATGAAGACGATGGTCTGGCCTTCATCCTTGGCCAGTTCATTGAGCACGGATTTCAGGCGCTCTTCAAACTCGCCGCGAAACTTGGCGCCGGCCAGCAGCGCGGCCATGTCGAGCGAGAGCACGCGCTTGCCCTTGAGGGAGTCGGGCACTTCGCCGGCCACGATGCGCTGGGCCAGGCCTTCGACGATGGCGGTCTTGCCGACGCCGGGCTCGCCGATCAGCACGGGGTTGTTTTTGGTGCGGCGCTGCAGCACCTGGATGGCGCGGCGGATTTCATCGTCGCGGCCTATGACCGGATCCAGCTTGCCCAGGCGGGCGCGCTCGGTCAGGTCCATGCAGTATTTTTTGAGGGCTTCGCGCTGGCCTTCGGCGTCGGCGCTGTTCACGCCCTGGCCGCCGCGTACCGCGTCAATCGCGGCCTCAAGTGCTTTGCGGGTCAGGCCGTTCTCTTTGGCCAGGCGGCCGACGTCGCTTTTGCTGTCGGCCACGGCCAGCAAAAAGAGCTCACCGGCGATGAACTGGTCATTGCGTTTGATGGCTTCTTTTTCGGTGGCCTGTAGCAGCTTGGCAAGCTCGGAGCCGACCTGGATCTGGTCCTGGCCCTGCACCTGGGGCAGCTTTTTGACGGCGGCGTCGGCAGCCTGCGTGAGGCCGCCCACGTTGACGCCAGCCTTTTCCAGCAGCGCGCGCGGGCCATCGTCCTGGCGCAGCATGGCGGCCAGCAGGTGAACCGGCTCGATGTAGCCGTTGTCATTGCCCAGCGCGAGGGATTGCGCGTCGCTCAGGGCTTCCTGGAACTTGGTCGTGAGTTTGTCTTGTCGCATGGAGAGTGTTCCCAATGGTTGATCCCTACAGACATTGGGGGTATGGGCGCCTTTTCAAGGCCTGCCGGGGCCGCCCTAGGCCGTGGCCGCGCGGCGCAGGGCCTTGGCCCGCGACTCGACACCGCGCACGATCACGTCGACCCAGGCCTCGAAACCGCTGTCCAGCGGCTGGCCGTCTCCGCTGGACCAGCGCAGCACAAACGCCCGGTTCTGCATCGCGCCCAGGTGCCGCGCAAGCGCGGGCTGGCGGACGGCATCGACGCGGGCGATCTGGGCGCGGCAGGCACTTTCCCAGGCCTGGGCGTCTTCGGCCGGCGCGGTGGACAGCTCCATGGTGGCGAAACCACACATGGCGGCAAACACCACGTTGTAGGCATCGACCAGGTCGGCGCCGGCAAAACCGGCGTCTTCGAGCAACTGCACCAGGTGGTCCAGCATGGTGGCGTCGAAGGTCGCGTTGTAGATCAGTTCGCTGGCCACCAGGGGGGCCAGCCTGGGGTGGCGCCTGAGCACCTCGCGGTAGCGGCGCAGCAAGGCGGCCAACCTGTCCTGCCAGCGGCCCGTGACCAGGTCGTCGGCCACGCCGTTCATGGCCAGGGCCACCGCCCCCGAAATCAGCTCATTGCGGCTGGGCACATGCCAGTAAATCGCCGAGGGAAACACCTTGAGCGCCTGGGCCAGTTCGCGGATGTTGAAGGCCTGCGGACCCTGGCGGTCTATCAGCGCCAGCGCGGCCTGCAGGATGGACTCGCGGCTCAGCGCCGCGCCGCCCGCCGCGTCCCCGGGTTTTGGCGGGCGCCCGGCGCGGCGGGGTGGAGGCGGTTTGGTGGGCAAGGCGGTTTCCAGAAGCAGAAATAATGCGCCATTTTATGGCTTATTGAAAAGTGTTCAATTAATATTGAACTTCGTACAATTAATTCTCGACAGCCTCTTTCATCCCCCAAGCTAACTCAAGGAAATCTCCATGCACAAGGTCAAAACCGGTGAATTCGAGGGCGGATGTGCCTTTGTTGAAGGCGAATTCGTTCCCCTGTCGGAAGCCAAGATCTCCCTGTTTGACTGGGGTTTCACCCGCTCGGACGTGACCTATGACGTGGCCAGCACCTGGCAAGGCGCTTTTTTCCGGCTGGGCGACCATATCGAGCGCTTTTTCAACAGCATGGAAAAAATGCACCTGGCGATCCCCTACAGCCGCGGCGAGCTGCGGGACATCCTGCACGCCTGCGTGCGCGCCGGCGGCCTGCGGGACGCCTACGTCGCCATGGTCTGCACCCGCGGCGTACCGCCGCGCGGCGCGCGCGACCCGCGCCTGGCGCAGAACCGGTTTTACGCCTATGCCCTGCCCTATGTCTGGATCGCCTCGCGCGAAAAGCAGCTGGCCGGGCTGGACCTGCACATCAGCGACCGCCAGCGCATTCCGGCGGCCTCGGTGGACCCGACCGTCAAGAACTACCACTGGATGGACATGGTGCAGTCCATGTTCGATGCCTACGACCGTGGGCGCGACACCAGCTGCGTGGTGGACGCTGCCGGCAACATCACCGAAGGCCCGGGCTTTAACGTGTTCATGGCCAAGGATGGCACCGTGTACACGGCCGACCAGGGCGTGCTCCAGGGGATTTCGCGGCGCACCGCGATGGAGCTGTGCGCGCGCCTGGGCATCCCGCTGAAGACCGGACCGGTGCCTGCCGCGCTGCTACGCAGTGCCGACGAGGTGTTTTTAAGCTCGACCGGCGGCGGCATTTTGCCGATCGCCAAGCTCGATGGCGTGCCGCTGCCGCAGTTCCCCGGCCCCATCACGACACGGCTGTATGAGGCCTACTGGGCGATTCATGACGAGGCGGCGTACCGGGACCCGGTCAGCTACTGAGCGTCAGGCGTTGAATGCGCGTATGCCCCATTTGGCCAGGGCCGCGTCATCGGCCACACGCGCATCGACCCAGCGCGCGCCCTCTGGCGTTTGTTCTTTTTTCCAGAACGGCGCCTGGGTCTTGAGGTAGTCCATCAGGAACTCGCAGGCCCTGAAGCTTTCGCCGCGGTGCGCGGAGGTCACGGCCACCATCACCACTTGGTCCAGCGGCTGCAGCAGGCCGACGCGGTGGATCACACGCGCGCCGAAGATGTCAAAGCGCGCCATGGCCTCGTCGATCATGGCCTCTATGGATTTTTCGGTCATGCCGGGGTAGTGCTCCAGCTCCATGCTGCTGACGCTCAGGCCGTCATTGCGGTCGCGAACCGTGCCGGTGAAGGTGCAGACGGCACCCACCCGCTTGTCGCCGGCGCGCAGTGCGGCCACCTCCTCGGCGAGGTTGAAGTCAGCTGTGGTGATCAGGACGCGCGGTGAAGCCATAGTGGCAATTTTGCCACTCGCCCACCCGCAAAGCAGCCGCCTACGGTAAGATTTGCCGCATGACTGGCCACACCCACCGCTTCGCCACCCGGACGCACGACAGCGCCCGCGGCCTTGTGGCGTGCGCCAGCAAATCGAAAAAACCGTTGCTCATTTGACCGGGGCTGCGGTTCCGTCGTCGAATGAGCGATGGAACCGCCGGTTACTTCCAAGTCTTTTGCGGACACCCTTCTCTTGTTCTGATGGCGGCCTTTCAAGCCGGTCAGTTTTTTGGGATGTGTCTTTATGCAAACAGCGCTCAGTGCCAACCAGGCCGATCAGGCCAACACCGATTTCTCGGGTCTCTGGATCCCTCTTGTCACCCCGTTTGACCAGGACAAGGTCGACCATAGCGCACTCAAGCGCCTCGTGGCGCACTACAAGGGCAGCGGCATCGCCGGGCTGGTGGTCTGCGGCTCCACCGGTGAAGCCGCCGCGCTGGACGAGGACGAGCAGCTGGCAACACTGCAGACCGTGATGGCCGAGGCCCCCGGCCTGCCGGTGGTCATGGGCCTGTCGGGCTACCACCTGGGCAAGACGGCCGATCGCATCAAGGCCCTGGGCACACTGGGCCTGGCTGGCATCCTGCTGCCGGCGCCCAGCTATATACGGCCTTCACAGGCCGGGCTGATCGAATGGTTTACCGCGCTGGCCGACGTGAGCGCCGTGCCGGTAATCCTGTATGACATTCCCTACCGCACGGGCAGCCGCCTGGAGCTTGAAACCATTTTGGCGCTGGCCGATCACCCGCGCATCCAGGCGCTCAAGGACTGCGGCGGCGACCCGGCCAAAACGCGGGCGCTGATTGCCGATGGGCGCCTGCAGGTGCTGGCGGGCGAGGATGTGAATATTTTCGCGACCGCTGCGCAGGGCGGACGGGGCGCGATTGCGGCGGCGGCCCATCTGCACACGGAACGTTTTGTGCAAGTGTTGAAGCGCATCCAGGCGGGCGACCTGGCGGGGGCCCAGGCCTTGTGGGCGCCGCTGCAGCCGCTGATTGAGAGCCTGTTCGCCGAGCCCAACCCCGGGCCGCTCAAAGCCGTCCTGGCCGGGCAAGGCCTGCTTCGCAATGAGCTGCGCAGCCCGATGACACAGGCCTCCGCCGAACTGGCCGAGCGCCTGCAGGGGCTGGATGCACTGCTTGCCGCCTGAAGGGGCGGGATCAGCCGCCGGTCACAGGCGGGAAGAAAGCGACTTCGCAGCCTTCGCTGAGGGCAGCCGCTTCATCGCACATGACCTGGTTGAGCGCCATGCGCACCGACCTGCCGCGCGCCAGGCTAGCGGCATGCGCGGGCGTGGCCGCGAGCAGCTCGTCGCGCAGGGCCGCCAGCGTGGTGGCGCGGGTATCACGCAGCTCGCTGCCCTGCCCTATGGCTTCGCGGATGGAGGCAAAGTATTTGACGGTGACTTTCATGGGAAGGCCTTGATGTGGCGCGTCAGGCCATCAGCGCCGAAAACGGGATGAACCGCACCATGTCGCCATGGGCAATCGCCTGGCCGGCCGGGTTGTCGATCAAGCCGTCGCCCCAGACGGCCGAGGTCAGCACGCCCGAGCTCTGGTTGCCGAACAGCTCCAGCCCACCGGCGGTATTGCGCCTGGCGCGCAAAAACTCGCGGCGCTTGTCGGCTTTGGGCCAGTCGAAATGCGCGGGCAATGCGATGGGGCTGGGGGCCACCTCGGCCGCGCCCTGCAGCTTGAGCAGGAAAGGCCGCACCAGCATCAGAAAGGTCACAAAGCTGGACACCGGGTTGCCCGGCAGGCCGACGAAATGCGCGCCGCCTAGCTTGCCGTAGGCGAAGGGCTTGCCGGGCTTCATGGCGATCTGCCAGAGGGCGAGTTCGCCCAGCGCCTGCACGGCCGGCTTGATGTGGTCTTCCTCGCCGACGGACACGCCGCCGCTGGTGAGGATCAGGTCGTGCGCCTGGCTCGCGCCCTTGAGCGCGGCGATGGTGGCGTCCAGCCGGTCGGGCACGATGCCGAGGTCGGTCACCGTGCAGCCCAGGCGCAGCAGCAAGGCGCGCAAAAAGAACCGGTTGGAGTTGTAGATGGCGCCGGGCTTCATGTCGGCCGGCGCAACCTCACCAGGCATGACGAGTTCATCGCCGGTCGAGAACAAGGCCACACGTACCCGGGGCGCGACCTGCAGTTTGTCAAAGCCTATGCTGGCGGCCAGGCCCAGCGAGGCGGGCGAGAGGCGTTCACCGCGGCGCAGCACCACCGCGCCGGCGGCTACGTCTTCGCCGCGACGGCGAATCCATTGGCCGGGTTTCGGCTGGGCCTTGATGCGCACGCCCTCATCCACGGCCTCGCAGTCTTCCTGCATGACCACGGCATCGGCGCCGGGTGGAATGGGTGCGCCGGTGAAGATGCGCGCCGCCGAGGCCGGCGCCAGGGCATGGCCGCTGCTGCCGGCCGGAATGCGCTGGCCGACCCGCAGCACAGCGCCTTCGGCCCAGTCGGCTGCGCGCACGGCATAACCGTCCATGGAGCTGTTGTCGTGCGCCGGCACGTCGAGGCTGGAGAGCAGGTCCTGCGCCAGCACGCGGCCGTCCGCGTCAAAAGTGGAGACCGCCTCAACACCGTGCAGCGGCGCGGCGCGGGCCAGCAGCTCGGCCAGCGCCTGGTCCAGCGGCTTCAGGGGCGCGCGGCCGGGCTGGGGCACAGGGTTGGCGGGCGTGGCGGTGGAGGCAGAACTCATCGTCGGGGTGTCCGGAACAAGGGCATGAACAGAACAAAGCTGGCTGGCTTGGGGCTGGCCTTTACCCAGGCCTAGCCGAAGCGGTCTTCGAAGGAATAGGCAAAGCGTTCCTGATTGTTGACCAGGTACTCGGCCACGGCATCGCCATCGTTCAAATCCAGCACAGGGCGCAAGGTTGCCTGGGGCAACTGGCCGGGGGCGTCGGTGGCGATGGCGACGATGAAATCGTCGTCCATGTAGAGGCAGGGCTTGCCGGCGTATTCGGCTGAAGGGCCGCGCCAGACCTCGATCTTGAGCAGGTCGCTGCTCTTGAAGCCTTCGACCAGCACCCAGTCCACACCGCCGTAAAGCTCGGCGATCAGCTGGTGTACCGTCATCTCGGCCGGCTTTTCAAACTCGCGCATCAGCGCCATCCGATTTTGCGAAGCCACCACCACCTCAAAGGCGCCGGCCACGCGGTGGCGGAAGGTGTCCTTGCCGGGATGGTCGATGTCGAATTTGTGGTGAGCATGCTTGACCACCGACACGCGCAGGCCGCGCGCCTTGAGCGCGGGGATCAGCTTTTCGACCAGCGTGGTCTTGCCCGAACCGGAGTAGCCGGCGAAGCCGATGACGTTCATGGCCGGGCTTTCCAGGCGGGGCCGCGGCCCGGATCAATGCACATGGTCGGCGATGTAGCGCTTGATCACGGCCGCATCGGCGGGCAGCAGCTTGACGCGCTTGGGCAGGTCCTCCATGCCTTCGAACTTGGCGGGCCGCTCGGGCACATGGCCCAGCGCCTCTTCAATCGTGGCCGCGAACTTGATGGGCAGCGCGGTCTCCAGCACGACCATGGGCACGCCAGGCTGAAGCTGCTCGCGCGCCACCTTCACGCCGTCGGCGGTGTGCGTGTCTATGGTGATGGCGAAGCGCTTGTGGGTGTCGCGAATCGTCGCGAGCCGGTCCGCATGGATGCTCTTGCCGCTCACAAAGCCGTAGCGCTGCGCGGCCGACTTGAAGGCCGGCTCGGCGCCGAGGTCAAAGCGGCCCTGGCTGCCGAGCTGGTCGTGGAACAAGGCCCTGGTCTTGGCGCCGTCGCGGCCCAGCAGGTCGAACACAAAGCGCTCGAAGTTCGAGGCCTTGGAAATGTCCATGGAGGGGCTGGAGGTCTCGTGCGTGTCGGCGCTGCTGCGCACGCGGTAGACGCCGGTGCGAAAGAACTCGTCGAGCACGTCGTTTTCATTGGTAGCCACCACCAGCTTGCCTATGGGCAGGCCCATCATGCGGGCCACATGGCCGGCGCAGACATTGCCGAAGTTGCCGGAAGGGACGGTGAAATCGACCTTGGCGGTGTTGCTGTTCGTGGCCTGGAAGTAACCGGCGAAGTAGTAGACCACCTGCGCCATGAGGCGCGCCCAGTTGATGGAGTTGACGGTGCCGATCTTGTACTGGCGCTTGAAGGCCAGGTCGTTGGACACGGCCTTGACGATGTCCTGGCAGTCGTCGAACACGCCTTCGATCGCGATGTTGTGGATGTTCTCGTCCTGCAGGCTGAACATCTGCGCTTGCTGGAAGGGGCTCATGCGGCCGTTCGGCGAGGTCATGAAAACGCGCACGCCTTTTTTGCCGCGCATCGCGTATTCGGCCGCGCTACCGGTATCGCCGCTGGTGGCGCCCAGGATGTTGAGCTCTTCGCCGCGGCGCACCAGCTCGTATTCGAACAGGTTGCCCAGCAATTGCATGGCCATGTCCTTGAAGGCCAGCGTGGGGCCGTTGGACAGGGCTTCAAGGTAGAGGCCGCCCTCGAGCTTCTTCAGCGGGACGATGGCTTTTGTGCCGAAGACCTCTTCGGTGTAGGTCTTGCGGCAGATCGCCCGGAGGTCGGCGGCGGGAATGTCGTCGACATACAGCGAGAGGATTTCGAAAGCCAGGTCGGCATAGGCCAGGCCGCGCCATCCGGCCAGCGTCGCCTCGTCAACCTGGGGGTAGCTTTCAGGCAGGTAGAGACCACCGTCCGGCGCCAGGCCCTCGAGCAGGATCTCGCAAAAGCGCTTGCGGTCGGCGTGGCCGCGGGTGGAGAGGTACTGCATCAGGCCAGCTCCTCCTTGCGGATGCGCGTGATGGGCGCCAGCACCGTGGGCAGCCCCTGCATTTGCGCCAGGGCGTTGTTCATCTTCGCTTCCACGCAGTCGTGCGTGAGGATGATGAGGTCGGTGTGGGTGGAACCCTCGCCGCCCACTTCATCGGCTTCGCGCTGCAGCACGGCGTCTATGCTGATGCCCGCGCTCGCCAGGATGCCAGTGACCTTGGCCAGAACGCCGGCCTCGTCGGCGACTTTCAGGCGCAGGTAGTAGCTGGTGACGACCTCGGACATGGGTACCACGGGCAGGTCGCTCATGGCGTCTGGCTGGAAGGCCAGGTGCGGCACGCGGTGCTCGGGGTCGGCCGTGTGCAGGCGGGCGATGTCCACCAGGTCGGCGATCACGGCGCTGGCGGTGGGCTCGCTGCCCGCGCCCTTGCCGTAGTACAGCGTGGTGCCGACGGCGTCGCCCTGCACCACCACGGCATTCATCGCGCCTTCGACGTTGGCGATCAGGCGTTTGGCCGGCACCAGGCTGGGATGCACGCGCAGCTCGATGCCGTTGGCGGCGCGCTTGGTGATGCCCAGCAGCTTGATGCGGTAGCCGAGCTGCTCGGCATAGCGGATGTCCTGCGCGGCCAGGCCGGTGATGCCTTCGACGTAAGCCTTGTCGAACTGCACCGGGATGCCGAAGGCGATGGCCGACATCAGGGTGACCTTGTGGCCGGCGTCCACGCCTTCGATGTCGAAGGTGGGATCGGCCTCGGCGTAGCCCAGGCGCTGCGCTTCTTTCAGCACGGCGTCGAAGTCCAGGCCCTTGTCGCGCATCTCGGACAGGATGAAATTGGTCGTGCCGTTGATGATGCCGGCGATCCACTGGATGCTGTTGGCGGTCAAGCCTTCGCGCAGCGCCTTGATGATGGGGATGCCGCCGGCGACGGCCGCCTCAAACGCCACCATCACGCCCTTGCGGTGGGCCGCCGCGAAAATCTCGGTGCCGTGCACGGCCAGCAGCGCCTTGTTGGCGGTGACCACGTGCTTGCCGGCCTCAATGGCTTCCAGCACCAGTTGTTTGGCAATGCCGTAGCCGCCTATGAGCTCGATCACGATGTCGACGTCGGGGCTGGCCACGACCTTGCGCGCGTCGTCCACCACCTGCACACCCGCGCCGACGGCCGCCTTGGCGCGCGCCACGTCAAGGTCGGCGACCATGGTGATTTCAATGCCCCGGCCGGCACGGCGGCGGATTTCTTCCTGGTTGCGCTGCAATACGTTGTAGGTGCCGCTGCCCACGGTGCCTATGCCCAGAAGGCCTACGCGGATGGGGCTCAAATTCGTCGGTTTCATAGTCGCTCGGGTCTTGCTTTACGTTGATCTTGGATGCCCGCACCCCAAGGGGTGCGAAAAAAGGAGAGGGGCCGAATACAGGGTCAAATTCGGTTGTTGCGGTAGTTCTCGAGGAACTTCGCAATGCGGCCTATGGCTTCGCGCAGGTCTTCCTCATGCGGCAGGAAGACGATGCGGAAGTGGTCAGGCTCGGCCCAGTTAAAGCCCGTGCCCTGCACCAGCATGACCTTGGTCTCCTTGAGGAGTTCCAGGAAGAACTGGCGATCGTCCTTGATCGGGTAGACCTCGGGATCCAGCCGCGGGAACATGTAGAGCGCGGCGCTGGGTTTGACACAGGTGACGCCGGGAATGGCGGTGATGAGTTCATAGGCCATGTCGCGCTGGCGGCGCAGGCGCCCGCCCTCGCAGGTCAGGTCGTTGATGCTCTGGTAGCCGCCCAGCGCGGTCTGTATGGCCCACTGGCCCGGCACGTTGGAGCACAGCTTCATGTTGGCCAGCATGTTCAGGCCTTCGATGTAGTCCTGCGCCTGCTTCTTGGGGCCGGACACCACCAGCCAGCCGGCGCGGTAGCCGCAGGAGCGGTAGCTTTTGGACAGCGAATTGAAGGTCAGCGTGAGCACGTCGGTCGACAGGCTGGCAATCGCCGTGTGCTTGACGCCGTCGTAGAGCACCTTGTCGTAGACCTCGTCGGCGAGGATGACCAGGCCGTGCTCGCGCGCGATGCCGATGATGCCCTTGAGCAGCTCGTCGGAATACAGCGCGCCCGTGGGGTTGTTGGGGTTGATGACCACGATGGCCTTGGTCTTGGGCGTGATCCTGGCGCGGATGTCGTCCAGGTTGGGCATCCAGCCATTGCCTTCATCGCAGCGGTAATGCACCGGCGTGCCGCCCGAAAGGCTGGTGGAGGCGGTCCACAGCGGGTAGTCTGGCGCTGGCAACAGCAGCTCGTCGCCGTCGTCGAGCAAGGCGTTGGTCGCCATGGAGATCAGCTCGCTCGCGCCGTTGCCCAGGTAGATGTCGTCCAGCGTGACGCCCTTGATGCCCTGTTTCTGGGTTTCGTGCATCACGGCCTTGCGCGCCGCAAAAATGCCCTTGCTGTCCGAATAACCGGCCGAGGCGGGCAGGTTGCGGATCATGTCCTGCTGGACTTCCTCGGGCGCGTCAAAACCGAACACCGCGAGGTTGCCGATATTGAGCTTGATGAGCTTCTGGCCCTCTTCCTCCATCTGCTTGGCGGCGTCCATGATCGGGCCGCGGATGTCGTACAGCACATTGGCAAGCTTGGCGGATTTGTTGATCGGTTTCATGAAACGTTAGGAAGACTTTGGACGGAGGCCGCGCCGCTCACCCTGCCGCCAACCGGGGCGATACGGCGCATTGCGGCGTGGAATTCGGGCGGAATCTATAATTTGACCACATAAAAGAGGCTTTTCGCTGGCAAAACAGCCGCGCACAAGCCCTCCGCGCACAGCCGCGCCACACCTCACAACGCCCGGACCCTTTCCGCATGAAACTTCAGCCAGACCGCCTCGATGTCCAGTCCATCCTCGGCTACGGCCCCGGCTGGGTGGGCCTGGGCCGCGAGGGTGTGGCCGAAAAAATCGAGCACAGCGTCGTGATCGGCTCGCGCGGCGAGAAATTCGACTGGAACTGCGCACGCTTTGAGCAGCTCACCGCCGAGCATTTCGCCCGGCTGGCCGAAACCCGGCCCGAACTCGTGATTTTCGGCAGCGGCGCCCGCCTGCGCTTTGTGCCCCCCGCGTTTCTGCGCGCCCTGATGGAGCAACGCATAGGCGTTGAAACCATGGATACGCTCGCCGCCTGCCGCACCTACAACATCCTCGCGGGTGAAGGCCGCCAGGTGATTGCCGCCTTGCTGATTGAAACAGAAGGAACAGAAGCCTGAAATGACCTCTCTTTCAGGGTAAAATCTAGGGTTGCACTTGGCACCACATCCCGGGATGACGTCCCGGGTCGGTTGTCAAAAGGCGCGGCCAATTACAACTACTTTCGTCAGGGTCTACTCAGTATGGCAGTCGTCGTCAATAAACCACTCCCCGAATTTGAAGCGATCGCCACCGGCGGCATCAAGGTTTCCAACCAGTCCCACCTCGGCAAAGTCGTGGTGCTGTACTTCTATCCCAAGGACAACACGCCTGGCTGCACCACCGAAGCCATGCAGTTCCGTGACCGCTACAAGGACTTCGTGAAGGCCGGCGCGACGGTCTTCGGCGTCTCCCGCGACAACATGAAATCCCACGACGAGTTCAAGTCCAAGCTTGAACTGCCGTTCGAGCTGATTGCGGACACCGAAGAAAAAATGTGCCACATGTTCGGCGTGGTCAAGAACAAGATCATGTACGGCAAAAAGGTCAAAGGCATTGAGCGCAGCACCTTCCTGGTGGGCGCCGACGGCCTGCTCAAAGAGGAATGGCGCGGCCTGAAAGTGCCCGGCCATGTGGACGACGTGCTCAAGGCCGTCAAAGCCCTCAAAAAAGCCGCCTGAAACCCCACTGAGGCCAGTTAGCAACAAAGGATTGCCCTGTCACTTGAGTTGTGCATAATGAACTCATGCTGTTGACCTTCGCAACTGCGCCAAAAGAAAAAGCCGCCCTGGTTTCAAGGCGGCTTTTTCGCTTCTGGAACCCCTCTTTTTTAGAGAGTTTTAAGCACTATGCCCCTCCCCCCGCCCCGACCAAACGTGCCGCCCTGCTCTCGCCTGATGCGCTCGACGCGCCCGCCCGCTCGCCTTCGAAAGTCGCCCGGAAAACGGAGCGCACCGAATCCGCCCAGAAACCCCCGGTAATGGACCTGTTTGACAGCCGCGCGGCAGGAGAAGGCAGCCACCCGGTGGCATTCAAAGGCAAAGAACCTTCCAACCCGGACAGAACCCCCGCGAACAGCCGAAAAAAAGAGAGCATTGCCCTGCCCGAGCCGGCCAAGCCGAAAAAACCCAAACGCACGGGCCCGGCCAAGCTGTTCGTGCTGGACACCAATGTGCTGATGCACGACCCGATGTGCCTGTTCCGCTTCGAGGAACATGACATCTTCCTGCCCATGATCGTGCTCGAAGAGCTCGATGGCCACAAAAAGGGCATGACCGAGGTGGCGCGCAATGCCCGCCAGACCAGCCGCACGCTGGACGCGCTGGCGGGCGCCCAGGGCGCCGATATCGGCAAGGGCCTGAAGCTGGACACCACCGGCCACCCCGAAGCGGGCGGCAGCCTGTTTTTCCAGACCAAACCGCTGGATTACACGCTGCCCATGAGCCTGCCGCAGGGCAAGGCCGACAACCAGATCCTGGGCGTGGTGGAGGCCCTGCGCAAGGAATGTGCGCCCCGCGAGGTGGTCCTGGTGTCCAAGGACATCAATATGCGTGTCAAGGCACGGGCCCTGGGCCTGGCGACCGACGACTACCAGAACGACAAAACCCTGGAAGACGGCGACCTGCTGTATTCCGGTTCGCTGGCCCTGCCGGCGGACTTCTGGACGCGCCAGAGCAAGACCATCGAGAGCTGGCAACAAGGCAGTCACACCTTCTACCGCATCACCGGCCCCATCGTGGGAAGCCTGCTGATCAACCAGTTCGTGTTCTTTGAGGCCCCCGGCGAGCCGCCGCTGTATGCCCGTGTGACGGAAATCCGGGCCAAAACCGCGGTACTCAAGACCCTGAAGGACTACAACCACCTCAAAAACGCCGTCTGGGGCGTCACCACGCGCAACCGCGAGCAGAATTTCGCCATGAACCTGCTGATGGACCCGGAAGTGGACTTCGTCACGCTGGCGGGCACGGCGGGCACCGGAAAGACGCTGATGGCGCTGGCCAGCGGCCTCACGCAGGTGCTTGACGACCGGCGCTACACCGAAATCATCATGACGCGGGCCACGGTCAGCGTTGGCGAGGACATCGGCTTCCTGCCGGGCACCGAAGAGGAAAAAATGGGCCCCTGGATGGGCGCGCTGGACGACAACCTCGAAGTGCTGGGCAAGACCGACAGCGGCTCCGGCGAATGGGGCCGCGCTGCCACCAACGAACTGATCCGTTCGCGTATCAAGGTCAAAAGCATGAACTTCATGCGCGGCCGCACCTTCCTGAACAAGTACGTCATCATCGACGAGGCGCAAAACCTGACGCCCAAACAGATGAAAACGCTGATCACACGGGCCGGCCCGGGCACCAAGATCATCTGCATGGGCAACCTGGCGCAGATTGACACACCCTACCTGACTGAAGGCTCCTCGGGCATGACCTTTGCCGTCGACCGCTTCAAAGGCTGGCCGCATGGCGGGCACATCACGCTGGCACGCGGCGAGCGTTCGCGCCTGGCTGATTTCGCGAGCGAAGTGCTCTGAGCCCAGGAAAAACAGCGCCCCAATGAAAAAAGGCCAAGTCGCAAGACTTGGCCTTTTTCTTCGTCAAATTCTGGTGGGCGGTGCAAGTTTCGAACTTGCGACCCCTGCAGTGTGAATGCAGTGCTCTACCCCTGAGCTAACCGCCCTATCGGTCAGCCTATGATTATATGGTGTTTTGGGCCGATTTTCCGGCCCATGCCCGGAATTGCGTTTCCGTTCAGGCCGCCAGGGCGCGCCAGACTGTTTTCCCCTTGCTGGCCTTGTCGATCCCGGCCAGCAATTTCTCATGTTCGGCGACTTCCTGCTCATTGGCCGCCAGCAAGGGCAGTTCAAACACGCTCAGGTCTATCTGCGGTACGTTGTTGTCGCCCTCCTGGGCCGTGTCGCCCACGTCCATGACCAGCGCGTTCTGCCCGCGGGTCAGGTTGATATAGACGTCGGCCAGCAGTTCCGCATCCAGCAAGGCGCCGTGCAGGGTACGGCCTGAATTGTCGACCTCCAGCCGGTCGCACAGCGCGTCCAGCGAGTTGCGCTTGCCCGGGAACAGCTCCTTGGCCATCATCAGGCTGTCGGTGACCTTGGCCACGCAGTGCTTGATGGGCGGGCGGCCTATGAGTTCAAGCTCCTTGTTGAGGAAGCTCACGTCAAAGGGCGCGTTGTGGATGATGATCTCGGCGTCTCGCAGGTATTCCAGCAGTTCGTCGGCCACGGCGGCGAACTTGGGCTTGTCTTTCAGGAACTCGTTGCTGATGCCGTGGACCTTGAGCGCGTCCTCATGGCTGTCGCGTTCGGGGTTCAGGTAGAAGTGGCGGTTGTTGCCGGTGAGCTTGCGGGCCACCAGCTCCACACAGCCGATTTCGATGATGCGGTCGCCGTTTTCGGCGGAAAGACCAGTGGTCTCGGTGTCAAGAACGATTTGGCGCATGGCTCGATTATCGCCTCCGCGCAGGGCCGCCTTCGCCCGGTTTTTCCCGAAAACTCAGTGGTTTTCCTTGGCGTGGTTGATGGAGTATTTGGGTATTTCCACCGTCACGTCGGTCTGGGCCAGCACGGCCTGGCAGCTCAGGCGCGAATTGGGTTCCAGCCCCCAGGCGCGGTCCAGCAGGTCCTCCTCGCTTTCGTCGAGCTCGTTGAGCGAGTTGAAGCCCTCGCGCACGACAACGTGGCAGGTGGTGCAGGCGCAACTCAGGTCGCAGGCGTGCTCGATGTTGATCTTGTTGTCGAGCAAGGCTTCGCAGATCGAGGTGCCGGCCGGCGCGCTGATTTCGGCGCCCTGCGGGCAGTATTCGGGGTGAGGCAGTATTTTGATGATGGGCATGGTTGTCTCAGTCAGTCGGCTCAAACCGCCTCGATGTTTTTACCGGCCAGGGCCTGTTTGATGCCCCGGTTCATGCGCTGGGCGGCGAAGGCCTCCGTGCCTTTGGCAAGGGCTTGGGTGGCCGCCTCTATCGCGGCCGCGTCGCCGTGCGCGCGCGTGTCGGCCAGGCCGGCGATCAGGCTGTCGATCTGTGCGCGCTCATCGGGACTCAGCAGATCGGCGTCCGCGGCCAGCGCGCTTTGCGTGGCCAAGATCATGCGATCCGCATCGACCTTGGCCTCGGCCAGGGCGCGGGCATTCATGTCCTGCTGGGCGGTGGAAAAGCTATCCTGCAGCATGCGCGCGATGTCTTCGTCGGACAGGCCGTAAGAAGGCTTCACGTCAATGCGCGCTTCGACGCCACTGACCTGCTCTTTCGCGTTGACGCTGAGCAGGCCGTCGGCATCGACCGTAAAAGTCACGCGGATGCGCGCGGCACCGGCCACCATGGGCGGAATGCCGCGCAATTCGAAGCGGGCCAGGCTGCGGCAGTCGGCCACCAGGTCGCGCTCGCCCTGCACCACATGCAGGGCCAGGGCGGTCTGGCCGTCCTGGTAGGTGGTGAAGTCCTGCGCCATGGCCGTGGGAATGGTCTGGTTGCGCGGCACGATGCGCTCGACCAGCCCGCCCATGGTCTCTATGCCCAGCGACAGCGGAATCACATCCAGCAGCAGCAACTCATCACCGGTGTTGTTGCCGGCCAGCTGGTTGGCGGAAATGGCCGCGCCCAGCGCGACCACTTCGTCGGGGTTGAGGTTGACCAGCGGCTCACGGCCGAAGAAACTGGCCACCGCCTTGCGCACCTGCGGCATGCGCGTGGAGCCCCCCACCAGCACCGCGCCCTGAATGTCTTCCTTGGCCAGCTTGGCATCGCGCAGCGCCTTGCGAACGGCTGCCAGCGTGCGCTGGGTCAGGTGGGCTGTCGCGGTTTCGAAGTCTTCGGCCTTCATCTCGAAATTGACGAGGGCTTTGGCCAGCTGCACCGAAAAAGGCACCAGGTCGGCGGCCGACAGGGCTTCCTTGCAGTTTCGCGCGGTGCGCAGCAGGGCCGCTTTGTCCGTCGGCGCGAGTGTGTCGGCCGCCAGGCCCGCCTTGGCCAGCACCCAGTCGACCAGCGCGCGGTCGTAGTCGTCGCCGCCCAGCGCCGAATCACCGCCGGTCGCCACCACCTCAAAAACGCCTTGCGTCAGGCGCAGGATGGAAATGTCGAAAGTGCCGCCGCCCAGGTCGTAGACGGCGTAAACGCCTTCGCTGGCGTTGTCCAGGCCGTAGGCAATCGCGGCCGCCGTGGGTTCGTTGAGCAGGCGAAGCACATTCAGGCCCGCCAGTTGCGCGGCGTCCTTGGTGGCCTGGCGCTGGGCGTCGTCGAAGTAGGCCGGCACGGTGATCACGGCGCCGTAGATGTCGTCGTTGAAGGTATCTTCAGCGCGGTAGCGCAGCGTGGCCAGGATCTCGGCACTGATCTCGACCGGGCTTTTTTCGCCGGCGACGGTCTGCAGCGTGACCATGCCCGGCTTGTCGTTGAGCTCGTAAGGCAGCTGGGTGCGGCTGCCGATGTCGTCAATGCCGCGGCCCATCAGGCGTTTGACCGAAGAAATGGTGTTGCGCGGGTCTTCGACCTGCGCCGCCAGGGCCTCATAGCCGATCTGGCGCTTGTCGCCCTCCAGATAGCGCACCACGCTGGGCAGCAGCACCCTTCCCTGCTCGTCCGGCAGGCATTCGGACACGCCGTTGCGCACGCTGGCGACCAGCGAGTGCGTGGTGCCCAGGTCGATGCCGATCGCGATGCGCCGCTGGTGCGGGTCGGGCGTCTGGCCGGGTTCGGAAATTTGCAGGAGTGCCATGCGTGCTTGTCGTACTTTTTCTGTAATGCTTTATTGTCCCAGCAGGTCGATGCGCGCATCGACCTCGCTGGCAAAGCGCTCAATAAACATAAGGCTTCTGACCTGCCGGGCGGCTGCGGGAAAGTCCCTGTCCACGTCCAGCGATTGCGCTATTTTTGCCAGCTTCTCGCGCCCGCTCGACATGGCTTGCGAGGCGATTTCCTCAAAATCCTCGGCGGTCTCGGCCTCATCCAGCGCTTCACGCCACTGCATCTGCTGCACCAGGAAATCGTGCGGCATGGCGGTGTTTTTCTCGGCATCGATGGGTGCGCCATTGAGCTCGCACAAATAGCTCGCCCGCTTCAGCGGGTCCTTCAGGCGCTGGTAGGCCTCATTGATGCGCACCGACCACTGCATGGCCACACGCTGCGCCGCCGGGCCCTGGGCCGCGAACTTGTCGGGATGCGCCTCGCGTTGCAGGTCCTTCCAGCGCGCGTCCAGCGCGGCGCGGTCCTGCGCGAAACGCTGGGGCACGCCGAAAAGCTCGAAATCAGTGGATTGAAGGTTCATGCCGAGAAAAAGCCGCCAGCACCATCAGTGGAGGCGGCTTGGTTAGGGGAGCGGCACGCGTAAGACCGCCGGCCCGTCAAACCCGGAAACTTTCGCCGCAGCCGCAACGGTCACGCTCGTTGGGGTTGATGAACTTGAAACCTTCGTTCAAGCCTTCACGCACAAAGTCCAGCTTGGTGCCGTCGATGTAAGCCATACTTTTCGGGTCGACCAGCACCTTGACGCCGTTGTCTTCAAACACGATGTCTTCCGGCGCGATCTCGTCGGCGTACTCCAGCTTGTAGGCCAGGCCGGAGCAGCCGGTGGTCTTGACGCCCAGGCGCACGCCAACACCTTTGCCGCGCTTGGTCATGTAGCGGGTCACGTGCCTTGCGGCTGCATCAGTGAGGGTTACGGACATTTAAATCACTCGGAAATGAAACAGGTGACGGGTAAGGCGGTTTTGGTCAATGCGCGTGCTTTTGCTTGTAATCGTTCACGGCGGCCTTGATGGCGTCTTCCGCCAGGATGGAGCAGTGAATCTTGACCGGCGGCAAGGCCAGTTCTTCGGCAATCGCGCTGTTCTTGATGCTGGCCGCTTCGTCCAGCGTCTTGCCCTTGACCCATTCGGTCACGAGCGAGCTGGAAGCGATCGCGGAACCGCAGCCATAAGTCTTGAAACGCGCATCTTCGATCACGCCCGTCACCGGGTTGACCTTGATCTGCAGCTTCATCACGTCGCCGCAAGCCGGCGCGCCGACCATGCCGGTGCCTACCGATTCGTCGCCCTTTTCAAAGGAGCCGACGTTGCGGGGGTTTTCGTAGTGGTCTACCACTTTTTCGCTGTATGCCATTTTGTTTACCTCTTTAAGCTGTCGGGCGCGCTGCTCAGTGTGCAGCCCACTGGATGGTGGACAAGTCGACACCATCCTTGAACATCTCCCACAGGGGAGACAGTTCTCGCAGTTTCGCCACGTTTTCCTTGATGGTGGCGACCGCGTAGTCAATTTCTTCTTCGGTGCTCCAGCGGCCAATCGTCATGCGAAGGCTGCTATGCGCCAGTTCGTCGCTGCGGCCCAGGGCGCGCAGCACATAGCTGGGTTCCAAGCTGGCCGAGGTGCATGCCGAACCGCTGGAAACCGCCAGGCCCTTGATGCCCATGATCAGCGACTCGCCCTCGACGAAATTGAAGCTCATGTTCAGGTTGTGCGGCACGCGCTTGTCGGCGTGGCCGTTGAGGAACACCTCTTCGACGTCCTTGAGGCCGTTGAGCATGCGCTCATGCAGGGCACGTATGCGCTTGTTCTCTTCGTGCATCTCGGCCTTGGCGATGCGGTAGGCCTCACCCATGCCCACGCACTGGTGCGTGGGCAGCGTGCCCGAGCGCATGCCGCGCTCATGGCCGCCGCCGTGCATCTGCGCTTCCAGCCGCACGCGCGGCTTGCGGCGCACGTACAGGGCGCCTATGCCCTTGGGACCGTAGGTCTTGTGCGAGGTCAAGCTCATCAGGTCGACCGGCAAGGTGGCCAGGTCGATGTCAATGCGGCCGGTCGCCTGGGCGGCGTCCACATGGAAGATGATGCCTTTTTCGCGGCACAGGGCGCCAATGGCCGGGATGTCCTGGATCACGCCGATTTCGTTGTTGACGAACATGACGCTGACCAGGATGGTGTCAGGGCGGATGGCGGCTCTGAGCGCTTCCAGGTCCAGCAGGCCGTCGGCCTGCACGTCCATATAAGTCACCTCAAAACCCTGGCGCTCCAGTTCGCGGCAGGTGTCCAGCACGGCCTTGTGCTCGGTCTTGACCGTGATGATGTGCTTGCCCTTGGTCTTGTAGAAATGGGCCGCCCCCTTGAGCGCCAGGTTGTTGGACTCGGTCGCGCCGCTGGTCCAGACGATCTCGCGCGGGTCGGCGCCAATCAGGTCGGCAATCTGCCCGCGCGCCTTCTCGACGGCGGCTTCAGCCTCCCAGCCCCAGGCGTGGCTGCGCGAAGCGGGGTTGCCGAAGTGTTCGCGCAACCAGGGGATCATGGCGTCCACCACCCGCGGGTCGCAGGGGTTCGTGGCGCTGTAGTCCATGTAGATGGGAAAGTGTGGGGTGTCCATGTGGCTAGCTCTTTTTATTCACGGGCTGGCTGGCAGCGCGATCCAGGGTCATGCAATCAGTTCGCAAAGGGATGGGGCCGGGCAAATGCCGGCCCGGCTCCATCAGGATTTGGAGAACGCGTTGCCCAGTGCGAAGACCGAATTGGGCGCATTCACGCGTACCGGCTTGACGGCCGGCGCCGTGAAGATGGCCTTCTTGACCTGCGGGGTGTTTTCGATCACCACGCCCTTGGCAAGCTGGTCTTCCACCAGCTTTTGCAGGGTCACGGAATCCAGGAACTCCACCATGCGGCTGTTCAGCGATGCCCACAGTTCGTGCGTCATGCAGCGGCCGCCCTCGCCCAGGCAGTTTTCCTTGCCGCCGCACTGGGTCGCGTCGATCGGCTCGTCCACCGAGACAATGATGTCGGCCACGGTGATCTCCGAAGCCTTGCGGCCCAGGGTATAACCGCCGCCGGGACCACGGGTGGATTCCACCAGCTCATGGCGGCGCAGCTTGCCGAACAGCTGTTCGAGATAGGACAAGGAAATCTGCTGGCGCTGGCTGATAGCGGCCAGGGTCACCGGGCCGTTGTTCTGGCGCAGTCCCAAATCAATCATCGCAGTGACCGCAAAGCGGCCTTTGGTTGTGAGGCGCATAACAAGCTCCTTTAAATGGCTTGACTGTCGTTTTCACCCTGCAAACTTGTGGCTTACAGGGAACTCTTCCTCCAGCCGCCCAGGTCAGTCAACCGGTATCGCGGGGGCTTTTTGTTGTTCTGGTATTGTTCTTGACTGTTTTCGTCAAGTTTAACACAGACAGGGGTTTTCCCGCTGGGCGCCCCAAAAACATGAGGACTAACCCGTAGCCTCACCCGTCAAATGCACCGATATGGTGCATTTGGGGATTGAGGAGCGTCTCAAGCCCGGGCTTGGCCCGCAGCGGGCAAAGGCAGCACATTGTCGACGCCGGGAGCGCCAAAGGCCTGTTCCTTGAGGCTGTGCAGCTGGTCCCGCACCCGGGCGGCTTTTTCGAACTCCAGGTTCTTGGCGTGTTCGATCATCTGCTTTTCCAGGCGCTTGATTTCGCGGGCAATGTCTTTTTCGCTCATGTCCTCGACCAGCGCCTTTTGCATCTCGAGCTTTTCGGCTTCCTTGCCGGATTTCTCGCTGTAGACGCCGTCGATCAGGTCGCGGATGCGCTTGACCACGCTGCGCGGCGTGATGCCGTGCTCGAGGTTGAAGGCGATCTGCTTGTTGCGCCGCCGCTCGGTCTCGCCCATGGCCTTTTTCATGGAGTCGGTGATGCGGTCGGCATACAGGATGGCGCGGCCATTGAGGTTGCGGGCCGCCCGGCCTATGGTCTGGATCAGGCTGCGCTCGGCGCGCAAAAAGCCCTCTTTGTCGGCGTCCAGGATGGCCACCAGCGAGACCTCGGGAATGTCCAGGCCCTCGCGCAGCAAGTTAATGCCCACCAGCACGTCAAAAGCGCCCAGCCGCAGGTCGCGCAGGATTTCCACGCGCTCGACCGTGTCCACATCGCTGTGCAGGTAACGCACCTTGACGCCGTTGTCGCTCAGGTAGTCGGTCAGCTGTTCGGCCATGCGCTTGGTCAGCGTGGTGATCAGCACCCGTTCGTTCTTCTCGACCCGAATGCGGATTTCCTGCAGCACGTCGTCGACCTGGTGGGTGGCCGGCCGCACCTCGACCTGCGGGTCGACCAGGCCTGTGGGCCGGACCACCTGCTCCACCACCTGGCCGGCATGCTCCTGCTCATAGGCCGCCGGCGTGGCCGACACGAAGATGGCCTGCCGCATCTTGGACTCGAACTCCTCGAACTTGAGCGGCCGGTTGTCCAGCGCGCTGGGCAGGCGAAAGCCGTACTCCACCAGCGTGGTCTTGCGCGCCCGGTCGCCGTTGTACATGGCGTTGAGCTGGCCGATCATGACGTGGCTTTCATCCAGGAACATCAGTGCGTCCTTGGGCAGGTAGTCGCACAGCGTCGAGGGGGGCGAGCCCGCCGGCGAGCCGCTCAGGTGGCGGGTGTAGTTTTCGATGCCCTTGCAGTGGCCGATTTCGCTGAGCATCTCCAGATCGAAGCGGGTGCGCTGCTCGATGCGCTGGGCCTCCACCAGCTTGCCGTCGGCGACGAACTGGGCCACCCGCTCGGACAGCTCCAGCTTGATGGTCTCCACCGCCGTCATGACCTTGTCGCGCGGCGTGACGTAGTGGCTTTTGGGGTAGACCACAAAACGCGGGATTTTCTGGCGAATGCGGCCGGTCAGCGGGTCGAACAGCTGCAGCGACTCGATCTCGTCGTCGAACAGCTCTATGCGTATGGCCAGCTCGGAATGCTCGGCCGGGAAGACGTCGATCACGTCGCCGCGCACCCGGAAGGTGCCGCGCGCGAAATCCTGCTCGTTGCGCGTGTACTGCATGCGGATCAGCCGCGCGATCACGTCGCGCTGGCCCATCTTGTCGCCTATGCGGGCGATAAAACGCATCTGCGTGTAATCCTCGGGCGCACCTATGCCGTAAATCGCGCTGACCGTGCCGACGATGATGGTGTCGCGCCGCTCCAGCACGCTCTTGGTGGCCGACAGCCGCATCTGCTCGATGTGCTCGTTGATGGCCGAGTCCTTTTCAATGAAAAGGTCGCGCTGCGGCACATAGGCCTCGGGTTGGTAGTAGTCGTAATAGCTGACGAAATACTCGACCGCGTTCTTGGGGAAAAACTCGCGGAATTCGCTGTACAGCTGTGCCGCCAGGGTCTTGTTGGGGGCGAACACGATGGCCGGGCGGCCCAGGCGGGCGATCACATTGGCCATGGTGAAGGTCTTCCCGGAGCCGGTCACGCCCAGCAGGGTCTGGAACACCTCGCCGTCCCTGACGCCCTCGACCAGTTGCTCGATCGCCACCGGCTGGTCGCCCGCCGGCGGATAGGGCTGGAACAGTTCGAACGGCGAATCCGGGAAACGGACAAACTGACCCTCGCGCGGGGCCGGATCCGCCACCTCGGTTATGACTTCAATAGCTTCTGGCATAAAACCTCGATCAAGCCCCGTTAAAATTCGGGGCAACCAAACAGAATACGACATTCGGCCGAAAATGGGAATTGCAATCCCCCATCGCCCTCCGACCGCCGTGTTGATACCTCTTGTAGCCTTTTTTCCGGTCAGCTTGTGACCTAAATCCCCGTACCGTCGCTTTCGCCTTTTTTCACTTTTTCTGAGGATATTTCATGTCTTTGTTTACCGCTGTCGAAATGGCCCCGCGTGACCCCATCCTGGGCCTGAATGAGCAGTTCAATGCCGACACCAATCCCAACAAGGTCAACCTGGGCGTGGGCGTGTACTACGACGACAACGGCAAGCTCCCCCTGCTGCAATGCGTGCAGGCGGCCGAAAAGCAAATGATGGAATCGCCCAAGGCCCGCGGCTACCTGCCGATTGACGGCATCGCCGCCTACGATGCGGCCGTCAAAGGCCTGGTCTTCGGCGCCGACAGCGAACCGGTCAAGAGCGGCCGCGTCGCCACCGTGCAAGGCATAGGCGGCACGGGCGGCCTCAAGGTGGGAGCCGACTTCCTCAAAAAGCTCAGCCCCAATGCCAAGGTGCTGATTTCCGACCCGAGCTGGGAAAACCACCGCGCGCTGTTCAGCCAGGCCGGTTTTGCCGTTGAAAGCTATCCTTACTACGATGCCGCCAAGCGCGGCGTCAACTTCGACGGCATGCTCGCCGCCCTGAACGCGGCAGCCGAAGGCACCATCGTCGTGCTGCATGCCTGCTGCCACAACCCGACCGGCTACGACATCACCGCGGCCCAGTGGGACCAGGTGATCGCCGCCGTCAAGGCGCGCAAGCTCACACCCTTCCTCGACATGGCTTACCAGGGCTTCGGCCACGGCATTGCCGAAGACGGCGCCGTCATCGGCAAATTTGTGGCTGCCGGCCTCAGCTTTTTCGTGTCGACCTCGTTTTCCAAGAGCTTCAGCCTCTATGGCGAGCGCGTGGGTGCCCTGTCGGTGCTCTGCGAGTCCAAGGAAGAAGCCGACCGCGTGCTGTCGCAGCTCAAGCTGGTCATTCGCACCAACTACAGCAACCCGCAGATCCACGGCGGCATGGTGGTGGCCACGGTGCTCAACACGCCGGCGCTGCGCGCCCAGTGGGAGCAGGAACTGGCGGAAATGCGCGTGCGCATCAAGGCCATGCGCCAAAAGCTCGTGGACGGCCTGAAGGCCGCCGGCGTCAAGCAGGACATGAGCTTCATCACCGCCCAGATCGGCATGTTCAGCTATTCCGGCCTCAGCAAGGACCAGATGGTGCGCCTGCGCAATGAGTTCGGCGTCTACGGCACCGACACCGGCCGCATGTGCGTGGCCGCACTCAACAGCAAGAACATCGACTACGTCTGCGCGTCCATCGCCAAGGTCGTCTGATTCCCCTGCCGGTCTCTCTCCCTCCCAGCCCGGATGGTTTCATCCGGGACGCCCTGCAAAACCGCCACAACCAGCGCATCCTGCAGCAATTGCCCACCCTGGGCCTGCCGGATGCCTGGCTGGTCGCGGGCTGCCTGTTCCAGACGGTCTGGAATGTGCGTTCGGGTAATCCGCCCGAAGCCCATATCAAGGACTATGACCTGTTCTACTTCGACCCCGCCGACCTTTCGGAGGCGGCCGAGGCCCGGGTCCATGCGCGGGTCCAGTCCGCTTTTGCCGGCCTGGGCATCACGGTGGAAGCCAAAAACCAGGCCCGCGTCCACACCTGGTACCAGGATTACTTCGGCTTTCCCTACCCTGCCCTGCGCAGTTCCCGGGACGGCATAGACCGTTTCCTGGTCACCAGCACCTGCGTGGGCTTGCAAGCCGGCGCTTCAGGCCTGACGCTTTACGCGCCGAACAGCCTGGACGCGCTCTACCAGGGCCGGCTCAGCCCGAATCCGCTGTGCCCGCACCGGCCGCTGTTTGAGAAAAAAGCCGCCGCCTACCAGGAGCGCTGGCCCTGGCTGCAAATCCAGGCTTGATCCGGGCTGATCAGCCCCAGACCGCGGAGCGCATCGAAATCGAACCGGCCTGGAAGCTGGTATTGAAAAAGCGCATGGCCTCCTTGCCGTCGGCGGCGCCGGCCGCATACAGCAAGGGCAGGTAGTGTTCATAAGTGGGGTGCGCCATTTTGGCGACCTGGCCCAGCTTCTGGAAGTTCTGCAGCGCATCAAGGTTGCCCTGCTGCAGATAGCCGCCCGTGATCTGGTCGAATTCCAGAGCCCAGTCATAGGCTTGGCTGCCGGTCGCGCCGCGCTGCATCTGGCGCAGGTTGTGCACGATGTTGCCGCTGGCGACGACCAGCACCCCGCGCTCGCGCAAGGCCTTGAGCTGCTTGGCCAGCGCATAGTGGTCCTCGGGCGCGCGGCCGTAGTCCATGCTGAGCTGGATCACCGGGATGTCCGCGTCCGGGAACATGGGCTTGAGCACCGACCAGGCGCCATGGTCCAGCCCCCACTCGCTTTCGTCCAGGCCCAGCGGCGCCGAGGCCCGCTGGCGCACCAGCTGGCTGATGGCCTGTGCGGCGGCCGGATCGCCGGGCGCCGGGTATTGCTGGTCGAACAGCTCCTGCGGAAAGCCCCCGAAATCGTGGATGGTCTTGGGCTTGTCCATAGCGGTCAGCCACCAGCCCTCGGTCAGCCAGTGGGCGGAAATACACAAAATCAGCTGCGGCCTGGGGTATTTGGCCCCAAATTCGGCGCCCAGCGCCTGCCAGCTGCGCCGGTATTCGTTGTCGCCTATGGCGTTCATGGGACTGCCGTGGCCCACAAAAACCACCGGCATCCTGTCGGATTTCTTCAGGGAGGCGATTCGGTCCAGCGCGGAGGCGTCGATAGTGGGGAGCATAGTGTTGTTTCCTGTTCGGGGAGCGGCACCAGGGCGGGCAAAACCGCCGGCCGGAGGGCAAAATGGTAAGTGTTCCTTCAATTCCGCAGGTGGCGGCGGTTTATCGCCAAAACAAGCCCGGCCGCCGCCTCGTGGTGCTTTGGCACCAAAGCCGTGAAAAGAGCCCGGAATTGGTGGTTTTCCTCAAAACAGTGCGGCCAGCCCCTGTTATATTGCACTGCAACATACTACGATTTACCTGTCATAACGACATCACCACGACATAACCCAAGGTTGACCCCCGATGCTGTACCAAGTCTATGAAACCCAGCGCACCTTGATGGAGCCCTTTGTCGACTTCGCGCAGGCCGCCGCCAAGCTCTACGGCAACCCCCTGTCGCCCCTCGGGCAGAACCCCTTTGCCCAGCGCGTGGCCGCCGGCTACAGCCTGATCTACCGGCTGGGCAAGGACTACGAAAAACCGGCTTTTGACATCCGCACCGTGGACGTCAACGGCACCGAGGTCAGCATCCACGAGCGCGTGGAAATCGACAAACCCTTTTGCGAACTGCGCCGTTTCAAGCGTTTCACCGACGACCCGGCCACGCTGACGGGCCTGAAGGGCGAACCCGCGGTGCTGATCGTGGCGCCGCTGTCCGGCCACTACGCCACCTTGCTGCGCGACACCGTGCGCACCATGCTGAAAGACCACAAGGTCTACATCACCGACTGGAAAAACGCGCGCACCGTGCCGCTGTCCGACGGCTCCTTCCACCTGGACGACTACGTCAACTACGTGCAGGAATTCATCCGCCACATCCAGGGCATTTACGGCAATTGCCACGTCATCAGCGTGTGCCAGCCCACCGTGCCGGTGCTCGCGGCGGTGTCGCTGATGGCCTCGCGCGGCGAGACCACGCCGCTGAGCATGACCATGATGGGCGGCCCCATCGACGCGCGCAAGTCGCCGACCGCCGTCAACAACCTGGCCATGAACAAGAGCTACGAGTGGTTTGAGAACAATGTGATCTACCGCGTGCCCAGCAACTTCCCGGGCGCCGGGCGCCGCGTCTACCCCGGCTTTTTGCAGCACACCGGCTTCGTCGCGATGAACCCCGACCGCCACGCCAGCAGCCATTACGACTACTTCAAGGACCTGATCAAGGGCGACGACGCCAGCGCCGAGGCACACCGCAAGTTCTACGACGAATACAACGCCGTGCTCGACATGGACGCCGATTACTACCTGGACACCATCAAGACGGTGTTCCAGGAGTTCAAGCTGGTCAACGGCACCTGGGACGTCAAGAACGTGGACGGAGAACTGGAGCGCGTGCGGCCCCAGGACATCAAGACCACGGCCCACTTCACCGTCGAAGGCGAACTGGACGACATCTCCGGCTCAGGCCAGACCGAGGCGGCCCACAGCCTTTGCCACAACATCCCCAAGGCCTTGCAAAAGCACCTGGAAGTCAAGGGCGCGGGCCATTACGGCATCTTCAGCGGCCGCCGCTGGCGTGAGATCGTCTACCCGCAGGTCAAGGCCTTTATCCAGGCGAACAACCGGCCTTCGGTTCCGGCCAAACGGGCAGCGGCGGCAAAAACCACCGCAAAATCCACGGCCAAGTCCGTTGCGAAGCCGGCGGCCAAAAAAACGGCGCGCGGCAAACAAGCCTGAAAGCTGTACGGCGCGGCCGGGCCCAAGGCCGTGACTGGTAGGACAATAGGCCGGTGAGCTCCCCCACCGACTTGCGCCTTTTCGAGCGCCTCAACGCCGCCCTGCCCCAGACCCAGTGCACCCGCTGCGGCTACCCTGACTGCGCGGCCTACGCGCAGGCCATGGCCTCGGGCGAGGCCGCCATCAACCAATGCCCGCCGGGCGGCGCCGAAGGCGTGCAGCGCCTTTCGGCCATTACCGGCCTGCCCGCCCTGCCCCTGAACCCCGCCAACGGTAAGGAAGGCCCGCGCGCTGTGGCCGTCATCGACGAGAACTGGTGCATAGGCTGCACCCTGTGCCTCAAGGCATGCCCGACCGACGCCATCCTGGGCAGCAACAAGATGATGCACACCGTGATCGAGCCTTGGTGCACGGGCTGCGAGCTGTGCATCCCGGTGTGCCCGGTCGATTGCATCAGCCTGGAAAACGTCACCGGCGCACGCACCGGCTGGCAGGCCTGGTCGCAGCAGGAGGTCGACACGGCCAAGGCACGCTATGAGCGCCATCGGACCCGGCACAAGAAGGAAGGCAAGCCTCCCAGCGTGGACACCGGTTCGACATCCCTCGCGCCCCCGGCCTCCGCCGCACGCCCCGAGTCCGATCCCGCCGTGGCGGACCGCAAACGCGCCGTGATCGAAGCGGCGCTGGCCCGGGCCCGGGCGCAGCGCGCAAAAGAGTAAGCCGGCTTTTCAGCCCAGGGCCGAAAACGCCTTGACCACTTCGGGCGGCGCCTGCACCAGCTCGATCAGCACACCCTCACCCGCGATCGGGAACTCCTCGTTGGCCTTGGGGTGCAGAAAGCAGATGTCAAAACCCGCAGCGCCCTTGCGTATGCCGCCGGGCGCGAAGCGCACACCTTTGGCCGCCAGCCATTCCACGGCCTTGGGCAGGTCGTCTATCCACAGGCCCACATGGTTGAGCGGCGTGGTGTGCACCGCGGGCTTTTTGTCCACATCCAGCGGCTGCATCAGGTCGACCTCGACCTTGAAGGGGCCGCTGCCGATCGCGCAGATGTCCTCATCAACGTTTTCGCGTTCGCTCACAAAATTGCCGGTCACTTCCAGGCCCAGCATGTCGACCCACAGCGTACGCAGTCGGTCTTTACTTGTGGCGCCGATGGCGATCTGCTGGATTCCGAGAACTTTAAAGGGACGTCCGGGGCTCATTACTGGAACTCCACAATCGGTTGGTCCACGCTCAGCGACTCACCCTTGGCGGCCAGCACCTTGCCGACAACGCCGTCGGCCACGGCGAACAACACGTTTTCCATCTTCATGGCCTCAATCACCGCCACACGCTCGCCGGCCTGCACTTTCTGGCCCACCTGCACCGCCACGTCCACCAGCAGGCCCGGCATGGGAGAGAGCACATAGCGGCTCATGTCGGGCGGTGCCTTGTAGGGCATCAGGGCATGGAGCTGCGCCGCGCGCGGCGTCAGCACCAAGGCATCAAGCCGGGTACCGTTGTGGGCGACGCGGATCGCCAGCGGATTGCGTCCGACACCGCGCTCGACTTGCGCGGCAAAAGGCTGGCCGTTGACGGTGCCGCGTATGCGCGCGCCGCCCAGGTGCCAGTTGCTGCAAATCTCATAACTCCTGGCACCTACCTCCACCGTGCCGGAACCGGTTTGCGCCTGGTAGTTGCCCACCGTCACCGGGTGCGGCGTGTTCTGCCCCGCCGCACCCAGGCTGACGACGACGAACTCCTCGCCCACCGTGACGCCATGGCCCGGCAACTGGCCGCTGATGCCGGCCGCGCGGCCCAGCATGCGGCGGTTCACATAGGCCGCCAGCGCCAGCAGGAAGGACGGGTCTTCATGCGGCACGTCTTCGGCCTGGAAACCCTTGGCATAGTTCTCGGCGATAAAGCCGGTGTTGAAATCGCCCGAAACAAACTTGGGATGCGCCAGCAAGGCCGCCTGGAAGGGAATGTTGCTGGAGATGCCGCGGATCACAAAACCATTGAGCGCCTCGCGCATTTTGGCAATCGCCTCCTTGCGGTCCTTGCCGTGCACGATGAGCTTGGCGATCATCGAGTCGTAAAACATCGGAATCTCGCCGCCGTCCTCCACGCCGGTGTCGACGCGCACGCCGTACAGCTGCGCGGTGTCGGCCGCAAACATGGTTTCCTTGGGCGGCTGGAAGCGCACCAGCCGGCCCGTGGAGGGCAGGAAGCTGCGGAACGGGTCTTCGGCATTGATGCGGCATTCGATGGCCCAGCCATTGCGCTGCACGTCTTTCTGCGCAATCGGCAGCTTCTCGCCGGCGGCCACGCGAATCATCAGTTCCACCAGGTCCAGCCCGGTGATGCATTCCGTCACCGGGTGCTCTACCTGCAGCCGGGTGTTCATCTCGAGGAAATAAAAGCTCTGGTCCTTGCCGACCACAAACTCCACCGTGCCGGCACTCTGGTACTTCACCGCCTTGGCCAATGCCACCGCCTGCTCGCCCATGGCCTTGCGCGTTGCGTCGCTGATGAAAGGCGACGGCGCCTCTTCAATCACCTTCTGGTGGCGCCGCTGTATCGAGCATTCGCGCTCGTTGAGGTAGACCACATTGCCGTGGCTGTCGCCCAGCAGCTGGATTTCGATATGGCGCGGTTCCTCGACAAACTTCTCGATAAAGACGCGGTCGTCGCCAAAGCTGTTGCGCGCCTCGTTGCGGCAGGAGGTAAAACCTTCCAGGGCCTCCTTGTCGTTGAAGGCCACGCGCAAACCCTTGCCGCCGCCGCCCGCGCTGGCCTTGATCATCACCGGGTAGCCGATGCCCTTGGCGATCTCCACGGCCTTCTCGGCGCTCTCAATCGCGTCGTTCACGCCCGGGATGCAGTTGACGCCCGCCGCGCCGGCCAGCTTTTTGGACTCGATCTTGTCGCCCATGGCGGCAATCGAATAATGCTTGGGGCCTATGAAGACAATGCCCTCTTCTTCCACCCGCTTGGCAAAACCCGCGTTCTCGCTCAGAAAGCCGTAGCCGGGGTGCACCGCCTGCGCGCCCGTCTGCTTGCAGGCCGCGATGATCTTGTCGGCCTGCAAATAGCTGTCGCGGCTGGGCGCCGGGCCTATGTTGACGGCCTCATCGGCAAGCTCGACATGGCGTGCGTCCTTGTCGGCGTCGGAGTACACGGCGACGGTCTGGATGCCCATCTTGCGGGCGGTCTTGATGACCCGGCAGGCGATTTCACCGCGGTTGGCTATGAGAATTTTGGTAAACATCATTGAACCTGTTTTTGTTGGCCGCTTCAGCGGTTGATAAACATGGAGTAAGTCGGTGGATTCTGTGAGTGATCAACGAACACATAGGCGGTGCCGTCCGAGCAGAAGTTGGCGACCTCGGCCGTGCCACCCCCTTCCAGTTCCACCCAGTTGTCGATTTGCAGCAGCATCCTGCCGGGCGGGCTTTGCTGCACACCGTTGGCCGTCCAATAGGGAACGCCACCGCTCTTGGTACGCCAGGCACTGGCCCAGTTGTGCGGATGTGCGATTTCGTCTGGCAACTCGAAATAGCGGGTGTTGTCGTAGAAGGCTTCTTCAAGCTCGGGCGGCGCACCATCGTCGTCAGCACGCCAGCCCACGACGCCCAGCTCGGGCAGCACGGCCGGCGGCCCGTCCTTGGCATCGGCGGGCGGCTCAGTGGCCAGCGCGCCCAGCGCGCTTTGCGGCACCGTGAAAGCGGTGTTGGCGCCGGCGTCAAGCTCCCAGAAGCTGCAGACGCTGTCCCACTCGCACTTGAACAGAAACAGCACTTCGCCTTGCGCGATCGGCAGCTCGGGCACGGCGGCCGGCAGCTGCGCAAGATGGCTCATGGGCCGCCCGCACTCCTTGCAGGCGGGCCAAAGGCGCGCGGGCAGCCCCCAGGGCAGGCCGCCCAGCTTGGGCACCAGGCCGGTCGCCGCGCCTTCGCGGAATCGGGGATAGTGGCTGATCACCGCGCGCTCACAGCGGAATGTTGCCGTGCTTGCGCCACGGGTTTTCGATCTTCTTGTCGCGCAGCATCACCAGCGAGCGGCAGATGCGCTTGCGCGTTTCATGCGGCAGGATCACATCGTCAATAAAACCGCGCGCGCCGGCCACAAAGGGGTTGGCAAAGCGGGCCTTGTATTCGGCTTCCTTGGCGGCCAGCTTGGCCGGATCGCCCTTGTCTTCGCGGAAGATGATTTCCACCGCGCCCTTGGCGCCCATCACGGCGATCTCGGCGTTGGGCCAGGCGAAGTTGACGTCGCCGCGCAAATGCTTGGAAGCCATCACGTCGTAGGCGCCGCCATAGGCCTTGCGTGTGATCACGGTGATCTTGGGCACGGTGCATTCGGCGTACGCGTACAGCAGCTTGGCGCCGTGCTTGATGATGCCGCCATATTCCTGGCTGGTGCCGGGCATGAAGCCGGGCACGTCGACAAAGGTGATCACCGGGATGTTGAAGGCATCGCAAAAGCGCACAAAGCGCGCGGCCTTGATGGAACTCTTGATGTCCAGGCAGCCGGCCAGCACCAGCGGCTGGTTGGCGACGATGCCCACGGTCTGCCCTTCCATGCGGGCGAAGCCGATGATGATGTTTTTCGCGTATTCGGGCTGTATTTCGAAGAAGTCGCCGTCGTCCACCGTCTTGACGATGAGCTCCTTCATGTCGTACGGCTTGTTCGGGTTCTCGGGCACCAGCGTGTCCAGGCTCAGGTCCATGCGGCCGGCCGGGTCGGCGCTGGGACGCACCGGGGCTTTTTCGCGGTTGTTCAGCGGCAGATAGTTGTAGAGGCGGCGCAGCATCAACAGCGCCTCGACGTCGTTCTCGAAGGCCAGGTCGGCCACGCCGCTGCGGGTGGTGTGGGTGGTGGCGCCGCCCAGCTCCTCGGCCGTGACTTCTTCATGGGTCACGGTCTTGACGACCTCGGGGCCCGTGACAAACATATAGGAGCTGTCCTTGACCATGAAGATGAAGTCGGTCATGGCCGGCGAATACACCGCGCCGCCGGCACTGGGTCCCATGATCATGCTGATCTGCGGAATCACGCCGCTGGCCATCACATTGCGCTGGAACACATCGGCATAACCGCCCAGCGAGGCCACGCCTTCCTGGATGCGGGCGCCACCCGAATCGTTAAGGCCTATGACGGGCGCGCCCACCTTCATGGCCTGGTCCATGACCTTGCAGATTTTTTCGGCATGGGCCTCGCTCAAGGCGCCGCCGAACACGGTGAAGTCCTGGCTGAAGACAAACACCAGGCGGCCGTTGATCATGCCGTAGCCGGTGACCACGCCGTCGCCGGGAATCTTGTTGTCCTGCATGCCGAAGTCGGTGCAGCGGTGCTCGACAAACATGTCCCACTCTTCAAACGTGCCTTCGTCCAGCAGCAGCTCCAGCCGCTCGCGCGCCGTGAGCTTGCCTTTGCCGTGCTGCGCGTCTATGCGCTTCTGGCCGCCGCCCAGGCGGGCCGCGGCGCGTTTCTTTTCGAGCTCTTCAAGGATTTCTTGCATGGTGTGTTCCGCTATTTGGACGAAAAAATTTACCGGGCTGGTTCAAACAAAAGGCGCGCGGCGGCCTGGCTCATGCGGCGCGAATCGTGCCCCACGCCCGGCACGGTGACGCGCTCCCAGGCCAGCGGCGTTCCCAGCTTCTGCGCCTGCGCCTGGGCCTGCGCGAAGAAGTTGCTGCCGCGCTCGAAGCGGTTCACGCCCTGGGCCGCGGCCTGCCTGGCCCTGGGCAGGTTGGCTGCGTCGGTCTGGATGTCGGCCTCGCCGAGCAGCACCACCAGCTTGCGCGCGAAGACCTGCTTAAGCTTGTCCGGGCTGACGATGCTTTCGTTCAGCGCATAAGGAAACTTGTCGTCCATAAGGCCGGGGTAACTGGGCATGGTGTAGCTGCCGGCATTGGCCGCCACCGCGACGGAAACGCGCGGCGCCTCCGTCAACAGCATGAAGCGGTGCACAAACTGCCCGCCCGCCGAATGGCCGAACAGCAGGTAGTCGGTGGCCGACAACCCCTCATCGGCGCGGAGAAAATCAAACAGGTGCTCGACGATCTGGAAGGACCACTGGCTGCGGTCACGGCTTTCAATGCCGCCCATGTTGAACAGCCGCGAGGAAAACCGCGCCTCGTCGAATTCCGGGGCCAGCACGATGAGCTTGTTTTTCTCGGCAAAAGGCAGCCAGTTGTCGCGCATGCGCGAGCCTTGGCGCTCGGCGCCGTGGATCACCATCATTACCCTGGCATCGGGCCCGGCGCTACGCGCCTTGTAGTAATACACGGTGACAGGCTTGTCCGCGAAAAAGCCTTTGTCGGTGAAGACAAAGCTGCCCGGCTCGCCGGCCGCCATGCCGCCGGCCCAGGCGATGCAGGCCTGCAGAAGCAGCGCGCAAAGAACGAGTGTCTTTTTCATGCTTTCCCTCCTTTGGCCGCCAGGGCCAGCAAGCTGCGTGCGGCAGTGGATGCCGCGACTTCGCCGCGCGCCACCTCGGCGATGAGGCCGGGCAAGCGCTCGCGCACCTGCGGGTCCTGGCGAAAGGCCTGCTTGAGGCCTGCATCTATGCGCTCCCACATCCAGGAAAGCGACTGCTGCTGGCGCCGCGCGGCGAACTGGCCGCTGGCGGCCTGCAAGTCCTTGAACCGCGTCACGGCCGCCCAGAACAGGTCCACGCCCTTGTTGTGCAGCGCGCTGAGCTGTATCACCTGCGGGTGCCAGTTTTTGTCGAAATTGGCGGCCTGCTCGCTGCTCATGGCGTTGTTGACCAGGCCGAACAGGCGCATGGCCGAAGTGATCTGGGCTTCGGCCCGCATGGCCGCATCGGCGTCGATGTCGGCCTTGTTGATGATGACCAGGTCGGCCAGCTCCATCACGCCCTTTTTGATGGCCTGCAGGTCGTCGCCGGCATTGGGCAGCTGCATCAGCACAAACATGTCGGTCATGTTGGCAACGGCGGTTTCGCTCTGGCCCACACCCACGGTTTCCACAATCACCACGTTGTAGCCGGCGGCTTCACAGACCAGCATGGCTTCGCGCGTTTTTTCGGCCACGCCGCCCAGGTTGCCGCTCGAAGGGCTGGGCCGGATGTAGGCGCGTTCATGCACCGAGAGCTTTTCCATGCGGGTCTTGTCACCCAGGATGGAGCCGCCCGAGACGGAGGAAGAAGGGTCGACGGTGAGCACCGCGACGCGATGGCCTTGCGCAATCAGGTACAGGCCCAGCACCTCGATAAAGGTGGACTTGCCGACGCCGGGTACGCCGCTGATGCCCAGTCGCATGGCTTTGCCGGTGTGCGGCAGCAGGGCCGTGAGCAGTTCGTCGCCCTGGGCGCGGTGGTCGGCACGCGTGGATTCGAGCAGCGTGATGGCCTTGGCGATCGCACGGCGCTGGGCCATGGCGTCCGGGCCCAGGATGGCCTGGAGGAAATCAGGCGCGGCCATCACGCCACGCGCTCCGCTGCGGGCCATTCGTAGTGCAGGTCCACGCCCTCTTCGCCTCGCAGCACAAAACCGTGGCGCAGATAGAAACGGTTGGCGTCGCTTTCTTTCAGCGCGGTCAGCTTGACGGCCAGGCCGCGCTCGCGCGCCTGGGCCAGCACCTGGCGCAGCACCCACGAACCTATGCCCTGGCCGCTGGCGCTGCTGCGCAGGTAAAGGTGGTCAAGCCGCAGGGCCATTTCACCTGCGGCGCCTTCGGGCTTGAGCGTGAAAAACCCCACGCGCTGGCCGTCCAGCAGGATGTGCTGCATGTAAGCCGGAAAAAAGCCTGCCGCCAGCCGCTCGCGCGAGCGTGCCAGGTCAAAGCGGCCGACGCGCTCCAGGCTGGGCCGCATCGCGTCTATGCGCAAGGCCAGCATGTCCTCGAAGTCAGCGGCAACAACCGGCTGCAGGGACAGGCGCATGCTGATGTCGGTCACCGCACACTCACTTCGCAACAGCGGCGCGGATCTGTTCCAGCACATCCTTGGCGCTGGCCGGGATCGGCGTGCCCGGGCCGTAGATGCCCTTGACGCCGGCCTCGTAAAGCATGTCGTAGTCCTGGCGCGGGATTACACCGCCCACAAACACGATGATGTCGTCAGCGCCCTGCTTCTTGAGCTCGGCGATGATGGCCGGCACCAGCGTCTTGTGGCCGGCAGCCAGCGTAGAGACGCCCACCGCATGCACGTCGTTTTCAATCGCCTGGCGGGCGCATTCCTCGGGCGTCTGGAACAGCGGCCCCATGTCGACGTCAAAGCCCAGGTCGGCGAAAGCCGTGGCCACCACCTTGGCGCCGCGGTCGTGGCCGTCCTGGCCCAGCTTGGAGATCATCACGCGCGGGCGGCGGCCCTGCTCTTCGGCAAAGGCATTGATTTCGGTCTTGAGGGTTTCCCAGCCTTCGGCCGAGTCATAAGCGGCAGCGTACACACCGGTCACCTTTTGTGTATCGGCGCGGTGGCGCCCGTAGACTTTCTCGAGGGCATCGCTGACCTCACCCACCGTGGCGCGCAGGCGCACGGCCTTGATGCTGAGGTCCAGCAGGTTGCCGTTGTTATTCTCGGCGGCCGCGGTCAAGGCGTCCAGTGCGGCCTGAACCGCCGCATTGTCGCGGCCGGCCTTGATGGCCTTGAGCCTCTTGATCTGGCCTTCGCGCACGGCCACGTTGTCGATGTCGCGCGATTCGATCGCGTCTTCGGTCTTGAGCTTGTACTTGTTGACGCCGACGATGACGTCCTTGCCGCTGTCGATGCGCGCCTGCTTTTCAGCCGCCGCGGCCTCGATCTTGAGCTTGGCCCAGCCGCTGTCCACAGCCTTGGTCATGCCGCCCATGGCCTCGACTTCCTCGATGATGGCCCAGGCGGCGTCGGCCATGTCCTGGGTCAGCTTTTCCATCATGTAGCTGCCGGCCCAGGGGTCTATCACCTGGGGGATGTGGGTTTCTTCCTGGATGATGAGCTGGGTGTTGCGGGCGATGCGGGCGCTGAACTCTGTGGGCAGGGCAATCGCTTCGTCGAAGGAATTGGTGTGCAGGCTTTGCGTGCCGCCGAAGACAGCAGCCATGGCCTCTATGGTGGTGCGCACCACGTTGTTGTAGGGGTCCTGCTCGGTCAGGCTCCAGCCCGAGGTCTGGCAGTGCGTACGCAGCATCAGGCTTTTCGGGCTCTTGGCGTTGAAGCCCTTCATGATGCGGCACCACAGCAGGCGGGCGGCGCGCATCTTGGCGACTTCCAGGTAGAAGTTCATGCCTATGGCCCAGAAGAAGCTCAGGCGCCCGGCGAATTCGTCCACGTCCAGGCCCTTGCCCAGCGCGGTTTTTACGTACTCTTTCCCGTCGGCCAGGGTGAAGGCCAGCTCCAGCGCCTGGTTGGCGCCGGCTTCCTGCATGTGGTAGCCCGAGATCGAGATCGAGTTGAACTTGGGCATGTTCTGCGCCGTGTATTCAATGATGTCGCCGATGATGCGTATGCTGGGCTGGGGCGGAAAGATATAGGTGTTGCGGACCATGAACTCCTTGAGGATGTCGTTCTGTATGGTTCCGCTCAGCTTGTCCTGGCTCACGCCCTGCTCTTCGGCCGCCACCACATAACCCGCCAACACCGGCAGCACCGCGCCGTTCATGGTCATGGAGACGCTGACCTTGTCCAGCGGGATCTGGTCGAACAGTATCTTCATGTCCTCGACCGAATCGATGGCCACGCCAGCCTTGCCCACGTCGCCGGTCACGCGCGGGTGGTCGCTGTCGTAGCCGCGGTGCGTGGCCAGGTCGAAGGCCACCGAGACACCCTGCCCGCCGGCGGCCAGCGCCTTGCGGTAAAAGGCGTTGGACTCCTCGGCGGTGGAAAAGCCCGCGTACTGGCGAATCGTCCACGGCCGCACCGCGTACATGGTGGCCTGCGGGCCGCGAATAAAGGGCTCAAAGCCCGGCAGCGTGTTGGTATGGGGAAGGTCTTTGACGTCCTCGGCGGTGTACAGCGGCTTGACGCTGATGCCGTCCGGCGTTTGCCAGTTGAGCGCGCCCAGATCGCCGCCAGGCGCCGACTTGGCGGCTGCCTTGGCCCAGGCCTCCAGGCTGGCAGCGGGAAATTCAGGTTCGGAATGAGGCTTGGACATGGGATGTTGTTACCGTACAGTGCTTGAGGCCGAAGCTGCGATGCCAGCAGCATAGGCTCAAGCCAAGGTGAATACATGAATCGGGGGCAAGTTTACATCATTTATAATTATTGATGCAAAATTCAGTTTCAGTTAAGATACCGCCAGCGCTGACAGGAAGCAGCGCCCGCTGAAGCTTCCTGCCCCACCCAAAAAACACCCCTATGTCCATGGCCGCCGTGTCCCTGACTCCCCGAGCGCTTTATGAAGAAGTCGCCGAGCTTTTGCGCCAGCGCATTTTCAGCCGCGAGCTGGCGCCGGGCAGCTGGATAGACGAACTCAAGCTGGCCGAGGAATACGGCATCAGCCGCACGCCGCTGCGCGAGGCCCTCAAGGTGCTGGCTACCGAGGGCCTGGTCACGATGAAGGTGCGGCGCGGCGCTTATGTGACGGAAGTCTCCGAACGCGACCTGGCCGACGTCTACCACCTGCTCGCCCTGCTCGAAAGCGACGCGGCCGGCGTGGTGGCCACCCAGGCGACGCCGTCCCAGCTCAAGGAACTGCAGGGCCTGCACGAGGAACTTGAAAAAGCCGCCGGCAACCGCGAGCGCTTTTTCGAGATCAACGAGGCCTTTCACATGCGGCTGCTGGAAATCGCCAACAACCGCTGGCGCGACCAGATGGTGGCCGACCTGCGCAAGGTGATGAAGCTCAACCGCCACAACTCGCTGCTCAAGAGCGGCCGTATCGAAGAGTCGCTGGCCGAGCACCGCGCCATCATGCAGGCCCTGGCCGCGCGCGACGCCGAGGCCACCGCGCAGCGCATGCGCGAACATTTCAGGAACGGGCTGGAAGCGGCAGCCTGACAGGCCCAAGGCAGGCGTCAGGCCTGCGGCTGCGCCTCCCAGTGCTGCACCACCTTGCCGTGCTTGTCCACGCTTTCAAGCAGCACGCGAAAACCCCAGAGGCGCGCAACATGCTTGATCACTTCCTGGACGTCGTCGGTGAGCGTCCTGTCGTTGTGGCGGCTGTGGCGCAGCGTCAGTGAGCGGTTCCCGCGCACGTCCACGTCCCAGACCTGGATGTTGGGCTCGCGGTAGTTCAGGTCATGCTGGCGCGACAGCGCCTCGCGCACATGCCGGTAACCGTCGGCGTCGTGGATGGCCGCCACCTCCAGCTCAGGCTGGCCGGCATCGTCCACCACGGAAAAAAGGCGGAACTCGCGTATCAAATGGGGCGACAGGTATTGCCCGATGAAACTCTCATCGCGGAAATGCCGCATCGCGTAATCCAGCGTCTCCCGCCAGTCCGAGCCCGCAACATCCGGCAGCCACAGCCGGTCTTCATCCGTGGGCGACTGGCAAATACGCTTGAGGTCGGTGAACATGGCAAACCCCAGCGCATAGGGGTTGACGCCGCTATAGGCCGGGTGTGTCACCGGCGGCTGGTAAATGACGTTGGTGTGCGACCGCAGGCATTCGATCATGAATCCGTCGGTCAGCAAGCCCTCTTCGTACATGGTATTGAGCAGCGTGTAATGCCAGAACGTGGCCCAGCCCTCGTTCATGATCTGGGTCTGGCGCTGCGGGTAAAAGTACTGGCCTATCTTGCGCACGATGCGGATCACCTCGCGTTGCCAGGGCTCCAGCAGGGGCGCATTTTTTTCGATGAAATACAGGATGTTTTCCTGCGGCTCCGGCGGAAAACGGCGACTGGGCTTTTCTGCCGGCTTGTCGGCTGATCTGGGCACCGTACGCCACAAGTCGTTGAGCTGCTGCTGCAAATAGGCCTCGCGGTCCTTGCGCCGGCTCTCTTCCTCCGCGAGCGACAACTTCTGCGAGCGCTGGTAGCGGTCCACGCCATGGCTCATCAGCGCATGGCAGGAGTCCAGCAACTGTTCGACGGGCTCCCAGCCGTGGCGCTCCTCGCACTCGCTGATGTAGGCCCGCGCGTAGACCAGGTAATCGATGATGGCGGCGGCATCGGTCCACATCTGGAACAGGTAGTTGCCCTTGAAGAAGGAGTTGTGGCCGTAGCAGGCATGGGCCATCACCAGCGCCTGCATGGGCATGGTGTTTTCTTCCATCAGGTAGGCGATGCAAGGGTTGGAATTGATCACGACCTCGTAAGCCAGCCCCATCTGGCCGCGGCGGTAATTTTTCTCCGTCGAGATGAACTGCTTGCCGAAGGACCAGTGCCGGTAATTGACCGGCATGCCCACCGACGCATAGGCATCAATCATCTGCTCGGCGGTGATGACTTCAAGCTGCACCGGGTAAGTGTCCAGGCCGAAGGACTTCGCCGTCCGCGCAATCTCGCCGTGGTAGAGCTCGATCAACTCGAAGGACCAGTCGGACGGGCTGGGCAGGCAGGCGCGCCGGCGCCCTGTACCGGATACACCGGACAAGCCCGGGGCCGCGACTTCGGCAGGCTTTTTCGCACTGGTCTTTGTCATGGCTTGACGCCTTTTTTGAACAGTTCCCTGAACACCGGAAAGATCTCGTCGGCGGCGGCGACTTTGCGCATCGCGAAGTTCCGGTTGTCCTCCTGCACCTGGGTGTACTCCTCCCAGAGGTTCTGGTCTTCTTCACCGACCTGGACATAGGCGAAATACCGCGACACCGGCAGCAGCTTGCCGACCAGCAGTTCGCGGCAGCGGGCCGAATCCTGGTGCCAGTTGTCGCCGTCCGAGGCCTGGGCGCCGTAAATATTCCAGTCGCCGGGCGGGTAGCGCTCCTGGATGATCTGGTGCATCAAGGCCAGGGCGCTGGACACCACGGTACCGCCGGTCTCGGTCGACTGGAAAAACTCCTCTTCGGACACCTCGGTCGCCTGGGTGTGGTGGCGGATGAAGACGACGTCTGTCCTCTCGTAATGCTTTTTGAGGAACAGGTACAGCAGGATAAAAAACCGTTTGGCGATGTCCTTGCGTGTTTCATCCATCGAGCCCGAGACATCCATCAGGCAGAACATAACCGCCTTGGCGCTGGGCTGCGGTACCCTGACCCGATTGCGGTAACGCAGGTCGAAGGGGTCAAAAAACGGGATGGTCTTGAGCCGCCGGCGAAGCACGTCGATCTGCGTTTTCAGGGCCAGAATCTCGCCCGGCAAGGCGGGCGCCCCGCGCTCGGCCAGCGCCAGCTGCGCCTCCAGCTCATGCAATTGCCGCCGGGTTTCCCCGCCTATGGCGATGCGCCGGCTCAGCGCCACCCGCAGCGAACGCACGATGTGCAGGTTGGTCGGCGTTCCGTCCGAGATGAAACCGGCGCGGCGCGACTTCCATTCCGGCGCATCGGGCAGAAGCTGGGTGCGAATCAGGTCGGGCAGCGCGAGGTCGTCAAAGAAATACTGCATGAACTCTTCGCGCGTGATGCGAAAGACAAAGTCGTCTTCGCCTACGCCGTCGGGGCTGGCCTCGCCGCCCGAGCCGCCGCCGCGGCCACCCTGCGGCTTGGCGATGCGGTCGCCGCGCACGTATTCGCGGTTGCCGGGATGCACGCTCTCGCGCGTGCCGCCGGTGTGCTCAAACACCGGCTGGTACACGTCGCGCCGCGGCAGGGTGACGTCTTCGCCCTGTTCGATGTCATGGATGCTGCGGCCGGCGACGGCGCGGCGCACGGTATCGCGTATCTGCTCGCGAAAGCGGCGCAGGAAGCGCTCGCGGTTGCCTATGGACTTGTTCTTGCCCGACAACCGCCTGTCAATGACTTGCTGGAGCACGGTGATCTCCGGTCAGATACACATGACACATGGCGCACCCGCCGCGGCGCGCCATGGACTCAGGAACTCTTGCGCACCCGCAGGTACCAGTCGCACAGCAGGCGGACCTGGCGCGTGGTATAGCCCTTGGCGACCATGCGGTTTACGAAGTCCTCGTGTTTTTGCTGCTCGTCCGCGCTGGCCTTGGCGTTGAAGGAAATCACCGGCAACAGGTCCTCGGTATTCGAGAACATTTTTTTCTCGATCACGGTCCGCAGCTTTTCATAGCTGGTCCACAAGGGGTTCTTGCCGGCATTGTTGGCGCGCGCGCGCAGCACAAAATTGACAATCTCGTTGCGGAAGTCTTTCGGGTTGCTGATGCCGGCCGGCTTCTCGATTTTTTCGAGCTCGGCATTGAGCGCCGAGCGGTCGAAAATTTCCCCGGTATCGGTGTCACGGTATTCCTGGTCCTGGATCCAGAAATCGGCATAAGTCACGTAGCGGTCGAAAATATTCTGGCCGTATTCCGAATAGGACTCCAGGTAAGCCGTCTGGATTTCCTTGCCGATGAACTCGGCATACCGCATGGCCAGGATTTCCTTGATGTAGGCCAGGTACTTCTGCTCGGTCTCCGGCGGGAACTGCTCGCGCTCTATCTGCTGCTCCAGCACATACATCAGGTGCACCGGGTTGGCCGCGATCTCGGTGGAGTCGAAGTTGAACACCTTGGACAGGATCTTGAAGGCAAATCGCGTCGAGATGCCGTTCATGCCCTCGTCGACGCCCGCGTAGTCGCGGTACTCCTGGTAGCTCTTGGCTTTCGGGTCGGTGTCCTTGAGGTTTTCGCCGTCATACACCTGCAGCTTGCTGAAGATGCTGGAACTCTCGGGTTCCTTCAGGCGCGTCAGCACGGCAAACTGCGCCATCATCTTCAAGGTGCCGGGCGCACAGATGGCCTCGCGCAGCGAGGAGTTGTGAATCAGTTTTTCATAGATCCGGATTTCTTCCGACACGCGCAGGCAGTACGGAATCTTGACGATGTAGATCCGGTCCAGGAAAGCCTCATTGTTCCGGTTGTTCTTGAAGGCCTTCCACTCGCTTTCGTTGGAGTGCGCCATCACGATGCCGTCGAAGGGAATGGCGCCGAAGCCTTCCGTGCCCTTGAAGTTGCCCTCCTGGGTGGCTGTCAGCAAGGGGTGCAGCACCTTGATGGGTGCCTTGAACATCTCGACAAATTCCAGCAAACCCTGGTTGGCCAGGCACAGGCCGCCGGAATAGCTGTAGGCATCGGGATCGTCCTGGGCATAGGTTTCCAGTTTGCGGATGTCGATCTTGCCGACCAGCGAGGAAATGTCCTGGTTGTTCTCGTCCCCGGGCTCGGTCTTGGAAATGGCGCATTGCTTCAGGATGGAAGGAAAGCGCTTGACCACGCGAAAACGCCGGATGTCGCCGCCGTATTCCTCGAGGCGCTTGACCGCCCACGGCGACATCACCCGCTGCAGGTAGCGCGGCGCAATGCCGTACTGCGCTTCGAGCAGGGGGGCGTCCTCGGTGTTGTTGAACAGGCTGAGCGGCGACTCATTGACCGGCGAGCCTTTCAGCGCATAAAAGGGCACCTGCTCCATCAGCTGTTTAAGCCGCTCGGCGATCGACGACTTGCCGCCGCCCACGGGGCCCAGCAGGTACAGGATTTGTTTTTTCTCTTCCAGGCCCTGCGCGGCATGGCGGAAGTAGGAAACCACCTGCTCGATGGGATCCTCCAGGCCGTAGAAATCCTTGAATGCCGGGTAAATCTTGATGACCTTGTTGCCGAACACGCGCGACAGGCGCTGGTCGTGCCGGGTATCCAGCAGCTCCGGCTCGCCGATGGCAGCGAGCATGCGCTCGGCCGCGGTGGCATAGACGAGGGGATCTCGCTTGCAGGCATCGAGGTAGTCCTCGATGGACAGTTCCTCTTCTCGCGTCTGTTCATAACGCGTCAGAAAATTACGGACGACATCCATAAATCCTCCTTTGCGCGCGGGTACCGAAGAACCCCGACTCGAGATGGAAACCTGCTCCAGATTCCGCGCTATGCATCGAACTTTTGTCTCACACCAGCTGACTGATAGATCGAGACTTCAATGGAAAGTTCCAACGAACTATCGACTCCATTATTTTCCAAATGCGCGAATAGGTACAGCGTATTTTTTAACGAATGCGACTGATGTGTATGCGTGTGTGCACATGCCGGTAGCGGTGTGCGCTTGTCATGCCGGTCGTTGAGCTTGCTATATTTTCAATAGCTGATCATGCAGATGATCAGACAGCTCCGGGAGATTTTGTTGAGAACGCGATTTGCTTGCCGCTATCCATTTCAAGATGCGGCCGCATTCAAAAGACAAAACTCATGCACACACGTTGCGCGAACAAACAGCAGGACGCAAGCCGAAGTCGCCAACGCGTGTCAGGAATTTCAAGTTCCTTCTGTCAGTATGGGCCTTGAATGTTTTTTCGTCAGCCCCTTGCCGGCGCCCGTTACAAAAAATACGCCGGGCAAGATCAATGCAGCGCCCACCGCGTGGTGCCAGCCCAACGGTTCGCCCAACACACCCCAGGCGGCCAGCCCCGCATACAAAGGCCCGAGATACAGCGACACCGCCACGCGGCTGGCGCCCAGGATTTTTTGCGCCCAGCCGTAAATCCAGTAGGCGCCCAGCCCCGGCACAATCGCGGCCACCACAATCAGCCACAGGCCGTAGCCGCTCAGCGGCAAGGCTTGCGGCCGTGACATTTCCCACACCGTCAAGGGAAGCAGCACCAGGGTGCCGCCTATGCAGATGGCGGCCAGGCGGGCCGTGGCGCCCAACGGGCTGGGCCACTGCTTTTGCAGCAAGGCATAAGCCGCCCAGGACACCGTGGCGGCCACGATCCACAGGTCTCCGGCCGAGAACTGCACGCCGGCCAGCGCGGTCCACTGGCCTTTGACCACCACATGCACCACGCCGGCAATGGCCAGCACCACGCCCAGACCCTGGCGCAGGCTCAGGCGCTCGCCCAGCCAGACCACCGCGCCCAGGCCTATCAGCACCGGCGAGGCCGAATAAATCAGCGCGATGTTCATCGCCCCCGTGGAACGCGCCCCCTGGTAAACCCAGGCGCCGCAAATCACCATGCCCAGGGTGCCCAAGACCAGGTACTGCCACCAGACCTTGGCGATGTGCGCCCGCTGGCGCCACAGCTCGGACCGGGTCAGCAACAGCAGAAGCAGCGCCGCCAGGCCCCAGCGGCCAAAGGCTAGCAGATAAGGGCCTATCACGCCCGGCGCCTTGCGCGCCACGATGTAGTTGACCGTCCATAGCGCCGGCACCAGCCAGAGCAGGGCCAGCGCCCGGCGCGCCTGTTTTTGCGCGGAATCAGGCATGGGCCATGGTGGCGGCATCGGCCAGCGCCGATGGCGATACAGCCGGCATTTCATGCGCCAGCGCCATCACGGCATGCGGCGACATGTCGCGCAGGCGATGGTCGCTCCAGACCTGGCGCCAGCGCCGCGCGCCGGGCAGGCCGTTGCGCAGGCCCAGCATGTGGCGCGCGATGGCGCTCCTGGGCGTGCCATGCTCGGCGGCCTCGCGCACCATGTAGTCGCACATCTGCGACTCCACGGCCTCGCGGCTCAGCGGGGATTCGGCGGCGCCGAAGAATGCGCTGTCCCAGGACGCCAGCCACCAGGGGTTGTGATAGGCCTCGCGGCCTATCATCACGCCGTCAAGCGCGGCCAGGTGCCCGGCCACCTCTTCCTGCGTGTTGATGCCGCCGTTGATGCAAATCCCCAGGTACGGAAATTCGCGCTTGAGGCGGTGCACGAGTTCATAGCGCAGCGGCGGGACCTCGCGGTTTTCCTTGGGCGAAAGGCCCTTGAGCCAGGCGTTGCGGGCATGCACGATAAAGACCTTGCAGCCGGCCTCGCTGACCGTGCCCACAAAGTCGCGCACAAATTCGTAGCTCTCGCCCTTGTCGATGCCTATGCGGTGCTTCACCGTGACCGGCACGGCAACCACGTCGACCATGGCTTTCACGCAATCGGCCACCAGCTGCGGCTCGGCCATCAGGCAGGCGCCGAAGGCGCCGCGCTGCACGCGCTCACTGGGGCAGCCGCAGTTGAGGTTGATTTCGTCATACCCCCATTGCTCGCCCAGCCTGGCGCACTGTGCCAGGTCGGCCGGTTCGCTGCCGCCCAGTTGCAAGGCCACGGGATGCTCTTCGGCATTGAAGCGCAGATGGCGCTCCACGTCGCCGTGGATCAGTGCGCCCGTGGTCACCATCTCGGTGTAGAGCAAGGCATGGCGCGACAGCAGCCGGTGGAAGTGGCGGCAATGCCTGTCGGTCCAGTCCATCATGGGGGCCACGCTCAGGCGCCAGGGATGGCCGGCGCCCGGAGGGTGCGAGAAAGAAGTGGTGGAAACCGCAAGAGGCATGGCCGCATTTTCCCAGAAAGGCCGCGGCCCGCGGCACCAAGGGTTTTGCGCCGGCGCCGGCGGCGCCGTTACATGTGCGGGCAACCGCCATTTTTCATCAAACCACCATGCGGCCGGGGCGGCAAGCCGGGTAATATGAGCGCTCCATTCTTTGTAGCACCAGGCCATGCTTGAGACGCAAAAATCCATGACGACCACCATGCCGCGAACCCGGACCACGCAACGCCCCGCCCCCTACCTTCACCGCCTGCGCCCGCTGACCCTGCTCGCGCCGCTGGCCCTGCTGGCTGCCTGCACCTCGGTTCCGCTGCCGCCATGGACACCGCCTTCGGCACAGCCCGCCGGTGTCGCTCCGGCTCCCGCCGCGCCGCGCCCGACCCCGCCGGCTGCCGTGCAGGTAACGCCCGTACCGGCAGCCCCGGCCGTGCAGCCCTCCCCGCCCGCCGCCCAGGGTGAGGCGCCCGCCCCTTACAGCGCCGCCGTTGCCGCCCGCTTCCCGGCGCCTTCGGTGACCTACAACACGCCCGGCCTGCAGGCAGGCCGCAGCAGCTTCACCACCCAGGCCGAAATCCAGGCCTGGCTGCGCGAACAGGCAGCGGCCGCCACGCGCACGCCGGGCCTGCGGGCCAGCGTGCTGCCGATAGGCCGCTCGCAGCGCGGCGAAGCGCTGGAGGCGCTGGTGCTGACGCGCGCCGGTGGCACGGACCCGGCCGTCATGCAGGCCGCCGGCAAGCCCACGGTGCTGCTGGTCGGCCAGCAGCACGGCGACGAGCCGGCCGGCAGTGAGGCGCTGCTGGTGATCGCGCGCGAACTCGCGCAGGGCCTGCTGCAGCCGGCGCTCGAGCGCATCAATGTGGTCATCGTTCCGCGCGGCAATCCCGACGGCGCCGCCATCGACCAGCGCGCCACCAGCGGCGGGCTGGACATGAACCGCGACCACCTGCTGCTGAACACGCCCGAAGCCCAGGCGCTGGCCCGGCTGGCCCGCGACTACAAGCCGACCGTGGTGGTCGATGCCCATGAATACACGGTGGTGGGCCGCTACCTGCAGAAATTCGGCGCGGTGCAGAAGTTCGACGCGCTGTTCCAGTACGCCACCACCGCCAACCTGCCCGAGTTTTTGACCAAGGCCGCCGAAGAGTGGTACCGCCGCCCGCTGCTGGCCGCGCTCAAAGGCCAGAACCTCAGCAGCGAGTGGTACTACACCACCTCCGGCGACCTTGCCGACAAAAAAATCTCCATGGGCGGCACCCAGCCCGACACCGGCCGCAACGTGAACGGGCTGAAAAACGCCATCAGCCTGCTGGTCGAGACGCGCGGCGTCGGCATAGGCCGGCTGCACATCCAGCGGCGAGTGCATACCCAGGTCACGGCCATCTCCAGCGTGCTGGCCAGCACCGCCCAGCGCGCCAATGAATTGCAGCAGCTGCGCCCCTACCTCGACAAGGAAGTCAGCGCCCAGGCCTGCAAGGAGCAGGCCATCGTCGAAGCCGCCCCCACCGCCGCCCAGTACGAACTGCTGATGCTGGACCCGGTCACCGGCGCCGACAAAGCCGTCAGCGTGGACTGGGATTCCGCGCTGGCGCTGCGCACCCTGAAGGCCCGGGCACGCCCCTGCGGCTACTGGCTGTCGGCCGCGTCCACCGTGGCCGTCGACAGGCTGCGCCTGCACGGCGTGCAGGTCCTGCGCGTGGCCGAGCAGGGTTCCATGCTGGGCGACAGCTACCGCGAAACGGCCAGCACCTCGGGCGAGCGCCAGGACGTGCGCGGTACCATCGCCGACGGCAACGCCATCATCAAGGTGCAGGTCAGCCTGGCGCGCGGCGTGGTCGACGTGCCGCGCGGCAGCTATTACGTGCCGCTCAACCAGCCCATGGCCAACCTCGTGATGGCGGCGCTGGAGCCCGATACCCAGAGCAGCTTTTTTGCCAACCAGATTTTGCAAGGGTTGCAAAGCACGGTGCGCGTGATGGCTGAGCCCACTATCAAACTCGAAGAGCTGTAGCCCCCACGCTTTTCACTTCGAGCCTGCGGCGCGCTGCCCCATTCCTCACATAAAGGGGGGCGCTGCGCCTGCGGCCCGGCAAAGCCGGTTCCGCGGCCCATGCTGGCATAAGAGATAAGCCTTGGGCACATCTTGACGACTGCGTCTTACAGGAAGAGGATGTAAGCGCTGACCGGAAATACCCAGTTTCCGCGCCTTAATGATTCGTTGTTGCAACGCAATGCATGAAAGGACTCGCCATGAAGCACTTTGAGCTGACCAAAAAAATGCTCAGTATGGGCGGTGTGTTTTACCCCACCGGATACGCCTTCATCATGTTCCCGGACGCCGACGACGCCAGACATGTGGCGCATGAGCTGGAAGTGGCCAGCGACGGCGTCATGCTGCTGACGCCCGAAGACATCATCGCCGACATCAGCCGCGCCGACGGCCATTCGGACGTGCGCCTGCCGCGCGTCGGCACCGAAGGCGCCACGGTCCACAAATACGTGGACCTGGCCCGCGAGGGCCACCATGCGCTGATGATTCCCGTGCCCAACAAGGACGCCACGGAGCGCATCATGGAGGTGGTGCGCAAAGTGCCTTTCTCTTATGCGCAGAAGTACCACAGCCTGGCCATCGAAGACCTCGAATAGAGAGGCTGCCCCGCAAGATGCGGGGGCAATCCTTGCCGATTGAACGCCCTGGCGGGTTAAGAACCTGTTTACGGTCTAAACGGGACCGCGTTGGGGTGCAATCGGGATGAGTGGGCCGACCGGGCACGCCGCATGGGCTAATGCCCATGCAAGGGCCTGGGTGGCTCAATCGCCCGACCGCCCAGCCGGCCGGCTGGGCGTCGTGCGGCTGCCCCAACGGGGATGCAAACGCGACCGCGTTTGCGTCACCCCAACCCGGAGGGCAAACCCTTTCTCGGGCGGTCTGCGGCGTTGCGGCGCTAGCCCATAGGTGAACTATGGGCGTCGCGCCGCGCCTTGCATCCCATCTCGAGAAGGGGTTTGCGCGGCCCCGTTTAGACCGTAAACAGGTTCTCAGGCACACTGCGCCTCATGCCATCGACACCGACGCCCCGCACCCGGCAACTGATTGAACAGCTGCAACTGCAGCCCCACCCGGAAGGCGGCTGGTACCGCGAGGTGTTCCGCTCCGCGGGCCAGGTCATGCCGCAGGACGGCAGGCCCGCGCGCAGCGCCCTGACCTCGATTTATTTCCTGCTCGAAACCGCGCAGCACTCGCGCTGGCACCGCGTGCTGTCCGACGAGGTGTGGGTGCACCTGGAAGGCGCGCCGCTGGAGCTCTGGACCTGGGACGCGGCGGACAGCCGCCTGCACAGCGCCGCCCTGGGCCCCGTGAGCGCCGCCGCCCTGCCCCAGCATGTAGTGGCGGCCGGCTTGTGGCAGGCCGCCAGGCCCAGGGCCGGTGATGCCGCGGGCTACACACTGGTGGCCTGCATGGTCGGGCCGGGCTTTGATTTTTCGGACTTCAGCATGATGGCGCCGGGCGGCAGCGAAGCCCGGCGTCTCGCCGCCGACCACCCGCAGCTGGCGTACCTGACCTGACGCACTTCACTTTGGAGGATTCCCATGATTGACCTGCACTACTGGCCCACGCCCAACGGATGGAAGATCTCCATCATGCTGGAGGAATGCGGCCTGCCCTACCGCCTGCACCCCGTCAACATCGGCAAGGGCGAGCAGTTCGCGCCGGACTTCCTGGCGATCAGCCCCAACAACCGCATGCCGGCCATCGTCGACCATGCGCCCGCCGGCGGCGGCGCACCCGTGGCGGTATTTGAAAGCGGCGCCATCCTGCTTTACCTGGCCGAAAAAAGCGGCCGTTTCCTGCCCACGGGCCTGCGCGAGCGCTACCAGGCCCTGCAGTGGCTGATGTGGCAGATGGGCGGGCTGGGCCCCATGGCCGGGCAAAACGGCCACTTTCTTTTATACGCACCCGACAAGATCCCTTACGCCATAGACCGTTACGGCAAGGAGGTGGACCGGCTTTACGGGGTGCTCGATGCGCAGCTGGCACGCACGGGCGCGTTTGTGGCCGGCGCCGATTATTCCATTGCCGACATGGCCATCTTCCCCTGGGTACGCACCCACAAGGCGCAGCAGGTGGACCTGCAAAAATTCCCGCATATGCAGCGCTGGTACGACGCCTTGTTCGAGAGGCTGGCCGTCAAACGCGGGCTGGACCTGGGCAAGGAGCTGCGTGCGCCGGCCCTGACCGAAGAGGCGCGCAAAGCCTTGTTCGGCCAAACTTCGCAAAGCGTGCGCGAGGGCGCGCACAAGATGTCCTGACTTCCCCCACAAAAAACAGCCCCCAAGAGACACACCATGATTGAATTTTTCTTCGACTGCTCCAGCCCCTGGACCTATATCGCCTTTCGCAACATCCAGCCGCTGGCGGCCGAACTCGAGGAGACCATCAACTGGAAACCCGTACTGGTGGGCGGCATCTTCAACAGCGTCAACAAAGGCATTTACGCGTCGCGCGAAGACATGGACACGCCCAAGAACCGCTACATGCTCAAGGACGTGCGCGACAACGCGCGCGAAGCCGGCCTGAAGATCGCCTTCCCGCCCAAAATATTCCCGGTCAACAGCGTCAAGGCCATGCGCGGCTGCCTGTGGATTGCGCAGGATGCCGCGGCGCAGCCGCATTACCTCGCTTTCATCGAAGCCACTTTCGCGGCCTATTTCACGCGCGAGGAAGACATCTCGCAGGACGAGGTGCTGGCCGCGATTTGCCGGCAGGTGGGCATTGATGCCGAGGCTTTCCTGGCAGGCATCGCCCGGCCCGACATCAAGGAGCAACTCAAGGCCAACACCGACGAAGCCATACGCCGCGGCGCCTTCGGCTCGCCCACCTTTTTTGTGGGCGAAGACATGTATTTCGGCAACGACAGGCTGGCACTGGTGCGCTCGGCCGTGCTGCGGGCCAGGGCGAAGAACTAGGACTCACCAGGCTTGCGCGTCTATCGCGTGCCTGACTTTTTGCAGCGCCTCACGCAGCGTTTCCAGCCCCACCGATCCCAGGGCCAGGCGGATGGCATGCGGCACCTGGGCGGTGGTGGCGAAGGCTTCGGCCGTGGACACCGATATCCCCTCGCGCATGAGCGCCGCGGCAAGCTTGTCGGCCCGCTGTTCCTCCGCCATCGGAAGCCAGACGAAATAAGAGGACGGATGGCGCACACAGCGCAGCCCCGCGAAGACCTCGGCGGCAATCGCCTGGCGGGCTTCAGCGTCGCTGCGTTTTTCCGATTCGAGGCGGGCGACCGTGCCATCTTCCAGCCAGCCGCAGGCCAGCGCCGTCATCACGCCGGGCGTATTCCAGGTGCTGGCCCTGATCGCGCGCTCCAGCCTGGGAACGTCCCCAGCCGGTGCGGCAACAAAGCCGACACGCAAGCCGGTTGCCACACTCTTGGAAAGCCCCGACACATAAACCGTAATTTCGGGGGCCAGCGCCGCCAGCGGGGCTGGCGGGTCCTGGGCGAGAAAAGCATAGGCCGCATCCTCGATGATGAGCAGGCCATGCCGCCGGGCAATGGCCACCAGCTGGCGCCGGCGGCTCGGACCCATGACCCAGCCCAGGGGGTTGTGCAGCGTCGGCATCGCATAGACGGCGCGTACACGCCGGCGCCGGCACAGGCGCTCCAGCGCGTCCAGGTCGGGGCCGTTGCCGGCCGCCGGAATCGGCGCGAGCTCCAGGCGATGCGCTTGGGCCAGCACCTTGAAGCCCGGATAGCTGAGCGCATCGGCCGCGACCACATCGCCCGGCTGCAGCAGCGCCATGGCGGTGATGGCCAGGCCTTGCTGGGCGCCGTTCACAATCACCACCTGGTCCGCACTCACACTTAAGCCCCGGGATGCGAGGTGGCGCGCCATGGCCGCGCGCTCATGCGGGCGCCCTCCGTGCGGCTGATAGCGCAACAGGGCCTCCAGGTCGCCGGAGGCGGCGAGCTGGCGCAAGCCCTCTCGCAGCAGCTCGGCCTGGCCCGGCAGCGACGGGTAGTTGAAATTCAGGTCCACCATGCCCGAGGCCACGACGTGCTGGTCTATGCCCAGTTCGCGCGCAAGCGTGCTCTCCCGCACAAAGGTGCCGCGGCCTGTTTCGCCGCTGACCAGACCCATGGCCCCGAGCTCCGCATAAACGCGCGTCGCCGTCACCAGCGCCAGGCCATGCTCTTCGGCAAGCCCGCGGTGGGTGGGCAGGCGCGTGCCCGGCGGCAATCGCCCCGCGCGAATGTCCGCTGCGAGCGTATCAACCAGTTGTTTGTAGCGGGCCTGGGCCATAGGGCGATGTATCCATGACAATCATTTGATTGTATTGCGTAGCATGTCTACGATGGTTCCACTTGAATCCATACACCACGGAGAAACCGCCACCATGCACATCGCCATCCTCACCTTTGAAGGCTTTAATGAACTCGACTCGCTGATAGCGCTCGGCATCCTCAACCGCGTCAGGAAGCCGGGATGGCGCGTGTCGATTGCCAGCCCCACCGCGCGCGTGAAGTCCATGAACGGCGTGGTGCTTGAAGCGCAGGCATCGCTGGCCGAAGCCAGCGCCGCCGACGCGGTCATCGTCGGCAGCGGCATGCGTACGCGCGAGGTGGTGGCCGATGCGGCCTTGATGGCGCAGTTGCGGCTGGACCCTTCGCGGCAGTTGCTGGGCGCGCAGTGCTCGGGCACGCTGGTGCTGGCAAAACTCGGGCTGGTTGCCGGCGTGCCGGCCTGCACCGACCTGACGACCAAACCCTGGGTCGAGGAAGCCGGCGTCACCGTGCTGAACCAGCCTTTTGTGGCCAAGGGCAATGTGGCGACGGCCGGCGGCTGCCTGGCCTCGCAATACCTGGCCGCCTGGGTCATTGCCCGCCTGGTGGGCCTGGCGGAGGCGCACGGCGCGATGCATTACGTCGCGCCCGTGGGCGAGAAGGAAGACTACGTCGCGCGCGCGATGCGCAACATCAGGCCTTTCATCGACACGCCGCTCGCCACGGCCTGAGGCACTAGTGGCTTGCGTCCGGCGCTGCGGCCGCGCCGGAACGCTCCAGCACATGGCGCGTCATGGACTGCGCCAGCTCCTGCTCGCCGAGGAAGACCTTGCCGGCCTTCTCGCTGTCGAGCAGCCGTGCTTCGGCCTCGTTGTGGGTACGCACCACGATTTCAATGGCAGGATTGAGCGTGCGCGCCGTCGCCACCATCTGCCGCACGTCCAGGGTGTCGGGCGTGGCGATCACCAGCATGCGCGCCTGCGCGATATGAGCCTGCACCATCACTTCGGCTTCCACGGCGTCGCCTGACACGGCGGCCGTTCCCTCGGCCCGCAGCCGCTCCACCGCCTCGCGATTCTGCTCGGCCACCACAAAGGGGACGTGGTGCGCTTTGAGCGCCTCGGCAATGCGCCGCCCCACCCGCCCATAACCCACCAGCACCACGTGGTTGGACAGATATTTTTCGTCGGTGCTGGCCGGCAGTTCGGCGGTCGGGTCGTCGCGCGCCTCGAGCTTGCGCGCCAGCGGCGACTTCGCCAGTATCCATTGCTGCAGCGGCTGCACCGCCTTGAACACCAGCTGGTTGAGCGCGATGGAGATCAGGGCGCCGGCCAGCACCAGGCTTTGCCCCTCGGGCGGCAGCAGGCCCAGCGAGGCACCCAGGCCGACCAGGATGAAGGAGAACTCGCCGATCTGCGCCAGGCTGGCCGAGACCGTAAGCGCCGTGTTGAGCGGGTAGCGGAAAGCCAGCACCAGCGCGCCGGCCGCGAGTGTCTTGCCGACGATGATGATGGCCACCACGGCCAGCACCTGCAGCGGCCGCTCCAGCAGCACCCAGGGGTCGAAGAGCATGCCCACCGACACAAAAAACAGCACGGCGAAAGCGTCGCGCAGGGGCAGCGACTCCTCGGCGGCGCGGTGGCTGAACTCGGACTCGCGCATCACCATGCCGGCGAAGAAGGCGCCCAGCGCGAAGGACACGCCGAACAGCGCCGTGGCGCCGAAGGCGATGCTCACGGCGGCGGCCACCACGCACAGCGTGAACAGCTCGCGCGAGCCGGTGCGCTGTACCTGCCACAGCACCCAGGGGAAAAAGCGCCGCCCCACCACCAGCATCAGGGCCACAAAGCCGCCCACTTGCAGCAAGGTGATGCCCAGCGTTTTCCACAGCGCGTTGACGTCGGCATCGACCTTGCCCGACAGCCAGCCGCCCAGCGGCGGCAGCAGCACCAGCACAAGCACCATGGCCAGGTCTTCGACGACCAGCCAGCCCACGGCGATGCGCCCGTTGACCGAATCGAGGATGCCGCGGCTTTCCAGCGCGCGCAGCAGCACCACAGTGCTGGCCACGGAAAGCGACAGGCCGAACACCAGCGCGCCGCCCAGGTTCCAGCCCCACCAGTGCGCCAGGCCCATGCCCAGCGCGGTGGCCACCGTCATCTGCACAACGGCACCGGGCACGGCGATCTTGCGCACCGCCAGCAGGTCGTCGAGCGAAAAATGCAGGCCCACGCCGAACATCAGCAGCATCACGCCGATTTCAGCGAGCTGGCTGGCGATCTCCGCGTCGGCCACAAAGCCGGGCGTGAAGGGCCCGATGATCACGCCCGCCAGCAGATAACCCACCAGCGCGGGCAAACGCAGCCGCACGGCAAGAAAGCCAAAGATCAAGGCCAGGCCCAGGCCGGCGGCGATGGTGCTGATCAGGGAGACGCTGTGGGGCATGCGGGAGGGATTCCTTTTAGAAAACGGTTAAGAGCCCATCAAGACTCCAAGGAAGGCCTGCGACGCAGCCCGGCAGGCGGGCTGTCCCCGTAGAACACGTCCGTTCAATTTACTACAGTTGCCTGGGCGCCCAGCTGCCAAATCCCCACGCACCCGCGGGATGTTTGCGAGGGCTGGCCCCAGCAGGCCCCGGGACGGCAGCGTTGAAGCGCTTGCATTGAGGGTAAAACCAGGGGCCCGGCCGCAGGCCCATGCCTACAATGGCCGCATGCCGAACCCCACGTCTTCCGTCAAACGAAATCGGTGGATAGGCTACTGGTGGGCGCCCTTGACGCTGATCGCCCTGGCGCTGGCGGTGATCGCCTACCTGCATCCCTACCAGCCGCTGGCGCTCTCGGATCTTTCGCCCCAGGTGGTCGCCAACGCGGCCGCGCTGGACCCTTCGTTTGGCAAACCCGTCACGCGCTCATTCAAGTACGCCACCCGGCGCAGCTATTCCTCGCCGTCCGGCCAGCTGGAAGTGGAGATTCGCGTGACCCTGCAACCCATGGGAAACGGACTGGTCATGCGCCAGGACGACTGGTTCGACCTGGGGGGCCGCAGCGTGGTCTACCAGGAGCGCTACGTGCTGTTTCGCAACCTGTTTTCGGTGCACACGCGCAGCCGCGAAGTCGCGCCGCTGGTGCACGACCTGATGGGCCGGGTCGGTTGGTACAACGACTCGGTGCAAGCCCTCAAAAGCACGCAGGAAGGCGGAACGCCCGACGCAGCCGCATGGAAGCTGGACCTCACCATGGACAGGCTGTCCGACACCGACGGCAAGAGCCTGACGCTGCAGACCACGCGCTACCAGAGCAGCCGGCACTGCGAGCGTTCCGGGCAGGTGGACGGTTCAGCGATCGGCACCGGCTTCACCGGCTCCTACGCCAGGGTCAATTGCACCAGCCATGCCAGCGAGCAGGCCGCCGAGCGCCGCTCGGACTATGTCTGGCTGCCGGAACACGGCATCTTCCTGTCGTTGGGATTCCAGCAGGCGGCCGAAGCGGCCGAGAAGCCCGGCACCGTGCTGGACGTGAAGGGACGTTATGTTTCTTTCGAGCCTCTGCCCTGAGTTTTTCGCGTCCCTCCTTCTTTGCGCTGAGCCATAAAAAAAACCCGCCGAGGCGGGTTTTTTACCAAGCGCCTGGAAGGCGATCAGCCCATGTGCAGGCCGCCATTGAGCGAGAAGTCCGCGCCGGTCGCATAGCCGCCTTCTTCGGACGCGATCCACGCAATGATGGAGGCGATTTCTTCGGGCTGGCCCAGGCGCTTGGCCGGCACACCCGCGACGATTTTTTCGAGCACGTCGGGGCGGATGGCTTTCACCATGTCGGTGCCGATATAGCCCGGGCTCACGGTGTTGACCGTCACGCCCTTGGCCGCGACCTCCTGCGCCAGCGCCATGGTGAAGCCGTGCAGGCCGGCCTTGGCGGTGGAGTAGTTGACCTGGCCGAACTGGCCCTTCTGGCCGTTGACCGAGGAGATGTTGATGATGCGCCCGAAGCCCGCTTCAATCATGCCCTCGATGACCTGCTTGGTCACGTTGAACATGCTGTTGAGGTTGGTGGAAATCACCGCGTCCCAGTCGGCCTTGCTCATCTTGCGGAACTGGCCGTCGCGCGTGATGCCGGCGTTGTTGACCAGTACCGACACCGGGCCGTGCTCGGCCTTGACCTTGTCGAAGGCCGCGACGGTGGAGTCCCAGTCGCCGACATTGCCCACCGAGGCGTAAAAGGTGTGGCCCAGCGCCTTCTGCTCATCGAGCCACTTGGCATAGTCGCGCGTGGGGCCGCAGCCCGCGATCACCGTGAAACCGTCTTTAGCCAGGCGTTGGCAGATGGCGGTTCCAATGCCGCCCATGCCGCCCGTGACGTACGCTACTTTTTTTGCCATTGCGATCTCCTTGATTGATTTTGTGAACTGTCTTTAACGCTTTTTAACTGCCTGAAAACCGTTGAATGTCCCAACGCGTGCCATGGCTGCGATCACTGCGTATGCAGGATGTGTGCCGGTTGGAGCATTGTGACCCCGGGCTCAGCGCTCCAGGGTCAGGGCTACCCCCATGCCGCCGCCTATGCACAGGCTGGCGATGCCTTTTTTCGCGTCGCGGCGCGCCATCTCGTGCAGCAGCGTCACCAGAATGCGGCAACCGGACGCACCAATCGGGTGGCCGATGGCGATGGCGCCGCCGTTGACGTTGACCTTGCTGGTGTCCCAGCCCATTTCCTTGTTGACCGCGCAGGCCTGGGCCGCGAAGGCTTCGTTGATTTCGAGCAGGTCCAGGTCCTGGGCTTTCCAGCCCGCGCGCTGCAGCGCCTTGGTCGAGGCCGGCACCGGGCCCATGCCCATGTAGGCCGGGTCCAGGCCGGTGGTGGCGTAGCTGGCAATGCGCGCCAGCGGCTTCAGGCCCAGCGCGGCGGCCTTTTTGGCCGTCATGACCATCACGGCGGCGGCGCCGTCGTTCAGGCCCGAGGCATTGCCGGCCGTCACGCCGCCGGCCTTGTCGAAGGCCGGGCGCAGGCCGGCCAGGCCTTCGGCGCTGGTCTTGCGGTTGATGAACTCGTCGGCGGCGAACACCACCGGGTCGCCCTTCTTCTGGGGAATGGTGACGGGGATGATTTCGTCCTTGAACTTGCCGGCGTCCTGCGCGGCCGCGGCCTTGGTCTGGCTGGCCAGGGCCAGCGCGTCCTGCGCGGCGCGGTCAATGCCGTATTTTTTGGCGACGTTCTCGGCGGTGATGCCCATGTGGTACTGGTTGTAGACGTCCCACAGGCCGTCGACGATCATGGAGTCGACCATCTTCCAGTCGCCCATGCGCTGGCCGTCACGCGAGCCGTTGAGCACGTGCGGCGCGGCGCTCATGTTTTCCTGGCCGCCGGCGATCACGATTTCGCTGTCGCCCGTGGCCACGGCCTGGGCCGCGAGCATGACCGACTTGAGGCCAGAACCGCAGACCGCGTTGATGGTCAGGCCCGGGATGCCGTTGGGGAAACCGGCCTTGATGACGGACTGGCGCGCCGGGTTCTGGCCGACGCCGGCCGTGAGCACCTGGCCCATGATGACTTCACCCAATTGCTCGGCGCTCAGGCCGGAGCGCTCCAGCACGCCCTTGATGACGGCCGCGCCGAGTTCGGTCGCGGGGATCTTGGCCAGCGAGCCGCCGAATTTGCCCACCGCGGTGCGGCCGGCTGCAACGATAACGATGTCTTCCATGATGTGTTCCCTTTTTGAAGTTTCTGGAGTGGTTTTTAAACTGTGATGACAGGGCCGCGCGTGCCGGCGCTCAGGCCTTGGCCTTGACGTAGCGGCCCGGCGCGGGCTCTATGACGGTGTATTTGCGGCTGCCGTAGGCCTTGGGCGCTGCGACCTGCTTGCCGGCATGGCCTGTGAGCCAGTCCGACCAGTCCGTCCACCAGCTGCCGGGGTGCTCGGTCGCGCCCTTGAGCCATTCGGCCTGGGTGGCCGGGAATTTGCCCTGCGGCAGCTTGTCACGGGTCCAGTAGCTGCGTTTTTTCTTGGCCGGCGGGTTGATCACGCCGGCGATGTGGCCTGAAGCCCCCATCACAAAACGCTTGGGGCCCGGCAAATGCTGGGTGGAAGCATAAGCGCCACCTATGGGCACGATGTGGTCTTCGCGCGAGCCGTAGAGGTAGACCGGGATGTCGACCTTGCGCAGGTCGACCTTCTGCCCGCAGACCACGGCTTTGCCGGGCTTGACGAGGTTGTTCTCGAAATAGGTGTTGCGCAGGTACCAGGCGTAAAAAGGCCCGGGCAGGTTGGTGGAGTCGCTGTTCCAGTAGAGCAGGTCAAAGGGCGGCGGCGTTTCGCCCTTGAGGTAGTTGCCCACCACATAGTTCCAGACGAGGTCGTTGGGCCGCAAAAAGCTGAAGGTGGAAGCCAGGTCCTGGCCCTTGAGCAAACCGCCCTGCCCCATCTCGGCCTCGCGGTACTTGACCGAGGTTTCGTCGATGAAGATGTCCAGGATGCCGGTGTCGGTGAAGTCCAGGAAGGAAGTCAGCAAGGTGGCGCTGGCCACCGGTTTTTTGCCGCGCGCGGCCAGCACCGACAGCGCCGTGCCCAGGATGGTGCCGCCCACACAAAAGCCCAAGGCGTTCAGCGTTTTGGCGCCGGTGATGTCCTGCACCACTTCGATGGCCTTGATGGCGGCGTGCTCGATGTAGTCGTCCCAGGTCTTGCCGGCCATGGACTCGTCGGGGTTGCGCCAGCTGACCACAAAAGTGCGATGGCCCTGGCTGACCGCGTAGCGGATCAGCGAGTTCTCGGGCTGCAAATCAAGAATGTAGAACTTGTTGATGCAGGGCGGCACCAGCAAAAAGGGCTTTTCATAGACCTTGGCCGTGAGCGGCTTGTATTCGAGCAGCTGGAAGAATTCGTTCTCGAACACCACCGCGCCTTCGGTGGTGGCGACGTTCTTGCCGACCTCGAACACACGCTCGTCGGTCATGGACACATGGCCCTGCTTCATGTCGTGCAGCAGGTTGGTGATGCCCTGGGCAATGCTTTCGCCCTGGCTCTGGATGGCTTTTTGCTGAGCCTCGGCATTGAGCGCCAGGAAATTACTGGGCGCGGTGGCCGCCATCCATTGTTCGACGGCAAAACGCACGCGCGCGCGCGTCTTGGCGTCGGCCTGCACCGCGTCGGCCAGTTCCATCAGGGTGCGGGCATTGAGCAAATAGGTGGAAGCGGAAAATTTCGAGACCGGGTTGGCTTTCCAGGCTTCATTGGAAAAGCGGCGGTCCGAGGCCACCAGGGTGTCGGCACCGTCCTGCAGGCCCTGGTTCCAGAGGGCCGAGGCATCCGCGATGTAGCGCTGCTGCAGTTCCTGGAGCTTGGCCGGGTCGAACTGCAGCAGGGGCTGGCCCTGAGCACCGTTCGCGCCACTCACGCCGTTGGGAAAACCAAAGCCCGCCGGCATGCCGCTTGCCATGGCCCCCATGGCCTGTTGCAGGCCCGCGGCAAAAGTCTCTTGCATCTGACGGGCCGCCTGGGCCCGGTTTGCGTCAGAATCCATTTATATCCCCGATCATGTTGAGTCTCGGTGACTCTTTTGAGCACACCACCAGTATCGTAGGATTTGCTTTAAAAATTTCCGACTGCACGCCCAGTTTCAAGTATTTATGTATTTGGTTGTCATCGCCTGGATTTACGTTGTGCTCATGATGAGCGTTGCCGAAGCGACAAACAGCAACGGTACGGTCCTCGGGGCTGTGGTTACCTTTGTACTCTATGGACTGGGTCCTGTGGCATTGGTGGTTTACCTGATGGGCGCTCCCGCGCGCAGCAAGGCGCTCAAAAAACGCGCGGAGCAGGAACGCCTGCAGCAAACTGCAGCAAAGGATTCACCGCGCGAGAACGCTGCGGAAGAAGCACCGAAGGGCTGAGAACTGCGCGCCCATACGCCGGGTCGATCGCACCAAAAAGTGGCATACGCATGCGGCCGCACAGCGGATAAGGCAGCGCTTCAATCGCGCCAGATGCAGGCTGCCATGCGTCCCGTTGTGCCAAAGCCATTGCCGGCGGGGCCGGCATCGCGCCTGTGCGAGAAAAACCGCGAGGGATTGCGCACGGTGCACCAGGCATCGCTGCCGTCATTGCCGTAGATCCGGGTGATACCCAGCGCATGGAGACGCAGCCGCGCCAGGCCAGGCAGGTCGGCCAGGTATTTGCCCGAACCGGTGGGTTTGAACAGGCGGCCGGCTTCGGATTGCGCGGCTTCAAATGCGGCTTTGACTTCAGGGCCGACTTCAAAGGCCGAGGGCCCTATGCACGGGCCCAGCCATGCCACGGTGTCCGCATCGGCGCCCATCGCGGTATGCACCGATTCAAGAACGCCTCTTCCATTTTTGCCGCCCGCCAGTCCACGCCAGCCCGCATGCGCGGCAGCCACCGTCACACCATCCGCAATAGCCAACAAAACAGGAAGACAGTCGGCCACCATGATGGTGCAGGCGATGCCGGCTTCTTTCGTCACACACGCATCGGCCTGCAAGCCGTCGTCGGTAGCGGCGTCGAGCGCCAGCACTTCATTGCCATGCACCTGCTGCAGAAAAACCGCGCGGCCGCCCAGGGCCTGGCGCAACAAGGCGCGGTTGGCCGCGACCCTGGCCGGCAGGTCGCCGACATGGTCGCCCAGGTTCAGGCTGTCATAAGGCGCGGCCGACAGGCCGCCCGCCCGGGTGGTGAACACCGCACGCACACCGGCGGGTGCCGGCCAGTCGGGAATCAGCCAATCCGCATGCACAGGCAGATCAAGCCTCGTTGTCGGGGCAAGCCGAAGGCTGGGCCTTCTGGAAGGCCGGCAGCGCCATGCAGGCGTCAAACGCGGCCATGGTGCGCGGCAGGCCGTCAAAGCTCACATTAAAGCGCTTGGCATTGAAGATTTGCGGCACCAGGCAGCAGTCGGCCAGGGTGGGCGTGTTGCCGTAGCAATAGGTCGATGGCGGCAACTGCGCCAGCTGGCGTTCAAAGGCCTCCAGCCCTTCGCGGCACCAGTGCACATACCAGGCGTTTTTGGCCGCCTCGTCAAGCTTGAGCTCCTTGACCAGGTATTTGAGGATGCGCAGATTGTTGACGGGATGGATTTCACAGGCAATCGACTGGGCCAGCGCACGCACCTTGGCACGGCCCAGCGCGTCGGCCGGCAACAGGGCCGGCGTGGGGTGTTTTTCGTCCAGGTATTCGATGATGGCCATGGACTGCGAGAGTTTTTCACCGTCGACTTCGAGCAGCGGCACCAGGGTGTCGGCGGCCAGGGCGGCATACGGCGGCTGCTTGTGTTCGCCCTTGGCGATGTGCACGGGAATGTAGTCGTAGCTCAGGCCCTTGAGCTCCATCGCGATGCGTACACGAAACGACGACGATGAGCGGAAATAGTTGTGGAGTTTCATCTCTAAAGCATAAACGATGGCCCCCACGCTCGTCACTTCGTGAGCCTGCGGCATCTCGCTGCCCCTTTCATCACGAAAGGGGGCGCTGCGCCTGCGGCCCGGCAAAGCCGGTTCCGCGGCCCCGGCTGGATTGAATACCTCCTAGCCGTCGCACATCTCGTGTGGCTTCAAGCGCCCCCTGTGGCAGGGCAGGGCAATCGCCTGCGCGACTGACGCCGGGCCGCCCCGCCGCTACCATGCCTGCGAACCCCTCTCAACAGATACAGCGGAGACACCCCATGAGCGCCATCACCAGCCTGAGCAACCACCAGATTCGCCTGGCCAGCCGCCCCGTCGGCCTGCCCACACGCGACAACTGGAGCTTCACCACCGAACCCGTGGCCGAACCCGGCCCGGGCGGCGTGCTTGTCAAGACTTTGTACCTGTCGCTGGACCCGGCCATGCGCGGCTGGATGAACGACGCCAAGAGCTACATCCCGCCGGTGGAAATCGGCGCGGTGATGCGCGCCGGCGGCGTGGGCAAGGTGATCGCCTCGCAAAACCCGGCTTTTGCCGTGGGCGACTATGTGAATGCCGCGCTCGACGTGCAGGAGTACTGCCTGATCCCGGCCGACCAGGTCAAGCGCAGCGGCATGTTCAAGATAGACCCGCGCCTGGGCCTGACGTCCTGGCTCAATGTGCTGGGCCTGCCCGGCATGACGGGCTACTTCGGCCTGCTGGAAGTGGGCCTGCCCAAGGCCGGCGAAACCGTGGTGGTGTCGGGCGCGGCCGGCGCCGTGGGCCAGACCGTGGGCCAGATCGCCAAGCTCAAGGGCTGCCGCGTGATCGGCATCGCCGGCGGCAAGGCCAAGTGCGACTGGGTGGTCAAGGAGCTGGGCTTCGACGCCTGCATAGACTACAAAAACGGCGACGTGCGCGCCGGGCTCAAGGAGCACTGCCCCAAGGGCATAGACATCTACTTCGACAACGTGGGCGGGGAGATCCTGGACATGGTGCTGGCGCGCCTGGCGCGCGGCGCCCGCATCATCATCTGCGGCGCGATCAGCCAGTACAACAACACCACGCCGGTGAAGGGCCCGGCCAACTACCTGTCGCTGCTGGTGAACCGCGCCCGCATGGAAGGCATCGTGGTGTTTGACTATGCCGACCGCTACCACGTGGGCGTGGCCGAGATGGCAGGCTACCTCAAGGCCGGCACCATGAAAAGCAAGGAAGACGTGGTCGTCGGCCTGGATACCTTCCCCGAGACCCTGCTCAAGCTCTTTAACGGCGAAAACTTCGGCAAGCTGGTGCTGCAGGTGGCGAAAGAGTAGTTCTTACTTCCCGCCGCGCACCAGGCGCACCGCGGCGGAGGTGGCGCGCGGGGCTTCGCCGGCGCTGCCGTCGCTGAAACCGACAAAAGTGAAATAGCCGGGGCCGGTGCTGCTGGAAGTCCAGAAGCGGGCCACCGGCGTGGCGGGAAAGGCATTGGGATCTATCGCGGCCTTGTTTTCCTCCGCCTCACGCGCCGACACAATGCTGGAGAGTTCCTTGAGGATGGGCAGGCGCCATTCGGCCCCCGGTCCGGAAGCCGCCTTGGCGCGCGCGGCCGCATCGGGCTGGTTCAGGAAAGCCGCCTGACCGGTGCAGGTTTTGCCCTTGAAGACCATGCCTTCGGCGCAACGCTTCCAGATCAGGCCGGTGCGGCTGTCGGTGACTTCCTGGCCGTCGGCGGAGGGCGTGAAGCGATCCTGCGCCAGACTGGCGCCGGCCGATGACAGCAGCAACAAGGCAAATCCGAGGGTGCGGAACGGAAGGCGGTGCATAGTCATTCTCCATGGCCGGGAGCGGCCCCATATGGGAATGCTAGGCAAGTCCAGGGCCGGCAACCATAGGGAAAGCTATCTAGTGGCTTGTACCTAGCGGGTACTACCTAGGAGCCCGGGGGGCGGCAACGGGCAGTCACGGCAGGTAATCCGGCCCCACGCCGCCGGCATCGAGCACTTCCTGCGTGACTTGCTCCACCAGGAAATCCAGCAGCACGCGCACACGCGCCGGCAAGCGGCCGCCCCGGCCGACAAACACCGCATGGATGGGTTCGCGCTCGCCCGGGTTGAGGTCCTCGGCCACGGCCACCAGGCGGCCCGCGTCCAGGTCGCGGCGTATGTGGAACAGGGACATGCGGGCCAGGCCCGCGCCGGCGAGCACCAGGTGGCGCAGCGCCTCGCCGTCGCTCGCGCGTGCGTAGCCGGTGATGGGCAATTGCTGGATCTGGCCGTCCACGCGCACCGGCCAGTAATGCATATTGCGCTTGAAGGTGTGGGCCAGGCGCTGGTGCGCCTCCAAGTCTTGCAGCGTGCGCGGCGTGCCGTGGCGCGCCAGATAGGCCGGGCTGCCGACGATGTGCTGCGCCGTATCGCCCAGGTGCCGCGCCACCAGCTGGGACGAGGCGAGCGCGCCCCAGCGTATCGCCACGTCGGTGCGTTCGTCCAGCAGGTCGACCACGCGGTCGGTCAGCGTGATGTCCAGCGTGATGTCGGGATAGCGCTCGTGGAAGGCCGGCACCAGCGGCAGCAACAGGCAGTGCGCGGTCGGCATGCTGGCGTTGATGCTGACCCGCCCGCGCGGCATGGCGCCGGCGGCCGCGCCGCGCTCGGCCTCGTCCATGTCAGCCAGCACGCGCGTGCTTTGTTCGTAAAACGTCGTGCCCTCGGGCGTGAGCTGCAGCTTGCGGGTGGAGCGGTTGACCAGGCGCGTGCCCAGGCGCGCCTCCAGCCGGGTCACCAGCTTGCTGACGGCCGAAGGCGTCATGCACAGCTGGCGCGCGGCGGCGGAAAACCCGCCTTTGTCCACGACCTGGACAAAGGCCTCCATTTCGCCGGAGCGGTTGACGTCTATACGGGGCATGGTGGGGTGATTTTGACTGGATTATTGTGAATTGAATTCACAAATGATTGTCTCCAGGCCATTCTAGTCAAGATGCCGCTGCGTCTCCACACTAGCCGCATCCTCACTTTTCTGGCGACTTCCATGGCTGCGCAAAAATCACCTCCCTCACTTCCTCTAGGCCTGCTGGCCCTCACCGTCGGCTCCTTCGGCATAGGCACGACCGAGTTTGTCATCATGGGCCTGTTGCTGCAGGTCTCAGCCGACCTGGGCGTCAGCATCGCTTCGGCCGGGCTGCTGATTTCCGGCTACGCCCTGGGCGTGGCGGTGGGCGCGCCGGTGCTGACGCTGGCCACGCGCAAGCTGCCGCGCAAAACCGTGCTGCTGGCGCTGATGGCCATCTTCACGCTGGGCAACCTGGCCTGCGCGCTGGCGCCCGACTACGCCAGCCTGATGGCCGCGCGCGTGATCACCTCGCTGGCGCACGGCACTTTCTTCGGCGTGGGCTCCATCGTTGCCACCGGCCTGGTCGCGCCCGAGCGCAAGGCCTCGGCGATTGCCATCATGTTCAGCGGCCTGTCGCTGGCCACCCTGCTGGGCGTGCCGGCCGGCGCCTGGCTGGGCCTGCACCATGGCTGGCGCGCCACCTTCTGGGTGGTGGCGCTGATAGGCCTGCTGGCCTTCCTGGTGCTGGCGGTGTTTGTGCCGCGCAGCGCGGCACAAAACGGCGGCGCCTCGCTGCGCCAGGAACTGGCCGGGCTGGCCCGCCCGCAAGTCATGCTGGGCCTGTTGATGACGGTCTTCGGTTTTGCCGGCGTGTTCGCGATCTTCACCTACATCCAGCCCATCCTGACCCGGCTCACCGGCTTCAGCGAAGCCGCGGTGTCGCCCATCCTGCTGGTGTTCGGCGGCGGCATCTTTATCGGCAACCTGCTGGGCGGGCGCCTGGCCGACCGCGGCCTGCGCATGTCCCTGCTGGTCACGCTGGGCGCGACGGCGCTGGTGCTGGGCGCCATGGGTTTTGTGCTGCACTCGCCGGTGGCCACGGTGCTTTTCGTCGGCTTGTTGGGCGTGGCCTCTTTCGCCACGGTGGCGCCGCTGCAGATGCGTGTGCTGCAGCAAGCCCACGGCGCAGGCCAGAACCTGGCGGCCAGCCTCAACATAGGCGCTTTCAACGTGGGCAATGCGATGGGCGCCTGGCTGGGCGGCCTGGTCGTGAGCAGTACCTTCGGCCTGGGCGGCCTCAGCTGGCTGGCCGCGTTGATCACGCTCGCGGGCATCGCCGTCACGCTGTACAGCCTGTCGCGTGACAAGGCCGAACCGCAAGCCATTCCCGCCACCTGCTGAGCGGCATTGCCATGAGTACCTTGATGAAACTCCGCACCTTGAAGTCCGCCCTCTCCATCGCCTTGCTGTGCGCCGCGCTGGCTCCACCGGCGCAAGCGGCCGATGGCGCCTGGCTTCCAGGCTGGACGGCCAGCCCCCAGCCCATCTGGGCCGGCGATTTCGCCCTGCCCCTGGGGCTTCCGGCCAGCCTGGGTGACCAGACGGTGCGTCAGGTCGTGCGCGCCGGCGTGGGCGGCTCGCGCGTGCGCATTGTGCTGTCCAACGAATACGGCACGCAGCCCCTGCGGATAGGCGCAGCCTACATCGCGGCGGCAGGCGACGCCGCGGGCAGCACCCGCGGCCCCGGCCTGGCCTTGACCTTCGGGGGCCAGGCCACGGCCACCGTGCCGGCAGGCGCGCCCATCGTCAGCGATCCGGTCGCAATGGAGGTCGCAGCGCTGCAGCGCCTGGCCGTCAGCCTGTACTTTCCGCAAACCACGCCGGTCACGACCATCCACTGGGACGGCCTGCAGCCCGCGCAGATCGCGGCGGGCAATGTGGCCGGCGCAGCCAGCGTGAAAGCCGACAGCGTGGTGAACAGCCGCCTCTTCCTGAGCGCGGTGCTGGTGGAGGCTGCGCCCGGCACGCGCAGCGTGGTGGCCTTTGGCGATTCCATCACCGACGGCGCGGCCTCCACGCCGGGCAGCGACAGCCGCTGGCCCGACTTCCTCGCGCACCGCCTGGCCGGGCAAAAGGTGGCCGTACTCAATGCCGGCATCTCTGGCGGGCGGGTGCTCAAGAACCACATGGGGCCGAATGCGCTGGCGCGTTTTGAGCGCGACGTGCTGGGCCAGCCCGGCGTGGCCGGCGTGGTGCTGCTCATGGGCATCAACGACATCAGCTGGCCCGGCAGCACGTTTGAACCTGCGGAGCCGGCCACGCAGGCCGATGCGCTGATAGCCGGCTACCGGCAGCTGATCACCCGGGCCCGCAGCCGCGGCGTGCGCATCGCCGGCGCCACGCTGACACCGTTTGAAGGGGCATTGACCATGCCGGGCTCGCCGATCGCAAACTACTACAGCCCCGAGAAAGACGCGCTGCGCCAGCGTATCAATGCGTGGATACGCGGCAGCGGCGAATTCGACGCGGTGCTGGACTTTGATGCGGTGGTGCGCGACCCGCAAAACCCGCTCAGGCTATTGCCGGCCTACGACTCGGGCGACCACCTGCACCTGGGCGACGCCGGTAACAAGGCCGTCGCCGATTCGGTAGACCTCAAGCTGCTGCTGGGGAATTAACCGCCGACCACAAGGCGCAAACCCGGCAACACACTTTCGGTTTCGGCGCGCCGCTCCAGTGCCATGCGCATATTCATTTGCGCCACCTCGGTGTGTTCCACGGCCAGGGCCTGGGCACGCGCGCCCTCGCCGGCCTTGAGCGCCGCGAACAGCATGTGGTGCTGCCGGTGCGCGTAATGCATCCAGTCGCGGTCCTGCTCCAGCGTGGACTGCATGGGCAGCATGGCCGAGGCTGATGCGAACGGCAGTTTGTCGTTGAGTTCGACGGCGCGCTGCAAGGCGCGGTTGCCGCTGGCCTGCAGGATCAGCGCGTGGAAACGGTCGTTCATGGCCGCATAGGCCGCGTAGTTCTCATAACCCAGCGGGTTGGCTGCCAGCGCACGGTCGCCTTCGTCCAGGCAGGACTGCAAATCGAGCTGCAGCTGGCGCGACACGCCGTGCTCGGCCACCAGGCGCGCTGCCATGCCCTCAAGGTGGCCGCGCACCGCGATGGCGTCGGACACTTCGCGCGGCGTGAACTGGCGCACCAGGTATTTGCCGGTGTCGTTGGCCTCGACCAGCCCCTCCTGCTCCAGCGTGACCAGCGCGGCCCGCACCGGCGTGCGCGAGGCGCCCAGGCGCTCGGCCAGTTGCTGCTCGGCCAGCCGCTGGCCGGGCTCGAACTCGCCGCGCAGGATCAAGTCGCGCAACTGCATCAAAACGGTTTCTTGCAAGTTCATGGCAGCGAATGTACACTGAATTTTAAATTTGGGATACCGTTTTTAGATTTACCCTGCATGACAAGGCCCCGCCATGAACGCTGAACAAAACCAACTGCTGACCCGCATCACCGCCGGCACGCCCTGCGGCAAGCTGCTGCGCCAGTACTGGCAGCCCGCCGCGCTGGTCGACGAGTTCAACCCGGCGCTGGACCCACGCATGGCAATCCGCCCGGTCAAGGCGCTCAAGCTCTTCGGCCAGGACCTGGTGCTGTTCAAGGATGCCTCCGGCGCCTGGGGCCTGCTGGACCGCGACTGCGCGCACCGCGGCGCCGACCTGTCCTTCGGCCGGCGCGAAAGCCTGGAACAAGGCGGTGGCCTGCGCTGCCCTTTTCACGGCTGGAAGTTCGCGACCGACGGCCGCTGCCTGGAAACACCGGCCGAACCCACCGGCAGCAAGCTGTGCGAGCGCATACGCCAGCGCAGTTACCCCGTGATGGAAAAGGCCGGCGTGCTGTTTGCCTGGCTGGGCGACGAGGGCAGCACGCCGCCACCCTTCCCCGCGTTTGACTGCTTTACCGCGCCGGCCACGCACAGCTTTGCCTTCAAGGGCTTGTGGAACGCCAACTGGCTGCAGGCCTTTGAAGTGGGCATAGACCCGGCGCACCCATCCTTTTTGCACCGCTTTTTGCAGGACGACCCGCTGGAGCAAATCGGCGAGAACCCGGCCGGCAAACAGTTTCGCAGCGCCAGCGCCGGCAGCAAGGACGGCGAGCAGTGGCCGATGACGCGCATCATGCGCGAGTTCGCCCAGCCCGACATCAGCTTCGAGAACAAACCCTGGGGCATGCAGCTGACCGCGCTGCGCGCCATGACCGACAAGCTCACCCACGTGCGCGTGACCAACGCCATCTTTCCGGCCACCTTTGTGATCCCGCTGTCGGAGACCATGACCATCACCCAGATGCATGTGCCGGTGGACGACACCCACACCTACTGGTACACCTTCTTCACGAGTTTTGCCGGCCCGCTGGACCGCGAAAGCATGCGCGCGCAGCGCCAGCAGTTCATCGCCCTGCCCGACTACATCCCCAAGGCCGGCCGCCACAACAACTGGGGTTTTAATGCCGAGGAGCAGATGAGCACCACCTACCTGGGCATGGGCGAGGAAGACATCAATGTGCACGACCAGTGGGCCGTGGAAAGCATGGGCGCGATCCAGGACCGCACGCGCGAGCACCTGGCCACCTCCGACAAGGTCATCATGGCCAACCGGCGCGTGCTGCTCAAGGCGATTGAGACCGTGCAGAACGGCGGCGTGGCGCCCGGCATCGCCGATCCCGCGCAGGCCGCGATGATCACAGGCCCGGACACGGTGGACGGCATCGCCCCCGCCGGCGAATGGGCCCAGTGGTGGCAGCAAAATGCCCGCGCCAAACGCGAGGGCGCGCCCTGGCTGGACGCAAAAGCGCCCTCGACCGCTTCGGCCGACACTGCCACACAGCCATGAGCAGCTTCGCGGTGCAATGCGGCGTGCACGACGCCGCGCGGCAAGCCGCCCAGGCCGAGGCGCTGCGGCGCATCGAGGCCGGCGGCCTGGAGCTGGTGCGTTTTGCCTGGTGCGACCTGCACGGCATGCTGCGCGGCAAGACCTTGGTGGCGGCCGCCGCGGCGCAGGCCCTGACCGACGGCGTGGGCATGGTCAGCACGCTGCTGCTCAAGGACACGGCCGACCGCACCGCCTACAAGGTGTTCGAGGCCGGCGGCGCGGCGGGCCTGCCGGGTTTTGAATTCGGCGGCAATGTGATGCTGCTGGCCGATCCGGCCAGCCTCCAGCAACTGCCCTGGGCCGAAAAAACCGGCTGGCTGCAGTGCCAGCCCTGGTTTCCCGACGGCAGGCCGGTCGCACTCGACACGCGCCGCGTGCTGCAAAGCGCGCTGGCCAAGCTGGCCGAGGCCGGCTACGGCATGAAGTGCGGGCTGGAAATCGAATTCCATATCTACCGCATCAACGAGGGCGGGCTGAATCCGCAACTGGACCCCGAACTGGCCGGCTGGCCCGGCCTGCCGCCGCAGGTGAGCATGATCCACCCCGGCTACCACCTGCTGTCCGAGCAGTGGGCAGACATGGCGGAAGAGCCGCTGTGCATCGTGCAGCGCACGGCGCAGGCGCTGGGCCTGCCGCTGCTGTCGCTGGAAATCGAGCTCGGCCCCAGCCAGGTCGAGGCGGTGTTCGAGGCGACCGATGCGCTGGCGGCGGCCGACAACATGGTGCTGTTTCGCAGCGCGGTGAAACAGGCGCTGCGGCGCGCCGGCTACCACGCGACCTTTATGTGCCGCCCGCCCTTCCCCAACATCATGTCCAGCGGCTGGCATCTGCACCAGTCGCTGGTGGACCTGACAACCGGCGCCAACCTGTTCAAGCGCGCCAGCCCGGCCGCCGGCAGCGCGCCGGCCGACGCGCAATACACACTCTCGGAAACCGGCGAGCACTACCTGGCCGGGCTGCTGGCGCATGCGCGCGGCATGACGGCTTTTTGCACGCCCACCCTCAACGGCTTCGGGCGATTCCGGCCCAATGCGCTGGCGCCGCAAGCGATTTTGTGGGGCCGCGACAACCGCGGCGCCATGCTGCGTGTGGTCGGCCAGTGCAACGACAACAGCACGCGCATCGAAAACCGCCTGGGCGAGCCCGCCGCCAACCCCTATCTCTATCTGGCCTCGCAAATCCACGCCGGGCTGGACGGCATCACGCGCCGCCTCAAGGCCCCGCCGGCCACCGACGCGCCCTATGGCGGCAGCGCCGAGAAAATCCCCACCAGCCTGGGCGAAGCCCTGGAGGCGGTCAAAGCCGACGCCACACTGGTGGCGGGTTTTGGCGATACTTTCGTCAACGGCTTCACGCACATCAAACAGGCGGAAATCAGCCGCCACGACAGCGCCGAAGACAAGGACGACTGGCAGCGCCGCGAATACTTCAGCCGCATCTGACGGCATCACACTCACCCATGATCACGATTCATTTCATCGCGGCCGACGGCCGTGCCACCTCGGCGCAGGGCAAGCCCGGCAAAAGCCTGATGGAGGCTGCCGTGGCGGCCGGCATAGACGGCATCGCCGCCGACTGCGGCGGCCTGCTGACCTGCGCCACCTGCCATGTGCATGTCCAGGAGCCCTTCGCGTCCAGCCTGCCGCCGCCCGACGGCGAGGAACTGGGCATGCTGGAATTCACCGCCGCGCCGCGCACTGCCGCCAGCCGCCTGAGCTGCCAGATCAAGCTCACACCGGCGCTGGACGGGTTGACGGTACAGTTGCCGCTGACCCAATACTGAGCCAATACTGAGACATCGAAGCAAAGGAGTGTTTTTTCATGATTCTCGAACTCGCCGACATCCGCATCCACCCCGGCCAGCAGGCCGCTTTTGACGAAGCCATACAGCGCGGCCTGCGGGACGTGATTTCCAAGTCCAAGGGCTTCCAGGGTTTCAAAGTCAACAAAGGCATTGAAAGCCCCGAGCGCTACATCCTGCAGATATTCTGGGATACGCTGGAAAACCACACCATCGACTTCCGCCAGTCAGCGGCCTTTGCCGACTGGCGCGCCATCGTCGGGCCGTTTTTTGCCGGCCCGCCCACGGTGGAGCATTTCGACCTGCTCGCCAAGTCGGCTTGAGATTTCGCCGAATCCAATAAAAAACGGGGCTGAAAAGCCCCGTTTTTTATTGACGTGCCGGCTTAGCGGCCGTCGTTCTCGTGGCCGGTGACCAGCTTGGCCAGCAGCTGGTTGAACTGGACCCGCTCGTTCTCGTCCAGCGGGGCCAGGATGCGCTGTTGGGTCTTGCTGACGGCGCGTTTCATCTGCAGCGCGATTTTTTCGCCCTCGGGCGTGGTCCACAGCAGTTTGCGGCGCTTGTCGGCGGGGTCGGCTTCGCGCTTGACCCAGCCCTTGGCTTCCAGCCGCCCTATCACCGAGCCGAAGGTGGCGGGGTCGAAGGCCACCCGGCCCGACAGCGTGATCTGGTCTTCGCCGGGGTCGTCCATCAAGGCATTCAGGATGGCAAACTGCACCGGTGTGGCATCAAAACCGGCCGTCTCCTCCATGAAAATCGCCACCGCGAGCTGTTGCGCGCGGCGGATCAGGTGCCCGGGAGCTTCGCTGAAATTAAATGTTTTTGCCATGTGCGGAGTTTAACGGCCCACTTTGCAATTCAGGGTAACTACCAAGGCACCAAACGCCCTATTGATAAGTATACTTATCATAAAGGCGTCCGACCCAAGCCCTCCCTGGTTCAGCCTTCCACCCATCCTCCGACCTATGGCACACACATCCGCACTTCCTCTTCTCGTCTCGGGCGGCGGCATCGGCGGGCTGGCCGCGGCCATGGTGCTGGCCCAGGACGGCCACCGCGTGACTCTGTTCGAGCAGGCGGCGAGCTTCGGTGAAATCGGCGCGGGAATCCAGCTGGGCCCCAACATCTTCCGCATGTTCGACTACCTGGGCCTGACCGAGGCGATCAACCGCGTGGCCTTCTTCCCCGCCGGCCTGGGCATGAACGACGTGCGCACCGGCGAAAAAGTCGTGCGTGTGCCGCTGGGCGACCTGGCCCGCGCGACTTATGGCTTCCCCTACGGCGTGATTTACCGCGCCGACCTGCACCAGGTCTTCCTGGACGCCTGCCGCGCCCAGCCCGGCATCACCCTGCGCACCAGCGCCAAGGTGGAGTCCTTTGACCAGTCGGCGGACGGCGTGACGCTGCGGCTCGAAGGCGGCGAAACCGTGGAAGGCAGCGCGCTGATAGGCGCCGACGGCATGTGGAGCCGCATCCGCGAGGCCGTGGTCGGCGATGGCAAGCCCCGTGTGTCCGGCCACATCGCCTACCGCGCAGTGCTCAAACGCGAGGATGTCCCGGCCCATTTGTGGAGCGACGACGTGCTGCTCTGGGGCGGTGAAAAAACCCACCTGGTGCACTACCCGCTGCGCCGCGGCGAGCTGTTCAACCTGGTCGCGGTGTTCCACAGCAACAAATACGACGAAGGCTGGAACACCTTCGGCGACACAGCCGAGCTCAACGAGCGTTTCGCCGGAGCCTGCCCGCAGGTCAAGGAACTGCTGGGCAAGATAGAGACCTGGAAAATGTGGGTGCTGTGCGACCGCGAGCCGGTCAAGAACTGGACCGACAGGCGCGTGACTCTGCTCGGCGACGCCGCCCACCCCATGCTGCAGTACCTGGCCCAGGGCGCCGGCCAGGCCATAGAGGACGCGGTGGTCTTGCGCGAAGCGCTGCGCCATACCCGCGGCGACGTGGAAAAAGCGTTCCAGAAGTACCAGCAAAAGCGCTACCTGCGCACCGGCCGCGTGCAGCTGACCGCGCGTTTTTATGGCGATATCTACCATGCGGCCGGCGTACAGCGTGAACTTCGCAACCAGATGTTCCAGAGCGGCACCGAAAGCGCGGGCTTCGCGGGCCTGAAGTGGATGTACGACGGAATCGAGCCGTCAAAACTGTTCCAATGACACTTTTAAAGTTTCAGGGACTGTTGTGATGAAGCCTTTCGCCAGCGTGTATTCCACCGTGTTCTCCGCCGTGTTTCTGGCCGCCTGCGCGCAGTCCGCCGCGGCCGCGGCCCCCACCGCCTGGCCGACGAAGCCGGTGCGCATCATCGTGGGCTTTCCCGGCGGCTCCACACCCGACATGGCGGCCCGTACCCTGGCCGAACCACTGAGCCGCGCGCTGGGCCAGCCGGTGGTCATCGACAACAAACCCGGCGCATCGGGCAATATCGCGGCCGACCAGGTCGCCAAGGCCACGGACGACCACACGCTGGGCGTCGTCATCAACGGCAACCTGACCTCGGCCAAACTGCTGTATCCCAAGCTACCTTACGACCCCGCCAAAGATTTCACGCCCATCTCGCTGCTGGCCACCGCGCCGCTGGTGCTGGTGGCGCCCGCGAACGAGCCCGGCGGGGCCGACTTCTTCACCGCCGCGCGCCAGGGCGGCGCCCAGTGGAACTACGGCTCGGTCGGCAACGGCTCGGTCGCCCACCTGGGCATGGAGCTGCTCAAAAGCCGCGTGCCCGGCCTCACCCCCGTGCATGTGCCCTTTGCCGGCAACCCGCAGGTGGTCACCGCCATGCTGGGCGGCCAGATCCAGATGGCGCTGATCCCGCCCGGCGTGGCCATGCCGCATGTGCGCGCGGGCAAGCTCAAGGCCATAGGCCTGGCCGGCGGGCGCTCCTCGCTGGTGCCGGAGGTGCCGCCGCTGGCCGATGCCGGCGTGACCAAGGTCAACCTTGAAGTGTGGACGGCGCTGATAGGCCCGGCCAACCTCTCCAAAGCCGCGCAAGCGCGGCTGGCACAGGAAGTGCCGCGCATCATCCGCGACGCCGACACCCGGCAAAAACTGTTCAACCAGGGCTGGCAGGCCGTGGGCACCTCGCCCGACGGCCTTAAAAGCCGCGTGAAGGACGAGGCCGCCATCCTGGGCGGCATCATCCAGTCGCGCGGCATCAAACTTGAATAAGCCACCGAAAACAGCCATGTCCTCCATCACTGAACCCGCGCGCACCCTGCCCGTTTACGGGGAGTACGACGTCGTTGTCGTGGGTGGCGGTCCCGCCGGTCTGGCCGCCAGTGTCAGCGCGGCACGGCATGGTGCGCGCACCTTGCTGGTCGAGCGCTACGGCTTCCTGGGCGGCATGGGCACAGCCGGCGGTGTCACCAATTTCGCGGGCCTCTATGGCCGCAAGAATGGCGAAATGCGGCAGGTGGTGCGCGGCGTTGCCGACGAGCTGCTGCAGCGCATAGACACGCTGGGCGGCCTGAACGCGCCGCAGGACGGCATGCAGGGCCGCATACGCGTGCGATCCTACGACGTGTCGGCCTACAAATGCGCGGCCGACCAGCTGCTGGTGGCCGCCGGCGTGCACATCCTCTTTCATGCCTGGGCCGCGGCCGTGGTGATGGAGGGTGATCGCATCAGCGCCCTGGTGGTGGAGACCAAATCCGGCCGCCAGGCCATACGCGCCACGCGCTTTATCGACTGCTCGGGCGACGCCGACGTGGCGAACTTCGCGGGCGTGCCTTTCGAGCTCGGCGACGGCCACGGCAGCGCGCTGTTTCCCTCGACCATGTTCCGTGTCGGCCATGTCGATGCGCCGCGCGCGCTGGCGGCCGTGGGCGAGTTCAAGGCCATCAACACGCTGATGGCCGAGAGCCAGGCGCGCGAACCGGGCCGCTACAAGTTTCCGCGCGAGGGCGCCATCCTCAGGCCGCAGAAGAACCCGGCCGAATGGCGCGCCAACGTCACGCAGATCCGCAACGCCCAGGGCACGGCCATGGATGCCACCGACGCACGGCAACTGAGCGAGGGCGAACTCGAAGGCCGGCGCCAGATCACCGAATACTTCCGTTTCCTGCGCAATGAGGTACCGGGCTTCGCGGATTCCGCCATCGTGGACATCGCGCCCCAGGTCGGCATACGCGAGACGCGCCGCATCCAAGGCCTGTATGCGCTGAGCGGCGAAGACATCCTCTCCTCGGCCCGCTTTGACGACGCCATAGGCATCAACGCCTGGCCCATGGAGCTGCATGCCGACGGCCGCATCGACTGGCAGTTTCCGCGCAACGTCGACGCCGCGCAGGGCCGCGCCTACAACGAGCTGCCCTGGCGCATGCTGGTGCCCCAGGGCCTGGCCAACCTGCTGGTGGCCGGGCGCTGCGCCTCGATGACGCACGAGGGCCAGTCGGCCGCGCGCGCCAGCGGCGGCTGCTTTGTGATGGGCCAGGCGGCCGGCACGGCGGCGGCCGTGGCGGGCGCGGGCCTGAGTTTTGCAGAGACCGACGTGAGGCGGCTGCAGCAGTTGCTCACAAGGGACGGCGTGTATTTCGACAACGACGGCGATCTTTAACCAAAGAAGGACACCATCATGGACATGATGCCCCCTCCCGCCCACGGCCAGAGCGCAGTGCCGGGCGGCGCCGCGCGCAAGGCTTTTTATGAGGCCATTTCGGCGCACAGCATGACGCCGCTCTGGGAAGTGCTGCATGCGCTGGTGCCGCAGTCGCCGAACACGCCCTGCCGGCCGGCGCTGTGGAAATATGCCGACGTGCGTCCCTTCCTGATGCAGTCCGGCGAACTGATCACCGCCGAAGAAGCGGTGCGCCGCGTGCTGATCCTGGAAAACCCCGGCCTGCGCGGGCAATCCTGCATCACGCAGTCGCTCTACGCCGGCCTGCAGGTCATCCTGCCCGGTGAAATCGCACCCAGCCACCGCCACACGCAAAGCGCGCTGCGTTTTGTCGTCGAAGGCCACGGTGCTTTCACCGCCGTCGACGGCGAGCGCACGCTGATGAAACCCGGCGATTTCATCATCACCCCCAGTTGGACCTGGCACGACCACGGCCATGAAGGCCGCGTCGAATCCGACGCAGCGGTGGTCTGGCTGGACGGCCTGGACATTCCCATGCTGCGCTTTTTCGACGCGGGTTTTGCCGAGAACGGCGGCGCCAAACAGCAGGAAGTCACCAAGCCCCTGGGCATCAGCAGCCACCGCTACGGCGCCAACATGCTGCCGGTACGCTACGACGCGCCCTTCGGCCAGACCTCGCCCATCTTCAGCTATCCCTACGAGCGCACGCGCGACACCCTGCACCAGCTGGAAACCCATGGCGACATCGACGCCTGGGACGGCGTCAAGCTGCGTTATGTGAACCCCGCCACGGGCGGCTCGCCCATGCCCACCATGGCGACCTTCATGCAACGCCTGCCCGCCGGCTTTGCCGGCAAGCCCTGGCGCCAGACCGACGGCGCCGTGTTCAGCGTGGTCGAGGGCTCGGGCTCGGTCGACATCACGCAGGGCGGCGAAACCCGGACCTTTGAATTCGGCCCGCGCGACCATTTTGTGATTCCGTCGTGGCACACTGCGCAATTGCGTTCGGCGCAATCTTGTGTGCTGTTCAGTTTTTCAGACCGCCCGGTGCACCAGGCCCTGGGCATACACAGAGAAGAAAGGTTGTCATGAGTTTTGTCATCACCCCACCGGCCACGGTGTCCATCCCCGTCGTCGGCAGCAAAGAGCGGTTTCCCGTGCACCGCATTTACTGCGTGGGCCGCAACTACGAAGAGCACGCCAAGGAAATGGGCTTTACCGGCCGCGAGCCGCCCTTCTTCTTCCTGAAACCGGCCGACGCCATCGTCGCGGTGGACGCCGGCGGCACCGGCACCATCCCCTACCCGAGCCTGACCAAAAATCTGCACCATGAGATCGAGCTGGTCGTGGCCATAGGCACGGGCGGCAAAAACATCAAGGCCGCCGATGCGCACAAACACATCTACGGCTACGCCGTGGGCCTGGACATGACGCGCCGCGACCTGCAGGGCGAGATGAAAAAACAGGGCCGTCCCTGGTGCATAGGCAAGGCCTACGACCACTCCGCGCCCATAGGCCCGATCACGCCCGCGGCCCAGGCCGGCGACGTGAATCATGCCGAGCTGTACATCCAGGTCAACGGCACGGACCGCCAGCGCAGCAATGTGTCCAAGCTGATCTGGAACATCGCCGAAACCATTGAGCACCTGTCGACCGCCTGGGAGCTGCAGCCCGGCGATCTGATTTACACCGGCACGCCCGAAGGCGTGGCGGCGGTGGTCTCCGGCGACACCATGGTCGGCAGCGTGGCCGGCCTGGGCACGCTGACCATCAAGGTCGCATAAGCGCGCTTTTACCCATGTCCGCGCCCACACCACAGGCTGCGGCGACAAGCATGAACGGCCGCCTCGCGCGGCCGTTTTTCATGGCGGGCGGTTTGCGCGATGAACGCGCATCTGTTGTAATCACCGCGCAAATACCCCGGCCTCTTCGGGTAAGCCGCCTGCCCGGATGACGCCGCAATTCTGATAATCGGCCCATGCGGTCCGGGGACGTTCCCGAGATCCTGTCCTGCTTTTCGGAGACCCTTCTTGAAAATCCTGCAGTTCCTCGCAAAACTCTGCGCCGTGCTGGCCGGCGTGCTGCTCACGGCCATCACCTTGATGACCTGTGCCAGCCTGATAGGCCGCAACCTGCTGGGCGCCACACTGGTCGGCGACTTCGAGCTCACCGGCGTGGTGACCGGCGCGGCCATCGCGCTTTTCATGCCGTTTTGCCAGATCCAGCGCGGCAACATCATCGTGGACTTTTTCACGGCCAAACTCAGCCAGACGTCCAACGACAGGCTGGACCGTTTCGGCGCGGCGCTGCTGGGCATCCTCTTCGGCCTGCTGGCCTGGCGCACGGTGCTGGGGGGCCTCAACTCCTACACGACACATTCGGAAACCCAGATCCTGGGCTTTCCAGAGTGGACGGTGTACGCCGCCATGGTTCCGCCCTTCGTTCTGACCTGCGTGATCGGTTTTTACCAGGCCGTTTTCGGCTTCGGCGCCCCCCATGAAGCACACGACGCGCTGGACGAGCTGGAGGCGCACATATGAGCTCCATCACGCTTGCCCTGGTCATATTCGGCATCATGCTGGTCTTCATGGCCATCCGTGTGCCCATTGCGGTCGCCATGTTCGCCGCGGGCGCCATTGGCTACGTGATGCAAACCGGCTGGGGCCCGTTTTCCAGTTTCCTCAACTCCCAGGCCTTCGCGCGTTTTGCCAGCTATGACCTGTCGGTGATCCCGCTCTTCATCCTGATGGGGCATTTCGCGACGCAGGGCGGCATCAGCCGCGCGCTGTTCAGCTTCGCGGCCGGTGTGATGGGCCGCTTCAAGGGTGGGCTGGCCATGGCCTCCATCCTCGCGTGCGCTGCCTTCGGCGCCATCTGCGGGTCTTCGGTCGCCACGGCCGCCACCATCACCGGTGTGGCCCTGCCCGAGATGAAGCGCCACGGTTATTCGGGCCGGCTGTCCACGGGCACGCTGGCGGCCGGCGGCACCCTGGGCATTTTGATCCCGCCGTCCGTTCCGCTGGTGATTTACGCCATCCTCACCGAACAGAACATTGCCAAGCTGTTTGCCGCGGCCATGGTGCCGGGCATCATCGCGATGTTCGGCTACATGGTGGCCATTGCCATCTATGTGCGAATGGTTCCGGGGCAAGCACCCGAAGTAGACAACGACAGGCCACCGCTGACGCTGGCCTCCCTGCTGGGCATACTGCCCATCGCCATCATCTTCATGATCGTCTTCGGCGGCATCTATGGCGGCTGGTTCACGCCCACCGAAGGCGCGGCCGTGGGCGCGGCAGCCACCTTTGTGGCCGCCCTGCTCAAGCGCGAGATCACCTGGGCCAAGTTCAAGCTGTGTTTTTATGCCACCGCGGAAAGCTCGGCCATGATTTTCCTGATCTTCATAGGCGCCGACCTGATGAACTCCGCCCTGGCTTTGACCCAGGTGCCCAACCAGCTCGCCGGCGTGGTCGGCGGCTGGGGCCTGTCGCCCCTGATGGTCGTCACGGCCATCCTGCTGTTTTACGTGGTGCTGGGCGCGGTGATGGACGAGCTGTCCATGCTGCTGCTGACCATACCGATCTTTTTCCCCATGGTCATGGGCCTGGACTTCGGCATGGCCAAGGAATCCACCGCGATCTGGTTCGGCATCATGGTGCTGATGACGGTGGGCTTCGGCATGCTGGCGCCACCGGTGGGGCTGAACGTCTATGTGGTCAACGGGCTGGCGAAAGACGTGCCCATCAGCGAAAGCTACAAGGGTGTCATGCCCTTCCTCATCAGCGACACGATACGCACCACGGTGCTGCTGCTGTTCCCCAGCATATCGCTGTGGCTGGTGAAATACATCGGCTAGGGCTTTCACCGCTTCTCAAACCTGCTCGCTTGCCTTAAGTTATTCCCATTGCCCACAGGAGACACGCCATGATTCAAAGACGAACCCTTCTTAAAACCGGCGCCGCCGCGGCCCTGGGCACACCAGCCCTCTCCAGCCTGGCCCAGCAGGCCGTGACCCTGAAGTTCCACACCTTCATGTCGCCCTCCTCCAATGTCTGGCTGGCCATGCACAAGCCCTGGATGGAAAAAGTCGAAAAGGAATCGGGCGGCCGCATCAAATTTGAAGGCTACCCGGCCATGCAGCTGGGCGGCACGCCCGTGCAGCTCTATGACCAGGTCAAGGACGGCGTGGTCGACGTGGTCTGGACCTTGCCTGGCAACACCGCCGGGCGCTTTCCGCGCATCGAGGTGTTTGAGCTGCCTTTCATCATGTCCAATGCCGAAGCCACCTCCAAGGCCTATTGGGAATACGTGCAGACCGTCGCACCCGACGAGTTCAAGGACACCCAGGTGCTGGCGCTGCAGGTGCACGGCCCCGGCGTGATCCACACGGTGGACAAGCCCGTCAAATCGATCGCCGACATGCGCGGCCTCAAGCTGCGCGCACCAACCCGCCAGGTGACCAAACTCATGGGCGTGCTGGGCGCCACGCCGGTCGGCATGCCGCTGCCGCAGATTCCCGATGCGCTGAGCAAGGGCACCATCAACGGCTGCGTGATTCCCTGGGAGGTCGTGCCTTCGGTCAAGGTCAACGAACTCACCAAGTTCCATGCCGAGTTCGATCCCGCCGGCGGCAGCCTCTACACCACCACCTTTGTGATGGCGATGAACAAGGCGAAGTACAACTCGCTGGCACCCGACCTTAAAAAGGTCATCGACAACAATTCCGGCATGGCCACCTCGGCCTGGCTGGGCAAGGTGCAGCAGGGCAACGACGTGCCCGGCCGCAAGACCGCCAGCGACCGCGGCAACACGATTTACACCGTGAGCGCCGCCGAAGCCCAGGACTTCCGCCGCAAGTCGCGCACGGTGGAAGTCGAGTGGGTGGAAGACATGAACAAAAAGGGCTTCGACGGCAAGAAGCTGCTCGACACGGCGCGCAGCCTCATCGAAAAGCATACCAAGACGACCAAGGCCTGAGCCCCGTCGGCGTTTAGGCGCACACCCACAAAAACCGGGACAAGAGCCCGGTTTTTTTTATGGCCTTGAGCGCCCGGTCCACCGAGTCGCCCATCCGCGAGCAGGGGATTGCCGAAAACAGCGGGCGAAAAATCCGCCCAGCCCCTACATTCACACGCGTTTCGACAACATCCACAACACAGCAACAACTCAAGGGGAATTTCATGCCACGTCCTTTCACTTTCAAGCATCTCGCCCTCAGCGTCCTGCTGGCCGGCGCCGCGCTCAGCGCCATTGCCGCCGGTCCCATGGTCAAGACCCAGGCCCCGGGCTACTACCGCGTCATGCTCGGCGACTTTGAAGTCACCGCGCTGTCCGACGGCACTGTCAAGCTGCCCGTCAAGGACCTGCTGACCCGCACCACGCCGGCCAAGGTCGATGCGGCCCTGAAACGCGCCTTCCTGGACGACAAGGTGGAAACCTCGGTCAATGCCTACCTCATCAACACCGGCAGCAAGCTGGTGTTGATAGACACCGGTGCCGCGGGCCTCTTCGGCCCCACGCTGGGCAGCCTGCAGGCCAACCTCAAGGCGGCCGGCTACCAGCCCGAGCAAGTCGACGAAATCTACATCACCCATATGCACCCCGACCATGTGGGCGGCCTGGCGGCTGGGGGCGCTGTCGCCTTTCCCAACGCCATCGTGCGCGTGGACAAGGCCGACGCCGACTTCTGGCTCGACGAAGCCAAGATGAACGCGGCGCCCAAGGAGTCGCAGGGCTTCTTCCAGGGCGCAATGGCCTCCATCAAGCCCTACGCGGCGGCCGGCAAGCTCAAGACTTTCGAGGGCCGCACCGAGCTCGTGCCCGGCATCAGCGCGCAACCCACCCACGGCCACACGGCCGGCCACAGCGTGTATGTGGTGGAAAGCAAGGGCGAGAAGCTGGTGCTGTGGGGCGACCTGATGCATGTGGCGGCTGTCCAGTTCGACGATCCCGGCGTGACCATCAAGTTCGACAGCGATTCCGCACCGGCCGCCAAAGAGCGGGCCCTGGCCTATGCCGCAGCGGCCAAGGGCGGCTACCTGGTCGGCTCGGCCCACATCGCCTTCCCAGGCCTGGGCCATGTGCGCAAGGTGGCCGGCAAGTCCTACGCCTGGGTACCGCTCAACTACTCCTCGCTCAAATAGGCGAGCCCTGAGGGCGGCCGCGTGCCCGGGCGGTTTGGGCCGGGCACGAAGCCGCTACACTCATTTGATGCATCGCCTTCCCCTGAAACACTGCCGCGTCTGCGGCACCGCCGTGGCCTACAGGCTGCCGGATGACGGCGACACCAAGGAGCGCGCGGTCTGCCCGGCCTGCAATACCGTCCACTATGAAAACCCGCTGAATGTGGTCGGCACCGTGCCCACCTGGGGCGAGGACGGCGCGCAGGTGCTGCTCTGCAAGCGCAACATCGAACCGCGCTGGGGCAAGTGGACCTTGCCCGCCGGTTTTATGGAGCTGGGGGAAACCACCGCCGAGGGCGCGGCCCGCGAGACCGATGAAGAGGCCGGGGCGCAGTTTGAAATGCTGGGCCTTTTCACCGTGATGAACGTGGTGCGCGTCGGCCAGGTCCATCTGTTTTACCGGGCGCGGCTTTTGAGCACCGAGTTCAATCCCGGCCACGAAACCATAGAGGCGCGGCTGTTCACCGAAGCCGAAATTCCCTGGGATGAAATCGCCTTCAAGACGGTCAAGGAAACGCTGGAACGTTATTTTGAAGACAGGCGCAAGGGCGCCTTTGGCGTTCATACCGCCGACATCGCCTGAGCGCCGGCGGAGCGCGCAAGCCCGTGCCGGCAGACCCGGTAGAATTTCCCGCATACCCGCGAATCCCCCACAAGGCCTTCGCTTTCACCCGGCCCCGCGGCCAGGCTCTTTTCCCTGTCTCCCACACCCTCCCCGGAATCCATGTTCAATACCGCGATCTTTTTCCGCATTGCCGATGATTTTGTGTTGCCGCCCCTGGAGGCACTGGAAGAAATTTTCCAGTCCCACCGCTTTGTGCCCTGCGGCGCGACCGAGCCGGAGTCCAGCGGCTGGGTGCCGCCGCGCGGCAACAAAAGCACCGTGCTGCTCGAGAGCGTAGGCCGCTCGGTGATCGCGCGGCTGTGCACCGAGCGCCGGCCCGTGCCCTCCTCGGCCGTCAAGGCCGCGGTGGACGAACGCATTGAGAAGTACAAGGAAGAAACCGGCCGCGAGCGCGTGGGCGCCAAGATCAAAAAAGAGTTCAAGCAGGAAGCCATGCTGGACCTGTTGCCGCGCGCCTTCACCAAACGATCCACCACCACGCTGTGGATAGACCCGGTGAACAAATTCCTGGTGGTCGATTCCGGCAATCTCACGGGCGCCGACAAAGTGATCAGCTACCTGGTGGAGGCGCTCAGCGAAATCCCCGGCGCCCTGCCCGGCCTCAAGGCCAGCCCCATACAGACGCAGATGTCGGCCGCCGCCGCGATGTCGCACTGGCTGTCGACGCGCGAAGCGCCCTACAACTTCACCGTGGACCGCGACTGCGAACTCAAGACGCCCGACGACCAGAAAGCCACGGTGCGCTATTCGCGCCACACCCTGGACATCGACGAGGTAGCCCAGCACATCGCCGCCGGCAAGCTGCCCACACAGCTGGCCATGACCTGGAACGAGCGCGTGTCCTTTGTGCTCACCGAAACCGCGCAGCTCAAAAAACTCAAGCTGCTCGACGTGGTGCTGGACGGTGTGCAGGAAAGCGGCAAGGACGACGACGGTTTTGACACCGATGCGGCCATCATCACCGGCGAGCTGTCCTCGCTGATCCCCGACCTGCTGGATGCGCTGGGTGGTGAACTGGGCGAAGGCGAGGCCGCTCCCGGGCAGGCCACGGCGGCCGAACCGGTGCCCGAGCCGGCCTAAAACCGCACGCCGTCTTCCTCCAGGAGGCGCAGCATGCTGTCCAGGTGCGCCCGCGCACTCGCGGGGTCGCCCACCCGCATCTGCTCGTAGGCGCGCTGCGCCACCTCATGCGGAATGCCGCGCAGCGGCCGCCCTGTGCTCATGGCCTTGAGCTGGACTTCGGCGGCGCGCTCCAGGTAATACAGGTCATCCCAGGCTTCGGCCACCGTGGGACCGGTCACGATCACGCCGTGGTTCTTGAGAAACACCACGTCGGCGTCGCCCAGCGTGGCGCTGATGCGGTCGCCCTCGGAGTTGTCGAGCGCCAGGCCGTTGTAGTGCTCGTCAACCGCGACGCGCCCGTAGAACTTCAGCGCGGTCTGGCCCAGCCACAGCAGCGGCGGGCCTTCCAGCATGCTGAGCGCCGTGGCGTTGGGCATGTGGGTATGAAAGGCGACGCGCACGCGCGGCTGCAGGCGGTGCAGGCGCGCATGGATGAAAAACGCGGTCGCCTCGGGCTGGCCCTCGCCGTCCAGCACATTGCCGTCAAAGTCACAGACCAGCAGGCGCGACGCGGTGATTTCCCGGAAGGCATAACCGTAAGGGTTCACGAAGAACAGGCCTTCATGGCCCGGCACGAGCGCGGAGAAATGGTTGCAGATACCTTCTTCCAGGCCGAACCTGGCCGCGAGCTGGAAGCAGGCGGCCAGCTCCATGCGGGTTTGCCGGACGGCGGCTGAAGACAGGTCCAGACACCGGCTCTTTGCCGCAGGCGCCGCCACTGAAAGGGTATGGGCCATCTGAAAATCTCCTTGGTATTTACCAGCCGAGCTTCTGCAACAGGCCCGGCACCTGGTCCAGCGTGGACAGTGTTGCATCGGGCGTATAGTCCGGCAAGGGGGCCCTGACGCCGCGGTCTATCCACACGCATCGAAACCCGATGTCGCGCGCCGCCGCGTGGTCGAGGTGCGGGCTCGCGCAGATGTGCACGACGTCGTCCTTGCCGACCCCGAGTTCGGCATGGGCGTAGTCGAACAAGCGCCGGGCCGGCTTGTAGGCGCCGGCCTGCTGGGCCGTGATGACGCGATCTATGGTCCCGCCCAGTTGCGCCACATTGCCGGCGATGATGTCGTCGTCCGTGTTGGAAACGATGCAGAGCCTGAAGCCAAGCGCCTTGAGCCGCTTCAGCGTGGCGACGACCTCGGGAAAAGGCGGCATCGCGCCTATGCCGTCCGTCAGGATGCGGCCGTCGTCCGCGCCGCTGCGCAGGCCCAGCGCCTCGAGTGCCATGCGCAGCGACTGGCCGGAGACCTCGCGGAACGAACGGTGCGGCTTTTCCTGCTCAAGCTGGTGCTCGTAGCGGTCGTGTAGCGAGATCAGGCTTGCGGGATCGACATCGGGCGCGCCCTTGAACCGCAGGATTTTCCCGACTGCCGCTCGCAGGCCTTCGTCCCACTGGATCAGGGTTCCATAGCAATCAAAAGTGAGCCAGTCCGGCCGGGGTGTGTTTTCAAGTGTCATGTCGGGAACTATGCGATCCCAGCATGATATTTGCAAATTAAATTACTATCTTAGTATCAGTTGATTTATAAATAAGTAATCCATGCTGGATCTCGAACTCCTCAAAACCCTGGTCTGCGTCGTCGACGAGCGCAGCTTCACGCGGGCCGCTGAGCGCGTGCACCGCACCCAGTCCACCGTGAGCCAGCAAATCAGCAAGCTGGAAGACAACGTCGGCCGCGCCCTGCTGGTGCGTGACAGGACAGGCAAGCGCGTCAACCCCACCGAGCATGGCGAGATCCTCGCGGCCTATGCGCGCCGCCTGCTTACTATCGCCCAGGAGGCCGAAGACATGCTGTCAGCCCCCACGGTGCTGGCGCCGGTGCGCGTGGGCGTGCCCGAGGACTTCAACGCGCAGCGCATGTCGGCGATGCTGTCGGACTTCCTGGCCCTCAACCCGGGCGCACGACTGGACACCGTGAGCGGCATGAGCACCGACCTGCACCACAAGCTGCATTTGGGCGAGATCGACATCGCGCTGGTCAAGCGGGAACCCGGCAGCGGGGAATGCATCGCATCCTGGCCCGAATCCCTCGTGTGGGTCGCGGGAAAGACTGCCATGCCCAACAACGAAGAAGTGCAGCTGGCCGTGTTCCCGCAAGGCTGCGTTTACCGGCAGCGCGCCGTCCGGGCGCTGGACAAGATCGGCAAACGCTGGCGCGTGGTATTTGGCAGCCACAGCCTCACCGGCATACAGGCCGCCGTCGCGTCGGGCCTGGGCATCAGTGTGCTGCCGACGACGGCCGTCCTGCCGGGGCATCGCGCGCTGGGCGAGGCGGACGGGTTCCCGCCGTTGCCGGCCACCGAGCTGGCCTTGGTCTCTTCGCCCATGCCCCTGAACACTGCGCAACGCCAGCTGGTCGCATTTCTTGCCGACTCCATCGGAAAATAAACAAAACAGGCAACCGCGCGCTCAGGGTTTTCCGGGGGATTGAAAACACGCAGCAGCGGCGCTAGCTGATCAAACTGGCGCCAGCAAACAGGCCTTCGCACATCAACACCCACCCAAGCCCATGAACCCCAGCACCAAACCCCAACACATCGGCATCGTCGGCTGCTCCGCGGAAGGCGCGGCGCTTTGTTACCAGACCATCTGCACCGAAGGCACCAAGCTGCTGGGCCCGCATGCCCATCCCGAGGTATCGCTGCACACGCCCTCGCTCTCCGACTACATGGCCTGCATTTACCAAAATGACTGGCGCGGTGTGGGCGACATCATGCTGGCCTCGGCCCATAAGCTCAAGGCAGCGGGCGCCGACTTCCTGGTCTGCCCCGACAACACGATTCACCAGGCCTTTGCCCATGTGAAAGCGCGCTCGCCCCTGCCCTGGCTGCACATTGCCGAGGTCGTCGCCGCGGAGGCCGCGCAGCGCGGATTCTTGCGCCTGGGCATCACCGGCACCCGCTGGCTGGTGGACAGCGAGGTCTACCCTGACAAACTTCGCGCGCGCGGGCTGGACTACCTGCGGCCCACCGACGCCGAACGCGACGAGATCAACCGCATCATCATGGATGAGCTGGTATACGGCGTGTTCAAACCCGAGGCGATCACCTGCTTCCAGCAAGTCATGTCGCGCATGAAAGGCGCTGGCTGCGATGCCGTCGTGCTGGGCTGCACCGAGATTCCGCTGATCATGAGCGACGCGAACTCGCCCTTGCCGACCCTGGACTCGACACGCCTGCTGGCGCGGGCCGCGCTTCACCGGGCGGTGCAAGGCGCCGTCGCCGCGGCGTAATCGCAAGCAGAAACAAAAAAGCCGGTTAGCTAACGCTAACCGGCTCTCTGCTGGTTTTAATGGTCGGTGTGAAAGGATTCGAACCTTCGACCCCTTGCACCCCATGCAAGTGCGCTACCAGGCTGCGCCACACACCGACAAGCCTTAGATTATAGCCTGCTGCAAAGCACTTCTCAGTGGTTGTTGCTCAGGAGATCACGGATTTCGAACAACTCGCGGCGCACCAGCAGCAACCTTTGCTGCGCGGCAGCCCCTGTGGGCAGGTCGGCGCCCTCGGGTTCGCTGTCTTCAAAGTCGGCGTGATCGGTGGAATCCTCAAAATCCTCGAGCAGCGAATCGCCGCCTTCAAGCACTTCAACACCGTCGAGCATGACCTCCCCGTTGCGGCGCTTGTCGCGTTCGATCTGGACGATTTCCTGGAGCTTGTTGCGCGCACCGCTGATCGTGAAGCCCTGGTCGTAGAGCAGGTCGCGGATGCGCCGGATCATGAGCACCTCATGGTGCTGGTAGTAGCGCCGGTTGCCGCGCCTTTTCATCGGGCGCAGCTGCGTGAACTCCTGCTCCCAATAACGGAGCACGTGAGGTTTGACGCCGCACAAATCGCTGACTTCACCGATAGTGAAATAGCGTTTCGCCGGAATGGGTGGAAGAGTTTTCTCCAATTAAATCAATGCGCTAAGGAGGAAACCTCCAAATCTACTCTAAGTCGAAAGTTAGCGCAAAGAGTTGCTTGGCTTTTTTGAAATCTGTTGCTCCGTCACACAAGTAACACGAAGTTACCAACTCATCGCTGCGGTGCAATAAGACGGGTGTCTGTGCTACCGGAGCGCGGGCCCAGCTTATTCGGCCGGGTTTTCGCCCTGGATCTGGTCTTTGAGCTTGTGGCTGGCGTGGAAAGTGACCACGCGGCGGGCCTGGATGGGGATGGCTTCGCCAGTGCGGGGGTTGCGGCCGGGGCGCGGCGCCTTGGTACGGATCTGGAAATTGCCAAAACCGGAAATTTTTACATCATTTCCGTCCACCAGGCTGTCTGAAATCAGGTCGAAAAACGCGTCGATCATGTCTTTCGATTCGCGTTTGTTGAGCCCGATCTGCTCAAACAGCAATTCGGCAAGGTGCGCCTTGGTCAGCGCCGGGGTCTCCAGGCTTTCTACAGAAAATTCCATGCGGCAGTGCTCCTGGCGTTTTTTATTTTGGAAGGTTCGTGGAAGCCTCAGGCACGCAGTCGCGCCCCGAGTTGACCTTGCAGATTCGCGAGAACCGCCTGAACGGCCGCCTCAATCTCCTCGTCGGTCAGTGTAGCGGTGTCGCTCGAAAGCACCAAGCGCACGGCCAGGCTTTTTTCACCCAGTTGCATGCTGGCGCTGGCCTGCTGCGGCCTGTAGACGTCAAACAAGGTGGCGTCCTTGAGCAGGCCTTGCGTGGCCGCGCCGTGGATGGCCGCCATGAGTGCGGCGTGCGTGGCGCCCTCCGGCACGATGACGGCGATGTCGCGCTCCACGGGCTGCAGTTTGCTGACCGGCTTGAACTCAGGCACCGGGCGCTGCAGGACCGCGTCCAGTTCGAGCTCGAACAGCAACGGCGCCTGGGCCAGGTCATAGCCCTGGCGCCACTGCGGATGCAGCTCGCCCACAAAGCCTATGGCCTTGCCGCCCACCGACACGCTGGCGCAGCGGCCGGGGTGCATGGCGGGATGCGCGGCGGGCGCAAAGACGGCCTGGAACGGTGCGAGCAAAGCCTCGACATCGCCCTTGGCGTCGAAGAAATCCACCGCCTTGTCGGACTGGCTCCAATTCAGGGCAGCCCGCGGCCCGTAGGCCAGGCCGGCCACGCGCATGGGCTGGTTGAAGCCGGCTACGCTGGTGTCGGTGTTCTGGGCCTGCGCATCACGCAGAAAAACACGGCCCAGCTCAAACACGTTCACACGGGAGGCTTTACGGTCCAGGTTGAACTTGAGCACCTGCAGCAGCGAGCCCAGCAGCGAAGAGCGCATGACGCTCATCTGGCTGGCGATCGGGTTGAGCAGCTTGATGGGGTTAGCGTTGCCGGCGAGTTCGTGCTCCCAGCGCTCTTCCACAAAGCTGAAGTTGATGGTTTCCTGGTAACCCAGCGAAGCCAGCGCGCGGCGCACGGCAAAGGGGCTGCGCTCGGCCTCAAGACGCAGCCGCGCCGTGATGGGCGCCAGCGGCGGCATGTCGGGCAACTGCTGGTAGCCCACCATGCGCACCACCTCTTCGATGAGGTCTTCCTCGATTTGCAGGTCAAAGCGGTAGCTGGGCGGCGTCACCGTGAGGATGCCCTCGCCTTGCGTCACCGGCAAGCCCAGGCGCTGGAGCGAGTCCAGGCACTGCGCCTGGGTCAGCGGCATGCCGATCACCTTGGCGGCACGCGCCACGCGCAGGGTGACGGGCGCCGCCTTGGGCACATTGACCTGCTGGTCGTCCATGGGGCCGCACACGGTTTGTGGCGTGCCGCAGATGTCGATGATCAGCTGGGTGATGCGCTCGATGTGCTCCACGGTCTGGCCGGGGTCAACGCCGCGCTCGAAACGATGGCCTGCATCGGTCGAGAAGTTGTAGCGGCGCGAACGGCCGGCGATGGACTTGGGCCACCAGAAAGCGGCTTCGACGTAAACATGTTTCGTGTCGTCGGACACCGCGGTGGCGTCCCCGCCCATGATGCCGGCCAGGGACTCAACCTGGGCATCATCGGCGATCACGCCAACCTTTTCGTCGACCGTCACGGTATTGCCGTTAAGCAGCTTGAGCGTCTCGCCGGGCTTGCCCCAGCGGACGTCGAGCGCGCCGTGGATCTTGTCGAGGTCAAAGATATGCGAGGGGCGGCCCAGCTCGAACATCACGTAGTTGGAGATATCGACCAGCGCGGTCACGCTGCGCTGGCCGCAACGCGCCAGGCGGTCCACCATCCATTGCGGCGTGGCGGCTTTGGTGTTGACGTTGCGCACCACGCGGCCCGAAAAGCGGCCGCAGAGATCGGGGGCACTGATCTTGACCTGCACTTTGGTGGCATCGACCGCGGCCACGGCCGGGATGGACGGTGTGTGCAGCGGCGCGCCGGTGAGCGCGGCGACTTCGCGCGCGACGCCCCAGACGCTCAGGCAATGCGCGAGGTTGGGCGTGAGCTTGAGGGTGAACAGGGTGTCGTCCAGCCGCAGGTGTTCGCGGATGTCCTGGCCCAGCGGCGCATCGGCGGCCAGTTCGAGCAGGCCGCCGTGGTCTTCGGAGAGCTTGAGTTCGCGCGCCGAGCACAGCATGCCCTGGCTCTCGACGCCGCGCAGCTTGCCGACCTTGATCAGGAAAGGTTTGCCGTCTTCGCCGGGCGGCAGTTCGGCGCCGACCAGGGCGCAGGGCACCTTGATGCCGACGCGGGCGTTGGGCGCGCCGCAGACAATGTTGAGCAGGCTGCCCTGCCCCACGTCGACCTGGCAGACGCGCAGGCGGTCGGCATCAGGATGCTGCACGGCCTCCTTGATTTCACCGACGACGATCTTGGTGAAGGGCGGCGCCACGGGCTTGAGTTCTTCGACCTCCAGGCCGGCCATGGTGAGGGTGTCGGCGAGCTGCTGGGTGTTGAGCGGCGGGTTGCAGAATTCGCGCAACCAGGATTCTGGGAATTGCATGGTGAGACCTTGTTGTTCTTGTTCTTGTGGCTTATGACTGGAACTGCGAGAGAAAACGGATATCGCCGTCGAAGAACAGGCGCAGGTCGTTGACGCCATAGCGCAGCATGGTCAGGCGGTCCGGGCCCATGCCGAAGGCAAAGCCGATGTATTTTTCGGGATCCAGGCCCATGTTGCGCACCACGTTCGGGTGCACCTGGCCGGAGCCGGCCACTTCCAGCCAGCGGCCGGCGAGCGGGCCGGTCTGGAACTGGATGTCGATCTCGGCGCTGGGCTCGGTGAAGGGGAAAAAGCTGGGCCGAAAACGCAGCACCAGGTCGTCGCTTTCAAAGAAGGTGCGGCAAAAATCGGTGAAGACGAATTTGAGGTCCTTGAAGCTCACGTTCTCGCCTATCCACAGGCCTTCGCACTGGTGGAACATGGGCGAGTGGGTGGCATCGCTGTCGACGCGGTAGGTGCGGCCCGGCGCGATGACGCGGATCTCGGGCATGCGGCCGCCGGCATCGATCAAGGCACGGTGTTTCTTGACATGCTGCACCGCATAGCGGATCTGCATGGGGCTGGTGTGGGTGCGCAGCAGGTTGGGCGCGGCCTCGGTGCCGCCTTCGACATAAAAGGTATCGTGCATGGACCGTGCCGGATGGTCTTCCGGCGTGTTGAGCGCGGTGAAGTTGAACCAGTCGGTCTCGATCTCGGGGCCCTGGGCCACGTCGAAGCCCATGGAGCCAAAAATGCCTTCGATGCGCTCCAGCGTCAGCGACACGGGATGCAGGCCGCCCTGCACGCGCTGGCGGCCGGGCAGGCTCACGTCGAGCGCTTCGGCTTTGAGCTGTTTTTGCAATTCGGCATCAGCCAGCGCCTGGCGGCGCGCGTTCAGCGCGGCTTCAATGGCCTGCTTGGCCAGGTTGATGGCCGCGCCGCGGGATTTTTTCTCTTCGACGCTGAGGGCCGCCATGCCCTTCATCAACTCGGTAACGCGGCCAGTCTTGCCCAGGAACTGCGCTTTGGCGTTTTCCAGGTCGGCGGGCGTGTTGGCCTGCGCAAAGCTGGCTTGGGCGCTGCTGACCAGTTCTTGGAGGGCATCAGGTTGGGTCATACGTTCTCTTGTTCGAAATACAAAACGGCAAAGGCGCTTTCGGCAGTACTCCCATCACGCCAGCTAGGAGGAAGCACTGCGGAAAAAACCATAAAAAAGGGCCAGAGCCTTTTCAAGCTCCAGCCCTTATTTTCTTGCGTAGGCAGTGATTGAATAGCGTCAATACTGCCTGGCCTGAAAATCAGGCGGCCAGCTTGGCTTTCACCTGTTCAACGATGGCGCCGAAAGCAGCGCTGTCATTGATGGCCATGTCGGACAGAACCTTGCGGTCGATCTCGATGCCGGCTTTCTTCAGGCCGTTGGCGAACTGGCTGTAGGTCAGGCCGAATGAACGGCTTGCAGCATTGATACGGGCGATCCACAACTGGCGGAACACGCGCTTCTTGGTACGGCGGTCACGGTAGGCATATTGCCCGGCCTTCATTACCGCTTCTTTGGCGATACGGAAGACATTGCCGCGGCGGCCGCGGAAACCTTTTGCAAGGGTTAAAACTTTTTTGTGGCGGGCGCGAGCCGTTACACCACGTTTGACGCGAGGCATGTGTGTACTCCTTGTTCGTCGTTAATTAAATGCCCTGGCCTGGGAGCATCTGTGCCATGTGACCCATATTGGTCTCATGGACAGTCACCGCACCACGCAGATGGCGTTTGTTTTTGGTGGTCTTCTTGGTCAGGATGTGACGTTTGAAGGCTTGGCCGCGCTTGACGGTACCACCCGGACGAACGCGGAAACGCTTTTTCGCGCCGCTCTTGGTCTTCATTTTGGGCATGTAAATGCTCCTTTTCATTTGTGCTCGTGAGGCGCTGCGAACCTTCCGCAGACTTGATGGCCCCGAGCCACTTGTCAGTGGCCAGTGATGACACTTGCCACTGCCGGCGGATGTTTTGCAACATCCGCTGGTCGCGACGGGTTTGATCCCACCGCTTTCGGAAAGCAGGCTTGTCGCCCACCCTCACAGGAAACGCCTTGCGGCATCCCCTCAAAGGTCCGCCGGATCAATCCGGCAAACCCGTATTTCTTCTAGCTACCCTCAGGCCGTCGCCGAGGGCGCTGGTGCTGCCGCAGTTTCCGCAGCCGGCTTGCCGCCGGGCTTCTTGCGGCCCGGCGCGATCATCATGACCATCTGCCGGCCTTCAAGCTTGGGGAACTGCTCCACCACAATCAAATCCGCCAATTCGTCGCGAATCCGCGCCAGCAGGGCCAAACCCAGTTCCTGGTGCGTGATTTCGCGGCCGCGAAAGCGCAAGGTGATCTTGCACTTGTCGCCCTCTTCCAAAAAGCGCTTGATGTTGCGCAATTTGATGTTGTAGTCCCCATCGTCAGTGCCGGGCCGGAATTTAACTTCCTTGATCTCGATCACTTTTTGCTTGGACTTCGCTTCCGCCGCCTTCTTCTGCTCGGCGTACTTGAACTTGCCGTAATCCATCAACCTGCACACGGGCGGAACCGCCGTGGGGGAGATTTCAACAAGGTCAACGTCGGCTTCACCTGCCAGGCGCAAGGCCTCCGCGATGCTGACAATGCCTAAAGGCTCATTGTCCGGCCCGGTCAGACGCACTTCGGGGGCCATGATTTCACGGTTCAAGCGGTGCTTGCGTTCTTCACGGTGACGGCGGTCACGAAATTCAGTAGCGATGGTTCTATCCTCTAACTCTTGCTATAAAAGCTATAGCGGCTTGCGCCCGTCCCACAAGGACGAGAAGCTCAATCCCAGCAAACTCTGGTGAGTTTGTCAGCGATTCAGGCTTTTTGTGCGATGTCAGAGGCGATTTGCCGGGCAAACGCATCGAGAGGCATCACTCCAAGGTCTTTGTTACCCCGGGCGCGCACTGCAACGGCTCCAGCTTCCTTCTCCTTGTCGCCCACGACCAGGATGTAAGGCAGCTTTTTCATCGAGTGCTCCCGTATTTTATACGTAATTTTCTCATTGCGCAGGTCCAGGTTGACCCTAAGCCCTTGATTTTGCAGCGTTTTGGCAACTTCCCGGGCATATTCGGCCTGGGAATCGGTGATATTGAGGACTGAAACCTGCTCTGGGGCCAGCCAGGTCGGCAGCGCGCCGGCGTGTTCCTCGATCAAAATCCCGATAAACCGCTCCAGGCTGCCCACAATCGCGCGGTGCAGCATTACCGGCCGGTGGCGGTTTCCGTCCTCGCCGACGTATTCGGCATCCAGGCGCTCCGGCATCGAAAAATCGACCTGCATGGTGCCGCACTGCCACTGGCGGCCTATGGCGTCTTTCAGCGTGTATTCGATCTTGGGGCCGTAAAACGCACCGTCGCCGGGGGCGATCTCAAACTCGCAGCCGGACGCGCGCAGGCTTTCCATCAGCGCGTGCTCGGCCCTGTCCCAGCTCTCGTCTGAGCCGATTCGCGCCTCGGGGCGCGTGGCGACCTTGTAGATGATGTTCTTGAAGCCGAAATCGGCGTAGACCTTTTGCAGCAGAGTCGTGTAGTCCACGCATTCCTTGAGGATCTGGTCCTCGGTGCAGAAGATATGGCCGTCGTCCTGCGTGAAGCCGCGCACGCGCATGATGCCGTGCAGCCCGCCCGAAGGCTCGTTGCGGTGGCACTGGCCGAATTCACCGTAGCGCAGCGGCAAGTCGCGGTAGCTCTTGATGCCCTGCTTGAAGATCAGGATGTGGCCGGGGCAGTTCATGGGCTTGAGCGCGTATTCACGCTTTTCGCTCTCGGTCGTGAACATGTTGTCGCGGTATTTGTCCCAGTGGCCGGTTTTTTCCCACAGCGTCTTGTCGATGATCTGCGGGCCCTTGACCTCCTGGTAGCCGTTGTCCTGGTAGACCTTGCGCATGTACTGCTCCACGCCTTGCCAGACCGTCCAGCCCTTGGGGTGCCAGAACACCAGGCCGGGCGCATGGTCGTCGATGTGGAACAGGTCCAGTTCCTTGCCGAGCTTGCGGTGGTCGCGCTTTTCGGCCTCCTCCAGCATCGTCAGGTACTGCTGGAGTTCGTCCTTGGTGGCCCAGGCCGTGCCGTAGACACGCTGCAGCATCTCGTTGCGGTGGTCGCCGCGCCAGTAGGCACCGGCCACTTTCATGAGCTTGAAGAATTTCAGCTTGCCCGTGCTGGGCACGTGGGGGCCGCGGCAAAGGTCTTCAAAAGCGCCCTCGCGGTAGAGCGAGACGTCCTCATTGGCCGGAATGCTGGCGATGATCTCTGCCTTGTAGTGCTCGCCTATGCTCTTGAAGTGCGCCACGGCCTCATCGCGCGGCAGCACGCGGCGCGTCACTGGCTCGTCCTTGGCGGCAAGCTCCGTCATGCGTTTTTCGATCGCGACCAGGTCTTCCGGCGTGAACGGGCGCTTGTACGAAAAATCGTAGAAAAAGCCGTTTTCAATCACCGGGCCAATCGTGACCTGCGCATCGGGGAACAACTCCTTCACGGCATAAGCCAGCAAGTGCGCCGTGGAGTGGCGGATCATCTCCAGCCCGTCGGCATCCTTGGCCGTGATGATGGAAACCGCGCTGTCCTTGGCGATCAGGTAGCTGGTGTCCACCACCTTGCCATCGACCTTGCCGCCCAGGGCAGCCTTGGCCAGGCCGGTGCCTATCGAGGCGGCGACTTCGGCGACCGTGACGGCTTGCGGATATTCGCGCTTGGAGGCATCGGGGAGCGTGATCTGAATCATGGGATGAGTTTTTAGGAGAAATGGGAAAACAAAAAAGCGCGGAACATGCCGCGCTTTGATGAAGGGGTATTTGGATTTAAGCTATGAAATATGTAGCTAACAATCACCAAGGGGTGCGGACTAGCGCCCTGGATGACTCCAGAAAACGGACAAGGGCCTAGTTCGCGGTGTCATAACCCGAACGATCCTTCCTGTTTCCAGTTTGATTGATTGCATGCGCGTATTTTACGGCAGGTTGGCTGGGCACCGCCCACACCGCGCATCCGGCGGTGGCGAAACGCTATTGCGGTGAGCTCGGCGGCAGAAAACCCAGGCCCAGGCAACGCGGGCATTCGGTGATGACGGTCTGTTTCTCGACCTCGAAGTGCTCGTTGATGTTTTCGCTCTCGATACGCAGTTCACCGGAACCCTCGCAATCAGGACAGGAAATACGCTTGAAACCCACGGTTAAGTCCGACACGGCAGCCCCTCCAGTTGATGTTCAAAGTCGTGTTTTATGTAACAAACATCACTCTACGCCAAAAAGCACCTGCAAAAAAGCCCGGACAGGCCCTAAGTTCCTGTCCGGGCTGAAAGCTGCGCCCGTGAAGGCTCCAGCGTCTGGGTAATCGTTGGAATGAAAGCAGTTCAGTGGAACTGTTCTTCTTCGGTGGAACCGGTCAGCGCGGTCACGCTGGACTTGCCGCCCTGGATCACCGTGGTGACTTCGTCGAAGTAGCCGGTGCCGACTTCCTGCTGATGCGACACAAAGGTGTAGCCGCGGTCGCGCGCCGCGAATTCGGGCTCCTGAACCTTCTCGACATAGGCCGACATGCCGCGTTTGACGTAGTCCTGGGCCAGGTCGAACATGTTGAACCACATCGAATGGATGCCGGCCAGGGTGATGAACTGGTATTTGTAGCCCATCGCGCCCAGCTCCTTCTGGAACTTGGCAATGGTTGCGTCGTCGAGGTTTTTCTTCCAGTTGAAGGACGGCGAGCAGTTGTAGGCCAGCAATTTGCCGGGGTGCACCTTGTGCACGGCCTCGGCAAACTTCCTGGCGAACTCCAGGTCGGGCGTGCCGGTTTCGCACCACACGAGGTCGGCGTAGTGGGCGTAGGCGATGGCGCGGCTGATGGCCTGGTCAATGCCTTTTTTCGTCTTGTAAAAGCCTTCGGACGTGCGCTCGCCGGTGATGAAAGGCTTGTCGTTTTCGTCGTAGTCGCTGGTCAGCAGGTCGGCCGCTTCGGCGTCGGTGCGGGCAATCACCAGCGTGGGCACGCCGCAGACGTCGGCGGCCATGCGGGCAGCCACCAGCTTTTGCACGGCTTCAGCGGTAGGCACCAGCACCTTGCCGCCCATGTGGCCGCATTTCTTGACCGAGGCGAGCTGGTCTTCCCAGTGCACACCGGCGGCGCCGGCCTTGATCATGGCCTTCATCAGTTCGAAGGCGTTGAGCACGCCGCCGAAACCGGCTTCGGCATCGGCCACGATGGGCGCGAAGTTGTCGATGTAGCCCTTGTCGCCGGCGTCTATGCCCTTGGAGTGCTGGATCTCGTCGGCGCGGCGGAAGGTGTTGTTGATGCGCTCAACCACGGTGGGCACGGAGTCGACCGGGTACAGAGACTGGTCGGGGTACATGGAGGCATAGCTGTTGTTGTCGGCGGCGACTTGCCAGCCCGAGAGATAAATCGCTTTGACGCCGGCCTTGACCTGCTGCATGGCCTGACCGCCCGTGAGCGCGCCCAGGCAGTTCACATAAGGCTCGTTGTTGACCAGGTTCCAGAGTTTTTCGGCGCCGCGGCGTGCCAGCGTGTGCTCAATCGGAAAGGAGCCGCGCAGGCGAACCACGTCGGCCGCGCTGTAACCGCGCTTGATGCCCTTCCAGCGGGGGTTGGTGGCCCATTCTTTTTCGAGGGCGGAAATCTGCTGGTCGCGGCTCAGTTGTTCAGTCAGGGTTTGTGGCATGGTGGGCTCCTTGAGTTGAAAGAATTGAAGAAGGGAAAAAGTGGTGACTGCGATGGACTCACTTTAAGTCTTCTACAAGACTTTGTGAAGCTCTTATGTCTTATATAAGACAAAAATAAAATTCAATAAAATCAATGAACTATTAATAAAATATCGCAATACAAAATCATATTTCTCGGATTGAGAAATATTTGCGCAGCGCAGCATTTACGATTTTTGTATTGTGAAATTAATTTATTGGATCGTGAAATATGCGGCGCTGCCCGCGCAGGTCGGAAACGGCGCAGCGGCAGCGCGCTTGAGCCAGGAGCAAAGAAGGGCCTGGGCGCTTGCAGCAGGCGCCCTGAAATTCAGGCCTGGCGGCCGGTGCGGTGCAGCACCCAATCGCCACCGGCAATGACGGGTTTGCCCAGGGTGCGCTCCGGCGAAATTTCATAGAGCACACACAGCAGTTCGCGCGCCGGCGTGGTGTCCAGTTGCACCATCACTTCGCGCTTGGTGTATTCACCGGTTTGCTGCGGCCAGACCTCCTCGATCTCATCGAGCACCCGCTCCAGCTCCGGGCTGACGGCATAGACTTCGCCGTGTACAACACCTGTCCCGCCCAGCACAAGGCCCGGGTAGCTTCCGAGGTGATGCATGACGCCGGCCAGTTGGGCCCGCCCCACCCACTGCGGCGCGGGCCGCAGGCGGTTGATGTCCCGCTCTTCCCCTCTGCGCAGGGTGCCGTAGACAAAAACATGGCGAGTGGCGGGAGCGGTCATCGCTTGGAATCCTGAGTATCGGAAGGTAGGGAGATCCGGTCCGAAAAAACTAAGGCATGATTTCGGCCTGCGCCGGCATCCCCTGCCGGCCTGTGCAACCGACGGGCAGCAGAGCCGCTGCAACAGGAACTCCCAGTTTAATGAACCGCATTGTGGCTTACGCCTGTCTCGGGCTCAGCATGTCCTTGGTGGGCAGCTATGTGGCGCTGTCCAAACCCCTGGTCGCCGCCCTGCCCGTCTTTTTGCTCGCCTGGCTGCGTTTTGGCATAGGCGGCGCTGCCATGCTGCGCTGGCTTAAAAAACCGGCTGGAGAGGTTCCCATGAGCCGGCAAACCGCCCGCCTGCTGTTCCTGGAGTCCTTCCTGGGCAACTTCCTGTTTTCCCTCTGCATGCTGTTCGGCGTGAGCATGACCAGCGCGGTCGCGGCCGGCGTGATCATGGCGTCCATCCCGGCCGCCGTCGCGCTCATGAGCTGGCTCTTCCTGCGCGAGCGCATCAGCCTGCGGGTATGGGGTGCGGTGGCCTGTGCCGTGGTCGGCATCGCGCTGGTGTCGCTGGCCAAAAATCCTGCTGCGGGCCACGCAGCAACGGGGCCGCAAACCGAGCTGGCGCCAAGTTACGCCTGGCTGGGCAACCTGCTGCTGGTGGGCGCGGTGCTGTGCGAGGCCTTCTATGCGGTGATCGGCAAGAAGCTGACCGGCGTGCTGAGCCCCAAACGCATTTCGGCCCTGATCAACCTGTGGGGTTTTGCGCTCGTCACGCCGCTGGGCCTGTGGGCGGCCTGGCGTTTTGACTTCGGCGGGGTCACGCCCTCCCTCTGGCTGTTGCTGGTGTTCTATTCGCTGGCTGCCAGTGTCTGGACGGTGTGGCTCTGGATGACGGGCCTCAAAACCATCCCGGCCAACGAAGCCGGCGTGTTTGCCGTGCTGCTGCCCATCAGCGCCGCCGCAGTCGGCGTCATGGTGCTGGGCGAAACACTGAACCCCACCCAGATCGGCGCCTTCGGCATCGCGCTGGCCGGCGTGGTACTGGCTACTTTGCCGGGACGGGGTCTGGAAAAGCCTGCTCCGGTCGAGCCGCCGCACTGATCTCGCGGTCCAGCCGCTTTTGCCGGCGCATCACATAGATGCTGTAGCTGATGATGCCCAGCGACACCACCGTGATCAGGATCGTGGCCGCCGCGTAAATCGACGGGTTCACGCCGCGGCGGGCGTAGCTGAAGATCACCTGCGGCAGGGTCGTCACGCCCGGGCCCGATAAAAACTCCGAAATCACCACGTCGTCGAATGAAAGCGTGAACGTCAGCAGCCAGGCCGACACCAAGGCCGGCGCGATGTTGGGCAGGGTCACCAGGAAAAACACCTGCATGGGCCGGCAGCCCAGGTCCATCGCGGCCTCTTCGAGGGTTCGGTCCATTTCGCTCAGGCGCGACTGGACCACAACGGTCGCGTAGGCCATGCCCAGCAAGGTGTGGCCGGTCACGATGGTGATGAAGCCGCGGTCTGGCCAGCCCACGGCGCGCTGCACCGCCACCATCAGCAGCAGCAGGGACAGTCCGATGATGACCTCGGGCATGACCAGGGGCGCGTTGACCAGCCCGTAAAACAGCGTGCGCCCGGTAAAGCGCAGGTAACGCACCAGCACAAAGGCGGCAAAGGTTCCCAGAACCACCGACAGCGTGCCGGTGATCAGCGCCACCTTGAGCGACAGGAAGAAACCTTCGACCAGCCGCGAGTCCGCCAGCAGTGCCTCGTACCAGCGCGTGGAAAAGCCGGTGAAGACACCGTCCTGCCGCGTGCTGTTGAAGGAAAAGACGATGAGGAAAAACAGCGGGATGTAAAGAAAGAGGTAGACCAGCCCCATCCAGAGCCGGCCCACGTTGTTTTCCACCAGGCGCGAAAAACCCCTCAGGCTGAGCTTCATCTCAGTGCCCTCCCCGCGCATCGCGGTCGCTGCTGGAGCGGTAATAAAAAGCCAGCGGCACCAGGATCAGCAAAATCATCACCACCGCGAGCGCCGACGCGCGCGGCCAGTTGTTGCTGCTGAACATCTCGTCCCAAACCACGCGGCCGATCATGATGTTTTCGGCGCCGCCCAGCAGCGAGGGGATCACGAACTCGCCGACGCTGGGAATGAACACCAGCATGGAGCCGGCCACGATGCCCGACTTGCTGAGCGGCACAGTGATCAGCCAGAAGGCCTTCCAGGCGCTGGCGCCCAGGTCGTGCGCAGCCTCCAGCAGGCGGAAATCCATCTTCACCAGGTTGGCGTAAAGCGGCAGGATCATGAAGGGGCAGTACACATAGGTCATGCCCACCAGCATGGAGACGTCGGTGTAAAGCATCACCATGGGCTCCTGGATGATGCCCAACGACAGCAGCAGGTTGTTGAGCACACCCTGGTCGGCCAGTATGCCCTTCCAGGCGTAGACACGCAGCAGGAAGGAGGTCCAGAACGGCAGCATCACCAGCATCAACAAGGCCGGGCGTATCGAGGGCCGCGAACGCGCGATGAAGTAGGCAAAGGGATAGCCTATGACCAGGCAGGACAGCGTGGTCAGCAAAGCGTACTTCAGCGAGGTCTTGTAGGCCTCCATGTAAATGGTGTTGCCGAAGCCGCCCACGGCGTCCTGCGCGTTGTCGATGAAGATGGACGCGTAGTTGTTGTAGCGCAGCAGGACGTGCCAGGAGCCCTTGACCGTCTCTATCAGCGGCGCGAAAGGATCGACGCCGCCTCCCATGTCCGTCACGCTGATGCGCAGCAGGATCAGGAAAGGCAGCACAAAAAACAGCAGCAGCCAGACATAGGGCACGGCGATCACGAAGCGCCGCCCGAGGTTGAGCTGAAGCCAGGAGGGGATGTTGTTCATCGCCGGGATTGAATCGTTAAGGCCTGTGGGCTGCGCCTACTGCGTCAGCACCACCGGCGCGGAGCCGTCCCACCAGAAGAAGACCTGGTCGTCCCAGGTGATGGTGTCGCTGTCGTGGCGCGTGGTGTTGGTCTCGGTGATCTTGAGGGTGCGCCCGCCAGCCGCTTCCACGATGAAGGTGTTGTAGCTGCCGAAATAGGCAATCTCGCGCACCTTGCCGGTAAACAGGTTGCTGCTGACCCCAGATGGACGAGCCTTGGCGATATGGATCTTCTCGGGCCGCACCGCGATGGCCACCGCCATGCCCAGCGTGCCGCTGATGCCGTGCCCCACGCTCACCACGCCCTGGTCGGTGGTGACTTCGCAGCGGTCGGCTTCGTCCAGCGTGAGCTCGCCTTCCAGCATGTTGACGTTGCCGATGAAGTCGGCCACAAAGCGGCAATTGGGGTGCTCGTAGATTTCCTTGGGCGTGCCGACCTGCAGCACGCGGCCGTGGCTCATCACGGCGATGCGGGAGGCCATGGCCATGGCTTCTTCCTGGTCGTGCGTGACCATGACGCAGGTCACGCCCACCGATTCAAGAATGTTGACGAGTTCGAACTGCGTGCGTTCGCGCAGCTTTTTGTCCAGCGCGCCCAGGGGTTCGTCGAGCAAAAGCAGCTGGGGGCGCTTGGCCAGGCTGCGCGCCAGGGCCACACGCTGCTGCTGGCCGCCCGAAAGCTGGTGCGGCTTGCGTTTGGCGAAGGCCTCGAGCTGGACCAGCTTGAGCATCTCCTGCACGCGGGCCTCGATCTCGGGCTTGGGCATGCCTTCGCGCTTGAGGCCGAAAGCGATGTTGTCCCAGACCGTCAGGTGCGGAAACAGCGCATACGACTGGAACATCATGTTGATGGGCCGCTCGTAGGGCGGGAAGGACGCGATGTCCACGCCGTCCAGAAAGACCGCGCCGGAGGTCGGTTTTTCAAAACCCGCCAGCATGCGCAGCAGGGTCGACTTGCCACAGCCGGAGCTGCCCAGCAGTGCGAAGATTTCACCCTTGTGGATGGACAGCGAGACATCATCGACCGCTGCCACGCCATCAAAGCGCTTGACCAGCTGGTCGGTCCGCAAAAACCCGTCGCCGGCCGAGAGAGGTAGATTCATGAACAGGATTTCCTGCCTTCATCAAAATGAAAAAAAGCTGTGCACACAACACATTGCATGCACAGCCGGGTTCACACTGAAATCAGCGCTTGCCAGAGATCAGTAAAACGTCACTTGCCTTTTTTGAAGGCGGTGAACACATTGCTCATGGATTCGCGGGCTTCGTTGCTGAAGCTGGCCGGTGACACCATTTTCTTCAGGTTGTCGGCATCGGGGAACACCGCCTTGTCCTTGGCGATTTCGGGCTTGACGTTGGCCAGGCTGGCCTTGTTGGCGGTGGCGTAGCCCAGCTCGTTGGTCAGGGAGGCGGACACTTCAGGGCGCAGCGAGTAGTTGATGAAAGCCAGCGCATTGTTGGGATGCTTGGCATCCTTGGGAATGGCCAGGGTATCAAAGAAGATCAGGCCGCCGGTGCTGGGCAGCAGGGCCTCGACTTCGTTGCCGCTCTTGTTTTCGAGGGCGCGGCCGCGGGCGATGTTGATGTCGCCGGCCCAGGCCAGGGCCACGCAGGCCTTGCCGCCGGCCAGGTCGTCAATCATGGTGCTGGAGAACATGCGGATGTGCGGGCGCACCTTGGCCAGCATCTCGGCCGCCGCCTTGTGGTCGGCCGGGTCGTTGGAGTACGCGTTCTTGCCCAGGTAGTGCATGGCCGGCGGCAGCACTTCGGTGGGCGAGTCGAGGTAGGCGATGCCGCAGGACTTGAGCTTGGCGGTGTAGACCGGGTTGAACACCAGGTCCCAGGCGTTTTCCGGCATGGGGGTGGAACCCAGGGCCTTGGTGACCTTGGCCTTGTTGATGCCGACCGTGGTGAAGCTCCAGGCCCAGGGCACGAGGTAGGCATTGCCCGGGTCAATGGTGCCCAGCTTTTCCATGATGGCCGGGTCCAGGTTGCCGTAGTTGCCGATTTTGGTTTTGTCGAGCTTGGCGAGCAGGCCGCCGTCGATCTGCGGCTTGGCGAACACGGCGCCGGGCACGACGATGTCGTAGCCGGTGTTGCCGGCGACCAGCTTGGCGTGCAGGGCCTCGTTGTTCTCGAAGGTCTGGTAGTTGACCTTGATGCCGGTTTCCTTTTCGAAGTTGGCGACCATGTCCTTGGCGACGTAGTCAGGCCAGTTGTAAACATTGAGTACCTTTTCCTCGGCGGCCACGGGGGCCGGCGCGCTCGCGGCGGCGGCCGGGGCGGCGGCGGCAGGCGCTTCGTCTTTTTTACCGCAGGCGGTCAGTGCCGCAACCAGCATGGCCGAAAACGCCCAATACCCAAGATGCTTTTTCATAATGTCCTCAACTCCTCTTATAAAAACTTGGAAGTAAAAACCAGGAAACACTAGCAAAAATCAGACCGGAGCAATTGTATAAGAGGGCCGCAAGCGCGGGAACCTTTCTTGCCCGGGCTTTGCGGGAAGGCCGGCTGCCCGGCAAATCCGCCTACAGCGACACGGGGTGAACGGCACTAGGCACCCCGCGTGCCCCTCGTAGGCTGGGGGCAAGCTTTCACTTCCCTTCCGAAAGACACCCCCATGGGATTTTCCAGCTGGCTGGGCCGGGCCGCCATGAAACCCTTTGCCCACGCATTGCCTGTGATGGGCGACACAGAGCGCGCCGCGCTCGAAGCGGGTACTGTCGGCTTTGAAGGCCGGTTGTTCTCCGGACGGCCCGATTTTGACGCCCTGCTGGCCGCCGGGCCCAACGTGCTCAGCGCCGCGGAACAGGCCTTTCTGGACAAGGAAGTCACCACCCTGTGCGCCATGCTGGATGACTTTGCCATCGACCAGGCCGGGGACCTGCCCGCCGGGGTCTGGGCTTACCTGCGCGAACACCGCTTCTTCGGCATGATCATTCCCGAGGCGCATGGCGGGCTGGGCTTCAGCCACTATGCCCATGCCACCGTGGTGACGCGCATCGCCACGCTGAACATCTCCGCGGCCGTAACCGTCATGGTGCCCAACTCCCTGGGGCCGGCCGAACTGCTGCTGCGCTACGGCACGGATGCCCAGAAGCAGCACTACCTGCCGCGCCTGGCCGACGGCCGCGACCTGCCCTGCTTCGGGCTGACCTCGCCCTATGCGGGCTCCGATGCGGCTTCCATCCCCGACAGCGGCCTGCTGGTCGAGCGGGAGTTTGAAGGCCGGGTGGTACGCGGCTTCAGCCTGAACTTCTCCAAGCGCTATATCACCCTGGCGCCGGTGGCCACCGTCGTGGGCCTGGCCTTCAACGCCATCGACGAAAGCCTGCCCGAGGGCCAGCGCGAGCTGGGCATCACCTGCGCGCTGATCCCGGTGCCGCAGCCCGGCATGAACATAGGCCGGCGGCACCGGCCCATGGACGCGGCATTCATGAACGGCCCTATCGAAGGCCGCGAGGTCTTCATCCCCATGGACTGGGTCATAGGCGGTGAGGCCCGGGTCGGCCAGGGCTGGCGCATGCTCATGGAATGCCTGGCGGCCGGGCGAGCCATTTCGCTGCCGGCACTGGGCTCGGCCATGCAACAGACCGCGCTCTTCGTCGCCAATGGCTACGGCCAGGTGCGCGAGCAGTTCGGGCTCCCGATCGGGCGCTTCGACGCGATCGCCGGCGTGATCGCCGGCATGGCCTGCGAGCTTTATGCAACGGACGCCGCGCGCCGCTACACCGCCGCGGTGCTGGACCACGGCGAGCAGCCCAGTGTGGCCAGCGCCATCCTGAAAGTGCATTTGACCGAAGCCGGGCGCCGCGCCGTCAACCACGGCATGGACATCCTGGGCGGCAAGGGCATCATCCAGGGCCCTTCCAACCTGCTGTCCGTGGCCTACCGCGGCGCGCCGATTGCCATCACCGTGGAAGGCGCCAACATCCTGACCCGCTCGCTGATCATCTTCGGCCAGGGGGCCGTGCGCTGCCACCCTTATGTAATGAAGGAAATGCAGGCGGTGCGGGACAAGGACGCCCAGGCGCTGGGCGAAGCATTGATTGGCCACGTCGGACACGTGCTGCGCAGCTTCTGGTACAGCATCGCGGGCGCACCGCTGCGGGGAACGCCGCCCGCAGGCCTGGAAAAGGAAGCCCGGCTGATCGCCCGCCTGAGCAGCCAGTACGCGCTGACCTGCGACCTGGCCATGGGCTTGCTGGGCGGCAAGCTCAAGCGCATGGAATTGCTGTCGGCCCGGCTGGGCGACGTGCTGGCCCATCTTTACATGGCCAGCGCCTGCGTCTGGCGCTACGCGGTGGAAAAGGACGGCGACATGCTGCCGGTGGCCAAGGCCGCGATTCGCGTCCAGCTTGACGAAGCCGGTAATGCGCTGGAAGCGCTCTATGCCAACTTTCCATCGCCGCTGCGCCGCGTGGTGGGGGCCATGGTGCTCAACCGCAGCACGCGGCTGGCGCCGCTGCGGGATGTCCAGCTGCTGGACCTGGCCAGGCTGCTGCGCACCCAGCACGCGCTCATGCGGCGCCTGTGCTCCGACCTGGCCACGCCGGCCGGCGGCGGCTTGCGGGATTTAATGGATGCACTGGCCCTGGCCGAGCAACTGGGGGGAGAAACGGTGTCGCTCAACAAGGCCGTGCGCCGCAGCGCATCGATGCAGCGCGCCGCGCAGGCTTCAAGCCGCCCTGAGCTGGCCTTGGCCTACCTGCGCGCGGCGGACAAGGTCATCCAGGTCGACGATTTCGCGCCCTAGCCTGTTTTAAGCAAACAGGCCCTTGTACTGCTCACGCAGCAAATTCTTCTGCACCTTGCCCATGGTGTTGCGCGGCAGCTCGCTGACCACAAAACACTGCTTGGGAATCTTGAAGTTGGCCAGCCTGGACTTGAGTTCGCCCACAATCCGGCCGCCTTCCAGCGAAGCGCCGGGCTTGGCGATCACGACGGCAACACCCACTTCGCCGAAATCCGGGTGCGGCACGCCGACCAGGGCGCTTTCGGCCACGCCCGGCATGTCGTTGATATAGCCCTCGATCTCGGCCGGGTAGACGTTGTAGCCGCCGCTGATGATCAGGTCCTTGCTGCGGCCCACGATGACGATGTAGCCGCGCTCGTCGATCTTGCCGACGTCGCCGGTCTTAAAATAGCCGTCCGCCGTGAACTCTTCTTTGGTCTTTTCCGGCATGCGCCAGTAGCCCTTGAAGACATTCGGCCCCTTGACCTGGATGCCGCCAATCTCGCCGGCCGGCAGGGACTGCCCGTCATCGCCCTGCACGCGCAGGCTGACGCCCGGCAGCGCAAAGCCCACGGTGCCGCCGCGCCGCTCAGCGCCCTGGTAGGGGTTGGAGGTCAGCATCACGGTTTCGGACATGCCATAGCGCTCCAGAATCGTGTGGCCGGTTCGCTCCTTCCATTCGTTGAAGGTTTCGATCAGCAAGGGGGCCGATCCCGCGACAAAAAGCCGCATGTTACGGCAGGCCTCACGTGTCAGGCCGGCTTCGGCCAGCAGGCGCACATAGAGCGTGGGCACGCCCATGAACACCGTGGCCTCGGGCAGCTTGCTGACCACCAGCTTGGGGTCGAACTTCGCGAGCCAGATCATCTTGCTGCCGTTGATCAGCGCACCGTGGATGGCGACAAACAGGCCGTGCACATGAAAAATCGGCAAGGCGTGGATCAGCACGTCACCCTTCTTCCAGCCCCAGTAGTCCTTGAGCACCAGCGCGTTGCTCAGCATGTTGCCGTGCGTCAGCATGGCGCCCTTGCTGCGGCCCGTGGTGCCGCTGGTGTAAAGAATGGCGGCCAGGTCGTCGGCCTCCCTCTGCACGGGTTCATGCCGGTCGCTGCAATGCGCGGCACGCTCCAGCAGCGAGCCCGTGCGGTCGTCGTCCAGCGTGAAAACGTTGCGCGTGCCAGCCTTGAAGGCGATCTTGCTGACCCAGCCGAAGTTCTTGCTGCTGCATACCATCACCGAGGGCTCGGCATTGCCGATGAAGTACTCGATCTCGGCGCTTTGGTAGGCGGTGTTGAGCGGCAGGAACACATAACCGGCGCGCAAGGTCGCCAGGTACAGCATCATGGCTTCCACCGATTTTTCGACCTGCACCGCCACCCTGGCCCCCGCGGGCAAGCCCAGCGAGGCCAGCAGGTTGGCCATCATCGCGGTGCCGCGTTCAAGGTCGCGCCACGAATAGCGCAAGCCGTTGTCGGTTTCGACGGCGACGTCGTCCAGCGAGGAAGGAAAGGCGGCTCGCAGTGCCGCGAACAGGTTATGGTTTTTCATGGCTCAGGCTGTCAGTGGTCATAGATTCAGCGGCCCGGCCGTCAAACCGGGGCTGGCGTTTTTCAGTAAAGGCCGTCACGCCTTCCCGGTGTTCGGGCGAGGCAGCATAGCGGTAAGCGCTCGCTGCCAGGTCCGTCACGGCTTGCTCGCTGCCGGCCTGGGCCAACGCCCGCAAAGCCTGCTTGTTCAGCCTGGCGGCGCCGGGCGCCAGGGCGGCGCAGCGTTCCACGCAAGCCATGGCTGCGGCGCCCGCTTCGTGAGCCGGCAGTACCTGATTGAGGAAACCACGCTGCTTCATCTCGGCTGCGTCCAGCACGGCAGCCGACAGCAGCATTTCGCGCGCGGTCAGCTCGCCCGCCGCGCGCAGCACCAGCGCGGCTTCGCGCGGCGCCATCGGAAAGCCAAGCTTCGCGATGGGCGCGCCGAACTTCGCGCTGTCGCCCGCGATGCGGATATCGCAGCAGCTGGCGATCTCCAGGCCGGCGCCCATGCAGTTGCCGTCGATCTGCGCAACCATGGGCAGGTCGCAATCAAGCATGGCCCGCAAGCCGCCCCACACATCGCACTCGTGAAATTCACGCAGGGCGGATTCTTCAAACCGGAAGCCGGCGTATTCGGAAATGTCGCCTCCCGCGCAAAAATGCCCGCCCTCGCCCCGCACCAGCACGCAGCGCACATAGTCGGCCCGCTGCAGGCCTTCGAAGGCCGCGCGCAGCTCGCGCCACATGGCGCGGCTCATGGCATTAAATTTGCCCGGATGGGACAGGGTCACAAAGGCCAGGGAGCCCTTCACCTCGAGTAAAACAGCTCCAGCCATCAAGCGGTCATTCGAGTTTGGCGCCGGAGGCTTTCACCACGGCCGACCAGCGCTTGACCTCGCTGCTCACAAAAGCGCCGAACTGCTGCGGCGTGAGGTTGCCGAAGTCCGCGCCGTTGTTGGCCCAGATCGCCTTGAGTTCATCGGTGGTGGCGGCCTTGCGCAGGTCCTCGACGATGCGCGCCTGCACATCGGCCGGCGTGCCTTTGGGTGCCCACATGCCGTACCAGGTGGTCACGGTGTAGTCGGGCAGGCCCAGTTCGCCGGCGCAGGGCACATCCGGGAATGCCGGGTTGCGTTTGGTGCCGGACACCATAAGCGCTTTGATCCGTCCGCCCTTGATGTGGTTGGCCGAGGAACCCAGGCCGTCAAACATCATGTCGACATTGCCCGAGATCAAGTCCTGCAGCGCAGGGCCCGCGCCGCGATAGGGAATGTGGGTGATGAAGGTCTTGGTCTGCTGCTTGAACAGCTCACCGGCCAGGTGGTGCGAGGTGCCCGCGCCGGCCGATCCGTAGTTGTACTTGCCCGGTGCCTTGCGTACAGCTTCAAGGTAGGCCTTGAAATCGGGGAACGGCAGGTTGCGGGGGTTGACCACCAGCACCTGCGGCACGTTGGCCATCAGGGCCAGCGGCACAAAATCTTTCTCGATGTCGTAGTCGAGCTTGGGATACATCGAAGGCGCGATGGTGTGATGCACCGCGCCCATAAACAGCGTGTAGCCGTCGGGCTGGGCCCTGGCGGCAATGCTGGCCCCCAGCGTGCCGCCGGCGCCGCCGCGGTTGTCGATGATGAGCTGCTTGCCGGTCAGCTTCGCGAACTGGGCGGACAGGGGGCGGGCGAAGGCGTCAGTGCCGCCGCCCGCCGGGAAGGGCACGATCATCGTCACAGGCTTGGTGGGCCAGGCCGACTGGGCTTGGCTGCCGAAGGACAGTGTCGCGGCACCGGCGGCCGCGGCGCGCAAGATGTCGCGCCGGGAAGCCCGGGCATGAAAACTGAAAGTCATTGTTGTCTCCTGTCGTTGTCGAAATCAGAAAAAGCAAACCGGGAGTTCATGTGCAGCGAACCCGGCTTGCCGCCACCCCAATCCATTGAAGTACACGTTCTTAAGTACACATTCAAATGTACAAATCTTCGATGTCCCCTGACACGGGGATTTCCCCCTGTGCGAGCTGCGCGCGGTGCCTGTCCAGGCGCTTGAGGTCGTAGAGGTAATTCACCATGAGGCCGTAGGACTGCTTGAGCCCTTTCGGTGTGGGGTCGCCCGCCCAGTTGATGCGTTCTATGCGCGCGCCATTGCCCAGGTGAAAGCGCGCCACCGGATCCAGCGGCTTGCCCTCTTCCAGGGTCCGCCCAAGGTAGTGGGCGGCGCAGTGCAGCAGCATTTTGCGCACCGGCGATTTTTCGCTTAGCGCGAGCGGGTTCTCAATGGCCGTGAGCAAATGCCCGGCGCCGGGCGGCTCGAAGCCCACGGCCCGGCCCAGCGCCGTGAGTTCTTTTTCGCCCAGTTTTTCGAGCATGGCCCCGGCGTTCTTGCCCAGCCAATTGCGAAAACCCGGAATCGGCGAAAGCGTGGCAAAAGTCTTGAGCTTGGGAAATTCTTCCTTCAGCGTCTCGACCACGCGCTTGATCAGGGAGTCGCCGAAACTCACGCCGCGCAGCCCGGCCTGGGTGTTGCTGATCGAATAAAAGATGGCCGTGGTGGCGCGGCTCAGGTCCGAAGGCGCGGCCAGTTCGTCGAGCAGCGGCATGATGTCACCCGCGATCTGCTCGACCATGGCAACCTCCACGAAGATCAGCGGCACCTCGGGCAGGCGCGGGTGGAAAAAGCCGTAGCAGCGCCTGTCGCTGTCGAGCCGGTTCTTCACGTCGGCCCAGCCCTTGATGTCATGCACCGCTTCGTACTTGATGAGCTTTTCGATCAGCGAGGCCGGCGAATCCCAGGTGATGCGACGCAGGTCCAGAAATCCCACGTCGAACCAGGTGGAAAACATGTATTCCATTTCCACGTCCAGCGCCAGCAGGCGCTTGTCGGACTTGAGGCTGGGCTGCATCTCGGCCCGCATGTCGACCAGAAACTGGATACCGCCCGGGTAGACGCTGAAGCGCTGCAGCAGGCGCCGGCGCGGCGACACCGTGGCGCGCCGGTAACGCACCTCGGCCACCGCCTCCTCGGGCGTGCCCACCGCCGCCGCGAACTGCGCCTGCGCGGCCTTGACCTTTTGCGGGTTGGCGACGAATTGCTCGCTCATGAGCATCCACAGGTCGCGCCGGCGCGCCGCCGTGGCGCCCTCGTACCAGGCCGCGATGGCCATGGCGCGGCGCCCGCCCTCGACCTCGCTCACGCGCGGGTCGATGATGGCCTGCAGTTCCTGCAAGGTGCGGCGCAGCACGCGCGGCGACAGCGCCTCGTCTTTCTGGCTCAGCGTCGCCTGCAGCCGCTCATGCGTGCTGCGCGCGGGCAGGCTTGCGCCGGGCGCCGATTTTTTGGCTGCCGCCGGGGCGGCTTGCGCCGCCGCATTCCCCGCGGCGCCCTTGTCGCTGGTAAAGCGCGAGACGTTGCGGCTGAGCCACTCGGCGGCGCTCATGATGCCACCCTTGAGCGCTGGTTGCGGGCCAGTTCGCGCAGCGCTTCGCGCTGGCGTGTCAGGTGCGTGCGCATGGCGGCTTCCGCGCCTTCACTATCGCGGCTCTTGAGGGCGGCGAACACCGTCATGTGCTCCGACAGACTTTGCGCCAGCCGGCCCGGCGCGTGAAGCTGCTGCAGCCGCGCGAGCTTGAGGATTTTGCGCAGGTCGGCAATGGCCTGCGCGAGCCAGCGGTTGTCGGCCAGCAGGATGATGGCCTCGTGGATCGCGAAGTTGGTGGCGTAGTAGTCGTTGATGCGGCCGGCCGCCGCATGGCTGTTGAGGCGCTCGTGCAGGGTGGTCAGCGCCGCGAGGTCGGCGTCAGTCGCGTTGCGCGCCGCCTCGTAGGCGCAGCGCCCTTCCAGCAGCGCGATCACCGGGAAGATGTCGTCGAGGTCTTTTTCGGTCACTTCGTTGACGAAGCAGCCGCGCCGGGGCTCATGGCGCAGCAGCCCCTCCGAAGTCAGCACCTTGAGCGCCTCGCGCAGCGGCGTGCGCGAGATTTCCAGCCGCTCGCACAGCGCGACCTCATCCAGAAAGCTCCCGGGCGCCAGCTGGCCCGCGAAAATTTGCTCGCGCAGGGTATCGGCGACCTCCTGGTGCAGTGAATTCTGGACAAGACGCATGGCATGACCCTTTGACTGACCCGGCCCGCCGGCATGGCGAACCCCTGCTGAAAACCTGCTTTACCGCGGGTACTTTGACGCCTAATTCCGCGGTAATTTCAAGTAATTACGTGTAATTATGAGAAATAATCCAAACACCATCAAGAGCTTGTGCTTGAAAACGACAGGGGGAAACCCTAGTGGAGGCTTGCGGATTGCGGACGCGAACAGCATGCGCCGCCCCGGTAGCGCCCCTTGTGACGGTTTTGCCGGGCCTCAGGCCGGCTCAGCGCGTTTTGTCGCCCACACCCAGAGCCAGGCGCCGCCAATGATCATGGGAACGCAAAGCCATTGGCCCATGCTCATGCCCAGGGCCAGGATGCCGAGGAACTCGTCCGGCTCGCGGAAAAACTCGGCAATAAAGCGGAACACGCCGTAGCCCAGCAGGAAGGCGCCGGAGACCTGGCCCGTCTTGCGCGGCTTGCGCGCGTACAGCCACAGCAGCACGAACAGCAGCAGGCCCTCGAGCAGGAATTGGTAGACCTGCGAAGGATGGCGCGGCAGCGGGGAACCGCTGCCCGGGAACACCATGCCCCAGGGCAGGGCCGGGTCGCTGAAACGCCCCCACAGCTCACCGTTGATGAAGTTGCCGACACGCCCCGCCGCCAGCCCCGTGGGCACGCAAGGCGCCACAAAATCCATCACCTGCAGCCAGGGCCGCTGGCGCGAGCGCGCAAACCACCACTGCGAAGCCAGCACCCCCAGCATGCCGCCGTGAAAGCTCATGCCGCCTTGCCACACAAAAAAGATCTCCAGCGGATGCGACAGGTAGTAGCCGGGCTTGTAGAAAAGGCAATAACCGAGCCGCCCGCCTATCACCACTCCCATCACCCCCAGAAACAGCATGTCCTCAATATGCCTGCGCGACCAGGCCCCCGGCCCGGTGATGGAGGCAAAAGGCTGGTGCCGCAGCCGCCGCGTGGCCAGGAAGAAAAACAAGCCGAAGGCCGCCAGGTAGGTCAGGCCGTACCAGTGGATGCCCAACGGGCCGAGTTGGAGCGCGACAGGATTGATTTGCGGGTGGATAAGCATGGGCGGTATTTTGCACGCATGCCTCGTAGGAAAGGGCTTACGCGAAGACGGCATTGGATTAGACTGCCGGCAACACCGTCACGGATACCGCCCATGCGCAACGCCCTTCACCCTGCCCTTGCTTTCGGCCTGCTGGGCCTGTTCTTCATGCAGCCTGCCACCGCGCAGGTCTACCAATGCCTGGACGCGAACGGCAAAAAAATCTTTTCGCAAATACCTTGCGCGGCCCAAGGCGGCAGCGAAAAGCTCATCATGCAGGCGCCCACAAGGTCCGCCGCGCCCCCGATGCCGGCCGAGGGCGGGCCCTATGGCAATGGCGCTGCTGCTGCCGCTGCCGCGCCAAAAGACTGGGCGGCGGAAAACGCAGCCGCCGACGCGCGGGCGGCCGCGGACGCCTCCGCCAACACATCGCGCCAGGGCTCGTCCCCGGCACCGGGCGGCTTGCGCAAAGGCGCTGCCCAGGCCCCGCTCACCGACAAACAAATCATTGCCAACTGCGAGGCCAACCATGGCGCGCGCTGCAGCAGCCCCGGCGAAATAGCCCAGCGCAGGATGGAGCAGCGCGAACTCACCGCGTCGGAAAGACAGCAGCAGCAAAGCGCGGTGGCGGCGCGCCGGCAACGCGAACAGGACGAAGCCTTTTACCGGTCTACTCGCCGATAAAAGCCGCGAAGCGCGCGAGCGCCGGGTTGGCGCTGGCGACCGGCCAGACCAAGCTGGTCTCGCAGCCGGGTACCGCGACTGCCCCCCCCCGAGCCCCACCGCGCGCGGAAGGCCTGCCGGCCGGCAGGCTGCGGTACACCACGCCGGGCCGCTGGAATTGCCGCACGCTCTCGGGCACCCAGGCCACGCCCAGCCCGGCAGATACCAGGTTCACGATGGTCTGCATCTGGATGGCTTCCTGCGCGACCTGCGGCAATTGCCCGGCCGCGTGATACATCGCAAAAATCGCGTCGTAGAGCGAAGGAACGATGCGCCGCGGAAAAATCACCAGCGCCTGGTCCAACAGGTCCGCAAGGGTGAGTGCAGCCTTGTTTGCCAGCGGGTGCTGCTCGGGCAGCGCCACCACCAGCGGGTCCTGGCTGATGCGCCGGCAGGCCAAGCCGGGCGGCGCAAAACCAGGGGAATGCAGCATGAAGCCCGCGTCGATCTCGCCGCGCTCAAAGGCCTGCAATTGCACGTCGCCGGTCGCCTCCAGCAGTTCCAGCTGCACTTTCGGGTAGTGCTCGCGAAAAGCGCGCACCCAGCGCGGCAGCAACTCGAAACCCACCGTGGAGACAAAAGCCAGCCGCAAGCGCCCCGCCTCGCCGTCGGCGCTGGCGCGCGCATACGCCGGCAAGGCCTGGGCGCGCGCCAGCAGGTCGCGCGCCTCGGGCACCAGGGCGGCACCCGCCGCCGTGAGCTGCACGCTGCGCTTGGTGCGGTCGAACAACTTCAGGCCCAGCAAGGCCTCCAGCTGGGCAATGGCTTGGGTGAGCGGCGGCTGGGTCATGCTCAGGCGCAGCGCCGCGCGGCCGAAGTGCAATTCCTCGGCCACGGCCAGGAACTGGCGCCATAGGCGAAGCTCGATCAGGGGTGGTTTGCGGGACGCCGTGTGCACGGCATTGAGGGCATCATTCATATGCATTACATATTAATAGATCATAAATAATGGATTGGAAAGAATCAATCAAAGCACGCATACTCTGCATTCCTGAGTGCCACGGCGCAGCCCGGCCACACCCAAACAGACATCCACCACGAGACGCACCATGAACACCAAAACCGTCAACATCGTTGCCAACCCGCGCAGCAAAAACATCACCGAGGGCAAATCGCGCGCGCCCAACCGCTCCATGTACTACGCCATGGGTTACGAGGCCGACGATTTCAAAAAGCCCATGGTCGGCGTGGCCAACGGCCACAGCACCATCACGCCCTGCAACAGCGGCCTGCAAAAACTGGCGGATGCGGCGATTGCCGGCATCGAGGAGGCCGGCGGCAACGCCCAGGTCTTCGGCACGCCCACCATCTCCGACGGCATGGCCATGGGCACCGAAGGCATGAAATATTCGCTGGTGAGCCGCGAGGTGATCTCGGACTGCATCGAAACCTGTGTGCAGGGCCAGTGGATGGACGGCGTGCTGGTGGTCGGCGGCTGCGACAAGAACATGCCGGGCGGCCTGATGGGCATGCTGCGCGCTAACGTGCCTGCAATCTACGTTTACGGCGGCACCATCCTGCCGGGCAGCTACAAGGGCAAGGACCTCAACATCGTCAGCGTGTTCGAAGCCGTGGGTGAAAACGCCGCCGGCCGCATGAGCGACGAAGACCTGCTGGAGATCGAGCGCCGCGCCATCCCCGGCACCGGCAGTTGCGGCGGCATGTACACGGCCAATACCATGTCCAGCGCCTTCGAGGCCCTGGGTATTTCGCTGCCCTACTCCAGCACCATGGCCAATCCGCACGACGAGAAAATGAACTCGGCCAAGGAGTCGGCCAAGGTTCTGGTCGAGGCCATCAAAAAAGACATCAAACCGCGCGACATCGTCACCAAGAAGGCGATTGAAAACGCAGTCGCCGTGATCATGGCCACCGGCGGCTCCACCAACGCCGTGCTCCACTTCCTGGCCATCGCCCACGCGGCCGGCGTGGAATGGACGATCGACGACTTCGAGCGCGTGCGCCAGCGCACGCCGGTGCTGTGCGACCTCAAGCCCTCGGGCAAATACCTCGCTGTGGATCTGCACCGCGCCGGCGGCATTCCCCAGGTCATGAAAACACTGCTGGCCGCCGGCCTGCTGCATGGCGACTGCCTGACGATTTCCGGCCAGACCATTGCCGAGACGCTCAAGGACGTGCCCGACGTGCCTCGCGCCGACCAGGACGTGATCCGCCCCATCGACAAGCCCATGTACGCCCAGGGCCACCTGGCCATCCTCAAGGGCAACCTCTCGCCCGAGGGCTGCGTCGCCAAGATCACCGGCCTGAAAAACCCGGTCATGACCGGCCCGGCGCGCGTGTTTGACGACGAGCAGTCGGCCCTGGCCGCGATTCTGGCCGGCAAGATCAAGGCCGGCGACGTGATGGTGCTGCGCTACCTCGGCCCCAAGGGCGGGCCCGGCATGCCTGAAATGCTGGCCCCCACCGGCGCGCTGATAGGCGCCGGCCTCGGTGAAAGCGTGGGCCTGATCACCGACGGCCGCTTCTCCGGCGGCACCTGGGGCATGGTGGTCGGCCACGTCGCGCCAGAAGCCGCGGCCGGCGGCAACATCGCCTTCATCAACGAAGGCGACTCCATCACCATCGATTCCAAGCAGCTCTTGCTGCAGCTGAACATCAGCGATGCCGAACTGGCCAAACGCAAGGTCGGCTGGAAGGCTCCGGCGCCGCGTTACACCCGCGGCGTACAGGCCAAGTTTGCCTTCAATGCCTCCAGTGCCAGCAAGGGCGCGGTGCTGGACGACTATTGAACTGACCCCGGTCCACAGAAACGACAAGAGCCCGTGAAGTTACAGACTTCACGGGCTCTTTGCTTTGAACCGCCTCGCCGTTTGCGAACAGCGGATAAATTGGTGTGGTACCTTGAAGGAAGGATCTGCAGCCGCTCGGACCTACTTCTTCCTCTTTTTGGCCGAGAGCATACCCATGGCTTCACGCTGTTTTTCAATCCGGTCGTCCTTGCGCTTGGCCATCTTGTCGATTTCCCTGCGCTTGGTATAACCCGATGCATCGGCCCAGGCCCACCAGGCGACGGCCATTGCAAAGGGAGACAGCACGATGAACCAGTTCAAAGTGGCTACCGGCCCAATCTCCAGGTATTTAAGCAACAACGCGGCAATGCCCAGCAATAAAAAAAACATGAAATTTCTCCTGAATATGTCCACCTGCGCCAAGGGGTATCCCCTTGAAACAAGGGTCAACCGGCACCACTACAATCACGTTGATTGACTGTAACCGAATCCACAACTTCCCCCCACGAGGACAATCCATGAAACGCATTCTTTCGGTAATCGCTTTTGTGACCGCGGGTTTTGCCGTGTCGACGCCAGCCCTGGCCGACCTGCAATTGGCTACCGCCAAGAACTGCATGGCCTGCCACGCCATCGACAAGAAGCTGGTCGGCCCCTCCTACAAGGATGTCGCCGCCAAGTACGCCGGCCAGAAAGACGCCGCCGACAAGCTGGCCGCCAAAATCATCAAGGGCGGTTCCGGCGTCTGGGGCCCGGTCCCCATGCCCGCGAATGCGCAGGTCAACCCTGAAGAAGCCAAGAAACTGGCCGCCTGGGTCCTGGCAACCAAATAAGCGGCTCGCAAGCCCGCAAAAAAGCCCGTCGATGACGGGCTTTTTTCATTGGCGCCTCCAGCTACTGCTTTTCAGCCAATTGCTCCAGAATCGCCGGATTCTGTGGCCACATCACAGCTCCGCTGGCGCGGCTTCGCCGCCCTCGATCACTGTCTTTCCGACAGCTGATCGAGGATGGCGGGGTTTTGTGGCCACATCACATCGCTTTGCGATATGAGTGTCCCCTTCCCCCGCCACAGCTTCGCTGGCGCGGCTTCGCCGCCCTCGATCACTGTCTTTCCGACAGCTGATCGAGGATGGCGGGGTTTTCTAAAGTCGACGTGTCCTGCGTGATGGCCTCGCCCTTGGCGATGCCGCGCAGCAGGCGGCGCATGATCTTGCCGCTGCGTGTCTTGGGCAGGTTGTCGCCGAAGCGGATGTCCTTGGGCTTGGCGATGGGTCCGATTTCCTTGCCGACCCAATCGCGAAGTTCCTTGGCGATGGCCTTGGCCTCCTCGCCCGTGGGGCGCGCGCGCTTGAGCACCACGAAGGCCACGATGGCTTCGCCGGTCAGGTCGTCGGGCCGGCCCACGACGGCGGCTTCGGCCACCAGCGCGGAATGCGCCACCAGTGCCGATTCGATTTCCATGGTGCCCATGCGGTGGCCCGAGACGTTGAGCACGTCGTCAATGCGGCCGGTGATGCGGAAGTAGCCGTTGTCGGCGTTGCGCACCGCGCCGTCGCCGGCCAGGTAAATCGTGCCGCCCATTTCTTCGGGGAAATAGCTCTTCTTGAAACGCTCCGGATCGTTCCAGATGGTGCGGATCATGGACGGCCAGGGGCGTTTGACGACCAGCATGCCGCCCGAGCCGTTGGGCAGGTCCTTGCCGGTTTCATCGACGATGGCGGTCATGATGCCGGGCAGCGGCAGGGTGCAACTGCCGGGCACCAGCGGTGTGGCGCCGGGCAGCGGCGTGATCATGTGGCCGCCGGTTTCGGTTTGCCAGAAGGTGTCCACGATGGGGCAGCGCTCGCCGCCCACGTTTTTGTAGTACCACATCCAGGCTTCGGGATTGATGGGCTCGCCCACCGAGCCCAGGATGCGCAGGCTGCTGAGGTCGGAGCGCGCCGGGTGCACTTTCTCGTCGGCCTCGGCGGCCTTGATCAGCGAACGAATCGCCGTGGGCGCGGTGTAGAAAATCGTGACCTTGTGCTTTTCGATCATCTGCCAGAAGCGCCCGGCGTTCGGGAAGGTCGGGATGCCTTCAAAGATGATCTGCGTCGCGCCAGCGGCCAGCGGGCCGTAAGCCACATAGGTGTGGCCGGTGATCCAGCCGATGTCGGCCGTGCACCAGAACACGTCGGCGGGCTGGATGTCGAAGGTCCAGTCCATCGTGAGCTTGGCCCAGAGCAGGTAACCACCGGTGCTGTGCTGCACGCCCTTGGGTTTGCCGGTCGAGCCCGAGGTGTAAAGAATGAACAGCGGGTGCTCGGCACCGACGAATTCGGGTTCGCACACCGTCGCCGCCTTGGCAGTGATTTCGTGCATCAGGCTGTCGCGCCCGGCCACCATATTGCAGGCCGTGGCGGTGCGCTGGTAGACGATCACGTTTTTGATCGACTCGCAGCCGCCCATGGCGATGCCTTCGTCGACGATGGCCTTGAGCGGCAACTCCTTGCCGCCGCGCAGCTGGTAGTTGGCGGTGATGACGGCCACGGCGCCGGCGTCCTGGATGCGCTCCTGCAAACTCTTGGCCGAGAAGCCGCCGAATACGACGGAATGCGTGGCGCCTATGCGCGCGCAGGCCTGCATGGCCACCACGCCTTCGACCGTCATCGGCATGTAGATGATGACCCGGTCGCCCTTCTTGATGCCCGCGCCTTTCAGCGCGCTGGCGAACTGGCTGACCTTGGCGTGCAGTTCCTTGTAAGTGACGTTTGTGACCTTGCCGTCGTCGCTTTCGAAAATGATGGCCTTTTTGTTCTCGGTCGGCGTGCCCAGGTGGCGGTCCAGGCAGTTGTAGGAGGCGTTGAGCTCACCGTCGGCAAACCATTTGTAGAAGGGCGCCGCGGATTCGTCCAACGTCTTCGTGAAGGGCTTTTTCCAGCTGAGGTTGTCACGCGCCAGGCGCGCCCAGAAACCCTCAAAATCCTTTTCAGCCTCGGCGCACAAAGCCTGGTAGGCCGGCATGCCCGAAATGCGCGCGGCCTTCACGGTGGCGGCGGCGGGCGGAAAAATGCGGTTCTCCACCAGGGTTGATTCAATCGCGGAATTAGGGGCGCTCATTTGGCTTTGTCTCCTGTTTGTCACTGAATGCGTGGTACTGTCTTCTGCCGCACTTACAAGCCACTGACTGGCTTGAACCTTACAAATACATCAAATCCGGGGATGGCAGGCCGCCCTCTTACAATGCCGCAACCCTCCCAGCTTACGCCATCATGACTGAACCTACCCAAGCCCAACCCTCCGGAGAAATCTCCCCGCTGCGCCCGCTGCCCAACCTGATTTTCGCCAGCCGCTGGCTGCAGTTGCCGCTCTACCTGGGCCTGATCGCCGCGCAGGCGGTGTACGTGATGCACTTCCTGGTCGAATTGTGGCACCTGATAGAAGCCGCCTTCGGCAGCCAGGCCGCCCTGCAATCGCTGATCACCAGCATAGGCTACAAGACCGCCATACCCGTCGTGTCGCTCAACGAGACGGTCATCATGCTGGTGGTGCTGGCCCTGATCGACGTGGTCATGATCTCCAACCTGCTGATCATGGTCATCGTCGGCGGCTACGAAACCTTTGTGAGCCGCATGAACCTTGAAGGCCACCGCGACCAGCCGGAATGGCTGAGCCATGTGAACGCCTCGGTGCTCAAGGTCAAGCTGGCCACAGCCATCATCGGCATCAGTTCCATCCACCTGCTCAAGACCTTCATCAACGCCGACAACTACACCGACAAGGTCCTGATCGCGCAGACCGTGATCCACATCACCTTCCTGCTGTCGGCCATTGCGATCGCCTACACCGACAAGATCATGTCGGGCATCGCCGCGCAAAAGCACTGAGCCTCAGGCGGGCGTTTTCACCGCCTCCACGGCGCTGCTGCTGCGCAACAGCATCAGCGCGCCCAGCGCGCCGGACAGCAGCGAGCCGCAGAGCACCCCCAGCTTGAGCTGCGTTTCATAGGCGGCATCCTGGCCGGCAAAGGCCAGCGCGCCTATGAAGAGGCTCATGGTGAAACCCACGCCGCAGAGCAGGCAGACACCGAAAAACTGCCGCCAGCCGGCGCCTGCCGGCAGGCGCGCGCCGGCAAAGCGGATCAGCAGCCAGGACGCGCCGAACACACCTATCGCCTTGCCCACCAGCAGGCCCAGCGTGATGCCCATGGGCACGCTTTGCAGCAAGGTCGCCGGCGTCACGCCCTGCAGCGACACCCCGGCGTTGACAAAGGCGAACATGGGCAGCACCGCAAACGCCACCCAGGGATGCAGCGCGTGCTCGGCCGCCTTGAGCGGCGAGCCGCCCTTGCCGTCGGACAGCGGAATCGCCAGCGCGGTGACCACCCCGGCCAAGGTGGCGTGTATGCCCGATTTGTAGACAAAGAGCCAGATCACCAGCCCCACCGCGACATAAGGGCTTATCGCCATGACCTTCGCGCGGTTCAGGGCCAGCAGCACCAGCACGCCCGCGCCCGCGGCGGCCAGGGCCGACAAGGAAAGCTTGTCGGTATAGAAGAAGGCAATGATGAGGATGGCCCCCAGGTCGTCAATGATGGCGACGGCCGTCAAAAACACCTTGAGCGAAGCCGGCACCCGGCTACCCAGCAGCACCAGGATGCCCAGCGCGAACGCGATGTCGGTGGCCGCCGGAATGGCCCAGCCGCGCAGCGCGACGGGATTGCCGGCATTGATCGCCACATAGATGAGCGCCGGCGCCACCATGCCGCCCAGCGCCGCGCCCACCGGCAGCAGGGCCTGGCTGCGCGAAGCCAATTCGCCGTCCAGCAGCTCGCGCTTGATCTCCAGCCCCACCAGGAAAAAGAACACCGCCATCCACAGGTCGTTAACCCAATGCAGCAGCGACTTGGACAGCAGCAGCGCGTCGGAGCCCAGGCGCAGCTCGCCGGGCAGCTCCACAAAGCGCATATAGGCCTCGCTCCACGGCGAGTTGCTGGCGACCAGCGCCAGCACGGCCGCCAGCGCCAGCACCACGCCCGACAGCGACTGCGAGTTGATGAACTGGTTCAGCGTGCGGTGGACAAATTTGAGCATCGCCTATTGTCCCAGACACACAGACTCACGACCGTGTACTCCCCCACCAGCAGGGGCCGCGGAACTGGCTTTGCCAGGCCGCAGGCGCCGCCCCCTGCAAGGGGGGAAGGCGCTACACGAAGTGAGCGTCCGACGGGGGGGGGCCTACCTCCCCTGGACGGGGGTCAGACCATATTCCCGGGGACAACCCACTGGTCAAACTGCTCACCCGTGACAAAACCCGAGGCCAGCGCCGCATCGCGCAGGCTGCTGCCTTCCTTGTGCGCTTTTTTGGCGATGAAGGCGGCCTTGTCATAGCCGATATGGGTGTTCAGCGCCGTCACCAGCATCAGCGAGCGATCCACCAGTTCGGTGATGCGTTCGCGGTTCGGCTCGATGCCCACGGCGCAGTGGTCGTTGAAGCTCACCATGCCGTCGGCCAGCAGGCGCACGCTCTGCAAAAAGTTGTGCGCCACCATGGGCCTGAACACATTGAGCTCGAAGTTGCCCGAAGCGCCGCCGAAGTTGATGGCCACGTCGTTGCCGAACACCTGGGCCGCCAGCATGGTGACGGCTTCGCTCTGCGTCGGGTTGACCTTGCCCGGCATGATGGACGAGCCGGGTTCGTTTTCGGGAATGCTGAGCTCGCCGATGCCGCTGCGCGGGCCGCTGGCCAGCCAGCGCACGTCGTTGGCGATTTTCATCATGCTGGCCGCCAGGGTCTTGAGCGCGCCGTGCGCATGCACCAGGCCGTCGACCGACGCCAGCGCCTCGAACTTGTTGGGCGCCGTGACGAAAGGCAGGCCCGTGAGCGCGGCCAGCTCGGCCGCCACCTGCACAGCATAGCCCTTGGGCGCGTTCAGGCCAGTGCCGACGGCAGTGCCGCCCAGCGCCAGTTCGCACAGGTGCGGCAAGGCGGCGCGCACATGTTTTTCGCCGTGGTCCAGTTGCGCCACATAGCCCGAAAACTCCTGGCCCAGCGTGAGCGGCGTGGCGTCCTGCAAATGGGTGCGGCCAATCTTGACGATGCCGTCGAAGTCCTGGGCTTTTTTCGCCAGCGTGGCGCGCAGCTTCGCAATGGCCGGCAGCAGCTTGTGGGTCAGCGCCTCCACCGCGGCGACATGCATGGCGGTCGGGAAGACGTCATTGGAGGACTGGCTGCGGTTGACATCGTCGTTGGGGTGCACCAGCCGGCCTTCGCCGCGCTCGCCGCCCAGGATTTCGCTCGCGCGGTTGGCCAGCACCTCGTTGACGTTCATATTGGTCTGCGTGCCTGAACCGGTCTGCCAGACCACCAGCGGGAACTCGTCCGCATGCTGGCCCGCGATCACCTCGTCGGCCGCGGCCACGATGGCCTGGGTTTTTTTCTCGTCCTGCAGGCCCAGCGCGTGGTTGACCCTGGCCGACGAGCGCTTGACCTGGGCCAGCGCCTTGATGATCTCGCGCGGCTGCTGCTCGCCCGAGATGTCGAAGTTCTGCAGGGAACGCTGTGTCTGCGCGCCCCAGAGTTTGTCGGACGGCACCGCGATAGGGCCGAAGGTGTCGCGCTCGGTGCGCGTGCTGCTGCTTGTCGTCATGGAATGTCCTGCGCTGTCAAAAAAGGGGAAAACTGAAGTATGACCGCAGACGAGAAGAATTCTCATCTGAGGGGTTTTGCGAAGACGGATAATTGCAAGGTTTGCCCGAATTCCCCAAAACGACGACCCCCACCCCATCATGACCACGATCAAGCAAGCCGACCTCATAGAATCCGTAGCCGCCGCGCTGCAGTACATCAGCTACTACCACCCCACGGACTACATCGCCCACCTGGCGCGCGCTTACGAGCGCGAGCAAAGCCCGGCGGCCAAGGACGCGATCGCGCAGATCCTGACCAACAGCAAGATGAGCGCCACCGGCCAGCGCCCCATCTGCCAGGACACCGGCATCGTCAACGTGTTCCTCAAGATCGGCATGGACGTGCGCTGGGAAGGCTTTACCGGCAGCATTGACGACGCCGTCAACGAAGGCGTGCGCCGCGGCTACAACCACCCCGACAACACCCTCCGCGCCTCGGTCGTCGCCGACCCGCAGTTCGAGCGCAAGAACACCAAGGACAACACACCGGCCGTGATCTTCACCGAGCTGGTGCCCGGCGACAAGGTCGACGTCACCGTGGCCGCCAAGGGCGGCGGCAGCGAAAACAAAAGCAAGCTCGTGATGCTCAACCCCGGCGACTCGGTGGTCGACTGGGTGCTCAAGACCGTGCCCACCATGGGCGCCGGCTGGTGCCCGCCCGGCATGCTGGGCATAGGCATAGGCGGCACCGCCGAAAAAGCCGTGCTGATGGCCAAGGAAAGCCTGATGGACGACCTGGACATGTACGAACTGCAGGCCAAGTCGTCCTCGGGCGCCCCACTGAGCAAGACCGAAGAGCTGCGCCTGGAGCTGTTCGAGAAAGTCAACGCGCTGGGCATAGGCGCGCAAGGCCTAGGGGGCCTCACCACCGTGCTCGACATCAAGATCAAGATGTACCCCACACATGCGGCCAGCAAGCCGGTGGCCATGATCCCCAACTGCGCCGCCACGCGCCACGCCCACTTCGTGATGGACGGCAGCGGCCCGGTCTACCTGGACCCGCCTTCGCTGGACCTGTGGCCCAACGTGAACTGGGCACCCGACTACAACAAGAGCAAAAAGGTCAACCTCAACACGCTCACCAGGGAAGAAGTCGCCAGCTGGAAACCCGGCCAGACCCTGCTGCTCAACGGCAAGATGCTGACCGGCCGCGACGCCGCGCACAAGCGCATTCAGGGCATGCTGGCCAAGGGCGAAAAGCTGCCGGTCGATTTCACCAACCGTGTCATCTACTACGTCGGCCCGGTCGACCCGGTGCGCGACGAAGCCGTGGGCCCGGCCGGCCCGACCACCGCCACGCGCATGGACGGCTTCACGGAAATGATGCTGGCTGAAACCGGCCTGATCTCCATGATCGGCAAGTCCGAGCGCGGCCCGGTCGCCATCGAGGCCATCAAGAAACACAAGAGCGCCTACCTGATGGCCGTGGGCGGCGCCGCCTACCTCGTCAGCAAGGCCATCAAGACCGCCAAGGTGATCGGTTTCGCCGACCTGGGCATGGAAGCGATTTACGAATTCGACGTGGTCGACATGCCCGTGACCGTGGCGGTGGACTCGGGCGGCACCAGCGCCCACATCACCGGCCCGGCCGAATGGCAGAAAAAAATCGCCAGCGGCGAATTCAAAAACATTCCCGTCGCGGCGGCGTGAGCGAAGGACAGGCCGGCGCCGATCGGCCCGTCGGTGTTTTTGACAGCGGCGTGGGCGGCCTGAGCATCCTCAAGGCGCTGCGGGCGCAACTGCCCGCCGAGTCTTTCGTCTACCTGGCCGATGCGGGCTTTGCGCCCTATGGCGAACGCGGCGACGCTTTTGTCATAGAGCGCACGCGCGCCGTCGTGCACCAATTGCGCGACGAGCATGCAATCAAGGCGCTGGTGATCGCCTGCAACACCGCAACGGCGGCCGCCGCCCATCTTGTGCGCGCCGAGCACCCGGACCTGCCGCTGGTCGGCGTGGAGCCGGCACTCAAGCCGGCCGCCGCCTTGAGCAGGACAGGCCGCATAGGCGTGATGGCGACACACGGCACGGTGGCCAGCACCAAGCTGCGCACCCTGCACGACTCATTGAAAGGCCAGGCCGAGTTCATCCTGCAGCCCTGCGACGGGCTGGCCGATGCGATACAGAACCATGACCTTGCGCGGGTCCGCGCGCTGTGCGAGCAATACACGCGGGCGATGGGGCCCTTCGGCAGCCAGGCCGGCCAGATGGATACCCTGGTGCTGGGCTGCACGCATTACGCTTTCGCGTGGGACACGCTGCAGGCGCTGGTGGGCGCCGATGTCCGGCTGGTGGAAACCGGCGAACCTGTCGCGCGGCAGGCCCGCCGTCTGCTGCAGGCCGCCGGGCAGTTGCAGCCGGGCGATTTGCCCGGCCACACCACCTTGCTGACCACAGGCGCGCAAGAGGCGCTGCAGGCGGCCGCGCAACGCTGGCTGGGCCTGTAGTGCTATCGCGCCGGGTGCCGCTTATTGCGGCTTGAGGCCCACGTTGCGGGCCAGGGTGCGCCAGCGCTCGGACTCCGAGCGCAGGAAGCCGCGCAACTGGTCGCGCGAGGTGCCCTTCATTTCCACGCCCAGGGCCGACATGCGCTCCACCACCTTCAAATCCGACATCGCGGACAGCAGTTCCAGGCGAAGGCGCTCGGTGACTTCCAGCGGCGTGGTTGCCGGAGCAACCAATGCCCACCACTGGGCGACGTCCATGTTTTTCAGGCCGAGTTCGGTCATCGTCGGCAGCGAGCGCAGGATGGGAACGTCGGAGCGTTTGCGGCCCGTGACGGCCAGCGCCTTGACCTTGCCCGAAGCCATCAGGCTGGAGCCGGTTGCCAGCGTGGCGAAATAGGAACCCACCTGGCCGGCAGCCAGGTCCACCATGGCCGGCGCGCCACCGCGGTAAGGCACCATGTTGAACTTGATTTTGGTTTCCTGGGAGAACAGCTCGCCGACCAGGTGGCTGATCGATCCCGTGCCGCTGTTCGCCATGGCGGGCGGTCCGCCCTTGGTGTTCGCGGAGGTTTTCAGGAAGGTCTTGAAGTCGGTGACTTCAGGGCCGGTGAACAACACCATGGGCGAGGTGCCCACCAGCGTGATCGGCGTGAAGTCGCGCAGCATGTCGTAAGGCAGGTTGGCGACCACCGCGGGTGCGTACACATGGGACAGCTCGACGATCGCCAGCGTGTAGCCGTCGGGTGCCGACTTGGCGGCCTGGTCAATGCCGACGTGGCCCGCGCCGCCCGGCTTGTTGTCGACGATCACGGGCTGCTTCAAGCCGTCGCTCAGGCGCTGCGCAAGCACACGGGTGATGGCGTCAGTGCTGCCGCCGGCCGCCCAGGGAACGATGATCTTGATGGGTTTGTCGGGATAGGCGGCCCATGCGGGTGCGGCGCCAAGCGCCAGGGTGGCCGCGGAACCAGCAAGCAGCGTGCGCCGCTTGATGGGGAATTTTGAAACAGACATTAACTCTCACTCCTTGCATGTGTTCTCATACACGTCCAATGACCTCGGCCCATGCCGGGCATCACCAGCGTCCGGCAAGCGTACACCGTGGCGGTGCAAGTCCCGCATCTGTTCGCGCGATTGGCCTCTTCATGTGGCTTGCGTCCAACAATTTGTTACGGCCTCATGGTTACGAGAACCACGACCGCTATTGATTGGCGCAAGTGCTCTTGAGCAAGTAAGTAGAAAGTAGAACACCGGCAATTCGCCGGCGATGCGCTAGTCGCCCGGCATCGACCCTGCCCTGCCCGCAGGCGAGGCCGGGTCCGCCGCGCTGCGGATCAAACCGAGGTTGGCCTTGAGCATGTCGAAGACTTTGCGCGTGACCGGGTTGATGACATTCCTGCGGATGAACAGGTAATAGTCGAGGTCGGGCAGCCGCGGCAGGCCGTCGTTTTCACCGAGCACGCGCAGCTCGGGGCCCGCCGTTTCGATGCCGCGCGCGGTCACACCCAGGCCGGCGCGCAACGCGGCCTTGATGCCGATCAGGCTGGAAGCCGTGTAGTTGGGCGACCATGCGATGCCGGCCGCATCCAGCGCCTCGCGCGCCAGCCGGTGATACACGCTGGGCCCTTCCACGAGGATCAAGGGCACCGGCTTGGAGCGGTCGTGCACATAGTTGGCCGAACACAGCCACACCGTGGGCGAGGTGCGCAACACCACGCCGTCCAGCCCCGGATCGTTGCGGTTGGAAATACTCATGTCGATCTCGCCGCGCTTGAGCGACTCCATCAGGAAGGGGCTGCGCCCCACATGGATGTCCAGTTGCAGCAGCGGCGATACGCGCGCCACCTGCGCCAACAGCGTCGGCAGCAAGTTGTCGGCCACATCGTGCGGCGCGCCTATGCGCAGCACGCCCTCCAGGCTGCCCTGCTGCAGGCTGCGCAGCGCATCGTCGTTGATGGCCAGCAGGTGGCGCGCGTACTCGAGCAGCTTGTGCCCGTGCGGCGTCAGCCGCTTGCTGCGCCCCTGTTTTTCAAACAGCGGGTGGCCGATCTGGTCTTCCAGGCGCTGCATCTGCTGCGTTACCGCCGACTGCGTCTTGCCCAGCTGGACTGCGGCGCCGGCAAAGCTGTCCTGCTCGTCGATGGCGACCAGCGACCTCAGCAATTCCAGGTCAAGGGTTTTCATGCGAGGACCTCCTCGGGGCTGTCTTCATATTACGAATGCTAATGCGTTTATCTCTATTTCTGAGTTGTTTGAAAAATATGACTTGACTATATTAAGCCCTTCAAACCGGAATTTCACCCAGGAAACGCCTATGAACACCGCAAAAGCAGAGCGCAGCCAGGCCGTTGGCGCCGCCATTGAAAACATTAAACTTATTGTTGGAAGCGGCGAAGCCACCCGCCAGTCCCTGGCCAAGGTGCTGGCGGTGCTGAACCAGCTGGCCGACCGCAAGGACCTGTGGAGCGAGGCCGAGTTCAACGCTCCCGTCAGCCCCGAACTGCAGGCGCGCTACCTGATTGCCGAAGACGCCGACCAGAGCTTTGCGCTCTACCTCAACGTGATGCGCCCCGGCAAGCGCATCGTGCCGCACAACCACACCACCTGGGCCTGCATCAGCGCCGTGGAAGGCACGGAACTCAACCGCGTGTACGAACGCCAGGACGACGGCTCGGTGCCGGGCAAAGCCCAGCTCAAGGAAGTCAGCTCCGTCGTGGTCGAGCCCGGCACGGGCATCGCACTGCTGCCGGAAGACATCCACTCGGTGGAAATTCCCGCGGGCCAGGTAATACGCCACCTGCACATGTACGGCCGCGCGCTCGAGACCCTGACCTCGCGCACCAGCTACGACCTGGAAAAAGGCACCTACGAAACCATGGGCATAGGCGTGCAGACCCGCCGCTGAACGCCCAGTACGTCTGATCCCCTCGAATCTCCCGAACCCACACGCATTTACTCCATGACACGTTTTGTAGACGCGGCCACGCTCAAAGCCTGGCTGCACGACGGCGAAGAAATCGCCTTGTTCGATGTGCGCGAGCACGGCCAGTACGGCCAGTCGCATTTGTTTTACGGCATCACCCTGCCCTACAGCCGTCTCGAGCTGGATGCGCCGCGCCTGGCGCCGCGCAAAGGCGTGCGGCTGGTGGTCTATGACGACGACGGCAAGGGCGCCGCGCCCCTGGCCGCGCGCCGCCTGGCCGCGATCGGCTACAGCGATGTGCAGGTGCTGCAAGGCGGCACCGCCGGCTGGCAAGCGGCCGGCTTTGCGCTGTTCGCGGGCGTCAACGTGCCGTCCAAGACTTTCGGCGAACTGGCCGAGCAGGTCTACCACACGCCCCGGGTCAGTGCGACCGAACTGGCGGCCATGATAGAGCGCAAGGACGACGTCGTGGTGCTGGACGGGCGGCCGTTCTCGGAGTTCCGCAAGATGAACATCCCGACGGCGATCAGCTGCCCCAACGGCGAGCTGGCCCTGCGCATACGCGACCTGGTACCCAGCGAGAGCACCCACATCGTGATCAACTGCGCGGGCCGCACGCGCAGCATCATAGGTGCGCAGACGCTGATCAACCTGGGTGTGCGCAACCCCGTGTCCGCACTCGAAAACGGCACGCAGGGCTGGTACCTGGCCGACCTCAAGCTCGAGCACGGCGGCACGCGCCGCTACCCCGAATCGGTGCAACTCCAGGGGACCGCCGGCATGCGCGAGGCAGCCCAGGCGCTGGCAAAGCGCTTCAACGTACCTGTCGTCGACGCGCAGACGGTTCGCGGCTGGGCCGGCGACACGCAGCGCACGCTGTTTTTGTGCGACGTCCGCAGCCCCGAAGAATTCGCGCAGGGCAGCCTGCCCGGCGCGCAGCACACACCGGGCGGCCAGCTGATCCAGGCCACCGACCAGTATGTGGGCGTGCGCAAGGCGCGCCTGGTGCTGTTCGACACCGACGGCATGCGCGCACTCACGGTGGCAAGCTGGCTGCGCCAGCTGGGCCACGATGCCAGCGTGCTGGGCCAGGGCCTGGCCAGCGGACTGGCCCTGCCCGCCGCGGCACCCGTGGGCCTGCCCGCGCTGCCCGCCACCAGCGCGCAGACGCTGAAAGACGGCCTGGCCGACGGCAGCGTCTGCGCCATCGATCTGCGCCCCAGCATGCAGTTCCGCCAGAAACACATCGCAGGCACGCGCTGGTCGATACGACCGCGCCTGGCGCAGGCCCTGGCCGGTGAGCACCGCCCGGTGGTGCTGATTGCCGACGAGCCCGCCGTGGCGGCGTGCGCGGCCGTGGACCTGCAGGCACTGGGCCTGAAACCCAGCCTGCTCGAAGGCGGCCTGGACGGCTGGCGCGCCGCCGGCCTGCCGCTGCAGGCCTCTGAAAACATTCCGGCCGACAGCGACTGCATCGACTACCTGTTCTTCGTGCACGACCGGCACGACGGCAACAAGGAAGCGGCCCGCCAGTACCTGGCCTGGGAAGTCAACTTGATCGGGCAGCTCGACGCGCAGGAACTCAAGGCCTTTCATCTGCCCGAAGCCGTCGCCCACGCCTGATCCCGCCGGCCCGGCGCCCTCGCTCTTCTTTTTTCATTTTTGCTTCCATCCATTCAGGAGCCCCCATGCTTGCCCAGCTGAAATTCACCGCCGCCTCACTTTGCTGCGCCCTGCTCGCCGTGCACGGCGCCGCCTCCGCGCAGCCCATGCCCCAGGTCGGCGGCTTCCCCAACCAGGCCATCAAATTCGTCTCGCCCTTCCCGGCCGGCGGCGGCAATGACGCCACCACGCGTTTTGTGACCACCCGCCTGTCCGACATCACCGGCCAGAGCGCCATCGTCGACAACCGCGGCGGCGCCGGCGGCAACATAGGCGCCAAGGCCGTGGCCGACGCCAAGCCCGACGGCTACACCGTGCTCACGGGCCAGGTTTCGCTGATGGCCGTCAACCCCACGCTCTACGCCTCGCCGGGGTTCGATCCGCTGAAGAACTTCCTGCCTATCACCCAGATCAACGCCGCGCCGCTGGTGCTGGTGGTGCCCAGCAACTCACCCCTGAAAAGCTTTGCCGACCTGGCCGCGCAAACCAAGGCCCCCGGCGGGCGCGTCACCTACGCCACGCCGGGCAACGGCACGCTCTCGCACCTGGTCGGCGTGGTGCTGGAAAAGGACAGCGGCATCGGCATGACCCACGTGCCCTACAAGGGCGCGGCGCCTGCCATCACCGACCTGCTGGGAGGCCAGGTGGACGTGCTCATCACCTCCACCGCCTCGGTATCCAGCTTCATCCAGAACGGCAAGATGCGCGCCCTGGCCGTCACCAGCCCGCGCCGCATCGGCGTGTTCACCAAGGTGCCCACCTTGGAAGAGCTGGGCTACAAAAACACCACCTTTGAAGACTGGTACGGTTTCTTCGCGCCCGCGGGCACGCCCCCTGAGCGCGTGGCCTACCTGCACGACAGCATCGTGCGCGCCCTGAAGACGCCGGAAGTCAGCAAGCTGATCACCGAGGGCGGCAGCGAAGTGGTCGGCAACACCTCGGCGGCCTTCGCCGCGCAGCTCAAGGCGGACATCGCCCGCTGGTCGCGCGTCGTCAAACTCTCGGGCGCCAAGCTAGACTGATCGTTCATTCACCAAGGCTTTCCCGACATGAATCAAAAATCGCCGCCGGCCGACTTGCCAAGCCCGTCCGCCCTGACCCGCCTGGTCCATGCCGGCAAGCAGCCGGCCTATGAGGGCGGACGGCCGGTCAACCCGCCGGTGGTGCGCGCCAGCACCGTGCTGTTCGACAGCACGGCGCACCAGCGCGAGATGCGCCAGCGGCGCGGCGAGGAGCGCGTGTTCACCTACGGGGCCCGCGGCAACCCGACGAATTACGCGCTGGAAGACATGGTCAGCGAGCTTGAGGGCGCCTACCGCACGCGGCTTTTCCCCACGGGCCTGGCGGCCATCGCGATGACGCTGCTGGCCTACCTCAAGCCCGGCGACCATGTGCTGATGTCGGACAGCGTCTATGAGCCGGCGCGCAAGCTGGTCGAGTCCTTCCTCACGCCCTACAACATCCGCTGCACTTTTTTTGCGGCCGACGGCAGCGTCGTGGAAGAAAAAATCGAGCCGGGCACGCGCATGGTGTACACCGAATGCCCGGGCTCGCTGGTCTACGAGATGTGCGACCTGCCGCGCCTGGCCGCCATCGCCCATGCGCGGGGCGCGCTGCTGGTGGCCGACAACACCTGGGGATCCGGCTACCAGTACCGGCCGCTGGCGCTGGGCGCCGACGTGTCGGTCATGGCCGCGACCAAATACCTGTCGGGCCATTCCGACGTGATGATGGGCACCGTCGCCACCACGCAAGCCGCCTGGCAGGCGCTGAACGAGCGCAGCGACGCCTTCGGCATGACGGTGAGCCCCGACGACGCATGGCTGGTGCTGCGCGGCACGCGCAGCATGGCCGCGCGCCTGGCCGTGCATGAAAGCGGCGCCCTGAAGGTGGCGGCCTGGCTGCAGGCGCGCAGCGAAGTGGCGACCGTGTTCTGCCCGGCCCTGCCAGGCCACCCGGGCCATGCCATCTGGCAACGCGACTGCAAGGGCACCAACGGCCTGCTGTCTTTCGAGCTGCAGCAGGGCTTCGACCAGGCCGCCGCCGAACGCCTGATCGACAGCCTGCGGCTGTTCGGCCTGGGCGCGTCCTGGGGCGGCTATGAAAGCCTGGTCACGCTGGCCAACTTGCGCAATGCCCGCAGCGTGACCGACTGGTCGGGCCGCGGCCAGATCGTGCGCTTGCACATCGGGCTCGAAGACCCGGCCGACCTGCTGGCCGATTTGCAGCAGGGCTTTGCCGCGCTGCAAGCCTGACTCCGGGGCCTTGAGCCCCCTGTTCCATGCCTTGCGCGCCTTTGAGGCGCCTCTTCCCTTCGTTTCCTTTCCACGAGGTTTGCACGACCATGCCCAGCGCTGCGCGTCCCTGGCTTCTTCACACCCGCAGCCTGTGGCCAGGCCTGGCCCTGCCGCTGCTCATCATGCTGGGCGCGACCTTTCTTTCCGAGCACTACGGCGGCCCGCAGCTGCTGTACGCCCTGCTGTTCGGCCTGGCTTTTCACTTCCTCTACCAGGACACGCGCTGCCGGCCCGGCATCGAGTTTTGCGCCAGGACGCTGCTGCGCATAGGCGTGGCCCTGCTGGGCGCGCGCATCACGCTGGCGCAGATCGGGCAACTGGGCATGGGGCCGCTGGCCACCGCGGTGATCGCCGTTGCCAGCGCCATCGCGCTGGGTGCCTGGCTGGCGCGGCGCCTGGGCCTGGGCACCGACTTCGGCCTGCTGTGCGGCGCGGCGGTGTCCATCTGCGGCGCATCGGCGGCCCTGGCCGTGGCCGCGGTCATGCCCAAAACGCCAGACAATGAGCGCCACACGCTGCTGACCGTGGTCGGCGTCACCGGCCTGTCGACGCTGGCCATGGTGGTCTACCCGCTGCTGGCCAGGATTTTGCGGCTGGACGACAGCGGCGCCGGCATCTTCCTGGGCGGCACCATCCATGACGTGGCGCAAGTCGTGGGCGCGGGCCTGATGATGTCGCACGAGACCGGCGACGTCGCGGTGATCGTCAAGCTGTTTCGCGTCACGCTGCTGGTGCCCGTGGTCGCCGTGCTGGCCTGGTACTGGCGCAGGCGCAGCAGCACCGGCGATGCCGGCCCGCGCACGCCGCTGCTGCCCTTCTTCCTGGTCGGCTTCATGGCGCTGGTGCTGGCCAACAGCCTGGGCGTGGTCACGCCGCGGCTCAACGAGGTGCTGGGCCAGGTCTCTCGCGTCTGCCTGGTGGTTGCCATCGCGGCGCTGGGCATCAAGACCTCCTTCGAGGAGCTGGTCAAGCTGGGCTGGCGGCCCATGGCGCTGATGCTGGTCGAGACGCTGTGGCTGGTCGCCATCTTCGCGGCCTACCTGTGCGTCTTCCGGTAAAGAGCCCCTAGGCCAACAGGCAGGCAGCCTCCGTCTCATCGCTCAGACGGCGCAAGGCCGGCACCTCCTCGGCGCAGCGCGCAATCGCCAGCGGGCAGCGCGTGCGAAACACGCAGCCCGAAGGCGGCGACATGGGCGAAGGCAGGTCGCCCTGCAGCAGCTGGATCACCTTTTTGCGCTCCAGCGCCGGGTCGGGAATCGGGATGGCCGACAGCAAGGCCTGGGTGTAGGGATGGCGCGGCGACGCATACAGCGCCTTCTTGTGCGCCACTTCCATTTCATGCCCGAGGTACATCACCAGGATGCGGTCGCTGATGTGTTTGACGACGGCCAGGTCATGCGCGATGAAGATCAGCGCCAGGCCCATGGACTTTTGCAGCTCCTTGAGCAGGTTGATGATCTGCGCCTGGATGGAGACGTCCAGCGCCGACACCGGCTCGTCGCAGATGATGAGCTTGGGCTCCAGGATCAGGGCCCGCGCAATGCCTATGCGCTGGCACTGGCCGCCGGAGAACTCGTGCGGGTAGCGGTTGATCTGTTGCGGCATCAGGCCGACGCGGCCCATCATGGCCTTGACGCGCTGCATCACCTCTACTTCGGGCATGGCCGGGCGGTGCGTGCGCAGCGGCTCGGCAATGATTTGCGCGATGGTCATGCGCGGGTCCAGCGAGGCCAGCGGGTCCTGGAAGATCATCTGGATGTCCGCCCTGGCCGCCTGCCAAGCATCGCTGGAGGCCGTTGTCATCTCCCGGCCCATCCAGGCAATGCTGCCGGCGGTGGCCGGGATCAGGTTCAGCACCGCGCGCGCCAGCGTCGACTTGCCGCAACCGGACTCGCCCACCACGCCCAGCGTCTCACCGGCATGGATGTCAAAGGAAATACCGTCCACGGCCTTGAGGATGCGGGCCGGCGACCAGGGCCAGGCACCGCCTGCCTTGATCCTGAAGTGCACCTGGAGGTCGCGCACCGACAGAATGGGTTGGGTGGCCTCACGCATGGCTGGCCTCCTTCGCCGCGAGTTCCGACACCGCCTGGACAGAGCGATGGCAGGCCCTGAGCACGGCCGCATCGTGTTCGGCCGGCAGCAGCGCGGGCAACAGTTCCACGCATTGCGCGCTGGCCAGGGTACAGCGCTCGCTGAACGGGCAGCCCCTGGGCAGCTTCGCCATATTCGGCGGCGCGCCGGGGATGGCAACCAGCGTTTCGCCCTCCGCGTCCAGGCGCGGTATGGCGCCCAGCAGGCCCACGGTATAGGGATGCGAGGCGCGGTAAAAAACACTGTCGGCGCTGCCCTGCTCCATCACGCGCCCGCCGTAGAGCACCATCACCTCGTCGCAAAGGCCCGCCACCACGCCCAGGTCGTGGGTGATCATGATGATGGCGGTGCCGAAATCGCGCTGCAGCTCGCGCAGCAAGGCGATGATCTGCGCCTGCACCGTGACGTCCAGCGCGGTCGTGGGTTCGTCGGCGATCAGCACCTCGGGCTCGCACAGCAAGGCCATCGCGATCATCACGCGCTGGCGCATGCCGCCCGAAAACTCATGCGGGTACAGGGTGATGCGGCCCGCCGCATCGGGAATCTTGACAGCATCAAGCAGCTGCACCGAACGGGCGCGCGCCGCCTTGCGGTCCAGGCCCTTGTGGAACTGCAGCACCTCGGTCATCTGCCGCTCCACCGTGAGGTAAGGGTTGAGCGAGGTCATCGGGTCCTGGAAGATCATGGCCACACGGTTGCCGCGTATCTTGTTGAGATCGGCCGGTTTCATGGCCAGCAGGTCGCGGCCCTGGTACAGGGCCTGGCCGGTGGCTTTTCCGTTGCTGGCCAGCAGGCCCATCATGGCGAGCACGCTCTGGCTTTTGCCGGAACCGCTTTCGCCGACGATGCCCAGGGTCTGACCCCGGTCCAGCGAAAAGTTGATGCCGTTGACGGCGTAGACCAGCCCGTCCTGGGTCTGGAACTGGACGCCGAGATTCTTGACTTCGATCAGGCTCATGGTGCGGCTCAGCGTTCCTTGGGGTCCAGCGCATCGCGCAGGCCGTCCCCGATGTAGTTGAAGCAGTACAGGGTCAGCGACAGCAGGCCGGCCGGGAACAGCAGCATCCAGGACGACACCTCCATGACGGATGCACCATCGTGGATCAGCACGCCCCAGCTTGTCATAGGCTCCTGGATGCCCAGCCCCAGGAAAGACAGCACCGACTCGACCAGGATCACGGCCGGCACGGTGACCGTGGTGTAGATCACCACGATGCCCAGCAGGTTGGGAACGATGTGCTGGAAGATGATGCGCCGCGTCGGCACGCCCAGCGCCCTCGCCGCCTCGATGAACTCGCGCGAGCGCAGCGACAGGGTCTGGCCGCGCACCACACGCGCCATGTCCATCCAGGAGAACACCGTGATGGTGATCACCACCAGGTAAAAGGCGCGCCCCAGAATGGTCACCATCAGGATGGCGATCAGCAGATAGGGCACGGCGTACATCATGTCGACGACGCGCATCATGAAGGCATCCACCTTGCCGCCAATAAAGCCCGCCGTCGCGCCCCAGACAATGCCCAGCGTGACGGCCGACAGGGTGGCCAGAAAACCCACCAGCAGCGACACGCGGCCGCCGACCAGGCTGCGCACCAGCAGGTCGCGACCCGACTCGTCGGTGCCGAAAAAATGCGCGTTCTTGAGCGTGGGCGGCAAGCTCATGGCGTCCCAGTCGGCGGCATCGAAGGCATGCGGCAGCAACCAGGGGCCGGCGATACAGCACAGCGTGATCAAGGCCAGCAGGCCCAGGCTGAACACCGCCGCCTTGTTGCGCAGAAAACGCACGCGCGCGTCGGCCCAGGGGCTGCGCCCCGCGATGTCGGCCGGCGCTGCTTGCAGCGCATTACCCAGCGCCGCGGCCAGCCGGTCCTGTTTGTTTTTGTTTCTGAACAGCATGGCGTCCCGCCTCAGTAACGGATCTTGGGATCAAGCAAGGCATAAGCCAGGTCGACCAGCAGGTTGAGCGTCACGGCGATCACGGTCACCAGCACCACCAGGCCCAGCACCAGGGTGTAGTCACGGTTGGCGGCGCCGTTGACGATGAGCTTGCCTATGCCCGGCAGCGAGAACACCGATTCGGTCACGATGGCCGAGGTGATCGAGGAAATCGCCAGCGGGCCCATGACGGACACCACCGGCAGCAGCGCGGGCTTGAGGGCGTGGCGCAGGATGATGGTGTGCGTGGGCAAGCCCTTGGCGCGCGCGGTGCGTATGAAGTTGCTGTGCAGCACCTCGATCAGGCTGCCGCGCATGACGCGGCCTATGGTGGCCACGTTGATGAAGATCAGCAGCAGCATGGGCAGCACCATGAAGCGCGGTGAAAAGTCGTCCCAGCCGCCGGCCGGCGCGACCTTGAGCCAGACCGCGAACACCAGGATCAGCACCGGGCCGATCACAAAAGACGGGAATACATGGCCCGCGTTGCCCAGCAGCATGACCCCGTAGTCGATGGCGCTGTTCTGCCGCAAGGCGGCCATGGTACCGAGGAAGACGCCGACGAAGAGCGAGATGACGATGGCGCCCCCGCCTATCGCCGCGGAAACCGGCAGCGCCTTGGCCACCAGCTCGTTGACCGACCAGTCGGCATAACGGAAGGAGGCGCCCAGGTCGCCGTGCAGCAGGCTGTTGAGGTAATACAGGTACTGCTGCCACAACGGAAGGTCGAGGTGGTACTTGGCCTGCAGGTTGGCCAGCACCGCGGCGGACACCTTGCGCTCCTCATCGAAGGGGCCGCCGGGCGTGCCGTGCAGCAGCAGGTAGCAGACGGTGACCACGGCCAGCAAGGTCGGAAGGGTCGCCAGGACGCGCCTGAAGGCGTATGACCACATGAGGATATCTCCGGGCTAGTCAGTGTGAACGCATGAGCGCATGAAGGCCTGGGCCGGGTACAGCTTGGCCCTGAACGGCCGGCATGGCGTCAGAAAGATCTTGGAAAGCGGTGAATAGCAGGCCAGGGACAGGCAGGCGCGCGGCGGCGCCCGCCCGGCCCGCCCTCAATGCTTGATGATGTACAGGTCCTTGCCGCGGTAGCGGTCCAGCGCGTTGGTGGTCGAGTAACCGCCCACATAGGGCTTGACCAGTCGCGGCACGGTGTACTGCAGCAGCGGGATGATGGGGTAGTCTTCCATGATCATCTTCGCCGCCTGGGTCAGCAGGACCTTGCGCTTGGCCGGGTCCAATTGCAGGTTGCCTTCATCGATCAGCGCGGAGGCCTTGCGGTTGCAGCTGTTGTGGTAGTTCTGGTCGGAGTCGCACTGCACCAGGGTCAGCCAGGTGGTGGCGTCGTTGTAGTCGGCGATCCAGCCGTTGCGGGCGATCTGGTAGTCCTTGTCGGTGCGCTTCTTGATCAGCACCTTGAATTCCATGGCTTCCAGTTCAACGTCCAGGCCCAGCTTGGTCTTCCACTCGGAGGCCGCGAAGATGGCCATCTTCTTGTGGTAATCGCTGGTGTTGTAGGAGAACTTGAGTTTGGTGCCGGGCGGCAGCGCGGCTTCATTGAGCAGCTTCTTGGCTTCGGCAATGCGCTTGTCGGCGGGCCATTTGGCCCAGTCGTAGGCGGTCACGTCGGCGCCGGAAGTGCCCTTGACGATCACGCCGTAAGCCGGTGTCTGCCCGTCGGCGGTGACGCGCTGCGCCAGGATGTCGCGGTCCAGCGCCATGGACAGCGCCTTGCGCACGCGGATGTCCTTGAGGGCCGGGTCGGCGTTGTTGAGCGAGTAGTAGCGCAGGCCCAGCATGTCGGTGTTGCGGATCTCCTTGGGGTACTGCGCCTTGTACTTGTCGTAGGTGCCGGGGGGGAGCTGGTAGACCCAGTCGTTTTCGCCCGACTCATAGAGCTTGACGTCGGCATTGCCGTCCTCGACCGAGAGGTAGGTGACCTTGGTCAGCTGGACGTTCTTCGCATCCCAGTAAGCGGGGTTCTTGGCCAGGATGATCTTGCTGTTGACCTGCCAGTCCTTGAGCGAGAAGGCGCCGTTGTTCACCATGTTGGCGGGCCGGGTCCAGTCCTTGCCGAATTTTTCGATGGTGGCCTTGTGCAGGGGCGCGAGCTGGGGGTTGGACACGACCTCGGGCAGGAAGTTGACCGGGAAAGGCGTCTTGATTTCCAGGGTGTAGGGGTCGATGGCCTTGACACCTAGCTCGGTGACGGGCTTCTTGCCTTCGATGATCTCTTTGGCATTGAGCAGGAAGACGCCGTAGGTGGAGGCGTATTTGGAAGCGGTCGCCGGGTCGACGAAGCGGCGCATGCTGTAGATGAAGTCGTCGGCGGTCACAGCGTCGCCGTTGGACCACTTGGCGTTCTTGCGCAGCTTGAAGACCCAGGTTTGCGGGTCGACCTGCTTCCAGCTTTCCGCCACGCCGGGCACGATCTTGCCGTTGTTGTCCGCGGCGCACAGGCCTTCGAACATGTCGCGGATCACGTTGTTGGCCGGCACGCCCGTCGCCAGCGCGGCGTCCAGGGTTTCGGGCTCGGAGCCGTTGTTGCGGACCAGTTCCTGGGTCTCATGCAGTTTCACGCCGGCGGGCACGTTGGCAGCGGCGGCCAGGCCGGCACAGGCCAGCAGCACGGCGCCGGCCAGGGTTTTCATCGTCCAGTTTGAGTTCATGCTTGTTTGCACTCCCGAATAAAAAACCGGCGGGCTTATGGCCCGCCGTGGTGGATGGAGCATCTCGCCTCCCATCGGAGGCTAGACGTTTGGCCTGTCGGTCGGCGCGAATATACCGCCGCCCCCGAGGCCGCTTCGTAGGGAGTAACCCTTCAGCAATTAGCATGCCGTGTCGCTTAAGAGACCTCGCAGGGCAAGGCTTGCGTGGATACATTCGGCACACTTGCTCACAAATAAAGATGGGGTGCATGGCGGCGTCGCACCGCGGCCGGGAAAACCGGCAAAAAAAAGCCCGCCCCCAGAACGGGGAGCGGGCGGCCGGGATTTAACGGCGGACGGGTTTAGCGGCTGAGCTGGGTATCGGCCTTCAGGCTCAGGGCTTCTTCAGGGGGCGGCTCCTTCCAGCCGCCACCCAGCGTCTTGTACAGCGTGACCTGGCTTTGCAGCTGAGCCAGGCGGGTCTGCACCACGGCCTGGCGCGCGGTGAACAGCGCGCGCTGGGCGTCGAGCTGGTCCAGGTAGCTGGCCACGCCGTTCTGGTAGCGCAGGTCGGCCAGCTTGAAGCGCGTGGCTTCGGCGTTGGCCTGGGCCTGCTGGGCGCGCAACTGCTCGCCCAGGGTGGCTCGGCCGGCCAGGGCATCGGCTACTTCACGGAAGGCCGTCTGGATGGATTTTTCGTACTGGGCGATGGCGATGTCGCGCCCGGCGTTGGCCGAATCCAGGCCGGCGCGGTTGCGGCCCGCGTCAAACAGCGGCAGGATCAGCTGCGGCGCCATGGTCCAGCCGTAGGAGCCGCTCTTGAAGAGGCCGTTCAAGTGCGAGCTGGCGCTGCCGGCGCTGGCCGTGAGCGAAATGCGCGGGAAAAATGCCGCGCGCGCCGCGCCTATGTCGGCGTTGGCGGACAGCAGCTGCTGCTCGGCCTGGCGCACGTCGGGGCGCCGGGTCAGCAGGTCGGAAGGCAGGCCGGCGGGCACGTCAACCATCATGGGCGCGTCGGCCAGTCCTTTGCCGGCCGGCAGGGCCACGGCCAGCTCGCCGGTGAGCGGCTGGCCTATCAGCAAGGTCAGGGCGTTCTGGTCCAGCGCGCGCTGGCGCACCTGCTGGGCCAGCGAGACGCGTGCGGCCTCGGTCAGCGACTCGGCCTGGCGGAAGTCCAGTTCGGAGCTCACGCCGTTGTCAAAACGCAGCTTGCTGAGCTTGAAGGACTCCTCGCGCGTGACCAGCGTCTGCTGCGTGATCGCCAGCAGTTCCTCGTCGGCCAGCAGGCTCAGATAGGTGTTGGCCACCGCGGCGATCAGGCTGATCTGGGTGGTCTTGCGCCCTTCTTCCGTCGCCAGGTACTGCGCCAGCGCCGACTCCTTGAGGGCGGCGACGCGGCCGAAGAAGTCCAGCTCGTAGGAGGTCATGATCAACCCGCCGGTGTAAGCGCTGGTGATGCTGCCGTTGCCGTTGGCATTGGGCTGGCGCGAACCGGTGATGCCGGCGTTGATGGTCGGGAACTGGTCGGCGCGCCGTATCCGGTACTGCGCGCGCGCCTGCTCGATGTTGAGCACGGCGATGCGCAGGTCGCGGTTGTTGCGCAGCGCCGCATCGATCAGCTTGCGCAGCTGTGGATCGCTGAAGAAGGTCTGCCACTCGATGTCGGCCGCGGCCGGCGTGTTGGCGGTGGCGGAACTACCCGTGGTGGTCTGCGCCGACCCGGCGATCCAGCCCGAGGCGGTGGGGTATTGGTCGGCCACCGGGGCGGCCGGCCGCTCGTACTTCGGGATCATGGAGCAGCCGGCGAGCAGCGCCGCCGCGCCCAGCGCCAGAAGCTGCGGGAACCTGGATGGGGATTTACTCATGGGCCTTACCTTCATTTCCTTCCTCTCCGGTGATGCCCGCCGCCTTGGCATGCTCGGAATACATCCTGTTTTGCCGTTCACTGCCTTTGAAGAGGCCGCGCACCACCACGAAGAACACGGGAACAAAAATCACCGCCAGGGCCGTGCCGGTGACCATGCCGCCTATCACGCCGGTGCCGATGGCGCGCTGGCTCGCCGAGCCCGCGCCCGAGGCGATCACCAGCGGCACCACGCCCAGCCCGAAGGCCAGCGAGGTCATGATGATGGGACGGAAACGCAGGTGGGCCGCCGCCAGGGCGGACTCGATCACGCTGCGGCCCTGGGCCTGCAGGTCCTTGGCGAACTCGATGATCAGAATCGCGTTCTTCGCCGACAAGCCGATGATGGTGATCAGGCCGACCTGGAAGTACACGTCGTTCGCATAGCCGCGGAACAAGGTGGCCAGAAGCACGCCGATCACGCCTAGCGGCACGACCAGGATCACCGCCAGCGGGATGCTCCAGCTCTCGTACAACGCGGCCAGGCAAAGGAACACCGCCAGGATGGCGAAACCGTAGAGCAGCGTGGCCTGCGAGCCGGCGAGCTTTTCCTCGCGCGACTGGCCGGTCCATTCAAAGCCGAAGCCCTGCGGCAGCTGGGCTGCGAGTTTTTCCATCTCGGCCATGGCGGCGCCGGTGCTGTAGCCCGGCGCGGCGCTGCCGCCTATGCGCATCGCGGGATAGCCGTTGTAACGCACCGTCTGCATCGCGCCGGTGATCCAGCGCGTGGTGGCAAACGCCGACAGCGGCACGGGCTGCCCCTTGCTGTTGCTGGCGTTGAGCCTGAGCAGGTGGTCGGGCTGCATGCGCGCCGGCGCATCGGCCTGCACCACCACGCGCTGCAGGCGGCCCTGGTTCGGGAAGTCGTTCACATAGCTCGAGCCCAGCGAAGTCGACAGCACCGAGTTGATCGAGTCGAAGGTGACGCCCAGCGCGTTGGCCTTGTCGCGGTCTATGTCGATCTGCAGCTGCGGCGCGTCTTCCAGGCCGTCGGGGCGCACCTGCGCGAGGACCGGGCTCTTGGAAGCCATGCCCAGCAACTGGTTGCGCGCATTGACCAGCGCCTGGTGGCCCGCGCCGCCGCGGTCCTGCAGGCGGAAGCTGAAACCCGAAGCCGTGCCCAGCTCCGGAATCGGCGGCGGGCTCAGCGGGTAGATGAAGGCGTCGCGCACGCCCATGAGCGCGCCAAAGGCGCGGCCCGCCACGGCGCTGGCCGAGTGCGCGTCGCCGTCGCGCTCCTTCCAGTCCTTGAGCGTCACGAAGGCAAGTGCCGCATTCTGGCCCTGGCCGGAGAAGCTGAAGCCCAGCACGCCGACCATGCTTTCGACCTCGGGCTGCTTGAGCATGAAGCCTTCGACGGTCTGCATCACCGACAGCGTGCGCTCGTAGGTGGCGCCCGGCGGCAGTTGCACGTTGACCAGCAGGTTGCCCTGGTCTTCATTGGGCAGGAAGGAGGTCGGCAGGCGCAGGTAGACCACCGCGACCGCGCCTATGATGGCCACGTAGATGATGAGGTAGCGCGCCGCGCGCTTGAGGATGCGCGCGACAACGCCTTCGTAGCTCTTGGCGGTGCGCGAGAAGCCGCGGTTGAACCAGCCGAAGAAGCCGGTCTTGGCATGGTGGTGCCCGGCCTCGACGGGCTTGAGCAGCGTGGCGCACAGCGCCGGCGTGAGCGACAGGGCCATGAAGGCCGAGAAGGCGATGGACGACACCATCACCGCCGAGAACTGGCGGTAGATGTTGCCGGTCGAGCCCGCGAAGAAGGCCAGCGGCACGAACACCGAGATCAGCACCACGGTCACGCCGATGATGGCGCCCGAAATCTGCTGCATGGCCTTGCGCGTGGCCTCCAGCGGCGGCAGGCCTTCTTCGGTCATGATGCGCTCGACGTTCTCGACCACCACGATGGCATCGTCCACCACGATGCCGATGACCAGCACCATGCCGAACATGGTCAGCACGTTGATCGAAAAACCCAGCGCCAGCAAGGTGGCAAAGGTACCCAGCAGCGCGATGGGCACCACGATGGTCGGGATGATGGTGTAGCGCCAGTTCTGCAGGAACAGGAACATCACCAGGAACACCAGCGCCACGGCCTCGAACAGGGTCTCGGCCACTTGCGAGATCGAGATCTTGACGAAACGCGAGCTGTCGTAGGGGATGCTCCACTTCATGCCCTGCGGGAAATAGCGCTCCAGCTCGGTCATCTTGGCGCGCACGGCCTGGGCCGACGCCAGTGCATTGCCGCTGGGCGCGAGCTGCACACCGATACCGATGGCCTGCTTGCCGTTCAGGCGGGCCGAGGTCGCATAGGACTGGCCGCCCAGCTCGATGCGCGCGACGTCCTTCAGGCGCACCGACGAGCCGTCGGTGTTGGCGCGCAGCACGATGTTGCCGAACTGCTCGACATTGGCGAGCTGGCCGTTGACCACCACGGTGGCCGCGATGCCCTGCCCCGCCACGTTGGGCCGGTCGCCTATGCTGCCGGCGGACACCTGGGCGTTCTGCGCGCGGATCGCGGTGTTGACGTCGTTGGCCGAAAGGCTGACGCCCTGCAGCTTGGCCGGGTCCAGCCAGATGCGCATGGCGCGCTCGCTACCGAACAGCTGGGCCTGGCCTATGCCCTTGACGCGCTGCAGCTCGGGCACGATGTTGCGCGAGGCATAGTCGCCCAGCGCAATGGGGTCATGCGCCGGGTTGTCGGACGAGAGCATGGTGAACAGCAGGAAGTTGGAGCGCGACTTGTCGACACGCACGCCTTGCTGCGTCACCGCGGCGGGCAGGCGCGGCGACGCGCGCGAGAGCCGGTTCTGCACATCCACCTGCGCCAGGTCGGCGTTGGTGCCGGGCTCAAAGCTCAGCGTGATGCTGCCGGTGCCGTCGGCCTGCGCGACCGATTCCATGTAAATGAGGCCGGGCGAACCGTTCATTTCGCGCTCTATCACCGACAGCACGCTGTCCTCCAGCGTCTGGGCCGAAGCGCCCGGGTAGGCGGTGCTGACGACGATGGCGGGCGGCGCCACGGGCGGGTACTGGGCGATCGGCAGCTGCGTGATCGCCACGCCGCCCACCACCAGGATGAACAGTGCGATCACCCAGGCAAAGATCGGCCGGTCAATGAAAAACTTGGCCATGTGCGGGGCTCCTTACTTCGCTGCCGCGGATGCGGCGGAAGCGGCGGGTTTCGCGGCGGATGCGGCCGATGCCGGGGCGGAAGCCGCGCCGGCGGCGGGCTTGGCGCCGGGCGCCTGCCACGGCACGGGCTTGACCGTGGCGCCGGGCTGCAGTTTCTGGAAGCCGTCAACCATGACCTGCTCGCCGGTCTTCAGGCCGTCCAGCACCACCCACTGGTTGCCTTGGGCCGAACCTATCTTGATGGGGCGCGGGCTGACCTTGCCGTCGGCCCCCACCACCATGACCGTATCGCCCTGCGCCGTGCGCGTGACGGCCTGTTGCGGCAAGGTGATGGCATTGCTGACCTGCGCCTGCTCCAGGCGCACGCGCACGTAGAGGCCCGGCAGCAGCTGGCCGCCGGGGTTGGGGACTTCGGCACGCAAGGTCACCTGCCCGGTCGTGGCGTCCACCGTCAGGTCGGAAAACAGCAGGCGGCCGGGGCGCGCGTATTCGCTGCCGTCTTCAAGCACGATGCGCACGCTGGCGGCTTCGGCGCCGCTGGCGCGCTTGAACTGGCCGCTGTCCATCGCGGCGCGCAGCTTCATGATCTCGGGCGCCGACTGCGTGAAGTTGACGTACATCGGATTGATCTGCTGGACCACCGCGAGCTGCGTGGCCTCGCCCTGACCGACCAGCGCGCCTTCGGTCACCAGCGCGCGCCCTATGCGGCCCGAGATAGGCGCCGTCACCGAGGCATAGCCCAGGTTGATGTTCGCGGTCTGCACGCTGGCCTTGCCCACAGCCACGTCGGCTTCGGCCTGCTTCTGCGCGGCCACGGCGTTGGCGTATTCCTGCTTGCTGACGGCATTGGCTTCCACCAGCGGCTTGTAGCGTTCAGCCAGCGCGGTCGCCTGCGCCAGGTTGGCTTCGGCGCGGGCCTGGCTGGCCTTGGCGCTGGCGGCCGCGGCCGCATAAGGCGCGGGGTCAATGCTGAACAGCTGCTGGCCTGCCTTGACGTCGCTGCCTTCGCGGAACAGCCGCTTTTGCAGGATGCCGGCGGCGCGCGCCCGGACTTCGGCCACGCGTGAGGCTTCCAGGCGGCCGGGCAGCTCGGTGATCAGGCCGACATCGCCCTGGGTCACGGTGACAACGCCGACTTCCGCAGGCGGCGGTGCCCCGCCGGGAGCGCCTGCGCCTTTGCCGCATCCGGCCAGAAGCAGCGCCAATGCGGCCGCGGCGGCAAGGGGCTGGTATTTCAGGAATGGGGGGAGTACAAACGAATGGGCAACGCGAGACTTGGGCATGCTATTCCTCGAATTTTTGGGAAAAAAGCGCAAAGCAAAAGACGTAGCCGGCAATTGGGGCACAGCCCATTTGCCGAAAACAAAAAGAATAAGGGTTTTTGCGAGTGTTATAGTTTACATACATTTGTGAATGTATAACAAAAATCCAGAAATTCACCTTGGAGGCAGTCAATGGCCCGTCGAACAAAAGAAGAGGCTCTGGCCACGCGCCACAAGCTGCTGGACGCCGCTGAGCACCTGTTCCAGGCGCAAGGGGTGTCGCGCACCAGCCTGCAGGACATCGCCAGGCGCGCCGGCGCCACCCGCGGCGCGGTCTACTGGCATTTCAAGGACAAGGCGGACCTGTTCAACGCGATGATTGATCGGGTCACGCTGCCCATGGAAGAGTCCTTTCACCATGAGAACGAACAACAGGAAGCCCCGGGCCTGGATGGCGGGGCCGGCCCCAACGCCATAGACCGGATACGGCTGTCCACCGTCAATGCTTTACGGCAAATCGTGACCGATATGCAGACCCGCCGGGTGTTCGAGGTCGCGACCCAGAAAGTCGAATATGTGGAGGAACTGCAGGCCGTGCGGCTTCGCCACCTCAGGGTGCGCAACGGTTTCGTGGAACGCATAGCGCAAAGCCTGGGAACCGCCGCGGAGCAGATGAACCTTGCCTTGCCGGTGCCGGCATCGGTGGGGGCGCAGGGCCTGCATGCGCTGATCGACGGGCTGATCCAGAACTGGCTGCTGGACCCGCAGGCTTTTGACCTGCTGGAGGTCGGCCAGTGCGCGATCGACGTTTATCTGCGCGGCCTGGGATTTCCCGGGGAAACGCAGGGCGGCACGTCCAAACGCGCTTAGTGCAGATGCCGGGGCTTGCGCCCGCCGCCGTGGCCTGAGCCGCCCTGCGGCCCGCCCAGCCCCCGTGGCGGCTTGCCGAGCTGCATGGAGTTGACCAGGGCGTCAAAACGCTGCTCGAACAACCTGTCGACGGCCGCGACGACTTCACCGAGCTCGGAGCCGTCGAAGTGGCGCTCCATCAGGCCTATCATGTCCTGCACCAGCAAGTCGCGCTGCACCTGCATGATGGCGGCCGGCGTCGGGCCGACGAAGTACATCGCGAAGTCGTCGCGCGCTTCTTCATCCTCGTCGCCCTCCTCCTCATCGAAGTCGGAGTCGTAGAAGGTCACCTCGATGGGCGCGCCCGCCTCGGCGAGGTCGTTCAGGCCCATGCACATTTCGTCGAGGGCCTGGCGGAAATCCTCGTCACCCGGCACGGTCCAGCACATCTGCAGCAGGTGTTTATGAACGTCGAAGCGAATGCCCGGTTCTTCCTCATAGGCGCTCGCGGCGGCCGCCGCCAGGGATTTGGAGCCCGTGTACTTCCACAGCGGCTTCAGGGCCTCCTGCAGCTGCTCAAAGGTAACTTCCACACGCAAAGGCACTTCACCGTGCACGTGGATCTCAAAAGGTGTGTTGTAGCGGGACATGATGGAATTTATCTTACCCAGTTTTCGAAGGCGTGCCCGGCGCATGGGTGAGCCGCTGTGCTGTGGTGCCTGAGACCGGAATCGAACCGGTACGCCCGCTATTCACGAAGCGGCGGATTTTAAGTCCGCTGTGTCTACCTATTTCACCACTCAGGCTCAAACGCTTTATTTCAAAGGCCCCGTGCAAACATCCGGCCCGGCGTCTGTGGCCTATTGTCAAACAAAAAAGCCCCATGGCTGGGGCTGATTGCAGGGTTTGATGGAGGCGCGGCCCGGAGTCGAACCGGGCTAGCCGGATTTGCAATCCGGTACATAACCGCTTTGTTACCGCGCCGTATTCTGTCTGCCACCGGCTTCGGCACCATGGCCTTGCCGACTATCCGTGAAACCCCAATGAAAAAGGACAGCATTTTGAAGTGCTGCCCTTTGAATTGGAGCGGGAGAAGAGTCTCGAACTCTCGACCTCAACCTTGGCAAGGTTGCGCTCTACCAACTGAGCTACTCCCGCGATAACAGCCTCAAATTATAGCGTAGTTTTTCGGCTTTTCCAAACTGTCCAAAAAAACTTTGCGAAAGATTCAATGTTTGACCGTGCCCGCGGCTTCCGCCGGCGCAGCCGCGGCGGCCTGCGCGGCAACGGCGGCTTCTTCATCCGTCAAGGGAACAGGCTGGCGCTCCAGCGCAACCTGCAGCACCTGGTCTATCCATTTCACCGGCACGATCTCCAGGCCGCTTTTGACGTTGTCGGGAATCTCCTGCAGGTCCTTGGCGTTTTCTTCGGGGATCAACACCGTCTTGATGCCGCCGCGCAAGGCTGCCAGCAGTTTTTCCTTCAGGCCGCCGATCGCCGTGACTTCACCACGCAGCGTGATCTCGCCCGTCATGGCCACGTCGCCGCGCACCGGGATGCCGGTCAATGCGGACACAAAGGCCGTCGTCATCGCGGCGCCGGCGCTCGGGCCGTCCTTGGGCGTCGCGCCGTCGGGCACGTGGATGTGGATGTCACGCTTTTCGAACATCTCGTCCTTGATGCCCAGCACCTTGGCGCGGCTGCGCACCACCGTGCGCGCGGCTTCCACGGACTCTTTCATGACGTCGCCGAGCGAACCGGTGCGCGTGATCACGCCCTTGCCGGGCATGATGGCCGCCTCAATGGTCAGCAGGTCGCCGCCGACTTCGGTCCATGCCAGGCCCACGACCTGGCCGACTTGGTTCTGCTGCTCGGCGCGGCCGTAGTTGTATTTGCGCACGCCCAGGAACTCATTGAGATTGTCCGGCGTGACCACGACCTTGGGTTCCATCTTCTTGAGCTGTATGCCCTTGATGACCTTGCGGCAGATCTTGGAGAGTTCGCGCTCCAGCGAACGCACGCCGGCTTCGCGTGTGTAGTAGCGCACGATGTCGCGCACGGCCTGCTCCTGCACCTCGAGCTCGCCTTCCTTCACGCCGTTGTTCTTGACCTGCTTGGGCAGCAGGTAGCGCATGGCGATGCTGGTTTTTTCGTCCTCGGTGTAGCCGGACAGGCGGATGACTTCCATGCGGTCCAACAGGGCCGGCGGAATGTTCATCGAGTTCGAGGTGGCCACGAACATCACGTCGCTGAGGTCGAAGTCAACCTCGACGTAGTGGTCGCCGAAGGTATGGTTCTGTTCCGGGTCCAGCACTTCCAGCAAGGCGCTGGAAGGGTCGCCCCGGAAGTCGGTGCCCAGCTTGTCGATCTCGTCGAGCAGGAACAGCGGGTTGCGCGTGCCGGCTTTGGTCAGGCTTTGCAGGACCTTGCCCGGCAAGGCACCGATATAAGTGCGGCGGTGGCCGCGGATTTCCGCCTCGTCGCGCATGCCGCCCAGGGCCATGCGCACATACTTGCGGCCGGTCGCCTTGGCGATGGACTGGCCCAGCGAGGTCTTGCCCACGCCGGGAGGCCCGACCAGGCACAGGATGGGCGCCTTGAGCTTGTCGACGCGCTGCTGCACCGCGAGGTACTCGACGATGCGGTCCTTGACCTTCTCGAGCCCGTAGTGGTCTTCGTTGAGCACGTTCTCGGCATTGCCCAGGTCGTGCTTGATCTTGGTCTTCTTGCTCCAGGGCAGGCCGGTCAGCACGTCGATGTAGGTGCGCACCACGGTCGCCTCGGCGGACATGGGCGACATGAGCTTGAGCTTCTTGAGCTCGCTCTCGGCTTTTTTACGGGCTTCCTGCGGCATCTTGGCCGTCTTGATCTTCTTCTCGATCTCCTCGATGTCGGCGCCCTCTTCGCCTTCGCCCAGTTCCTTCTGGATGGCTTTGACCTGCTCGTTGAGGTAGAAGTCGCGCTGGTTCTTTTCCATCTGGCGCTTCACGCGGCCGCGGATCTTCTTGTCGACATTGAGGATGTCGACTTCGCGCTCGAGCTGCTCATAAAGGTTTTCGAGCCGCGCCTTGACGTTGGCCAGGTCCAGGATGACCTGCTTCGCGTCGAGCTTGAGCGGCAGGTGCGCGGCAATCGTGTCGGCCAGGCGGCCGGCATCGTCGATGCTGGAGATCGAAGTGAGAATTTCGGGCGGAATCTTTTTGTTCAGTTTGACGTAGTGGTCGAACTGCTGCATCACGGCCCGGCGCAAGGCCTCGATTTCGCTGGTCTTGTCGCCGGCAACCACGGCCACGGTTTCGACGGGCGTGACGTTGGCCGAGAAATGTTGCTCGCCTTCTTCAATCTTGTTGACGCTGGCGCGCTGCTGGCCTTCAACCAGCACCTTCACGGTGCCGTCGGGCAGCTTGAGCAGTTGCAGGATGGTGGCCACGCAACCGACCTCAAACATGTCCTCGACCGAGGGCTCGTCCTTGGCGGCGGCTTTTTGCGCCACCAGCATGATGCGGCGCTCGGCTTCCATGGCCGACTCCAGCGCCTTGATGCTCTTGGGGCGGCCCACGAACAGCGGGATCACCATGTGCGGAAAGACCACCACGTCCCGCAAAGGCAGGAGGGGGAGGTCAATGGGGGTGGAAGGCAATGAAGTTTGTCCGGACATATAAACCTTAAACGTTAGCCGTGACGGCCAGTTGCATGGCCCGGCGAAACACAATCAACCCAGACATGGGGCGCAGGGGAGCGCTTTTCAAGCATTCCGGCCAGCCTTTGGGGGATTCAGGCTTTCTTGGCCGCTTCACGGTACACGAGCAGGGGGGCCTTGTTTTCTTCGATTGTGGACTCGTCCACAACAACCTTGTCCACATTGCTGGCATTGGGCAGGTCAAACATGGTGTCGATCAGCGACTGCTCCAGGATGGAGCGCAGGCCGCGCGCACCCGTTTTGCGGGCCAGGGCCTTGCGGGCGATGGCCTTGAGCGCAGAGGGGCGAATCTCGAGGTCCACGCCTTCCATGGCCAGCAGCTTGCTGAACTGCTTGACGACGGCGTTTTTCGGCTCGGTCAGGATCTGCACCAGGGCGTCTTCGCTGAGCTCGGCCAGCGTGGCGACCACGGGCATGCGGCCGACCAGTTCGGGGATCAGTCCGAACTTGATCAGATCTTCCGGCTCGACCTCCTTGAAGGCTTCGGTCAGGGTGCGGGATTTTTTGCTCTTGACGGTCGCGCCAAAACCCATGCCCGAGGCTTCCGTGCGGTTTTCGATGACTTTTTCCAGGCCGGCGAAGGCGCCGCCGCAGATGAACAGGATGTTGGTGGTGTCCACCTGCAGGAAATCCTGGTTCGGGTGCTTGCGGCCGCCCTGCGGCGGCACCGAGGCCATGGTGCCTTCGATCAACTTGAGCAGCGCCTGTTGAACGCCCTCGCCCGACACGTCGCGCGTGATGGACGGGTTGTCGGACTTGCGCGAGATTTTGTCGATTTCGTCGATGTAGACGATGCCCTGCTGGGCGCGCTCGACTTCATAGTTGCAGCTCTGCAGCAGCTTCTGGATGATGTTTTCGACGTCCTCACCCACGTAACCGGCCTCGGTCAGCGTGGTGGCGTCGGCCATCACGAAGGGCACATTGAGGGTGCGCGCCAGCGTCTGGGCCAGCAGGGTCTTGCCCGAGCCGGTGGGGCCGATCAGCAGGATATTGCTCTTGGTCAGCTCAACGTCGTCTTTTTTGGCTTTTTCCTTGTGGCGCAGACGTTTGTAGTGGTTGTAGACGGCCACGGCCAGCGTGCGCTTGGCCGGTTCCTGTCCGATCACATAGCCGTCGAGGGTTCCCTTGATTTCCAGGGGAGTGGGCAAATCGGTGCGGGTTTCGCGGACATCTTCGCCGGCGGGGAGTTCGTCGCGAATGATCTCGTTGCAGAGATCGATGCATTCGTCGCAAATGAATACCGAGGGGCCAGCGATCAGTTTTTTGACTTCGTGCTGACTTTTACCGCAAAAAGAGCAGTGCAAAGTCTTTTCGCTGGAGGAGCCTTTTTTCTCGGCCATTGGTGGGGATGCCTTTAAGGAGCCTGAAGGGAACTGTTACCTAATGATAACCAATAAAAAAACGGCGTTTCTGTTACAGAAAACGCCGTTGTTGCAGAGCAACTTGAGGGGGTCGGGCCGGCCAAGCCGGCTTGACCGCCCCGGGGACGCTTAAGGCCGCTTGGCGATCACCTGGTCGACCAGGCCGTATTCCTTGGCGTCGTCCGCGAACATGAAGTAGTCACGCTCGGTGTCGCGCTCGATCTTCTCGATCGGCTGGCCGGTATTGGCCGCCAGGATGCGGTTGAGCTGGTCGCGCGTCTTGAGGATGTCACGGGCGTGGATTTCGATGTCCGTCGCCTGGCCCTGGGCACCGCCCGAGGGCTGGTGGATCATTACGCGCGAATTCGGCAGCGAAAAGCGCTTGCCCTTGGCGCCGGCCGACAGCAGGAAAGCGCCCATGCTGGCCGCCATGCCCACGCAGAGCGTGGAGACGTCGGGCTTGATGAACTGCATGGTGTCGTAAATCGCCATGCCGGCGGTGACGGAGCCGCCCGGCGAGTTGATGTAGAAGGAAATGTCCTTGTCCGGGTTTTCGCTTTCCAGGAACAGGAGCTGGGCCACCACCAGGTTGGCCGTCTGGTCGTTGACCGGGCCCACCAGGAAGATCACGCGTTCCTTGAGCAGGCGCGAGTAAATGTCGTAGGAGCGCTCGCCGCGACCGGACTGCTCGATGACCATGGGCACCATGCCCAGGCCTTGCGCATCCAGGGCGCCGGCTTGCGGGCCGGTATGGGCGCCGCCGTAAATACTGTTTCGGACCATCATGTGTTCTCCAGAGATGTTTGTACTGTACCCAAAAATTCCACCCGGGAATTCCGGCGAAGGCTGGCGGCGCACTCGCGGGCTGCCGATGCCGTAGCCCAAAGAAATTGGGGCCTGCGCCGCAAAGCACAAGCCCCAATGTCAGCAAAGACGCTGAAGAATCAGTTCTGGCCCATCAGGTCGTCGAAGGAAATGGCTTTTTCGGTGACCTTGGCCTTGCCCAGCACGAAGTCGGTGACGTTGTTTTCGATCACAACCGCCTCGACTTCGGCCATGCGGCGGTTGTCGCTCAGGTACCAGCGCACCACGTCCTGCGGTTTTTCGTAGCTGGCGGCCAGCTCTTCAATGTGGGCCTTGAGCTGCTCGGGCTTGGCCTGCAGTTCGTTGGTACGCACCAGTTCGGCCACCACCAGACCCAGGCGCACGCGCTTTTCGGCTTGCGGGCGGAAGATTTCTTCGGGAATCGGCGCCTTGTCGGCGTCTTTGATGCCGCGCTGCTTCAGGTCGGCGCGCGCGCCTTCGACCATGCGGTCCAGTTCAGCCTGCACGCTGGACTTGGGCAGGTCGAGTTCGGCGTTGGCGACCAGCGCGTCCATCACGGCGTTCTTGTTGCGGGCCAGCAGGCGGAACTTGACTTCGCGCTCGAGGTTTTTCTTGATGTCGGCGCGCAGGCCTTCAACCGTCGCATCGGCGATGCCCAGGGACTTGGCCAGGGCTTCATTGACTTCGGGCAGGTGGGCGGCTTCGATCTTCTTGACGGTCACGAGGAAGTCGGCCTGTTTGCCGGCCACGTCCTTGCCGTGGTAATCGGCCGGGAAGTTCAGCGGGAAAGTCTTGCTTTCGCCGGTCTTCATGCCGCGCACGGCGTCTTCGAATTCCTTGAGCATCTGGCCGTCGCCGATCAGGAACTGGTAGTCCTCGGCCTTGCCGCCGGCAAAGGGTTCGCCGTCGATCTTGCCTTCAAAGTCGATGGTGGCACGGTCGCCGTCCTGCGCGGGCGCATCGGCGGCGCGCTGGGCGAAGGTGCGGCGCTGCTTGCGCAGGATGTCCAGGGTCTTGTCGATGGCCGCGTCGCTGACTTCGGCGCTGACTTTTTCGACCTGGGCGTTCGACAGGTCGGCGATCTTGACTTCGGGATAGACCTCGAAGACCGCGTCGAACGCGAGTTCGCCTTCGGGGGCGCCCTCTTTTTCGCTGATGCGGGGCTGGCCGGCAACGCGCAGCTTGGCTTCGTTGGCGGCCACGGCAAAGGCTTCACCGACCTTGTCGTTCATGACCTCGTAGTGCACCGAGTAGCCGTAGCGCTGGGCCACGACATTCATGGGAACCTTGCCGGGACGGAAGCCGTCCATCTTGACCGTGCGGGCCAGGCGCTTGAGGCGGGTGTCAACTTCCGACTGGATGGTGTTGACGGGCAGCGTGAGCGTCATCTTGCGCTCGAGCTTTTCAAGGGTTTCAACAGTCACGGCCATGATGGTCTTCCTAAGATCAAAAAGTAGTCAAAACAGGTTTTCACCTGGCATGTCGCGGGTTTTCCGCAACGACTGAGCGCATGGACGCAAGAACTGCCGCCCGCAAGCCTCAGGGTGGTGCGCGGGGGGGGACTCGAACCCCCACACCATTGCTGGCGTCAGGACCTAAACCTGGTGCGTCTACCAATTTCGCCACCCGCGCGCCGGAAATAAAAACGGGAATCCGAAAAACCTCCGAATCCCCGCTTGAAATCGGTCAACTCTCTATTTTAGCCGTATCGCGCCCGGTTTTTGCGTCCGGGTGGCCGGCCGCAGAGAATCAGGCCGGCAATGGCTTCTCGGCCGTGGGCGGCCCGGCCTGCAGCCTGTCTTCGCGTTTGACCCGGAACCACGCCGCATACATTGCAGGCAAGGCCAGCAAAGTCAGCACCGTCGCCACAATCAGCCCGCCCATGATGGCGACCGCCATCGGCCCCCAGAACACACTGCGCGACAGCGGGATCATGGCCAGCACGGCGGCGGCGGCCGTCAGCACGATGGGCCGCAGCCGGCGCACGGCCGCCTCGACGATCGCGTTCCAGGTCGGCACGCCGCGGGCACGGTCCTGCTCGATCTGGTCGATCAGGATCACCGAGTTGCGGATGATCATGCCGAACAGCGCAATCACGCCCAGCAGCGCCACGAAACCGAAGGGCCGGTTCAGCGCCAGCAGCGCCCCGGCCACCCCCGCGATGCCCATGAAGCCCGTCACAAAGGCCAGGATGGAACGGCTGAAGCTGTGCAGTTGCAGCATCAGCAGGGTCAGCACGATAAACAGCGCGACCGGCAGGCCGGCAACAATCGAGGACGAGCCCTTGCTGCTTTCCTCCACCGCGCCGGCCACCTGGATACGGTAGCCCTGCAGGCCTTTTTCCAGCCATTTCGCTTCCAGTGCCTTGAGCTTGGGCATCAGTTCCTGCGTGACGGTGGCGCCCTGCAGGCCTTCGACGATGTCGCTTTGCACCGTGATGGCGTAGTCGCGGTTCTCGCGCCACATCACGCCCGGCTCCCAGGTGAACACCGGCTTGGCGATCTGCGTGAGCGGAATCGATTTACCCGACGCCGTGGGCAGGTAGGCATTGCCGATGTCGGTGATCGCATTGCGCTCGTCCAGCGGCTGGCGCAGCACGATGTCGATCAGCTTGTCGCCTTCGCGGAACTGGCCCACGGGCGTGCCGGCCAGGATGGTGCGCGAGGCCTGAGCGATCGACTGGCTGGTCACGCCCAGCGCACGCGCCTTGGCCTGGTCCACCTCCAGGCGCAGCACCTTCACCGACTCGTTCCAGTTGTCGTTCACGCCGCGCGTATTGCCGCTTTCGCGCATCACGGCCTTGACCTCGTCGGCGCGCTCGCGCAGCACCAGCGGGTCTATGCCCACCACGCGGAACTGCACCGGATAGGGCACGGGCGGGCCGTTGGGCAGCAGCTTGACGCGGCCGCGCACCTCGGGGAATTCGGTGGCCAGCAGGGCCGGCAGCTTGATGCGCAGCGACTCGCGCACCTTCAGGTCCTTGGGCAGCACAATCATCTGCGAGACGTTGGTCTGCGGAAAGACCTGGTCCAGCGGCAGGTAAAAGCGCGGCACGCCCGAGCCCAGCCAGGTGCTGACCGAACTCACGCCCTCCTCCCGCATCAGGCGCTGCTCCACGCGTTTGGCGGTGGCCTCGTTGGCGGCAAAGGAGGTGCCTTCGGGGAACCAGATGTCGACCATGATCTCGGGCCGGCTGGAATCGGGGAAGAACTGCTGCTGCACCTTGCCCATGCCCACGATGCCCAGCACGAAGATCAGCACGGTGGCGCCTATGGTGAGCCAGCGGTGCTCCACGCACCAGTCCACCGTTTTACGGAAGTTGCTGTAAAACGGGCTGTCGAACATCTCGTGCGGGCTGTCCTTGCCGGCAGCCACTTCCTGCACGTGCGGCGGCACCTTGAGCAGCAGCGTTCCCAGGTAGGGCACAAAGTACACCGAGACGATCCAGCTCAGCACCAGCGCGATCACCGTCACCGCGAAAATCGCGAAGGTGTATTCACCGGTGGTGGATTTGGCCAGGCCGATGGGCAAAAAGCCGGTGGCGGTGATCAGCGTGCCTGTCAGCATGGGCATGGCGGTGATCTCATAGGCAAAGGTGGCGGCGCGCACCTTGTCGTAGCCCTCCTCCATCTTGCGCACCATCATCTCGACGGCAATGATGGCGTCGTCCACCAGCAGGCCCAGCGCGATGATCAGCGAGCCCAGCGAAATCTTGTGCAGGCCTATGCCGTAGTACCACATGGCCAGGAAAGTCAGGCTCAACACCAGCGGGATGGTGATGCCCACCACCAGGCCGGGCCGCATGTCGATGTAATAGCGCTTCCAGATCGGCAAGGGGCCAGCCCCGTTGTCCGGGCGTTTGTGAAAGCCCAGGCTGATGAAGCTCACCGCCAGCACGATCACCACGGCCTCGATCAGCACGCGCACAAACTCGTTCACCGAGGTGGCCACCGCCTTGGGTTGGTTCTGCACGTTCACCAGCTTGATGCCGGCCGGCAGGGTTTTGTCGATACGGGCCGACAGCGCCGTGAGCGACTTGCCCAGCGCGATGATGTCGCCGCCCTTGGCCATGGACACGCCCAGCGCGATCACTTCCTTGCCCTGGTGGTGCACCTTCACGGAAGGCGGGTCCACATAGCCGCGCTTGATCTCGGCGATGTCGCCCAGCCGCAGCTGGCCGCCCGAGCTGCCGCGTATCGGCATGGCGCGCAACTGCTCTATCACTTCGAACTGGCCCGCCACCCGCACCTGCACCACGTCCAGCGGCGTCTGCACCGCCCCGGCCGCCTCAACGGCGTTTTGCTGGCCGAGCTGGGCCAGTACCTGGTTCAGGTCCAGCCCCAGCTGCGCCAGGCGCTTTTGCGAGATCTCGATAAAGACTTTTTCGTCCTGCACGCCGAAGAGCTCGACCTTGCTCACGTCCGGCACGCGCAGCAGCTGCTGGCGCACGTCGTCGGCAAAGGTCTTGAGCTCGGCATAGTTGAAGCCGTCGGATTCCAGCGCGTAGATCACGCCGTAGACATCGCCGAATTCGTCGTTGAAGAAAGGCCCCTGTATGCCGCCCGGCAAGGTGCCGCGCATGTCGCCGATTTTTTTGCGCACCGAATACCAGACGTTGGCGACCTCGCTGGGTTTGGAGGAGTCCTTGATCTGGAAAATGATCTGCGACTCGCCGGGCTTGGAATAGCTGCGGATGCGGTCGGCATACGGCGCTTCCTGCAGCGTGCGTTCCAGCTTGTCGGTGACCTGCTCGGCCACCTGCTGCGCCGTGGCGCCCGGCCAGTAGGTACGCACCACCATGGCGCGGAAGGTGAAAGGCGGGTCCTCGTCCTGCCCGAGCTGGAAATAGGACGCGAAGCCCAGGATCATCAGCACCAGCAGCAGGTAGCGCGTGAGCGCCGGATGGTCCAGCGCCCATTTGGAAAGGTTGAAGCGGGTCGAGGGCGGAGCGAGTTCGCCGGCAGGGCTGTTGCCGTCGTGGTGGGCTTGCGTCATGGCCGCCTCACTTCGCGCCGGAGGCAGCGGATGCGGGCGCCGCGGCGGCAGCCATGGCATTCGGGCTGGTCTGCGCCGGCGTGGCGCCGGCCAGGGCCACACTGGGCTGGTAGAAAGTGACTTTCTGGCCCGGCGACAGCACATGCACGCCGGCGCTCACCACCAGCATGCCGGCTTGCAGTCCCGAGGCCACGACCACGTCGTTGCCGTCGGCTGTGGCGACCTGGATGATTTGCGGCTTGACCGTCATGCTGGCCTTGTCGACCACCCACACGGCCGTGGCCTTGCCTTCCTGGCGCAGCGCCGTGGTCGGCAGCTTGATCACTGGCAGGCCGACGGCGCTGCCCGATTCCGGCACCACATACACCGTGGCGCCCAGCGGCGGCGGCTCCTTGGCATCGATAGAAACCTTGACGGTATAGGTGCGCGTGACCGGGTCGCTGCTGGCAGCGACTTCACGGACCTTGCCGGCCAGATCGGCATTTTGCGACCAGACGCGTATCTTGACCGCCGATCCGGCCTTGATGCCGGCCACCTTGTCTTCGGGCACCGAGAACACCACGTCGCGCACACCGTCGGCCGCGATGCGCACCACCGGCGCGCCTGCCGCCACAACCTGGCCAGGCTCGGCCTCGATGGCGGTCACCACACCCGACACATCGGCGACCAAGGCCGCGTAATTGGCCTGGTTGCCCTGCACGGCGAACTGCGATTGCGCCTGCTCGAGCTGCGCCTGCGCCGCCTTGAGGGTGGTTTCGCGGCGCTCCAGCTCGGCGCCACTGATGAAGTTCTGCTCCTTGAGCTCCTTGTAGCGCTTGAAGTCGGCAGCGGCCAGGTCGCGGTTGGTGCTGGCCGCAGCCACCTGGGCACGGGCCGCATCGGCGGCCAGCCTGAAGTCTTGCGGGTCCAGCTGGGCCAGCACCTGCCCGGCCTTGACGCGCTGGCCGAGCTCGGCCTGGCGCTTGATGATCTTGCCGCCGACCCGAAAGCCCAGCCTGGACTCGACCTGGGCTTTGACTTCGCCCGCATACTCATGGCTGGACGAAAACGCGTCGGTCCCCACGGTGAGCACCTTCACGGCGCGAACCGGCTCTTCGGGTGGGGCGGGCTTGGAACAGGCGGCCAGCAATAGAGCAGCGCCCACCACGGAGAAAACGGTTTTATTCATGGTCGGATTGGTGTGAAAACTCGGACGGCATGCAGCCAGGAGAAGCTTGGAAAACTCACTACTGACTGACCGGTTAGTAATCTAGGGTAAATGCTGAGGCTTGTCAAGCGACAATCGCCCGCATGACCCCAGGCCTCCAACAGCCCAGCGCCCCGGTTCCCCTTCAGGGGGTGTCGCACTATGAAAACTTCCCCGTGGCCTCGCTGCTATGCCCGCCGCAGCTACGCCCGCCCATCGCGGCTATTTACTGGTTTGCCCGCACGGCCGACGACATCGCCGATGAGGGCGAAGCCACGCCGCAGGCCCGGCTGGACGAGCTGGCCGCCTATCGCGCCGACCTGATGGCGACCGCAGCGGGCCTGCCGCCCTCCCCGCGCTGGGCGCCGGTCTTTGAGCAGCTACGCCCCCAGCTGGCCCGGTTCGAACTGCCCGTCAGCCTGCTGGCCGATTTGCTCAGCGCTTTTGAGCAGGATGCGGTCAAGCAGCGTTATGCCGACGAAGCTGAACTGCTGGACTACTGCAAGCGTTCGGCCAACCCCGTGGGCCGGCTGCTGCTGCACCTCTACGGCATCCAGGACGCCGCTTCGCTGCGGATGAGCGACGACATCTGCACCGCCCTGCAGCTGATCAATTTCTGGCAAGACCTGGGCGTGGACATTCCGCGCGGCCGCATCTACCTGCCGGCCGACGCCTGGGCCCGCCACGGCGTCGATGAAGCGCAGTTGCTGGCGCTGCAAGCCAACCCGGCCACCCTCGCGCTGATCGCGGCCCATGTGCATGCCGCGCGGGCCATGATGCTCAGAGGTGCGCCCCTGTGCAAGAAGATTCCCGGGCGCGGCGGCTGGGAGCTGCGCCTGGTGGTGCAAGGCGGCCTGCGCATCCTGGACAAGATAGAAGCGCAGGGCTTTAACACCTTGCAGCGGCGCCCCAAGCTCAAGCCCTGGGACTTGCTGCTGATGGGCTGGCGCGCCTTGTGGATGCGCTGATCCGGCCCATGAAGACGCGGCATCCCATGTGACAATCGCCGCATGACGCCTGAGCAGTATGTCCAGCAAAAAGCCGCCGCATCCGGCAGCAGTTTTTATTACGCCTTCCTGTTTTTACCCAAAGAGCGGCGCGCCGCCATCACGGCTTTTTATGCCTTTTGCCGCGAGATCGACGACGTGGTCGACGAGGTCACCGACCCCGGCGTGGCCCGCACCAAGCTGGCCTGGTGGCAAAACGAGGTCCTGAAATCCTATGCCGGCGAGCCGACACACCCGGTCATGAAAGCGCTGATGCCGCTGGCCGCCACCTACCGCATCGAGGCGCGCCACCTGCAGGCCGTGATCGACGGCTGCCAGATGGACCTGGAGCAAAACCGCTACCTCGACTTCCCCGGGCTCAAGCAGTATTGCCACCTGGTGGCCGGCATCGTGGGCGAGGTGGCCGCGCGGATTTTCGGCCAGGCCGACGAGGCCACCACCGCCTACGCCCACAAGCTGGGCCTGGCCTTCCAGCTCACCAACATCATCCGCGACGTGGGTGAAGACGCGATGCGCGGGCGCATCTACCTGCCCGTCAACGAGCTGCAGCAGTTCGACGTGAAAGCGCACGAGATCTTGAAGCGCCAGTACTCCGACCGCTTTACCGCGCTCATGAAATTCCAGACCGAGCGCGCCCTGGCGCTTTACGACGAAGCGCTGGCCATGCTGCCCGAAACCGACCGCCGCGCGCAAAAGCCCGGCCTGATGATGGCCAGCATCTACCGCACCCTGTTGCGCGAAATCGCCGCCGACGGCTACCAGGTGCTGCACCAGCGCGTGAGCCTCACGCCGCTGCGCAAATTCTGGCTGGCCTGGAAAACGCAGGCTTTCGGACGAGTTGTCTGACCATGAGGGTTGCAGTGATTGGCGCGGGCTGGGCCGGCTGCGCCGCTGCCGTCGAAGCCACCCGCCTGGGCTACCAGGCCACCTTGTTTGAAACCACCCGCACAGCGGGCGGCCGCGCGCGCCGGGTGGGCGCCACCCTGCAGGGCGAACCGGTGGTGCTGGACAACGGCCAGCACATCCTGATAGGCGCTTATGCCGAAACCCTGCGCCTGATGAAAGACCTGGGCGTGGACACCGAGGCCACGCTGCTGAGGATGCCGCTGACATTGCAGTTTCCCGATGGCGGCGGCCTGAAGCTGCCGCAGCTGCCAGCCCCGGTCGATGCGCTGGCCGGCATCCTGCTGGCGCGCGACTGGCCACTGGGCGACAAATTTTCCATGCTCAAGCTCGCGGTGGGTTGGCAGCTCAAGAAATTCCAGTGCAAGCCCGGCGAGTCGGTGGCCGACCTGTGCCGCGGCCTGGCGCCCGGCGCCATGGCCGCGCTGATCGAACCGCTGTGCGTCTCGGCGCTCAACACGCCCGCCGAACGCGCCAGCGGCCAGGTGTTCCTGCGCGTGATGCATGACGCGCTTTTTTCGGAGAGCGGCGGCTCCAACCTGCTGCTGCCGCGCACCGACCTCAGCACCCTGCTGCCCGATGCGGCGCTGTCCTGGCTGGCCGCGCAGGGCAATGCGCCGCAGCTGGGCGCGCGCGTGCAGGCCATCGCGCCTCTAGGCTCGGGCTGGGTCGTGAGCGCCGATGCCAGCGCGGCCTTCGACTGCGTGGTGCTGGCCTGTCCGCCGCAAGAGGCCGCGCGCCTGGTTGAAGGCAGCGGCGTGGCCGCGGTGGACTGGCTGGCGCGCACGCAGGGCCTGCAGCACGAGGCCCTGACGACCGTCTATGCCTGGGCTTCAGGCGCGTGCCTGCCGCTGCCCATGATGGCCTTGCCGTCCAATGCCGCGGAGCCGGCCCAGTTCGTGTTTGACCGCGGGCAGCTGGGCGGCCCGGCCGGCCTGCTGGCCTTTGTGATCAGCGCCAGCAGCGGCGACAGCGCCACGCTGACCGCGCAGGTGCTGGCGCAGGCGAAATCGCAACTCTGGCACCTGGGGCTGGGCGGCATGCAGGCGGTGCAGACCATCGTGGAAAAACGCGCCACTTTTGCCTGCACGCCCGGCCTGTTGCGGCCCGGCGCCGAGGTCGCGCCCGGCCTGTATGCCTGCGGCGACTACATCGCCGGGCCCTACCCCGCCACGCTGGAAGGCGCGGTGCGCTCCGGGCTGGAGGCGGCCCGGCATCTTCATTGAGCGGGCGGATTCAGGCGCTTTTGGCCAGCACACGCACCGTGCGGTAAGCCGGCCGCGACAGGCAGCGCTGCAGCCATTCATCCACCTTCGGGCATTTCTCCATCAGCCCGGCCGCGCCCTGCACCCAGGCCAGCACCGAGGCCACGCAGATGTCGGCCGCGGTGAAGCGCTCGCCGGCCAGGTAGGGGCGGGCCTGCAGGTGCTGGTCGAGCACGCGCAGCGGCGTCAGCAGGTGGCGCTCGGCGTCGTCGGCCAGCTGGGGCTTGCGGCGGTCGGCCGGCATCAGGATGCGGTGCATCAAAAACGCCAGCGCGTCTTTTTCGCACTCGGTGACCACCCAGAAGCTCCAGCGCAAAATCTCCGCCTGCTCGGCATGGTCCTGCGCGGCCAGCAGCGGCACGCCGGGCGCCTTGAAACGCTCGGCCAGGTAGAGCACACAGGCCATGGACTCCCAGACCAGCACGCCTTCGTCGTCCACCACGGGAATCCGGCCGTTCGGGTTGATGGCCAGGAACTCCGGGGTGCGTGTGGCGCCGCCCGTGAAGGGCAGCGGGATGTGTTCATGGGCCAGGCCCATCTCATGGACCAGCCACAGCGGGCGCGCCGCGCGCGAGGCCGCCGTTCCGTAAATCTTGAGCGTCATGAGAAGCCCCTTATGAAAGACCTTGTCTCTGCAGTGTCAGCGCGGGAACAAATCACAGAGCTCGGTCAGCGTGGCCACCGTCTCGTGCGGCACGGCCGGGTGCGCCCACAACTGGTCGGAGCGGTTGACCCACACCGTCTGCATGCCGCAATTGAGCGCGCCCAGCACGTCCAGCGTGGCATCGTCGCCCACATGCAGCACCTCCCCGGGCTGCACCTCCACCGCGCCGGCCGCGGCATGGAAGATGCGGGGGTCGGGCTTGCCCACGCCGAACTGCTGGGCGCTGATGCTGGCCTTGAAATAGCCGTCTATGCCTATGCGCCTGATGTCGGCATTGCCGTTGGACACCGCCACCAGCGGGTAGCGGTCGGACAGGAACTCGAGTGCCAGCACCGCGTCCTCAAACAGCGTGACCTTGTTGCGCTCGTCAAAAAAAACATCGAAGGCGGGCTCGGCCAGCAGCGGGTCCTCGCGCGAGCGGTACAGCGCCAGCCGTATCGCCTCGCGGCGTATGGCGCTGAGGTTGTACTTGAGTTCGGGGCGCGAGCGCGTGACATGCTCGCGGATTTCGTGCCGCGCGGCGGGGTTGGAAAACAGCGCCGCGGTCATGGGGGCATGCCGGCTGAGCCAGTCGTCCAGGGCTTTCTCGGCTCTTTCGATGGCCGGCCAGATGGGCCACAGCGTGTCATCGAGGTCTAGCGTGATGGCTTTGATGGTGGTCAGGTCGAGCATGGTAAGCAGGAAATGGATAGGCGAGAATAACCCATGTTTTTTCGCCCCCGCTTCGCTCCCGAACCGCCCTTCTCCCACGGCGCGCCGCCCGTCGGCCCGTCGGCCACCTCCACCACCGCCGTGCTGCTGTGCAACCTGGGAACCCCTGACGAAGCCACGGCGCCGGCGCTTCGCCGCTACCTGGCCGAGTTTTTGGGCGACCCGCGCGTGGTCGAGATCCCCAAACCGCTGTGGTGGCTGATCCTGCACGGCATCATCCTGCGCGTGCGGCCCAAAAAATCGGCCGCCAAATACGCCAGCATCTGGATGAAGGAGGGCTCGCCGCTGCGGGTCTGGACGCAGAAGCAGGCCACCATGCTGCGCGGCTACCTGGCGGTGCGCGGCCACCCTGTTGAGGTGCGCTACGCCATGCGCTACGGCAGCCCGTCCATCGCCTCGCAGCTGAGCCGGCTCAAGGCGGACGGCGTGGAACGCGTGCTCATCCTGCCGGCCTACCCGCAGTACAGCGGCACCACCACCGCCAGCGTGTTTGACGCGGTCTACCGGTGGGCGGCGCGCATACGCCGCATTCCCGAGCTGCGCTTCGTCAACCATTACCACGACCACGAGGGCTACATCAAGGCCCTGGCGGCCCGCGTGCGCGAGCACTGGCGCACCCAGGGCCGCGCCGAACAGCTGGTCATGAGCTTTCACGGCGTGCCCGAACGCACGCTCGCGCTGGGCGACCCTTACCACTGCGAATGCCACAAGACCGCGCGCCTGCTGGCCGCGCAGCTGGGCCTGGAGCCCGCGCAGTACAAAGTCACCTTCCAGTCGCGCTTCGGCAAGGCCAAGTGGCTTGAGCCCTATACCGAGCCCACCCTGGTGGCCATGGCCCGGGCCGGCGTCAAGCGGGTCGATTTGATCTGCCCGGGTTTTACCGGCGACTGCCTGGAGACACTGGAAGAGATCAACATGGAGGCGCGCGAGGCCTTTCTGCAGGCGGGCGGCAAGGAGTTCTGCTACATCCCCTGCCTCAATGACAGCCATGAGTGGATCGCGGGGCTGGCCGAGATCGCGCAGCAACACCTGGCGGGCTGGCCGGTGCAGGCCGATGCCGCCGAAGCGGCCAAGGCGCTGGCGGCTTCGCGCGAACGGGCTTTGGCCCTGGGCGCGAAGAAATAGCCGGGCCGGCCCAAGCTTGAATCAGGCCTTGAGCTTGAGCAGTTGCACCATCAGCTGCGTGGTCTTCACATCGAAGTCGATAAAGCTGCCGAGGTCCGGCCCCGACATCCAGGACTGCTCCCAATAGCTTTCCTTGAGCGTCTTCTTCCAGAGCTCATAGGCCAGTGAAGCCTTCACGCCCTCCACCATCTCGGCCTGGCGCGCGGCCGGCACGGCAGCGCCGGTGAACACGGCGCGCCAGTTGGTAAGGTCCACGTCCAGCCCCTGCTCGCGCACCGACTTGACGCCGTAAGCGGCTTTTTTGGAGGAGACACCGAGGGCGCGCAGCTTGCCGCCGGCCAGCTCCGCCCTGAAGGTGCCGTAGCTCGAAACGCCGGCCGCCGCCTTGCCGCCCATCACCGCATCGACCAGCTCGAAGTTGCGCGCGAACGGCAGGTAGACCGCGTCTTCCGGCCTGGCGCCGGCGGCCTTGGCCAAGAGGCCCGCGAATACATGGTCGGCGCCGCCGACCGCGCCTATGGCCATGGAGGTCTGTTTGGCGTTGCCGCGCAGGCGCTCCACCAGTTCGTTGATGGTCTTGAGCGGCGATGCGGCCGCCACCACGACCACCGGGTAGTCGCTGGTCAGGCGCGCAATCGGCTTGACCTTGCCGAGGTCCACGGCCGGTTTTTGCAATGCCAGTGCGCCTACGAGGTTGCTGTCGCCCATGAACAAGGCGTTGGGGTCGGCGCTGTACTTCTGCACATACCAGGCCAGGCCCGCGGTGCCGCTGCCACCTTCCTTGTTCTCGTACTCGATCTCGTCGCTCAGGCCCTGGCCCACCAGGGCATCGCCGAGGGCCCGGCCGGCTTCATCGAGCGCGGTGCGGGACATGGCGGGAATGACGATGCGCAGCTTGGGCGCCAGCTTGCCCTTGGGCGCGGACTGGGCCCAAAGCGGTGCGGCCGTTCCGAGGCCGGCGAGGGCACCCAGAACCGTGCGTCGTTGGATGGTCAGCATGTCTTTTTCCTCCCAAGCCCATGGTAGATGGAGTTCCCAGGGCAATGGCTAGGTGTTTGATCCAGTGCCCGGACCCTTGCACCTGAGCACTTTTCATGCCACACGCAGGGGCACGGGTCCCCGGGCACCGCACCCGGGGCGCGTGCGAGGCTCAGGCCTTGAGCTTGAGCAAATGCACCATGACCCGCGAAGTGGTCAAGTCAAAATCGATGAAGCTCATGAGGCTGGGGCCCGAGAGCAGCGAAGACTCCCAGTGGTTCTGCTTGAGCGTTTTCTGCCAGGACTCATGGCCGGTGGCCGCCTTCACGGCTTCCAGCATTTCCGCCTGGCGCGCCTCGGCCACGTTCTGGCCGGTGAACACGCCGCGCCAGTTGGCCATGTCCACATCCACTCCCTGCTCGCGGATGGAGGGAATGCCGAACACCGTGCGCTTGGACGACACACCGATGGCGCGCAGCTTGCCGCTGGCCAGCTCGTCGGCAAATTCGCTGTAGCCCGAGATGCCGGCCGCCGCCTTGCCGCCCAGCACGGCCTGCACCACCTCGGCGCCGCCGGCAAAGGGCAGGTACACCAGCTCCTCCGGCTTGCTGCCGGCCGCGCGGGTGAACACACCGGCGAACACATGGTCCACGCCGCCGGCGGAGCCGCCCGCGATGGGAACGTCCTTGGGATTGGCGCGCATACGGCCGGCGAGGTCCGCAATGGTGCGCACCGGCGAATTGGCGGCGACCACCACCACGAGGTAGTCGCTGGTCAGCCGCGCGATCGGGCGAATGCGGCTCATGTCGACGGCGGGCTTTTGCAAGGCGACCGCGCCCACCATCACCATGCCGCCCATCAGCAGGGTGTTGGCGTCGCCGCTGTATTTTTCGGCGTAGTAGGCAAGGCCTATGGTGCCGCCCTTGCCGCCCTTGTTTTCATACTCGATCTCATCCGTCGCGCCCGCGCCCACCAGCGCCGTGCCCAGGGCGCGGCCGGTCTGGTCCCAGCCGCCGCCGGCGTTGGCCGGGATCACGATGCGCAGCTTGGGCGCCAGCTTGACCACCCTGGCTTTGGGCTGTGCGGCTGCCGGCGGCCTGGCCGCCGTCTGTGCCCACGCGGGGATGGCCCCGCCCCATGTCGCCAATCCCAGCCCGGCGAGTCCTCCCAGGGCAGCGCGTCGTTTGATGGTCAGCATGTCGTCTCCTTCGTCGTTGGAACCTCAGCTTACAGATTTGCTCCTCGTCCAGTATTTGGCAAGGCGCGGCAGCACCAGCACCGCCACCACGATCACGACCAGCGTGATCGACATGGGACGCTGGAAAAACACCATGGCGCTGCCCTCGCCTATCGACACGGCGTTGCGCAGCTGCGCCTCCGCCAGAGGGCCCAGGATCATGCCGACCACCACGGGCGCGGTGGGGAAGTCGTACCGGCGCATCAGCACGCCCAGCAATCCAATAGCGTACAGCAGGAATAAGTCAAACGCGCTCTGGCGCATGCCGTAGGCGCCCACCGTCGCGAAGATCAGGATGCCGGCATAGAGCTGCGGCTTGGGGATTTTCAGCAGCTTGACCCACAGGCCCACCATGGGCAGGTTGAGCACCAGCAGCATGACGTTGCCGATGTACAGCGAGGCGATCAGCGCCCACACCAGCGCGGCGGAGGTGGTGAACAGCTGCGGGCCGGGCTGGATGCCGTAGTTCTGGAAAGCGCCCAGCAGGATGGCCGTGGTGTTCGAGGTCGGGATGCCCAGCGTGAGCAGCGGGATCAGCGCCGCCGTCACCGTGGCGTTGTTGGCCGCCTCGGGGCCCGCCACGCCTTCGATGGCGCCCTTGGTGCCGAACTCGGCCCTGATTTCGGGACTCGCCAGTTTCTTTTCCGTCGCGTAGCTCAAGAAGGTCGGTATCTCGGTGCCGCCGGCCGGAATGCAGCCGAAAGGCGTGCCGATCGCGGTGCCGCGCAGCCAGGCGGGAATCGAACGCTTCCAGTCGGCCTTGGTCATGTGCACGCGGCTGAGCTTGTTCTGGTCTTCCACCGTTTTGCCCTCATAGAGCACGGCGTAAAGCACTTCCGCCACCGCGAACAGGCCCACGGCCACCAACACGATTTCAATGCCGTCCAGCAGCTCCGGGATGCCGCCGGTGTAGCGGCCCTGGCCCGAGATCTGGTCCAGGCCGACGCAGCCGGCAGCCAGGCCGACCAGCAGCGCCGTCATGCCGCGCAAGGTGCTTTTGCCCAGCACGGCGCTCACCGTGGTGAAAGCCAGCAGCATCAGCAGGAAATACTCGGGCGGGCCCAGCTTGACGGCGAACTCCGCCACAAAGGGGGCGAACAGCGTGACGATGACGGTGGCGATGGTGCCCGCCACAAACGAGCCTATCGCCGCCGTGGCCAGCGCGGCGCCGGCGCGCCCGCTCTTGGCCATCTTGTTGCCCTCCATGGCCGTCACCATGCTGGCGGTTTCGCCGGGCGTGTTCAGCAGGATGGAGGTCGTGGAGCCGCCGTACATGGCGCCGTAGTAGATGCCCGAGAAAAAAATCATCGAGGCGGTGATGTCGACCTTGGCGGTGATGGGCAGCAGCATGGCCACCGCCACCGCCGGGCCTATGCCGGGCAGCACGCCCACGGCCGTGCCCAGGGCACAGCCCACCAGGCACCAGATCAGGTTGACCGGCGTGATCGCCGTGGCGAAACCCGCCATCAGGGCATTAAAGATGTCCATGTCAGATCCACCCCGTGTTCGTCAGGCCCGGCAGGTTGATCGCCAGGAATTTGGTGAACATCCAGAACACCGGCGCGGAGATCAGGAGCCCCACCACGAAGTCGGTAACCCAGGCGCGCGGCGCATTGACGCCCGTCTGGCCGCTCGCGCGGCGCAGGCCTTGCACCGCCAGCAGGTAGCACAGCGTGCAGCTCAGGATGAAGCCTATGGTGGTGATCAGCGCGGCATTGAGCAGCAGCCCCGCCGAGACCCAGGCAAAACCGGGCCAGTAGGCCTGCGCGGCACCGGAGGGAGGGTCCAGCTCGCGAAAGCCGCCGCTGCGCGCTTCCCAGATGATCCAGGCGCCGCAGACCGTGAGGCCGACGGAGACCAGCCAGGGCAGGAAGTTGGGGCCGACGCCGCCGTAGCCGGCCTCGGAGGAGATGCTGATCGCGCCGAAGGCCAGCGCCAGGCCGGTCAGCAGCACGCCGGCGCCGACCAGGGTTTGCGGCCAGACGGCCGCGGGATCCGAAGTTGTTGTTGTCATCGTTATAGTTCCCGAAAGACGTGGGACGGACGTGGACAGTCTGGCGGCACGCCGCCCTTTCGTCAAATTTTCATCAAATCTGAACCCGGGACGGCGTGGCGCCCTTGCACTGTTACATGCTTGCTTACACGCGCAAAGGCGTGAAGGCGTGAAGCGTCAGACCATGCCGGACTTGACCATGGTGGCGCGCAGTGCGGCGAAGTCGTCATCGACGAACTTGGCAAAAGCATCGCCCGACAGCACGGCGGGCGTCCAGTCGTTCTTCTTCACGGCTTCGGCCCAGGCCGGCGATTTCAGCGCGGCCAGCACCAGGTCGGTCAGGGCCTTGCGCTGCTCAGCCGTGATGCCGGGGGCACCGTAGACACCGCGCCAGTTGCCGATTTCGACGTCTATGCCCTGCTCCTTGAGCGTGGGCACGTCCACGCCCGGCAGGCGCTTGCCGGAGGTCACGGCGATGGCGCGCATCTTGCCGGCCTTGATGTACTCGGCGAACTCGCTGTAACCGCTGCCGCCCACCGTGACGTTGCCGCCCAGGATGGCCGCCGTGGCCTCACCGCCGCCGCGGAAGGCGACGTAATTGATCTTGGAAGGATCGGCGCCGACCTTTTGCGCGATCATGGCCGCGGCGATGTGCTCGGTGGAGCCGCGCGAACCGCCCCCCCACTTCACGCTGCCGGGATCCTTCTTGAGCTGGTCGACCACATCCTTCATGGTCTTGAAGGGCGAATTGGCGGGCAGCACGAACACGTTGTATTCGCTTGAGAGGCGCGCAATCGGCGTGGCCTGCGACAGGCTCACCGGCGGCTTGCCGGTGATCAGGCCACCCAGCATCACGGCGCCCATCACCATCAGCGCGTTGGGATCGCCCTTGGAGCCGTTGACGAACTGGGCCAGGCCCAGCGCACCGGCGGCGCCGCCCTTGTTGTCGTAGGTCACCGTGTCGGCGACCTTGGAGTCGGTCATGGCCTTGCCCAGGGCGCGGCCCGTGGTGTCCCAGCCGCCGCCGGGATTGGCCGGAATCAACATCTTGATGTTGGCGGCAGCCGAGGCCGACAGGGGCAAGGCACCGGTCGCGGCCAGGGCCGCCAGGGATTTCAGAAAGGTATCGCGACGCATGGGAATGTCTCCTGTGGATGGGCGCCCGGGGCGCCCGGATGGCTGATAACCTGCCTATCATGCACCCCCTGGCTGTCAAACGGCTGTCCGGCGGGACTGGGGAAAGTGCTAATGTCTAGGGCCTGTTAACACGGTGTTTCCAGGCCCTAACCCATGATGCCCACGGTGATGTCCACGGTCAAACTGCTGCTGGTGGAGGATGACGCCTCCATGCAGGCGGCGCTGCAGCGCGCCCTGGGGCGGCGCGGCATGGAGGTTTTCGGCTGCACCGACGGCCGCCAGGCCCTGGCGCAGTGGAAGGCCACGCAACCCGACGTGGTGGTGCTGGACCTGACCCTGCCCGGCCTGGACGGCCTGCAGGTGCTGGCGCAGGCGCGCGGCCAGGGCCTGACGACCCCGGTGCTGATCCTCACGGCCCGCGGCACCGTGGGCGACCGCATCGTCGGCCTGAACACCGGCGCCGACGACTACCTGCCCAAGCCCTTTGACCTGGACGAACTCGAGGCGCGGCTGCGCGCCCTGAGCCGCCGCCGCCCCGCGGCCGGCGCGGAGCCCGGCGCCGCGCCCCAGTTCGTCGGCCACCTGCGCTACGACAGGGAAAGCGGCGCCATTTACCACCGCGACCAGGTGCTGGAGCTCACGCCGCGCGAGCTGGCCCTGCTGCAGACCCTGATAGGCAAACTGGGCCACGCCGTGTCCAAGGAGCGCCTCTTCGAACTGGTGTTTCCCGGCGAGACCGACGTGCAGTACGAGGCCGTGGAGGTGGTGGTCTACCGCCTGCGCAAAAAGCTGGCCCAGACCGGCGTCACCCTGGTCACCTTGCGCGGCCTGGGCTACCTGCTGAAAGTGGATGCATGAGCGATCGGGAGCCTGTGCCGCCCGAAACCACAAGCCAGCGGGCCGTCGAATCTTCCGCCGGGCCGCCCCAAGGAAGATTAGCCCCCGAGGGGCCGGAGCCCGCGGCTCCAAGCTTGCCTGCGCAAGCTTGGACGGGCGACGGAGGCAAAGCGTCTCGCGAGCCGCGGCCTGCAGGGCCTCGCGAATTACACGAAGTGAAAAGCGTGGGGGCCATCTCGCTACGGCGCTATCTGCTGACCGGCATCCTGCTTCCCGTCGGCCTGCTGATCATCGTGAACACCGCCAGCCTGTACCGCCAGGCGCTGGCCGCGGTCAACACCGCCTATGACCGCACCCTGCTGGCCTCGGCCAAGTCCATAGGCGAGCAGTTGGACGTGACCGGCTACGACGAACAGTCCGAACTGCGCGTGACCGTGCCCTATGCCGCGCTGGAGGCCTTCGAGGCCGACAACCAGAGCCGTTTGTTCTACCGCGTCTCCAGCCTCAAGGGGGAGCTGGTCTCGGGCTTTGCGCAGCTGCCCTTCTGGCGCGGCGAGATTCCCGTACGCCCGCCGTATTCGGCGCTGGTGGATTTTTACGACGACGTGTTCCTCGAGGACCCGGTTCGCGTCGCCGTGCTGCTGCAGCCCGTGGCCAGCGGCAAGGGCCGGGCCATGGCCGTGGTGCAGGTGGCCGAGACCCTGGAGCTGCGCAAGACACTGGCGCGCAAGATCCTGTTTGACACGCTGTGGCGCCAGGCCGTCCTGCTCGCGGTGATCGCCCTGGTCGCGGTGGTCGTGGTGCAGCGCGCCACCCGGCCTGTGCGCCGCTTGAGCGCCGAACTCAAGGCCCGCCCCGAGGGCGACCTGACGGCCATCGCCGCCCCCGACGCGCCGCGCGAGCTGCTGCCGCTGATCGAGGCCACCAACCAGGTCATGGGCCGGTTGCAGCACCTGCTGGACAACCAGAAACGTTTTGTGCGCGATGCGGCCCACCAGCTGCGCACGCCGCTGGCGGTGCTCAAGGTGCAGGTGCAGTCGGCGCTGCGCGGCGACATGGAAGCGCGCGACGCGCTCGGCGAGATCAACCAGACCGTGGACCGCGCCACCGTGCTGGCCAACCAGATGCTGGCCCTGGCCAAGGTGGAGCAGCTGCGCCAGCAGGCCGACCTGCAGGCCATAGACCTGGCGCAGGTGGTGCGTTCGGTGGCGCTGGACCTCTCGCCGCTGATCGCCGAAAAAGACATCGACTTTGAGATTGAAACCGTGCCGGCCCAGGTCAGGTCGCATGAATGGATGCTGGGCGAGCTCACGCGCAACCTGCTGCACAACGCCATCAAGCACACGCCGGCCGGCGGCCCGCTGGCCGTGCGCATCGTGCGCGACGCCAGCTTTGTGGCGATGACCTTGAGTGACAGCGGGCCCGGCGTGTCGGCCGAGCTGTCGGCTCGGCTCTACGAGCCGTTTTCGGCGGGCGATGTGCGCCACGGTTCCGGCCTGGGGCTGGCCATCTGCCGCGAGATCGTCGAAACCATGCACGGCAGCATCACCCTGGAAAACCGCGTCGTGCACGGCCAGGTCACGGGGCTGGACGCGGTAGTCCGCCTCCCTACGGCCTGAAGCGCCCACGCGCCCGGCAGGGGCGTTGGGTCTTGGTTCAAAATAGCCGCCAATGGATAAATTGCGCATCGACAAATGGCTGTGGGCGGCCCGCTTTTACAAAACCCGCGCGCTCGCGGTCGAGGAAATCGACAAGGGCCGGGTCAAGGTCAACGGCGCCGAAGCCAAGCCCGCGCGCGAGGTCAAGTCCGGCGACACCGTGTCGCTGCGCCAGGGCCAGGTCAACCGCACCGTGGTGGTACGCGGCATCAGCAGCCAGCGTGGCTCAGCCCCGGTGGCCCAGCAGCTTTATGAAGAAACCGAAGAAAGCCTGCGCCTGAAGGCCGAGGCCGCCGAGCAGCGCCGCCTGAACAGCGACCCGGCCGGCGCCCAGGAACACGGCCGCCCCACCAAGCGCGACCGCCGCACGCTGGACAAGGCCTGGAATAGCCGCTGGAGCGCCTCCGCGGACTAAGAGCCGCTCAAGCCGCGTAGGCCCGCTGGGCCAAAGCCTGCGCCAGCAGCGCCGCCGGGTCCACCAGGTCCAGCGCCTCCATGCCGGGCACCGCGCTGAGCGCCAGCGGTATCTCGGTGCAGCCCAGTATCAGCGTGGAAAGCCCATGCCGCGCGGCCAGCGCCTCGGCCACACTGGTGAAGCATTCACGCGCCAGGTCCATGTCGCCCACTTTCACGCCCTCGTAAATGCCGCGCATCAGGCGTTCGCGTTCGCCGGCCGTGGGTGTGAGGCATTGCAGGCCGGCCTGGCGCAGCGCCTGGTCGTACAGGCCGGCGCGGTATGTACCTTCGGTGGCCAGCAGGCCCACTTCGCGCACGCCGCGCGCGGCCAACGTCTGCGCCACCTCGCGCGCCACGTGCAGCACTTCGAGCTGCGGAAAACGCTCCTGCAGCTGGCCGTGCCAGGCATGGGCCGTGTTGCAGGCCACCGCGACCGTGGTGGCGCCCAGCGCCGCCAGTTTGCCCATGGCCTGCAGCATGGGGTCCAGCGGCTGGTGGCCGCCCGGCCCGGGCAACTCCAGCGCCGTGCTGCGGTCGGGCACCGGCACCTGGGCCAGCCAGTGCTCGGGAAAGCCCTGATCCGAGACCGGAATGTCCAGCGCGCGCATGTGGTCCGCGCAAGCCTGGACAAACAGGCGCGCAAAATCCGCGCCCGCGGCAGGCCCCATGCCGCCCAGGATGCCGACCACGCGGGGTCTGTTCATGTCATGCCTTTCAGTGTCAGTGGGCCCGGACAGCAAAATCCAGGCGCACGCCGGCCGCCTGTGCCTGGTGGCTTGGCCGTATCGTGTTGTTGGGGGGAAGAACTGCCGTCCTCACCGAGGGCGGCAGCGGGATGGCCGAAGCCATCAGCGGGGAGCGGCGCGCCGGCGCTCCCCGGCGGGCTTACAGCGCCGGCTTGTCGCTCAGCGCCTTCAGGTTGGCCTTGAGCTCCTCGCTCATGGGCAGGTTCAGGTTCACGCCCTTGGGCGGGATCGGCGAGGTGAACCACTTGGCGTACATCTTGGTGAACTCGCCGGACTTGATCAGGCGGGTGATGGTGCCGTCGACCAGCTTCTTGAACTCGGGGTCGTCCTTGCGCAGCATGCAGGCATAGGGCTCGACCTGCAGCGAGTCGCCGACAACTTCCAGCGAGGCCGGGTTCTTGGAATTGGCCATCAGGCCGAACAGCAGGATGTCGTCCATGGCGAAGGCCAGCGCGCGGTCGCTTTCGACGAGTAGCAGCGAGTCGTCATGGTCCTTGCCCAGGATCAGCTGCATGTCCAGCTTCTTGTCGGCGCTGTACTTGCGGATCACCTGCGCATTGGTGGTGCCGGTGGTGCTGGCCACCGTCTTTTTGGCCAGGTCGGCGTAGTTCTTGATGCCGGACGATTTTTTGACCAGCAGGCGGGTGCCGGTGTAGAAGTGGTTGATGGCAAAGGCCACGTCCTTGCCGCGCGCGGAGTTGTTGGTGGTCGAGCCGCACTCAAGGTCGTAAGTGCCGTTGACCAGCAGCGGGATGCGGTTCTGCGAGGTCACGGGCATGTAGGCGACTTCGAGGTTGGGCTTTTTCACCTTCTTGCGCACGTCGTCAATGATGGCTTCGGTCAGTTCCGCGGAAAAACCCACGGAGGTCTTGGAGCCGATCAGGTAGCTGAAAGGCACCGATGCTTCCCGGTAGGACACCGTGATCTTGTTGCTGTCGGCGACCTTTTTCAGCGTCGGCACGGTTTGCGCGCCCGCGTTGGCGGCCAGGCCGGCTGTCAGCAGCACGGCGCTCATGAGGGTAGTGAATTTCATGCGTGTCCTTTCGGGGGCAATGGGTTGGTAGTTTCGGTAACCGGGTGAAACTGGCATCGCTAGTGTAGGAACTGCGGCGCCCGGCGTGTCATTCATTTTCGCGTCAAACCCATGACAAAAACTCATGGTTTACCCAAGCGCACCGCCATGGGGCCCGGGGCATAACCAAAGGTCATGGCCGTGGGCGAATTCAGCATTGTTCAAACCCGCGCGCCTTGCGTACAGTCGCGTCCATTCGAGAAACAACAAGGGTTTTTATGCATGTGTGCGTGCTCGGTGCGGGAATCGTGGGCCTCGCGACCGCCTACAGCTTGCGCCGCGCCGGCCATGAAGTCACCGTGGTGGACCGCGCCAGCCCCGGCAGCGGCGCCAGCGGCGGCAACGGCGCCCAGCTGAGCTACTCCTACGTCCAGCCGCTGGCCGACCCGGCCATCTGGCGGCAACTGCCCAAGCTGCTGCTGTCGCCCTCCTCGCCGCTCAAGCTGCGCCCGCGCCTGGACACGCGGCAGTGGCTGTGGGGCCTGCGCTTCCTGGCAGCCTGCAACAGCAAGACCTCTCGCGACACCACGGGCCAGCTGCTGTCGCTGGCGGCGCTGAGCCGCCAGTCCTTCGACGCCATGATGGCCGAGGAAAAACTCGACAACGATTTTTCCGCCACCGGCAAGCTGGTGCTGTATTCCGACGAAGCCGCTTTCGCGGCCGCGCAGCGCCAGATGCTGCTGCAGCGCGAACTGGGCAGCAACCAGGAAGCCGTCGACGCCGACCGCTGCGTGGAGATAGAGCCCGCACTCAAAAGCCGCCATGGGCAGATCGCCGGCGCCATTTACACACCGGGCGAATGCGCCGCCGACTGCCAGAAAACCTGCGACGCGCTGGGGGTGGTGCTGCGCCGGCTGGGCGTGCGCTTTCTGCTGGGCACGCCCATCGAGCAACTGGTGCAGCGCGGCAAGTCCCTCGCGGCGGTGGCCACGCCGCAAGGCCACATCGAAGCCGAGCGTTTTGTCATGGCGCTGGGCGCGGACTCGGCCCTGATGGCGCAAGGCCTGGGCCTGCATTTGCCGGTCTATCCGCTCAAGGGCTACAGCATCACGGTGGACGTCGCCCCGGGAGCCCATGCGGCGCCCTCGGTCAGCGTGACCGACAGCGCGCGCAAGGTGGTGTTCGCCCGCATAGGCTCGCGCCTGCGCGTGGCCGGCATGGCCGAACTCTCGGGCTACGACACGGCCGTGGACCCGGCGCAGATCGCCTCGCTGCAAGCCTCGACCGAGACGGTTTTCCCGGGCTGCAGCCGCTTTGAGAACCTGCACCCCTGGGCCGGCATGCGCCCGGCCACACCCACCGGCCTGCCGGTGATAGGCCGCCACGCCAAAGGGCCGGACAACCTGTTTTTCAACACCGGCCACGGCGCGCTGGGCTTTACCCTGGCCTTCGGTTCGGCGCAGCGTATCAGCCGCATGATCGCGAGGTGACCGGCGCTCTCAGGCCCTATGCGTCAAGGCCTGCTGGAAGCAGCGCACAAAGGCCCTGACCACCACCGAGCCGGGCTTGCCGGCCGGAAACAAGGCCTTGATGGGCACGGGGATCAGCGGCTCCAGCTCCAGCACGTCCACGCGCGCCGGGTCGGCCGAGGCCGCGGTGCAGGTGTCTATCACGGCGATGCCCAGCCCGTGGTGGGCCAGCGCCAGCGCCGAGTGGTAGGTCTGCACCGTGATGGGGAACTCCAGGCCCACGCCGGCTTCGCGGCAGGCCTGGTTGAGGCTGCGGCCCACCGGGTCCAGCGCGTCCAGCCCGACCACCGGCGACTTGCTCAGGTCGGCCAGCGTGACACTGCCGCGCTTGACCAGGCGCGAGGCCAGCATGCCCTTGGGCGCCACGCACACCATGCGGCCGTCGGCCAGGTGCTCCTGCGCGAGCGCCGAATGCGCGACCGGGCTGAAGAGGAAGCCGACATCGGCCTCCTGCAAGGCCAAAGCCGAAACGATTTGCGGCGAATGCAGGGCCTGCAAGGTGATGGCCACGTCGGCATGCTTGACGCGAAACAGCTTGAGGGCGTGCGGCAGGATTTCATAACTGAGCGCCAGCACCGTGAGGATGCGCAGCTCCCCCGCGCTGCCGCCGGTCTTGAGGTTGGCGGCCAGGCGCTGCACTTCGTCGAGCTGGGCGAACAGGCGCTCGATGTGCGGGTACAGCGTCAGCGCTTCGGAGGTCGGCGTCAGCCGGCCCTTGCTGCGCTGGAACAGCGCGAAGCCCAGCTGCAGTTCCGCGTGCTGCAGGATGCGGCTCACGGCCGGCTGCGTGACGTTGATCAGGCGAGCGGCCCCGCTCACGCTGCCGGTCAGCATGACGGCGTTGAAGACTTCGATGTGGCGCAGGCGCATGATGGGGGTCCGTAATCTGTTTCGGCGTGGAACACCGCGAATTATGGCGAACGGGCCCCAAGGCGCGAAGGTCGCTCGGCCCAGGGGATTTTTTCACGCTTTGTTTCATAATCGTCCGTCCACGTTTTTCCCAAGTCGGAAATACGCGTTCGCTCAGTAAACTTCGGCATATTCCACCGGACCCGAATCCCCGTTACCCCAAGCTGCATGCGCCTCAGAATCTACCTGGTTGAAGACAGCCCCGTCATCCGCGACAGCCTCGCGGAATCACTGGAGGAACTGGCTCGCGCGCGCATCGTGGGCTGGGCCAGCAAGGAAAGCGAAGCGGTCCAGTGGCTGAACGAAAACAAGGCCTCCTGGGACCTCGCCATCGTCGACCTGTTTTTGCTCGAGGGCAGCGGCCTGGGCGTGGTGATGAATTGCCGCGAGAGGGATTTGCGGCAAAAGGTCATCGTCCTGACCAACTACGCCACGCCCGCCGTGCGCGAACGCTGCCTGGCCATAGGGGCCGATGCGGTGTTCGACAAGTCCAACGAGATCGACGAGTTCACCCGCTACGCGCTCGAGGAAGTCGAGCGGGCCGCGGGCTCCACGCAGTGGTGAAGCTGTCAGTGCGTTCGCGAATCACGCAGCGGCCGCCGCGGCCAGCAACCAGTCCCTGAAGATGCGCATGCCGGCCGTCGCCCGCCGCGATTTGAGCCGGGTCAGCCAGTAGCCGCCGGTTTCGATTTCCACCGCGAACGGCCGCACCAGGCGCCCGCCCTGCAATTCACGCGCGAACATGTTCACCGGCAGCAGCGCCACACCAGCGCCCTGCGCGGCCGCCTCGGCCATGGTCAGCGAAGAATCAAACACCACACCCCGCACCAGCGGGCAGGCCACCCCGGCCGCGGCAAACCAGCGCGCCCATTCATCGGCCCGGTAGGAGCGCAGCAGCAGTTCGCGGGCCAGGTCGGCGGGTTCGCGCAGGCCCCGGGCCAGCGCAGGCGAACACATGGCCGACAGCGGCGACACCAGCAGGGGCTCGGCCTCGGTGCCGTGCCAGGCGCCGTCGCCGAAGCGGATCGCATAGTCCAGGCCCTCGCCGGCCAGGTCGACGCGGTTGTTGTTGGTGAAGAGCCGAAAGTCGATAAAGGGATGGGCACGCTGGAAATCCCGCAGGCGCGGAATCAGCCAGCCCACGGCGAAGGTGCCGACGGCGCCCACCGTCAGCACTTCGCGGAATTGCCCGTCCTTGAACTGCTCCAGCACCGAGCCCATGCGGCCGAAAGACTCGGCCAGCACCGGCAACAGGGCCAGCCCTTCATCGGTCAGCGCCAGCCCGCGCGGCAGTCGGCGAAACAGCGGCACGCCCATGCGCTCCTCAAGGTTCTTCACATGCTGGCTGATGGCGGTTTGCGTCACGTTGAGCTCGTCGGCCGCCCGCGTGAAGCTCAGGTGCCGGGCCGAGACCTCAAAGGCGCGCAAGGCATTGAGAGGAAGGTGCATAAGCGTTAAGCCCCAGATTTACTTATGGATAGCCTTGATTATTGCCGTTTGTTGGATCGCCAGGCCCTTGTTATCGTCACGGCCTTGTTCAACAACTTCAGAGGAAAACACATGCAAAGACGGCAATTTTCAGGTGCCCTGGGTGGGCTGGTGGTCGCGGGTGGGCTGTTCAGCTACACCCAGAAATCATTGGGTTCCGGTGACAGGCCAGATCCGGCGTCCATCAGCCGGCGCCTGGCGGCCATCGAGAAAACCAGCGGCGGCCGGCTGGGCGTTTCCATTCTCGACACCGGCAGCGGCGCGAAATACGGCTACCGCGCCGGCGAACGCTTTCCGATGTGCAGCACCTTCAAGCTGCTGGCGGCCGCCCTGGTGCTGCACCGCGTCGATAGCGGCCAGGAGCAGTTGGACCGAAGAATCCCCATCGCGGCAGGCGACATCCTGCCCCACTCGCCCACGACCCAGCAGCACATAGGCCCGCAAGGCCTGCCCATGGCGGCGCTGTGCGAGGCCTCCATCATCGTCAGCGACAACGCGGCCGCCAACCTGATGCTGGCCAGCTTCGGCGGCCCGGCCGGGCTCACGGCCTACCTGCGCGGCCTGGGCGACACCATGACAAGGCTGGACCGCACGGAACCCGAACTCAATGAATCGGCGCCAGGCGACGTGCGCGACACCACGACGCCGGACGCCATGCTGGCGACGGTGCACAAACTCACGCTGGGCTCGGCGCTGTCCGATGCCTCGCGCCAGTTGCTAGTCCAATGGCTGCAAGCCAACACCACCGGCGACCGCCGCCTGCGCGCGTTGCTGCCGCCGGGCTGGCGTGTCGGCGACAAGACAGGAAGCGGGGCCCGCGGCTCCACCAACGACGTGGGACTGGTCTGGCCGCCTGGTGGGCGCGCGCCTTTGCTGGTGGCGGCTTACCTTACCGGTACACAACGGCCGGCTGCGGAGCGTGATGCCGCGCTGGCACAGGTGGGGCAGCTTGCGGCTTCGTTGGTGCAGTGATGAGTTTTTGGCAGACGCAAAAAAGCCGCCCGAAGGCGGCTTTTTATACTGGCGGAAACGGAGGAATTCGAACCCTCGATGCGCTACTTACCGCCGATCAAGGCAAATAGGACATCTGAAAACCGGCAACTGCCGGTTTTTTTACACCGATTGCTCTCATCGAGTACGCTGCGAGTTGCTGGAGAAGACTGAATGCCAGTTTTTCAGCCAGCTATGGCCTTCAAAATAAGGTCAATCAATGGCTGCCTATCACCCTCGCGATGCTTTTGGACGGCATCGTCATATGGCGGTCGCTTATCCAACGTCCATTTCCGCGGCCGTTTTTGCAGCTTCAGCAGGATCATGGCCACCAGCATTCGACCTACATGACCATTGCCATTGGCGTACGGATGGATTGAGAATATTTTTTCAAGATATATCGCAAGAACCTCACTCACGAAATGAAGGTACTGAGCCTCACTTAAGAGCCCAGGTATTAGACTTTTGGCCTGTTCCAGTTCCCCAATGGCCACGGCAATCTCATCATGCATTGCAGCCATCGCATCTTCAACCAGATGCGGTTCGTGACCACGGTGTATCTCGTGATAGACGCCCGCAACATCGGTGTAGCCAACCAAGGCTATCCGATACTGCAGGCACAATGAATTCGATCCACGGTAATTGCCAGCCAGATAGTCTTGACCAGGCGGTGTCAGCCCGGAAAAGAGTTGGCGATGAGCTGGTCTAGTGTCCTTCAGAAAGGAGTCAACGAGCTCGCTCCTTGCTTTGGCCGAGAAGTAGACAACGTCACAACGCGCTGGAAGGACAGTCTTAGATTTACGATGCTGGGTATATTCCCACTGCCCGCAACTAGGAGGGTGCATCGTTGATTAAACGATGCGGAATTTATTTCTTGTCAACCGAGGTTCAGCGTGGGCCGCACGTTCTTCGCCGGAGGCCAAGCTGATCACCGCTTTTTCCGCCAGTGCCAAAGATGCCGGTGAAATGTGAGACACGTCACCGGCCCGCATCCGAGCCAAGACATCACGGAGATCGCCAGACAGTTTGGCAACCTCTTTTACAGACAAATCGTTCGACGCGCCCACATCACTAGATGCGTGCGTTTCCTGGGAGTAATCAGCCTTGGCAGATTTGACTGGCGACACTGCCTGTAGCGATGTTGCACTGTTGCCCCACACCACAGCTGGTGCCGCAAACACCACCGCGCCGAGAGTGACGGCAGCGGCGGCAGGTGCCACAGCTGACTTTATCGTGGACGACATGTCTTTGATGACACCTTCAAAGCGACTCCACAGACAGCCTTCCTCGACCCAAGAATCGATCAGATAGTCATCAAAGTTTTTAAGGTCACTCATTATTCCTCTCCTCTTTCAACTGCTGCAGCTTCGGAACAATTTCCCTCAACCTCTTTACAAGGCTGACAAATAGGGCGCTGTGCAGATCCACACGGGCGATGGGCTCAACAAACAATTCACCGTTATCCTGCAGGTGCGCCATTGCAAACGGCGACGCAGAATAAAAATCAATACAACTATCAAAGCCAGACATGGCTACGGACGCGAAACTCACTACAGCCTTCGCTTCTTTCGATGGCCTAGCCTTAATCGGCGTCAGCGCCTCATCCGGCACATTGAGTCGACCCACTGTGTCTTCAAAGGTACTACCAGACTTCGTATCCATCGACTCCAAAAAAGCACGCGCGGATGTAGGATTCATTCGCAGTTGCAGTACCGAATCGACTTCTCCGTTATAGACGGACTCCTGACCAAACACGATAACAACGTCATTGCGACTCTCGATGACATCACAGATATCTGCCGCATAACGGCGTGTCGGCACCGGTGCCTTGGAAAAATCAGCGCCGAAGGAAACAGTTTTGTTATCCGAACTCTTAGTGACCCTAAGCAATTGAACTGGTTGGCCCTCACCGATACGCGGCGCAACACGCTGAGCCATGCCCATCAACATATTTGATGGCCTCGCCACCGGCCTTTTATCAGCCACCCAGTTCACCCGAGATAAACATAAATGAGAATGACACTCGTTCTCCAAAGGACGAAGCAGTAACAGGGCCCGTTACATCAATTTTGACAGTACCCGGGGGGACAGCAACCCCGCTGGTCGGGCAATATGCACCAACTGGCGTATTACATCACGGTAAGTGCGAAACCAATTTCATAGTGTCTTTGGTTGGCGTTGATCACGCCCCCTCTAATTGGGGGATATAAATAAGTCGAAATACTGTATATTTACACAGTGATCTTCGATGTCTACGTTCTCGGCGGAAAGGGTGGCGACCCGGTGGAAGCGCTACGCGCCGGCCCCAGGCGGGGTGAACTTATCATTCGGAAGCGGTGGCCAGACGGCCCACGCACAGACCTGCAGGCCCTGCTGTTGGAGCCAGGCACCCGCAACGAGCTGCTGCCGGCATTGCTGAATCCCACCGTCATTGCAATGAACAGCCTTGGCATGACCGTCGAGGGCACCACAGCGCACCAATTCCGCAATTCCTTCAAGGCGAAATTCGACTACTCCAGAGAACGATGGTTGTGCAAACCACCAGGCGCCAAGGCCGTCCTGGACACGGAACAACTGATGAAGCGTAGCGCTGCGCGGCTCAATCGCGCGCTGACCAACGGGTTTGACCCCGCGCATGATGATGCGCCGGAAGATCCAGACGATGGACCTCAGATATGAGTTAGTCCGGGCGGCGGTGCTCGGACCTTCTATCAGCGAGTGTCCTTCGCTTCCATTGCCGAAATATTAGAAAACCATTTAAGACAAACACCACAAGAACAATGACGATAGGCAGCCAATGGTAGTCAAGGTAAACAAGATACAACGCAAAGAGAATCGCAACCGAGGTTGCGGCATGCAGAGCTGTGTGTAATGCGGCAGAGCGCACCCAGGAGGGGACGCGCACTGTTTCAGTTCGAAGGCGGCCGTTTTCCGCTGGTCCACTCTTCATGCGCCACTTCGACGGGGTTGCGATGCCCATGCTTTGCTTGAGCCTTGATCGCCCAGTCAGTCACCCGGAATTTAACGACTTCGCCGACAGTAAATTGCTGGATGGCCGTGACGAAGGTCCGGCGCCATTCTGTGCTTGGAATCATAGAAACCTTTCTGAATCTTAAGCTGGCAGTAGATGATCGTATTCCTGTTTTACAACTAGGTAACACTCGCAGATACACTGCTCCACTTCTTTGGCGACTGAGCAGTAACTGCCGATAGCCCACCTACAGAGTCACTCACCTTCCGCCAGCCTCCTGTTAGAGGCGTAAATCTTATCCCCTCTCGAGCGAACGGCCGCGATCACAATCTCAGCGAGTGGAGATAGCGTGTCCCAGCGAGGCACGTTGACGTGAAGCATCCTCTCATGTGCGTTACGCGCTTGAACCAGCAATACTCGACCTGACGATTCCGTTACCAGTAGAGCCTCAATAATCTGATGCGTATCGAAACGCAAATGATCGACCCGCGAAACAGCGTTAACCGCCGTCTCCAGTTCCGCAATCAATGTAGCCAAACTAAAGAGGTTGGCAGCCCCATCCCCCTGATGAGGAGGCCCCGGGGGAACAGCGTCACAGTGAGCTTTTATTTTTTCGGCAATGCCACACACCGCGCTTATCAACTGAAGAGCCCCCTGTCTGGCCGCGAAAAGCTCCTTCCGCTCCGCGTCACGGCCCCTAAGTAACTCAAGAACATGCTGCTTATTTACAACCCAAATACCCAACGCGATGGCAAGTACGCTCCCGATCGCTTGCACCCAAGAAGCAAAGCCGCTGTGGGTATCAGTCCAGATAACGACCGCATCAAAACCAGCAATTAGCCCAATGGCCGCCGCCATACAGACCCATAGCAATAACACCTGAAGTCCGCCCATACCATCTCCTTTGGCTCTATTTCAAACTCGAATGCCCGGGTTTTTTTACTCTATACAAAGCTCGCTTAATCACAGAATCAGACACATCGTATCGCTGAGCTAATCCAGCTATGGTGTGCCGGTCCGTAAGGTACAAGCGTACAGCCTCCGCCTCGTCATCAGGCGACAAGGATCGAGGACGGCCAGGAAGATTGCCACGATCACGCGCTGCAAGCTGACCCGCAATAGACCTCTCACGAATAATGCCTCGCTCAAGCTCCGCAACAGCGCCCAGAATCTGAATGACAAACGAGCCCATGGCGGTGGTCGTATCCAGCGGTTCAGTGAGGCTTTTAACCAGCGCACCAGCGGCTTTTATATCGGCCAAGATCGAAAGCAAGTCAGGCAGCGAACGCGCAACTCTGTCGAGCTTGTAAATCACAAAAACATCGCCAGGGCGCAGAGCCGCGAGGCAACGGCGCAATTGAGGCCGTGCTCCTACAGAGCTAGCCTTCTCCTCAAAAATTTGCGTGACACCAGCACGCGCAAGCGCATCAAGCTGCAAGTCTGTTTCTTGGTCTTTCGTCGAGACACGCGCATATCCAATGAGCATTGATATTCCCTAAATAGTTAGGAGAAAAATCTATCAACACGGCTCTGTATATAAAAGCCAAAAATCACCAAAGCGCCCGAGGCGGTGATTCACGATTCGGTGACCCTCAGGCACCCCATTCGCCAAACAGAGGTCAATAACCCGATATAAAGGCTCATTCCAAGAAATCACAATTGTGGTTGGCTTATCGCCGTCGAGATGCTGAGAGGAGCCCCACATATTGCGACCCGACATGCCCTCACCGTGATCTTTGGTTAGGTACTTCGAGACATAGGCAGCGATCTGTGCCAGGCTCTGCTTTTTCGTCCACTTGGCCGGCGTGCCGACTTTGGTTTTGTTATGGCCATCAACGTTCACGGTGCCGTTAGGCTTCCCCTCGAACTCACCGACGACGCGTAGCCACATCTGCCGCACGAAGGCGTAGGAGCGCACGGGATGACCACCAACCCGGATATAGGGCGGCAGCTTGTCAATAGCAGCATGCCAATGCCAAGCGCCCCGCTCCTGCTCCTCAAAAGCCCACACAGCGCGGAAATTCTTGATGTACTTGGACATGAGCCTGTTCCACGCCTTGAAGTCCTTATGCACCCTGTCAAAGTCGGTCATGTTCTCTTTGTAGGTGCCCGTCAGCATCTGCGACAGATCATGACTCTTGATGCGATGCCGGCACTTTGTCTTCGCCCTTGAGCGCTCACGTGATCGCGCCATTTCCCGCGCCCTGGCTTTACGCTCCTCATCGAGCACGGTCCCGGACTGGTCTACCTCTTGCACCAAGCACGAAGGGTCGTCTATGTCCACCATCGGGACGTAAATCTTCCGGGGGTAGACGATGGTTTCAGTTTGGCCGGTAGCGGCGGAACTCCACGTGCGGACCTTCCAGCCCTGCTGCTGCACCTTGCACCAATACCCTTTGTGATTTACGATACTTTCCATCGGCAAGCCTCATTTCTTTTTGCTGATCTGGCCCGGACTGTTGACGCAGTGCCGGGCCTTTTTATTTCCGGAAGAACCTCTTGGTTCACTTATCCCTAATAGATAAATTAAGCGGCGCTCCGCGCCGCCCGGGCCTGCGGCCTTCCGGGCGGCGTCCGATAGCCGACGCTCTGCCCATGCAGGCAGTCACCATGGGGTTGCACCCCATACCCCGGGGAGGCTTCTCCTCCCCCCTAAAGGGCACCCCCACGAATACCGGTCTATCAGGAAGTGACTCAGCGGACGCCGGGCGCATTGGCTTTGCCCTTCGGGTTGTTCATGGCCGCGATCACGGCGCCATCACGTAGGCCGTAGCCGCTACCGCTCAGCTGGGCCGACTCTGCAGGCGGCTCTGGGACGGCTGAGAGCGGGAACGAGGGTGCACCCCTGCCCGTGGGCCACATGGCCGCATAGGGGTCGAATTTAGGCACTGCTAGCCGGTCTTCGCACATGTCCTTAGGCATAGGCACAGGCGTAGCGTTTTGCGTGTAGCAGGTGCACCCAAGCTTTGCCGTGCGAAGGCATCCGGCCACGCGCGGCACCGCGACGATTTCGCGCTTTTCGTCATACATGGGCCTATCGCCCGGGTCATGCAAATCCCGGATACGCGGCGCGGCCACCGCGACTGTTGAGCCTGGCGCTACTGGCACGCCCACCAGGCCGGCAGCGCCCGATTTGCCTGCAGGCGCGGCAGCAGAAGCTGCAGGAGCGTCAGAACCGGTAAAGCGCGCTAGCAACCTATTGCTGCTGAAAAACAGCGATATGGGTAGCGCTATGAGACACGCGCCCAGCATGTACACCAGTGGCGGCATTTTGATGCCGGACTTGGTGTGCGCCTCAGCGCTTTTGTAGAGCTTGTACCCCCACTTTTTGTAGCCCCAGGTGCCGATTTGCGCCGTCTTAGGGCTCTCAGGTGAACCACAGTGGTCCCAGGTGTAGGTGATGGCCCGAGCGCGGCCCCACATGCGGCGCATATGAATGTGCTGACCGCAGAGCCGCCGAATGTTCACATCGATCAGTTGGGGGTGCTGCGTGATGACGACGAAGTCCACGCCATAGTGCCGGTGCACTTCGAGGGCGGCTATCCAGTCGGGCGGCTTCTGCGACGCTGGACGCGGCCGAGCGAGCCGCTGAATTTCATCGATGAAGATGACTTTGTTTTTGACATCGAAAGACGGCAGCGGAGGCGATTGGATGGCGTTACCAGCCTCATCAAACGTAGTCGGCTGTTCGACCGGGCACCCGCCTTTGTGCCAGAGTTCCACGTCCGCATCGCTGATCAGCTGATGCGGTACCAACAAACCGGGGATGCCGTTTACGAGGAACTCGCGCCCAGCGAAGCGCTTGTGCATCAGTTCCGTAACGGTGTAGAGGGACTTGCAGCTACCGGGTGCGCCCGTGATGATGAGAATCATGACGACGACCCGAAGAACGAGAACGACGATTTGAGCGCCCACATGGTGAGGCTGAACGCCACGGCGCCGAGGATCCACTGAAAGCCCAGGTCAATGCCGTATAGGCCCCCGAGCTTCAAGAGGTCAGCGGGGAAACTGTTCACCGCTGTTTGCATGTAGCCCCTGACCTGGTCAAAGGCGACATCGACGCCCTTGATGCTGATCATGCTCAAGCCCATGCTTGCGAGAACACGGGCCACCAGTGGTGACACCATGTTGTAGAGCCAACTTGTTAAATCCATGGTTATGACTTCAAAGAGCTAACGACGATTGACATTGCGATAAGAGCAGCAGCAAGCAGAATCAACGGCTTGATGTTCGGCGCAACACTGCACATAGCCGAGAAGCTGACGTGCAGCGTTCCAAACTGGGTATCAATGGTCCTATCCGCAGGGCACTCGCTAGAGAAGCCACTAAGGCCTGTACCGCCGAGCGTGACGGTGCGCTCAGACTTTGCGGGCCCATTGCCGCTGGGTGTGCCAGGTTTCATGCAGCCGAGCGTGCCGGGTTCGCACTTGCCGTCCGGGTCATCTCCCATCTTTTTGGTGACGGACTCGATGGTTTTGCCGTCGGCGCTTGTCGTGGTGGTCGTGACCGAGCCGCCGCCTCGACCGTCACTAACAGTTTTTGTCGTCGTGGTGGAGCCGTCCGGGTTCGTCGTGGTCGTGGTGGACTCTTTGGACTCTGTGGTCGGCGTTTTGTCGGTCGTGGTCGGGCTGCTTGAGGTTGGCGGGCCGTTACTCTGGCTAATGCAGGTGTCCTTACCGTTGATGGTGCCGTAGGTGTAGCCCACGGGACAGAAGCGATCTTCGGGAATGGGTGCGCAGGTAGGCACACCCGATGCGAAATAAACGCGCCTCTGGCCTGCAGGGCACTCTGGCTCCGGTGTCGGCGGCGTAGGCGTGGTGCCGGACGATGGCAAGCTGGGCAGTGTCGAAGTAGCCGAGTCGCACTGCTGGGCTTTGCGGACCAATTCCCAGGTCGCGTAGGTCTGCACCGGATTTCCCGAGGTAACGGACAGACCGAGGTCCAGCCGCGGGACTGCGGAGGTCACGCAGTTCTGATAGCAGGTATTGAAGGGGTTGACCTTTTCGCCGGCAACAACGCCGCGATGAAAGCCTGCTGGGCCGGCAGTGCAGGTGTCGATGGTGCAAGGCGTCGCTTGTGCACTCCACGCTTGCGACGGGTTCACCGGGCCACCCCCGACAGGCTGGGTCGTGTAGGTACCCCCAAACACGCCCGTGCTTTCATTCGCGTAGGTCAGCGTGACTACCCAGATATACCCGCCCGAAATTCCGTTTCTAGGTACAACATTAATCGCAGCCACCTCAGCCACAGTAGCTAAGCAAGGAGTACCACCCGCGATCCACCCAGCACGCGCAGAGCCGCAGGCGATCAGTGACAGAAAAACCAGTAGACCACCAACAGCAAGAAGGCGAAGACGACCAAATCGATTGTCATGATGGAAGGTTGTCATGTTGAAACATGCCGATCAAAATCTTTAAGCCAAGAAGCGTGACCACCATCAGCGTGCAATAGCCTATGAGCGGCATGTAGGTATCGCCCCAGGTCGGTTTGTCACATGGCAGAGGGACCACGGGCACGAGCTGAACGGTGACGGCGCCCGTAGGTGAGGTTCTTTGGTAGGAGAGATCACCGCCGATGGCAGTGAGGTTAGAAACGCCGCTGCAGCTCATCACGGTGCCGTCAGCTAGGACGGTCGAGACAGTGCTGCAGCGGACGTTCAAGGCTTCGCCTACGCTGAGGTAACAGACCCCCTCATGATTGAAGCCTGCAGCCATCAGCGTTTCTTCAACATGCCGATCAGCATGTAGAGGCCGAACAGCGCCGCGAACAGGATCAGCAGCGTGCCGCCGACCGACATGGTGTCGCCCTTGGCCTGGTCAATGCCGGCCTTGGCCGAGGTCACCAGCTCGCTGTCCACGGCGTGCGCCAGGCCCACGCTCAGGGACAGAATGAAGCCGGTTATGACGGCCCACAGATGCTTGATTTTCAACATACGTCTTACTCCTTGAAAGGTGGTCCGAGGTTCGGAACTACACCCCATAGACCCGGGCGCTTCACAGCGATGCGGGCCTACAGGCTGGAGTCACTTCTTCGCAAGAGCGAGCTGTTTCTCTGCTTGAATCTCCAACTGGGCAGCACGGGTGCGCATGACACGAGCCATCACCTGCAATTGCGCAGGGCTGGGCGGACGTAAACGACGCAGCACGAGCTCAACAAGCTCCCGCACTACATCCCCCACCAACGAAGCCACGAAGGCCCCGCAGGCCCCCGCCACCAGCGACAGGAGCAACAACACCTTGACGAGTTCAATCAAGACTTCGGGCTGCATGGTCAGGTCGAAGCAGCGGCTGGACGACGAACCTGCGAAGCAGGAATGGGCGTGAGGTCGGTAAGCACGGCGCAGATGTCGCCCTTGTTGTCGCCCCAGTCGGGAACCTGCAGCGCGAAGGTGGCGCGAAAGGTGCCGGGCACGCACTTCTTTTGCAAGGCCTCATCGCGGGTGCGGAGTGCGCCCACCGTGATGACGGTTTCCCCGTCGTCGGCCAGCAAGATGGAACGTGCGGCGAAGTGCGGAAACTTGTTGCCCTTGGCGGTGGTGCGTTCTTCGCTTTCCACGGTGAGAATGCGAACGGTCGATGAAAAAACGGTCATGATGAAATTCCTTTAGTCGATGGTTGATGTAGCGCCGGAACCCGGCCCGAAACCTTCACGCGAAGGCTTAAGGCCGGACTCAGTCACTCAGCACCTTGACCTGACTGCATGGCAACCAAGACTCAGACGGGCCCGTCCGAGCGCCGAGGTCAAACCACATCGACCCAAGACGCACACGCACAACACGCGCCGTAGCGCCACCAGGAAACTGCACCACGCAGCCTTTTTTCACGACGCGGCGGCGAGTGCAGTCGAGATTTGAAAGCTGGGCAGCGCTCATGGCAGGGCCGTCACGGTGATGGGAGAAATACCGCGTCCGAGCAGCGAACGGACCAACACAACCGCGTCAGCGGCTATGAGGCCTGTCTGCACCACCAGGGGGAAGTCACCGCCAATGCAGGCCGGATAGCCGCTAAGCCCATCAGCGTAAGTCAGGCTGTACCGAGGGATGCACACCCCCTGCCCAGAATCAGCGGCCGGAGGCACCCGGCGGGCCTCATCGTTTTCAGCAGGGGGAGTGCAATCAGAGCCGGAATGCGGGAGGTAGTACGGCTTACCGGACAACTTGCCAGAAAAGACCTTTTTCGGCTTCCCGCAAAGATGGCAATTTGGAGAGAGAGGAACAGATTTCATGGAGTGCCTTCCAATGAGTTGATCGATAATTACCCATGCAAAGGGGTAAATACACGTTTCAGCGTGTAAAACGAAATATACACGCTATTGCGTGTACAAATCAACCATGGAGAAGCGAAAAATGCCGTTAGCCGACACCATTGAACGAGCAGCAGAGGTCGCGGGAAGCCAGACGGCACTCGCAAAACTCATCGATGTCACCCCTCAAAACCTGAGTGACATCAAGAAAGGCAAGCGTGCGTGCGGGCTTAAAAAACGAATCCAGATAGCGGAAATAGCCGGCGTAGACCGCTTGCGGACAATCTTCGAATACTTTGAAGACTCCCTAGACCCCACGGATGAGTACGAGGCTCAAGCCAAAGCCACGATGCGGGCAATGCTTGACGCATTCCCACCGGAGACGGATGGATTGCCAGCGCCCAAAGAAAAACCCCTGCAAGCAAAAAGCCTACAGGGGTCATCTTGGCGGAAACGGAGGGATTCGAACCCTCGATGAGGCTCTACACCCCATACTCCCTTAGCAGGGGAGCACCTTCGGCCACTCGGTCACGTTTCCAATAAATCGATTATCTCACGACTTGCGGACCATTTTCAGGTGGACGGCTGGTCCAGGTCAAAAGCCTTGTGCAGGGCGCGCACGGCGAGCTCCATGTACTTCTCGTCGATGACCACGGAGGTCTTGATTTCGCTGGTGGAGATCATCTGGATGTTGATGCCCTCCTCGCTCAGCACGCGGAACATCTTGCTGGCGATGCCCACGTGGCTGCGCATGCCGATGCCGACGATGCTGACCTTGCAGATCTTGGCGTCGCCGGTGACTTCCTGGGCGCCCAGCTTGGGGACGACCTGGGTCTTGAGCAGGTCGACGGCCTTGGAGTAGTCGTTGCGGTGGACGGTGAAGCTGAAGTCGGTCTTGCCGTCCTTGCTGATGTTCTGGATGATGACGTCGACTTCGATGTTGGCGTCGGCCACGGCGCCCAGGATCTGGTAGGCGATGCCGGGGGTGTCGGGCACGCCGAGCACGGAGATTTTGGCTTCATCGCGGTTGAAAGCGATGCCCGATACGATGGCTTGTTCCATGTTTTCGTCTTCCTCAAAGCTGATCAAAGTGCCTGACTTGGCTTCTTCGTTGATGTCGATGTCCCATTCGGTGAAGCTGGACAGCACGCGCAGCGGCACCCGGTACTTGCCGGCGAATTCCACCGAGCGGATCTGCAGCACCTTGGAGCCCATGGAGGCCATCTCGAGCATCTCCTCGAAGCTCACGGTGTGCAGGCGGCGCGCCTCGGGCACCACACGCGGGTCGGTGGTGTAGACGCCGTCGACGTCGGTGTAGATCAGGCATTCATGCGCCTTGAGCGCCGCGGCGATGGCGACCGCCGAGGTGTCGGAGCCGCCGCGGCCCAGCGTGGTGACGTTGCCGCCCTCGTCCACGCCCTGGAATCCCGTGATGATGACGACCTTGCCGGCGTCCAGGTCGGCGCGCACGCGCTCGTCGTCGATGGACTCGATGCGGGCCTTGGTGTAGGCGTTGTTGGTCTTGATGGTGACCTGCCAGCCGGCGTAGCTCACGGCCTGCATGCCTTCGGCCTGCAGCGCAATGGCCAGCAGCGCGCTGGAGGCCTGTTCGCCGGTGGCGGCCAGGGCGTCGAGTTCGCGGCTGTAGGCGTCGCCGGCCTTGGCGGGCGCCAGTTCCTTGGCCAGGCCCAGCAGGCGGTTGGTTTCGCCGCTCATGGCGCTGGGGACGACGACCATCTGGTGGCCGGCCCGCGCCCACTTGGCCACGCGTTTGGCCACGTTGCGGATGCGCTCGGTCGAGCCCATCGACGTGCCGCCATATTTATGAACGATCAATGCCATTGCAGGATGTCAATCAGAAGTTGTTGCGAATTTTTTGCGGGCTGTTACCGGCAAAAAGCGCTCATTGAGAGGCTTTTGGCGATGCTGCGACGCCAGCAAAGCCTTCAATTATACCGAGGACTACTTCCTGCTTAAGCCGGCTTATCCGCCGCGGCTTCGTAGCGCAGGGCCGCCCCGGCCCGCGTGACATGGCCGGTTGCCACCTTGAGGTGGATGCGGTGGCCGCGGGTGGTGCAGGCGGCGATCTGCGACAGCAGCTGCTCGAGCTGCGCGGCGCTGGGCGTGGCCCCATGCGATTCCAGCAGCCAGTGGCGCAGCACATTGGCCTGGCGCGGCGCGGAAAGCGCCTGCAGGGCTGTGATGGCGGGTGGCGTGCCGACACGGGCCAGGTCTTCACGGGCCACCTCGGCCAGCAGGGCCTGCGCCTGGGCCGCGTGCTGGGCGCTGCGCGCGAAGGTTTCGCGAAACTGCGGAAAGGATTCGGCCAGGGCCGGCAGCAGGCGGGCGCGTATGCGGTTGCGGGTGTAGCGCTCATCGCTGTTGGTCGGGTCGTCGACAAAGGGGATCTGCTGCTCCAGCAGCCAGGCACGCAGGGCCGCCGCGGGGACTTGCAGCAGCGGCCGCAGGAACAGCACGCCGCCGCGCTCAAAGCGCGCGGCCATGGAGGCCAGGCCCGGCAGGCCCGCGCCGCGGCTCAGCGCCAGCAGCAGGGTCTCGACCTGGTCGTCGGCATGCTGGCCCAGCAGCACCGCGCCCAGGCCTTTTTCGGTGGCGGCCTGCGCCAGCGCGGCATAGCGCGCCAGCCGCGCCGCATCCTCGGGGCTCTGGCCCGCCGCGTTGCCGGCCTGCACGCGCAGCACCTGAAGCGGCACCTTCAGGCGCGCGCAGGTGACGTCGCAAACCCGCGCGAAGTCGTCGGCGGCAGCCTGCAGGCCGTGGTGGATGTGCAGCGCCGTCACCTGCCCCGGCCAGCGCTGCGCGGCGGCCAGCAGCAGCGCCGTGGAGTCGGCGCCGCCGCTGTAGGCCACGCCCACAGGTAAAACGGGATCAAGGGATTCCAGCGCCGCCAGCGCCGGGTTAGGGCCGCTCACGCCGTGCCCGGCGCGCAGGCGGCCGGCGGTTTATTTAGCGTCGGCCTTGGTGTCGGTAAAGCGGCCATAACTTTGCAGGCGTTCATAGCGGCGGTCCAGCAACTCCTTGACCTTCAGGTCGCTGACCTGGCGGAAGGCGTCGTTGAGGGCGCGCTTGAGGAAGGCCGCCATCTGCTTGTGGTCGCGGTGGGCGCCGCCCACGGGCTCGTTGACGATCTTGTCGATCACGCCCAGGGCCTTGAGGCGGTGCGCGGTGATGCCCAGGGCTTCGGCCGCCTCCTGGGCCTTGTCGGAGGTCTTCCAGAGGATGGAGGCGCAGCCCTCAGGGCTGATGACGGAGTAAATCGAATATTGCAGCATCACCACCTGGTCGGCCACCGAGATGGCCAGCGCGCCGCCGGAGCCGCCCTCGCCGATGATGGTGGTGATGATGGGCACTTCAAGCTGCGCCATCTCGAAGATGTTGCGGCCTATGGCCTCGGACTGGCCGCGCTCCTCGGCGTCAATGCCGGGATAGGCGCCGGGCGTGTCGACGAAGGTGAATACCGGCAGCTTGAACTTCTCGGCGGTCTTCATCAGGCGCAGCGCCTTGCGGTAGCCCTCGGGCTTGCTCATGCCGAAGTTGCGCAGGCCGCGCTCCTTGGTGTCCCGGCCCTTCTGGTGGCCCAGCACCATGCAGGCGGTGCCGTTGAAGCGGGCCAGGCCGCCGACGATGGACAGGTCGTCGGCGAAGTGCCTGTCGCCGTGCAGCTCGACGAAATCGGTGAAGATTTCGTTGATGTAGTCCAGCGTGTAGGGACGCTCGGCGTGGCGGGCGATCTTGGTGATCTGCCAGGGCGTCAGGTCGCTGTAGATGTCTTTGGTGAGTTGCTGGCTTTTTTTGGCCAGCTGGTCGATCTCTTCGGAGATATCGACGGCCGACTCGGTCTGGACGTAGCGCAGTTCTTCAATTTTTCCTTCGAGTTCCGCGATCGGCTGCTCGAAATCAAGGAAGGTTTTCTTCGCCATGTATTGCTCCTCAGGGCTTCTTCAAACTTAGATCTTGCTCGGTGCCGCCAGGGGCACCCAGGACCGGCAAGGGATCCAGCGAGCGCCAAATATACCAAGTTGCGACGCTGCAGTACGGCGCCCAGGCGGCGGCCACCTCGCGCGCGTCGCTGCGGCTGACCGATTCGCCGGAAAAATAGTTCTGGCTGATGCCGCTGATCAGGCCTATGTCGTCCAGCGGCAGGACATTGGGGCGCATCAGGTAAAAGATCAAAAACATCTCGGCCGTCCAGCGCCCTATGCCGCGAATGGCGACCAGCTCGGCGATGATGGCCTCGTCGTCCATGGACTGCCAGTCCTTCACGTGCACCGTGCCGGCGTCGAAGTTGATGGCCAGGTCCACCAGGTATTCGACCTTGCGCGCGCTCAGGCCGGCGGCCCGCATGTCGTCGACCTTGAGCCTGAGCACATTGGCCGGCGTCATCTTTTTGGGCAGGGCCTCGAAGCGGTGCCACACGGTCTGCGCGGCCTTGACCGAGATCTGCTGCCCCACGATGCTGCGCGCCAGCGTGCTGAAGGCGTCGCCGCGGGCCTGCAGGTGGGCGTCGCCGAACTGCGGGATCAGGCGCTTCATCACGCGGTCCTTCTTGACCAGGTGCTTGCAGGCCTCGGCCCAGTAGGCGGGGGCCGCGGCGACCGGGCCCGGCACGTCGGCCAGTTCGGCGCTGGCCGGGCCGCTTTTGACGACCTGTTTCATGGCGCCTTGCGCAGGGTCTGCGGGTTCAGCGGCGGCTGGGGGCCGACCGGTCGGGCAAGGCTCACGACTGGACCTCCCAGGTCGTGCCCGCGGCGGAGTCCTTGAGCACAATGCCCTGGGCCAGCAGGTCCTGCCGGATGCGGTCGGCCTCGGCGAAGTTTTTCGCGGCCTTGGCGGCGGCGCGCTGGGCGATCAGGCCCTGGATGCTGGCCTCGTCCAGGCCGGCGCCGGCCTGCAGGTAGGCGCCGGGCTCGCCCTGCAGCAGGCCCAGGCAGCCGCCCAGGCTTTTGAGCAGGCCCGCCAGCGCGGGCGAGCGCGTCTTGTTGACTTCCCCGGCCAGATCGAACAGCACGGCCACCGCCTCGGGCGTGCCGAAGTCCTCGTCCATGGCCGCCTTGAAGCGGGCGGCGAAGGGCTGCGCCCAGTCGATGGCGACGGTGTCCGCCGCGATCCCGTCCAGCGCGGTGTACAGGCGCTTGAGCGCGCTGCGGGCATCGTCCAGGTGGGCGTCGCTGTAGTTGAGGGCGCTGCGGTAGTGCGTGCGCACCAGGAAGAAGCGGATGGTCTCGGCGTCGTAGCGCGTGAGCACGTCGCGGATGGTGAAAAAATTGCCCAGCGACTTGGACATTTTTTCGTTGTCCACCCGCACAAAACCGTTGTGCACCCAGAAGCGGGCCAGCGGCTTGCCGCTCGCGCCTTCGCTCTGGGCGATCTCGTTTTCATGGTGCGGAAACTGCAGGTCGGCGCCGCCGCCGTGCAGGTCGAAGGTCTCGCCCAATGTCTGGCAGCTCATGGCCGAGCACTCGATGTGCCAGCCAGGGCGGCCCGGGCCGTAGTCGCTGTCCCACTTGGCGTCTTCGGGCTCGGTGGGCTTGGCGCTCTTCCAGAGCACGAAGTCCAGCGGATCGTCCTTGCCGTCCAGCACCGCCACGCGCTCGCCGGCGCGCAGCTCGTCCAGGGACTTGCCCGAGAGCTTGCCGTAGCCGGGGAACTTGCGCACCGCATAGTTCATGTCGCCGGTCGAGCCCTTATAGGCCAGGCCCTTGCCCTCGAGGGTGGCGATCAGGCCCAGCATCTGCGGCACGTACTCGGTGGCGCGCGGCTCCAGCGAGGGCGGCTCCATGCCCAGCGCGCCTATGTCCTGGTGCATGGCCTGGATCATCTCGTCGGTCAGCGCCCGGATGCTGATGCCGCGCTCGACCGCCCGCTTGATGATCTTGTCGTCGATGTCGGTGATGTTGCGCACATAGGTCACGCGCAGGCCGCTGGCCTTGAACCAGCGCTGGACCACGTCGAAGGCCATCATCATGCGCGCATGGCCGATATGGCACAGGTCGTAAATCGTCATGCCGCACACATACATGCGAACATGGCCGGGCTCCAGGGGGGAAAATTCTTCCACGGCACGCGACAGCGTGTTGTAAATGCGAAGGCTCATGAAAATTGGGGCGGCGGGAGACATCGGTCGAAAACCGACTATCAATTGGACAGGGGGAACAGAAAGGTTTATCTCACGGACACCGGGGGCGGACAAGGGCCGGTTGGCATACGCGCAAAAACCTGCGACAAAACGGAAAAGTACGGAATCCGGGCGGCCATGGACTATACCCCCTCAGCTACAATCGGCCAGTATATCCAGCCCGATGGACAACATTCAGCGGCCCCTCTGGCCACCTGAAAAGCCGGGCTGTTTATGGCAACTTTCGACCCACGGCCCTCAACCAGCCCCAGGGGACCCAAAACAATAGCGAGAAGTTCTTATGCCCACGCAAAACTTTTTTAAACGCAAACCCCTGTCAGCCGTCCTGCGCCTGCTGGTGGCTGCCGCCGCCCTGTCGATGTCCGCGGCCCATGCCGACGACTATGCCGATGTCAGCCGCCTGATGCGCGCCGGCCAGTTCGCCGAGGCGATGGCCAAGGTCGACCAATACCTCGCCAGCAAGCCGCGCGACCCGCAAATGCGTTTCTTCAAGGGCGTGATCCAGACCGAGACCGGCAAGGCCAACGAGGCCATCGCCACCTTCACCAAGATCACCGAAGACTACCCCGAGCTGCCCGAGCCCTACAACAACATGGCCGTGCTGTACGCCGGCCAGAGCCAGTTCGACAAGGCCCGCGCCGCGCTGGAAATGGCCATACGCACCAACCCCAGCTATGCCACCGCGCACGAAAACCTGGGCGACGTCTATGCCCGCCTGGCCAGCCAGGCCTATAGCAAGGCACTGCAGTTGGACGGCGGCAATGCGGCCGTTCCGCCCAAGCTGGCCCTGATCCGCAACCTGTTCTCGGCCGACGCCAAGGCCCAGCCGCAAGCCGCCGCCAAGCCCGCCGCCGGCGCCCAGGCTTCCGGCCAGGTCACGGCCGCCGCGCCGGCAGCAGCCCCGGCACCGGCCGCCAAGCCCACACCCGCGCCTGCGGCTGCTCCCGCCGCCCCAGCACCCGCCGCGACGCCGGCGCCCGCCGCCACCGCCCCGGCACCTGCAGCCGCACCCGCCGCGGCCACCGGCGCCGAGAAGGAAGTCGAGGCCGCCGTGCGCGGCTGGGCCCAGGCCTGGTCCGACAAGGACATGGGCGGCTACCTCGGCAGCTACGGGCAGAACTTCGAGCCGCCCGGCAAGCAAGCCCGCAAGGCCTGGGAAGAAGACCGCCGCGCGCGCATCGTCGGCAAGTCCAAAATCAGCGTGAAACTTTCCAACCTGTCGATTTCGGTGCAGGGCAACAAGGCCACGGCCCGCTTCAAGCAGGACTACAGCGCCGATTCGCTGAACATCTCCAGCCGCAAGACCCTGGACCTCGCCAAGGTGGGTGACCGCTGGGTGATCGTCAAGGAATCCACGGGCGGCTGACCTGGCCCACGTGTTTTACCCAGCCCGTCCCTGCCCCTCTTCGCCGGCCGGCACCCTGCCTCGGAAACTTGCATGAAAAAGGTGCTCACCGCCCTTTTTTTCGTGGCACCTTGCCTGGTGCCGGCACTTGCGTCCGCGCGTGTTGAAACCGCGGCCAAGGTCGTGGCGCGCAGCGCCGCCGCGCCGCAACGCGCGGCACGCGACGGCGAGGCGGAAGCCCGCCTGATTGAAATCTACAAGCTGATCGGCCAGTCCGCCCCGCGCGAAGCGCTGCGCAAGGCCGAGAGCCTGGTCAAGGACCATCCCAATTTCCAGCTCGCGCAACTGGTCTACGGCGACCTGCTGGCCGGCTTCACGCGCCCGCTGCGCGCGCCCGGCGACGTGCCCGACATCACCGCCAACAAGGCCGCGGCCCCGCTGCTGGCCGAGCTGCGCCAGGAATCGCTGCTCAGGCTGCGTGCGCTGCGCGAGCGCCCGGCGCCGGGCACCGTGCCCTCGCAGTTCCTGGCGCTGTCGCCGCGCAACAAGCATGCGATCGCCGTCGACGCCTCCAGGTCGCGCCTCTACCTGTTCGAGAACACGCCCACCGGCATCAAGCTGGTGGCCGATTACTACATCTCGGTCGGCAAGTCCGGCATTGAAAAATCCGTCGAGGGCGACCTGCGCACGCCGCTGGGGGTGTACTTCATCACCAGCAACCTGGACCCCAAATCGCTGCGCGACTTCTACGGCTCGGGCGCGCTGCCCATCAACTACCCCAACCAGCTCGACGTCAAGCGCGGCAAGACCGGCGGCGGCATCTGGCTGCACGGCACGCCGCCGGCGCAGTTTTCGCGGGCGCCGCTGTCCACCGACGGCTGCGTGGTGCTGGCCAATCCCGACCTGGAACGCATCATTCGCACCGTCGAGGTGCGCAGCACGCCCGTCGTCATCGCGCACAGCCTCAAATGGGTGGCGCCGCAATCGCTGGCGTCCGACATCAAATCCTTTGAAAACGTGCTGCAGGGCTGGCACAGCGCCAAGTCCAGCGGCGACATCGCCAAGCTCACCGCCTGGTACACCCCCGACTTCACGAGCTACGGCAAGACCCTGGCTGAATGGACGCCGGCCCTGCAAAGCGAGCTCAAGCAGCTGGGCGGGCGCGGTATCCAGCTCAAGGATGTGTCTTACCTGCGCTGGACCGACAGCACCGACACGATGGTGGTAACCTTTGGCGAGCTGGTCAAGGGCGCCAAGACAGGCCGCACCAAGCGCCAATACTGGGTCCGCCAGGGCAGTCAGTGGAAAATATTTTTCGAAGGAGCCATTTGATGGCAGTTCACCCCAGGCCGGCGATGTCCGCGGCCTCTTTCCTGCATTCCCTCCATTCCCCCTTGCGCCGCGCGGCGTTCGCGCTGGCCGCCGCCGCGAGCCTGGCCCTGCTGGCCGGCCCGGCGCTCGCGCAAAGCGCGCCCAAGGTCAAATTCGCCACCAGCGAGGGCGACTTCGTGGTCGAGGTCTATCCCGACAAAGCCCCCAAGACCGTCGAGAACTTCCTGCAATACGTCAAGGACAAACACTACGACGGCACGATTTTCCACCGCGTGATCAGCAACTTCATGGTGCAGGGCGGCGGCTACGACGCCACCTACGCCGAGAAGAAAACCCGCCCGCCCGTGCCGCATGAAGGCCGTGAGGCGCTGGCCAAAGGCGGCCCGAGGAATGTGGTCGGCACCCTGGCCATGGCGCGCACCAACGACCCCAACTCCGCCTCGGCGCAGTTCTTCATCAACGTGAAGGACAACGACTTCCTGGACCCCACCGTCATCCCGCCCGGCGACCCGGTGCCCCGATTCGAATACCAGGGCCGTGTCTATGAAAACACCCCGCGCGCCCAGCTCGTCAACGCGCCCCAGCTGTACGGCTACACCGTCTTCGGCAAGGTCGTCAGCGGCATGGACGTGGTCAACAAAATCAAGTCGGTGCCGACCGGCGCGGGCGGCCCCTTCCCGAGCGACGCTCCCAAAACGCCCGTCCTCATCAAATCAGCAACCCTCGTCAATTAACCGCCCTCCCCCTACAGGACACCATCATGAGCAAGCCCAGAGTCGAACTCCACATCGCCGAATACGGCGTCATCACGCTGGAACTGGATGCCGCCAAGGCGCCCAAGACCGTCGCCAACTTCCTGAACTACGTCAACAAGGGCCACTACGCCAACACCGTGTTTCACCGCGTGATTCCCGGCTTCATGGTGCAAGGCGGCGGCTTCGAGCCCGGCATGAAACAAAAGCCCACCGACGCTGAAATCGAGAACGAAGCCAACAACGGCCTGAAGAACGACAACTACACCATCGCCATGGCGCGCACCAACGCGCCGCACTCGGCCAGCTCGCAGTTCTTCATCAACGTGGCCGACAACGGCTTCCTGAACCACACCGCGCCCAGCGCTTCGGGCTGGGGTTATGCCGTGTTCGGCAAGGTGATTGCCGGCACCGACGTGGTCGACAGGATCAAGGCCGTCAAGACCGGCCGCAAGGGCTTTCACGACGACGTGCCCATGGAAGACGTGATCATCCAGCGAGCCATCTCGCTGGACTGAGCCCGCCCACCCAGCCGGTGAACACCCCCCAGGCCGTCCCCGAGATCGCGGAGCTTTTGGCGCCGCCGTCCTGGCGCACGGTCGATTTCATTTCCGACCTGCACCTGCAGGCCGGCGAGCCGGCCACCTTCGAGGCCTGGCGGCATTACCTTGAAAGCACGCCCGCCGACGCGGTCTTCATCCTGGGTGACCTGTTTGAAGTCTGGGTCGGTGACGATGCCGTGGGCGAAGATTTGTCCTCGCCCGCGGCTGGTTTTGACGCGCGCTGCGCGCGCGCCATGGGCGAAGCCGCCGGCCGGCTGGCGCTCTTTTTCATGCACGGCAACCGCGACTTCCTGGTAGGCCAGGCCTTGATGGACCTGTGCAACACCACCTTGCTGCACGACCCGACGGTGCTGGAATTTCCCGCGGGCTCGGGCCGGCGCTGGCTGCTGTCGCACGGCGACGCCCTGTGCCTGGACGACACCGACTACATGGCGTTCCGCCAGCAGGTGCGCAGCCCTGAATGGCAGCGCGCCTTCCTGGCCAAGCCGCTGGCCGAGCGCCAGGAGATCGCACGCGCGCTGCGCCGGCAAAGCGAGGCGCGCAAGCAATCGGGCGCATCCTACGCCGACGTCGATGCCGAAGCCGCGCGCCAATGGCTGCGCGCCGCGAAGGCCCCCACCCTGATCCACGGCCACACCCACAAGCCGGCCATGCACGACCTGGGCGAGGGCCTGGCGCGGGTGGTGCTTAGCGACTGGGACCCGGCCGCCCCGGTTCCGCGCGCAGACGTGCTGCGCCTGTCCGCCGCCGGCCTGCAGCGCATCGCCCTGTGCTGACCCTTTTTTCCACTCTTTAAGCCTTGCCCACGACCAAGACACCCACCCCATGCTGAACTGGTTAAGAACGCTGGGGCGCCAAAGCGCCCCCACCAAGACCATTCCCGATACCCTGTGGATGGACACCCTGCTGCAGTTTCCCTTCCTGGCCCGCCGTCCGGTGGCCGAACTGCAGCAGTTGCACGAGATGGCCGGGAAATTCCTCAAGCAAAAAGAGTTCACCGGCGCGCAGGGGCTGAAAGTCACCGACGAGATGGCCGTCGCGATCGCCGCGCAGGCCTGCCTGCCGGTGCTGCACCTGGGCCTGCGCTGGTATGACGACTTCAAGGGCATCGTGGTGCATCCCGGTGCCATGCTGGCGCGCCGCGAAGTCACCGACCAGGCCGGCGTGGTGCACCGCTACAGTGAAGAACTGCTGGGCGAAGCCATGGACGGCGGCCCCGTCACCCTGAGCTGGCAGGACGTAGCCGCCGCGGGCAGCGCGGCCGAACATGGGCACAACGTGGTGATCCACGAATTCGTCCACAAGATGGACATGCGCGACGGCGCGGCCGACGGCTGCCCGCCCATGTCCACCCGCAGCGCCATGAGCGGATGGCACTCGGTGATGCAGCCGGCCTTTGATGAATTTTGCGAGAAAGTCGCCATGGCCAAACGCTTCGGCGCCGAGCCGCCGTGGCTGGACGACTATGGCGCGAACTCGCCGGCCGAGTTTTTTGCCGTGGCCTGCGAGGCCTATTTCGTCAACCGCGAACGTTTCACCCGGGAATTCCCGGCGCTGACGGTGCTGTTCGACAAATTCTTCGTTCCCGCCAAATAGGCGTGAGGGGCCGCAAGGGCCTCAAAGCTCCGAAACCGGGGTATTGAGCGCCGCGCTTAACCCCTTTTCCCCAGTTGCCCCGTTTCAGGGAGCTCCACCCTCTTTCTGGAGCCCCCATGAAACCCCTTATCCTCCCCGCCTCCCTCCTGCTGGCCCTGTCCGCCTGGGCCCTGCCAGCCCATGCCATAGGCCGCCTGGCCGACGTCACCGTGGTGGACCGCAATACCGGCGCCACACTGCCGCTGTACTACCACCGCGGCGAATACTGGGTGGCCGGCCAGTACGGCGCCAAATACGCGATCGCCGTGCGCAACAAACTTGGCGAGCGGCTGCTGGCCGTAACCGCCGTCGACGGCGTCAATGTGCTGAGCGGCGAAACCGCCGCCTGGGACCAGACCGGCTATGTGTTTTCGCCCTGGCAGCAGTACCAGGTGACGGGCTGGCGCAAAAGCAGCAGCGAGGTCGCCGCGTTCGAGTTTTCCGCGCTGGGGGACTCTTATGCCGGCCGCACCGGCCGGCCCGCCAATGTCGGCGTGATCGGCGTGGCGCTGTTTCGCGAACAGCCGCCCGAGCCGGTGGCACAGGCACCCGTGTATTCCAGCCCCCGCCGCAGCGAGCGTGAGGCCGACGCCCCCGCAGCCCCTGCAGCACCCGCCGCGGAATCAGCGGCCGCCGGCAAATCCGCACTGGCAGATCGCATCCTCGGCGGCGCGGAGGCATCAGCCTCCGCCGACGGCCTGCTCAGAAAGCCGCAGGCCGCCCCCTTGCCGGCTCCCAAATTGGGCACGGGCCACGGCGCGCGCGAAAGCTCGGTGGTCTCGCACACCAGCTTCGCGCGCCTGCAAGCCCAGCCCAACGAGGTGATACGCATCCGTTATGACAGCCGCGAGAACCTGGTTGCGAGTGGCGTGATCCGCGAACCCGTGGCGCACCACCCCATTCCCGATCCCTTTCCGCAATCGGGCAGCACGTCCTATGTCCCCGACCCTCCTCTGCGCCGATACTGAAAGCGTGCAACTGCGCCGTGATAATCTGGCGCATGCCCAGCGCCCCGACGCCAGACAACGCAGCCGAAGACAGCGACGAATCGCTGATGCTGCGCTATGCAGCCGGCGACATCGCGGCTTTCGATGCGCTCTATGCGCGCCACGAGCTCGGCGTGTGGCGCTATGTGTTTCGCAGCGTGCGGGTGCAGGCGGTGGCCGACGACCTGCTGCAGGACGTGTGGTTTGCCGTGGCGCGCAGCGCGCCCACCTACACGGTGTCGGCGCGCTTCAAGACCTGGCTGTTCACCATGGCGCACAACCGGCTCGTTGACCACTTTCGCAGCGCGCGCCACCATGTGAGCCTTGACGCAGGCGGCGACGAAGACAGCCCGGGAATCGGCGACACGCTGGCGGCCGATTCCGGCTTCGGCCCGCTGCGCCGGCTCGAGTCCAGCGAGCAGGCGGCGGCGCTGATCGCCGCGGTCGAGCGCCTGCCGCGCGAACAGCGCGAAGCCTTTTTGCTGCAGGCCGAAGCCGGCCTCAGCGTGGACGAGATCGCCGCCGCCACCGGCGTGAATTTCGAGACCGCCAAAAGCCGTTTGCGCTATGCGCGAAACAGCCTGCGCCAGCAGCTACAGGAGTTTGCATGACAGAGCCTGACCGCAGCCCGCCCGGCGATGAGCTGACGCAGCGCTACCGCGAGGCCAGCGCGCAGGACACGCGCCGCCCCGGCGCCCATGTGCGGGAGGCGGTGCGCGCCCACGCGCAGATGGTGATCGCCGCAAACAAAGCCTCCACGACGGCGGACAGCGCACCCACAGCGACCGCCGCCAACCAGTCGCGCTGGAAAATTTCCGCGCTGGCCGGGCTGGCGCTGGCCGGCTTGACCGGCTTGCTGGTGCTGCAATACGACCGCGGCACCGACGAAGAAAAAGACCTGGCGTTTGGCCAGCCCAGTGCGAGCGCGCCACCCGCAGCTGAGGCAGCGCCAGCCGCCGCACCGCAACAAACACCCCAGGCCGATAGCCGCAGCGCCAAGACGGGCCAGCCGCCGCCCCTGAAAGCCCCCGCGGCACCCTCCGCCGGAAAACCCTCACCCCAGCCCTCCGTCACAGGCTCGGTGGCACGCAAGGCCGAAACCGAAGCCGCGCCGCCGCCCCAGGCAAGCGCGGCGCCCCCACCTGCGCCTTCACCCGCGCCTTCGCCGCCCCCCGCCCCGGCGGCTCCACCGCCACCCGCGCCGGAAGTTACCGCCGCCAAAGAAAGCTCGCAACTCGCACGTCCTGCCCCCCCGGCCGAGGCGGTGGTGGGCGGGCAGGCGGCCTCTTCCATGCGGGACGCCGCACCGGTCGCCGCGCCAGCCGCGGCCCCCGCCATGGCAGCGCCGGCGGCACGCGCCGCCGCTGCGCCAGCCGAGGCCGCAGCACCAGAGCAGCGACGGGAAAAACTCAGCGCTTCTGCGCCCTCCCCGCGCGCGGAAGCACCCGGCACACCCAAACTGGCAAGCGCGTTGCAAAACGCGGCCCGCGCGGGCGACCTGCCGCAGGTGGGGCGTTTGCTCCAGCAAGGCGCGGCCCTCAATGCCGCCGATGCGGCGGGCCGCACGCCTTTGATGCTGGCCGCCATGCAGGGGCACACGGCCGTGGTCCAGCGACTGCTCGCGGCAGGCGCGAACACGGCATTGATAGACCACGACGGCCTGAACGCGCTGCAGCATGCGCGGCGGCTGGGCTATGACGGAATTGCCCACCTGATCGAAGCGGCCCGCTGAGCTTGCGGCGGCGCCAGGCCAGGCTGATGGCACGGGGTACCATTGCAGCCCGCTTGCCCCCGAACCCTTTTTCACGAACAGGTCCTTCCCATGGATATAGATCCCCTTGAAGTTGCCAAGGGCGACGACGCCGACGACGCATCCTTTGCGCAGTTCCGCAAACTCAACCAGTTTGTAGCCATCACGATTGCCTTGCTGGCCACCTTCATGGGCATCTGCAAGGTCAAGGACGACAACATCGTCCAGGCGATGCAGCAGGCGCAGGCCAACAAGCTGGACCACTGGAACTTCTACCAGGCGCGCAACATCCGCGAGGAAGTCGCCAAAGGCACGCTGCTGCAACTGCGGCTGGCCGCCCCGTCACAGCCAGCGTCGGAGCAAGCCAATTACCAGAAGGCCATTGCGCAGTACGAGCAACTGGCGGCCGAGCAGGCCAGAAAAAAAGACGAGCTGAAAACCCTGGCCGAGCAGGACCAGAAAGACTATGACGCCGCGAATTTCCGCGACGACCAGTTCGACCTGGCCGACGCCCTGCTGGCCATTGCCATTTCACTGCTGGCCGTCACGGCGCTGACCCATTTCTGGTGGCTCTATTTCCTGGCGCTGGTGCCCACGGGTTTTGGCGTGATGATGGGCCTGGCCGGCCTGGCAGGCTGGGGCATTCACCCGGATATGCTGATCCGGCTGCTGTCCTAGCGGCGCGGGAAGGCGTTCAAGCCCGGGTAAGGCCTAGGCCGCGTAATACAGCACGGCCACGCAGTGGCAGGCGGTGCCCGCCGCCACGAACAGGTGCCAGATGAAGTGCCCGTAACGCAGCCTGGAATCGGTGGCGAAAAAGCCCACGCCCAGGGTATAGAAAAGCCCGCCGGCCACAAGCCAGAACAGGCCCCAGCCTGGAATGAGTTCCAGCATGGGCTTGACGGCGATCACGGCAATCCATCCCATCGCGAGGTACAGCGCCGTGGACACGCGCGGGTAGCGTATGCCCGCGACGGCTTTGACCGCCACGCCGGCCAGCGCCATGGCCCAGACCAGGCCGAACAGCGTCCAGCCCCAGGGTCCGCGCAACACGCCTAGCGTGAAGGGCGTGTAGGTTCCCGCGATCAGCAGAAAAATCGCGCCGTGGTCCAGCACCTGGAACACGCTTTTGGCGCGCGCGGCGCGCACCGCCGGCAGCGCGTGATACAGCATGGACGTGAAGTAGAGCAACACCATGCTGGCGGCAAACACCGAGGCGCCCGCGATATCGATGGCATCGCCCTGCCGCATGCTGCCCACCACCAGAAAGGGCGCCGCCGCCACCGCGGCAAGCAGCGCCACGCCGTGGCTCACGCTGTTGGCGATTTCCTCGCCCAAGGTTTGCGGCCGCTCCTGGGGCAAAACCTCAGCAGCGGCAGCAGCGCTCATCGTTTGAGCAGCGTCTTGAGCACGTTCTGCACGCGCCGCGCATTGCCGGCGTCAAAGTCGGCCGCCAGCACCTGGGCCGTGTCTTCGCCCCAGGTTTCGGCCGGCGCGGGTGCGTTGCGTTTGGTCAGCAGCTGCAGCTGCAGCATGCGGCGCGCGCTGATGTGCTCGGCCGGTGTGGGCAGGTCGGCGGCGATTTCCAGGCGCAGCAGCGCTTCGGAGGCGTCCTTGCCCGAAGGCGTGCCGACGGCCTGCACCCAGCGGTTGCGCACCGCGGGCGGCACGGCCTTGCCGAGCTCCTGTGCGCTGGGCAACTGTGCCGGGTCGCGTTTTTCCCAGGCGCTGAGCAGGTGCGTGAGCACCTCGCCGTGCGCCTGCACGGCGAGCTTTTTCAGGGCCTGGTTGGCCGCCTCAAAGGCTTCGCGCTGGGCGCGGAAGGCGGCGTCGCCCAGGCGCGGGCCGCGCTCTTCAAAGGCCGGGCGCTCGCTGCCGCGCGGGCCGCGCTCGTCACGGCCCGGGCGGGCGTCGCGGTCGGGGCGGTAGGGTTCGAATTTGTTGTCAGTGCCCTGGCGCGGGCCGCCCGGCTTGCCGCCGGGACGCGCGTCCTTGCGGTCGCCGAACTTGCCGCCGCGCCCCGCGGCCACGGGGTCGGCTTTCTTCATGCCGGGGCGGTCGTCGCCGCGCCTTGCCACGATGGGCTTGGGCGCGGGCTTGGGCGCGGGCGGCGGTTCAGCGGGCGCGCTGGCCGGCTCGCCGGCTTCGGCGAATTCCGCGGCGGCGGCGGCTTCAGCGTCGGCGGCAGGCTCGGCGGCCTGAGCGGCCGGCTCGCTGCCAACGGCAGCCAGCGTGGCCTCCACGGAAGGCGTGGTGGCTTCGGGCGCTGGCGCTGCGGCTGCGGGCGCTGCGGCGGCAGCCACGGGCACCTGGCCGCGCACAATGGCTTCCAGCGCCTTGGCGGCGGCATGGATCTTCTGGGCGTCGCCGCTGGCGGTGGCGGCTTCCACGGCCTTGGAGGCTTCCAGCACCATGCGGTCGTATTCACCCAGGGCCGCGGCGGCTTTTTCGCGCTCGGCGGTCTTGCGCTGGAAGGCGTCGTCTATGGGCTTGCGGAAAGCGTCCCACATCTTCTGTTCCTGCTTGCGCTCTATGGGCACGGCCTGCGCCTCATGTTGCCAGCGCTGCTGCAGCGACTTGACGGCGTCTATGCGCAGCTGCGGCTCGGCGCCCAGCACGCCGGCTTCTTCAATCATGGCCTTGCGGCGGGCGATGCTTTCGCTGCGCGCGGCGGTCAGCGCGGCGTCGGCCGTATCCATGGCGGCCTTCCACACGGGCTGAATTTCGGCAAAGGCCTTTTCACCCAGGTGGCCGGCCTCGCGCCATTTTTCGACAAAACCGTTGAGGCTGCGGATGTGGTGCTTCCAGTCGGTATTGCCCTTGTTGGCTTCTGCCCAGGCAAGGACTTCGTCGATCAGCAGCTTGCGCTCGGCCTTGACGGTTTCGTTTTGCTCCTTGACCTTCTCGAGCCAGGCCTCGACGACCTTGTGGGCTTCGTTGCAGGCGTCGTCAAAGCGTTTCCACAGCGCGTGGTTGGGCGTGCCGCCCTGGTCGCTGGTCTTCCACTGCTCACGCATGGCGCGCAGGGCTTCCTGCTGCTTGCGCCCGCCCAGCGGCTTGGCCACCAGCGCTTCGGCCTTCACGACCAGCTCTTCGCGAATCTGGTCGGCGCGCCAGCGCTGCCAGCCTTCGAGTTCGCCGGCCGCGGTGAGCGCGGCATGCGCGGCGGCTTCGAGCTTGCTGTCGATGTTGCGGATGTGTTCCTTGAGCGCCTGGCGCAGCTCGGCCGCGACCTTGGGGGTGGACTTGCCGTGGCCTTCGGTGACCTCATGCTCGAGCTTGGCGAGCGCGGCCTGCACGGCGGCGGACGACTTTTCGCGCATCTCCTTGAGCACGGCCGGATCGATCTTGGCCTTGGGCGCGCGCGCGGGCTGCTCGCCCTCGGCGGGAGCCTGGCCTCGGGCGGCGCGCAGTTCATCGGCCCACACGGGCACGGCGGGCAAAGGCGCGGCCGTGTCTTCGGCGGCCTTGACGGCCTGTGCCAGCGCGCCCTGGAAGGCTTCCCACACGGCCAGCAGCTGGGCGCGCGAGGCGTCAAGCAGCGGCGGGAACTTGGCGTCCACGCTGGCCCAGTTGGCGTCGTGCGTGAGTTCATCGGCCTGGCCCTGCCAGTGGGCCACGTCGGCCTTCAGGGTGTCCAGTGCGCCTTCGGCTTCGCGCCAGGGCTTGATGGACAGCACCTCGATGCGCTGCGCGATCAGCACGGCGGCCTCGCGCTGCACCTGGGTGCGGTGCTGCAGGTCTTCAATCGTCTTGACGCGCTCGGCCAGCTGCGCCTTCAGGCCGGCCAGCGGTTCCTTGGACAGGGGAGCGCCGGCCTTGGCGGCGTCGCGCTGCCAGGCCAGGGCGTCGGCCAGGTTGAGCTTGGGCACGGCCAGCAGCGCCTGGGCTTTGTCGGCCCATTCGGCGGCCACGGCTTCCTGGCCCTTGCTGCGTTTGATCTCGTCGAGCTTTTCCTTCAGCGGCTTGGCCGCGCCCTTGTCGCGGTTGGACAGGTCCTTGTAGACCTCGGCCATCTGCTCGGCCGTGGGCTCGGTGGCCAGCCAGCTGCGGATACGCGAGGCGCGCTCGCCGGAGGTCGGCGCGGAAAACGCGCCGCCGGTCAGGCCGTCCAGCGGATGGGCTTCGGCCTGCTTGGGGGATGGCGTTTTCACGGCGGGAGTGTCGGGTTTTGAAGATTTAAACATGGGAACGCAAGGTCAAAAAAATAGTTGCCGCCGACCGCAAGGGCTCCCTCGTCAGGGGATTCTTGCGCAGCGGCAGCAGGTATTGGAATGGATGGGAGGCCGCGCCGCGCAACCGCGTTGCGCGCATTGGCCCTGGTCCCATAAAAGCTTTATCAATAAAGCGCTGGTGCTATTTTCGCCTTTTTTAGGGCATCGCCAAATTCAGCTCCGCGCGGGGTGTCCATTTGGCCTCCGGCGGCACGGCTTTGGCCGCGCCCAGGAACAGCCTTTCGGGCGGCAGATCGCGCGAGGCGAGGTAGTCTTTCACCGCCACGCCGCGCTGCACGGCAAGCTCGCGCATGGCGTCGTCATTGACCTTGATGTCGGCCAGCAGCAGTTTTTCCATCTCGGGCACGGGCAGGTCCTTGGCCAGGCCTATCAGGTTGCGCGGCTTGGGCATGTCGGCGCGTTTATAGACTTCCTTGAGCAGCTCCGGGTATTCGGCCGGGCTGATGCTGACAACGGCCGAGGTGGTGCCGCCCTCCTTCACGGTGATGCGGCGTTTTTCGGCGCGCACCAGCGCGTCCAGCCGCTCGCGCTTGAAGCCCTCGCGCTCGGCCTCCACGCTGCTGGTGCCCACCACAGTGAGCTGCAGCGAAGGCCTGTCGAGCAGGGCCTTCGCAACCTTGTCCAGCCCGGCCTTGGCTTCGGGGCGCAGCTCGGCGCTGCCGGGCGCGAAGCCCACGGTGCTGAGCTCCTCGCCGCCGCCGCCGAAGGCGTTGGCCAGCAGGCTGAAAGGCGCGGTGATGGCCTTGACGATCACGTTGACGATGACCTTGACGATGATGGGGCCCAGGCTGAACTGCGGGTCGTTGAGCGAGCCGCTGATGGGCAGGTCGATGTCGATCACGCCGTTGCGGTCGGCCAGCAGCGCGACGGCGAGCTTGACCGGCAGGCTGGCGGTGGAGCCCGGCACCTTTTCGCCGAAGCTGAGCTGGTTCAGGATCACCTTGTTGGTGGCGGTGAGCTTGCCGTCGGGCTGCACCAGGTAGCTCACGTCGACGCTGAGCTTGCCGCGGTTGATGCCGTAGCCCGAGTACTTGACGGAGTACGGCGACAGCGGCGGCAGCTCCAGGTCGCGCACCTTGCCCTTGATGTCCAGCGCCAGCGGCTTGGCCAGGGGGTTGAGCTTGCCCAGGATTTCGAGCGAGGCCGTGCCCTCGGCGCGACCGCGCAGCTCCAGGTCGGCCATATTGGGGGCGGCCGCCGCGCCACCCGCGGGCGCGGGCGCCACCGACGAAAAGGCGCTGAGCTTGCCGGTCAGGTCGCTGAGGTCGGCCGAGTAGTTCGGCTTGACGAAGCGGTCGGAAAACAGCACCTTGCCGTTGATCAGGCTGATGGGGCCGAAGCTCACGATGGGCGGCGGGGTTGTTGCGGCCGGCGCGGCTTTCGCCTCGGCAACCGCCGTTCTGGGCGGGGCCGCGGGCGCGGAGGCCGGCGCAGCGGCTGCGGCGGCGGTCTCTGCGGCTCCCGCCGGCTCCCCGGATTTGACGAGGTCCTGCAGGTTGATGCGGCCGTCGGGCATGACGATCACACGCGCGAAAAAGTCGGTCAGCACGGTTTCCTTGACCTCCACGCGGGTTGCCTTGGCCGGCTCCAGCGCCACATGGAAGCCGCGCAGGTTCAGCGCTTTCCAGGCCAGCAGGTCTTCGCTGGGGGCCAGCGTGTTGGCGCGCAGCTCTTCCAGCGACACGTCGCCCGACACCTGGGCCTGGGGCCCTGCCGGCGTCTGGCGATAGGCTACCCGCCCCTTGAAGCTGGCATCGGCGCGCAGCAGTTCGATATTGAGGATGTCGGCAACGTAAGGCTCAAAGGCCTGTACCGGCAGCCGGTCGACCAGCAAGCGGCCCTGCGCCTGGAGCGGTGCCAGGCCCAGGCTGCCGTTGAAATCCAGCTTGCCGGGCTCGAAACGCCCGGAGGCCAGGCGCAGGGAGGCGGTCAGCGGCATGGGCTTGGCGGCCTGGGCCCGGGATGCGGGCCTGTCGTCGAGCAGCAGCCCGCCCAGCTGGGCCTTGGCCGCGGTCACCTCAAAAGCCACCGGCTTGGCGCCGGACTTGTCGGAAAACGACATGGCGCCGCCTTCAAGCTGCACGTCGTTGATGGCCACGGCCCAGGTGGGCGCCCCTGCCCGCGTGGCGGCATCGGTGGGCGGGGGCGCAGGCCTTGCCGCGCCGGAGCTCACCATCCAGCGCTCGTACATCCAGCGCTTGTCGCTGCCCCGCTCCACCAGGGCCTTGGGCTGGGTCAGCAGCAGTTTGGCGGCCTTGAAGTTCTGGCCGGCCACGTCAATGTCCACCTGCGCCAGGTCCACGCGCTTGACCGATACCAGCGAGACCTTGCCCTGCACCAGTTGCACTTCGCTCAGCGCGAGCTGCGGCGCGCTGAGCTGCAGCACTTGCGGCTTGTCGCCGCTGGCCGCCTGCCAGTTCACGCCCAGCTCTGCGTCGAGCTGGCCGCCCAGCGCCGGCAGCAGGAACTGGCCCACGTATTTGGCGGCCATGCCCAGCGGCCAGGCGGCCACCTTGGCCGTCAGTTGGGCGGCCTGGTCGGTGGCGCTGCCCTGGAACGTGAGCAGCGCCGGAATGGCAGGGGCTTGCGGCGCGGCGGGTTTGGCGCCGCCCTTTGCCCCAGCCTTGACGGACGGAGGCGCGGGGGTGGCAGGCGGCTCAAGCCCCACCGAGCCCTCGAATTGCAGCGGGGCGCCGGCCGAAAAAGGCATGGCGATGGCCGTGGCATTGAGCGCCAGGCCGCTCAAGCGGATGTCGGCGGGCGAAGCCAGGGTTTCGTCCAGCCAGTTCACGCTGCCTGCACGCACCGCCACACGCGCCACCTGCACTTTCCAGGGTGTCGTCGCCGGCGCCTTGGCCGCAGCGGCGGGCTTGGCGGCATCCGGCTTGCTTGCTTCACTTTTTGTAGCAGGCGCGGCGGCTGGTGGCAACAGGTTGAGCCGCCCCGACCGGTCGCGGACCACGGACAGCGCGGGCGCGCTCAACTCGACCGACGCGAGCTTGACGAACTGCTCCAGCGGTCGCACGTCGGCCATGGTCACCTGCAGCCGCTCAAACGCAAGCATGTCGGGGCGGGTAGCAGGCACCTGGCCCACCGCCTGCACGCGCACTTTTTCCGCCGTCACCGTGCCGGAGATTCGCACCTGCGTGGCCGGCGTCTGCTCAAACGCCACTTTGGCGTCGGCATGCAGCACGGCACTTTGCAGTTTGTAGGGCAGGCTTGCCGGCCAGTAGGCCAGGTAGGGGTTCAGGTCAAAGCCGCGCAGCGTGAAGGTGGCGTCGGTTTTGTGGGTCTGGGCAAAGGGTGTGCCTTCGGCGGCAGTGTCAAAGCTGCTGCCGTTGAGCTTGAAGGCCAGGTGCGGCGAGGTCTTGATCTCGCGCTGGGACTTGAGGTTGCTCAGGAAAGGCACGGAGAGGTTAAGGTCCCTCAGCTCATGGGTCTTGCCGACGGACTGGTCGGCAAAATCCATGCGCCCGCCGCTCACCACGATGTTGTAGACCGCAAAACGCGGCGGATCGCCGGCTGGCTGGTCCGCGGGCGCCTTCAGGCGCTCCAGGATGTCGTCAATGTCATAGCGCCCCTCGCCCTGGTGGGCCAGAAAGGCCACGGGTTCGTCGATCTGCACGGCGTCGGCCACCGGCGCCAGCCGCAGCAGGGATTCCAGTTCCGCATCTATATATATGCGCTTGACGGCGAGCTGGGGCACTTCCTGGGGGGAAGCCTGGGGAGCGCCGGCGACTCCGGCCTTGGCGATGGCCAGGTCGCTCAGCGTGAGTTCGAGCGACCAGGGCTTGAAGTCGACCGCGCCCACAGTGACCTGCCGGCCCAATTTTTCAGAGGCGACCTTCTCCAGTTGCGATTTCAGGATGGACGGCACGGCCGCATAGGCCAGCACCCAGACCAGCAGCAGCACGCCCAGTGCCCAGGCGGCGCGGCGCCGCCATAGCGGCGAGCGGGCCACGCCGGCAGCCCGTGCCGGCAGGGTTTTTGCGGTGTTTCGCCATTCGATGTCGCGCCATTTATTCTTCAGATCATTGATTGCCATAGGCGTCGAGTTTTTAACGCTGGCGCCAATCGGTCAATGACTTATTTGAAAAAGACGGTCACCCCGAAAGGGCAATATCCAAAAGAAAAACCCCGGGCAGCTGAGCCGACCGGGGTTGACGGCGGGCGTTTATGCTCATGCCGTCGGGTTTCGCAAAGGAGAGATGAATCGTCTCCAGTGCGATGAAAGCAAGTGATTGCTTCCAGTTTTTCCGGGGTTGGTTACCCGGTTGGATGCCCAAATGAATCAGGCAACTGCAGGTTAAACCTCCCGCACCGTGCAGGCAAGACCATCTTTTCAATCACCGGGACCGGAGTGATTGCCGCAGCCTTCGGACCCCCGCCAGCATCCCGAAATCGCCCCAATCGTCCCACATCGGGCATCGGAAACCGCCTACAGCCGGACCCGCGATCCGCTGATCCGGTATTTTTCACGTCGAATCTAACTTAGAGCTTGGTCTCAAAAAGGGGCCGTAACTACCTTGATTCAGGCGGGTTCTGCCCAGAATCAAGGTTTTTATTTGCTTAATCAATATAAAGAAACGATTTGTTATTATTGACAGGTTATTTAACGACCCCATAGAATCCCGCCAGTCCCACAGAAACCTAGGGACAACCCGAATCTCCGCTGCCCCCCTTCCCCAAAGAAGCCGGCAACGTCAAACAGGGGTCAACACCCACAAGGCATGCCTTGGTTTGATGGCGACCCAATCAAAGCCTGCTTGGCCCCCAAAGGGCCTGCAAGCGTAGAAAGGAGTGCTATGACAGCGCTAGGACAATTCGGCCTTGAGGCGCACTTGAAAAGTGTACGCAGCAGTGTTTTAACCATTGCTGATGACATCGCCCAGGGCTTTTTCGAGATCACCCACAACAGCTTCGCCCTCCTGGGCCTGGCGGTCGTATTCGCGGTGATCACACTGACTGCCCGGCCCGACTTGCGTCAGGCCGGTGAATTCAAGCTCATGACCTGGCTGCAGCAGCGCCAGGAAGCGGCCATCGGCTTTACCGAGCCGGCCGCCATCGAGCGCGCCACGGCCTCCAATCCCAAGGACCTGCCGGCCCAGCAGGCGGCGGTGGCTTACTGGCTCAGCAAGAAATACGGCGTGGCGCCGGAGCCCTTGAGCGTGCTGGTGGCCGAGGCCTTCGACATCGGCCAGAAGGCCAAGCTCGACCCGACCCTGATCCTGGCCATCATGGCCATCGAGTCCGGCTTCAACCCGTTCGCGCAAAGCCCGGTGGGCGCCCAGGGCCTGATGCAGGTCATGACCAAGGTGCACCACGACAAATACGACAACTTCGGCGGCAAGCTGGCGGCCTTCGACCCGGTCACCAACCTGCGCGTCGGCGTCAAGGTGCTGCAGGAATGCATCGCCCGCGCCGGCTCCATCGAGGGCGGCCTCAAATACTATGTGGGCGCCGCCAACATGGAAGACGACGGCGGCTACGCCGGCAAGGTGATGGGGGAACACGCCCGGCTGCTGGCCGTGGTGGCGTCGGCCTCCAAGCGCGGCAAGCCCTCGCCCTTCTTTACCGAACCCGGCGGCAGCTCGCGCCCGGTTCCGGCCTCCCTGCCCGGCAAGTCCGACGCGCCGGCCTCCGAAGGCAAGACGCCTGAGAAGGTGGCGCTGCTGAGCCAGTCCTGATCCCCGCCGGGGCGCGGCCTGACAGTCCGCCTACCGTACCGCAAAGCCGGCCGTGTCAAGCGCCCGGCTTTTTGCTTTCCGGGCCACGGGCATGGGACGATGCGCCGCGAGTTTTACGCGCCCTCAGTTACACTAGCCGGGTGCGCGACTGGCGATAGGCTCAAGGTTTTCGCAACCATTGAAGCTGACGTGGGACACCACTGGGAAGCGCACCGCTGACAGCCGTTGGGCCTCAGCGTTCAGCCGTTCGCCTGGGCAGCCCTTGTTTCATTGAGAGTACCTCTCTCATATGAATAGCAGGGACCACGTCTTTAAGGACTGCCATGTACCACCGCAACATCCTGGTCGAACAGACCGACCCCGAAATCTTCGCCGCCATCCAGGCTGAAAACGCCCGGCAAGAGCAGCACATCGAGCTGATCGCCAGCGAAAACTACGCCTCGCCCGCCGTCATGGCCGCGCAGGGCTCGCAGCTCACCAACAAATACGCCGAAGGCTATCCGGGCCGCCGCTACTACGGCGGCTGCGAGCACGTGGACGTGGCCGAGCAGCTCGCCATAGACCGCATCAAGGCGATCTTCGGCGCCGAAGCCGCCAACGTGCAAGCGCATTGCGGCGCCTCGGCCAACGAGGCCGTGTTCCTGGCCTTCCTCAAGCCCGGCGACACCATCATGGGCATGAGCCTGGCTGAAGGCGGCCACCTGACGCACGGCATGGCACTGAACATGAGCGGCAAGTGGTTCAACGTCGTCTCCTACGGCCTGAACGACAAGGAAGAAATCGATTACGACGCGATGGAGCGCAAGGCCCATGAGACCAAGCCCAAGCTGATCATCGCGGGCGCCTCGGCCTACAGCCTGCGCATCGACTTCGAGCGCTTCGCCAAGGTGGCCAAGGCCGTCGGCGCGATCTTCATGGTCGACATCGCCCACTACGCCGGCCTGGTGGCCGCGGGCGTCTACCCGAACCCGGTGCCGCATGCGGACATCGTCACCTCGACCACGCACAAAAGCCTGCGCGGCCCGCGCGGCGGCATCATCCTGATGAAGGCCGAGCACGAAAAAGCCATCAACAGCGCCATCTTCCCCGGCCTGCAGGGCGGCCCGCTGATGCATGTGATCGCGGCCAAGGCCGTGGCCTTCAAGGAAGCCATGACGCCCGAGTTCAAGGCCTACCAGCAGCAGGTCGTGAAGAACGCGCAAATCGTCGCCGACACCCTGACGCAGCGCGGCCTGCGCATCGTCAGCGGCCGCACCGAAAGCCACGTGATGCTGGTCGACCTGCGCGCCAAGGGCATTACCGGCAAGGAAGCCGAAGCCGTGCTGGGCAGCGCCCACATGACGATCAACAAGAACGCCATCCCGAACGACCCGGAAAAACCCATGGTCACCAGCGGTGTGCGCATCGGCACCCCGGCCATGACCACCCGCGGCTTCAAGGACGAGGAGGCCCGCGCCACCGCCAACCTGATCGCCGACGTGCTCGACAACCCGCGTGACGCGGCCACCCTGGAAGCGGTACGCGCCAAGGTTCACGCCCTGACGAGCCGTTTTCCGGTTTATCGCTGATCGCGGTGGAAGGCGCGAGAACTATGATTTTGATAGCATCTCGCGCCGATCTCCAGGGGCTAGCTAAGGACCGATTGATGTCTTTAAATTCAGGTCAACACCCATGAAATGCCCTTTCTGCGGCCACCTCGAAACCCAGGTTGTCGAAACCCGGGTGGCCGAGGACGCCGACTTCATACGCCGCCGCCGCCAGTGCGGCGCGTGCGAAAAGCGCTTCACCACTTACGAGCGGCCCGACGTGACCTTCCCGTCCATCGTCAAGAAGGACGGCCGGCGCATCGAGTACAAGCGCAGCAAGATCCTGGGCTCCATGAACCTGGCGCTGCGCAAGCGCCCGGTCAGCACCGAGCAGATCGACTCGGCCATAGAACGCATAGAAGAAAAGCTGCTGAGCCTGGGGGTGCGCGAGGTCGCCTCCAACCGGCTCGGCGAGCTGGTGATGCGCGAGCTCAAAAAGCTCGACAAAGTGGCCTATGTGCGTTTCGCCAGCGTGTACCGCAGCTTTGAGGACATCGACGAGTTCAAGACCCTGGTCGACGAGGTCAGGCGCTAGGAGCCCGGGCGGCAGAAGGCGCTGACCGTTCGTCACGCAAAGCTGACCGGGCGTCGAATACAGGAGGCGGGAGCGCCGGTGCATGCTCACAATTGCGCATGTTCGAAAATCTATCGACCGCCGGCCGTGCTACTTACCGCCTCCAACCGCCCTGGCGGGTAAGGCGCATCCAGCGCGGCTTCACCCTGATTGAAGTACTGGTTGTCATTGTCATCATCGGCATTCTGACAACGCTTGCGGCGCCTTCTTTCCTGGGCCTGCTCGCCAATTCATCCGTCACCCGGGCCACCAACGGATTCATCTCGGATACGCGCTACGCCCGCGGCGAGGCCATGCGGCGCGGAAAGAGCGTGACCATTTGCAGGACCGCGGACTCGACTGCGGCGAGCCCCGTATGCTCCACCGGAACCGGTGCAACCGTCGGCGGCTGGATGCAGGGATGGGTGGTATTCCTTGACAGCAACAGCAACGGCAGCTTCGACGCCGCGACCGACATCGTGTTGCGCGCCCAGGAGCCCATGGCCGGCATCAGCGACTTTTTCGCCGTGGGCGTTTCCACCCCCACGGCCGTCAGCACCGGAAACGGCATCATTTATGACGCCACGGGCCGCGCCATCGGCCAGTCAGGCCGGTGGCTGGTACATGCCTCGGGCTCATACGCCACCAACGCTTATTACACCCGCACCCTGTGCATGAACGCAGTGGGCCGGGTCAAGGTCCAGACGGGGGATGTCGCATGCTAGGCTTCACCGGAAAACCCGCTCCTTCACGGCACGGGCAGCAAGGCTCGTCGCTGCTGGAGGTCCTCATCTCCATACTGCTCATGTCCTTCGGCATGCTGGCGCTCGCCGGCATGCAGGCCTACTCGGTCGCGGCGCAAAAGAACGCGGCCAACCGCGCCATCGCAAGCGCCCTGGCCACGGAACTGGCGGAAGTGATCAGGCTCAACCCTACCGGTCTTTCAAGCGGCAATTACGACGTGGCGATGATGACCACGGGCAACCCACCGGCTCTCGCGCCCTGCGCCTTTCCCAATTGCACCACCCCCGCGCTGCTGGCTGCCGCGGACCTCACGGCTTTCCAGAGCCGGGTTCGCGCGCTGCTGCCCCAGGGCGGGGTCGAGGTCACCCGTCCCGGCGCCAGCGCAACGCAGGCCAACATCTGGATCCTCTGGGAAGAAGCCGGCGTGCTGGACAACACCCGAAAGGTCAGCGGTGTCGACCAGTCCGCCGAATTGACATCCGACAATTGCTCAGCCACCGCAAAGGCCCTGGCCACGCTGCCGCGCTGCTTTTACATGAAGGTGCAGTTATGACCTCATCCGCAAAACGCGGCCCGCGGCAGTGTCCCCGCATGCCCGCGGCAAGGCTTGCGGGAAGGCAGCAGTCGGGCTTTACCCTGATCGAGCTGCTGATCTCCATGACATTGGGCATGGTGATCATAGGTGCGCTGGTCGTCATGTACCTCTCCGGCAGCACAGCCACCCGCAATGCGCAGGCCCAGGGCCAGATGAACGAAGACGCGCAGATGGCGCTCAGCGTTTTTACCCAGGAGCTGCGCCAGGCGGGGTACAACCCCACGCGCACCGGCGGCGTCAAGAATGACCTGGGCCTGGGCGGCTGGAACCTTTACGCCTGCAACACGGGCTTCACGGATGCCACCGTCGCCAACATGAGCGCCCTGACCTGCGCCGGGAGCGGTGGCTTCGGCCTGGCCGTGGCCTACGAGGGAGACCTCAATACCGGAAAGAACACCGCCGGCGGCTTGCCCATGGACTGCATAGGCAACGGCGTGGCGGCCGCGGGCGCGGGGGGCTACTACACCATGCAGTCGCGCATCTCCATCACCAACAACACGCTGACCTGCCGCGGAAGCGGGAACCTGGCGCAATCGCAGGTGCTGGCCGAAAACATTGAAAGTGCAACGGTGAATTTCGCGGTCGCCGAGCCCGCCGTCCCCAACAGCCAGAACGTGCGCGGCTACCTGAGCGCCTCCGGCATCATCAATCCCACGGATGCGGCCCTGACGGCCCTGCCCATGCTGGACCGCTGGAACAAGGTGGTGGCAGCGCAGGTCTGCGTGGTGGTCAGGAGCGAGAACGCCGTGCTGGGAGACCTGGGCACCTCGGCCACCAAGCCAAGCTATCAAAACTGCGCCGGCACTGATGTCGACATAACCGACGGCAGGATGCGCCGCGCCTACCGCACCACGGTGCTGCTGCGCAATCACGGAGTAGGTTATGTCAATCCCTGAACCACGCCAAACCGCAAAGCTGCATAGGCAGCAGGGCGTCGTGCTGATTGTGGCGCTCATCATGCTGATGATTCTTTCGGTTCTGGCCAGCATCTCGATTCGCGGCGCCTCGTCGACCGAACAGGTAGCCAACCAGAGCCGCCAGCAGGCGCTGGCCCGGCAAACGGCTGAAACCGCCCTACGCTTTTGCGAACAACAGGTGCAGCTTTACGCCGCCAACCCGGCCACCGGCTTCGCGCCTGAGGCCGCCCCCGTGGGCGCCGGCACCAAATACGGCTGGGAAACCATGGCCAACTGGGACACCCTGGCGCCGACAGCCAACCTCAAGACGGTCGCGTTCACCTCGGCCGGCGATGCCGGAGCCACTGTTTATTTCACCCGCCAGCCCGAGTGCATGGCGCAGTACCTGACCCCCGCCGACACCAAAGTTTTTGTCACGACGGCCAGAGGCTTCGGCCCTGAAGTCGGCGCGAAAGACGGGAGCGCCCCCAGGGGCACCGAGGTGTGGCTCCAATCTGTAGTAACCATGAAATGATGCTCGACGCGAGCATGAAAGGCCTGGCCATGAAATTTTCCTTTATGCGCAACGTCGCGTTTTACGCGGCCGCGCTGATCGCGGCGGACAGCTCGTTCGCGGTCGTCGCGCAAGAGCCGCTGCTGTCCAAAACCGTGAACGTCAGGCCCAATATCGCGCTGGTGCTGGATACCTCGGGCTCCATGGACTGGGAATGCGTTTATGCCAAGCATGTCAGCGCCGCGCTGCTCGCCGAGTCCCCCGGATCCACCAGCATCCCGGGCTTTCATGTGGATTGCATTGGCAGCGGCGACCCCCGGCAAAGCTCCCCCGTCAACAACCTGCTGTTTTACAACCCCAAAAAACTCTATGCACCAGGTTATGTCGGAGGTGTTCTTCAAGGGAACGCCGCAGTGGATAACACCTCGGTCGTGACCATGTTCCTGCCCAAAGCAGGCGTCGACCCGACAACCTTCACCACGTCCGCCGCCCTCTCGAATACCGGAAATTACGACAGCTACAAAGTCACGACGAGCAAGTTCCAGCTCAATGGCTCCAATACTGCCGGCAGCGGCAGCACCAACCCGTTTGGGCCGCATGGCGGCACCCGCACGGACTGCGCTGGTGCCACCTGCACGTTTGCCGAAGAACGCCAGAACATTGCGAACTGGCGTAAGTACCACATAGACCGTATCAGTTCGGCAAAGACCGGCCTGTCCGCAGCCTTCGTGAGCCAGGCGGACAACTTTCGGCTGGCCTATGGCGACATCAACGGTACGCCCAATACGATGACGGATTTTGGCGTCGCCAAACCCGCCTTTTACGCCTGGCTTGACGCACGCGTTGCCAGTGGCGGCACGCCGCTGCGCGGCGCGCTTGATAGAGTCGGCAAGTACTACCAGAACAATGCCAACAGCGGGCCGTGGGGATCCAAACCCTGGTCACCGCCTGCCGGTGAAACCGCGGCCAGCCACCTGTCCTGCCGCCGCTCCTATTCCATGCTGATCACCGACGGTTTTTACACCGATGCCGCGCCGGGGGGCGTAGGTGATGTCGACAGCACACTGGGAACCAAATACACCCATGCGCTGGACTCGACCAAAACCTACCAGTACAAGCCAGGCGACAAGACCGACATCCGCAACCGCGGCAAATCGGACAAGGCAAACGGTACCAGCGGCACCGCCGACACGCTGGCCGACATCGCGCTGAAATACTGGGTCACCGACCTGCGCGGCGACCTCGCGAATGACAACGGCACCGGCGATCCCTCCGCCCCGCCGTTCTGGCAGAACATGACCAGCTATATGGTCAGCTTCGGCGCCCCGGGCCAGATGACCAATGCCGAAGTGGCCAGCGCCAAGCTCGGCAACCTGAACTGGGCCACGCCCGTGCTCAACACCGTCACAACGATTGACGACATGCGCCACGCGGCCCACAACGGCGGCGGCGACTTTCTGACGGTGACCGATGCACAACAATTCGCGACCGACCTGGGCAACGTCATCGGCAGTATCGCGAGCCAGCAGTTCTCGCAAGCCGGTGTGGCGGCGTCCGCCGTGACACTGACCGCGGGCACCAAGAAATTTGTGCCTTACTACACCAGCGGAACCTGGTGGGGCAATGTGCAGATGGTCAACCTGACCGCCAACGGCGACAGCGCCGGTGTGGCATGGCAGGTCATCGCCACCGACGGCAACGGCCAGCCTACAGGCGTCACCACGCTGCCCGCGCCGGCTTCGCGCAACATCGTCGTCTGGACCGACGCGGCCAAGCAAGGCCTGGACTTCACCTATGCCAACATCACCACGGCGGCCAACAGCCTGAAGGGCACCAACACCAATATGCAGATGAGCAATGCGGTGACCTCGGACATCGTGGACTACCTGCGCGGCGTGCGGACCAAGGAAGGCGCCGGCATGAGAAAGCGGCCCGCGATTCTGGGCGACATCGTCAACTCGACACCGTCCTTCATCAAGAACAATACCAACCCCCAGTATGAGAAGCTGCCGGCATCCACCCCGGGCTTGACCACCTATGCCGCCTACATGGCCGCCAAGGCGGCGCGCCCCGAAGGCGTGCTGTTTGTGGGCGCCAATGACGGCATGCTGCACGCCTTCGGCGAAGGCAACGGCGCCGCCGTCGGTGGCCGCGAACTCTTTGCCTATGTCCCACGCTCCGTGCTCGGAAAACTGGAAGCCCTGACCGACAGCGGCTACACCTATGCCCACACCTACTCGGTGGACGGCCCGTTGACCGAGGTCGACGCCTATTTGACCACCCCCAACCTGACCGCCGGCGGCACGTCGACGGGATGGCGCAACCTGGTCATAGGCACCACCGGCGCCGGCGCCAAGTCCGTCTTCGCGCTGAACGCCACCGACCCCATCAACATGAACGGCAAGGCGGTTTTGTGGGAACTCAATCCGGACCCGGCATTCCCGGTGATGCCGGGTAATTCCACCACCTCGTTCGCGGAACTGGGCAGTGTGCTGAGCACGCCCCAGAGCGGCATCACGGTCAGCGGCGACTGGGTGACCATCTTCGGCAACGGCTACGACAGCAAATCCGCCAAAGCCAGCCTCTTCATCGTCGAAACCGGCACCGGCAAACTGCTCAAGGAAATCAAGACCGACAACACGCTCGCCAATGGACTTGGTGGCGTGCGCCTGGTGTACAACGCCAAACAACAGATCATCGGCGCCTATGCCGGCGACCTGCAAGGCCGCTTGTGGAAATTCGACCTGAGCGGCGCCACCAGCACCGCCTGGGGCCTGGGCAACGGCGGCGTCGCGCTCTTCACCGCGCTGAACGGCGTCACACCCCTGCCCATCACCGCCCAACCGGCTGTCCTTGAGCGGGTCGACCAACCCAGCTTCCTGCCAAGCTACCTGGTTTCCGTGGCGACCGGCAAGCTGTTTGAAGCCGGCGATCCCGCCGTCACGACGCCCGTCCAGGCGGCCTATGGCCTGTGGGACAAAAAGCCCTTCGGTTCGACGGGCACCGACACCGTTCTTGACTCCCAGCTGGAGGTCCTCAAGGCCACAGCCGTCACGGTCGGCATAGACCCGACCACGGGCAACACCATCAACGGCGGCGGCGTCACGGGCTTTTACACCGTGAGCTTCAACAACCCGGCGGTCACCAGCCTTGACTGGGCCACACGGCGCGGCTGGAAACTGCCCCTCAATGTGTTCACAGGCCAACGGGACATCTATCCGCTCCAGATACAGGGCGATATCGTCAAAATCGATACGGTCGCGCCCCAGGCCAGCTCATCGAGCTGCCTGGCCTCTACCAGCAATGCCTTGAGCTTCTACATCAATCCCCTGACAGCCTCTTGCCGCGCGGGCGGCACGCTGGACACCAATGCCGACGGACAAATCAACGGCAGCGATGCCAATGTCTGCGCCTACACCTCGCTGGCCGACGGTACGGACGTGGTCCTGACCATCCTCAACTCGATTGGTGAAGACACCGGGGTGAAGGACGTGCAGAACTCCAGCGGCCACATCAAGGTCCGCACCGGCAACCCACCCCCGCCCCAGGACTGCACCAACCCGGCCTATGCGGTGGCCCACGTGTCGGAATGCGGCAGTTGCGCCGACGCGGCTTACGCTGCGGCGCATCCCAGCGAATGCACGACAGCCAACTGCAGCAGCGCCGCTTACCGCGCCGCCCACCCCGGCGAATGCCCAGGCTCCGTCCTGAACCGTTCGTGGCGCCAACTGTTCCCGCGTGCCAACTAAGCTTGAAAATCGCTGCTTTTACAAAGAGAATCAACCCATGATGTCCAAATCGAAAAGAAACTCCAGCTCGGCGGGCTTTACGCTGATTGAGATCATGGTCGTGGTGGCGATTGTCGGCGTGCTGGTCGCGATCGCCCTACCCTCCTACCAGAGCTACATCGCGCGCGGCAACCGTGCCGCGGCGCGATCGGCGCTCTCGCAGGCTGCCCAGTACATGCAGCGCTTCTACGCGGCCAACGACCGCTACGACGCGGACCGCACGGGCGCCCAGACCATCTGGGCCACCATGCCGCCCGCCCTGCTGAGATCACCGGCCGACGGTACCCAGCTCTATGCGATCTCCAACACCGGCGCCGGTCCCAGCACCGCCACTGCGAGCACATTCACGCTTATCATGCGTCCTTTGAGCACAGCCAGCATGGCCAACGACAAGTGCGGCGGCTTCACCATGACGCAGTCGGGGGCCAAAGGCATCACCGCCGCAGGCGCGACCGCCGCCCTGATCGCGGAATGTTGGCGTTAAAGCACTAGGCCCCGTCCCTGATGAGGCCGCAGCGGGACACAATGCAGCAGCCCATCCATACAGCCTCCGCCCTCGAATTCATCCAGACCGCCCTGCAGGCCGCGGCCAAGGCGCCCTTGAGCGCATCGCCCAATCCGCGCATTGGCTGTGTGCTGGTGTCCGCCGCGGGACAAACCATAGGTACCGGCCACACGCAAGAGGCCGGCGGCCCCCATGCGGAAATCATGGCCTTGCGGGATGCGGCGGCCCAGGGTCACTCCACCCAGGGCGCCACCGCCTACGTCACCCTGGAGCCCTGCTCGCACCATGGGCGCACCGGCCCCTGCTGCGACGCCCTGATTGCCGCGGGCATCCGCAAAGTTGTCGCCGCCATGGCGGACCCCAATCCGCTGGTCTCCGGCCAGGGCTTTGAGCGCCTGCGCGCAGCCGGCGTCGCGGTGGAAGTGGGCGCGGGCGCCGCGGAGGCCAGGGAACTGAATATCGGCTTCTTCAGCCGCATGGTTCGGGGGGCCCCCTGGGTGCGCATGAAAATCGCCGCCTCGCTGGACGGCGCCACCGCCCTGGCCAACGGACAAAGCCAATGGATCACCTCGCCCGAAGCCCGGGCCGACGGCCATGCCTGGCGCGCCCGGGCCGGCGCCGTGCTGACGGGCATAGGCACGGTGCTGCAGGACAATCCCCGGCTGGATGTCCGGCTGGTGGATACGCCACGGCAGCCCTTTCGCGTGATCGTCGACAGCCTGCTGCAGACACCACTGGACGCGAAGATTTTCGAGGCCGGCGGACCGGTGTGGATTTACACCGCGGTTCAGGGTGCGCCACAAGAGGCCGCCCTGACGGCCAAAGGCGCCACGATAACCTGCCTGCCCGGCGCCCGCGGAAAAGTGGACCTGGCCGCCATGATGAAGGACCTGGCGCGCCGCGAAATCAACGACTTGCACATAGAGGCCGGCAGCAAGCTCAACGGCTCCCTGGTCCGCGAAGGGCTGGTCGACGAATTCCTGGTCTACCTCGCGCCCAGGCTGCTGGGCCCGGGTATGGGCATGGCCTCCATCGGCCCCCTGGAGCAGCTCAGCGATGCCGTGGCCCTGCAGTTCCAGTCCGCCGAGAGGGTAGGCCCCGACCTGCGCGTGCTGGCCCGCGGCGTGGGTCGGGATCAGTTCTAACCAGGTTTGATGCGGCCTGGGCCGCTTTTACAGGGCAATAGTGGCCTTTCCCCACGCCCCGGCCTGAATCCCTGCGAAAATAGCGCATGTTTACCGGAATCATTACCGGCTTGGGGCGCATCGTCGCCATCCAAAGCCTGGGCAGCTCTTCAGACCACGGCAAGCGGCTCACCATCGAGGCGCCTGCGGGTTACCTTGACGACGTGGGCCTGGGCGACAGCATCGCGCTCAACGGCGCCTGCATGACAGCCACCACGCTGGACCTGCCCCTCAACCGCTTCACCATCGACATTTCCGCCGAATCGCTGGCCAAAACCACGGGCCTGGCCGAAACCGGCACTGTCAACCTCGAAAAAGCCCTGCGCGCCCATGACCGCCTGGGCGGCCACATCGTTTCGGGCCATGTCGACGGAATCGGCCGCGTCACGCATTTCGCCGAGGTCGGTGAAAGCTGGGAGCTGCGCATACTGGCCCCGCGCGAACTCGGCAAATACCTGGCCTACAAGGGCTCCATCACCGTCAACGGCGTGAGCCTCACGGTCAACCGGGTCACCGACCAGGCCGAAGGCACGGAACTCAGCATCAACCTGATTCCGCATACCGTGCAGAACACCGCCCTGGGCCGGCTGGCCGCCGGCTCCCAGGTCAACCTCGAAATCGACCTGATCGCGCGCTACGTCGAGCGCATGCTGGGCGACACCCACAACAACACACTCAAAAAGCCCTGAACCATGAGCACTGCCATTTCCCCTGTTGAAGACATCGTCGCCGACATGCGCGCCGGCCGCATGGTCATCCTGATCGACGAGGAAGACCGCGAGAACGAAGGCGACCTGGTGCTCGCGGCCGACCACGTCACGCCCGAGGCCATCAATTTCATGGCGCGTTTCGGCCGCGGCCTGATCTGCCTGACCCTGACCCGCGAACGCTGCGAGCTGCTGCAGCTGCCGCCCATGGCGACGCGCAACGGCACCAAACATTCCACGGCGTTTACCGTCTCCATCGAAGCCGCCGAAGGCGTGACCACCGGCATCTCCGCCGCCGACCGGGCCCGCACCGTGCAGGCCGCCGTCGCCAAAAACGCCAAGGTCAGCGATCTGGTGCAACCCGGCCACATCTTCCCGCTGCAGGCGGTGGACGGCGGCGTGCTGATGCGCGCCGGCCATACCGAAGCCGGCTGCGACCTGGCCGGCATGGCCGGCTGCTCGCCGGCCGCCGTGATCTGCGAGATCATGAAGGACGACGGCACCATGGCCCGCCTGCCCGACCTGCTGGTCTTCGCGGCCGAGCACGGCCTCAAGATAGGCACCATCGCCGACCTGATCGAGCACCGCAGCCGCAACGACTCCCTGGTCGAAAAAATCGGCTGCCGCACGCTGCAGACCGCCTTCGGCGAGTTCACCGCCCACGCCTTTCGCGACAAACCCAGCCAGGGCCTGCACCTGGCCCTGGTCAAAGGCGAATGGTCGGCCGATGACATCGTGGCCGCGCGCGTGCACGAGCCGCTGTCGGTGCTGGACGTGCTGGAAACCGGCCGCCCCATGCACTCCTGGAGCCTGGACCAGAGCCTCAAGCACATCGCCGATGAAGGCCGGGGCGTGGCCGTGCTGCTCAACTGCGGCGAAAGCGCCGCGCAGCTGCTGGCCCAGTTCGAAGGCACGGCGCGCGCCAGCCAGGCGCCCGAGCGCGGCCGCATGGACCTGCGCACCTACGGCGTGGGCGCGCAGATTTTGCGCGAATGCGGCGTGCACCGCATGAACCTCATGGGCAACCCGCGCCGCATGCCCAGCATGACGGGCTACGGCCTGGAAATCGTCGGCTACATCACCCGGGACTGAGCTTTTCGCCAGCCCGTCAACCTATAAATCAATCAAAAGGGAATCACCGTGTTCGGAGCAGAAAAAGGTACGGCCGACAAACTGGACGGCAGAAAACTTTCCATAGGCATCGTGCAGGCGCGCTTCAATGAAAGCGTCACCAACGCTCTGGCCGAGGCCTGCAAGCACGAACTCGCGGCCCTGGGCGTGCACGAGGACAACATTCGCCACGTCAAGGTGCCCGGCGCGCTGGAGGTGCCCTGCGCGCTGCAGGCGCTGGCCGAAAGCGACAAGTACGACGCGCTGATCGCCCTGGGCAGCATCATCCGCGGCGAGACTTACCACTTCGAGCTGGTGGCCAATGAAAGCGGCGCCGCCGTCACGCGCCTGGCGCTGGACTACCAGCTGCCCATCGCCAATGCCATCCTGACGACCGAAAACCTCGCGCAGGCCCAGGCCCGCCAGGAGGAAAAAGGGCGCGACGCCGCGCGCGTGGCCGTCGAAATGGCCAACCTGATCAATGAAATTGCCTGAGCGCGCCAAGCCGCTTGCCGAGCACTGCGCCCACCCCCTTAACCTGACTGGCACTTTTCATGGCTGAACCCATCATCAAACCCAAACGCCCGCCGCAGACCCGCACCGGCCTGACCGATACCGGCGTCAAAAAAGCCGCCGACAAATCGGCGCGCACGCGCGCGCGCGAATTCGCCCTGCAGGCCCTTTACCAGCACCTGGTGGGCCGCAACGAGGCCGACTCGATAGACGCCTTCACACGCGACCTCGCGGGCTTTCACAAGGCCGATTCGGCCCACTATGACGCGCTGCTGCACGGCTGCATCGCCGACGCCAAAACGCTGGACGCCGGCATTGTTCCCCTGCTGGACCGGCCCATGGCCGAGATTTCGCCCATCGAGCACGCGGTGCTGTGGATAGGCGCCTACGAATTCACCCACTGCCTGGATGTGCCCTGGCGCGTCGTGATCAACGAGTGCATCGAACTGGCCAAGGCCTTCGGCGGCACCGACGGCCACAAATACGTCAACGGCGTGCTTAACAAGATGGCGCCCGCCCTTCGCGCCGCCGAAGTCGCCGCCGACAAAGCCCGACAAGCAGCCCGGTGAAAGGCCTGCCGTGAAAATCGCCCGGCGGGCTCAACGCATTGAGCCGTTTTATGTCATGGAGGTCGCCAAGGCGGCCTCGGCGCTGGCGCAGGAATTCGCCCACAGCGACCGGCCCATGATCTTCCTGAACATCGGCGAGCCCGACTTCACCGCGCCGCCCCTGGTGCAGGAGGCCGCCGCCCGCGCGATCTCGCAGGGCAACACGCAGTACACCCAGGCCACCGGCCTGCCGGCGCTGCGCGAGCGCATCAGCGCCTGGTACGCCGCGCGTTTCGGCGCTCAAGTCGCGCCCGGCCGCATCATCATCACGGCGGGCGCCTCGGCCGCGCTGCAGCTGGCCTGCCTGGCGCTGATCGAGGCCGGCGATGAAATCCTGATGCCCGACCCCAGCTATCCCTGCAATCGGCATTTCGTCAGCGCCGCCGAAGGCAATGCGGTGCTGGTGCCGGCCACCGCGGCCGAACGCTTCCAGCTCACCCGCGAAAAGGTCGAGGCCGCCTGGAAGCCGCAAACACGCGGCGTGCTGCTGGCCTCGCCCTCCAACCCCACCGGCACCTCCATCGCGCCCGAAGAACTCCAGCGCATCCACGAGTTCGTGCACGGCCGCGGCGGCATCACGCTGATCGACGAGATTTACCTGGGCCTGAGCTACGAAGAGCATTTCGGCCATTCGGCCCTGGCCATGCCCGGCGAGTTGGGCCAGAGCGTGATCAGCATCAACAGCTTCAGCAAATACTTCAACATGACCGGCTGGCGCCTGGGCTGGCTGGTGGTGCCCGAAGCACTGGCGCCGGTGATAGAGCGCATCGCGCAAAACCTCTTCATCTGCCCCAGCACCGTGGCCCAGCATGCGGCGCTGGCCTGCTTCGAGCCCGAAAGCCTGCGGGAATACGAACGCCGCCGCGCCGAATTCAAGGCGCGCCGCGACTACTTCATTCCCGAACTGAATCGCCTGGGCCTGACGGTGCCGGTGATGCCCGACGGCGCCTTCTACGCCTATGCCGACTGCACCCGGGCCGCCGCGCGCCTGGGCGTGAGCGGCAGCTGGGACTTCGCGTTCGAACTCATGAAGCGCGCCCACCTGGCCGTCACGCCGGGCCGCGATTTCGGCCATGCGGCACCCGAACAATTCATCCGCTTTTCCACGGCCAATTCCATGGCGCAGCTGCAGGAAGCCGTGGCCCGTCTGGAGCTTGTCCTTGCCTAGCCAGAAGAAGATCAAGCCAACCGAAGACGGCAATCCTTTCAAGCAGGGGCCGCGGGACTGGCTTCGCCAGACCGCAGGCGCAGCGCCCCCCTCGGGGGGCAGCGTATTACACGAAGTGAAAAGCGTGGGGGCCACATTCAGCTGGCCACTGAGGGTCTATTGGGAAGACACCGACGCGGGCGGTATCGTCTTTTACGCAAACTATCTGAAATTTTTTGAACGTTCGCGCACCGAATGGCTCAGATCATTCGGTATTGAACAGCAGCGCCTGCGGGAAAGCACGGGCGGCATCTTCGTGGTCGCGGAAACCAGCATCCGTTACCATCGTTCCGCCCGGCTGGACGATGAACTGATTGTTACGGCAAGCCTGGTCGAAGCCGGCCGTGCGTCCATGATAATCAGCCAGCAGGTGCTATTAAAAACAGAGCAGGCACCCTTGCTCTGCGAAGGAACCATCAGGATCGGCTGGGTCGACGCCGCCAGCCTTCAGCCACGGCGCATTCCGGCTTCCATTCTTGACAGCTTAAAAACCGATACGGCCACAACATGAACCAAGACCTGTCCATCGTCAGCCTCATCCTCAACGCCAGCTGGGTCGTGCAGGCCGTCGTGGCGCTGCTGGTCGGCGTGTCCATCGCCAGCTGGGCCGCGATCTTCCGCAAGATCGTCGCGCTCAAGCGCGTGCAGAAACTCAACGACGAATTCGACCGCGAGTTCTGGTCGGGCACCAGCTTGAACGACCTCTTCGCCGGTGCCGCGCAAAACGCCAAGCATTCGGGTGCGATGGAGCGGATTTTTGCCAGCGGCATGCGTGAATACCAGAAGCTGCGCGAGCGCCACATCACCGACCCCGGCACGCTGCTGGACGGCGCGCGCCGCGCCATGCGCGCGAGCTACCAGCGCGAGCTCGACGCCATCGAGTCCAACCTGTCCTTCCTGGCCACCGTCGGCTCGGTATCGCCTTACGTGGGCCTGTTCGGCACGGTCTGGGGCATCATGCACGCCTTCACCGGCCTGGCGGCCCTGGAGCAGGTCACGCTGGCCACGGTGGCACCCGGCATTGCCGAGGCACTGGTGGCCACCGCCATCGGCCTGTTCGCGGCCATTCCGGCCGTCGTCGCCTATAACCGCTTCTCGCACGACATAGACCGCGTCGCCAACCGGCTGGAGACCTTCATCGAGGAGTTCTCCAACATCCTGCAGCGCAACCTGGGCGCGCACTCGCCTTCCGGCCACTGAGCTACGAGGAGACAGCGATGCCAGCAGTCAATTCCCGCCGGGGCCGCGGCCGGCGCACCATCAGCGAGATCAACATGGTGCCCTTCATCGACGTGATGCTGGTGCTGCTCATCATCTTCATGGTGACGGCGCCGCTGATCACGCCCAGCATGATCGCGCTGCCCAAGGTCGGCCGGGCGCCCAGCCAGCCGCAAAACCCGGTGCAGATCCAGATCGGCAAGGATGAAGCCGTGCAGATCAAGATCAAGACCGACAGCGTGCCCAGCAATGTGCGCAACGTCGCGGCCGATATCGCGAAACTGGAGCCGGGCGTGAAGGCCGAGGGCGCGCAGGCCGTGCCCGTGGTCATCAGCGCCGACAAATCCATCAAATACGAAACCGTGGTCCAGGTCATGGACAACCTGCAAAAAGCCGGTGTCTCGCGCGTGGGCCTGTCGGTGCAGACCGGCAGCAAGTAGCCAGCAGGCCGCCCGCAACCCGCCATGCCCAGCGCCGCAGACCGCCTAGACTTCCTCCCGCCCCGGGACGGCGGGTCGGGCCGCGCCTTCGCGCTGGCGCTGCTCGCCCATGCCCTGCTGATCGCCGCCCTGACCTGGGGCGTCAACTGGAAACGCAGCACGCCCGACGTTGCCTTCCAGGCCGAGCTGTGGACCAACGTTCCGGCCCAGCAGGCCGCGCCCAAACCGGTCGAAGTGCCCACGCCGCCCCCTCCCCCGCCAACGCCCACCCCGGAAGCCAGGACACCCCCGCCGCCGCCCGCGCCCAAGGTGGACATTGCGCTGGAGCAGGAAAAGAAACGCAAGCTCGCGCAGGAACAAAAACAGGCCGAGGCCGAGCGCCTGAAAGAAAAGCAGAAAGCTGAACTGCAGGCCCAGAAAGACAAAGAGCTGGAAAAACAAAAAGCCGCCGACAAGAAGGCCAAGGAAGACCTGGCTAAACGCAAGGCCGCGGAAGACGCCAAAAAACTCGAAGCCCAGAAGGACAACAAGGACGCTGCCCAGCAAAAGGCGGCCCAGGCTGCCGCCGAAAAACAGCGCCAGGAGAACCTGCGCCGCATCACCGGCATGGCCGGCGCCACGGGCAATGCTGACTCCAAGGGTACGGCGCAAAAATCCAGCGGCGGTTCCACGACCTATGGAGCCATCGTCAGGGCCGTGGTCATGCCAAACATCGTGTTCACACAGGAAATTCAAGGCAATCCAACTTCCAAGGTGGAAGTACGCGTGACACTGGACGGCACCATCATCAGCCAGCGCATGATTCAATCCAGCGGCAACAAGGCCTGGGATGAGGCGGCTATCAACGCCATCATCCGAACCCGGGTCATGCCCAAGGATGTCGACGGCCGGATACCCGACACCACCTTGATCCTGGAAATAAAGCCGCACAACTAGAGCCAGGCGTCAACACAGGCCTCGGCCTTGTCGGAGCCCATGGGCATGGGCGGCCCGGCTCACTCGTAAACGATCTGCACCAGCCCCCTGTCGGCCTGCGCCATCCAGCTGGCCAGCGCCGCATCGGTTGGGAAGAATTTTGCGGCTTCGCCCAGGTGCAGTTCGGCCGTCGCGCCGCCCACCTCGTTTTGCCGCCTGAGGCTCAGGCGCACCGGCAGGCCGCGGCTGATCTCGCCCTGCTCCGACATTTCGCGGCGCGGTGGGAAGTCCCTGACCATGCGTGAGATATCGGGCGCGCTGCCGTTGACGGCCACGCGCAGGTACTTGCCGAATTTGCAGCGCGCGGTTTCCAGGTCCCATACCTGGGTGACCTTGAAGCGGCGCCCAAAGCGCTCGGACGCGCCCTGCAACGTGCCCTGCACGATCACCAGTTCGTCGTCCTTGAGCAGGTTGCGGTTGGCATTGAACAGCGCCTCGTCCACCGAGGCTTCGAGCACGTCGGTCTTGTCGTCGAGCTTGAAGATGATCAGCTTGCCGCGGTTGCCGTTGATGATGCGCAGGTCGCTCAGGATGGCGGCCAGCAACTGCGGCTCGCGCGAGTCGATCAGGTCCTCGATCTTGCGTTTGGCGAACTGGCGCACCTCGGTCTCCACCTCGTCGAACAAATGGCCCGAGAGGTAAAAGCCGATCGCGGTTTTTTCCTGCACCAGGCGCGCTTTCACGCCGAAGGGCATGGCCTCCACCAGCGGCGGCTCCTGGGTGCTGGCGGCGTGCGAGTCGCTCATGTCGAACAGCCCGCCCTGGTTGGCGTTGGCCTCGGTCGCGGCGGCGAACTCAAAAGCACGGTCCACCGAGGCCAGCAGCGAGGCGCGGTTGAGCTGCAGGTTGTCGAAGGCGCCGCCCTTGATCAAGGCTTCCACCGTGCGTTTGTTCAGGCGGCTGCGGTCCACGCGCACGCAAAAATCGTAGAGCGAGGTAAAGGGGCCGCCTTCCTTGCGCGCCGCGACGATCGCGGCAATCGCCTGCTGGCCGGTGCCCTTGACGGCGCCCAGGCCGTAACGCACCGAGGTCGCGCTGATGGGCTCGAAGCGGTAGTCGCCGCGGTTGATGTCGGGCGACTCGAACTGTATGCCCATCTTCTGCGCGTCGCCGAACAGCACCTTGAGCTTGTCGGTGTCGTCCATTTCCACCGTCATGTTGGCGGCGAAGAATTCGGCGGTGTAGTGCACCTTGAGCCAGGCCGTGTGGTAGGCCAGCAGCGCATAGGCGGCGGAGTGCGACTTGTTGAAGCCGTAGCCCGCGAACTTTTCCATCAAGTCGAAGACCTCGTCGGCCTTTTCCTCGCTGAGGCCGCCCTCGCCCGCGCCCTTGCGGAAGATCGCGCGCTGCGCGTCCATCTCCTCTTTTTTCTTCTTGCCCATGGCGCGGCGCAGCAAGTCGGCGCCGCCCAGCGAGTAGCCACCCAGGATCTGCGCGGTCTGCATCACCTGCTCCTGGTAGACCATGATGCCGTAGGTCTCCTCGAGGATGGCCTTGACGCGCGGGTCCGGGTATTCGGGTACTTCCTTGCCCTGCTTGCGCGCGATATAGGTCGGGATCAGCTCCATGGGCCCCGGGCGATACAGCGCATTCATCGCGATCAGGTCTTCCAGGCGGTCCGGCTTGGCGTCTTTCAGCATGCGCTGCATGCCGATACTTTCAAACTGGAACACGGCTTCGGTCTGGCCCCGGCCGAAGAGTTCGTAGACCTTGCGGTCGTTGAGCGGCAGGTCTTCGAACTTGAAGTCTTTCTGGGCCGGGTGGCGCGCGATGATGAATTCCCTGGCGATCTCCAGGATGGTCAGGGTGGCCAGGCCCAAAAAGTCGAACTTGACCAGGCCAATGGCCTCCACATCGTCCTTGTCGAACTGGCTCACCGCGGAGTCGCTGCCCGGCTGGGCGTAAAGCGGGCAGAAATCGGTCAGCTTGCTGGGCGCGATCAGCACGCCCCCGGCATGCATGCCGACGTTGCGGGTCAGGCCCTCGAGTTTCTGCGCGAGTGCCAGCAGGGTTTGAACGTCCTCTTCCTTGCGCTCGCGCTCGGCGAGCACGGGCTCCTGCTCTTTCGCCTGTTCAATCGTGATGTGCTGGCCCGGTTTGTTGGGGATGAGCTTGGAAATGCCGTCGCAAAAGCCGTAGGGAAAATCCAGCACGCGGCCCACGTCGCGGATGGCGGCGCGCGCCGCCATGGTGCCGAAGGTCACGATCTGGCTCACCGCGTCCTTGCCGTATTTGTCCTTCACGTAATCGATCACGCGGTCGCGATTGCTCTGGCAGAAGTCGATGTCGAAGTCGGGCATGGACACCCGCTCCGGGTTCAGGAAGCGCTCGAACAGCAGGTTGTACTGCAGCGGGTCCAGGTCGGTGATCTTGAGCGAATAGGCCACCAGCGAACCCGCGCCGGAGCCCCGGCCCGGCCCGACCGGGCAGCCGTTGTTCTTGGCCCAGTTGATGAAGTCGCCCACGATCAGGAAGTAGCCGGGGAAACCCATCTTGAGGATGGTGTTGATCTCGAACTCCAGCCGCTTCACGTACTCGGGCCGCTTCTGGTCGCGCACGGCCGCATCGCGGTACAGGTGGGCCAGGCGCTCTTCCAGGCCATCAAACGAGGCCTGGCGGAAATACTCGTCGATGGGCATGCGCACGCCGCCCACCTCCGGCGTCGGGTAGTCCGGCAGCATGGGCTTGCCGAGCTCCAGCGTGAGGTTGCAGCGCTTGGCGATCTCCAGCGTATTGGCCAGGGCCGTGGGCACGTCGGCGAACAGCGCCTGCATCTGTTCGGCCGACTTGAAGTACTGCTCGCGCGTGAACTTGCGCACGCGCCGCGTGTTGCCCAGGATCTCGCCTTCGGAGATGCAGACGCGCGCTTCATGCGCCTCATAGTCGTCGTAGGTCAGGAACTGCACAGGGTGGGTGGCCACCACGGGCAGCTTGAGCCGCGCCGCCAGCTGGACGGCGGCGGCCACATGGCGCTCGTCATCGGGCCGCTGGGCGCGCTGCAGTTCCAGGTAAAAGCGGTGCGGAAACAGGCCCGCGAAATACAGCGCGCATTCCGCGGCGCGGGCGCTGTCGCCCTGCAGCAGGGCCTGCCCCACGGAGCCGCCCTGCGCGCCCGACAGGGCGATCAGGCCTTCGCCCAGTTCCTGCAGCCATTCGAGCTTGACCACCGCCTGGTCGCGCACCACGTTTTTGGTCCAGGCCCGCGTGAGGATCTCGGACAGGTTCAGGTAGCCCTGGCGGCTTTGCACCAGCAGCAGCAGGCGGGCGGCGGGCGTGCCGGCGTCCTTGCCCGGCACCTGCACCCAGATGTCGGCGCCTATCAGGGGCTTGACGCCCGCGCCGCGGGTTTCCTTGTAGAACTTGACGGTGCCGAAGAGGTTGCTCAGGTCGGTGATGGCCAGCGCCGGTTGCCCATCGGCGGCCGCTGCGGCCACGACTTCATCGATGCGGTTGGTGCCGTCGACGACGGAAAATTCGGTGTGGAGACGCAAATGAACAAACATAGGGGCCATTTTAGGGCCGGGTCTGTCCGCTGAGACTTCACCGGCTGGTGCAAGGCCTTGCATGCCTGCCTACAATCGATCGCATCATGCAAATCCTGAACATTGCGGCCTACAAATTCGTCGCGCTGGCCCAGCCCGAGGCGCTGCAAGCCAGCCTGGCGGGCAGGCTGCAGGGCCATGCCATCAAGGGCACAGTGCTGCTGGCCGAAGAAGGCATCAACCTCTTCCTGGCGGGCCCGGCTGGCGATATTCATGATTTTTTGGCATGGTTGAAACAGGACGCGCGCTTTGCCGACCTGCAGGCCAAGGAAAGCTGGTCCGGCGCCCAGCCTTTTCGCAAGCTGCTGGTCAAGGTCAAGCCCGAGATCATCCGCATGAACCACCCGGCCGTGCAACCCGCGGCCGGCCGCGCGCCGGCGGTGGACGCCGCCACGCTCAAGCGCTGGCTGGACACGGGACACGACGACACGGGCCGTCCCGTGGTGACGCTGGACACGCGCAACGACTTTGAAGCCGACGTCGGCACTTTCCGCAACGCCATCGACTGGCGCATCCGCAAATTCACCGAGTTTCCCGAGGCCTTGCAGGCGCACAAACAGGAGCTGGCCGGCAAGACCGTGGTGAGCTTTTGCACCGGCGGCATACGCTGCGAAAAGGCCGCCATCCTGATGCGCGAAGCCGGGGTGGAGAACGTCTGGCAGCTGGACGGCGGCATCCTCAAGTACTTCGAGGAAAGCGGGCACGCGCATTTTGACGGTGAATGTTTTGTGTTTGACGAACGCCGCGCGCTGGACCCGGCGCTCAAACCCCAGGTCAATCCGCCCATGAAGCCTTTGAACTCACCGCCGTCTGCCCGCAGGCCCGAAGTTTTCGGGCTCTTGTCCGACAGCTGAGCCCAAAACCCCGTGCGAAGCTTTTGAGTCGTTCGCGTCCCACAACGTCCCACGTCTGCCAGCCGTCTCTTTTTACGGTAGCCACCATGCCCACAGACACTTCCCCCGCACGCCAGCAGGCTGCCCACACCTCCCTGTCTCCGCTCGCCAGGCGCTTTATCGCCCTGCGCCAACAGACCGAAGCGCTGGTACAGCCCCTGAGCCCGGAAGACTGCCAGCTGCAGTCCATGCCCGACGCCAGTCCCGCCAAATGGCATCTGGCCCACCTGACCTGGTTTTTCGAGACCTTCATCCTCGAACGTTTTGAGCCCGGCTTCACGCCTTTCGACACCGGCTTTCGTGTGCTGTTCAACAGCTATTACAACGGCGTGGGCGACAAATACCCGCGGCCCAAACGCGGCCTGATCAGCCGGCCCTCGCTGGACGAGGTGCTGGCCTACCGCGCGCAGGTCAACCAGCGGATGCTGGCGGTGATTGACGCGGTCGAGGCCGGCGCCGACAACGCGCGGCGCCAGGAACTCGAGGAACTCGTGACCCTGGGCCTGCACCACGAGCAGCAGCACCAGGAATTGCTGCTGACCGACATCAAGCACGCGTTGTCCTTCAACCCCGCGCGACCGGCCTATGCAAGCCGCTGGCCGCTGGCCGGCATACACCCGCAGCCGGTGGAATGGCTGCGCCATGAGGCCGGCCTGGTGGAGCATGGCTACGATGCCGCGCGCGACGGCGAATTCGCCTTTGACAACGAAACGCCGCGCCACAAGGCCTATGTTGCGGCCTTCGAGCTGGCCAGCCGGCCGGTGACCAACGGCGAGATCATGGCCTTTATCGCCGACAAGGGCTACCAGCGCCCCGAGCTGTGGCTGTCCATGGGCTGGGACTGGGTCGCGGAAAACAAGGTCAGCCTGCCCTTTTACTGGCAGGGTGGCGAGGGCGGCTACCAGCACTTCACGCTGCAAGGCCTGATTGAAGTGGACCCTCACACGCCGGCCTGCCACCTCAGTTATTTTGAAGCCGACGCTTTTGCGCGCTGGGCCGGCGCCCGCCTGCCGACCGAGTTTGAATGGGAGCTCGCCGCGCGCGGCCTGCCGGCAGGCGCCGCGCCTCAAGGCAACTTTGTGGAGACATCGGCTTTCCACCCGCTGCCGCAGCAGGAAGGCAGCCGCGGCCTGCCCGCGCAGATGTTTGGCGACGTGTGGGAATGGACGCAGTCCAACTACAACCCCTACCCCGGCTACAAGCCCTGGGAAGGCCTGGTCGGCGAGTACAACGGCAAGTTCATGTGCAACCAGTTTGTGCTGCGCGGCGGCTCCTGCGCGACGCCGCAAAGCCATATGCGCGCGAGCTACCGCAACTTCTTTCCGCCCGATGCGCGCTGGCAGTTCAGCGGCCTGCGGCTGGCGCGCGACCTGCGAAGCTGATCGGGCGCGGACTCAGCTCGCCGAAAATTTCCGTTCCGGCAGCGGAATGAATTCGGTCTCGCCAGGCACCTGGCCCATGGCCTGCGCTTCCCAGTCCTCGCCGGCCTGCACGATGCGCTCCTTGCGGCTGGAGACAAAGTTCCACCACATAAAGCGGTGCGCATCGAGCGCATCGCCGCCTATCACCACCAGGCGGGTTGGCACAGCCGCGCTCAATTGCACCGCCGCGCCGGGCGCCAGCGTCGCCAGGGTGTGCATGGCCAGGGGCTCGCCGTCCACCATCAGGTCGCCATCCACCGAATAAATCGCCATCTGCTCCGCGAGTGACGGCAGCATGAAGGGCACGCCGGCGGCCAGGGCCACATCCAGGTACAGCGTCCTGGAAAAAGTCTTGACCGGCGAAGTCTTTCCGAAAGCCTCGCCGATCAGGACGCGCACCGCGGCGCCGTCCACCGTGGTGGCCGGAATCGCCTCTGCCGGCGTGTGGGAAAAGCCGGGCGCTGTTTCTTCAAACTCCTTGGGCAGCGCGGCCCACAGCTGCAGGCCGTGGTTCACGTAAGACCTGCCGCGCAGGTCTTCAGGCGCGCGCTCCGAATGCACGATGCCGCGGCCGGCCGTCATCCAGTTGATGGCGCCGGGCTCTATGCGCTGGGCCGAGCCCAGGCTGTCGCGGTGCATCATCGCGCCCTCGAACAAATAGGTCACCGTCGCCAGGCCGATGTGCGGATGCGGCCGCACGTCGTGGTTGGTGCCGGGCTGCTCGGTCACCGGGCCGAAATGGTCAAAAAAGATAAAGGGGCCGACCGACTGCTGCTGCGCGGCGGGCAGCAGTCGGCGCACCATAAAGCCGCCGCCCAGGTCTTTGTGGTGGCCCGTGAGTTTCAGGGCAAGCTTCATGGCAGGCGCTCCAGTTCGGTGGTGATTTCAGTCGTGACGGTGGTCATGAGTTTGTGCACCGGGCACTTCTGCGCCACGGCGTGCAGCTCCTGCAGCTGGGCGTCGCTCAGGGCGCCCTTGATCTGCAGCCTGGCTGAGAGTTTGTAGACACCGCTGCGTTCCTGCGAGTCGTCGCGCTCTATGCGTGTGTGGATGTCCTCGACCGGGATGCCTTTTTTGCGGGCGTACCACATCACGGTCAGGGCCTTGCAGGCGCCGAGCGCCGCGTCGTAGAGGTCGTGCGGGCTGGGGCCGGTGTCGGCGCCGCCTTCGGCTTCGCTGACGTCGGCGCTGAGGGCATGGCTGCGCACATGCACCTGCTGGGCCATGGCCGCGCCGAGGTCTCGCTGGAGTTCTATGGTCATGGGGTTCCTGTGGGCAAGGAAAAAATCAGGCGGCGAATTTCGCGGCGACGGCGGCGACACGCGCGCCGAAGCTGCGGGCGGTTTCCAGGTCGCCGGGCAACATCTCGCCGGCGCCGGCATCGGAGGGCGACTGCGCGATGGCGCCGCTGTAGGAGCCCAGGTAGTTGGCATCGTTGCGCAGCGCGGCCTTGCTGTTGCTGGGCAGCATGCCCTGGCTGACCCAGATGCCGCCGTGCTGCATGGCCAGGGTGAACAGGTAGTTCAGCGTGGACAGCTTGTCGCCGTTCATCGCGGCACTGTTGGTGAAGCCGGCGAAGAGCTTGTCTTTCCAGGCCTGGCTGTACCAGGGTTTGGAGGAGGCGTCGGCAAACTTCTTGAACTGCCAGCTCACATTGCCCATGTAGGTGGGCGAGCCCATGATGATGGCGTCGGCGGCATCGAGCGTCTCCCAGCCGCCTTCGGGCAGGTTGCCGTCGGCGTCTATGGCCAGCAGTTCGGCGCCGGCGCCTGCCGCCACCGACTGCGCCATGCGCTGGGTGTGGCCGTAGCCGGAGTGGTAAATCACGACAACTTTGGGCATTCAATATCTTTCGCGGAAGAAGAATGAAATTTGAAACCAGGCCAAATAAAAGGGCTGCAGCCCGGGCGTGAAAGCCCCCGCCGCAGCCCTGTTTTTTCGAGGATTAACCCTTGATCTTGGCGTCCACGCTCCAGGCACCGCCACCCCAGGCCGCCACGGTGAGCAGGCCGCCGACCACGGCAATGTTCTTGAAGAACATCAGTTGCTGCATCATGGCCTGCTCGGCGGGCACGCCCCAGTAGTTGTGGAAGATGAAGGTGATCACCACGGTGAAGAAGGCGATGCCGAGCGCGGCCCAGCGCGTCATGAAGCCGACCAGCAGCAGCAGGCCCAGTCCCAGCTCAATCGCAATCGCGGCAGCCGCGGCGACTTCGGGTAGCGGCACGCCTTTGGAGGCGATGTAGCCGGCCGTTCCGGCGAAGCCGGCGATCTTGCTGAAGCCCGCGGGCACAAACAGCAAAGCCAGCAGCACGCGGCCGACCAGGGAGAGAGGGTTTTGCAGGGAATTGAGCATGGTGAGTCCTTATAGGTAAGTTAACGGGGAAATCATGGATGAAAAAAACACTCCGGGCAAGCGCCGTGCGCTTATGCGCATTCGCGCTCGCCCTGGGTGTGGGTTACGGTGCCAGGTCAAACACCAGCACTTCGGCGTCCCGGCCATGGGCCAGTTGCAGCGAGGCTTGCGACTGCAGCATGGCGGCATCGCCGGCCTTGAGCACCTGGCCGTTGACTTCGAGCTGCCCGCGGACCAGGTGCACATAGGTCTTGCGCGCCGCACTCAGTTCCAGCGTGGCGCTTTCCGCGCCGTCGAAGAGGCCCGCATACAGCCTCGCATCGGCGTGGATCAGCACCGAGCCCTTGGCGCCGTCGGGTGATGCCACCAGGCGCAGGGCGCCGCGTTTTTCGGCCTCGGCAAAGGTCTTTTGCTCATAGCTGGGGGGAATGCCGGTCACATTGGGCTCGATCCAGATCTGCAGGAAGTGCGTGGTCTGGCCGTCCGCATGGTTGAACTCGCTGTGCTGCACGCCCGTGCCGGCACTCATGCGCTGCACGTCGCCGGGCGGGATGCCCTTGATATTGCCCAGGCTGTCCTTGTGCGCGAGTTCGCCGCTCAGCACATAGCTGATGATTTCCATGTTCTGGTGGCCGTGCGTGCCGAAGCCGCGGCCGGCCGCGATGCGGTCTTCATTGATGACGCGCAGGTTGCCAAAGCCCATGTGCTCCGGGTCGTAATAACCGGCGAAGGAAAAGGAATGGAAGGACTTGAGCCAGCCGTGGTCTGCGTAGCCGCGTTCGCTGGAGGTTCTTAAGGTCATCATGAGGTGCTCCTTTCGAGCTGGTTGAGATGCGTTGGCGATGACTCCAATGTAGGCCTGGGACCCCGGCTTTCCATTGCTGCGCTTTGATGGCATCATTCAAATTATTTGAATCATTCTTATGGCAACGATCAACAACCGGGTGCGTGACGCCCTGACGCCCGAAACCCTGGGCCTGATAGGCGCGATCCACGGCGCCGGCAGCATGGCGGCGGCGGCGCGCGAGCTGGGCTTGGTGCCCAGCGCCCTGACCTACCGGATACGCCAGGTGGAAGACGCGCTGGACGTGCTGCTCTTCGACCGCTCCTCACGCCAGGCCAAACTGACCGAGGCCGGCAAGGAGCTGCTGCGCGAGGGCAACCGCCTGCTGGCCGAGCTCGATGCCGTGGCCAACCGGGTCAAGCGCGTGGCCACCGGCTGGGAGCCGCAGCTCACGCTGGCGGTGGACAGCGTGATTTCGCGCACCACGGTGATGGAACTGTGCGAGGCTTTTTTCGCGCTGAACCCGCCCACCCGGCTGCGCCTGCGCGAGGAGGCGCTGTCGGGCACGCTGGAGGCGCTCACCTCGGGCCAGGCCGACCTGGCCATAGGCGTAGCCATAGAGCCGTCCGTCAATACCGCGGTGCAGCACAAGACCCTGGGCAGCATCCATTTCATTTACGCGGTCGCGCCCCACCATCCGCTGGCGCAGGCCCCCGAGCCCGTGACCGACGCCATGCTGATGCCGCACCGCGCCGTGGCCGTGGCCGATTCGGTGCAGCGCGGCAGCGGCGTCACGGTCGGGCTGCTGGGCGGGCAGGACATCTTCACCGTGCCCGGCATGCAGGAAAAACTCCAGGCGCAGCTGCGCGGCCTGGGCGGCGGCTTCCTGCCGGAATACCTGGCGCGCCCCCATGTCGCCACCGGCCGGCTGGTGGAAAAACGCATGCAGCGCGCCCCGCGCCAGGTGCCCATGAGTTATGCCTGGCTGCGCGCGCCCGACGGCAAGGAGGGCCGCGCGCTGCAGTGGTGGCTCAAGCAATTGGAGAGCGCGGCCACGCGAAAAGCGCTGCTGGAACGCGAGCAGTCCCTGTGAAAACCCGTAGTCGCCCCGCAATCCGGGCGCGGCGGCCGCGCCTGCGTGTAGAGTGTGCTTAGAGCTTCTTATCGTTTTCGTTTATGGTTCAGACGTGATGACCCAGGCCGGGGGGCCGTGAATTGCCCGCGAAAGCGGCAAGGCGCCTCATTCATCAAATCCAAAAAGCACACAAAGACATGACAAAAAACACCAGCCTCCCCCTCCCTGAATCCGCGGCCGGCCGCCGCATCGCCGTGATAGGCGCGGGCATCACCGGCATTGCCTGCGCGCGCACGCTGGCGCAGGCCGGCCACCAGGTCACGGTGTTCGAGAAAAGCCGCGAAGTCGGCGGGCGCATGGCCACGCGGGACAGCGAATTCGGCGGCTTCGACCACGGCGCGCAGTATTTCACCGTGCGCGACGCGCGTTTCGAAAAAGCCCTGGCCACGGTCCCCGGGCTGGTGCGGCCCTGGAGTGCCAACACCGTGCGCATCCTCGACGAGCTGGGCCGTGTCGTGGCCTCGGCACTGCCGCCCAAGGAGGCGCACTGGGTCCCCACGCCGGGCATGAATGCGCTGCTGCGCCAATGGGCCCAGCCCTTGGCGGCCGCGGGCCGCCTGCTGCTGGAGACCGAGGTGCTGCGGCTGGAACGCGACAAGCTGCACCCCGAACAATGGCAGTTGCAGACCGAAGGCCCGGGCGCCGGCAGCCGGGTGCATTCGGGCTTTGACGACGTGGTGCTGGCCCTGCCTTCGCCGCAGGCGCACGCCCTGCTGCTGAGCTCGCAACAGGGCAAGCCGCTGATGGAAGCACTCTCCAAGGTCAGTGTGGCGCCCTGCTGGACGCTGATGCTGGCCTTCCCCCAGGCCATGCAGCCCACGATGGCGCACCTGGGCCCCCACTGGAACGCGGCGCGCAGCACCCACCACCGCATCGCCTGGCTGGCGCGCGAGTCGTCCAAGCCCGGCCGCAGCCCCATTGAACGCTGGACCGTGCAGGCCAGCCCCGACTGGTCGCAGCGCCACCTCGAGGACGACGCCGAACGCGTCAAGGCCAAGCTGCTCAAGGCCTTTACCGAAGTCACCGGCATACGCGCGGCGCCGCCCCATGCCGTGGTGCACCGCTGGCGCCACGCCCAGACGCTGCAGCCGCTGGGCAAAACCCACGCATGGGACGCCAAATCCCGCATAGGCGCCTGCGGCGACTGGTGCCTGGGGCATCGCGTGGAAGAAGGCTTTATATCGGGCCTTGAAATGGCTCTTGAACTGGCCTGAACGCCGGGAGCGAAATCGGCGTGGAGGCCGAATACCGGGGCCGCTTCGCCCCTTCTCCGACCGGCCCGCTGCACGCAGGCTCACTCGTGGCCGCCCTGGCCAGCTGGCTGGACGCCCGCGCGCACCAGGGCCGCTGGCTGGTGCGCATCGAGGACGTGGACACGCCGCGCTGCGTGCCCGGCGCCGACCAGACGGTTCTTGAGCAACTGGCCCAATGCGGCCTGCTGCCGGACGAGCCGCCCGTCTACCAATCACAGCGCGGCGCGCTGTACCAGCAGGCGCTGGACCCGCTGGTCGCCCGCGGGCTGGCCTATCCCTGCGCCTGCACGCGCCAGGACATCGCGCGCGCACTGGCGGCTTCAGGCCAGCCGCGCGAACGCCATGGCGAACTGGTCTACCCCGGCACCTGCCGCAATGGCCTGCACGGCCGTACCGCGCGCGCCTGGCGGCTGGACACGCGAGCCCCCGCGCCCATCCGCTGGCAGGACCGCCTGCTGGGCCCGCAGTCGCAGGACGTGGCCCATGAGGTGGGCGACTTCGTGCTCAAGCGCGCCGACGGCCTGTGGGCCTACCAGCTGGCCGTGGTGGTCGACGACGCGGCCCAGGGCATTACCGACATCGTGCGCGGCGAGGACCTGGCCGACAACACGGCGCGGCAAATCCTGCTGCAGCGCGCGCTGGGCCTGCCCCAGCCGCGCTACCTGCACACGCCGCTGGTGCTGGGCGCCAACGGCGAAAAGCTCTCCAAACAGAACGGCGCGCAGGCGCTGGACACTTCCCAGCCGCTTGCCGCGCTGCGGCAGGCAGGTGCGGTACTGGGCCTGCCATTGCTGGCCAGTGCTGCCACGCCGCAGGACTGGCTGGGGCAGGCCGTGCCGCTGTGGGCAGCCCGCCTTAAAATCAACCGGTGACAGATACCAACTCCCCCACCCCGCCCGCCCCCTCCCCGCTGACCCTGTCGAAAGCGCGGCCGCCGAACCGGGCGCTCCCCGCAACATCCGCAGTTTTGTGCGCCGCACCGGCCGCACCACCGTCGGCCAGGCCAAGGCCTTTGCCGATGTGGGCCCGCAGTTCCTGCTGCCCTACACGGCGCAGCCGGCGGATTTCGAGGCCATGTTCCAGCGTTCGGCCCCCACCATCCTCGAGATAGGCTTTGGCATGGGCGAGGCGACGGCCCACATCGCCGCGCTGATGCCCGAGAAAAACTTTCTGTGCTGCGAGGTGCACACCCCCGGCGTGGGCGCGCTGCTCAAGCGCATCAGCGAACAGGGCCTGGCCAACATCCGCATCCTGCAGCATGACGCCGTTGAAGTGATAGACAACATGCTGCCGCCGGCCAGCCTGGATGGCGTGCACATCTTCTTTCCCGATCCCTGGCACAAAAAACGGCACAACAAGCGCCGCCTGATCCAGGCGCCGCTGGTTGCCAAGCTGGCCGCCCGCCTCAAACCCGGCGGCTACCTGCACTGCGCCACCGACTGGCAGCCCTATGCCGAGCAAATCCTCGAGGTGCTGGGCGCCGAGCCGCTGCTGCGCAACACGGCGGATGCTGCCCAGGGCGGCTACGCGCCCAAGCCGGCCTACCGGCCCCTGACGAAATTCGAAAACCGCGGCATCAAGCTGGGGCACGGCGTCTGGGACGTGGTGTTCACCCGTGTCTGAATGCCCGCCCGTGCCGGCGTGAACGGCCAGCCGTCCCATGGGCTGCCGACCCGCGACGGGGTCAGCCCCAGCTGCGTGGGCCTGCCGGCAGGCGACTGGCCCAGCATCACCGACTTCCTGGTGCAGCGCTTTCCCGCGATCACGCGTGAAACCTGGCTGCAGCGCATGCGGGACGGCCTGGTGGCCGACGAGTTCGGCGTGCCCGTCACCGCTGAGCGGCCCTACCGCGGCCACATGCGCGTGTACTACTACCGCGCGCTGGAAGACGAGCCCCGCGTGCCCTTCGAGGCCAGCGTGCTGTACCAGGACGAGCACCTGGTCGTGGCCGACAAACCCCATTTCCTGCCGGTCACGCCCTCGGGCCACTATGTGCAGGAAACGCTGCTGGTGCGCCTTAAAAATCACCTGGGCCTGGATGGCCTGGCGCCGCTGCACCGCATAGACCGCGAAACCGCCGGCCTGGTGCTGTTTTCGGTCAGGCCCGCCGACCGCGATGCCTACCAGGCGCTGTTCAGGCGCCACGAGGTGGCCAAACACTACGAGGCCATCGCGCCATGGCGTGAAGACATTGCTTTTCCGCTGCTTCGCCAAAGCCGCATCGTGCAGGGCGAGCCCTTCTTCCGGCAGCAGGAAGCGCCGGGCCCCGCCAACAGCGAAACCCACATCAGTGTGCTGCAAGCCGGCGGCGGCTGGGCCCGCTACGCGCTGAGCCCCGTCACCGGCAAGAAACACCAGTTGCGGGTGCATATGCATGCCCTGGGTATTCCCATCCTCAACGACAGGATCTACCCGCCGGTGCATCCCACACCCGACGACGACTACAGCCGGCCCTTGCAGCTCCTCGCGAAATCCGTGCATTTCACGGACCCGGTCACGGCTCAGCAACGGTCTTTCCAGACCCGTTTGAGCCTGCTGGCAGGCCTGCTCCCGGCAACGGGCGGCTAAACCCCCCTCGCCTCTTTCCAGCCAAACCGCAGCGCGCGGGGTGCCCATGCCCGCGCGCAGCCGGGCTGCGCCCGCCAGCCGTGATGACGGGCTCCCGACCTGCCCGTGTCTCCTCATCCCAACGCATTTTCCCGACTCCACGCCCCTGGAAGGCCGGGCGTGAGCCGGATCACGGTATTAATCCGAAAGTGACGTTTTTCGTGAAATCGGTCACCAAAGATGTCAGGAAAGAGGCGAAAAATCGCGTATTAGTTACATATTGAATCACTTTTCAGGAATCTCTACGTAGAAACCGATATATCTATCTCCTTGTCGGCACGTGATTTTTTCCTCAAAAATCAATCAAATCAATGCTTTACAAGAGACTCATCGGAAATTTCCGCATGCTTTTTCCGTGACCTATGGGAGAATCCTGTGAACTAGTTACATCGTTTGTACATATTTTTACAAATAGCACTTAAGCAAACACTACCGGCCACACGCCTGTCCTCACCCCACCATGAACAAGTTCTACCGTACCGTCTACAGCGAGCTTCTGGGCACGTGGGTCGCCGTGTCGGAGATCTCGAGTGCGCGTGGCAAACGCAGCGGCTCCAAGGTGGTCCAGGTCGGCGCCGCAGGCGCCGTGGTGCTTGCGGGACTCCTCAACGGCGGGGGCCTCAGCCCCGTGAGTTCGGCCTACGGGCAAACATTGCCGGAAGCCGCCTGTACCGCGGGCAATGGCGGCACGATGTATTCCGCCGCCTCGACCTGCGTGAATTACGTCAACAACACGCGCATTTACGTCGACTCACTGTCGACCTCGACGTCAACGGGCCTGAGTACCGCCACCAGCCGCCTCAACTCGCTGTCAACGGGCCTGAGCACCACGGACAGCCGCGTCACGTCGCTGTCCACCTCCACCTCGACGGGTATCAGTTCCCTGTCCACCGGACTGAGCACCGCCACGAGCAGCATCACGTCCCTGTCGACCTCCGCTTCCACCGGCATCAGTTCGCTGTCCACCGGCCTGAGCACCACCAACAGCAGCGTGGCTTCGCTGTCGACTTCGGCATCTACGGGCATCAGTTCCCTCTCGACCTCCACGTCCACAGGTTTGAGCACCGCAACCAGCGGCATCACCTCCCTGTCCACCGGACTGAGCACGACGAATAGCAACGTCACTTCGCTATCCACATCGGCATCGACCGGCCTCAGCACGGCAAACAGCGGCATCGCGTCTTTGTCGACCTCCACCTCGACAGGCTTGAGCACCGCAACCAGCGGCATCACCTCGCTGTCCACCGGACTGAGCACGACGAATAGCAGCGTCACTTCGCTGTCCACATCGGCATCGACCGGTCTCAGCACGGCAAACAGCGGCATCGCGTCTTTGTCGACCTCCACCTCGACAGGCTTGAGCACTGCAACCAGCGGCATCACTTCGCTGTCCACCGGCCTGAGCACGACCAACAGCAGCGTCACTTCGCTGTCGACTTCGGCATCTACGGGCATCAGTTCCCTCTCGACCTCTACGTCCACAGGCTTGAGCACCGCCAACAGCGGCATCGTCTCCTTGTCCACTGGACTGAGCACAACCAACAGCAGCGTCACCTCGCTGTCGACCTCCACCTCTACCGGCCTGAGCACCGCCACCAGTGGCATTACGTCGCTCTCCACCGGACTGAGCACGACGAATAGCAGCGTCACTTCGCTATCCACATCGGCATCGACCGGTCTCAGCACCGCCAACAGCGGCATCGTCTCCTTGTCCACTGGACTGAGCACAACCAACAGCAGCGTCACCTCGCTGTCGACCTCCACCTCTACCGGCCTGAGCACCGCTACCAGCGGCATTACGTCGCTCTCCACCGGACTGAGCACCGCCAACAGCAGCGTCACCTCGCTGTCGACGTCTACGTCTACCGGCCTGAGCACCGCCACCAGCCGCATCAACTCGCTGTCGACGGGCTTGAGCACCACGGACAGCCGTGTCACCTCCCTGTCCACCTCGACGTCGACAGGCCTGAGCACCGCTACCAGCGGCATCACATCGCTATCCACCGGCCTGAGCAGCACCAACAGCAACGTCACATCACTGTCGACCGCCAGCAGCTCACTGTCCACCGGGCTCAGCACCGCCGACAGCCGCGTCACCTCGCTGTCCACGTCGACATCGACGGGCTTGAGCACGGCCACCAGCGGCATCACCTCACTGTCTACCGGCCTGAGCACGGCTGCCAGCGGGATCACCTCGCTGTCCACCGGCCTGAGCGCCACCAACAGCAATGTCACATCGCTGTCGACTGCCAGCAGTTCGCTGTCCACCGGGCTCAGCACGGTTAACAGCAGCGCCACCTCGCTATCCACAGGCCTCAGCACCACAGACAGCCGTGTCACCTCCCTGTCCACCTCGACGTCGACAGGCCTGAGCACAGCTACCAGCGGCATCACTTCGCTCTCCACCGGGCTCAGCACGACCAACAGCAGCGTGACCTCGCTGTCAACCTCGGCCTCTACCGGTATCAGTTCGCTGTCCACCTCGGCATCGACCGGCCTCAGCACCGCGGACAGCCGGATCACCTCACTGTCGACCTCGACGTCAACGGGCTTGAGCACGGCCGCCAGCGGTATCACCTCACTCTCCACCGGCCTGAGCAGCACCAACAGCAGCGTGGTTTCGCTGTCGACTTCGGCGTCGACGGGCATCAGTTCGCTCTCGACCTCGACATCCACAGGTCTGAGCACGGCCACCAGCGGCATCACTTCGCTGTCCACCGGCCTGAGCACCACGGACAGCCGCGTCACCTCGCTGTCCACGTCGACATCGACGGGCCTGAGCACCGCTACCAGCGGCATCACTTCCCTATCCACCGGGCTCAGCACGGCCAGCAGCGGCATCCTCTCCCTGTCGACTGGGCTGAGCACCACCAACAGCAGTGTCACTTCGCTGTCGACCTCCACCTCGACGGGTTTGAGCACAGCCACAAGCGGGATCGTCTCGCTGTCGACCGGCCTTAGCGGCACCAACAGCAGCGTGGCGTCCTTGTCGACGTCGACCTCTACAGGCCTGAGCACGACGAATAGCAGCGTCACTTCGCTGTCAACATCCGCCTCGACCGGTATCAGTTCCCTGTCCACATCGGCATCGACCGGCCTCAGTACCGCAGACAGCCGGATCACCTCACTGTCGACTTCGACGTCGACGGGCTTGAGCACCGCCACCAGCGGCATCACTTCACTGTCCACCGGCCTGAGCAGCGCCAACAGCAGCGTGGCTTCGCTGTCGACTTCGGCATCGACCGGCATCAGTTCGCTCTCGACCTCAACGTCCACGGGGCTGAGCACCGCCACCAGTGGGATTACCTCCCTATCGACCGGCCTGAGCAGCACCAACAGCAGCGTGACCTCGCTGTCGACCTCGGCATCGACAGGCATCAGCTCGCTTTCGACCTCCACGTCCACGGGCTTGAGCACGGCCACCAGCGGCATCACCTCGCTGTCCACCGGTCTGAGCAGCACCAACAGCAATGTCGCATCGCTGTCGACTGCCAATAGCTCACTTTCTACCGGGCTCAGCACGGTTAACAGCAGCGTCACCTCGCTGTCCACTTCTACATCGACGGGCCTGAGCACTGCGACCAGCGGCATCACCTCGCTGTCCACCGGCCTGAGCAGCACCATCAGCAATGTCACATCGCTGTCGACTGCCAGCAGCTCACTGTCCACTGGGCTCAGCACCGCCAACAGCAACGTCACCTCGCTGTCCACAGGCCTCAGCACCACCGACAGCCGCGTCACCTCGCTGTCCACGTCGACATCGACGGGCTTGAGCACCGCCACCAGCGGCATCACATCCCTGTCCACCGGCTTGAGCAGCACCAACAGCAATGTCACATCGCTGTCGACCGCCAGCAGCTCGCTGTCCACTGGGCTCAGCACCGCCAACAGCAGCGTCACCTCGCTATCCACAGGCCTCAGCACTACTGACAGCCGCGTCACCTCGCTGTCCACGTCGACATCGACGGGCTTGAGCACCGCCACCAGCGGCATCACATCGCTGTCCACCGGCTTGAGCAGCACCAACAGCAACGTGGCATCGCTGTCGACCGCCAGCAGCTCGCTGTCCACTGGACTCAGCACGGCCAACAGCAGTGTCACCTCGCTATCCACGTCGACGTCGACGGGCTTGAGTACCGCTACCAGCGGCATCACATCGCTGTCCACAGGCCTGAGCACCACCAACAGCAGCGTCACGTCCTTGTCGACATCTGCCTCAACCGGTATCGGCTCGCTGTCTACCGGCTTGAGCACGGCGAACAGCAACGTCACCTCGCTGTCCGCCTCGACTTCGACCGGCTTGAGCACCGCCGACAGCCGTATCACTTCGCTGTCGACGTCCACGTCCACCGGTATCGGCTCGCTTTCCACCGGCCTGAGCACCGCCGCCAGTGGCATCACGTCCCTGTCAACGGGCCTGAGCACCACCAACAGCAGTGTCACGTCCTTGTCGACGTCCGCTTCGACCGCGGTCGGCTCCTTGTCCACCTCAGCGTCAACCGGCCTGAGCACCGCCGACAGCCGTATCACTTCGCTGTCGACGTCCACGTCCACCGGTATCGGCTCGCTTTCCACCGGCCTGAGCACCGCCGACAGCGGCATCACGTCCCTGTCCACCGGGCTGAGCACCACCAACAGCAGTGTCACGTCCTTGTCGACGTCCGCTTCGACCGCGGTCGGCTCCTTGTCCACCTCAGCGTCAACCGGCCTGAGCACGGCGACCAGCGGCATCACGTCCCTGTCAACGGGCCTGAGCACCACGAACAGCAGTGTCACGTCGCTGTCCACGTCGGCTTCGACGGGCATCGGCTCGCTGTCCACGGGCATCAGTTCCCTGTCGACCGGCGTCAGCGCCGTCTCCAGCGGCCTGGCCTCGCTGTCGACCTCGACCTCCACCGGCCTGAGCACGGCGGACAGCCGCACCACGTCGCTGTCCACATCGGCATCGACCGGGATAGGCTCCCTGTCCACTTCGGCTTCGACGGGCCTGAGCACCGCCGCCAGCGGCATTGCCTCGCTATCCACCGGCTTGAGCACGGCCAGCAGCGGCATCGCGTCCCTGTCAACGTCGGCCAGTTCGCTGTCCACCGGCCTGAGCACCACCAATAGCAGCGTTACCTCGTTGTCGACTTCGACATCCACGGGCCTGAGCACCGCCGACAGCCGGATCACCTCGCTGTCCACCTCGACCTCCACGGGTTTGAGCACCTCCGCCAGCGGCATTACCTCCCTGTCCACGGGCCTGAGCACCACCGACAGCAATGTCGCGTCGCTGTCCACCTCGGCTTCGACCGGCATGGGTTCCCTGTCGACCTCTGCCAGCTCGCTGTCCACCGGCCTGAGCACGACCAATAGCAACGTCACCTCGCTGTCGACATCCACCTCAACGGGCCTGAGCACGGCCGACAGCCGGATCACTTCACTGTCATCCTCGACCTCCACCGGTTTGAGCACGGCGACGAGCGGCATCACGTCCCTGTCGACAGGCCTGAGCACCACCAACAGCAACGTCACCTCGCTGTCGTCCTCGACATCGACCGGCTTGAGCACTGCCGCCAGCGGCATCAGCTCCTTGTCCACCGGGCTCAGCACCACGGACAGCAACGTCACATCGCTGTCCACATCGGCATCCACGGGCCTGAGTACCGCGGCCAGCGGCATCACCTCCCTGTCAACCGGCCTGAGCACGACCAACAGCAATGTCACGTCCTTGTCGACGTCCGCTTCGACCGGTGTCAGCTCCTTGTCCACCGGCCTGAGCACCACCAATAGCAATGTGGCCTCGCTGTCGACCTCCACTTCGACAGGCCTGAGCACCGCCGACAGCCGGATTACCTCACTGTCGACCTCGACGTCCACCGGCTTGAGCACGGCGACCAGCGGCATCACTTCCTTGTCCACCGGCCTGAGCACCACCAATAGCAACGTCACCTCGCTGTCGACTTCGACGTCTACCGGCCTGAGCACCGCAGCCAGCGGCATCACTTCGCTGTCCACCGGCCTCAGCACCACGAACAGCAATGTCGCGTCCTTGTCGACGTCCGCTTCTACCGGCATCGGTTCCCTGTCGACCTCGGCCAGCTCCCTGTCTACAGGCCTGAGCACGACCAATAGCAACGTCACCTCGCTGTCGACCTCCACTTCGACAGGCCTGAGCACTGCCGACAGCCGGATCACTTCACTGTCGACGTCTACTTCCACAGGATTGAGCACGGCGACCAGCGGCATCACTTCGCTGTCCACCGGCCTCAGTACCACGAACAGCAATGTCGCGTCCTTGTCGACGTCCGCTTCGACCGGCGTCAGTTCCTTGTCCACCGGCCTCAGCAGCACCAATAGCAACCTTGCGTCGCTGTCGACCTCCACTTCCACGGGCCTGAGCACTGCCGATAGCAGGACCACATCGCTGTCGACCTCGACGTCTACCGGCCTGAGCACCGCAGCCAGCGGCATCACTTCGCTGTCGACTGGCCTGAGCACCACCGACAGCAATGTCGCATCGCTGTCCACGTCGGCTTCGACCGGCATCGGCTCCTTGTCGGCCTCGGCCAGCTCGCTGTCCACCGGCCTGAGCACTGCCGATAGCAGGACCACATCGCTGTCGACTTCGACTTCCACGGGCCTGAGCACCGCAGACAGCCGGATCACTTCACTTTCCACGTCCACGTCAACCGGATTGAGCACCGCGGCCAGCGGCATCACTTCGCTGTCAACGTCGGCTTCGACCGGCATCAGCTCGCTGTCAAGCTCCACTTCGACGGGTTTGAGCACCGCCACAAGCGGCATCTCCTCGCTCTCCACCGGCCTGAGCACGACCAACAGCAGCGTCACCTCGCTGTCGACTTCCACTTCAACGGGCTTGAGCACGGCGACCAGCGGCATCACTTCGCTGTCCACCGGCCTCAGTACCACGAACAGCAATGTCGCGTCCTTGTCGACGTCCGCTTCGACCGGCGTCAGTTCCTTGTCCACCGGCCTGAGCAGCACCAATAGCAACGTCACCTCACTGTCGACCTCCACTTCGACAGGCTTGAGCACCGCCGACAGCCGCATCACGTCGCTCTCGACGTCTACCTCCTCGGGGTTGAGCACATCGACCAGCGGCATTGCTTCCTTGTCGACGGGGTTGAGCACCACGGACAGCAATGTCGCGGCGCTGTCCACGTCGGCCTCGACCGGCATCGGATCCTTGTCGACCTCGGCCAGCTCGCTGTCCACCGGCCTGAGCACCACCAACAGCAACGTCACCTCGCTGTCGACTTCCACTTCAACAGGCCTGAGCACCGCCGCCAGCGGCATCACTTCGCTGTCGACCTCGGCCTCAACCGGCTTCAGCTCGCTGTCCACCGGATTGAGCAGCACCAATAGCAATGTCGCATCCCTGTCGACGTCTGCTTCGACCGGCATCAGCTCGCTGTCAAGCTCCACCTCGACGGGACTCAGCACAGCCGTTAGCGGTATTTCCTCCTTGTCCACAGGCCTGAGCACAACGGACAGCAATGTGGCATCCCTGTCAACGTCCACCTCGACCGGTTTGAGCACCGCCACAAGCGGCATCGCCTCAGTTTCCACCGGACTGAGCACGACCAACAGCAATATGACCTCGCTGTCGACCTCCACCTCGACAGGCCTGAGCACCGCCGACAGCCGGATCACTTCACTGTCGACTTCGACGTCCACCGGCCTGAGCACGGCGACCAGCGGCATCACTTCGCTGTCGACCTCGGCCTCCACGGGACTCAGCACAGCCGCCAGCGGCATTGCCTCCCTGTCGACTTCGACGAACTCGCTGTCCACCGGCTTCAGCTCCCTATCGACCGGTTTCAGCTCGCTCTCGACCGCCACGTCGGCCGGCTTCAGTTCGCTGTCCACGGGCCTGAGCACCACCGACAGCAACCTGGCTGCGCTGTCGACCTCGACCTCGACGGGCTTGAGCTCGCTATCCACGGGCCTGAGCACCACCGACAGCACCGTGGCCTCGCTCTCGACCGGCTTTGGTTCCATCTCTACCGGCTTCAGCTCCATTTCGACCGGTTTCAGCTCGCTGTCGACTTCAACATCCACCGGCTTTAGCTCGCTGTCCACGGGCTTGAGCACCGCCGAGAGCGGCGTGGCCTCGCTGTCGACCGGTTTCAGCTCAGTGTCTACCGGCTTCAGTTCACTCTCGACAGGCTTCAGCTCCCTGTCCACGGGTCTCAATTCCCTGTCCACGGGCCTGAGCACCACGGACAGCGCCGTGGCCTCGCTGTCCACCGGTTTTGGCACGGTCTCCACCGGCTTCAGTTCCATTTCGACGGGTTTCAGCTCGATCTCGACCGGCTTTAACTCGCTGTCGACTTCGACGTCGACCGGCTTCAGTTCCCTGTCCACCGGCCTGAGCACCACCGAAAGCGTGGTGGCCTCGCTGTCCACCGGCTTCAACACGGTGTCCACCGGTTTCAGTTCCATCTCGACGGGCTTTAACTCGCTGTCGACGTCCACCTCGACCGGCTTCAACTCCCTGTCCACCGGCCTGAGCACCACCGAAAGTGTGGTGGCCTCGCTGTCCACCGGCTTCAACACGGTGTCCACCGGTTTCAGTTCGATCTCGACGGGCTTCAGCTCCCTGTCGACCTCCGCTTCGACCGGCTTCAGTTCGCTCTCCACCGGCTTGAGCAGCACCAACAGCAATGTCGCCTCGCTGTCGACGTCCACCTCGACCGGTGTGAGCTCGCTGTCCACCGCCATTGATTCACTGTCGACCTCGGGCTCCACCAGCACCAGCTCGTTGTCAACCGGCGTGAGTTCGCTGTCCACGGGCCTGGATTCCCTGTCGACCTCAGCCTCCACGGGCATCAGTTCGCTGTCGACCGGCTTCGGCTCCCTGTCCACCGGGTTTGGATCGCTGTCCACCGGCTTTATCTCGCTGTCGACCAGCGTGGGCTCCCTCTCGACGGGCCTCAGCACCACCAACAGCAATGTCGCGGTGCTGTCCACCTCGGCCTCGACGGGCATCAGCTCGCTGTCGACCGCCATCGACGGGCTGTCCACCTCGACCTCCACGAGCGCCAGTTCGCTGTCCACCGGCCTGAGCAGCACCAACAGCAACGTCGCGTCCCTGTCCACCTCGGCCTCGACCGGTGTCAGCTCGCTGTCGACCGGTGTGAGTTCACTGTCCACCGGCGTCAGTTCGCTCTCGACCGGCGTGAGCTCCCTGTCCACCGGTATCAGTTCACTGTCGACCTCGACATCCACCGGCATCAGCTCGCTGTCCACCGGGGTCAGCTCGCTCTCGACGTCGACCTCGACAGGCATCGTTTCCCTGTCGACCAGCATTGATTCGCTGTCGACCTCGACGTCCACCGGCCTCAGTTCGCTGTCCACCGGGGTCAGTTCCCTGTCGACGGGCGTCAGCTCGCTGTCCACCGGCCTGAGCACCACCAACAGCAATCTCAACTCGCTGTCGACCTCGGCATCCACGGGCATCAGCTCCCTGTCCACCGGTATCAGTTCACTGTCGACCTCGACATCCACCGGCTTCAGCTCGCTCTCGACCGGCTTCAGCGCCGTCTCCACCGGGCTCAGCACGGTCAGCAGCACCGTGACTTCGCTGTCGACCTCGGTTTCCACGGGCACCAGCTCGCTGTCCACCGGCCTGAGCACGGCCAACAGCAACATCACCTCGCTGTCCACCTCGACCTCCACCGGCCTGAGCACCGCCAGCAGCGGCATCACCTCCCTGTCGACCGGCCTGAGCACGATAGGCAACAGCGTGACCTCGCTGTCCACCGGCTTGAGCACTGCCAACAACGGCATCGCCTCGCTGTCCACCGGGCTGTCGAGCGCGACCTCGGGCACCACGGCCCTGGCCCCGCTGGTCAATGCGGCGAATTCCGCAGCGGCCAACGGCGGCGCGGTCATAGGTTCCACAGCGGGCGGCGCCGCCGGCGCCGGGCTGCTCACACAGGGCAAGTCCCTGAACGGCACGGCGCTGCAAACCGTGGCCTCGCCTTCCGACTGCACGGTGGCCAACGGCGCCGACACCACGGCAACCGGCTTGTGCGCCAGCGCCGGCACCCGTGCCGGGGTCAACGGCGCGACCGCCACAACGGTGGCCACCGGCGCCACCGCCTACGGCTCACAGTCGCTGGCCCAGGACAAAAACACCACCGCCATCGGCTTCCGCGCGACGGCCACCTACGAAGGCTCCGTGGCCATAGGCTTCCAGGCCAGGGCGATTGCCGACCCGGCCACCGCCGTCGGCTGGAACTCGCTGGCCTCGGGCAACGACTCGGTGGCCCTGGGCGCTGCGGCCGAAGCCACGGCCAACCGCTCCGTGGCGCTGGGCGCCTACTCGGTGGCCGACCAGCCCAATACGGTGTCGGTGGGCTCGCCCGGCAACGAGCGCCGCATCACCAATGTGGCCCCCGGTGTTTACGCCACCGACGCGGTCAATGTCGGGCAGCTCAACGATGTCAGGCGCGTGGCCTACTCCGGCATCGCGATGAGCATGGCCATGGCCGCCACCTACATGCCCAACCTCGAAGGCGGCGAAAAAGCCCTGGGCATAGGCGTGGGCAACTACAAGGGCTACGGCGCGCTGGGCCTGAACTTCAAGGCGCTCAACAACGACGGCAAGAGCGCATGGGGCTTCGGCGTCTCCACCACCGGCAAGGAGTGGGGCATGAACTTCGGCGCAAGCTGGAAGTGGCGTTAAGAGAGGGCTCCGGGAGCCGCTCTCAGTAGAATGCCCTAAGCGCCTACCTATCAAACAAGAGCCCCCGGGGCTCCCGGTGAGCGCCGCGCGGCCCCCCAGGGCCTGCGGCGCTCATTGCTTTGGGAGAGACACAAGCATGCGTATCGGTATCTCGGTCCTCACACACGCCGGCCAGAACATCTGGGAAAACGGACTGGGGCAAAACGTCATCTTCCTGGCCCAGTCCTTCCAGAAGCTGCCCTTTGTGCAGTCCGTCGTGCTGCTCAACGGCGGGGACCAGAGCAGCATGCCGCCCCAGGTCAACATGGACGCACTGGGCCTGCGCATGATGTCCGCGCACGAAGCCACCGACCACATCGACCTGGCCATCGAGATGGCCGGCGCGCTGGACGTCAAATGGCTGGACTACCTGCGCGCCCAGGGCAAAAAAGTGGTCTGGTACTGCGCCGGCCAGCCCTATGTCGGCCTGATAGAGCCCAGCGTGTTCGACCGCCCGGGGTTTTTCAGCCGGGCCGACCGCTGCGACGAGATCTGGATACTGCCCAAGGACTTTTCCGCCTTCGCCCCCATGTTGCGCGCCCTGCACCGCTGCCCGGTGCATGAAGTGCCCTATATCTGGTCGCCGCAGTTCCTGGACGCGCGCGCCCGGGAACTGGAGAAAGAGGGTTATGCCTTCGGCTACAAACCGCGCGCGCCCGGCGCCGGCCTGCGCGTGGCCATCTTCGAGCCCAATGTGTCGGTGGTCAAATGCACCAACATCCCCATGCTGGTCTGCGACGAGGCCTTCCGCGCCGAGCCCGCCCAGGTGAGCTTCATGCACGTGCTCAACACCCTGCACCTCAAGGACCACCCCACGCTGCTCTACCTGGCCAACTCGCTGGATCTGGTCAAGCAGCAAAAAGCGATTTTCCAGGGCCGCCATGACTTTGCCGGCTACATGGTGCAGCATGCCGACGCCGTGGTGGCCCACCAGTGGCAAAACGACCAGAACTACAACTACCTGGACGCCCTGCACGGCAACTACCCGCTGATCCACAACTCGCCCTGGCTACGCGACGCCGGGTATGCCGACTACTACTATCCCGACTTCAACACGGCCGAAGGCGGGCGCAAGCTGCTGCTGGCCGCAAGCCAGCACGACAGCCGCCTGGAGCAGCACCGCCAGCAGGCCCGGCGGGTGATCGCCTCGGTCGATCCCTTCGCGCACGCCAACCTGCAAAGCCTGGCGCGCAGGCTGCAGGCGCTTTTCAGCAATACCGCAAGCGTGGGAGCCGCCGCATGAGCCAGGCCAAAGCGACCACACCTGACCGCCTGCGGGTCGGCGTTTCCATTTACGTGCGCAAGGGTGAGCAATCGCTGTGGGAAAACGGCATTTACCAGAACTGCCTGTTTCTGGTGATGCTGCTGCTCAAGGCGCCCAACGTGGCCGAAACCTACCTGGTCAGCGGAGGCGGCGACGGCGACGCGGCCGACGCCCAGCGCTTCATGGCCGACTCCCCGGTGCCCATCATCGACATGGCGGCCGCGGCCGACAAGCTCGACATCATGATAGAGATGAGCGCACAGCTGGGCCGGGACTGGGCCGTGGGCTTTCGCGATCGCGGCGGGAAGATCGTGACCATGCGCGTCGGCAACGATTACGTCATCGACATCGAGCGCATGATTTTCAACAAGCAGCACGGCTTGCTGATCGCCGGAACGCCCTATGACGAAATCTGGACCCTGTCCGAATACGAGCGCAGCTGCATGCACTACTTCGGCAGCGCGATGCGGGCGCCGGTGCGGCTGATGCAGCACCTCTGGAGCCCCGGCGTGATAGACCGCGCGGCCGCGACCCTGCCCAACGGCGAGACCTTCGGCTACAAGCCGGGCCGCAAGAAATGGCGGCTGGGCATCTTCGAGCCCAATATCTGCATGGTCAAGACCAGCCACCTGCCCATGCTGCTGATCGACATGGCGCACCGGGCCAACCCGCGCGTGATCGAGCTGATGCGGGTCTACAACAGCTTTCACATGAAGGACCACGTGACCTTTGTCGGCTTCGCCAACAGCCTGGACATCGTCAGGCACGGCCTGGCCGTCTTCGAAGGCCGCTTTCCGGTCTACCAATGTTTGTCGTCGCAGGTCGACGCCGTGGTCTGCCACCACTGGGAAAACGGGCAGAACTACCTGTATTACGAAGCGCTTTACGGCGGCTACCCGCTGGTCCACAACTCCAGCTTCCTTGCCGATTGCGGCTACTTCTATCCCGGCTTCGACTGCGAGGAAGGCGGCCTGGCCCTGCTGCAGGCCTTTTCCCAGCACGACGCCGACCTGGCCGGCTACCGGGAGCGCGCGCGCACCTTTTTGCGCACGCTGGCGCCCGAGAACGAAGACAACGTGCGTGCCTACAATGAGGCGCTGGTCCATTTGTACCGCGCAGCTTCATCGTGATGCCCACCTCCTTCTTCTCCTTTTTGCGCCGCGCTCTGCTGGCGGCCGCGGTTCTGGGCGCGCCGGTTTTCCAGGCGCAGGCACAGGTCACGCCGCAGCGCCCGCCCGCGGCAGCTGCCGCTCCCGCCGCCGGCGCACCGCTGGACGCGCTGACGGCCGCAGCCACCAATGTGGGCGTGAGGCGCTGCCTGCCGGCCATCACCCGCCTGTCCTCGCTGACCGTCAACGGCAGCACCGGCAACGACGTGCTGGTCGACTGGGACCGCAAGAACCCCGACGGCGGCCCCTTCTTCTCGCTCAGCGGCGTCGAGTACAAAAACGCCTCGCTGGCCTTTTCCCTGACGGCGGTGCCCGACAGCACGGGCGGCTGCTCGGTCGCGGCCGAACGCATCTCGGTCGCGCCTTTTGCCTGCCGCAGCATCGCGCAGCAGGAGCTGGGCGGCTACCAGGCCACGCAGCTGCTGGCCACCTTCACCGTCTACGTCGATGCGCGCGACCCAGGCGCCTCGGTGACCCTGATCGACTCGCCGCCCGGCTGCCTCATCATCCGCCGCCACGTCGAGTACGACTGGAAAGACCCTGCGCTGAAAGCGCCCAGGCGATGAACGGCGGGGCAAACCGGCCATGAAGGCCCTGCGCATAGGCATCACCATAGGCCTGCGCTCGCCCGATGAAAGCCTGTGGGTCAACGGCATCAAGCAGAACGCGCTGAACCTGGCCTGCGTGCTGCAGGCCTCGCCGCTGGGCCACCGCGTGCAGCTGGTCAACACCACCGACGTGCCCATCACCAGCCAGCTTCCCTGGGACCTCCAGGCCTTCCCGGTCGTCACGCTGGAGGCCGCCATGAAGGACCTCGACCTGCTGATCGAGCTGGGCGGCGGCATCAGCGAGGCGCATTCCCTGCAGCTGAAGGCGGCCGGCACGCGCCTGGTCAGCTACTGCTGCGGCAGCGAGTACGTGGTGGTGCTGGAGTCCATCCTGTTCGGCAGGCCGCTCTGGCCCAACGGCGTCTACATGAACCGCCACTACGACGAGATCTGGGTGATTCCCCAGGTGGCCAACAACTCGCTGTCCTTTATCCAGACGCTCAGGCGCTGCCCGGCCAAGGTCGTGCCCTTTGTCTGGGACCCGCGCTGGCTGGAGTCCAGTGTGGCGGCGCTGCCCCATGGCGCGCGCTACCAGCCGGGCCGCGCGGCCAAGCGCCTGGCCGTCATGGAGCCGAATATGGATGTGGTCAAGGCCTGTATCTATCCCATCCTGATCGCCGAAGCGGCCTTCCGGGCGCGGCCCGAGCTGATCGAGTTTCTCAACGTCTGCAGCGCCAAGCACCTGGCCGAGCAAAGCCGCGAGTTCCAGCTGCTGATGTTCCAGCTCGACATCGTCAATGCCGGCAAGGCCACCTTCCTGGGGCGTTATGACACGGCGAATTTCCTGGGCGAACACGCGGATGCCGTGATCTCCAACCAGTGGGACAACCCGCTCAATTATTTCTACTTCGACGTCTGCTGGCTGGGCTACCCGCTGGTGCACAACGCCGGCATGTGCAAAGCGCTGGGTTACTACTACGAAGGCAATGACGTGGACGCCGGCGCGCACCAGCTGCTGCAGGTGCTGGAGCGGCATGACGACACGGCCACCGAATATGCCGCGCGGCAGCGCGAGCTGCTGCGGGTGCACACGGCCGCCAACCCGGAACTGGTGGCCCGCTACGACGAACTGCTGGCCGGGCTTTTGACCGGCTGAGACCGCAGCCATGACCCCCACCAGCCCCGGCCTGCGCATAGGCATCACCATTGGCCTGCACCAGGAGGCCGAAACGCTGTGGAACAACGGCATCAAACAGAACGCGGTGTTCCTGGCCGAAACCCTCAAGCACTCGCGGCTGGTGGCCTCTGTACGCTTGGTCAACACCACCGCCGTGCGCATCACGGCCGCCCTGCCCTGGGACCAGCGGCGCTGGCCCACCGTCGCCTTTGAGGACGCCAAGGACTCGCTGGATGTGCTGATCGAGCTCGGCGGCCAGGTCAGCGCGGAGCAGACCGATTACCTCAAGCAGCGCGGAACACGCCTGGTGTCTTACTGCTGCGGCTTTGAATACGTGCACACCATGGAGTCCATCCTGTTTGGCAGGCCGCTGTGGGGTTATGACCTTTTTATCAACCAGCGTTATGACGACCTCTGGGTGATTCCGCAGGTGGCGCCCATCAGCCAGCATTATTTTTCGACGCTGCGGCGCAGGCCGGCCACCGTGGTGCCCTTTGTCTGGGACCCGGTGTTCATCGAGGAACGCAGCCAGGCCCTCCCCGATGCCGGCCGCTACCACCCGCGGCACGGCCCGCGACGGCTCAGCGTGATGGAGCAGAACCTGGATGTGGTCAAGTTCTGCCTCTACCCCATCCTGATCGCCGAGGAAGCCTACAGGCGCAGGCCCGAGGCCATCGCCTGGCTGCACGTCACCAATGCCTTGCGCCTGGCGCAGGAGAGCAAGGAGTTTGTCGCGCTGATGAACCAGCTCGACATCGTGCGCCAGCACAAGGCCTCCTTCCTGGGCGTGTATGAAACGCCGGCCTTTCTCAGCGAGATGAGCGACGTCGTGATCTCGCACCAGTGGGAAAACGCGCTCAACTACTTTTACCTCGAGGTCTGCTGGCAGGGCTATCCGCTGGTGCACAACGCCCACCTGTGCGCCGACCTGGGCTATTACTACGAGGGCAATGACGTCGAGGCGGGCTGCGCACGCCTGCTGGAGGTCTTCGACAGCCACGACGAGCAGGCCGCCGGCTACGCGGCGCGGCAGCGCGAGCTGATCAAGCGCTACCTGCCGGCCAATGCCGAGGTGGTGTCCCGTTACGAGGCGCTGCTGCTGCGCCTGATGGCCACGCCGCCGGGCTAGCTGGCGGCGACTTCCCTGGCCGTGATCTGGTACTTGAAATCATCCGGCGCGTAGGAGTCAAAACGCCCCGCGGCGTTTTCGCCAATGGGGTACATAAAGAAACCGAGCTTCTCGCCGGCCGACTTCGGCAGGGCCAGGTCGTGCGCCGTGTTGTAAGCCATCCAGTTGCCTTCCCAGCCGCCGAACAGCGCCTTGTTCACCGGCGCCACCACCGGGTCGGCCGTGGTCTTGATCCAGTCCGCCGTTTCCAGGCGCATCACCTTGGCCACGTCGGCCGGGTCCATGGCCACCCAGCCGTGGCCCTTGAGGTAGACCTCGGAGCGGCAATGCTGGGCGCCCTTGAGGCTGGCCGGGTTGCCCGAGAGCTCCTTGTAGCCGAAAGCCGAGGGCACCAGGCGTATGCCGTAGACGTCGCGCGCCGGCAGGCCCACCGAGCGGCACAGGCCCACAAACAGCGCGTTCAGGTCGGCGCATTTGCCGCCCAGGTTGCCGATTTCCAGCATGGTTTTGATGTCGCCTTCGCCGCAGCCGCGCACCTTGGGTTCGCGGTAGGTGTTGGCGACAATCCAGTCATAAATCTTTTGCGCTTTCTCGACGTCGGTCTTCGCGCCTTGGGTGGCGGCCAGCGCGGTCTTGCGCACGATGCCGTCGGTCGGGATCAGCGTGGTCGGGCGCGTGAAATAGCGCAGCGTGTCGGCGCTTTCGGCTGGAGCGGTTTTCTGCGACCAGTCGATGGCCCGGCCCTGGGTCTGCACGCGGCTGGTCAGTTCCACAAAGGGTTTGGCTTCCGTGGCCGGGAATTCGGCATACAGCATCTTCGCGCCGTCGCGGCCGTCCTGCGCCAGCAGCGTGCTGCCGTTGCTAGCGAAACTGTTGCCCAGCGAATGCTGGTAGTCACTGTTGACCGAGGGGATCGGCAGCCAGACCTTGGTCACGCCTTGCGGTTTGAGGATGTCCACGCGCGTGGTCACGTCAAAAGTGCGCCAGGCGCCGCTTTGGGGCGCGAATTGACGGCGGCTGGGGGCGGCAGCCGTCTGGGCGAAATTGAGGGATGGCAAGGCGGCGGCCATGGCGGCGGCTGCGCCGCTTTTCAGAAAGGCTCGGCGTACGGTGGTCATAAAGGATCTCCGGGTGGGGTGAGGGTGACGTGCACCGCGGCAGGTAAAGATGCTGCGGGATGTCAGGCTGCGATTATCGCCGCTGCCTTGCGGCGGACATGCTCAAGGCTTGAGCAGCCCGTCAATCAGCTTCGCAGCCGCAGGCCCGGTCCAGTCGACTTCGCCCTTGACGCGCAGGCGCGGCCGGCCGGCCGTGTCCATCATCAGGGTTGTCGGGAAGACCTTGACGCCCCAGCCCCGCGCCGCCTTGCCATCCACGTCCAGCAACACCGGTAGCGTCACGCCCGTGGTCTTGGCAAACTGCAGGGCACGCGCGGGCGGCTCCTTGAAGTTGACGGCCAGCACCAGCAGTTTCTCGGGCCCGTAAAAATCCGCGACCTGCTGCAGCGTGGGCATCTCGGCACGGCAGGGTTCGCACCAGCTGGCCCAGAAATTCAGCAGCACGGCCCGGCCGCGCAGGTCGGCGGCTTGCCAGGTCTTGCCGGTGGTGTCGACCAGCGCGAAGGCGGACACCGGGCCGGCCCAGGGGCTGACTTCATACGCAGGGCCGGTCAAGCCCTGCGGCCTCGCCGGAAACACGGCGGCACCGGCGCTGATGGCAAGCGCCTGTTGCAGAAGATGGCGACGAGAAAAGGGCGGAATCGTCATGGGCCTGGCATTGGTAGGATGGGGCTAGGGTAACCGAGCCCAGGGATGCCTGCATCCATGCGGGCGCCTTCAAAAATCAATCACGGGAAGCTTCATGAACATCGATATCCGGGAAGCGCAAGCTGGCGACGCTGCGCTGATCCACAACTTCATCGTCGAACTGGCCATTTATGAAAAAGCGGAGCATGAGGTCATTGCGAGCGCCGCGGACATTGAGCGCAGCCTGTTTGAGCCAGGCACACCCGCCCGGGCCCTGATTTGCGAGATAGACGGCCAGCCCGTGGGTTATGCGGTGTACTTCCTGAGCTACTCCACCTGGCTGGGCCGCAAGGGCATGTACCTGGAGGATTTGTACGTATCGCCCCAACACCGGGGCAGCGGCGCCGGCAAGCGGCTGCTCCGCCACCTGGCCCGGCTGGCTTTTGACAGCGGCTGCGGGCGCTTCGAATGGAGTGTGCTGGACTGGAACGAGCCGGCCATCCAGTTTTACCAGTCGCTGGGGGCCAAACCGCAGGCCGAATGGGTGCGCTATCGCATGGCCGGCGACACCCTGAGGCAGTTTGCGCAGGGGACCGAGCCCACAAGCCAGGCCCTGCCAACGCCATAAGCCGCCCGCGCGGGCATGAGGGCGCTGCTCAGCAGTGCCGGCTCTTTGTAAGAGTTCTTTTGTAAGAAATGACAACCTGGGGCGACCAAATGCCACAGGGGTTCGGCGCGCGCTGCAAAAGACAGCACGTCGTTCAATCCGCCTGGCGGCGCGAACCCTATATAGGACAGCATTTGGCCGGCGCCGCTTGCACCCAAAGCGATTCAGTCCTACAAACACTCTTTTCGAACGGCTTTTAAATCTATAACCAAATAACCGTAGCCAAGGCGAATCTTGAACCTACCACTCAACATCTCGGCCCTCTCGCTCCAGCTGCCTCCTGCGTCCCCGCAATTCATTGACCTCTACCGTCCGGACAGCGACGCGCAGGCCATGCATGCAACGGTGCAAGAACTGACGGAAGCACTGCTGGCCCCGGCGGCCGCCGTGTCGCCCAAATTCTTTTACAACGCGCTGGGCTCCAAGCTCTTCGAGGCCATCACCGGCCTGGACGAGTACTATCCCACGCGCACCGAAGCCGGCATCTTCGAGGCGGCGAGAACGCACATCGCCGCCACGCTGGCCGAGGCGGGCATCCACCAACCCTGCCTGATCGACCTGGGCGCGGGCAACTGTGCCAAGGCCATGGCCTTGATACCGCACCTGCAGCCGCGCCAGTACGTGCCGGTCGACATCTCGGTCGATTTTCTGCGCGATGCGGCGGAGCAGGTGCAAAACAACTTTCCTGCGCTCGACATCGTCGGCCTGGGCATGGATTTTTCGGCCGGGCTGGCCCTGCCGGGCGAAGTCCAGGCGCATGAGCGGGTGTTTTTCTACCCGGGCTCCAGCCTGGGCAATTTCCACCCCGGCCAGGCCTTGCAGTTCCTGGAGCACATCGCCGACCCGGAACAGGGCAAGGCGCGCGGCCTGCTGCTGGGCATAGACCTGGTCAAGGACACGGCGCGCCTGGAGGCCGCCTACGACGACGCGCTGGGCGTGACCGGCGCCTTCAACAAAAACCTGCTGCTCAATATCAACGACTTGCTGGGCTCGGACTTTGACCTGCGGCAATGGCGCCATGTGGCGCTGTTCAATGCCAGGGAGTCGCGCATCGAGATGCACCTGGAAGCCACCAGTGAGCTGACGGTGCGCTGGCCCGGCCATGAGCGCAGCTTCCAGGCCGGCGAGCGCATTCACACCGAATGCTCCTACAAGTACACGGTCCAGGGCATGACGGCCCTGCTGCGGCAGGCCGGCTTCAGGCACATCGAATACTGGACCGACCCCAACAGCTGGTTCGCGGTGTTCTGGGCTGCCGTCTAGGATTTGTCCAGGCAAGAAAAAAGGCCGGTTCCCCTCGGGGAAACCGACCTTGTTTTTTGAAACGCTTCTTGAAGCGTAAGCGCGTCAAGCGCGCTCGCCCACCCAGCCCTGTACCGACTTCAGCGCATCGCCCAGCTTGGAGGCATCGGTGCCGCCGGCCATGGCCATGTCGGCCTTGCCGCCGCCCTTGCCGCCGACTTGCTGGGCCACAAAGTTCACCAGTTCGCCGGCCTTGACCTTGCCCACGCTGTCGGCCGTCACGCCCGCGGCGATCTGCACCTTGTCGCCGTCGACCGCGGCCAGCACGATGACGGCTGTCTTGAGCTTGTCCTTGAGCTTGTCCATGGTGTCGCGCAGCGTCTTGGCGTCGGCGCCTTCGAGTTTCGCGGCCAGCACTTTCAGGCCCTTGACGTCCACCGCCTGCGTGAGCAGCTCATCGCCTTGCGAAGAAGCCAGCTTGCCCTTGAGCGCGGCGATCTCTTTTTCCAGCGTCTTGACCTGGTCCAGCACCTGGCCGATGCGGCCCTGCAGTTCCGTCGGGCTGGCCTTGAGCGAGCCGGCCGCGGCCTGCACCGTGGATTCCAGCGACTGCAAATAGGCCAGCGCGTTTTCGCCGGTGACGGCTTCCACGCGCCGCACGCCGGCGGCCACACCGCTTTCGGCGACGATCTTGAACAGGCCTATGTCGCCGGTGCGCGCCACGTGGGTGCCGCCGCAGAGTTCCTTGCTTGAGCCTATGGTCAGCACGCGCACGCGCTCGCCGTATTTCTCGCCGAACAGCATCATGGCGCCGCTCTTTTGCGCGGCTTCCATGTCCATCACGCTGGCATCGGTCGCCACGTTGGAGAGGATTTCGGCATTGACGCGGGCTTCGATCTCGCGGATCTGCGCGTCGGTCACCGGCGCGCCGTGCGCGAAGTCAAAGCGGGTGCGCTCGGCGTTCACCAGGCTGCCCTTTTGCTGCACATGCTCGCCCAGGACTTCGCGCAGGGCCTTGTGCATCAAGTGGGTGGCGCTGTGGTTGCGCACGGTGGCGGCGCGCACGGCGGTGTTGACTTGCGCCTTCACCGTATCGCCGACCTTGAGTGTGCCCTCTTCCTGCGTGCCGTGGTGGCCGAACACATCGGCGCGGATTTTCTGCGTGTCGTCCACCGCGAAGCCGGCGCCGGCCGCGGTGATGCGGCCCTGGTCGCCGACCTGGCCGCCGCTTTCGGCGTAAAAAGGCGTGGTGTCCAGCACGACCACACCGCTTTGCCCGGCATTGAGGGCCTGCACGGCCACGCCGTCGGCATAAAGCGCCACCACTTTTGCGGGCTCTTCGAGCAGCTCGTAGCCGGTAAAGGTATTGCCGCTGCCGGTGTATTCGAGCGCGCGGTCCATCTTGAACTTGCCGGCGGCGCGCGCCTGGTTCTTTTGCTTGTCCATCGCGGCCTTGAAGCCGGCCTCATCGACCTCAACGCCGCGCTCGCGGCAGACGTCAGCCGACAAGTCCAGCGGGAAGCCGTAGGTGTCGTGCAGCTTGAAGGCCACCTCGCCCGGCAGCACCTTGGCGCCGCCGGCCAGCGCCGTGTCCAGGATGGTCATGCCGATTTCCAGCGTTTCAAAGAAGCGCTCTTCCTCGGCCTTGAGCACCGCGGTAATGCGGGCTTCGTCGGTCCTGAGCTTGGGATAGGCGTCGCCCATCAGTTTGGCGAGGTCGGCCACCAGCTTGTGGAAGAAAGGCGTCTTCTTGCCCAGCTTGTAGCCATGGCGGATCGCGCGGCGAATGATGCGGCGCTGCACATAACCGCGGCCCTCGTTGGACGGGTTGACGCCGTCACTGACCAGGAAGGCGGTGGCGCGAATGTGGTCGGCGATCACGCGCAGCGACTTGTTGCCCAGGTCCTTCTCGCCGGTTTCTCGGCTGGCGGCCTTGATCAGCGCCTCGAAGATATCGATCTCGTAATTGCTGTGCACATGCTGCAGGATGGCGGCCAGGCGCTCCAGGCCCATGCCGGTGTCCACGCAGGGCGCGGGCAGCTTGGTGACGCTGCCGTCGGCCGCCATGTCGAACTGCATGAACACGTTGTTCCAGATTTCGATGAAGCGGTCGCCGTCTTCATCGGGACTGCCGGGCGGGCCGCCGGGAATGTGGTCGCCGTGGTCGTAAAAGATTTCGCTGCACGGGCCGCAGGGCCCGGTGTCGGCCATCATCCAGAAGTTGTCGGACTTGTAGCGGCCGCCCTTGTTGTCGCCGATGCGGATCACGCGCTCGGGCGGCAGGCCGATTTCCTTGGTCCAGATGTCGTAGGCCTCGTCGTCTTCTAGATACACCGTGGCCATCAGGCGCTCGGGCGGCAGCTTGTAGACCTCGGTCAGCAGCTCCCAGGCCCACTTGAGCGACTCGCGCTTGAAGTAGTCGCCAAAGCTCCAGTTGCCCAGCATCTCGAAGAAGGTGTGGTGGCGCGCGGTGTAGCCCACGTTTTCCAGGTCGTTGTGCTTGCCGCCGGCGCGCAGGCAGGCCTGGACGGACACGGCGCGCACATAAGGACGCTTGTCGGTGCCCAGGAACACATCCTTGAACTGCACCATGCCGGAGTTGGTGAACATCAGCGTCGGGTCGTTGCCCGGCACCAGCGAGCTGGAGGGCACCACGGTGTGCCCCTTGGACGCGAAGAAATCGAGGAAGGTCTTGCGGATGTCGGCGACGGTGAAGGTGGGCTGGCTCATCTTGGATTTTGTGGTCTGGCCAAGGTGGCCGGCCGCCGGCGACCTCAGGTCGTACCCACTGCGTCGAACCCACCTAAGCGCTTGATTTACTTGAACATTCGATTATAGGCGTGGACCCCTTCGGTAGCCCCGGCGCCAGGCCAAGCCCCGCGCAGGGCCGGCGCATCAAGGCGGTGCCCGGCGCACCGCCCCGGCGCCAAGGCGCCAGCCGCACCGCATGGCGGCCCCAAAACCAGGCATCCAGCCCTCCTTTACCGCCAAATCCGCTGGCACGCAAGCTGCTTAATACCCTATAAAGATAATTTAAATATCTTCTTAATATATTTACATCCAAGCCCTTTTTCATCCCCCATCCTCAGGAGCACTCCCTTGAACAACCCCCGCTGGCAAGGCATTTTTCCCGCCGTCACCACCAAATTCCACGCCGACGAAAGCATTGACGCCGAAGGCACGGCCCGGCACATCGACTTCCAGATCCGCAACGGCATCCACGGCCTGGTGACCTGCGGCTCGCTGGGCGAGGCCAGCACGCTGACGCTGGAAGAAAAGCTCCAGGTGGCCAAGATCGCGCTGGACGCCAGCAAGGGCCGCATCCCGGTGCTGGCCAATGTGTCGGAAACCAGCACCCGCGAGGCGCTGCGTTATATCGCCGGCGCCAACGAGCTCGGCGTGGACGGCTTTATGGTCATGCCCTCGGTGATCTACGTGGCCGACGCGCGCGAAGCCATGCTCAACGTGCGCACCATGGCCGAGGCCGCGCGCAAGCCGGTCATGATCTACAACAACCCGGTCGCCTACCGGGTGGACTTGAAGCCCGAGCACATGGCTGAGCTGGCCGACTGCGAATGGCTGGTCGCCATCAAAGAGAGCACCGACAACATCCGCCGCATCACCGACCTGCGCAACACGGTGGGCGAGCGCTACCAGCTCTTCCTCGGCGTGGACGACCTGGCCTATGAAGGCCTGGCGCTGGGCTGCGACGGCCTGCTGGCCGGCGTGGGCTGCGCCTTCCCGCGCGAAACCGTGGCGCTCTATGACCTGATGAAGGCCGGCCAATTCGCCGAGGCGCTCAAGCTCTACCAGTGGATGACGCCCATGCTGCACCTGGACGTCTCCACCAAGCTGGTGCAAAACCTCAAGCTCATCGACGCGCTGGTCGGCGTGGGCACCGAGCACATGCGCCGCCCGCGCCTGCCGCTGGTAGGCGCCGAGCGCGAATTCGTCGAAGCCATCGTCAAAAAAGCCCTGGCCACGCGGCCGGCGCAGTACCAGTCCGCCCCTTAATTTTTCCAACCCCCGCAACCAGCACCGAGGAGACACCCATGACACATCGCAACAGCATCGTTTCATTGATCGGCATCGCAGCCATCGCGCTGGCCTCAGCGGCACAGGCCCAGGAACAGGTCGTGGCCATCGGCCACACCGGCCCGCTTTCGGGGCCGAACGCGTTCGCCGGCAAGGACAACGAAAACGGTGTGCGCCTGGCGGTCGAAGAACTCAATGCCAAAAAAATGGTGGTGGGTGGCAAGACACTCAAGTTCGAACTGCAATCGGAGGACGACCAGTGCGACGCCAAGGCCGGCGTGGCCGCAGCCCAAAAACTCGTCGACAGCAAAGTGAAGTACATCATGGGCCCCTATTGCTCGGGCGTTGCGATTCCCGCATCACGGGTATACAGCGAAGGTGGCGCCATGATGTCGACCGTGGGCACCAACCCCAAGGTCACCCAGGGCGGCTACAAAAACCTGTTCCGGATCATTGCCAGCGACACACAGATCGGCTCCAGCATGGCGGTGTATGCCGCCAAGGTCCTGAAGGTCAGCAAGGTCGGCGTGATTGACGACCGCACGGCGTTCGGCCAGGGCGTTGCGGAAGAATTCGTCAAGGAAGCCAAAAAGCAGGGCCTCACCGTGGTCGGGCAGGAGTTCACGACCGACAAGGCCGTGGATTTCCTTGCCATCCTGACCAACCTCAAGGCGCAGAAACCGGAAGCCATCTTCTTCGGCGGCTACGCACCGCAGGCCGCGCCCATGGTGCGCCAGATGAAACAGCTGGGCCTGTCCGCCAAGCTGCTGGGCGGCGACACGCTCTGCAGCCCCGAAATGGGCAAGCTCGGCGGCGAAGCGGTTAACGACACGGTTTTTTGCGCGCAAGGCGGCTCCATGCTGGAAAAGGCCGCAGGTGGACCGGCCTTCAAGGCCAAATACAAAAAGCGCTTCAACCTCGATACGGACGCCTACGGCGCTTCCTTCTATGACCAGACGATGCTGATCGGCGAGGCCATGCGCAAGGCCGACTCCATCGACGTGGCCAAGGTCGGCGCCGAAATCTACAAGGGCAGCTACAAGGGCGTCGCCGGCACCTACACCTATGACGACAAGGGCAACATGACGCAGGCGCCCATCACGGTGTTCACGTTCAGGAATGCCCAGCCCACGGCGCTGGCGAGTTACTGAACACGGTCCGCACCACCGGGACACGGCCATGACGGGCAATGCCATGAGCGACGCAAGGTCCGACAGCCTGCCTCCTCTCAGCCGCCATCCCTGGGGTGAGGGCCTGTGGCCGGCCGCGCAGATGCGCTGTGCCACGCCCGCCCTCGATCCCACGCCGAATGCCGTCCGGCGGTTTGCCAAAACCGCACAGCCATGAAAACACCAGGCACCGTGACGATCCACGTCAACGGCCGGCCACTGTCGGTCAAGACGGGAACGTCTGTGGCCGCGGCGCTGCGCATCGCCGACGCCGCGTGCATGGGCGTGGCACGCCGCTCCGTGCACGGCGAAGCCCGCGCGCCGTTCTGCGGCATGGGCATCTGCCAGGAATGCCGCGTCGACATCGATGGCCGGCGCCGCCTGGCCTGCCAGACCCTGTGCAGCGACGGCCTGCGCGTGGACACCGGACTTCAAGCGGAAGGACAGAATCCATGAACGCTGCTGGCAAGCCCCCACCCCCTGCACCCCCGTGCGAGCTGCTGATCGTCGGCGCGGGCCCGGCCGGCATGGCGGCCGCGCTGGCCGCCGCGCCCAGCGGCGCCCGCATCACGCTGCTGGACGACAACCCGGTCCTGGGCGGCCAGATCTGGCGCGATGGCCCCGGCGCCCATCTGACGCCGCAGGCGCTGCGCATGCGCGAGGCGCTGGCGCGTTGCGCCAATGTGCGCCTGCTCTGCGGCACGCGCGTGGTCAGCCTGGCTGGCAGCGGCGCGCTGCTGCTGGAAGACGCCAAACAAGGCTGGGTTCAGCCGTATGACAAATTGATCCTGTGCACGGGCGCGCGCGAGCTGCTGCTGCCTTTCCCCGGCTGGACGCTGCCCGGCGTCACGGGCGCCGGCGGTTTGCAGGCCCTGGTCAAGGCCGGCCTGCCGGTGGAGGGTGAACGCATCGTGATCGCCGGCAGCGGCCCGCTGCTGCTGGTGGCGGCCGACACGGCGCGGCGCGCCGGCGCCAAAGTGGTCCGCATCGCCGAGCAGGCCGGCCTGCCGGCCGTCGCGGGTTTTGCGGCGCAGTTGCTGCGCTGGCCCGGCAAGGCGACCCAAGCCCTGGGCCTGGCCAGCGCGCGCTACCGCACCGGCACCCGCGTGGTCTCGGCGCAAGGCGAGGGCCGCGTGCAGTCCGCGCGCCTGCTGCATGCCGGCCACGAGACCCAGATTCCCTGTGATCGCGTGGCCTGCGGTTTCGGCCTGGTGCCCAACACCGAGCTGGGCCAGTTGCTGGGCTGCGCGCTGGCGCCGGCCGGCGGCGGCGCGCAGGCCCTGGCCGTCGCCGGCCTGCAGGCGACCAGCGTGGCCGGTGTCTACGCGGCCGGCGAATGCACAGGCGTGGGCGGCAGTGAGCGCGCGCTCGCGCAGGGCCGCATCGCCGGGTTGGCCGCCATCGGGGACAGCGCCGCCGCGCAGCGCCACCACGCGGAACGCGCGCACTGGCAAGCCTTTGCCGGGCAGCTGCAGCGGCACTTCGCGCTGGCGCCCTCGCTCAAGACCCTGGCGCGGCCCGAGACCCTGGTCTGCCGCTGCGAAGACGTGACGCAGGCCGCGCTGGCCGGCTGCGGCGGCTGGACCGAGGCCAAGCTGCACACGCGCTGCGGCATGGGCGCCTGCCAGGGCCGCGTCTGCGGCGCGGCGGCGAATTTTCTGTTCGGCTGGACGCCGCCCGCGCCCAGGCCGCCGCTGTCGCCCGCGCGCATCGCCACGCTGGCAAGTCCCCACACCCCTGACTGAAAGCACCCACCCACCACCATGCCACAGGACATCATTCTCGAAACGCAGGGGCTGACCAAGGAGTTCCGCGGTTTTGTCGCCGTGCGCAACGTCGCCCTGCGCGTGCGGCGCGGCAGCATACACGCGCTGATAGGCCCCAACGGCGCCGGCAAGACCACGGTCTTCAACCTGCTGACCAAGTTCCACACGCCGACCGAAGGAAAAATCCTCTTCAACGGCACCGACATCACGCAGGAAAAACCCGCGCAGACCGCGCGCCGCGGCATCGTGCGCTCCTTCCAGATCTCGGCCGTGTTCCCGCAGCTCACGGTGCTGGAGAACGTCAAGATCGCGCTGCAGCGCAAGCTCGGCGTGGAATACCACTTCTGGCAGTCGATCGCGGCCATGCGCAAGCTCGACGCGCCGGCCATGGCCCTGCTCGAGCAGGTGGGCCTGGCGCGTTTTGCCGCGCTGCTCGCCGGCGACCTGCCCTACGGCCGCAAGCGCACGCTGGAAATCGCCACCACGCTGGCGCTGGACCCGGAACTGCTGCTGCTCGACGAGCCCACGCAGGGCATGGGCCATGAGGACGTGGACCGCATCAAACAACTGATCAAGCAGGTCTCCGCGCAGCGCACCGTGCTGATGGTGGAGCACAACATGAAGGTGGTGGCCGACATCAGCGACACCATCACCGTGCTGCAGCGCGGCGAGGTGCTGGCCGAGGGCCCTTATGCCGAGGTCTCGGCCAACCCGGCCGTGCGTGAAGCCTATATGGGAGTCGAAGAAGATGCCTGAACCCCTCCACCCCACCGGCGAGGCCATGCTCGCCATCCGCGACCTGCACGCCTGGTACGGCGAATCGCATGTGCTGCAGGGCATCAACCTGGACGTCAAGGCCGGCGAATGCATCACCCTGCTGGGCCGCAACGGCGCGGGCCGCACCTCCACGCTGCGCGCCATCCTCGGGCTGGTCGGCAAGCGCACCGGCTCGATACGCGTGGCGGGCAAGGAAACCATCGGCCTGCCGCCGCACCGCATCGCCCGCCTGGGCCTCGGTTACTGCCCCGAGGAGCGCGGCATCTATGCCTCGCTGACCGCCGAGGAAAACCTCTTGCTGCTGCCCAAGGTCGGCGAAGGCGGTATGTCGCTGGAGCAGATCTACGCCATGTTTCCAAACCTCAAAGAGCGCGCCAACAGCCCCGGCACGCGGCTGTCGGGCGGCGAGCAGCAGATGCTCGCGATGGCGCGCATCCTGCGCACCGGCGCCCAGCTGCTGCTGCTCGACGAGATCACCGAAGGCCTGGCGCCCGTGATCGTGCAAAAGCTCGGCCAGGTGATACGCGAACTGAAGGCGCGCGGCTTCACCATCGTGCTGGTGGAGCAGAACTTCCGTTTCGCCAAACACCTGGCGGACCGCCACTACGTGATCGAGCACGGACAGGTCGTCGAAGTCATGGCGCAGCGCGAGGTCGAATCCCGGCAAAGCCGGCTGGACGAACTGCTTGGCATCTGAGTTTTTCACCCCGCCCCTCCCCTTCCCTTTGCTTTTTTCCTTAACCCATGGAGCCCTTTATGCAATTTCGCAAACTCTCCGTCTGCCTGGCGGCCTGCGCGGCCCTTTCGTCTTTCTCCGTCCACGCCCAGGTCAGCGATGACGTCGTGAAGATAGGCGTGCTCAACGACCTCTCGGGCATTTATTCCGACCTGTCCGGCCAGGGCTCGGTCACGGCGGCGCGCATGGCCATCGAGGAGATGGGCGGCAAGGTGCTGGGCAAGCCGGTCGAGCTGGTCTTCGCCGACCACCAGAACAAGCCCGACGTGGCGGCCAACCTGGCGCGCGGCTGGTTCGACCAGGGCAAGGTCGACATGGTGACGGACTTCCCCACCACCTCCACCGCGCTGGCCGTGATGGAAATCGCCCGGCAGAAAAACCGCGTGGTCATGCCCTCCTCGGGCCTGGCCACCGCCATCCTCGGCGAAAAATGCACGCCGCTGACCGCGCAGTGGACCACCAACACCTACGCGCTGGCGGCCGGCACGGCGCGCGCGCTGGTCAAGGAAGGCAAGAAGACCTGGTACTTCGTCACCGCCGACTACACTTTCGGCCATTCGCTCGAAAAAGACGCGACCGAGGTCATCAAGGCCGACGGCGGCAGCGTGGTCGGCAGCTCGCGCCACCCCTTCCCCGGCAACGATTTTTCGTCCTTCCTGCTCAAGGCCCAGGCCTCCAAGGCCGACGTCATCGCGCTGGCCAATGCCGGCAACGACACGGTCAACGCCATCAAGCAGGCCAATGAATACGGCATCACACGCAAGCAGGTGGTCGCGCCGCTGCTGACCTATATCTCCGACGTGCACAGCATAGGCCTGGACAAGGCGCAGGGCATGTATTTGAGCGAAGCCTTTTACTGGGACTACGACGAGCGCTCGCGCGCCTGGTCCCGGAAGTTCTTCGAGATACAAAAACGCATGCCTACCGCCGCCCAGGCCGGCGTCTACTCGGCCACGCTGAGCTACCTCAAGGCCGTGCAGGCCGCCGGCACCGACGAGGCCAAGGCCGTCATGGCGCAGCTGCGCAAGATGACCATCGACGACGCGGTGATCCGCAAGGGCAAGCTGCGCGAGGACGGCGCGCTGGTGCACGACATGCTGCTGCTGCAGGTCAAGACGCCGGCCGAGTCCAAGGCGCCCTGGGACTACTACAAGGTCAAGTCCGTGCTCAAGGGCGCCGACGTGTTCCCGCCCATCAACCCCGCCTGCCAGGCCGGCAAGTAATTCCATCCCGCGCGCGGCGGCATGCCAGGGGGCGGCCGCCGCGCCACCGACGAAACACACATCATGTTTGACATCCCGATGCAGTCCCTGCTGGCCCAGTTGCTGGTGGGCCTGATCAACGGCTGCTTCTACGCCATGCTGAGCATGGGCCTGGCGATCATCTTCGGCCTGCTCAACATCATCAACTTCGCGCACGGTGCGCAGTTCATGGTGGCCGCCTTCCTGGCCTGGATGGGTTTTTCGCAGCTGCCGCTGCTGCTGGGCCCGGAGTTCAAGATCAACTTCTGGGCGGCGCTGGTGCTGGCGCCCATCATCGTCGGCGGCCTGGGGGTGCTGCTTGAAAAAACCCTGCTCAAGCGGCTCTACCACCTGGACCACCTTTACGGCCTGCTGCTGACCTTCGGCGTCTCGCTGGTGCTCGAAGGCGTGTTCCGCCATTTCTACGGCATCTCGGGCGCCAGCTATGACCCGCCCGCGCTGCTGCAGGGCGGCGTCGACCTGGGTTTTATGTACCTGCCGCTGTACCGCGGCTTCGTGGTGGTGGCCTCGATACTGATCTGCGGCTGCACCTGGTTCCTGTTCGAGAAAACCCGGCTGGGTGCCCTGCTGCGCGCCGGCACCGAGAACCCCAAGCTACTGCAGGCCTTCGGCGTCAACATCCCGCTGATGATCACGCTGACCTACGGCTTCGGCGTGGGCCTGGCCGGCATCGCCGGCGTGCTGGCCACACCCATCATGCAGGTCAACCCGCTGATGGGCGCCAACCTGCTCAACATCGTGTTCGCGGTGGTGGTGATAGGCGGGCTGGGCTCCATCCTGGGCGCCGTGGTCAGCGGCCTGGCCCTGGGCCTGCTCGAGGGCCTGACCAAGGTGTTTTACCCCGAGGCCTCCACCGTGGTAGTGTTCGTCATCATGGCGGTGGTGCTGCTCACGCGCCCCGCCGGCCTGTTCGGCAAGGAGCACTGAAGCCATGAAATCCCTGCTCACCCACATCCCCATGCCCGTGCGCATCCTGCTGGCGCTGCTGCTGCCCGCGCTGCTGGTGCCGGCCTTCCCCGAAATCGCCTACCCGGTCTTTATCATGAAGGTGCTGTGCTACGCGCTGTTCGCGCTGGCCTTCAACCTGCTGATCGGTTTCACCGGGCTGGTGTCCTTCGGCCACGCGGCCTTCTTCGGCTGGGCCGGCTACACCACGGGCATCCTGATGATCCGCTTCGGCGCGGCCGGCTTTCCCGTCGAGCTGGCCATCCTGGCGGGCATGGCCGTGGCCACCGCCATAGGCTGGCTGATCGGCACGCTGGCGATACGCCGCACCGGCATCTACTTCGCCATGATCACCCTGGCACTCTCGCAGGTGGCCTACTTCCTGGCGGTGCAGATTCCCTGGACCGGCGGCGAGGACGGCATGCAGGGCATACCGCGCGGCAAGCTGCTGGGCCTGGTCGACCTCTCGGTGGACAACAACATGTACTACTTCACGCTGGCGGTGTTCGTGGCGGCCTTCCTGACCATACACCGCATCGTGCATTCGCCCTTCGGCCAGGCGCTCAAGGCGCTGCGCGACAACGCGCCGCGCGCCGTCTCGCTGGGCTACGACACCGACCGCTGCAAGCTTTACGCCTTCATGCTGTCGGCCGCGCTGGCCGGGCTGGCCGGCTCGCTCAAGGCGCTGGTGCTGCAGCTGTCGGCGCTCAACGACGTGATGCTGAGCACCTCGACCGAAGTGCTGCTGATGACGCTGCTCGGAGGGCTAGGCACCAGCTGGGGGCCCGTGGTAGGCTCCACACTGGTGGTCAGCCTGCAGAACCACCTCGCCGCCCTGGGCGGCGTGGTAACCGTGCTCATAGGCCTGACCTTCATCGTCTGTGTATCGTTCTTCCGGCGCGGCCTGGTCGGCGAATGGCAGGCCCTGCTGCAACGCCGAGATGCCCAACAACACCATGTCCCTGTCCACGACCGCACCGCCAACCGCCCCTAAACGCCGGGCCGCCGACGTCGCCTATGACGCGATCGAAGCCATGATCGCCACCTTGCAGCTGCAACCCGGCGCGCCCGTGGTCGAGGCCGACCTGGCCCAGCGCACCCAGCTGGGCCGCACCCCGGTGCGCGAGGCGCTGCTGCGCATGGTCTCCATAGGCCTGATCGTGCAGCAGCCCCGGCGCGGCCTGCTGGTCTCCAACATCGACCTGGCCGACCACCTGGACGTGATCCTCACGCGGCGCGTGCTCGAGGGCGTGATCGCCGCGTGTTCGGCGCGCCGCGCCACGGCGGCCCAGCGCAAGGCCATCGTCGGCTGCGCGGCCAAGATGGTCAAGGCCGCCGAGCGCGCCAACCTCGAGGCCTATATGGCGGCCGACCACGAGCTGGACCTGGTCAACCACGAGGCCTGCCGCAACAGCTCGGCCGTCAAGAGCGTGGTGCCGCTGATCGTGCAATGCCGCCGCTTCTGGTACGCCTACCAGCATGAGGGCGAGATCGCCGAAGGCGCGCGCTTTCACATGGAGCTGGCCCAGGGCATCGCCACGGGCGACGAGGCCGCCGCGGTGCTGGGCGCCAACAAGCTCATGGACTATCTTGAGGGCTTTGCCCGCCGCGTCATCGAGATCTGACGGCCCCCGGCCGCCAGGCGGCTACCGGCCGGCTACTGGGCGGCTTGCTGGCCCAGCTCGATGCGCTGGGCCAAAAAGCGCCATATGCGCTCGTCGTCGCTGAAAGCCACGTTAAAGCGCAGCCACCCCGTGGGATGGGGCTCCAGCAGGAACAGCTGCCCCGGGCCGAGCATGATGCCCTCTGGCGTCGCCTCCTTGGACAGCACGGCGCCGTCCGGAAGGTCCGGATGCCGGGCCCACAGGTACATGCCGGCCCCCGGCTCATGGAACAGCTCGAATCCCAGGCTGGTTAGATTCTTTTCGGTCTTGCGATGCGCCAGGGCCAGCTTTTCCCGAAGCGACTTGAGGTGCTTGCGCCAGCGGCCGTCGGTGACCACCCCGAAGGTCAGCCGCTCGGCGATGTCCGAGGACGTCAGCCCGGAAATCATCTTGAGCTGGGCCAGGTCCTCGATCAGGTCGCCCCGCGCCAGCAGGTAGCCCACGCGCAGATTCGGGGAAATGGTTTTGGAAAAGCTGCCGATATACACCACGCGCTGCAGCTGGTCCAGGCTGGCCAGCGTGGAGCGCGAGGTCGGGTCCATGTCGGCGTAGATATCGTTTTCCACCAGCGTGAAATCATGCGCCTCGGCCAGCTGCAGCAGGCGGTGCAGATGGGCCGCCGAGGCGATCGAGCAGGTCGGGCTCTGCAGGCGGGGCTGCGTGAAAAAGGCCTTGGGCTTGTGCTCGGCCAGCAGCGCCTCCAGCGCGGCGAGGTCGTAGCCCGTGGGGGTGCGCGGCACGCCCACCAGATGGACCCCCAGGAAACGCAGCATGAACATCAGGTTGGGATAACCCGGGTTGTCCACCAGCACGGTGTCGCCCGGCTTGAGGAGCTGCCGGGCCACCAGGTCCAGCGCCTGGCTGGAGCCCTGCGTCAGCAGCACCTGGCTCACCTCAACCGGTATCTGGTTTTCGGCCAGGGCCTCCGCGATGACCATGCGCAGCGCCATATGCCCATGGGGCAGGCCGTAACCCTCCAGGGAAGAGCCGTCCACCGACAGCTGCCGCATGCTGCGGCGCAGCGCGTCCCCGAACAGGAAATCGTGGGGCAGCCAGCCGCAGCCGGGTTTCATCGGCAGGTTGCGGTTTTCGAATATCTGCTTGAGGTACCAGCGCGCGTCGAATTTCGGCTGCGGGGGCTGCGCATAGGGCGTGCCCGATGCCCCCTCGTCACCCCGGCGCTTGACGAAAAACCCGGCATTGGCCCGGGAAACAAGCCATCCCTGGGCTACCAGGCGGTCGTAGGCCTCCACCACCGTGAAGACGCTGACGCCATGCATGGCGGCAAAACCGCGTATGGAAGGCAGCTTGACCCCCGGTTTCAACGCCTGCCCGGCAATCATGCCGCGCAGGCCGTCAACGATCTGGCTCACCAGGGGCGTCTGTAGTTCCGGGCGCAGTGTGAGCATCAAAAAACCAAAAAAGGCAGATTGTGCATCGCAATCCTCATGCACCGGGTTGGGGAATCCATGTACAGGATTCTAGACCCGCACAGTGTGTTGAAAAGCACGCAAAGCTGTACATGGACTGGGCTGGCGCCGAATTTTAAAGTCCACCCCGTTCCCTACTTAAACCTTGAAACCACCTTCATCATGCAGCCAAACCAGACTACCACCAACGCCGCCCTGATGGCGCGCCGCCAAGCCGCCGTGACGCGCGGCGTCGGCCAGGCACACGAGATTTTTGCCAGCCGGGCGAAAAACGCCGAACTGTGGGACGTGGAAGGCCGCCGCTATATCGACTTCGCCGGCGGCATCGCCGTGCTCAACACCGGCCACCTGCATCCCGAAGTCATCGCCGCGGTCAAGGCCCAGCTCGACCTCTACACGCACACCTGCTTCCAGGTCGTCGCCTATGAGCCCTATGTCGAACTGGCGGAAAAGCTCAATGCCCTGGCGCCCGGCAACTTCGCCAAAAAAACCTTGCTGCTGAGCACCGGCGCCGAGGCGGTCGAGAACGCGGTCAAGGTGGCGCGGGCCTACACCAAGCGCCCCGGCGTCGTCGCCTTCACCGGCGGCTACCACGGCCGCACCAACATGACATTGGGCATGACCGGCAAGGTGGCGCCTTACAAGCTGGGCTTTGGCCCCTTCCCCGGCGAAGTCTTCCACGCCGAATTCCCCAACGCCCTGCACGGCGTGAGCATCGACCAGGCGCTGCATTCGGTGGAGCAGATCCTCAAGAACGACGTCGAACCCGAGCGCGTGGCGGCCTTCATCATTGAACCGGTGCAGGGCGAAGGCGGTTTTTACGTCGCCCCGCCCGAATTCATCAGCCGCCTGAAGGCGCTGGCCGACCGCCACGGCATCCTGCTGATCGCCGATGAGGTCCAGACCGGCGCGGGACGCACAGGCACCTGGTTCGCCAGCGAACAGTGGCCGGTGGCCCCCGACCTGATCGCCATCGCCAAATCGATGGCCGGCGGTTTCCCCATCTCGGGCCTGGTTGGCCGCGCCGAGGTGATGGATGCCCCCGGCCCCGGCGGCCTGGGTGGCACCTATGCCGGCAGCCCCGTAGGTTGCGCCGCGGCGCTTGCCGTGCTCAAGGCCTTTCAGGAAGAAAAGCTGCTGGATCGCAGCAAAACTCTGGGCGCCCACCTGGTCAAAGGCCTGCGCGCCATCGCCGAAACGGAAAAGTCCATAGGCGACGTGCGCGGGCTGGGCGCCATGATCGCCATAGAGCTCTTCGAAAACGGGGACCTCGCCCGCCCTGACGCGGCACTGACCAAGCGCGTGGTGGCCGAGGCCGCCCGGCGCGGGCTGATATTGCTCTCTTGCGGCACCTACGGTAATGTGATCCGCATTCTCGTTCCCCTCACGGCGCCCGACGCGCTGCTCGACGAAGGCCTGAAAATCCTGGCCGACAGCTTCGCCGCAACGCGTTGATCTCCGTGACCAGCTCAGGAAAAACGATGACTGATCACGATGTCCTCGTACGCTTTGCAGGCGTGCAGAAAACCTATGACGGCGAGCAGCTTGTCGTGCAGCAGCTTGACCTCGACATCCATCGCGGGGAGTTCCTGAGCCTGCTGGGCCCTTCGGGCTCCGGGAAAACCACGACCTTGATGATGCTTGCCGGCTTCGAGTCCCCCACGGCCGGCGAGATTTTCCTGGGCGGCGCGCAGATCACGGGTACCCCGCCGCACAAGCGCAACTTCGGCATGGTGTTCCAGAATTACGCCCTCTTCCCGCACCTCACCGTGGGACAGAACGTGGCCTACCCGCTCACGGTGCGCAAGGTCTCCAAGGCCGACCAGGCAAGCCGCGTGCAGCGCGCGCTCGACATGGTCCGCCTGTCGGGCATGTCCGACCGCCTGCCCGGCCAGCTTTCCGGCGGCCAGCAGCAACGCGTGGCCCTGGCGCGCGCACTGGTGTTCGAGCCCCAGCTCGTGCTGATGGACGAGCCCCTGGGCGCACTCGACAAGCAGCTGCGCGAGCACATGCAGATCGAGCTGAAAGAGCTGCACAAGCAGCTGGGCGTGACCTTTGTCTACGTCACCCACGACCAGGGCGAAGCGCTGACCATGAGCGACCGCGTGGCGGTGTTCAACGATGGTGTGATCCAGCAACTGGCCCCTGTGGAGGCGCTGTACGAGACGCCCTCCAACCGTTTTGTCGCCGGCTTCGTCGGTGACAGCACGGTACTCAAGGGCAAAGCCGGCACCGCCGGCATCGAATTGCCGGACGGCCGCGTCCTGGGCGGCATCAACGTCAACCAGGCGCCTGCCGGTGCGCAGGTTGAGGCCTACATCCGGCCCGAGCGCATCGTGCTGCACCGCCAGCCCCTGCCCGCGCTGGCGAACGTGCTCGCCGCGCGCGTCGCGCGGGTCATCTATTTCGGTGACCACCTGCGCCTGCTCTGCGACCTTGGCGAAGGCCAGGCGGAAGCCACGGTGAAGCTGCCCCTGATCGCGCTGGACGGCCTGGCGTCGCCGCAGCCCGGGGAGGCCGTTCACCTGGAATTCCCCGCGGCATTCACGCGGATTTACGGCACCTGACCGCACCCGCACCACACTTTTTGCCTTTCTTTTTCACGCGTTTCTTTCATCAACCACCGAGGACTCACCCCATGACTACCCTGAAGAAAAACATCATCGCCATCACGGCGGCTTCTTGCCTGGCCCTGCCAGCCCTGGCGCAGCAGCAGATCACCGTCATCAACTTCGGCGGCGCCAACGCCAACGCGCAAAAGAAGGCGTATTACGAGCCTTACGAAAAGACGGGCACCAAAGTCATCGCCGGCGAATACAACGGCGAGCAGGCCAAGATCAAGGCCATGGTCGAGACCAAGAAGGTCACCTGGGACGTGGTCGAGGTCGAGTCGCCCGACGTGCAGCGTGGCTGCGACGAAGGCCTGTTCGAAAAGATCGACTTCAGCAAGATCGGCGCCAAGGCGGACTTCCTTCCCGCCGCCGTGCACGACTGCGGCGTCGGCGTTTTTGTCTGGTCCACCGTGATGGCCTGGAACGCCGACAAGGTCAAGTCCGCCCCCACCAGCTGGGCTGATTTCTGGGACACCAAAAAGATTCCCGGCAAGCGCGGCATGCGCAAGGGCGCGCGCTACAACCTGGAGTTCGCACTGATGGCCGACGGCGTCAAGCCGGCCGATGTCTACAAGGTCCTGGCCACCAAGGATGGCGCGGATCGCGCTTTCCGCAAGCTGACCGAACTCAAGCCCAGCATCCAGTGGTGGGAAGCCGGCGCCCAGCCCGCGCAATTCCTGGTGGCCGGTGACGTCGCCCTGAGCACGGTCTACAACGGCCGCATCGACGCCGCCAACCGCGAAGGCCGCAACCTGAAGATCTACTGGCCCGGTGGCATTTACGACCTGGACTACTGGGTCATCCCCAAAGGCGCACCGAACAAGGACGCCTCGATGAAATTCATCGCCTTCGCCAGCCAGCCCGCCACGCAAGCCGTGTACGCGCAGAACATCGCCTACGGCCCGGTCAATACCAAGGCCCTGGCCAAACTGGACAAAAAGGTGCTGGACGACCTGCCGACCTCGCAGGCCAACGCCAAAGAAGCCATCCAGATGAACGTCGGCTTCTGGGCTGACCAGGGCGAAGCGCTGGAAAAACGTTTCGCCGCCTGGGCCACGCAGTAAAACCCGGAGCAAGCCAGCATGACCAGTTCCACCAGCAAAGCAGCCCTGACGGGCGAAGACGCCCGCGCGCTGCGCCAGGCGCTGTCGCGGGCCGAGGCGCGGCGCAAATGGCGCGCCTTCGCCCTGACAGTGCCCCTGCTGGTGTTTCTTCTGCTGACCTTGCTCATTCCTATCGCGGCGCTGCTTCAGCGCGCCGTTGAAAACCCGGAGGTGGCGACAGCGCTGCCCCGGACGGTGAAAAGCCTTGAGGGCTGGAACCCCGAGGCGCCACCGGCCGCCGCAAGCTATGCGGCGCTGGTGCAAGACCTGGGCCACCTTTCAGACAGCTCCGATGCCGGTGCGCTTGCGCGAAGGCTCAACTCTGAAGTGCCCGGCGCTCGCTCCTTGGTCATGGGCGCGTTTCGCGCCTTGCCCATCACAGGTTCAGCCGAGGAAATCCGGGACAGGCTGCTTCAGCTCGATCCGCGCTGGGCAGACCCGCCCTTCTGGCAAGCGATCGCCAAAAACGGTTCCCGCTGGACGCCCGACTACCTGCTGGCATCGGTGGACCTGCGGCGGGGCAGCCAGGGCGATATCGAGCGCATGCCGCCCGAGCTGCGCGCCTTCGGCCCCATCCTGCTTCGCACCTTCCAGATCAGTTTTATCGTCACGCTCTTCTGCCTGGCGCTGGGCTACCCCCTGGCCTGGTGGCTGGCTTCGCTTCCGGCGCGCAAGGCGAACCTGCTGATGATCCTGGTGCTGGTGCCCTTCTGGACTTCCATCCTGGTCCGGGTAGCTGCCTGGATCGTGCTGCTGCAGTCCGAGGGCCTGGTCAATCGCGGGCTGATGGGCATGGGCCTCATAGACAGCCCGCTGCCGCTGCTGTTCAACCGCGCCGGCGTGGTGATCGCCATGGTGCACATCCTGCTGCCCTTCATGATCCTGCCGCTGTACAGCGTGATGAAAAACGTGCCGCCGACCTACGTGCGCGCCGCCGTTTCACTGGGCAGCGCGCCCCTGGCCGCATTCTTTCGCGTCTACGTGCCGCAAACCTACCCGGGCATCAGCGCCGGGGCATTGCTGGTGTTCATCCTGTCCATCGGCTACTACGTGACCCCTGCCCTGCTGGGCGGTGCGGACGACCAGATGCTGAGCTACTACATCGCGCGGTACACCAATGTGCAGGTCAACTGGGGCATGGCCTGCGCGCTGGGCGCGCTGCTGCTGACCGCCACCATGGTTCTTTACGGCGTCTACCGGCGCATCGGCAAGGCCGAGCTCAGCATGGGTTGATGCCTTTTCACGACGCAACCTTCAGCTCCGTCCCGCATCTTTTCGTACCTCTTCGCACCTTTATCCACCATGCCCAAAATCATCACCGGCCCCGCCTTCCCGCGCTATGCCACCACGGCCGACAAAGCCGGCTGGTGGCTGGTGCGCGCGGCTTGCGTGGCCATACTGGCTTTTTTGCTGGCGCCTATCCTGGTCGTGGTGCCGCTGTCGTTTTCCGACAGTTCCTTCCTGGCCTATCCCATCCCGGGCTGGTCCCTGAAGTGGTACCGCAACCTGATGGATTCACCCGAATGGGCCCGCGCCGCGAAAAACAGCTTCATCGTGGCGCCCGCCGCCACGCTGATCGCCACCACGCTCGGCACGATGGCCGCAGTGGGCCTGTCGCGCACGCACTTTCGCTTCAAGAGCCTGCTCATGGGCATCCTCATCGCGCCCATGGTGGTGCCCATTGTGGTGGTGGGGGTGGCAACCTATCTCTACTTCGCGCCGCTCGGCCTGGCCGACAGCTACCTGGGCCTGATCGCCGTGCACGCGGCGCTGGGCACGCCTTTCGTGCTCACCACCGTGCTGGCAACGCTTGCGGGTTTCAACCACAACCTGGTCAGGGCATCACTGAGCCTTGGCGAAACGCCCTTGCGGACCTTCTTCAGGATCACACTGCCGGTCATCGCTCCGGGCGTGATCTCCGGCGCGCTGTTCGCATTTGCCACCTCTTTTGACGAAGTGGTGGTCACGCTGTTCCTGGCCGGCACGGACCAGGCTACCCTGCCCCGCCAGATGTTCAACGGCATCCGGGAAAACATCTCCCCAACGATCGCGGCGGTGGCCACCTTGCTGATCATTTTCACGACCACCCTCCTGTTGCTGCTGGAGTGGCTGCGCGGGCGGCGCCGCTGACCGCACTGCGGCCTCTTCTTCATGAAAGGATAAGCATGCAGCAACACAACACCCGGGCCGAGGTCATCGGCAACCTGCCCGCCGCAGTCGAGCGATATTTCCAACTCATGTACGACTGCGACCTCGCGCAGTTCGACAACGTCTTTCATCCCACGGCGCAACTCCATGGCTTCACGGATGATGCGCTGGTGGTATGGCCCACCTCAGCCTACCGGGAGATTCTGGCGACCCGCATCTCTCCGATGAATTCAGGCGCGCCGCGGGAGCAGGAAATCCTGCTGATCGACGTGGTGTCGAGCCGGCAGGCCATGGTCAAGGTGCGAGTGCGCATCAACCAGAAAGTGTTTGTCGACCACCTGGGCTACCTTCGCACCGATGAGGGCTGGCGCATCACCTCCAAGGCCTTCTACCTGGAGGGCAGCGCACCATGACGCTCCAAGCCACCGCACTCATGCATGTCGACGATGAGCGGGTCGTCGTGACCGAATGGCGCTTTGCGCCGGGCGCCGAGACGGGCCATCACGTCCACACCCGTCCCTACGTGGTGGTACCACTGACGAACGGCACCCTGGGCATAGGCGGGTCAGACGTCACCCTGTGCGCGGGACAAGCGTATGCGCGGCCCGCGGGCGTGGCGCACAACGTCATCAACACAGGCACGAACGAATTCCGGTTTGTGGAAATCGAATTGAAAGGCATGCTCCCATGAAAGCGCATCATCTATCCATGCTTGTTGCAGCCTTCAGCCTGGTGCTGCCGGCACAAGCCCAGACCCCCGCTCAAACGCCGGCGCAAGGACTGACCGTCGCCAACTTCGGCGGGGCCAACGGCAAGGCGCAGGACGCGGCCTTCATCCAGCCTTTCAAGGCGGCCTACAAAACCGAAGCCAGAGGGGTTGAATATCCCGGCGACCTCCCGGCCATTCGCAACATGGTCAAGGAACGCAAGAACGAGTGGGACGTGGCCGAAGTGGAATCCGCCGACCTGAAAGCAGGATGCGATGCCGGCCTGTTCGAACGCATGGACCGCGGCACCATTCCGCACGCCGGCATGCTGCTGCCGGGCACGGTGCAGGAGTGCGGCGTCGGCGCTTTTGTGTGGGCCACCGTCATGGCCTACGAACCGGGCCGCTTCAAGGAAGCGCCACGAAACTGGCAGGACTTCTGGGATGTGAAGCGCTTTCCCGGCAAGCGGGGCCTGCGCAAGGGCGCGCGCTACAACATGGAAATCGCACTGATGGCCGACGGGGTGCATCGCCGCGACGTGTACACCCTGCTGGCCACCGAAGCGGGCGCCAGGCGCGCCCTGGCCAAGCTCGAGCAGCTCAAGCCCCATATCATCTGGTGGGAGTCGGGCTCCCAGCCGCCCCAGCGCCTGGCCTCCGGCGAGACCACAATGTCCACCGCCTTCAACGGCCGAATCGCCGCGGCCAACCGCGAACGCCTCAGCCCGCTGGCCATCTCATGGGCCGACGCCGTGTACGAGCTGGATTACTGGGTCATCATCAAGGGCACGCCCAGGCTGGATCTGGCACGCGCCTTCATCAGCTTCGCCACCTCGGAAGAAGCGCAACTGGCCTTTTCGCGCGAGATTCCCTACGGCCCCACACACTTCAACGCCATCCTGCGTTATGACACCGGCCGCAGCCGCCCGGCTGCCAGCGCACCGGTCACGGACCTGTCCATGGCAGGCAGCGACCTGCCCTCGGCACCCGGCAACATGCGCCGTTCGCTGGCCTTTGACCCCGCCTTCTGGACACGCTCCGGCGGGGCGGCGCTGGAAAAGCAGTTTGCCCAGAACATGAAATAGCGCCGCACGCCAGGAGGCCTTTGACACTCCTGGCGCTCTTCGAGCGCCCTACGCGCTGAAACCCTTTCCCCGGGTCGCATACACGCCTGCCGCCCGCAGCTTCCACTCGAATGCTGTCAAAATCATCCAATAGCTCCCTCTCTTTTCGCTTCGGCTTTCCGCTCTCCTTCTGCATTCCTCCTTCTTTCCTCCCCCGCTTTAAGGATTCCCGCTCATGGACATGAAAACTTCCCCCATTTCCCTGCTCAAAGACCCCAGCCTCCTCAAGACCGATGCGCTGATCAACGGCCAATGGGTTGCGGGCAAGGCCCGGTTCGACGTGAACGACCCGGCCACCGGCCGCAAGCTGGCCGACGTGGCCAACCTGGGCTCGCAGGACGCGAAAGCCGCCATCGCCGCCGCCAACGCCGCCTGGCCCGCCTGGCGCAGCAAGACCGGCAAGGAGCGCCACGCCATCCTGCTCAAGTGGTTCCAGCTGCTGATGGCCAACCAGGAAGACCTGGGCCGCATCATGACGGCCGAGCAGGGCAAGCCCTTTGCCGAGGCCAAGGGCGAAATCGCCTACGGCGCGAGTTTTGTCGAGTGGTTTGCCGAGGAAGCCAAACGCGTCAACGGCGAAACCCTGCCGCAGTTCGACAACAACCGCCGCCTGATGGTCATCAAGCAGCCTATCGGCGTGTGCGCCGCCATCACGCCCTGGAACTTCCCGCTGGCCATGATTACCCGCAAGGTGGCCCCGGCCCTGGCCGCCGGCTGCCCGGTGGTCATCAAGCCGGCCGAGCTCACGCCGCTGACCGCCCTGGCCGCCGCCGAGCTGGCCGTGCGCGCCGGCATCCCGGCCGGTGTGCTCAATGTGCTCACGGCCGACAGCGCCAACAGCATCGCCGTGGGCAAGGTGTTCTGCGCCAGTGACGTGGTGCGCCACATCAGCTTCACCGGCTCCACCGAAGTCGGCCGCATCCTGATGGCGCAAAGCGCGCCCAGCGTCAAGAAGCTCGCGCTGGAACTGGGCGGCAACGCGCCCTTCATCGTGTTCGACGACGCCGATGTGGACTCCGCCGTCGAAGGCGCCATGGCCAGCAAATACCGCAACGCCGGCCAGACCTGCGTCTGCGCCAACCGCATCTATGTGCAGGACGGCGTGTACGACCAGTTCGTCGAGAAATTCGCTGCCAAGGTCAAGGGCCTCAAGGTCGGCAACGGCTTTGAGGACGGCGTGGTGCAAGGCCCGCTGATCGAGGACGCCGCCGTCGAGAAGGTGCAGCGCCACGTGGCCGACGCCCTCGCCAAGGGCGGCAAGCTGCTGGCCGGCGGCCACAAGATCAAGGGCCAGTTCTTCGAGCCGACCGTTATCTCCGAAGCCACCGCCGACATGCTCTGCGCCAGGGAAGAAACTTTCGGCCCCTTCGCGCCGGTGTTCCGCTTCAAGAACGACCAGGAAGCCATTGACGCGGCCAACAACACCGAGTTCGGCCTGGCCAGCTATTTCTACAGCCGCGACATAGGCCGCATCTACCGCGTCGCCGAGGCGCTGGAATACGGCATGGTGGGCATCAACGCGGGTGTGATCGCGACCGAGCACGTACCTTTCGGCGGCGTCAAGCAGTCGGGCCTGGGCCGCGAGGGCTCACGCCACGGCATGGACGAGTACCTCGAGATGAAGTACCTGTGCCTGGGCGACATCCAGCGCTAAACTGGTTCCCCCTACACTCGCCCGCCCACCACGCCCCTATGCGATTGCTGCTTGTTGAAGACGAAGCCGAAATGGCGGCGTGGCTGTTGCGCGCCTTCAAGCAAAGCGGCTATGTGTCCGACCACGCGCCCGACGCCGCCACCGCCGAGTCGCTGCTGGCCGGCAACGACTATGACGCCGTGGTGCTTGACCTGCGCCTGCCCGACAAACACGGGCTGGCACTGCTGGCCGAGCTGCGCAAGGACGGCAACCGCACACCCGTGCTGGTGCTGACCGCCCAGGGCTCGCTGCAGGACAGGGTCAAGGGCCTGAACGTCGGGGCCGACGACTTCCTGAGCAAGCCTTTTGCCATCGAGGAACTCGAGGCCCGCCTCGCCGCGCTGGTGCGGCGCAGCCGCGGCCGTTCCCACGCGCCGCTGCAGTGCGGGTCCCTCTCGTGCCCGCATGACAGCCGCGCCTTCACGCTGGGCGGCACACTGCTGCAGCTCACGCCGCGCGAAAGCGCGGCCCTGGCCGTGCTGCTGGCGCGCAGCGGCACGCCGGTGGAAAAATCGCAGCTCTCGGGCAAGGTCTTCCCGGCCGACAGCAACGCCGGCCCCGATGCCATCGAGCTGGTGCTGCACCGGCTGCGCCGCAAGCTTGAAGGCGGCGACGTGCGCATCGTCACCGTGCGCGGCCTGGGCTACATGCTGGAGGCCATCGCGCCAGAGAGCGCCGCGCATGAAGATACTGCGCACTGACCCCGACCGCTTCGGCATACGCGCGCGCCTGCTCACGTTGCTGCTGCCGGCCATCCTGGGCCTGCTGGCCCTGGACAGCTGGAACGACTACAGCGCCCTCAGAAACCAGGTGCAGGAGGCCTACGACCAGAGCATGCTGGAGGCCGCGCACGCGCTGCAAAGCAGCGTGACACCGGCGCGGGACGGCTCGCTGCGGCTGAACACGCCGGCCGGGGTGCAAGCCATATTCGGCGCGGACTATCCCCTGCAAAAATACCTGCAGGTGAGCCTGGTGCCCCTGCCCCAGGCGCCGGCACAGGCCGGCAACACCAACCCACCTGGACTCACCCTGCTGGGCGGAACAGAGCTGCCGGCGCCGCCGCCCGAACTGTCAACACCCGGGGCCGACGCCCCCGCCGCGGGCTCGCCCGTCTGGTACGACAGCTTCCACGCGGGCCATGCGGTGCGTATGGTGGCGCTGCGCAGCCAGGTGCGGGATGGGCAGGGCCGGCCCTTCAGCCTGCTGGTCCAGGTTGCCGAAAGCACGGTCCCGCGCGACCGCGCGCAGGACGCCACCTTGCGGCAGGAGCTGATACGCGACGCGCGCATGGTGCTGGTGATGGTGCTGCTGGTCTGGCTGGGCGTGACCTGGTCGCTGCAGCCGCTGGAGCGCCTGCGCAAGTCGGTGCTGCAGGGCAAGGGAGACGAGCTCAAGCCGCTGGACACCAGCGGCGTGCCGCATGAGGTGGCGCCGCTGGTCGAGGCCCTGAACCAGCACCTGGCCAGCTACCGCGAGTTGCTCGAGCAGCAGTCGCAGTTCCTGGCCGATGCCTCGCACCAGCTGCGCACACCGCTGGCCATCATGCTGACCCAGGCCGGCGTGGCGCTGCGCGAGAAGGATACCGAGCAGATTCACACCACCTTGCGCGCCATGGTCGCCCAGATCGCGCGCAGCCGGCGCCTGTGCGAGCAGCTGCTCTCGCTGGCCCACGCGAGCGAGAGTGCCCCGCCCGCCGGCACGCCCACCCTGGTCGACCTGAACGCCGTCGCCCGCGAGGTGGTGCTGCAGCACCTGGCGCTGGCCCATGAAAAAAACCTGGACCTGGGCTGGGTGGACGCCCGCGGGGATTCAGCGGACACGGCGGCGGCGGACGATGCGCCGGTGGCCGCGGTCCCGGTGCTGGCGCGGGAGCCCGAGCTGCACGAGGCGCTTTCCAATTTGGTGCACAACGCCATCGCCTACACGCCGCCCGGCGGCCAGATCACCGTGATGGCGGGCAGCCGGGACGGCATGGCGCTGGCCGAGGTTCGCGACAACGGCCCCGGCATTGCCCAGGCGCGCCGCCACCAGGTATTTGAGCGCTTTCATTCGGCCGGTCCGGGCGCCGGCAAAGGCTCGCGCGGCGCCGGACTGGGCCTGTCCATCGCGCGCGCCTACGCCAGGCGCAACGGCGGCGACATCGAGCTGGCCGACCCGGCCTCCGGTACCGGGCTGCGCGCCGTCCTGCGCCTGCCGCTGGCGCCCTCGCCGCAGCGCTGACAGCCCGCGCCGGGGGCCGCACCAGCGGGTTCCTACCCGTTAGTGATAACACGTATTTTGGCCCCGGCCGCGCAAAACGAAAGCCGATTGGAAGCCTCGCTTCCTAACATCCCCTCCAGCCCGAACGCCCCCAGGCCGCATTTCCCGAGCGGCCCGGGGCCGGGACATCACCCCAAGGAGACACGGATGACACACCCCCCGTTTGCGACAAGGCCCTTCGCGGCCCAGCCATGGAGCGCCCCACGATGAACTTCAACAACCGCAATTTCGTACGGGGCCTGTGCCTCATGGCCATCGCCCTGGTCTTTGGCGGGGTGTCCTTCAACTACACGCTGGGCGAGCTGAGCCGCTCCGGGCCCGGCCTGTTTCCGCTGCTGGTGAGCTCCTTCCTGTTCGTCATCGGCGTGCTCACCGTGGTGCGCTCGCACTTTGTCGACCCCGTGCCGCTGGACTACAGCGTCAAGAACATCGCCATCATCCTGGTGAGCCTGGTCGGCTTCTCGGTGATCTCCCAGTTCGTCAACATGATCCTGGGCATCGTCTTCCTGGTGTTCTGCTCCACGCTGGCCGGCACCTCGTATTCGCTGGTGCGCAACGTCAAGATCTCCATCGGCCTGGTCGCCGTGGCCTTTGCCTTCAAACAATTTCTCGGCCTGAGCCTGCCGCTGTACTGATATGGAAGTCCTTCACAACCTCTCGTTCGGTTTCGAACACGCGCTGACGCTGCAAAACCTGCTGTATTGCGCCCTGGGCTGCACGGTGGGCACGCTGATCGGGCTGCTGCCCGGCCTGGGCCCCCTGTCCACCATCAGCCTGCTGCTGCCGCTGACCTACTCCATCCCCACCGGCGGCGCCCTCATCATGCTGGCCGGCATTTACTACGGCGCGCAATACGGCGACAGCGTGAGCGCCATCACCATGAAGATCCCGCATGCCAGCAGCATCGTGGCCTGCATAGACGGCTACCAGATGACGCTTAAAGGCAAGACCGGCCTGGCGCTCTTCACCGCCGGCGTCTCCAGCTTCATTGGCGGCACGGTCGCCATCGTGGTGCTGTCGACCATGGCGCCCGCGCTGGGCGAGGTCGGTTTCCTGTTCGGGCCGGCCGACTACTGCGCGCTGATGCTGCTGGGTTTCTTCTGCGTGAGTTTTGTCAGCAGCGGCAGCCTGCTCAACGGCCTTGCCATGGCCATGGTCGGCGTGCTGCTGGGCATGGTCGGCACCGACGTCAACAGCGGCGTGGCGCGCTACACCATGAACCTGCCCTTCCTGATGGACGGCATAGGCCTGATCAGCATCGCGCTGGGCTGCTTCGGCATTGCCGAGGTCGTGAAAAACCTCGACAACAAAAACGTGCTCACGCCCTTTAACGGCAAGATCAAGCTCATGCCCACCTGGCCCGAGTTCAAGCGCATCATCCCCAGCGCGCTGCGCGGCAGCGTGATCGGCTCCATCCTGGGCATACTGCCCGGCGGCGGCCCCACCATCGCCCAGTTCGCCGCCTATGCCGCCGACAAGAAGCTCAGCAAGTACAAGCACGAAATCGGCACCGGTTGCATCGAAGGCGTGGCCGGCCAGGCCGCCGCCGACGAGGCCGCCGCGCGCACCAGCTTCATCCCGCTGATGGCCATCGGCATTCCCGAAAACGCCGTCATGGCGCTGATGATGGCGGCCTTTGTGGTCAAGGGCATACAGCCCGGCCCCAACATGATCGCCACCCACCCCGACCTGTTCTGGGGCCTGGTGGCCAGCATGTGGATAGGCAACTGCTTCCTGCTGGTCCTCAACGTGCCCCTGGTGCGCTACTGGCTGTCGGTCTTCAAGATCCCCTACACCGTGCTGTTCCCGGCCATCCTGTTCTTCTGCTGCATAGGCACTTACAGCATCAACAACAGCCTGGACGACATCTACACCACCGCCGTGTTCGGCTTCATCGGCTACCTCTTCCTGCGCCTGGACATGGAGGCCGCGCCGCTGCTGCTGGGCTTTATCCTGGGCCCCATGCTGGAGGAGAACTTCCGCCGCGCCATGCTGCTGAGCCGCGGCAGCTTCAACGTCTTCGTGAACCGCCCCATCAGCGGCACCCTGCTGAGCGTCATCGGCATCCTGGTCGTGTGGCAGACGGTGGTGTTTATCCGCAAGCTGATCAAGTCGCCCGACCACCACATCCACTCGGACAACGAGAGCGCCAAGGCCCCCACGCCTGTCGCGGCGGCGGCCACCTCCGGGTCGCTGGCTTCCGGCGAATAAGGCCCTCCCCCACCACAAGCCCCCGAAACTGCCCTTGCGGCGGTTCCGGGGGCTTGTTTCATGCGGCCGTTGTGTTGAAATAAGCCTCTCTTTGAGGAGACCTTAGAACATGAACCGCAGACTCTTCGTCCAGGCCGGCGCCACGGCGGCCCTCGCCCTCTTCCTGCCGCTCGCCCTCGCCCAGTCCGCGGGCGCCAAACGCCAGGGCATCGTGATCCAGGTCAGCGACAACGACCCGGCCAAATGGAACCTGGCGCTCAACAACGCCAAAAACCTGCAGGACGACGTGGGCGCGGCCAATGTCGAGATCGAGATCGTCGCCTACGGCCCCGGCATAGGCATGCTCAAGCTCGAGTCGCCCACCGGCTCGCGCATCGCCGATGCCGCCAAGGCCGGCGTCAAGATCAGCGCCTGCGAAAACACCATGCGCGCCCAGAAGCTGACCAAGGACGACATGCTGGCCGGCATCAGCTACGTGCCCGCGGGCGTGACTGAAATCATGAAGAAGCAGCACGAAGGCTGGGCTTACCTGCGGCCTTAAGGCCTACGGCCCGCACACAAGCCTCAGGGCTGCTCAGCCCCTTCCAGCCGCGCCGCCTGCACGGGCCGGTGAAAGCGCTGGTTGAGCTTGCCGCGCCAGTGGTTGATCAGGTGGTAGATCAGCTGGAAACACACGGTGAAGATGACGATCACCAGGGCAATCAGCAGCAGCCTGTCGCCGGCCTTGGGCAGGGTTTCGATGGCACGCAGCGTGACAGTGGTGGCCTCGACCACACCCACGGCGGCGCCAAAGCCCGAGGACAGCACCATGACAAAAAAGGCGCGCACCAGGCCCATCACAAACAGCATGGCCGCGACCGGCGAGCCGCTGCGCAGCTGGCGCATGGCCTCGACCGCGTGGTCGGATACATAGGCCGCCGCATACAGCGTCAGTGAAAGCACCACCGCCAGCCAGGGCGTCATGGCGAGCTGCCGCTGGCCGACGTGAAAGTCCGGCACCACATTGACCAGGAAGAACATCACCACAAAAGTGGGCACGGTCCGCAGCAGCGCGACCAGCCAGGCGGCCGGCGTGGCGGCCAGGCCGTTGTGAAAGCGCGCGGCCGCCAGCGGCGCGCCCAGCAGCATGCCGCCCAGCAAGGCGCAGATCGCGATCTGGAAGTTCACCAGCAGGCCGCGCAGGAAATCCGGCAAGAAGTGCGGGAGCAGCTCAAGCATAGGCGCCCCCGCTCAGGGCCAGGCGCGACTGCCAGATGTCGGCCAGGCGGTGCACCACGGCGACCAGCAGCATGTAGAAGACCAGCAAGAAGGTGTAGGTGGTGATGCGCTCGCTCGAGAACGAGGCGACGTCGGTCAGCGCGGCCAGCAGCTCGGGCACACCCATCACCGACGCGGCCGGGCTGCCCCGGGTGGCGTTCACGACAAAGGCCACCATTTGCGCCCTGGCCCGGTAGACCGCGGCGCTCAGCGCGGGCTGGGCCGGCGCGCGCTCCTCGCGCAAGGTGAGCATGGCCTCGGCGACGGCCTGCCCGGCATTGCTGCCGTTGAACAGGCCCAGCACCAGCACGGCCGCGGCCAGCGCCACCAGCGGCGAGGTCGCGCCCATGGCGCCGACCACCGCACCGGCCAGGATCATGAGCAGGATCAGCGGCGTCGATTGCATGGGCCACAGCACGCAGCGCATGGACCAGCGTAGCCACGGCGTGTGCGAGGTCAGGCCTGCGCCGAAGGCCAGCGCGAAAGCCCAGGTCGCGAAGACGGAGCCCACCACCAGCAGCAGGGAAAACCACACACCTTCCAGCAGGAGGTCCAGCGCCACCCAGGTCTTGAACATGGCCAGGGTGACCCGCGTACCGGTGGCCTGGTAGATCAAGTGTTCAAGCTGGTCGACCTTGGCGGCGAAGGAAGTGGGCGGCAGCTGGTTGTCCAGCGGCGCTTTCACGCAGGCCGGGTCGTTCAGGGCGCTGATCTGCGCGCAGGTGCTGCTGGACCAGAGCTTGCGCTGCTGCGCCAGGAAGGGCGAGTCCACACCGTGTTTCTGGGCCAGGGCCTGCAAGGCGCCCGAGATGTGCAGCTGCTGCATCGACAGCGCCAGCACGTCGGCCAGGCGTTCGCCGCCGTCACGGGCCACGGCCACGCCCCAGGGCAGCGGCGCGAAACCGAACTTGCTGTCATAGGCCGCGGCAAATGCGGGCTGCTGCAGGTAGGACGCAAAAAAACTGTCGTCCTGCGCGACCAGCGAGCAGCCGCCCAGGCGCAGCTCGTCGACCAGGCTGGAGGCTTTGTCAAACAGCTTGAGGCGCGCGCCGTTGACCGACAGTTCGGCATTGGTGCTGTTGCCCACCGTCACGCAGACGGTGTTGCCGCGCAGCTTGACCAGGCCGCCGATTTGCAGCTCCTTGCGGCCCAGCACAATGGTTTGCGACTGGTAATAATGCGGCCGCACAAACAGCGCTTCGCGGTCCCGCTGCAAGGTGTGGCCCATGGTGGCGATGACCAGGTCGACCCGGCCCTCACCGAGCAAGGCCAGGCGATTCGCCGGCGTGACCACCACCAGCACGGGCTCCACACCGAGCGAGCCCGCCAGCTGGTGCGCCAGGTCGATTTCAAACCCCTGCAGCGCGCCGGTGGCGTCCTCAAACGCGAACGGCGGGTAGCCGGTGCGCACACCCACCCTCAGGGTTTTGCTGCACAGCACGCGCGCGAGCACGTCCACCGCGTCGTCGCATTTTTTGGCTTTTGATGCGGCGGCCTGTGCCGGCGGTGATTGCGGCGGCCGGCTGTCCTGGCCGGCGGCGCCAAAACTCAGCAGCAGCGCCAGGGCCAGGACCATCGAGCGGCGCAGCAGCACCCCGGCTTGCAGGGCGGGGCTGCCTTGATCCACGCTGCAGATCGCCATCAAGCTTCCTTATGCCTCATCATGCTTCCAGCTGATTTCCACCAGGTCGAAGTCGACAAACCAGTAGTCGCCGACCCTGTGAATGCCCCGCCCTTCAAAACGCGCCCGCACCTGAGGGCTCAGGCAGGCCAGCTTGTGCGCGGGCAAAGGCGCCGAAGCGCAATAGGCAATACGGGCCCGCAAGCCCAGCGCATCGGCCATGGCCTCGGTCTTGCTGAAATCGAGAAACACGTTGTGCGTCATCACGGCCAGGCCGCCGGGCGCCAGGTGGCGGCCCAGGCCCTGCAAAAACGGGTCCACACTGCGGCGGCCGTCTATGCCGCCCGCGCTCCAGCTCGGCAGGCGGCCGTCGCCTTCGATGTGCTCGGCCGCGAACTGCGGCAGGTTGGTGACCACCAGGTCATAACAGTCGTCCCCGCAGGCCGACCACATATCGCCCTGGACCAGGCTGGCCCTGGCCCGCAGGCCTTCCTGGTCCAGCAGCCCCTGCGCCGCCCGCACAGCAAGGGCTTCGAGTTCAATGCCGACCGCGCTTTGCGCCCCCAGCGCCAGCAGCGTCGCCATCACCACGCCGCTGCCCGGCCCCATCTCCAGCGCCCGGGACGACAGCACGCGCGCCGGGTTCTTGCGCAGGTAAAGCAGCAAGGCGGCGGTGTACTCGCTAGGACTGAATAAGTTATGGTCGTTCAAATGAGCCTTCTTGAATCCCAAAACCGCGGGCATCGCAAGTGATGCGGCCGGCTGGAGGCACGGCTCGAGCGATAGTAACCTATGGATACACCTTTGTGACTACATCCGGGCCGGCCGCCGCCTCGCCAGGCAGGCAGGCGCGCAGTACCATGGCTGGCCGCGCCGCGAGGCATCACCGCACCAAGCAAGCACCATGGAAATCGAACTCAAGCTCAGGCTGCCCCCTGAGGCGCTGGCCGCGCTGCGCGCCGACCCGCTGTGGGCTGGCACCCATGCCACGCACAAGCAGCTGGACAATATCTACTTTGACACGCCGCAGCGCGCGCTGGCCAGCGCCGGCATAGGCCTGCGCCTGCGCAGCGACGGCAAGCACTGGTTGCAGACCGCCAAGGGCGGCGGCAGCAGCCGCGCCGGCCTGCACCAGCGCGAGGAAATCGAGTTCGCGGTCGCCGGCCCGGCGCTCGAATGGGGGCCGCTGGCGGGCACGGCTTTTGCGCCCGTGCTGGAGCCCCTCAAGGACCGGTTGCAGCCGCAGTTCCAGACCCGCTTCAAGCGCGAGATTCGCCGAGTCACCGGCCCCGCTGGCGGCGTGATTGAAGTCGCCATCGACCAGGGCGAGATCCTGGCCCGGGAACGCCGCGAGCCGCTGTGCGAGCTCGAGCTTGAACTGCTGGACGGGCCTGTGGACGAACTCTTCGCGCTGGCCCTGCTGCTGGTGGAACGCCACCCGCTGGTGCTGGACAGCCGCAGCAAGGCCGAGCGCGGCGACCGCCTGGCCCAGGGCCGGCCGCCGGCGCCGCCCGCCAAGGCGGCCGCAATGGCTGAGCCGCCGGGCAGGGACGCACGCGCCGCCGTGCGCGCGGCGCTGGAAGCCGCCCTGGCCCACTGGCAGGCCAATGAAGCCGGCTTTATCGCCCAGCCCCAGGGCGGGCACTACGACAGCGAATACCTGCACCAGCTGCGCGTCGCGGTGCGGCGGCTGCGGGTGGCCTGCGGCCCGCTGGCCGATGCAGCCCAATGGCGGCAGGAAACGCTGGCGCCCTTGCACGACAGCCTGCGCGCCCTGGGCCAGCGCCTGGGCGCGGCGCGCGACTGGGATGTCTTTATGGAAGAAACCTGGCCGGCGCTGGCGGACAGCCTGCACGATGCCGCCCTGCGCCAGAAGCTGCAGGAGGCCGCCGCCCTGCAGCAGGCCACGGCGCACCTGCAGGCCCAGGCCGCCCTGGAAGAACGCGAGACCCAGCGCCTGTTGCTGCAGCTGGGCCGCTGCCTCGCGCAGCCGGACGGCGACGGCGAGCCCGTGCCCTTTGACGCGCTCACGGCACGGCTGGCAAAACTCGCCCACAGGCTGCGGCAGGCCCTGCCCAGGCTGGAACAGCTAAGCCCCACGCGCCTGCATCGCCTGCGCATCACCGCCAAAAAGCTGCGCTACCTCACCGAGTTCATCGCCGGCCGTTACGAGCCGCAAGCCACCGAAGCCTGGCTGGACTGGCTCAAAAAAGCGCAAACTGTTTTTGGCCTGCACAACGACCGCGTGACGGCGCGGGCGCACATCGAAACCCTGTGCGCCGGCATGGAGCAGCCCAGCAAGCTGCAGCACAGCCTGCAGGCGGCGCTGCGGGAGCGGGAGCAGCCTGAGCTTTCGCTGCCGGACTTGCCCGGGCCGTACTGGCGCGCTTGAATGAACGCCAAAACCGGGGTGTAAAATCGCCGCGAGCCCGCCCACGGCGCGGCTCCAGCGCTTAAGTGGTTCGTCAGCAGCCACCCAAACGCGGGTGTAGTTCAATGGTAGAACGGCAGCTTCCCAAGCTTCATACGAGGGTTCGATTCCCTTCACCCGCTCCATATCTCTGTCATTGATTGATTTCTTTCAAGAATGGCGACCGCGCTGGCCGCCGTTGCGGGTCCATTCGACGAGCCTGTTAGACATGATCGCTCACTTCATCGATCGATTTGACTTTCAGATCACCGTCAAATCTGCCAGCCATGTACGCAGACAAACAATCTGAGAACTCGTCGAGGAGCGCCAACCCTTTCGGGTCGTGGTCGTTCTCGGCGGCAAGTGTGAGTCGCGAACCGTCCCAGGCGCATGTAAGGTTCGCGTGCCATTTGCGATGTTCCGCAAACTCCTTCGCGATGTCGATGGCAGCCTCCGAGCCAGCATCCTTCGGAACACCGTCGCATACGAGAACGGCTCGATAGATCATGTTTAACGTTGGAGATGAGAGGCGTGGCCCGGCTCGCCGGGGCACGTCCTCTCGATTAAAGGGTTAGGTCACTGGTTGATCTCGGTACGGCGGCCAGTTCCTTCTTGCTCTAGGACCATACGATCGATCTTCCATTGCCCCATGTCTTTCGTGGCTTCTACAAACACTGTTCCCTTCCCGTTTGGACCGCTAACGCTGTAGGAGAGACTTGCGTTTCCTCGCGGACCCGAAACCTGCATGCTCCCCATAGGAAAACCGGTCTCCACCGGGCGGCCGATCTGTTGAACGCCTTCCGGGCTTGCCTGCAGCCTAGACAGAGACAGCTGAAATGCATCACTACTCTTTATCGACGCTGCGATTACAAAGAAGAGAGCGATGAACAAAGCGATGAAAGCGAAAAAGGCTATGGCGCCCCACCTAGCCCACTTTCTTTGGGTTGCCTTGAAGTGTTCGATGCTCTCCCAGCGCTTGTTTCGCCACGCCCAGGAACTGCCTTTGGCGCCAAGTACAAAGAGCATGACGAAGCCTACAAACGGAACGAACACCAGCAACGCGATGAATGTGCTGTTTCCTATACCCCAGATCCAATTCAGCAGGAATGCTCCCCAGTTCCAGCGATCGATCTCTGCGGGAACGTTCGCTAACGCTCCTTGGCCTGATGTGTTTTCCATTGGCGCCTCCTCGCGCATCGAGTGATCTAACGTTGGAGATGAAAGGCTTGCCGGGGCAAACCTGCCGCGAGAGCCGCCATGGCGATGTGATTCCATAGACGGAACACGCGGAGTTGAGGGCCGAATCTTCCCATGAGCTCTAACGTCGGAGGGAACCGGCGCCCACCCAAGGTGGCCGCGCAGCGGCCAGACGCCTCTGGGCGTCCGTGTTGACTGACCAGTTAGGGCGCATTCTCGACAAACGCGGCATCAAGCCTATTGCCACGGACAGACACTTTGGCTCCAACTGGAAAGTTCTCCCACCGACGACCGGCATCATAAGAGCGTGGCTCAGATGAACAGTCTGAGCCAACGCCAGGATAAACCACCAACTGGCGAGACCCGACGGCGACCTCCGCGCTCGAACTCGCTATCACGTTCAATTCAAGAGCCAGCATGGCCTGAGGCACGCGCTCTCGCCCAAATGGAAGGATGACCTCGCGTAAGCCAACGACCTCGGCAACATAGTTGTACTTGTAGGGGTCAACCATCATTTTGCCATCCGGACCAATTTTTGGCGGCGGTGGCGAGCAAGCCATGGCAGCTTCCGCCAGAAGGCTGATCAACGTGCACGCGAGAATCTTTGCAACTTGCATGTGGGCACCCTAACGTAGAAATGACCGGACCACCAACAGTTGCGGCGAAGCCGGCTCCTGCTGTTGTGGGTCCGTGTCGATTGAAATGTTAAGACTCACACCTTAGTCCTCGGAGCCAAGACGCCTTGAAACACGCGCCCTTACCTTTTCTCTAAGCGCTGAATCGCCGCGAGGGTCCATTCCCTCCGTAACGAACACTCTGTCAGTAAACCCATCGACGTCCTTCGCTAAGGTGATGAAGCTCCCGCTATCTCTCGCAGCCTTACTGAAGCCCAAAACAGAGCTCAACTCGGCTAACAGTGCATTCACGGCGGCGGCGTTCGGGTTGTCTTACATGTGAGGCCTAACGTCGAAGCTGACCGGAACGCAACGCATGCCGCGCAGCGCCCCCCCCGCAGGTGCGTTTCCGTGTCGAGCGACCAGTTAGAGCTTCTTGCCGTCGGTTTCATCGGTCACCATCTTTCCGTCCACTACGAATTCCTTCAGCGATGCGGCTTTTTTTCCCACTAAGAGGTAGTACGCTCCGACACCGATGAATGCAAGCCCACTCAATAGAGGTTTAACCGGTACAGGTCCGTCACTGAGCAGGACGACAAGTACGATAGCAATGCCAATTAAGACTGCGCCTCCACCGGCGATCTGATTTCTCATAATTCCTCCTACAGAAAAGGTTGTGAACTGGCCGTATCACACAAGAAGCCGAGAGTGTCTGCCAAAGGCTCTAACGTTCGACGTAAGGGGCGGATTGCGCATACGCGCAAGATGCCCCTTGACGGAGGGGTTAGCCATCTGCCCGTTCACCACAGGTCTTCCTCTTTGCGCTCACCAGTTGCCATGACCTCAACTTGCATGGGGAACACGGCCTGCTCACCGAGGGCCGCTGAGAGCTCTTTGGCAGCCTGCAAAGCCAAAGCATGAAGGGCGCTGTTGAACTGGTAGGACTTTCCGCTATGAAAGACACCGAAGCATGGCCCGGTGATGTAACCCACAAGGCTCTTGCCACCTCGCGTGGTTGCTCGAACACCGAGGTATAGGTAGTTGAATGGAGAAGTCACGGCCAGCGGAGGAAGTGGGAAAGAGTATTCGTCGTTGTTCCTGATGAGCAAGACGAGCTGTTCGACTTCTTGACGGTTGTATCCGAAGTCGACAAAGGCATCAATGTCATCGGGCTCGTAGTAGGTCGCCCACACCGGAAAGTCGATGAAATCCTGCTCGCAGAATTGGTGATTGAGCTTGGCGAGTGCGGTGTTCATAGATGGCTAACGTTTGACATGAGAGGCGCTCGGAGGCCGAAGGCTGGAAAGCGTCCTCTCGATGGAAGGGTTAAGCGCCTCTTCGCTTGAAGCAAGTGGAATCATCGAGGGCAACCCGAGCCGTCGCAGGATGCATAGGACTGCAAGTCTTGGTTTCTGCGGCTGGTCATTGTTGCCAAACATCCTGAATGGACTACGCCATAGCCGGTGCCGCCCGTCCAAGCGATGGCTTCGTACTCGCACGTGGCGTCGCGGAAGCTGAGCCAAGCTCTCTGAGCCTTTATCAACTTTTGCTTTGCAGCGGGAGTTTCCAGACTGCGCAGCAGCTTCTGATACGTCTCGTTGAGTTTGATGTCTTCGCCAACCGCATTGAGGTATGCGCATTGCCGCATGTACGGAGTTACTCCGCTACTGCAGCCCTCCTCGAGCGATTTCTTGACCTCTTCAACGGTCGTACCTTCCCGTTTAGCGATCTTCGAGATCAGTTCGTGATCGGTAGTCTCGTCTCCAGCTTTTGAACCGCACGAAATGATCAGAAAGAGAAGTGGCAACAAATGCCGGTAATGCGTAGTCATGCTCTAGGCGCCTAACGTAATTTAGACCGCAAAACCTGTGGCTTAACTTGGCGGCTGAGGTTTAACTTGGCCATAAAAATCGTCCGAAAGCCTCTTGTTTATTGGGGTTTTGGCAAATATTTTGTATTTTCATACAGGTATAAATACTTCCATGAAACCCGGCAACCCAGCGCTGCAATCGACCTGCTTGCTCGACCAGGTCAGGGAGCGGATTCGCTGTCTTCACTATAGCTTCAGCACCGAGAAGCTCTATGTGTACTGGGTACGTTTTTTCATCCGCTGGCATGGTTTGAAGCATCCGCGCGACATGGGGGCGAAGGAGATTGAGGACTTTCTGACTATGTTGGCCACGGAACGCAAGGTTTCAGCATCCACACACAACCAGGCCCTGAGCGCGTTGCTGTTCTTATACCGGGAGGTGCTTGGCGTCGATCTGCCCTGGCTCGACAACATCAACCGACCGACCCGCGCAGTGGCATAGAGCGCCGTCATCATCTGTATGAAGAGCGATTGCAGCGCAGCCTGAAGCAGGCGTTCAAGCTTGCCGGCATCGTCAGGCCGGTATCGGCGCACACGCTGCACCACAGCTTCGCCACCCATCTCCTGCAGGCGGGCACCGACATCCGCACGGTACAGGAACTGCTGGGCCACTCTGATGTGAGCACCACCATGATTTACACGCATGTGCTGAAGGTTGAGGCCAGGCAGACAATGAGTCCGCTGGATTCGATCACTGGTGAGCAAGGAATGTCTGCTTTGCGGTGAGGCAGTCATCTATGACGAACCGCCACGCCGCTTCAACCATCTCATCAAGCCGCCGACCACAGGCAACTTCTCGTACAGTTCTTCAGCCGCATCCCAATAGTCCCGGTGCAGCGTGATGCGGCCTTCGCCATCCAGCACCAGGTGCGAGCCCCCCAGAATGCACTGGGCCTTTCCCCGCTGGAACCGCTTGAAGGCAAAGTGGAATTCCCAGGTCAGGAAGCATTGCTCGCCTTGCACGATACGCCCGGTGATGACAAAGCGCGGGCTCTCCAGGCTCACGTACATGTGGCGAAAAATGCGCTGGATTTCGGCCAGGCCCTGCACGTCGTTGAAGGGGTCCTTGAAGCGCGCATCGGGCGCGTAGAGGGCGCCCAGGGTTTCCACGCCGGCGGGCGTGAGGGTCTGGAAGGCGTCGACGATTCGGTCGACAGCGGAGTCGGCGGGGTTCATGGAATTTCTAGGCCTGTCTGAGGCGGCGTGTCGCCGCGAAAAACACAGGGTAAGGCAAAAGCCGCAGGGCTTTCATCCAGCGGGTGAAACGTTTGGGGAAGTGGATTTCAAATTCTCCGCATGCCCAGCCTTTCAGGATTTCGCGTGCCGCCTGTTCGGGCGTGATCAAGGCGGGCATTTTGAACTGGTTCTGTTGCGTTAGCGGCGTGTTCACAAAGCCGGGGTTGATGATGGACACGCCCACACCCTGTGCATGCAGGTCCAGGTACAGGGTCTCGGCAAGGTTGATGAGAGCGGCCTTGGTCGGGCCGTAGGCCAGGCTGTTGGGCAGGCCCCGATAGCCGGCCACGCTGCCCATCAAGCTGATGTGGCCGCGCTGGCCGGTGCGCGTATGGGGCGGCCGCGCCAGCAGCTGCGGCACCACGGCATCCAGCAGGTAGAGCGCGCCCAGGTAATTCACTTCGTTGTGGCGCAGCAGGTCGCCCAGGTCCATGTGGGCGGCGTCCATGGCGTGGTAGTGGCCCGCGCAGTACACGACGCAATCGAGCGCATCCCGCACGGCCAGGTCCGCAGCCGCGGCCTTGACGGCGCGCGCGTCGGTGACGTCCAGCGGCAGGGCCAGGGCGCCGGGGTGGGCTTCGACAAAGGCGTTGAGGGCATCCGCGCCGCGGGCCGAAACCACCACCCTGGCGCCCTGGGCGTGCAGCGCCGATGCGGTGGCCCGGCCTATGCCGGTGGACGCGCCCACCAGCCAGACCGAGCGGCCGTGCCAGTCTTCCATGCGAGAGTTGAGGGCCATGGCGTTTTACCGCTTGATGAAGGAGAGTGTCACTTCGCCCAGGCCCACACCCCACTTGCGCATGGCGGCTTTGTTGAGCATGACTTTGTCGTTCATGAGGTACATCCAGTCATCAAACTGCACGTTGATGACCCGGCCGTCCACCGGCAAGGCCAGGGTGTAGGCCCAGTTGAAGGCGTTGCCGCTTTGCCGGCCCTCGGCCGTGCCCACCACGTCGTCCGCCTGGCCGCTGTAGCGGCCGTCGGCGTGGCGCGTCAGGCGCCAGATGCGCCGCTGGGTGGTTCCGTCGGAATAGCTGAAGGCTTCGTCGAGCACGCCGGCGTCGCCCTTCCAGGTGCATGTCATCACCACGGTAAAACGCTTGACCACCTTGCCCGAGCGGTCGGTGAAGATGCCGTACGCATCGAGCGTGCCGTTGAAGTAGTCGCGCAGTTCCAGCACCGGGGTTTCTTTGGCGTAGTCCTGGACTTGCGGCGTGCTGCATGCGCCCAGCAAGGCGGCGCACACCAGGGCGGCAAGAAGAAGTGGGCGGTGGAAGAAGCTGCGTTGTGTCATGGGGTTTGCGGCTGGGCCGTCGGTGGGAGGATGAAAAAATGGAGCGCGCCGGCCGCAAGAGCCTTGAGCGCGCAGGGCAGGAGGCAGTAGGCGGCGGTGAGCAAGGCGGACGCGTTGGCATCCCGCACACCGGGCACATAACCCAGCCAGCCCAGCAAAGGCAGGGCCAGGCCGGCGGCCAGCGCCAGGTTCAGTTTGGTGGCGAAGTTCCACCAGCCAAAGTAAGCGCCTTCGGCGCGGCCGCGGTCACCGGCCCTGGCGATGACACCTGCCAGCAATGCGCCGGGAAGGACCAGGTCGCTGCCCAAAGCCGCGCCCGACAAGGCGCACACCAGCAAAAACCAGGGTGCATCGCCCGCGCCCAGCCGGCTCGCGCCCAGAAAAACGGCAATGGACAGCAGCATGCCGAAGCGCCAGCTGTGCACCAGCCCCCAGCGCTTGACCCCGCGCAGCCATAGCGGCATGGACAGCGCGCCGCACACAAAGTACACCGCCAGCGCGGCGGACTGCATGGCCCCGCTGGCCTGCAGGCGGTCCTGCAGGAAGAACAGCACCAGCGTCGCCGGGATGGCGCTGGCAATGCCGTTGAGCAGGTAGACGCCCAGGAGCCGGCGAAAGCCGGGGTTGCGCCACGGGTGCCAGAGCGTGTGGGGTGCCGCGGTCATGGTCGCATGGCGATGCCGCGCTGGCTGAGGCGCTGCGCGCCAGGCCCACCAGCCCCCGGCCAGGCCGAAGAACAGCAGGGCCAGCATGGCGGGCAGGCCCAGGAGCGCGGGAGTGACCGACGCGAGCAGCACCCCGGCCAGGCCCAGCCCTTCGCGCCAGGCCACCACCCGGCTGCGGTAGAGCGCGTCACCGCCGAGCATGGCGCCCCAGGACTGATGCGCGACCGACAAGGCGCTGTAGGCCGCATAGGTCACCACCAGCCAGAACCCTGCCCACCAAAGCAAGACCCCGGGTTCACTCACCAGCGGCACAAACAAAAAAGAAAATCCCACGGCCAGCACGGCGGCCGCCACCGCGCCCATTGCCAGCACCGCGCGCAGCGAGGCGGCATACAAGCGATCACATAAACGGCCCAGCAGCGGATCAATGACCGCATCGAGCAGGCGCGCGCCCAGCAGCACGGCGCCCAAAGCCGCCAGCGACACCCCCCAATGGCGCGCATACAGATTGGGCATCAAGACATAAAGGGGCAGTGCGCAAAACGCCAGGGGCACACCCAGCAGGCCGTAGCGCACGCCGTCACCCACACTCCAGGCCTGGGGTGTCGTTTCGGTTTGGACTGCCGCGCGGAGATTCATGGTGCGGCGCCCGCCGGGACCGGTGATTTTTCCTGCGCCAGCAGCGCGCGGCGCAACTGCGGCTCGGAGGTTTGCGGTGACAGCCAGATGCCGAAGAAGAGTTTGGCAAACAGCGGGTCGCGCACTTCACCGATCAGGCGGCCGTTGCTCCAGAACACCGCGCCCGTGGCGGGCTGGTTCAAACCGGTGATACGATCGCCGGCGCTGACATCGGGAAACAGCGCACGCATCTGGTTTTCCCAGGCGGTTTCCTGCGCCGAGGTCATGGGGGTGATGCTCGCCTGGCGGCGCATCTCCGCAATGGACCGTTTGGCGATGTCCGCACCCTTGAAGTCACGCAGGTAGGCCAGCTCCAACGCAAACGGACTTTGCTCATAACCCAACCCGGCAAACCCGGGGGCGACCCAGAGGGTGGCCTGGTAGACCTCAAAGCCCCAGAACCTGAACCTGGCCTGGCCGGACAGGCTGGCCGAGGGCAGGCTGGGTCGCAGTTCCTGCGGCAAGGCCTGGGCGGACACGCCAGGCAGGCAGCCGGCAGCCGCCAATACCGCGCAGGCAGCCGCGTTTTTCATGCCAGTCATGCCGGAGGCGAAAGCGCGGCGGGCTTGCGCAAGGTGAACTGCATCAGGTTGATGTCACCGGTGTCAAAGGCGGCCTCGCAGTAGGCCAGGTAAAACGCCCAGATCCGCATGAAGCGCTCGTCAAAGCCGAGCGCCGCCACCTCGGCATTGCGCGCCATGAAGGCGTCGCGCCAGCGGCGCAGGGTCTCGGCGTAGTCCGCGCCGAAGGCAAATTCGTCCACCACCTCCAGCCCCGCGGCCTGGGCCTGGCGGCGAAACTCCCGCGGGCAGGGCAGGCAGCCGCCGGGGAAGATGTACTGCTGGATGAAGTCGGTCGACCTCACATAACGGTCGAACAGCGCGTCGTTGATGACGATGCTTTGCACGCAGGCCCGCGCGCCGGGTTTGAGCAGGCGGCTCACGGCGGCAAAGTAGGTGGGCCAATAGGCTTGCCCCACGGCCTCCACCATCTCGATGGAGCAGATCGCGTCAAACGGCGCGTCCGGGATGTCGCGGTAGTCCTGCAGGCGCAGATCGGCGCGCCCGCCCGCGCCGGTGCTCACGCCCAGGCGTCGCATGCGCTCGTCGGCATAGGCCAGCTGCTCCGTGCTCAATGTCACGCCCACCACGGTCGCGCCCCGTTCAATGGCGGCTTGCTCGGCCAGCGCGCCCCAGCCGCAGCCGATTTCCAGCACACGGTCGCCGGGCTTCACGCCGGCCATGTCGAGCGCGCGGCGCACCTTGGCGTTTTGCGCCTCGGGCAAGGGGCGGGACAGGTCGCCGTCGAACCAGGCGCCGGAGTAGTTCATGGTCTCATCCAGCCACAGCCTGTAAAACGCGTTGCCCAGGTCGTAGTGGGCGTGGATGTTCTTGCGGCTGTTGGCCCGGCTGTTGTGGTGCAGCAGGTGCCGGGCGCGGTACAGCAGCCGCCCGAACCATGTGCCGAAGATCATGGCATCGATCTCCCGGCGATTGGCGGAGAACAGCTTGAGCAGTTCGGTCAGGTTGGGCGTGCTCCAGTCGCCGGCGATATAGCTCTCGGCAAAGCCGATGTCGCCGGACTTGAGCGCGGCACCGAACACCTTCCAGTTGTGCAGCGTGATGCTGGCACTGGGGTGCCCAGGCATGTGCATGTCATGCTGCTGCGGGTGCTCACCAAAGCGGCGCTGCGAGCCGTCGGGCAGGTGCAAGGTCAGCGCGCCGTGGCGCAAGTTTTGCAGCAGGCGCAGCGCGCTTCGGGCGGCGGCCGGCGCATTCTCTGGAAACGCGAGGCCTTGGGCGGTGCGGGTAACGGCGTTCATGTCGGACTCCTCAATGGGGCATATCTCCCGCGCTGGGCATCTAGCGCGAGACAAAGGTTTGCGGCGGCGGGGGTTTTCGAAAGAAAGGCACTTTTTTCAGCCACAGGCGCAGCGCCTGGACATGGATGTGCAGCACCACACCCAGGGTCATCGCGGGATAGCGCCACACGGCACTGCGCAGGACGGCCGGCGTGATGGGCCGCAGCGTGCCGCTCACACTGGTTTGCAGCACGGCGGCGTCGGCAACGATGTCGTCGTAAAAATCAACGCGGGCGACAATGCGAGCCTGTTCGCCTTGTTCGCTGCGCATAAAGCGAAAACGGTAGTGGCCCTGCACGGGGTTGAAGGGCGAGACATGAAATACCTTGTCCGCACGCTGCTCCACGCCGTAGCGGGGCGCGTCCAGCACATAGCAATGCCGCTCGCCAAACGTGTTGTTGACTTCCACCACGATGGCGCGCAGGCTGCCGTCCTGGTCGCCCGCCGCGCGGTGGCAATACCAGAAGCTCACCGGCTTGAAGGTGTAGCCCAGCACGCGCGGATAAGTGTGCAGCCAGGCCTCGCCGGTCGCGTCATGAATGCCCTCGCGCTTGAGCACTTCGTCCAGCCACGCGATGGCGCCGCCCTGCTCCGGCGCGCGCCCGTCGCCGTGGTCTGTCTCGAAAAAGCTCAGCGGGCCCCCGCGGTTGATGTCCCACTGGCCGGGCTGGGGCGCCTGCCTGTGCAGGCTGCGCAGTGGCAGCATCAGGAAGTAGGTGGGGTAAACAAATGCGTGGCGCCGCGGGCGCAGGCGGCTGTGGCGCACCTGGCCAAAACCGATGAGCGGCACGGGCTGGCTCATGCGTCCGCCAACAGCTGCGCCGCGGCAGCCAGCCCGGCCTTGAGGCCGTCTTCATGAAAGCCGTAGCCCATCCAGGCGCCCGCAAAGTAGCGATGGTGTTTTCCCTGCAATGCCGGCATGCAGTGCTGTGCAGCCACGGCGACCGGGTCAAACACCGGATGGGCATAGTCGTACTCGCCGATGATGCGGTCCTGTGCGATGGGGCGCACCGGGTTCAGGGACACGATCACCGGCTGCTCCCAAGGCAGGAGCTGCAAACGGTTGAGCAGGTAGTGCAGGCACACGCGCGCGCCCTCCTGCCGGGGCAGCGCCGAGCGCTCATAGTTCCAGGCCGCCCATGCCGCCCTGCATGCCGGCAAGACGGAGGCATCCGTGTGCAGCACAGCCTTGTTGGACTGGTAGTGGATGGCGCCCAGCGTTTCACGCTCCCGCACCGTTGGCGCGGCCAGCATGTGCAGGGCCTGGTCGGAATGGGTGGCGATGATGACCTTGTCAAACAGCTCGACGCCCGCATCGGTGTGGATGCGCACGCCGCCTCTGCCGTCCGGCGTGCCGTCCAGGTGCTCGATACGGCGCACCGGGGTGTTCAGCCGCTTGTCCGCAATGCCAGCGGTGATTTTTTCGACATAGTGCCGGGCGCCGCCCTGCACGGTCCACCACTGCGGGCGGTTGGTGATTTGCAGCAGGCCGTGGTTGTGGCAAAAGCGCACCATGGTAGCGACCGGGAACTGCAGCATCTGCGCGGTGGGACAGCTCCAGATGCAGGCCATCATGGGCAGGAAATACCAGTCGCGAAACGCGGTGCTGAAGCCGTGCTCGTCCAGAAACGCGCCCAACGGCTGGCGCAGTTGCACGTCGCTTGCGTCTTGAGCCATGCGGGTGGTCAGGGTGTTGAAGCGCAGCAGGTCGCGCAGCATGCCCCAAAAGCGCGGGTTCAGCAGGTTGGCGCGTTGCGCAAACACGGTGTTCAGGCTGGAGCCGCTCCACTCCAGGACATGGCCGCTGGCGACATCCTGGGCCCGCACCGAAAACGACATCTCTGACTTGACGGTCGCCACGTTCAGTTCCGCCAGCAGACCGATCAGTTGCGGGTAGGTCCGCTCGTTAAGGACAAGAAACCCCGTGTCCACCCCGTGGGTGACCTCACCGCGCGGCGTGGGAAGCGTCACGTCAACGGTGTGGGTGTGCCCGCCAAACCAGGCGCCCGCCTCCAGCAGCGCGATGTCCGCCTTGCCCCTGAGGGCATGGGCGGCCGCCAGGCCTGAAATACCCGAACCCACGATGGCTACTTTGATCGACACCGGCACTCCTTGAATTGCTCAGGTCAATTATATACTACATGGTATTTATTAATACCATTCAGTATTAATATTTCCTCGCAATTCTTTTTTCAAACCAAACTGGCTAAAATCAAGCCATGACGAGCACCCTCCCCCCTAAGGCCTCCTTCAAGGCGCAAATGCTGCTGGCGCGTGAAGACGCCATCATCCAGTCGGTAAACCGTTTGCTGGCTGAAAAAGGCTTTGAATCCATGACGGTGGACGAAGTGGCCGCCGACGTGGGCATTGCCAAGGCCAGCCTCTACAAGCACTTCCCCAGCAAGGAAGACCTGGCGGCGGCGGCCATGGTGTCGGTCATGCGCCGGGCGCAGGCCTTTCTGGACACATTGCCCACTGAGCTGTCCGCCGTGGACAAGCTGCGCAGAGTCGTGGCGTGGACCATGGACCTGAAGCTGGCGGGTGAAATGCCTTCGCTGCCCAGCCAGAACTCCAGCCTGCGCGCCGCGCTGATGGCCAACAAAGACTATATGGACGGGCTCATGGACGTGAGCGACCGCCTGGGCGCCTGGATTGAGGCGGCCCAGGCCCAAGGCGCCCTGAACCCCAAGCTCCCGCCCGTCGTCGTGCTGTACACGCTATACGCCCGCGCCTGCGATCCGGTTCTGGAGTTCCTGAAAATGGGCGAGCTCTACACCAACGATCAGATCATCGCTTTCGTACTTAGCACCTGCTTTGAGGGTCTTGAAACCAGGTAAGGGCACCGTCACGCGTGCCGGATCGCAAGATCAGCAAGCGGGTCACCGAAAAGTGTTATGGCCAGCGCTGGCCATCTCTCGATGCCGTTGAAGAGATCTGCAGGCGTCTTGTCGCATATCTGGCGCCCAGGAGGGGCGCACTTACGGGGTCAGCGGAATGAGCGCTCTAACGGCTCTGATTTCGACGAAATTCAACCGCCAGGCTTTCTTGCAGGCCGTCCACCACAGCTTGAAGTCTTCCCAGGTATGGCGCCCTGACGAGTGCGATCTGCATCTGTAAATCCAGGCCGCGCACGCTGATGGCGCGTAACCCGGAGCGCTTCAACCTTGTTGCCTTGCGTTTAGGAAGCATTCCGATACCCAGGCCTCTTTCGATAAGCGATGCCTGCAGGGCCATGTCGTGGACCTCCGCCGAGATACGAAATTGCGCGCCATTCTTCTCTACTGCGCCACGCAAAGAGGCGCGCGACCCGCACAGGGTATCCGGTGTGAGAATCCAGCCGAATCTATTTAGCTCGCCAAGGGAGGGCGTTCTTGGCAGAGCCAGGTTGCGCGAGGCAAGAAAGATAAGGTCGTCGCGCGCCAATACCGGGCCGGGCAACATGGCCAAGCTGTCTCTCGCTCCCGCCACCATGACAAGGGCGGCGTCCAGCTCGCCTTTGTCCACTTTTGGAATGAGTTCGTTTGTCCATCCCGCAGTCAATCGCAGGTTCAGGTCCGGAAAATTTTGCTTCAGATATTGAAGGCTGTTTACCACGCCGGATTCCGCCAGGGCATGCGCTATTCCAACTCTGAAATCCCCGGCGGGGCTTGCATCAACAGCGGCAGCGTTCTTCAGTTCCTCAAACGCGGCAAGAACCTTTCTGGCGTGCCCCAACACGGCCAGACCAGCGGAGGTTAGACGCGCCGGTTTTGCGCGACGATCCAGCAGCGTGGTGCCGAGTACTTCTTCCAGGCGCTGCAATTGCCGCGTGACAGCTGGCTGCGTCAACGGAATGCGATTTGCGACCGCTTGAATTGAGCCGGTTTCAGCAAGAAGAACAAAGGCCTTTAACTCGGCAAGCATCATGCACCTTTGGAATAAAAATTATCAAAATAATGAATTTGATTAATGTCAATCACTGAAGGATAGTGCATCGCCTGGACAAAACCAACAGGAGAAAGCATGAAATCCATAGTGATCGAAAAGAATGGCTTTGACGGACTGAAGTTGATCAGCCAGGAAGCCCCCCTGCCAGGGCCTCGGCAAGTTCTTTTGCGTGTCAGGGCGGTCGGGCTGAATTACCGCGACGTTGAAATAGTGCTCGGCTCCTATCACACACCCTTCAAGTTTCCGCTCGTGCCGATGTCGGACTGCTTGGGGGAGGTGATCGAGGTCGGGAAGGACGTCACGCGCGTGAAAAAGGGCGACCGGGCCGTTGTGGCATTTTGGGAAAGGTGGCACGACGGTTCCTTTGATGCGAGTGTCGCGGGAGCGCCGCTGGGCGGCCCCTCAGACGGTGTTTTGAGCGAGCAGTTTCTGACAAGCGAAGACAGGCTTGTGGTCGTGCCACCGGAAATTAGCGACATCGAGGCGGCAAGCCTTCCTTGCGCTGCATCCACGGCGTGGAATGCCCTTGTCACTTCTGGAGGCGTAAAGCCGGGCGAGGTGGTACTGGTGCAGGGAACCGGCGGGGTGTCCTTGTTTGCCATGCAATTCGCCGCGATGGCGGGTGCTCAGGTTGTGATTACTTCCGGCAGCGATGAGAAGTTGGAGAAACTGACCACGCCGGGCATATTGGGGAAAGTAAATTACAAGAGATATCCCAACTGGTCAGTTGAGGTTCTCAAACTGACGAACGGCCGGGGTGTCGATCACGTTCTCGAGGTCGGCGGCCCCCAAAGCTTCGAACATTCACTGAAATCGATTCGCCCAGGAGGCCAAGTTAACGTGATCGGCTATCTGGGCGGCGTCGATGGGGGGATCAATCCCCTGGATATTTTCCGCAAGCAGGCGACCGTTCGAGGAATTCCGGTCGGTTCACGCCGAATGCTGCAAGAACTGGTCCAAGCGATGGCATCGACGAAGACAAAACCGATGATTGATTCCGTCACCCACTGGACAAATGCCGCGGAGGCGCTTCAGCGCCTTCATTCGGGAAAACACTTTGGCAAGGTCATTTTGTCTTTCTGAGACATTTCGTTCAGGCAAGCCAATTTGCGACCTTGCCACCAGAATTTATCCCGATTGTTCTAAAAATCGGGGGCAGTGGGTCGGCGACTTAGGGCCTGTTACCGCATCACGATGATGGCGATGCCAAGCAGTGTCAGCCCGCTGCCGGCCAGCGTCACCGCCGTGATCTTGTCCTGGTTTTTGAACAGCAGGTGGCTGAGCGGAAACACCAGGATGGGCGTGCACAGCGTCACCAGCGTGGCCACGGACAGCGGTATGTAGCGCATGGCGCCTATCACGCAGATCTGCGCGGAAATCGTCGAGACGCCTATCAGTGCGAACAGCGCCAGGCCGCCGCGATCGGCCGTGCGCAGGCGCTGCATGATCTCGCGCTTGCCGGTGCTGAACAGCAGGTGCAGCGCCAGGCCGCTGAGCGCCCCGACCAGCGCGCCCAGCACGGGTTCGTTCCAGCCGCGCACGGCCGAGCCCCTGAGCACATTGCCGATGGCATAGGCCATGGAGCTGCCCACGCCCAGCAGAAACACCGACTGCATCACACGCCCCATCGCCCGCTGCATCACGCTGGACTTGAGGGCCGCAGGCGCGGGGCCGCCGTCGGGCGGCATCACGACCACCGCATTGCGGCGCGAGAAGAAACCGGGCTTGTAGCTCACCAGCATCAGGCCGGCGATGGTCATCAGCATGCCCAGCGCCGCCAGCACGCTAAGGCGCTCGCCTAGCAGCAGCCAGGCCATCAGGGCGGTGAACAGCGGGCTGCTGATCTGGAAGATGCTGGCCTTGGCCGGGCCGAAGCGCACGACGGACTCATAAAAAAAGAAACGCCCCAAGTAGGTGGCGAAGGCGCCCGCCGCGGCGAACAGCCAGAAGGCCTGGGCGTTCCACAGCAGCGCGTCGCCGCGCAAGCCCATCTGCACCGCAAAGGCCAGGGCGGAGAAAACGACGTTGGCGGTGGTGGCGACCAGAAAGCCCAGGCCGAGATCCAGCCTGTGGGAAGCCAGCTTGGTGAGCAGGATGGACGCGGTGAAGAGCAGCAAGGCGGCGCCGGCCAGGATGTAGCCCAAGTAGCCCAGGTAGGTGTCAGACATCCAGCCTCATCTTGTGGTCTTTTGCGGAAAAAGCGCGCGCCTTGCAAACACGCCTAGATCTTGAAGGCCTCCAGCGATTCGGGTGCGAACAGCTCCTCGGGCTTGAGCAGCCGCTTGGACAAGCCCTGCTCGAAAGAGTAGCGCAGAAAGGTCTGCAGCGTGGCCTGGTTTTTCTCGAAGCCGTAAGGCCAGAAGTCTTCGCCCATCTCGCGCCTGACCTGCTCGACGTGCGAGGTCAGCCAGGGCAGCATGGCCTTGAGGGCCGCGGTTTCGTAGAGGTCTTCATAGGTGCGGCGCTGCGACTCTTCGAGCGCCTTCATCATGGAGCGCGCCACCCAGCGGTTGGCCTCGTAGACCTCGCGGCGTATCGCCACCGTGTGCATGATGGGAAAGATGCCCGTCTCTTTGAAGTAGTTGCGCTCGACCTGTTCGTAGTCCTCGAACAGGCGCAGCACCTTGCCGCCGCCCTTGAGGAAGCTCGAGGGCATGCGCGCGGTGTAGAGCGCGTCGATCTCGCCGTCGAGCAGCATTTGCGCCAGGGTCTGGTCCGGGCCTATGCGCTGGACCTTGATGTTGGGCGGCAGGTCGAGCTGGATTTTTTCGGAGCGGCCGGGTTCTTCCTCGCCGCCGGTGAAGTAGGTCACGCTGTCGACGGGCACGCCGTAATGGTCGGACAGGATGCCGCGTATCCACACCGGTGCCGTCATCTGGTACTCGGGGTTGCCGACGCGCTTGCCTATCAGGTCTTTGGCTTCGCGGATGCCGGCGTTGGCATTCACATAAATGCAGGAATGGCGGAAAAAGCGCGAGGGGAACACCGGGATCGCCACAAAGGGCCGCGGCTCCTTGAACAGGGAGACCGTGTACGAGGAGAGCGACATTTCCGCGACGTCGAACTCCCGGTGCCGCAGCATGCGAAAGAAGGTTTCCTCCACCGGCATGTTGAGGTAGTTCAGGTCTATGCCGTCGGGCTGCACGCTCCCGTCCATCAGGGCGCGGGTGCGGTCGTAGTTCCAGCAGCCGAAGCTCAGTTTCAGTTTTGACATGTGGGGGTGTATTCCTTGAGGGAGAGTGGATGGAGGCAGAGCCGTTCACAAAACCCAGCGAAGCGGTCCTGGCTAGGCGGGCCGCCGCAGACAGTGCACCAGCACGGCAAGGCGGCCCAACAACGCCAGGAGGGTTTTGTGGACGGCTCCTATTCGGGCTTGATTCCCGAGGCGGCGATAGCCTTGGCCAGTCGCTCGTTTTCGCCGAGGATGGCTTTGCCGTAATCGGCCGGGCTGCTGCCTATGGGCTCTATGCCGGCGTTGTTGAGCGTGGCGATGACGTCCGGCATCCTGGCGATCTGCGCCATCTCGTGGCTGATGCGCTCGATGGCGCTGGCCGGTGTGCCTGTGGCGGCCAGCACGCCGACGATGGGCGCGAAGTCAAAGCCTGGAATAGTTTCGGCGATGGCCGGCACATTGGGCTCCTGGCTGGAGCGCTGTGCCGCGTTGGTGGCCAGCAGCTTGACCTGCCCGCTCTTCACAAAGCCGGACAGCGAGGGCAGCGCCGAGAACAGCACCTCGACCTGGCCGCCTATCAAGGCCGGCACCGACTGGCCGGTGCCCTTGAAGGGCACATGCGTGATCTGCAGGCCCAGCGCTGCCTTCATGGCTTCCATGGTCAGGTGGTGGGTGCTGCCTATGCCGGAGGAGCCGTAGTTCAGCGTGCCGGACTTGGCCTTGGCCAGCGCGATGAATTCCTGGAAGCTGTTGACCGGCACCTTGGGATTCACCGCCATGTACAGCGGCGCGCGCGCCGCGAGCGAGACCGGCACGAAGTCGCGCTTGTAGTCATAGCCCAGGTTTTTGTAGATGGCGGGGTTGATGGAGAACATCGAACCATCGGTCACCAGAAAGGTGTAGCCGTCCCTGGGGGCCGTGGCCAGCGCCTGCGCGGCGACCACGCCGTTGGCGCCGGGCCGGTTGTCGACCACCACCGCCTGGCCCAGTTTGTCGCCCAGGCGCTGCGCGTAGATGCGCGCCACCGTGTCGGGCAGGCCGCCGGCCGCATAGGGCACGACAAACTTGATGGCGTGGTTGGGGTAGGCGCCCTGGGCCCCGGCGAGCTGGGGCAGCAGGCCGGCCAGCAGCATCGCGCTGGCCAGCAAAAGGGAACGGCGTGGGAATTTCATGGGACTTGTCTCCTGATAATTTTTTGCTGACGTTGCGGGCGGAAAGCCAATGCGGAAAGGCGGGCCTAGGTGGAGTAGGACGGCTCCAGCGCCGGCTCGCGTGTGTCCCAGACATAAGAGGCCTGGTAGGCGCGCCAGTCGGTGGTCTTGGGCACGATGGCCTGGAAAGCGACCACACTGGACGGAATGCGCAATGCGCCCGTGCCTATGGCAGCCCCGCCGGCCTGGAAAGCGCGCACGGCCTCGAGCATCTGCTTGCGGAATTCGACCACCGCCATGTCGCTGGCGCCCAGGCGCTCGTGCGTGCGGTCGGCGATCGGCCCCATGGTGACCCACATCGCGATGTCCTGGTTGGGAAAGCCGGTGATGCCGGTGAAGTTGCCGGCCTTCATGGCTTCACGGTCTTGCCAGAAGTTGTTCGCGCGGTTGCGCAGCGGCGCATAGCTGGCGTCCAGGTCGGGGCCCAGCTGCTGGCCCAGGAACCTGCGCCAGGTGTCGGTATCGGGCGTCTGCTCAGGGTGGCCCCAGGCGATGAAATAAAAGGCCGTGTTGGTGTCGTCCATGGGCACGTTGATATTGGCCACGTTGTAGAGGTTGTTGGGCGGTATCAGCGCGGTGGCCGGCGCGACGAACACGGTGGAACGTATGTAGTCGTTGGCGGCCGCGTTCTTGATGGGGCGGCGGATGGCGGCATACCGGAAGCCGTAGCCGCCGCGCTCCACCTGCATGCGCGGCGCCTTGTCGGTGGAGGGGCGCAGCCAGTTGGTGTCGGTGGCTTCGGCGCCGTCCACGCGCGCCGGCACCATGTCCGAGGAATGCAGGCTGGAGCTGTGGGCCGAATCGATCGCGCCTTCAAGGATTTGCGCCCAGTTGCAGGGGATCAGCGCCTTGGCGATGGTGACCCGGGCATCGGCCGTGGGTGCCCAGGCCGGCGGTTCGAACTCGGGCTGGGTTTCCTTGGGGCCCATATAGGCCCAGACAAAACCGCCCCACTCTTTCACCGGGTAGGCCAGGTGCTTGACCTTTTGCGCCATGCCGCTGGCGGCGGGCTCGGAGACCATCTCCAGCACATTGCCCTCCACGTCCATCTTCCAGCCGTGGTAGAGGCAGCGCAGGCCGCAGTCCTCATTGCGGCCGAACACCAGCGAGACGCGGCGGTGCGGGCAGTATTCGTCCATCACGCCGACACGGCCCTTGGTGTCGCGGAACACCACCAGGTCTTCACCGAACACGCGCGCCTTGACGGGCGTGCCGTCGGGCTCGCTGACCTCCTCGATCAGGCAGACCGGCGTCCAGTGGCGGCGCATCAGCTGGCCCATGGGGGCTTGGCCCTCAACACGGCAGAGCAGTTCATTTTCTTCGGCGGTCAACATCGCGAATGTCCTTTTATCGGTTTATCGGTCATGGCCCCGTGGTCGGTAGCCGTCAATCAAAACAGGTTTAAAAACAACTTGCCAATCCGGGGCAATCCAATTATTCTTAGATGACTAAGATTATCGTGATTTGGCGGTTTGTCAAGAAAATTTGTGGAGACAAAAATGAGCGTTAACCCCAGGGCCGATGGCGTCCCGGTTGCGGAGCCGGATTTTTTCCCGCTGACGGTGGCGCGCAAGCAGGAGGTCGCGCAAGGCATTTATTTGTTCGAGCTGCGCCACCCCGAAGGCGCGCCCCTGCCGGCATTCATGGCCGGCTCGCATCTCACGGTGCAAGTGCCCAGCGGCGTGCGCCGCAATTACTCGCTGTGCAGCGACCCGGCCGACACCGGCGCCTGGCAGATCGCCGTCAAGCGCGACGGGCGCGGGCGCGGCGGCTCCATCAGCATGGCCGACAAGGTGCAGGCCGGGCAGTTGCTGACCGTCAGCGCGCCGCGCAACAATTTCGAACTGGCCGCGCAAGCGAGCGACTTCATTTTTATCGCGGGCGGCATAGGCATCACACCGATTCTTTCCATGATGCGGCAGCTCAAGCGCACAGGCGCCGCCGGCTTCAAGCTTTATTACTGCACACGCGACGCCGCGGGCACAGCTTTCATCAACGAACTGCAATCCGAATTTCCGGGCCAGGTGCAGATCCACCACGACAACGGCAACATCGAAGAAGCACTGGACCTCTGGCCGGTGTTTGAAAAGCCGGGCGCGGCCCATGTCTACTGCTGCGGCCCCAGGGGCCTGATGGACAGCGTGGCGGACATGTCGGGCCACTGGCCCTCGGGCAAGGTGCATTTCGAGAGCTTCGGCGTCGACGCCACGGTGTTTGCGGAAAACACGCCCTTCAGCGTGCGCCTGGCCCAAAGCGGCAAGACGGTGGAAGTCAGCGCGGAGCAGACCTTGCTGCAGGCCCTGCGCGGCAGCGGCGTGCGCGTGGCCAGCTCCTGCGAAAGCGGCACCTGCGGCAGCTGCAAGACAGGCCTGCTGGCAGGCGAGGCCGAGCACCGCGACATGGTGCTGAGCGAGGAGGAAAAGGCCCATCACATCATGGTCTGCGTCTCGCGCGCAAAATCGCCGGAACTGGTACTGGACTTATGACTGGGCGCACACTCAAACTCGGCATCGTCGGCCTGGGCCGGGCTTTCACGCTGATGCTGCCCACCTTTGTGCACGACGGCCGCGTGAAGCTGGTGGGCGCGACCGACCCTATCGCCGCCGCGCGCGCGCAGTTCGAAAAAGACTTCGGCGCGCCCAGCTACGCATCCATGGAGGCCCTGTGCGCCAATCCGGCGGTGGAGGCGCTTTACATCGCCTCGCCGCACCAGTTCCACGCCGAGCACGTTCGCCTGGCCGCATCCTTCGGCAAACATGTGATGGTGGAAAAACCCATGGCGCTCACGGTGGACGAATGCAGCGCCATGATTGACGCGGCGCGCAGCGCGAGCGTTCACCTGATCGTGGGCCACAGCCACAGCTTCAACACGCCGATACGGCGCACGCGCGAACTGATTGACAGCGGCCGCTACGGCACGGTGAAGATGATCCACGCGCTGAACTTCACCGATTTTCTCTACCGCCCGCGCCGCCCCGAGGAACTGGACACGGCCGCCGGCGGCGGCGTGGTCCACAGCCAGGCCACCCACCAGATGGACATCGTGCGCCTGCTGGGCGGCGGCCTGGTGCGCAGCGTGCGCGCCCACACCGGCGCCTGGGACGTGAGCCGCCCCACCGAGGGCGCCTACAGCGCCTTGCTGGGCTTTGAGGGCGGCGCCTTTGCCTCGGCCAGCTACAGTGGCTACGGCCACTACGACTCGGACGAGCTGCTGGGCAACATCGGCGAGATGGGCCAGCTCAAAAACCCGGCCGACTACGGCGCGGCCCGCAAGCGCCTGCAGGGTGCGGCTACCTCCGCCGAAGAAAGCGCGCTCAAGGCGGCGCGCAACTACGGCGGCCGCCTGTACACGGCCGGCAGCGCCCTGCCCGCGGGCCAGCGGCACCAGCACTTCGGCCACATCATCGTGAGCTGCGAAAAGGCCGACCTGCGGCCCGGGCCGTCGGAAATAAGCATTTATACCGACAGCGAAAAAACCATGGAAGTCCTGCCTGTACCGACGATCCCGCGCCAGGAGGTGATTGACGAGCTGTATGCCGCCGTAGTCCATGGCAAGCCCCCGGTGCACAGCGGCGAGTGGGCTCGCGCCACCACGGCGGTCTGCCTGGCGCTGCTGGAATCCGCGCGCAGCGGCCGGGATTGCGCTCCCCCGCACCAAGTCGGTCACAATGCGGGGTCATGAGCAACGACACCCAAAACATCATCCGCCACTGGCGTGAAGCCGTGCCCAATGACCGCCTCGCGCACCTGATCCGCGATGCCTCACGCGCCTTCCACCGCGCGCTGCAGGTGCGGCTGGCGCGGCACGGGGTGCCCTTCGGCCACTGGACCTTTTTGCGCATCCTCTGGGAATCCGACGGCCTGACGCAAAAAGAGCTCAGCGAACGCGCCGGCGTGATGGAGCCCACCACCTTCACCGCCATGAAGGCCATGGAGGCGCTGGGCTACATAGAGCGCAAACAGCTGCCCACCAATAAAAAGAATATGTATGTCTACCTCAGCGACAAGGGCCGCGCGCTCAAGCAGCTGCTGGTGCCCCTGGCCGAAGAGACCAACAATGTGAGCATAGAGGGCATAGAGCCCGAACACATCAAGATGACGCGCACCGTGCTGCTGGCCATGATCGAGAACCTGGCCCGGGACGAATTGCTGCAGGAAAAGGCCGCGCCCGCCAGGCGCAAGGCCGCCGCCGGGAGCGATCCGCAGGAGAAAACCGAAAAGGTGAAAATTACCGAAAAAAAGATATCCGGAAACAGATAAACCCGGGGGGAAATCCGCGAGATCCGGTAAAGCCAAAGCCGCCGCCTGAAAAGGCCGGCGGCTTTTGTTTTTTTAGGGCCTCAGACCAGCGTGACGCCGGTCTTGGCCTGCAGCGCTTCGCGCGTCACGCCGGGCGCCAGCTCCACCACCTTGAGGCCTTGCGGCGTCACGTCCATCACGGCCAGGTCGGTGATGATGCGGTCCACCACGCCCACACCGGTGAGCGGCAGGGTGCACTTGGGCAGTATCTTCAGGTCCTCGGTGCCGTCCTTCTTTTTGGCGACGTGTTCCATCAGGACGATGACGCGCTTGACGCCCGCCACCAGGTCCATCGCGCCGCCCATGCCCTTGACCATCTTGCCCGGGATCATCCAGTTGGCCAGGTCGCCTTTTTCGCTGACCTGCATGGCGCCCAGGATGGACAGGTTGATCTTGCCGCCGCGAATCATCGCAAAGCTGTCATGGCTGCCGAAGATGGACGAGCCCTTGATGGTGGTGACGGTCTGCTTGCCCGCGTTGATCAGGTCGGCGTCGACCTGGTCTTCGGTCGGGAAGGGGCCTATGCCCAGCATGCCGTTTTCCGACTGCAGCCAGACTTCCTTGTCGCCGGTGAAATTGGCCACCAGGGTCGGGATGCCTATGCCGAGGTTCACGTAAAAACCGTCTTCGAGTTCCTGGGCGGCGCGCGCCGCCATCTGGTCTTGGGTCCAGGGCATGGTCAAACTCCTGCTTTCTCGGTGATGGTCCGTTTCTCAATGCGTTTTTCGGGATTCGCATTGAGCACGATGCGGTGCACATAAATGCCCGGCAGGTGGATGTCGTCGGGCGCCAGTTCGCCGACTTCAACGACCTTCTCCACCTCGACGATGCAGACCTTGCCGGCCATCGCGGCGGCCGGGTTGAAATTGCGCGCCGTGAGGTTGAAACGCAGGTTGCCGGACTTGTCGGCCACATGCGCCTTGACCAGGGCCACGTCGGGCACCAGCGAGCGCTCCATCACATAGGTTTCGCCGTCGAAGTCGCGCAATTCCTTACCCTCCGCGACCTGCGTGCCCACGCCGGTCTTGGTGAAAAAAGCCGGGATGCCGGCGCCGCCGGCGCGCAGCTTTTCGGCCAGCGTGCCCTGGGGCGTGAATTCCAGCTCCAGTTCGCCGGCCAGGTATTGGCGCTCGAACTCCTTGTTCTCGCCCACGTAGCTGGAAATCATTTTTTTGATCTGCCGGGTTTCCAGCAGCTTGCCCAGGCCGAAGCCGTCAACGCCCGCGTTGTTGGAGATCACCGTCAGGTTCTTCACCTGGCTATCGCGCAGCGCGTCAATCAGCGCCTCGGGAATGCCGCACAGGCCGAAGCCGCCCACGGCCAGCAACTGGCCGTCCTTGACCACGCCCTTGAGGGCCTCCGCGGCGGAGGGAAAAAGTTTCTTCACAAATCATCTCCTTGTGTTCCAGGCAATCCATTACGATACTACTTATCAAGTTACGTAGTTTTCCCTAAAGGTTTGTACTGTGGAAGTGGATTACCAGCTCGCATTCGACCTGGCGCCGGTGGGACTGGTGCTGTCCCGCAACCGCTCGATTGTGGACTGCAACCAGCATTTATGCGAGATGTTCGGCGCCACGCGCGAGCAACTCGCGGGCCAGTCCTTCCTCATTCTCTACCCCAGCGCGGATGAGTACGAGCGCATAGGCGCGCGCATGATTCCCATCCTGAATGCCAAGGGACTGTACTCCGACGACCGCATCATGAAGCGCGTGGACGGCCGCAACAAGGGCGAAACCTTCTGGTGCCACGTCACCGGCCGCGCCCTCAACCGCAGCGCGCCGCATGAGGCCGGCATCTGGACCTTTGAAGACCTCAGTTCGCGCCGCCCCGTCACGGCCGAACTCACCGCGCGCGAACGCGAAGTGGCCGCCCACCTGATGGACGGTTTGACCTCCAAGGAAATCGGCCGCGCGCTGGTCATCAGCCACCGCACCGTCGAGATTTACCGCGCGCGCCTGATGCGCAAATACAAGGCCTCCACCACGGCCGACCTGGTGCACAAGCTGATGGCAGGTTCCTAGCTCTCTTCGCCCTCCCCCGCCAGCCGATCGAACGACAGCGCCTGCTTGACCAGGATCACCGTGCACGGCGCCGCCATGGCGACCTTGATCGGCACCGTCGCCAGCAGGCGCTGCATCTGCAAGCCGTGCGTTGCCGCCCCCATGACGATGATGCCGACCTGGTTGCCCCTGGCATAGTGCAGCAGCGCCTGCGCGACGTCGCCCGATTCGATGACGTGGAAAGACAGCGCCCGGTTGTCCAGGTTCAGCGGCTGGGCCCATTGCCTGAGCATGCCCAGGTAGCGCCGGTGCAAGGTGGTCTCATTGGCTTCGCTGTCGTTGCCGGCCGCCTTTGCCGCGTCAATCACCGTCACGCAGGCCAGCCGCGCGCCGGGCGCCGTGCCCAGCACCCGCATCACGGCGCGCCGCAGCGAATACAGCGTGGCATCGCTCACGTCCCGGTAAGGCAGGGCCACCATGACGATGGGCGCCGCCTCAAGCTGCCGCGAAGGCAAAGGGCTGGGCCGGTAGTGCTTGCCCGCCGCGTGCAGCCAGCGCTTGAAATGCGCCCAGAAACCCGTGGCTTGCAAGCGCCGCCCCAGCTCCGTCACGGCGATCTGCGAGGGGTCCGACAAATCCAGCGCCAGGTGCGCGGCCGATGCATAACGCCGGCCGGCTTCGCCCTGCAGGCAATGCAGGATCACCTCCTGCAGCCACTCGGGCAGCTCCGGCCGCAAGGCGCGCGGCGGCACCGGGTCCATCCACAGGCGCTGGCGCAGGCCGCCCCGGGTCTGCGGGTTGCCAAAGGGCAGCTCGCGCACGGCCAGCTCATACAGCATCACGCCGACGGCAAAGATGTCGCTGCGCGGGTCGCCCCGCACACCGACCACCTGCTCGGGCGCCATCCAGGCGGGGGAACCGACAGCCGGGCGCAGCTCTTCGGCCAGCAGGTCCGGGTAATGCGCATGGCAGGACAGCCCGAAGTCCAGCAGCACCGCGCTGCCATCGGGGTGCAGCAGCACATTCGCCGGCTTCAGGTCCAGGTGGCAGGCCTCCTGCAGGTGCAGGCTGTGCACCGCCTGGGCCACGGCCACGCCCAGACTGGCAATCTCCGGCGCGGGCACAGGCCCCGGGCTGTCGTCCAGCAGTTGTTGCAGGGTGCGGCCGGGCACGCATTCCATCACCAGGTAGGGCAGTTTCTCGAGGTCTCCGGCCGCCACCAGACGCGGCACATGCGGCCCGGTCAGCGCCGACAGCAGCTGCAGCTCCACTTCAAAGCCCACGATGTTTTCAGCGCCGTCGCCGGCCGTCATGCGCGGCACCTTCATCACCATGGGAAAAGGCGCGGCCCGCGACGGGTCGGCATAGCCCACCTGGTAGATATGCGCCATGCCGCCCGCATGCAGGCATTCACCGACGACAAAGCCGTCGACCACGGTGCCGGGCGCCATCAACCTCACAAACCCGCCTCCAGCCGCGAGGCGAAATGGCCGGGCAAACCCGCCGCGCGCACATCGGCCGCGGCGGCCAGGTGGTCGTAGGCCACACGGTGGAATGTCAGCTCGGCCCGGTCTGCGTCGAACAGCGCATACATGGCCCGGGTGTCGCCGTCGCGCGGCTGGCCCACCGACCCCACGGTGGCGAGCCAGCGGCGGTGCGGCGGCACCGGGATGGGCACACCCGGCGTGGGCGCAAAGCGCATCAGTCCTTGCCCAGCGCCACGAAAATAAAGCGCCTGTTCGTGCACGTGGCCGCAGAACACATAACGCACGGACGGGTTCGCGCAGGCGGCGTCCAGGCAGGCTTGGGCGCGGTGTTCGTTGTCGACATAAGACCAGCGCTCGGGCGCGTCGGCACTGGCATGCACCAGCAGCGCCGCATCAACGGTGGCCGTCAGCGGCAGCGCCGCCAGGAAATCCAGCGCGTCCGGGTCCAGCCGTTCGTGGGTCCATGCAGCGCCGCTCTGGTCGAGAGAATGGGCCTGGCTGGGTGGCGCCACGGCGTACCCGTCATGGTTGCCCTTGAGCACAATGGCGCCCTCGCCTGCCAGTCCGCGAATGCGCCTCACCACCTCTGCCGGCTGCGCGCCGTAGCCCACCAGGTCGCCCAGCACGGCCAGCCTGCCGGCGCCCTGCGCGGCGGCATGGGCCAGGCAGGCCTCCAGCGCGCGCAGGTTGGCGTGTACATCCGACAGCAGGGCGATTTTCATGGACTAAGGAGCAGTTTTTAATTCACCGTGAAACACGGCTTTCCGGCAAGTTTGCACCAGATGGCAGCAAAATTTTCGCAGCAGGAACAAAATCGGGACCGGCGTTTTGGCGCCACCCCATCACCCCACCACACAGCCCTCTCATTCAACCCACGAAAGCTTTTATGGCGCTCACCCTTTACCAGGCTTCCATACCCGTCTTTATCCGCGGCTTTGCCAACCTGTCGGCCGTGCTTGAAAAAGCCAAGGCTCATGCTGCGGCCAACAACATCGACCTCTCCACCTACGTCAATGCCCGCCTGGCGCCCGACATGTACCCGCTCTCGGGCCAGGTCCAGGGCGCGAGCGACGCCGCCAAGTTCGGCGCGGCGCGCCTGGCCGCCGTCACCCCGCCCAGCTTTGCCGACACCGAAACCACGTTTGAAGAACTGCAGGCCCGCATCGCCAAGACGCTGGATTTCCTCAAAACCGTGAACGAGGCGCAAATCAATGCGCGCGCGGGCGGCACCGTAACGCTCAAGGTGCGCGGCAAGGAAATGAATTTCGAGTGCGAGCCCTACCTGCTGAACTTCGTGCTGCCCAATCTCTTCTTCCACCTGACCACGGCGTATGGCATCCTGCGCCACCAGGGCGTGCCGCTGGGCAAGATGGATTACCTGGGGAGCTTTTGAATTCCGGACAGGGCATGGTAAAACCAGCGCTCCCGGCCACGGTGGCCGGACAGGCGGGATGACACCTCGCCTTACAACAGGAATTTCATGACTCCTCAACAACTCGTTGGCCTGGGTGTTCGTTTGTTCGCCGTCTGGCTTGCCATCGCGAGCGTGGCCTACTGGGCGACGATTCCCGCCACCCTTCTGGCATCCGCCAACCTGGGCAACACCCCCAGCATTGTTTCCTATGCCATCGGGGTGGCTTACGTGGCCGCAGCGCTGCTGTTCTGGTTTTTCCCCATGGCGATCGCCCACAAGCTGTTGCCCCGCACGCACTACCAGAACAGTTTGTCCGCCAAGCCCCATGAGCTTGCCAAGGTCGGCTCGGCGCTGCTGGGCCTGTGGCTGATCACCAAGGCGGCGCCGACCCTGGTATGGCTTATCTTCCGCAGCTTTCTGTTCGTGGCATCCAGTGCCGCCTTCTCATCGATCACACCGGACGCCAAGGTGGACATCTCCGTCGCCCTGTTTGAGTTGCTGCTGGCGGTCGTGCTGATTGTCAAGGCAGGTGCATTTGCCCACCTCGTGGTTCCGGTGGCTGAGGCGCCGCGCGAAGACCCGGAAGACCAGGAACCGCCCGAAGCTCCTCGCTGAAATGCACATCCGGCCCTACACAAACGCAGACCTGGCCGCCATCGCCCAGCTTTACACCGATGCGGTGCACGGCCTCACAGCCAGCCACTACGACGAAGCCCAACGCAAGGCCTGGGCGCCGCAGCCGCCCGACCTGGGCATCTGGGAAACGCGCCTGAAGCCCCTGAAGGTGCTGCTGGCGCAGGAGGCCGAAAACAGCGACGCGCTGCTGGGTTTCGTCGCCTACGAAGACGACGGCCATATCGACCTGATGTTCAGCTCACCGCTGGCGGCGCGCCGCGGTGTGGCCTCACAACTGCTGGGCCGCGCCGAGGCCGCGCTGCGCGCCATCGGCGTGGCACAGCTTTACACCGAGGCCAGCCTGGTGGGCCAGCCGTTTTTTGCGCACCAGGGCTTCACGGTCAAGGGAGAGCAGCTCGTCGAGCGGCGCGGCGCCCAACTGCGCCGCTTTGTCATGGTCAAGGCCCTGGACAAATCCTAGCGCGGGCTACGGCGCCCCGGATTCCGGCGCGGGTTCGTGCCGTATGGTTTCGCGGTCGCGGTGATGGTCGCGCAGCTTGCCCAGCGTGTGGTCCAGCATGCGCTTGAGTTTGTCGCTCGCGCCGCGGAAAGCCTGGTCCTGGTTGGGCGCGTTGTGGTTGACGGCCAGCGGCTCGTGGTGCGCCAGCCGCGCCTCCATCACGCAGCGTTTCTGGTCGGGGCCGGTTTTGTCGCTGTTCTCATCGCTCATGTGAATTTCGATGCGTGTGATGTCGCCTTTGAAGCGGCCCAGCGATTGGTGGAGTTCGCCGCTGGCCCAGCGTTCGAAAGATTCGCCGGTGTGCAGGCTGTGATTGGAATTGACCTGGATTTGCATGCGCGTTTTTCCTTTCAGGGGTTGCAGCGCGCGGGCCTGCGGGCCGGGCTGCCTGATGATCCGCCGGATGGCGGCTGGAAAATTCATTGTGCGCGCGATGGGCTCCCAGGTCTGTAGTCCTGAACGCAACCCTCAAGTAAGGGCGGGTTTGGGCGCTTCGCTTGCCAATACAGGCGCCTGGCCGCAAACTAGGCCTTGGTCAATGTTGCACAACGTTGCTCAATAAACTCCCGCAGCAAACGCAGGCCCGGTGTCAGCTGCCGCCGCCCCGGTAACACCATGTACATCGGCGAAGCCTCGGTTTGCCAATCGGTGCACAGCGCCACCAGCCGGCCCGCAGCCAGGTCGGCCACCACGTCCAGCCGCGATTTGTAGATGATGCCGCGCCCGGCCAGCGCCCACAGGCGCACCACGTCGCCGTCATTGGAGATATTGCCGCCGCTGGCGCGCACCACCACTTCCTCGCCATTGCGCCAGAACCTCCAGCGGTCATACACCTCTTCACCCAGCATGAAACACAGGCAGCTGTGCTGGGCCAGGACTTGCGGCGTCGTGGGCGTGCCATGCGCCTGCAGGTAGGCGGGCGAAGCGCACAGCACGCGGCGGTTGGTCAGGTGCACGGGCAGCGCCAGCATGCTGGAATCGGGCGGCTCGCCCTGGCGAAAGGCGGCATCGACGAGGTCGCTGTAGACATTGGTGACGCGATCCGACAAATGCAGGCGGTAGCGGATGCCGGGGTGTTGTTGCTGAAACGCCTCCAGCCAGGGCAGCAGCAGGTTGCGGCCGAAGTCGGAAGGCGCGGCCAGCTGCAGCATGCCGCTGACCTGCTGCCGGCCGCTGGCCAGTTCCAGCTGCGCATCGCGCAAGGCGGCCAGCGCGGGCCGGCAATGCGCGAGGAAGACCTCGCCCTCGCGCGTCAGGCGCAGGCTGCGGGTGGAACGCACAAACAGCGGCGCCTGCAGTTCCGCCTCAAGCCGCTTGAGCGCGGCGCTGGCGGCAGCCGGTGTCAGGTCCAGGCCGCGCGCAGTGGCCGACAAGCTGCCCGAATCCACGGTACGGACAAAGATTTCCAGGTCTTGCAGTGCTTTCATTTACAAATTTTATTTGTAAATATCTTCAATTGACAGCTTGTTTATCTTGATTTTCAAAATTCATACAGTTCAAGACCTGACTTTCGTTTCATTTCCGTCCTAACCATCTTCAAGGAGCATCCCATGAAAGCCATCGGCTACACCCAAGCCCACACGCTCGATCAGGCAGGCCAAACCGGCCTTGCCGACATCACCCTGCCCGACCCGACACCCACGGGTCACGACCTGCTGGTGGAGGTCAAGGCGATTTCCGTCAACCCGGTGGACGCCAAGGTGCGCGCGGGTGTTTCGCGCGCCGCGGGCCAGGACTACAAGGTGCTGGGCTATGACGCCAGCGGCATCGTGCGCGCCGTGGGCCCAGACGTGACGCTGTTCAAGGCCGGCGACAAGGTCTGGTATGCGGGCTCCATCACGCGCGCCGGCACCAACAGCGAACTGCACCTGGTGGACGAACGCATCGTGGGCCGCATGCCCGCCTCGCTCGACTTCGCACAGGCCGCCGCCCTGCCGCTGACCAGCATCACCGCTTGGGAAATGCTGTTCGACCGCCTCGGCCTGCAGCCGGGCAAAAAGCCCACACACAAAAAACTGCTGATCATCGGCGCCTCGGGCGGCGTGGGTTCCATCATGACGCAGTTGGCCGTGCGCCTGACGTCCCTCACGGTGATCGGCACGGCCTCCCGCCCCGAAACCCAGGCCTGGGTGAAGGAGCTGGGCGCCCACCACGTCATCGACCACAGCCAGCCGCTTGCCGCGGAACTCAAGCGCATAGGCATCCCTGAAGTCGACTATGTGGTGAGCCTCACGCAAACCGATTCGCACCTGGACCAGGTCGTCGAGGCGCTGGCGCCTCAAGGCCATTTCGGCCTGATCGACGACCCGAAGAACGTGGACATGACAAAGTTCAAACGCAAAAGCATCTCCATCCACTGGGAGTCCATGTTCACCCGCTCCATGTTCGGCACAGCCGACATGGTGGCGCAGCACAGGCTGCTGAGCGAGATTGCACAGCTGGTCGATGCGGGCTTGATCCGCACCACACTGACCGAACGTTTTGGCAGCATCAATGCCGCGAATTTGCGGCGCGCGCATGCGCTGATTGAATCGGGCAAGTCGCGCGGCAAGGTGGTGTTGGAAGGGTTTATTTGACCTGGCCGGTCGGGCTTGGTTTGGCCGGTTCTTGCTCCGGCCTTTGCGCTTTTTGTTGAGTTCTGCTGGCCGGGGGTAGCCCGGCAGCTGCTCACTTTTATCGAAACCCGCAAAGCGGGTTTTCTTTTGTTCGCCAAAAGGCGCGCTACGCGCGTGGGGTTTGCTCACTTCGCGCAGCGAAGTTATGCAAACACCAAAAGTAAGCAAAAGAAAAGGCGACCCTACTTGCTGCGTCCCTCCGCTTCGCTGCGGGCAACCTGCGGTGCTCGGTCCAGCCGGGGTCTCGCTAAACTCGCTTCGCTCAGACAACGCGATCCCTGATCCGTCTGGCCCTGCGCTCCTCGGCGCATCCAGAAGGGGTGAGGGCAAAAATACCAATACAGAAATCCACAAGGACACGCCATGGCGTGTCCTTGTTTGTATTGGCTCCCGCTCCCGATTGCCCCGTCCTGGCTGGGCCGAGGAGCGCAGAGACAAGCGGATCAGGGCCGGCGTTGTCTGAGCCGAAGGCGAGTTTAGCCGGACCCCGCTTGGCTCGAGCACCGCAGATTGCCCCGTAGCGAAGCGCAGGGGACCCAGACTGCGGGTCGCCTTTCTTTTGGGTACTTTTGGTGTTTGCGTAACTTCGCTGCGCGAAGTGAGCAAACCCCGCGCGCGTAGCGCGCCTTTGGCGAACAAAGAAAACCCGCTTTGCGGGTTTCGATAAAAGTGCCTCGCCCGCCGGGGCGAGACCCGGCCAGCTGAACTAAGAAGAGGAAAGCGGAGGAAGAGCGCGCCCGGCCGGAGCAAGACCCGCCTCACCCCAAAGTCTTGAACATCACAAGAGCATCCACCAACCCCAACCGCGAATGCCGAAAAGCCTTCGGCAAAATCCCCACCACCTCAAACCCCAAACGTTTCCACAACCGGACAGCCCGCTCATTGGTCGACACCACCAGGTTGAACTGCATCGCCAGGAATCCCATCGTCAGCGCCTCGCGCTGCGAGTGCTCGCACATGGCCGACGCCAGGCCCCGGCCCTGGGCCTCGGGGGCGACCACATAACCGCAGTTGCAGACGTGCGCGCCCAGGCCGGGCTGGTTGGGCTTGATGAAATAGGTGCCCAGCACGGGCCCCTCACCTTCGCGCACCACGTAGGTGGCGCGCGGCGCCTCCATCCATACGGCGTGGATTTCGGCTTCGGTGCTTTGCGGCGAAAAGGCGTAGGTGTCGCCGGCTTCAAAAGTAGCGCGCAACAGCGGCCAGACGGCCGGCCAGTCGGCTTCCTCGCAGCGGCGTATCTGCACCTGGTTCATGGCTTGGGCGCATCCACCACTTCGGCCGCCGTGCGGAAGGCCTCGACCGCGGCGGGCAGGCCGCAGTAGATGCTGGCGTGCAGCAGCACTTCCTGGAGCTGCTCCGGCGTCACGCCGTTGTTCAGCGCGCCGCGCACATGGCCTTTGAGTTCATGCTGTTTGCCCAGGGCGGTCAGCATGGCCACGGTGACCAGGCTGCGTGTCTTCAGGTCCAGCCCCGGCCGCTGCCAGACGTCGCCCCAGGCATTGCGCGTGATGTACTGCTGGATGGGCATCGAAAAGTCGGTCGCCTTGCCGAAGGCATTGGCCACAAAGTCTTCGCCCATCACCTGCTTGCGGGTGGCCAGGCCTTTGTCGAAGTCGCTGGAAGATGTAGCGGTCACGTGAGCTCCTTGGAACAGGTTCTTGAAAGCCCAAGCGTAGTGGAAAACAAAAAAGCCCGCCCGGGCTTTCACCAGGGCGGGCAAGATCAACTTCGTTCAGCTGGGGTCAGGCCAGGTCGTAACGGTCCAGGTTCATGACCTTGTTCCAGGCGGCCACGAAGTCGCGTACGAACAGGTCCCGTGCATCGCTGGAGGCATAGACCTCGGCGATGGCGCGCAGCTGGGAGTTGGAGCCAAAAACCAGGTCGTTCACGGTCGCCGTCCACTTGAGCTCACCGCTCGCGCGGTCGCGGCCTTCGAGCACGCCGGCGTCAGCAGCCGACTTCTGCCACTTGGTGCGCATGTCAAGCAGGTTCACGAAGAAGTCATTGCTCAAGGTGCCGGGCCGCTTGGTGAAGACACCGTGCGGGGCCTGGCCGACGTTGGCATTGAGGGCACGCATGCCGCCGACCAGCACCGTCATCTCGGGAGCGCTCAGGGTCATGAGGCTGGCCTTGTCCACCAGCAGTTCGGCCGCCCTCGCCTCCTGCCCCTTGCGGCCGTAGTTGCGGAAACCGTCCGCGGTCGGTTCCAGCACCGCGAAGGCCTGCACATCGGTCTGCTCCTGCGAAGCGTCCGTGCGCCCCGGCGAAAAAGGCACTTTCACGTCATGCCCGGCCCGCTTGGCGGCCGCCTCGACGGCGGCGCAGCCGCCCAGAACAATCAGGTCGGCCAGCGAAATCTTCTTGCCACCGGACTGCGCGCCGTTAAATTCGGCCTGGACCTTCTCCAGCACCTTGAGCACTTTTGCGAGTTCGGCCGGCTGGTTGACCTCCCAGTCCTTTTGCGGCGCGAGGCGAATGCGCGCACCGTTGGCACCGCCGCGCTTGTCGCTGCCGCGGAATGTGGCGGCGGATGCCCAGGCCGTCGTGACCAGTTGGGCAATGGAAAGCCCGGACGCGAGCAGCGTGGCCTTCAGCGCGGCAATGTCGTTTTCCCCGACCAGTTCATGGTCGACTGAGGGAATCGGGTCCTGCCACAGCAACTGGCCCTTGGGAACCAGCGGGCCCAGGTAGCGCGCGGCCGGCCCCATGTCACGGTGCGTGAGTTTGTACCAGGCCTTGGCGAAAGTGTCCGCAAACTCCTGCGGGTTGGCCATGAAGCGCCGCGAGATTTTTTCGTAAGCCGGGTCCATGCGCATGGCCATGTCGGCCGTGGTCATCATGGGTGCATGGCGCTGCGCGGGATCATGGGCGTCCGGCACCGCAGTCGCCGCGGCGGGATCCTTGGGCTTCCACTGGTGGGCGCCCGCGGGGCTCTTGCTCAGTTCCCACTCATAGCCGAACAGGTTCTCGAAGTAGCCGTTGTCCCACTTGATGGGGTTGTTGGTCCAGGCGCCTTCGATGCCGCTGGTGATGGTGTGCACGCCGTGGCCGCCGCCGAACTTGTTGGTCCAGCCAAAGCCCTGGTCCTCAAGGCTGCCGCCCTCGGGCTCAGGGCCGACGTATTTGCCCGGCTCGGCGGCGCCATGGGCTTTGCCGAAGGTATGGCCGCCGGCGGTCAGTGCGACGGTTTCTTCGTCGTTCATGGCCATGCGGGCGAAGGTCTCGCGGATGTCGCGCGCTGAGCCCAAGGGGTCCGGGTTGCCGTTCGGGCCTTCGGGGTTCACATAGATCAGGCCCATCTGGACGGCGCCCAGGGGGTTTTCGAGTTCGCGGTCACCGCTGTAGCGCTTGTCGCCCATCCACTCGGCTTCGGGTCCCCAATACACTTCTTCGGGTTCCCAGGCGTCCGGGCGCCCGCCGGCAAAACCAAAGGTCTTCAGCCCCATGGAGTCCATGGCCACGGTGCCGGCCAGCACCATCAGGTCGGCCCAGGAGATTTTTCGGCCGTACTTCTGCTTGATAGGCCACAGCAGGCGGCGCGCCTTGTCGAGGTTGCCGTTGTCGGGCCAGCTGTTCAGCGGCGCGAAGCGCTGCATGCCCGAACCCGCGCCGCCGCGGCCGTCGGCGACACGGTAGGTGCCCGCGCTGTGCCAGGCCATGCGGATGAAGAAGGGGCCGTAATGGCCGTAATCCGCAGGCCACCAGTCCTGCGAATCGGTCATCAGCGCATGGAGATCCTTGACGACGGCATGCAGGTCCAGAGTCTTGAACTCCTCGGCGTAGTTGAAGGCCTCGCCCATGGGATCGGCCTTGGGGGAGTTCTGGTGAAGAATCTTGAGGTTGAGCTGATTGGGCCACCAGCTGGCGTTGCCTGCGGCGCCGGCCAGTGCGTGTTTGCGGGCGCCGCCCGAGAACGGGCAGGCGCTTTCGCCTTGCGTCGTGTGATCAGCCATGATGAACTCCTTCAATGTGTATGGGATGAAACGCAGTCTAGGTTTCGCAGCAAAATATGCAAAGACAATTAAAAATATTCATTTAATAGTTTTTATTAATTGCACGCGTTTTACGCCAGGCCCATGTGGCCGTATGGGCCGTCTTGCCGTTACGCTTGAGCCGAGTCACTTATAAAGCCTTTGAAGGAAACCCTCATGACCAAGCCCGCAACGCCAGGCGCAGCCCCCCGCTACCCCGCCCCCGAACTCAAGGACCTGCCCGAGGACATCAAGGCCAAGGTCCTGGAAGTGCAGGAAAAAGCCGGCTTTGTGCCCAATGTGTTCCTGGCGCTGGCGCGCCGCCCCGCCGAGTGGCGCGCCTTCTTTGCCTACCACGATGCCCTGATGCTCAAGGAAGAAGGTTCCAACCCCAACGGAACTTTGACCAAGGGCGAGCGCGAGATGATTGTCACCGCCACCAGCGCGGCCAACAACTGCCTGTATTGCGTGGTGGCGCATGGCGCCATCCTGCGGATTTATGAAAAGAAGCCGCTGGTCGCCGACCAGGTGGCGGTCAACTACCGCAAGGCCGACATCACGCCGCGCCAGCGCGCCATGCTGGACTTCGCGATGAAAGTCTGCCTGCAGGCCGACCGGATTGAAGACGCCGACTTCGAGGCGCTGTACGGCCACGGCTTTGACGACGAAGACGCCTGGGACATCGCGGCGATCACGGCCTTTTTCGGCCTCTCCAACCGCATGGCCAGCTTCAGCAACATGCAGCCCAATACCGAGTTCTACCTGATGGGCCGCGTGCCCAAACCGCCCAAGCCGGCCTGACAGGGCGGGTTGAAAGGCCTCCGGCAAAGCTCAATAATGCGCATGGCCCCGCGTTCGCGCATGGCTTGATTCGAACCAGGATTTCATGACCCCAACCGCCACTCCCCTCGCCCCGGCCACACCCAACCCGGCATCGGCCAACCCGTCCGGACTGACCGTGCGCAAGCTCGAGATCGACCTGAGCCAGGGCTTTGACCGCCACTGGTATGGCGGCGACGCCTTCCTGAGCCAGTACCACAACGCCCTGTCCATGAGCTTTCCGGTCGGCGAGCAGTCCTTTATCGATGCGGTGCGCGACTGCGCCAGGCTGCTGCCCCAAACACCCGAACACGCCCTGCTGCACGACGCGGTGACGCAGTTCATAGGCCAGGAGGCCACGCACCGCCACATCCACGCGCTCTACAACGCGCACCTGGAAACCCAGGGCCTGGTCAACCGCTGGCAGCACTGGGCCACGGAGCGTATTGACTATGCGAAAAAAAGAGGCGCGCTGCCCCTGCACTTCCTCGCCGTGACCGCCGCGTACGAGCACCTCACCGCGGTGCTGGCCGACTACCTGCTGCGCCACAACAACACGCTGGACAGCGCCGACCCGCGGATGCAGACCCTCTGGCGCTGGCACGCGGCCGAGGAGACCGAACACCGCGCCGTCGCCTACGACCTCTACCACGCGGTGCGAGGCAACTACGCCTGGCGCATACGCTGGTACATCTACGCGATACTGGTCTTCACCTTTGATTCAGGGCGGCAGACGGTGCTTAACCTGTGGCGCGACGGCACGCTGTTCAAGCCCGGCACCTGGTGGAGCGCGGCCCAATTTTTCTGGGGCCGCAAGGGCGCGATGTGGTACACCCTAGGTCCGCTGCTGGCCTACTTCAGGCGCGATTTCCATCCGGACCAGGAAGCGTTTGCCAAGCCCGAGCAGCAGACGCGCGGCCTGGCCAGGCGCTGGTTCAAGGAAAATGCCGACAGTTTTCGCGTAGTCCGCTGAGCCGCTCAAAAACCCTCCTGGCGTTGTTGCGCCGCCTTGCCTGGTGCACTGTCTACGGCGGCGCGCCTAGCCAGGACCGCTTCGCTGGGTTTGTGAGCGGCTCTCTCTTTCTCTCAGTCCTCGACGATCTTGCGCATCCAGTCCGGCAGTGGCCGCGACTTCTGCGCGGGGAAATCCACCCAGATGGTGGTGGCCCCGCCGGCAGCGCAAACCACGCCCGGCGCATCACTGCGCTCCATGGTGGCCCAGCTCTCAAAGGTGCTGCGGCCTGGGTCGCTGACATACATCTTCATGAGCACATCGCCCGGGTATTCGAGCTGCTTGTAGAAATTGCAGAAGGCGTTGACGATGACCGGGCCCTCGCCGCGCGGGTCGGGCCGGCAGCCAATCGCGTACATCCAGTCAATGCGTATGGTTTCCAGGTAACGGAAGTAGCTGCCGTTGTTGAGGTGGCCCATGGCGTCCATGTCGCCCCAGCGTATCGGAATGAGCATCTCATGGACCAGCTTTTTCTTCTCGGGGATTTCAATCTTCATGGTGAACACCGCACCTAACGGTGCGCCCTGATGGAGGCAAGAATGCCCAGCGTGAACAGCACGCAGGCGGTGAGCTGCACCAGGGTGGGCCAGCGGCCGTCCCAGGCAAAGGAATACAGCAGCGCAAAAATCGTTTCACTGACGATGAGCTGCCCGCACAGGCTGGCGCTGAGCCGCTGGCTGGCCATGTTCCACAAAATCGTGGCCAGCCAGGTCGAGCCCACGCCGGCCACCACGCACAGCAGCACAAAGGTTCCGCGGTCCGCGCGCGCGGCCAGCAGGCCAGCATCGGATCCGGCGGCCCCCCACATCAGCAGCGCGCCCAGTCCGGTGGCCACGCCCAGCCAGTTGGCCCAGTCGGTGGCGTTGACTTCCGGATGCCGCTTGAGCCAGGCGGAGTTGAGGATTGCAAAAACCGTCCAGCACACCAGCGAGCCCGCCACAAACAGCATGCCGCGCCAGAAATGGGTGGCCGCGCCTTGGACCCCCTCGTGCGTGGACCCCATCATGAGCACCAGCCCGGCCAGCGTGAGCGCCAGCCCCGGCAGCAGTGCGGCCCAGCGCAGGCCCTGCGGTTTGCCCAGCAGCATGACCCAGATCGGGATGGTGCCTATGACCAGCGAAGGCACTTCGGTGCCCGCATCGCGTATGGCCAGCACCAGCAGCAGGTAATAGCCGCTAAAGCCCAGGATGCTCATGAGCAGCGCGGTGCCGGCCTGGCGCAGCGTGGGCAGGCGGCGGCTGCGCAGCCCGGCCAGCATCACCAGCACGGCGACCACACCGTAAACGGCAAAGCGCCCGGCCGTGAGGTCTATCGAAGAATAGCCGCCCGCGCCCATCTCGAGCATGCGCGGCGCCACAAACACCAGGCCCCACAGCGCACCCGCCGCGAGCCCGGCCAGAATGCCGGCCAGCATCTATCAGGCGGTGTGCGCGGTGGCGACCAGGCGCAGGCCGAGCAAACCCATGGCGCCGGCGGCCGTGCGGTCCACCACGGCCTTGCTGCGCAGGTAGGCGGCACGCGGCACCGACGACGACAGCACCAGCGCCACCACGGCATACCAGCCGGTCTCCATCACCAGCACACCGGCCAGCACCAGCATGGCGGCCGGCAAGGGAAACTGCGCAGGCAGCAGGGCCGCGAACACGCTGCTGTAGACCACCACAATCTTGGGATTGCTCAGCTGCGTGACCAGCCCCTGGCGAAACGACTGCAGCACCGTGCGGCGCGCCGCGCCCTTGTCCTGGCCGGCCATCTCCAGCGGCTGGCGCGCGCCGCGCCAAATCTGGATGGCAATCCACATCAGGTACAGGCCGCCCACGACCTTGAGTGCCGTGTAGACGCCGGGCAAGGCGGCCAGCAAGGCCTGCAGCCCGGCCAGCGCCAGCGCGGCAAACACCAGCGCGCCCAGGCCCATGCCCAGCGCCGCGGCCAGGCCGTCGGCGCGCGAGCGCGACACCGCGATGCGCGCAACCTGCACAAAACTCGGGCCGGGGCTGACTACGCCCGCGAGCAAGGCCAGGAAGATCAGGCCTATGGGGCCGAGGTAAGGCACTACGGAATCCATCATGTTGTTCTCCAGGATTTGATTGATGTTGTGAATATCAGGTTGCGTGTGTGTCGTAAACCGGCTGAGAGTCGCTCACAAAACCCAGCGAAGCGGTCCTGGCTAGGCGCGTCGCCGCAGACAGTGCACCAGCACGGCAAGGCGACTGCAACAACGCCAGGAGGGTTTTGTGGGCGACTCTCAGACGCCGAAGCCGTCATCCGCCGCGATCACCGCACCGTTGACAAAATGGCTCTCGCCGCTGGCCAGCATCACCAGCAGCGCGTCCAGGTCCTGCGGCTTGCCGATGCGCTTGCGCGGCAGCATCTGCACCAGCTTTTTGCCCTGCTCGGTCTCCCAGTGGTGGTGGTTGATCTCGGTGTCAATATAGCCGGGGCAGATCGCATTGACGTTGATGCCGAACTTGCCCCACTCCAGCGCCATGGCTTTGGTCATCTGCACCACGGCGGCCTTGCTCATGCAGTACACGCCGATCTGCGGCAGCACACGCAGCCCGGCCATGGAGGCGATGTTGATGATGCGCCCGCCGGCATAGTTGCCGGGCCCGGCGCCGCGCGAGCGCGCCAGCATGCGCTTGCCGACTTCCTGCGCCACAAAAAAAGCGCCCTTCACATTGGTGTTGAAAATGAAGTCGTAGTCTTCCTCGCCCACATCCTGGATGCGCTGCGTGGTGCTCACGCCCGAGTTGTTGACCAGGATGTCTATGGGGCCGACCTCGGTTTCGGCATGGGCCACGCCGGCCTTGATGCTGGCATGGTCGGTCACGTCGAGCTCGACCACATGCGCGTCGCCGCCGGCCGCCTCGATCTGCGCGCGCAGGTCCTTGAGCTTGTCCAGCCTGCGGCTGGCCAGCACCACGGCCGCGCCGGCGCGGCTCAAGGTCGTGGCGAACTGGGCACCCAGTCCACCGGAAGCGCCGGTCACGAGGGCGACACGCCCTGTCAGGTCAATGCTGTAAGCCATTAGAGGCTCCTCTCTCAATTTAAAGCACACAAAAGAGAACGACCGTTCGCATCGCTGCATTCGCGACATAAAATCCAACGCGAGACCGACAATCCTTCCTGAAAAATCATTATCAGCGAGTCCCCGATGAATACCCAAGAAATTCTGGCCCAGTTCGGCCCCCGTGAGGCGATGGAATACGACGTGGTCGTGGTGGGCGGCGGCCCCGGCGGCCTCGCCACCGCCATTCGCCTGAAGCAACTCGCGGCCGAAAAAGGCAAGGACATTTCCGTCGTGGTGCTCGAAAAAGGCTCGGAGCCCGGCGCCCACATCCTCTCGGGCGCGGTGATGGACCCGAAAGCGCTGACCGAGCTGCTGCCCGACTGGAAAGCCCAGGGCGCGCCGCTGAACCAGCCCGTCACCGCCGACGAGGTGCTGTTCCTCAGCGAAAAAAGCGCGGTCAAGACACCGGCCTTCTTTGTGCCGGACTGCTTTCACAACGAAGGCAACTACGTCATCAGCCTGGGCAATGTGGTGCGCTGGCTGGCGCAGCAGGCCGAGGGCCTGGGCGTTGAAATCTTCCCGGGCTTCGCGGCCGCTGAAGTCCTCTACAACGACGACGGCTCCGTCAAGGGCGTGGCCACCGGCAACCTCGGCATCGGCAAGGACGGCCAGCCCACCGACAACTTCCAGCTCGGCATGGAGCTGCATGGCAAGTACACCGTGTTCGCCGAAGGCGCGCGCGGCCACCTGGGCCGCCAGCTGATCAGCCGCTTCAAACTCGACGAAGGCCGCGACCCGCAGGGCTATGCGCTCGGCGTGAAAGAGCTGTGGGAGATCGACCCGGCCAAACACAAGCCCGGCCTGGTCATCCACACCGCCGGCTGGCCCATGGACAGCCAGACCTACGGCGGCGGTTTTATGTACCACCTGGAGGACAACAAGGTCACGCTGGGCATGGTCACCGGCCTGGACTACAGCAACCCTTACCTGAGCCCCTTTGAAGAGATGCAGCGCTGGAAGACGCATCCCAGCATCAAGGCCTACCTCGAAGGCGGCAAGCGCATCAGCTACGGCGCGCGTGCCATCACGGCGGGCGGCGCTTTGAGCCTGCCCAAGACCGTGTTCCCGGGCGGCGCGCTGATAGGCTGCGACGCCGGCTACCTCAACGCGGCACGCATCAAGGGCAGCCACGCGGCCATCAAGAGCGGCATGCTGGCCGCCGAAGCCGCCTATGAGGCCGTCACCGCCGGCCGCCAGCACGACGAGCTGGCCGCCTACCCCGAGGCCTATGCCAAGAGCTGGCTCGCGCAGGAACTGAACCAGTCGCGCAACTTCAAGTCCTGGTTCAAGAAGGGCCTTTACGTCGGCGCCTTCATGACCGGCATCGAGCACTGGCTGCTGCCCAAACTGGGCTTCAAGTCGCCGCCCTGGACCATCCACAACAGCATTCCCGACTACGCCAAGCTCAAGCCGGCCGCCGAGTGCACGCCCATCGTGTACCCCAAGCCCGACAACAAGATCACCTTCGACCGCCTGAGCTCGGTGTTTGTCTCCAACACCAACCACGAAGAGCACCAGCCCGCGCACCTGACGCTGAAAGACGCCAGCGTGCCGGTCAACATCAACCTGGCCAAATACGCCGGCCCCGAAAGCCGCTACTGCCCGGCCGGTGTCTATGAGTTCGTGAAGAACCCCGACAACAGCGACCGCCTGCAGATCAACGCGCAGAACTGCGTGCACTGCAAGACCTGCGACATCAAGGATCCGACGCAAAACATCGTCTGGGTCACGCCCGAAGGCGGCGGCGGGCCCAACTACGCGGGCATGTAAGCGCCGCACACCCTCTCACAAAAAGCCCGGATGCTTCCGGGCTTTTTTTATGGCCGCGCCGCATCGCGCACGCGGCCTTTGTCATTCAGTCGCAAGCGCGCCACATATACACGGCGCAAGCCTTGGCAAGCTTTGTGACTTTCTGTCCGGCCCGCTACGCCGGCAGCTACCGTGCATGCCTGGTGCACACCCCGCTGGCAGGCGTTTTTCGCGTTTCACTCACAAGTGCTTACCGAACGATTCGACACGCTTTGAGGCCTGTCTCACACCCTCCGACGCAGGCTCGCGGCTTACGCTGACACGCTTTCGCCCCTTGCCGCAAAGACACTGGAACTGTCCTTGAGTCCGGGACGTGGCCGCGCCCCTTCACCGGCCGCCACGCCGCCGTGTTCCAGCTTTTTTTGCCGCATCCGCCCGCTGCCCGGCAGCTTCTTAGCCCATTGATCCATGACAGAAAACACCCCCAGCGTGCTGCTGACCGGCGGCGCCGGTTATATCGGAAGCCACACTTTTGTGGCCCTGGTGGAGGCCGGCTACCAACCGGTCATCCTTGACGATTTCTCGAACAGCCACCCCGCGGTGCTGCACCGGCTGGCGCAGCTGACGGGCCGGCGTGTGCCTTGTGAAAAAGGCAATGTGCTGGACACCGCTTTTGTGGCGGAGGTGCTGCGGCGCCACCACTGCGTTGCCGCCGTGCACTTCGCCGGCGTCAAGGCCGTCGGTGAAAGCGTGCAGCAGCCCCTCATGTACTACCGCAACAACGTGAGCGGCCTCGTGAGCCTGCTCGAGGCCATGGCCGGCACCGCCGCCTGCCGGTCCGTGGTGTTTTCTTCCAGCGCCACGGTCTACGGCAACCCGGCCAGTGTGCCGATTGATGAAGGTTTTCCCTGCGCGCCCGAAAGCCCGTATGCCCAGAGCAAGCTGATGTGTGAAAACATCCTGGCCTCGCTGCGCGCCTCGGACCCTTCATGGCGCACCGGCGTGCTGCGCTACTTCAACCCGGTGGGCGCGCACCCCAGCGGCCTGATCGGCGAAGACCCCAGCGGCATTCCCAACAACCTGATGCCCTTTGTGACCCAGGTCGCCGTAGGCAAACGCGCGCGGCTGCAGGTCTTCGGCAGCGACTATCCGACCCCCGACGGCACCGGCGTGCGCGACTACCTGCATGTGTGCGACCTGGCCGACGGCCATGTGGCCGCCGTGCAGGCCCTGCTGGCCACAGGCGAAAGCTTCACCCTCAACCTGGGCACCGGCCAGGGCACCAGCGTGCTGGGTGTGGTGCGCGCCTTCGAGCGCGCCAGCGGCCGGCCCATCCCGTTTGAATTCGCGCCGCGGCGCGCGGGCGACGTGGCGCAATATTTCGCCGACGTGTCGCTGGCCCGCGGCGTCCTGGGCTGGCGCGCCACGCGCGGCATTGAAGAGATGTGCCGCGACGCGTGGCACTGGCAGCAGCGCAACCCCGACGGCTACCGGACCCAGGCGCCGGACAGCACAGCCATGCATATGCCAACGCCTGCGCGCAATAGCCCGAACGGCCCCCTGCGACCAGTGGTCAGCGCCTGATTCGTCTTGACACAAAACCGGCACCGAATGAGGACAAGACACATCTGCTTTCACCAGCACAAACCAGGCCATGGGCCGTTCGGACTATTGCCGATTGCTGCACTGCACAACACACTCATCCTCTGCCAATTTTCTGCTTTTGACAGAGAGGAAATTCAATGTTCAAAGCTCTGATGACCGCCGTTCTGGCCGCCTGGATGGCCTCCGCATCGGCCTACTCCGACTCTTCCGACCAGCCACCGCAACAAACTCTTGCCGGCAAGGCCGGCGCCGCGAAAAACACGCCCATGAAACTGCAGGCCGGCGCCGACACGGTCAAGGTGCGCGCGGTCTATAGCCCCGACATACGCCCGAATCCGCCGCAGGCTTTCGCGGCCGACGATGAGGCCGGCGTGGGCGAGTCCGGCTGGCGCTCCTACGGCATGCTGCTGGCGACGCTGGTGTTGATGGCCGTGATCGCCGTGCGGCGCTACAAGGCGGGAAGGCCCTGAGCATGAGCGGACTCGGCCGGCCCGGCGTCGCGGCGGTCAAATGGAGTGCGGCCTCCACGGTCGCGCGCTTCGCGCTGCAGCTGATGGCCCAGGTCGTCCTGGCGCGCACGCTGGGCCCGGAGATCTTCGGTATCTTCGCCATCGGCATGGTGGTGCTGACCTTCGCCACCTTTGTGTCCGGCTTCGGTTTCAGCTGGAGCCTGCTGCAGCGCGAGACCCTCAGCGACGAGGACGTGCGCTTTGCCTGGACCTGGCAGCTCATCGTGGGCCTGGCGACCACGCTGGCCGTCTACCTGCTGGCGCCCTTGCTGGCCGCCTATTTCCGCGAGCCGCGCGCGCAGGCCGTCATTGAATGGCTGTCGCTGGCCTGCCTGCTGGGCGCCGCCGCCCAGCCGGCCACCTATTTGCTGCAGCGCGACCTCAACTTCCGCGCGGTGGGCCTGGTGCAGGTGGGCAGCTATGCGGCCGGTTATATCGCGGTCGGCCTGCCGATGGCACTGATGGGCCACGGCGAAGCCTCGCTGGTGGCGGCCTGGCTGGTCCAGGTGGCCGTACAGCTGGCGGCCAGCTACGCGCTCAAACCCCATGCGGTGCGTCCGCTGCTCTGGTATGCCGATGCGCGCGCAGCCGTAGGCACCGGGCACACCGTGTTCTTCACCAACATCGTCAACTGGGTGCTCAACAACCTGGACCGCGTGCTGATAGGGCGCCTGCTCAACGCGCAGGCCCTGGGCCTGTACAACGTGGCCTACAACCTGGCCACCATGCCCAACACCTTGTTGCTGGGCGCGCTGCAGCCGGCTTTCCTCGCGGCGGGCGCGCGCCTGCAAAACGACAAACCCCGCCTGGGCCGCGCCTACCTGCAGATGCTGGCCACCATCGTGGTGCTGGGCCTGCCGGCCTTTGTGGCGCTGGCCTTTGTCTCGCGCGACATCGTGCGCGTGCTTTACGGGCCGGCCTGGAGCGACGCGGCCTGGGTGCTGGGCACGCTGTTCCTGTGCATGCCGGCCTATGTCATCTGGGGTTTGTCGACGCCGGTGCTCTGGAACACCGGGCGCAAGCACTACGAGTTCCTGCTGCAGTTGCCGCTGCTGGCCATCGGCGCGCTGGGCTTTTACCTGCTGGCCGGCCAGGGCATCCACGTGGCCGCGGCCGTGGCCGGCGGGCTGCTGGTGCTGCGCGCGGCCCTTGTCGCCACGGCAGCCTTTCGCGCGCTGGACCTGCGCGCCACGGCCCTGCTGCCGGACGCCTTGCGCGGCCTGCTGCTGAGCGCGCTCTGCGCCGCGGGGGCGCTGGGCGCGCAGCATGCCGTGGCGAGGTTTGACATGGCCCTGCTGTCGCTGGCGGCCGGCGCGCTGGCAGCCGGCCTGCTGCCAGGGCTCTTGCTGCTGCTGCGGCCGCAACTGCTGGGACCAGACGCCTCCGACATGGTGATCCGCTTCGTGCCCGGCCTCGCGAATTTCCTGCGCCGCCCCGCGGCCGCGCCGGCTTCCGCCCTGCCCGTGGCGCTGGGCGAACAGCGCCCCTGACGAAGGAACACCCTCACATGGACCAACCCGTCGTCATTGCAGTCCTCGTCGCCGGCGCCATCCTGGCGGCGCTCACGGCGGCGCTGGGCATGGCGGGCGCGGTCCACGTGACCTCGCGCCGCGCGCACGGCTACATGCACCTCATCTTCTACGCCATCCTGCTGATGGTGGCCCTGGCCAACCTGGTCTCGGGCCGCGACCTTTCCAGCAGCAACATGAAGTTCGACGAAGTCGTCGTGGTGGTGCGCCATCCGCTGGTCTCGCTGATGCAGCCCCTGGCCTCACTGCTGCTGCTCACGCTGGCCGGCGAACGCCTGATCACACACTGGATACGCCGCGACAAATCCGCGCAGGCACCTGCCGCGCTGCCGGTGGCCTTCCTGACCTTCTGGCTCTGTACCGTGGCCGCGCCGGCCCTGCTGGGCGCGCACCCGCAGCTGTCGCACGACTATGTGTACCCGCTGGTCATAGGCTTCGCGGCAGTGCTGGCCACCGCCACCGAACGCGACCTGGCCTTCGGCGCGGCGCGCAATGCCCTGCTGCTCTTCATCACCGCCGGCCTGCTGCTGCTGCCCTTCAAGCCCAGCCTGGTGCTGGACGCTTCCTACACCCAGGGCCTGCTGCCCGGCGTGCCGCGGCTGGCGGGCCTGGCACCGCACGCCGTGTCGCTGGGCATGCTGGCGCAGCTGGGCCTCTTGTGCCTGCTCGCGCGCCCCTTGCAGCGCGCCTGGCTCAATCGCGCGGCCTGGACCATGGGCCTGGGCGTGCTCTTTCTCGCGCAGTCCAAGACGGCGTGGATTTCGTTTGTGCTGTGCTCGGCCTGCATCCTGGCCGTGCGCCAGGGGCCGCGCTTCATGCGCCGCGTGGGCGACCCGGTACGGCCCGAGTTCGGCATCGTCGCGCTGCTGGCCTTTATGGCCGCCGTCGTGGGCCTGGCCGCCCTGCTGATGTTCGGCGAGGTCGACGCGCGCCTGAGCAGCTTCTTCGACAGCGCCCAGGGCGCGCAGCTGGCATCCATGACGGGGCGCGACCAGATCTGGGCCATTGCCTATGACGAATGGCAGCGCAACCCGGTGTTCGGCTATGGGCCGACCCTGTGGGACGCGAGCTTTCGCGAAGCCATAGGCATGCCCAACGCGACCCACGCGCACAACCAGTTCATGGACACGCTGTCGCGCTCGGGAAGCGTGGGCGCGGCGGCGCTGCTGCTGTACGCACTGGTGCTGCTGGTGCTGTCGCTGCGTTATGCCCGCGCCAGCGGCGGCCTCACGCTGGCCTTGTTCGTGGCGCTGGCGCTGCGCGCCATCAGCGAAGTACCGCTGCTGCTTTTCGGCTACGGCCCCGAACTCATCGCCCACGTGCTGCTGCTGATGGCGCTGGCCGCCGCCGGGCGCGAGGCCCGCGAACGCAAACGCAGCCTGGCCAAGGCGCCGACGGCCATGCCCCGCGTCGAGCCGACCTTTGCCCGGGACCGCAGAAACCCCAGAGACCCCAAAAATCCCCTGGCCGCCGCGCGGCTCCATCCCTGACACCATGAAATTTTCCATCGTCATTCCGCTTTACAACAAGGCGCCCTATATCAGCGGCACCCTCGCATCGGTGCTGGCGCAGACCTTCACCGACTTTGAAGCCATCGTGGTCGACGACGGCTCCACCGACGGCGGCGCCGAGCTCGTGAGCTTTATCACCGACCCGCGCGTGCGCCTGGTGCGCCAGGCCAATGCCGGCGTCTCGGCGGCGCGCAACCACGGCATCGCGCTGGCGCGCGGCGAATGGGTGGCCTTTCTCGATGCCGACGACTGGCACCACCCGGACTACCTCGAGACACTGGCATGGGTGCAGGCGCGCTGCCCCGGCGCCGACACCGTGGCCAGCGACTACCTGCCGGTGCCCGACACCCTGGACATGTGGCCGCCGCGCTGGCCCGAGATGCCGCGCGCGCCCGTCATCGAGCGGATCACCGACCTGCCGCGGCGCTGGATGGCCTCGCCCACGCTGTGCACCAGCGCCGTCTCGGTGCGGCGCGCGCGGCTGCTGCGCATGCAGCCCTGCTTTCCGCCCGGCGAGTCGCATGGCGAGGACCTGGACCTGTGGTTCCGCCTGGCCGAGCAGGCGCCGGTCGCGCTGGTCCACGCGCCGCTGATGGCCTACCGGCTGGCCGTCGAAGGCAGCCTCAGCAGCGGCCATGCGCCGCTGGCCATGCCGCCCTTCCTGCAGCGCATGGAGCAGCGCGCGCTGGCCGGCGCCATGCCGCCCGCGCGGCGCGGGTCCGCGCTGTGGCTGGTGGCCCAGTACCAGCTCACGCTGGCGCGCCAGGCCCTGGCCGCCGGCAGCCGCCGCGAAGGCTGGGCCTGGCTGCTGAAGGCGCGCCGCGCGGCCGGCGGAAAACGCTGGTGGCTGACGGCCGCCATGGCGCTTTTCATGCCGGGCCCGCTGGTCAGGAACTGGCAGCGCTGGCGTGTGCGCCGCACCGTGCACGCGGCCAGCCCCATGGAGGCGGGATAAACCATGAACCCGATACCGTTTGGCAAGACGCCCGAAGCGCCGCGGCCGGCGCCGCCGCCCCCACCCGCTGCGCGCCCCTGCCGTGTCTCCGTGATCATCAAGGCGCTCAATGAGGAGCAGCGCATAGAGGCGACCGTGGAAAGCGCGCTGCGCGCGGTCGCGGCTGTGGGCGGCGAGGTGATCCTCGCGGACTCGTACTCCAGCGACCGCACGGTGGAGCTGGCCAGCGCCTACCCGATACGCATCGTCCAGCTGGCCAACCCCGAGGAGCGCTGCTGCGGCGCGGGGCCGCAGCTGGGCTACCAGCATTCGCGCGGCGAGTTCGTCTACATCCTGGACGGCGACATGCAGATGCGCGAAGGCTTTCTCGAGCAGGCCCTGGCCTTCCTGGATGCGCATGCCGACGTGGCCGGCGTGGGCGGCCGCGTGGTGGAGCAGAACACCGAGAGCCTTGAGTACATGGCGCGCGGCGAGCGCGCGTCGCCGCACCTGCAGCCCGGCCCGGTGGACAGGCTGGACGGCGGCGGGCTGTACCGGCGCAGCGGCATCGAGGCGGCCGGCTATTTTTCCGACCGCAACCTGCACAGCTATGAAGAGTTCGACCTGGCGATACGGCTGCGCGCGCTGGGTTGGCGCCTGTGGCGCCTGCCGGTCGACGCGGCCAACCATTGGGGCCACGATGCGCCGCCCTACCGCCTGCTGGTGCGGCGCTGGCGTACGCGCTACATCTGCGGGCTGGGCGAGCTGGTGCGTGCCGCGGCCGGCCAGCCGCGCCTGCCGCTGGCGCTGCAGGGCCTGCGCGAGCTGCGCCTCTACCTCGCGGTGCTGGGCTGGTGGGCGGTGCTGGCCAGCACCCCGCTGTGGCCGCTGCCGGCCAGCGTGCGCCTGGCATTGTTCTGCGCCATTGCCAGCGCGCCCGTGCTGCTGATGACCTGGCGCAAGCGTTCGGCCACCAAGGCGATATATGCCGTGGTGTCCTGGTGCTTTAACGCCGCCGGCCTGCTGCGCGGCCTGCTGCGGCCCCAGCGCCCCGCGCGCGAGGCCATCGCCAGCCGCGTGCTCAAGGAACCGGCGCAGGAGGCCATCCCTTGAAGGGCGAGACACGGCAATTCACCGGCGTGCAGGTGCTGCGCTTTGCCGCGGCCATGCTGGTCGTGGTGATGCACATCACCCAGGCGATTTCCATGCACATCAGCGGCACCGGGCCGCGCCACTACTGGGAGGCCGGCTCCGCCGGGGTGGACATCTTTTTTGTGATCAGCGGCTTCGTGATGGCCATGTCGACCGCTTCGCTGCCGTCGGACGGGCCCGCACGTATCAGTGCGGCCTGGGTGTTCATGCGCAGGCGCCTCATCCGGATCGCGCCGCTCTACTGGTTTTACACCCTGCTCAAGGTGGCCCTGCTGCTGGCCATGCCGGCGTTGGCCGCGCGTTCCTCGGTGGAGCCCGGCCACCTCGCGGCCTCACTGCTGTTCATCCCCACCATGAGCCCCTGGGGCCTGGTGCAGCCCACACTGCCGGTCGGCTGGACGCTGAATTTTGAAATGCTGTTTTATGCGGTGTTCGCCGTGGCCATTGCCCTGGGTGCGCCGCGCATACGCTTTTGCCTGGCGGCCTTTGGGCTGGTGTTCGCAGCGGGCTACCTGCTGCCGGACTCGGTGGCGCTCAATTTTTATGCGCAGACCCTGGTGTTCGAGTTCATCCTCGGCGTCTGCATCGCCCACGCCTATTTGCATTTCCGGCGCCCGGGGCCGATAGCCGGCCTGGTGGTGATGGCGGCGGGCGCGCTGTACATGTTCGCGCCCGACTGGGGCCACTCGGCCGACCGCTTCGCCACCTGGGGCTGCGGCGCCGCACTCATCGTGCTGGGCGCCGTCTGGCTGGAACCCTGGACGGTGCGCGCGCCGCTGGCTTCGCGCCTGTCCTTCCTGGGTGATGCCTCGTATTCGATTTACCTGTCGCACACCTTTGTGGTGCCGGCCGGCGTGCAGGCCCTCAAGCGCCTGGGCGTGCAGGACAGCCTGGCCGTCGTGCTGGCCGTGGGCCTGGCCGTGGTGGTGGCGGGCTGCCTCTCCTACGTCTGGCTGGAACGGCCCATGACCTCCTTCTTCAAGCGCGCCCTGTTCGGCGCGCCCAAGCTCTCTTACCAAACTCCCGGAAAGTAACCCTCCCATGCGAAGTGAATCGCTGCCGCGCAGCGCCATACGCGAACGCGAAGGCCGCTACATCTACATCGCCTGTCCCTGGACGCCGCTGGGCGGCGGCATGTTCAAGGTGGCCGATTACCTGATACAGGCCCAGGCTTCCTCGGCCGCCATCGCCTCGGCCGACGCGGCCGAACTCCGGCCGCTGGACACGCGCGGCGGCGCCAACGCCTTGTACTCCTTCTGGGTGCTGGCCACCGCGCTGGCGCGCATCGCGCGCGGCCGCTTCAGCGGCCGGCTGGCCGGCGTGCATGTCAACATGGCCGAGCGTTTAAGCCTGTTCCGCAAGGGCGCCGTCATCGCCGCCTGCCGCGCCCTGGGCGTGCCGGTGGTGCTGCACCTGCACGCCGCGCAACTGCACCATTTCTACCATTCGCTGCCGCGCCCGCTGCGGGCGCTGACGCGCTGGGTGTTCTCGCTGCCGGCCAGCGTTGTGGTGCTGGGCTCGACCGCGCGGCGCTTTGTCATCGAAGAGCTGGGCGTGGCGCCGGACCGCGTGGACATCGTCATCAACGGCGTGCCCGAACCCACCCATGCGCGCCGCGCCGCCAGCGAAAGCGCCACGCAGCGCGTGCTCTTCCTGGGGAACCTGTCGGAGCGCAAGGGCGTGTCCGACCTGATGCAGGCGCTGGCCCTGCCCGGCTTTGACACGGCCCGCCTCGAGGTGACCCTGGCCGGCGGCGGCGACGTGCACGGCTACGAAACCAAATCCAGGGAGCTGGGCATCAACGGCTTTGTACGTTTTGCCGGGTGGTCGGACCAGCAACAGGCAGCCAGGATGATGGCGCGCACCGACGTGCTGGTCCTGCCCTCTTACGACGAAGGCCTGCCGCTGGTGATCCTGGAAGCGCTGGCCAACGGCGTCGCGGTGGTGTGCAGCCCCGTCGGTGAAATACCCTCGGTGCTCAGCGACGGCGTCAATGCCTCATTTGTACAGCCCGGCGATGTGGCCGGCATCGCGGCCGGCCTGCAGCATGTGCTGCGGGACGGCGAATTGCGCGCGGCGCTGGAGCGAAACGGCCGGGCGCTTTATGAACAGCAGTTTTCCATCGCGCATTTTTTCAGCAGCGTGGCGCATATCCACCAGCGCGATTTCGGCGTGGCCGGCCGGCCGCTGCGCGCCGCCGCGGTTTCACAGGACGGCAAAGCATGATCCGGGACGCCGACAGCATTCCCAACGGCAGCCGGCTGGAGGCCGATGTCTGCGTGGTCGGCGGCGGCCCGGCCGGCATCGCGCTGGCGCTTTCGCTGAGCGACCAGGGGCATGCCGTGCTGCTGCTGGAGTCCGGCCGGCTGCAGGCGCATGCGCCCACGCAAGACCTCTATGAAGGCGAAGTGGCCGACGAACAGCTGCACAGCCCGCCCGGCAAATACCGGCAGCGGCGGCTGGGCGGCTCCTCGGCGATCTGGGGCGGGCGCTGCATGCCTTTCGACCCGATCGACTTTGAAACCCGCGCCCACATCCCGCACAGCGGCTGGCCGATCTCGTATGAAGACCTGCTGCCCTGGTACCCGCGCGCCAACGCACTGGCCGAGGCCGGGCGCTTTCTCTATGACGCGGCCCAGGCCTTGGAGCCGGGGACCGGCCCGCTGATTGCCGGCTTCGACAGTGAGCGCGTGCTGAGCAACGGGCTGGAGCGTTTTTCCTGCCCCACACACTTCGGCAGCCGCTATGCCAGGCGGCTGGCGCTGGCGCCCACACTCGAGGTGCTGCTGGGCGCCAATTGCACCGCATTGCGGCTGCAGGCCGACGGCCAGGCATTGCGCGAGCTCGAGGTACGCACGCTGGCCGGCACACAGTTCACCGTCGCCGCGAAAAACACGGTGCTGGCCGCGGGCGGGCTGGAAACCGCGCGCCTGCTGCTGGCCTCGCGCGACGTGGCGCCGCAAGGCGTGGGCAATGCGCATGACGTGGTGGGGCGCTATTACATGTGCCACATCGCCGGCAATGTCGGCACGCTGACGGTGCACGGCCCCACCAGCGACGTGCGCCACGGCTATGAAATCTCGCCCGAAGGCATTTACTGCCGGCGTCGCCTCTCGGTCGCCGCCGGCGAGCAGCGGCGCCTGGGCCTGGCCAATGCGGTGGCGCGCCTGCACTTTCCGCGCATCACCGACCCGGCGCACCGCAGCGGCGTGCTGTCGGGGCTGTTCCTGGCGCGCAAGCTGATCAGCTACGAATACAGCAAGCGCCTGAAAGACGGCGCGCCGCCGACGGCCGGTGTCTACGCGCGCCACCTGCTCAACGTCATGGCCGACCCGCTGGACACCACAGCCTTCCTGTCGCACTGGTTGATGAAGCGCACCCTGGCCGAGCGCAAATTCCCCTCGGTGATCCTGCGCAACCGCAGCAACCGCTTCAGCCTGGAAGTGCATGGCGAACAGATCCCCCAGGCCCACAGCCGGATCACGCTGGCCAGCGGCGTCGATGCGCTGGGCATGCCGCGCCTGAAGGTCGACTGGCGCTACAGCCGCGCCGACATCGACTCCCTGGGCGCCAGCCTGGACGTGATGGCCGAGGAGTTCGCGCGCAGCGGCAAGGCCCGCTTCGACTACAAGCCCCACACCCTGGAAGAGGACCTGATGCGTTTCGGCGCCTACGGCGGCCACCACATCGGCACGGCGCGCATGGGCACGGACCCGCGCAGCAGCGTGGTCGACGCCGACTGCCGCGTGCATTCGGTGCGCAACCTGTTTGTCGCCGGCAGCGCGGTGTTCCCGACCTCCAGCCAGGCCAACCCGACGCTGACGCTGATCGCGCTGTCGCTGCGGCTGGGCGACTTCCTGTCGCGGCAGCTGCGCGCCGAGCGCTCTCCCCTGCAAATGAAGGAGGCCGCATGAAAGTGCTGGTACTGGGCGCTTCCGGCCACATAGGCGCGCGCCTGCTCGAGATGCTGCAGGCCACTCACTGGGCCGCGGCCACGGGCGCATCCAGGCGCATGAAAAACACCGCGAGCTGGCTGGAACTCGACAGCCGCGACCCGCGCCAGCTGGTCCAGGCCTTGAAAGGCTTTGATGCCGTGGTCAACTGCGTGGCAGGCGATGCGGCCTCGATTGCCGACGGCGCGCGCGCTCTGGTGCAGGCCGCGCTGCAGGCCGACTGCCCGCGCATCGTGCACCTGAGCACCATGTCGGTCTACGGCCCCGCCGAGGGCCTTGTGCGCGAAGACGCGCCGCTGGATCCGACTCTGGGCTGGTACGGCCAGGCCAAATGCGAGGCCGAGGCCGCCATGCACGACTTTGTGCGGCACGGCGGCGAGGCCGTGATGCTGCGGCCCGGCTGCGTTTACGGCCCCGGCAGCCAGCTGTGGGTCGGCCGCATAGGCCGCTGGCTGCAGGCCGGGCGCCTGGGCGACCTGGGCATCGCGGGCGACGGATGGGCCAACCTGGTCCATGTCGACGATGTCTGCCAGGCCCTGCTGCTGGCGCTGCGGCTGCCCGCGGCCCAGGGCAAGATACCGGTGTTCAACCTGGCGGCGCCCGACAGCCCGCGCTGGAACGATTATTTTGTGGACCTGGCCCTGGCGATCCAGGCCACACCCGTGCGCCGCCTGGGCAGCCGCCGGCTCCAGCTGGACGCCTGGCTTTGCGGCCCGCCGCTCAAGGCCGCCGAGCGGGCGCTGAAACTGCTGGGCAGCCCCGGCATAAAGCTGCCCGATGCCCTGCCGCCCGGCCTGCTGGGCCTGTGGTCGCAGCAAATACACCTGGACACCCAGGCGGCCAGCCACCGGCTCGGTGTGCAGTGGACACCTTATGCCGACGGGCTGCGCGATTCGGCCGCATGGTTTACGGCGCCCGCCGGCGCCGGCCAAGCCACCCTGGACAAAATCATATGCACGCCCTGAAAGCCGACACCCACCGAAAGTTTGGGTACACCGCCCCCCGCCTCGCGCTCAAAGGCGCGCTGCCGGACCCGGCGTTTCGTGTGCTCGTGTGCCTGCGCCTGTGCCAGGCCGCCGACAAGCTTGCGCCCCCTTGGCGCGGGCTGGCCGTGTGGCCCGCGCGCCTGCTCTACCGGCTGGTGAGCCAGCTGGCCGGCATGGAGATCCCCTGGCGCACGCAGATCGCACCGGGGCTGGCGCTCACGCATGGGCGCGGCATCGTCGTCAACGCCGGGGCGCGCATAGGCCGCAACGTCACGCTGTTCCACGGCGTCACGCTGGGCCAGCGCGACCATATCGACGCGCAGGGCCGCCGGCACACGCTGTACCCGGTGATAGAGGACGAGGTCTGGATAGGGCCGCATGCCATCATCGTGGGCGGCGTCACCGTAGGCAAGGGCAGCCGCATTGCCGGCGGCGCCTACGTCTTCGAGGACGTGCCGCCTTATTGCGTGGTGCTGGGCAACCCGGGGCAGATCGTCAGGCGCGACTGCACGCCCGATGTGCAGAACCGCTACTGCGAGGAAGACACTCCTGCGGCGCAGGCCAGCCATTCGGCGGCAACCGCCGCCGACACCGGCATCAACGCCGGTTGAGAGAAGCCAGCCGCAACGCCCGCGTGAGAAACAGCGGGTTGCCGATCACATAACGCTGGAACAGCCGGCGCGGCTCCAGCGCCAGGCGATACAGCCATTCCACCCCGGCCTTGCGCATCCACAGCGGCGCGCGCGGTGTCTTGCCGCCCAGGAAATCGATGATGGCGCCGCCGCAGACGATGAGACAGGGAAAGTCCAGCACCTGGCGCAGCTGGGCCGCGACCTCTTCCTGCCGCGGCATGCCCATGCCCAGCACGATCAGCGCCGGCCGGTGCGTGGCCGCCAGCAGGCAATAGGTGCCCGCGTCGAGAAAGCCGTTGGCGCGTGTGAGCGTGCTGTGCGGCGCGAGCTCCTCGCGCACGCGCTGCGCGGCTTTTTCGAGCCAGGGCTCGCGCGTGCCGAAAAGCGCGATGCCGCGGCCGTCAAAAGCGCGCACCAGCCGGGGGATCAGGTCGGTGCCGTTGAGGTTGAGGCCGGGCTCCATGCGCAGCAGCTTGAACAGCGTCGCCATGCCCGAGCCGTCCCTGAGCACCCTGTCGGCCGAGCGCATGGCCTCAAAAAACGGCGTCGACACCGCCATGGAATTCATCGCGTGCGCATTCGCGAAAGCCAGCACCGTTGGCACGCGGGGCTGGCTCAGCTCGGACAGCAAGGCCTGGCCTTGGTCCGGGCTTTGCACGCGCTCGATTTTCGCCAGCAGCAGCGCCCAGCGCAGGCGCCAGTCGGCGGGATTGCCGGTGGAGGGATTCAGCATGGGTTTCCCCGCTTTCGGGACTGCGGCATGAGAAAATCGGGCCCATGGCCAAAGCAATGTCCCTTGAGAATTTCCAGCGCGGCATCCGCATCGCCGCGACGCTGGCGCTCGCCATGAGTGCCGCGGTGCTCTATGTGGGCGGCGCCCAGCCGGTGGCCGTGGGCTTGTTTCCCGCGCCCTGGGACAAGCTGGCGCATTTGCTGACTTTTGCCGTGGTCGGCATGGCCGCGGGCCTGGCCGGCGGCATGCGCGGCTGGCACATGGCCATCTGTTGCCTCGCGGGCGCACTGCTGGTCGGCGGCATGGACGAGGTGCACCAGATGTACTTGCCGGGCCGCTCCGCGAGCTGGGCCGACCTGGCCGCCGATGCGGCGGGCGGATTGCTGGGTGCGGCGGTGCTGGCCGTGCTGCACCGCCTCTCGGGCGGCCACCTTACGCATCGCCTCAAGCATCGTTAAGCACCGAGCCCACCAGGGCCACGCCGAATTCACGCAGGCTGTGCGTGAAGCGCGTCATCTGCGGCAGCGAGCTGGTGTTCTGCCGCGCCACCACCAATGCGGCGCCCGCGCGCACCGCCACCGTATGGGCGTCGGCGCATTCGCTGGCGGGGGGCGTGTCGATGATGATGATGTCGAAGTCCTGGCCCAGCGCCTGCAGCAGCCTGGAAAACTCCTGCCGGCCCAGCAGCTCCTGCGGATTCGGCGGAATCACACCGGCCGGCAGCACCGACAGATCCTGCAGCGCCGCGACGCTGACCACGGCCTCCAGCCCGGCACGGCCGGCCAGCATGTCCGACAGGCCCGCGCCCTTGCCGAGGTTGAACAGCAGGTGCTGGCGCGGCGCCCGCATGTCGGCATCGACCAGCAGGGTGCGCAGGCCCAGTTGCGAAAACACAATCGCCAGGTTGGCCGAGATATAGCTGCGCCCTTCCCGGGAGCCGGCGCTCACGATGGCCAGGCCGCGGCGGTCCGGGCCGGTGTCGAACCAGCGCAGCATCAGCTGGCTGCGCAGCGCCCGCAGCTGCTCTACCGGCTGGCTGTTGGGATGGTGGGCCGCCACCAGTTCACGGCTTAAATTGCTTTCGCGGGCCAGGTAGGGATAGTCGAACTGCACCGACAGCGCGTAGCGCACATCGTCATCGGTCAGCAGCCCCAGCGCCTTGCCGGAATCACCGAAGCGCGCGCCGCGGTCCTTCTGGAAATGCACGATGCGCTCGGCGTCCAGCGGCGAGAGCCGCCCGGCATCGACCAGGATGGCGCCTATGGACCGGCCCGAGCCGGTGGCCGGCTTGCTGGGCACGGTCAGGGGAACGGGGCGCACCACCGCCTGGTTGCCGTTTCTGTTCATGTTGATGCTCATGCTCATCCTCCCAAACCGAGCGCCAGCCGGCGCGGACCGCTGAGCCGGGTGTTGCCCGTGCTCGAAGAAATGCTGGCCAGCACCGGCAGCTCCAGCATCTGCACCAGGTCCTCGGCGGAGCGCACGCGGCGGTTGGCGAGCTCCAGCAGCAAGGCGCAGGCGATACCCAGCAGGGTGCCGCCGAAAGCAGCAATCAGCAGGTTGACCAGCAGCCTCGGGCTGGACGGGTTGACGGGCGCCGTCGCGACGTTGAGGCGCACCACATTGGTCTGGTTGGTCAAACTCTGCAGGCGCGTCTGCGAAGCGCTCTGGCTCACGGTTTCATAAGCGCGCTGGGCCGACTCGACGTCGCGGCGGTAGACGTTGAGTTCGTCGCGCTGCTTGTTCAGGGCCAGCACACGCGCTTTCTGCGCGCTGACCGCGCCCTGCAGTTCGCGTTCACGGTCCTTGCCGACGCGGTAGGTAGTTTCGATGGAGGCATTGATGCGCGCGGTCTCGCTGGCCAGCCGGCTCTTGAGGGCGGCCAGCTCGGATTCGGCGCGCTGGCGCTCGGGATGGTTCTCGCCCAGGCGCACGCTGATTTCCTGCACCTTGGCCTCCTGCCGCGCCACGTCGGCCTTCAGGCCGTTGATCAGCGGGCTTTGCATCACCTCGGCGACGGTGTCGCCGCGCGAGCCGCGCTTGCTCTGGCTGTCGGTGGTGTCGCCCTGCACCGTGGTGAGCTGGGACGATATCTCCGCCAGCTTGGTGGTTTCATAGTCCACCCGCTCGTCGCTGCTGACGATGCCGGCTTTCTGCTGGTAGTCGGACAGGCGCGCCTGGGCTTCCTCCAGCTTGGCGCGCGAGGCCTTGGTCTGCTCGTCAAACCATTCCGCGTAAATGCGCGCGGGTTCGGTCTTCAGCGCCAGGTTGATGTCCAGGTAGGCCTGGGCAAAGGCGTTGGCCACGCTCGCGGCTTCTTCGGCGTCGCTGCCTTTGTAGGTGATGTTGATCACATTGCTTTCGCGCGCGGGCCGCACGTCCAGGCGCTTTTGCAGCGAATCGGCGAGCCAGCCTTCCAGCGTGCCGCGGCCTTCCGTCGCCTCCATCCAGCGCTCCTTGGTGCGCGGGTTTTCGTCGAGCTTGAGCATCTTCACCACGCGCTGGGCCACGCGGTCGCCGCCAATGATGTCGACCTGCGTGGCCATGTAGCTGGGCGCCACCAGACCCTGTATGGGCGCGCTGCCGGCCCCGGCCACCGGGTCGGGCGAGCGCACGTCGACCAGCACGGCGGTCTGCGCCGTGTATTTTTTCGGCAGCACCAGGCTGACCGCCAGCGCCGCGGAGATCGCCAGCAGGATGATCAGCAGCGCCACCTTGTAGCGGGCGCGCAGTATCAGTAAAAATTGATGGAGTGTCATGGCTTTCCAGTCATGGCTGTTAGAAAAGGCTTTCGCGGACGTAGATCACGTCCTCGGGGCGAACCAGGTCGTTGAGGTTGGGCGTGGTTTCCACGACCTTGCCCGAGGCGTCGCGGCGGTGCAGCTTCAGGCGGTTTTGGCTGCCGCGCACGGTCGGGCCGCCGCCCTGGGCCAGCGCCTGCATGACCGTCATGCCGCGCTCGATGCGGTAGGGGCCGGGGCGCTGCGCCTCGCCGTAGATGTAGAACATGGGCGCCTTGTTGACGTACAGGGTGTCCCCGCCCGCCAGCACGATGTCATCGTCGGATTTCGCGTTGAGGAACAGCGCCGGGATGTCTATCACCTTGCGAAACGGCTTGCCGTCGCGCTGGCCGGTGACGATCAGTTCGTCGTCGCCGGTCGGGGTGGTGCCGCCGGCGGCGGCCAGCATGTCGCTGACGCGGGTGTTGAAGGTCTCCAGCGGGAAACGGCCGGGCCGGCTCACCTGGCCCAGCACCGCCACCTGGTTGCCGCGCACCTGGCGCAGCACGATGTTGACCTGCGGCACCTTGACGAAGCCGCCGCTACGCAGCGCATCGGCGATCTTCTTTTCAGCCTCGGCAATCGTCAGCCCGCCGAGCTGCACGCTGCCCACCAGCGGGTAGCTGATCACGCCGCTTTCGGAAACGCGCGCGTCGATGGACAAATCGGGACTCTGGTAGACCTGCACGCCGATGGCGTCGCCGGCGCCCAGCCGGTAGTCCTGGCTGCTCGGCAAGGCGGCCGTGGCCGCCACCGAAGCGGGCGCGACCGGCGCCGTCGTTGCAGCGGCCTGCACCGAAGGAGGAGCGGACGGCTGTGCGGTCGTCTGGGCCGGCGGGGTTTGCGCCCACAGCGGCGCGGTGGCCAGGCACAAAAGCGTTGCCAGGAAATATCGGGTCATGGGTTTCAAATTCAGCAGGTTCATCTTGTCGCCTTTAGGGAAAGCAGGGATTCAGGTAAGGCCTGCTCAAAAGCTCGCGTCGGCCGACAGGCCGAAGGAATTGCTCTTGTAGTCAAAGCCCGGCTCGTTGGACTTGCGCCTGTCGCTTTGCACCGACGCCGTCAGCTTGAGCGCGCGCATGGCCTGCCATTCGAGGGCCAGGGACACCAGGTCGGTGGTGTCGCGGCGGCCGCTGGCGGCAAAGCCCGGCAGCGGCCCCTTGAAGTCGCGCGCGCCGTGGTCGTAACGCAGGCGCACCGCGGTTTTTTCGGTGGGCTTCCAGGTCGGTGCGACAAAGAAGCGCCAGCCTTCGTAGTAACTCGATGTGTTGGTCTGGTAACTGGCCAGTTCACGCACCAGGCCGCCGGCCAGCGTGCTCTTGGGCGTGATGGCCCAGGCCGCGTCAAGCTGGCCGGTCACGCCGGAAAAGTCCCGCGCCCCCACGCCGTCGTGCTCGCGATCCAGGTACGCGACCTTGGCGCGCAGCGTGGTCTTGGCACTGGGTGCCCAGTCAAGGCGGAACTCATGCTCGCGGTCGGTGAAGTTGCCGGCGATCCCCGGCGCCAGGAAGCGGCCCGGGTACTCGCCCTTGCCTTCCCGGAAGCGGTAGGCCATGGAGGTGCCCGACGGGTAGACATAACGCACGCCGGCCTCGGCACCGTGGATTTTGGAATCGGCCTCGAAGGTGTTGGGCTGGCTGTTGGAGCTGGTGCGCTCGAACAGGCCGCCCACCACGCGCCAGGCGCCGTCGAGTTCGTACTCGGCATCAAATATGGTGGAGCGGTTGGTGCGGCGGTTGATCTGCCCCGCGCCCTGCACGTCGGCATAGGTGTCGACATACTCGCGCCTGTCGCTGGTCAGGTTGCCGTGCAGGGCCGGCGTGAAGCTCCAGCGCCAGGCGGCCGCGTAGTTGACCGCCGTGAAGTCCAGGTAGGAAAAACGGCTGTAGCGGTGGTCCTCGATATTCGCGTCGAACTCGAAACGCTGCAGCCCGTAGGGCTTGTTGATCTTGAAGCCCGCCGTGGTCACCGCCACGTTGTCGTCGCGCTCAGGCCTGCCGAGCACGGCCTGCGTGTTGGCGGAATCGGGCAGCCGGAACACATTGCTGTCATGCGTCACGCTTTGCCCCAGCCGGAACTGCAGCGTGTCCAGGTCGTCAGCCTGCGCGGCCAGGGGAAACAGGCCCAGCAGCAACAAGGGAATCGGGAGGAGTTTTTGAGGGTGCTTCAAGGGCGGGTCTCCGCGGAAGGATGAAAAAAAGATACTGAGTACATGCTTGGGTGGCGATAGTCCGTTTGCCCTAATGGCAGCACTGCATAGGCAGCCTGATGAACGGGTGGATGCCATCTCCTTTCATTCTTAATAAGCCGCGCCATCCTTGAAGACCAGGCGAATGGTTTTCAGGATGATGAAAAAGTCCAGCTGCAGCGACCAGTTGCGCAGGTAGTCCAGGTCGCAGTCGATGCGCGACTGCATCTTGTCCAGCGTGTCGGTTTCGCCGCGCTGGCCGTTGACCTGGGCCCAGCCCGTGATGCCGGGCCTGACCTTGTGGCGCACCATATAGCCCTTGATGAGCGAGCGGTACATCTCGTTGTGCGCCACGGCGTGCGGGCGCGGGCCGACGATGCTCATGCGGCCTTGCAGCACGTTGATGAACTGCGGCAGCTCGTCAAGCGAGGTCTTGCGCAGGATAGCGCCCAGGCGGGTGACCCGCATGTCGTTCTTGCTGGCCTGGCGTATGGTTCCGCCGTCCTCGGTGACGGCCATGGAGCGGAATTTGTAGACCAGGATCTGCTCGCCGTCCAGGCCGTAGCGGCGCTGCTTGAAAATCACCGGCCCCGGCGAGTCCAGCTTCACCAGCAGGGCAATGACCAGCATGACGGGGAAGATCAGCAGCAGGATCAGCAGCGACAGCACAACATCGCTGGCGCGCTTGAGGAAACCGTGGACGCCGCGAAACGGCGTGTCGCAGACCGAGATCACCGTGACGCCGCACACCGTGTCGCTGCGGCCCTGGATCAGGTCGGTGATGAACATGTCGGGCACAAAATAGATCGAGGCGGTGGTGTCCTTGAGCCCGTCCAGAACCTGCAGGATGCGCGGGCGCGAGGCCATGGGCAGCGACAGGTAGATGAACTGGATGCGGTGCTGTTTGACGTAGGCCGGCAGGTCGTCGATCTTTCCGACCAGCCGGTGTTCGTCCTGCGCTTCCCTGCGGTCTTCGCCGCGGTCGTCGAAAAAGCCTTTGAGCTCTATGCCCGAGTAGGCCGAACCGGCGATGTTGCGGGCCAATGAAACGCCCTGCTCGTTCATGCCGACGATCACCGCGCCGCGCGGCGGCCCCTGCAGTTTCAGCAGCTGCGGCGCCGCCGCCCTGAGGGCCAGGTGCGCGCCGGCCTGGGCCGCGGGCGCGACCCACAGCCAGTGGCTCAGCACGGTCATGGAAAACTTGTGGAAGTACTCCGTCACATAGCCGGTCAGCAGCAGCAGGCCGGCTATCCATATCCAGTGAAAGGCGATTTTCGAGAACACCTTCCACACCGGCAGGCGCAGCTGCGAGCTGCCCGGAAAGGTCAGCGAGAACACGATGACGGACAGGATCAGGTAGGCGGGCCGCACCGAGCCCTCGAAATAAAACGCCAGCGCCCACAGCGAAAACACCAGTACCAGCGGGTCCAGCCCGGCTTCGACGGCGGTGAACAAATGGCTGCGGCCCAGCCCCATGGAACGGGGTTCGCGCTGGTTGAGCCAGGCGGACGCGGAATTGAGCTGGTTTGCCTCAGCCATATATGCCTACCCTTGTCACTTTGGAAACCGCCTGCGCGCGGTTGAAGACGTTGAGCTTCTGGAAGATGCGCTGCATGTGGTTCTTCACGGTGAAGCCGCTGATGTTCAGAATGGCGCCTATCTCGGAATTGGTTTTGCCCATGGCCACCCAGGCCATGATCTGGGTCTCGCGCTCGCTGAGGCCGCTGGCGTCCTCGGCCGGGCCGCGCATGGCGGCAAGGCGGCGCTGCTGCGGCAGCGGTGCCATCTGGCGCAAGGCGGCATCCACGCCGGGCATCAGCACGCGCAGGGCCGTGCTGCAAGGCTCGGCCGGGATGTCATCCGCGCTCATGAACACATAGAGGCACTCCTGCTGCGCCCTTTCGTCCTGCAGGCCGTGGATCAGCACCGAGCGCATGCCGCGCAGGCTGCCCGGGAAGGAGCCCGGCAAGCTCGCCTGGCCCAGCAGGTATTCAAATTCGCTGAAGTCCAGCCGGCAGGGCTGGCGCTCGGCGGCCAGCCAGCGCTCATGGAACTTGCCTAATAGAAAGGGCAGCCCGTCCGTGCCCGCGGCATAGGAGCGCGCACCTGGCAGGCTGGAGACGACGTCGTGTTGCAGGACACCCTGCTGGAAATCGCCCCAGCCCGCGAGCAGGATGTCGTGGGGGAGGCATTGCTGCATGTCGCCCTGAAGCCAGGCCAGCAGTTCAGCATGCCGCGTGACGGCCGTGCCTTGCACGAGCAGTGCCGCATAGCGCGCGGAATCTTCGCTTGAAAGCGGAGTGTGAAAATTCATTTCCGGATGTCACTTCCTGTGTTTGTCCCGCGAAATCGCCAAGTGACGGCGCTGCGGAAACAGCTGATTGAGGATCGAACACATCTGCGGGAGACGCCATGCGCCAAGCGAGACAGTTGATGTAGGAGATAAACCCAGTTTAGGGTTTTCCCGGTTGATTCATTTGACAGAAGAGCTGCGCATTCGTTGCAACAACGTAACAGCTGTGCGCTGGATGTTGGATGCCGCGCAAAACGATACTGCTTGCAACAGTTTGCTTTTTTGCGGACCCGAAGTTGCAGCCTTGCTTGATTACGCTCCAAGCATCTCCCCGCATTGATCTCATTGATCTATTCGTCATTCGACGCTTCAACGCGCACGCGCGGCCCGCGACCCGGGTGGCGGGATCTCATGCAGCATGAATAAAGGAACCCGCATCCGATGACCGGCCAAAAAATGAAACGCAGTCTTGAGGTGGACACCTTGAGGGGCATTGCCTGTGTCCTGCTGGTCCTGTTTCATGTGGTGGGGGACACCCCCAGCGTCGGATTGAGGATTCCGGAAGGCCACTGGCTGCAGGTCTTCAATGAAGCGCTGGCCTATATCCGCATGCCGCTGTTCTCTTTTATCTCGGGCTATGTCTACGGTTTTCGCCCCTACCAGGGCAATGCCCCGGGTTTTATCAAGGGCAAGGTGCGCAGGCTGCTGCTCCCGCTGATCACGGTCGGGACCATTTTTGCCGTCGTGCAGGCGCTCACGCCGGGCGCCAACAACGCCGTGGACCGCTGGTGGCTGCTGCACATCGTGCCGGTGGGGCACTTCTGGTTCCTGGAAGCGCTGTTCATCGTCTTCCTGGTGGTGGTCTTGCTGGAGCACCTGAAGGCACTGTCGACGCCGGCCGGCTTCGCGCTGGTGTGGGCGCTGAGCGCGGTGCTGTTCGACTACTTCAGCCCGCCGAATTATTTTGCCGCCCAGGGCGCCGTCTACCTGCTGCCTTTTTTCCTCGCGGGGCTGGCCTGCAAACGCTTCGAGATCAGCGGCCCGGCCGCGCGCGGCATCGCGGCGGCCGTCTTCATCTGCGCCGCGACCGCGGCCATGCTGCTGCCGCAGTATTCAGAACAAGGCAACTCCCTGGCCGCGCTGGGACTCGGTGTGTGCAGCGCCTTTTTGCTTCTGCGCAGCGGCTGGAGCTCACCTCGCCTCGCCTATGTCGGCTCCTATTCGTTCGCGATCTACCTGCTGCATGTGTTCTTCACCGCGGCAAGCCGCATTGCCCTGAAGAAGATGGGCGTCACGGATATCTATGTGCTGATGGTGGCGGGCCTGGCCGCAGGCCTGGCCGGGCCGATTGTGTCGGCGCTGCTCATCAGCCGCTCCCCCAGCCTCAATCTCTGGCTGCTGGGCACAACCGGCGGCGGGCCCAAAACCAAAGCAAAAGCAGCGCCGGCCTGAGACAGCCACCTGGTTGACGTCTTCGCGTTAGTCCGCCTGACAGCGGTAACACCTTTGCGCTATAAGGGTAACAACCTTTTACAGGACTATCCCCTGTGCGCATGGCGAAGTTGTACCAACGCAAGTGGCTGTGGATCCGGTTGCCCATGGCGCTTGCCGCCGCAGCCACGGCCACGGGCCTGTGGCTGTTCGTCTATCCCATGCCGCCCGCGCAGCTGAGCATCACCACGGCCGGCGCGGACGGCGCCTACTACCTGCACGCCCAGCGCTACGCCGAAAAATTCGCGGAGCACGGCATCACGCTCGAAATCCAGACCTCGGCCGGTTCGCAGCAAAACCTGGAGCGCCTTCGCCAGGCCGTGAATCCCTCGGACCTTGCCCTGATGCAGGGCGGCTTCGGCTACCTGGGCAGCTCGCTCGAAAGACGCGACCGCAGCCGCGTCGAAACCCTGGCCAATGTGGATGTGGAACCGGTGTGGGTTTTCACACGCGGCCGCGAAATCGATTCGCTCAACCAGCTGCAGGGCCTGCGCGTGGCCGTAGGCCCCGAAGGCAGCGGAACCCGCAAGGTGGCGCTCAAGCTGCTGGAGCAGGCGAGGATTGAGGCCGGGGACCTGACGCTCTCCCCGCTGACCAGCAGCCCCGCCGTCCAGGCCCTGCGGCAGGGAACGGTCGACGTCGTCTTCATCGTGGCGGCGCCCGAGTCCTTCGTGGTGCAAAACATGCTGAGCCTGCCGGGCATCCACATGGCGAACATCCGCAAGTCCGCCGCCATCACCGAGCGCAACCCCTACCTCGAGTCGCGCCTGCTGGCGCAGGGCACGCTGGATGCGCGGCTGCCGCCGCGCGACATCACGCTGCTGACCACCTCGGCCAGCCTGGTGGCGCGCGAGGGCCTGCACCCCGCCCTCAAGCGCCTGGCCATCGCGGTGGCCATGGACGTCCACGCCGGCGGCGGGCTGTTCCACCGCGCGGGCGATTTCCCCTCGCTGCGGCGCATCGACTTTCCCACCGCACCGCAGGCGCGCGAAACCCTGACGCACGGCCTGCCCTGGCTGGAGCGCGTGCTGCCCTTCTGGTGGGCCCAGGTCGCCGAGCGCATCCTGCTGATCGTGCTGCCGGTGGTGCTGCTGGCACTGTGGCTGATGCGGCTGGTGCCGGCCTACCTGCGCTGGGTGCTGGAAAGCCGGGTGAACCGCTGGTACGGCGAGCTCAAGTTCATTGAAAACGACCTGGGCCAGGAATCGCTCTCGGGGCTGGACCTGACACGCTTCCTGATACGCCTGAACGGCATCGACAAGGCCATGATGGCTTTTGCCACGCCCCGCGACCTGATGGCGCGCTGCTACACGCTGCACCAGCACATCGAGTTTGTGCGCCAGCGGCTGTACCGGATGAGGGGGCGATAGGGGCGATGAAACTGCTGCTGCTTTACCGCCGGCGCTGGTGGCTGTTCTACCTGCCGGTGCTGCTGTGCACGGCCCTGGCCCTGTGGTGGTCGGCGACCCAATGGAAAGTGCTGCCGCCCAGCGAGGTGCTCATAGGCGCGGGCTCGCCGCAGGACGGCTACTCCATGCTGGCGCAGCGTTATGCCGAGCAGCTCGAGCGCATGGGCGTGCGCGCCGAGCTGGTGTATTCGGACACGCAAAAAGGCTCGCTGGACAGGCTGGGCCGGCCGGGCGACGCCACCAGCATAGGTTTTGCCCAGGGCATTTACGCCAGTACCGACACCGGGGTGCAGGCGCTGGCCGTGGTGGGCCAGGAACCGGTGTGGATTTTCTCCACCACGGGCGGGCCTTTGTCGCTGGCGCAGGCCCGGGGCTTGCGCATCGCGGCGGGGCCGGCCTCGTCCTCCTCCTTCATGGCGGCCATGCTGATGCTGGCGCACGCCGGCGTGCGGCCCGCGGACGTGCAGTTCGACAGCAGCGCCGGCGTGGCGGCCGCCAATGCACTGATCGACGGCAAGGTCGATCTGGTGTTTCATGTCGCCGGTGACGACTCGCAGGCCGTGCAGCTGCTGACGCGCAGCAGCGGCATCCAGCTGCTGGGCGTCGAGCACGCCGGCGCACTGGCCGCCCAGAACCCGCGCCTGCAGCCGCTGCTGCTGCCGCAGGGCGCGATCGAGCTGCGCGGCGACATTCCGCCCAAAGACCTCACGCTGATGAGCCTGCAAACCCATTTGCTGGTGAGGCAGGACGTGCACCCGGCCCTGCAGCGCGCCCTGCTGGACGCGGCCATTGAAATCCACGAGATACCGAACTTCTTGCAGCGCCACGGCCAGTTCCCGAGTTTTCGCGGCAGCGACTTCCCGCTCTCGGCCGCGGCGCGCGGCTACAGCCTGGGCGCGCGCCCCTGGATGGAAACCCTGCTGCCCTACCGCACGGCCCAGTACGCGGAGCTGGTCTTCTACGCCATCCTGCCGCTGCTGGGCATCGCGCTGCTGATGCTGGCCTGGATCCCCAGGCTGTTCGACTGGCGCATCAGCTCCGCTTTGAACCATTTTTACGGCGACCTCAAATTCCTCGAAAGCGAGATCGATGAGGTCTCCGCCGACGACCCCGTGGCGCTGCGCCGGCTGCTGGAGCGGCTGGACAACATCGAACGCCAGGTGGTGTCGCTGGACCTGCCCGATGAATTTTCCGAGCGCTGGTACACCTTGCGCGAGCACCTGGCGGCGGCGAGCGACCGTCTGCTCAAGTTGAGGTCGCGGTAGTGCCTGTTACTGCCATGTTTATTTTCGCCCCTTCGGATGGTGATCTCGGCCCTGCGGGCCTAGTGGTGCTTACTCCTGTCTACTTGCTCGCCGTCCTCTTTTGGGCCCGCCGCAAAGGCGCTAAACAGGCCGGCGAAAAGCAAGGTGTACTGGTTCGGCGGTAAATGGATCGTCGATCAACCCTGAGAAAGCTAAAGCTTTCGCGCTCCAGCCTTAGCAAAACCTGCCAAACGAGACTTCACATCACCCGGACTTCCATCACCCCAGCGAGTAGTGATCATCAGGGTTCGGTCACCTTTCAATACCGTTACTCCGTACGCTTCCTTCTGGATATTCCACCAATATGCTTTTTCACCCATATCGGCCGCGAGGGTAAAGGTTATGTCAGCAGTACTCTTTGTGGCTTCAGAAAATTTCTTTTGCGCCATCGCTGCGTTTGGCGCCTGCACTAGCTGCACGATCAGACTGCTCCGGTTTGCGAAAAACACGCACGAGGAAATCTTGTCCCCCTCGTATACCTGAACATTGCGATTTGGGTTGTGCTGCTTAAGTTTCTCGCCGAGCACTCTCTCCGCTTCCGTTGCATTCATGAGGTCACAAGCAACCAACTCGGGTGCCGCTATAGCTGCAAGAGCATTCAGGCTCAACATCAAGGCAATCGGCACATAGTTGCTTTTCATTTCGCTCCTCCCTGTGTTTGTTATGAACGGATGTGGAATTTAAGGCTACGAGTTTCGCATGCGAAAACGAAACCAGCAATTACTTCGGCCCAGATATCTCGTTGCATCCTAGAAGTTGCACAATGACTATCCCCTAACTTGGGGGGACGTGGGTGCCGTCGAAGTTCTTTGCAAACCCACAGTGATCTGCGGACTGTCACAAGTCAGCGCCTCATCTTGTCTTTCCACTGCAGCCAAGCCGCGCAGTCCGTGAGTGCTTTCCACTTATAGCTAATCCGCTCCAGGTCCCCGCTGGAGATCGTGTGATCTGCCGTCTTGCCGGAGCCAGGCGGCGGCCTGACCCAACCTAAAAAAGCTGATCCGTAGAAGCGCAAAGCACAATACCCTTCGTCGTTATTATTTGCAGGACTATGCTGAAGAAAATCCTAATCCCGATCCTCGTCATCCTTAGTGGATGTGCGACCCAATATCCCGGTCCTCGTTCCGACTCGAACTCCCAAGTGTTCGTCAAGGCGTCTGGCCTACATCCGCATCCGGCGTACCCTGATGACAAGCTACTAGTCCGTGTCTTTCTCGGTAAGCAACCTCAACTCGAGGGAGTTGGCCTGGGCGCGATCACGCTCACCCCCGAGAAGCTCTCCAGCGAGTTCAAGTTAGACCAGGGCGTGGAGTACACCCTCTGGGTAAGTACTATTGAGAGCAATTTCGGAGGCTTCACCTCGTGCGGATTTGTCCTGCCACTCACGCCCGAGAAGGACGAGAGCTATTCGATCGAGTTCCAGACGCGCAAGGTCGACTGCGATGTTCTTGTGTCGACGACGAACAAGCTAGGGACCAAGGCAAAAGTTCTGGAAGCTACAAACGTCGCTGGCAGAACGCAGTTTCGCGTAAAAGTGGTGCGCTACTAGGAACATGAGTGGCGGAGACCAAGAACAGTCATAACGGAGACAAAACACAAATGAATATCGTCATCACCGGCGGCGCCGGATTCCTGGGCGCCAGGCTGGCACGGCAGCTGCTCGAAAAGGGAAAACTGTCCCTTGCGGGTGGTACGCCACAAACCATCCAGACCATCACACTGGTCGATCGAATTGCACCGCCCTCGGCGCTGACGGCGGATTCGAGGATTCGCGCCGTGGTCGGCGACCTGAACGAACTGCTAGCAAGCGGCGCCGCTTCGCAGGTGGTGCGCGCCGAAGACGCGCTGGTGTTCCATCTGGCCGCAGCCGTCAGCGGCGAATGCGAGGCCGACTTCGACCTCGGCATGCGCAGCAATGTCGACGCCACGCGTGCGTTGCTGCAGGCCTGCCGCCAGCTGGGAAGCTCGCCCACCGTGGTGTTCGCGAGCTCGCTCGCGGTGTTCGGCAATTCACCGGCGCAGCCCCTGCCGCCGGTGATAGACGACCGCACCCTGCCCACGCCGCAGAACAGCTACGGCATCCAGAAATTCATCGGCGAGCAGCTGGTGGCCGACTATGCGCGCAAGGGTTTCATCCGCGGGCGCAATGTGCGGCTGATGACGGTCAGCGTGCGGCCCGGCAAGCCCAACGGCGCGGCTTCCAGCTTTTTGAGCGGCATGATCCGCGAGCCGCTGGCGGGCCTGCGCGCGGCCTGCCCGGTGCCGCCCGAAACCGCCGTGGCCCTGTCGTCTCCCGCGCGAACCATTGAAGGGCTGGTGCGCGCGGCCGAGGCCGGCGATGCCGAATGGGGCGCGCGCACGGCTGTCAACCTGCCGGCGCTCAAGACCACCGTGGGCGAAATGGCCGCCGCGCTGGAACGCGCGGCCGGCAAACAAACCGCGGCCATGATTGACTGGACACCCGACCCGGCCATCGCCAACATCGTGACCAGCTGGCCGGCCACCATAGACACGGCGCGGGCCCGCGCCTTGGGCCTCTTGCCCGACAGGGACTTTGACAGCATCATCGCCGCGTACTTAAGCGAAAACCCGCGCACGCCCCCTCGGAAGCCGACGTAATAATAGGTGTGCATACGGCTTGCTGTACGCCGTCGTCGCGAATTTTTCTGAACAACGACTATTTGGAGACACCATGAAAATTTCAAAACTGCTGGTCGGCATGGCTTTGGGCCTGGGATTCATCGCATCGGTGAGCGCGCAAAGCACCATGCGCATCAGCATTTCCACCGCCCAGAACTCGCACCAGGGTGTTGCCATCGACACCTTCGCCAGGGAAGTCGAAAAACGCACGGCCGGCCGCTACAAGATCCAGACCTTCTATAACGGCGCACTGGGCGGCGAACGCGAATCCATCGAGGCCGTGCAACTGGGCACCCAGGAACTGGCCTTCTCGTCCACCGGACCGGTGCCCAATTTTGTGCCCGAGACCAAAATCCTCGACGTGCCCTTTCTGTTTCGCGACAAGGCGCATGCGCGCGCCGTGCTGGACGGCCCCATCGGCCAGGATCTCCTGACCAAATTCGACGCCAAGGGCTTCAAGGCGCTGGCCTGGGCCGAGAACGGCTTTCGCCACATGACCAACAGCAAGCGCGATGTGAAGCTGCCGGAAGACCTGAAGGGGCTGAAGATGCGCACCATGGAGAACCCGGTGCACATCGCGGCCTACAAGGGCCTGGGCATCATCACCACGCCCATGGCCTTTCCTGAGGTATTCACCGCGCTGCAGCAGGGCACCGTCGACGGCCAGGAGAACCCGCTGTCCGTGATCATGTCCGCCAAGTTCGACCAGGTGCAAAAGCACCTGACGCTGACCGGCCATGTGTATTCGCCCTGCATTTTCCTGATGAACAAGGCCTCCTTCGACAAGCTCAGCGCCGCCGACAAGACGGCCTTCATCGACGCGGCCAAGGAGGCGACCAAAGCCAACCGCGCCCGCGTCGACCAGGACGACGCCAACGGCGTGGCCGACCTGCGCGCCAAGGGCATGACCGTGATCGAGAACGTCGACAAAGCGAAGTTCGTGGCCACGCTGGCGCCCGTCAATGCCGAATTCGAGAAGCAGTTCGGCAAGGCCAATATCGACGCGATCCGCAACTACAAGTAAGGGCGCGCAGGCTGCGGTTTTTGCCACGGTTTGCCGCAGCCGGCGTCGCTGAATACGCCCGCAGGCATCGTACTGGCGGGCGTTTTCCATCCACCTTCCCCTCTCCACCGGCCCTCTCATGAAACAAGCTTTCCTCAAACTTGAGCGATGGACCACCGGCTTTTCCATGCTGGTGGCCTGCCTGATGCTCGTCATCGCGGCGATGCTCGGGATGTTCCAGATCGTCACGCGCTTCGTCCTTGAGCAACCCGCCGAGTGGAGCGAAATCCTGATCCGCCTGAGCCTGATCTGGATGGTGTTCATGGGCATCCCCATGGCCTTCCGGCAAGGTGCCATGGTCAGCGTGGACGTGCTCTACCGCTGGAGCCCGCCGCGCGTGCGGCGCCTGCTGGACTGGCTGGTCTGCCTGGCCGCCCTGGCGTTGATCGCGGTGATCGTCTGGTGGGGCTGGGACTATTCACTGCGCGGCCGCGTGCAGTCCATGGCGGGCCTGGAATCCGTCTCGATGTTCTGGGGCTATGTGGCCATGCCGGTCGGCGGCATGTTCTGCGTGATCGGCCTCATCGGCAACCTGATCGATCCGCAGCGCAACGAACTGGAGACGGCGCAATGACCGCGGTCATGATTTCCACCATGGTGCTGTGCTTTGCGCTCACCGTTTCGGTAGCCGTGTCCATAGGCCTGGCGTCGATCTTCGGCATCCAGGCGTCCAACGCCAACATGCTGATCTCCGTCAAGGAGATGTTCTCTTCCATCAACAAGTTTCCCCTGGCAGCCATTCCCTTCTTCATCCTGGCCGGCAACCTGATGGAAACCGGCGGCATCTCGCGCCGCCTGGTCGAATTTGCCAAAAGCATCGTGGGCGGCATCCAGGGCGGCCTGCCCATGACCTGCGTGCTGACCTGCATGATTTTCGCGGCCGTGTCCGGCTCGTCGGTCGCCACGACCTTTGCCATAGGCGCCATCCTGATACCGGCGCTCATCAAGCATGGCTACCCCACCGCCTACGCCGCGGCCCTGCAGGCCACCAGCGCGGAACTGGGCGTGATCATCCCGCCGTCCATCCCCATGATTCTTTATGGCGTCAGCGCCGAGGTCTCCATCGGCGAGCTCTTTATCGCCGGCTTCGGCCCGGGCTTGCTGATCGGCTTCGCGCTCATGCTGTTCGTGCATCTGTACTGCCGCTGGAAGGGCTGGGGCAAGCACGATGGCGACGGCAGGCTGAGCTTCGGTAAGGCGGCCTGGCAGGCAGGCTGGGCGCTGCTGATGCCCGTGATCATCCTGGGCGGCATTTACGGCGGGATTTTCACGCCGACCGAGGCGTCCGCCGTGGCGGTGTTCTACGCACTGGTCGTCGGCGTCGTGATCTACCGCGAAATCAAGCTGGCCGACCTCTACGCCATCCTGCGCAAGTCGGTGCTCTCCAGCGCCGTGATCATGTTCATCATCGCCAACGCCGGGCTGTTCGCCTTTTTGATCACCCGGGCCGGCGTGCCGGATGCCATCGGCCACTGGCTGGAAGCCGTGCTGCAGTCACCCGCCATCTTCCTGCTGGGCGTCAACGCGGCGCTGTTCGTCATCGGCATGTTCATCGAGACCAGCGCCGCCATCATCGTGCTGGCGCCCATCCTGGCGCCGGTAGCGGTGCATTTCGGCATAGACCCGGTGCACTTCGGGCTGGTGATGGTGGTCAACCTCGCGCTGGGCATGATCACACCGCCTTTTGGCGTGAACCTGTTCGCGGCCTGCACCGTCGCCAGGATATCGCTGGACCGCATCGTCACCCACCTGGTTCCCTTTGTAGTGGTCATCCTGGCCTGCCTGATGGTGATCACTTACGTACCGCAGCTGTCATTGGGCTTGCGCGACCTGGTCTACGCCAAATAGCTTTTTCGGGCAGGGGTTTCACGCGCTTGTCATCTGGGGGCCCGATGCTCAGGCTTTCATTTGAGGATGAAATCCATGCAGCTCCACAAAACCGACCGCGCCCGCGCCGAGCTCAGGCCCGGCGTGAGAACGCTTGGCCAGCGCGAGCGCACCCTGCTGCTGATGGCCGACGGCAGCAAATCCGCCCAGGATTTCCGACCGCTGTTCGACGGTGACGGCGAGGCCATCGCCCTGCGCCTGCTGCGCGAAGGCTTTCTGGAGGCGCATCCGGGCAAGACCTCCACATCGGCCGCAGCGCCCGCACCCGCGCCGGCACCCACACCCGCGCAGTTGCAGAACTTTCCCAGCCCCGAGACCACCCAGGCCATCCAGGTGTCGGCCGACCAGTTTGAAGGCAAGCGCTCGCTCGCTACGACGCGCATGTTCCTGTTCGACATCTGCGAACGCATGTTCGCCCGCCGCGACCCGGTCATGGCCGAGCGCTTTCGCGAAGCCCTGCGCAATGCCAAGGACCGCGAGAGCATGCTCACGGCTTCACGCGACATGATCGAGGAAATCGAAAAAATCGCGGGCCACGAGCGCGCCGACTCCATCAGCGAGCGCATCGCCATGCTGCTGCCGCATCACCAGGCGGCCTGATCCATCCGGCCGGCCCGGCAGCCGCTTCCGTTACACTTGCCGGGTCAGGAGAGAGTTTTCCCCGCGAAAACCGCCGAAGGCGCACGTACACCCCCTTTTGGTGCACTGAACGCTCAGGCAAAAGGACTGGCAACCGCCCTGCGGCGCACCACGCGGCAAGGCGTTCCCTACTGGAGAGAGGCCGTCGCCAGGACGGCCCACCGAAGGAGCAAACCCGCATCGCCGGGCGAATCTCTCAGGTAAAGTGGACAGCAGGGGCAACTCATGGATCCAGAACCTGTTTGCCCCTCCCCGGAGAATGCCTTGTCCGATTCGTCCACCTCTTCCGCCGCCCCCGAAAGCCTGCTGAAAACGCCGCTGCACGCGCTGCACCTGGAGCTGGGCGCGCGCATGGTGCCTTTCGCGGGCTATTCCATGCCGGTGCAATACCCCGCGGGCCTGATGGCCGAGCACCACCACACACGCCAGGCCGCCGGCCTCTTTGATGTGTCCCATATGGGCCAGCTGCGCCTGGTGGGCGCCGACGCCGCGGCGGCGCTGGAATCGCTGATCCCGGTCGACGTCATCGACCTGCCCGCCGGCAAGCAGCGCTACGGCCTGCTGCTCAATGACGAGGGCGGCATCATCGACGACCTGATGTTCTTCAACCGCGACTACGCCCATGGCGGCGACCTGTTCGTCATCGTCAACGGCGCCTGCAAGGTCGGCGACATCGCGCACATCCAGGCCAAGATAGGCGCGCGCTGCCAAGTCATCCCCATGCCCGAGATGGCGCTGCTGGCGCTGCAGGGCCCGCAGGCCGTCACGGCGCTGCAGCGCCTGGCGCCCGGCGTCGAAAAGCTGGTGTTCATGACCGGCGGGCGCTTCACGGTGGCCGGCTGCGACTGTTTCCTCACGCGCAGCGGCTACACCGGTGAAGACGGCTTTGAAATTTCCGTCCATGGTTCGCAGGCCGAGGCGCTGGCGCGCGCGCTGCTCGCCCAGCCCGAGGTCAAGCCCGTAGGCTTGGGCGCGCGCAACTCGCTGCGCCTGGAAGCGGGCCTGTGCCTCTACGGCAACGACATTGACACCACGACCACGCCGGTGGAAGCCAGCCTCAACTGGGCCATGCAAAAAGTGCGGCGCACGGGCGGCGCGCGCGCGGGCGGTTTCCCCGGCGCGGACAAAATCCTGGCCCAGCTGGCCGACCCCGCCACGCTGGCGCGCAAGCGCGTGGGCCTGGTGGCGCTGGAGCGCGTTCCCGTGCGCGACCATACAGAGCTGCAAGCCACCGACGGCACAAGCATCGGCGAAGTCACCAGCGGCCTGCTGGGCCCGACCATCAACCAGCCGGTGGCCATGGGCTATGTGAAACCCGAATTCGCCGCCCTGGGCACACGCGTGAATGCCATCGTGCGCGGCAAGGCCGTGCCCATGGAAGTCGCGGCCATGCCTTTTGTTCCCACCCGCTACTACCGTGGTTAACCGTGGTTAAGCGCGGCTAAAACCTTCTTTCCCCACCCCTCAACCCTCCGGAGATTCTCATGACCGTCAAATACACCGAAGACCACGAATGGCTCAAGATTGAAGGTGACACCGCCACCGTCGGCATCACCGTGCATGCGCAGGACGCGCTGGGCGACGTGGTGTTTGTGGACCTGCCCGCCGTGGGCACGAGCTTCGCGCAAAAGGAAACCGCCGGCGTGGTCGAGTCGGTCAAAGCCGCCGCCGACGTCTACATGCCCGTGAGCGGCGAAGTGACCGCCATCAACGAAGCGCTGAAGGACGACCCGTCCCTGGCCAACAGCGACCCCATGGGCGCCGGCTGGTTCTTCAAGATCAAGCTGTCCGACCCTTCGCAGCTTGACGCACTGATGGACGAAACCCGCTACACCGCCTTCGCCGCCTGATTTCCCGGCCTTTACTTTCTTGACTTCCTGCTGCCAAGCCTGACACGGAACCCGACATGTTGATGCAAACCGCCAAGCCCCTGGGCGACCTTGAAAACCCTTCCGAATTCATCGCCCGCCACATCGGCATCGACGAAACCGACGAAGTCCACATGCTCAGCGTCGTGGGCTCGGCCTCGCGCCGCGAGCTGGTCGAAGGCATTGTTCCGCGCTCCATCGCGCGCAGCACGCCCATGGCCATCCCGGCCCCGGTCACGGAAGCCGCCGCGCTCAAGCAGCTCAAGGCCATCGCGGCCAAGAACAAGGTGTTCAAGAACTTCATAGGCCAGGGCTACTACGGCACTTACACGCCGGGCGTGATCCTGCGCAACATCCTCGAGAACCCCGCCTGGTACACCGCCTACACGCCTTACCAGGCCGAAATCTCGCAGGGCCGCATGGAAGCGCTGATCAATTTCCAGACCATGGTCTGCGACCTGACCGGCATGCCGATTGCCAACGCCTCCATGCTCGACGAGGCCACGGCCGCCGCCGAGGCCATGACCCTGGCCAAGCGCAGCGTCAAAAGCAAAAGCAACGTCTTCATCGTGGCGGGCGACTGCCATCCGCAAACCATCGAAGTGATACAGACCCGGGCCAAACCGCTGGGCATCACGGTCAAGGTCAGCACGGCGGCCGTCACGGTGCCGCAGCTGATGGCCGAGGGCGACTACTTCGGCGTGCTGGCCCAGTACCCGGCCACCACCGGCAGCATCCACGACCTGCGCCCGCTCGCGGGCCAGGCCCACGTCGACGGCGCGGCCCTGTGCGTCGCGGCCGACCTGCTGGCGCTCACGCTGCTCGCCCCGCCCGGCGAATGGGACGCCGACATCGTGCTGGGCAACACCCAGCGCTTCGGCATGCCCATGGGCAACGGCGGCCCGCACGCCGCTTACCTGGCCTGCCGCGACGAGTTCAAGCGCTCGCTGCCGGGCCGCCTGGTCGGCGTCAGCGTCGACAGCCACGGCAACCCGACCTACCGCCTGGCGCTGCAGACGCGCGAGCAGCACATACGCCGCGAAAAAGCCACTTCCAACATCTGCACCGCGCAGGTGCTGCCGGCCGTCATCGCCAGCATGTACGCCGTCTACCACGGCCCGCAGGGCCTCAAGCGCATCGCCGAGCGCGTGGCGGCCTACACCGCCGTATTTGTGCGCGGCCTGCAGGAGCTGGGCTACGAAATCACCAACACCGGCGCCTTCGATTCCGTGACCGTGAAGACCGGCGACGCGACCACCGCGATCGCCGAGCGCGCGCGCCAGGCCGGCGCCAACCTGCGCTTTCGCCTGAACAACCACCTGGGCGTGTCGCTGGACGAAACCACCAGCCGCAAGGACATCGAACTGCTCTGGTCCTTCTTCGCCAAACCCGGCCAGACGATTCCCGTGGTCAGCGCCTTCGAAAAAGGCGTGGAATCGCTGATCCCCGCCGAGCTGCGCCGCGCCACGCCTTTCCTCGCGCACCCGGTGTTCAACACCCACCATTCCGAAACCGGCATGCTGCGCTACATCCGCATGCTCAGCGACAAGGACCTGGCGCTGGACCGCAGCATGATCCCGCTGGGCAGCTGCACCATGAAGCTCAACGCGACCAGCGAGATGATTCCCATCACCTGGCCCGAGTTCGCCAACATCCATCCCTTCGCGCCCGCCGATCAGCTGCAAGGCTATGCCGAGCTCGACAAGCAGTTGCGCGACTGGCTGTGCCAGGCCACCGGCTATGCCGGCATCAGCTTGCAGCCCAACGCCGGCTCGCAGGGCGAGTACGCCGGCCTGCTGGCCATCAAGGCCTTCCATGAAGCCAAGGGCCAGGGCCACCGCAACATCTGCCTGATCCCATCCTCGGCCCACGGCACCAACCCGGCCAGCGCGCAGATGGTGGGCATGAGCGTGGTCGTGACCGCCTGCGACGCGCGCGGCAACGTGGACATGGCCGACCTCCAGGCCAAATGCGAACAGCACAGCGACAAGCTGGCCTGCGTGATGATCACCTACCCGAGCACGCACGGCGTGTTTGAAACCCAGGTCAAAGAACTCTGCGCCATGGTGCACAGCCACGGCGGCCGTGTCTACGTGGACGGCGCCAACATGAACGCGCTGGTCGGCGTGGCCGCGCCCGGCGAGTTCGGCGGCGACGTGAGCCACCTGAACCTGCACAAGACCTTCTGCATCCCGCACGGCGGCGGCGGCCCGGGCGTGGGCCCGGTCTGCGTGGTGGCCGACCTGGTGCCCTACCTGCCCGGCCATGCGACGGCGGGCATTCCCGGCAACGGCGTGGGCGCCGTCTCGGCGGCGCCCCTGGGCAATGCCGCGGTGCTGCCCATCAGCTGGATGTACTGCCGCATGATGGGCCCCGAGGGCCTGACACAGGCGACCGAGGTCGCCATCCTGAGCGCCAACTACATCAGCTCGCGCCTCAAAGACCACTACCCGACGCTGTACGCCAGCGAAAACGGCCATGTGGCCCACGAGTGCATCCTGGACCTGCGCCCGCTGAAAGAAACCAGCGGCGTCAGCGCCGAGGACGTGGCCAAGCGCCTGATGGACTACGGCTTCCATGCGCCCACGCTGAGCTTTCCCGTGCCCGGCACGCTGATGGTGGAGCCCACCGAAAGCGAAACCCTGGCCGAGCTGGACCGTTTCATTGACGCGATGATCGCGATACGCGACGAGATCCGCAAAGTCGAAGCCGGCCAATGGCCGCAGGACAACAACCCGCTCAAGCATGCGCCGCATACCGCGGCCAGCCTGCTGGGCGCCGACTGGGACAGGCCCTACTCGCGCGAAACCGGCGGCTTCCCGCTGGCCTCGCTCAAGCAGGCCAAGTACTGGCCGCCCGTGGGCCGGGTCGACAACGTCTACGGCGACCGCAACCTGTTCTGCAGCTGCGTGCCCGTGAGCGATTACGCCTGAGTTGGACGCGCAGATTGTCCTGATCGTCGCGGGCGCGGCGGCGGCGGGCTTTGTCCAGGGCCTGTCGGGCTTTGGCTTCAGCCTGGTCGCCATGTCGTTCTGGGCCTGGGCCATAGACCCGAAGCTGGCGGCTGTGATGGCGGTGTTCGGCGGGCTGACGGGCCAGCTCATGGCGGCCTTCACGGTCAGCCGCAACACCGACTGGAAGCGCCTGCTGCCGTTTCTGGCAGGCGGCCTGCTGGGGCTGCCACTGGGCTTGCTGCTGTTGCCCCGGCTTGATGTCCAGCTGTTCAAGCTGTTCCTCGGCGTGTTGCTGGCGGCATGGTGCCCGGCCATGCTGTTTTCGGGCAAGCTTCCGCGCATCCACCACGGAGGGCGCATCGCCGACGGCGCGGCAGGCGTTGCCGGCGGCTTCATGGGTGCCCTGGGCGGGTTCAGCGGCGTCATTCCGACGCTGTGGTGCACCCTGCGGGGCTACGAGAAAGCGGACCAGCGTGCCGTCATCCAAAACTTCAACCTGGCCGTGCTGACCGTTACCATGGCCAGCTACGCGGCCGCCGGCCTGGTCACCCGCGAGACGCTGCCCATGCTGGCCATCGTCGCGCCTGCCGCGCTCATCTGCGCCTGGCTGGGCGGGCGGGTTTACACCGGCATCAGCGACCTGGCCTTTCGCAGGCTGGTGCTGAGCCTGCTGACCTGCTCCGGCCTGGCCATGCTGGTCTCATCGGTGCCGGAGTTGCTGCGGCGAATCGGCTAGGCCCTAGCGCATTTCGTCTCAAGTGGAACGGGAACTGGCCCGCAACTCGCGAATGGCTTTGATCATGGTGGGCGCCAGCATATTCCAGTGCAAGGCCCGCAGCGACCGGCGGTAACGCAGCCCGCTGCCCCCCAGGGCAGCCGACACCAGTTCCAGAGGATCGCTCACCACGCACAGAAGCCGCTTGATCATGGGGTCCTGCTCGCTGGGCTTGCCGCCCAGGAAGGCGTCGTTCTTCCCGTCCCACAGAAGCTGGGCGTTGACGTGAATGCCCCAGCCGCATTCCCAGCCGTTCGCCTTCAGGTGTTCAAGGGCGGCAGCCACGTATTCGGCATCGAAGATAAATGTGTCGGTGCGCACCCAGCGGCCCAGCCAGATCTCCGCCAGCGGGCGCGCCGCCGGCGTGGCCCTGGGAATCAGGCCGCGCAGCATTTCGCCGTTCATCTCCATGTAGCGCACCCGCGCCGGGATGCCGGCGGAGCGCATCAGCGCGATCAGCAGGGTCACCTTGTCGTCGCCGTCGCCTCCGCGCGCCTCGAGCACGTCACGGGCCGTCGGGTATTGGAGCTTGACCCGCTTGGTATAAGGCAGGTGCTTGACGAAGCGGTAGATGGCCAGCGCCTTGTCGCGATCGGTGCGGCACAGCTGGACCAGTGCGCGAGCCTTCAGGCGCAGCTTGGTGTCGTCCAGGTCCAGCAGCGGCGTCGTGCCGAGCCAGTCCTGCGGCCGGTCGCTGACTTTTTTATACAGCCGGCGCGGCGGATCGAATTGTGCGGCAAGTGCCACCATGGGATCACCACGGAGTGAATCGTTCACGCATGGTAACCCCGCAGGCGCAATTGCGGAGAATTTCGGTTCCACGCCAGGGCCCTGGGGGTCTGGCTCCTTCTTCCTCGGGGAGAAGGCAGACAACAGGGCCCGCGGCGTGGGATGTTGCATCGCAGCATGCCATCAAAAGCGGGTGGCCTGCCGGCGCTTCAGGGAGCGCACGGGGTGCCTCCGGTATCGGCCAGCGCATTGCGCAGCTGGGTCTGTGCAATGGGCAGTTGCAGCGCCACGGCGCGCTCCACCACGGGTGCCAGGCGGCGCAGCTTCTTTTGCGCATGGTCTTTGGCAATGTCGGCCAGGCGGTGTTCCAGAAACGGGTTGAGCAGGCGGTCGCGCAATTCCACCAGGTAGGCGCGGGCCTCGTGGCCTGAGCCCTCGGCGTCAAATACCGGCAGCACCTCGTCGGCCCACACGGCTTCCAGCAGAGTGCGCAGCGCCGGGGTGTGCATGGCCTGCACCACGGTCATGTCGGCGGCGCCGCCCAGCAGCTGCCAGCGTTCGGCCAGTATCGTGTGGCCCAGGTTCAGCAGCCAGAGCTTGCGTTGCTCAAAGGGGGCCAGTGCATCCGTCACCACCACGGCCGGATGGCTGCAAGGAAGCACCATGCGCGGCTGGCGCTCGATGGCCCACAGCGCATAGGGCTCGGCGACCGCGCCGGCGGGTTCCAGCGGGGACGAGACGATGCGGTCCACCAGTGAATTGACCCACACGCAGTGCTCCCGCACGTAGCGAAGGAAGTCGGGTGCAAGGCCCCAGCCCTGCGCCAGCGTGGCTACCAGCTTGCGCAGCGTGTCGCCGTTGCGGCTGACCAGTTCGCAGGGGTATAGCGTCAGGGGAGCCTGCGGCTGCTGCTGCCAGCGGTGGTGCAAAAGCGCCACCAGCTTGGCCGGGTAGCTGCGCGGCGCCGTCGCGGGGCTGTGCAGCAGCGCCGCGGTGTCGGAGTCGTCCAGCACATAGCCCATATCCGCCGTGTTGGAGATGACGACCTGCACGGTGGTGGCCATGGCATCGCGCAATTGTGCCCAGTCGCGGCGGGCATGCCAGACGGCTTGTACCGCGTTCACCTGCACGGTTTCTTCGATACGCCGGCCCTGTTGCATGCCGCGCAGTTCCACGCGGTAGCCATGTGCCAGTGCCGCGGCGCGCGCACTGCTCTGCGGGCTGTCCGTGCTCTGCACGACGGTAATGCCGCCCAGCGCCTGACCTTGGGCCAGGGCCTGGGACACAAACAGGTCCGCATGCGCCTGCAGAAAGCGCCCGGTGCCGAACTGGAGGATGGGCGTGCTCACGTGCAAATCCCTGTCAGCATTCGATCAGCGCCTTGACCACACCCTGCGTGGGGTCCAGCAAGGTGGCGAATTGGGCGGGTACATCGGCCAGGGCCATGCGGTGAGTGTTGAGTGCCGCGGTGGGGATTTTGCCGCCGCGCATCGCCTCCAGCACCGTTTCAAAGTCTTCCATGGTGGCATTGCGGCTGCCCAGCAGCGTGGCCTCGCGTTTGTGAAATTCCGGATCGGCGAACGTGATGTTGTCCCGTACGATCGACACCAGCACATACTTGCCGCCATGGGCAATGAACTGGAAGCCGCGCTCCATGGCCTTTGCGTTGCCCGTGGCGTCAAAAACGACGTCGTAAAAATCTCCATCAGTGAGCGCACGCAATTCGTCCACGTCGTTGTCGGCGATCAAGACACCCGCATGCGCACCCAGCTGTTGTTTGCAGAAGTCCACCCTCTCCTTTCGCGTGTCCAGCGCCGTGACCTGGCCGCCACGCAGGCCGGCGAACAGCAGGACGGCCATGCCGATGGGGCCCGTCCCCACTACCAGCACGCGCTGGCCGGGCTGCACGTCGGCGCGGCGCACGGCGTGGGCACCAATGGCCAGGAATTCCAGCATGGCGGCCTGGTCCAGCGAGACACCTTCCGCCTTGCGCACAAACTGCGCGGGTACGTTCAGATACTCGGTGAAGGCGCCGTCGCGGTGCACGCCCAGCACCTGGATATGGACGCAGCAGTTGGTCTTGCCCTGGCGGCAGGCAACACAGCGGCCGCAGGACAGGTAAGGCATGACAAAGACCGTGTCGCCGGGCTGGAGGGAACTGCCCGCCGGAGCCTCCTCCACGGTACCCGCGACTTCGTGGCCCATGACGCGTGGATAGGCCAGGAAGGGTTGTGTGCCGGTGAAGATGTGCAGATCGGTGCCGCACACCCCCACACGGCGGATGCGCAGCAGCACATCGCCTTCATCGCGGATGGGCATGGCCGCGTCGACCGTGCGCAGCACGCCGGGAGTTTCGCAAATGACTGTGAGCATAGATGTCCTCGGGTGGAAGTGGTTAGTCGATGTGGAATACGGATTCCATGGCGGCCCAGTGCTCGCCCGGGCCGCGGGTTTCAAGGGGGCGCTGGCAGGGGCCGCACAGGGCCCACCAACGCTGCGTTTGCGCATCGGCGGCGATAGCCGCCATATCCGCGTCAAAGTCCTGGCCGTGGTATTCCCAGTAGCCGAACAGCAGGTTTTCCGGCTCCCGCAGAAAGATGCTGTAGTTGCGCACCTGTGACTGGTGAATGCGCTGCAGCACAGCGGGCCAGACGGCCGCGTGCAGGCGCTTGTATTCGGCGATGTGTTGGGGGTCGATACCAATGACCCATCCCATTCGTTGCATGCAATCTCCGTATAAATGTCAGTCAAGGTGGTACAGGCGGCGCGCATTGCCGCCAAAGATGGCCGCCATGCCGGCGTCGTCCATGCCCGGGTGGGCGCGGCACAGGGCGCGGGCCATGGCCAGCCAGCCGGGGTAGTCGGCTGCCAGCTCCAGTACCGGCCAGTCACTGCCCCAGATCAGCCGGCGCACGCCGAAGACCTTCAGGACATGGTCCACATACGGGCCCAGCGCCTGCGCGGTGGGCTGGGCACCGGCCTCGGTGAGCAACCCGGAGAGCTTGCAGTGCACCTGGGGCAGGCTAGCCAGCGTTTCCATGTGGGCGCGCCAGGGCTCCAGCCGCCCCAGGGCGATTTCGGGCTTGGCCGCGTGGTCGATGACGATGGACAGCGAGGGATGGCGCCGGGCCATGGCCTGCAGCGCCGGCAGATGCCGGGGCAGCACCAGGGCATCGAACACCAGTCCGTGGGCTTGCATGGCGCGCAGGGCCGGGTCCAATGCGGGCTTGCTGATCCAATCGGTATCGGGCAGGTCCTGCAGCATGGGGCGCAGCCCCTTGAGCTTGGGGTGACGCGCCAGCGCTGCGATGTGCGCGGCGGCATCCGCGGCGAGCAGGTCTACCCAGCCCACGACACCCAGCACGAAGGGATTGCGCTGCGCTATCTCCAGCAGGTAGTGGGTGTCGGCGATGGTGGGCAGCGACTGGACCAGCACGGTAGCGCCCACCTCGCATCGCTCCAGTTCGGGGCGCAAGTCGGCGGGGCCAAAGTCGCGGTAGATGGCGGTCAGGTCGGCCGGCGGCCAGTGGCCGTTGCGGTCCGCCAGGTTCCAGAAATGCTGGTGCGCGTCGATCAGCATGGGATTTTCTTCAGGCTGGGCGGGAAAGGTGTTTCAAATCCGTGGTGTGCATAGGCCCTCCTCCGGCAGCCGGTGCCGGAGGTATCCTTGGGTTCGGCTGGTTCAGTAGAGAACGTTCTTGGCGGCGGGTGTGTCGATGTTTTTCTTGTTCACCATCAACACGCCGGTATCGCGGAAGGCCGGCACTTTCTTGCCTTCCACAATTTCCGCCACGGTCTTTACGCCCAGGTTGCCCATCTCGAAGGCGCTTTGCACGGCAATCGCCTCGATGGTGCCGTCTTTCACAAAGCCTTGCAGGTCGGAGTTGCCGTCAAAGCCGATGGCGACCACTTTGCCGGCTTTGCCCGCTTGAACCAGTGCGCGGCCCATGCCGATGGCGGTGGGCTCGTTGGCGCCGAAGATGCCCTTGAGGTCGGGATTGGCCGCCAGCACGTCGGTGGTCTGGTTCAGTGCGGTACCCATCTGCGAGTTGGAATAGAAGGGACCCACGATCTGCAGCTTGGAGTGCTTCTTGATGTAGTCGGTGAAGCCTCCCACGCGGCCGATTTCAGAGCCCGAGCCCGCGGTGTAGGACATGATGGCAATCTTGCCGGTGGTGCCGATCTTGTCGATCAGCGTCTTGGCGGACATTTCTCCGGCGGCCTTGTTGTCGGTGGCCAGGAAGGACTGGTAATAAGGCTTGCCGGCATCCGATGCGGCGGAGTCAATCAACACAACCGGGATCTTGGCTTCCCAGGCCTTTTTGATGGCGGGGATCAGGGCATCCGGATCCGAAGGCGCCAGCACAATGCCGGCGACCTTGCGGTTCACGGCGTTTTCCACCAGGGATACCTGCCCGGCCAGGTCGGTGTCGGATGCCGCGCCCTGGAAGGTGGCGGTGTAGCCCTTGAGGCCGCCTACGGCGGCGTTGGAGCCTTTTTTCACGTTTTGCCAGAAGTCCGAGTTGGCGGTCTTCACGATGACGGCGATTTCCTTGTCGGCGGCCAGGGCCATCGACGACGCAGCCACCAGGGCGGCTGCGATCAGGGTGTGGATAAATTTTTTCATTTCTTTCCTCATGGGTGGTTGTAGAGGTTGTCTCTCGAAGTCCCGGTAAGCCCTGCCGGTAGGGATCACTTGCGATGGCGCATCTGGTCGATCCAGACGGCCAGGAGGATGACGACGCCAATCAGAATTTGCTGGGTGAAAGCGGACACGCCGCTCATGTTCAAACCGTTGCGCAGGATGCCGATCACGAACGCGCCAATGACGGTGCCCGACACCGTGCCCACACCGCCCGTGAGCGAGGTGCCGCCTATCACCGCGGCGGCAATGGCATCCAATTCGTACATCAGGCCCTCACTGGGCTGGGCCGTGACCAGGCGTGACATCAGCACGCAGCCGGTCAGCCCGGCCAGCAGGCCGGAAAGCACGTAGGCAAACAGCGTCACGCCCTTGACGTTCACGCCCGAAAGCCGGGCGGCTTCCAGGTTGGAGCCGATGGCGTACAGATGGCGCCCCAGCGTGGCGCGGTTCAGCAGGATGGAGACGGCCAGCGCCAGCGCGACCATGAGCACCACGGGATAGGGAATGCCGACGAACACCACGTCAGGGAAACCGTCCGCACCGATATTGACGATGCGGAACAAGGCTCCGTTGCCCAGTGCCGCAAAGCTGTCGCCCAGGCCGCTGATCGCGCGGGCGTCGGTCAGCTGCAAGGCCACGCCGCGTGCCACCAGCATCATTCCCAAGGTGGCAATAAAGGGCGGCAGCTTGAGCACCGTCACGCACAGGCCGTTGATCAGCCCGCACAGCCCGCCGACCAGCAGGCCGGCAAACATGCCCAGCGGCACGGGCGCGCCCGCCTTGACCAGCATGGCCGCCACGACGCCGGCCAGCGCCAGGATGGCGCCTACCGAGAGGTCAATACCGCCGGTGATGATCACGCAGGTCGCCGCGATGCCGAGGTAGGCAATGGACGTCACCTGGAGCGCCACGGTCATGCCGTTGCCCACGCTGAAAAAGGCGTTGCTGGTGAACGAGAAGATGGCGATGAGTCCCAGCAGGCTGGCCAGCGCGGCAAATTTTTGAAACAGGTCTTGTTGTTGTTCGGTCATGGTGGGGTCCGGGGAAAGGGTCTTGGAGGGCTCAGCTGCTCAGTTGGCAGAGGGCACGCTGCGGCCGGAGGCGTAGTGCATGACTTCCTCCTGATGAGTCTCGCGGGTGGGGCGTATGGTGACCAGGCGGCCTTCATGGAAGACCGCGACACGGTCGGTCATCCCCATGATTTCGGGCAGCTCGGAGCTGATCAACACGACGCCGATACCCTGGCCGGCGAGCTGGTCCAGCAACTGGTAGATCGCGTACTTGGCGCCCACATCAATGCCGCGTGTGGGTTCGTCAAAGAACAGCACGCGTGATTCACGGAACAGCCATTTGCTGATCACGAGTTTTTGCTGGTTGCCGCCCGAGAGCAGGCGCACGATCTGGCTGCTGCCGGGCGTGCGGATGTCGAGCGCGCCGATGTAGTGGCGTGCGGCATCCTGCTCTTTGGCAAACTGGATCATGCCCGCACGGTTGGACACGGCCTCCATATGGGCCAGCGTGATGTTCTGTGCCACGGTCATCTTCAATGCCAGCCCGTCGTGCTTGCGGTCCTCCGACAGGTAGGCCAGCCCCTGGCGCACGGCATCCCGCGGCGAGCGAATGGCCAGGCGCTGCCCGCCCAGAAACACCTCGCCGGCGTCGATGGGGTCGGCACCAAAAATGGCGCGGGCCACTTCGGTGCGGCCAGCCCCCATGAGCCCCGCAAAGCCCAGGATTTCGCCGCGGCGCAGCTCAAAGTTCACGTCGTGAAACACGCCTTGGCGCGTCAGGCCCTGCACGCGCAACAACACCTCACTGGTGGGCACGGATGTTCTCTTGGGGAATACATCGTCCAGCGGGCGCCCCACCATCTTGGCCACGATCTCTTCCACGCTGGTGTCGGCCAGCTGTTCGGTGGACACGTAGCGCCCGTCGCGCAAGACGGTGACCCGGTCCACGATGAGCGCCAGCTCGTCGAGGCGGTGGGAGATGTAGACAATACCCACCCCCGTGCGCTTGAGCTCGTGGATGATGGCAAACAGCGTCTCGGTCTCCGACTCCGTGAGGGAGGACGTGGGCTCGTCCATGATGAGCACCTGGGCGTTGAGCGACAGCGCCTTGGCAATTTCCACCATCTGCTGCTGGGCCACCGACAGGGTTTTGACCAGCGCGTCCGGTGCGATGTCCAGTCCCAGCCGGTCCAGGCACTGCTGTGCCTGGCGGCGCAGCGCCGCCCGGTCAATCAGCCAGCCTTTGCGTGGTTCGCGGGCCAAGTAAATGTTTTCGGCCACCGTGAGGTGCGGCGCCAGGTTCAGTTCCTGGTGAATGATGGCTATGCCGACAGCCTCGGATTCGGCGGGGGATTGGAACTGGCGGACCTCGCCGCGGTAGTGCAGGGCCCCCGCATCGGGCTGGTACTGGCCGCTGATCACCTTCATCAGCGTCGATTTGCCTGCGCCGTTTTCGCCGCACACCGCGTGGACCTCGCCACTTCGCACCTCAAAACTCACGCCGTCCAGTGCCAGCACCCCTGGGAAGCGTTTGGTAATCCCTTCCAGGCGCAACAGCACGCCAGCCTCGGCGGGGCTGGGCGCCTCGGGACGGACGGGATCGGACACGGATGACAGCAATGCGAACTCCTCTGGGCGGATCAGGGGGACGGAAGGAATGAATTTGCAGCTTTGCAAATTGGTAAGGCCACCTGACACAATTTGGCGTATTTGGCCTTACCAAGGGGTGCGTGTGTATTGGTGCTTACCCGTGGCCTCAGGGTCACAACCGGTGTGAAAAGACGAAAAAAAGCCTGCGCAATTGCACAGGCCTGACCAAGGGAGCTTAAGGGCGCGGAGCCTGGCTCATGACCATTCGCGGCGGCTCTCGACCCAGCGCTGCTCGGAGGCCTGCAGGTGCGCGCGCATGGCGGTCTGCGCGGCCAGTACGTCGCGACTCTCCAGGGCGCGCAAGATAGCCTCGTGCTCCTGCAGTGCAGTGGCCCAGCTTTGGCCGGATTCGGAATGCGCGCTCAGGCGCGCGGCAATCGGGCTGTGGCGCTCGTCGAATAACTCGCCTACCAGCCGCTCCAGTACGGAGTTGCCTGTCATGGCCGCAATCGTCTGGTGAAACTGCCGGTCAAAGGCCAGGGGCGAGCGGTTTTGCGCCATGGCGGACAGCATGTTGTCCAGAATCTGGCGCAGCGCCGACAGTGCTTCGGGCGTGGCTTTGGCGCAGGCCTGCAGCACGATGGTTCCCTCGACGGCGGCGCGCGCCTGCATCAGCTCGATCGGGCTTTCACCCATGGCGGCCAGGGCCTGCGGCTTGCGCTGGGCCGCGCTGCAGACATACACGCCGGCGCCCATGCGCACTTCCACGCTGCCCTCGATTTCCAGCGCTATCAGCGCCTCTCGCACCGAGGGGCGCGAGACGCCCAGCTGCTGGGCCAGATCGCGCTCCGGCGGCAGCCGCGCACCCGCGGCGTAGTTGCCCTTGTCAATGAAGGCGCGAATCTGGTCGGCGATTTGTTGGTAGAGCCGACGGTTGTCGACCTGTTTGAGTTGGTCCAGCATGAGTCCTCTGCGTGACGTGCAGTTTATGCGACGGCGGGTTTTGCCATGGGTGATGGCCCGAAAGGTAAGGCCAATTCAATTCCAGGCACGTTGGCCTTACCAATTTTAGGGCTTTGGAGCCAAAGCAGGCCTATTGTTTCAGCACAAAGGCCGCCAGGGCCTTGAGCTCCTGCGGGCTCAGGTTGGCAAACGGCGGCATCACCACCGGCCCCCATTTGCCCGAACCGCCCGCCTTGATGCTGGCTTCCAGCCTGGCCTGGGCCTGTGGGTCGCTTTTGTACCGGGCCGCGACGTCGTGGTAGGCCGGCCCGACGATTTTCTGCGCCACCGCATGGCAGCCCAGGCAGGCATTGGCCTTGAGCACGGCCTGCACATCGACGGCCGCGGCCGGGGTGCCGGGAGCTGCGGCAGGAGCCGGCGTTGCCGCCCCCACCGGCCCCAGCGTGGGTTTGGCGCCGCCATAGGTCACGGCCAGGTATTCGCCGATCTGTGCCACGTCGCCGTCGCTGAGCGGCGCGGCATAGGCATGCTCCATCTTGCGCACCTCGGCGGTCCACTGCGCGGCCGTCATGGCCGGCGGTTGCTGGCTGATGTAATCGGCCGAATGGCAGATGCCGCATTTCTGCAGCGCGAGCTGGTAACCGGCCAGCTTGGAAGGCTTGAGCCTGGCGGTTTCCAGCGGCAGGGTCACGCTCTGCACGGCTTGCGCCCATACGGCGCCGCAGCCCAGGGCCAAAGCGGCCACGGACAGGGCACGCACGGCAATCAGGTTGAAGATGTTCATGGCGATCTCCTAGACCGCCAGCAGGCGCGTGGTTTCAACAACGTTGCGCGCATAACCGCCCGGGTTCCAGCTGGCCATGGCGGGCTGCACATCGCCCTGCATATTGGTGGCGCGCACCATGAGCTTGAGTTCGCCCTTGCGCGGAGCCGCCATGCCGAAACTCCATTCGCGGAACGAGAAGCGCCCCAGGTCCTTGCCCAGCACGGCCTCGCGCCACTGCTGCCCGTCTTCCGACACCTCGACCTTGCGTATGCCGCTGCCGCCGTCAAAGGCAATACCCTTGAGCTGCAGCGGCTTGCCCGCCGGCACACGCGCGCCGCCCGCCACGCTGGTGATGAAGGAGCGCACCGGCAGCGTGGTGATGGGCCGCGTCGCCGTGGGCGCCGTGCCGGCCGGCACGCACTGGCAGGCGTTGTCGGGCACGCGGTAGGCCGTGGACATGAAAAAACCGTCAAAGCCGTGGTCCATCACAACAACCTCGCTCAGGTGCTTGACCCAGTAGGTGCCGAAGTAGCCGGGCACGATGAGCTTGATCGGGTAGCCGTTGAGGAAAGGAATGTCGGCGCCGTTCATGGACCAGGCCACGATGGGCTCGGCGCTGAGCGCCAGGTCTATGTTCAGGGCCTTGATGAAGTCCGGCGTCTTGGGCAGCACCGGCGTGTCCAGGCCGTTGAACGCCACCTGCTTGGCGCCGGGCAGCACGCCGGCTTTTTCGAGCACGGCGCGCAACGGCACGCCGACCCAGCGCGCATTGCCCATGGAGCCGTTGCCCAGCTGGGCGCCGAAGACACGCGGCTCAAAGAACCCACGGCTGTTGCCCGAGCACTGGTTGACGGCCACCACCTCGACCGGCGCGGCCAGGGCCTTGAGTTCGGCCAGCGAGAGTGACAGTGACTGCTTGACATGGCCGCCCACGCGCAGCCGGTAAGCCCCGGCATCTATGCGTTTGGGAATATTGGCCAGGTGGTAGCGCACGAAGAAGGCATTGTTGGGCGTGATCACCCCTTCACCGAAGGCGCTGAACGGTGTTTCCAGGTGCGGCGGCCGCGTGGTGACGCGCAGCAGCGGGCGCTTGCCCGGGTAGGTCACCAGCTCGCGTTCGCCATTGCCGAAGGGCAGCGTTTCATGCCCGGCCGCAAAGGCCTGGAGCGGCAAAGACCCCATGGCCGCGGCCCCAAGGCCGGCGCGCTGCAAAAAAGCTCGCCTGCGGGCATCGTGCTCATCGCGATGGTTCATGGGCGCATCCTCCTGGTGGGATTCAAGGTCTGCCGCAGGGGCGGCTGCCGACACGCCCATGATAGGCCAGCCGGCGCCGCGGCGATAATCCGCGCAGCACTCCCCGCAGTCCCCTTATCCGTGAAAACCATGAAAGCCATGATTCCCATGAAAACATTGACCGCCGCACTGGCCTGCCTCGCCTCTTTCGCGGTGTCCACCGCCGCCCTTGCCGCCGCCCCGGCCGAAACCCTGCCCAGCGGCGTCAAGGTCGTGCACACGGCCGACGGCACAGGCCCGCAGCCCAAGGCGACTGATACCGTCAAGGTGCACTACCGCGGCACGCTGGCCGACGGCAAGGAATTCGACAGCTCCTACAAACGCGGCGCGCCCGCCAGCTTTCCGCTGAACCGTGTTGTGCCCTGCTGGACCGAAGGCGTGCAAAAAATCAAGGTCGGCGGCAAGGCCACGCTGACCTGCCCGCCCGCCACGGCGTATGGCGAGCGCGGTGCCGGCGGCGTGGTGCCGCCCAATGCCACGCTGACCTTCGACATCGAGCTGCTCGCGATCGAAAAATAAGCGCTAGGCATCCAGCGCGGCCAGCAGTGCTTTGTCGAAAGCAGCGGCCCGCTCAAACTGCAGCCAGTGGCCGGCGTCCACCACCAGCGCCAGGCCCCTGAAATCCGCGGCCCGCGCCAGGGCCTCCCGCAGCGCATCCAGTTTGCCGCGGTACAGCGCATCCTCACGCCCATAAATCGCCCACACCGGGCAGCGCAGCCGCGCCAGCGACTGTGCCAGCGCATCGGTGCGCGCCAGGCTGCGGCCCTTCATGCGGTCGCGCAGCACATTGGCGATGTGCAGGCGCAGGGCCAGTTCATCGATGGCTTCTTCGTGGTGCAGCATCAGTGCCGCGAGGTTGTGCCGGTGTATCGCGTCGCGCTCGGCCGCATCGGGCAGGTGCCGCCAGGCGCGCAGGCGAATGGCTTTTTCCGGCGCCACGCCGAGGCCGGGCGCGCCCACCAGCACCACACGCGCGGCCCGGGCCGGGAAGCGCTCGGCCAGGAAGCCGGCCACCATGCCGCCAAACGAAAACCCCACCAGGTCGCAGGCCGCATCGCCCACCAGCATGGCCAGCCCCTGCTCCACCGGCTCGGGCAATACGTCGGCATCGGTGCCGCGCGGCGGCGCCGCTGAATCGCCAAAGCCGGGCAAGTCGGGCACCAGCAGCCAGCGGCCCGACGCGGCCAGCGCGGGGATGTTGCGCAGCCAGTGCATCCAGCTGCCGCTGCCGCCATGCAGGAGCACCAGCGGCGCGAGCCCGGGCCGGCGCGTGGCATGGCCCCAGCTGTGCCAGACCATGGCCCCGTCGCCGCAAGGGGTTTCAAAACGGCTGGCCGTGCGCAGCAGCGCGTGCGCCTCATGAGGTAAATGAATGTCCGGGAGATCGCTCATGCAGGGTTTATACCCTGCCACCCGTGCGGCCATCGCGAAGCTCCTAAACTGGCCCGTCGCGCTTCACTCACGAGGCGCCCCCCCCCCAGATTTTCATGATTCCCTTTTCAGTCCTTGACCTGTCCCCCATCGTCAAAGGCGCCACCGCCGCCGACGCTTTTCGCAACACACTGGCCCTGGCCCGGCATGCCGAGCAGCTGGGCTTCAAGCGCTTCTGGCTGGCCGAGCACCACAACAACCCCGGCATCGCGAGCGCCGCCACCGCGGTGGTGATAGGCCATGTGGCCGGCGGCACCAGCACGATCCGCGTGGGATCGGGCGGTGTGATGCTGCCCAACCATTCGCCATTGGTGATCGCCGAGCAGTTCGGCACGCTGGCTTCGCTCTATCCCGGCCGCATTGATTTGGGCCTGGGCCGCGCGCCCGGCACCGACCAGCTGACCGCCCGCGCGCTGCGCCGCGACCACCAGAACAATGCCGACACCTTTCCTCAGGACGTGCAGGAACTGCGCTACTACTTTGAAGACATAGAGCCCGGCCAGAGGATCCGCGCCGTGCCGGGCGCCGGCCTGAAGGTGCCGCTCTGGATACTCGGCTCCAGCCTCTTCGGCGCCCAGCTGGCCGCCGCGCTGGGCCTGCCCTTTGCCTTTGCCTCGCACTTCGCGCCAGACATGTTGATGCAGGCCCTCGAGACCTACCGTAACCGCTTCGAACCCTCGGCGCAGCTGGACAAGCCCTACGCCATGGTCGCCGCCAATGTAGTGGCCGCCGACAGCGACGAAGCAGCGCGCTACCAGCTCACCTCGGTCCAGCAGGCCATGACCAACCTGTTGCGCGGCACCCCCGGCCCCATGCCGCCGCCCATCGATGACATTGACGCCTACTGGTCGCCGGCCGAGCGGGTGGGGGCGCAGCGGATGTTGAAATATGCGGTGGCGGGGTCTCCGGCCACTGTCCAGGAGGGTTTGCGTTCTTTTATCGCCGAGACCCAGGCGGATGAGTTGATGGTGACCACACATATTTACGACCCGGCGGTTGCCCGGCGCTCGCTGGAGATCACCGCGCAGGTGCGGGACAGGCTTTAGGCCTTCACGCCCGCCGCAGTGCCCATCAAGGCAAATCGCTATTGTTTTTATAGCTACTTGGACCCAATTTCATTGGGCTAGACCCCTGTAACGCCCTTGGCTACGATCCGGCGGCCGGACAGGCCTGGCGGGTGGGCGCCATTTGGCATGGATCATGCTGAGCCTGAAGTGCCGTCCGCCGGCGCTCTTCCAGTTTCCGATATGGCCCAATCCTCAGTCCCTGAACGCCACACCCTCTTTGACGATGCGCAGGGCATCTTCACGGGGACCTTGTTTGTGTCGCTGGCAATGGTGATCTTCAACCAGGCAGGGCTGTTGACGGGCGGCACGGCCGGCATGGCCTTTGTGCTGCACTACGCCACCGGCATCAGTTTCGGCAAGCTGTTCTTTCTGGTCAACCTGCCCTTTTACTGGTTCTCATGGACCCGCATGGGGCGCGAGTTCACCCTCAAGACATTCCTGTCGATTGCCTTGCTGTCGCTGCTGGCGGACTGGTCGCCCAGGGTGCTTGATATCGCGGACATCCATCCGCTGTATGCCGCGCTGGTGGGCGGCCTGCTGCTGGGAAGCGGCTGCCTCTTCCTGGCCCGGCACCGGGCCAGCCTGGGCGGCGCCACCATCGTGACGCTTTACCTGCAGGAAAAGCACGGCTGGCGCGCAGGCAAGGTGCAGATGGCCATTGACGCCATCGTGGTGCTGCTGGCCTTGCTGGTGGTGCCGCCCGAACGCGTCAGCTATTCCGTGATGGCCGCCGTGCTGATGAGCCTGTTCCTGTGGGTCAATCACAAGCCTGGCCGCTATACGGTGACTTGAGCGGCTCAATCGCCTCCGCCCACCTTGCCTCGTGACGACTTGATGTCCGAGCGCCGGCTTTTGCCCGCCAGCCGCCGCTGCTTGGACCCATAAGTCGGTTTGGTCGCCCGCCGCGCCTTGGGCGGTGTGGAAACCCCATCGACCACCTCCTGCAGCCGCGCCAGCGCGTCGGCGCGGTTCATTTCCTGCGTTCGGTGCTGCTGCGCCTTGAGCACCAACACCCCCTCCTGCGTGATGCGGCTGTCGCTGCTGGCAAGCAGGCGTTCCTTGACGGCATCGGGCAAGGATGATGCAGCGATGTCAAAGCGCAAATGAATGGCGCTGGAAACCTTGTTGACGTTCTGCCCGCCCGCGCCTTGGGCGCGTATGGCGCTGAACTCGACCTCGCGTTCGTCAACCGGAAATTTAGGCGGCGCGGCCATGCCAGTCGGCGCCCGGGCCGCTTCAGCCGGCCAGTTCGGCCAGGCCTGCGATGGCCAGGGCGTAGCCCTTGACGCCGAAGCCGGCCATGACGGCCTTGGCGGCCGGCGAGATGTAGGAGTGGTGGCGGAAGGCCTCGCGCGCATGCACATTGCTGATGTGCAGCTCGATCAGCGTCACGCCCGCGCCCTTGATGGCGTCGTGCAGGGCCACGCTGGTATGGGTGTAAGCGCCCGCATTGAGCACCACGCCGGCCAGGGTGCCGGCGGCCTGCGCGCGGCCCGCCTCATGGATTGCGTCTATCAGCGCGCCTTCGTGGTTGCTTTGCCGGAAGTCCAGCTTGAAGCCGTGGGCCTTGCAGGCCTGGACGCACAGCGCCTCGACGTCGGCCAAAGTCTGCGAGCCGTACACGGCCGGTTCGCGCGTGCCCAGCAGGTTGAGGTTGGGGCCGTTGAGGACCAGGGCTGTTTTCATGAAGCAAGTCTTTCCAGGGGTTCAGGGTTGACGAGGGTTGGCTGCGAGGTCCCGCAGCGCGACGGTTTCGCCGGTGGCGATCGAGCGCCGCACGGCCTCCACGGCCAGCAGGCTTTGCAAGGCATCCGCGACCGTGATTATCGGCTCTGCCTTGCCGTCCATCAAATCGCAGAAATGGTCCAGCTGCGCCTGCAGCGGGTCCACTGCCTCCAGGGCCAGGGTCTGTTCGGTGAAAGGCGTCATCCAGCCGGGCTCGCCGCGGCTGTCGGGGCCATGGGTCCAGGCCTGCAGGGTGGGCACGGCCAGCGAGCCCTGTGTGCCGGCGATGAAATAGCAGTCCTGCGAGGCATAGCGTGCATACGCCGTGTTCTCGCCCGAGGTCTGCTCCCAGCTGCGCGGTGAGGCCACGGTGTCCGAGAGCGTAAACGTGCCCAGCACGCCGCTGGCGAATTTCAGTGTCATCACGGCCGTGTCTTCCACCGCGAACTGCCGCACCGCGTTGGATGCGAGGGCGTGGACGGATTCCAGCTCGCCGCACAGGTAGCGCAGGTTGTCCATCTCGTGGATCAGGTTGATCAGGATGGGGCCGCCGCCGGCCTGCGCGCGCCAGGCGCCCTGCGCAAAATAGCTGGCCGGCTTGTAGAACTGCGCGCTGCCCGCCACCGTGACCACACGGCCCAGCAGGCCAGACCGGATGGCGTGCCGCGCCGCCTGCAACGTGCCGCTGTGCCGCCTGTGGTGGCCCACCAGCATGGGTGTGGATTGCTTGGCCAGCGCCTCGGCCAATTGCAGACCGGCCTCCAGGGAATCGGCCACGGGTTTTTCAATCAGCGCCGGCACGCCCTGGCGCGCGCAGGCCAGCGCACCGGGCACATGCAAATGGTTGGGCGTGGCCAGGATCACCCCCTGGGGGCGGGCTGCGGCCGGCCCTGCGAACAAGGCCTCCAGGCTTTCAAAATGCGGCACGCCCAGGCCCGCGGCAAAGTCCCGCGAGGCCGGCTGCGGATCCACCACGGCGCACAAGCGGGTGCGCGGGCTGGCCTGTATGAGCTCGATATGCCGCCGGCCTATGACGCCGGCGCCCGCGACCGCAATGCCCCGCACCACAGCGGCTGGCTGCGCCATCTCAGCCCTGGCTTTCGAAAAAGCGCTCCAGCAATGCGGCAAAGGCAGCCGGCTGCTCGACCGCGCTCAGGTGCGCGGCCGGCAAGGTTTCAAGCTGGGCGCCCGGAATGCTCTTGCAGATCGCCTCGGACATGGCCACGGGCGTGGCCTCGTCGCGCGTGCCGGCAATCACCAGGGCCGGGCACTGGATGCCGCCATTGCTGGCGCGAAAGTCTATGCCGGCCACCGCCTTGCAGCTCGCGGCATAGGCCGTCGCGTCGGTGCCCACCAGCCGTTCGCGCAAGGCGGCCACACGCTGCTTGCCGCCGCCTGTTTCATCGGCGCGGAACTCGGGCGTGAACCAGCGCTGCAGCGCGCCGTCGGCAATCGCTTCCATGCCCTGGGCCAGCACCGTCTGCACACGCGCCGCCCACATGGCGCGCGCCGCTTCGTCGTAATACATCGCGGCATTGGCGACCGTGATGCTTTTGACCAGCTGGGGATATTCCGCAGCCAGCGCCTGCGCCGTCATGCCGCCCATGCTCAGGCCCACAAAATGCACGGGGCCGCCGCCCTGCGCCGCGATAAAGCCCGCCGCGTCATCGGCCAGCATCGCCATGCTGTAGGGGCCGGGCACGGCTTCCGAGCGGCCGTGGCCGCGGTGGTCGTAGCGCAGCACGGTGTAGCGCGACTTGAGCGCAGCCGCCACGCCGTCCCACATGCCGAGTTCGCAGCCCAGCGCATGGCTGAGCACCACCACCGGTCCGCTGCCCTCCCGGGCCCAGTGCAGATAAGGTTTTTTCATGCTTGGCTTTCCGGCAGCAGGCCTTTTTCGCGCAGGATCTCGCCGGCCAGCGCAAACGCATGGTTGGCGGCGGGCACGCCGCAATAAATCGCGGCCTGCAAGATGACTTCCTTGATCTCGTCGGGCGTGAGCCGCGATTCGGGCGGGCCGTCCAGCGCGGCGCGCACATGCAGCGCGAACTCCTCATAGGCCTTGAGCGCGATCATGGTCGACAGCACCATGAGGCGGCGCGTCTTGTCGCCCAGCGCCGGCCGGCCCCAGATCTCGTTCCAGGCATAACGCGTGATCAGGTCCTGGAACTCGCTGTTGAAGGCATTGCTTTTGGCGATGGACTTGTCCACCCAGGCGTCGCCGAGCACGCGCCGGCGGTTGACCATGCCTTTTTCGTTGTCACTTTTCGCGTTGCTCATGAACTCACCTTGCTGCGTTTGTTGTCGTCGGGTTGCAAAACCAGGGCCTGCAGCGCATCGGCCTGGGCGTGGGCCTGGGCCGCGGCCTGCTTGGCCAGTTCGGGGTTAAACCATTCCTCAGCCGCGTCCGGCGGCAGCTCAGCGCGCAATGCATCGAGGTTGGCGCGCATGCGCTGGGTGTCCACCTGCAGGCCGGGCAGTGCATGGGCCATGGCGCGCACCGAGCCATGCGCCGACATCAGCAGGCCCGGCCATTCGGCCAGCTCGGCCTGCCAGTTGCCCAGCGCGCGCTCGTGTTCCTGCGGCATGGCGGCCAGCAAGGCGGCCACGCGCTGCGGCGCGCGCACGCTGGCGGCCAGCGCCACCATGCAGGCCACCGGGTTGCGCTTGTGCGGCATGGCCGAGGAACCGCCGCGCCCGGGCTCGGTGGGTTCGGCCAGCTCGCCGATCTCGTACTGGCCCATCAGCGAAATGTCCTTGGCGACCTTGCCCAGGCTGCCCACCAGCAAGCCCAGCTCGCAGCCCAGCGCCACCCATTCGTCGCGCTGGGTGTGCCAGGGAAAGGCGCTGGCCTTGAGCTTCAAGTCGACGGCCATGTGGGCGATGATTTGCGGGCCCTTGCCCTGCATTTGCGCCAGCGTGCCCACGGCGCCGCCCAGCTGCACGGCCAGCGCGTTGTCGCCGGCGACACGCAGGCGCAGCAGGCTGCGCGCCAGCGGCGCGGCCCAGCCCGCGCATTTAAAACCAAAACTCGTGACCGAAGCCGGCTGCATCAGGGTGCGGGCCATCACCGGGTCGGCTGCGTGGCGGCGCGCCAGCACCAGCAGGGCCGCCACCGCCTTGCGGATGTCGGCCTCGACCAGGTTCAGCGCATTGCGCGTCACCAGCGCCAGCGCGGTGTCTATGACGTCCTGCGAGGTGGAGCCGAAATGCACATAAGCGGCGGCCTCCTTGTTAAAGAGCGCCACGGTTTCCTTGAGACTTTTGACCAGCGGGATCGCAATGCTGCCGGCGCGCCCGCTTTCCCGCACGATCTTGGCGACGTCGAAAAGCTCGACCTTGCAGGTGCCGATGATGGACTGGGCGGCCGCCTCGGGAATCAGGCCGGCGCCGGCCTGGGCGCGCGCCAGCGAAGCCTCAAAGCGCAGCATCGCATCAATGAAGTTGCGCTCGCTGAATGCATCCAGGACTTCGGGCGTGGAGAGGAAACCTTCAAAAATACTGCTCATTCCATGCGACTCTCAAAATAATCAAACCCGGCATAAGGCCTCACCGCTTATCGTTTACCGCTTTAAACGCATCTGGTTGGGCAAGGGGACTGAACGGCGCAGCACGTCTTCACCCAGCCACAGGGCCGAGCGCCAGGCGCGCTCCGCCACCGAGGGCAAGGGCATCTGCTGGTAGTCGTCGTTGAACACCTCAAAGCTGTAGTCGCCGCGGTAGCCCAGGCCGTGCAGCCGGGTCACCAGCGTGGCCAGCGCCTCGCTGTGCACACCCTCGCCCGGAAACACGCGGAAATGCCGGGCGGTGGCGATGCGCTCCTCGACCGACTTGATCTCGGTCCACATGAAGTCCGCCAGCTGCACCAGGAAGATCTTGTCCGGGTCCAGGATGTCGAGCTCCTCCAGCGAGGTGTTCGTGGCGAACATATGGTAGGAGTCAAAGCCCAGGCCCAGGTTGGGCATGTCGGCCTGGCAGATGATCTCCCAGGCCTGCGGAAATTCGTTGACCACACGGCCCCAGGACAGGGCCTCGTAGGCGATCTTGATGTTCATCGGGATCGCCAGCATGGCCAGCTTGCGCAGGTCTTTCACCAGCGCGTCGGTCTCGCCCGTGGCATGCACCGAGGTCGAGGAGCAGACCAGCAGCAACCGGCAGTCCAGCGCATGGCACATGTCCAGCATGGACTTGGCGATGTCCATCTTGTAGTCGTGCAGGTGGCCCGACAGGCCCTCGAAGTCGCGCAGCACCTGAAAGCCCGTGACGCGCAGGCCGCTGGCGCGCACCGCCGCGACGGCGGCCTGCATGCCCTCGGGATGGCCGACGATGTCCCTGGCGGCCAGCATGATCTGCGTGAAGCCGGCTTCGCGCACGGCCTTGAGCTTGGCCTCCAGCGGCCCCGCGAGCGAGATGGTGTCCATCCCGAAGTCGTCAATGTTTCCGCTGTAGTGGCTCATGGTGTGTGCCGCCCGTTCAGCGCTCGTTGTGGACCAGCTCGAAGCTCACGCTGCCCATCCAGGTGCGGGTCAGCGCGCCGCGGTCCTCGGTGTGCACGCCGCGCGATTCGACAAACTCCACGCCGCGCTTGGTGAGTTCGGCCACCGAGGCCAGCACGTCGGGGCTGCCCAGGCCCACGCGCTGCAGGGCTTCGTCGCCCTCCACGTCCAGCACGCTGGCTTCGGGTTCTATCAGTTGCAGGTAAAAACGCGAGGCCGCCGGGCAGGGGCTGCGCAGGATGCGGCCCTTGGGCAGTATGCCGAATCGCTGGTCGTCGGGCAGGTCGGTGAAGCCAAAAAGCTCGCGGTAGAACTCGGCCCAGTCCTCGGTGCGGTCGTTGCCGATGTACTGCACGACGCCGAAAAAATGCAGGCCCGCCACGGCCGGCGGGCGCGGGTCCACGGTCGGGATGGGCACGAAGTCCACGTCGTAGATCGAGAAAGTCTCGTAGCGATCGACAAAATAAATGCGGCTCTTGCCCACGCCGTGGATGGCCGGGATGTTGAGCTCCATCACCTCGACACGCGAAGGCACGGCCCAGGCGCCGCGCGCCAGGGCGCGGCGGTAGGCCTCGGCCGCGTCGCGCACGCGCAGCGCGACGGCGGCGATCACCGGCTTGTCGGTGGGGGCCGCGCCGTCGGGCATGGCGGGAATGTGGGCGTTGACGATGACGTTCATGCCGCCCTGCCGGTACAGCATGACCTCGCGCGAGCGGTGCCGCGCCACCGGCCTGAAGCCCATCATCTCCAGCACCTGGCCCAGGGCCTGCGGCTTGGAGGTGGTGTATTCGATGAACTCGATGCCGTCCATGCCCAGCGGGTTGGCGACTTCGGGGATGGCTTCGCGGTCGGTGGGGGCTTGTGTGGCGGTGCTCATGGTGTTCTCCCGGTCAGGTGTTCCAGACAGATCAGGCGGCCTTCACGGTCGCGCCCGGCACATGGCCGCCGCCCAGGAACAGGCGCTCGATGTTCGGGTCAGCCAGCAGTTCGGACGCTTTTTTGTGCAACACCAGTTGGCCCGACTCCAGCGCGATGGCGTCGTCCGATATTTTGAGCGCGCTCTTGACGTTCTGCTCGACCATCAGCACCGTCGTGCCCTGGGCCGCCAGCTTTTGCAGCAACTTGAACACGTCCTGCACCACCATGGGCGACAGGCCTATGGAGGGCTCGTCGATCAGCAGCACCTTGGGGCGCAGCAGCAGCGCGCGGCCGATCTCGAGCTGCTTTTGCTCGCCGCCCGACAGCGCCGAGGCCTGGGAATGCAAACGCTCCTTCACGCGCGGGAAAAATTCCAATACTTCGGGAATGCGCTCATGCGTGGTCTTGGTGCCCAGGGTGATGCCGCCCAGTTCCAGGTTCTGGAACACGGTCAGCTGCCCGAACAGGTTGCGGCCCTGCGGCACAAAGGCAATGCCCTTGGCCAGCAGCTCTTTCTGGCTGGCGCCCGAGATCTCCTCGCCGTCCAGCAGGATGTGGCCCTGGCGCGGCTTGAGCAGGCCGAACAGGGTTTTGAGCACGGTGGACTTGCCCGCGCCGTTGGGCCCCAGCAGCAGGGTGATGGAGCCGCGCCTGACCTTGAAGGACAGGTTGTTCAGGATCATGAAATCCTTGTAACCCGCCACCACGTCGTCGAATTCAATGCAAATATCGCTTGTCATATCAATCCAATCTCTACGAAGCACCTGTCTATCGCTTTTCCCAGTAACGGCGCGGAACCGGCTTTGCCGGGCCGCAGCGGTTGTCCCCCTGAGGGGGATTCCGGCTACACGAAGTGAGCCGAGACAGGGGGCTAGTTCCCAAGATACGCGTCGAGCACTTCTTTGTTCGACCGGATTTCCGCCGGTGTGCCGATGGCCATGACCTTGCCCTCCACCATCACCATGATGCGGTGGCACAGGTCCATCACAAAATCCATGTTGTGCTCGATCACGACAAAAGAGCTCTTGCGGCCGAACTTGGGGTTCTGGTTGAGCTCCTTGAGCAGCGAGGAGATGCCGCCCACCAGGCTGGGGTTCACGCCGGCGCAGGGCTCGTCGAGCAGCACCAGGTCGGGCTCGGCCATAAAGGCCATGGCGATGTCCACCAGCTTCTGCTGGCCGTAGCTCAGGGTGCCGGCCAGCTTGTCGGCCACGTGGCGTATGCGGAACTGGTCGATCAGCGCGTCGGCCTTGTCGCCCAGGCCTGAATCGCCGGGCGCGAACATGCGGCTGAACATGCTGCCCTTGTGCTCCTGCGCGGCCACGATGAGGTTGTCGCGCACCGTCATCTTGCCGAAGACCTGCAGGGTCTGGAAGGTGCGGCCCACGCCGCGCCGGCTCAGTTCCAGCGGCGACAGGCCGGTGATGTTCTGGCCGTTGAGTTCGATAGCTCCCTCATTGGGTGTGATCTGGCCCAGCACGCTGTTGAACATGGTGGTCTTGCCCGAACCATTGGGGCCGATGACGCCGAAGATCTCGCCCGGCATGACTTCGAAGGACACACCGCCCACGGCCTGGATGGCGCCGTAAGCCTTTTTGAGTCCGGTGACTTTTAACAATGCATTGCTCATGACGTCGCTCCGATCCGGCCGGCGGCCGCAGCGCGTGCCTGGGATGCCTCGCGCGCCGCGCGCTTGCTGCGTATGCGGTCGGGAATGCTGAGCAATCCGTCGGGCAGCCAGACCATCAAAATCACCACCGCGGCGCCAAACATCGGCAAATACCAGTTGGACACCAGGGGCACGTCGCGCAGCCATTCCGGCAGCACCACACCCACGGCGGCGCCGACGACAGGCCCGAGGAAGTAACCGGCGCCGCCGACCACCACCATCAGGTACAGCATGATGGACGCGGCCACGGCGAAAGGCCCGGGCTCGATGAATTGCACCAGCGAGGCGAACAGCGCGCCGGCAATGCCCGCATAGACCGCGCCTATGGCAAAGCTCAGCAGCGTGTAGTTGCGGATGTTCACGCCCAGGCTTTCGGCGCGTATCGGGTTGTCGCGCAGCGCCGTGAAGGCCTTGCCCCAGGGCGAGCGCAGCAGGCCCCACAGCAGGCCCGCCAGCAGCAAGGTGACCGCCAGCACGAAGTAGTAGTAGGCCAGGTTGCCTTCGAGCGAGTAGCCGAACAGCGAGGGCCGCGCGATGTTGTTGATGCCGAAGGTGCCCCCCGTGAGCCACTCCTCGTTGCGCATCACCAGCCAGATCGCGGTGTTAAAGCCCAGCGTGGCGAAGGCCAGGTAAATCGCCTGCACGCGCAGCGCCGGAAAGCCCAGGACCAGGCCGACGGCAAAGCAGATCAGCGCGGCGGCCGGCAGGCCCAGCCAGAAACTGACCCCCGCCTTCATGAGTATGGCCACGGTGTACGCGCCTATGCCGAAGAAGGCCGCATGGCCCAGCGACTTCTGGCCCGCATAGCCGACCGTGAGATTCAAGCCCATGGTGGCGACGATGAAGACCAGCCAGTAGGTCAGCAGGTAGATGCCGTAGTTCTTGAGGAACTGCGGCACCACCAGCACCAGCAGGGCCGCCAGGACCGTCAGCACCAGGGCGAATTTGTTGTTGGCGAGCTTCATACCTTGCGCTCCTCTTTTTTACCCAGCAGTCCTTGTGGCTTGAAGAGAATCACCACCATAAAAATCACCAGCGCCACCGCGTCCTTGTAGGCGGGCGAGATGTAGGCCGAGGCGAGGTTTTCGGCCACCCCCACGATCAGGCCGCCCAGCAGCGCGCCGCGCGAGTTGTTGAACCCGCCGATGATGGCGGCAAAAAATGCCTTGGTGCCCAGGCCCTCGCCCATGTCGAACTTGGCAAGGTAGGTGGGCGTCACCAGCAAGGCGGCCACCACCGCCAGCACGGCGTTGATGGCGAAGGTGTAAAAAATCATGCGCGGCACATTGATGCCCAGCACCGAGGCGCTCTCGGTGTTTTGCGCGACGGCCTGCATGGCGCGGCCCGTCACGGTTTTGGCCAGGAAGGCCTGCGTCGCCATCACCACCACCAGCGCCAGCGCGAAGGTGCCCACGTCCTGCAGGGTGATCGTGACCCCGGCGATGTTGAACAGCTTGTCGGCGAAGAGACTGGGGAAAGGATGGGCTTCAGCGCTGTAGCCGGCGCGCACGCCGTTGCGCAGCGCAATCGAAAGGCCTATGGTCGCCACGACGATGGGCATCATGCCGTATTTGAAGAGCGGGTCCACCACGCCGCGCTTGAAGACCCAGCCCAGCAGCAGCACGGCCAGCAGCGTCGCCATCACAAAGCTCACCAGCATGGGTGCGCCCAGCGAGATGAAGGCCAGCATCATGAAGGCCGGCAACATGACAAATTCGCCCTGGGCGAAGTTGATCGTTCCCGAGGCCTGCCACAGCAGGGTGAAGCCCAGTGCCGCCAGCGCATATATGCTGCCGGTGGCCAGGCCCGAAAAAAAGAGTTGGAGAAAGTCCGTCATGGAGAAGTCCGATGGTGGAGAAAGCCGGTTGTCGTCAGCGGAGGTTCCGGTGGGACGGGGCTTGCGCCCTGCCCCGCCGGCGGCCGGCCCCGCGCGGCCGGCCTGGGTTTACATCACTTCTTGGCGGCCGGCTTGGAGGCGGCCGGTTTGGGTGCGGGTGCGGCCGACGCCAGGGGAAGGGCCTTGCTCACGTCGCGGGTGGCCAGGCCCAGGGGCGGCACCATGTCGATGACTTCCTGCTTGCCGTTTTTGACTTCCACCATAAAGCTCATGCGGTCCAGGTCGCCCTTGTTGTCGAACTCGGTGTACATCAGCGCGCCGGGGTATTTGTCGGTGTTGACCTTCAAGCCCTTCATGGCTTCGGCCACGGCCTTGCGGTCCAGCTTGCCGGCTCTTTCAATCGCGGCCTTGAGCACATAGACACCGGAGTAGCCCTTCATGCCGTTGTGGTCGGAGATGTATTTGTATTCTTTCTCGAACTTGGCCTTGAAGGCACGGATGGCGGGCACCGGGGCGTCCACCGTCAGGCCCACGTGGGCGATCGCGCCGTTGGCGGCCTCGCCGGCCAGCTCGATGACCTTCTGGCCGGTCAGCGTGGTCTCGCCGATGATGGGCTTGGTCCAGCCCTGCTTGCGCAGCTCGCGCAGCAGGCGCGCCGACTCTTCCTCATTGGAATAGGCGAACACGCCGTCGGCATTGCTTTGTTTGGCGCGCAGCACAGCGGCCGAGAAGTCGACCTGGCCGGGTTCGGTGGAAATTTCAGCGAGGATCTTGGTCGGCGAGTTGGCCAGGGCTTTGCGGATAGCGTCCATGCCGCCCTTGCCGAAGTCGTTGTTCACGTAGATGACGGCAATGCTCTTGAGCTTGGCCTGGTCGCTGATGTAGCGCCCCACCTTGGGCATGGCGGTGGACTGCGTGAAGCTGGTGCGGAACACGTAGGGGTTGCCCTGCTCGGTGATGCTGGCCGCCTCCCCGCCGGTGAAGTTGGGCACTTCGGCGCGCCGCGACTCGGCCATGCTGACCATGATGGAGCCGGAGAACACCGGGCCGAAGATGGCGAACACATTGTCGTCAATGGCTTTTTGCGTCAGGCCCTTGGCCACGCCGGGATTGCTTTGGGTGTCGGCGGTGCTGGTCTGGATTTTTTTGCCCAGGATGCCGCCGCCGGCATTGATTTCCTTGACGGCGAGCTCCACGCCGTTCTTGAAGTTGGTACCCGCCGTGGCGCCGCCGCCGGACAGTTCCACGATGTTGGCGATCTTGATCACATCTTGCGCGAAGCCGGCCGTGCTGCCCATGGCCAGCGCGCAAGCCGCGATCAATTGAAGGGCGAATCGTTTTTGCATGCTTGTCTCCTCTGGTTAAAAATCAATGCAGTCCAAAAAAAGCCATCACTGGGCGGCCTGCGGCGCACTGGCGTGCGCCCCGGAAACCGTCGCCCGGCCGCCCGCCGGGATACGCCGGATTTCACCCGCCAGCGCGGCCGGGTACAAATGCTCGCGGATAAAAGTCGCGTCGCGTCGCACCGCCTCGGCGGCCTCGGCATAGCCGAAAAACTCCAGGTAGTCCGGCGCCTGCTGGATCAGCATTTCAAAGCCGGGCTGGGCCACCAGCCCGCGGCCGCGCACCGCGCGCACCAGCGGTGTGGGCTGGTTTTTCATGAGGATGTCGACCACGGCCGCATGCGGCGCCAGGCGCGACACATCGCAGGGCAGCGGGTCGGCGGCCTGCAGGCCCAGCGGCGAAGCATTGACGACCAGGTCGTAGCCCGAAGGATCGCTGCCGGCGGCAGCCAGCATCAGCGTGCCCGCGGCCTGTGGCGCCGAGGCGATGCGCGACGCGATCGCCAGGGCCTTGCCCGGCACCGGGTCGTAGAGCGCGATCTCGGCCGGGGCGCGGCTGCCGGCAATCGCCAGCGAGGCGGCAATCGCCGAAGCGCCGCCGCCGGCGCCCAGCACCAGCACGCGCTTGCCGGTGTAGGCCACGCCGAAGTAGTCGAGCGAAGAGACAAAACCCTTGCCGTCGAACAGCCCGCCTTCGAGTTTGCCGTCCGGGTTGCGGCGTATGCCGTTGACGGCGCCGGCCACGCGGCCGTAGTCATTGCAGTGCGACAGCAGGCCCATGACCAGCGACTTGTGGGGAATGGCCAGGAACATGCCCTTGATGTTCTTTGCCAGAAAGGCCGAGCGCACAAAAGTCTCGATGTCGCCGGCCGCCACATGCACGGGCACCAGCACGGCATTGATGCCCAGGGTTCTGAAGATCAGGTTGAAGACATCCGGTGCCCGGACCTGCTCCACCGGATCGCCGGGAATCAGGTAGACATCGGTATTGCCCTGGACGGTTGGAAGCATGTCGAAGTTCGCCTTGTTAATTCGCCGATTGTTCGATGATCGATTAATCAGCGCTTGATGGCCTGAACTTTATAGACCGATAGGGCTACTTCAAAGGAATATCCTTGATATTTGAGCGATCATCGATCAATAATGATCGACAATCGACCGAAACAAGGGTTTGACCTATGACCACCCCCAATGCCTCCCCGCAGTCCGAAGCCCTGCAGGCGCCCAACCCACCCGCGCTCGACAAGCGCGACTGGATCGCCGGCCTGGAAAAAGGCCTGGGCATTATTGAATGTTTCGACGATGCCAACCCCCGCCTGACGGCCAGCCAGGCCGGCGTGCGCTGCGGCATGACACGCACCGCGGCGCGCCGCTACCTGCTGACGCTGGAACACCTGGGTTATGTGGCCGGCGACGGCAAGCTGTTCTGGCTCACGCCGCGCGTGCTCAGGCTGGGCCAGTCCTACCTCGAATCAGCCCGGCTGCCGCGCATCGTCCAGCCCTTTTTGCAGCGCGTGACCGCCGGCACCCAGGAAAGCGCGTATGTCAGCGTGATGGACGGCGACGACATCGTCTACATCGCGCGCAACGGCTCCAGCCGCGCGATGAACACCGGCTATGTGCTGGGCTCGCGCGTGCAGGCCCAGGTCACGGCGGCGGGTTTGCTGATGCTGTCCATGCGCGAGCCCGCCTGGCTGGAAAAATGGCTGGACAGCCACGAACTCAAGGCCTACACCTCCTACACCATCGCCAGCAAGGACCGCCTGCGCATAGAACTGGCCCGCGTGCGCGCCCAGGGCTGGGCGATTTCCGAGCAGCAGCTGGAGTTGAATTACCGCGGTATCGCGGTGCCGCTGCGCGACCGGCACGGCGACGTGGCGGGCGCGCTCAGCGTGACCATGCCCATGGGGCATGAGTCGAGTGAGGAGGCGGTGGGGAGGGTTTTGTCTGTCTTGCGCGAGACGGCGCAGGCCATGAGGAATCTGATTTAGCTTTCCGGTCGCTGGTCGGGATGGGATTGTCTTTGGTCGGGTCCTATCCCAGACTCGAATGAATCATCTCCCTGACCCTGGGATAAATCTGCTGGTTCCATTTGCGGCCGCTGAACACGCCGTAATGCCCCACGCCCGTCTGCACATGGTGCGTCTTCATATAAGGCCGTATGCCGGTGCAAAGGTCCTGCGCCGCCACCGTCTGCCCGACTGAGCAGATGTCGTCGCGCTCGCCTTCGACCGTCATCAGCGCGGTGCGCCGGATCGCGGCGGGTTTGACGAGGCGGCCGCGGTAGCTGAGCTTGCCCAGCGGCAGGTCGTAGGTCTGGAACACCTTCTCGACGGTCTCCAGGTAGAACTCGGCGGGCAGGTCGTTGACGGCCAGGTATTCGTCGTAGAACACGCGGATGATGTTGGCTTTTTCCACGTCGCCGTCCAGCAGGTGCTGGTACATGTCCTGGAAAGATTTTTTGTGGCGGTCCAGGTTCATGCTCAGGAAGGCGCTGAGCTGCACAAAGCCCGGGTAGACGCGCCGCATATAGCCGGCGTGCGGCAGCGGCACGTGGCTGATCAGATTTTTCTCGAACCACTCAATCGGCTTGCTGGTGGCGAGCGTGTTGACGCCGGTCGGGTTCACGCGGCAATCCACCGGCCCGGCCATCAGGGTCAGGCTGCGCGGCTGGGCCGGGTCGTCGTCTTCGGCCATGATGGCCGCGGCCGCCAGCGCCGCCACGCAGGGCTGGCACACCGCCACCACGTGGGTGCCGGGGCCTATGGCCTGGGTGAAGCGGATCATGTGGTCGATGTAGTCGTCCAGCGCGAAGGGCCCGTGGCGTAGGGCGACGTCGCGCGCGTTGTGCCAGTCGGTGATGTAGACGTCGTGGTCCTGCAGCAGCGTGCGCACGGTCTCGCGCAGCAGCGTCGCGAAGTGGCCCGACAGCGGGGCCACCAGCAGCACCGGCGGCTGGTAAGGCAAATCGGCCGGCGCCTCTTTTTTAAAGCGCAGCAGGGTGCCGAAAGGCATGCTGAGCACGGCCTCCTCGGTGACGGCAAGTTCGCGCTCACCCACCTTCACCGAGCTGATGCCGTAAGCCGGGCGTGAATGCGTCAGGCGCAGCCGCGAAAACACCTCCATGGACGCCGACAGCTTGCGCAGCAGGCTGCCTTCGGTTTTGCCCAGCCAGAGGGCCGCGCTGCCACCCTGCGCCAGCAGGCGAAGCGGGGACAGCAGGTCGGACTGGAGCTGGTAGGCCTGGTAAAGCATGGGTTTCCTGGCGGGGTTCGGGCTTGTGGCCCAGGTAGCCGGCATGCAGGCAAGTTACGGGCCAGTCGCCGCCGCAGGCCCCGCGCGCTGGCACAGGGCTTGCGGAGTGTTGCCGGCCCCGGGCAGTGGGGGCCAACTTTGCGGTTCAAGGAGCAATCTCATGGCCAAGGCCGTCCTGACGATCAGCAGCAAAAACTACGGCGCCTGGGCGCTGCGCGGCTGGCTGCTGGCGAAATTTGCCGGGCTGGAATTTACCGAAAAAGTGATCCCGCCTGACGATCCGGCCATGAAGGCCGAGATGCTGCTGCTCTCGTCCAGCATGCTGGTGCCCTCGCTGCAGCACAACGGCGTCAAGGTCTGGGACACGCTGGCGATTGCCGAATACCTCAATGAAATCAAGCCCAAGGCGCAGCTGCTGCCGGCGGACATCAAGCTGCGCGCGCACTGCCGGGCGGTCTGCGGCGAAATGCATTCGGGCTTTGCCTCGCTGCGCGCCGCGCTGCCCATGAACCTCAAGGCCCATTTCCCGAACTTCAAGGTCTGGTCCCGCGCACAGGCCGACATAGACCGCGTGCTGGAGATCTGGAAGGAATGCCTGGGCTCCTATGGCGGCCCCTACCTGTTCGGCAAGCAACTGTCGGTGGCTGACGCCATGTACGCGCCGGTGGTCACGCGGTTTTTGACTTATGACGTGGCGCTGGACAAGGCCTGCACGGCCTATTGCAAGCGCATCATGGAGCTGCCGGCGATGAAGGAGTGGGTGGCCGAGGCGAAGAAGGAGCCTGACGACATTGATGAACTCGATGCGGAGTTTTGAACACCCCCGTCCAGGCTCACTGCTTAGTTAAGCTCCCCCCGTCCAAGCTCACTGCGTGTAGCTTGTTCCCCCCTCAAGGGGGCGGCGCCTGCGGTCTGGCAAAGCCAGTCCCGCGGCCCCTGCTCGTGAAATATCTCCCTCGGATTCTGCGAACTGAACTCTTAAACCCAGCATGAGCCGTGGAACCGGCTTTGCCGGGCCACAGGCGGGCGGCCCCCTCGGGGGGCAGGGAGCTACACGCAGTGAGCGACCGTGGGGGCCTTTATTTCCATGGAGTGGGGGGCGGGATTTCGCAGACTGGGTCGACATCAATCGACTTGAAATCCGCCGGCCCGACGATTTCCAGGTATTCCATGTCGGGTGAATAGTCGAACAGGAAGTGTTTGATGCCCGGGCGCTGGTGCACCACGTCACCGGCCTCGACCAGGGTTTCCTTGTCTTCGTACATAAAGCGCGCCCAGCCCTTGACCATGATGACGATCTGGAAATCCGCCTCATGACGGTGCCAGCCCGTGCCCGTTTCCGGTGCCATGTTCGCCTTGACAAGGTGCGCGATCACCCGGCCGTCGGTGGCGTCGGCAATGCCGAGGTCGCGGTACAGAAAGAAGTCGCGCAAACCGCCGGAGACAAACTGCGTGTCGCCGGGCTTGACATGGGAAAACTTGGTCGCGCTGCGGTCAAGCATGGGGTGCTCCTGTTCCACCAAGACATCCAACTCGGGATTGGTGCAATGCAGCAAGCAGGAAGTGTTCCAGACTGTGTGCGGCAGGCGCCACAACCCTGGCTGAAAAGGCAGGCTCGTAAAGATGATGGCTTGGTGTGAAGCTATAGTCCAACAAGGCTAAACCCTGTACCCGTTCGACTCAAAAAGCAGGGGGACCGCAAAGTCAGGTGCGGGATCGCAGAGTTTTATCACTGTATGAATTTGCAGCTCATTGCCTTGAAACCCAACATGCAAGCGACTTACAGGAATTTTTTGATGGCCAGATTAGATTGCGGTTGCCGAGTTATGCCGCGGGTTTTGCGGCATGTATTAAGTTAGGTCCAGGATGAAACTCCGCCTCTTCTTCGCCCTCGTCGCTATCAGTCTCTATGCGGCCCCAGTCACGGCAACTGAGCCCTCGAAGCAGTTACCCAATCCGTTTCCCGGCTTACGCACCCAAGTCATTCAAGAGAACACAGGCCAAGCAACTCAACAGATCTCGTACGACCCAGCGCTCGCGCAATTGCTCACGGGATCTTGCGATTTCAAATACAACACGCAGGGCATCGGTGGCATCGACATCTCTCGGCTGCTTAGCGTACGCCTCGATAGGACCTCCCAGACGAGGTACATAGTTTGCTTTGACCCTGGAGCAAGCAATGATCCGACGTTTGTCATTGTCGATAACACGACAAGCAAGCCGCTCGGTGTTGTAGACGCCGATCACCTGCTGCTGCCTGGCAACGGCTTCATCTACGCAATGGGGCGTACGAACAAACTGCATATCGAGCGCCGCAAGTTCGCTATACGAGACGCCAAGGTTGTCGAGGTCAAGCAGCCATTCCTCTACGTGGGGCTTGAATCAAAAGCCAATGCTTCAATTGTGCTCACCAGCTCTAAGGGGGGCTCCGACGTTGTTGCCTCAGTCCCGAAGGGTGAGCGCCTCACGGTAGTTATTAGTGATGAGGACTGGCTACTCATCAAAACAAACTTCGGGCTGGCTGGATGGTTTAAGACCGCAGGTAACCGCGAGTCCCCGGAGATTGAAGGAATTTACTTTGACGGGGACTGAGAACCTAACCTTTTCATCGAGTGAATGCCTTTCAGCAAGCTTCACTTGCCTCCACGTGCCGCTTGTGTCGAACGTTAGGCAGGAAGACTTCTCGCACCAATAATGAAACTTGTAGCCTCAGCTGTCTTTGGTACGGTTAGACAACCGAATAGTTTTGATGATCTGGTTAAAGCCATAAGCCAGGGATCTCTTGCCAACAGCAGTTTCATAACCAGGATGTGGCGAGGTCAGGGAAATATCAACTGGCAGGTGCATAGTTCGGGCTATAGGAGAGTCCTACCTAAAAATGATCGAGCACTGGCCGCATATGAGGACCGCTTACTGAAGCAAGCCACCCACAAGGGCTATCGATTCCTGAACGGGCGTGAGCTAACCGATATGGAGCTACTTGCCAGATTGCAACACCATGGCGCTGCAACCAGGCTGATTGACGCCAGTAGAAACGCCCTTGTCGCGCTTTGGTTTTGCTGCGTCTCTGAGCCAAGGGAAACCGGCGTACTCATCGGGGTACACACCAACCACCTTGGTGGCTACGAAGGAGAGACTGAAGACCGTTCTTACAAAGAGGTAGTGAAAGGCTTGGAGGGCATGTCCTACCCCATGACATGGGAACCACCTTCAATCACGGCTCGTATCGCAGCCCAGCACTCTCAATTTTTATACAGCGAAGTCAAAGATGACAAGTGGGGTAGTTTGTCCTTGCCCACTGAACCGGACGTGACCACTTTCTTTGCCATCACGCCCGAGCTAAAGGAGAGTTTCTTGAGGATATTGCAGGAGGCTTTTGACATAAGACACCTGACACTATTTCCAGATTTCGACGGCTTCGGACTGGCAAATAGTCACGAGAAGAATGAGTTCTACAACGACCGATGGTGACAGGCCTAACCCTCCTTTCAAGTGGACCTGCCAACGGCGGTCCGCTTAAGTCGAACGTTAGAAACCCAGTATCTCCATATCCTCGGCTATGCCAGAACTTTGCTCAGTCACGAGCCGGCTTAATCTATTGGCAACCCCTCAGCCCCCTCTGGGATAATCCCCCCATGAGCGGAAATACCCTAGGAACCCTATTCGCAGTCACCAATTTCGGTGAATCCCACGGCCCGGCCATTGGCTGCGTGATTGACGGCTGCCCGCCGGGCATGGAATTGAGCGAGGCCGACATCCAGGCCGACCTGGATCGCCGCCGCCCCGGCACCAGCCGCCACGTGACGCAGCGCAACGAGCCCGATGCCGTCGAGATCCTCTCCGGCGTCTACCAGGGCAAAACCACCGGCACGCCGATCTGCCTGCTGATACGCAACACCGACCAGCGCAGCAAGGACTACAGCAACATCCTGGAAACCTTCCGCCCCGGCCATGCCGACTACAGCTACCTGCACAAATACGGCCTGCGCGACCCGCGCGGCGGCGGCCGCTCGTCGGCCCGGCTGACGGCGCCCACGGTGGCGGCCGGCGCCGTCGCCAAAAAATGGCTGGCCGAAAAGTACGGCACGGTGTTTCGCGGCTGCATGACGCAGGTCGGTGATGAGGTTATCCCCTTTGAATCCTGGGAGCATGTGCCCAACAACCCTTTCTTTGCGCCTGTGGCCGACGTCTCGAAACTGGAAGACTATATGGACGCCTTGCGCAAGGCCGGCGACTCCTGCGGCGCGCGCATACGCGTGACGGCCTCGGGTGTGCCGGTGGGCCTGGGCGAGCCGCTGTATGACAAGCTGGACGCCGACATCGCCTTTGCCATGATGGGAATCAATGCGGTCAAGGGCGTGGAAATCGGCGCGGGTTTCGCGAGCGTCACGCAGCGCGGCACCACGCACGGCGATTCGCTGACGCCCGAAGGCTTTCTGTCCAACAACGCCGGCGGCGTGCTGGGCGGCATCAGCACCGGCCAGGACCTGGAAGTGTCGATCGCGATCAAGCCCACCAGCTCCATCATCACGCCGCGCCAGTCAATCGACACGGCCGGCAACCCGGCCGAGGTGGTGACCAAGGGCCGCCACGACCCCTGCGTGGGCATACGCGCCACGCCGATTGCCGAAGCGCTGCTGGCGCTGGTGGTGATGGAACATGCGCTGCGCCAGCGGGCGCAAAACGCCGATGTTGTTGTCACGACGCCCAACATCAGCCGGGCAAAACCGAGCTAGCCTTTTTTAAGGCTCAGGCGGCGCCGAGCGGAACGGGTTAAAGCCCGTGATCAGCGCGGTGGCCGACAGCACAAGAATGCAGCCGGGCAGCATGCTGGCCGTGACCGGCTCCCCGAGGAACAGCCCGCCCCAGGTCACGCCGAACAGCGGGATCATGAAGGCCGCCGAAGTGGTGGCGCTCGCCGGGATTTCGCGCATCAGCCGCATGCTGATCCAGTACATAAAGCCCGAGGTCAGCGTACCCAGCACCGTGACCGCCGCCACCGCGCCGGGCGTCAGGACGGCCGCAGGCGCGGCAATGCCGCCCGGCACGATCAGGATCAGCGCCCCGGTGACATGTACCACCGCCGACGAAGGCAGCGGCGAATAGGCCATGGTCGCGCGTTTCATCTGGATGGCGCCAAAACCGTAGCTGGCCGAAGCCACTACACAAGCCAGTGCCGCCAGAATCACCGTGGGTGTCACCGCCACAGGCCCCAGCTGCACCAGCAGCGCCACGCCCGCAAAACCGACAGCGCAACCCAGGAGGCGCACCCGCGTGAGCTTCTCTTCCCCAGCCAGCGCAGCCGCCATCACGCCGAAAAGCGGCGCCGTGGCATTGAGCACCGCCGAGTAACCCGAAGGAATGATCAGCGCCGCCCAGTTGAACAGCACAAACGGAATCACCACCGACAACAGGCCCACCAGCGTCAGCTGCGGCCAGGCACTGCGCGGCGGCCAGCGGTCGCGCAGCGTGCTCATCAGCAGGCTGAGCACAATGGCCGCCAAAGTGCAGCGGGTGGCCGCCACCACCCAGGGGCCCAGGGCCGGGCTCGCAATACGAAGAAGGGGAAATGATGCGCCCCAGAGGGCGGACATCGCGATGAGCTGGAGAAAGTGTCGGGTTTGCATGAAACGCCGCACGGGCGGCAATGGAGGCGGCGTTGTGGAGGGGTTTGGTTAATTGTGCAAGATTCGGGTGGAAATTGCAGATGGGGCCGGATGTTGCTCCGGCTTACCGTCCCTTCCTGCTCCACGCCACCAATCCCCCAATCACCCCCATCACCAACACCAAGCCCAAAATCACCCCCCGTCCCTCCATTACCCCGGCAAACACTCCCACCAGCATCCCGGCCAAGGGCTGCGACAGGTTGTTGAACATCACGATCACGCCGGTGGTCTTGCCCAGGTCCTTGGGCGGGATGAGCTTTTGCCGCAGGCTGCGGATGTAGACGTTGAACATCTTGTCAAAGCCGATCACCAGCAAAAACCCGGCGGTGTAAACCCAGAAGTTGCCGGCCAGCCCCGTCAGCAGCCCGCCGGCCAGCATCACGGTGTAGGACACCAGGCCCAGAGTGCGCAGCGGCAGCACGGTGCGGGCAATCACCAGCAGGATGATCACGGTGGCCACGGCGCCTGCGGTTTGCAGCACGGCATAATCGCCGGCCGAGCGCTGCAGCAGGCCGGTCACCATGGCGGCCGAGGTGGCGAGGGTGACGCCTATCACCAGGTTGACGCCCGCCGCCAGGGCAATCACCTGCTTCAAGCCCGGCAGATGCAGCACCTGCGACAGGGCGATGCGTATGGGCGCGGTCCAGTGGCCGGGGGCCGGCTCGGGCGCGGCCAGGGTGACGGCGCTTTGGCGCTGCCACCAGGTCACGGCGCCGTCGGCGATGAGGAAAAATACCGCGGTCGCCCCGACCACCATGGGCCAGGGCATCCAGCGCAGCAGCAGCGAAGCCAGCAAAGGACCCAGCACCATGCCGAGCTGGTCGGCGAGCTGCGCATGGGCCAGCACTTTTTCAAAACGCTGCTGGCGAAAGATTTGCGGCAGCATGACCTCACGGGCCATCAGGCCCTGGGTGGTCAGCACGCCGCAGACGGCCGACAGCGCGATCAGCCAGCCGACGCCGCCGGCCCACTGGAAGGCGATGACGCCAGCAATACACACCAGCGCGCGGTACAGCTGGCTGATGCGCAGCAGCTTGAGCGGCGAGACGCGGTCGCACAGCGCGCCGCAGACCGGGAAGGCCAGAAAGCGCGGAAGGGTCTCAAGGGTGAAAGCGATGCCCGACCAGGCGACACTGCCGGTGGTCTCGAACACCACCAGGGGCACGAGGAACAGCAGGATCTGGTCGGCCAGCCGGGAGAAAAACAGCGAGGCATAAAACAGCAGCCCGCCGGCGTCACGCTTGTCGCTCACCCCTGCCCTCGCTTGCGCCCTGCGTGCCTTGCGCACCGGGCCGTTGTTGTTTCAGGAATTGGCGGCCCGGCACGCTGCCGGGTGCCGGCTTTTTAATTGTGGTCGGCGGCGTCCTCGGCCGGCCAGTCGCGGATATAGGCCTTGAGCATCTTGTTTTCAAAATTCTGGCTGTCGACCACGGCCTTGGCCACGTCGTAAAGGCTGATCACGCCCATCAGCACTTTCTGGTTCATCACGGGCATGTAGCGCGCGTGGCGCTCCAGCATCATGCGGCGGACTTCGTCGAGTTCGGTTTCAGAGGTGCAGGTGAGCGGATGGTCGTCCATGGCGGTGCGCACCAGCGTGGCACCGATCTCGCCGCCGTTCTTGACGATGTAGACGATGACCTCGCGAAAGGTCAGCATGCCGACCAGGTCGCCGTGCTCCATGACCACCAGCGAGCCTATGTCTTTGTCGGCCATGACCTGCGCCGCCTTGGCCAGGGGTTCGTCGGGCTGGACGGTGTAAAGCGTGTTGCCTTTGACACGCAGTATGTCTAGAACCTTCATGGCGATCTCCTCGGTTGTGCTGCCAACATGCCCTCATTGTCCCACCGCAGCGCGACGGGAGGAGGAATTCAGTTTAAATATAGCCCACAATCAAACGGCTGGTTGCAACAATTTCCCCGCGCACCGCCCCTTTTTTTCTGACTGGAGACAAACCATGCCCGGTTATTCCGATCCCGGCTTCGACACCCTCGCGCTGCATGCGGGCGCCGCGCCCGACCCGACCACCGGCGCGCGCGCCGTGCCGATTCACCTGACCACCTCCTTCGTCTTCGAATCCAGCGACCACGCGGCCAGCCTGTTTAACCTGGAGCGCGCGGGCCACGTCTATTCGCGCATCAGCAACCCGACCAACGCTGTGCTGGAGCAGCGCGTGTCGGCGCTGGAAGGCGGCATAGGCGCGATCGCCACCGCCAGCGGCCAGGCCGCGCTGCACCTGTCCATCGCCACGCTGATGGGGGCCGGCTCCCACATCGTGGCCTCGACGGCGCTCTACGGCGGCAGCCAGAACCTGCTGCACTACACCATGCGCCGCTTCGGGATCGACACCACCTTCGTCAAGCCCGGCGACATCGACGGCTGGCGCGCGGCCGTGCGGCCCAACACCAAGCTGTTTTTCGGCGAAACCGTGGGTAACCCGGGGCTGGACGTGCTGGACATCCCGGCAGTGTCGGCCCTGGCCCATGAGGCGGGCGTGCCGCTGCTGGTGGATTCCACCCTGACCTCGCCCTGGCTGGTCAAGCCTTTTGAGCACGGCGCCGACCTGGTCTACCACTCGGCCACCAAGTTCCTGAGCGGCCACGGCACCGTCATAGGCGGCGTCGTGGTGGACGGCGGCAGCTTCGACTGGGAAAAATCCGGAAAATTCGCCGAACTGACCGAAGCCTACGACGGCTTTCACAACATGGTGTTCAGCGAGGAAAGCACGGTGGGCGCCTTTTTGCTGCGCGCGCGGCGCGAAGGCCTGCGCGACTTCGGCGCCTGCATGAGCCCGCACACGGCCTGGCTGATCCTGCAGGGCATAGAAACCCTGCCGCTGCGCATGGCGCGGCACATGGGCAATACCGAAAAAGTGGTCGAATTCCTGGCCAGCCACCCGCTGGTGTCGCGTGTAGGCCATCCCCTGCTCGACACCCATCCCAGCCACGCGCTGGCCAAAAAACTGCTGCCGCGCGGCGCGGGCTCGGTGTTCAGCTTCGACATCAAGGGCAACCGCGCCCAGGGCAAGGCCTTTATCGAGGCGCTCAAGGTCTTCAGCCACCTGGCCAATGTCGGCGACTGCCGCAGCCTGGTCATCCACCCGGCCAGCACCACCCACTTTCGCATGACCGACGAGGCGCTGGCGGCCGGCGGCATCACGCAGGGCACGATACGCCTGTCCATAGGCCTGGAAGACCCGGACGACCTGATCGACGACCTCAAGCGCGCCCTCAAGGCCGCCGAAAAAGCGGCAGCGAAAGCGGAGGCCTGAGCATGTACCTCGACGTCATGGGCCATAAAACCTATTGCTACACCGGCGGCAAGCCTTTTGAGGCCGCCAAGCCGACCGTGGTGTTTATCCACGGCGTGCTCAATGACCACAGCATCTGGATTCTGCAAACGCGCTATTTCGCGCACCATGGGTTCAACGTGCTGGCACCGGACCTGCCCGGCCACTGCAAAAGCGAAGGCGAACCGCCCCGGTCGGTGGAGGAAGCGGCTGCCTTCATCATCGGCCTGCTCGACGCGGCCGGCGTGAAAACCGCCACGCTGGCAGGCCACAGCTTTGGCTCGCTCACGGCCCTGCATGCGGCATCCATCGCGCCTCAGCGGGTGGCGCGCCTGGCCTTGCTGGGCACCGCCGCCCCGATGAAGGTTTCACCCGCGTTGCTGGACAGCGCGCTGAACCAGCCGATGAAGGCCATCGATATGGTGAACACCTTCTCGCATTCCATGCTGGCGCCGCCGCCCTCGGCGCTGGGCCCGGGCACCTGGCTGTACGGAGGCTCCAAAGCCCTGATGCGGCGGGTGCTGGCCAGCAACACCCAGGTCAACCTGTTTCACCGCGGCTTCAAAGCCTGCGACGACTACACGGCCGGTGAAGCCGCCATGGACAAGGTGCAGTGCCCGGTGCTGTTCATCCTCGGCAAAGGCGATTCCATGACCTTGCCCAAAATGGCGGCACCGCTGCAGGCCATGGCGAAAAATGGCAAAACCGTGCTGCTGCAAGCCGGCCACCAGATGATGACCGAGGCACCCGAAGAGGTGCTGTTCGCGATCCGCGATTTCCTCCAGGCCCCTTCGGCCTGACGCAACGGATGGCAAGCCCCCTCCTCATCCCCACACTCGCGCAGGCGGTGGAGCATGTGCTCGCCACGGTGGAGGGTGACATCGTGCTCGGGCTGCCGCTGGGCATAGGCAAGCCCAATCCCTTTGTGAACCTGCTCTACCGCCGCATCAAGGCCATGGGCGGCGAGCCGAATCCCCGGCGCCTGAAGATCATCACCGCGCTGTCGCTGGAAAAACCCGAAGGCAAAAGCGAGCTGGAGCAGAACTTTCTCGCGCCGCTGGTCGAGCGCGTGTTCAAGGACTATCCCGATCTTGATTATGTGAAAGACCTGCGCGCGGGCTTGCTGCCGCCGCACATCGAAGTCTGCGAGTTCTTCTTCAAGACCGGCGACTACCTCGGCAACGGCCGCGCGCAGCAGGCCTACATCGCCACCAACTACACCTTTGTCGCCCGCGACATGGGGGTGCTGGGCGTGAACGTGATCGCGCAGGCTGTCGCCGCACATGAAAACAACGGCGAAAGCAACGGTGAACCCGCGCTGTCCCTGGGCAGCAACCCCGACGTGACTTTTGAGCTCGCCGAGCGCCAGGCCGCGCAAGGCAAGCCGCTGCTCAAGGTCGGTGTGGTCAACCGCCAGATGCCCTTTATGCCCAAGCATGCGGTGGCGCCGCCCGGCTTTTTTGACGTGCTGGTGACGGATGCGGAGGCCACGCACACCCTGTTTGCGCCGCCCAACAACAAGGTCGGCACGGCCGACTACGCCATCGGCCTGCATGCCGCCAGCCTGGTGGCCGATGGCGGCACGCTGCAGATCGGCATAGGCGCGCTGGGCGACGCCATCGCCCAGGCGCTGATCGTTCGGGACCGCCACAACGACGGCTACCGCCGCATCATGGCGGCCTTGTGCCCGGACGGCCTGCAGGGCCGCGAGCTGGGCGGGTTTGAGCAAGGCCTGTATGCCTGCTCGGAGATGTTCGTCAACGGGCTGCTCAGGCTGATTGAAGCCGGCATTGTGCGGCGCGAGGTGTTTGACGACGTGGCCTTGCAGAACCTGGTCAACCAAGGCCGGGCGCCGGGCCTGGCGGTCAGCACCGACCTGCTGGCCGCCTTGGTCGATGCCGGGCGGATCGGTTCCGCGCTGAGCGCCGACGACCTGGCATTCCTGCAGCGCTTTGGCGTCCTCAACGGGCAGATTCGCTTTGCCCAGGACGGCGCGCTCGACGTGGCCGGCACGCGCATAGACAACCGGCTCGGGGACCCCGCCGTGCGCATCGCCTTGCAAGACGCCGGCGGGCTGGGCACGCGCCTGGCGGGCGGTGTGGTCCTGCATGGCGGCTTCTTCCTCGGCCCCACCGATTTTTACGAGCACTTGCGCGCCATGCCCACCGAGGCGCTGGCCAAGATCGACATGACGCGCATCGCTTTCATCAACCAGCTCCAGGGCCAAAGCCGCCTCAAGCAGGCCCAGCGCACCCAGGGCCGCTTCATGAACACCACCATGATGGTCACGCTGCTGGGCGCGGCGGTGTCCGATGGACTGGAGTCGGGCCAGGTTGTCTCGGGCGTGGGCGGGCAATACAACTTTGTGGCCATGGCGCACGCGCTGCCCGATGCGCGCTCCATCCTGATGCTGCGCGCCACCTACGAGCACAAAGACGGCGTGCGCAGCACCCTGGTGTGGAACTATGCGTACGAAACCATCCCGCGCCACCTGCGCGACGTGGTCATCACCGAATACGGCGTGGCCGACCTGCGCGCCCAGCCCGACGGCGAAGTCATCAAACGGCTGATCGCGATTGCCGACTCGCGCTTTCAGGAGGGTCTTGTCGCGCAGGCCAAGGCCGCCGGCAAGCTGGACGCCGATTACGAAGTGCCAGCGCAGCATCGCCAGAACCTGCCCGAGGTGCTGCGCGCCCGGATGCAGCCCTGGAGCGGTTCGGCGCTGCTGCCCGACTTCCCCTTCGGCACCGACCTGACGGCCGACGAGTTGCGCATCGTCGGCGCGCTCAGGCAAATGCAGCACGCCAGCCAGCACCCGGCCGAGCTGCTGGCCATGCTGGCCAAAAGCCTGTGGGCGGACCGCGAAGCGCCGCCCGCCTACCTGCAGCGGCTGGGCCTGGACGAGGCCACGAGCTTGCGCAAGATGCTGATGCGGAAACTGTTTGCCGGGAACCTTTAACGGGTTTCACCATGACTGACGCATTGCCCTTTGCCATCACCCCGGCCATGCCAGCCGCCCGCGCGATGGAGATCGCGGCCGGCTTGGACCTGCGCGCCCTGCCCGCGGACTTCTATGCCAACCCCTACCCGGTGTACGCAGCGCTGAGAGAACACGAGCCGATACGCCGCATGCCCGACGGCTCCTTCTTCCTGACCCGCCACGCCGACCTGGTGGCCGTCTACCGCGATGCGCAGATTTTCAGCTCCGACAAAAAAGTAGAGTTCGAGCCCAAGTACGGCGCGGCCTCGGCGCTGTTTGAGCACCACACCACCAGCCTGGTATTCAACGACCCGCCGCTGCACACCCGCGTGCGCAAGCTCATCATGGGCGCGCTGACGCGGCGTGCGATTGCCGACATGGAGCCCGGCCTGGTGACGCTGGTCGATGGCCTGCTCGATGGCATCGCGGCCAAGGGCGGCGGCGACCTGGTGGAAGACTTCGCCTCGGCCATTCCGGTGGAGATTATCGGCAACCTGCTGGGCGTGCCGCATGCCGACCGCGCACCGCTGCGCGGCTGGTCGCTGGCGATACTGGGCGCGCTGGAGCCCAGGCTCACGCCGGAGCAGGAGGCCCTGGGCAACCGCAGCGTGCGCGAGTTCACGGCCTACCTGCGGGACCTGATGGCCGACAGGCGCCGCCGCCCGGGCGACCCCGAGCACGACGTGCTGACGCGGCTGATAGGCGGCGAGACGGCCACGGACAAACTCAGCGAAACCGAGCTGCTGCAGAACTGCGTGTTCATCCTCAACGCCGGCCACGAGACCACCACCAACCTGATAGGCAATGCGCTGGTGGCGCTGCAGGAGCGGCCGGCGGCGCTGGCCGGCCTGCTGCCCCGCGTGCAGGCACTGGCGCATGACGCGCAGGGGCTTGAGGCGCTGCTGGCGCCGGCCGTCGATGAGTTCCTGCGTTTTGAGTCGTCCAACCAGTTCAGCAACCGGCGCGCGCTGGCCGATGCGACCATTGGCGGCGTTGAGCTACCTGCCGGCAGCCTGCTGACGCTGTGCATAGGCGCGGCGAACCGCGACCCGGCCCAGTTTGCGCGGCCCGATGAGCTGGACCTGGCGCGCCGGGACAACCGCCACCTGGCCTTTGGCTTCGGCATTCACCAGTGCGCCGGGCTCAGCCTGGCGCGGCTCGAGGGCCGCATCGCGATTGGCCGTTTTCTCCAGCGTTTTCCGGATTACCGGTTAAGCGCCAGCCCCACGCGCGGCGGCCGTGCGCGTTTCAGGGGCTTCCTCAAGGCGCCGTTTTCCGTCGCCTAGCCGGCCCTGACCCAGTGCCGGGGCGCCGCCGCCAGGCCCCGCAGCAAGGCCTGGGTAGAAAGCGAATGGGGCGTGGCGGGCTGGCCCGGCTGCGCCAGTGAATCGAGCAGGCGCGCGAGGGTTTGCGCTTGCGGCATCAGCGGCCCCAGAAAACGCGTGCCGCCCGCATCGGCGACCAGCAGTGTGGGAAAGGTCTCCACGTCGATGTCGCCGACCAGTTCGGCCTCGTCCTCGATGTCCAGCCAGGCAAAGCGGCTGCCCGGATACCGCGCCGCCACCTGCGCGAAAACTTCAGCGTAGTCGCGGCACAGGCCGCACCAGTCAGCGCACAGGCAGACCACCCAGTTCACGGGAAGCTCCGGCGAGCTGGAGGGCGCCGCTGGCGGCGTTGTAGGGAGGGTCATGCGGGGGAGAAAGCAAGGATTGACTATTATGGCCAGGCCCGCAAAATGGTGAGCGGCACGGGGCTATCACGACGGTGGCCCGGTGCAGGAGACACACCACCATGAATGCCACGCCCAGCGACGCCGTGCAAGGCGGCCAGTCCACGACATCCCTCAGCCCGCCCGTCGACCCGCGCAGCTTCGACTCCTTCGCGAGCTTTTACCCGTTCTACCTGGGCGAGCACCGCAACCCGATTTGCCGGCGCCTGCATTTTGTGGGCTCCAGCCTCACGCTGCTGTGCCTGGCGGCCTTGGTGGCCACGCGCAACCCGTGGTGGCTATTGGCCGGGCTGCTGTGCGGTTACGGCTTCGCCTGGATAGGCCACTTCGGCTTTGAAAAGAACAAACCCGCGTCCTTCAAGCGGCCGCTTTACAGTTTTATGGGCGACTGGGTCATGTACCGCGATATGTGGGTACAGGCCTTCAAGCGCCTGAAGAACACGTAAAAAGGCACTTAAAGGCGGCGTGGGTGAAGGCGGCGGCTAATGCGGGCCCTGGGGCTGGAAGATGCTGGCCTTGAGCGCCTTCAGGCAGGCCGCGCCGGCGTGCAGCGCGGCTTCATGGGTGGGATAGGGATGGTCTGAGCCTTCGATACGGACATCGGCGCCGCGCTCATCGGTGGACAGCTGGGTGACCACCCAATAAAACAGGCCGGCCGAGGGTTCCTTGACACGGACCGCGAGCGGCCCGGGCTGCAGGGGAAGCATGGGGGGCATGGCGCTCATAAAGTCCTCCCCAGCTCATTGCTCACGTCCTTGGCGGCGGGGCCGACCTCGGCCACGGCCACGCGCAATTCCAGTTCACTGCAGGCCAGCGCAGCGACCCAGTAGTTCAGGGAGGCTTCCTGGTTGATGTCGATAGGCTCGTTTTTCAGGGACGCATCGGCGATCAGATAAGCAGGTGGTGTCACGGTTTTCTCCGGCTGGGGTTGAGGGATGCGGAGAATCTTGGCCCGTGCCGCGCCTGCGCCTTGTAAGAATCCGACCCGCCCGCTTGAAGTCACGGCCGAACAAAAGCAACGAAACGTGGCGGAGGTGACGAAGGCTTAACAACCTTGACAAAAGCTTGACGCTTTTAAAACCTGAGCTTATGAGCTTCTGCCCGAACCAGGGCGAACAGCCTCAAGCAGTTTTGCACCACCTTACGCGCCGCCAGGCTCGCCTTCCACACGTATGCCAAGCTGCTTGATCTTGACGCGCTGCTCCACGGCGTGGCTCCACTGCTCGAAGTCTTCGTTGGTGGGCGCGGGGCCGCTGCCGGTCTGGTAGGCCCACATCTTGGCGGTCAGCTCTTCATAAATCTGCTTGGCATCGCGCTGCGCCTGCCGCTCCTGGGCGATGGCGCCGTCAAGCTTTTCCCGGGCATTGGTTTTTGCTGGCATCTTTCTGTGCATTGAAAAACAAGGGGGTTTGATTTTGTTACGGCGCCTTGTCGCGAACAAGAATTCCCCTGGCGGTTTATCGGTTTTTCCGGGGTGAAGCGGCGCCTTACAGCGCGTCGCGCAGCCGCAGCTCGGGCCAGCGGGCTTTTCGCCACAGGCCCTGCACCGCCTCGGCCTTGTCGAGCAGCAGCTCCTGCATCAGCGGCTCCAGGGGCGTGGCATCGGCGTCGGCCAGCAGCAGGAAGCGGGCCTCGTCCTCGCCTTCCGACTCGTTGAGCTGGCCCACCCAGTCCAACGCCACCAGGGTTTCCAGCACCGGCTCGAGTTGCAGCCCGTCCACCTGGAGCCGCTCGGCCAGCTGCGAGGCGCTCAGGCCTTTTCGCGGCGTCGACAGCGCCTGGTGCAGTTGCTGCAGCACTTCGATGGCGAGCTGGAAGTACCAGCCGTGCGCGCTGCCGCGGCGCGCCACGCCGGCCAGCAGGCTGGGCAGGTAGGCGGCGATCACCGCGCCCATCAGCACGATGACCCAGGAGACGTAAATCCACACCAGCAGGATAGGCAGAGTCGCGAAGGCGCCATAGACCAGCGAATAAGTGGGCACCGCGCCCAGGTAAAGGCTGAGCGCGCGCTTGGCCACCTCGATGCCGGCAGCGACGAACAGCCCCCCCGCCCAGGCGTGCGACCATTTCACAAAGGTGTTGGGCACATAGCGGTACATCGCCGCCATGCCGCCGGCCACCAGGAAAAACTGCAGGACGCTGAGCAGGAAACGCAGGCTGACCGGCAAGGCGCCCACCAGGCCGCCCGAGGCCGACAGCACATAGGAGGTGACCGCCAGGCTGGCCGCCAGCAAGAGCGGCCCCAAGGTGATGGCGGCCCAATAGATCAGTACCCGCTGGGCCAGCGAGCGCGCCTTCTTGACGCGCCAGATGCCGTTCAGGGTGCGGTCTATGGTGAGGATCAGCGCGATGGCCGTGACCAGCAGCACGGCCAGGCCGGCAATGCCCAGCTTGTTGGCCTGGCGGCTGAACTGCGTGAGGTAGCCCAGCACCTGGCGCGCGATGTTGTCGGGGATCAGGCTCTGCACCAGCCAGGCCTGCAGCGCGCCCTGCAGCTTCGAAAACATCGGGAAGGCCGTAAAAATCGCCAGCGCCACGGTGAAAAAAGGCACGAGCGCGATCGAGGTGGTAAAGGTCAGGCTGCTGGCCGTCAGGCCCATGTGGTCTTCGCGGAAACGGTCGCGCAGGGTCAGCGCCGTGCCGCGCCACGGAAAGCGCGACAGGTCGGCCAGGAGGTCCTGCAGGTATTGCTGGAATTTCATCCCCGGTATCATGCCATTGAGATTTGGACGAAGATGAACAAAACAGAGCAAATAGACCTTACCCGCCGCCTGGCGCTGGCCAGCCTGCTGGGCCTCATCGTGCTGGGCCTGGCCTGGGAAATGTGGCTGGCGCCCCTGCGGCCGGGCGGCTCGCTGCTGGCGCTCAAGGTGCTGCCGCTGTGCATACCCCTGGCCGGCATCCTGAAAAACCGCATGTACACCTACCGCTGGCTCAGCCTGCTGGTGTGGCTGTATTTCACCGAGGGCGTGGTGCGAGCCTGGAGCGACCGCGCGCCGGGCAACTACCTGGGCCTCATTGAAGTCCTGCTGTGCCTGACGCTGTTTGCCGCCTGCGCGCTGCATGTGCGCGTGCGCCTGAAAAATACCCCGGTCCCCTCAACCCCCTAACCTGAAACCAACACCGTGAGCACGCACAACCCCCTGATTGAATCCCTGCGCCAGATCGTAGGCGTGGCCAATGTCCTGACCGACGGCGACCTGACGCCCTGGGTGCAGGACTGGCGCAAGCGCGAAACCGGCAAAGCCCTGGCCGTGGTGCGTCCTGGCTCCACGCAGGAAGTCGCGGCCGTGGTGAAAGCCTGCGCCGCGGCCCGCGTGAGCATCGTGCCGCAAGGCGGCAATACCGGCATGGTGGTGGGATCGACACCGGACGCCAGCGGCACGCAGGTCGTGCTGAGCCTGACGCGCATGAACAAGGTGCGCACGCTGGACGCCGGCAACCTGACCATCACGGTCGATGCCGGCTGCGTGCTGCAAAACCTGCAGGAAGCCTGTGAAAAAGCCGGTTTCCTGTTTCCCCTGAGCCTGGCCTCGGAGGGCAGTTGCACCATAGGCGGCAATCTGGGTACCAACGCCGGCGGCACCCAGGTCGTGCGCTACGGCAACACGCGTGACCTCTGCCTGGGGCTGGAAGTCGTGAATGCGCAGGGTGAGATCTGGGACGGCCTCACGGGCCTGCGCAAAGACAACACCGGCTACGACCTGCGCCACCTGTTCATAGGCAGCGAAGGCACGCTGGGCGTGATCACCGGCGCGACCATGAAGCTGTACCCCATGCCCAAGTCCCAGCTCACCGCCTTTGCCGCCGTGCCTTCGCTGGAGGCCGCCGTGCAGTTGCTGGGCCTGGCGCATGAACACCTGGGCTCGGGCCTGACCGGTTTTGAGGTCATGGGCCAGTTCGCGCTCGGCCTGGTGGCCAAACATTTCCCGCAGCAGCGCGTGCCCTTCTGGCAGGAGCACGCCTGGTGCGTGGTGCTGGAGAACTCGGACAACGAATCGGAAACCCATGCGCGTGAATGTTTCGAGCGCCTGCTCGAGGCCGCCATGGAGGCCGGCTGCGTGGCCGACGCCGTGGTCGCCGAAAGCATGGCGCAGGCCCACGCGCTGTGGCACATCCGTGAAAGCATCCCGATGGCGCAGGCCGAAGAGGGCCTGAACATCAAGCACGACATCTCGATCAATGTGTCGCGCATCCCGGAGTTCGTGGCTGAAACCAATGCGCTGCTGCTGGAGCGTTTTCCGGGTGCGCGCATGGTCGTCTACGGCCACCTGGGCGACGGCAACCTGCACTACAACGTGCAGGCGCCGGAGAATGAAGACCAGGCGCGCTTCCTCAACGAAAAAGAGAGCCCCATGAATGCCCTGGTCTACGAAGCCGTGGACCGCTACCGGGGCTCGATCTCGGCCGAACACGGTGTCGGCAGCCTCAAGGTGGACACCCTGCCCAAGCACAAATCAGCCGTGGCGCTGGACATGATGCGCGCCATCAAACAGGGCCTGGATCCCCATAACCTGATGAACCCCGGACGGGTGCTGCAGACAGAATAAGGCACGCGCCGATGCATAGATCGCTCCTTGCCCTGCTCGCACTCGGCAGCTTGGCCGGGATGGCGGGCGCCACGTCGCCGGCGCCACCACAGCCCCCGCCCCCAGGCCCACGTGAATGCATCGATACACCGGCGCCTGACGTGAAACACCTTGCTGCCGACACGCTGCCCGTGCACCGCGCGCTGGCGGCTCACCTGCTGCAGAGCCGCGAACCGTCGTTCTCGTGTGAATCGGCCAGCTTCCGCTACGAAGGCGTAGCGGTGTCAAAGGACGAGATTCGCGTGCAGTCCCGCCACCGGAAGACAGGGAAACTGCACGCGGAGGTGACCTATGGAAAACACTACAACATAGGGAGCCTGCGCAAGCACGGCGAGGTGCAGGCTTTCGGGCCGCGTGGCCAGAAGCTGTTCACCGAGTACCACTGCTTCGGTTTCGCCGTGGGCTTCCACAGCTACTACGACGCCACGGGAAAGCTGGCAGGCGTAGCCGACCACACGAACAGCGACTACCGCCACGAAACTCAACCCTCTGGAGGTCACCGCGTGACGCGAGACCGGCAGACGGAGCAGTGGCAGCAGTTTGTACAGTTCCGTGAGGTCTTCACCGTGGCCACGACCGGCAGGCAACGCGTGGAGTTCGGGGGCAACACCATCTTCGGCCAGCATTGGAGATTGCTTGATCCCGCCACTGCCGTTCGTACGTGGACTGCGCCGGGGCCGCAGGGCACTGTCCGGGATCCCAATCGCCCCCAAACGACTGCGGAACTCGTCAACGTACCGTTCGAATACCAGCCATTCTGGGAACTCTATGTGCGCAAGGCGAACGGAGTACCCGCGCCTGAACCAGTACCCGCGTACACGCGTGAAGTGTTGCAATGTCCCTGGATCTCTCAGGCGATGTCGCTTGCCTCCACCGACTCTCGCTTCGCCTTTCCGTCAGTGCCGTCTAGTCCTGGCCCCGATCGCGTCGCAAGTCGGCGCACGACGTACCTGCGCTGCCTGGAATCGCCCAGTGCCGAATGCTTGCTCGACTTCGCGATGGAACGGGCGCGCGAAGCAGACTCGAATCGCGGCACCTTCTTGGTGGGACTAGCGGTCGCATCGCTCGCGATGAAGCAACCCCATTGGGCATCGGAAGCCCTCGCAGACCTGCGTTCGACTGCCGGAAACTATTCGGAACCCAACCCCTACCTGGCGCCGTGGGCCGCCTTGAACGCTGCCGCGGCACGCCAGTCGGGTCGCGAAGCCGATGCGCTCCAATCTGCGGAGCAAGCCGTATGGCAGGCCGGGGGAACGCCAGCCGGGTATCGAAGCGAGAATCTGTTGCGCGGCACGGTATCGGCCGCCCAGGTTCTGGCAGAAAACGGCTTTGTGGAACACGCCAACCGCATCCGTCTGCAATTGCTTGCACGTAACGCGCGCCACGCCGAGGCGCTACTGCTGCCGGTCGCCCTGGCGTATGCGCGTGCTGGCGCCTCTGCGCCAGCGCGCGCCTTGGCGGGCGAGCAGCGTCGACACGCCCAGGTCGCACCCGCAACGGCTACCACGCCCCTCACGCAGCAGCCTGATGAAATGGAATTTGAGTTTGCAGCACGCAAACGGAGTTACGACGACGCCATAGTGCGCATTGGCGCTGGCCCCAACGCAAAGCCTGCTGCTGCAGCGTGCGCGGCGGCTCGTGAAAGCGCACAACGGTTGCGAGAGGGCGACGCCACGGTTTTGACCTTCTCCACGGCGGCGGATGCCGGTGTCCGTCTTGCGCAGTGTGACGACACGGCGGGAGCGATCACCCTCGTGCGCGAGGCCCTGCGCCTCGCGGACGCCGAGCCCGTCTGCCGCGGTGACATGTGCTGGGGCTTCCCGGGCAAAGCCCGGCAGGAGGTAGTGCTGAAGGTGATCGAAGCCCGTCAGCTTCAGTTGCTTGAGGACGGAAGCGTTGCAGGACTGTCCACATCGGCGAAAATTGCCTACGCTGGCGGGCTAGCGCGCCAAGGAAAGCCGGAACAAGCACAGGCAAGCCTGGATGCCATACGCGGCATCGACGGAGCTCCTGCAGCTGCTCTGGCCACGGCCCTACTCGAAATCGCCGTCGCGCGCGGCCGCACCGAGGCCATTGCCACAGCGAGTCGTGATGCGTTGAGAACGGCAACCGGTCTGGATCGAAGCACCTCGAGAGCCGAGGCATTGATGGCCTTGGGCCGTGTGCATGCCAATCGCAACGCGTGTACGGACGCACTTTTCGTTTTCGGACTGGGACGATCCACACTCGTACAAGCTCTCGCCGGCAAGTTGGCTCCGATAGAACGCAACGCCCACTATCACCTGCTGGGCGAGTTGGCGGTGAGCTACGCGCAGTGCGGCAGCCCCGAGGAAGCTCAGGCAACGTTATCCATCCTCAGCGCGCCGTTCGCGGTCTCATGGCCAGCACAATCGGCGAACGACATAGATGCGATTGAACTGGAGATCGCGCTTCACGACGCTCGGGCGGGCAACGCGACAGAAGCGCTGCAGAAGATCAAAACGCTGCGACCATCCCCGGCTCGTTTCGCGGCGCTGGCGGAACTGGATCGCGCTATCGGCGATATCGCCGCAGAAAAGTCGGCTGTGACACAGCTTGCCGCTGCCGACTTTCTGCTGCTGGAGCAATACTTCCTGACGGCAGCCACAAGTGCCGAGCGGCGCGCCCTGCTGGGGCACGCTGCACATCTGGTGCGGTCCCATCGTGCCGCACCTTGGGCCCCCGATGCGCTGGCGCAATTGACGACGCTGGCGAGGTCCCTGGAAGCTTCTGCCTGGCGCGCACGCGCCTTGTGCGATGCAGGCAGTGCCGCTACCGCTTTAAGTGACGCCGGAAGCACCGCATTGTTCGACGAAGCATCGCGAGCTATGCGCGCTCCGCGGCCGGTGACATTTCCGCTTGATCCCCAACCGTACGGCGCATGCGCGTATTGGCTGCGTGAGGCAGGGCAAGTGGAACAAGCGCGCGCCGCAGAGAACTTGCTGATGGTCGATCTGCGGCGACGCGCGACAGAAACCGCCGGCATTTTAGACCGCGGCGACACCGGCACGCTGATAAACTTGGCGATCGCTTTCCATGAAGCCTTGAAGGGCGAACTGCTAGTGGACTGGCCTCTGCGCGGCCGACCCTGAGCGCAGCGAATAAAATCGCCGTAACGCCTCACCGGACTCCCCATGATCGTCTCCCGCCCCATACGCTCCCAATACGAAGATTTCATGCGCCATGTGGACACGCACGGCGTCTTCAAGGCCGACCGCACCGGCACCGGCACCAAAAGCGTGTTCGGCCACCAGATGCGCTTTGACCTGAACGAGGGCTTTCCGCTGGTGACCACCAAGAAGGTGCACCTGAAATCCATCGTCCACGAGCTGCTGTGGTTTTTGCAGGGCTCCAGCGACAACAACTGGCTCAAGGAACGCGGCGTCACCATCTGGGACGAATGGGCGCGGCCTGACGGCGACCTGGGCCCGGTCTACGGCGTGCAGTGGCGCAGCTGGCCCACACCCGACGGCGGCCACATCGACCAGATCAGCGAAGTCATCAAGACGCTCAAGACCAACCCCGATTCGCGCCGCATCATCGTGAGCGCCTGGAATGTGGCCGACCTGTCCAAGATGGCGCTGATGCCCTGCCACGCGTTTTTCCAGTTCTACGTGGCGCCCTCCGAGGTGCAGGGCCAGCCCGGCAAGCTGAGCTGCCAGCTCTACCAGCGCAGCGCCGACATCTTCCTGGGCGTGCCCTTCAACATCGCCAGCTACGCCCTGCTGACCCACATGGTGGCGCAGCAGTGCGACCTGGGCGTGGGCGACTTCATCTGGACCGGCGGCGACTGCCACATCTACAGCAACCACCATGAGCAGGTCGCGCTGCAGCTGAGCCGCCAGCCCTTCCCCTACCCGACGCTGCAGATCAAGCGCAAGCCCGAATCGATCTTCGACTACCAGTTTGAAGACTTCGAGTTCCTGGACTATCAGCACCACGAGGCGATCAAAGCGCCGGTGGCTGTTTAGCTCGGGATCCAGGCATGACACGCATCCACATGATCTTCGCCCGCGCCGCCAACGGCGTGATAGGCCGCGACAACACCATCCCCTGGCGCCTGCCGGAAGACATGGCGCGCCTCAAGCGCCTGACCACCGGCTGGCCGGTCATCATGGGCCGCAAGACCTGGGATTCGCTGCCGCCCAAATTCCGCCCCCTGCCGGGCCGGGCCAACATCGTCATCACGCGCCAGGCCGGCTGGAAGGACGCCGGCGCCGAGACCGCGGCAAGCCTGCCCGATGCGCTGGCGCTGTGCGCGGCTTCCGAAGAGGTGTGGATCCTGGGCGGCGCGCAAATTTACGCGCAGGCGATGCCGCTGGCACACCGCATCGAAGTCACGGAGATTGCGGAGAATATCGAGGGCGACGCCTTCGCGCCGACGCTGGGCCCCGAATGGCGCCAGACGGCGCGCGAGGACCATGTATCGGCCACGGGGATGAAGTTCAGCTTTATCACCTACGAAAAATAAACCACCCACAACCCACAACAACACGAGAGGGAATTGATATGTCAGGAGGCGGATTTCACGTGCACGGACCCCACGACCATGAGCTTGAGCACGCGGCCCAGGGCGGCCACGGCGGCCATGAAAACGGCGGCGGCATGATCGCGCAGATCGCGGTGATCACCGCCATCATCGCGACCATAGGCGCCATCTTTGCCTACATGGGCGGCGCCACGCAGGCCAATGCGGGCCTCTACAAAAACAACGCGGCCATCAAGAAGACCGAGGCCTCCAACCAGTGGAATTACTTCCAGGCCAAGAGCACCAAGCAGTCGCTGGCCGAGCTGGCCCGCGACCTGGCGCCCGAAGACAAAAAAGCCGGCTACCAGGGCAAGGTGGACCGCTACGAAAAAGAAAAGAACGAGATCAAGGTGATCGCCGAGAAGCTCGAAGCCGAATCCGCCGTCTGGGACAAGTCCTCGGACGAGCAAATCCACCAGCACCACCGCTGGGCCCAGGCCACCACGGTGCTGCAGGTGGCGATTGCCCTGGCGGCCATCGCGCTGCTGACACGCAAAAAATGGCTGGAATACGGCATGTTCGCCGTGGCCGGCGTGGGCCTGGTGGTGGGTGTGCTGGCCGTACTGCATATCTGACCGCGGGCATTCCCCCACTTTTCCGGGGCTGGAGCATGAAACCATGAAGATCTCAACCTGGAACGTCAACTCACTCACCGCTCGCCTGCAGCACGTGCTGGACTGGCTGGCCGCCAATCCCGTCGACGTGCTGTGCCTGCAGGAACTCAAGATGACGGACGACAAGTTCCCGCTGGAGGCGCTCAAGGCCGCGGGTTACGAAGCCGCCGCCTTCGGCCAGAAGACCTATAACGGCGTGGCCATCCTGTCGCGCACGCCGCTGCGCGAGGTGGTGAAAAACATCGTCGGCTTTGAAGACGAACATTCGCGGGTCATCGCCGCCACGGTGGACGGCCCCGCGGGGCCCATCCGCGTGCTGAACGGCTACTTCGTCAACGGCCAGGAGCCCGGCAGCGAAAAGTTCGCCTACAAGATGCGCTGGCTGGACGGCCTGCAAGCCTATGTGCGCGCCGAGATGGCGGCCCACCCGCAACTGGTGCTGCTGGGCGACTTCAACATCGCGCCGGAAGACCAGGACTCCTACGACCCGGAAGGACTCAGGGACACCATCCACCACACCAGGGAAGAGCGCGAGCACTTCCGCCAGCTGCTGGCGCTGGGCCTGACCGACAGCTTTCGCATGTTCGAGCAGGCGCCCAAAAGCTATTCATGGTGGGACTACCGCATGCTGGGCTACCAGAAGAACCGGGGCCTGCGCATAGACCACATCCTGGTCAGCGAGGCGCTCAAGCCGCAGGTCCTGGGCTGCACCATAGACCGCGTGCCGCGCAAATGGGAAAAGCCGAGCGACCATGCGCCGGTGACCGTGGAAATCGGCTGACCCCCGTCCAGGCTCACTTCGTGTAGCCTGTTCCCCCAAAAATTGGCACACCCCTGTCCAAGCTCACTGCGTGTAGCTTGTTCCCCCCTCAAGGGGGCGGCGCCTGGGGCCGGCGAAGCCGAAAAATTGGCACACCCCTATCGGGCTCACTTCGTGTAGCCCTTTTCCCCTTGCAGGGGACGGTGCCTGCGGCCCGGCAAAGCCGGTTCCGCGGCACCCACTGGTGAAATACCCCCTCTGCATACGCCCTGAATCTTCAAGCCAGCATGAGCCGTGGAACCGGCTTTGCCGGGCCGCAGGCGGGCGGCCCCCTCGGGGGGCAGGGAGCTACACGCAGTGAGCGACCGTGGGGGCCATCTACTCCAGGTGGAGCTCCTGAATCTTCCGCGTGATGGTATTGCGGCCTATGCCCAGTTTCTGGGCGGCCTCGATGCGGCGCCCGCGGGTATTGGCCAGCGCGGTCTGGATCAGCTTGGATTCGAAGCGGCGCGTGAGCACGTCCCAGACATCGCTGCGCCCGGTGGCCAGCAGGGCCAGGGCCTCGGCTTCAAGGCCGCTTTCCCAGTTCTGCCCCACGCCGGCCACAGCCGGTAAAACCGCTTCGGGCGCGGGCCCCGGCAAAGCCTTGTCGCTGCTTGCCGCCCATTCGGTGCGGACAGGATCCAATTTTTCAGCCGGGGCGGGGGATTTTCCCGGCTCGGGAATCATGCCCAGCACTTCGGGCGGCAGGTCCTTGGGCTCTATCACCTGGGCCGGCGCCATGACGGTCAGCCAGTGGCAGATGTTCTCGAGCTGGCGCACGTTGCCGGGAAAACCGAAATTGCTCAGCAGCTGCAAGGCGGTGTCGGAAATCCGCTTGGGCTCGACGCCCAGCTGCTTGGCGCTTTGCTGCAGGAAGTGGCGCGTCAGCATGAAGACGTCTTCGCGCCGCTCGCGCAGCGCGGGCAGGCGCAAACGGATCACGTTGAGGCGGTGGAACAAGTCCTCGCGGAAACCGCCTTCCTTGACGCGCTGCTCCAGGTCCTGGTGGGTGGCGGCGATGACGCGCACATTGGCCTTGACGGCGTTGTGCCCGCCGACGCGGTAGAAATGGCCGTCGCTGAGCACGCGCAGCAGGCGCGTCTGCAGGTCAAAAGGCATGTCGCCGATTTCATCGAGGAACAGCGTGCCGCCCTCGGCCTGCTCGAAGCGGCCGCGCCGCATGGTCTGCGCACCGGTGAAGGCGCCGCGCTCATGGCCGAAAAGTTCGCTCTCGAGCAGATCCTTCGGGATCGCCGCGGTGTTGATCGCGACAAAAGGCCCGCTGGCGCGCGGCGAATGTTTGTGCAGCGCGCGCGCCACCAGCTCTTTGCCCGAGCCCGACTCGCCGGTGATCATCACCGTCACCATGCTCTGGCTCAGGCGCCCGATGGCGCGGAACACGTCCTGCATGGCCGGCGCCTGGCCCAGCATTTCGGGCGCGGAGGCCATGCGCTCCTCGGCCACCTCCTCGCGCTGGCTTTCCTCCACCGCGCGGCGAATCAGCTCGACCGCCTTGGGCAGGTCAAACGGCTTGGGCAGGTATTCAAAGGCCCCGCCCTGGAAGGCCGAGACCGCGCTGTCCAGGTCAGAAAACGCCGTCATGATGATGACCGGCAGGCCGGGCAGCTTTTCCTTGACCTTCTCCAGCAAGTCCAGGCCGGAGCCGCCCGGCATGCGGATGTCGCTCACCAGGATTTGCGGGCCGTCTTCTTCGGTTGCGTTCTCCAGCGCGGCAAGCACTTCGCGGGGGCTGGTGAAACTGCGCGTAGGAAGGTCCTCGCGAAGCAGGGCCTTTTCCAGAACAAACCGGATGGACTGGTCATCATCAACGATCCAGATCGGTTTCATGTATGCAGTCCCTTTTGTCGTGCTTTCAGCGCGTGGCCCTTCTGGGGAGCCTCCGCGCCGATCGCGTTATGTATCAATCACGGCGGACGGATTTCAAGGAAGCGGTATGAGCAGCTTGAAATCCGTACGGCCCGGCACACTGTCGCACTCGATCAAACCGTGGTGTTGCTGCACAAAGGTTTGCGCCAATGTCAGCCCCAGCCCCGAACCGCCCTCGCGCCCCGAGACCAGGGGATAGAAGATGCGGTCTTTGATGGAGTCCGGCACGCCCGGTCCATTGTCGATAACATGCAATTCCAGTGCCAAGCGATAGCGCTGCTTGCCAAAAGTTACCTGCCTGGCGATTCTGGTCCTGAAAGTGATCTGCGCCTTGCCCGCCGCGATGAGCTCGGCGAGCGCCTGCGCGGCGTTGTGGGCGATGTTCAGCACCGCCTGGATCAGCTGCTCGCGGTCGCCGCGGAAGTCGGGGATGGAGATGTCGTAATCCCGCGTGACCTTCAGGCCTTTGGGAAACTCCGCCAGAATCAGCGAGCGCACGCGCTCACACACCTCGTGGATATTCACGTCGCCCACCAAGTGCGGGCGGCGGTGCGGCGCCAGCAGGCGGTCGACCAGGGTCTGCAGCCGGTCCGCCTCATGGATGATGACCTGGGTGTATTCGGTCAGGTCCTTGCCGATCTCCATCTGCAGCAGCTGGGCCGCGCCGCGAATCCCGCCCAGCGGGTTCTTGATTTCATGGGCCAGGTTGCGTATCAGCTCCTTGTTGGCCTGCGCCTGGTCGATCAGGCGCTCTTCCCGCTCCTGCTTGGCCTGCTGCTCCAGCGGCAGCAGCTCCACGATGGCCTCGCCCGGGGTGTCGGTCTGCGCCACCACCACGTGGACCGGCAGCGGCTCATGGTTCAGGCGCCTTAGCCAGGCGTCGTAGCGCAGGGCGGCGAATTCATTGCTGCCGGCGCCTTCGAGCGCGTTTTGCAGGATCAGCGGCTCGGTGAAACAGTCGGGCAGCTGCGAGCCCTCGATGGTTCGCCGGGAAGTGCCCAGCGCGTCTTCGAGCGCGGCATTGGCGAACACCACGGTGCCGTCGGTGCGTACGACGGCCACCAGCGTGGCCAGCAGGTCGAAAGCCTGGAAACGGGGCAGCCCCGAAACCGGGGCCGAGGAGGATGGGGTGCGGATGGATGGCTTGTTCAAGCCATCCATTTTCACCCAGAAGCCGGCCTTGCGCGCTTAATTAAGGGCGGGAGCGGCGGTCGAAGGGAGCCGGGATATCTCGCGCTTGAGGCCGGCAATGTCGCTCTGGTTACGGGCAATGCTGTCCTTGAGTTCGGCCACGCGGTCCAGGTAGCGCTGGTAGTTGCGGCCCTCAATGCCCTGCTTCTCGGGCTCGCCGTTGTTGTACTCTTTTTGCTGCTCGGCCAGTTTGGCTTCGGCTTTCTTGAGCTCGGCTTCCAGGATGGCCCGCGAATCGCTGTCGCGGGCACGCTGCTCGGGACTGCCATCGGTGCGAGGTCCGCCCGCAGCCGCCACGCGGACCGCGGGCTTGGGCGTGGTGCTCACCGGCGTGCTTGCCACGACCGTGACATTGCCGCCCGAGACCAGCTTGCAGCTGCGCGTCTGCGCCTCTTTGGCGTTGTTGATGTATTCAGGTGTGGAGCCCCCGACACCGGCGCAGCGGTAAACCTGCTGCGCCCATGCGAGGTTCCCCGCGCCGGCCAGCAGCAGGGACAAGGCAGAAAGCAAAAAGGTGTTTTTCATGGAGAACTCCCAATGCCGGTAGGGCAAGGACGGTCTATCAGTATGCGGCAAAGGGGGGAAAACACAAAGCCAGCACACCCACAAGTGCCGGGGGCAATAAAAAAGGACGGCATATGCCGTCCTTTTTTGGCCACAGACTGTAAATAAAAACAGTAGGCGGCTTGGCTGCTTACAGCGAGTAGTACATGTCGTACTCGACCGGGTGCGGTGCCATGCGGAAACGCGTGACTTCGCCCATCTTCAGCTCGATGTAGGCGTCGAGCATGGAGTCGGTGAACACACCGCCCTTGGTCAGGAAACCGCGGTCCTTGTCCAGGTAGTCCAGCGCCTGGTCCAGGCTGTGGCAGACGGTTGGGACTTTTGCGTCCTCTTCCGGCGGCAGGTGGTACAGGTCCTTGGTGGCGGCTTCGCCCGGATGGATCTTGTTTTCCACGCCGTCCAGGCCGGCCATCATCAGGGCCGAGAAGGCCAGGTAAGGGTTGGCCGATGGATCGGGGAAACGCGCCTCGATGCGGCGGCCCTTGGGGTTCGCCACGAACGGAATGCGGATCGAGGCCGAGCGGTTGCGCGAGCTGTAAGCCAGCTTCACCGGGGCTTCGAAGCCGGGCACCAGGCGCTTGTAGCTGTTGGTGCCGGGGTTGGTGATGGCGTTCAGGGCGCGGGCGTGCTTGATGATGCCGCCGATGTAGTGCAGCGCGAAGTCGGACAGGCCTGCGTAGCCGTCGCCGGCGAACAGGTTCTTGCCGTCTTTCCAGATCGACTGGTGCACGTGCATGCCCGAGCCGTTGTCGCCGGCGTAGGGCTTGGGCATGAAGGTGGCGGTCTTGCCGTAGGCGTTGGCCACGTTCCAGACCACGTACTTCAGGACCTGCGTCCAGTCGGCGCGCTGGACCAGCGTGCTGAACTTGGTGCCGATTTCGTTCTGGCCTGCGCCCGCCACTTCGTGGTGGAACACTTCGACCGGGATGCCCAGCGATTCGAGGATCAGGGCCATCTCGGCGCGCATGTCCTGCGTGCTGTCGACCGGGGGCACGGGGAAGTAGCCGCCCTTGACGGTGGGACGGTGGCCGCGGTTGCCGCCTTCGAGCTGCTTGCCGCTGTTCCAGGGTGCTTCGTACTCGTCGATGGCGAACATGACGTTGCCGGGCTCGTTGCTCCAGCGCACGCCGTCGAAGATGAAGAATTCGGGTTCGGGACCGAAGTAGGCGGTGTCGCCCAGGCCGGAGGCCTTGAGGTAGGCTTCGGCGCGCTGCGCGATGGAGCGCGGGTCGCGGTCATAGGCCTTGCCGTCGCTGGGCTCGACCACGACGCACTGCAGGAACAGCGTGGTTTCTTCGAAGAAGGGGTCGATGTTGGCGGTGTTCGGGTCGGGCATGAGCTGCATGTCCGAAGCCTCGATGCCCTTCCAACCGGCGATGGACGATCCGTCGAAAGCGTGGCCCGACGTGAATTTGTCTTCGTCAAAATGGGACACGGGCACGGTCACGTGCTGCTCTTTGCCCCGGGTGTCGGTGAAACGGAAGTCAACGAACTTGACTTCGTTTTCCTTGACCATTTTCATGACGTCTGCGACGGTCTTTGCCATCAAAATCTCCTGTGCTGGATGGGTGGTTGAAAAATTGTCTTCGGGCTATTGAATGCACTTTTTGTGCCAAAGCCATTGGCCGTTCGCTTTCCTGCCAAGCCTCGGATTGTGCCGTCATCTGGCCTCGGTTCCAGCCCCGCAGAAGCCGAAAAGAGAAAAAACACTGCCTGGTAACACCAGCACCATTTAAGTGCATCATCATAAATGCACTGATTTAGTGCAAAAACTCAGCGCACCAATTCAGGGCCGAATTTGAGGTCGAATTTGTGCAGCCCGGCCAGCATGGCCGGGTAGGCCAGGTTGACGGCTTCTGGTGCGCCTTTGACGCCCAGCTCGATATGGCGGCCGTATTCGGGGTGGTCCACGCTGGGCAGGCTGAAGACTTTGACGCCGGCATGCGCCGCCTCAATGGCGAGCATCAGCGGCGTGAGCATGGCTTCCATGGACCCAAAAATGATCACCGATTTTTCGGTGTAAGGCGACTTTTGGTGCAGGTGGGCATACAGCGTGTCGAGCGCCCATTCGATCATCGGCCAGGCCATGACCGGAAACCCGGGCACGAAGTGGACCGCCCCCTGCCCCGCGCGGCAGGTAAAGCCGGGGATCTTGTTGTAGGGGTTGGGAATGATCTCCGCGCCGACCGGAAACACCCCCATGTTCAGGCGATGGATGTTGTCGTCGCGATCGGGTTCATAGGGCGTGCCCTGCTCTTTGGCCACGTCGGCCATGCGCTCGAGGATCAGGGTTTTGGCCGTGGAATGCAGGGCCAGTTCGGCCCCCAGCGCCTTCGCCGCGCACTGCCGGGTGTGGTCGTCGGGCGTGGCGCCTATGCCGCCGCAGGAAAACACCACGTCGCCGCTTTCGCGGGCCGCCGCGAAAGCGCGCGCCAGCGTGGCGGTGATGCGCGCCGGGTCGTCACCCACATAGTCCGCATAGGCCAGTTGCAGGCCTCGCGCGCCCAGCAGCTCTATGGTTTTGGGCAGGTGTTTGTCGGCGCGTTTGCCCGAGAGGATTTCATCGCCGACGATGATCAGGCCGAAGTGAGGGGTCATGTTGTAAAGGGTTCAAGGCAGGGGTAAATCGGGCTTTCCGCCCAGCGAGCCGAAGCGGGGCGCCGGCCCGGGCAGGGCCTCGGGCGCCAGCTCAGCTGCCGTTGTTGCGACCTCGGCCTGCACCAGCGGGTCGGGAGCCAGCGCATTGTTTCGTTTGCGAAGCTGCTCCAGCGCGGCCAAGGTGTAGTGGGCAAACCAGAGCGAGGAAAAGGCGAACACCAGGGTGTAGATCCAGATGGCCACCGGCACCAGGATGGGCGCCATGGCGACGAACATGGCGCCGGAAGCCCAGATCAGGCTGGGCGCGGCGCCCAGGTAGCCGCTGAGCACGCCTATGGCCAGCAGCGGCATGCGGTGTTCCTTGAAAATCTGCCGCCGCTCCTCGCTGCTCGCATGGTCGACCATGGCGTCGTAGGACATCACGCGGTAGGTCAGCCAGCCCCAGATCAGCGGCGGCAGCACCAGGATCAGGGGCGGGATCAGCCACAGCGGAATCGACACGACCAGCGCAACCACCGCCAGCAGTGTCGAGCCCAGCGACCAGAACAGGCTGGCCAGCATGGAGCCGCCCAGTTTGCGCTCGAGCTGCGGAAAGCGCCGCGCGGCCACCAGCGACACCATGGCCGGCGTCATCAGCATGGCCACAAACAGCAGCGAGACAATGATGATGACGGGAATAATCAACAGCAGCAGCAGCACCTTTGGCAGCACGGTCTGCATTTGGCTCAAGCCCAAGCCCTCCAGCCAGCGAGTCATGATGCCCACCAGCTCGAAACTTCCGAGTTGCACGCGGATGGCTTCAGCCGCACTGTCCCAGAAGAAGTGGGCCAAGGCCAGGGAAAGCACGCCCATGATCACCAGCGGCAGGATCGACAGCGCAATGACCCGCGGATGCAGGCAGTACATCGCGGCACGCCAGAAAGCATCAAGAAGTTTGCTCATAAAAGCAAGGATACCCCGACTAGGCGTCGGGCAGATTGCAGGCTCAGGCTTTACCGAAAAGGCGCTTCAGGCCCATCCACTGCTGCGACCAGAAACCCTTGCCGTAATCGCGGTTGGCCTCGACCTGGTCGCGAACACCCGTGGGGTCGTAACGCTGCTCAAAATTGGCGGTACCGAACAGCACGTCCCACCACGGCAGCAGCACGCCGAAGTTATGCCCGCCCAGGACGGTGCGCTGGGCCTTCACGGTCTCATGCCCTATGCCTATGCTGTGGTGCAGCCGGTGAAAGCGCGGGCTCACCCACAGGCGCTCGCCGATGCGGCCGAACCAGATGCGCACATTGGCATGCTGGAAGCTTTCGCTGAGCTGGGTGAAGGCCACGATGGCGATGAACTGGCCGGGCGGCACGCCTATGAGCTGGGCCACCACCACCACGATGGAGTCGACCAGGATGTCGTCGAGCAGGTGGTTGCGGTTGTCGCTCCACATGGTCATCTGGCGCTGCGCATGGTGCAGCGAATGCAGGCGCCACCACCACTCGACCTGGTGCTGGCCGCGGTGCGTCCAGTAAGCCACGAAGTCGAACACCACCAGGTAAATCAGCAGGCTGACCACCGCGTGGTCGGTCACGCCGGGCCAAAGCTGGTCGAGGTGGAAGGTGCCGTAGCCGGCCGTGCGCAGCGCACCGAAGGCTTCGTCGAACCAGGGGTCCAGCGTGAAGAACAACGCGATACGGAACAAGCCCAGCCGGTGGATCAGCGTGTACAGCACGTCGGTGCGTATGGTGGCGCGGTCAGTGACCGGCTCCACCGGCCGCCAGCGCTGCAGCGGGCCGACAAGGGCCAGCAGGATCAGCACCTGGATCACGCCCACCATGAACCAGGCGGTGGCGTCGTAGCCGTCTTCCAGCACGTTGCCCATACCCAGCGCGAACATGGCCGGCTGCACGGCGGCCTCGAACAGCCACTGCTGCGCCGCCGAAAAAAGATCGCTGAACCCGTCCATGCGGTTTATTTTGCAGGCTTGGCCGGGGCCGGGCCGGACTGCGCCTCAATCCAGTCCTTGTACTGGGGATGCTCGCGCAAGGTCTTGAAACAAAAGCCGCGCGACTGCAGGCCGGTGATCAAGGGCTCCAGCACCTTGGGCGCCCACGGGTCCTTGCGCGACCAGATGCCCAGGTGCGCCAGCAGGATGTCGCCGGAGCGCACGTCGCGCAGCGCTTTCTTCAGCAAAAAGTCGTTGGGGTATTTTTCGCTGGCCAGTTCGTCGCCCAGAAAACCCGCGGGCGACCAGCCCACATGCTCGTAGCCGCAGGACTTGGCGGCGGCCAGCAGCGCGGGCGAGGTCTTGCCGCCCGGCGCCCTGAAAAGCGGCAGCGTTTTTTTGCCGGTGACGGCTTCCAGGCGTTTGGCCGACTTGCCGATTTCCTCGCAGTACTGCGCGGCCGTCCAGTTCAAATCCTTGCCTTCCGACGGGCCCGCCGAGGGCCGCATCTTGAAGCGGGGCGGCTCAGCGCCCGCCACCGGCAGGTCGCCGCGCCAGTACACATGGTCCCAGGTGTGGGAAGCGAACTCATGGCCTTCGGCGGCCCGCGCCTTCCACCACGGAGCCCACTCCGCGCCCAGGCTGCCGTCGCCGGTCTGCGTGCGCTCGTTGGCGGCAAAAAACGTGACCTTGACCTGGTGTTTGTTCAGCACCTCGGCCATCATCGGCGCGACGGCCATGTGGCCGGTGTCCAGCGTCAGGTAGACGGGTTTGCAGGGCGCGGCCGCCTGGGCGGGCTGCATGCCGACCGCCGCCAGGGCAGCGGCAAGCAGCGCGGCCGCCAGGGCCGGCCTACCTTGGTGAGTGATCAAGCGTCCAGACGCCATGCGGGCTCTTTCCAACATTGACCTGGCGCACCACCTTGCGGGTCGCCACATCGATCACGGTGAGCTTGCGCGCCCAGCGCGAAGTCACCAGGATCTGCTTGCCGTCGCGGCTCACGTCGATGCAATCGGGGCCGCCCGGCGCGGGATAGCTGTCGACCACTTCCAGGGTTTGCAGGTCGATACGGCTGATGGTGTTGGCCACGCGGTTGCTGACCAATATGTGGCGCTTGTCGCCGAAGGCCCGAAAGGCATGGGCACCGGCGCCGGTCTTGATGGATTTGGTGCGCTGCGGCTGGGCACCGCTCACGTCATAGACCTCGACCGCGTCGCCGCCCGTCAAACCGACCAGCATGAATTTGTCGTCGGCCGTGCCGTAGACGTCGGCCGGGATGGAGCCGGTCTTGGTGCGCCATTTGACGGCCTGCGTCGCCAGGTCGATGGCGATCAGCTCGTCGCTGTCCTGCATCGTCGAATAAATCGTGGTGCTTTTGCTGTCTATCCACAAATGGCTGGGCGTCTTGCCGGTGGGCACGCGCTTGGCCAGCGTGATGTCCTTGCCGTCCCATTTGTAAATGTCGATGTGGTTCAGGCGGTTGGCCGCCGTGACGAACCATTTCATGTCAGGCGAAAAACGCAGCTGGTAGGGGTCCAGGATGCCGCGCACCGTGCGCTGCACTTCGGCGGTTTTCGGGTCGATAAAGGTCAACGAATCCGACAGCGCATTGGCCACGATCACCGATTTTTCGTCGGGCGTGAGGTAAAGGTGGTGCGGCTGCTTGCCGGTGGCGATGCGCCGGGTCTCGGTCCAGGTGGCCGGGTTGATCACGCTGACGCTGTCGTCCAGCGAGTTGAGCACAAAGACGGGTGTGGTGATCCCGGAAGCCGCCGGCGGCGCCGCGGTCTGGGCGGCGGCAGGGAAACTCGTCAGGGCGGCAAGGGCGCACAGCCAGGCGGCTGCAAAACGGGCGGGAACATTCACAAAAACGGTCTTTCTAGGTGCAACCGGTTAGTGTACCGGGCGCCGGCGAGGTTCCCATCCTAAAAGGCCCGCCTCGGCGTGGCTAAATACCCGGCATTCCCGAATCGCCGCCATCCCTTACGATGCGGCGATGGATATGACGCAGATGCTGGAGATCAACGGTATGCGCCTGGAATTGAGGCGCATCACCGGTCAGCCCGACCTGGCCCCGATTGTTTTCCTGCACGAAGGCCTGGGCTCGGTCGCCTTGTGGACGCAGCGCGGGCTGGACTGGCCGCAGGCCGTCTGCGCGGCGACAGGCCGGGCCGGCATCGTGTATTCGCGGCGCGGCTACGGTCATTCCGCGCCCGTGCCCGACGTGCGCGGCAGCGGCCGCTTGCAGCCCGACTACATGCACGCTGAAGCCTGGGAGGTGCTGCCCGCCCTGCTGCGGGCCCTGGATATCAGCCGGCCTGTGCTGCTGGGCCATTCCGACGGCGCCACCATCGCCCTGCTCCACGCCAGCCGCCATCCGGTCTCGGCCTGCATCGCCATGGCGCCGCATGTGCTGGTGGAAGACATTGCCGTGCAGGCCATCACCCAAGCCCGTACGGCGTTTGAGTCAGGGGGATTGCGCGATCGCCTGGCACGCTACCACGCCGATGTCGACACGGCCTTCTGGCAATGGAACGACATCTGGCTGTCCGAAGCCTTTCGCCGCTTCGACATCCGCGAGGACTGCAGCCGCATCACGGCGCCGCTGTTGCTGATCCAGGGCCTGGACGACGAGTACGGCACGATGCGCCAGCTCGATGAAATCGCACAGGTGGCGCCCCATGCCCGGCAGCTGCGGCTGGCGGCCTGCGGGCATTCGCCCCAGCGCGACCAGCCCGGCCAGACCGTGGAAGCGATCACCGACTTCCTGAAGGCCGCGCGCTGAAACTCAGGCCTCTTTGACCTCGATGTGATAGGTCGCCCAGGGGCACCAGGCAAAACGCGCGGAGATCGGCTTGGCCGCCATCTCGGGGAAACGGTCCGCGTCATACACGGCCCACAGCGGCCCCAGCCCGCCCAGTGACAAAGGCTGGCCGTCCATGTGGGTGGCGACGATAAAGCGGTATTTGCCGAGCTCGGCGGCCGTCACCTGGGCCGCATAGCCGTCCACCGCGCGCACAAACACCGTGGTCTTGTCGGTGAGCTTCACGCCGCTGGCCTTGAGCACATCAGCCAGCAGCGGGCCTTTGAGCGTGTGCGGCTTGTTGTCGTATTCCAGCGTGGGCTTGATGGTGACGGCCGGCAGCGCGGCCAGGGTGGCGAAATCAAAGGCCTGCGCCTTGTCGAATTTGATCTTCTGCTTGGCCATCATCTGGTCCAGCGCCGGATCGAGGGCGCCGCGGTTGCCCGCGCCTATCAGCCCGCTGACGGTCAGCACCGTCGGGCCTTTTTGCGCCTTGGGCGCCAGCTGGGCCTGTGCCATTCCAGGCAGGGCGGCGGCGCCCAAGGCCGCCACACCCATAAATCTGCGTTTGTCCATGGATTTCTCTCCCTTTTTTGCAAGTTCTACACACTGCCGGCGACGGAGTTTTCGTCTAAAAATTCACACTTAGTCACTAATAAAGCAAATCACCGTGATAAACCTCAAGACAAAGTAGGCAAATAGTCGCATATTGTAAGTACCCGTAACAACCAGGAGTTCGTCATGTACAGAAACTCGGAATGGTCGCCGGCGGAGCAGCCCCACATGGAGCACGTCGCCGAATGGTACAGCCTGTGGTCACGCTGGGTAAACCGGGGGAAACGCCGCATTCCTCAACACTGGCCCCTGCATGCGCGGGTTCTGATGAACAGCGAAGAGTTGCGGGTCTGGCACTGGATGATCAACACCTTTGACGACCACCATGTGCTGGTCAAGATGCCGGTGACCCGCTTCACCCGGCCCAACGCCAATGAAAACAGCCTGTACTGGTATGAAATGCTTCAGAACACCACCTGCACGTTTTCGGTCTGCGCCAGCGACGGCCATGTGGTCGGCTGCGTCGACGTGCCCAAGTCCTTCGGCCTGTCCCGCAAAGCCAGAAACCTGAAAAGCAATTTGTTGGCCCAGTGCGGCATTTGTTATGTGGTGCTCAACCCTTCCATGCTGCCGGACCAAGACGCACTCCGCAACGAATTCCTCGGCGAAGAAGCCACCAAAAACCGGCACCTCAAACGTGAAGAGGCGGCCCTCGAAACCGCACGGCTCAGCCTGAAACACACGCTGGCACAACAACGCCAGATACGCACGCTCATGGACCAGGAACACACCAGCAGCATGCCCGGCCACTGGCACGACTCCTTCCTCATACAGTCCAACACCCGCCCGGCCGAATTGCGATAAGTGGGACCGGCGAGGCGCCCGGCCATGCTCAGCCCGCGATGCGCGCCAGGTCCTGCGCCGTCAGCCAGCGCCATTCGCCCGCCTTGAGGTCGGCCGGCAAGTCCAGCGAGCCTATGCGCGAACGGTGCAGGCCGCCCACCTCTTCCACGCGGTTGCCCACGGCGGCAATCATGCGCTTGACCTGGTGGTATTTGCCTTCGGTCAATGTCAGGCTCAGCTGGTGCTCGCCGGTTTTTTCGCAGGCCGCGGCCCGCACCGGCTTGGGGTCGTCGTCCAGCACCACGCCGGCCAGCAGTTTGGCCACCTGTTTGTCGTCCACCGGGTGCTTGGCGCGCACCTCATACACCTTGGGCACATGGTGCTTGGGCGAACTCATGCGATGGATGAACTTGCCGTCGTCCGACAGCAGCAGCAAACCCGTCGTGTCCTGGTCCAGCCGCCCCACCGCCTGCACACCGGCCGCCGCACCGCCGCCGCGCTGGCGTATCGGCGCCGGCAGCAGCGTGTAGATGCTCGGATAGGCGCTGGGCTTTTGCGAACACTCATAACCCGCGGGCTTGTGCAGCATCAAATAGGCTTTTTCATGGTATTCCCAGTCCGTGCCCTGCACCGTGAAGCGCAGGCCTTCGCTGGGCTCGAATTCAGCGGACGGATCGTCGCAAGGCGCGCCCGCTACCGCCACATAGCCTTGTTGAACCAGCCCCGCGCACACGCGCCGTGTGCCAAAGCCCTGGGAGAAAAGGATTTCCTGGAGTTGTGTGCTTGCCATGGGGGTATTGTCGCCGGGCACAGCTCTCGTTTTGCTCAGACGGCAGGCCAAATCAACAGCCCTTGCCTGCGGGCTGGGCATTGCCGAGGAGCGGACGCGGTGCTAATCGTGCTCCGTGTCCTCGCCAACGGCGTTGTGTTGACGTTTCACGGCGCCGGCGACAGCGTCGACAAGATGCTGCCCTCCTTTATCGAGTACGCAGAGCAGCGCGGAGTCTTGTTGCTGTCGCAGTTCCCCACCTGGAGTGGCTTGACAAGACACGGGCGGAAGTCGCTTCAAGGTTTGCGATAGATCCCACCCATATCCCTTTCGCCGGCTTTTAAGCGGCGGAATCACGCCCTCTCGGCAGGCATGGTCAAGGGCGACATCGCCAGCCACGTGATGGTTTTTTCAGGCGCCTTCGTGTTGGTCTTCACGCAAGAGGACACATTCATGTTTCAAGGCTCGTGAAAAAATGACTCGCATCGTCAGGGTCTCGGCTTCGTGGATGCTGGAGCGAGACACTCGTTCACAACTGCATTTCATCCACACGCCGAAGCATTTCCATTCGTTTTTCATGAGGAAACATACCTTTGTCCAGCGTCAAAAAGGTATCGCGCACAGCAGCGTACCGCTCGGGGTTCACTGCTTTGGCCAACAGCAGACTGCGCATGGCGCGGTGCTCCATCGGCCCACCCACGCCATAAGGATCGATATCGGCCAGTGGCGCTTTGTTGGCTAACTCCTCGATTTCCTCCAGATCGGAAAAGCGCTGATAGAACGGCAGCGCCACTTGAGTGAAGGTGGCTTCGATTTCACGAGCAACGCTCGGGATGTCCTCTTCCATCGACTCGGGAGCAACTTTCAGGGGTACGGCTTGTCGTCCACGGGGGGTAAGCAATCCGAGAGTCGTAGTCTCTTTTCGCGCATCTTCGCCGTAGATCAGACCCAAAGTATTCCAGGGCACCTCTACTTGATCATGTCGAATTCTGAAAGAGAAGTTGATTTCAAAGAAACGGCCCAGCGCCGTACCTTGATTCACAATCAGCAACGCGTCAAATCCATAAGACTGCTCTTTGACAAAGTACCCCCAATTCTTGCGCAGCTCGAAACCATGACGCTTGAGCGTTGGTTCAAGGAGTTTGCAAATGGCTTTTTCTATTCGATCCATCTCATTTATCTTCCGGGAATTTTCGGTATCGGTCCGGGCCGAATTTGTACCGATGAAGGAGGTATCACTGTGCCCTTTGGCAAGTCAATCGAGTCGCCCCGCAAGCCACTAACAACTCCCCCGTTCTTCGCAAGAGCCGGGTAATGAAAGCCCTGATTCTCTGTCACAGGCGAATTGGTCGATAGCTTATAGTCAATTAAATCATAAGTACCATTGGCCCGCAGGCCAACGCGATCTAGTCGCACGCTACCAGGTAACAATCCGCCATTGTCGTCGAAGGCTCGCACGTAAAGCTGGGTTACTGAACGACCACCATAGAGACTGTAGTTATCGAGTGTTCCCTGAACAGTCTCAAAGCGAATGCCCATTTCCAACTTGTCGGCGCGAGTTCGTCCCGCAAGATAGTCCGTACTGGTCGACGTATACGACGACTGAGTCTCGAATGTGCCCGGACGTTGCGCCCCGGTATATGCGGGAGCGCGCCCAGCCAAACCCACCGCAGCCATGCCCAAACCGTCCAATGACGTACCCAGACCCAAAGCCGCACGCTGAGCCTCCGGACTCAATCCTGCAAGATTAGCCGCTCCTGCGGCAATGCCTCCCAATGTACTAGCTAGCATGCCATCCAGCATCTGGAATCTGGGATCGGGTCCGTACCGGGCATTTATCTCGGCGGCCTGTTGCTGCGCATCTGGCACCGTGTAGGTGGCCCAATCGGCGAGCTTGCCCAATGTCCCAAGCGGATCATTTGTGAAGCCACCAGCGATTTCGCCAAACTTGCTGAACGCGTTGTAGTTGGATCGCCCGCTCAGCGGCTGCCCCATTTTGTCAAGCTTGGTGCTTGGCGTGGTGGTGCTCAACACTTTTGATGCATCGGCAAACTGTCGGCCCTCAATATCCCCCTCGTATCCGGCTGACGCATCGGGATCCCACCAACCAGCATCCGTCAGGATCATGCCGGGTTTGGGCGCCTGGGTGGGCAGATCGTCGTCAAGCTGAGCTGCTGCCAACGAAATGCCCGCATTCACCCGCGTATTCCAATCAGCCACGACACCACGCGAGAAGCGCAGACCCATACCACCACCCAGGCGCAAGCCGCTGCCCCAGCCCATGTCTGTGGGCTTGTTCTCATTATCCCAACCGTCAACATAGTCCTCACCATAGTCGGCCATGGTCTCGCCGAATTGAGGACGCGTCTCCTGCGCACTGTTCAAGTACAGACCGCCACTCGCCGATGCAGCCTGGAAGGGCCCACCAAGGTACTGATAACCCTCCTCGCGCCCGAAGCCGATAGCCGACTGTGCGGATTGGACGAGTTGCTCCTCCTGGCGATCAACAGCAGAGCCGCCAAGGTAGTGATAACCCTCCTCGCGCCCAAAGCCACTCACCGACTGCTCAGCCTGGAGGAGTTGCTCCTCCTGCTGACCGACAACAGGGCCACTGCCCTGCCCAACATAACCCCTCAGGGACTCTCCTAGCGTATTACCAAACGCATCCATGGCAACCTGCTGCACGCTGACCCTACCGCCACGGGCTATTGCGGTCGCGGCGCCCGAGGCCAGGCTCTTGATGGCCGACTTTGCGATGAACTCTCCCATGCCCATTCCCGGGGCCAGGCCATCGCCGGGCAGCCCCAGCGCATCCCCGACCCCCAAGCCCACGGCAGTGCCCACCGCAGCGGCGGCCACGCCTCTCCAATCGAAGTGATCCTGCAAGCCGGTGATGACACCAATGCCCTGCGTCAAGGCGTTGGCGGCCGCGGCCTTGACGATGGCCGTGCCTGTTTTACCCAAGGTCGCAACCACTTCCTTGGGAATAAATTCGCTCAGGCCTTCGCTGATGCCGGCGCTGACACCGGCAAGGGCAATCCCTTCCCAGCTGATGCCGTCCTGCACGCCCAGTGCGTTTCCGGCGACCTGGCCCATGAAGGACCCCAGCATGGCGGCAGGTATGGCTGGCAGGGGCACAAAGATGGACACCACCACCGTAATGACAACCACGATGATCTGCCCAATGACACCGCAGCCATCATCATCCTGCGCCGGCGGCGGAGGCGTGGGCAGGTTGGGCGTGGTGTCGCCCACCATCGCGCTCGGGTCGTAGGGCTTGAAGGTGCTGGCGTTGTTGTTGATGGTCCCGACCCGGCTGGGGATGGTCAGGGTCTGGCCTATCCTCAGGTCGCTGTCGCCTGAGAGGCCGTTGGCCTCGGCGATGCGGTACCACAGCGAGCTGTCGCCGTAGGCGCCCCTGGCAATGCTTTGCAGGGTGTCGTTGGGCGCGACGATGTAGGTGCCCGGGCTGGATTTCGGGTAGTTGCCGTTGATAGGCTGGTAGCCGAAGTTGAAGTCCACCACGTTGGCGCCGCTGGCGGCGTTGCCGTAGCGGCCCAGCACCTCGCCGGCCACGATCAGCTGGCGCTGGACCTGGCCGTTCTGGGCGGTGTACAAGGCCTTGCCCGAGGCATCGTTGACGAAGCTGCGGTTGGCGGCGCCGTTGGTGCTGTCGGTGACAGCCGTCAGGTAGCCGTTGGCGTCGTAGTAGCTGGTCGTCGTGCCGGGCTGAAAGTAGGTGCTGGTGCCGTTGACAGCGGCTTCCTTGTAGCCGTCAAACCGGTTCTGCGCGTAGCTGTAGTAGTTGGTGTAGGCCGTGCCCTCGTAGTTCTGCAGGGAATAGCTTTGCAGGTTGCCGGCGGCGTCGTAGCTGCTGTAGTTGATGTCGTATTTGGCGCTGTTGTCGCTTTTGAGGACGCGCTGGTACAGCATGCGGCCGTTGGCGTCGAAGCGGTTGACGCGCGTCTCGGAACCGCTGGCGCCCGATGCGCCGCCGGTCAACGCGTTGATATAGGCGGTCGACAAGGTGCCGGCCGGACCGGTTTGCAGCACGCGGCTCGCACCGTCGTAATAACGGTAGTCCAGCTGCACGCCGTCCTTGACCACACCGGTCAGGCGGTTCAGGCCGTCGTAGTTATAGACCTCGGTGCTGGTACCTTGGTAGCCATAGAGGTCGGTGCGGTAAACCGGACTGTAACCGACGATGCCCCAGGTCGTGATCGGGTTGCCGGATTCGTCGTAAGTGGGCTGCCCGTATTCATTGAGAACCGGAATGGCGCCGTAGACGGGGTTGTAGTGGTCCACCACCTGCACGCTGCCCACGCGGGTGCCCAGGAAGGTGTCGCTGGTGCGGTTGCCGTTGCCGTCGTAGGTGATGCGGTGGCCCACCGAACCAAGGTTGCCGGCGGCGTCCACCGCGTCGACCACGGTCTGGCGGTTCATGGCGTCGTACTGGAAGTAGCGGTCCGCGTCCGAGGCGCCGCTGCCGGTGATGACGTGGGTCTGGATACGCGTACGGTTGCCCATCTTGTCGTAGTCCAGGTTGATGAAGGCGCGGGTGTCGCCCACCCAGCGCAGCCGGCCCAGCGCGTCGTAGGCCATGGAGTTGTCCTGGTAGGTGACCCCGCCCTGCACGACTTTCTCGCGCACGGAATGGCCGCCCAGGTCCCAGGCATAGGTCGTGACCTTGCCGAGTGCCGCATCGGTGTTGCGGACCAGCTGGCCCGCGGCGTCGTAGCCGTAGATCAGGTACTGGCCGCGGGTGCTGGTTTGCACCACCAGCTGGCGCGCATTGTCATAGGCATAGCTGAACTTGGCCCCGCCCAGGTCGGTGTGGCCGTAGAGCTGGCCAAAGTAGTCGTAGCTCCAGGTGGCGCTGTTGTTGTTGGCATCCACTTCGGCGGACTTGCGCCCGCGCAGGTCGAAGGTGGCCTTGACGGTCTGGCCCAGGGGCTGGCGGGTCGCCACGACGTTGTCCAGCATGTCGTAGCTGTAGCTGAGCGTCTCGTAGTTGCCGTTGGTCGAGGTGAGCTTGCGCCCGGCCTGGTCCCAGGTGTTGGTTTCCGTGATGGCGCGGCCGTTGACATAAGTCATCGAGTTGGAGGCGCCCACTGTATAGACACTCACTACCGGCCGCACCGTGCTGAGCAGCCGGTTGAGTTTGTCGTAGTTGAAGGTGGTGATAAAGCCGCGCGTGTCCTTGACCTGCACCTTGTTGCCGAAGACGTCGTAGCGGTAGTTCACGATGCCAGCGTCGGCATGGGTCTCCTTGACGAGGTTGCCGGCGGCGTCAAACTCCTGCAGGTTGCTGTTGCCGCGCGCGTCCGTCGTGGCCAGTTGCCGGCCCATGCGGTCGTAATAAATATTGGTGACCGGGCTGGCCGCGCTCTGGTTGCCGTCGGTGTCGGCCTGGCTCTGGCGCACGACCTGGTTGCCGGCGTTGTAGCTGTAGGTGGTCTTCCAACCCAGGGCGCGCGGGTCGTTGATCTCCAGCACATTGCCCCAGCGGTCGGTCTTCTGGTTGACGACCGGCCGGCTCCACTGGCTGGTGCCGGCCGTCGCCCCGGACACGGGCACAGGCAGCCAGCCCGAACTCGTGGTGGCCCCGCCGGCCACCGTGGTCAGCACCTGGTATTCGTAGGCCGCGAGGTTGCGGCTGCCGGCGTCATAACGCAGCGCGTCGCCGAAATTGAGCAGGCTGACGGTCTCCACCGGTGTGGTGGCGCCGACCGGGCGCAGCTGCAACTGCAGCGTGGTCGATGCGTCGGCCGGCGCCGTCAGCTCTATGCTGTTGCCGCTGGTGCCGAAGCTGCCGCTGCTGCGGTCGGTGATGAGCCGCCAGTTGCCCTGGTAGTCTTTTTTGTACAGTTGCAAACGCGTCACGCCGGCGAGGCCGCCTTCGGTACCCGAGTCAATCCAGCTCATGGTCATGCCGCTGGCGGCCTGGTCCGCGGTCAGGGTGCGGGTGATGTTCCTGGCGGCCGCGGCCACCGGAACCCTGACTCCGATGACGTTGCCCGACTCGTCCGTGGCCGGGCTGTACATGCCGTTTTCGCCGAGGACCATGGTCTGGCCGAGGACGTAGGTATACGGCTGGGTCACATAGTCCATGCTGACCAGGATGTCGCCGCCGCCCAGATTGGCAAGGGACGACCAGGTCAGGTAGACGTTGTTGCTGCCGTTCCAGCCGGCGCTGTTGCCGTTCCAGTCGTAGGCGGGATAAGAAGCCGAGGCGATGCCGGCGTTGGCCTGGTTGGAGCGGACGGTGACGCCGCCCTGGGTCGTCAGGCGTTCGGCTTGCAGCTGCTGGGTGACGTGGCCGAGCTCGTCATACTTCACGTCGTTGCGCCGCACGTCGGCCAGGCCGGCCACCTGGTCGGCGCTCGCATAGGCCAGCAAGTTGAGGTTGCCGCGCCCGGAGCCGGCGCTGCGGATATCCGCGGTCTGGTGCCCCTGCAGGTCATAGAGCGACACCTTGGCAATGCCGTCGCCGCTGTTGGTGCGCCAGAGATGGCCGGCGTTGTCGTAGTCAAAATACTCTTCGCGCCCGCCGTTGATGCCCTTGCGGACGACTTCGCCGAAGGCGTTGTATTCGACCGCGGTGTCGACCAGGCCGGCCTGCTGCTGGCTGACGTTGGTGATGCCGGAGCCGTTGGCCTGCGCCGGGCTGCCCTGCCACTTGATGACGAAGTTGCCGCTCGCATTCTGCTGCCACACGCGTATGGTGGACAGCTGCGAGATGCCGCCATCGGAATAGCCGGCATTGAGCCATGAAAGCGTGACGCCGCCGCTCGCGGCCGCGGCATTGAAATCCTGGACCACGGTGGCGGCGTGGGGCGCGCCCGGCACAAAAACAGGGACACCGTTCTCACCGGCCCCGACAAATTGGGGGACTGCAACGGTCTGGTAGTCGATCTGAACACGCACCAGGCCGCCGCTCGCATCAATCAGCGACGACCAGCCGAGGGTTGCGCTGTTGCCGGCCCCCGTGAACATATAACTGCCGCTTTCGTTGTACGCGACGTAGGAATAAGTGTCCGAGGTGAAGGTCGTGGTCAGCCCGCTCTGCAGCACCGTGGTCGAGGCCGGGTCTATGACGTGGGTCTGGCGACCCAGCTTGTCGTATTGGTAGGCGCGGAACTTGGTCCGGGTGACGCCGTCGTTGCCGGTGACGGCCTGCCATTCCTTGGCGATGTGGCCGTGCGCGTCGTAGGAGCTGTAGTGGTTGTAGCCCAGCGCGTCCGTCACCTGGGTGGCATGGCCCGCGCGGTCGTAGGCGGTCAGCGTGGTGCGGTCCGCGCCGGAGGCCGCGCCCTGGGTGAAGGCCGTGGCGGTCGCGGTCGCCGCGCCGTTGGCGAGTTGCACCTTGCTGACCACGTTGCCGTAGGCATCGCGGCGGAACAGCGTGAGCGGCGTGAGGACCACGTTGGTGCCTGGCGTGACCACGTCGATGCGCGCCGGTTCGGCCACGGCCGTCACGCGGCCCATCGCATCGTAATAGCTGTAGGTGGTGGCGCCGTTGGCGTCGGTGGTGGCCGTGGTGTTGCCGACGGCATCGTAGAGGTAGCTGGTGACCGCGTTGCCGCGCACGCCGGTGGTGCTGGCGGTGGAGACGCTGTACAGCACATTGACGCGGGTGTCCGAGAGCTTGCGGTTGTTGCGGTCGAACACCGAGGTGATCTTGCGGTCGTCGTTGGCGGAAGTGACGGGCGCGGGCGCCGAGGCATGCGCGATGGCGCTGTTCCAGCCCACGATGGCGGTGGCGTATTCGGTGTGGTCCACGATATTGCCGGCACCATCAAAAGCCTGGGTCGTCAGGTAACCCATGGCGTCGACGATGGCCGTCTGCCCTCCGCGCAAGTCGTAGAAATACTCGGTCGTGGTCCAGGTATCGGTGACGGCATTCTTGAGCAGCGCGACGCGGCTCAGGTCGCCGAAGGCGTTGTAGCTGTTGCGTGTGGTCTTGCCCGCGGTGAAGTACTGCGCGCCCGCGGCGGCCGTCGAATCGTAGGCGTAGCCCTGCGGCTCAATCACCTTGGCAACGCGGCCCAGGCGGTCGTATTCGGTCAGCAGGATGCGGTCCATGCTGTGGCTGAAGCCGGCCGCGGCCAGGGCGGTGCTGATCTGCGTGCCGCTGAGCTGCGCGGGGTTGCCGGTGAGCAGCGTGGTGGCCGAACCGTAACGCGTCAGCGTGGTGACCTCGCCCCAGGTGTTGCGCGCATAGCCGGTCACAAAGCCGAGGGCATCGACGTCATAGCGCACCCGGCCCAGCTTGTCGTAGGCCTTGTAGCTCATGGCGCCGGCGACGTCGCGGTTGGCGACGGCATTGCCGAACACGTCGTAGCTGGTGTGGCTGCTCAGCGTCTGCAGGGTTTCGGTCCGCGTGGCAAGGCCGGTGGCGCCGTTGACGGTGATGTTGTCGGCGGCGGCGTTGTAGACCGACACCGGCGGGTAGATGGTCTTGACCTGGTGGCCGACGGCGTCGTACTCGTAGCTGGTGGTGCGCTCTTCAGCGCGGCCCGAGGCTTCGGTGCGCGACAGCAGGTTGCCCAGCGAGTCGTAGCTCATGCGGGTCACGATGCTGGCATTGCCGCTGAGCGCGGGGTTGACTTCCAGCTGGCCGGTCGTGGCGTTGACCTGCAGGCCGGTCACCGCGACCAGGGGCGAGGTCTCGGTGATGAGGCGGCCGCCCGCATCGTAGTCGTAGTTCCAGGTGGCGCCGTTCTTGTTGGTGAACGTGAGTTTTTCACCGAGGGCGTTGTAGGTGTTGGACTCGGTAAAGCCCAGGGCGTCGGTGCTGCCGGTCAGGCGGCCGGCGGCGTCATAAACAAAGCTGCTGCTGCGGTCATTCGCGGTCGAGGTCACGATGGCGGCGGCGATCGCAGCGGCCGTGCCGGCGGTGGCCGCCGGTATGGCGGTGGCGTATTCGGTCACGCCCTTGATGGCGCCGGTGCCGTCGTACACCGTCTTGCGGACATAACCCAGGGCGTCCACGCCGTAGACCTGGCGGTTGCTGGCGTCGAAGGCGCGTTTTTCGACACGGTCGTTTGTCGCGTTGGCCACCACCAGCAGCGCGACGGCGGAGGCCGAGGCCACGGCAGGCAGGGTCGATACGTCGACCAGCGCGGCGTAGCGCCGGGTCTGCACGGCATTGCCGGCGGCGTCAAACGTGGTTTCGGTCGCGGCCCCGCCGGCGTCTATGCGGAAGACCTGGCGGTTTGCCAGGTCGTAGGCAAAGCGCTCCACGCGGTCGTTGGTGGTGTTGGCAACCAGGGAGGCCTGGATGGCGTCGGCATCGGGCGTGGTGGCGGCCACGGGCGGCGTGACAGCCGTGGCATAGGCCAGCTTTTGCGCCACATTGCCGTTGGCGTCGTAAATGTATTTCGTCACGCCACCCAGGGCGTCGACGCTAAAGGTCTGGCGGTTGGCCTTGTCGTAGGCAAACACGGTGATGCGGTCGGCGGCGGAGGCGCTGACGCTGGCCGGCGCGGCCGTGCCAGCGACGGCCGTGGCGTACTGGATGGTCTTGACGGTGTTGCCGCTGGCGTCGTAGACGAAGCGGGTGACGGCGCCGACACCGTCGCCGCGGTACACCAGCCGGTTGGCGGCGTCATACACATTGCGCACACGCGCATCGTTGCCGGATGCCACCACGGCGGCCGTAATGGCAGCAGCGGTGGCGGCGGTGGCCGGCGCAATCGGCTTGGCATAGGCCAGCCGCTCCAGCACATTGCCGTTGCCGTCAAAGGTCTGCTTGACGACGGCGCCCGTGCTGTCCAGGGAGAATATCGCGCGGCCCAGCTGGTCATAGACCGTGCGCATGCGCTGGTCGTGCGCCGCGTCGGCCACCGGCGCGGGCAGGGTTCCGGCCACCCAGGCGCTGCCGCCCGACATGGCCACGCGGTTGGCATAGGCCACACGCTCGATGACGTTGCCGGCCGCATCGTAGGTGTACTTGACCACTTCACCCAGGGCGTTGACGGTGGCGGTGAGCCGGCCGTCCTTGTCGTAGACGCGGTTTTCCACGGCGTCAAAACTCGCGGCGGCAACCACCTTGGCCTGGATCTGGGCCACGGTGGCGGCGGCCGGAAGGCCGGCCAGGTCTGCGGGCGCGAGGGCGGTGGCGTACACCGTGGTCTTGACGATCCGGCCTTGGGCGTCAAAGCCGTTCTGCCTGACGTTTCCGGACGCGTCCACGGTGTAGACCAGGCGGTCGCCGGCGTCGTAGGCATAACGCGTGAGCTTGCCGTTGGCATCGGTAGCGCTGGTGACGTTGCCGCCCTTGTCGTAGGCGTAGCTGCGCGTGAGGTTGAGCCCGGTGGGGTCGACCTGCTCCAGGGTGCGGCGGCCGAGCTTGTCGTAGGTGTAGCGGGTCACCGTGCCGCGCGGGTCGGTGACCGTCAGGGTCTTGCCGCGGCCGTCGTAGCTGTAGGCGGTGACGAGGTTCAGGCCGGCCGGGTCTATGGCCTGCTGGGTCAGCTGGCCCTTGAGGTCGAAGCTGAACTGGCTCACGTGGCCGGCGGGGTCGGTGACGGTGACCTGCTGGCCCTTGGCGTCGTAGCCGTAGGTGGTCGTGAGGTTCAACCCTGCCGGGTCCACGGTGCGAGTCAGGACACGGCCGGCCGCGTCATAGGCCAGCACCACCTGGTTGCCGTTGGCGTCCGTCGTGCTCGCCAGCCGGTTGTTCCGGTCATAGCTTTGGCTCGTGGTGGTCAGCGCCGTCGTGGTGCTGAGCAGGTTGCCGTTGAGGTCGTAGGCAAAGCTGGTGGTGTTGCCCAGCCCGTCGGTGACGCTCTGGGTCTGGCCCAGGCGGGTCTGCACCGTGGTGACGCTGATGCTCTCGGGCGTGGTCACCGTGATGCTTCTGAGCGCCTTGTTGTAGCTGTAGCTGGTGACCTTGCCGAGGCCGTCGGTCTGCGTGAGCACCCTGTCGAAGGCGTCGTAGCTGCTGCCGCGGCTGACGTTGAGCGGGTCCAGGCTGGTGATGACGCGGCCCAGCCGGTCGAAGCTGCGGCTGCTGACGTGGTTGTTGGCGTCGGTGCTGCTCGTGAGACGGCCGAAGGCGTCGTACACGGCGGAGCTGATGGCGTTGATGCCGCTGGCATCGAGCACGGTCCCGGTTGCCAGGCCGCGGCGGTCCACCGTGGTGGTCTTTGTCAGGGTCTGCGAAGCGCCCAGGTCCTGCACGCGGCTGACTTCGTCCCCGAAGGCGTTGTAGCCCAGGGCGGTGACATTGCCCAGCGCGTCGGTGCTGCTGGCCAGGCCGCCGTAGCTGTTGTAGGTGTAGCTGACCTTGCTGTCGAGCAGCACGTTGGCCGTGATGGCCGAGGTCAGCGCGGTGTTGACCAGCCCGCCGGCCAGCCCGGCCAGGCTGATGCGCGTGCCGTAGGTCACGGTGGAGGACAGCTGCCCCAGGGCGTTGTACTGGCTCTCGCGCACTTCGCCCAGGGCGTTGACGGTATGTGTCAGGTGCCCGTCGGCGTCGTAGAAGAACAGCGTCTTGTTGCCGTAACCGTCGGTGGTGCTGGTGCGCCGGCCCGCGGCGTCATAGCTGTGGGCCAGGCCGTACTGGCTCCAGACCAGGTCGATCTGGGCCTGCGTGAGGCCGCCGGTCAGCAGCGCGCTGCCGACGCCGGTGAGCTCACCGACCAGCCGGCCCTGCAGGTCGTATTTCGCGGTCAGCGTGCGGGCCTCCGACGTGCCGGCCGCGGAGACTTTTTGCGTCAGATTGCCGGCGGTGTCGTAAGTGAATTGGGTGACGGTCCCGGCAGCGTCGGTCGAGGTGGCGACACGGTTGAGCAGATCGTAGGTCGCGCTGCTGCTGCGATCTTCCGCGCTGGCGGCCGGGCGCAGGTCCGCGACCGTCGTGCTGGCGCTGAAGGCGGCCAGGGCGCCGGCACTGACCGCCGTGGCGTAGCGCACGCTCTGCGTGAGGTTGCCGTTGGCGTCGTAAACCTTTTCGGTCAGGTAGCCTTCGGCGTCGACCTCGGCCGCCACCTGCCCCTTGGCGTTGAGTACCAGGCGCGTGGTGATGTCCTTGGCATCCGTGGCCGGCAGCAGCTGGGCCAGCGTGCCGCTGGCGCGCTGGGCCTGGGCGGTCGCGGTGGCGTAGGCGGTGCGGCCGACCAGCCGGCCCGCGCTGTCATATTTGAACTCCGTGAGGTAACCCTCGGCATCCAGGCTTGCGCGCAGCAGGCCGTCGTCGTCGTAAAAACTTCTCTGCACCCGGTCGGCGCCCGCATTCGGGGTGGGGACGACACTGCCGGAGGCCGGGGCGGCGCCCAGGGCCGCGGTGGAAACCAGGTTGGCGTAACGCGTGACCGAAACAAGGCGGTTGGCCCCGTCGTATTTCATCTCGGCGACCGCGCCCTGCCCGTCAACCGTTTTCACCAGGCGGCCGGCGCTGTCGTAGATGCGCCAGGACTTGATGTCCGAGGCACCGGTGGCGGGGCGAACGCTGGCCAGGGCCGGGTTCAGCGGCTGGCCCGCGCCGTCGACCAGGCTCGCCACGTTCACCGCGGCCGCGTAGGCGATGCTCTGGGTGACGTGGTTGTTCGCGTCGTAGACGTATTCGGTCAGGCTTCCATTGCCGTCGATGTCGGCCGTCTTGCGGCCGGCGTCGTCATACAGCATCCAGGCCCGCACGCCCGTCGGGTCCTGCGTCATCGTGAGGCGGTTGTCGGCGTCGTAGAAATACAGCGTGGTGCCCAGGTTGGCCGTCTGCGCGCTGCTCTGCGTCACGCTGACGAGGCGGCCCGCGGCGTCGTACACGCGGCTGGTCGACAGGCCGTTGGCAAAACTGACGGTGGTCTTGTTGCCCGCGTCGTCGTAGCTGGTCAGCGTGGTCTGCAGCAGCGCGTTCTGGACCGACAGCACGCGGCCCAGGCCGTCGTAGGTGTACAGGTTGACACCCGAGGTTCCCGAGATGGTCTTGAGCAGCAGGCCGGCCTGGTCGTAGATGTATTGCGTCGTCGACTGGCTGCCGTCGGAAACGCCGTTGCCCGAGGCGTCGACCTTGGCGAACACCGTGACCGACTGCAGCTGGCCGCGCGCGTCCAGCACCCGGTCGGAGCGCGTGCTCAGGGCCAGGTTTTGCGAACCGGCCCAAGTCGCCATGGCCGCTTCCGTGGGAACCGCCGTGGCGCCCAGGGCGGCCACGTTGTAGGCCGCCGCGCCGTACTGGATGCTGCTGACCTGTTCGCCCCAGGCGTTGTAGCGGAACTCCGTCACCCGGCCCGCGGGGCTCAGCACAAACCGCAGCAGGTTTTTGTTGGCCGCGTCGTATACATAACGTGTCGTGAGCGGCGAGGACGGCTGGCCGGCGCCCGCGCCATCCGGGTCGGCCACGGTGTAGCTCGACTCCGTCAGCAGCTGGTTGCGGGCATCGTAAGTGCGCGTGATGGTGTTGCCGGCCGCATCGCGCTGCAGCACCTGGTTGCCGTTGGCGTCGTACTGCATGACCAGCGCCCGGCCCAGCGCATCGGTGACCTGGACCAGGTCGCCCGAGGCGTTATAGGCGAAGTTGCTGACCTGCGACACGCCGCCCACCGCCGGCGCCGTGACCTTGGTAAGCTGGCCCGCGGCGTCGTACTCGTAGCGGGTGACCAGGCCCAGCGGGTCGGTCACCGTCGTGCGCTGGCTGGCGGTGTCGTAGCTGTAGCTGGTCGTGTGGTTCAGCCCGTCCGTGACGGTGGCAACACGGTAGTCGGCACCCACTTGCACATAAGTGAAGGCCAGGCTGGTGCCGTCGCTTTGCGTGACGGAGGCCACGCGCGTGCTGGCGCCGTCATAGGTATAGCTCGTCTGGTAGACATGGTTGTCCGCCGTGCTGCCGTCTTCCGGGCTCAGGTCCACCGTCACCGACGACAGGCGGTTGCTGGTGTCGTAGGTGTAGGCCACGCGCGTGAGCGTCGTGCTGTCGGCCCTGACGGTGCGCACCCTGGAGACATTGCTGCCCACGTAGTCGAGGTAGGTCACATCCCCGCTGGCGCTGGTCATGCTGGAGAGGAAACCCGAGGCGTTGTAGGCATAGCTGGCCGTCGTGCCGCGGGCATCGGCGGTGCTGGTCAGCCGCCCGGTGGCGGCCTCATACGTCTCGGTGAGCCCGCTGTCGCCGTCGGTCCAGACATAGTCGCTGCCGACCGCCTTGAGGGTGTCGTAGGCGCCGGCGCCGTCGGTGCTGACATAGGCGAGCCGGGCCGCGTCCCAGGTGTAGATGGATTCGCTTCCGTCGCGGGCGGTCCGGGTGAGGGTGCTGCCGGCGGCGTTCAGCGTGCCCGTCAGCTTGACCTGCTGGGCATAAGCCCCCATGGACCAGTTGTCGGCGTTGTCGTCGTTGAGTTTGCCCTGGCTGTTGTAGGTGCGCAGCGCCGTGAGGTTGACGCCGTGGGCGACCAGGTAGTCGTCGCGGTCCTGCAGCACCAGGTTGCCGTTGGCGACATTGACAAAGGCCTGCTCGCCGTTGCGCCCCTGCCCGGCCGTGCCCAGCAAGCCGTTTCGCCCCAACACGGCCAAAGAAGTTGAACCCAAGCCCAGGCTATTGCCGCTGACGATTCCTACCATGTTGCTTCATCCCGATGTTGGTCGTCGCTGCGGCGGGATCGCTCCCGTTCGGCCAACCTTTTGACCAAACTCCTCAGCGGTACTACCAATACATCCGGCGTTTTTCCGATTTGTTTAGCGGCCCGGCCGGAAGGGGTGGGCGAAAGCCCGGAACAGGCAAAAAAAGCCGGCAAGGGCAAAAGACCTTGCCGGCGCCTCAGCCCGCGCTAAACAAACCGGAAAACCGGCGGATATATTGGTTGTGGGCATATCGGCCCCAAGCAAACGCTGCGGCCGGATGCCCGAGGGCAGCCGGGAGAAGCCGGTTTCGCCATTCCTGAAACCTCCATCCGAGTCACCGCATGTTTATCGTCATCACGCTAAATCACGTCAGGGCCGTCAAGGCATGGGCGGAAAAGCATGGCGGAAGCGCCAACCTGGACCTGGTCAGTTTTGAACTCGAGGTCAAGGCCAAAAACCGTTTCTACAAGCTGATGCCGCAATTCAAGGGCCTCATCAACGGAAAAATGGTGCACATCCCGGGGTTTTCCAAAGATTCCAGAGGCTTCATCGGCTGGCTGCCCTATCGGCCGCTGCGCTGGCCGCTTGCCGTGGACAAGCTGGCCTTCAAATCGCGCATGCGGGCGCAAGGCGTGCTCACGCCTGAATGGTGGCTGCCCGGTGAACCAAATCCCGGCCATGACTACATCTTCAAAAAGTCCGTCGGCTCTTTTGGCTACGAGATTCGCGGGCCGTTCCGCCAGGGCTCGCCCACACCCATGGCCCCTGGCGACGGCTTCTTCACCCAAGCCGGCGAGGGCGTGGTCTTCGCGGAGAGATTTATCCCCGGCCGCATCGTCAAAGCCTGGTTCTGGGGTGATTCGCCGTTTCACCTGCAATTGCACGACTTTCCCGCGGTGGTCGGCGACGGCCAGCGGACCATCGCGCAACTTCTGCAGGAACTGTTCAAGGACGCGGGCCTGCAAATGGACAACTACGCGGAGATGTCTTTTGTGACGTCCACGCTGGCATTCCAGCAACTCGGCATGGACGACGTTCTGGCACCCCAGAGGCGCGCCTGGGTCGACTTCCGCTACGGCCGCGAATTCTCGCCCGAAAACAGGAACGCGGCGAACGACAACAAGCTGGATACCGTGGCCCCCCACACTTTGGGCCAGCTCCACAAGCTCGGCTGGCACTTGGGGGAATACCTGAAAACGGAATTTCCGGCGCCCGTCCAATATTCGGTGGACGGCGTGCTGGACGAGGACGGCAACATCTGGTGGCTGGAGATGAATTCCAACCCCATCTTCCCGCCAACCGGCTACGGCATGATGCTCGACACCCTCTTTGGCGTGGCGCCCCCGAGGGCGGACGCGACCCCGCGAGACGCCGCCGGGAACGCCGCGGCATCGGCGCAATCCGGGCCCGAAACGGCAGTCCGCAACAAGGCCGCGCCGGCCTTGCCGGAGATGTCCGTATGAGAAAAACCGCGGCCGCGAAAGCCTCTTACCTGCCGGCGTCCGGCAAGAGCAGCCTTCCCGGGGCCATACTCGCGGCGCGCGGGGATGCCGCGCGTATCTGTCCCATGTTCGCCGGCCCCTGCCTGATCAGCGGCGACAAGATCCTGGTCCGGGCGGTTGATGAAGAGATCGAGGTGCGCGCACCGCGCCGCCTGCTCGAAATCGTGTTCCTGCTCTGCGACGGCAGCAAAACCAGGCCGCAGGTACTCGAGGAGTATTCGGCGCGAAGCGCCAGGCCCCTGCCCGTCGAGGAGTTCTCGGAATTCCTGGACTTCCTGTTCGGCGAAAGAGTGCTCATCGACGCCGTCCTGGCCTGCGCCAATGCGAACAGCTATGCCTTTCAGCGCAGCCCCGTGGGCCTGGGCGCCGACCCCAAGCTCACCAACACGATTGCCGAGCGCTTTTCGGCCGCGGATAAGGGAGCCGGAAATCGGGGCCCTGTTTTCAAAATTCCGTCCGCGCCCCTGGAGCCGTTTTTCCAGTCGCGCGAAAGCTGCTATACCTTTGACGACCAGAAGCCCCCCTCGGCGCCGGCGGTCCACAAGCTCTTGTGGTCGATAGCGGGTGTCGTGCAGGCAACCCATCCGCGCTTCATCCGGCACCAGGTCCCCCAGCGTACGCTGGCCTCGGCCGGGGCCATGCACCTGCTGGAGGTTTATGTCGCCCTGCAGCGCGCGGTGGGAGACATTGCTCCCGGCATCTATCGCGTCGAATATCCGGCGGAAAAATCAATCCGCTTGCGGCCCGTCAACCAATTGCATGGGCTGCTGCCGCGCGCGTTCAGCAAGCCATGGCAGATCAAATACGCGACCGGGGCCCTCTTTGTCGTGGCCGATCCCGCCGTGGCGGCACTGCGCTACCGCAACAGGTCACTGCAGTATTTGTTCATGGAAGCCGGCGCGGCGCTTCACAATGCGGGGCTTTCGGCGCCCGGCCTGGGCCTTGGTTTCGCCACTTTGGGCAGTTACTACGAGGACGTGGTGGCCAGGTTCTGCGAACTCGATTCGCAACTCATTCTGGGCGCCGCGGTGTTCGGCAACAAGCCCACCCCGGCGCAGGTCGCGCAATACCGCAGCGGCGCGGATTTCGACTTCGCCTGGGTGCAAAACCATTCCACGCTCTATTCGCTGCCCTTTTACATGGGACGCGCCGAGCTCAAGAACTCCCTGCACGAACTGCCCCCCACATGGGGGCGGGATCGCGATCCATGGCTCGCCGCCCTCAAGGCGCAAGCCGAAGCCGTCGAGCGCCTGGGCTACTACGAGCCGAAAAACATCCAGAAGGCCAGGATAGGCGACCTGCCGGGCGCGATAGCCCCCACGGAGTTCGTTCGCTACCACCCGGCGCAGTATGCCGACCCCGACTTCCCCTATCGCCCGTTCGACGACAAGGCCAGCTATCTCTGGACACGCGGCATCGACCTGATCGAAGGGCGCGAAGTTCATGTGCTCGCGGACCTGGTCTACATGCGCAGCGGGCTGGAAAAGCACGGCCATACGCCTTCAGCTCTGGTGACACAGATGACCTCGTCAGGGTGCGCAGCGGGTGCCGGCATCGACGACGCGGTCTACCGCGGCCTGCTCGAACTCATAGAGCGCGACGCGTTTATCGGCCATTGGTTAAGCCAGACCTGCGGCGACCCCATCGCGCCGCACACGGTGCCGCAAGCCGTTGCGCAACGAATCCGCAGCCTCGAGGCGGCCGGCTGCAAAGTCAGCCTTCAGCGGCTGCACTCGCTCTGGGCGCCGGTCGCGCTGGTCGCCGCGCAGCACGAGGAGCGCCACTTCACGACGATGGCGACGGCAGCCGGCGCGGACTTCACGGCGGCTGCATTGGCCGCGCTCGATGAGCTGGAGGGCCGGGTGTTTTCGCACCTGAACGGCAACCCCTCCCCCATCGACAGCGTGGCGCAAGTGGCATTGGCCGGCCACCATTTCCACATCTACGGCTTCAGGAAGCATTTTCGCAAGGCCGACAAGGTGCTGTTTCCCGCGCCGTCAGCAGCCCGGCTCGAGGCCTGGCCGGAAGCTGAACCCATCGAGAGCCTGGCTCCGCTGCTGGACAAATTCGCCGAGGCGGACTTGCGGCCCATCGCTGTCGACATCACGCCGAAAAACTGCGCCATTGAACAGGGCCGGCTACCCCTGTCCGTCGCAAAAGTGCTTGTCCCCGGATTGTTGCCGATGTATTTCGGCTATCAACGAGAACCTTTGGGAATGGTTACTCGGGTCCTTTCAGGATCAAAATTCCCGCATCCCTTTCCTTAACTCCAGGAGCTTTTATGCAAAAGAAGGCATTGAACACCAAACATGAATCTACGGCGAAAAGGCAGCAAGCGGCTGGCGGCGCCCAGGCGGACTTCCAGGCCAAAAGCGACCTGCGCTGGGGCGCGGTGCATAAGGCCCGCATGCCGAGGCCTCTCGGGGTTCCGCTGAGCAGCGGCGGCGGCGGCGACGACGGCGGCGGCGGCGGCATCGACCGCCTTTAATTGTCTGATGGCCGCAAGCGGGGTTCGGCGGCCCTGGCCCCGAACCCCGCTTGTTTTTCATCCCGCATATGAACAGCTCTCAAATTCCTTGCTGCGAAATTTCCGACGACCTGCTGGACCCGGATCTCGCCGCCAGACTGATAGAAACGGTCCAGTGGGTTCCTGTCTATTTCATCAATCGCCGTGAACGTTTCAATTCGGACCACCTTGACTGCCATTGGTACTATCCATTGGTCTTCACACCAAGCCCGGCTGACGACCTCGGCCCGGTTCAGCTCGCGTTCGACGACTTGGACCCGAGCCTCGATGCCATCAAACAATGCTGGGATGTGATTCGCCGCTCCCATGACGTCCCGGTCGAGCTGTACGACTGCACGCTGTCTAGCAATTCCTTTGGCACCGAAGGCCGGGCGCACTACGATCTTGGCCCGAACGAGCGGGCCATGCGCCATCGCCATGTGACGGCGCTGGTGTACTGTGCAAAGGAATGGCATATCAACTGGGGCGGGGAAACCATCGTCTTCGACGAAAACGAGCATGTCATAGGCGCGGCGCTTCCCAAACCCGGCCGCGTTGTCAAGATTCTGGGAGACCCCATGCATGTCGGCCGCGGCGTCTCGCGCATCTGTCCGTCAGACCGGCGCGTGCTCGCCTTCAAATACCTGCTACCGGAGCATACCGATGGACCATCCTCCTGAAAACGACCGGGCGGCCTCCTTGCTGGCCGAGGGCCTGGCGGCAAGCCGGGCCGGGGCATCCGCGCAGGCCTTCGAGCTGTTCCGGCGCAGTGCCGAGGCCGACCCTCGCGCCGCGGAACCGCATTTGCTGATGGCTGCGCAACACGCGGCGCAAGGCCATTTCGAAGAAGCGGAAGCGGCCTTCGCAAATGCCATCCTGCTGGCACCCGGGTTGCATATCGCGCGCTACCAGCTTGGCCTGCTGCAAATGAGCGGCGGCCGGATGGCGCTCGCCGCGCTGAGCTGGCAACCGCTTCTGCAGCTGCCCGAAGGCAATGCGCTGCTTCATTTCGTGCGCGGCTATATGGCCTTGGCCAACGACGAGTTCGCACAGGCGCTGCTTCACTTCGAGTCGGGCCTGAGGCTCAACACCAGCAATCCGGCGCTGTCGGCGGATATTGGCAAGGTCATGGCCCGTATCCGCGAACTCCCGGCTGGGGCTGCCCCGCACAACGACCCGTCGCCGGATCCGGATAGGGGCGACGTCCAGCACGTGCTGCTGTCGAACTACCAATCGACCGAGAAATAAATGGCACAGTTCATCGAGAGCACCGCAGCATGACGGCCATCGAGCGTTCCTCGCAGTTGCTGGCCTTCCTGCGCTCGCGCGTTGCGCAGGCCCAGCCAGTCGACGCCGCTGCGCCCCACAAACCCGCCAGCCAGCCCGCGGCCTCGCCGGGATCGTCCGGCGCGGCGTTGCCGCAGGCGCTCGAACTTCTGCAGGCGAAGATCAAACAACAGCTGCTGCAGGAGCTGCGCAAGCTCGACAAGGCCGACCCGCAGCTTTCCGCGAAGGCGTTCCGGCTCTTCATGGGCGCCGTGCTCAAGCAGCAATTCCCGGCGTTGGCCGGGCAGGATGCCGAACTGTCGCGCCTGGTGGAACAGGTCACCGCGCAGATGGAATCGGACTCCGAACTGGGACTGGCCATGGAAGACGCCGCCGCACACCTGGTAAGAAACGCCAACACGGCGATTTGACCCGCATGCGGCAGCCTGGCGCGGCGGCTTAGAGCAGGCCGTCCGTCATCTCCGTGAGGTTCTGGCCCTTCGCGCTGTCGCGGCTGCTCAAAAGCCTGTGTGCCAACTTGCGGATAGCCTCGACGTCATTCACACCTCCGTCGAGGATGGCCTGGGCATAACGCCCCGACATATTGGTGCGGTCTATCCGCAGTGCTATCTCCGCATGTTCGCGGGCCAGGTCGGTCCGCTGCTTGAGCGCCATCACCACGGCCAGGCCGCCATGGCTTTCGGCGAAATTCCGGTCCATGGCAAGCGCGGTTGCGAAGCTCTTCTCCGCGGCATCCATATCGCGCATCAGCAGTTCGGCCCAACCCTGGCCGTGCCAGGTGCCGATATGTCCGGGCATGGCCTCGAGCGCCCTTGCGAAGTCGCGCCGGGCCAGATCCAGTTTTCCGTCCAGCATCAGCGCGAACGCGCGCGCCGACCAGGCCCGGCCGTCTTGTGGATTCAGCGCGAGGGCGCGATCAGACCATTCCACCGCCAGGTCGGCCCGCCTTTGCGCCAGCGACAGCGTAGCCTGCGTGACGAAGGCCTCGATAGGCGCTGCGGGGTGGCCCGCCGGGTTCGCGTCGTTCAAGGCCATTGCAACCCAGCGACGCGCCGAAGCGAGATCGGAGGCGTCGATGGCGATCAAGCTGGCGACGCCTGCCGCGCCCGGATCAAGAAGCTGCCTGTCCTCGGCTTGTTTTGTCCACACGCAGGCGCGCTCCAGGTCGCCGGCGCGATGCAAGGCGCGAAGCCACAACAACTGCAGCGCCCGCTCCGCCGCGTCCGGCGATGGGGCCTGCGCGTCGCCGGGCTGTTCCATGTGCGGCGCAAGCCGCTCAACGCAGGCGGCGAACAAGCCTTCGCGCAGATCAATAAAAGCCAGGTTGTGCAACACCACGGCCATGAAGCCTGGCGGCGCGCCGGCAATGCCCGCCAGCAGATCCAGTTGTTCGCGCGCGCGATCGTAGCGGCCCTGGGCCAGCCAGAAATCGCCTTCCTTTAACGCCCATGCCGGGTAGGTTCCCGCAAGCGCCTGGCCATGCCGAAGATGGAACTCGGCGCGCTCCCATTCAGCGCATTGCAGCGCCACATCGAACACCTCCCCGAGCAGCGACAGGTTGTTGGGGTCGGTTTCGAGGTATTTTTCGAGCTGCCGCAAACGGTCCTGGTTCATCGGTTACTTTCAATTGAATAAGTGGAAACACACATGGATCGCCGCGATCAGGCGAAGACGTCGCAGGCGTCCGGTGCCAGCCCCTGGCGCAGATTTTTCAGGGCCTGCTGGTGGATCTGTGAAACCCGGCTGCGTTTGACTCCCAGCATATGCCCGATCTCGTCGAAGGGAATGTCCTGAAGGTAATGGCAGCGGATGACGGTTCTCTCCTGCTCGCTGAGCCTTGCCACCAGTGTCCGCAAGCTGTCCTGCAGGCGCTGGATTTCATTTTTCTGGAAATAGGTGACTTCGGCCGACGCGGCCATGGCCGCACCGTCCGCCGGCTCCGACTCGATCATGCCGGTGCCTTCCAGCATGACACCCAGCGCCAGCCCGATGCCGACCTCTGCAAGGTAGGAGAACAGCAACTGCTCCGACTTCTTGCCTCCCGGCGGGCCGGCCGTGCCGTCATGCGTCAAGTTTTGGGAAAGTTTGTCGGCTGCGGCGGTTTTCGCGGCTTGCAGGCGGTCGCGCTGTACTTCCCGGCGGACCGCGATCTGCTGGTTTTTCTCCGTGAGGCGTTCAAGGCCGCTGAGGATCGCGCCCTGCATCCGCCTGGCCGCGAAGGTCCTGAACTGCGCACCGAGAGCCGGGTCGTAACGATCGAGCGATTCGAGCAAACCCACGCGCGCAAGCTGCAAATACTCTTCGAACTCGATTTCATCATGAGTCCGGCGCGCATAGTAAGTTGCCGCGACGACCCGCGCATAAGGCAGATGCCGCTGCAACAGACGCTCACGGGCGGCGGCATCACGCCTCTGAATCCAGTCCTGCCAGAGCGCGGCCTCGCCGTCGTCGGCAAGCGCGGCGGCGGTGGTCTGTGCGTTGCTGCGGGCGGACATCGCGTTGAACCCCTGAAATTTCAGTGAAAACTGCCGACCAGCGCCTTGAGCACCAGGCTCCAGCCGTCGACCAGGATGAACATCAGTATCTTGATGGGCAGGGCGATGGTGGTGGGCGGCATCATCATCATGCCCAGGGCCATCAGGATGCTGGACACGATGAGGTCTATCAGCAAAAAGGGCAGGAAGATCACAAAGCCGATCTGGAAGGCCGCGCGCAGTTCGGACAGCATGAAGGCGGGAATGAGCTGGACGTTGCTGATGTCGTCCATGGACTGCGGAACCGGCGCCTTCGACAGCTCCACCATCAGCGCCAGGTCGGCTTCGCGGGTCTGCCGCACCATGAACTCACGCAGCGGCCCCACGCCCTTGTCGTAGCCTTGCTCCATGCCGATGCGCCCCGCCATGAAGGGCTCGAAAGCCTCCACATTGATCTTCTGCAGGACCGGCGACATGGTGAACATCGTGAGGAACAGGGCCAGGCCTATCAAGGCGGTGTTGGGCGGCGTCTCGGGCATGCCGATGGCGTGGCGCAGCATGGACAGCACGATGATGGTGCGCAGGAAACTCGTCAGGCACACCAGCATGGCCGGCAGTATCGCCAGGACCGTCAGGCCGAGCACGACACGCAGCGCCTGCGAGGTTTCCGTTGCGGGCGTTTTGCTTGCCGCGGCGGGCGCGGGCGCACGCGGTCGGGCCGCCGCCGCGGGTGGCTGCGCCGCGGACAGCGCCGGGCTGGCCTTGAGCAGGACGGAAGGCTCGCCGGCGGAATCCCGGGCGCCCGGCGCTTCAGCGCTGACAGCGCTTTCCACGACCGGCTCGGTGGTTTGCGCGCTCACCGATGCCCAGCAGCACAGCATGCCAACCAGAACGCCGGCGACCCAGCGCCGCGGCAAGGCCGTGACAGGTGAACGCGTCATGGCTTGTCCTCCGCCTCGGGCGATTCAGGCAGCGCGCGCTCGGACAGCAAAGTCATGGTCTGGTCCGCGCATCCGATCAACAGGCGGCGGCCGCGCCATTCGATTTCGTGAACACTGTGCCTGGGCGAGAGGCGCGTGCTGCCATGGAGCAGGAGGTTTTTTCTGGACGGCGTAAGGCCCCATAAACGCAAGCCCGTCGCGGCGCTTTCGGGGCCGGAAGCCAGCGCGCGCTTGCGCCATGCCCACCACCCAAAACCCGCAAGGCCGAGCACCAAAACCAGGGCAATGGCGGCCAGGGAGGGACTTGCATCGCCGGAAGCCGGTGCCGAGTCCTGTTTGAAGGGAATCGTCTTGGGCAGAACGACAGGAGCGCTCGCCATGGACGCGGAAGGGCTTGCAGCGGCGGACGCCGCCGCGTTCTGGGCGTACGCGGCGGCGTGGCTGAACAACAGGCACGCCGCCATCATCCGCAGGATGCGGAAAAAAAGCGGGGACCGGTTCAGCACGGCTGATCCGCGACCTTGAGCCCGCTGCAACAACACACCGGCAAGCCTCATGGCTTGGTGTCGGGCGACAGGCCGCCTTGAATATCCAGCGGCAGCGGCAATTCCGTGATGCGGACCGCAAAACGGTCATCGAGTGCCACCAGCTGCCCACGGGCAACCACCTGGCCCTCCAGCAGCAGGTCCACGGGCTCCCCCACAGCCCGGTCCAGCACCAGCAGCTGATTTTTGGAGGCGGACATCAGTTCGCCGACGGTGAGCGTCGCCGACCCCAGGTAGACCTGGAGCGTGGCTTTCACCTGGTGCAGGGGATGGGACGCCTTGCCTTCGGGCCGCCAGCTGTTTTTCTCGGCAGGTGCTCCCTCAGGCTGCTGGCGCCTGTCGTTCGCCGGCGCATGGGGGAATGCAATCGGGCGGACCGTGAGCGCCGAGATCTCGGGCTTGTCGGAATCGGCCCCCGGATAGGCGGGGGTGTGGGGAGGTGGATTCATCATTTTTCCAAGGACTGTATTCACGTTGGGTCTCAGGTTAGGGTTGCGTGCCGGCGAGTTCCAGCGATTTAAAACCGTTTGTCTGCGTCATCCAGGCATGGGCCACTTTTTCGCGGTTTTCAGAAAAGAGCTCAGAAGGCTGGTCCAGCAGGTGCTCAAGCGCAATGACGTCGCCGACCCGCAGGTTCTGGAGCGCGCCAAGCGACAGGGTGCATGGGCGTAAGTAAGCCTGCAGCGCCAGCGTGCGCTCGCCCAAGGCGGCATCCACGCGGACCAGATCGGTTTGCGGCGAGGTTTTGGGTGTGCCCGGTTTTGCCTCGCCGGCATTCACAAGGATGGCATCCACACCGGCGGCCTCCAGCGCCACAGTCCACTGAAGGCCCGCAAGGTGGAACTCGGCCAGCAAAACGCCGGAAAATTCCTCGGGCCTGGGCCAGTCAAGCGCCCGGACCTTGATCTCCGCCGGCACCGCTGCGCCTGCCTGGCGCGGCGTGCACGCAAGGGCCCACTGCCGCCAGAAGTCCTGCCACATGGCCAAGGCCATCTCCGCGGCCATGGACCCGGGGGCCGGTGCGGGTTCCGGCAACTGGCGCTCGTCCGCCGTACCCCAGAGGTGTGCGGCAAAGCGCTCCAGGGCAAAGCCGGGCGCCGCTCCGCCATCATTCACGCGCCAGCGCAGATTCGGCAGGCCGGCGCCGTGGCCGCCAAACTCGCACACCATCCACGGTTGATGCCAGGCCCCGGCACAGGCCGGATCAAGGGCATCGGAGACCCGGACTTCAAGAGCCCCGGTTTCCGCGCGCGCGCCGCGCCAGTCCCAGGCGCCTTGCCAGCGCGAAAGTGCCGCCGAGATGACAGCGCCCACGCGCTCACGCTGGGCGGCTGAAAACACCCTGAGCTCGCGCAGCCTCGAAGCGGCGTCCGCCTCGGCAATCAGGGCGGTCCCCGCCGCATACACATCAACCATCACCATCATTTGCCTTTCAGCGCAAACAGTTCCTGCAGCATTTCGTTGGAGGTCGAGATCACCTGGGAGCTGGCCTGAAAGCCTCGCTGCATCACCACCAGGTCGCTGAACTCCTGCGAGAGGTCCACGTTGGCGATCTCCACGGATGCGGAGCGTATCGAGCCGAAGCCGCCCTCCTCCGCGCTGCCTGTGCTCCAGTGTTCCGGGTCCAGCGCGCTGAACTGGTTGTTGCCCACCGTGCCCACCGCATCCAGGGAATCGAAGCGGCCCAGGGCCAGGCGCGTGCTTTTGACGGTCTGGCTGTTCGAGTAGCCCAGCACCAGGGTCCCCGTGGAATCAAAACTGGCCTGGGTCAAGGCGCCCGGCGTGACGCCATCCTGCGAGGACATGGCCAGTGTCGACAGGTTGCCCGCGGCAAAGGAGGTCACGTCGGTGCTGAAATCCAGCACCAGCGGCATCGCCTTGGCTCCGGCGGGCGTGTAGGTCATGCTGAGTTTGGCGGTTGCGGCGGTGGGCTTGCCGTCAAAAAAGATGATCTGCCGGGTCGCGAGCACCGCGGTGCCCTCGATCAGCTCGACCCTCCAGCTTCCCGGGGTCGTCGCATCCGTGTTGGTGAATTTGACGTTCAGCGTATGCGCGCCGCCCAGCGCGTCGAGGACGCGCACGCCACCCACGGTCTGGTCGGTGACGGTGCTGGAGAGATTGCCGCTGAACTTGACGGTCCCGGTGGCCTTTCCCGCGTTGGTGCCCAGCCCGGAGAGGCTGATTTCAGTGAGTCCCCCATCGGCGGAGCGGCCCATGACCTTGGCGTTGTCCGCCTGGTTCACCAGCACGCCCGCGCCGTTGAATTTGAACTGGCCGGCCCGCGTATAGGTGATGTTTCCTTCCGCGTCCCTCAGGGTGAACAAACCCTGGCCGTCGATCGCCATGTCCAGCGGATTGTCGGTTTGCCGGATCTCCCCCTGCTTGAAGGAGAGCACGGTCGATCCCGCATTGAGGCCGTAGCCCAGGCCGCCGTAGCTGCCCGAACCGCTGTTGCTGGCCAGGTTGCTGTTGGAATAAAAGAGGTCGGAAAACTGCAGGCTGGAGCCCTTGAATCCCGGGGTGTTGAGGTTGGCCGTGTTGTTCGCGATCACCCGCAAACCTTTGGAATATCCCAGCAGGCCGGTCATTCCGACATAGATCGAATCAAGCATTGTGTTCTCCGGTTGTGCCGTGCATGTCCGGCCTTAGCGCACCGCAACGATCTGGCTGATGCTGACGCCGTCTATCACCGCCCCCGAAGCGGTTTTCACGCTGAGGGACGGCGCGCTTCCCTGCAAGGACAGCGCCGTGACGGTGCCCGTCAGCGTGCCCGAGGCCGTCGTGGCGTCGACGGTGCGCCCGATCAGCCCCACCGACTGCAAGGCCGCCTGGTTGTTGATCAGGGTCTCGATTTTGGTGTTGAGCTGCTGGGTCTGCTCGACGCTGGTGAACTGGGCAATCTGGGCCATGAACTCCTGGTTGTCCATGGGCTTGAGCGGATCCTGGTACGAAAGCTGGGTCAACAGCACTTTCAGGAAGTCCTGGAGCCCGAGGCTGCTGGCCTGCAAATTGGACGAGGAACTGCTTTGCGGGGCGCTGATCGCGGAGATGGTCATGGAAACTCCTTGGGCTGGGTGAAATAGGAAAACCTTGAAGCGGGAGAGGAAGAAGCATCAAAGACGGTCTTGCCATTGCAGACCAGCTTGGCGAGCCGGCTTCGCTGCTCCTCGAGACAGGCGCGGATTTGGGGCAGAAGCTGCGCCACCTGCGCTTGTGCGGCATCGGCCTGGGCATCGATGCCCAGCCACACGGTGACCTCCGGCCCATGCCATTCGGCATGCAGGCGTATCGCCTGCGGGCCCGGGCCGGGCTCCTCGCTGTACGGGGGCACCGCCGGCGCATCAAACGCCTGTGCCGCCAATTCGCCGGCTTCGGCGCAAGGCTTGAGGCCCATCACCTTCAGGCGCGACGCGCCCGCCAGCGCAAGCGCCAGGCCGGCAAGCCGTATGTCCATGGCAGGCAGGCGGCCGGTTTCGGGCCCGGGCGGGCGGGCGGCGGTCATGGCGGGCACCGGCATTGCAAGCGGGCCTCGCAACATCGCAGTGGGGACTGCCGGCGCCGGTCCCGCCATCCTGTCCGTCTTCGCCGCATCGCCCGGCGATGCCGGATGCGGCCGGCCTGGATTCAGGGGAGCCCGGCCGGGCGCGCCTTCAGGCCGGCCATCGGCGCGCGCCGCGGCCTGCCCCGGTTTGAACCAGCTGTGCCGCTGCGCCTGCTCCATCTCACGCTTCCAGGCGCCGGCGGATGGCTGCTGGTCGCCGGAAGCGGCCTTGGGCGTCGGGCGCGGCCCGACCTGGCCTTCGCGCAAAGGGGGCATGGGGAGCAAGGGGGAACTCATGCGCCGGCTCCCGGTTCGGCCGGCGGGCTCGCCGGTGCCTTGTTGAAAGCCTCGCGCACCATCCAGTCCCGGTCGGCTTCGGCCGCATGGCGCTGCGACTGCTCACGCACATAAATATCCACGGCCCCCGATTCGTGGGAGCGCAGGCCTTCAAGCCGGGCCTCGGCGGCACGGCATAGCTGCAGCACCTCCACGCGCGTCTTGTCCAGCGCCGCCAGCTGGGCCTGCAGCGTTTTCATCGAGGCCTGCAGCTGGGCCAGGTAAAGCAGCCCGGCCTGGTGCCGGGAGGAGTCCAGGCCCGCCTGGAGTTGCCGCCCCAGCTTCTCGCACGCCTGCCGGTGCAGGCCTTCGGCCGCATCCTGTTCGGCGCGCACGGATGCCAGCTGCTGCTGCACCTTGGCGAGTTTCCCGTTCAAGGCATCGAGCTCCCATTGGGCCCGCCTGGCCAGGGACTCCAGCGGATATTTGAATCCGCGCAGGTCGCCTTTTGCGGAATTCCTGTTGCCCGGCGGGTTCATCGCGAGCCTCCGGTTTTTGCGCCCACGGCTGCGGCCGGGGCCGCCGCGGTTTCCGCCATGCAGGCCCGCAATTGTTCCAGCGCGCGAGGGCGGTCAAAGCCGCCTTCGCGCTGCGTCATCCATTCCTTGAGCACCGTGTCGCGCCGCAATGCCTGGTCCAGCAAGGGATTGGTCCCGGCTTCGTAGGCGCCGATTTCCACCATCTGCCGGTTGCGCTCCACCAGCGAAATATGCCGGGTCACGCGATGGACCAGTTCACGTTCGGCGCTGTCCGTCAGGTCCGTGCGCAGGCGGCTGGTGCTTTGCAGGACATCGATGGCGGGATACTGGCCGGTGTGGGCCAGCGCGCGCGACAGCACGATATGCCCGTCCAGGATGGCGCGCAAATTGTCCGAGATGGGTTCGTTGAAATCGTCGCCTTCCACCAAAACCGTGAGAAGGGCCGTGATGGAGCCGCCGCTGTCGGAGGTGCCGAAGCGTTCGCACAGCTGCGGCAGCTCGGCAAATACCGAGGGGGTGTAGCCCCGGGCCGTGGGCGGCTCGCCCGCCGAGAGCCCGACTTCGCGGCGGGCCATCGCAAGCCTTGTGACCGAGTCCATGGTGAGCAGGACCTGCTGCCCCTGCTCCCTGAAGTATTCGGCAATGGCGACCGCCGCATGGGCGGCGCGTATCCGGGCCAGCGCGGGCTGGTCCGCGGTGGCCACCACGACGACGGAGCGGCGCAGGCCCTCGGGGCCCAGCTGCTTGTCGATAAAGTCCCGCACTTCCCGCCCCCGCTCGCCTATCAGTGCGATGACGTTGATGTCGGCTTTGACATGGCGCGCGATCATGCCGAGCAAGGTGCTTTTGCCGACCCCGCTTCCCGCGAAGATGCCCACGCGCTGGCCCTGGCCGAGCGTCAGCAGGCCATCGATCGCCCGGATGCCGGTCTCGATGATGCGCGCCACCGGGGGGCGTTTCATGGGGTTGACGGGCGCGCCGTGCAAAGGGACGCTGCGCACCGTGGCCGGCCGCGCGCCGCCATCCAGGGCTTCGCCGAAACCGTCGATGACGCGGCCGACCAGGGCCGGCCCCACGCCGAACATCGATGCCCGGCCGAGCGCGACCACCTCGGCGCCGGCGCTGACGCCCTGCAGCGAGCCGTAGGGCAGCAGCGTGACATGGCCGGCATGCAAGCCGACCACCTCGGCCAGGACGCCGGCGTCTTCCGCGGACGGGCCGCTTGTGGAGCCCCGCGCCGATGGGCGGTGCGCCGCCAGGCGCGGGTGAATCCGGCACAGCTCGCCGACCGTGGCGTCCGGCCCCTGCGCCTGGATGGCCAGGCCCTGGACCTGGCGCACCCAGCCTACCCGCCTCATCAGGTCCCGTTCCTTGAGCGCCTGCGAATAAGCCCCCAGCCCTGGGCCGGGGGTTGGGGCGATGTTTGCCGGGTTGGACCTCATGCGGCCCCCTCCGCGCGGCGTGTTGCGCGGGTCTGCAGCAGCATGGACTTGAAGGCCTCGAGCTGCACCTCGAGGCGGGCATCGAGCGCGCCCTCGGGTGAACGCAACATGCAGCCGCCCACGGCAAGCTCCGCATTGGCCACCCAGCGGATCGCGTGATGCGCCTGCGCGGCGTAGCGGTCCGCCAGCTCCTTGTCCCCTTCAAGCCACTCCAGGTCTTGCGGGTGAACATGAATCTCGAGCGCGGCCTTGCCTCGCCAGTGACTGAGCGCGTTCTTGACAGCGGCCCTCACCATGTCCGGCGTTGCGGCTGTTTCACCCAGCACCCGGCAGAATGCCTCAAACACAAGCGCCACCATGTCGTCCTCGGCGCCTTCGAGAAAACCGGTTTTCTCGCGCGCCGCCGTTTGGGCCAGGCGGTGTATTTTTTCCAGGGCCTCGACCAGCTTCTGCTGGCCGGCATGGTCGCTTTCCAAAGCCGCGCGGCGGTCCGTTTCGGAACGCTCCAGGGCCTGTTGGAGGCCGGCCTCATAGCCGTCTTTTTCGCCTTGGGCCCGGCCGGCTTCATAGCCGGCAGCACGCGCTTCCTGCCGGGCCTGCTCACGGCCCGCGTCGGCGTCAAGAGGCGTCGGGCCGGCCGGCGCGGGCGCCGGTTTCCCGGAACCCGCGGCGTGCAAGGGCAGGACCGCGGGCGCACGCGGCGCTCCGCGCAACTCCAGCGGCGCGCCCTCCGCAACCCCTCTGATGACAAAACTATCGGTATTCATCCGCGGGCCTTGATGGGTGCAACGATGCTGGACCAGAACCGACGACGCTCCCGCCACCAGCGCTCAACACCACCGGCCAGGCCGTGGGCCTCGCTTCGCGAAGGCGTACAGGCCTGAGCGTTCCGGTAACGCTCAAGCAGGCCCCGCAGCAGCGCAAGCTGCAGTTCAGCGGCTTGCGCCTGGCCGGCCCCGGCGCTGAACCCCGGGCTGTCGAGCTGCAGCCGCAGCGACAGCCGCCTGTGCGTCTCCAGCGCCGCCAGCAGGGAGTCGGCCCACGGCCAGGCTTTCAGGGACAGCAGGAACGCCAGCAGCGCGACCGGCTCCGCTTTCAGGATGGGAAGCAACAGCTCCGCGCGCGCGCCGTCGAGCTCGCGCTTGACGGCCTCCAGGGACAACTCGCCGGCGCCGGCCTTGCCCGCGGGGGCGGGTTCCCGGGGCGCCTCATGGCTTGGACGCAGGGCCCCCAGAAGAGCGGGATCGGAAGGCAAGCCCAAACTGCGCAATTCCTCCAGCAGGGATTGCAGCTCGGCCGCCTCGATGGCCGGAAGCTGCCGCAGCAGCCATGCGGCATCCTGCGGCGCCATCGCATGCAATGTCAGCGCGGCCTGCCGCACGGGGGAGGATATGTCCAGGCTCACGATTTCAGTCCCGCGGGCGGTGACTCTTGCTGCATCCAGGCGCGGACCTGGTGCAGCGCTGCTTGCCTCTGTTCCTCGCTCATCGCGGGAGCCGCAGCCTTTTTCCTGTGCAGCAGGAGCCAAACCAGGCCGCCCAGCACGGCCAGCAACAGGCCCGCGATGGCCACGACGGGCGCGGGCATGTCGCCCTGCGCCGCGGCGGATGCGCCCGCGGCGCGGGGCGCGTCGCTGACCGCATCGGAAACCGCCGGCAGGGGCATGGCGCCGCTCTTGAGGCTCTGGACAACCACCGTGTCACCGCGTTCTATCGAAGCGCCCACCGCCGCGGCAATGACTTTTCGCGTCTGCTCCTCGTCGCCGGCATCCAGGGCTTTGCGAACGACGGCGACCACCTGAATGCGGCGGATCGAACCCGGCTGGCTGACCACCTGCTCAACCCTTCGCCCCGCCTGGTATTCCACCTCCCGCTGCGTGCTGCCGTTCGCACCGGTGCCGGGACGCGCATCCAGCGGCGCAACCCCGGAATCACGCACGGACTCGCGCTCGCGCACCATGACCCCTGCGGGGGATTTGTTCTCCCGTCCGGGCGCCGCGATGACTTCTTCGGTGGTGGTGCGGATCTGGTCCATGTTCAGCAGGACGTCCACGCTGGCGATCGCCTGGCCGGCCCCAAAGCTCTGGTCCAGCACCAGGGCCGCCTTGCGGGCCAGGTAGTCTTCGGTTTCTTTCTTGAGGTCGAGCCGGGCCGAGCTGTTGGCCGGCGCCGCGCCGCTTTCCGCATTGGCGGTCACGCGGCTCAGAGCAACGCCCTGGTGGTTGACGACGGCGACGTCGGCCAGGGTCATTCCCGGCGTGGCGGAAGCGACCAGGTGCTGGATGCCGAAGACCTGCTCGGGGCGAAGGTTCTGGCCCTGCTTGAGCGTCAGGGTGATGGCGGCCTTGGGCTTGCTGCTGGCCTGCTTGAACAGGCCCTGCTCCGGAAGCGCCAGGTGGACACGCACCTCGCTGACCTCGGCCAGCGACAGGATGGTGCGCGTCAACTCGCCCTGAAGCGCCCGCTGGTAGTTGATCTTCTGGGCAAATTCGGTCATGCCGAAATCGGTGTTGTTGAACAGCTCGAACCCGACGACACCCTGCAAGGGAATTTCCTTGCCCATCAGCTTGATCCGCGTCGCATGCACCTGCGTTTTGTCGACAAGAATGGTCGAGCCCCCGTCGCCGAGGCGGTAGGGCACTTTTTGCTTGTCGAGCTCCGCCGTCATCGCGAGGGCGTCCTGGGGCTTGAGGTCGGTGAACAGCACCTGGTATTCCACCCTGAAAGCCCACCAGGCAAAAAAGACCACGGCGCCCAGGAACAGCACCAGCCCGCCCACCAGGAGCGCGCGAGCCGGCCGGGCGAGCCCTTTCCAGAAATCGATCATTGCTTCAGCTTTCTTCTTTAAAACAAGTTTGCGCGGGAATCGGGCTATATCTGCATCTTCATGACGTCCTGGTAGGCCTCAAGCAGGCGGTTGCGGACCTGCATCATCAGCTGGAAGGCAATCCGGCTTTCTTCCATGCGGACCATGACCTGGTGCAGGTTCTGGACGTCACCCACGGCCAGCGCCTGGAGGTCGCCCTGCGTTGCGAGCAGCTGTTCGTTGACCTGCTGCAAACCCTGGGTCACCATGGCGCCAAAGGAGCCCGCACCCTGCGGGCCCTCATTCATGGGCTGGAGCTGGGGAAGGTTGAGGCTTGTTGCCGCGGCAAGCGGCGCGATCATTTCGGTGCTCATGACGCGCCTCCGATCTCCAGCGCCTTCAGGGCCATGGTGCGCGCCGCATTCATCGCCGCGACGTTGGCCTCATAGGAACGCATGGCGCTCATCAGCGTCACCATCTCGGTCGCGCTGTCCACGCCGGTGTAAGCCACAAAACCCTTGTCGTTGGCCAGCGGATGGCCCGGCTCATAGACCATGCGCGGCGGCAAATCGGTCGGCTCGACCGACACCACGGCCGGCCCGCCGGCCAGGCCCGTGCCGCCCACGCCCCGGCTGAAAAGATCGGCGAACGCCGGCGAACCGGATGCCGCCATCGCGGCGGCCCGGGCCACCACGCGAAGCGGCCGGTACTGGGGCCCTTCCGCGCCCTGAATGGTATTGGCGTTGGCCAGGTTGAGCGAAGCCACGTCGGCGCGCGTGCGCTCCAGGCTCATGCCGGCGGCGCTGATGGCGAAGGAATCGGAGTAGTCCATGAATGCAGGTCCCCTACGTGAATGGGTCGGTCGAATTATTTTTTGCCTTCCGTCGCGGCCGACGAAAGCATGGCGAGGTGGCGCGAAAGGCCTTTCACGAGGGCCTGGTACTGGACCGCGTTGCGGGCCATGTTCCCGACCTCCACATCGAGTTCCACACGCGCCGGCTGGCCGTCGCTTCGAAGCACGGGTTGCTGGCGGAATTTCATGTCGCCCAGCGCCGCCGCGTCGAGCCGCCCGTGCTCGCGCAAGGTCCGACGCGCCTGCTCGAGCTGGCCTTCGAAATCCAGGGCCTGCGGCACATAAGCTTCGGTATTGGCGTTGGCGATGTTGCTGGCAATGACTTGTTGCCTGGCCGCGGCTGCGTCCAGCGCGAGAGACAGCGCTGCCGTCGTGATGGATTCGATGCTGTTTGACATGGGATGTGGCCTTGGCGTGACGTGGGTGAATGGGGGCGCTATTGGACAACGAGTTCCGCATGCAAGGCGCCGGCTGACTTGATGGCGCGCAGGATGGAGATGATGTCGCGGGTGTTGGTCTTGAGCTTGGCAAGCGACTGGACCAGGTCGGCCACCGTTGTCTGGCCGGCCACAAAACCCGGGCTGTTGCGCTCGTCGACGTCGATCCGGGTATTGCTGACCAGCGCGGTGCGCACGCCCGGCCCGGCTTCCCCGATGAAGAAAGGCTGCGAGACGCTGTTTTGTTCGGTGATGGCGATCTTCAGGTCGCCGTGGGTGATGGCCACCTTGGCGATGCGCACGTCCCCGCCGGCGACGACGGTGCCCGTGCGTTCGTTGATCACCACCTTGGCGCGCCGGTCGGGCTCGACCGTGACGGACTCCAGGCGCGACAGGAAGGCCACGAGGCTCGCGCGCTGGTTTTGCGGCACCTCGATGTCGATGCCCGAGGCATCGCGCGCCTGGGCCAGGTTGGCGCCCAGCTGGGTATTGATGGCCGATGCGATCCGGCTGGCCGTTGTGTAGTCCGGCTCGGCAAGCAGAAAAGTGACGTTGGGGACTGTGGCGGCGATGGACCCGGGCTCCGCGGGGGCGCTGGCCGTGCCGACCTCGACGGTTGCGCCGTTGGGCACGGCCCCCACCGTGGGGTGGTTCTTCTGCAGCACATTGCCGTTGGAGTCATAGCGGTAGCCCCCCACCGACAGCTGGCCCTGTGCCAATGCGTAGACACGGCCGTTGGCGGCTTTCAAGGGCACCTGCAGCAAGCTGCCGCCGACCAGGCTGCGCGCGTCGCCCGTGGACGACACCGTGACATCCAGGGTGTCGCCCGGACGGGCAAAGCTGGGCAGCGAGGCACTGACCATGACCACCGCCACGTTCCGGCTCTGGATCTGCTCGGGCGGCACGCTGAGGTTGAACTGGGACATCGCATTGGACAAGGCCTGGCGCGTGGCCCGGTTGGTCGGCGAATCGCCCGTCCCGGCCAGCCCGGTCACGATGCCGGTGCCGGTCAGCGCGTTGTCGCGCCATCCCTGGAGCTTGCCGAGGTCCTTGATGCGTATGGGGCCGGTCTGGCCGTGCGAATCCGGCGCGGCCAGGCAGAGCGCGCAGAAAAACAGCAGGGGCAAGGCATATAGCCGCGAGGCGGGCCGGTTTCCCGGCCGCGGGAATGAAGTGAGCGCCATTTTCAGAATCCCGTCCAGTCGAGCAGTTTGCGCCACCAGGGCCGCTGGTTGCGTTCGGCGATGTCGCCTTCACCCACATAGGTAATCTTGGCGTCGGCCAGCCTGGTGGAAAGAACCGTGTTGCCGTCGGACACATCCACGGGCCTGACCCGTCCCTCCAGCGTCACGCGTTGCGGCTCCTGGTTGACCGTCAGCGTCTGCTCGCCCATCACCGCGAGGTCGCCGTTGGGCAACACCTCGCGCACCGTCACCGACAGCGTGACCAGCAGCCGGTTGGCGCGCTGGGTTCGGCCCCCGCCGTCAAAGTCGCCGGCCACACTGGCGCTGGTCTGGGCTTTGGTGTCGCCGCGGTGGCTCAAGTCCGCCGACAGGCTGTTTTTCCGGCGGGTATCCGTGTCCGCGCTGCTGCTGGCGCTGGAATTTTCAAAGACCTGGACCGTCAGGAGATCTCCCACGCGAAAGGCCTTGTTATCGGCCGTATAGGGACGGTAGGTTTTTTCGTCGTAAAGGCTGACGCCCTGGGCCTGCGACAGGCCGGCCCAGGCGCACAGCAGCAGCCCCAGCGCGGCGAGGCGCACGGCAGCAGAACTCATGGGCAGGCCATTGCCCGTTTTGAAAATGCGAAAAATCATGGGTACATCTCCACGCGGCCCGGGCCGGCGACCCGAACCAGCAAACTGGCCGCGGCGTTGGCGGGCTTGACTTGAACCATCTGGCCGGCACGGCCGTCCTGCAGCACTTCGGCGCGGCTTTGCACGTTCAAGCCGGCCTGGCGCGCTTCGAGCACGGCCCAACTCCCGCGGACAACGTCGGGAATGGTTTCGGTATGAGCCGCCGTCAAGGCCTCGCCGGCACGGATAGGGCGGCGCAAACGCTGGCCATCCGAAAAGCCGCGCGCCGGACTTCTCTGCGCGGCCGCGGCCCTTGCCAGGTTTTGTTCGCGCACCTCCACGTCACCGGCCAGAAGGGACGCGCCCGCCGGAATGTCCCTGGCGGCCACGACCACCGGCCCGTAGACCGCGACCTCAAAAACGACCGCCACCGATCGCTGGACCTTGCCGGCCGCGCCTATGTCGACCCAGGCCGTCATTCTGGGCGCGAGCGTTGCGGCGCCCATGGGGCGGGGACTCAACTCGACCGATTCATCGGCGACCGCGAGATCATGCGGCACTGCCACCGGCTGCAGCTCGATGCGGCTGCCGGCCGGCAACTGGCTGCCCAGCTGCTGCCTGAGGGCCTTGTCCGCGCAGGCCACGATATCGTCGCCCGGTATGTCGCGGCTGCGCAGGCTGATGTCGGTAAATGCGGCGCCTTGCCAGGTAATCTGCTCCCCCTGCAGGCCCGCGTGGCTGCGAACCCATCGCGCAAGCACGTCCCGCTCCAGCACAAAGGACTGGCCGGCACGCGGCGCGCGGCCCAGGGGCAGATCCATCAGGCGCCGCAAGAGCACCGGATCCCGGCTGCCAAGGCTTGCAACGTCGCCCAGCCGCACCTCGCTCTGGCCGACCTGGACGCTGGCCGGAAGGCTGATGCGCGCCAGGCTCGCGGCGGCCTGCGCCTGGGCGGGCCGGGGAACAAGCAGCACCGACAGGCACAAGCCCGCCACCGCGGCCGCGCCGGGTAACGCCCGGAAACGAAGCACAGGCATGCCCATGCGTCTACCGGCGCAGCGCATTGACCATGCCGAGCATCTCGTCGGAGGCCTGCACAACCTTGACGCTGGCCTCGTAAGCGCGCTGCGCGATCATGAGGTTCACCATTTCGTCGACCAGCTTGACGTTGGAGCCCTCCAGGAATCCCTGGGCCAGCCGGCCCAGCCCCTCTTCGCCCGGCTTGCCGACAACCGGGTCGCCGGCGGCCTCGGCGGGCCGGTAGAGGTTGTCCCCTTGCGCCAGCAAGGCCTGCGGATTTGAAAACCTCACCAGGTCGATTTGCCCGATGTTCACGGGAGTGGCCTGGTTGGCCAGGCGCACGCGCACGGTGCCGTCCGGATCGATCAGCAAGGCCTGCGCGTTGTCGGGAACGCTCAGGCCGGGTTTGAGCGCATAACCCGCCTGGGTCGCCAGCAACCCGTCCTTGTTGACCCGCAAGGTGCCGCCGCGCGCATAAGCCTGCGATCCGTCGGGCAGGGTCACCTCCATGAACCCGTCGCCTTCAATCGCGACGTCGAAGGCGGACTCCGTCTTCTTGAGGTCTCCCATGTCGAAAAGCTTGGCCATGCCGCCGATGCCGACGCCCGCCCCCGCCCGGCTCACCGCATCGATCAAGCCGGCCGGCACGCCGGCATTGGCCGAAGCCAGCGGCGCGGCCGAGCGCGTGACAAGGTCGGAAAACGTCAGCCGTCCCTTTTTGAACCCCGTGGTGTTGACGTTCGCCAGGTTGTTGGCAATCGTGTCCACATTCATCTGCTGGGCCTGCATTCCGGTCGCACCGATATAAAGCGCATCGAACATCAAAATTCCCCTGGTTGGCGTGTACTAAAACGGGCTCAGGCAAGATCGCCGAGCTTTCGGATGGCGGTCCCCATCATTTCGTCGTAACCCGTGGCGACTTTCTGCATGGATTCGAAATGCCGCATGGTCTGCATCAGCTGCACCATTTCCTGCATGGAGGACACATTGGAGTTTTCGAGGAAGCCCTGACGCACCTGGACGTCCACGTCATTCATCATGCCGGCCGGGCTTTGCGAAGCGAGCAGCCCGTCCCCGAGGTGCTGCAGCGCCTTTGGCGTTTCAAACTGCATGACCTTGAGCTGGCCGACCGGCTCCTGCGCGACGGGACGACTGCCGGCAAAGCCGGCCGGGCCGGACTTGGGCCCGTCATAGACGTAGCCCCGGGAATCGATCGACGGGTTGCGCGTCGTTAAAAAGATGGCGCCGCCTTTGCCCATCACGGGATAGCCCTGGGCATTCACCAGCCGGCCCTGGCCGTCCAGGTGGAATGACCCTTGCCGGGTATAGGCCGGGCCGGAATCGGTGGCGATCTCGAAAAACCCGTCCCCGTCCAGCGCCAGGTCCAGGCTCTGCCCCGTGGACTTGAGCGTGCCGGGGCGGACGTCCGTCTGCGTTTGCAGCATGCCGCCCGTCGCGTCCGCCGGGGCGGACAGGGCGTCGAACTGGGCGCTGAAGGAGGCGCCCAGCTGCGAATAGGGGGTGGGCCGGACCGAGACCACCTCCCGCTTGTAGCCCGTGGTCAAGGCGTTGGCCAGGTTGGTGCCGACCTTTTCAAGGCGGACGCTGTCCTGGTGCATGCTTTGCAGGGCGACGGCGAGGATATTGCTCATGGTTTGCTTTGGATAAAGGGGCGGGAGTGCCTGGATTGCTTAAAAACTCACCACACCGTAGGACTTGAGTTCGATGTTGTGCGGGATCTCGGCCATGGACAGCACACGCAGGTGCGGCATCACACGCTCGGACAAGGCGCGCACGTGCCTGCGCAGTTCGGGAGAACACAGCAGCACCGGCAGCAGGTTGCTCTTCATCATCTTTTCCGCCTGCTGCACCAGCTTGCCGATAAATTTCTCGGCCATTTGCGGCTCCAGGACAAATTGGCCGGCGGCCTGGCCGGAACCCTCGGCGCGAGAGTTCTGCACGCTCTGGATGAACCGGCTTTCAATGGCCGGATCCAGTGTGAGCACATGCAGCGCGTTGGCCTCTCCCAGCAAACCCTGGCATATCGCGGAGCCCAGCCGGTGGCGCACCACCTCGGTCAGGTAGCCGGTTTCCTTGGATTGCCGCCCGGCGTCCGCCAGGGTCTCCAGGATCGCCTCCATGTGCCGTATCGAAACCTTTTCCCTGAGCAGGTTCTGCAGCACCTTTTGCACGTCGCTGATCGAAAGAACCGTCGGCACAAGCTCTTCCACCAGGCCGGGCTGGTTCTGCCGCACCCGGGCCAGCAGGCGGTCGGTCTCGGCACGGGTCAGCAAGGTGGCGGATTCGCGCCGCAAGACCTCCGTCAGGTGCGTCATGAACACACTGGAGGCATCGACCAGCGTGAAGCGCGCGCGGGTCGCGGCATCCCGCTGGGACTCCTCTATCCAGATGGCGGGCAGGCCATAGGTGGGATCCTTGGTGACCTCCCCTGGAATGGCCGTCACGTCACCCTGGGGATGGATGGCAAGCAGCCGGTCGGCGCGAACCTCGCCCCTGGCGCTCAGGGCGCCGTCAAGGTAGATCTCATAGCGGTCCGGCCCGAGGCGGGGCGCGTCCTTGAAGCGTATGCGCGGCAGGACCAGCCCGAGCTCCTGCGCATGCTGCTGGCGGAAGGCGGCGATTCTCTCGAGGAAAGAGCCGCCCTTTTCGTTCACCAGCGGCACCCAGCGGGAGCCCACCTGGACTTCTATGGGCTCCACCGCGAGGTGCGCATAGGGGTCGTCCTTGCCGCCCGCGTCGCCGGCCTGGTCCGGCTTGCCGTCGGAGCCCGCTTCCTGCGGCGCGGCGGCGGTACCGGCACGTGAGCCGCGATACGCCATCCAGGCGGCCAGCCCCGCAAGGCCGAGCAGTACGAGTGTGGGAATCGCCGGAATACCGGGCAGCATCAGCAGGCCGGCCAGGGCCGCGGCCACCAGCAGCAGTGTTTTGGGGAAGGAGGTGATCTGCCGCAAGGCCTCTTTGCTCAGGTGGGCGTCCGAGGCCGACCGGGTGACGATGATGCCGGTCCCCAATGCGATGACCAAGGCCGGTACCTGGGTCACGATTCCGTCGCCTATGGTCAGCAGGGTGTAGGTCTTGAGCGCATCGCCCCATGGCAGGCCGCGCTGCATGATGCCGATCAGCAAGCCGCCCACGATGTTGATGAGCAATATCAGGATGCCCGCGATCGCATCGCCCTTGACGAACTTGCTCGCGCCGTCCATCGCGCCGTAAAAAGCCGCCTCTTTCTCGATATTCTTGCGGCGGCGCTGTGCTTCGGCCTGGTCGATGAAGCCCATGTTCAGGTCCGCGTCCACGCTCATCTGCGCGCCGGGCATGCTGTCCAGCGTGAAACGGGCGGCCACTTCGGAGACGCGCTGGGCGCCGCTGGTGATCACGACGTACTGAACCACGATCAGGATCAGGAAAATGATCAGGCCGATGACGTAGTTCCCTCCGACGACGTAGGAACCCACGGCGGCGATCACCCGGCCGGCATCGCCGTCCGAGAGGATCAGCCGGGTGGCGGCGACATTCAGCGAAAGCCGGAACAAGGTGGCGATCAGCAGCAAGGAGGGGAAGGTCGAAAATTCGACAGGCCGCGCCATATAGAAGGTCAGCATCAGGATCAAGAACGCAAAGCTGAAATTCAACAGGATCAGGAAATCCAGCAAGGGGCTGGGGATAGGCGCAAACAGCACCACCAGGACGCCCAGCACCAGCAGCACCATGGCGATGTCGCTGTGCTTGGCCAGGAAATCCTGCAGGGCCTTCACGCCGCGGCCATCCCTTGCCGGCGTTCGCGCATGGCGAAGACCCAGACAATGATCCGGGCGACCTCGGCATACATGGCCTGGGGCACATGCTGCTCCACGGCGAGCTCGCGAAAAAGCCTGCGGGCCAGCGCGGGGTTTTGCACGATGGGGATGTTGTTTTCGCTCGCTATTTTTCTCATCGCCCCCGCGACCTTGCCCGCGCCTTTGGCCACCATTTGCGGAGACGACATTTCCCCATGCCGGTAACGCAGGGCTACCGCCACATGCGTCGGGTTGGTCAACAGCACATCGGCATCTTTGGTGTTGCGCACCGTCAATGTCCGCTTCAGGGCTTCCCGGCGCAACTCCCTGAGCCGCGCACGGATGCGGGGATCGCCTTCCCGGCTTTTCGACTCATCCTTGAGTTCCCTGCGGCTCATCTTCATTTTTTTGGAGAATTCGCGCCGCGTGTACATCCAGTCCACCGCGGCGATCATCGCCAGGATCAAGGCCATCTTCATGCTCAGCGATGCCGTGTCCTGCAGCAAGGTGCGCAGGTATGCCAGGGGCGAAAGGCTGGCCACTCCGAAAAAATGCGGGGCCAGGCTTTTCAGCGCGAAGTAGGAGACACCGGCAAGAAGAACCAGCTTGACGCAAGCCCTGGCCGCGTCGAACAGGGTTCGCATCGAAAACACTTTCTTGAAGCCGTTGACCGGATTGAGCCTGTCGAAATCCGCCTTGATAGGCTCCGTCGTGAACATCGGGCCGGTCTGCACCAGGTTGGCAAGCACCGCAGCCAGCATGATGGTGGCGAAAAAAGGCAGCAGCTGGCTCATCGCCCCCACGGCCATCCGGGATGCCAGCGGCCAAAGCGCCCCGCCATCGGGATCCAGCCCGGCCATGCGGAACAACAGGCTCTGGTCGAAGATGAACTGCGCCCTGACGCTGTCCCAGCCCTTCCAGGTCAGGTAGGCGGCGGCCACCGTCCACACCAGCGCCGAAATGACTTCCGCGCTTTTGGCGACCTGCCCTTTTTCCTGCGCTTTGAGGAGTTTGTGGGGGGTCGCCGCCTCATTGCGGTCAAGGTCTTGCTCATCGGCCATGGACGGCTCCGGGCGCAAGCGTGGTCAGTGAGGCCTCCCTGGACAGCACGGAGTCCCAGGTGGTGTAAATCCCCCGGTAGACCCGCGTCATGACACCGCCTATGCCGGCAAACCACAGGGACAGCGTGACCAGCCCGACAATGATCTTTACGGGGATGCCGATGGCGAACATATTCATCTGGGGCAGGTTTCGCGCAACCACGCCGAGCGCCATCTCAACCATAAAAAGGCAAAAGACGACGGGCGCCACCAAGGCGAATCCCAGCGTGAACAAAGCGCTCACTTGCGTGAACATGGCGGGCAGGCCGTAGGCCGCCGACCATTGGGACGCCACCGGAAAGCGCTCGACGCTGAATGCGATGCCCCGCAGCAGGGCATGGTGGCCGGCCAGCAGGAAAAACAGCAGGACGGCAAAGGTGTTGAAGGCGGAGGTCAGCACAGGCACCTGCCGCCGGGTGACGGGGTCAAACACCTGCGCGATGCCGAACCCGATCTGGATATCAAGAAGCCGCCCGGCGACGTCAAAGGCCGCGAACGCCAGCAGCACCCCGAGACCGAGCGTCGCGCCCAAGGCAAGCTCCGCCAGGGCGGAAGTGAACATCGAAGCGTGATCAACGGCCTGGCCGCCTGCCGCCGGCGCAAAGCCCAGCGCCACGATGAACGACAGCGACAGCAGCATCAGCACCCGCACCGTCGTCGGAATCGGCATCGCGTAGAAAACCGGAGTCAGGATAAAGACACCGGCAACCCGTATCGAAAGCAGGATCACCGCCTCCAGGGGCGGCAAGGCCCATTTCTGGGAAGCCCAGGACCAACCGGCTCCAAGTTCAGCAATCACGCTTGGCGATCCGGGTTAGAACATGGCAGGAATGCCTGCCCACAGCTGGGTAAAGTAAGCGCTGAGCTTGCGCAGCATCCAGGGTCCGAACACAACAAGCGCGATGCCGGCGGTCATCAGCTTGGGCACAAACGTCAGCGACATCTCCTGCACCTGGGTCACCACCTGGACAATGCTGATCAGCAGGCCGGTGAGCATCGTGAATCCGAGAACCGGCAGGCACACCAGGAAGCCCATCCAGAAAAGGTCGGACATCATTTTCAAAGCCAGGTCAGCGTGCATTTTGTTGCGTGCTCTCGCACTTCCATTCGTTATCGTTCGCTCGAGTCCCTCTGCATTCGGCGCGCCAATTTGTAGCCTCTTCACCGCAAGTGCGACGAAATGTTAATTGAAATATCCTGTCCGCACCGGCGCCAGAAAAAATATCGCAAAGCGGATCAAATCCTCTCCTCCAATTGCAGGAGGAAGCGATATGCGGGTGCTCAATCCGAAGTTACAAATAGCGCTGTAAAGCGCAGCATTGTCATCAACTAAATTCGGCAATTCGGGTTTTCCGAACTGGGGAGGATTTGCGTTGGCCGGTGCACTGCACGGTTATCGAGACACACCCGCAAAAAAAAGGCCGCTTACTGAATTTCAGTAAACGGCCTTGGTCGTTATGGTGGTGGAGCTGGGGGGATTTGAACCCCCGTCCGCAAGCCTTGTTCGGGCAGATCTACATGTTTAGCGGTCTGATTTGGGTCTCGCCACCTGTGTCGCGCAGTCGCACGCTACACAGGACGCCAGCACCCTATTTTCTCGCCCCGGGTTAAGGTACCCAGCCCGGAGCCAGCCGATGAAATTATCTTTACAGCCGGGAGCGTTTAACTTGCGCTAAACACCCCTTGCCCAGCCCATCGGCCTGCTGTTGTAAAGCTCACTGGCAATTAAGCAGCGAGTGCGAAACGTTCGTCGTTTGCAGTTAGTTTGTTTGAATCTGTTTTACGAGCACACTCAGCTCGACATGCACCACACCGCGTCCGAACCCACGTCGAAACCAATGCAGCCCCAGGAGGCCTAGTTTACGCCATCCGCAGCAAATTCAAGAGGGCGCCGGGTGCGGCGATGGTCGCATCGGCTTTCCAGCCTTCGGTGTCGGCGGTTTTGCCAAGGTAGCCGTAGGCGGCGGCCACCGTGGGCATGCCTGCGGCGCGGCCCGCGACGATGTCGCGCTCATCGTCACCCACATAAATACAGCGGCCGGGCGCCACGTCGAGCTGGCGCGCCGCCTCGAGCAAGGGCGCCGGGTGCGGTTTGGAATGTGGTGTGGTGTCGCCGCTCACAATGGCCTGGGCGGTGTCGAACAGCGGCATGGCCTTGGTCAGCGGGACGGTAAAACGGGCGGACTTGTTGGTCACCACACCCCATTTGAAGCCGGCCTGGCCGATCCGGGCGATCAATTCGGCAACGCCGTCAAACACCGTGGTGCGCTCCGTCATGCGCGACTCGTAGTTGCGGAAAAACTCTTCCTTGAGCTCGGGAAAGCGGGCATCGTCCGGTGTAAGACCAAAGGCCACTGCAATCATGCCGCGCGCACCCGCGCCCGCCATGGGGCGGTACAGCGCCAGCGGAAGCGATGCCAGCCCCCGGTCGGTGCGCATTTTGTCAGCCGCGGCGCCCAGGTCGGGCGCGCTGTCTATCAGGGTGCCATCCAGGTCGAACAGCACGGCAGCAATGTCTTTGAACATATCGGGTGTGAATTGAGGCGAAGCGCGGGGGTTTCAGCTCTTTTGGGTGGCGAACAGGTAATTGACGCTGGTGTCGGCGCTGAGCCAGTAATGGCGCGTCAGCGGGTTGTACTCCATGCCGCGGGTCTCCTGCAGGGAGAGTCCCGAGGCCCGGCAGTAGCCGGCCAGCTCGCTGGGCTTGACCAGCTTGGCGTACTCGTGGGTGCCACGGGGCAGCATGTTCAGCACATACTCCGCGCCCACGATGGCGAACAAAAAGGCTTTGGCGTTGCGGTTGATGGTGGAAAAAAATACATGCCCGCCGGGTTTGACCAACGCCGCGCAGGCTTTGACGATGGACGAGGGGTCGGGCACATGCTCCAGCATTTCCATGCAGGTGACGACATCAAAGCTGCCCGGTTGCTCGGCCGCCAGCGCTTCGGCGCTGATTTCGCGGTATTGCACCCCTTCCGTCTGGGCTTCCAGCGCATGGAGCTGGGCGACTTTGAGCGCCTTGGTGGCCAGGTCTATGCCCAGGACCTCGGCGCCTTTACGGGCCATGGAGTCGGCCAGAATGCCGCCGCCGCAGCCCACGTCCAGCACGCGCAAACCTTTGAGCGGAACCTGACCCTCAATCCAGCCCAGGCGCAAGGGGTTGATCTGGTGCAGGGGGCGGAACTCGCTTTCGGTGTCCCACCACCGGTGGGCCAGGTCGGAGAATTTGGCCAGCTCGGCGGGATCGAAGTTATCGCTTGTAGACATGAGGCATTATCGTTGAGGCATAAAAAAACCGCGCCTAGGCGCGGTTCTTGAAGCGATCCCGGAGGATTACTTGTTGGCGCGGGTACCAACCACTTCGATTTCGACGCGGCGGTTCTTGGCGCGGCCTTCGGCGGTCTTGTTGTCAGCAACTGGCTGTTTCTCGCCCTTGCCTTCAGTGTAGACGCGGTTTTTCTCGATGCCCTTGGACACGAGATATGCCTTGACGGCTTCCGAACGGCGGACCGACAGCTTCTGGTTGTAAGCATCGCTACCGACGGAGTCGGTGTGACCCACGGCGATGATGACTTCCAGGTTGATGTCCTTGATCTTGCCGACCAGGTCATCCAGCTTGGCTTTGCCTTCTGGCTTGATCACAGACTTGTTGAAGTCAAAGAAAGCGTCAGCAGCGTAGGTAACTTTCGTTGCGGCAGGAGGAGGAGTCGTTGGGGTAGGAGTAGGCTGCACAGGTTGGCCAGCAACCGGAGGAGCAACAGGAGCCATCGCAGGGGCAATTGCGCCATCGCAACCAGGCGCTGCGGTAGCAGGCGTCCAGTTGGCATCACGCCAGCACAGTTCGTTGGTGCCGTTTTTCCAGACCAGTTCGTTGTTGCCGTTTTTCCAGTTGTCGATCGTTTGTGCACCAGCGGCGGTAACAAGCGCTGCGGAAGCAAACAACATTGCCACTTTGTTGAGTTTCTTCATGGTTCTCCTCTAGAGAAAAGCCGCAGACTTGCTGCGATTAGTAATTTACACGCCGTGAGTGACCATCACTCAAAGCGTTACATCGATTGTGCCACACCTGCCCCAACCTTCAAGCACGCTATCGGCTTCGTCTGACACAGACTTAAGATTCTTGAGCATTTGTTGCTGCCCCGCCACAAGTGGCCGCTATAAACTCAAGCCTTAAAATCGCTGGCTTTCCTCAAGAATCTCGAAATCCCAACCAGGCCGCTCATGACCCAGTTCGCTAAAGAAACCCTGCCCATCAGTCTTGAAGAGGAAATGCGGCGCAGCTATCTCGATTACGCCATGAGCGTGATCGTCGGCCGGGCCCTCCCCGATGCCAGGGACGGCCTCAAACCCGTGCACAGGCGCGTTCTGTACGCCATGCACGAGCTGAACAACGACTGGAACCGCCCCTACAAGAAGTCGGCCCGTATCGTCGGCGACGTGATCGGTAAATACCACCCCCACGGAGACCAGTCGGTCTACGACACCATTGTTCGCATGGCCCAGGACTTCTCCCTGCGCCACCTGCTGGTCGACGGCCAGGGAAATTTCGGCTCCGTGGATGGTGACAACGCGGCCGCTATGCGGTATACGGAAATCCGCCTGTCGAAAATCGCCCATGAATTGCTGGCCGACCTGGACAAGGAAACCGTCGATTTCGGCCCCAACTACGACGGCAGCGAACAGGAGCCCCTGGTCGTTCCGACCCGGCTGCCCAACCTGCTGGTCAACGGATCGGGCGGCATCGCGGTGGGCATGGCGACCAATATCCCCCCCCACAACCTCAACGAAGTGGTCGACGCCTGCCTGCACATGCTGAAAAACCCGGAGGCTTCCATCGACGAATTGATGGAAATCGTGCCGGCGCCCGACTTCCCCACGGGCGGCATTATTTACGGCATCAACGGCGTCAAGGACGGCTACCGCACCGGCCGCGGCAAGGTGGTGATGCGCGCCAAATGCCACTTCGAGGACATCGACAAGGGCCAGCGCCAGTCCATCATCGTCGACGAGCTGCCCTACCAGGTCAACAAAAAGACGCTGCAGGAGCGCATGGCCGAGCTGGTGCATGAGAAAAAGATCGAGGGCATCAGCCACATCCAGGACGAAAGCGACAAGTCCGGTATGCGCCTGGTCATCGAGCTCAAGCGCGGCGAAGTGCCCGAGGTGGTGCTGAACAACCTGTACAAGCAGACCCAGCTGCAGGACACCTTCGGCATCAACATGGTGGCGTTGGTCAACGGCCAGCCCAAGCTGTGCAACCTGAAGGACCTGATCCAGGTTTTCCTCTCGCACCGCCGCGAAGTGGTGACGCGCCGCACCGTGTACACGCTGCGCAAGGCGCGCGAACGCGGCCACGTGCTGGAGGGCCTGGCCGTGGCCCTGGCCAACATCGATGACTTCATCGCCATCATCCGCAACGCGCCCACGCCGCCGGTGGCCAAGGCCGAGCTGATGCTGCGCCCCTGGGACAGCAGCCTGGTGCGCGAAATGCTCACCCGCACGCGCGCCGACGGCGGCATCGTCAACGCCGACGACTACCGCCCCGACGGCCTTGAAAAAATGTTCGGCATGGGCAACGACGGCCTCTACCGCCTGTCGGAAACCCAGGCCCAGGAAATCCTGCAGATGCGCCTGCAGCGCCTGACCGGCCTGGAGCAGGACAAGATCGTGGCCGAATACAAGGAAGTCATGGCCGAGATCGACGACCTGCTCGACATCCTGGCCAAGCCCGAGCGCGTCTCCATCATCATCGGCGAGGAACTCTCCGCCATCAAGCTGGAGTTCGGCCAGACCAAGCTGGGCGCGCGGCGCAGCCATATCGAGCACAGCTCCTTCGACCTCAGCACCGAAGACCTGATCACGCCGACCGATATGGTGGTGACGCTCTCGCACACCGGCTACATCAAGAGCCAGCCGCTGTCAGAATACCGGGCGCAAAAACGCGGAGGCCGCGGCAAGCAGGCCACCGCCACCAAAGATGACGACTGGGTCGACCAGCTCTTCATCGCCAACACGCACGACTACATCCTGTGCTTCTCCAACCGGGGCCGGCTCTACTGGCTCAAGGTCTGGGAGGTTCCCGCCGGGTCGCGCGGCTCGCGCGGCCGGCCCATCGTCAACATGTTCCCGCTGCAGGAAGGCGAAAAAATCACCGTGGTCCTGCCGCTGACGGGCGACAAGCGCAGCTTCCCGGCCGACCAGTACGTCTTCATGGCCACCTCCATGGGCACCGTGAAGAAGACGGCCCTCGACGAATTCAGCAACCCGCGCAAGGCCGGCATCATCGCCGTGGACCTGGACCCGGGCGACTACCTGATAGGCGCGTCCCTGACCGACGGCAAACACGACGTGATGCTGTTCAGCGACGGCGGCAAGGCCGTGCGCTTTGACGAAAACGACGTGCGCCCCATGGGCCGCAACGCCCGCGGCGTACGCGGCATGACGCTGGAAGACGGCCAGGGCGTGATCGCCATGCTGGTGGCCGAGGACGAGCAGCAAAGCGTGCTGACGGCCACCCAGAACGGCTTCGGCAAACGCACCTCCATTACCGAATACACGCGCCACGGCCGCGGCACCAAGGGCATGATCGCCATCCAGCAGAGCGAACGCAACGGCAAGGTCGTGGCCGCCACGCTGGTCCACGTCGACGACGAGATCATGCTCATCACCGACAAGGGCGTGCTGGTGCGCACGCGCGTCAGCGAAATCCGCGAGATGGGCAGGGCTACACAGGGTGTTACGCTGATCGGCCTCGACGAGGGCTCACAATTGAGCGGCCTGCAGCGCATTGTCGAAAACGATGCCACGCTGGACGACCTCGATACCGAAAACGACACCGGCACAGACGCCTCCAACACCGAAAGCAATTGATGAAAAAACTGATCACCGCCCTCGCGATCGCCGGCCTGGCCTGCAGCGCGGCCGTCCACGCCCAGACCGACCCCAAAATCGAGCTGGCCAAAAAAGTGGTCGCCCTGCAGCAAGGTCCCGAGCTGGACCGCCTGGTGGGCCAGCTGGCCGGCAGCACGGCCCAGGACCTGATCAACAAATGGGGCCCCCAGCTGGAAGCCAACGTTCCCAAGGCCAAGCGGCAAAAGGCCTCGGAAGACCTCAACGCGGAACTCAAGAAGTACGCCGATGACGCCAGCCAGCTGATCAGCAAGCAGATCGGCAAGGTCAGCGCCGAATCGCTGGTCCCTGCCTACGCCGAGCGTTTCACGCTGGAGGAACTCCAGCAGCTCGCCGCCTTCTTCGAATCCCCCGCCATCAAAAAATACCAGGCCGCCGCGCCTGAACTCGGTAACGTCTTTGTGCAAAAACTCGTCGAGGCCTCGCGCACCGACGTGGTGGCGCGCATCAAGCAGTTCGACGAGACGGCGGTGAAGATCGTCGGCACCAGCCCTGCCCCGGGAGCAGCCAAGCCGCCCGCGAAGAAATGACCCGTCCGTTCAATTTTTCCGCCGGCCCCGCGAACCTGCCCGAGGAGGTTTTGCAGCAGGCGGCGGGCGAAATGCTGGACTGGCACGGCAGCGGCATGAGCGTGATGGAGATGAGCCACCGCGGCAAGGAGTTCATCTCCATCTATGAAGCCGCCGAGGCCGATTTCCGCGAACTCATGGCCGTCCCGGCCCACTTCAAGATCCTGTTCATGCAGGGTGGCGGCCTGGCCGAAAACGCCATCGTTCCGCTGAACCTGTCGCGCGGGCGCTCCGCCGATTTTGTGGTGACCGGCAGCTGGAGCGACAAGTCGCAAAAGGAAGCGCGCAAGTACTGCGACGCGCAGGTCGCCGCCAGCAACGCCGACAACGGACACACGCAACTGCCCGCGCCTTCGGGCTGGAAGCTGCGACCGGACGCGGCCTATGTGCACCTGTGCACCAATGAAACCATCAACGGCGTGGAATTCCAGAGCCTGCCGGACCTCAAGGCCCTGGGAAGCGACGCACCCCTGGTGATCGATTTTTCGTCCCATGTGGCCTCCCGGTCCGTCGACTGGTCGCGCGTCGGCCTGGCCTTCGGCGGGGCGCAGAAAAACCTCGGCCCCGCCGGCGTGACGCTGGTGGTCATCCGCGAAGACCTGCTCGGCCACGCCATGGCGGCCTGCCCCAGCGCCTTCGACTACAAGACGGTGGCGGACAACCAGTCCATGTACAACACGCCGCCCACCTACGCCATTTACATCGCGGGCCTGACCTTTCAGTGGCTCAAGCGCCAGCGGGAAGGCTCGGCCGCCGGTGTCGCGGCCATGGAAAAGCGCAACCTGGCCAAGGCGCAGCTGCTTTACGATGCGATCGACAGCTCGCAGTTCTACCTGAACAAGGTCGGCAAGGACTGCCGCTCGCGCATGAACGTGCCTTTTTTCCTGCGCGACGAGTCGCGCAACGAGGCTTTCCTGACCGGCGCCAAGGCGGCCGGCCTGCTTCAGCTCAAGGGCCACAAGTCGGTAGGTGGCATGCGCGCCAGCATTTACAACGCCATGCCGCTGGCCGGTGTACAGGCGCTGGTGGCGTACATGCGAGAATTCGAACAAAAACACGCCTAGGACGAAATACCCCATGCCCGCCACATTCACTGTCCCCCAGGGGCATCCAGTGCAGATGGCGAGGGCGGACGGCCCCTGATATGACTGCTAACCTTGCTGATTTACGCGTCCAGATCGACGCCCTGGACAGGGAACTGCTTTCCCTGCTGAACCGCCGCGCCCAGGTGGCCGAGCAGGTGGGGGAGCTCAAAAAACGCGAAGGCACGCCGTTTTTCCGTCCCGACCGGGTGGCCCAGGTGATAGAACAGATCCAGCAGGCCAACCAGGGACCGCTCAAGAACGAGCATGTGGCGGCCGTCTGGCGCGAAATCATGTCGGCCTGCCTGGCCCTGGAATCCCCGGTGCGCGTGGCCTACCTGGGCCCCGCCGGCACCTTCAGCGAGCAGGCGGCGCTGCAGTTTTTCGGCGCCAGCATCGAACACGTTCCCTGCGTCAGCATCGACGAGGTCTTTCGCGCGACGGCGGCCGGCAGCGCCAGCTACGGCGTCGTGCCGGTGGAAAACTCCACCGAAGGCGTGGTCTCGCGCTCGCTCGACCTGTTCCTCAATTCCCCCCTGCACATCGTCGGCGAGATCAGCCTGATGGTGCGCCACAACCTGCTGCGGCTCTCGGAGTCGCTCGAAGGCATAGAAGCGGTCTACGCCCATCCCCAGGCGCTGGCCCAGTGCCAGGGCTGGCTGACCACGCACCTGCCCCACGCCGACCGCCGCACCGCCTCCAGCAACGCAGAGGGCGCGCGCCTGGCCACCACCAACCCGGCCTGGGCCGGCATCGCCAGCGACCGGGCGGCCACCCAGTTCGGCCTCTACACGGCGGCCCACGCCATCCAGGACGACGCCTTCAACCGCACGCGTTTTGCCGTGGTCTGCCTGCCGCAGACACTGCCCTCCCCGCCCGCCTCCGGCAAGGATTGCGTCAGCCTGGTGGTGTCCGTGCCCAACCGCCCGGGCGCCGTCCACGACATCCTGATGCCGCTCAAAGCCCACGGCGTCTCCATGACCCGCTTCGAATCGCGCCCGGCACGCTCCGGCCAGTGGGAATACTATTTTTATATTGACCTGCAGGGTCACCCCTCCGAAGACCATGTCAAGGCCGCGCTGGCCGATTTACAGCGGCTGTGCGCCTTTTACAAGGTCCTCGGAACCTATCCCATCGGCGATTAATGCAACGACTCACAACCTCCCTGGTGCCACAACATGTTTGAACAATTAGGTCTCATTGGATGCGGCCTGATGGGTGGCTCATTCGCGCTGGCGCTCAAACGTGCCGGCCTGGTCAAGCGCGTCGTCGGCTACAGCAAATCCCCTTCCACCACGGAGCGGGCGCGCCAGATGGGCGTGATCGACGTGGAAGCGCCCTCGGCGCTGCTGGCGGTCTCGGGCGCCGACATCGTTTTGCTGGCCGTGCCGGTTTCCGCGACGGAGGCCACCTTCAAGGCCATACGCCACCTGGTCGGCCCGAACACGCTGATCATGGACGTCGGCTCGACCAAACGCGACGTGGTGGACGCCGCCCGGCGCGTGCTGCGCGACAACGTGGGCTCTTTCGTGCCCTGCCATCCGATCACCGGCAAGGAAGTCTCCGGGGTCGAGCATGCGGACGTGGACCTCTACGCCGGCAAGCAGGTCATCCTGACGCCCATAGAGCGCACCTTCACGGTACAGCTGCAAAAAGCCAACGACGTCTGGACGGCCCTGGGCTGCCATGTCCTCAAGATGTCCCCCCAGGCCCATGACGCCGCCTACGCCGCCGTCAGCCACCTGCCGCACCTGATCGCCTTCGCCCTGATCAACGGCATCACCGGGCAGGACCATGGCAAGGAATACATGTCGCTGGCCGGCCCGGGCTTTCGGGACTTCACGCGCATCGCCGCCAGCGACCCGAAAATGTGGCGCGACATCCTGATCGCGAATCGCGAAGAACTGCTGGCCCAGTCCAAGATTTTCCAGGAGACCCTGCAGTCGCTCGAGGAGCTGATTTCCAGCAGCAGCGGCGACGTCCTTGAAGTGCTGATCGAGCGGGCCAGCGAGACCCGGGCCAACTGGCGCATCTCCTCACAGAAATCGCACAAATAATCCCCAGTCCATGTTCGACACCGAGTTCCTGGACATTCCGCCCCTGCGCAGCGCGGGCGGCACCGTCCGCCTGCCCGGCTCCAAAAGCATTTCCAACCGCGTCCTGCTGCTGGCCGCCTTGAGCCACGGCGAGACCACGGTCCACGACCTGCTGGCCTCCGACGACACCGCCGTGATGCTGGCCGCGCTCAGGCAGCTCGGCTGCACGGTCCGGCAGGACGGCAACACCGCCGTCATAAGCGGGCTGGGCGGGCGGCCCGTCCAGACCCCGGCCAAGCTCTTCATGGGCAACGCCGGCACGGCCATGCGGCCACTGACGGCCGCGCTGGCCCTGCTGGGCGGGGAGTTCGAGCTGTCCGGCGTGCCGCGCATGCACGAAAGGCCCATAGGCGACCTGGTCGACGCGCTCCGGCAACTGGGCTGCACCATCGACTACCTCGGCAACGAAGGTTTTCCGCCGCTGCGCCTGCGCCCCGGGCAACTCAGGCTGGAGCAGCCCATACGGGTGCGCGGCGATGTCTCCAGCCAGTTCCTGACCGCCCTGCTGATGGCCCTGCCGCTGGTCGCCGAGCGGGATATCCGCATCGAAGTGGTCGGCGAGCTGATCTCCCGGCCCTACATTGAAATCACGCTCAAGCTGCTGCAGCGCTTCGGCATAGACGTCAGGCGCGAGGGCTGGGAACGCTTCACCATTCCGGCCGGCAGCCGCTACCGGTCGCCGGGCGCCATCCACGTCGAGGGCGACGCCTCGTCGGCCAGCTATTTCATCGCGCTGGGCGCCATCGCGGCGGCACCTGCGGGACACACCGGAATCGAAATCCAGGGTGTGGGCGCCGCCTCCATCCAGGGTGACATCCGCTTTGTCGAGGCCGCCGAAATGATGGGCGCGCGGGTCGACAGCGCACCGAACTCGCTGCGCATTTCGCGCGGCGCCTGGCCGCTCAAGGCCATAGACCTGGACTGCAACCATATCCCGGACGCCGCCATGACGCTGGCCGTGATGGCCCTGTACGCCGACGGCACCACCACGCTGCGCAATATCGCGAGCTGGCGCGTCAAGGAAACCGACCGCATCGCCGCCATGGCCTGCGAGCTGCAGAAATTCGGTGCCGTGGTCGAGGAAGGCCCGGATTACCTCAGGATCACCCCGCCCGCCCAGTGGAAGACGGGTGCGGTCCATACCTACGATGACCACCGCGTGGCCATGTGTTTTTCGCTGGCGGCCTTCAACCCGGCCCAGCTGCCGGTGCGCATCCTGGATCCCAAATGCGTCGCCAAAACCTTTCCCGACTACTTCGAAGCCCTGTTTGAAGTGGCCCAGGCCGACACGCCCCGCGTTCCGGTCATCTGCATCGACGGCCCGACGGCCTCCGGCAAAGGCACGCTGGCAGCCCTGGCGGCCCACCGGCTGGGCTACCACTACCTGGATTCGGGCGCGCTTTACCGCCTGAGCGCCCATGCCGCGGCGCTGGCCGGCGTTTCGCTGGACGACGGGCCCGGCGTGGCGGGCGTGGCGCGCACCATGCCGGTGCGTTTTCAGGGTGGCCACATCTTTCTCGGGCCTCAGGACGTGTCCGAGGCCATACGCACCGAGGCCGCCGGCATGGCCGCCTCCCGTGTGTCGGCCCACCCCGAGGTTCGCGCCGCTCTGCTGGAGCTCCAGCACAGCTTTCGCAAGCTGCCGGGGCTGGTCGCCGACGGCCGGGACATGGGGACCGTCATCTTCCCGGACGCCCCGCTCAAGGTTTTCCTCACGGCCAGCGCCCTGCACCGGGCCGAACGCCGGCATAAGCAGTTGATTTCAAAGGGAAATTCGGCTACAATCGACGAGATTCAGCAAGATTTAGAGGCACGTGATGCGCGCGATTCATCGCGAAAAGCAGCCCCTTTGAAGCCTGCTGATGACGCCCGCCCCCTGGACAACTCCTATCTGTCGATTGAAAAGTCGGTGGAACAGGTGCTGGAATGGTGGCAAGGCACCCGGCCCTTCTGACCCCCGACGCGCAACCTGCGCTTGGGTCAGCAGGTTCATCAACGTAACCCGCGGCCTTACCAGACGTCTGGCCGCAAAAACACCGCCGCAAGCAGCTATAAAAACAATAGCAATTCCGCTATTGGAACCCTGTTGTGTGGACTAGGAAAATCATGTCTGAATCTTTTGCCGACCTATTTAACGAATCGCTGCAACGCTCTGAAATGCGTACCGGTGAAGTCATCACCGCCGAAGTCGTTCGTATCGACCACAACCACGTCGTTGTGAATGCCGGACTCAAATCCGAGGCTTATGTCCCCCTCGAAGAATTCAAGAACGACCAGGGCGAGCTCGAAGTCCAGGTCGGCGATTTCGTCTCCGTGGCCATCGACTCCGTCGAAAACGGCTATGGCGACACCCTGCTGTCCCGCGACAAGGCCAAGCGCCTGGCTTCGTGGATGAGCCTGGAAAAAGCCCTGGAATCCGGCGAATTCGTCACCGGCCAGACCAGCGGCAAGGTCAAGGGCGGCCTCACCGTCCTCGTCAACGGCATCCGCGCCTTCCTGCCCGGCTCGCTCATCGACACCCGCCCCATCAAGGACTTGTCTCCCTACGAGAACAAGACCATGGAATTCAAGGTCATCAAGCTGGACCGCAAGCGCAACAACGTGGTGCTGAGCCGCCGCGCCGTGGTCGAAGCCAGCATGGGCGAAGAGCGCGCCAAGCTGATGGAAACCCTCAAGGAAGGCACTGCCGTCAAGGGCGTCGTCAAGAACATCACCGAATACGGTGCCTTCGTTGACCTGGGCGGCATCGACGGCCTGCTGCATATCACCGACATGGCATGGCGCCGCGTGCGTCACCCAAGCGAAGTGGTGACGGCCGGTCAAGAGATCGTTGCCAAGATCCTGAAGTTCGACACCGAAAAGAACCGTGTTTCGCTGGGCCTGAAGCAGATGGGCGACGACCCATGGATGGGCGTGAACCGCCGCTACCCGCAAGGCACCCGCCTGTTCGGCAAGATCACCAACATCGCCGACTACGGCGCGTTTGTGGAACTCGAACCCGGCATCGAAGGCCTGGTCCACGTGTCCGAAATGGACTGGACCAACAAGAACGTGGCCCCGAGCAAGCTCGTGGCCCTGGGCGACGAAGTCGAAGTCATGGTCCTCGAGATCGACGAAGACAAGCGCCGCATCAGCCTGGGCATGAAGCAGTGCAAGGCCAACCCATGGCAGGAATTCGCGCAGGAAACCAAGCGCGGCGACCGCGTCAAGGGCCCGATCAAGTCGATCACCGACTTCGGCGTCTTCGTGGGCCTGGCTGCCGGCATCGACGGCCTGGTGCACCTGTCCGACCTCTCGTGGAACGAACCCGGCGAAGCCGCTGTTCGCAACTACAAAAAGGGCCAGGAAGTGGAAGCCATCGTGCTGGCCGTCGACGTCGACCGCGAGCGCATCTCCCTGGGCATCAAGCAGCTCGACTCCGATCCTTTCACCACCTTCGTGTCGATCAACGACAAGGGTGCGATCGTGACCGGCAAGGTCAAGACCGTTGACGCCAAGGGCGCTGAAATCGACCTGGGCGAAGACATCATCGGCTACCTGCGCGCCAGCGAAATCAGCCGCGACCGCGTCGAAGACGCTCGCAACGTACTGAAAGAAGGCGACGAAGTCTCCGCAGTCGTGGTGAACGTGGATCGCAAGACCCGCAACATCCAGCTGTCGGTCAAGGCCAAGGACAACGCCGACCAGCAGGAAGCCATGGCCAACCTGAGCCAGCAGTCTTCCCGCGAAAACGCCGGTACGACCAGCCTGGGCGCCCTGCTGCGCGCCAAGTTGGACAACAACGAAAAGTAAGGCAACCGCGCGGCGGTGCGATACGCCCCCCAGGGGCGGGTCGCATCGCTGTGCAGCTACTTGATCCATGACCCGAAGCGACCTCGTCGAAGAACTGGCGGCCCGATTCAGCCAGCTGACGCACCGCGACGCCGAATATGCCGTCAAGACGATTCTTGACGCCATGAGCGACGCGCTGGTGCGCGGCCATCGCATTGAAATCAGGGGTTTCGGCAGTTTCTCCATCAACCGGCGCCCGCCCCGCATGGGGCGCAACCCGCGTTCCGGCGAAAGCGTGGCCATCCCTGAAAAGCGGGTGCCGCATTTCAAGCCCGGGAAGGCATTGCGCGAAGCCGTCGATGCCCGCACCCAGGAATTGCTGGCGGTCACGGAACCCAAGTAAGGTCTTGCTGGTGTCCCTCGGTGGGCTGGCTACAATCGCCAGACCACCCGGGGGATTACCCAATGAAATACCTCATGTGGCTGCTTAAAGCAGCCATTTTTTTTACGCTCTTCGCTTTTGCACTGAATAACCAGCAAACGGTTGCGGTGTATTTCTTTTTTGGCACCATGTGGCAAGCGCCCCTGGTGCTGGTCGTGCTGGCGACCTTCGCCTGCGGACTGGCGCTCGGCATTTTTGTCATGATGCCGCGCTGGTGGAAAAAGCGCCGTTCGGCCAAGTACGCCTACACGACCCTCGGCCCCCACACCGTCAGCGAAGACCCGTCCACGATGCACCATGGAATTTGACTTCACCTGGGTCCTGCTCGGGTTTCCGATCGCCTTCACGCTGGGCTGGCTGGCCTCACGGCTGGACTTGCGGCAGCTGCGCATCGAAAACCGCCAGGCGCCCAAGGCCTATTTCAAGGGCCTGAACTTCCTGCTCAACGAGCAGCAGGACCAGGCCATAGACGCCTTCATCGAGGCGGTGCAAAGCGACCCGGACACCTCCGAACTTCACTTCGCGCTGGGCAACCTGTTTCGCCGCCGCGGCGAGTACGAGCGCGCCGTGCGCGTGCACGAACACCTGATGTCGCGCGGCGACCTCACGCAGCCCGAGCGCGACCGCGCCCAGCACGCCCTGGCGCTCGACTTTCTCAAGGCCGGCCTGCTGGACCGCGCCGAGGCCGCCCTGCGCAAGCTCGAAGGCACACCCTTTGAAGAAGAGGCGCGGCTGGCCCTGCTGTCGATTTACGAACGCTCGCGCGACTGGGCCAATGCCACTGAAATCGCCGCCCGGCTCGGCAGCTCCAGCCACGGAAGCTTCAGCGCCCGCCAGGCGCACTACCTGTGCGAGCAAGCCGGCGCCTGCGTGGCCGCCGGCGACACCACCCGGGCCCTGGGCGCCCTGCAGGAAGCCATCGCCATGGCGCCAGCCCTGGCCCGCCCCCTGATAGACCTGGCCAAGCTGCAAAACCAGCTGGGCCGCCCGCAGGACGCCCTGCAAACCCTGCTCAAGCTCGAAAAAACCGCCCCGCAAGGCCTGCCGCTGGCCGCCGGCCTGCTGGCCAATATCGCGCAGGCCGGCGGCCAGGAGGCCATGGCGCTGGAGCTGCTCAAGGCCAGCTATGCCAACATGCCGTCCATCGACGTGATCGAGGCCATCGTCAAGCTCGAAAAAGACCCGGCCTCGGCGCGGCAGTGGTATGTGAAACACCTGGAGCGCCAGGCCTCGCTGGTTGCGGCCGGCAAGTGGATCGCCGGTGAAAAGCTGCAGGACGAGCAGCACCACACGCTGGTCCAGCGCGCGCTCGACCAGGCCACCAAACCCCTGATGCGCTACCGCTGCGCGGCCTGCGGCTTTGAGGCCACCCAGCACTTCTGGCACTGCCCCGGCTGCCAGGCCTGGGACAGCTACCCGACGCGCCGTATTGAAGAACTTTGAACACCCCCGTGAAGGCTTCGCCTCCCTCCCCCTTGCAGGGGGCGACACTTGCGGCCCGGCAAAGCCGGTTCCGCGGTGTCCGCTGGAAAAGAGAAAGCCTGGACACTAGCGCTGAACCGGTTTAGAACAAGCAAACATGACAACACCCTCCCTCTCCCCTCAACAGATCGCCAAGGCCCGCGTCCTCGTGGTGGGCGACGCCATGCTGGACCGCTACTGGTACGGTGCGGTGGACCGCATCTCGCCCGAGGCGCCGGTGCCCGTGGTGCGCGTCACGCGCACCGAGGAGCGCATAGGCGCCGCGGCCAACGTGGCCTACAACATCGTCACGCTGGGTGCGCAGGCTTCGCTGCTGAGCGTGGTGGGCGACGACGAGGCCAGCCACCAGCTCGAGGCGCTGGTCGCCAAGACCGGCATCACGCCCTATTTCGGCCGCGATGCCCAGCTCAAGACCACCGTCAAGCTGCGCGTGATCGGCCGCCAGCAGCAGCTCATACGCCTGGACTTCGAAAACACGCCTGAAAACGAGGTGCTGGCCTCGCAGTCCGCCACCTTTGAAAAACTGCACACCGAGCACGACGCGGTGCTGTTCTCCGACTACGGCAAGGGCGGCCTCGCGCACATCGTGCTGATGATCGCCCAGGCCCGCGCCGCCGGCAAGGTGGTGCTGGTCGATCCCAAGGGCTCGGACTACACGCGCTACAAAAACGCCAGCGTCATCACCCCCAACCGCGCCGAGCTTGAGCACGTCATAGGCGCCTGGAGCAGCGAAGCCGACCTGCGTACCAAGGCCCATAACCTGCGCGAAGCGCTCAACCTGGAAGCCCTGCTGCTCACGCGCAGCGAAGAAGGCATGACGCTGTTCGATGCCGAAGGAGAACTCAACGTCCCGGCCGTGGCGCGCGAAGTGTTCGACGTCACCGGCGCCGGCGACACCGTGATCGCCACGCTGGCGGCCATGACCGCCACCGGCATGCGCCTGCGCGACGCCGTACCGATCGCCAACCGCGCGGGCGGCATCGTGGTCGGCAAGTTCGGCACCGCCACCGTCAACTACGGCGAGCTGTTCGCCGCGCAGTGAGCTTGCGCTCACCTCAAGGATCCATCATGAAAATCGTAGTCACAGGCGCCGCCGGTTTTAGTTCCGGCATAACTTGCCAAGGCAAGTTAGCCTTCTCAGAAACCCGCAGGAGCGAATCGTGAAAATAGTTGTGACCGGTGCTGCGGGTTTTATCGGCAGCAACATCATCAAGGGCCTCAACGCCCGCGGCATAGATGACATCATCGCCGTCGACGACCTGACCCATGGCGACAAATTCCGCAACCTGGCCGACCTGAAGATCGCCGACTATGTCGACGCCGACGACTTCTACGAGCTGTTCGCCGAAGGCGCCTACGGCCGGGTCGAGGCCGTGTTCCACGAAGGCGCCTGCAGCGACACCATGGAAGCCGACGGCAAGTACATGATGGACAACAACTACACGCTGTCCTGCGAACTGTTCCACGCCTGCCAGGACCAGGGCACGCGGCTGCTCTACGCATCCTCGGCCGCGATCTACGGCGGCTCCGACACCTTCACCGAGTCGCCCGAGTTCGAGCGCCCGCTCAATGTCTACGGCTACTCCAAGCTGCTGTTCGACCAGCGCATGCGGCGCGAACTCGGCGCCCACTTTGAAAACGCCTCCACCCAGGTCGCAGGCTTTCGTTACTTCAACGTCTACGGCCCGCGCGAGCAGCACAAGGGCCGCATGGCCAGCGTCGCCTTCCACCAGTTCAACCAGTTCCAGGCCGAGGGCAAGGTCAAGCTCTTTGGCGAGTACGGCGGCTACGGCGCCGGCGGCCAGATGCGCGACTTCATCTTCATCGACGATGTGGTGGCCGTGAACCTCTGGTTCTTCGACAATCCCGGCAAGTCCGGCATCTTCAACCTCGGCACCGGCCGCGCGCAGCCTTTCAACGACGTGGCCCTGGCCGTCGTCAACACCTTGCGCAAAAGCCAGAACGCCGCGGCCCTGAGCCTGGAAGAAGCCGTGCGCGGCGGCCTGATCGAGTACATCGCCTTTCCGCCCGCGCTGGTCGGCAAATACCAGAGCTACACCCAGGCCGACCCGCGCGCGCTGCGCGCGGCCGGCTGCACCCATGCCTTTGCCGACGTGCAGACAGGTGTGGCCGCTTACATGCAAGCCTTGAGCGCCGCCGCGGGCTGAGTCCGCGCCGGCCGCTCACTAGGGTTTTCCTGGCCCCAAAGCCGGGGCCGGTAGTCAACGCGGCCCTGGACGGGCCGTTATGAAGAAGACATCCTTCTTCACAAGGATGGATCACGTGCCTTCACTTCAATCCAATCTTTGAGGAGATTCCTTATGTTCAAAAAAATACTGGCCTTCGTCGCCGCCATGTACATGGCCGTTTCGTTTGCCGCCGTTGATGTCAACAAGGCCACCGCGGCCGAGCTCGACGGCATCAAGGGCATAGGCCCCGGCATCTCGGGCAAGATCATCGACGAGCGCAAGAAAGGCAGCTTCAAGGACTGGAACGACTTCATCGAACGCGTCAAAGGCGTGGGCGAAGGCAATGCCGCCAAGTTTTCCGCCGAAGGCCTGACGGTGGGCGGCGCCAGCTTCAAGGGCGCAGCCGCGACCCCTGCCGCCAAGAAAGACGAAAAACCCGCAGCCGCCGCGAAGAAGGATGAAAAGCCTGCCGCCAAGGCCGAAGAGAAAAAAGCCGAAGCCAAGCCGGCCGCGCCGGTAGCCGCCGCACCGGCCCCCGCAGCGGCCGCGGAGAAGAAAGACCCCAAGGCCGAGGCCAAAGCCAAGGCTGACGAAGCCAAGGCCAAGAAAGAAGCCGACAAGAAGGCCAAGGCTGAAGAGAAGAAAAAGAAGGCTGACGAAGCCAAAGCCAAGGCCGACGCTGAAAAAGCCGCCAAGGCTGATGCCAAGAAGGCCAAGGACGCCAAGCCTGCCGCCAAGGACGAGAAGAAAGACGCCAAGGCCGACACCGCCAAGCCAGCCGCCAGCGCTGCCAGCGCCGCCAAGAAATAAGGGCACGCCCCTTCACCCAAAAAACCCGCCCATGGCGGGTTTTTTTATGCCTCCGGGGTGCTCACACCAGTGCGATCAGGTCCGTCACTCCCACCGTGCCACCCGCCTGCGTGACCAGCGTACTGGCCTGGCCCCGATGGTGCGTCTGGTGGTTGAAAAAATGCGTGATCGCCATCCAGGCCGCATGCTCACGCCGCACACCTTTTGAGTTGCCGTAGCGCATGGTGAGCTGCGGATAGTTGTCCGGCATGTCGGCCACCCACTGCTCGATGGCCGCGTCCAGCTGTGCGCGTTTGGCCTTCAGTTCCGCCCAGCCTTCAAACAGCACCATGTCCAGGGTATAGGTCTCGGGCATGTCCAGCACATCCGGGCCCAGCGAGGCGAAGGCAATCCCGTTGTCCGCCCCACATTGCGCAAAGCGCCTGAGCCAGACCTGGTCGGCCAGCACCAGGTGGCCCAGCGTGCGGTGTATCGACCCGAAAAAAGCACTGCGCTCCTGCTTGCGCGCCTCGTCCGTCAAGGCCTCGCAGGCCGCGTAGAGCCGCTCGTTGATCCAGCGGTTGTAGCGGGCCAGAAAACGATAGTTGTCGCAGAACTCGCGGGTCATGGAAAACGCTCCAGAAAAGGGATTGCCGGTGCGTCGTCACCAGGCTCACCGTATTTTGCATCTGCCGCCCGCTCCGCCCTCTTGAGGGGGAACAGATTGCCCGCAGTGAGCCCCGGCGGGGATCGTTCACTTCACCAGCAGGGGCCGCGGAACCGGCTTTGCCGGGCCGCAGGCGCCGCCCCCTGCAAGGGGGGAACAGGCTACACGAAGTGAGCCTGGACGGGGGTGAGCCAATTCCACCCGGACGGGGGTGGTCTACAGCTTGCCGAATCCCCCGCCGCCCGGCGTATGGATTTCAAACACGTCACCCGGCTGCATGTCGGCCTGGCCGATATGGTCCAGCGCCTCGACCTGACCCTGGGCCCGCACCACGAGGTTGCGCCCGACCTGGCCAGGCTCGCCGCCGGCCATGCCAAAGGCACCGTGCTTGCGGCCGTTGGACAGAATGCTGGCCGTCATGGCCTCCAGAAAGCGCACGCGGCGCACACCCCCGTTGCCACCGCGCCAGCGGCCCGCGCCGCCGGAGTTTTCGCGGATTTCATAACTCTCCAGCCGCACCGGGAAGCGGAACTCCAGCACTTCGGGATCGGTCAGCCGCGAATTGGTCATGTGCGTCTGGACCACGCTGGTGCCGTCAAAGCCCGACACCAGCTTGCCCGCCTCGTCGAGCTTGCCGCCCGCGCCCGAGCCGCCCGAAATGGTTTCGTAATACTGGTGGCGCGCATTGCCGAAGGTGAAGTTGTTCATGGTGCACTGGCCGGCCGCCATCACGCCCAGCGCGCCGTACAGCGCATTGGTGATGCAGGTGGAGGTCTCCACATTGCCCGCCACCACCGAGGCCGGCGGATTCGGGTTGAGCATGGAGCCCGCCGGGATGATGACCTTGAGCGGCTTGAGGCAGCCCGCGTTCAGCGGGATGTCGTCGTCCACCAGCGTGCGGAACACATACAGTACCGCCGCCATGCACACCGCCGTCGGCGCGTTGAAGTTGTTGGTCTGCTGCGGCGAGGTACCGGTGAAGTCGATCTCGGCGCTACGGCCCTTGGCGTCGACGCGGATCGCCACCTTGATCTGCGCGCCGTTGTCCAGCGGCAGCGTGAACTCGCCGTCTTTGAGGCGCGTGATCACGCGGCGCACCGACTCCTCGGCGTTGTCCTGCACGTGGCGCATATAGGCCAGCACCACCTCCAGGCTGAAGCTGTCGACCATCTTGCGCAGTTCCTGCACGCCTTTTTCGTTGGCAGCGATCTGCGCCTTGAGGTCGGCCATGTTCTGCTGCGGGTTGCGGCTGGGGTATTTGCCGCTTTTGAGCAGCGCGATCATCTCTGCTTCGCGCAGCACGCCTCGCTCCACCAGCTTGACGTTGTTGATCTGCACGCCCTCCTCCTCGATCAGCGTCGAGAAAGGCGGCATGGAGCCTGGCGTCGTGCCGCCAATATCCGCATGGTGTCCGCGCGAGCCTACATAAAACGTCGGCTGCGCGGCGCTGCCCAGGTAGACCGGCGTGATCACCGTGATGTCGGGCAAATGCGTTCCGCCGTGGTAGGGGTCGTTCAGCACATAGACGTCGCCCGGCTGCATGCTGCCGGCGTTTTCGCGGATCACCGTCTTGATGCTTTCGCCCATGGAGCCCAGGTGCACCGGCATGTGCGGCGCGTTGGCGATCAGGTTGCCTTCGGTGTCGAACAGCGCGCAGCTGAAGTCCAGGCGCTCCTTGATGTTGACCGAGTAGGCGGTGTTCTGCAGCTGCAGGCCCATCTGCTCCGCGATGTTCATGAAGAGGTTGTTGAACACCTCCAGCAGCACCGGGTCCACCGTGGTGCCGGCCGCGAAGGTCACGGCGCGTTCGGCGCGGCGGTCCAGCACCAGGTGGTCCAGCGCCGTGAGCGCCGCTTCCCAGCCGGGTTCGACCACCGTGGTCGCGTTCTTCTCGGCAATGATGGCCGGGCCCGAGATGATGTCGCCCGGCCGCAAATCCTCGCGCACCACCAGGGCCGCATCATGCCACTGGCCGCCCGAATACATGCGCACGGTTTCACGGCGCGGCACTTCGCGCGGCTCGTGCGTGGCGTGGCGCGGCTCGGCCGGCGCGTCGCCGGCGACCACGGCTTCCACCGACACCGCCTCCACCACCAGGCCCTTGCCCTGCATCAAAAAGGCGAAGCGCTGGCGGTAGGCAGCCTCAAAACCGGCCTCGATCTGGTCCAGCGTGCCGAAAGGAACTATCAGCGCGGAATCGCTGCCCTCATAACGCACATGCACGCGCCTGTGCGTGCTGATGCCCCCCATGCTGACCTGCTGGCGCTGCAGCTCGGCCTCGGCATGGGCGGCGAGCTCCTCAAGCTTGCCGGAAATCTCGGGCAGCGCGGCCTCGGATAGCTTGAGCTCCACCGCCTGCTCGCGGATCACGTTCTGGTCGGCCAGGCCCATGCCGTAAGCGCTCAGCACGCCGGCCAGTGGATGCACAAACACCTTGGTCATGCCCAGCGCATCGGCCACCAGGCAGGCATGCTGGCCGCCCGCACCGCCAAAGCATTGCAGGGTGTAGCGCGTCACGTCGTAGCCGCGCGCCACCGAGATTTTCTTGATGGCATTGGCCATCTGCTGCACCGCGATGTTGATAAAACCTTCCGCCACCACCTCTGCGCTGCGGCCGGTCTGGCCGGCCAGCTCGTTGAACTGGACCTCGACAGCCTCGTAACTCAGCGGCTCGTCGGCATTCGGGCCGAACACCTTGGGAAAGTAGCGCGGCTGGACCTTGCCGACCATCACATTGGCATCCGTCACCGCCAGGCGCCCGCCGCGCCGGTAGCTGGCCGGGCCGGGGTTGGCACCCGCGCTCTGCGGACCCACGCGAAAACGCTCGCCATCGAACTTGAGGATGGAGCCGCCGCCGGCCGCCACCGTGTGGATGCTCATCATCGGCGCGCGCATGCGCACGCCGGCCACCTGGGTCTCGAACTCGCGCTCGAACTCCCCGGCGTAATGCGAGACGTCGGTGGAGGTGCCGCCCATATCAAAACCTATGACCTTGGCATGGCCGGCAATCGCCGCCGTGCGGGCCATGCCCACAATACCGCCGGCCGGGCCGCTCAGGATGGCGTCCTTGCCCTGGAACACATGGGCATCGGTCAGGCCGCCCGAGGACTGCATGAAAAACAGCCGCACGCCCGGCATCTCGCTGGCGACCTGCTCCACATAGCGGCGCAATATGGGCGAGAGGTAGGCGTCGACCACGGTGGTGTCGCCGCGGCTCACGAACTTCATCATCGGGCTGGTTTCATGCGAGGTGCTGATCTGCGTGAAACCGATTTCGGCCGCGATGCGCTTGGCGGCTTTTTCATGCTCGGTAAAGCGGTAGCCGTGCATGAACACAATGGCCAGGCTGCGCAAGCCCTTCTGGTAGTGGGCCAGCAGTTCTTTTTTCAGCAGCGCCTCGTCCAGCGCCTGCAGCACCTCGCCCTGCGCGCCCACGCGCTCCTGGGCCTCGACCACGGCGCTGTACAGCAGCTCTGGCAGCACGATGTGGCGGTCGAACAGGCGCGGGCGGTTCTGGTAGGCGATGCGCAGCGCGTCGCGAAAACCTCGCGTGGTGACCAGCAGCGTGGGTTCGCCCTTGCGCTCCAGCAGCGCATTGGTGGCCACCGTCGTTCCCATCTTCACGCAGTCGACCACGTCGGCGCGAATCGGCTCGCCGGCCTTCAGGCCCAGCAGGTGGCGTATGCCGGCCACGGCCGCATCGCGGTACTGCTCGGGGTTTTCAGACAGCAGCTTGTGCGTCACCAGTGAACCGTCGGGCTTTTTCGCCACGATGTCGGTGAAAGTTCCGCCGCGGTCTATCCAGAATTGCCAACGGTCGCCGCCCGGTTTGGATGTGGTGTCTTGCATGATTTTTTGATTTCAGAGTTAACGTGTTTTTTGATGATCTTCAGGGTCTGTGTGTCGCCAGGCCAGGCCCGGCCTGGCACTGCGGGCTGGGGCCGCCCGGCCAAAACCAGCCATACGCTCCCTGCCAATGTACCCAAGTACCGGTGCCAGCTGCTGAATGTCCGGCGCACCTGGCAGGGCAACCGCCGCCGGGCACCAGGGATAGGGTAGGCCGGCCGCCCAATCCATGACCTTCTCCGCCTGCGAAGCCGGCAATGTCTGCATGGTCTCTATGGTGATCGAAAGGCTTTCCGCCAAGTATGAAGGCGGTGAAAAGCACCAATCGTAGCGGCCGCATCCGACACGCACGGCACGGCTGTCCTTTTCGGTCATGGCGACCAGCCAATCGCAGACAAACACCTCGGCATCGCCCTCAGGCGGCGAGGACAGGCAAAAAGTGTAGACATTCTCGTAAGACTGGCCGAACCGGCGCACCAGCACCTCGGCGATGGCATCTCGCCCCTGGCATACCGGCGGAAATGAAATCGCCGCGGTATGGACAACCATCTCCAGCAGGGCATCGTCCGTGAATGCCTGCGCCAGCAGATGGGGGCGGTTGCCGTCCTTGGCGTGAAGGTAGGCTGTGACGGCTGCGGAAGGTGTTTTCATACGATGTGGCGTCCTGTTTTCGCCCGCCTCATTGCGGCATGTAGTAAGGCACAAAAATGTCGTTCGCCTCATTGCCCACGGAGCGTATCCACTCGCGCGAGAACTTCTCGCCCATGCGCTTGATCTCCTGGTCCAGCTCGGGCGAAATCCGCTCTATCTTCACGCCGTTGGCGCGCAGCTCCTCGGTGGCGCTGGCGGCCAGTGCCTGGCTGGCCTGCCAGCCGCGCACTTCCGCCTCGGCGGCCGCCTTGAGCACGGCGGCGCGCGCCTCGGGCTTGAGCGCCTCAAATGCCTTGTTGCTCACAAACACCGCATTTTTCGGGAACCAGGCGTTGATCTCGTAGTAGTACTTGATCGGCCCCCACACCTTGTTCTCCACGCCGGTCAGCGCCGACGTGATCATGTTGTCCATGCGGCCCTCGGCCAATGCCTTGCCCACGTCGACCATGGCCACATCCACCGGCTTGGCGCCCAGCATCTCGGCGATGCGCAGGGTAGTCTGGTTGTAGGTCCGCATCTGGGTGCCGCGAAAGTCCGACGGCCCCCGCACCGGCTTGTTCGAATGCAGGCCTTGCGGCGGCCAGGGCACGGCATAAAGAAGCTTCAGGCCGCGCTCGGAGAAATGCTTTTCAAGGCCGGGGCGCTGCAGCTTCCAGAGGCGTTGCGCGTCCTTGTACGAGGTGACGACAAAAGGAATGGAGTCCGCGCCGGCCAGCGGCATCTCCTTGACCATGCTGGTCATGATGGTCTCGCCGGCCTCGGCCTTTCCTTGCTGCACGGCCGCGCTGATGTCGGCCAGCTTGGCCAGCGTGTTGTTGGGGTACACCTGTATCAGCAGCTCCCCGCGCGTGGCCGTGTCCACATCGCGGCCGAACTGCAGGATGTTTTGCGTGTGGAAGGACTCCACCCGGTAGCCGGTGGCCAGCTTCCAGCTTGTCTGGGCGTGCGCTGCCCCCGCCGCGACCAGCGTGGCTATCAGAATTGCTTTCATGAGGAACTCCTTGGGAGTTGAGGATCAGCCCGGCGCAGGGTGCATGGAACTCACCCTTTCAGGTCGGTCACAAACATCTTGCCCGGCGCATGGGTGATGCACATCGACAAACGGCTTTTCTGGGCTACCCATTGCGGCGTGACGCCGCAACCCCAGAACACCGGGACTTCATCGTCCTTGATGTCGACCGCATCGCCGTAGTCCGGGCGCGACAGGTCGGTAATGCCTATCGCCTCCGGATTGCCGATGTGAACGGGCGCACCGTGCGCCACGTCAAACCGGCCAGAAATCTCCACCACTTTCGCGACGTCCCGGCTCTTGATGGGCCGCATGGTGACCACCATTTCGCCGCTGAACACGCCGGCGGGCTGGCACTGGAGACTGGTACGGAACATCGAGACATTGCGGCCCTGCTCGACATGCCTGAGCGGAATGCCGGCCTGCGTGACCGCGGCCTCGAAGGAAAAACTGCAGCCGATCAGGAAGGCCACGTAGTCGTCCTTCCAGATCGAGCGGATCTCGCCGCGCTCCTCGACAAACTCACCGTCGCGGTAGACGCGGTAGCCCGGAATGTCGGTCGTGATGTCGGCCCCCGGCGCGCACAAAGGTTCGGTGGCGCCCGGCTGGAGCACCTCCACCAGCGGGCAGGGTTTGGGGTTGCGCTGGCAAAACAGCAGGAAATCAAAGGCCTGCGCCTGCGGCACGATCATGAGGTTGGCCTGGATGTGGCCGTTGGCGTGCCCAGCGGTGGGCAGGGAAAACTCGCCGCAGCGGCTGGCCATGCGAAGGTCGGCGGGGCGATCAAAAATCTTGTTCATGGTGTTGGAAAAACGGATGGGTAAAAAATGGTGCTGGGGACTTGCTCTCAAAGGCCCAGGTAGGCTTTTTTGATCCGGTCGTCATTGAGCAGCTCATGCCCCTTGCCCTGCATCACGATGCGGCCGGTCTGGATGACATAACCGTAGTGCGCGATGTTCAGGGCTTTTTGCAGGTTCTGCTCCACCAGCAAGATCGACACACCGGTGGCATTGACCTGCTGGATCACCTCCAGCACCTTGGTCACGAACTTGGGGGCGATACCCCAGGAGGGCTCGTCCAGCATCAGCAGCTTGGGCCGGGCCATCAGCCCGCGGGCAATGGCCAGCATCTGCTGCTCACCGCCGCTCATGGTGCCGGCCAGCTGCGTGGCGCGTTCCTTGAGGATGGGAAACAGCTGCAGCATCTCTTCAATGCCCCGGGCCACCTCGTGCCGGTCCATGCGCGTGAAGGCGCCCAGCTCCAGGTTGCGCAGCACCGTGAGCCGGGGAAACAGGCGCCGGCCTTCCGGCACCAGCGACAGGCCCAGCGGAACACGCTTGTGCGCCGGCATGCGGTGAACCGACTCACCGTTGAAGCTGATGCTGCCGGCCGCGGCGGCATTGAGGCCCGCCACGGCACGCAAGGTGGTGGACTTGCCGTTGCCGTTGCCGCCCACCAGCGCCACGATCTTTCCGGGTTCGACCTGCAGGCTGACGTCGGAGACGGCCAGCACCTCGTCGTAGCAAACCTTGAGGTTCTTGATTTCGAGCATCTTCAGTCCCCCAGGTAGGCGGTGATCACGGCGGCGTCGTTGGACACCTGCTGCGGCGTGCCTTCGGCGATCTTCACGCCGCGGTCCAGCACGACGATCTTGTCGGCGATGGGCATGATGCCTTCGAGCACATGCTCGACGATCAGGCAGGCGATGCCCTTGTCCCGGATCTTCAGGACCACGTCGACCGCTTCGCGCACTTCCGACGGGTTGAGGCCCGCCATCACTTCGTCCATCAGCAGGATGCGCGGCTGCGTGGCCAGCGCGCGCGCCACAGCCAGGCGCCTCTGCTCGCTGATGGTCATGCTGGCGGCGGGCCTGTCGGCAAAGCGTTCAAGCCCGGCAAACGCCAGCCAGTCCATGGCCGCCTTGCGCGCTTTCGCGACGTTGTGCTGCAGCAGCATGGCCGCCGTCATCACGTTCTCGCAGGCCGTCATGCTGGTGAAGGTGCGCGCGATCTGGAAGGTCCGCGCCACACCGGCGCGGGCGCAGGCCTCGGGCGGCAGGCCGGCGATATCGCGACCGCCCAGCAGGATGCTGCCCGAGGTGGGTGCGAAATAACCCGCGACACAATTGAACATGGTGGTCTTGCCGGCGCCGTTGGGGCCTATCAGGCCCACCACCTGCCCGGTGTCCACACCGAAGGAAACATCCTGGTTGGCGACCAGCCCGCCGAAGCGTTTGCTGACCTGCTTGACTTCCAGCAACTTCATACGGCCTCCTTGCCGGCGTTCTGCACGGCGGCGGCGGGCAGCGCCATCTGCCGCGATGCGTGGCCGCGCGCCAGCCGGCGCTCCCGGAAGCTGCGCAGCCAGCCGAGCAGGCCCGTGGGGTAAAAGACCGCGATCACGATGATGAGGCTCGCATAAATGATGACGTCGGTGCCGCGGCCCGTGCCGCCGAAGGCGATGCGGGTGAGCTCCTCGATGCTGGTCAGCACCACGGCGCCTACGACAGGCCCGAACAGGGTACCCACGCCGCCGAGGATGGACACCAGCGCCATCTTGATGGAAAGCGCCGTCGACAGCACCGAGTTCGGGTCGATGTAAAGCTCCTTCTGGGCGTACAGGCTGCCGCCGACCGCGGTCAGGAAGGCGCTGACCGACAGCGCGACCTGCTTGTAGCGCGCGATGTTCACGCCTATGCTGCGGGCCGCATCGGGTTCGTCCTTGATGGCCCTGAAGTAGTAGCCCAGGTAGCTGCGCTCTATCCACCAGTTCACGCCCAGCGTGATGAGCAGCAGGCCCAGCGCCAGCCAGTAGTAAGGCAGCTTGGTGGCAAAGTTCAGCCACAGCCAGCCCTGGCGGTCCATGGGCACATAAAGGCCCACCGCCGCGCCGCCGTAGTCCCACTCGGTGAAGAAGATCTGCACCAGCTCGGCCACCGCGATGGTGGCCATCGCGAAGTAGTGGCCCTTGAGCCGGAAGCACGACCAGCCAAAGCCCAGGCTCAGCAAGGCCGCCAGCAGGCCGCCGGCCAGCACGCCTATCCAGGGGTTGACGCCGAACTTGACCAGCAGCAGCGTCGAGGCATAGGCGCCCAGGCCGTAGAAGGCCGCGTGGCCCAAGGACACCTGGCCGGCATAACCGCCCACGATGTTCCAGGCCACGCCCACCTGGGCTGCCATGAGGATCAGGATGGCCATGTTCAGGTGCGAGGCATCCGTGAAGGCGGGAACGGCCAGGGCAAACACCAAGGCGGCGACGGCAAAAATAGTCTGTTTCATGGTATGCATTCGAATACCTTCGTGCTCCGCACTGCGGTGCGAGCTTGCTTGGGGACGGCCCGGCGCGGCGCTCATGCCTTACCCATCAGGCCCTGGGGCCGGAACATCAATACGCCCAGGAACAGTACCAGCACGATGGCGGTCTTGTACTGCGGCCCGAGCAGCAGGCCGCCCATGACCTCGATCACGCCGACCAGGATGCCGGCCCAGAAGGCGCCCGAGACGCTGCCGAAGCCGCCCAGGTTGACCACCACAAAGGCCAGCAGGATGAAGCTCGCGCCCACGTCCGGAAAGATCGGGAAAAAGGTCGACAGCAGCACCCCGGCCGCACCGGCGCAGGCCGCGCCTATGCCCCAGGCCAGCGAGAACATCTTGTGCGAATCAATGCCCATGAGGCGTGCGGCTTCCTTGTCCGAGGCGGTGGCTTCCAGCGCCGCGCCCAGCCGGGTCTTGTTCAGGAAGAAGTAAATCAGGCCGGTCACCACAATGGCTCCCACGCCGGCCACCAGCTGCGGCTTGCCCAGCTGTATGCCCAGCAGCTTGACGGTGCCGCTGACGGCGGAGTTCTCGATGGAGCGGAAGTCCGGCTTCCAGAGGAACTGGGCCACGCCGCGCAGCAAGATCATGATGCCGAAGGTCGTGAAGATCTGCGACAGCATGGGCGCGTTGATGATGCGCACGATCACCAGCTTGTACAGCAGCACACCGAAGCCGAACAGCATGAGGACCGTCAGCGGCAGGGTGATCATGGGGTCCAGCGCATACAGGGCGAACAGCCAGAAGGCCGAGTACATGCCGAGCATGAGGAACTCGCCGTGCGCGAAATTCACGATGTCCATGACGCCGAAAATCATGGTCAGGCCGATAGCCACCAGCGCGTAAATCAGCCCGATCAGCACGCCGGAGGCCAGCGTCTGAAGCAATATTTCCGTGGTCATGGTTGTCTCTTAGGCAGGTGAGTCAAGGCCGGCGGCTTATTTGCGCTGGTCCCACTTGGGCATGGGCCAGGTCACCTCACGCGAGGCCATGTCGAAAGGCCAGACCGTGTTGTACTTGCCGCCCATGATCTGCACCAGGATGCCCTGGCCCAGGGTGTTCTGGCCGGTGGCATCGAACTTCACGCCCTTCCACGGCATGATGAGTTTGCTGCCGGGCATGTCGGTCGCGGCCAGCGCCTTGCGGATGGCCTCGGGCTCGGTCGAGCCCGCGCGGTTGATGGCGTCGGCCATCACCATCAGGCCGGTGAAGGTGCGCGAGGAGTTACCGGTGAAGTTGATCTTGTAGCGGCTGTTGAACAGGTCGTTGACCTGCTTGATCAGCGGGTTGCGGTTGGCCAGGTCCAGCGCCCAGACTTCACGCGTGATGATGTAGTCGGCGTCCTTGCCCAGGGTCTTGATGAAGTCCGTGTCGGTAAAGCCCGCGTTGTTCGCCAGGATCATGTCCGGCGAGAAACCCAGTTCCTTGTAAGTCTTGATCGACAGGATGGCATCGGCCGTATAGGACGACTGCAGCACCAGGTTGGGATTGGCCGCCTTGAGGGTCTGCACTTCGGAGGTCAGCTGCGTGGTCTTGGCCGGGTACATCACCTGCTTGGCCAGGTTCTGCTTGAACTCGGGCGCAAGCTTGCTTTGCAGCTTGGTGGTTTCCGTGCCCCACAGGCCGTTCTCGTTGAGGCTGGCCACCACGCCAGCCTTGATGCCTTTTTTGGCCTCGAGCTCCTTGAGGAAATCAAAGGCGTTGTGCACAAACAGGTCGTCGTGCGGCGTGGTGCGGAAGAACCACTTGAAATTGCGCTGCGTGAGCGAGGCCGAGGACGACTCCGGATTCAAAAAGGGGATGCCGGCACGCTCGGCGATCTGGCTGGCCGTGGCGGTGACGGCGCTGTTGTAGGCGCCAACCAGTGCCACCACTTTTTCCTGCGTGATCAGGCGTTCGGCTTCGGTCGCGCCGGTTTGCGGGTTGGCCTGGTGGTCGGCGAAGACCAGCTTGATCTTCGCGCCCTTGAGGTTGGGCAGGCCCTTGCCGGCGGACAGCGGCAGTTCGGACACGCCGGGTGCGCCGTTGTTGATGATGTCGGCGGCGAGCTCCAGCGCGCTGCGCAGTTCGGCGCCCACCGAGGCGGCGGGACCGGTCAGCGGATACAGCACGCCTATCCTGACCTCTTGCTGCGCATGCGCGCACAGGCTCAAACCAGCGCCGGCCAGTACCGCGGCCACTCGGGCCCACCATGACTTCTTCATTTCGCACTCCTCGTAAAAACATGACAGTTGGATGACATGGGGCGAAGTGTGCGATTAGCAAATGACGAAATCAAACAAGAAATATTTTGCTTTCGTCATCGATTTTTTCGATGACTAGGATTTACCCTGATGCACCTTTTTTGGCGGTTTTCAGCGTTTTGGCGGCCGGGTTGCGGGCCGTTTTGGTGCCGCCCCCGCCTTCCCCGGCGAACTCCACGGCCGACCGGACCACCGTTTCCACGATGGACGAGGTCGGGTCGGTGCGGTAGCTGGCATGGATGGGCAAAGCCTTGAGCTTCTTGTCGCAGGTCAGCAATTTGAGGCTGGCAAAGCCCGTCAGCCGCTGCACCGCCGCGCGCGGCAGCAAGGCCACGCCGAAGCCGCCCTGCACCAGCTGGACCATGGCCGAGATCGATGAAATCGCGTGCACCTTTTTGGGCTCCATCCGGTTCTGCTTGAAGAGGTCCAGCAGGGTGACATGCGGCTGCGAGCCTTTCTGGAAGGTCAGCAATTCCATTTCGGCCAGCTCATCGAGCCGGTAATTTCTTTTTTTATGCAGTGCCGGATTGCCCACAAACGCCATGTCCATGGGCGGCAAGGCCTGGTTGCGCACGCCGTCGGCCGAGGCGGGCAGCGCCGCGAACACCAGGTCCAGCGTGCCGCGCTGCACCTGGTCCATCAGGATGGGGGTGGTTTCCACCGTGAGCTCCAGCTCCAGCCCCGGATGGTCCACCCGCAGTTTTTCGAGCCAGGGAATCAGCCAGGAATGCAGCACCGACTCGATCGCGCCTATGCGCATGGAAACCGCCATGGGCGCGCCCGATCCCATCTCCTGCTTGACCTCGCGCTGCAGCTCCAGCAGCTTTTGGGCGTAGACAAAAAAGCGCGCGCCGGCCACCGTGAGCTTGAACTGCTTGTCGCGCCGGTCCAGCAGTAGGATGCCGAGCTCCTCTTCCAGCGTGGCGATGCGGCTGGACATGGCCGACTGCGTGAGGTAGAGCTTGTCGGCGGCGCGCGAGATGCTTTTGAGCGAGGCCACCCAATAAAAGGCTTCAACAAAACGCAGGTTCATGGCGGGGCCCCAGGGTCGCGTAAACAGGTGGGCGCAGTATTTCGGGGTATGCCCGATGAACTGGCGCGGGATTTGCGTCTATCCTATTACTACTTATCAATTCCTTGTCCTGGAGCCTCTCATGAATTTCAAGATCACCGTGGCGGCCGCCGCCCTCGCGCTGGGCACCAATGCCTTTGCCCAGACCAAGTGGGACCTCCCCGCCGCCTACCCGGCCAGCAATTTCCACACGGAGAACCTGACGCAATTCGCGGCCGACGTGGACAAGGCCAGCGGCGGCAAGCTCAAGATCACGGTGCACGCCAATGCCTCGCTGTTCAAGGCCAATGAGATCAAGCGCGCGGTGCAAGGCGGCCAGGCCCAGATCGGCGAAGTCCTGCTGGTCAACTTCGAAAACGAGAACCCGATTTACGGCGCCGACGGCCTGCCCTTCGTGGCCTCCAGCTATGCCTCGGCCCACAAACTGGCCGAAGCGCAAAAGCCAGCGCTTGAAAAACTGCTGGGCGGGCAAGGCATGAAACTGCTCTATACCGTGGCCTGGCCCCCACAGGGCATTTACGTCAACAAGGAAATCACGGCCGTCGCCGACATGAAAGGCCTCAAGTGGCGCGCCTACAGCCCGGCCACCAGCAAGATCGCCGAACTGGTCGGCGCGCAACCCGTGACCGTCCAGGCCGCGGAACTGAGCCAGGCCATGGCAACCGGCGTCGTCAACAGCTACATGAGCTCCGGCTCCACCGGCTACGACACCAAAACCTACGAGAGCATCAAGTACTGGTATGACGTGCAGGCCTGGCTGCCCAAGAACGCCGTGATCGTCAACAAGAAGTCTTTCGATGCGCTGGACGCGCCCACCCAGGCCGCCGTGCTGAAAGCCGCCGCGGACGCCGAGACCCGCGGCTGGAAAATCAGCGAGGAAAAAAACGAGTTCTATAAAAAGGCCCTGGCCGAAAAAGGCATGAAAATCATGGCCCCATCGCCCAAGCTGGTGGCCGACCTGCGCCAGGTGGGCGGCATCATGAAGGCCGACTGGCTCAAACGCGCCGGCCAAGAGGGTGAAGCCCTGCTGTCCGCCTTCGACAAATCCAACGCGGCGAAGAAGTAACCATGCGCCGCATGCTCGATGCGCTGTATGACGGCGCGGCGTGGCTGGGCGCCCTGTTCATGGTCGGCACGCTGGTGTCGGTGCTGGCCGGGGTGCTGGACCGCCAGTTCGCATGGTCGCTGCGCGGCACCGACATGTATGCCGGCTACTGCATGGCGGCCAGCGGGTTTCTGGCGCTGGCCCACACCCTCAAGAAGGGTGAGCACATCCGCGTCACGCTGATTCTCAATGGCCTGCACGGCAGCGCCCGGCGCGCACTGGAAATCTGGGCCCTGGCCGTGGCCACGGCGCTTTCCATGCTGTTCGCCTGGTACAGCGTCATGCTGTCGGTCAACTCCTACGCCTACCACGACATCTCCACCGGGAACGACGCCACGCCGCTATGGATTCCACAGATCACCATGGGCGTGGGTGCGGCCATCCTGATGATCGCGTTCATCGACGAGCTGGTGCTGGAGATCAGGGGCCGGCGCACGCAGGCCGGCAGCGACGAAGCGCTGCATCACGAATAAATAACAACAAAGAACCAACATGTCCGATCTCGCCATCACTTCGCTGCTGATTCTTTCGCTTTTCCTGATTCTGGGTTCCGGCGTGTGGATAGGCCTCACGCTGTCGGGCGTGGCCTGGATAGGCATGCAGCTTTTCTCGTCACGCGCCGCCGGTGACGCCATGGCCGTGACCATCTGGGGATCCTCGTCGAGCTGGACATTGACGGCCCTGCCTCTTTTTGTGTGGATGGGTGAAATCCTGTTCCGCACCAAGCTCAGTGAAAGCATGTTCAAGGGCCTCGCCCCCTGGGTCAGCCGGTTGCCGGGCGGCCTGCTGCATACCAACGTCATCGGTTGCACCATTTTTGCCGCGGTTTCCGGCTCCTCGGCGGCGACCTGCGCCACCATAGGCAAGATGACGCTGCCGGAACTGGCCAAACGCGGTTACCCGGAAGACATCACGATAGGCTCCCTCGCGGGCGCCGGCACGCTGGGCCTGCTGATTCCTCCGTCCATCATCATGATCGTCTACGGCGTCAGCGCCGACGTGTCGATTGCCCGGTTGTTCATCGCCGGCGTTTTTCCCGGCCTGCTGTTGGCATCTCTTTTCTCGGGCTACCTGGTCGTGTGGGCCCTGCTCAACAAGGGCAAGATTCCACCGCCCGATGCCGCGATGAGTTTTGGCGAAAAAATCTATGAGTCGCGCCACTTGATACCGGTCGTGCTCCTCATCGGCGCCGTGCTGGGCTCCATCTATACCGGTGTGGCCACCGCAACCGAGGCCGCGGCCATCGGCGTCGTCGGCTCGCTCGTGCTGGCCGTCGTTCAGAGGTCCATGAGCTGGAACACCTTCAAGGAATCCTTGCTGGGCGCGACGCGCCTGTACTGCATGATCGCGCTGATCCTGGCCGGCGCCGCGTTCCTGACGCTGAGCATGGGTTACATCGGACTGCCTCGCCACCTGGCCGAATTCGTCTCCAGCCTCGGGCTCAGCCCCTTCATGCTCATCGTCGTGCTGAGCATCTTCTATGTCGTGCTGGGCTGCTTTCTGGACGGCATCTCGATGGTGGTGCTGACCATGGGCGTCATCCTGCCCACGGTGCAGGCGGCCGGGCTGGACCTGATCTGGTTCGGCATCTTCATCGTCATCGTGGTGGAGATGGCACAGATCACGCCACCGGTGGGATTCAACCTGTTTGTGCTCCAGGGCATGACGAAAAAAGAAATCACCTATATCGCGCGGGTGACCTTGCCGTTTTTCTTCCTGATGTGCGGCATGGTGTTGCTGCTCTGGTTTTTCCCGCAGATCGCCACCTGGCTACCGGGCAAGATGTAGGCCTGCGGCAGCCGCTTATTTCCAGGGGCGCAGCAATCTTTCGTCATCCGTCAGCGCCCAGGTCTTCAGGCCTGTGGCCGCTTCGACAGCCTGCCGGTAGGGCGGCAAGTTGGTGCATTCAAGGACCACCGCTTGCAGCGAAGGTTCGCGCCGCCTGAGCGCCACCGCCGCATCCACCACCTCGCGGCTGGCCTTGTCCATGTCCATGGTGTCGCGGTTGCCCAGTATGGCCGTTGCGAATTCCCCGGCCGGGTCCACGCCCTGCACCACCACGTCGGCCAGCCGGCCGGCCGGCACGCCCGCCGCCTGCAAGTGCTCGGGCCCCAGCGCGGCCGCGCTGATGGTCAGCACGCCGACCCTCGCCTGGTGCGCCAGCAGCCCCGGCAATTGCAGCAGGCTGGAAGTCACCACAGGCACCCGCGCGGCGGCCTGCAGCTCGTCCTGCAGCAGCACCAGGAAGCCGCAGCTCGTGGTGACGGCGCGTGCGCCCTCGGCTTCCAGCGCCTGCACGGCCTCCACAAAGGCCGGCGCCACGCCCGAGGCGCGCAAGCCGGCCGCCGTCTGCACAATCTTGCCGGGCCAGGCGCCGCGCACCACATGCCGGCGCACCGGCACGCCAAACGCATCGGGATGGCCCACGTCGCCGGGTGGGCGCGGAAAGCGGGTGTCCAGCATCACCACGCCCAGGAAGCCGGGCGCTTCGCCGAAAGCGGGCGCAGCGGTTAAAGTCATGGCTGCATTGTCCCGCCAAACCCAGCTCCTTTCCTCCCCACACACACCATGCTGACCGTGCTTGCCATCTCCATCGGCGCCTCGCTGGGCGCGCTGGCCCGCTGGGGCCTGAGCCTGTGGCTCACGCCGGGCGGCATCATCCCCTGGGGAACGCTGGCCGCCAACCTGATAGGCGGCTACCTGATAGGCATCTGCATCGCGGTATTCCAGGCCATGCCGCAGCTGGACCCGGTCTGGCGCCTGGCGCTGGTGACCGGCTTCCTGGGCGGGCTGACCACTTTTTCCTCGTTTTCAGCCGAGGTGGTGATCTTCCTGATGGACGCGCGCTACGGCCTGGCGGCGCTGACAGCCACGGTGCACGTGCTGGGTTCGCTGTTGATGACGGTGGCGGGGCTGAAGTCCGCCATGCTGCTGATCGCCGCCCACGCGCGCTGATACCGTCCCGGGGCGCTTGCCGCAGCGGCGCGCCCAGGCAAAAACCCCCTCTGCGCAAACCGGCGAAATTCGCCACAATGGGCCATGGCATCCATGACCCCCTTTCATCCCGCTCAGGCCGCGGGCGGCCAGGACAGGCTGGCGCGCATAGGGCGCGCGCGCCAGGCCGTCCTGTACGGCGAAACCCGGCCCGCCGACGCGGCGCCGGCCCTGGAAGGCTGGATAGAGCGCTCCTGGCGGCGCTGCCTGGCCGGCGGCCAGCACCCTGAACAAGCCCCCTCCTTCGACACCGTGCCGGCCGCCGAGATGCGGCGCCACCAGGAAGCCAACCAGCACCTGGTACAGGCCGCCAAACCCACGCTTGAGCGGCTGGGCCGCGCGATTGCCGACACCCGCTACTTCGCCATCCTGACCAACCAGGCCGGCGTGGTGGTCGACGTCAACGGCCGCATAGACCGCAGCGACGGCCGCGCCGATGTGATCACGCGTATAGGCACCGACCTTTCGGAAGCCCGGGTCGGCACCACCGCCATAGGCGCGGCGCTGGGCGAGCTGCAGCCGGTCTGGCTGCACCGGGGCGAGCATTTTTTCGACGCGACCTCGGTCTACAGCTGTGCCGGCGCGCCGCTGTTCGGCCCCGACGGGCACTGTGCCGGCATGCTGGACCTGACGGGCATAGAAGCGGCCGAGCGGCCCGAGCTCAAGCACCTGGTCACCCAGTGCGCGCGCAGCATTGAAAACGCACTCACGCTGGGTCGGCCCCATGCCCTCTTGGTCAGGCTCAACTGGCCGGGCCGGGTGCTGGGCGACGACAGTGACGGCCTGCTCTGCGTGGACGCCGACGGCTGCGTCACCGGCGCCAACCCGGCGGCCCGGCAAATGCTCTCGCGCCTGGACGCCGCGGCCGGCGGCATGCCGCACTGCAGCGAGCTGTTCGCCATGCCTTTTGAAATGCTGTTTGACGCGGCGCAGCGCCGCGTCAATGCGCAGGGCGGCGTGCTGGAGGCGCCGCTGTGGTCGGGCCTGCGCCTGCACGCGATGCCGCTGCCGGCCGGCCGCGATGCCGCGCCGGCCGCGCTGCAGCTGCCGCCTTCGGCCGACGCGGGCCGGCCGCTCAAGGAACTTGAAACCGCGCTGATCCGCAAGGCCGTCAGCGACGCGCGCGGCAATGTGCTGCAGGCCGCCAGGGCGCTGGGTGTGAGCCGCGCCACGGTGTACCGGCGGCTGGGCCCGGGCAAGCGCGGCTAGAGCCCGGCTACCCGCGGCTGGACCCTTAGTGCTTGTGCTCCGCCGCGGCGCCGCCCGCACCGGGCGCTGCCGTGGCCACCGGCAGTTTCAGCTCCAGCTTGCTTTCCACACCCTTGGCGTCCTTGAACAGCAGGGTCAGGGGAATCGTGCTGTCCTTGGCCAGCGGCGCCTTGAGGTCCATCAGCATCACGTGGTAACCACCGGGCTTGAACTCCACTTTTTTGCCGGCGGGCAGCTCCAGCGAGGGCAGCGCGCGCATTTTCATGACGTCGCCCTCCATCTTCATTTCATGCACTTCGGCCACGCCGGCTACCGGTGAGGACACACCCACCAGCCGGGTCGCCTCACTGGCCGTGAGGCTCATAAAAGCCCCCGAGCCCCTTTGCCCCTGCACGGTGGCGCGCGCCCAGGCGCCGTCGACCTTGACGGCGGCGCCCTGCGCCAGGGCGGCCGTACCGCCCAGCGCGAGCAACAACAGCAGCGCGGCTTGTGAAAATTTGGAGAATGTCGGGAATTTTCCGGATGTCATGCAAATGCTCCTTGAAACAATGGGTGGACTTTAAAACGAGGCGCAGCCGGCGCCGTTCAGTGGTTGTGCTCGCCGCCGCCGCCCGCGGGCATCAGTTCCAGTGCGGCGGCGGGGTTTTTCAGGTCGGAGAGTGACTGGCCCGGCTTGGGCACTTCATTCCAATCCACCTTGCCCTCCTCGCACACCTGCATGACGGGCCAGTACAGCATGCCGGCCTGGGCCGGCAGCTTGGCCTGCAGCACGAACTCGTCATACCAGTCGTTCTGCAAATAATCGGCCGGGGTTTTGGCCGTCCAGCTGATGCGGGACACGTCTTCGGTGACGGCTTTTCCGTGGTCCTGCCGCGGCTGGGCCAGTTTCTCGCGCGTGACTTCCAGCGCCCAGCCGGCCTTGGGCATGGGTTTGGCGCCCTGCACGCCCGCGGGAATCGTGACCACGATCTGCTTGACGGGCGAGTTGCCGCAGCCGTGGCCGACCTTGAAGCTCCCCTTGTAATAGCTGCCCGCATTGGCCACCTGGTATTCCAGGGTGACGTGGGCGGCGGCGGGCAGGGAGGCGGCCAAAAGCAGCATGCCGGCGGCAATGGTTTTAAGGGCGATAGGTTTCATGGTTCATCCTTGGTCTTGGTAATAGGGTGGCTTGGTAAAAAAGATAGCGCGGATCACAGGCTGAAGTTCAGTTCGGCCATGAAGGTGCGCTGCGGATAGGGGTGGAAATTCCAGTATTGGTCGTTGTTGAGGTTGTCGATGCCGACCGCCGCGCTCCATTGCTTGTTCACCTGGTAGCGCAGGCGCACGTCGGTGGTGAAGTACTTGCTGGTGCCCTGGTAGGCAAAGCCGTTCACATCGGCGTTGTCCAAACTCGAATACTGCCTGCCGCTGTAGCGTGCGGCAAAGCTGCCCGACAGCTGCGGCGTAAAGCGGTAGTTGGCCACGGCCGTGGCGCGCCACACCGGCACACGCGGCTGGTACTTGCCCAGCGTGTCGCCCGCCACCGCGACAAAACCGCCGTTCTCCTTGATGCGGGAATCAGCGTAGGTGATGCTGCCGCTCAGGTCCAGCCCTTTTTTGAGCACGTCGTTGCCGCTGAAGGCCAGCTCCACGCCCTGGGTCTTGATGCGCCCGACGTTCTGCACACGGCTGATGTTGGCATTGGCGGCGGGGTCGAAGGTGGTTTGCGAATACAGCGCGTCGCGGGTGTCCTCGGTAAAAAAAGTCAGGCGCAGCAAGGCATTGCCCAGGTCTTTTTCCGCCGTGAGCTCCGTGGTCCAGGATTTCTCGGGCTTGAGATGGGGGTCGTTGATGTACTGGGAATTGACCGTCGCCGTCGCGCCATACAGCTCCCCGACCGTCGGAAAGCGGACCGCGCGGCCCACCGAGGCCTTGAGCACCGTATCCGACGACCATTGGTAGGACAGCGCGCCCTTGGGCGATACCGCGTTGTCGCTGCGCGAGGCATAGCCCGTGTTGGCCGGGCTGCCGGCCCCGAAGCTGGTGAAACCGCCGGAGGCCGTCCAGTTTTCCAGGCGTGCGCCCAGCACGGTTTTCCACCTGGGCGCAAAGGCCCAGGCGTCTTGCGCATACAGGCTGCGCAAACGGGTCTTGCCGCCCACGTCGCTCACCACGGCGCCCGGCCCGCTGGTAAGCCAGTTGGCCGCCGCGGACTTGAGGATGCGCAGCTGGTAGCTGTCCTGCTGGAAGCCAAAATCCACGATGTGCGCGCCCTGGACGCCTTCGGGCCGCCAGATGCCCTTGAAGGCCAGCGTGTTCCAGCCGGTGCCGTCCTGGTCCTGCAACGTGCCGGCGCCGCCGTTCAGGGCGCCCGGCTGTGCGCTGGTGGCCGCGCGAACCTGGTCCTTCTGGTAGTCGTACAGGCTGGCCGCGACCTCCCAGTCCCAGGTGCCTTGCGTGTTCGACTTGACGGACAAGCCGTGCATCACATGCGTCAAGGCTTCGTTGCTCACGCCAAAATCGCTGGCCGCCAGCGTGTAGCCCCGGCCGTTGATGCTGACGTTGCCGCTGTAGACCGGCGTACCCGCCGCATCACGCAAATAGCTCTGCGAACGGTTCTCGGCTGTGTTCTTCCAATAGCCCAGGGTGTAGCTGGCGCGCACCGTGGATGAAAAATCGTAGGCAAGCTTGAACTTGAGGTGGTCCTGCCGCGTCTCGTACTGCGTGGCGCCGCCCAGCAGCAGCCAGGGGACATTGCGTGTGTTCAGCCCGGGTACCGCGCCGCTCACCACGGTGGCGCCGGCCGCGGGGGCCGCAGTGCTCAGCGTGCGCGTGGCGAAGGTCAGGGGCTGGCCCGCGCTTTCGGTGCGGTTGGCATTGATGAACCAGGACCAGTCGCCGCTGCGGTTGCCCAGCGAGGCGCTAGCCTGGCTGCCGCTGAAGCGGCTGTCGCTGCCGTAGAGCTTGAAGTTTTGCGTGAAGCCGTTGAGCTTGGCATGCGCCTCGAACTGCGTGGGCATGCGCGTGATGTAGTCCACCACCGCGCCCACCGAGTTGCCCGGGTAAGCGGCGGAGAACGGGCCGTAGAGCACGTCGACCCGCTCGATTTCCTCCGGCGTCACCAGGCCCCAGCGCGGCGCGTAATTGGTGCCGTTGGCAATCCCGTTGCCCAGGTAGTTGGACAGCAAAATGCCGTCGGCATACACCGCCGAGCGCGCGCTGTTGCCCGTGCCCGAGGCACGGCTCGAGAGGATGGCGTGGTTGTAGTCGCCGATGTAGCGCTTGCGCACCAGCAGGCTGGGAAAGTACTTGAGCGCGTCTTCGCTGTCGGTGGCGTTGATGGTCTGCGCGATCTGCTCGCGCGTGATGCCTTCAATCGTGGTCGGAATCTGCGTGGGCAGGGAGGTCGGCTGGCCGCTGTTGACCGTGACCACGCCCAGAGATCTGGCCGGTGCCTCGGCAGGCTGGGCCTGCGCGAACGCCGCCAGGGGAATGGCTGCCAAGGGGAAAGCCAGCGCCGTGGCGCCGCGCCAGGCAAGCGCGCACGGTGTGCGGGAAAGGTTCATGAAAACTCACACTCTGAAATGAACGGACGCACAGGCCGCCAGGCCCGCGCGCGGGAATGCCTCAGGCGAGGCGGTTCACATCAAACGGAGGGAGGCCCGCGGCTGAAGGGCAGCCCGGGGACGGCGGCACCGGCGGCCGCAGAGAGGTCCGATGCGGCAACATCGGTGCCGGAAAAACAGGGGGTGGCTGGCAGCGGCAAGGGCGGCAGCACCAGGCCCGGCGAAGCGCACAAGTCGCAGCGCAGGCCCGTGGACCCCGCATCGCCGCCGGCGGCATCACCGCCGGCATTGGAAGAAACCGTGTTGACACTGCAGATGCCACCCAGCTTGCCGGTTTTGACATCCTGGGCCAGCATGGACACCGGCGCCCACAGCGCCGACAGCACGGCCAGGAAAGCCAGCCAGGCGGCAAGGCGTTCCCATACAGGGGGGGTCAGACGGTTGGCGGGATGGTGAGGCACAGGGCGATTATAAGTACACCCCCCAATCCACCCATCCCTCTTCAAGGCGCGCCGAAGCCGAAACGGCGGAACACCTCCTGCGCTTCGGGTGTCAGCAGGTAAGCGGTAAATTGCCCAGCCGCCGCATCGCCGCTTCGCGCGGTCAGCCCGTAGAAGGCGCTCACCTGCAATTCCAGCGGCATCTGCACCACATTCATGCGCGGCACTTCCTTGCGCACTGCCACCGCATTGGTGCAATAGGTCAGGAACAGGTCGGCGCGGCCTTCGGTGATCAGCCATTCGTAGGTGCTGCGGCCGGCCGGCGGCTGGGGTGCCTCCGGCGAACCGGTGAGCTTGAGCGCCTTGGCATCCAGTGCCGCATAGGCGCCGGGTTTCAGTGCCTCGGCTTTTCGGAATACCTCCCAGGCATAGTCGCCCGAGGGATCCGCTTTGGGCGTGGAAGTGCCCAGCTTGACGGCCGGGTCCAGCATCAGGTCCAGCAGCTTGCCGGACTCTGCATTGAGCTGCGGCACGGCCAGCGCGCACAGCTGGTTGCGCACAAACAGCGTGGGTGGCGCCCATGCGCCGCCCGCCATGGCATGCAGGCGCTGGGGATGTTGTGTGTCGGCCGATGCGAACACCTGCGCCGGCTCACCCTTTTCAATGCGCTCGCGCAGCAGGCCGGAGGCGCCAAAGGTCAGCTGGGTTTTAAGGCCTGTACGAGATTCATAAACCCGGGCAACTTCGGTGAGGGCTTCGCGCAGGCTGCCCGCGGCGTAAACACGCAGCGGCTCGGCATTGCCGGGAGTGGCCGGGGACGGCTGGGCATGCGCCATGTTCAGGCCTCCTAAAAAAACAAGTGCCGCAGCAGCCCATACCAGCAGGCGCCGCGGAACCGGCTTTGCCGGGCCGCAGGCGCCGTCCCCTGGAGGGGAGAACAAGCTACACGCAGTGAGCCTGGACAGGGGGGAGCTCATCTTGCGTTGGGGAAAAACAGCTGCTCGCCACCTATCTTGTAGCTGGCAACCACCGCCTGGCCCGCGGGCGAGATCACCCAGTCGACAAACTTCTGCGCTTCGGCCGCCTTGACCTGCGGGTGTTTAACGGGGTTGACTACCATCACGCCGTACTGGTTGAACAGCCGCGTGTCACCTTCGACCAGCACGGCCAGGTCGCCGCGGTTCTTGAAGGACAGCCAGGTGCCGCGGTCGGCCAGCACATAACCGCCGCTGCTGGCCGCGATATTGAGCGCCGGACCCATGCCGCAGCCGCAGGCCTTGTAGTTGGCGAAGGCCGGCTTGTCGGCCGGCGTGTCGATGCCGGCGCTTTTCCAGTAGCGCAGTTCGGCGGCATGGGTGCCGCTCTTGTCGCCGCGCGAGACAAAGTTGGCGTTCGCAGCGCTGAGTTTTTTGAGCGCCTCGACGATGTCCTTGCCTTTGGCCTTGGCCGGGTCGGCCGCGGGGCCCACCAGCACGAAGTCGTTGTACATGACCGGGAAGCGTTTCACGGCAAAGCCTTCGGCGACGACCTTCTCTTCGGCGACCTGGTCGTGCACAAACAGCACGTCGGCGTCGCCGCGGCGGCCCATGTCTATGGCCTGGCCGGTGCCCACGGCCACCACCTTGACGTCTATGCCCGTGGCTTTCTTGAACTCGGGCAGCAAGTGCGAAAACAGGCCCGACTGCTCGGTCGAGGTGGTGGACGCCATCACGATGGTGCTGGTTTGCGCCATGGCCAGCGCGGCCGACAAGGCCAGCGGGGCGACCAGCAGCGCCCTGAGAGTTTTCAGGTGGATCATGCAAGTTCTCCTTTTAAAAATGCTTCCGCCGCGGCGGGAACCGGCCCGCCAAAAAATGCCGCCGTGGGCAGGTCGGCGACCAGCCGGCCCTGCTCCAGGTAAATCACGCGCTGCGCCAGGCGCTTGACCTGGCCCAGGTTGTGGCTGCTGAAGATCAATGTCATGCCGGCATCGGCGAACTCGGCCATGAGGCGCTCGACCTCGCGCTTGGCAGAGGGGTCCAGGCTGGCGGTGGGCTCGTCGAGCAGCAGCACCTGCGGCTTGAGCGCCCAGGCCCGCGCCAGCGCCACGCGCTGCTGCTGGCCGCCCGACAAGGCCTTGGCATTGCGCGTGGCCAGGTGCTCCAGGCCCACGCGTTCCAGCGCCACCAGCGCCTGCGCCTTGGCTTCGCGCCAGGGAACACCGGCCAGCCACAGGCCCAGCGCTACATTGCGCAGCACACTGGCGCGCAGCATGTAAGGCCGCTGGAACAGCATGGCCTGGCAGGCCCGCGTGTCATGCTGCAGGCTGCCGGCCGCGGGCTTGACCAGGCCGTTGAGGGTTCGCAGCAAGGTGCTTTTGCCGCTGCCGTTGGAACCCACCAGCGCCAGCCTTTCGCCGGCCTGGATGCGCAGCGTGCAGCCGCTGAGCGCCTGCACGCGGCCGTAGCGCACATCCACGGCCTGCAGCTGGAAGAGCTCGGTCATGGCGTCCCCCCATGCGCGGCCAGGCCGGCGGCCGGGTCGGGCAGGCGGTCGTCGAGCTGTTCGCGCCAGCGCCGCAGGCCCGCGATCAGTATATTGAGCAGCAGCACCACGCCCAGCAGCACCATGCCCAGGGCCAGGGCCAGCGGCAGATCACCCTTGCTGGTTTCCAGCGCGATCGCGGTGGTCATTACGCGCGTGAAGCCGTCGATGTTGCCGCCCACGACCATGACCGCACCGACTTCCGAGATGGCCCGCCCGAATGCGGCGATCAGCACCGTGAGCAGCGCATAACGTTCATCCCACAGCAGGATCAGGCCGCGCACAAAGCGGCCCGCGCCCAGCGACTGGAACTGCTCGCCGTGGCTGCGGTCGGCATCCTCTATCGCCTGGCGCACCAGTGCGGTGACCACGGGCAGCACCAGCACGGCCTGCGCCAGCACCATGGCCTTGAAGGAAAACAGCCAGCCCAGGAAACCCAGCGGCCCGCTGCGCGACAGCAGCAAATAGACCACCAGCCCGACCACCACCGAGGGCAGCGCCAGCGCGGTATTGAGCACGGCCAGCACCGCGCCACGGCCGCGAAAGCGCGACACGCCCAGCCAGGCGCCCAGCAGCAGGCCGCCGCTGCAGGCGATCACGCAGGCGGACGCGCTCACGGCCAGCGAGCGGGCAACGATGCCGGCCAGCACGGGATCAAGCGAGGTGATGAGGGAAAAGGCCGTGGCGGCGCTGTCGGAGAAGGTGTTCATTGAAGGTTTGGGAAGCACTCTAGCCTAGGGCCTAAGTCCTTGAATCACATCAGGAATCATCGCTATGAAGCCGTTTGCATAGGTTGAGGCGCCTGCCCGCCCTGCCCCGCCGGCGCATGCACTCATAATCGAAGCCACCCCTGCCCGCCATGCACAAAGTCGAACTCTCCTACCTGCTCACGCCGCAGCGCGGCAAAAGCGCGCTGATACGCAACCCGCTGATGGACCTGCTGCATGCGGTGCGCGAGCAGGGTTCCATCTCCAAGGCGTCCAAGGCGCTGGACCTGTCCTACCGCCACGTGTGGGGCGCGCTCAAGGACTGGGAGCAGACGCTGGGGCGCGAGCTCATCGTCTGGGACAAGGGCCAGCGCGCGCGGCTTACCGAGTTCGGCGAAAAGCTGCTGTGGGCCGAGCGCCAGGCGCAGGCACGGCTGGCGCCGCAGATCGAAGCCCTGACCAGCGACATCGAGCGCGCGTTCTCCACCGCCTTCGATGACGAGGCCCATGTGCTCACGCTGTACGCCAGCCACGACGCGGCGCTGTCGGCGCTGCGCGAGCAGGCTGGCGCGCGTGGCCTGCACCTGGACATCCGCTTCATGGGCAGCGTGGACGCGATCGCGGCGCTGAACGCGGGGCGCTGCATGATGGCGGGTTTCCACACGCTGGAGCAGCCGGGCAACCAGTCCCTCACCGCGCGCAGCTACCGCAACCTGCTCAAGCCCGGGCTTCACAAGCTGATCGGCTTCGCCCACCGCACGCAGGGCCTGATGGTGGCCAAAAACAACCCGCTGCGCATCACCGGCGCCGCCGACCTGGCACAGCCCGGCCTGCGCTATGTCAACCGCGCCGAGGGCACGGGCACGCGCGTGCTGCTCGATGAATTGCTGGCCAAGGCCGGCGTGGCCTCATCCGCAATCCAGGGCTACCAAAGCCAGGAGCCTTCGCACACGGCCGTGGCCCAGGCCATCGCCAGCGATGCGGCCGACGCGGGCCTGGGCATTGAAGCGGCGGCGCGCGAAAAAGGCCTGGGCTTTGTGCCGCTGGCGCAGGAGCGCTACCACCTGGTCTGCCTGAAGTCCGAGCTGCCCACGCCGCAGGTGCAGGCGCTGCTCAAGGAACTGCAAAGCCGCGACTGGCAAGCCACCCTGGAGCACCTGCCCGGCTACAGCGGCAAGCTGGCCCAGAGCGGCAAGGTGCTGTCGCTGCGCGCCACCCTGCCCTGGTGGACTTACCGCAAGGAAAAGCCCGGCAAGGCCAAGGCCTGACTCTTTTCAGAGAGCGCAGGAACGAAAGCCGCAGAACACGTCATCCCGGCCCGGCAAGGCAAAGCCGCGGTGCCTGGGGTTTTTCATGCGCGCACGCGTCGCGAAAGAGGCGCCGCGCAGCACCTTGTGCGTGCCGAATCGCGGCTGCGAATAAGCCTGCCAGGGGCCGGGCGCAAAACCCGGGTAGGGCCTGAAGCTGCTGCCCACCCACTCCCAGACATCACCCCATTTAAAACCGCGCCGCGCCGCCGTGTGCGCGGCCAGTTCCCACTCCACTTCGGCCGGCAGCCTGCGTCCGGCCCAGCGGCACCAGGCGTCGGCCTCCCACCAGCTCATGTGCATGGCCGGCTGGTTGCCTTGCATGCGGCGCGGCACGCCGAATCGGTTCTGTATCACCGCGCCGCTGGAGACGCCGATCTGGTCCACATAACGCGGGCCGCGCCGGCCTTCGCCCGCGGCCAGCCCCTGCAGCCAGCGCCAGCCGTCCGGTTGCCAGAGTTCCTCGCGGTCGTAGCCGCCGTCGCCGACGAATTCCACATACTGCGCCCAGCTCACGGGCTGGGCGTCGATCTCGAATTCGGGCACGCTGACCGCATGCGCCGCCAACTCATTGTCAAAGGCAAAACCCACGCCACCCGCGCCGCCATCGCTGCCCATCCGCCACACCGTGGCCGGAACCAGCAGGGGCTCGCGCAGCGCCATGGGCACCGGCGTGAAAGCGTCCGCCAGGGTTTTGTCCAGCGCCAGGCCCAGGGTTTGCGCGCTGCGCACCAGGGCCTCGCCGCGCATGTCTTCAAAGAACAGGCTGAGCCGGTAGAAGTACAGCGCGTCGTCGCTGCCCGCGGTACCTTGGCCGGCAGGCCCGGCTTTCTCCAGCAGGTCCAGCGTGCCTTCCAGCGTGTCCAGCAGATAGGCGCGGCAGTGCGCCATGCCCGGCAGGTCCAGCGTCCAGCGCGCGCTGTGCGGCACAAGCTGCGCATTCCACCAGCGGTCGGCATTCGGCTCTATGGAGGCGAGCCGGGTGCGCGCAGGCTCGCAGCGCGTGCCCAGGGCGCGCTGCGTGTTGCGGGCTATCCACCACTCCTGGAACCAGCCCACATGGCCGAGCTCCCACAGCGGCGGGTTGACGTTGGGCAGGCAAGGCACGGCGAAATTCCCGGCCTCCAGCGCCTGCTGGTATTGCGCGAACAAATGCAGGGTGTTGTTGCGCGCATCCATCAGTGCCAGCGACAGCGGGCCACGGCCCGCGCCGCGCATCGCGGGAGAGTCCACCAGGACGCCTGCCGCGGCAGGCGGTGAGGAGGGTAATGAATTAGGTGTAGCGTCTGAAGCCAAGGGAGTTGTCCTCGCAGGCCCGGCCGCGGTGGACGCCACCAAGGCGCCATCACAGCCGTGCACGCGTTAAGGCCAGAATAGCAGAGACAGGACCAGCCGGCGGGCTATAAGTCAATAGCGTGCATCAGGTGTTTTCCCTCGGCCGGCGGCTGTCCATCGCGCCTGCGCAACCGCCGGTCGGCCCGCGCGGCGCATGCGTATTTTCCACTTTTGATTCGGCAAAGACGCGGATAGACTGCGGCCAGTTCTCCTTCAATTGGGGGAGACACCCCGGGGCACAGCGTTTGCCTCCGGACTCACCGCGACCTCAAAAAATCGATTCTTACCGGCCCGACCCCACATGCAATTACATGACCTCAACTCACAGCCCGCCGAACTCGACCTGACCTTGCTGGATCTCGGGCCCCTGGCCTGGGTGCTGGAGGAATTGCGCAAATCGCTGGAAGGCTCAACCAAGGCGCTCAAACGCTTCATTCGCGAGACCGAGGCCGGGCGCAACTCCGACATCGGCGCGCTGGACGCGGGCCAGTTGCGCATCGCGCGCCAGCAATTGCACCAGGCCGTGGGCGCGCTGGAGATGGTGGGCATGAGCGCCCCGGCGCTGGTGCTGCGGGCGATGGAAACCGCGGTGCAGAAATTCATACAGTCACCGGTGCAGTGCAACCAGGATGCCATAGGCAAGATTGAACTGGCGGGCTTTTCCATCGTCCACTACCTCGAAGACGTGCTGGCGGGCAAGCCGGCTTCTGCGGTCTCGCTCTTCCCCCAGTACCGCGACATCCAGGGCCTGGTCGGTGCCGACCGCGTCCACCCCGCGGACCTCTGGGTCTTCGAGTGGCGCTGGATAGAGCCGGTGCTGGACATCACCGTCCCCGACTGCGAATACGGCGATGAAACCCGGCAACTGCTGGACCGGCTGATGCTGACCCTGATACGCACCGGCGACGCCGAGGCCGCGCGCAGCCTTCGCGACACCTGCCTGGGCTTTGCAAAAACGCAGACCGGCATTGAATCCCGAACCTTCTGGAAAATTGCCGCCGGTTTTTTCGAGGCGCTGGCACAGGGCCTGCTGAACGTCGACCTCTATGTGAAGCGGGCCACCCTGCGCGTGCTGCTGCAATACGTGTGGCTGGCCAAGGGCACGGAAGCCTCTGCCAGGCTCGCCGAAGACCTGCTCTTCCTGTGCTCCCAGGCGAAAGTCCAGCGCGCCAGCGATTCGCCGGTGCTGTCGGCGGTGCGCTCGGCCTATGGCCTCAAACGCTTCAAGCCGGTGGACTATGAGTCCGTCCAGTTCGGCCGCTTCGCGCCGGCCCTGATCGCCCAGGCCCGCAAGCGCATCGCCTCGGCCAAGGAAACCTGGTCGGCCGCGACCGCGGGCGACCTCGGCAAATTCAAGATGCTGACCGACCAGTTCAGTCTGGTGACGGATTCGCTGGTCAAGCTGCACCCGCCCAGCGAAGTGCTGGCGCGCGCCATGAGTCGCGTGATTGAAAGCACGGTCACATCCGGCCAGGCGCCCAGGCCCGAACTGGCGCTGGAATTCGCCACCGCCGTGCTCTTTCTGGAGGCCGTGTTCGACGACTTCGATCCCAACGACCCCCAGCTGTGGGCGCGCACGGCGCGCCTGGCCGAGCGTCTGCAGAGCGCGCGCGATGGCGGCCCCGCGCAGCCCCTGGAGTCGTGGATGGAGCAGCTCTACCAGCGCGTCAACGACAAGCAGACCATGGGAAGCGTGGTCGGCGAGCTGCAAACCTCCCTGGCCGCGCTCGAAAAATCGCTGGACCTGTTTTTCCGCACGCCCGAAGACACCCAGCTGCTGGCCGTGGTGCCGGGGCAGCTGGCGCAGATGCAGGGCGTGCTGTCCGTGCTGGACCTGGACCAGGCCGCGCTCGCGGTGACGCACATGCGCGAACTGGTCGAGCGCATGCTCAAGCCCGGCGCCGACGAACAAAAAGCCCACGCGGACGGCATCTTCGACCGGCTGGGCAACAACCTGGGCGCGCTGAGCTTTCTGATCGACATGCTCAACTACCAGCCCGCGCTGGCCAAGCGGCTGTTTGTCTACGATGCCGCCAAGGGCGAACTCAAGGCCGACAAAGAGGCTTAGGACCCGCCCACGGCCTGAGCAGCCTCCTACTCCCAGACCGTGTACGGCGGCGGGTTGTTGTACTGCGTGCTGAACTCAAAGGCATTGCCCTCGAAGTCAAAGCCCGGCACATGGATGTTGCACCACAGCCCCCAGTTGTAGGGCGCGCCGACAGCCATGAGCTTCATATCGATGGTCTCCGCCGCGCTTTGCAGCGCCACCGGCGGGACATAGCCGTTGCCGCTGAACTGGCCGCCCTGGATCGTGATCTGCATCGTGGTGTACACGCCGCTGGTGTCGTAGTACAGCAGGAAGGTAAAGCAATAGTCTTCGCTGGCCTGCCAGACCAGCCGTACCGGCAACTTGTCGCCGCCCACGACGGCCGGCCTGTCGGCCCCGGGCGCCCAGGGGCCCAGCGTCACCAGCACGCTGGCCGGGCTGGCGACCGAGGTCGCGGCGTTCAGGTCAGAGCTGAAGCCACCCTGGTCGTCAAAGGGCAAAGCATAAGCGCGCCCGCCTATGGTGACGGCCGGGTTGTGCAGGAAATTGGCGAAAGCGCTCCAGGTGCCGCCCGCGGGATAAAACTGCGAAAAGGTCAGCAGGTCCGGCGTGGTGGGCAGTATGTCCAGCGGCGAGCTCACGCTGAAACGGCTCACCGGTGCGCCGGCCGGAAGGGACACCGTCATCGGGATATTGGCGATCTGGAAGGAGGCCATGTCCATCTGGTCCACCAGGCCCGCCGTGGTAGCGCCGCCGCCCAGGCTGACGGTCGCGGTGGTGGCCGGGTTGCCGGGGCTGATGCCGCCCCGCAGGAATTTCCAGGTGGTCGCGTAGCCGCGCCCCAGCGCGGTGACGATGACGTTCTCGATGGCGCCCAGCACCGCGCTGCTGTTGGGTGCGGTGAGCGGCTGCTGGGTGTTGTCGGCAAACACGCCGCTGGCCCCGAACACCATCATCGAAGGCGGCGCGTAATACATCAGGCCCTTGGTCGGCGTCCACCAGGCGGGCGGCGGCGGCACGGCCGCGCCGAAAGGCGTGGTCTTGCCGGCGGGGGAATTGGTGCTGAAGAAGGGGTAGTAGAGGTTGTAGGTCTCACTGTTGCCGCCGGTGAACTGCAGCACGGTATAGGTGTTGCTGTTGCCGTCGATGTCTATGATGCCGCCCACCTGCACCACGTTGCCGGTGTAGATGTGGTTGCCGTTGTTGTTCTGCTCGACCTGCAACAGGCCGGGGTTCTTTTTGTACCAGGCAAAAAAATTGTCGATGGCCGCGTCGAAGTAAGTTGCCAGCGCGGTGGCAGGCGGCGTGAGGAAGAACAGCTCCACCGGGCTGGTGCTGGCGGTGAAGGGGTTGCTGGCGGCGGTGCTCGCGCTGCTGATCACCACGGTGCTGCCCGAGGGCGCACCGGGCAGGCTGCCCACGGTGGCGCCGGCCGGCATGAAGGGGCCGCTGACCGGCATGCCCACGCTCAGGCCGCCATTGGTGGGGGCCGGGCTGCCCGGGCCGGTGATGCTGAAGCTGGCCTGCCATGCGCCGGGAGTGCCCGAGACGGCCAGGGTTCCCTGCAAGCTGGCAGCCAGCAACTGGCCGCTGATCAGGTCGTTGGGATTGAGCAAGCGGTAAGGCGTGGCCGCGTCGCTGCCCTCGGGGTACACGCAGTCGGCAAAGGGCACGAGCGGGCCCACCGCCATGGCCTTGAAGTTGCTCACCAAGGTCTGCCGGTCCAGCGTGGGCACGATGCCCGAGCCGGCGCTGAAATTGGGGTCTTGGGGCGTGACCTGGACCGTGAACGGAATGCCCAGCTGGTCCACCTGGGTGATGTCCAGGTTAAGGGTGTCCGGGGGGGCATGCCTGGGCGCGTTGGCGGCGGTGCAGCTGAGCGTGACTTCCACGAAGTCATAGAAAAAATCCGCCGTGGCCGCGGTCGGGCCACTGATCTTGTTGTTCGGTGCGGTCACCGCGTCCGGCGAGTTGCTGAAGTAAAGCCGCGCCGAAGGAAACTGTTTGCCGGCATCCAGCCGGATGGCGCCGCCGGCCTTCTTCAGGTCGGCCAGCGTGAACAGGGGCGCCAGCGTTCCCGGTTCGGCCACGGGCGTGGCGACGCCGGTGGCCGGGTCCATGCTCCAAGCCTGGTTCAGGGTTTCCTGCGTGAGGAACAGATAGATTGCCTCATCGGCCAGGCCCGAAGCCCCGCCGTGTTGCTGGCTGTTGTTGACGATGCTGAGGGTGACGTAATTTGTCATGGGAGTCCTTGGCCGAAAGGGGTTGGGGGTGTGGTCAGCGCTTGAAAGTCGGCCGGCTCGAACCAGTCCTGGTCCACGTCGCCGGCCACGCCGTCTATGCGCGTTCCGCCATTGACGGCGCCATCGCTGTATTGCCAGCAAGACCATGCCTGCCAGGGCGCGGGAATGGACGGATGCTCCGCATAGTCAGCCAGCCACAGCTTTCGTTTGCCCAGTGGCTCGCAACCCGGCAGGGGCGCGAGGTGTTTCCAGAAGCCGTTGCTGGTGTAAATCATGGTCTGCCGCCCGAACAAGGCATCGGCCGCGGCGGTGAAGTCCAGCACCCACTTCAGCACAGCAGGGGGCTTGCACCCGTCCAGGGTTTCGATATCCAGCACCGGCGGCAAATCATTGCGTCCCAGCGCGCCAACGGTTGCGAAAAATTTCTGGGCCTGGTCTTCGGCGAGGCTGACGGCGCGTCCGAAGTGGTAAGCCCCGCGCGTCAAGCCGGCGGCCGCGCATCCCGCCCAGTTGTCCTTGAAAAAGGGATCCACGACGTAAGCCCCCTCGGTGGCTTTGACAAAAGAAAAAGCCACGCCATTGCGGGCCACCTGGGGCCACCGCACGGCACCCTGGTAGTGGCTGACGTCTATGCCGCGCACCCACATGCCCGGCCCCTCAGACGACGTTGTTGAGCATGTTGACCTGCGCCTGCAGCTGGCCGTCTATCCTGAGCACCGTCTCCAGCGGCAGGTCTTCATCCCACATCACGCCGCAGTTGTATTGCAGCGGCTCCGGGCTGGCCACGCTGCCGCTGACCTTTTGCCGGAAGGTGGTGGTCACGCCGTCCGTGGCCTGCACGCCAAGCCCCCAGTGGTCACAGCCGTACCAGCTGCCGGATTTCATGACCATGGTGTAAACGGCCGAGCCATCCGCTGCCGGCACCGTGTGGCCGTTGAGCTGGGCGGTGCCGGTCATCAGGGCCACGCGGCAGACATCCTGCTCGGCCTGGGGGTTGTCGGCCAGCACCTGGTGAAAGGGCACGGTCCGCGGAAAGATGATGTCGGTGGTGTTGAAGAAGTCGTCGTTCAGGCCGGTCGGCACGCGCCCGTTGTTGAACACAAAAGCGCCCCCGTCGGAGTTGTGGATGGTGGGCGCGGTGTAGGCGTTGTCGGCGCTTTCATATTCGCCGGTCAAGGCCCAGCCCCAGCAGGCGGTATAGATGAAGGGCGCCTGCTCCGAGGTCGGCACGGTTTCACCATCGCGCGGATGGTCTTCACCGGCGGGCGCCAGCAGGTTGCGTTGGGCATTGCTGAGACAAGGCATGGGCTTCTCCGTGCTACGAGGATCGCTGCGAATGGCAGTCGCCACCTCGCTGGATAAATTGTCGGCATGAATCCATGCGTTGGCGATTACACGGCATTACAGGCGATGGGCCTCGCGCACGGCGCGCGCTAACACTTTGAGATTCAAACAGGCTTGCGCATTTTTTTCGACGCAACGTTTTGACTTAAAGGCGCATACGCGCTGCCGCCGGCAACTGCCGGCAGGTGGCAATGCGCCAGCGATACAGGCGCAAGTCCCGATTGAACTGCGCCGGGATTTACGTCATGCTCTGCGTGAGTACAAGGCGCATGGCATGCGCCCGCCCCTGCAGGGATTGCGCACCCGGGCAAGGGAAAATTTCCGATGAATGCGCAGGCCTTGTGAGATTTAAATCAAGGCAATTAATGCCCAAACGGCGCGCTTGTGTAAATACGCGCCGCGGCGCTTGACGACGATCGAACGTCTCGCAGATACTGCGGCCGACCGATACGGTTTTTCAACACGGGCAGGATGCACAGCGCCACAGAGCGATGGCTCTTCCCATGAGGCTTGATGGCAAGGAGGGAGAAGGCAAGTGGCTATTTTGAGAAACCGCGTCACGCAGCGCAAGATTTACCTGCGCACGCACCATGTCTTCGGGCGGGGCCGTTCCGCCGACACCCTGCTTGAAAACCTGGATGCCTCGCAGCTGCACGCCTCGGTGCGCTGGACCGGCAAGGCCTGGGAACTGCGCGACCACAGCCGCAACGGCACCCTGCTCGATGGCACCCGGCTCTCCAGCACCAAAGGCCTGGAATTGTGCGTGGGCGCCACCATCAGCTTCGGGCACGAAGACGGAGCCGCGTGGCAGGTGGAAGACCTGTCGCCGCCGCGCAACCTGCTGTGGCCGCTGGGCCATGACGAGCCCTACATTCCCCTGGGCCGATCCAACCTGCTGCCGCAGGGGGTGGCCGCGGAGCTCTCCATCCATCACAGTGAAAAAGGCCAGTGGGTGTGCACCACCCCTGAAGGCAGCTGGGTCCTGGAAGACGGCGACGAGGTCCGCTTCGCCGGCAAGGTCTGGTGTTTTCTGCTGGCGGCCGAAGTGGTCTCCACCATGGACTGCATGGCCGGACACAAGGCGCAGATGAGGCGCTCGCAGCCGGCGCTTTTCTTCAAGGTGAGCCAGGACGAGGAACATGCATGGCTGGAGCTGCATGACGCCGGCCTTCACCTCAACCTCGGTGAACGCTCGCACCACTACGCGCTGCTGATCCTGGCGCGCCTGCGGCTGGCCGATGCGCAGCGCCAGCTCGCGCCCCACGCGCAGGGCTGGGTCGAGCTTGACCGCCTTGCCAAGATGCTGGGCCTGGACCCCGGCCACCTGAACATCCAGATCTTTCGCATGAGGAAGCAGCTTGCGCTCGCGCTGCCGCCCGGCGCGCATGTGCCCGAACTGATAGAGCGCCGCCGCGGCTCGCTGCGTTTCGGCAACCTGCGCTTTCGCATCACGCGCGGCGCGGCGCTGGAGGCCGACTTCGATCCGCTGGCCGGCGACCAGAGCTTCCCTGAAGAGTCGCTCGTGGCCTGATCTCTCTGCGCCATGACACGGGTGCCCTCACGCGGCTTCCCCGTGGGCGTGCCGGGGTACCAGTCGCTGGGTTTGCTGGGGCAAGGCGCGTCAGGCCAGGTGTTCAAGGCCAGGCAGCGCAGCACGGGGCAGTTCGTCGCCATCAAGATTCCCCATCCGGCTTCGGCGGACAATCCCGCGGCGAGGCGACGCGTGCAGCAGCGCCTGCACCAGGAGACCCGCGTGCTGGCCATGCTGCAGCATGCCCATGTGGTGCGGCTCATCGACAAGGGCCTGGCGGAGGGCGGGCTGATCTTCGCGGTGCTTGAATTCATCCCGGGAGAAACGCTGAGGGACTTTTTGCAGCGAAACGGCGGCCTTCCCCTGCCGGACACCATGGCCTTGATGGCGCAGCTGCTGGACGCCCTGACCTTTTTGCACCAGCACCAGGTGGTGCACCGCGACCTCAAGCCCGAAAACCTCATGGTCGTCTCCACCGGGACGGCCCTGCACCTCAAGCTGCTGGACTTCGGGCTGGCCAGCCACCGGGGTGAGCCGCGCTTCGTGACGGGCGCCGAGGGCACGCCCGCCTACTGCGCGCCGGAGCAGCTGCGGGGAGAGCCTTGCACGCCCGCCACGGACCTCTACGCATGGGCCCTGATCTTCCTCGAGTGCCTGAGCGCCAGGCCCTGCGTGCAGGGCGCAGACATGGGCGAGGTGCTGCAGCGCCAGCTCGGCGCGGAACCCGTGGCCCTGCCCGAGGAACTGGCCGACCACCCGGTGGCGCCGCTGTTGCGGCAGGCGCTGCACAAAGACCTGCGGCAGCGCGCGTCCGATGCGGCCGGCCTCTACCTTGACCTCGTGCAATGCCTGGCGCAGCTGCGCGGTGCGCGCCAGGCCTGGCCGGCGCCAGGCGCCCCCGCGGACGGCGGCGCCCGGCAGCTGACGCTGGACAGCATGGACATTCCCGCGGCCGAGCCCGCCGACGCGGAGCATGCGCTGGGCATACTCTGCGTGGGCCTGCGCTTGTACCCGGCCCGCAATTCCTCGCTGGCCCTGCCCTACCTGCAGGAGATGCGCGAGCAGCAAATGCGCTGGTGCGCCAATGCCGTGCAAGGCGGCCAGGGCCAGAGCGCCGGGGTGCTGGGCGACTGCATGCTGTTCCATTTTGAACAGGGCGCGAGCAGCGCGCAGAACCTGCAGCAGGCGGCCGTCGCCGCCATGGACCTGTGCACCCGCGTGCAGCGCAGAAGCCGCCTGCTGGAAGTCCAGCACGGCGTGCGCCTGGAAATATCGGGCGGCATCCACAGCGTGCGGCCGGCCTCGCGCCACGACGCCTCCAGCCGCAACCACGGCGCCAACGTCGCGCTGCACCTGAACAGCGTGGCCGAGCCGGGCGCCATTGTGGCCAGCCAGCATGCCCGCCGCGAACTGGCGGCCAATATGCAGTTTGAGGAATACCTGGGCACGGCGGCCGCGCGGCATGCGGGGGAAGAAAGGGTGTTCCGGCTGATGGCCGACCTTCAGGGATAGGAGCCGTCTGGCCGCCCGGCCGCGCGGCCTCAGAGCATCAGCCGCTCCACCTGCTCGACCGGGTAGCCGCGCCAGCGCCGGTTCAGGGTCTCCTTGGGGCTGGTGTTGCGGGTGTGCACGCGGGCCACATAGAGGTGCTGCTCGGGATTGACCGCGATGCGCTTGTGCCGCGGGGCCCAGACGAAGGCGTTGTCTTCGCCCACATTGATGTCTGCGAAGGGCGCATCGCGCCAGAACTCCCGGCGGTAGCACAGGGTCCCGCCGTAGACCCAGGGCGAGCGCCCGTCGTAGACATACTGCCAGGCGCGCCTGCCCTCGGGCGCATAAAAGAACACCCTGTCCAGGCCGCAGATGTCCGCCCCCTGCTCCAGCAAGGCCTTGACCTGCGAGCTGAGCCAGCCGGGCGCCATCCAGTCGTCGTCGTCCCAGTGCGCGATCAGCTCGCCGCGGGCCATCTCGCAGGCGACGTTGCGTTTGGCGCCCAGGCTCAGCTTGCGCTCCAGCCGCATGTAGTGGATGGATTCGTGCGAGGGGATCAGGTCGGCCACGCTGTCGCGGCCGTCGTCCAGCACGATGAGCTCGCGCGGGCCGTAGTCCTGCGCCAGGAAGTTGCGGATGGCCTGCGGCACGAAGTCGCGCCGGTCGGCGGTGGGCATGATGCAGGACACCAGCGGCCATGCGGCCGCCGCGGGTGCCGGCGCGGCGGCGGCCGGCGGAAAATAAAAATCGCGGTCGCGCTCCAGGCAGGGCGGCTGCGGTACACGCGCCCAGGCGTTTTGCTGCAGGTAATGGCCTTCCTTGAATTTCCAGGTGTTGTTGTCGTGGCGCACATAGATGTGCAGCTCGCGCCCGGGCACACGGCACAGGCGCGCACCGCCGGCCAGGACCTTGAGCAGGAAGTCGGCATCCTCGCGCAGCGAGGTGGCGGGATAGCGGCCGTGGATTTCCCACAGGCTGCGCCGGAACAGCAGGGAGCCGCCGCTGACGTTTTCCACGAACATGCGGCGAAACAGCGCACGGCTGGGCGCCCAGAACTCGGCCTGCGCCCGCGCCATGAACAGCATGTCGTTCAGCCCCGTGATGTCGGCGATGTTGTGCAGGATGGGCGCGGCCTGGCGGCTCAGGCGCTGCTCGCCGTACCAGTCATCGTCGTCCCAGTGCGCGACCAGCTCGCCCCGGGCCAGGCGCACCGCCTCGTTGCGTTTGGCGCCTATGCTGGCCCCGGGGGCCATGCGCACGCAGCGTATGCGCGCGTCGCTGATGCCGGCGGGCAGGTCGCTGCCCTCCTCGTAAACGATGATGAGCTCCAGCGCCGGGTAATCCTGGCGCTGGAAATAGCGTATCGATTGTTCGACGAAGGCGGGCCGGGCGCGTGTAGGCATGATGCAGCTGAGCAGCGGCGCCTCGGCAAGCGGCTCCGGCACCTGTTGCGGCGGGGCCAGGGCCGCGGCCGGCGGCACAAAGATGCGCATGCGCTCGGGCATGGCGAAGTAGCGGCACTGCTCGCCGGCGCAATGCGCATGGTAAGGCGCGGGCGGGTGTTGGGCCTCGCCGCGCCAGGCGCAAAAGCGGTCCTGGTACAGCCGCTTGCTGGTGTCCAGCAGGCTGTCCTCCAGCCGGGATCGCCGCGGGCAAGGCGGCGCCCTGTGCACAAAAGCGCCCTGGGCCCAGACCCCGCGAAAGCCGGACCGCGCGGCGCGTATGTTGTAGTCCATCTCCCAGCACGGGCCCTGGGCATAGGCCTTGTCGGCCGCGCCTATGGCGGCCACCACCTCGTTCCTCACCACATAACAAAAGTCGGACAGGCTGTGCAGCGGCTCCAGCGTGACGCAGGCATGGCCGAACCTGGCCGCCAGCGCATCGGCCTGGTTCCACAGGGCGTCCTGCGCCTCGCCGCAAGCCGGCGCCACGGCCTGCTCGTTCCAGCAGCGGTTGGTCGAGGGGCCGGCCAGGCCGTGGCTGGGATCCGCGTCCAGCGCGGCCAGCAGCAGTTCCAGCCATCCCGGCGTGACCCGCGCGCCGTTTTCCAGAAAGACATAGATGTCGGCCGGCACGCCCACCAGCCGGTTAAAGCATTCGGCCGCGCCTTCATGCACGGGCCCGCGCAGCTGCTCCAGGCCCGGCAGGGCCTCAAAGCGCGCCTGCAGCGCGACGGCCTCGGCCTCGTCGGCCGGGTCCGGCAGCAGCCGCAGGCCGAAAGGCATGGGTGTGTTTTCGAACAGGCTGGCCAGCGTGGCCGCCAGCGCATCGGCATGCGCGGCCACATACACGCCGATCAGGATCTGGCGCTCTGGCGCGGCCGGCATCTACCACTCCTCGCGGCTTGCCAGCAGGCCCGCGCCCAGCAGCGCCTCCAGCGTGCGCCAGGGGCTGCCCGGCGTTTCGTCGCCCCAGTCGCTGACCGCGTCCAGCAATTGCTCCAGCGCCACGGCCTGGGCATTCACCGAGCGGTAAAAGCGCGGATAGCACAGCAGCAACTCCTCCGCGCAGGCGCGGATCAGCGCCTCGCGGCGCGCCGGTTCGGGGGCGTGAAAAGAAACATACAGCGTGGGCAGGCCCAGCTGCGGCAGGCGCCGCCACAGGCCGGGGATCAGCGTGTATTCGCCGCCCTCGATGTCCATTTTGATGAAGTTGCAGTCGTCTATGCCATTGAGCGCCAGGAAGCTCTCCAGGTCCAGGCCATGGACTTCGCGGCAGGGCTGGCCGACGGCACCCGGCGCGGCCAGCATGCCCGACATGCTGTCGCCGAAGCGGCTTTGTTCGCCGAAATAAAGCCCTCCCGCGTAAAGCCGCAGCGGCCCGCTTTCGGGGCTGATACCGTAGGGGTAGAGCCTGATTTTGGGCCGCAGCGCGGGATTCGCCTCGACATTGGCCGCCAGTTCGGCAAAAGCCACCGGGTCCGGCTCCAGGGCATGGGCGCGGCGCGAAAACATGGCGCCGTAAAGCACCGTGGGCCCTATCCAGGCGCCCATGTCGATGTAGGACTTGTCGGGCCGCAGGAAACGCCGGAACACCTCGAAGGTCTGGGGCTCCCACCCGCCCTCGCCCACGCGGCGCCAGAAGTCCCCGCGCGCAGCACTGGCACGGACCCGGAAAGCGTGGTGATGGACGAATACGCTGAGTTCCCGCGGCGCGTCGTCCGCGGGCGGGCCGGCTTGCAGGAGCTTGGCTTGTTGCATGGGCGGTCTCCCTTGCCGCTTACCAGACCGTCATGGGGGCCGGACCCGAGATGTTGGCGCTGAACTCGAAGGCATTGCCCTCGAAGACAAAGCCCGGCACGTTGATCTTGCACCAGACGGCGCCGGCATAGGGGCTGCTGCCGGCCGCCAGGCGCATCTGGATGCTCACGCCCTGCTTGAGCGAATCCTGCGTCTGCAGCGACAGCGGCAAATAGTAGTTGTTGCCGTAGAAGTTGGTTTTCTTGCTGCGCGGCTCGCAAACCATGGTCACATAGTTGCCGTTATCGTCGTAGACCAGCAGGAAGACGAACTGGTAGTCGGCGCTGGCCTGCCAGAACAGCCGCACGGTTTTTCCCGGAACGGTCTGCTGCGCCGGCACGGCGCGCACCGGGTAGAAGTTCAGCACGCCGGGACCGTGGGGATAGAGGTCGCTGACGTCCACCGTGGTCCCGTTGTTCAGCGGAATCTCGGTATCGGGGACCGGCGTGCTGGACGACATCGGCACATCCGTCAGCGGCGGCACCTGCTCGGCCAGCGTGGAATGGCGCACGGCGCCGAAGCCGTCGCAGTTGAACACATAACCGCCGAACTGCGTGACCACGCTGGGGACCTGCACGCCCATGCCGCAGGAAGGCACGAGCTGCAACTGGATCAGGTTTTCGCCCGGCAGCTGCGGCGACTTCTGCAGGCGGCGCACGGTATCGCGATGGTCCAGGCAGACCTCCAGCCCCCAGGTGATGCCGGCCAGCGAGAACACGCCCGCGCCGTCGTAGTTGAGCACCTGCTGCTCGCGTCCCGGGCCGCCCGTGGTCGAGGGCGCCAGGTGGTCGACCTCACCGAGCAGCAGGCTGTTGGGGCCGGCCGCGGTGGCGAGGAAGTCCACGCCCGACATGAGTTCCTTCATCACCACGACCGCGCCCGCGTCGCCCTGCGCCGCCACGCCGCCCAGCTGCACCAGCGCGAAGTTGTAGACCTCCTTGTTGGCCAGCGGGTCGATGTCGTAGGGCGGCGTCTTGAGCGTGGGCGAGGACACGCCCAGGATGGTGCCGAAAGCGAACATCCAGTCGGCCCAGTCCGCGAGGGCGGCGTAGCCCTGCAGCCTGGTGATGATCTGCTGCACGTCCTCCATCCCGTAGGCGCCGTTCGGGCCCCGGAAAAAGAACTCGGGCGCCATGAAGACATTGAGGGTGTCGCTGGGCACGGGCGGCGACGAGGGAGGCGACATGGACTGCTGCAGCACGTCGTATGCGGTGTCCATGGCGCGGAACATCAGCGAGCAGCGCGCCTCGAGGTCAAGCTCCGGATTGTCCAGCCCGAGGTAGCTGTTCGAGCCATCGGGATTCAAGCCGGGCGCCGTGTCGAGCACGTAGCCTATGAATCGGACATTGTTGTAAGCCATGCTGTTTCTCCTGTTAAAAATGCTCGGGGGTCATCGGATGAGCGGCGCCAGACCGTAGGTGAACTTGATGATGTGGTTGACGTACACGTTGATCGGGCGCGTTTCGTACAGGCTCACCTGCACCGCGGCCTGGCCCTGCTCGGTCACCGGCCCGGTGGTCGGCGTGGAGGTGCTGGAGGACGCGCCGGCCGCCGTGCCGCTGGACGAGGAAGTGGCCGGCGCGGGCGCGCTGTTGTAGTCATGCGCATGGGTTTGCAGCGCGAAGGACTGGGTCGAACCCACGCCGCTGCTTTGCCCCTGGCCGCCGGGCGGCACCTGGCGCGTGCCGATATCGGGATCGTTCTGGGTGCCCGTGCCGACGCCGCGCAGGAAATACCCGCGGTAGTCGGGAATCAGGAACTGGTTGCCGCTGCCGCCGTAGACATAACCCAGCACCGCGAACAGCTCGGGATAGTCATAGGTGGGCAAGGAGCGGCCGTCGCAGAACATCCAGCCCCAGGCTTCCAGCGGATCGGTGACGTAGTCCTGCGCTGCCACGGGACTGGCCGTACCGGCGCTGTCGGGCGCGCCCAGGGAACCGGCGAAGGCCGTGACGGAGCCGACCGGCAGCTCGCCGAAGCCCGGGCGCACGAAAAAGGGAAGGCTCATGCCGGGCGCCATCATGGGCCTGCACTCCCCGGACTCTCCGACCTCTCCGGATTGCCCGGACTCTCCATGGCCGCACCGGGTACCAGGCCGGCACAGGTCTCGTCCAGCACCTGCATGGCCGTGGGCACCAGCACTTCCCAGCACGGGCCTATGGGCCGCACCGGATGGCGCGCCGGCCCGGGCTGCTTGAGGTCGTTGACCAGCGGGACATCGACCGGGTTGGCCGGCGCCAGCCGGTCAGCCGAGGCCCACAACATGCCGGACGAATAGAAATACAAAAACGCCATCACATGCGCGGGCTGCACCGGCAGCAGCACACGCGCCTGGTCGGCCTGTACAAAGCTCGCGAACAGCGCGTCATCGTCGGCGGCCAGGCTGCCCAGTTCCACGCCACCACCGGAGCCGCCGGCTGGGCCGGGGCTGGCATAAAAGCTGTAGACCATTTCATTCCACTCCAGCACCTCGTCGAAGAACTGCAGGTAGCGCGGCTCGTAGACCGCGAACTCCGAGGGCGGCGACTGCCCGAAACCCCGCTCGTTCATGCCGGTCAGCGTGAACATGCGTTCGAGCAGCAGGCGCAGGCAGGCATTCCTCAGTTCGCGCTGCTCGATCTGCCGGTTCGCCAGCGGCGAGCGCGTGGCCGCGCGGCCTTGCGGGCCGCCCTCGACGCGGACCTGGTAGGCGCTCACCCGCTCCTGGTAGGCGCGCATGACAGCGGCGTAAACACGGATGCGCCACTCGTCCATGCAGCGCTCCGAGGGCGCGCACTGGATCTCGACGTTGACCTGCACCTGCGCGTCGCTGGGCGGGGAAATGCCGGGCGGGTAATCGAGCACCGACACCGGCACGCTGTCGTCCTCGCCGGACAGCGCCGTTCCGTCCGGGGGGCCGGGCGGAGTGATGGCCTGCCGCCCCACCAGCACCACGGGCGCCGGCAGGCCGGTGGGCGCGCTGAGGTAAGCGACAAAGGCCCTGGTGGCGCAGTATCCGGCGGGAACCGCGATCTGCTTTTCCTCGCCGTCGCGCAGGGTGGCCGAGGCAAAACGCTGCGCCTGCGGCGGCGGCGCCAGGTCCAGCACGCCGTAGTAAGCGCCCAGGCCGGCGTAGTTGCCCGGCTGGATGTCCTTGAAGGTGGCGATGCGCAGCCGCAGCGGCGGCAAGGGCTTGACGAAGTCCTGCCCGGCCAGGGCCTGCTCGCCCGCGATGAAAGCGGCGGCGGGCTTGCACACCATGAACTCCATCATGAGGCGCTGGCCGTAGTTGACGACGCAGGCCTCGTACACCTTGTTGAGCCAGCGGTAGACGCCGCGCAGGCTGTGCGTGCCGGCCGTGTTGTCGACCAGGCTGACCACCGAGTCCTCGGTCTGGCTCATGGTGCTGCTGGCGCGCGTCAGGCTCACGCTGCGGCTGATGCGGTTGACGGTCTTGTTGAGGATGTCGCGCGCAAAACGTGTGGTGTCGTCCAGCCCCGGCGTGGCGCCCGGCTGCACCGTCTTGCTCCACGACCCGTCGAGCGTGGCCTGCGTGGGCGGGCCGTAGCTGCTGGTGAAATTGTTGTACTGATTGGTTTCCACCACCCCGGCCACGGTTTTGCGCGCCTCTTCCTGCAGGTTGCTGCGTTCGTCCGCGGCGTCGTTTTGCAGCAGTTGCTTTTCGCCGCTGCTCTGGCGCAGCTCGTCGAGCTGGCGATGCGTCCGCTTGTTGGTGACCTCGCGGCGCTCGCCGCGCATCACGTTTTCGATGCGCGCGATCTCGCCGCATTGGTAGCGCAGCAGGCGCTGGCGCACCATCTGCAACTCGCCTATGGCATAGGGCTCTATCCAGCCCGGCAGCCCCGGCGGCGGCGAGGCCGTGGCGGCGCCCTGCGCCGCGGGCAGCGGAAACACCTGCTCGCTCAGCACCGGCGTAGCATGCAGCAGCGCATGGATCTGCGTCGTGGCCAGAAAAGGCGGGTCCGCGGCCATGGGCGCTGCCGCGGGACTGCCCTCAGCTGGGGCGGCCGCAGCCCCGGCGGCAGCGCCGGCCTGGGTCAGGCTTTCGAAGGGCTGCAGCGCCACCTCGATCAGGTGGGCCATCAGCAGCGCGCGGGTGAACTCGTCCAGCAGCGCGGTGTCGTAGCCCAGGGTGATCACCAGGGCAAAGTAGCTCTGCCAGACGCCGTCCAGCGTTTTGGCATAGGCGGCGGAATCAAAATAAGCCCAGTCCAGCGCATAGCGCGACAGCAGCCGCGTGACCTGCTCGCAGGCCCCGGCCAGCCAGAGCGCCGGTGCGCCCTCCAGTGGGGGCAGGCGCCTAAAAAGTTCGGGGAAGCGGCTGACGGGCCCCGCAAGGCTGTCCATGTCGCGGATGAAGTCGCCCGGGTAGGCACTGCCGTCGATGAAATCCACGGCAAGCTTCTGCGCGGCCTCGCGCGCGTCCTGGGGCTGGTTGCGCGCGCTGACCAGGTCGCCGAAAAAACCGCACCACGGCGGGCTGGCGCTGGCATAGCGGACGAAACCGTAGAGCAGGTCGTCGGCGCTGAGCTTGGGCCAGCGCCGCACATAAACATAAGGGAACAGCTCGTCGGGATGGGTGGTGACGATGGGCAGGGGCTCCACCGGGTCTATGGGGGGATCCGGCACTATGGGCGGAGCCGGCGGCCAAGGCGGGCCCGGAGGCCAGGGCGGTCCCGGTGGCGGCAGCGGCCCGCGTGCGGGACAGGCCACCATGATGCCCTCGAAATGATGGTCGTCGTTTTGCCCCCTCATGCCGTAGTGGATGTCGGCAAAGATGGCGGTGTTGGTCACACCGTCGATGTGCACCGGCGTTCTCTGCTGCAGGTAACCCGTGACGTAGCAGCCGGAACGGAACTTGAATTCAAAAGGCCTGGCCGGCCACTGCCGCGTGATGGTGACCAGCTGGCTGTCGGCCGGGCCGGACTTGCAGGACACATTGGCAAGGGACGGGATATCGTCGCCGGGTTCACGGTTGATGGTGAAATCGAAAACCAGGCAGCCGTCCATGGCCGACCAGCTTCTTTTGACCATTTCGTTCACTCGGGCGCTCCTGGGGGATGGGCATGCGGCCCGCAACGCCGGCGCGCGGCGCTGGGGCCGGGCGCCGGCGAGGCGGGTTTAGCACATCACGATGTTTTCGAGGTTGAAGGCGAAAGGCGTCGAACTGGCGCCCGGGCCGCCACCGGTCATGACGATGTCGGCGCTGGCGATGCCCAGCAGGGACAGCTCGGTGTTGATGTTGGAGATGATCGCCGAGTCCATGACCTGGCCTTGAACGATTTGCGAGGCCACGCCGATCCAGATGGTGGGCTTGAACTCGAACACCGCTTTTTGCTGCGGCGCGATCGAGGTCTTGATCGCCAGCAGCTTGCCGGCCTTGTAGATGCTGGCATTGATGGCGCCCATGGGCAGGCTGTTGAGCACCTGCACTTCCTTGGAGCTGGTGCCGCTGCCCGCGGGCACCAGGCGGTCGCCCGAGGTCGTCAGCGCCATCTGGAACAGCTGGCCGTTCTGCGCATCGAGCTGCGGCGTGTAGTTGCCGTAGCTGTCGCTGGCGCCGACCTGCATGGTCATGGGGAAGGTGAAGGGATGGTTGTCACCCTGGCCGCAGTAGCGGATGACCTGCCAGGCCACCGCGAGCTCGTCGAAGTTGGTCGCGACGTTCTTCTGGAAAATCACGATCTCCGAGTTGTTCGCGTCATTCGAGTTGTTGATGAAATTCAGCGCAATATCCATGGTTTACTCCTGTTGATTAAAAAGATGGCAGCGCACCCTGCGTTGCCCGTTTGCCATCGTTGCCCTGCTGCCCCGGCGGCGAACCCAGCGTGTCCAGTCCCGGCTTTTTCCCTCAGGCCTGAACGATGTTTTCGAGATTGAATTCGTAGGCTGTCGCGCCCTCGCCCGGGCCGCCGCCCGTCATCACGATGTCGGCGCTGGCGATGCCGATCAGCGAAAGCTCGGTGTTGATGTCCGACATCACGGCGGAGTTGATGGGCTGGCCCTGGATGACCTCGGAGGTCACGCCTATCCACAGCGCCGGCTGGTACTGGAAAACCGCCTTCTGCCCGGGAGAGACCGAGGTCTTCACGCCCATCAGGCGGCCGTCCTTGAAGATGCAGACATCGACCGCGCCCTGGCTCATGTCGTTGAGCACGTCCAGCTCGGTCGACGCGCCGGCCGGCCCGGTGTACAACAGGCGCCGGTTGCCGGCGGGGGTCTGGACCAGGCTCAGCATCTGGCCGTTTTTGGCTTTCAGGCGCGGCGTGAAGTTGGCGTTCTCGTCGGTGATCGACACCTCGTAGCCGTCGGGGTAGATGAAAGGGTGGGTGCAGTCGCGCCCGCAATATCGGATCACCTTCCAGGCCACGGACAGCGAGGCCATGGTGCTCAGCACGTTCTTCTGGTAGATCACCACCTCGGACTTGTTGCCGTCGTTGGACTTGTTGACGAATCGCAGTTTGATATCCATGGTGCTTCCCTTGGTGGCTTGCCTGCTCGGGGCCCGCGGGCCTTTGCGTTTCAGTGCTGCTACTCTAGGGAAGGCCCATGGCCAAAGCGATTACAGGCAATTACAAAAGCGCGTGTGAAAATTTCCCTTGCGCGCAGGCCCGTGATGGGCCGTGGATGAAACGACGGCGCCGGGGCTTGCCATAAACTTGATGCACTGGCGCCGTGCATGCGCACGCGATGCACGCGCCACGCCACCCTCGATTTGAAAGCCGCACCATGACCCAGCCTGACACGCCCAAGCCATCCGCCGCGCCCCGGCTCACCAGCCTCTCGCACGGCGGCGGCTGCGGCTGCAAGATCGCGCCCGGCGTGCTCAGCGAGATCCTGAAAAATTCAGGCAACCTGCCGGGCCTGAACATTCCGCCGCAACTGCTGGTGGGCATAGAGACCGCCGACGACGCGGCCGTGTACCAGCTCAACGACGAACAGGCGCTGATCGCCACCACCGACTTCTTCATGCCCATCGTGGACGACCCCTACGACTTCGGGCGTATCGCCGCAACCAATGCGATCAGCGACGTCTACGCGATGGGCGGCACGCCCATCATGGCGCTGGGGCTGGTGGGCATGCCCGTCAACGTGCTGCCGCTGGAAACCATAGGTGCCATCCTGCGTGGCGGCCAGGACGCCTGCCGCGAGGCCGGCATCCCGATCGCGGGCGGCCACACCATCGATTCGGTGGAGCCTATCTACGGCCTGGTGGTGATGGGCCTGGTGCATCCCTCGCGCGTCAAGAAAAATTCCGGCGCGCGCGCCGGCGACGTGCTGGTGCTGGGCAAGCCGCTGGGCGTGGGCATACTCTCGGCGGCGCTGAAAAAAGAAAAACTCGATGCCCAGGGTTATGCCCGCATGGTGGCGCTCACCACACAGCTCAACAAACCCGGCATGGCTCTGGCGCGCATGGACGGCGTGCACGCGCTGACCGACATCACCGGCTTCGGCCTGGCCGGCCACGGCCTGGAGCTGGCACGCGGCGCCGGCCTGCAGCTTCGCATCGACTGGCAGCGAGTGCCCCTGATCCCCGGCGCGCGCGAACTCGCGGCGCAAGGCTGCGTGACGGGCGCCTCAGGCCGCAACTGGGCCAGCTATGGGGCCGAAGTGAGTTTGCGGGCCGGCTTCACCGAAGTCGACAAGGCCTTGCTGAGCGACCCGCAGACTTCGGGCGGCCTGCTGGTGTCCTGCAGCGCGGACAGCGCGGACGAGGTGCTGGGGATTTTCCGGGAGCAGGGGTTTAGCGACGCTGCCGTGGTCGGGGAAGTCCTTGCGGGTAAAGGCATGGCCGTTCGCTGAAAAAAGAGGCAGGGGGCCTGCCACAGGCGCAATACCCCTAGGGTAAACCCGGAAATTTTTTGTCAGTCTTTATTCAGTGCGGCGGCGGGCATCCGTCGTACCATTCATGCCTCGGCGTACCCGGTGGGTACTTTCTCATTCAAAAAAACTGATCGGAGACATCCCCCGTGTCCGCACTCCTCAAACTCGCACTGGCCTATGACTGGCTGACCACGCGGCTGGGCAAGATCGCCGCCTGGACGGTGCTGCTGGCCGCGCTGATTTCGGCCGGCAATGCCTTTGTACGCTACGGCCTGGACATCAGCTCCAACGGCTGGCTGGAAATCCAGTGGTATCTGTTCGCCGGCACCGTGATGCTGGGCGCGCCCGTGGTGCTCAAGCTCAACGAGCACGTGCGGGTCGACATCATCTACGGCAAGCTGAAAGGCAACGGGCCGGTCTATGTGGACATCTTCGGCCTGGTCTTCTTCCTGCTGCCGGTGATGGGCCTGATGGCCTACCTGAGCTGGCCGCTGTTCATGAGCATGTACCGCTCCGGGGAAGTCTCGGGCAACGCGGGCGGCCTGATCCGCTGGCCCGCGATGCTGCTGCTGCCGCTGGGCTTTGGCCTGATGTTCGTGCAGGGCCTGTCGGAAATCATCAAGCGCATCTGCTACCTCCAGGGCAAGTTCGAGATGGACACGCACTACGAGAAGCCGGTCCAGTGATCCGTTTGCATCACCCGCTCCCATAAAAATACTTTCAGGACTACGCCATGCAAATGGAAAACTTCGCCCCGATCATGTTCGCGGGCCTCGTGCTGATCATGCTGATCGGCTTCCCCGTCGCCTTCTCGCTGGCCGCCCTCGGGCTCGGTTCGGGCTTTCTGGCCATCGAGATGGGCTGGTTCCCGGCCAGCTTCATGTCCAACCTGCCGCTCAATATGTTCGGCATCCTGTCGAACGAGCTGCTGCTGGCGATTCCCTTCTTCACCTTCATGGGCGCCATCCTTGAGAAATGCGGCCTGGCCGAGGACATGCTGGACTCCATGGGCCAGCTGTTCGGCCCCGCCAAGGGCGGCCTGGGCTACTCGGTCATCATCGTCGGCTTCATCCTGGGCGCCATCACCGGCACGGTGGCCGGCCAGGTGATCGCCATGGCGCTGATCTCGCTGCCCGTGATGATCCGCTACGGCTACAACATGCGCTACGCCACCGGCGTGCTGGCGGCCTCGGGCACCATCACGCAGCTGGTGCCGCCTTCGCTGGTGCTGATCGTCATGGCCGACCAGCTGGGCCGCTCGGTGGGCGACATGTACAAGGGCGCCTGGGGCCCCTCCATCCTGCAGGTGCTGATCTTCGCGGGCTACACCTTCGCGCTCGGCGTGTTCAAGCCCGACCATGTGCCCGGCGTTCCCAAAACCGCGCGCACGCTCAACGGCTGGGCGCTGTGGGCCAAATGCCTGCGCGGCATCATCCCCTCGGCCATCCTGATCTTCGCGGTGCTGGGCTCCATGGGCGGCCTGCCCGGTATCGACAAGGCCATCGCCACGCCGACCGAAGCCGGCGCCATGGGTGTGGTGGGCGCGCTGGTGCTGGCCGCCATGCACAAACGCCTGACCCCGGCGCTGATCTGGGAAGCCATGATAGGCACCATGCGCCTGACGGCCATGGTGGTGTTCATCCTGATAGGCGCGCGCGTCTTCTCGATGGTGTTCCAGGGCGTGGACGGCGCCAAGTGGGTCGAGCACATGCTCAGCGGCCTGCCCGGCGGCCAGATCGGCTTCCTGATCGCCGTCAACCTGTTCATCTTCTTCCTGGCCTTCTTCCTCGACTTCTTCGAGATCGCCTTCATCATCCTGCCCATGCTGGGCCCGGTCGCCGACAAGCTGGGCATTGACCTGATCTGGTTCGGTGTGCTGCTGTGCGTGAACATGCAGACCAGCTTCATGCACCCGCCTTTCGGCTTCGCGCTGTTCTACCTGCGCGGCATCGCCGACACGCTGTTCAAGGAAGGGCGCATCCCCAAACCCATCAAGTCCAACGACATCTACCTGGGCGCGATTCCCTGGGTGGCGATGCAGCTGCTGCTGGTGGCGATCGTGATCTTCGTGCCGCAGACGGTGACTGTCTTCCTCGACAAGCCCGAGGTGATAGACCTGGACAAGGTCAAGATCGAAGTGCCGGTCGACGACAGCGCCACCCCGCCCGCGGGCGCGGCCAGCGGCGCGGCAGGCAGCGATCCGCTGGCGCCGCCGGCCGAGCCCAGCTCCGAAGACGAACAGAAAAAGGTCGACGAGCTGTTCAAGACCAAGTAAACGCCCGCCGTCTTCCAGGCCTGTGCAACGCCCCTTTCGTGAGGGGCGTTTTTATTGCGCCTTCGCCATGACGGCCCTATCCTTCGCATCACCCCACGAGCCCGCCATGGACCCCACGCCCGCATCCAATACCTACTTCGGCCCACCGCCCTTCAAGTTCACGCCTACAGGCGGAAGCATCTCCGGGAAGGCGTTTTCCGTGACCTTCAAGATCCTGGCGACCGTTATCGTGCTGGCCCTGGCCGCGGCCTTTGCGCAGGCCTGGCTGGCCGGCAGGGCCTCGGGCGCATCGGCTGCCGGCGGCTGGTTTATCGCGGGCCTGCTGCTGGTGGGCTACACCTGGTGGCACATCCTGCGCAGCGTCACGCGCCTTGATGAGCAGGGCCTGCACCAGAGCTGGGTCTGGGACAAGCACATGGAGCTGCGCGAGCTGGCCTACGGCAAGCTGATCCGCGTGCGCGGGCTCGAATGGCTGATCGCGCCGCGCCTCTATGTGCGCACGCTGATGGGCAAGTTCGCGGTGTTTTATGCAGCCTCGCCTGAGATGGTGGCCGAGTTTGAGCGCCTTGTCAGCGAACTGAAGACCTTTCGCAGCCAAAGGTAGCTGGCCCCCTGCCTGGAAGAAGGCAGGCGAAAAAAAACCGCGACATGTCGCGGTTTTTTTATGCATGGGCAGCGCTTACAGGGTCACGCCTTGCATGTACGTGTCAAAGCGCGACTCGGCAAAACGGAACCAGAGGATCTGGTCCTTCTGGAAAGCGCGGTAGTCGCTGTAGATCTTCTTCCAGTCGGGGTTCTTCTCGGCCAGTTCGCCGTAGAGGTCCATCGCGGCCTTGAAGGAAGCGTCGAGCACGGGCTTGGGGAAGGGCAGGATCTTGGTCTTGGCGCCCACCAGCTGCTTGAGCGCGGTCGGGTTGCGGGCGTCGTACTTGGCCTGCATGTCGATGTGCGCGTGCGAGGCGGCGCTTTCGACAATTGCCTTGTACTCCGCGGGCAGGGCTTCGAGGGCCTTGTTGTTGATGAAGAAGTCCACCTCAGGACCGCCTTCCCACCAGCCGGGGTAGTAATAAAACGGCGCGACCTTGTTGAAGCCCAGCTTCTGGTCATCGTAAGGGCCTACCCACTCGGCGGCGTCCAGCGTGCCCTTTTCGAGCGCCTGGTAGATTTCGCCGCCGGGCAGGTTTTGCGGCACCACGCCGAGGCGTTCCACCACCTTGCCAGCAAAGCCGCCGATGCGGAACTTCAGGCCCTTCAGGTCGGCCACAGTCTTGATTTCCTTGCGGAACCAGCCGCCCATCTGGGTGCCGGTGTTGCCGCCGGGGAAGCTCACGAGGTTGTACTTGGCGTAGAACTCGTTCATGAGCTTGCGGCCGTTGCCTTCGTACATCCAGGCCGACATCTGGCGAGAGTTCATGCCGAAGGGAATGGCCGCGCCGATGGCGAAGGCCTCGTTCTTGCCGAAGTAGTAGTAAGGCACGGTGTGGCACATTTCCACGGAACCCTGGCCCACGCCGTCGACCACGCCGAAAGCGGGCATCAGTTCACCGGCCGCGTGCACGCTGATCTGGAACTTGCCGCCGGTCATCTCGCCGACCTTCTTGGCGAACACTTCGGCGGCGCCGTAAATCGTGTCCAGCGGCTTGGGGAAGCTGGAAGCCAGGCGCCAGCGTATGGTGGCCTGCGCGTGAACCGCGGGGGCGATGCCGGCAGCGAGAACGCCGGCAATGCCGGCGTTTTTGATAAGGGAGCGACGATCCAAAATACTATCTCCTGAAAGTTTGTCAAACGTGCGGGGCCTGAATGGCGCCCGCCGGACCTCTCGAGCCGGTACGGCCGGTAAAGGCAGCGTCCCCAAGCGAAGGCCAGCTGGGATTTTGTCAGCTTTTACTTCGAGAACACACCGTTCTTACCCACCTGTTTCAAGAATAAAAAAGCCGCCTCTGGGAGGCGGCTTGCAAATTCCTGACGGGGCGCGCAGGCCCCGCGGGAATCAGAGCTTCTGGGCTTGCATGAAGCGGTCGAAGGTGGCCTCGGTGAAGCGGAACCACAGGTTCTGCTCGGCGCGGAACTTGGAATAGTCGGCGTAGATTTTTTTCCAGCTCTCGTTCTTGGCGCTGAGCTCCTCATACAGGGCCATGGCTTCCTTGAAGGCGGCGTTCATCACGTCGGTGGGGAAAGGCCGCAATTTGGTGCCCGCGCCCACCAGCTGCTTGAGGGCCGCCGGGTTCTTGGCATCGTACTTGGCCTGCATCTCGCCGTGGGCCTGGGCCGCGGCGGCCTCCACGATGGCCTTGTACTCGGGCGTGAGCGCCTCGAAGGCCTTGTTGTTGATGAAGAAGTCCAGCTCGGGGCCGCCCTCCCACCAGCCGGGGTAGTAATAAAAGGGCGCGACCTTGTTGAAGCCCAGCTTCTGGTCGTCATACGGGCCCACCCATTCGGCGGCATCGATGGTGCCTTTTTCCAGCGCCTGGTAGATTTCGCCGCCGGGGATGTTCTGCGGCACGCCGCCTATGCGCTCGAGCACCTTGCCGGCAAAGCCGCCTATGCGCATCTTCAGGCCCTTGATGTCCTTGACGGACTTGATTTCCTTGCGGTACCAGCCGCCCATCTGGGCGCCGGTGTTGCCGCCGGGGAAGTTGACGATGTTGTACTTGGCATAGAACTCGCGCATCAGCTTCAGGCCGTTGCCTTCGTACATCCAGGCGCTCATCTGCCGGCTGTTCAGGCCGAAGGGGATGGCGCAGCCCAGCGCGAAGCATTCGTCCTTGCCGAAGAAATAATACGGCGCGGTGTGGGCCGCCTCGATGGAGCCCTGCTGCACGCCGTCGACCACGCCAAAAGCGGGCATCAGCTCGCCGGCCGCATGGACCGAGATTTCGAACTTGCCGCCGGACATGTTCTTGACGGCCTTGGCGAACACCTCGGCCGCGCCAAAGATGGTGTCCAGCGATTTCGGGAAGCTCGATGCCAGCCGCCATCGCACGGCGGCCTGGGCATGAACCGCTGGTGCCACGCCGGCAGCCAGCACACCGGCGATGCCGGCATTTTTGATGAGTGAGCGACGATCCATAAAACTCTCTCCTGAAGTTATTGAAGTTGTCCGTAGGGGGTCCGTAGCACGGTCGGGTACTGCAATAGTTGCAGCGTCCCGGACGCGCCGGCGGAGCATGGACACTTTGTCACTCTTTTTCAGAAAGTTACCCCGTTCTTACCCGTAGATCGCCACAGATTTCCACAAAAAAAAGCCGCCCCATGGGCGGCTTTTTCCGGCACGGGCCTGCGCGGCAGGCGTGCTCGGGGCTTGGCGTCCGGGCAAACAGCCCGGCCAGGCCTGCTTACAGTTTCTGGCTTTGCATGAAGCGGTCGAAAGTGGCTTCGGTGAAACGGAACCACAGGTTCTGGTCGCCGCGGAATTTCGAATAATCGGCGTAGACCTTGCGCCAGCTTTCGTTCCTGGCCGACAGCTCTTCGTAGAGCTTCATGGACTCTTTGAAAGCCGCGCCCATGACGTCCGCGGGGAAGGGACGCAGCTTGGCGCCGGCACCCACCAGCTGTTTGAGGGCCGTGGGGTTCTTGGCGTCGTACTTGGCCTGCATGTCGACGTGGGCCGCCGCGCTGGCGACTTCGACGATGGCCTTGTACTCGGGCGTGAGCGCGTCGTAGGCCTTCTGGTTGATGTAAAGGTCCAGCTGCAGGCCGCCTTCCCACCAGCCGGGGTAGTAGTAGTTGGGCGCCACCTTGTTGAAGCCCAGTTTCTGGTCGTCATAGGGGCCTATCCATTCGGCCGCGTCTATGGTGCCTTTTTCCAGGGCCTGGTAGATCTCGCCGCCGGGAATGTTTTGCGGCACGCCGCCCAGGCGCTCTATGACCTTGCCGGCAAAACCGCCGACGCGGAATTTGAGGCCTTTCATGTCGGCCAGCGACTTGATTTCCTTGCGGAACCAGCCGCCCATCTGCGCGCCGGTGTTGCCGCAGGGGAAGCTGATGATGTTGTACTTGGCGTAGAACTCGCGCATCAGCTTCAGGCCGTTGCCCTCGAAGGTCCAGGCGCTCATCTGGCGGCTGTTCAGGCCAAAGGGAATCGCCCCGCCTATGGCGAAGGTCTCATCCTTGCCGAAGAAGTAGTAGGGTGCCGTGTGGGCCGCTTCGATGGAGCCCTGCTGCACGCCGTCGACCACGCCGAAGGCGGGCATCAGCTCGCCGGCCGCATGGACCGAGATTTCGAACTTGCCGCCCGAGATCGCCTTGACGTGTTTGGCGAAGGTTTCCGCGCCGCCGTAAATCGTGTCCAGCGACTTGGGGAAGCTGGAAGCCAGGCGCCAGCGAACGGCGGCCTGCGCATGAACGGCGGGCGCGACGCCCGCGGCCAGCACGCCGGCAACGCTCGCGTGCTTGATGAGTGAACGACGATCCATCAACTTGACTCCGAAGTGTGAAAAATAGAATTCCCTGGGGCCCGCGCATGCGCCGGCCAGACTGCCTGCGCAGGTCCTGGGGAATTCTAAAAATCAGGGGGGTGTCACCCGGGCGGGTTTACCCTTGAAGAGCTGACAAGAACCTGTCGGCCCCCACGCTTTTCACTTCGTGTAATGCGCTGCCCCCCGAGGGGGCGCTGCGCCTGCGGTCTGGCAAAGCCAGTCCCGCGGCCCCTGCTTGGTTGAAAAAAACGTGCTTAAGCGACGGACTTGAGTGCTGGCTTGACGGGTTTGCCTGATCCCAGCATCGGGCCGAAGCGCGTGTTGACGGACGCTTCGATGCCTGCGGCATCGAGGCCTTGCATGGCCAGCAGTTTGGCGTGGTCGCCGTGTTCGATGAATTCGTCCTTGAGGCCCAGGTGCAGCACGGGCTTGTTGATGCCTGCGGCTTGCAGGGCTTCGCTGACGGCGCTGCCGGCGCCGCCCATGATGGCGCCCTCTTCCACCGTGACCAGGGCTTCATGGCCGGCCGCAACCTTGAGCAGCAACTCGGTGTCCAGCGGCTTGGCCCAGCGCATGTTGACGACGGTGGCGCCCAGCTTTTCGGCGGCCTGCAAGGCCGGGTACAGCAAGGTACCGAAAGCCAGGATGGCGATGCCCGCGCCTTCGCGGCGGATTTCGCCCTTGCCGAAGGGCAGCGACTCCAGCCCCGTTTCCGGCTCCACACCGGCGCCGGCGCCGCGCGGGTAGCGCACGGCCACCGGGTGGTTTTGCTCGAAGGCGGAGGACAGCAGCTTGCGGCATTCGCGCTCGTCGGCCGGGCAGGCCACGCTCATGTTGGGGATGCAGCGCAGGTAGGGGATGTCGTAGGCGCCCGCATGCGTGGCGCCGTCGGCGCCGACCAGGCCGGCGCGGTCCAGCGCGAACACCACGGGCAGGTTCTGCAGGGCCACGTCGTGGATCAGCTGGTCGTAGCCGCGCTGCAAAAAGGTCGAATAGATCGCGACCACGGGCTTGAGCCCTTCGCAGGCCATGCCGGCGGCAAAGGTCACCGCATGCTGCTCGGCGATGCCGACGTCGTGGTAGCGGGCCGGAAAGCGTTTGTGGAACTCGACCATGCCGGAGCCTTCGCGCATGGCCGGCGTGATGCCGACCAGTCGGGCGTCGTGCTCGGCCATGTCGCACAGCCACTGGCCAAAGACCTGGGTGAAAGTCTGCTTGGCCGGCGCGCTGGATTTTTGCAGGCCCATGGCCGGGTCGAACTTGCCGGGGCCGTGGTAGGCGATGGGGTCAGCTTCGGCCAGCTTGTAGCCCTGGCCTTTTTTGGTGACCACGTGCAAAAACTGCGGGCCGCCGTTGTTGTCCATCAGGTGCTTGATGTTTTCCAGCGTGGGCACCAGCGACTCGAGGTCGTGGCCGTCTATGGGGCCTATGTAGTTGAAGCCGAAGTTTTCAAACAGCGTGGCCGGCACGACCATGCCCTTGGCATGCGACTCCAGGCGCTTGGCCAGCTCGAGCAGCGGCGGCGCCACGCGCAGCACCTGCTTGCCCACATGCTTGGCCGACGCGTAAAAGCGCCCGCTCATGAGCTGGGCCAGGTAGCGGTTGAGCGCGCCCACGGGCGGGCTGATGCTCATGTCGTTGTCGTTGAGCACCACCAGCAGCTTGCAGTGGTCGTGCACGCCCGCGTTGTTCAGGGCCTCGAAAGCCATGCCGGCGCTCATGGCACCGTCGCCGATGATGGCCACGGCATGGCGGTGCTCGCCCTTTTGCTGGGCGGCCAGCGCCATGCCCAGCGCGGCGGAAATCGAGGTCGACGAATGCGCGGTGCCGAAGGTGTCGTACTCGCTTTCGTCGCGGCGCGGAAAGCCCGACAGCCCGCCGAACTGGCGCAGGCTGCCCATGCGCTCGCGCCGGCCCGTGAGGATTTTGTGCGGATAGGTCTGGTGGCCCACGTCCCAGACCAGGCGGTCCTCGGGGGTGTTGAAGACGTAGTGCAGGGCCACCGTGAGCTCCACGGTGCCGAGGTTGGAGCTCAGGTGCCCGCCGGTCTGGGAAACGCTGTCGAGCACGAAGGCGCGCAGCTCGTCGGCCAGGGGTTTGAGGCCGTTGCGCGGCAGCTTGCGCAGGTCGGCGGGGCTGTGGATGGTTTCGAGCAATGGGTACATCGTGGTGTCGTTGTTATGGCGAGGCCGGTTCCTCTTCCCTGGTTGTCTGTCCTGCTTAATGGTGGCGGTTGACCAGCATGTCGGCCAGCGCGCGCAAGGCCTCGGTGCGGGCCAGCCCGCTGGCGTCCAGGCCGGCCAGGGCCCTGGCCAGCAGCTGCTGCGCATAGGCCTTGGAGGCCTCCAGCCCCATCAGCGAAACAAAGGTGGGCTTGTCCTGGGCGGCATCCTTGCCGGCGGTCTTGCCCAGCGTGGCGGAGTCGGCGGTGACGTCGAGGATATCGTCGACCACCTGGAAGGCCAGGCCGACGGCCGCGCCGTAGTCGCGCAAGGCCTGCCAGGCCGCGGGCGCCACAGTGCCGCAGGCCGCGCCCATCATGACGCTGGCCTCCAGCAGCGCGCCGGTTTTCAGGCGGTGCATCTCGTGCAGCTGCTGCGAATTCAAGGGCATGCCCACGCTGGCCAGGTCAATCGCCTGGCCGCCGGCCATGCCCTGGAAACCGGCCGCCTGGGCCAGCATGCGGCACAGCCGCGCCTGCGTGGCGGCGTCGACCGAGCCATCTTCGGGCGTCAGGAATTCAAAGGCCAGGGCTTGCAGCGCGTCGCCGGCCAGCAGCGCCTGGGCCTGGCCGAACTTGACGTGCACCGTGGGCTTGCCGCGGCGCAGCACGTCGTTGTCCATGCAGGGCATGTCGTCGTGCACCAGCGAATAGGCGTGGATCAGCTCGACTGCGCAGGCGGCGCGCAAGGCGGCCTGGCCGTTGCCGCCCACGGCCTCACAGGCCGCCATGACCAGCAGCGGACGCAGGCGCTTGCCGCCGTCGAGCACGGCATAACGCATGGCGTCGCCCAGGCCGGCGGGCGCGGGCGCATCGGTGGGGCAGGCCACCCAACGGGACAAGGCGCTCTCGACGGTGGCAAGCTGTCTTGCGCTCCAGTCGCTCAGCGTGAACAGGGGCAGTTTGTCAGGGGCGTTCAATCGGTATCTCTGTTTGTGTCTGGATAGGGTTGCGGGGTCGCGGCTTTCGCGCCGCTTTACTCCTGCACCCAGGGCTTGAGTTCCGTGCCTTCGAGCACCTTGATCTGGGTTTCCACGGCTTCGAGCTTGTCGCGGCAGAACTTCAGCAGCTGCGCGCCGCGCTGGTAGCCTGTCAGCAGCTGGTCCAACGGCAACTGGCCGGACTCCAGGCTGTCCACCAGTTCCTCGAGTTCCTGCAGGGCCGCCTCATAGCTGGCGGGCAGCGCCGCGGCGGCAGGTGTGGGAGAGGTGGGGGATGAAGCGCTTTTGGCCATGGTTCTCTGGAGGTAGGCCTGATTTTAGGCCGTTGCGAAGGGATTGCGGCGCCCGGTACCCCGGGCTTGCAAATGCAATATTCGTATTATCCGGCGGCGGCGCGCAAAGCCCCCGGATTCACCCCGCGCGGGTACAATTGATAACAGTTCTCGATAACAACGGTGACCCCGTTGCGGGAAACCCGGCCTTGTTTTCACCCGTGGGCTGACGCTCAGCCTGCTTCCCTGGTTTGTCAACTGCCTCCAAAGCCTCGCGCGGCGGCATGTTCACCCGAAATTTGCATGTCTGATCTCAGCCTTCGCCTCCTTCAGGCCACCAGCCAGCTCCCGATTTCCAGCTACTTTGATGCGGGCCTGTACCAGCGGGAGCAGCAAAAGCTGTTCACGCACGGGCCGCGCTACCTGGGCCATGAACTGGCGGTGCCCAACCTGGGCGACTACTACGCCCTGCCGCATGAGGGCGAAGGCCGGGCGCTGGTGCGCAATGCTTCGGGCATAGAGCTGATCTCCAACGTCTGCCGGCACCGGCAGTCGACCATGCTGCAGGGCCGCGGCAATACCGGCAGCAACATCGTCTGCCCGCTGCACCGCTGGACCTACAACACCTCGGGCGAGCTCATAGGCGCGCCGCACTTCGAGATCGATCCCTGCCTGAACCTGAACCGCTACAAGACCACGACCTGGAACGGCCTGGTGTTCGAGGACAACGGCCGCGACGTCGCGGCCGAGATGGCGCAGCTGGCCACCCATACCGACCTCGATTTTGCGGGCTACCAGCTCGACAAGGTGCACCTGCACGAGTGCAACTACAACTGGAAGACCTTCATCGAAGTCTACCTCGAGGACTACCACGTCGGCCCCTTCCACCCCGGCCTGGGCGGCTTCGTCACCACCGACGACCTGCGCTGGCAGCTCGAGGCCGACTATTCGGTGCAGACGGTGGGCGTGTCGGACAAGCTCGGCAAGCCGGGCACCGACACCTACAAAAAATGGCACGACGTGGTGCTGCAGTACCGCAAGGGCGTGCCGCCCAAATACGGCGCGATCTGGCTCACCTACTACCCGCACGTGATGGTCGAGTGGTACCCCCACGTGCTGGTGGTCAGCACGCTGCATCCGCAGGGGCCGGACAAGACGCTCAACGTGGTGGAGTTCTTCTACCCCGAGGAAATCTGCGCCTTCGAGCGCGAATTCATCGAGGCCCAGCAGGCCGCCTACATGGAAACCTGTGTGGAGGACGACGAAATCGCCCTGCGCATGGACGCCGGCCGCAAGGCCCTGCTGCTGCGCGGCGACAACGAATTCGGCCCTTACCAAAGCCCCATGGAAGACGGCATGCAGCACTTTCACGAGTGGTACCGCCGCGAGATGGGCGCCAGCAAAACCACACAGATGATCTAACCGCGCGCCCTTGCATATGATGGCTGCAGTCCCGCTTTTTTTCGGGGCCGCAGCCATTTTTCATTCCACCCCTCCCTCCCCTTAAACCCGCCGCACACCATGCAAGCCGTCTGGATGATTTTTTCCTCGTTCATGTTTGCGACCATGGGGGTCTGCGTGAAGTACGCGTCGGAGCACTTCAACAGCGCCGAGCTGGTGTTCTACCGCGGCATCCTGGGCATTCTCTTCATGGCGGCCTATGCGCGTGCGCGCGGCATCACGCTGGCCACCCGCTACCCGGCCATGCACGCCTGGCGCAGCGTGATCGGCGTGATGTCGCTGTCGGCCTGGTTTTACGCGATTGCGCATTTGCCGCTGGCCACCGCCATGACGCTCAACTACATGAGCAGCGTGTGGATCGCGGCCTTCCTGGTCGGCGGCGCGCTGATGGCCTGGACGCCGCCGAAAACCAACACCAGCGCCCCGGCCAACACGCCCCCGGAGGGTGGCGCGGCCAGCCTGGGGGCCTTGTTTTCCAGCCAGGGGCCGCTGGTGATGGCCATTCTCGCGAGCTTTGCCGGCGTGGTCATGCTGCTGCGCCCGGCCATAGACCAGAACCAGACCTTTGCCGGCCTGGTGGGCCTGATGTCCGGCCTGGGCGCGGCCTTCGCCTATATGCAGGTCATGGCGATCTCGCGCATGGGCGAGCCCGAAACCCGCACCGTGTTTTACTTCGCCGTGGGCACGGCGGTGGCCGGCGCGCTGGGCATGGCGGTCATGGGCGTGACGCCCTGGAACTGGCGCCACGCGCTGTGGCTTCCGCCCATAGGCATGCTGGCGTCGCTGGGCCAGCTGGCCATGACCAAGGCCTATTCGATGTCGGAAAACCACGGCGGCACGCTGATGGTGGCCAACCTGCAGTATTCGGGCATTGTGTTCGCGGCCCTCTACAGCCTGATCCTGTTTGGCGACAATATTCCCCTGATCGGCTGGGCCGGCATGGTGCTCATCATCGTGAGCGCTATTGCGGCCACGGTGCTGCGCGCCCGCGCCGCGCCGAATGCCCCCGCCGAGGAACATTAAGGAGCGAAAGATGAGCTACACCACCCTGATTTCCGCCGAACAGCTGCAAGCCCTGGTCGCCTCGGCCAAACCGCTGCGTATCTTCGACTGCAGCTTCGACCTCATGAAGCCGGGACTGGGGCAGGAGCAGTACCTGGCCTCGCACATCCCCGGCGCCGTGTACGCCAACCTGGACACCGCGCTGAGCGCCAAACACGGTGTGCCCGGCGCCCACGGAATCATCACCGCCAGCGGTGCCGACGCGCCCGCGTCGGGCGGGCGCCACCCGCTGCCGAATCGCGAGAAGTTCGCGACCTGGCTGTCCAGCGTCGGTTTCGCCAACAACATGCAGGCCGTTGTTTACGACCGCAACGGCGCCAACTACTGCGGGCGCCTGTGGTGGATGCTCAAGTGGGCCGGCCATGAAAACGTCGCCATGCTCGACGGCGGCCTGCAGGCCTGGCAGGTGGCGGGCGGCACGGTGAACAGCGGCGAGGAGCCCGCGCATTTCCAGGCCAGCTTCCTGCTCGCGCCGGCCAGGGCCACGCTGGTGTCGGCCGACACCGTGGCCGCACAACTGGGGCGGCCGGCCCAGACCCTGATCGATGCGCGCGCCACGCCGCGCTTCAAGGGCGAGGTGGAGCCGCTGGACCCGGTGGCCGGCCATATCCCCGGCGCGCTGAACCGGCCCTTCAGCCAGAACATAGCGCCCGACGGCAAATTCAAGCCGGCCGCGCAGCTCAAGGCCGAGTTTGAAACCCTGCTGGCCGGCCGCGACCCGGCCACCGTGGTGCACCACTGCGGCAGCGGCGTCAGCGCCGTGCCCAACCTGGTCGCGATGGAAATCGCCGGCCTGGGCAGGACCGGCCTGTACGCCGGCAGCTGGAGCGACTGGTGCAGCGACCCACAGCGCCCGGTGGCCCAGGGCTAGGAACAACCTGTTAGCGCCCCAACAAAAAACGCCACCGGCCCTGCCTGGTGGCGTTTTTCTTTAAGCCCGCACGAAGGCGGCGGCTCTCTTTATTTGGTGCCGCCGCTGGCCGGTGTGCCGGGGGCGGCCGAACCCGAATTCGAGACAGCAGCGCTGGCCTCCGGCGTTGGCGTGGGGCTGGTGCCGCTGCTGCTGGTGGAAGGCGTCGAAGGCGTGGAAGAAGTCGAGGGGCTGGAGCTGGACGGCGTCGAGGAGGTCGCGCCGGTGTCTTCAACTTTTTTCCCGCAGGCGCCCAACGCCAGCAGGGCAGCCAGGGCAAGAGCCGTTGCGGCAGCGGGTTTCAATTTGGATGCGTGCATGTCTGTTTCCTTGTATGAAGAGATGAAGGGATAGGAGGATCAATCTGTCGATCGGCGGAAGTTGGCTGAACGCCAGCCAGCCACCAATTTATCCGCGCCTCGCGGCCATGCCCCATGAGACTGTGTCCCACAGGGCTGTAGGGATTTTTCGATGGGTGCGCGCTGAGGGCATGCACCGGAAGGCGCGCTTCAGCAGGCGCGGGCGTGGCCTGTCAGGCGGATGCGCCTGTGCGGGTTGTCGCGCCGCGCCCCCGAGCTGGGACCGGCGCCGCGGCTGCTCCTGGAGCCGTTGTCCGGCCTGTCACCCACCTGGCCTTTGGAAGGGCTGGGTTCGGGTTTGTGGGCATGAAGGGTGTCGCTGCTTTTCATCGGAAGGTCTCCTTCGGCTTGCAGGCCCCGGCCGGCTACGCCGGAAGTCCGGCTCGCCTGCCACAAGGGCGCACAAAGGGGTGCACAGAGTCTGTTGGTTTCACTCTAAAAGCCGCGCGGCACGGCCGCTGTAGGCAATGCCTGCCCATGGCGTAGGAAACGGCCTACAAATCTAGGCGGGAGGCCGCGCCGGGGAGCGCACATGCTCGGGCCGCACGCCCACACCCACCGCATAAGCCGGCAGCGCCTGCAGCAGCGGCCAGCGGCGCATCAGCTTCAAGGGCCAGGGTAGCGCCATGGGCGGGGCCTCGCTGCCGCGCGCCGCCAGCACCGGGCTCAGCACGCGGTTCTGGATGGCCACCTGCGCCGCCTGCGTAAGCCGGGTCGGCAGCAGGCGCCGCTTTTCGACCTGCGCCAGGAATGGCGTCAGGGCCGCCGTGCCCACGCGCGCATCGGCCAGCGGCAGCGCCAGCGTATTGGCCGCCGCCACCGCATCCTGCACCGCCAGGTTGATGCCGACGCCGCCCACGGGCGACATGGCATGCGCGGCGTCGCCTATGCACAGCAGGCCGGGCCTGTACCAGCGCTCCAGCCGGTCCACCGTCACGCTCAGCAGCTTGATGTCGTCCCAGCTTGCCAGCGCGTCCATGCGGCCCGCGAACAGCGGCGCCACCTTCACCATGTCGGCCCGGAAGGCCTCCAGCCCACGCGCACGCACGGCCTCAATCCCGCCCTTGGGAATCACATAGGCGCACTGCCAGTAGCTGCCGCGGTCAATCATGGCCAGGAAGATGCCGGTGGTGATGCGCCCGCCCGTGGTGGAAGGATCTCCCGGCAGCTTGGGCAGCCGCATCCACAGCACGTCGATGGGCGCGCCCAGGTCGCGCACCACCAGCCCGGCGGCGGCGCGCACCGTCGAGCGCCGGCCGTCGGCGCCTACGACCAGGTCCGCCCTCACCTGCAAGGGGCCTTCCGGCGTCGTGACATGCACGCCCGTCACCGTGCCGCCCTCCTCGCTCAGCCCCGTGACTTCGGCGTTCTGCAGCAAACGGAAACCAGGGTAAAGCTCGGCCTCGTCGCGCACGAAATCCAGGAACTCCCACTGCGGCATCATCGCGATGAACTGGCAGCGTATGCGCAGGCGCTTGAAGCTGGCGAGCACCACCTGGGTGTCGCCGACGATCGCGCGCAGCTCGCTGACCTCTTCGTGCGGGCGTGCCAGGAATTTGTCCAGCAGGCCCAGCTCGTGGATCACCTGCAGCGTGGACGGATGCACGGTGTCGCCGCGAAAGTCGCGCAGGAAATCCGCGTGCTTTTCAAGCACCAGCACCTCCACGCCGGCGCGTGCCAGCAGCAGGCCCAGCATCATGCCGGCCGGGCCGCCGCCGGCAATGCAGCAGCGGACCTTGAGAACTTCGGCCATGGTGTCTCCCTCGAGGAAAAGTCCCCCGACCTTATAGAAGCTTGCCGCGCGGTGCAAGCGCGGAGCAGGCGCTCAAGCCGGCGGCGCAGGGGCCGGGCCCGGTTTCAGGCTTGTACCCGGGGAAGCGCCGGATGCGGCGCCGGCGTCGCCCTCATCGTGGTTGTGGCCGTCGTCCTCGATGGCTTGCCGGGCATGGTGGGCGTGGTGGGACTCTTTGGGGCTGATTTCGGGAAATGGCTTGACGACCGGCTGGTGCAGCAGCTCGGCGCCTTCGGGGCTGGTGTCTATCGGCATGTCGGTTCTCCTTGCAGCAGTCAAACCCTGCGGGAAACCCGAAACGGGTGTCCTGCCTGCGTTGCGCATTTCCTGTGCGCCTTATGACACTACACCGGTTCCGATTTCATTGCCGGCAGCGATTTTTTCGCCTATATCACCGTCATTGGCATGGGCGTGGTCTGTACCTCGCCCGGGTCCGGCGGCGTGTCCAGGGGCGGTAGCGGCTCGGGCGGCGGAACGTTGGGGTTTGTGGCCGCCATCACAGGCCTAGCAGCATGAGCGGAATGTCGTGGGTCGCCAGCGTCGCGGCGGCCGCCATGCTGGCGAAGACCGTGATGAAGAACGCGATGTAGGCCGCGGCACGCGGGCGGCGAACAATGCGCGGCTTGTGCTGCGATACCCGGCGAGACGGCCTGCCCGTGCCAAAAGCCGTCGACGGGCGGAAGGCGCTGGAAACCGTGGTGGGTTCTGAATGGAAGTTCATGGCGGGCCTGCCTTTGCACAAGGAAACGGGGGCACGTAAGACTCACCCCCATCTTCCCGCCCTGCCCGGCCGGGGTTTGTAGGCCGCCACGCCATGTCCGTGTCAGTGCCGCCTTACAGCGCCGCCAGGCCGAAAAACCTCAATGGTGGTGCGCCATCCCGCTGATCAGCGTGACCAGGCCTATGCCAATCGCCAGCCAGGCGATCTGCGCCATGGTTTCGCGGGCGGTCACGCGTTTTTGCAGCTGCGGGATCAAATCGGCCAGCGCGACATAGATAAAGCTGCTCGAGGCCATGATCAGGAAAAACGGCAGGTAGTCATAGAGCTGGTCGACCAGCGCATAGCCGACCACGCCGCCCAATGCCGTCACCGCGCCGGCCAGCGACACCTTGATGAGGGCGGCGCGCCGGTTGTTCGAGGTCTGGCGCAGCACCACCAGGTCGCCCATGTGGTGGGGCACCTCGTGCACCAGCACCGCCAGCGCCGCGACCACGCCCAGCCGCAGGTCCGCCATAAAGGCCGAGGCGATCAAAATGCCGTCGCCGAAGGCATGCACGCTGTCGCCGGCCAGCACGGCCCAGCCGCCGGTGCGGGCTTCACCATGCCCATGGCCGTGGCCGTGGTGGCTGTGCGCGGCATGCACATGCCCGGTATGGTCATGCTGCGCATGCGCCGCCGCTTCGGGGCCGTGGTGCTCGCCGCCGTGGTGCTCATGGCCGTGGTGCCAGAGCTCGGCCTTGTCGAGCAGAAAAAAGAACACCAACCCCACCAGCAAGGTCGCGAACAGTTCCTTGGCGCCGGCCTGGCTTTCAAAAGCCTCGGGCAGCAGGTGCATAAAGGCCGTGGCCAGCAGCGCGCCGGCGGCCAGGCTCAGCATGTGCTGGGTGTAGCGGGTCAGCACGCCGAAGCTCAGCAAAGCCGCCAGCCACACGCTGCCTATGCCGGCGGCCAGGGTTCCCATCAAGATTGCTAGCAAAGTCATAGCTACATATGCCCGTATTGACTGGGCCGAAGCCCAAATTGATCAGCCCAAGCCTGCAGGGGCAACCCGGAGGTTACACCACAGACGACAAAACCCCGGGCGCGGCATTCAATGCCAGCGGGCCGGGGTTCTTTTAATCTTATCAAGGCTGTCAAGAGGGGGCGGCGTAAAAAAGCCGCCAGCCCTTTTCAGGGGAGGCGGCTGACATCCTGCCAGCGGGGAATCAGACTACACCGTGGCTCTTAAACCACGCCAGTGCGCGCTTGAAGCCGTCTTCAGCCGCATCCTTGCGGTAGCTGGGCCGGTAATCGGCATGGAAGGCGTGGGGCGCCTGCGGGTAGACCACAAATTCGGAGGCGGCTGCCGCCTTGTTGCCTTTGGCGCCGGCTTCGGCCAGCGCGTCCTTCATCTGGTTGACGGTGGTCAGCGGGATGCCGCCGTCCTGGCCGCCGTAGAGACCGAGCACCGGCGCCTTCAGGCCTGCCGCGAGGTCCAGCGGGTGCTTGGGCGTGAGCGCCGAGGGCTGGCCGACCAGGCGGCCGTACCAGGCCACGCCGGCCTTGACGTTCTTGCTCTGCTCGGCATACAGCCAGGTGATGCGGCCACCCCAGCAAAAGCCGGTGATGCCGACCTTTTTGGTGTTGCCGCCGTTGGCGCCCGCCCACTTCACCGCGCCGTCCAGGTCGGCCATGACCTGTTCGTCAGGCACCTTGGAGACGACCTCGGCCATCAGCTTGGCCATTTCGTTGTATTTGCTGGGGTCGCCCTGGCGCGCGTAAAGCTCGGGGGCGATGGCCAGGTAGCCGGCCTTGGCGAAGCGCCGCGCGGTGTCGGCGATGTATTCGTGCACACCGAAGATCTCCTGGATCACCAGCACCACCGGCAGGTTGGTCCTGCCGGCGGGCGCCGCGAAGAAGGCGGGCACCTTGAAGCCGTTGACCTCGTAGGTGGTCTCGCCGGTCTTCAGGCCTTCGGAGGAGGTCTTGATCGCGGTCTGCGCCATGATGGGCATGGCGGTGGCGGCATAACCGACACCCAGAGCCGTTTTGAGCGCGGTGCGGCGGCTGGCGCCGGCTTCAGTGCTCCGCCCAGGCAGCAAGGCATCGAAGTCTTTTTTCTGGTCGTGTTCAAGCATGGCGGTTTCCTCAGAAGTAGTTGTTGGAAGGCAAGCTATCGGAGTCTATGCGGCCCCGGAAGTTCTTGCCACCGCGGGGCGATGGCATGGTGTTTTCCCTTGCCCCGCCCCTTTCCACACTTCGCCCTTGGCTTAGACGATCTTGACGCTGAGCTCCGGCAGGCCGTCGATGTGGCATTCGATGACGTCGCCCTTGACCACCGGGCCGACGTTTTCGGGCGTGCCTGAATAAATGAGGTCGCCGGGGAAGAGCTCAAAGGCCTCGGACAGCTTGGAGATCTGCTCGGCCACCGACCAGATCATGTGGTTGAGCGTGGCGTTCTGCTTGAGCTGGCCGTTGACCTTGAGCCAGATCGCACCCTTGGTGTAGTGGCCGGTCTGCGCCACCTTGTGGATGGGGCCTATGGGGGCCGACATGTCAAAGCTCTTGCCGATTTCCCAGGGTTTTTTCTGGTCGCCCATGCCGCGCTGCAAATCACGCCGCGTCATGTCCAGGCCCAGCGCGTAGCCGTAGACCAGGTCCAGCGCCCTGTCCATGGGGATGTTGCGCCCGCCCTTGGCCAGCGCCGCCACCAATTCGACTTCGTAGTGGTAGTTCTTGGTCAGCGTGGGATAGGGATGGTCGGCGACCTTTCCGGGCGGCACCACCTGGATGGCGTCGGTCGGCTTCTGGAAAAAGAAAGGCGGCTCGCGGCTCGGGTCCGAGCCCATCTCGATCGCATGGGCCGCGTAATTGCGGCCTATGCAGTAGATGCGGCGCACCGGGAACATCTCGGTGCTGCCCGCGATGGGGATGTAGGTTCCGGCCACCGCGAAGGGCGTGGCCGGCGCATTGGCCGCCGTGCCGGGCGTGGCGCAGCCGACGACCGCGCCTGTCGCCATCAGGGCGCCTGTTTGCAGAATTCCGCGTTTGCTCATGTCTGGTTGTGTCATGGGTGTCTCCTGGATTGATAAAAGCTGGAGCTTGTTGTCGGCATTTTTCTCCAACCTTAAAGCTTAGGGCGGACACGGCTTGCCCAGGCGGACGCAATTACGCATTTACCGGACGATTCAATGCAGTGCTGCTGCGGTGCAGCAGATACGGCGGCTCAAGCGCCGGAAATTTTGGCCCGTACGCTGTCGCGGTAAGCCTTGGGCGTCTGGCCGAAGCGCTGGCGGAAGCGCCGCGCGAAATAAGCCTCGTCGGCAAAACCCGAGGCATGGGCGATGCTCGCGATGCGCTGGCCGCTGTGCGCGAGTTGCTCCTGGGCAAATTCCAGCCGCCGCTCGGTCACCAGGTCGGTGAAGGTCTTGCCGGTTTCCTTCTTTAAAAGGTGGGCCAGGTAATTGGGCGAGAGAAAGGCGGCCGCCGCCGCGTCGGCCAGGGTGACTTCGCCGGCCAGGTGCTCGCGGATGTAGCGCACCGCGCGCTGCAGGCTGGCGCGCCGGCTGCCCTGTTGCGCCTGGCTGGCCGAAAAGCGCAGCAGGTCGGCTTCATATTTCCGGCAGACCAGGCCTATGAGCTGGAGCATCAGGCCGCGGATCATCTCGATGGAGCCGAAACGGCGGTGCGCGTTCTCAGACGCGAGTTTTTCCAGCAGCGCCTCGATCTCGGGAAACTCGTCCTCGGAAAAATAAAAATCGGCGTATTCCTGGAACAAAAAGGGCGCCAATTCGGGCGCGCGGCTCAAGGGCACGTCTTCCAGGTCCAGCGGGTCCACGTCCAGGCCGGGCCGCAAAAACTGCTGCGACATATTGATGATGACGTAGCGCGAGCCCTCGGGATGCGGGATCACATGCACGCGGTAAGGCAGGATAAAACTCAAATAGCCACGGCGGAAAGGTCGCACCGTGCCGGCCACGTTCTGCTCGGTGTCGCCCTGCAGGCTGATCTGGATCTGGAAATACTCGTGCCGGTGCGGGCGCACAAGAGGCGGCCGCACCAGCTGGGACCGGATGTCGAAGTCCAGGTGGTCGGCCCGCTCGGACATGCCGTAGGTCTTGATGTCTGTCATGCGCCGTATTCTCGGGCTTGGGCTCACCCTGTTGTTTCTTTTCCGCATCTTTAATTTCTGTATTGACAGAAATTTCAGACAACGTATAGTCAGAGCCATGGAACTCAGCCCCGTCGCCCGCAAATTTGTCGTCCATTGGGGAGAAATGGGCACCGCCTGGGGCGTGAACCGCACCGTTTCGCAAATCCACGCCCTGCTCTTCTTCCATGGCCGCCCGCTACATGCCGAGGATATCGCCGACACCCTGGCCGTGGCGCGCTCCAATGTCAGCACCAGCCTTAAGGAGTTGCTGAACTGGAACCTGATACGCGCCACCCACGTTCTGGGCGACAGGCGCGACTATTACGAAACCTCGCTGGACGTCTGGGAGCTGTTCCGCACCGTGGTGCGCGAGCGCAAGGAGCGCGAATACGACCCGACGGTGCGCATGCTGCGCGAACTCGTCAAGGACCAGGGTTTTGAGGCCGAGCCCGCCGACGCCCAGGACCGCGTGCGTGAAACCCTGAGGCTGATGGAATCGCTGGGCCTGTGGGCCGACGAGATGCTGCGCCTGTCGCCCAACACGCTTGAAAAAGTGCTGCGCATGGGTGCCAGCGTGCAGAAGTTCGTGCGCGGCGACAACGATGCCAAGCCCATGGACCCTTCGGAGTTGCTGCCGCCCACCTTCTGAAAGGCCGGTCGGCTTTTTTTTGACCATTGATTTCTGTTTGTACTGAAATTTATAAAGGAGAGAAAATGACTGCAAACCACAACACCGCCCGCCTCGATACGGGCAATGCGGGCAATGCCCGCTACGACAGCCTCAAAGCCAGCATGGACCCGGCCATCTATCCGCTGACCCTGTACTACGAATCGGCCTGCCCGCTTTGCAATGCCGAAATGAGCAATCTGATGCTGCGCAACACCGAAGGCTATTTGCGCTTTGCCGACGTCTCGGCACCGGACTTTTCGGGGCCACCCGCGGGCACCACGATGCAGGACCTGCTGGAGCTGATCCACGCACGCAGGGCCGACAGCCGCGTACTCAAGGGCGTGGAAGTGTTCCGCCTGGCCTATGAGGCGGTCGGCCTGGGCTGGGTCAGCGCCGCGATGCGTTTGCCGCTGCTGCGCCCGTTCGCGGAATGGGGCTACCCGGTGCTGGCGCGCAACCGCCACCGGATTCCGCGCGGGATGGTGCGGCTGATGTTTGAAGGTGCCGTGCGGCGCGCGGCCGAACGCTCGGCCGCCGCCCGTTGCGATTCCGCCAGTTGCTCGCGTTAAACAAAGTTCTTCAAACCAAGAAAGGAAACACCCATCATGGAAGCGCATCTCGATGCCACCCTGTTTTTTGTCTCGCTGCTGGTCGCGGTGGTCGGCCCCATTGTGGCGATCAGCTACCTCAAGCCCATCCTCTACAAGGTGCTGCGCATGCTGTGCGACGCGGACGGTGGCGCGGAGTTCTGGATACGCTGCGCCTACCTGCTGGCCGTGTCGGGGACCCTGCTGCTGATGCTGAGCTTCGGCGAATTCACCGACCGCAACAGCGCGATCGATGCGATGCGGCGCTCGCTGTGGCTGGTGATGGCGGGCGTGTTCGCCACCGTGGCCATCATCTCGCGCAATGTCTGGACGCAGGTGCGCCAATGGATCGCGGCCAGGGAACTGGCCGCCCATGTGCAGAGTGCCCGAGCCGTCGCGCCAGCCACACCGCCTGCCGCCGCCGGCGGCACTCTCTGAAAGCGAGCGCGCACCGCAAGACCGGATCGCACGAGGAGGCCAAGCCATGTCTCTGGATATCAACACAAGCCGTGCAGCCGCCAGCGCAAGGCCCAGGCCCACCCAAGTCCGCTGGGACGACCTCGTGGCCTTGCGCCCCCGCCAGGTGGCGCTGAACCTGGGCCTTTCCGCGCCCTGGCTGGCTGGCTCGCTGTGGGCCGCGCAGCAAGACCTGTATTGGCTGGCGATGCCGCTGTCGGCAGCCTTCTTCCTGACCGCGCTGCGCCAGGCCCATGACAGCTACCACGCCAGCATAGGCGTGCCGCGCCGCTGGCTGGATGCCGTGCTGTTGATGCTGACCCTGGGTATGCTGTGCTCCACCCACGCCATACGCCACACCCACCTGGCGCACCACCGCAACCCGCTGGGCGAAGGCGACGAAGAAGGCGGCTGGGCACGGCAAGCGGGCTGGCGCGCCCTGCTGCTGGGGCCGCTGTTCAGCCTGCGCACCCACGCGCAGGCACTGCGCGACGGCAGCCCGCGCACGCGGCGCTGGGTATGGATGGAGCTGTCATTGATCGCCGCGACCTGGCTGGCCGCCATCGCGACCGAGCAGGCCTGGCTGCGCTACCACGTGGTGGCGATGATGGGCTCCAACGCCCTGGTCGGATTTTTCGCGGTGTGGAGCGTGCACCATGGTTGCGACGCCGGCGGCGTGTTCGCGCGCACCGAACGGCGTGCCTGGGTCAACCGCCTGACCGTGAACCTGCTCTACCACGTCGAGCACCACCTCTATCCCGCCGTGCCGGCCAACCATTTGCCCATGCTGGCAAGCCGGCTGGATGCGGCCGACCCACGATGGACCCAGATCCGAGTGCTGGAGCTGCCGAAAACTAGCGCGGCGGCGCGGCAGGCGCAGCATGCTGCATGACAACCGCGCGCACGCCATCGACGACTTTTGCCATACGCCCGTAGTCCAGCCTGTCCGCCGTATCCCGCGGCGTGTGATAGGCCTTGTTCCTGTAAAAGGCCGTGTCGGTGACCATCATTCCCACAAAGCCTTCATTCCAATAATTGAGATGGTCCGAAAAATCGACGCCCACCACGAAACTCGGCGCATTGATGGAATACACCGGCAGGTCCGAGGCCGACTTCATGGCGGTCTTCACCTGGCGCGAGACATCGCCGTCCTCGTAAAAGCCCACTAAAGAAATGAAATTCCCCGTAGTCGGGTAAATGGCATTCAGGAGCCGCACGGGATGGTCCTGGCTTCCTGGTTCGTCGCTGAAGTAGCCGATGCACTCCAGCGACAGCATGAGCGAGGCGCGCTTGCCGGACTCGGCAAGTGACCGGGCGTGAACGGCGCTGCCCATGTAGGGCGTGCGGAAGAAGGGAGGCTCTTCGTTGGTGTAGACCACCAGTTCCACCCGCTGGCGAAACGACTGGCCCTTGAGCAGCCGTGCGAGCTCAAGCAGCCCCGCCACACCACTGGCGTTGTCGTCCGCGCCCGGCTGCTCGCCGGCCACGTCGTAATGAGCGCCTACCACCATCACTTCAGGTGTATCAGGGCCCAGCTTCACGACCAGGTTTCGGTAAGGCCGGCCCTCGGCAGTGAAGTGCTGGCTCTCGACCTTGAGGCCCAGCCGGGCAAGCTGCGACTCCAGGTACACGGCGGCCCCCTCCAGCCGGCTTTCATTGTCAAAAGTGCGATCCGCAAAATCGGTGGAAAGTTTGCGGACCAGTCGCTCCAGCCCGGCAGCGGACGCGGTTTTCCCAGCCGGCGCCGCCATTTCACTGGCGGTCACAAAAGGCTGGGTCAGTCTGTACCAGGCGTAGCCTGCCGCGGCACCGGCCGCCAGCACAGCCAGAGCGGTAAAGAGGGCGAAAATTTTCCGGGTTCTTCTCATAGGTCGGCCCACGGCAAAGGGACCGGGGACACATTAATGTGCCTTGTCCCAGTTCGGCCCAACACCGATTTCAGGTAACAGCGACACATCAGGTGGTGCAAGGCGTTGTTCAACGTGGCTTCCGGAACGGTGCACCACGGCGTGACCAGTGCGCCGCTGCGAATGCCAATCCAAGGCCCACGGCAAACAGCACAAAGCCCCAGAGCAGGTACCTGCCTGGCTCCTCGGCGGCCTGCCGCCGCACCCAGACCTCGTAATAGTCGCCCTGCTTGCCCGCGCTGAGGGGCAACAGAAGGTAGTAGGCTTTGCCATCTTGCAGGTCGTAGAGGCCCTGCTGCACATAGTGGCTGCCCAGATTCAGGCTTGGGTCGACCGGCCCGCCTTTTTTGCTGCGCCGCAAGCGTTCGCGCTTCCCCATGGCATAAGTCAGGCGCTCGGGGGTGAGCTCCATCAGACCCGGCCCGAAGCGCGTGTCGAACTGCCAGGACCAGTCCCGGGTCACGACGGCAATCGGCCCGTCGCGGGGCTGGATGTCCAGCGGCAGAACCAGGGGAACCTCGCCCGTCTTGCTCTTCTGGTGATGCGCGAATTGCTCGCCGCCGGGCAAGCTTGTCACCGGTACGGCGCGCGAATCCCTGGGGCCCGAATGTGCTACGAGATCACCGCCCCACAGAGGTAAATACACGAGGTCAAAGAGCACCAGCGCCAGGCCCAGCAGGGCCATCGCTGCGCCGGCCCGGACACAATGCCTGGCCGCAACAAAGGATCGCGCCATCAATGCGCCTTGTCCCAGTTAGGCCCGACGCCGATCTCGGCGAGCAGCGGCACCTTCAGGTCCGCCACACCGGCCATCAGGCGCGGTATCTCGGTGCGCACCCATTCGACTTCGGCCTCGGGCACCTCGAACACCAATTCGTCATGCACCTGCATGATCATTTTGGTGGCGCGTTTCTCTTCGTCGAGCACTTGCTGCACCTTGTTCATGCTGAGCTTGATCAGGTCGGCCGCCGTGCCCTGCATGGGCGCGTTGATGGCCTGGCGTTCGGCGGCCTTTTTGCGCGGGCCGTTGCCGCCGGTGATTTCAGCCAGATACAGCTGCCGGCCGAATACGGTTTCGACATAGTGGTGTTTCTGGGCAAACGCCACCGTCTCGTCCATGTAGTTCTTGACGCCGGGGTAGCGCTGGAAATATTTGTCGATATAGGCCGCCGCGGCCTTGGTCTCTATGCCCAGGTTGCGCGCCAGGCCGAAGCTGCTCATGCCGTAGATCAGCCCGAAGTTGATGACTTTGGCATAGCGGCGCTGTTCGCTGCTGACCTGCTCCAGCGCCACGCCGAAGACTTCGGCGGCCGTGGCACGGTGCACGTCCAGACCGTTGGTGAAAGCGCTGAGCAGCGCTTCGTCGCCGCTGATGTGGGCCATGATGCGCAGCTCGATCTGCGAGTAGTCGGCGCTGGCGATCACGCTGCCGGGGGGTGCGATGAAGGCCTCGCGCACGCGCCGGCCTTCCGCCGTGCGGATCGGGATGTTCTGCAGGTTGGGGTCGTTGCTCGACAGCCGCCCCGTGACCGCCACAGCCTGCGCATAGTGCGTGTGCACCCGGCCGGTGCGGGGTAGCGCCAGCTGCGCGAGCTTGTCGGTGTAAGTGCCTTTGAGCTTGCTGAGCGAGCGATGCTCGAGCAGCTTGGCGGGCAGCGGATAGTCTTCGGCGAGTTTTTCGAGCACCTCTTCATCGGTGCTGCGCGCGCCGCTGGGGGTCTTCTTGATGACCGGCATGCCGAGCTTGTCGAAAAAGATCTCGCCCAACTGCTTGGGGCTTCCCAGGTTGAAGGGCTGGCCGGCGATCTCATAGGCCTCGGCTTCAAGCTGGATGATGCGCTGGCCCAGCTCATGGCTTTGCGCGGCCAGCGTGGGCGCGTCAATCATCACGCCGTTGCGTTCGATGCGGTACAGCGTTTCGCTGCTCTGCATTTCCAGCTCGTAAATGAAGCGCAGCTTGTTATTGGCCTGGATCCGCGGCCACAGCACGCGGTGCACGTCCAGCGTCTGGTCGGAGTCTTCGCAGGAATATTCGGCGGCCTTGGCGATGTCGACCTGGTTGAACTTGATCTGGTGCGCGCCCTTGCCGCACAGGTCTTCGTAGTTGATGCCGCTGCGGCCCACGTGCCGCTCGGCCAGGCTGGCCAGGCCGTGCGGCTTGGTCACTTCCAGCACATAGCTTTGCAGCATGGTGTCGTGCGCATAGCCTTGCACCTCGATGCCGTGGTTGGCGAACACATGGCGGTCGTATTTGACGTGCTGGCCCAGCTTGGGTTTGGCCGGGTTTTCCAGCCAGGGCTTGAGGCGGGCCAGCACCTCGTCGCGAGGCAGCTGCGCGGGCGCGTCGGGATAGTCGTGCGTGAGCGGGATATAGGCCGCCTCGCCGGGCTTGACGCTAAAGCTCAGGCCGACGATTTCCGCCAGCATTTCATCGAGCGAGGTGGTTTCGGTGTCCAGCGCGACGAGTTCGGCCGCCTCGATCTTCGCCAGCCAGCGGTCGAAATCCTCCCAGGTGAGCACCGTGTCGTAGTTGAGGTTGCTGGTGCGCTGGGCCGGCGGTGTGTCGGTCAGGGGCGCTTCGTCAAACAGGCCCGGCGAATCCGAGCGGCCGCCCGAACCACCCGCCGGCGCGGGTTTGTGCCGGCCTTCGGGTCCGGCGGGCAATTCAGCGGGCATGCTTTCGGTGTCGATCTGCTTGACCAGGCCCTTGAAACCGTATTTTTCGTAGAAGGCTTTCAGGGCTTCGGTCTGCTGCCCGCCCATGGCAATCGCATCCAGGGCCGGCAGGCCGGCGATGTAGTCGTCCAGCTCGCAGTCTTTCTTGATGGTCAGCAGTTCCCGGCCCTTGGGCAGCCAGTCCAGCGACTGGCGCAGGTTCTCGCCGACCACGCCCTTGATCTCGCCGGCGCGCGCCACCAGCGCGTCCAGCGAGCCGTATTCGAGCAGCCACTTGACAGCAGTCTTCGGGCCGACCTTGGGCACGCCCGGCACATTGTCGACCGCATCGCCAACCAGGGCCTGATAGTCAACCATCAGCCGCGGCGGCACGCCAAACTCGGCCTCGACCCCGGCCACGTCCCGGCGCCTGTCGTTCATGGTGTCGATGACGGTGATGTTTTCGTCGACCAGCTGGCTCAAGTCCTTGTCGCCGCTGGAAATAATCACCTCAATGCCCTGGCTGGACGCCAGGCAGGCCAGCGTGCCTATCACGTCGTCGGCTTCCACGCCGGGAACGTCCAGCACCTTCCAGCCCAGGAGGCGCACCACCTCGTGGATGGGCTCGACCTGGCTGCGCAAGTCGTCGGGCATGGGCGAGCGCTGAGCCTTGTAGTCAGGATAGAGCGCGTCGCGAAATGTCGGCCCCTTGGCGTCGAACACGCAGGCGGCGAAGTCGGCGCGCACATCCTTGCGCAGCTTCTGCATCATGTTGACCATGCCGCGTATGGCACCCGTGGCCGGGCTGGCCGGGTCGCCCGGGTTGGCGCGCAGGTCGGGCATGGCGTGAAAGGCGCGATACAGGTAGCTGGAGCCGTCCACCAGCAGCAGCGTTTTTTTGTCGGTACTCATGGGGCCTGATTGTCGGGGATATCGGCCCGGCCCCGCCGGGTACGCCGCTGGCGCCCCGAACCATCCCCGGCAAGCGGTTTTTGCCTACACGGCCAGCCTCTTTATTACGACAGGGCGGGGCTTTGTCGCCCAGCCGCCGCAGGCCTACAATGCAGGCATGAACCACGCTTTCCGCCTCCTTATCGCTGCAGCCGCAGCGCTGCCGCTGGCCGCGGCCATGGCCCAGGCACCCGCGCAAAACACCGCGCCGCCCGCCAAGGCAGAGGCGGCGCCGGCCCCCTCGGGACGCCCCGACCAGGCCATCAAGCGCATACGCACCGAAGATGCCGGCACCCGCATCGACGAGCTTCGCGTGGGCGGCGAAACCCAGCAGATCACCGTGCAACCCAAAACCGGCGGCGCGGCCTATGAAGTCAAACCCGCCGAAGGCGCACGCGGTAGCGCACCGGGGTCAACCAGCAACGACACCAACGGCAGCCGCGTGTGGAACGTGCTGAAGTTCTGATTTCCACCCTCTCCAGACACACAACTCCAAGAATTCCAGGGTTCAGTTTCAGGCATGGCCGTATACACCGAAGTCTCGTTTGACGAGGCTGCAGCGTTCTTGAACGCCCTGAATCTGGGGCAGCTGCAGAATATCAAGGGTGCCGCGGGCGGCATCGAAAACACCAACTACTTTGTGGACACCGACCAGGGCCAGTATGTGCTGACCCTGTTCGAGCGCCTGAGCTTCGAGCAATTGCCCTTTTACCTGCACCTGATGCAGCACCTGGCGGCGCACGGCATCCCTGTGCCCGACCCGGCAGGCGACACCAAAGGCAACATCCTCCATGAGCTCAAGGGCAAACCTGCATCGGTGGTCAGCAAGCTGCGCGGCCACAGCGAACTCGCGCCCACGGCGGCGCACTGCGCCGGCGTGGGCGAGGCGCTGGCGCGCATGCACCTGGCCGGCCTGGACTACCCGCGCCGCCAACCCAACCTGCGCGGCCTGGAATGGTGGAACGAAACAGTGCCCGTGGTGCTGCCCCACCTGACGCCCGAACAAAGCAGCCTGATCCTGGGCGAGCTGGCTTACCAGAACCATGTGGCGGCTTCTTCGGCCTGCCGCAGCCTGCCCAACGGCGTCGTGCATGCCGACCTGTTCCGCGACAACGTGATGTTCGAGGACGGCAAGCTCACCGGCTTTTTTGACTTTTATTTCGCCGGCTGCGACACCTTTTTGTTCGACATTGCGGTCTGCCTCAACGACTGGTGCATAGACCTGGCCACCGGCGCCAAGGATGACGAACGCTCCGCGGCCTTTCTGGCGGCCTACCAGGCGGTGCGCCCGCTGACCGCGCAGGAACGCCAGTTGCTGCCGGCCATGCAGCGCGCCGGCGCCCTGCGCTTTTGGCTGTCCCGGCTGTGGGATTTGCATTTGCCGCGCGAAGCCGCCGTGCTCAAGGCGCACGACCCCAGCCACTTCGAGCGTGTGCTGCGCCAGCGGCTTGCGCAGCCTTACCTTCTTTAAGTCCCGCGGGCGCGGCGGGCAGCGCCCGCCGGTTTGAGGCACACTGCCCCTGCAATCCCCGCCCGGTTCCGCCCTGGCAACCCTTTCCCGAAGTCCCGAAGACCATGAAACTCAACATCGTTCCCGCGAGCACCGGCATCACCTGGGTCAAGCTGGGCGTCAAAACCTTTTTGCAGCAGCCGCTGGCCATGTCGGGCCTGTTTTTCCTCTATATGGCGGTGGGGACGCTGCTGTCGCTGTTGCCGGTGCTGGGGCTGATCCTCGCCTTCATGATCGTGCCGGCCGCCACGCTGGGCCTGATGGCCGCCACGCAGGAAGCCCTCAAGGGTAAATTTCCCATGCCCACGGTGCTGGTCAGCGCTTTCCGCGCGGGCCGCCAGCGCATGCGCGCCATGCTGGTGCTGGGCGCCCTGTATGCCGCGGCCTGCCTGCTGATCGTGATGGTGGTGCCCTTCCTGGTGGATGCGCCGCCCGTGCCGGCCGCCGCGCCCGCAACCGCCGAAGCCGGCCGCGAAGCCATGCTGGCGCCGCAGTTCCAGCTGACCATGCTGGTCACCATGCTGCTTTACCTGCCGGTCTCGCTGCTGTTCTGGCATGCGCCGGCACTGGTCCACTGGCACGGCATTTCACCGGTCAAAAGCCTGTTTTTCAGCTTTGTCGCCTGCATCCGCAACGCGGGCGCCTTCCTGATGTACGGCCTGGGCTGGTTCGCCGTGTTCCTGGGCATGGGCATTGTGCTGAGCATCATCACCGGCCTGACGGGCAGCGCCACCCTGATGGCCGCGGCCATGATGCCGCTGGCGCTGCTGATGGCAGCCATGTTTTCCACCTCGATTTACTTCACGTTTCGTGATAGCTTCGTGGCCACGCCACCCGACGATTCGACGGGGAGCGCTGAGGACGCCCATAACATTGACGACAAATCCTGACGACCCCACCGTTATCCCACCGGAGATTCTTCATGACCCAGCACCAGTTGCAAGGCCGTAGCGAAAAAGAGATTTTGTGGTTTCAAAGACGTGACACGCTCAAGGCCGCCGCGGCCTGGGTCGCCATGGGCGGCTTGCCCGCCGCCATGGCCCAGCAGCGCAGCAATATCGTCGAACTCCGGGGCGACGCCCTGCTCAACGGCGGCCGGCTGCAAAACGGCCAGATCATCATGACCGGCGACCAGATACAGACCGGGCCGGGCTCCAACCTGATGTTTGTCATCGGCAACTCGGCCTTCCAGGTGCGCGAGAACTCGATGATCACGGTGGAGCGAGGCAGCTCGCTCAACAGCGTGAGCCTGCTGCGCATGATCACCGGCGCCGTGGTCAGCGTCTGGGGCAAGGGCAGCAGCCGCTCCATCGTCATGCCCACCCTCACGGCCGGCATACGCGGCACCGGCGTGTATGCCGAGGTGTTCGCCAACCAGGACAATCGCAGCTATTTCTGCAACTGCTACGGCACGGTCGACATGGAGTCGAACGGCGAAAAAGTACTCTCGCAGTCCAACTACCACCAGGCCTTCTGGGGCGAGGTGGCACCCAGGGACGGCCGCCGGCTGAGTCCCGCCAATGCCATCAACCACAGCGACGAGGAACTGGAGTTCCTGGCCGGCCTGGTCGACCAGCGGACCGCCTGGCAGATCGCCGGCAAAAAAGGCGTGAAGGACGGCCGCGGTTACATGGACCCGCAGCCCGGCCAGATGCACCCGGCGCAGATGCCCGTCGTCCCGCCAACGAGATAGGCGCTAGACCACAGTCAGTTTGGCGACACTGAGCGCCAGCCACTTCACGCCGTGACGCGTGAAATTGATCTGCGCGCGCGCATCGTCCCCGCTGCCTTCGAGCATCATCACCTTGCCTTCGCCGAACTTGGCGTGAAACACTTCCATGCCGGCCTTGAGCCCGTGCGAGGGCGCGGCCTTTTGCGGCGGCACCGGCGGGTTGGCAAAACGTTCGGAAGCGCCGGCCTTGGACGAAAACACGCTGCTGGCCCAGTCCTTGCGCCCGCCGCCCGCCTGGCCGCTGCCGCCCCAGGCACCTGAGCCGCCCATGCCCGAGGCAAAACCCTGGTTCTTGGGCGTGATCCATTTGAGCGCGGCTTCGGGTAGCTCGTCAAAAAAGCGGCTCTTGAGGTTGTAGCGCGTCTGGCCGTGCAGCATGCGGGTCTGCGAGTGACTCAGGTAGAGCCGTTTGCGCGCGCGCGTGATGGCGACATACATCAGGCGGCGCTCTTCCTCCAGCCCGTCGCGGTCGCTCATGGAATTTTCGTGCGGGAAGATGCCGTCTTCCAGGCCGGTGATGAAGACACAGTCGAACTCCAGCCCCTTGGAGGAATGCACCGTCATGAGCTGCACCGCGTCCTGGCCGGCCTGCGCCTGGTTGTCTCCGGATTCCAGCGCCGCATGCGTCAAGAAGGCGGCCAGCGGCGACAGCGTTTCGCCGGTTTCGGTGTCGGGCGCCAGGGCCTCGGGCAAGGGCTCATTAAGCTGCGGAGCCGATGCATCCAGCCCCTGGCTGGCCGGCGACTGCGTGAGCCGCGCGCCCAGTTCGTCGACCGGCAGCGCCACCGCGTCGCGGCCGAAACCTTCCTGGCTCACGAAGGACTCGGCGGCATTGACCAGTTCGGCCAGATTCTCCAGCCGGTCCTGGCCTTCTTTTTCAGTTTTGTAGTGTTCTTCCAGGCCGCTGTGCTGCAGCACCAGCTCGATGATCTCGCGCAGGCTCAGGCCCGTGGTCTGCTCGCGCAACACGTCGATCTTGGCGGCGAAAGCGCCCAGGTTGGCGCCGGCCTTGCCCGGCACGGCGCTCACGCCGTCGTAAAGCGAGCAGCCCGCGGCGCGCGCGGTGTCCTGCAGCTGCTCTATGCTGCGCGCGCCTATGCCGCGCGGCGGGAAGTTGACGACGCGCATGAAGCTGGTGTCGTCGCGTGGGTTCTCCAGCAGGCGCAGGTAAGCGAGCGCATGCTTGATTTCGGCGCGCTCGAAAAAGCGCAGCCCGCCGTAGACGCGGTAAGGCACGCCGGCATTAAAAAGCGCGGTCTCCATCACCCGGCTCTGCGCATTGCTGCGGTAAAGCAACGCGATCTCCTTGCGCTCCACGCCATCGCGCACCAGCTGCTTGACCTCATCGACAAACCACTGCGCCTCGGCGAAATCGCTGGCCGATTCATACACGCGCACCGGCTCGCCGGGGCCGGCCTCGGTGCGCAGGTTTTTGCCCAGGCGCTTGCTGTTGTGGCTGATCAGCTCGTTGGCCGAGTCGAGGATGTTGCCGAAGCTGCGGTAATTGCGCTCCAGCTTGATCTGGTGCTGCACCTCGAACTCGCGCACGAAGTCGGCCATGTTGCCCACGCGCGCGCCGCGAAAGGCGTAAATGCTCTGGTCGTCGTCGCCCACCGCGATCACCGAGCCGCCGGGCATGGCCTGGCCGCCCTGGGCGGCATCCCCCTGCCCCGCCAGCATCTTGATCCAGGCGTACTGCAGCTTGTTGGTGTCCTGGAACTCGTCGATCAGGATGTGACGAAAGCGCCGCTGGTAGTGCTCGCGCACCGCCGCGTTGCCCTGCAGCAGCTCGTAGCTGCGCAGCATGAGCTCGCCGAAATCGACCACGCCTTCGCGCTGGCACTGCTCTTCATAAAGCGCGTAGATCTCGACCTTTTTGCGGCCCTCTTCGTCGCGCACCTGCACGTCCTTGGCGCGCAGGCCGTCTTCCTTGTTGCCGGCGATGAACCACATCAGTTCCTTGGGCGGGAAACGCTCGTCGTCGATGTTGAACTGCTTGCACAGGCGCTTGATGGCCGAGAGCTGGTCCTGCGTGTCCAGGATCTGGAAGCTTTGCGGCAGGTTGGCCAGCTTGTAGTGGGCGCGCAAAAAGCGGTTGCACAGGCCGTGGAAGGTGCCTATCCACATGCCGCGCACATTGACCGGCAGCATGGCCGACAGGCGGGCCAGCATTTCCTTGGCGGCCTTGTTGGTGAAGGTCACGGCCAGGATGCCGCCCGGCGAGACCTGGCCGGTCTGCAGCAGCCAGGCGATGCGCGTCGTCAAAACCCGGGTCTTGCCGGAGCCCGCCCCCGCGAGAATCAGGGCATGCGTGGGGGGCAAGGTGACCGCGGCCAGTTGCTCCGGGTTAAGATTTTGTAAGAGTGGGGAGGTTGGCGCGACTTCTGAGAACATCCCTCATTGTAGAAAGCCCCGATGAAACCATTTGTTCCCCGCCCTTCGGCCCTGCCCTTCACAGCGGTAATCGCCCTCCTGGCGGCACTGGCGGCCGGCCAGGCACGGGCCCAGTCCTTTTGCGCCAGCGACGGCCAGCCCCGGCCCGCGCAGCTCCTGGAGCGTTTCATCAACGCCAATTGCGAGAGCTGCTGGGCCGACCCCGCCACGCCCAAGGCCAACGCCGGCCAGCTCGCGCTGGACTGGGTGCTGCCCGGCGACAAGGGCGACGACGCACCGCTGTCCGCCGTGGCTGCCCGCGAGGCGCTGGACCGCCTGGCGGCACTGCGCCAGAGCCCGCCCACGCAAACCCTGGCCAGCACCCTGCCGGTGCGCGGGCTGCAGGGCGCGACCCTGCGCGTGGCCCACGGCCTGCCGCTCAGCGGCTACCTGGGCACCTCGATTGAGCTCAAACCCATCCCCGCGGCCGCCAAAGGCCGGCAGTGGACGGCCTGGCTGGCCCTGGTCGAAACCCTGCCTGCGGGCACCGAAGGCTCGGCGGTGGAGCGCAACCTGGTCAGGAATGTGATCCAGGTGCCCTGGGACGGCCGCAAGCCGCCGGCCAAGGGCGCACCGAATCGTTTCTTCGATGCGCGCTCCATGAGCATCGCGCAAGGCGCCAATCCCGAACGCATGCGGGTACTGGGCTGGGTGGAGGATGACAAGGGCCGGGTGCTGGCCGCCGCGCAGTCGCGCTGTACCTCTTGAAAATAATTCGCGCCGCTTAACCCCTTTCTGCCGCACGCCCCGTTTCAGGGTGCATCGCCAACAACAAGGGGATTTCAATGCCACACGGCTACACCGCACACAGCATCATCCGTTTCCTCCAGGCCGCAGCCGCGGCCTGTTTCAGCCTCCAGGCGCTGGCCCTCAGCCCGGTCGCGCAGCCTCCCCAGGACATCAAGTTCATGCCGCCGCCCGACTGGCGGCCGCCGGCCATCTCCGTTAACCACAATATGGGCCAGCCCATACAGCTGCGCGCGGCTTTGGTGGAGGTCGACGTCTTCGGCGACCAGGCCCGCACCCGTGTCGAGCTGCGCCTCTTCAACCCCAACCCCCGCGTGCTCGAAGGCGAGCTGCAGTTCCCGCTGCAGGAAGGCCAGGTGGTGACCGGCTTCGCGCTGGACGTCAACGGCCGGCTGCGCGACGCGGTACCCGTGCCCAAGGCCAAGGGCCAGGAAATCTTTGAAGACATACGCCGCCGGCGCGTGGACCCGGGGCTGCTGGAAGCCGCGGCCGGCAACCAGTACAAGCTGCGCGTCTACCCGATCCCGGCCATGGGGGAGCGGCGCGTGGTGCTCAGCATCACCGAAACCCTGGCGCGCCGGGGCGATGCCGGCGTGCTCAGGGTGCCGCTGGCCTTCGCCTCCACCGTCGGGCAGTTGCAAGTCAGTGTTCGCGCCCACGGCGCGGCCCGCCAGGATGTGCAACTGCTGCAGGCGCCTGCCGCCACCGGCCTGAACGCCGGCACCACCGGCATGGAGCTGGCCCTGCAGAAAAACCAGTGGCAGGCGCCGCAAGGCCCGGCTGGCTGGCTGCAACTTGCGCTGCGCCGCACGGGCAAGCCGCAAGTCATGGTGGGCGAGACCGCCGGCAAGACTTTTTTTGCCGGGCAGCTTGACCTGCGCGACGAACCGGTGAGGCGGCCCGCGCCGTCGCACATCGCGCTGGTGTGGGATGCCTCGGCTTCGGCCGCCTCGCAGGCCCGGGTGCTGCCGGTGCTGGAGGCCTATTTCCGCAAGCTCGGCCAACCCGTGAAGCTCAGCCTGCTGGTGGTGCGCAACAAGGCCGAAGCCGTGCGCAGCTTCACCGTGGCGCCGGGCCGCTTTGAGGAACTGGCCGACATGCTGCGCGCGGAGCCTTTCGACGGCTCCAGCAATTTCGACGAGCTGCCGATTCCCGCCGACGTGGACACCACCCTGATGGTGACCGACGGCCTGATGACGGACGGCAAAAAAACCATTCGCTACACCCACACGGCACCCGTGATGGTGATCAACGGCGCAGCTTCCGCCGACATGGCGCGGCTGGCCCGGCTGGCCGACCGCACCGGCGGCACACTCGTGGATGCCGCCCTGCAATCGCCCGACGAAGGCGCGCAGGCCATGCTGATGCAGGGCTGGCGCATCGCGAAGCTGGACAGCCTGTCGGCGCGGCAGCTGGTGGCGCCGACAACACGCGTGAGCCAGGGCCGCATCGCGGTGGCCGGCGAGCTGCTGGACAGCAGCGCCCGCGTCGACATCACACTCGCGCACCCGGACGGGCGCCGGCGCACGCTGGCCTTGCAAGTCAATGCCAAGCCGGTCAGCGGCCACTGGCCCGGCCAGCAATGGGCCCAGTGGCGCAGCGCCGAGCTGGCCGAAAACCCCGGCCTTCACAGCGGCGAACTCCAGCGCATCGCGGCGGCGCACGGCATCGTGGGGCCCAACAGCTCGCTGATCGTGCTGGAACTGGCCTCCGACTACGCGCGCTACAACCTGCCCGCCCCGCCCGAACTGGCAGACGAAGTCGCGCGGCTGGGCCAGCAGCAACTCGCGCAGGCGACGCAGACACGGCAGGCGCACATCGAAGCCATGGTGCGGCAGTTTGATGAGAAGCAGCGCTGGTGGGACAAAGACTTTCCCAAGGACACGCCCAAGCGTGCCGAGCCCAAGGCCGAGATGCAAATCAGCCAGGGCGCTGTGGGTAGCCTGGCCGGTGCGGCACGTTCACGCGAGCACGCCAGGCCCACACCGATGCCGGCGCCCGCCGCGCCCGCGGCGGCAGCTCCCGCTACACCGGCCCCATCGGCCGCACCCGCCATGGCCGCCGAAGCACGTGCCGACACCGCCGACCTGCGCCGCGCCAAACAGGCTGCAGCCGTGCCCGCCGCCACCATCGCGCTGCAGGCCTGGACGCCCGACGCGCCCTATATGAAGCGCCTGCAGAATGCCGGCAAGGACGATCTCTACCGCGTCTACCTCGACGAGCGCGCCGCCTACCTCAGCAGCAGTTCCTTTTACATGGATGCGGCCGGTGTGTTTTTTGAGCGCGGCCTGCCCGAGCTGGGCCTGCGCGTGCTCTCCAACCTCGCGGAGATGAACCTGGAAAACCGCCAGCTGCTGCGCCTTTACGCCTACCGCCTGGTGCAGGCGCGCCGCAACGACCTGGCCGTTCCGGTGTTCGAACGCATCAGCGAACTGGCACCCAACGAGCCGCAGTCCTGGCGCGACCTGGGCCTGGCGCTGGCCGAGAGCGGCCAGCCGCAGCGCGCCGTCAATGCCTTGTGGGAAGTGGTGTCGCAGCCCTGGAACGGCCGCTTCGCCGGCATCAACATGATCGCGCTGGCCGAACTCAACGCGATTGCCGCCCAGGCAAACGCCGGCGGCCAGCCCGCGCTGGACCTCAGCCGTGTGGACACTCGCCTGCGCCGCAACCTGCCGCTGGCCTTGCGTGTGGTGATGGCCTGGGATACCGACGACACCGACATCGACATGTGGGTGAGCGACCCGAACGGCGAGAGGGCCAGCTACGCCAACCGGCTGAGCTACCAGGGCGGCGCCATGAGCCCCGACGCAACGGGCGGCTACGGCCCCGAGGAGTTCTCGCTCAAGACGGCCAAACCCGGCAAGTATGGTGTGGAAGCCCAGTTTTTCGGCCATCGCCAGCAGGTGCTGTCGGCCGGCACCACGGTGATGGTGCGTGTGACCACCGGCTTCGGCACGCCGCAGGCGCGCGACGAATGGACCACCTTGCGGCTCACGCGCGGCCAGGAGACGGTGCGTGTGGCCGAGGTTGAGGTGCGCTGACACCGTTACCGCCAAGCGAGATGCCACTTCGCATATAAAGGCTATACCGCCTTGGCGGGTGCGGCCCGCATAGGAGGCGCATAGAATCAATCACCGGGCCCAAGCAATTGCGCCCGGTTTTTTGTTGCCGCCCAGGCAGCGAAAGCCGGTCCAGTCCAAGCGCCTTCTGTTTCTTCAACAGTTTTTAAGGAGCTTGGGAATCATGGAAATCTTCGACTACGACAACATCCTGCTGCTGCCGCGCAAATGCCGCGTGGAAAGCCGTTCAGAATGCGACGCCAGCGCGACGCTGGGCGGGCGCAGCTTCCGCATCCCGGTGGTGCCGGCCAATATGAAGACGGTGGTCAACGAGGAGATTTGCGCCTGGATGGCGAAGAACGGCTACTTCTACGTGATGCACCGCTTCGACCTGGACAACGTCCAGTTCGTGAAAGACATGAAGGCGCGCGGCGCCTATGCCTCCATTTCGCTGGGCGTGAAAAAGCCCGACTACGACACGGTGGACCGCCTTGCCGCCGAGGGCCTGGTGCCCGAATACATCACCATCGATATCGCGCACGGCCATGCCGACACGGTGCAGAAGATGATCGCCTACCTCAAGCAGAAGCTGCCGGCATCCTTTGTGATCGCCGGCAACGTGGGCACGCCCGAAGCCGTGATAGACCTCGAGAACTGGGGCGCCGACGCGACCAAGGTCGGCATAGGCCCGGGCAAGGTCTGCATCACCAAGATGAAAACCGGCTTCGGCACCGGCGGCTGGCAGCTGTCGGCGCTCAAGTGGTGCGCGCGCGTGGCGACCAAGCCCATCATTGCCGACGGCGGCATACGCGAGCACGGCGACATCGCCAAGTCGGTGCGCTTTGGCGCAACCATGGTGATGATTGGCTCCATGCTCGCGGGCCTGGAAGAAAGCCCGGGCAAGACCGTGGAGGTCGACGGCAAGCTCTTCAAGGAGTACTACGGCAGCGCCTCGGACTTCAACAAGGGCGAGTACAAGCACGTCGAGGGCAAGCGCATCCTGGAGCCGGTCAAGGGCACACTGGCCGACACGCTGCGCGAGATGGAAGAAGACATCCAGAGCTCCATCAGCTATGCCGGCGGCACCAAGTTGCTGGACATCCGCAAGGTCAACTACGTCACGCTGGGCGGCGACAACGCGGGCGAACACCTGCTGATGTAAGGGCCTGCTTACGCAGGCTTGGCGGAAAGCCCCAGCAAATCCAGCGCCAGGCCGTGCAGGCGGTGGTCCGTCTCCGCCAGCGCGTCCAGCGCGCTGAAGTGGTTGCGGCGCAAATGCGATTCGCACACCGGCACGATGCGCTCGCCCCAGGCCTGCTGGATCAGCAGGTTTTGCCGCAGGAACTCGGCGCTTTCGTCAGCCCCCGCCACGCTGTAGAGCGTGCCGCGGCGCGGCGCCGGCAGCAGGGCCGGGCTGGCCTTGGCGACCTGCTCGGGCGTGAGCTTGAGCGAATCTTTCACGAAGGGCGCGTGGCGCATGGGCTCCAGGTCGTAAAGGCCTGAAATCGACAGCGCATTTTTCACCAGGTCCGCCGGCAGGTCGCCGGCATAGGCCTTCCAGTCGCACAGCAGCAGCATGGCTGCGAGGTGTCCGCCGGCCGAGTGCCCGGCCACCGTGATGCGGCTGGGGTCGCCGCCGTAGCGGGCGATGTGGCGCCAGGTCCAGGCCAAGGCCTTGACCATCTGCATCGTGATCTCGGGAATCGTCACCGCGGGGCACAGGGCGTAGTTGGGCACCACGACACAGGCGCCGGCCTCGGTGAAGGGCGGCACGATGAAGGAGTGGTCGGACTTGTCCAGGGCCCGCCAGTAGCCGCCGTGGATGAACACCATCACCGGCGCACCCTTGCCCGGCTTGGCGCCGTGGATGCCGAAACCGCCGGCCGGAAACACATCCAGCATTTCACCCGCATGGTTGCCGTAAGGCACGTCAACCTGGCAGGGCAGGCGCTTGCGCACGGCCTGCGAGTCGGCGGCCCAGCGCGCGAAGTAGGCCGGGTGCTCGGGCACCAGCGCGCGATTGTTGTACATGCGGTCCAGCCAGGCGGGATCGAAGGGGTTCATTGTTGTTCTCCTGAAAAATGGCAAATCAGCCAGTGGCCGCCATCTTGGCACAGCCCGGCCAGCCTATCGACGACCCCGGGTAAACCCGAAATCACCGGCTCCAAGATCAGCGTATTCTGTATACAGAGTACAAATATGCCATCCCAGCTGATCAAAATCGAATCCACCCCCGACCTGGTCGACCAGGTCTACCGCAACCTGCTGGACGCCATCAGTGAGGGCTCGCTGGCGCCGGGCGCGCGCATCACGCAGGAAGAGATCGCCGCCCAACTCGCGGTCTCGCGCCAGCCGGTGCTGCAAGCCTTGCGCCTGCTGAAAAAAGACGGCTTTGTGCTGGACGCGCCGGGCCGCGGCGTGCTGGTCGCGCCGCTGGATGTAGCCTGGCTGGTGCAGATTTACCAGGTGCGCAGCGCGCTCGATGCGCTAGCCGCCCGCCTGGCCGCGCAGGCGCATGCCCGGCTAGACCCGCAGCTTGTCAGCCAGGGCCGCGAAGCCGCGCGCGGCAGCGACGTCAAGGCCATGATGGCGGCCGACGCTCGCTTTCACGCGGCGATTTATGAAGCCTCGGGCAACCCGCTGATCGCCCAGAGCGCGCAGCTGCACTGGCACCACATACGCCGCGCCATGGGCGCGGTGCTGCAGCTGTCGACCATGCGCGAATCGATCTGGGACGAACATGAAGCCATCGCCCAAGCCATCGCCGCCGGCGACGCCGACACGGCCGAGGCCCTGATACGCGAGCACGGCGAGGAAGCAGGCCACAACCTGGCCAGGCTGCTGTCCAGCGCCCTGGCCCGGCCCGCCGCGTCCACCGCCCCCTGAAGCGCACGAACAACTACCGAAGGAGACATGCGATGAGACTGAGCCCCGAACAACTTACCCAATTCGACCGCGACGGCTACCTGTTTTTCCCCGGCCTGTTCACGCCTGAGGAAATCCAGGTGCTCAATGACGCCGTGCCCGAGCTCTACAGCCGGCACGAGAACTACAACATCCGCGAAAAGGGCAAGGACGCGGTGCGCACCAACTTCGCGGCGCATATGTACAGCGAGCCCTTTGCGCGCCTGGCGCGGCACCCGCGCATGGTGGAGCCGGTGGAAGACCTGCTGGGCGAGCAGCTCTACATGCACCAGTTCAAGATCAACGGCAAGATGGCGTTTGAAGGCGACGTCTGGCAATGGCACCAGGACTACGGCACCTGGCTGAACGACGACATGATGCCGACCGAGCGCGCGATGAACGTGGCCATCTTCCTGGACGAGGTGACCGAGCACAACGGCCCGCTGATGTTCATCCCCGGCAGCCACAAAAAAGGCGTGGTCGATGCGAAACACGACCTCACCACCACCAGCTACCCGCTGTGGACGGTGGACAACGAGCTGATACGCCAGCTGGTGCAGCGCGCCGGCGGCAAGCAAGGCGGCATCGTCAGCCCCAAGGGCCCGGCCGGCTCCATGATCTTGTTCCACTCCTGCCTGGTGCATGCCTCGGGCAGCAACCTCTCGCCCTTTAACCGGGTCAGCGTCTACCTGAGCCTGTGCGCCGTCAGCAACCACATACGCCGCCACAAGCGCCCCGAGTACATCGCCCACCGCGACTTCACCCCCATCAGCTGCCTGCCCGACGACTGCCTGCTCAAGGACTACCCGGTGGACCTGCCCTGGAAGGACGGCGTGCCGGCCACGGCGCTGCAAACCTCGATGGAAGAAATCGCGCCCGAGCGCAAGGCGGCCTGAGGCCATGAACCTTTACAGCAAACTCCAGCAACGCGCGGCTGAGGGCAAACCGGTGCGCATAGGCCTGATAGGCGCGGGCAAGTTCGGCTCCATGTACCTCGCGCAGATCCCGCGCACGCCGGGTGTGCACCTGGTGGCGATTGCCGACCTCTCGCCAGACGCGGCGCGCACCAACCTCGCGCGCGTGGGCTGGAAACCCGAGATGGCCCAGGCCGCCTCGGCGCAGGCGGCGATCAAGGCCGGCACGACCTGGGTCACCGACGACTGGCAGGCGGTGGTCACGCACCCGCTGATCGACATCATTGTGGAATGCACGGGCAACCCGATTGCCGCGGTGGAGCATTGCCTGCAGGCTTTTGCGCACGGCAAGCATGTGGTCAACGTCACCGTGGAGGCCGACGCCTTTTGCGGCCCGCTGCTGGCGCGCAAGGCGGCGGAGGCCGGCGTGGTGTATTCGCTGGCCTTCGGCGACCAGCCGGCATTGATCTGCGACCTGGTGGACTGGGCGCGCACCTGCGGCTTCCCGGTGGTGGCGGCGGGCCGCGGCCACAAGTGGTTGCCGCATTTTTGCGAATCCACGCCCGAGACGGTATGGGGCAACTACGGCCTCACGCCCGAGCAGGCCGCGCGCGGCGGGCTGAACCCGAAGATGTTCAACAGTTTCCTTGACGGCTCCAAGCCTTCCATCGAATCCACCGCTGTGGCCAACGCCACGGGCCTGACGGTGCCCAGCAACGGCCTGCTCTACCCGCCGGCCAGCGTGGAGGACATTCCCTACGTCACACGCCCCATCAGCGAGGGCGGCGTGCTGGAGCGCAAGGGCATGGTGGAAGTCATCTCTTCGCTGGAGGCCAACGGCCGCAAGATTCCCTATGACATCCGCATGGGCGTCTGGGTCACGGTGGAGGCCGAGACCGACTACATCAAGAACTGCTTTGAGGAATACAACGCGCACACCGACCCGAGCGGTCGCTATTTCACGCTGTACAAACGCTGGCACCTGATAGGCCTGGAGGTCGGCGTCTCGGTCGCCAGCGTCGCGCTGCGCGGCGAGCCGACCGGCGTGGCGACTTGCTGGAACGCCGACGTGGTAGCCACGGCCAAGCGCGACCTGCAGCCCGGCGACATGCTGGACGGCGAAGGCGGCTATACCGTCTGGGGCAAGCTGCTGCCGGCCGGCACCTCGATGAAGATGGGCGGCCTGCCGCTGGGCCTGGCGCACCAGGTCAAGGTGGTGCGCGCGGTCAAAAAGGGCCAGAGCCTGAGCTGGGACGATGTGGCCATGGACACCTCCACGCCCGCGTTCAAAGTACGGCAGGAAATGGAAGCCATGTTCGCGCCGGCCCTGAAAAAAGCCGCGTAAAAATACATCTGGAAACGCTGCCTAGAAAGCTCGCTGACAGCCTTCTCGCGCAGCCGGCCTCATGATGGCTGAAAGCCATTGTGAGGACACGAATGACCACCGCCAGCGACACGCCCCTTCCCCGCATTGCCTTCCTGGGCACGGGCATCATGGGGCTTCCCATGGCCGGGCGGCTTTGCGCGGCCGGCTGCACGCCGCAGGTGTGGAACCGCACCCCGGCCAAGGCCGGCCCGCTGGCGGCGCTGGGCGCCGCCGTCCACGCGCGCGCCGCCGCCGCGGTGGCGAACGCCGACATCGTCATCAGCATGCTCGAAAACGGCCCGGTGGTCGAGGAGGTCCTGTTCGCGCAAGGCGTGGCCGCCGCGATGAAACCGGGGGCCCTGTTTCTCGACATGGCGTCCATCCAGCCGCGCGAAGCGCGCGACCATGCGGCGCGCCTGGGTGCGCTGGGCATTTCGCATCTCGATGCACCCGTGTCGGGCGGCCCCGGCGGCGCGGAAACCGGCACGCTGGCCATCATGGCCGGCGGCAAGGCGGAAGATTTCGCCAGGGCCTTGCCGGTGCTCCAACACTTCGGCCGCGCGACCCACGTGGGGCCGCACGGCAGCGGCCAGCTCACCAAGCTGGCCAACCAGATGATTGTGGGCATCACGATAGGCGCGGTGGCCGAAGCGCTGCTGTTCACCTCGCGCGGCGGGGCCGACATGGCAAAAGTCAAGGAAGCCATCACCGGCGGCTTTGCCGGCAGCCGCGTGCTGCAAGTGCACGGCCAGCGCATGCTGGAGCGCGATTTCGCGCCGCGCGCGCGCATGGACATCCAGCTCAAGGACATGCGCAATGCGCTGGCCACAGCGCAGGAGATCGGTTTTGAGGCGCCCATCACGGCACTGTTCGAGCGGCTTTATGCCGAAGGCGTGGAGAACGGCCTGACCGAGCTGGACCAGTCGGCGCTGTTTGTCGAGCTGGCCAGCCGCAACGGCATGAGCTGACCCCGTCAGCGGGTCAACAGCGCGCGCAGCAGGTAGCCGGCGATGCGGGGATTTTCCTTGATCCTTCGCATGCTGTAGGCGTACCAGTCCCTGCCGTAAGGCACGTAGATGCGGACGGCGTAGCCTTCGGCGAGCAGGCGATCGCGCAGGCCTTCCTGCACGCCGAGCAGCATCTGGAATTCAAACGCCGTGCGGGCCATCTGCCGGTGCTGCGCCAATGCGATTACCTGGTCGACGAGCTCCTCGTCGTGGGTCGCGACACCGACAAAAGTGCCGCTGTCGAAACAAGACGCGACATGCCGCAGGAAGTGCGGATTGATCGCGCGCCGGTCTTGCCAGGCGCCCTCCACAAGATGCTCGCGATCCTCGACATAAATCCCTTTGCAGATACGCAGGTTTTCACGCGCACCGAGCAAGGAATCGATGTCCGCGGCGGTGCGCTTGAGATAGGCCTGCAACACGAGGCCGGCATTGCCGTATCCGCGGCTCTTCAAGCGCAGCAGCAGATCGATTTCACGCTGCGTGCAGCTCGCATCCTCCATATCCATGCGCACAAAGATGGAATGAGCCTTGGCGGCGTCAAGCAGGCACTCGAACTTGCGCTCGCAGTGCGCTTCACCGAGCAACAGGCCAAGCGCGGTGGGTTTCACCGAGATATTGGCGCGCAAGCCCTCATGCGCGATCGCTTCGAGCACTTTGAGGTATTCACGGGTCGTAGCGTCGGCTTGAGGCAGTGATTCGGTGGCTTCACCCAGGACGTCGACCGTCGCGGCAAAGCCGGCGGCATTGAGCGCTGCAACGCGCTCAATTGCATCGGCCACAGTGTCACCGGCGATATAACGGCGTGAGATTTTACGAACCAGCGCGCGCGGCGCCAGGGCAATGGCCGAAGCCATCAAGGTATTGAACAAGGACATGACAGTTTCCAAAGAAATGAAATGGACAAGACCGCGGGCACGACGTGGATCGTCGTCAATCGAAAGGGCGGTCGTGATCGAGCACACCGGCCGGGAAGCTATCCAGCGGGATGCGGGCAATACTTCTGCGGTACGTCAGGACAAATGCCCGGGCGCTGGCAGAAGCAAGATTTCAGTTCTTTGAAAGAGGGGGCCAGGCGGCTGCGTACATGTCTATGTTTTTTGGAGGGGCGCCGGACTGCCGGCACCGCCATCGCATCATAGCGTCTGGGCGGCCGCACTGGCCGACCCGGGCGCGGCCCAGGTACGCGATGCGGAAAAGAAAAAGCCGCTGCAGACAATGCCTGCAGCGGCTTTTTTTGTTTGCCGTGGTGACGACGCTAAAGATCAGTCGCGCACGGGCTTGGAGAACTTGCCGCCCTTCTTGGCCGCATCACGGGGCACAAACACCTTGCCGGCGGGCTTGGCAAAACCAGGCTTGCGGTTGGCAAAGTCGGGGCGCGGTGCGAAGCCTTCGTTGCGCGCGCCGAAATTGCGGTCATCACGCTGAGCGAAGCCGGCGTTGTGGCCGCCGCCGAAGCCGCCGCGGTCGTCCTGGCGGCGCGGGCCGCGGTCGTTGAAACCGGAGCGGTCGGCATAGCCGTTGCCCTGCGGTGCGGGAGGACGGCCCTGGAAGGAGCCGCGGTCGTCGCGCTCGAAGCGGTTGTTGCCGAAGCCGGCAAAGCCGCCGTTGCTGAAGCCACCGGCCGGCTTGCGGCCGGCAAAGCCGCCGCGATCACCGCCGCCGAAGCTGCGGCCGCCGCGGTCACCGCCGAAATTGCCGCGCGGGCGATCGGAGGTGGGTGCGAAACGCTGCTGCGGCTCCAGGCCGGCGATCACGCTGGGCTTGAGGTTCTGCTGCATGTAGTGCTCGATGTCCTGGATCTTGCGGCGATCACGGAACTCGGCGATGGTGACGGCCTTGCCTTCGCGGCCGGCACGGCCGGTGCGGCCGATGCGGTGCACATAGTCTTCGGCCTTCATGGGCAGGCCGTAGTTGATCACGTGGGTGATGGTGGGCACATCCAGGCCGCGGGCGGCCACGTCGGTCGCCACCAGCACCTGCACGCGGCCGTCGCGGAAAGCCATCAGGCGGCGGTTGCGCAGGCCCTGGCTCAGCGCGCCGTGCAGCGCCACGGCGCTGAAGCCTTCCTGGACCAGGTCGTTGGCCAGGCCGTCGCACTCAACCTGGGTGCTCGCAAACACGATGGCCTGGTTGATGGTGGTGTCGCGCAGCAGGTGGTCCAGCAGCTTGCGCTTGTGGGTCATGTTGTCGGCCCACAGCAGCGATTGCGTGATGGAGGTGTGCTTTTCGTGCGGAGAATCGATCTCGACGCGCTGCGGCGTGCGCATGACGCGGGTGGCCAGCTGCATGATGCGCGGCGCGAAGGTGGCGCTGAACATCATGGTCTGCTTGCGCTCTATCGTGAGCTGGTTGACTTCGGTCAGGTCGTCGGCAAAGCCGAGGTCCAGCATGCGGTCGGCTTCGTCGACAACGAGGAACTGCACCTGGTCCAGCTTGATCTGCATGCTGCGCTGCAGGTCAAGCAGGCGGCCGGGCGTGGCGACCACGAGGTTGGCGTTCTGCAGCTTGGCGATTTGCAGCTGGTAAGGGATGCCGCCAACGACGTTGGCGATGCGCAAGCCGCGGCAATGGCGGACCAGGTCGATCGCGTCGGCGCAGACCTGCTGGGCCAGCTCGCGCGTGGGGCACAGGATCAGCGCGCCGGGCGTGGCGGCCTTGAAGTTGCGGGGGCTGGTCGGGTCCTTGCGCTTGGGCTTTTTCAGCGGCGCTTCGCCGCGGGCGACGGCTTCAGCGCTCAGGCGTTCGAACTCGGCGCGCTCAAAGCGCTCGGCTTCTTCCTGCTGCTTGAGCAGGGTGTGCAGCACGGGCAGCAGGAAAGCGGCGGTCTTGCCGCTGCCGGTCTGGCTGGAGACCAGCAGGTCGGTGAACTTGGCGGCCTTGGGATCGGCATCCAGGGCCTGCATGGCCTTGGGGATGGTCGCCATCTGAACCGCGGTGGGCTTGGTAAAACCCATGTCGGCGACGGCCTGCAGCAGTTCCTTGGCCAGGCCAAGCGCTACAAAACCGTTGGGTTCGGCCACGACTGCGTCGAGCGAAGTGGAGGCCTCAGGTGCGTCGGAAAAATCCGGAACGGCGTTGAAAGCGGTGTCGTTGTTGTCGTTGGCAATGGCTTCAGGCAAAAAGTCGCCACGAGCCTCAAAAGAGTCAGTCATGTTTTTTCTCACTAATCACCTGTTCGCAGCGCTTTTGGCGAGGGAACAGGAAACTTCACCTCCCGCGATGCGGAAGGCTTCGTTCATGGTTAATAAAACATCAACCATCAAACGAATATGCAGCCCGGGCGGCAAACTTGACGCTGTGCCCGAAGCGGTGACTCCGTTGTTGGAGTCCAAAAGTGTGAGGTAGATGTACAAATGCAGCGCACCCTGTGCAACTGCAAGCCCACGATTATAGCGTGCTTTACGGGTTTCTACCAGTCCCCCGCTGGATTAAAGGCTGTCGGACCCTCCAGGCGCTCTCATTTCAGGAGCAGCTTTCGCTTACCCAGCCTGACGAAACCAGCCAAAGAATCACTTCAGGAAGTGTTCCCGGTAGTGCTCCAGCTCGTCGATGGATTCGTGCACATCGGCCAGCGCCGTATGGCTCTGGCGCTTCTTGAAAGCGCTATAGACCTCGGGCCGCCAGCGCTTGGCCAGTTCCTTGAAGGTGCTGACGTCGACGTTGCGGTAGTGCAAAAAGGCTTCCAGCTTGGGCATGTACTTGACCAGGAAACGCCTGTCCTGGCTGATGGTGTTGCCGCACAGGGGCGAACTGCCCTTGGGCACGTACTGGGCCAGGAAGGCCAGTATCTGCGCCTCGGCGTCGGCCTCATCCACGGTGCTGGCCTTGACTTTGTCGATCAGGCCGCTGCGGCCGTGGGTGCCCTTGTTCCAGGCATCCATCTGGTCCAGCAATTCGTCGGTCTGGTGGATCGCCAGGACCGGGCCTTCGATGCGCGGTGTGAGCTGCGGGCCGGTCACGATCACGGCGATTTCGATGAGGCGCTCTTTTTCCGGGTCCAGCCCGGTCATTTCGCAGTCCAGCCAGACAAGGTTCTGGTCTGATTTTTTGAGTGTGGTTTCAATTTCGGGCATGCCGAGATTCTCGCTGATCGCCTAAACTGCCCGCTATGACCGACTATTCGCTTGTTTTCACCGGGGTATTCTCGGCCTTGCTGGTGCTGGGCCTGCTCACGAAGTTCTACCTGGCTTCGCGGCAGATCCGCCACGTGGCGCGCCACCGCGGCGCCGTGCCCGCGGCCTTTGCCGGCACCATCTCCCTTGAAGCCCACCAGAAAGCGGCTGACTACACCATCGCCAAGGCGCGCTTCGGCTTGCTGGAGACGGCCTTCGCCTCCGCCGTGCTGCTGGGCTGGACGCTGCTGGGCGGAATCGACACGCTGAACCAGGCGCTGGCCGGCTCCGGCCTGGCAGCCTGGGGCGCGCTGGCGCCGCAGCTGGCCCTGCTGGCCGCCTTCGGCCTCGTCAGCGGCCTGCTGGACCTGCCCTTTACCCTCTACAGCACCTTCCGCATCGAGGAGCGCTTCGGCTTCAACAAGATGAGCTTCAGGCTCTGGCTGGCCGACCTGGTGAAATCCACGCTGGTGGGCCTGGTCATAGGCCTGCCCATCGTGGCGCTGATCCTGTGGCTGATGGGCAGCGCGGGGCGCCTGTGGTGGCTCTGGGCCTGGGGCGCCTGGATGGGTTTTAACCTGCTGGTGCTGGTGCTCTACCCCACCGTGATCGCGCCGCTGTTCAACAAGTTCAAGCCGCTGGAGGATGAAACACTGAAGGCGCGCGTGACGGCCCTGATGCAGCGCTGCGGCTTCGCGGCCAAGGGCCTGTTCGTGATGGACGGCAGCAAGCGCTCGGCCCATGCCAACGCCTATTTCACGGGTTTCGGCGCGGCCAAGCGCGTGGTGTTTTACGACACCCTGCTCAAGCAGCTGAACCCCGGCGAGGTCGATGCCGTGCTCGCGCACGAGCTGGGCCATTTCAAGCACAAGCACATCATCAAGCGCATCGTCTCGATGTTCGCCATGAGCCTGGCCGGCTTCGCGCTGCTGGGCTGGCTGTCGTCGCAGGTGTGGTTCTATACCGGCCTGGGCGTGCGGCCGAATCTCAACGGCGCCAACGACGCGCTGGCCCTGCTGCTGTTCCTGCTGGTGGTGCCGCTTTTCAGTTTTTTCATCTCGCCGGTGTTCGCGCAGTTCTCGCGCAAGCACGAGTTCGAGGCCGACGCCTATGCCGTGGCCCAGACCGACGGCAGGGATTTGCAGAGCGCGCTGCTCAAGCTCTACAAGGACAACGCCAGCACGCTGACACCCGACCCGGTGTTCGTGAAGTTCTATTACTCGCACCCTCCCGCCTCCGAGCGGCTGGGCCGCATGACCCCTTCCCTTGAAAGTGCCGCGACATGAGCAACCCCATCCACCAGAACCGGCGCGCCCTGAGCGCCACCGAAATCGTCACGCAGCTGAGCAAACTCAACGGCGAGCAGGCCCTGGGCTGGCGCCTGATCGACGGCTCGCTGGAAAAAACCTACAGCTTCAAGAACTACTATGAGACCATTGCCTTCGTGAACGCGCTGGCCTTTATCGCCAACGCCGAGGACCACCATCCCGACCTCGCGGTGAGCTACGGCAAGTGCACGGTGCGCTTCAACACCCACGATGTGGACGGCATCTCCGTCAGCGACTTCTTCTGCGCGTCCAAGGCAGACGCCCTGCTCGCTTGAGCAAACCCCGGCGCCCCGCCGCGGCCCCCATCGCGGGAACGCAGCCGGGGCTGGTGGTGGCCGGCTTCGGCCGCCATGTGCTGGTGGAAACCGAAACCGGCGAACGCCTGATCTGCCACCCGCGCGGCAAAAAAAGCCAGGCCGTGGTCGGCGACCGCATCCGCTGGCTGGCTTCGGAGGACGAAGGTACCATCGAAAAAATCGAGGAGCGCCGCAACCTGTTTTACCGGCAGGACGAGATGCGCACCAAGTCCTTCGCGGCCAACCTGGACCAGGTGCTGATCCTGATCGCGGCAGAGCCTGAATTTTCGGAAAGCCAGCTGACCCGCGCGCTGATCGCCGCCGAAGCCGAAGGCATCACCCCCGTCATCGCGCTGAACAAAAGCGACCTGGGCGAGCCTTTCACGCGCGCCTGGGCGAAGCTGGCGCCCTACCGCACCATGGGCTACCGCATGCTTTCGCTGGCGATCAAGCCCAAGGTCGAAGCATCGAGGCCGGCGAATACCCAGGCCACGGAATTGCATGAACTGGTCGAGCTGCTGCGCGGCAAAAAAACCCTGGTGCTGGGCCCCTCGGGCGCCGGCAAAAGCAGCCTGACCAACCTGCTGGTGCCCGATGCGCGTGTGCTGACGGCGGAGATCTCGCAGGCGCTGAATTCGGGCAAGCACACCACCACCAGCACCACGCTGTACTGGGTGGAAACCGGGGACGGCAACACGCGCGCCACGGCGCTGATCGATTCGCCGGGCTTCCAGGAATTCGGCCTGCACCACATAGAGCCCATGCGCCTGGCCGGCTACATGCCGGACCTCAGGCTTCATGCGCAGGACTGCAAGTTTTATAACTGCACCCACCTGCATGAGCCGGGCTGCGGAGTGATTGCCAAGGTAAATGCAAGCGACCACCCCAGCAGCATCAGCGCCAACCGTTACCGGCTGTACAGCGAGCTGTTCGCGGAGCTTTCGCAGAGCCGTTATTAAAACCCGGCGGCCCGATGGGCCGCCGCGCCGCTCAACCCAACAGTCGGGCCAGCGTCAACAAGGCCAGCAGCACCATCCAGAGCACCACGGAGCGCCACACCAGCCCCACGATGCTGCGCAGGTGCGCGATTTCGGGTTCCCGGCCCGGCGTGGCCTCGGTGGCGATGCTGTCTTCCGAGTCCAGCCCGCCGGCCTGGAAACCCTGGGAGGTGTTCGGCGAGAACGTGGCCTTGAGCGCCTCGCCGCCCAGGCGCACGTTGACGGCGCCGGAGGTGGCGGCCAGGATGATGCCGTCGTTGCGGTTTTCGGCGGCGGCCGGCGCATTGGCCGCAAAGCGCTGCGTGTAGTTGCGCCAGGCGTCGATGGCGTCCTCAAAACTGCCGACCACCGCAAAACCCAGCGAAGTGACGCGCGCCGGCACATAGTCGATCACGCCCCAGGCGCGGCTGGCGGCCAGCTGCAGCGCCATGCTGGCGCCCTCGCCCGCCGCGGCGGCGGTTTTGCGCTTGTAAGCCCAGTAGCGCGAGACGAATTCGCTCATGCGGTAAAGCACCGCGCCCGCGGGGCCCAGGCCCAGCGCGGCCAGCACTGAAAACCAGGCCAGCACGCCGAATACATGGCGGTGGGCGGCCAGCACCGAATACTCGATGACGTGGCGCACGATTTCGCTGCGCGGCAGTTCGCTGGCGTCCACCTGGCGCCACTGCGCGAGCAGCTCGCGCGCCGTGGCCTCGTCGCCGTCGTCGAGCGCGTCGCGTATGTCGGTGAAGTAGTGGCTGAACTGGCGAAAACCCAGCGTGACATAAAGAATCGCCACGCTCCAGGCAAAGGCCAGCACGACGTTGATGCTCCAGAGCAGCCAGTGGATCAGCATGGTGACCAGCGCCGGCACGAGGACGGCGACCGTCCAGGCGATCCAGCCGTGCTGGGGTTTGCCTGCGTCCAGGCTGCGGTTGGTCCAGCGCGCCCATCCGCGAAAGCCTGCATGAACCCAGTTGCCGCGGGCCAGCGGCCGGGCCTGTTCGATGATGAGTGCAAACAAAACGGCGAGAAAGCTCATGCGTGAATCATATCCGGCCCCCACGGTCGCGCACTGCGTGTCGCTCCCTGCCCCCCGAGGGGGCCGCTGCGCCTGCGGCCCGGCGAAGCCGGTTCCGCGGCCCCTGCTGGCCTGAAGACAACCCGGCTCCTCTCTACGGGCGGGTGTGGCCTCAGGCGCTCAAGAAGCGGTAGAGGTTGCGCAGCATGCCGGCGGTGGCGCCCCAGATGTAGCGTTCGCGGGCTTCGCCGCTGTCCGCTTCGCTGGAAGGATCGGAGTAGGGCATCGACAGCCATTGCCGGATAACGCCGTCGAACTCCATCTCGTGGCGGCGGTGGTGGGCGGGGTTCATCAGGTAGCCCAATGGCACCTCGAACACGTCGGCGACCTCGCCGGGGTTGGGTTGCAGCGCGAAGCCGGGTTTCACGAGCGCCACCACCGGCGTGATGATGAAGGCCGTTCCCGTGACGTAGGTGGGCAAGGTGCCCAGCACCTCCACATGGCCGCGCGGCAGGCCGATTTCCTCCTGGGCTTCGCGCAAGGCGGTGTCGACCGCGTCGCGGTCGGTGTCGTCGGTGCGGCCGCCCGGCAGGGCCACCTGGCCGGAATGCGTGGAGAGGTTGGTGGTGCGCTCGGTCAGCAGCAAAGTCACCTCATCGCGCATGACCAGCGGCACCAGGACGGCCGCCAATGCCGGCGTGCGGTCGGTGAATTTTTTCTCGACGCTGTGCTCGGGTGTCCAGACCGGCGGATGCCGGAAGCGCTCGCGCAGGGCCTGCGGCGACAGCCGCTCCAGCGGCACGCCCGCCAGGTGGTCGTCAATGCCCAGTACCGGGATGCTGCGCGGGTCAAACTTGGGCAGCGGCTTGTAGGAGTTCATGGAGCGCGTCGGCGTGGGGCTGTGGGTTGTTGGCTTGGGGCCCCAGGACATAAAAAAAGCCGCTCGGTGAGCGGCTTTTTTAAAGGGGCTGTTGGGGCTGCCCTGGGTCCGGCCGGGCCGGACCGGCAGATCAGGCGCCCAGCTTTTCCTTGATACGTGCGGATTTGCCGCTGCGGCTACGCAGGTAGTACAGCTTGGCGCGACGCACATCACCGCGGCGCTTGACTTCAATCTTGGCGATCAGCGGGCTGTACACCTGGAAGGTGCGCTCGACGCCTTCGCCATTGGAGATCTTGCGGACGATGAAGCTGGAGTTCAGGCCGCGATTGCGCTTGGCAATCACCACGCCTTCAAAAGCCTGCACACGCTTGCGGTTGCCTTCAACCACGTTCACGCTCACGATGACGGTGTCGCCAGGGGCGTATGCGGGGATGGTCTTGTTGAGGCGGGAAATTTCTTCCTGCTCGAGGGTCTGGATCAGATTCATGATTTTTCCATCTAACTTTTTCGTTCATGCACGCGCTACGCTAAAGACCGCAAATCCATGGATTCACCCGAAGATGATTCAGATGGTTGCAGTGGCCGCCAGAGGATCGAAAAGCCTTTGATTATAGCAAGCCGGGGCTTTTCTCAAGCATCCTTGTCGGGGTTTTCAAGCAGATCGGCCAGAAAAGCCTCGTCGCTTTCGCTCAAATGCCCACGCTCACGCGCTTTTTGCACCAATTCAGGGCGTTCGTGTTGCGTCAAAGCCAGCCGCCGCTCACGCCGCCAACGCTCGATATGGGCGTGGTTTCCCGACATCAGGGTGGCCGGCACAGGCTGGCCGCGCCAGCTCTCGGGCCGCGTGTAGTGGGGACAGTCGAGCAGCCCGTCCAGCGCCGGATTGAAGCTGTCCAGCTGGTGGCTGCCCTCGTCGTTGAGCACGCCGGGCTGCAGGCGGGCCACCGCGTCCAGCAAGGCCATGGCGGCAATTTCACCGCCCGACAGCACAAAGTCGCCCAGGCTGATCTGCAGGTCCACATGCGCCTGGATAAAGCGCTGGTCCAGCCCCTCGTAGCGCCCGCACACCAGCACGGCGCCGGCGCCGGCCGACCAGCTTTCGACACCGGCATGGTCAAGCACCTTGCCCACGGGGGAAAACAGCACCGTCGGCACCTTGGGCGCGCCGGCGGCGGCGCGGTCGGCCTGGATGGCTTCGAGGCACAGCGTGAGCGGCTCGGCCATCATCACCATGCCCGGGCCGCCGCCAAAAGGCCGGTCGTCGACCCGGCGGTAATTGCCGTCCGCAAAATCGCGGGGGTTCCAGAGCTTGACCTGCACCAGGCCCGACTCATAAGCACGGCGCGTGACGCCGCTGGCCAGGAAAGGCGCAAAAAGCTCGGGAAACAGGGTGATCAGGTCAAAGCGCATGGGAAGGCTATTTTGCGCGAGCCGGGCGCCGGGGGGAAATGAACCGGGAAAGGCCCCGAAATAGACCGCGGAAAAAGCGGCAGGCCTCAGTAGTCGGGCTGCCAGTCCACGGTGATGCATTTGCCCGCGATATCGACGGTGTCGACGTAGACCGAGACAAAGGGAATCATGCGTTCGGCGGTGCCGCTGCTGCCGCCCTCCTGCTGGACGGAGTACTCGACGCACAGCACGGAATGCGGGCCGGTGGCCATCAGGTCGCGCACCAGGCCCAGGTCTACACCTTCGCGGTTGACCACTTTCAGGCCGATCAAATCGACCCAGTAGTACTCGTCCTTGGAGGCGGCGGGAAAGCTGCTGCGTGGCAAAAAGATGCGGGCGCCACGCAAGGCCTCGGCGGCATTGCGGTCGTCCAGGCCGGCGAACTTGGCGACCACGGAGTCGGAGTGAACCTTGGCCTCGTCCACGCTGAGCGTGACGGTGCCGGAAAACACGGTGAAACCCGGACGGAATTTGGCGTCGGGCGCCTGCAAAAACCAGGATTTGGCCGCGAAAAGCGCTTCCGGATCAGAGCTGTGCGGCAGGATTTTCACCCAGCCCTTGACGCCCCAGGCATCCAGGATGCGCCCGACTTCAACGGCGTCGTCCGGCAAGCTTGAAGGTGTCAAGCCCGCGGACGGCGAGAGGCCGGGCTGCATCGAAACTTGGGTTAAAAGCTTCGGGGATTTCAGGCGGCCTTGGCGGCGCCTTGCTTGACCAGGCGCAGCACGGTCGGGGACGGCTGTGCGCCCACGCCGATCCAGTGGGTCAGGCGGTCTTGCGCAATGCGCAGGCCTTCTTCGCCACCGGTGGCGATCGGGTTGTAAAAACCGATGCGCTCGATGAACCGGCCGTCGCGGCGGACGCGCTTGTCAGCCACAACAATATTGAAAAAAGGACGGTGCTTGGAACCGCCGCGTGCAAGTCGAATGACGACCATGATTTATCCTTCGGGTGGTGGGGCTTACCGGTAAAGTAGTTACCCCAATGTTCTGCAGCGCTTGAGACACACGACATGGCCACCCGGCCAGCGAATTGCTGCAAAGCCTGAGATTATAGCCTGCCGGACGGTTTTACCGGAAATTCGCCCTTTTCCCCATCCTTCTCCCGCCGCTCCACAACCAAGCGCCGTCCCCATGCCCCTCATACGCCCCAGCCGCGACCAGGACCTTCCCGCCATCACCGCCATTTACGGCCACCACGTGCTGCACGGCACGGGAACCTTTGAAACCGAGCCGCCCCGCCCCGCCCCCAAGGCGGCCCGCCGGGCCGACGTGCTGTCCAAGGGCCTGCCCTACCTGGTCGCCGAGCAGGACGGCGAAATCGCCGGCTTCGCCTACGGCAACTGGTTCAAGCCGCGCCCGGCCTACCGTTTTTCAGTGGAGGATTCGATCTACCTGGCACCCGGGCTGCACCGCAAAGGCCTGGGCCGCGCCCTGCTGGCCGAACTGCTGGCGCGGTTTGAAGCCGTGGGCATACGCAAGGCCATGGCCGTGATAGGCGACTCGGCCAATGCCGGCTCGGTGGGCGTGCACCGCGCGCTCGGCTTCACCGAAGTCGGCACCGTCCGCTCCTGCGGCTGGAAATTCGGCGCCTGGCGCGACATCGTCATCATGGAAAAAGTGCTGGGCGCCGGCGACACCCAGCCGCCACCCGAGCCGCCCGCCGCATAATCGCCGCATGCAAACCGCCACAGCGTCCTCCCCAAAAGCCCCGAAAAACAAAACCCTCGCCGCCTGGCTGGCCTTCATAGGCGGCCAGTTCGGCATCCACCGCCTTTACCTGTTCGGCCTGGGCGACGTCTGGGCCTGGCTGCATCCCATCGTCGCGGCGCTGGGCTGGTGGGGCGTGGAGCGTGTGCGGATGTACGGCCAGGACGACCAACTGGCCTGGGTGCTGATTCCCCTGCTGGGTTTCACCCTGGCCGGCACGGCGCTGACCGCGATTTATTACGGCCTGATGCCGACCGACAAATGGAACGCGCTGCACAACGCAGCCGCGCCGGACACCAAAGCCGGCAACACCAACTGGCTGACCATAGGCGCGGTGGTGTTCGCCCTGCTGTTCGGCACGATTTCACTGATGTCCAGCATCGTCTTCAGCTTCCAGCGTTACTTCGAGTACCAGGTCGAAGAAGCGAAGAAAATCAGCCAGTAGATAGGGCCCCCACGCTTTTCACTGCGTGTAATGCGCTGCCCCCCGAGGGGGCCGATGCGCCTGCGGCCTGGCGAAGCCAGTTCCGCGGCCCCTGCTTGGTTAAGCGCCCCTCTCTCGCCAGGTGTGTTCGTTTGATCAGAACACCTGAAGACTGACCCAGTACGCGATCGCAGCCACGAAGGCCGAGGCAGGAATCGTGAAAATCCAGGCCCAGACGATGTTGCCGGCCACACCCCAGCGCACGGCCGAAGCGCGCTGCGTGGAGCCCACGCCCACGATGGCGCCGGTGATGGTGTGGGTGGTGGAAACCGGAATGCCCAGCGCCGTCGCCAGGAATAGCGTCAGCGCACCGCCGGTTTCGGCGCAAAAGCCGCCCACGGGCTTGAGCTTGGTGATTTTCTGGCCCATGGTTTTGACGATGCGCCAGCCGCCGAACATGGTGCCGAAGCCGATGGCGATGTAGCAGACGATGACCACCCAGACCGGCAGGTGCTCGGTGGTCGCCATCATCCAGACCGGCAGGCCCTGCACATTGCTGGTAGTCGCGGCGATCAGCAGCAACCAGATGATGCCGGCGGTTTTCTGCGCGTCGTTGCCGCCGTGGCCCAGGCTGTAGGCGCCCGCGGACACCAGCTGCAGCCGGCGGAACCACCGGTCGGCACGCGAGGGCGTGGCGCGGCGGAAAACCCAGGCCACCGCCACCATCATCAGCGAACCCAGCAAAAACCCCAGCAGGGGCGACACGAAAATAAAGGCCACCACCTTGAACACGCCCGAGGCGATCAGCGCGCTGGCGCCGGCCTTGGCGATCACGGCCCCGACGATGCCGCCTATCAGCGCATGCGAGGAGCTGCTGGGGATGCCGTAAAACCAGGTGACGATGTTCCAGGTGATGGCCCCCATCAGCGCGCCGAACACCACATGGGTGTCGACCACCCCGGGCGCGACGATGCCCTTGCCTATGGTCGCCGCCACGCTCAGGTGGAAGATGAAGTAGGCGAGGAAGTTGAAGAAGGCGGCGAACAGCACCGCCTGCCCCGGCTTGAGCACGCCGGTGGACACCACCGTGGCAATCGAGTTGGCCGCGTCATGAAAGCCGTTCATGAAGTCGAAGGCGATGGCCAGAAAGACCAGCAGGAACACCACCCACAGGGCGGCCTGTACGGTTTGCATATTTATCTCAATGAGTTTTGGCTAGGGAAACGAATGCGCCGGACCGCAGCGCCGGGCCGCCCCAAGCAAGGTCAGCCCCCTCGGGGGGCAGCGAACTACGCGAAGCGAGGAGCGTGGGGGCTGCCATCTTCAGGAGTTCTCGAGGACGATGCCCTCGATCAGGTTGGCCACATCCTCGCACTTGTCGGTGATGGTTTCGAGCAGTTCGTACACCGCCTTGAGCTTGATGACCTCGCGCACGTCGGGCTCCTCGCGGAACAGCCGGCTCATGGCCGAGCGCATCACGCGGTCGGCGTCGGATTCGAGCTTGTCGATTTCCTCGCAGGTCTTGAGCGCGGCTTCGGCCGTCGCGGCATCGCTGACTTTTTCGATCAGCGCCACGGCATCCTGCAGGCGTTCGCAGCATTTGACGCTGAGGTCGGTCAGCCGCACGATGTCATCCGTCATGTGGCGCACGTCGTACAGTGCCATGGTTTCGGCCGAGTCCTGGATCAGGTCGGCGACGTCGTCCATGGTGTTGATGAGCTTGTGGATCTGCTCGCGGTCTATCGGCGTGATGAAGGTCCTGTGCAGCGCGCGGTTGACTTCATGCGTGATGCGGTCGGCGGCGCGCTCGGCGTGGTCGACTTCCCGGTTAAAGGCTTCGCGCTTTTCCACGTCGCTGTAGTTGGCGACCAGCTTGGAAAAAGCATGCGCCGCCTCCACGATGCGTTCGGCATGCTGGTTGAACATCTCGAAAAAATTGCCTTCGCGCGGCAGCAATTTGCCAAACAGCATGTCTATTCCTCAGGAAGTAAGTCAAAAATATGACGAAAGTGTAACGCCCCCACGTTCGTTCACTGCGTGTAACTCTCTTCCCCCCGAGGGGGCCGCTGCGCCTGCGGCCCGGCAAAGCCGGTTCCGCGGCCCCTGCTTGCTTAAGAGTTGTCCGGTTAAGCGCTGCGGAAGATGAAGTAGACGGCGCCCACCATGCACAGCGCTGCCCAAAGATAGTCGAGCTTGAGCGGCTCGTTCAAGTAGAACACCGCGAAGGGCACGAACACGCTGAGGGTGATGACCTCCTGCATGATCTTGAGCTGGCCCACGCTGAACTGGGTGAAGCCTATGCGGTTGCCGGGCACCTGCAGCAGGTATTCAAACAGCGCGATGCCCCAGCTGATCAGGGCTGCGGTGTACCAGGGCGAGGCCGCGAGGTTTTTCAGGTGGCCGTACCAGGCGAAGGTCATGAAGACGTTGGACAGCAGCAGCAGGCCTATGGTCTGCGCCGAGACGGGCAATGACTGGAGGAATTGCATCAGGGGACTCCGGGACAGGCGTCAGCCGAAATGGCCGACCAAAATCAACACCACGGTCAGCGTGACCAGGGCCAGCGCGGTGGACACCACCACACTGGCGGTGATCAGCTCTTCGGCGACCTTGTAGCGCTGGGAGAACAAAAACACATTGGCGCCTATCGGCAGGGCCGAGGCCACCACCATCACCGACATGGGCACGCCGCCCACGCCCAGCAGGCGGCACAGGCCGAATACCAGCAAGGGGTGCAGCAGATTCTTCACCCCGGCCAGTGCCAGCGCCTGGCGCCAGTGCTCGCCCACGCGGGTGTTGGCCAGGGTCACGCCGACCAGCACCAGCGCCAGCGGGCCAAAGGCGTTGGCCATGAGTTCCAGCGGTTTGTCGACGACGGCGGGAATTGTGAAACCGGTCTGCGCGAACAGCAGGCCGGCGATGATGGGCAGCGGCACCGGGTGCAGCAGCGCGTTTTTCACGGCCATCATCACGGTGGCCACCGGGTGGCGCGGCGCGCTGGTCACTTCGTCGCTGGTGCCCAGCTTTTGTTCATGGGCCACCGCGAGCTCCAGCACCACCGTGGCGCTGGTCAGCAGCACCAGCGAGTGCACGGATACCAGCGTGAACAGCGTCACCAGCCCCTGGGGCCCGTACATCAGGCCTATCAGCGCGATGCCAATCATCACGGTGTTGGAAAAGGTGTTGGCCAGCGCCAGCACCGCCGCGCGGCGGTTAAAGCCCTGCACCAGCAGGGTCCCGCCGAAGAGCACGATGACGGCCAGAAAGTAGGCCAGCACCGGCTTGAAATCAAGCTGCTCGACACGCACCCGGCTCATGGTGCGAAACAGCAGCGCCGGCGTGAGCAGCAGAAAAATCAGGTTGGACAGGTCCTTGATGGCATTGGCCCTGATCCACTGCGCCCGGCCGGCGAAAAAGCCCGCGGCAATCAACAGCACAACCGGGAACAGGGACTCAAAGACAAGCTGGTTCATTGGCGCAATCTTAGCTTGCACGCCGTTGCACCATGCCCGGATCCTGCTCCCGGTGCCCTCTTAAAACGCCAGCTGCATTCCCACTTTCAGGCTGCGCCCTGGCAGCGGCGCCTTCGGGAACGCCGTGGTCGTCAGCACCGAAGCCGCGCTGTAGGCCAGCTGGTTGGTCAGGTTGTCGACCTTGGCATACCAGAGGATGTTGCTGGCGCCGGCCCTCATGCGGTAGGTAGCGGCCAGGTTCCACAGCGTATAGGCCGGGGTCGCGCGCTGGCCGTCGGCCACGCGGTTTTGCGCCATGGAATGGTCAAAGCCTATGCTGCTGCCCCAGGGCCCGCTGGCCCAGATGAGGCTGGCGCCCACACGCGCCGGCGCGATGCGCGGCAGCGGCTGGCCGTTGCTGAGGTTGGTGGCGCGCACCACATCGCCGCGCAGGGCCAGGTCCACGCTGGACGCGCCTTCGAGCAGGCGGATGTTGCCGCTCGCTTCCAGGCCCACAAAACGCGCACGCACGCCGGTGTAGGCGAACTCCGGCAGCAACGGGTTGTCCGGGTTGCTGTCGTCCACGCCGTCGCCGTCCAGGTCGGCCGGGTTCAGCGCGCCGTCTTCCTGCCCGTAGCGGTTGCCCGTGGCCAGCAGGCCTATGTAGTTCTTGAAGCGGTGCACATAGGCATTGGCGCTGAAGCTGTTGGCGCCCGACTTCCAGCTGGCGCCCAGGTCCAGGCTGGTCGATTTTTCCTTGCCCAGGGTGGGGTCGCCGGTTTCCCAGGCCCTGGTCGCCACGTGCGGGCCCTGGGCGAAGAGTTCATAGTCCTTGGGCGCGCGTTCGGTGTAGGCCAGGTTGCTGGTCAGCTGCCAGCCCGGCGCCGCATTCCACAAGGCGCCCAGCGCGTAGCTGTGCGGCGTGAAGTCGCGCGTCAAAGGCGCGAAACGCGCCACCAGCGGGTTGCCCAGCGACTCCACTTTCACCGACTCCAGCCGCCCGCCAAAACTCAGCTTGCCCCAGCTCGTGGCGTACTCCTCATAAGCGAACACGGCGTTCTGCGCGGTTTTGCTGTAGGGCGCAAAGGCCTCGGCGCCGTCGGCCGAAAAACGGTTGTTCTCGGACTGGAAGCCGACCAGGCCTTCGAGGTTTCCGATCCGCGCATGGCGCGCCTCCAGCCGCACATCACTGCCCTTGTTCTTGAACACCGTGCCCGGGTTGGGGCCTTCAAACTCGGTGTGCTGGTAGTCGGTGTGGCTCAGCTGGCCTTTCACACTGCGGATAAAACCGCCCAGGTCGCGCAGCTCGCCTTCCAGCGCCACACGGTTCGACTTCATGTCAATCGTCACGTCGTCTTCGGCCACGGTGCCGTAGTTGCTGCGGTAGGTGCTGACCGACGCGCCCAGGTAGCCATGGTCAAAAAACACCGAGCCGCCGGCCGCGCCGCCATGCACCTTGCTGTCTGAATTGCAAATACGGTTGGTGATGGTGTTCACGCCACCCTTGCCGCAGGCCAGGTCGGTGGGTACCTTCACATCGCCGGTCTCGCGGTTGAACACATCCACATGCAGCGCATAACGGTTGTTGCCGCCTTCGAGCAGCACACCGCTGCTTTTTTCGCGGTTGCCGCTGGCCAGGCCCAGGTCGACCTTGCCGCCCACGCCGCCTTTTTCATCGAACAGCGGCTCGCGCGGGATGCGGTTGTCGATCACATTGACCACGCCGCCCACGGCGCTGCCGCCGTAGAGCAAGGCGCCTGGGCCGCGCAGCACCTCGACGCGTTCGATGCTGATCGGGTCGCTGGTGACGGCATGGTCATAGCTCAGGCTGGAGGCATCCAGCGTGGCGCCGCCGTTGCCCAGGATGCGGATGCGGTCGCCGTCCAGGCCGCGGATGATGGGCCGGCTGGCGTTGGGCCCGAAGTAGGTGCTGCTGACGCCGGGCACGCCGTCCAGCGTTTCGCCCAGCGTGGTCTTGCTGCGCAGCAGCAGCCCGGTGCCCGAGTACTGCGCGGCCGGCGCGATCAGCTCGGCCGTGCCCAGAGGGTTGCCGGTAACGGTGACTTCCTTGAGGCTGGGAGCGGTGGCTGGTGCGGGGGCGGTGGTTTGGGCACTCGCCAGGCCGCAAGAAAGCGTTGCCGCGGCGCAGAGCGCGCGGCTGATAAAAGGTGGTTTCATGGTGACTCGCTGAATCAGGAAAACAAAAGCAAAAGGCAAAGCTGCGCCCAGCCGGGCGGCCGGCGCGAAGCAAACGGGAGGGGGATTTCAGCGAGGGAAAGGCGGGCCGCGCGCGTCAAACAGCGCCGCCCAGCGGGCGAGCGCTTCGCCGCGGGAGATATCAAAAACTGCGTTGGAGAGCACCAGTGGCAGGCTCAGCATGGGCAGCGCAGGCGCCGCTTGGCCGTGGCTGGCCTGGTCGAACAGGCGGCAGTCCGAATCGCCGTCATGCGAGGAAAACAGCGAGGCCAGCCATCCGCCACCCTCCTCCTCTTCTTCGACGTGCGCAAGAGCGGAGTGTTCCTGGTGATGGCCGTCTTGATGCACATACGAATGGGAATGAATGTGCGCCTGCGGGCCGTGCACCACGCCGTGCATCAGCCCCAGCAATTGCGCGAGTAAAAGCGAGGCGGCCAGCAGCCAGACCAGGGCGCCGGCGGAACTGGAACCCCGGCGCTTATTTGACGCTGGTGGCATCCGTGATGCGGTAGTAGAGGCCGTAGGCGTCGTCGTTCAGGACCAGGAAACGCCCTTCCACCACCACCGGCTCCATGCTGTATTTGACCGGCGTCTTGGTCTTGACCTCGACCATGCTCTCGGGTCCGCCCGGCAGGCAGAAGGCGCAGGTCAACGGCACCGAGGACAGCAGGAAATGTTTTTGTTTTTCGCCCGGGTCCAGCGGCATCATGAAACCCTGGATGCGCTGGGTTTTCTGGTTCAGCGCCATCTGGTCCAGGGTGAAGACCGGCAGGATGCGGTTTTTCTCGTTTTTGGTTTTCACCGCCGTCAGCACCGACCAGGGCACCACGTCGCCGCGGGCCGCCAGCGGCGGAAACGGGCTGTTGGCGCCATGCACGCCCGCACCCTGGCCCACCGGCAGGTCAAAACCCGGGCCCGCGGCAGCAGCCGGCTTGGCGCCGCCCGCCACCGGCGAAGACAGGGTTTGCGCCTGCAAGCCCGCCGCCGTGAGGGACAAACCGCAGGCCAGCGCGAAAGCGTGGCTCAGGCAATTGCGAAGGATGGGGTTCATGCGGGACTCCTGCAGGGGTGGCAGCGGTTCAGGCCTGGGCGGTTCGCCGGGCTCAGTGAACGTGTTTCATGCCGCAGTATTTGCCGACGGCCAGCCCTTTGCAAGCGGCTTGCAGTTCTTTTTCGCAAACCTCGTCTTTTTTACCCGACTCCAGGCACTTGGCCGCGGCTTCGTGGGCGGCGGCCATGGCGCGGTGGCGCTGGATGTCTTCCTTGGTTTCCTTGTCGCTGTGCTGAGCATGAGCCAGCGAAAAAGTGGCGCTCAGGGCCAGCGCGGCCACGCCGCCCAGGACGGGCGAGAACTTGAGGAATTGCTGGACAAAACGAAGGCTTGGCATAAAAGTTACCTTGATTGGAGAAGTTCAAACACACTGACCCGGTAGGCCTCCCAGGCGGGCAGCAGCGCGGACGCGAGCGCCACCCCCAGGGCCAATACCGGCACGCTTACCAGTTCGACCGGCCAGGACACGGCGCCGATCAACACGGATTTTTCGAGCTGAAGCGCCCAGCCCAGCAAGGCTGTCAGCCCCTGGCCCGCCAGCACGCCCAGCACCGTGGCCAGCAAGGCCAGCCACAAGGCTTCGCACAGCAGCAGGCCGGCCACCTTGCCCGGCGGCGCGCCCAGCATGCGCAGCAGCGCCAGGTCGGCCCGGCGCTCGCGCACCGCGCCCCAGAGCGCGATGAACACGCTCAGGCCCGCCGTGAGCAGCAGCACGCCGGCCAGCGCGCGCAGCACGTCGGTACCCACGCCCACCATGCTCAGCAGACGCGTGATCTCCAGCGCCGGCGCGGCGGCCTGCATCTCGGTGCTGCTATTGATGTAGCGCGGGAAGGTCACCGCCGCCAGCGGCGTTTTGTACTGGATCAGCGCCAGCGTGATTTCGCGGTCTTCCTCCAGCACCTTGCGGTCGTCGTCGTCCAGCGCGGTGTCGGTCTCATGCACCTGCCAGACCGATTCGGTGGCCGTCAGCACCAGGCGGTCCAGCACCGTGCGGCTGGGCGCCAGCACGCCGGACACCACATAGGGGCTGAGCTTGTGCTCCTCGCCCCCGCCGCCCAGGCCGTGCGTGCCGGTGAAGCTGTCGCCCACTTTCAGGCCGGTCTGCCGCGCCACCTGCGCGCCTATCACCGCCTGCATGGGCTTGGCCCACAGCGTGCCCTGCGCCAGCTGCGCGTCGTAGTGGCTGATGTAGTCGGGCGTGGTACCCACGATGCGAAAGCCGCGGAAGCTGTCGCCCAGGCTGATCGGAATGATCTTGGCGACCTGCGGGTGTTTTTCGAGTTCCTTCACCGCTGCCAGCGGCACGTTGCCGGTCGGCACGTCGAGGTGGAAAACCCCCGAAAGAATCAGCTGCATGGGGCTGCCCTTGGCGCCCACCACCACGTCGATGCCGGCCAGGTCGCGGTCAAAAGCCTGGTTGATCTGGTGGCCGACCAGCAGCAGGAAGGTGATGGATGCCAGCCCCAGCGTGAGCAGCAGCAGGTTGAGCGCCGCGGCCAGCGGACGCGACCACAGGTAGCGCCAGGCGAAAACAATGGTCTTCATGGCTGGCGGCGCCCCAGCTGCAAGGCCTTGAGGCCTTTTTCGTCTTTGAAAAATTCGGCCACGCGGGCGTCATGCGTGGCAATCACCAGCGACGCGCCCTGCCGCCGCGCCGTGGCCCGCAGCAAGTCCAGTGAGGCCGCGGCAGCCTCGTCGTCCAGGCTGGCCGTGGGCTCGTCTGCGAGGATCACCTGGGGCTTGAGCAGCACCGCGCGCGCCAACGCCACGCGCTGCGCCTGGCCGCCCGACAGCTGCGCCGGCTTGCGCTGCGCCAGCGCCTGCACATCCAGCGCGGCCAACGCTTCGGCGATGCGGGCCTCGTCGGCCGGCCGACCCGCGGCCCACTGCGCCATGGCCAGGTTGCCGTGCACCGTGAGCGCCGCGCTCAAATGCAGTTTTTGCGGCAGAAAGCCTATGGTGGCGGCCCGCCAGGCATCGCCCGCGACCTTGCCCAGCGCCTTCATGGCCTGGCCCGCCACCGTGATCTCGCCCCCGGCAGGCGCCAGCAAACCGGCGGCCAGCGCCAGCCAGGTCGACTTGCCCGAACCCGACGCGCCGCGCAGCAGCAGCACGCCGCCCTGCGCCACGTCCACGTCCTCGAAGCGCAGTTCGGGGCCGCCCGCGTAGCGGTAAACAAGCTCGCGCGTGCTGATCATGAAGAGGCCGTGCCCGGTGCGGTGCTCGCGCAGTCGGCGCACACGCCGCGCACCGCGAAGTCCATGCTCATGCCCTGGTAGCCCAGGGCCTTGAGCGCCTGCAGCGCGGTCTGCGCGGCGCGCTCCAGGTCGTTGGCATTGGCTTTTAAAGCCCCCGAGAACGCGCCGTCCAGTGGGCTGTCGCGGTGGCAGCTCTGGCATTCAAAGTGCGGGATCGCATGCACGCTGCTGGGCATGGCCTGGTAGCGCCGCACACGTTTGGCATCGACCCGGCACAGCAGCAGCCCCACCTGCGTAAGCCGGTCTATCAGGCGGTACAAGGTGACGCGGTCCAGGGCTACTTCGGCGTCGCCGGCCAGCGCCGCCTGCAACTGCGCATGGGTGTAACTGGTGTCGGGATGCGCCAGCAGCCAGCCCAGCACCCGCCGTGCCGCCGCGGTGCGGCGCAGGCCGTGGGCGGACAGCAGGGTGTCTATGGGGTCGGACAGGCGGACGGTCATGGGATGTGAACTGCTGCGGATTTCAATTAACGCAATCGAGTTGCATTATTACCGCAATTACACCCTTTCCAAGCCCTGCTTTGTGTAAAGCAGCCGAAATGGACTCAGCTTTCAGGCCGCGTATCAGGCCAAGCCACAGCCCGTTTCGCCGCGGGCTTGCCCTTGCCACTGGCCGTGGCCAGCCCGCCGAACAGCGCGATCAAGACCAGCCAGCCCAACATCACATCCCAGAAATGCTTGAGCAGGAAATACGACGCCAGCAAGGTGGTGAACCAGTAGCTCAGCGGGCCGAAGCGCTCACTGACCGCACCGCCGCCACCGTAACCGCAGCGTATGGCCGGGTTGTCAAAACCGGCCGATGAGCAGCCCACCCATTGCAATACCTTGGCCGAGGTGAACATGCTCACGACCGGCGTGCCAAAGGCCAGGACAAACAGGGCCAGGCTGATGAGCAGCGCCAGGAACAGGGTTTTGCAAACAGCGTGCATGCGTTTTTTAAGATTGCTTTTCGCCGGATTGTTGTGCCGCATCGCGCGATGCCCGACCACGATGGAAGCTAATGTATACCGCCAACAGCGGCACAAGCCGGCGCTGCGCTATAAGCTCCTATGAACGCGCCATGCCCGGCGCTCCACCCATTCACCTCACGGTAACAGCCATGCCCCCCAAACACCCCACCCACCTGCGCGCCCACACCTACCACGGCCTGGCCCCCGGCCCACGGCTGCTGGTCACCGGCGCCGTGCACGGCAACGAGACCTGCGGCACGCGCGCCATCACGCAGCTGCTCGAGGAAATCGACGGCGGCGCGCTGGCCATAGAACGCGGCACCGTGACCTTTGTGCCGGTGACCAACCCGCTGGCCTACAGCCTCAAGCAGCGCATGGGCGAGCGCAACCTCAACCGCAACATGGCGCCCAGCGCGATTCCGCAGGACTTCGAGGACCGCATCGCCAATGTGCTGTGCCCGATGCTGGATGCGCATGACGTGCTGCTGGACCTGCACTCCTTCCACACGGGCGGCGCGCCCTTTGTGATGATCGGCCCGCAAAACAACCACGGCGCGCTGGAGCCCTTCTCCCATGCGGCCGAAGAAATGCAGCTGGCGCTGCACACCGGGCCGCACCGCATCGTCGAAGGCTGGCTGGAGACCTATGCGCGCGGCGTGAAGCGGCGCACGGCGGCGGCTGAAGCAGGCGGGGCCAGCCGCGCCCAAAGCCTGGTGACCGACCCGAACTACGGCGTGGGAACGACCGAGTACATGCGCTCGCGCGGCGGCTATGGCGTGACGCTGGAATGCGGCCAGCACGACGACCCGCAGGCGGTGCTGGTCGCGCGTTACGCGATCCTGCAGACCCTGGGCTTGCTGGGCCTGGTGGCGCAGCCCGCCGCGCCGGTTCCCATGGAACGCGAAATCCTGCGCCTGGTCGATGTCATGGACCGCGAGCACGAGGGCGACAGCTTCACCCGCGAATGGCGCAGCTTTGACGCGGTGAAGGCCGGCGAAGCCATAGGCAGGCGGCACGGCGGCGAAGCCGTCACCGCGCCGGCCGACGGCTTTGTGGTGTTTCCGAACCCGCGCAGCGAGGTCGGCCAGGAGTGGTTTTACTTCGCGCAGCGGCGCGTGTAAGAACCCTGAACAACCTTATCCGCAGATAGACAGCGCCAGCTTCAGTCCTTCACCCGCGAGGCAAAAGTCTTGCGGAATTTCTCGACCTTGGGGCCGACCACAAAGGCGCAATAACCCTGGTTGGGGTTGTTCTCGAAATAGTCCTGGTGGTAGGCCTCGGCCGGCCAGTAGTTCTCGACCGGTAGCACCTCGGTGACGATGGGCTTGCCGAAAAGCTTGTCCTGGCTGGCCTGGCGTATGAAGTCGTCTATGACTTCCTTCTGCTCGGGCGTCGAGTAATAGATGCCGCTGCGGTACTGCGTGCCGGCGTCATTGCCCTGGCGGTTCAGGCTGGTCGGATCGTGGATCACAAAAAAGATCTCGAGGATTTCCTTGAGCGTGATCTGGTCCGGATCGTAAGTCAGCTTGACCACCTCGTTGCTGCCGGTGCGGCCGGTGCAGACTTCCTCATAGCTGGGCCGCGCGGCCTGGCCGTTGCTGTAGCCCGATTCGACGTCGGTGACGCCGCGCACCTTGACGTAGACCGCCTCTGTGCACCAGAAGCAGCCGCCGCCCAGGGTGATGGTTTGAAGGGATGAGGACATGGCTATCTCCGCTGAAAACCGTTGGTCGTGAAATGAGCGGAAATCTTACGCCGCGGGCCGCGCAAGCGCCGTGGCCGCCGCGCTTGCCCTTGCCCGGCTGGGGCTCAATCGCGGCGGCGCGGGCCCTTGCTGCGGTGCATGGGGCCGACGGCGCGGCGCATCAGCCGCAGCAGCACCAGCGCCGTGACGGCACCGGCAACGGCCAGGCCCAGCGAACCCATGCTGAACACCGTGTCGTTGGTCTTGCCGCGGCTCAGGATGGCGGCCACGAAGTCGCCGCCTATATAGGCGCCGAACACGCCGACACCGAGGTTTTCGAGGATAAGGATTTTTTCGCGGGTGCCCGCGAGCAAGCAGGCAGCGCCGCCGAAGAGAGCGCCCACCACACACCAGATATACGGGTTGATGCCGTTCTCCTGAGGACTATGAACTGCCCCATGGTCGCAGTTTTGAGCCCCCAGCGGTGGACATACTTTCCGCAAGGTCTTTCACCGGGAGGCGGCCGGCGCCATCGCGCGCACTGCTTTGACAAAAGCCGCCAGCGCCTGGTGGTCGCGCGCGGTTTTCCACAGGCAATGCGTGTCGTAAGGCGTGGTGGCCGCATCCAGCGGCACAAAGGCCGCGCCGGCCATGGCCGACTGGCGCAGCGCGGCCGGCACCAGGGCCACGCCCATGCCTTGCGACACCAGCGAGACCACGCTGAGCCAATGCCGCAGTTCGTAGCGCATCTCGGGGTAAAAGCCGGCTTCGGTGCAGATCGCCAGGATGCGCTCGTGGTAATCGGGCGAGACCGCGCGCGACACCACCGCAAAGGGCTGGCCCTGCAAGGCCGAAAGCGACAGCGAGCGCCTGCGCGCCAGCGCATGGCCGGCGGGCAGGCAGCAGACCAAAGCCTGGCTGGACACCAGGATTTGCGACAGCTCGGGCGGCACGCGCGTGGTGTGCACAAAACCCAGGTCCAGCCGGTCGTGCGCCAGCTCCACCAGTTGCTCGCTGGAGCTGAGCTCCTTGAGCGTGAGCCGCAGCAAAGGGTGCCCGGCCTGGAAACGCTCCAGGATGGCGGGCAGGCCGCTGTAAAGCATGGTGCCCGAAAAGCCTATGGCCAGGCTGCCGGCCATGCCCTGGCCCACATCGCGCGCATGGCCGGCCGCCTGCGCGGCCTGGTCCAGCAGGGCGCGCGCCGCCGGCACAAAGGCCTGGCCCGCGGCCGTCAGGCTGACCTGCTTGCTGCTGCGGGTGAACAGCTTCGCGCCTATGGAGGCTTCCAGCTGCTGGATATTGAGCGACAGCGGCGGCTGCGAAATCGACAGGCGCCGGGCCGCGCGGCCGAAGTGCAGCTCCTCGGCCAGGACCAGGAAATAACGGAGGTGGCGGAATTCCATGAATATGTTTTTTATATCGTTGAATCAATAATTGATATTAGACAACTATTCATGCTTGTCAAACAATCACGCATGGCCGCCGGTGCCCCGAGCCGCGCCCCCTACACTGCAAACCAAGCCATTTCCCCTTTTCCGGAGACACACACCATGAAAACCACCTTCAACTGGCAAGACCCGTTCTTCTTCATGGAGCAGCTCAGCGAGGACGAACGCGCCATCGCCGACGCGGCGCACGCCTTCTGCCAGGAAAAGCTGCAGCCCCGCGTGCTGATGGCGGCGCGCCACGAGAAGTTTGATCGCGAGATCATGAATGAGGCAGGCGCCATGGGTTTCCTGGGCTCCACGATTGAAGGCTATGGCTGCGCCGGCCTCAACTACGTGAGCTACGGCCTGGTGGCGCGCGAGGTCGAACGCGTGGACAGCGGCTACCGTAGCGCCATCAGCGTGCAGAGTTCGCTGGTCATGCACCCCATCAACGCCTACGGCAGCGAAGCGCAGAAGCAGAAATACCTGCCCAAGCTGGCCACCGGCGAATGGGTGGGCTGCTTCGGCCTGACCGAGCCCAACCACGGCTCAGACCCGGCCAGCATGCTGACGCGCGCCAAGCCTGTCGACGGCGGCTTCATCCTCAAGGGCGCCAAGATGTGGATCACCAACAGCCCCATCGCCGACGTCTTCATTGTCTGGGCCAAGCTGCAGGACCCGGACGGCAAGGTCGGCGGCCAGGAAAGCATCCGCGGCTTTGTGCTGGAAAAAGGCATGAAGGGCCTGACCGCACCCAAGATCGAAGGCAAGATGAGCTTGCGCGCGTCGATCACCGGCGAGATCGTCATGGACGACGTGTTTGTGCCCGAAGCCAACCTGCTGCCCAACGTGAGCGGCTTGAAGGGCCCCTTCGGCTGCCTCAACAAGGCGCGTTACGGCATCGCCTGGGGCGCCCTGGGCGCGGCCGAGGACTGCTGGTTCCGCGCCCGCCAGTACACCCTGGACCGCCAGCAGTTCGGCCGCCCGCTGGCGCAAAACCAGCTGATCCAGAAAAAGCTGGCCGACATGCAGACCGAAATCACGCTGGGCCTGCAGGCCTGCCTGCGGGTGGGCCGGCTCATGGACGAAGACAAGGCCGTGCCCGAAATGATTTCGCTGATCAAGCGCAACAGCTGCGGCAAGTCGCTGGACATCGCCCGCATGGCACGCGACATGCACGGCGGCAACGGCATCCATGACGAATACCACGTGATCCGCCACATGATCAACCTGGAAACCGTCAACACCTATGAAGGCACGCACGATGTGCATGCCCTGATCCTGGGCCGCGCGCAGACCGGCCTGCAGGCCTTCTATTAAGAAGCGCTTTTTCTTTCTGTAGCCGGCCATGGACCCAGGCGCGCTCAAGCCCGTGCTGGCCGCCCTGGCGCTGCCGCCGGTCTCTCCGCTGCTGCTGGCCTTGCTGGGCCTGCTGCTGGCCGGGTGCAACAAAAAAAGAAGCGGGCTCGCGCTGGCGACCATTTCCGTGCTGCTGCTGGCGCTGCTCAGTTGCCACGGCACGGCGGTATGGCTGGCGCGCACGGCCTTGCCGCAATTCGCGCCGCTGGACCTGGCCGAGCTCAAGGCCCGGAAAGTGCAGGCCATCGTCATCCTGGGCGGCGACGTGCTGCCGGTAGCGCCCGAATACGGCCACAGCCAGCCGAGCGCGGCCACCGCCGCGCGGCTGCGCTACGGCGCCTGGCTGGCCCGTCAGTCCGGCTTGCCGCTGGCTTTTACCGGCGGCCTGGGCTGGGCGGCCCACAGCACCCAAACCGAATCGGAGGCCGAAATCGCCGCCCGCGTGCTGCAGCAGGACTACGGCCTGGTGCTGCGCTGGCGCGAATCCCAGTCGCGCGACACCGCGGGCAATGCGCGCCTGATGGCGCCGCTGCTGCGCCAGGCCGGTGTCCAGCGCATCGCGCTGGTGACCCATGCCTGGCACATGCCACGCGCGGTACTGGCCTTTGAACAGGCCGGCCTGGCCGTCACGCCTGCCCCCATGGGCTATGTGCTGCCGGCGCAAAGCGAGCTGCTCGAATGGCTGCCCTCAGCCCAGGGCCTGCAGGCCTCGCGCCAGGTGCTGCGCGAGTGGCTGGGGCTGGCTGTTGGGCATTTTCTGCCGGCATAAAGCCCGCCCCCGCTGCATCCCCTGTGGCGCCAAAGCAGCGTCCACCAAGGCTTTACCGCGGGTTTACCTTTGAGTCCAGGCACCCCGGCGACACTTAATGCATTGGGTTGACGGTCGGAAAGTAAGCAGATATATTACTAACCAGTCAGTCAGTAACCATGTCTCTTTCCAAACTTTTCCACGACAACACCGCGGTCGCCGCCAAGCGCGAGCGCCGCAAGGAAGCACGGCCGGGCGAGCTCCTGGATGCCGCATTGGACCTTTTTGTGGAAAAAGGCTTTGCCGCCACCCGCGCCGAGGAAGTCGCCGCCCGCGCCGGCGTCTCCAAGGGCACGCTGTTCCTTTATTTCCAGAGCAAGGAAGAGCTGTTCAAGGCCGTGGTGCGCGAGAACATCTCGGGCCGCTTCACCGAGTGGCGCGCCGAGCTGGAAACCTTTGAAGGCACCACCTCCGAATTGCTGGCCTACTGCATGAACAGCTGGTGGGAACGGGTGGGCCTGACGCGCGCCTCGGGCCTGACCAAGCTGATGATGAGCGAGGCCAAGAACTTCCCCGACATCGCGGCCTTCTACCAGCAGGAAGTCATCATGCCCGGCCACGGCCTGATCCGCAGCATCCTGCAGCGCGGCGTGGACCGCGGCGAGTTCCGTCCCATGGACCTGGACTACGCCGTCTACGTCGTGATCGCCCCCATGATTTTCCTGATCCTGTCCAGGCACTCCGGCGGCGTGTGTTTAAGCAGCGAGATTGACCTGGATCCCCAAAAATACATCGCCTTCCAGGTGGAAACCATCCTGAACGGCATTTCCGCGCCGGCCGTTTCCGCCGTGGCCAACAGGAAGGCCGCATGAAGCGCTGGGCCAAGTGGGCGGTCGCCGGCCTCATCGTGCTGCTCATCGCGGGCGGTGTGCTGCGCGCGCTGGGCGCGCGCAAGGCCCAGCAGCAGGCGCTGGCCGCCGGCAGCGCGGCCAGCAAGGACATGGGCCTGGTGGAGCTGGCCGCCACCGACGTCGTCAAGGCCCAGGTGCGCGAACTCGTGCAGGGCCTGCCCGTCTCCGGCTCGCTCAAGGCCGTCAACTCCGCCGTCATCAAGGCCCGGGTCGCCGGCGAGCTGCAGGGGCTGGCGGTGCGCGAGGGCGATGTGGTCAAGGCCGGCCAGGTGATCGCGCGCATAGACGCCGCCGAATACCAGTCGCGCGTACGCCAGGCCCGCGAGCAGGCCGAATCCGCCAAGGCCCAGGTCGACGTGGTGCAGCGCCAGTACGACAACAACAAGGCGCTGGTCGACCAGGGCTTTATTTCCAAGACCGCGCTGGACACCTCGCTGGCCAACCTCAACGCCGCGCAGTCCACCTACAAGGCCGCGCTGGCCGCGACCGACGTAGCCGCCAAATCGCTGGACGACACGGTGCTGAAGGCGCCCATCTCCGGCCAGGTGTCGCAGCGCCTGGCGCAGCCCGGCGAGCGTGTGGGCATAGACACCAAAATCGTCGAAATCGTCGACCTGAGCCGGCTCGAACTCGAGGCCACGCTGAGCGCCACCGACTCCATGGAAGTGCGCGTGGGCCAGAGCGCCCAGCTGCAGATTGAAGGCAGCCGCCAGCCCGTGACGGCCGTGGTCGCGCGCATCAACCCCAGCGCGCAGGCCGGCAGCCGCAGCGTGCTGGCCTACCTGAACATCGACAACCCGGGCGTTACCGGAGCTACCGGCGAAGCCGGCACCCCGCCGCTGCGCCAGGGCCTGTTCGCCCAGGGCACGCTGGGCACGGCGCGCGCCTCGCTGCTGGCGCTGCCCGTCAGCGCCGTGCGCACCGACAAGCCCGCGCCCTATGTGCAGGCCGTGGAAAACGGCGTGGTGGTGCACAAGACCGTCGAGCTGGGTGCGCGCGGTGCCGCCGGCGGCGACAGCGTGGTTGCCGTCAAAGGCCTGGAAGAAGGCGCGCTCGTCGTGCGCGGCGAAATCGGCGCGCTGCGCGAAGGCACCAAGGTGCGCTTCACGCAGCTGCCCTCCGCGCAGCCCGCCGCCAGCGCGCCCGCCAAACCGGCGCCCTGAGGCTTCACGCGCATGTGGTTCACGCAGGTCAGCCTCAAGAATCCCGTGTTCGCCACCATGGTCATGCTGGCCATCGTGGTGCTGGGGCTGTTCTCCTACCAGCGCATGCAGGTCGACCAGTTTCCCAACATCGACTTCCCGGTGGTGGTGATCACCGCCGAATACCCGGGCGCCTCGCCCGAAATCGTTGAAAGCGAAGTCACCAAGAAGATAGAAGAAGGCGTCAACTCCATCGCCGGCATCAACGCGCTGACCTCGCGCAGCTATGAAGGCCAGTCCGTCGTCATCATGGAGTTCCAGCTCTATATCGACGGGCGCCGCGCCGCCGAGGACGTGCGCGAAAAAATCGCGTCCATCCGGCCGAGCTTCCGCGACGAGGTCAAGGAGCCGCGCGTGCTGCGCTTCGACCCGGCCAGCCGCGCCATCTGGTCGGTGGCCGTGCTGCCGCAGTCCGGCAAGGGCAAGGCCATGGATGCGGTGGAGCTGACCAACTGGGCCGACCAGGTGCTGAAAAAACGCCTGGAGAACGTGCGCGGCGCGGGCTCGGTCACCCTGGTGGGCGGCACCAAGCGCGAGATCAACGTCTACCTCAATCCGCAGGCCATGGAATCGCTGGGCATCACCGCCGACCAGGTGGTCAACGCCGTGCGCAACGAAAACCAGGACCTGCCGGTGGGCGCCATCCGTTCGCTGCAGCAGGAGCGCGTCGTCAAGATAGACGCGCGCATGAAGCGGCCCGAAGACTTCGGCAAGATCATCGTGGCGCGCAAGAATACCGGCAGCGGGGCAGCCGCGGCGGTCACCGTCGACCAGGTGGCCCGCATCGCCGACGGCGCGCAGGAACTCGACAGCCTGGCGCTCTACAACGGCCAGCGCACCCTGCTGCTGACGGTGCAAAAAGCCCAGGACGAAAACACCATTGCCGTGGTCGACGGCCTGAACAAGGCCGTGGCCGAGCTGCAGCCGCTGCTGCCGCCTGGCGCGCGGCTGGAACTCATCACCGACGGCTCGCGCCCGATACGCGTGGCCGTCGAGAACGTGCGCCGCACGCTGATCGAAGGCGCGCTGCTGACGGTGCTCATCGTTTTCCTGTTTCTCAATTCCTGGCGCTCCACGGTGATCACCGGGCTGACGCTGCCGATCTCCATCATCGGCACCTTCCTGTTCATGAATTTGTTCGGCTTCACCATCAACATGATCACGCTGATGGCGCTGTCGCTGTGCGTGGGCCTGCTGATCGACGACGCCATCGTGGTGCGCGAGAACATCGTTCGCCATGTGCAGATGGGCAAGGCTCCCTACCAGGCCTCGCTGGACGGCACCCAGGAAATCGGCCTGGCCGTGCTGGCCACGACGTTCTCCATCGTGGCCGTGTTCCTGCCCATCGGTTTTATGGGCGGCATCATCGGCAAGTTCTTCCACGAGTTCGGCGTGACCATCGTGGCGGCGGTGCTGATCTCCATGTTTGTGAGCTTCACGCTGGACCCCATGCTCTCCAGCGTCTGGCACGACCCGGCGATTGAAGCGCACGGCCGGCAGGGCGCGCCCGTCACCTTCTACGACAAGACCATAGGCCGCGTCACCGGCTGGTTCGACCGCGCCACCGAATCCCTGAGCGACAGCTACCAGGGCATACTGCGTTGGTCGCTGGGCCACAAGCTGGCCACGCTGGCGCTGGCGGTGCTGATTTTTGTCACCAGCATCTTCATGGTGCCGCTGCTGGGCACCGAGTTCGTGCCCAAGGCCGACTTCTCCGAGACCACGCTGAATTTCTACACACCGGTGGGCTCCTCGCTGGAAAACACCGAGGCCAAGGCGCGCCAGGTCGAGGCCATCGTGCGCGAGTTCCCGGAAGTGAAATACACGCTGGCCACGCTCAACACCGGCAATGCCCAGGGCAAGATGTACGCCAGCGTCTATGTGCGCCTGGTGGACCGCAAGGCACGCACGCGCAGCGTCGACGAGATGTCGGGCGTGCTGCGCGATCGGCTCAAGCTGGTGCCCGGCATCACGGTCACGCACGTCGGCCTGCTCGATTCGGTGGGCGGCAACAAGCAGGTGGAGTTTTCCCTGCAGGGTAGCGACCTCAAGGAACTTGAACGGCTCACACGCGCCATCAGCGACAAGATACGGGGCATCCCCGGCCTGGTGGACCTGGACTCCAGCGTCAAGGCCGACAAGCCGGTGATCGAGGTCGACGTGCGGCGCGACGCCGCCTCCGACCTGGGCCTGTCGGTGTCGCAGATCGCCGCCTCGCTGCGCACCCTGGTGGCCGGCCAGACGGTGGGCAACTGGCGCGCGCCCGACGACCAGACCTACGACGTCAATGTGCGCCTGGCGCCCGGCGCCCGCACCGCGCCGCAGGACCTGGAGCGCCTGCCCTTCATGAGCAGCACCATGGGCAGCAATGCCGACGGCTCCTCGCGCGTGGTGCGGCTCAACCAGGTGGCGACCGTGAAGGAATCCACCGGGCCCAACCAGATCAACCGCCGCGACATGGCGCGCGAGGTCGCCATCAACGCCAACGTCTACAAGCGCTCGGCCGGCGAGGTCTCCAACGACATCAAGGCCGTGCTCGACGACTTCAGCTTCCCGCCCGGCTACCGCTACCAGTTCAGCGGCTCCACCAAAAACATGGCCGAGTCCTTCGGCTACGCGGTCTCCGCGCTGGTCATGGCCATTCTGTTCATCTACATGATCCTGGCCAGCCAGTTCAAGAGCTTTTTGCAGCCCATGGCGCTGATGACCTCGCTGCCGCTGACCCTGATCGGCGTGGTGCTGGCGCTGCTGCTGTTCCGCTCCACGCTGTCGATGTTCTCCATCATCGGCGTGGTGATGCTGATGGGCCTGGTCACCAAGAACGCCATCCTGCTGGTCGACTTCGCGATCCGCATGCGCGCCGACCGGCTGGACGTGGACGGCCACCGCGTGCCCGGCATGGAGCGCGGCGAGGCCCTGCTGCATGCGGCCAAGGTCCGGCTGCGCCCCATCCTGATGACCACACTGGCCATGATCTTCGGCATGGTGCCGCTGGCCTTTGCCCTGACCGAAGGCTCCGAGCAGCGCGCCCCCATGGGCCAGGCCGTCATAGGCGGCGTGATCACCTCCTCGCTGCTGACCCTGGTGGTGGTGCCCGTAACCTATTGCTACCTGGACGACCTGGGCCAGTGGTTCAAGCGCAAGTTCGGCCCCAAAACCCGGCACGCCGCCCCCCCTGAAACACCGCCCGCCCAACCCGCGCCTGTCATGGCCGGCCGCTAAAATCAAAGGTTTATCTCGTGAACCCCCTCTTCACTTCCCTTTCCTCCCCAATTTCGCCCAACCACAGGTCCGCCATGAACTACGAACAAGCCCGATTCAACATGATTGAGCAGCAAATCCGCCCCTGGGAAGTGCTGGACAACCAGGTCCTTTCCCTGCTCGCCGTGGTCAAGCGCGAAGACTTCGTGCCGGCGGCCCACAAGGCCCTGGCCTTTGTCGACATGGAAATCCCGCTGCCGACCCAGGCCAACCCCAGCCAATGCATGCTGGCGCCCAAGGTCGAGGCCCGCATCCTGCAGGAACTGGCCGTGCAGAAGCACGAAAAAGTGCTGGAAATCGGCGCCGGCTCCGGCTACATGGCCGCCCTGCTGGCGCACCGCGCGCAGCAGGTGATCACGCTTGAAATCGACCCCACGCTGGCGCAGATGGCGCGCGACAACCTGCAGCGCGCCGGCGTCTACAACGCCGAGGTGCGCACCGGCGACGGTGCCGCCAAGCTGGCGCAGGCCGTTGCCGGCAACGACCCGCTGCGCGGCCCCTTCGACGTCATCGTGCTCAGCGGCTCGGTCGCCGAGGTGCCGGCCTCGCTGCTGTCCCTGCTCAAGGTCGGCGGGCGCCTGAGCGCCATCGTGGGCTTTGAGCCCGTGATGCGCGCCACCCTGGTCACGCGCGTGGCCGAAGACGCCTGGCGCACCACCCAGGCCTGGGACACCGTGGCGCCGCGCCTGCTGAACTTCCCCGAACCCTCGGCCTTCAGCTTCTGAATCTGAAGCCGGCGGTAACACCCGATCACGACACACCTGAAAGCGCCACCCATGGTTCCCCAGCTCAATCCCGCCGACTTCAGCGCCTGGCGCGACAACGCCGGCGCGGGCGCGCCCGCCCTGCCCGTGGTGCTCGACGTGCGCGAGCCCTGGGAACTGCAGACCGCCTCGGTCAAGGAAGACGGCTTCCGGCTGGTGCATATCCCGATGCGCGAAATTCCGGCTCGCCTGCCCGAGCTACAGGAGGCCGGCGCCGGCCAGCCTATCGCCTGCCTGTGCCACCACGGCATGCGCAGCCTGCAGGTGGCCAACTACCTGACGCAAAGCGGCTTCACCGAAGTCGTCAACCTGCAAGGCGGCATCAATGCCTGGTCGCAGCAGGTGGACCGCTCCGTGCCGGTGTACTGATCCCGTTTTTATTCGCCGATCCATTCATTTCTTCAGGACTCTTAAATGACCACGCCCAAGAAACCGCCGGCCCGCCCGGTGATGTTGCCCCTGTCGATTGCGGCCGCCGTGGCACTGCTGGCCATGGCCCCCCTGGCGCGAGCCCAGAGTCTCGTCGAGCTGTATGAATCGGCCCGCGCCTTCGACGCTTCTTACCAGTCGGCCAAGCTGCAGTACGACGCCAACCTCGCCAAGGCCGACCAGGCCAAGGCCGGCATCCTGCCGACGGCGGGCATCTCGGCCGGCGTGTCGCGCACCGCGTTTGAAAACACGGCCCCGGTGATAGACCGCAGCTTCAACACACAAAACGCCACGCTCAATCTCTCGCAGCCGCTGTACCGCCCGGCCAACTGGGCCACCTACCAGCAGGCGTCCCGGCAGGTGGACCTGGCCAAGGCCCAGCTGGAAACCGCCGACCAGGACCTGATCGTGCGCACCAGCCAGGCCTACTTCGACGTGCTGGCCGCGCAGGACACCCTGACCTTTGTGCGGGCCCAGAAAGCCGCGGTGGCCGAGCAGCTCGCCTCGGCCAAACGCAACTTCGAGGTCGGCACCTCCACCATCACCGACACCCGCGAAGCGCAGGCCCGCTACGACCTGGTGATCGCCCAGGAGCTCGCCGCCGAAAACGACCTGCGCGTCAAAAAAATCGCGCTGGACACCCTGGTCGGCAAGACCGAAACCCAGCCCAAGCCGCTGAGCAGCCCGGTCGGCCTGCCGACCATCACGCCGGCCGACGTCGACACCTGGGTGTCGCAGTCCGAACTCGTGCACCCCAGCATCCGCCAGGCGCAAAGCAATGTGGAGATCGCCGAGCTGGAGGTGAACAAGGCCGAAGCCGGCCACAAGCCCACGCTGGACGCCACGGCCAGCTACAACGTCACGCGCAACCCCTCGGGCACGGCCACCACCATTCCGCCCTTTGCCTTCCGCACCAACACCACGACGGTCGGCGTGCTGCTCAACGTGCCGCTGTTCGCGGGCTTTTCCACGCAGAACCGCGTGCGCGAAACCCTGTCGCTGCGCGACAAGGCCAAAAGCGACCTCGAAGGCGCGCGGCGCACCGTGGCGCAGGCCACACGCACCGCCTACTTCGGCGTGCAGTCGGGCCAGGGCCAGGTCAAGGCGCTGGAGGCGGCCGAGCTCTCAAGCCAGAGCGCGCTGGACGCCAACAAGCTGGGCTACCAGGTCGGCGTGCGCATCAACATCGACGTGCTCAACTCGCAAAGCCAGCTGTTCCAGACCAAGCGCGACCTGGCCAAGGCGCGCTACGACGTGCTGCTGGGCGACCTCAAGCTGCGCCAGGCCAACGGCACGCTGACGCCGGAAGACCTGCAGAAGATCAACGCGCTGCTGGCCCGGTAAACTCCGGCCAACCACTCCAACAAAGGCCCCCGCGCCGGGACCAGAATTTCCATGCTGATGCCTGTCGACAACAACGCGATTCCCCTGCCCATCGAAGCCGAACGCGTGCACGATGCGCCGGTCCACGTTCCCAAGGGCCCCAGCTTTGAGCTGATCGAGGAAACCACCTGGGAAGAACTCCAGCGCACGGGCCGCCGGCAGCCGTTTGACAAACCCGTGCTGGTCAAGGGCGGCATCCACCACTGGCCAGCCTGGAAAAAATGGTCGTTTGAATTCCTCGCCGACGTCTGCGCCGGCAAAGGCGCCGAGGTTCCCGTCAAGTTCACCGACGGCCTGGTCGAGCAAGGCGTGACCAAGGGGCGCCCTTTCCTGCCGGTCGCGCCCTACCTGCGGGAACTCGGCAAGGCCGCGCAGCGCACGCCCGACCCCATGGCCGGCCTCTTGCCCAAGCCGGTGCGCGACGGCTACAAACCCGGCGAGCGCTTTCACCTGAACTGGGCCCACATGCAGTCGTTCAAGCCGACGACCTTGTACCTGGCGCAGTGGGACATCCTCGAGAAATACCCCGAGCTGCGCCGCGACCTGCTCATCAAGAGCCTGTGGCCCGGCCGCATGACCTGGGAATACGTCTTCATGGGCCCGGCCAACACCGTGACCGGCCTGCACAACGATTTCCCGCACAACTGGTTTGTGCAGCTACAGGGCGTCAAGGAATTCATTCTTTTCTCGCCCGACCAGCGCCAGCACATGTGCCCGGCGGCCAAGTACGACTGGGGCGCCACGCTCAGCGACATCAACGTCTCGCGCCTGCCCGAACAGGTCCGCGAACTCGCCTCCTTCGAAAAAGCCCACGGCTACCATGCCCGCGTGGAAGCCGGCGACGCGCTGTTCATTCCCAAGCGCACCTGGCACTCGGTGGTCTCGGTGGAGCCTTCCATCAGCCTGGGCATGTTCGGCCTCACGCCCTGGGAAGTCGCCACCGGCGGCGCCTGGGCCACGCTGCGCGACTGGGCGCACCATCTGGGCCTCTACGCCCGGAACAATTGCACCTGCCACCAAAAGGTGTAGCCCCCACGGTCGCTCACTTCGTGTGCTCCCGAGGCCTTGCAGGCCGCGGCTCGCGAGACGCTTCGCCTCTGTCGCCCGTCCAAGCCTGCGCAGGCAGGCTTGGAGCCGCGGGCTCCAGCCCCTCGGGGGCCGCTGCGCCTGCGGTCTGGCAAAGCCAGTCCCCCGGCCCCTGCCTGGTTAAGGCAGAAAAACCTGCAGCGCAGCCAAGGTCCTGGCTGTGGCACCACGATTGCGGTCGGCAAAGGCCAGCCCCGCAGCCACCGCCGCGGCATGCGCGTCGGGCCTGTCCATCCACTTGCGCGCGGTGCGCACGCCCTGCTCCATGTCGACCACGCGGCGCGCCGCGCCGGCATCCACGGCGAGTTCGGCGGCTTCGGTGAAGTTAAAGGTATGCGGACCCATGACGACCGGGCAGCCGCAGGCCGCGGCCTCGATCAGGTTCTGGCCGCCCAGGGGCGCGAAGCTGCCGCCCAGCAAGGCGACGTCACTCATCGCGTAATAGAGAGCCATCTCGCCCAGCGAATCACCGAGCCACACATCGGCCTGCAGCGCCTCGCCGGTCGGGCCTCCTGCCGCGTCATCCCAGCCGGATCGGCGCGACACACGCAGGCCGCGCTGGCGCACCAGCGCCTCCACCTCGTTAAAGCGCTGCGGGTGGCGCGGCACCAGCAAAATCCTGAAGCGGCTTCCGGTCTCCTGCGGCGGGGCGTCCTCCGCCGGCGCATGTTCGGACTGGGCCATGGCGCTGATCTGTTGCAGGAACTGCTCCTCCTCGCCCTCGCGCGAGCTCGCGAACATCATCACCGGCAGTGCCAGCGCGCGGCGCCAGGCCTTGCCTTTTTCCTGCTGGGCGTCGTCCAGCGAGGCATCAAACTTGAGGTTGCCGAACACGCCGCTGACCGCCGCGCCGGCCTGGCGAAAGCGGCGCGCGTCGTCGTCCGTCTGCGCGTACACCGCCGACAGCGCGGCATAGGCCGGTACCGAGAGCGGCGACATCCTGAGCGCCTGCTTCAGCGATTTTTCGGACAGCCTCCCGTTGACCAGCGCCAGCGGCATGGCGCGCGCTTTCGCGGCGGCCACCAGGTTGGGCCAGATTTCGGTTTCCATCAGCAGGCCCAGGCGCGGCTTGAAGTGTTCAAAAAACCGCGCGACCACGCCTGGGCTGTCCCAGGGCTGCCAGACCTGCACGTCGCCGGGCTGCAGCAAGGCCACGCCCTCGGCACGCCCGGTGGCCGTGCCGTGCGTGAGCAGGATGCGCAGGCCTGGGTGGCGTTCACGCAAGGCCTTGAGCAACACGGCCGCCGCGCGGGTCTCGCCCAGCGAGACCGCATGCACCCAGACCAGTTCGGAACGGGCTTCGGCCGGCTGCGTGTAGCGGCCGAAGCGCTCTTCGACCGCCTCCAGGTAACCGGGCTCCTGCTTGGCGCGGCGCGCCAGCTTGCGGCGCAGCAGCGGCTGCCCGCAGAACATCAGCAGCGAATAAAGTTTCAGGGCCAGCGTGCTCATGCGGCGGCCCCGGCCGTGCTACAGGCCAGCCAGGCCTGCCAGACGGCTTCGACACCCGGCGCGGGCTGCGCGAACACGCTGACTTGCCGGCCGCCGTGGCCCAGCGCATCAGGCCCGGTGCGCCAGGCGGTGTCGAAGTTGTAGATCTGCACATGCGGCAGGTCCAGCGCGACGGCGATATGGCTCACACCGCTGTCCACGCCGATCACGCCCGTGCATTGCGCGAGTTCTTCGGCCAGCGCGTCCAGCGCCAGCGCGGGTGGCACCAGGGCCGACCCCGCCGCCGCACCGTTCAGCGCCGCGGCCATCGCCTCGCTGGCGGCCCGCTCCGCGGCATCGCCGTGCGGCAGCATCAACTGGTAGCCGGCCGTGTTCAGGCGCTGGCCCAGTGCGACCCAGTGGCTCAAGGGCCATTCCTTGTCGGCGCGCGAAGTGCCGTGGATGAAGGCGATACGGCCCTTGGGGAAGTGCTCATGGGTCTTTGCGGGTGCCGCAGCCACTTTCAAGCCAAAATCAGCGGCGGCCGCAAAGCGGTAGCCCAGCGCACGCGCGGCAAGTTCACGCGAACGCCGCACCGCATGGATGTGCGGCTCCACCGCAATCGCCACATCGGCCACCCAGCGCGTGGGCGCTTCATAGCCCGAGCCGTCGGTCTGGTTGGCCAGGGCATAACGTTTGCCGCCTGGCGCCAGCCGGGCCAGCCGCGCCACCAGGGCGGACTTGGTCAGGCCTTGCAGGTCGATCACGGCGTCATAGGCCTCTTGCTGCAAGTCGTGCTTGAAGGCACGCCAGGCCTGGCGCGTGGCGGCCGTCCAGAAGGATTTGCGCCAGCGCCGTATCTCGCAGGGAATCACACGGTGCAGGCCTTCGCTGCGCGCCAGCAAGGAGGCGAAGGACTTCTCCACCACCCAGTCAATTTGCGCATCCGGCAAGGCCGCGCGTATGTCCTGGACCACCGGCAGGGTATGCACCACGTCACCGAGAGAGGACAGCTTGACCAGGAGAATTTTCATGAGAGGCCATTCTATGGCCCCAGGACATGGCCCCACGCTCCCCCACTGCGTGTGGGTCGCTGCCCCCCGAGGGGGCCGCTGCGCCTGCGGCCCGGCAAAGCCGGTTCCGCGGCCCCGGCTAGCATGAAGAGTTCAGGGCGTAACTAGCGGGGTACCCACCAGTGGGGGCCGAGGGTCCGGCTTCGCCGGCCCCAGGCGCCGCCCCCTGGAAGGGGGGAACAGGCTACACGAAGTGAGCCTGGACGGGGGTGGGCGTATTTAATGCGCCGCGGCCGCCAGGCTGGCGTCGGGTTTGACGCTGCGTAGCAAGGCCAGCATATCGGCCTCTATGCGCTCCATGGCCTGCTGGGTATGGCCCTCAAAGCGCAGCACCAGCACCGGTGTAGTGTTGGACGCGCGTATCAGGCCAAAGCCGTCGGGCCAATCCACGCGGACCCCATCAATCGTGGAAATCTTCGCCGGCGCCGCAAACTTGGCCGATTTGATCAAAGCCTCCACCACGGTATGCGGCTCGCCTTCCTTGCAGGCCACATTGAGTTCGGGCGTGCTGAAGCTGGTGGGCAAGGCATTGAGCACGATGCCGGCGTCGGGTACGCGGCTCAAAATCTCGAGCAGGCGGGCGCCGGCATAGGTGCCGTCGTCAAAACCGTACCAGCGCTCCTTGAAGAAGATGTGGCCGCTCATCTCGCCGCCCAGCGGCGAGCCGACTTCCTTCATCCTGGCCTTGATCAGCGAATGGCCGGTCTTGTACATCATGGGCACGCCGCCGGCGGCCTCGATCTCGGGCGCCAGGCGCTGCGAGCATTTCACGTCGAACAAAATCGTGGCGCCCGGCTCGCGCGAGAGCACGTCGCGCGCGAACAGCATCATCTGCCGGTCGGGGTAGATGTTCTGGCCGTCCTTGGTGACGATGCCCAGCCGGTCGCCGTCGCCGTCAAAGGCCAGGCCCAGTTCAGCATCGCCGCTTTGCAGGGCCTTGATCAGGTCCTGCAGGTTCTCGGGCTTGCTCGGGTCCGGGTGGTGGTTGGGAAAGTTGCCGTCCACTTCGCTGAAGAGCTCGGTGACTTCGCAGCCCAGCGCGCGAAAGATCGCGGGGGCCGAAGCGCCGGCAATGCCGTTGCCCGAATCGACAACGATCTTCATCGGGCGTTCCAGCTTGATGCCCGAGACGATGCGATCGCGGTAGGCCGTGCCCACGTCGACCTGGCGTATGCTGCCGCCCTGCGCGGGCAGCACCCAGTCTTCACCTTCAATGACGCGGCGCAGCGCCTGGATGTCCTCGCCGTAGATCGCGCGGCCGGCCAGCACCATCTTGAAGCCGTTGTAGTCCTTGGGGTTGTGGCTGCCGGTGACCTGTATGCCGGAGCCGGCCAGCGTGCTGGCGGCGAAGTAGAGCATGGGCGTGGTCACCATGCCCACATCGATCACGTCAATGCCGGTGGCGGCCAGGCCGCGCATCAGCGCCGCGCTCAGCGAAGGCCCGCTGAGCCGGCCGTCGCGGCCCACGGCCACGGCTTTTTCGCCCTCGGCCAGCGCCGCCATGCCAAAAGCCTTGCCCAGGGCCTCGGCCATCGTTTCATGGATGGTGGACGGCACGACGCCACGTATGTCATAGGCCTTGAAGATGGACGGGTTGATTTGCATCGGGGGCGGTTCCTGGAGGGTGCGGGAATGGGTTCGCAAGCGGATTCATTGTAGGTGGCGACCCCGCCGCTTCCTGTAGGCGGCAGCCGTTTCCGGCCAGTCCGTTCAGACTATTGCGGGGCTTCCCCAAAACGCCGAAAGCCCGCTGAAAACCGCCAAAAAGCAGGGCCACGGCGGCCCCAGGGACATGTCCGAAAACGGCCAGTCAAAACCAGCCCGCGGCGTATCATTTCTTCCATGGACCGCGACAACACCCCTCTGGCCGACAACGACCGCTACCTCGCCCTGAAGGCGCGCGATGCGCGTTTTGACGGCAGCTTTTTCACCGGCGTGACCTCCACCGGCATTTATTGCCGGCCGGTCTGCAGCGTGAAAACGCCCAAGCGCGAGAACTGCCGTTTCTTCCACCATGCGGCCCAGGCCGAGAACGCCGGCTTTCGCCCCTGCCTGCGCTGCCGGCCCGAGCTGGCACCGCATTCGGTGGTGTGGTCCATCCAGGATGCTTCCTACATCCTGGCCCACCAGGCGGCGCGCCTGCTCGACGAGCCCGAGGTCTGGGCCGGCGAAGCCCCCTCGGTCGACAAACTCGCGACACGCCTGGGCGTGAGCGACCGCCATGTGCGGCGCATCTTCGAGGCGCAGTTCGGCGTCTCGCCCATGCAGTATTTGCAGACACACAGGCTGCACACCGCCAAACAGCTGCTGGCCGACACCGACCTGCCGATCACGCAGATCGCGCTGATCAGCGGCTTTGCCAGCGTTCGCCGCTTCAACGCGGCTTTTGTCGAACACTACAAACTCAACCCCACGCAGCTGCGGCGCCAGGGGCCCGAGCGCAGCGGCAAGGTCGGCGAAGGCTCCACCATACGGCTGGGCTACCGCCCACCCTACGATGTGCAGGCCATGCTGGCTTTTTTCAGCAAACGCTGCATCAGCGCCATTGAGTTCATCGATGCGGAGGCGGACATGCCCTGCCTGGGCCGGACCTTGAGCATCGAATCGGGCGGCAAGCACCACACGGGCTGGCTGCTGGCGAGTTTTGAGCAAGAGCGTTCGCGCCTGGTGCTGCGCGTGAGCGACTCGCTGCGCGAAGTGCTGCCGCTGGTGATACGCCGCGTGCGCACCACCTTTGACCTGGACGCCGACCCGACGGCCATCAACGGCGTGCTGCATGCGGCCTTCCCCGACGGCGACGGCCTGCGTGTGCCGGGCGCACTGTGCGGCTATGAACTCGCGGTGCGCGCCGTGCTGGGCCAGCAGATCACCGTGGCTGCCGCACGCACCCTGGCCCAGCGCATGGTGGACCGTTTCGGCGAAGCGGTGGAAACGCCTTGGCCCCAGCTGACGCGGCTCTTCCCCGCCCCCGCCGTGCTGGCGGCCGCCAGCGGCGACGCGCTGGGACAGCTGGGCATCGTCAAGCAGCGCCAGGCCGCGATTGTGGGCATTGCCCAGGCGGTGGCCGACAAGCGCCTGCAGCTGCACAGCGGCGCCGACGTGAACGCCACACTGGCCACGCTCAAGGAACTGCCCGGCATAGGCGACTGGACCGCGCAGTACATCGCCATGCGCGCACTGCGCTGGCCCGATGCCTTTCCGGCGGGCGACGTGGCACTGCACAAGGCCCTGGACGTGCAGGGCCGAAAGAACCCGGCCCGCGAAGCGGAACTCGCTTCAGCGGCCTGGAAACCCTGGCGCAGCTATGCCGTGATACGCGCCTGGAGCGGCACGCTGGAGCGCCCCGGCTGACGGCGATTCATGCGTGAGCGGAATGAATGCGGCGCCTCGATTTCATTGGACGGTTCAGCGCCCCGGCGCGAACATCGCCGGTGGATGATCGAGCCGGTCTTTGCCGCGGAAGACAAGGGAAGCCCAAGCCACCTCATTAGGACTCAAAAAGACCTGATAAGGCAGACACTCGAAACCATTCAAAAGGTGAACAAGATGAAATTCGACAACTCCATCGTCCAGACGACCTTTCACAGCCCCCTGGGGGAAATGATCATCGCCGCCACCGACAAAGGCCTGGCCGGCGTGTGGTTTGCCGGCCAGCGGCATTTGCCGCCGCAGCTGGTGAAACCCTATGTGTGGCGCGAAGACCCGGGGCACCCGGTGCTCAGGCAAACCATCACGCAGCTGACGGAATACTATGCCGGCACGCGCACGGAATTTGACCTGCCGCTGGACCTGGGCCACGGCACGGCCTTCCAGCAGTCGGTGTGGCAGGCCTTGCTGGCCATCCCGCAGGGCGGCACCCTGAGCTACGGCCAGGTGAGCCAGCGCATAGGCAAACCCGAGGCGGTGCGCGCCGTGGGCGCCGCGGTAGGCCGCAACCCGGTCAGCGTCATCGTGCCCTGCCATCGTGTGCTGGGCGCCGACGGTTCGCTCACGGGTTATGCTGGCGGGCTGCACCGCAAAACCGCCTTGTTGAAACTCGAAGGCGCACTTCAGGAGAACATGCTGTGAGTTCCAGTCCTTCCGGCATCGCCGCGCCCGTGGGCGCGGTGGCCGCCCGACCCAAGAGCTGGGTCGCCGATTTTGTGATGCTGGCCGCCATCTGGGGCTCGTCCTTTCTGTTCATGCGCATCAGCACGGTGGAGTTCGGCCCGCTGCCGACCGCTGCCGTGCGCGTGGCCATCGCCGCGCTGTTCCTGCTGCCCATCGTGTGGCTGCGCGGCCTGCTGCCCGAGTTGAAGCAGAACTGGAAAAAGATTTTTTTCATCGGCGTGCTCAACTCGGGCATTCCCTTTGCGTGTTTTTCCTTCGCGCTGCTGTCCATCACCACGGGCCTGTCGGCCATCCTCAATGCCACCGTGCCCATGTTCGGCGCGCTGATCGCCTGGCTGTGGCTCAAGGACAAGCCCAATGGCTCGCGCATCCTGGGCCTCATCGTTGGTTTTGCCGGCGTCGCCATGCTGGCCTGGGACAAAGCCACCTTCAAGCCCGATGCCTCGGGCGTGGCGCCGGGCTGGGCCGTGCTGGCCTGCCTGTTTGCCTGCCTTTGCTACGGCATCTCGGCCAGCTACACCAAACGCTACCTCTCGGGCATGCCGCCGCTGGTCACGGCGGCCGGCAGCCAGATAGGCGCGACCCTGGGCCTGGCCCTGCCCGCCGCGTGGCTGTGGCCCGCGCAGATGCCGGGCGCACACGCCTGGCTGGCACTGCTGGCCGTGGGCGTGGTCTGCACCGGCCTGGCCTACATCCTGTTCTTCCGCCTGATTGAAAACGCCGGCCCGCCGCGCGCACTCTCGGTCACCTTCCTGGTGCCGGTGTTCGCCGTGATCTATGGCGTGATCTTCCTCGGCGAGCATGTGACGGCCTGGATGGTGGTCTGCGCCGTGGTGATTGTGATTGGCACGGCGCTCTCGACCGGCTTGCTCAAGCTGGGCCGCAAACCTCAGCAGCAGAAGGCATGACGTCGGCTCGCAAGACCAAGCTCAAGATCAAGCTGGCCGCGCCCAAGCCGCGTAACCCCTTGGTGGCGGCAGCGGCGCAGCGCAAGGCCGGTTCGCACCGCAAGTCCGAAGCAAGCCTGCGCAAGAAAGAAAAGATGGCGCTCAAGAAGCAGCTGTTTCAGCTGTAATACGCCGTCATGCGCGTGTCGCCCGAGCTGGGTGAGAATCGGGGCTCCATCAACCTGGTTCACACAACAAGGGCGACTCACATGCTGCAGTTTCATGCTTCCAGCCAGACCGGACGCGCTACCACTTCCATGGCTTCAACAACAGGCCTGCGTGCCCTGCTCACGGGCCTCTGCCTGCTGGCCTGCCTGGGCAGCGCACAAGCCCAGGACTCGCTCGATGCGATGGTCAGCGCGCAAGCCAAGGAAGCCGGCTTTCCCGCACTGGCCGCCGCGGTGGTCAGCAAGGGCCAGCTCATGGCCGTGGGCACAGGCGGCACGCGCCGTGTAGGCACCACCATCCCCGTCACGCACCAGGACCGTTTTCATATAGGTTCGGACACCAAGGCCATGACCTCCCTGCTGGCCGCCATGATGGTGGAGGCCGGCAAGCTGCGCTGGGACAGCACGTTTGAGCAGGTCTTTCCCGAACTCGCCGCCGGCATGGATGCCGGTGTCAAACGCGTCACGCTGACCCAGCTGCTGTCGCACACCAGCGGCCTGCCTTCGGACAACGCGGACTTTGACGCGCTGCTGGCCAAGGTGGTGTTCCAGCCGGGTAACCTCAACGACCAGCGCTACTGGATGGTCCAGCAGACCGTCACCAAACCACTGGCCCGGGAGCCCGGCGCGTCCTTTGCCTATTCCAACCTCGGCTACACCCTGGCCGGCGCCATGATTGAGCGTGTGGGCGAAAAATCCTGGGAAGAGCTGATCACGGAGCGCGTGTTCACGCCGCTCAAGCTCACGAGCGCCGGCATAGGCCCGCAAGCCACGCTGGGCCGCATAGACGCGCCGCTGGGCCATGCCGTGGTCGACGGCAAGCTCAAGGCCATGATCGGCGGCCCCGAAGCCGACAACCCGCTGGTCATCAGCCCGGCCGGCACCGCCCACATGTCGGTGCTGGATTTTGTGCAGTGGGGCAGCTGGATGGCGGGGCAAGGCAAACGCGCGCCCTTCCTGGTCAAGCCCGAAACCATGAAAAAACTCGTGACGCCCGTGGTCTCCATGTCGGCCGCCTCGACCGCCTCCACCACGGTGTCGGGCGCGGCGCAGTACGCGCTGGGCTGGGGCTCCACCCAAATGGCCTGGACGCCCTACCCCGTCGCTTTCCATGGCGGCTCCAACAATATGAACAAGGCCTATATCTGGGTGGACACCGAACGCGACGCGGCCATCGTCGTCATGGCCAATGTGGCGACGCCGAATACCGACGATGTGATGCAGAAGCTGGCCGGCAACCTCTATGCGCGTTATGTGAGCCCGGCGAAGTAGATCGGGATATATTGGCGTGGTTTGACAGCCCCACACTACGGAGGAAAGCATGAGCGACACAATTTGGGTCCGCAGAAAGTCCAGGGTCGGCACCGATGATTCAGGCGACGACTACGACCACTCGCTGTTTTGCAAGGCTTCTGAAGCACTCGATGAACTCGCCAAAAGCCTGGGTGTGCGTGCGCTGTCGGACTTCATCGACACCACCGACATGCAGTACAACTTTTCCGAGGACGATCTCCCCGAATCGTGGATTGCCGAAAACGAAAAGTGGTTTGCGCCCGCCGATGCCTTGCCCTCGCTCACCAAAATCATCGAGCGTTTGAAATCAGGCGAAGTCAAAGGCATCAAGGAAAAGCTGCGCCCCGAACTCATCGAGGAACTGGAAGACTGCCTGGCCAAGGTATCCGAGGCCGAGCAGGAGGCGGACCAGTTCCATTTTTGCCTGGTGATGTAAGGCCAGGGCCCACCAATGCCGCCCTACGCGCCGCCGTCCGTGCTTGAGCCGTCCCTGCGCGCCCTGCAGGACTATATGCACCGCTTCTACCCGGACCGCGCCCACAGCGATCCCATCCCCCTCGACTTCTGGACGGTCGCCGACGACGAGCTGTTCCTGGAAATCCTTGGCTATATGCCCCTGCATATCAGCGAAGAGGCGCAGGGCAGGATTGCCGAATGGCCTGTCGCCTTTCAACTTGCATTTCCGATCTTCTGGCTGGAAGACGACTATGAGTTCAACGGCTGGACCGCACTGACCAACGCGGGCGAGGATCTTCTTCAACGCGCGGTGGACGCCTATGAGCGGATCGGCATGCATTCCGAAGCGCAAGCCCTTGCCAAGGCATTGGTATCGGTTCGGAAAGCACCTGCCGATGAAGAGGCTGCCGAGCGAGCATACAAGTCGGTTCCGAATCCGTATGCGGATGATGAAGCCAAGTTCGAGGAGCTGCTGCGCTTCTTTCGCAGTAATCCGCAGCTTTGGCAGGAAACGCATCAGCCCTGAACCACCCATCGGGCAACACCAGGCTTCGCTCAGGCCCCTACACCTCAGGAGAACCCATGTTTGACCATGTCAAATTCGGCGTCAGCGACTATGCGGCGAGCAAGGCCTTCTTCCTCAAGGCACTTGAGCCACTCGGCGTGGCGGTTGTCTCAGAGGGGCCGCCGGCCTATGGCGTTGAGCTGAGCTCAAAGGCCAAGGCTTCTTTGTGCCTGTTCCAGACCGAGGAGAAACCGGCGCATCTTCACCTCGCGTTTATCGCCAGCAATCGCCGGCAGGTCGAGGATTTCTATCGCGCGGCGCTGGAGGCAGGCGGTAAGGACAATGGCGCACCCGGCCTGCGCCCCCACTACCACGCGAACTACTATGCGGCTTTTGTCATTGACCCTGACGGGCACAACATCGAGGTGGTTTGCCACGAGCCCGATATCTGAGCCTTTCATTGAAATTAGCGTGGCAGCGCCTACCTTGCCCAGCCCGAGGGGTTCACTCCAAATCCGGGTCAGACTTCAGCAATTCAACATACTAAAAAGTAGTTAATCTTTCTACTTCATTCGCAGCGCCGCTTCCGCCTGCGCTGCAAGCTCAGGAGAGCATGATTGAAGCGTAGCTAAAGCTATCCGCAAGCTTACGGGAATTAGCTCCATCAGCACTTGTTGATTTACGAGGCTTTTGCGGCACCATATCTCCGCCAATGACTCACCGCACGAGTCCGCAAGATCATCATCTGAGTTCTCATCACACGCAATACGTGCCAGTGCTTGCTCAACAATCTCGTCATCAAACGCCGCCAAATCCATAGCAGCATCATGTCGATCGCCAAATTCCGCTTCTGGATCAAGCAAAACCTGTATCAGACCGCTTGGTTGTTTATTCATTTTCCGCATCCACAAGCCGCTTGGGTTACGCCACCGGCCACCGCACCCGAAGCAGCAGCTGCAAGTGGGATAACTGGCTCCAGAGGAATATGTGAGAGCGCGCCCTTAGGGCCCACTTCATTAGTAAAGGGGTTCCAAAATTTTCCAGCATCTATGCGATACGAGAACCTGGGGACCTTGCTTCCAGCTTGCAACTCAGCACTCTTGCCTGCTTCGTGCTTGATGTCTAGCTTTTCCAATGTGTTTTTTCCATTCTTCCAAGTTTCCGTGTAACCCTTTTGTCCAACATTTTCAAGCCCCCTAGAGTTTGCGATACTTCGCAACTTTGCAATCCGATAGAGTTTATTTAGTTTACTAACAACGCCAGCACCGACCGCGCCTAGCGCGGCATCTTGCAATGCATCCCGCACGCCGTAGCATTCATCATCGGAAAGTTTTGCAATTGCGTAGCCTGTGATGACGCCCGTCACGGCGCCAATTGCGAAATTAGCAAACTCACCGGTTTCATCCGTATTGCTCAGAGGATCCCCTTCCACATAAGCAAATGAATTGATTCCGCCCTCAAGCCCAATCGGATCAGACTGCATGTAGCGGCCAATCCGCGGGTGGTACTCCCGATTCCAGTTCTGGAACAGGCCGCTCTCAGCATCAAACACCTGGCCAGGCAGGCGCTGGTTAAAGTTGAAAACTCCCAAGCTAGTCGGGTTCTGGTCCGGCGCTGTAGCTCCAAAGGCTTCAGCCGAATCCCAGCGCCAGGCAATCGCTTCATCGCTCTGGCGGGTAATGATCCGCGGGGCACCAAGCTGGTCCGTGGAAACGTTGTACAGGTTGATTGCGATGTTGCTGGCGCCGGCTGTGCCCGTCTGCTTGATCACCCCTACCGGGCCACTCAAGTAAATGGTCTCGTAAACCGGAATTCCGCTGGCATCGTATTCACCCAGCAGCTTGCCTTCTTCGTCATAGACGTAGTAGCTAGCCCCTGTCGGCACCAGCGCCGTCGGCCCAGTCTTGCCAACCCGCATCTCCAACGCGTTATAGCTATAAGTGACGGTACCACCGGCATTCGCCATCGTGGCCATGCGTCCCCGGTCGCTATAGGTATAAGTATTAGTCCCGTCACTCGTGATATTGCCGGCCGCATCGTGCACGACAGTGGCCGTGCCCCCCACGTCCTGCGTCTGGGTCAGCTTGTTGCTGGTGGCGGAAATGGTGTTGGGGTAGTTCATTCCGCTAATGACCTTGGCAGTCCGGTTGCCCGTGGCGTCATAGCTGTACTGGATCGCCGTAGCGCCCAGGGTGGCACTGATCAGGCGGTTCAGGTTGTCATACCCAAAGCTTTGGTCCAGCGCGGGAACAGGGCTTCCATTGCTGACGTGGGTATAACCCGTAATGCGCCCCGCGGCGTCACGAAGAACGGTGCGGCGGATACCGGTTGCTGTCGGGTCACCCAGGTTGTAAGCACTGATCTGCCCATTGGCGTCATAGCTGATGGCCTGCGTTTTGGTGCTGGCCCAGGTCCAGCCGGTCATCTTGCCTTCTGCATTGGTGGTGATGGCATTCAGCAGCGGAAGAGTGGATCCGGTGTTGGTGCCCACACCGTTGCTGTTCGGCGGGTTGACCGTGATGCCCGAAACCACACCTTGCGCGTCATAGCTGTAGTTAACCCGGGTTCCACTCGGATAGGTGATCCCGGTCAGCTTGTCCAAGGCACTTCCGCTGTCACCCCAGGTATAGCCAACGGTAAACGTCCTTGCCCCCGTGACCTGGGTCTTGCCGGTCTTGCGACCCATGCTGTCGTAGCTGTAAGTCACCTGGCCGCTGGCATCGGTGATTTTGGTAAGTTCGCCTACCGTCGCTGGTGTCGGGGTGGCTCCGCCGTCGTATTCAAAGGTCGTTCCCGTGCCCGTGGCATAGCTGATGGTTTTAAGACGGTCCAGGTTGTCGTAGGTGTACTGGGTCAACTTGCTGCGGGCATCGGTTTTGCTCAGCACATTGCCTTTGGCGTCATAGGTGTGCTGGCTGGCGCCGGTGTCCGGGCTGGTCTGGGCTGTGACATCACCGAGGCCGTTGGGGCTGTAGGTCGTGGCCAGGTTGCGCGGGTCGGTGACCTGGGTCAGGCCGTCGGCGGCGTTGTAGGCAAAGCCGGTGGTGGTCGGGGTGGCGCTGCCGATATTGGCCGGCTGCTGGGTCTGGATGGGGCGGCCCAGGCTGTCGTAGTAGGTGTAGCTGGCCAGGCCGTTGGGGTCCAGCACCGTGGTAGGCCTGCCCATGGCGTCGTAGCCGTACTGCCAGGTCAGGGTGCCGGTGTTGATGGCGACCACGACCGCCACTGAAGTCGAAGGGTCGTTGTTGGTGTCGCCCGCGTACTCGGCGCTCAGGGTATGGCTGCCCAGGGTCAGGGAATTGGTGGCGAGTGTTGCCACACCACCGCTCAAGGCGCTGCTGCCCACCGTGGTGCCGCCATCCTTGAAGGTGACACTACCCGTCGGGCTGGCACCTGTGACCGTTGCAGTCAGCGTGATACTCTGGCCTGCCGGCGCGGTGCCGGCGCTGCTGCTCAAGCTGGTTGTGGTCGGTGTCGCGGCCCAGGCAGGTGCCATGGCCGCCAGCAAGGCGAGGCCGGCCAACCATGCAGTGAAGGTTTTATCGATGCGCTTTGTTTGTTGTGTTTTCAATTGCTCGCTCCCGTAACTTGCTGGACGCGGTTCAAGGCGTCATAGACGCGGGTGATATTTCTTTGCAGGTTGTTGGACGAGTCCTTGACCTGCTCGCCGATCTTGTTGCCCACGTTGTCCAGGGTGTAGGTGACGGTGTTGCCTTTGGCGTCGGTCACACCGGTCAGGCGGTGGGCCGCGTCGTAGCTATAGCCCAGGGTTGTGCCGTCGGGCAGGGTCGCACCCGTCAGTTGGCCGGCGTTGTCATAGGTGTACGTGGTCGTTCTGGCCGTACCGCCTGGCGGGGTGGCTGCCACACTGTTTATCCAGCCTCTTGGCGTGTAAGTAATATTGGTTACGACTCCCTTGGGATCGGTCATCTGGCGCACGCGCCCTGCCCTGTCATACAGCGTGAACTGGGTCACGTGGCCCGCCGGATTGGTGATGGTCTGCAGGTCGCCCGCACTGTGGCCCACTTCGTTGGGGTCGACGACGACGGAAGCGACGTTGGGGAAGGCCTTCGTGGGCGGCGTGAAACTGGCTGTGTAACGGGCCACGCCCTTGGTGACACGAACATCGTCCAAATAGCCATCGAACTCGCGATCGCCTGATGCATAGCCCCCGCCAATGCGGAGCGCAGTGGCTGAATCCGCCTTGAGCCAAGTTGCACGCGTGGCCTGCAGCACACCGTTAACGAAGAGTCTTGCATTGGTACCGTCGTCCGCCAGCGCCACATGGCTCCAGGTGCCGATCTGCAAGGCCGTCGTGCTCGTAAAACCGGTGGTGAACAGCCAGTTCGTGTTGTCCAACGAACCAAGAACGTTGATGAGTCCGGTAGATGACGCGATATCAATCCGGACCGGCGCGAGTCCGGTCTGAAGGATTTGTCCGAACAACCAAGTATTGATGGCCTTGAAGCTTGACGGCCGTACCCAGAACTCTACGGTGTAAGCCCCGGGGAAATGAAACTCCGGGCTGTCGGCCAGCGTGAGCGAGGTATTGGACGCATCAATGCCGTCAAAGAACAGCGAAGAGCCGCCGAATTTGCTCTGCGCGGTCCCTATGCTCGCACCGCCCACCACCGTCACGGTTTTGGGATTCGGGCTGCTGTCGGCAATAGTGGCCGACCCATTGGCACCATCGCCATGTAGAAGAAGACTCACTGAAGCAAAAGACGGATCTGAACTGGCGTTGGGATCAGAAAAGCCCGCTGATGTGCTGTAGTAAACATAGGTGGTCACACGGTTCATCGGATCGGTGCTGGAGAGCACCCGGCCCATGGCGTCATAGCTAAAGCTGGAGATGCGCGCAGCCACGCTGGTATCGATGGCGGCGGCAAGGCCTAGCGCACCATCGGCATCCGCGGTCGCTTGCACGACGTGCTTGCACACCAAGGGCATAGCTTGGCCACTGGGCAAAGCAGCCGCGGTGGTGCAGTTGGCGACTACGTTGCCATTAAACGGATCGGGCTGGCCGTGGTACACCGTGGTGGTGCGCAGCAAAGGCTCGCTCACCTTGACGGGCAGTTGCCAGTTCGCATGCCAGTTCGTTTCAATCTTTCTGCTTCCGGTGGGCAGGGTTGACCCGCCGGGAAGGACGCTGCCGCAAGCCACGGTATTTGCCAGTCCCTCGACCCGCACGATCTCCCGATTGCTTGCGTCATAAGCAAAGCAACTGCGCTGGCCGCTGAAGTCGTCCTGGCTGGCCAGGTTGCCGTTGGCGTCGTAGCTCAGGGCGTTGCTGGATGCCGCGCAGCCCGAGCCAGCAGGCTGGCTCATGCCGCCCAGGGCAGGCATGCCCTGCACAGTGGAGGAAGTGACGCTGCTGGTCTGCCCGTTCGGCAAAGTTAGCACCACGCCCGAGGGCGCCACCCAGTCATGCACGCGGGTAGTGATCTGGGTGACCGGGTCATAGGTCTGCGTCATCGCGGTTTGGGGCGGCGTGCCGTAGCTGGCCGTGTATTTGTTCACCCCGGCGCCGATCTCGGTGGAGATGGCACGGCCCTGGTTGTCATAAGCAAAGGTCGCATAACGGGCGTTGTTCTCGTCCATCACGCCGGTCAGCGCCCAGGTCAAACTGGTGTTCTCGTAGAGCAACCGGCGCGTCTTGCCGTCCTGCCAGTTCAGTGAAACCAGGTTGCCGCCCGTGTAGGCGGCGGTGATGTTGCGGCCCGTGGTGTCGACAATCCTTGACAGCAACCCGTCGGTGGCTGCCGCGCCACCGGCCGGAAGGGTGTATTCAAATTTAATGCTGCGCAAGGTGTTGTCCGTCACCTCCAGCAGATAGCCGGCAGCGGGAGCGCCTGGGCCAGCGGCCAGGCTGTAGCGAAAGCTCCAGGTGTTTCCGGCTGCATCAGCCATCGAGACTAGCTGGCCGGCGGCGTTGTACTCTTCAAAGGTCCGTGCGGCCACCTGGGTGTAGCGGTAACCGCCCGGGATGACCTGCAGTTTGTCGCTGACGTCGGCCGTGGCGTCAAACACATTGGTCTGGGGGTTGAAGTTGAAGTTTACCACCCGGCCGTTCCCGCGGAACAACTGGGCGCCAAAGCCGCCGGTACCGAGCTTGATGTTGCGATGCAGGCTGCTTTCCCATAAACCGCCCAGCGCGGGCACGCTGCCCAAAGTCATCGGTGTGAGGCCGGCTGACGCCGCGGTAAACACCTTGCGGTTGTCGTAAGTCAGAACGAGAGGCTGGCCGCCCAGCGACACGCCTGTCTGCACGGTATAGGTTTCCGCTCCCACCAAGGGCGAAATAGGTTTACCCACCTTGAGGTCGGCACTGCACACAAGAGGAGGCTTGGAGGTGTTCAGAACGTTCACCACCGTGCCGCCTACGCCGCCTGGGGTGCAGTCCTTTTTTGCGGCATTTTCCAGATAGCCGGTTTTGCAGGTGCAGGTGGAGCCGGACACTGTTGCCGTGACAGGGTCGGGACACCTATAGACAGGGGCCGACGGAGCGACGGCTGTTTGTGTGCCAGCCCCGCGATGATTGATCATAATGAAGACACCTTGAGCGTCATAGCCGTCATCAAGACAGTCATCACCAACAAGACGCGGGTTACGCTGTGTATACCCCTGAACAAACGGCGAATGTGAATTACTGATGGTAAACATAGCGGCAGCGGCCACACAGGCAGCTAGCCTCGTAGGGTGTTCGCCCGTCGTCAACGGCGTATTGTCATAAGCGACGTAGGTGTACCTGTAGGTAAAGCATGGCGCAACAGTGCAGACGTTGGGGTCAGATGTGGCGGGAAATGATGCCTGAGCGCTTACGCCCATCAATAGGGTGAGCGCGGCCACGGCGCGTGACACGATCAGGAGAATCAGTATGTGCGGTTTCATGCTTGCCTTTTCTTTTTTGATACTTCGCACGAGAGAAATTGGACGGACAGTCTTGCTGTCACCAACAGAGAGCAGCGGCTGACGACCGGCCATATCACACAGCCGCAAACACCCCACCCGCACCGCACCCGGCGCAAGCCATTGAAAAAATCCCACGGAATCCCTCGCTGATTTTTTGTTGTCGCGCGCCACCCGCGCAAATGAGCCCGAAGTCTAGTGACCGGCATCGCACCTGTCATCCTCCATCTGCAGTAAAAAATCCTAAGTGTGCGTATAGACAACGAAATTCTTCGCCGCTAGATTTCGCTCTTATCAATTTCACGTGCTTCTGGTAAATGTCGACCGGCACAAGATCGCGCGGAAAGTAATCCGAATGGCGTACACATCTAGCGCCGTAGAGCTCTTGACGCTTCACCTCGGTTGGCGGCAACCCGACCCGGATTGGAGAGACGGACGGAGAGGGGCAAGCGAAGGTGCAGCAAAACCTGACCGCCCGTAAACGACCAGGTGTCTCGCGGCAGCTTTACTGCAACGCCCCCGCCACCACATTGATGCTGAGCGCCAGGATCAGCATATTGAAGCCAAAGGACAGCACGCTGTGCACCAGCGTGAGCCGGCGCATCTCGCGCGAGGTGACCTGCACGTCGGAGACCTGCGAGGTCATGCCAACCACGTGGGCGTAGTACAGGAAGTCGAAGTAATCCGGGTCCAGCCCGCCGGGGAACTGCAGGCCGGGGCCGTCGGGCTCCTTGAGCTTTTCTTCCTGGTAATAGCGGTGCGCATAACGAAACGCGTAAATCGTTTGCATGAACAGCCAGGAGGCGGCCAGCGCCGCGACGGAGAGCACGATCTGGAAAGTGCGCTCCATGCCCGAGAGGTTTTTGGCCTGCTGCATCACGAGCGTGATGGCCGCGACGCAGGCCATGGTGGCCAGCAGCATCAGCAAGAACAGCACGACGCTGGGCTCGTCCTGCGCCTGTGCGCGTTCGCGTGTGCGTTGGGCGTCAAAGCGCACGCACAGCCACCAGGCCAGGCCCAGGTAAACGCTGACGCCGGCGCACCAGCCCAGCAGGCCGCAGAACTGCCAGCCCAGGGGCAGCGGCAATGCCGCCACGATCAATCCGGTCACCAGGCCCAGGGTGAGCCGCTGCGGGCCCGTGGTTTCGGAGAAATGTTTGCGCATGGCTGCATTGTGGGGCCGGCAGCCCTCCGGCTTCAAGCCCGCGGCGTCAAGCCGGGCAGTCTGCCCCCATGGTGCGTCGGTACCACTCGTGGAAATGCCGCATGCCGTCTTCCAGCGGCGACTGGTAGGGCCCGGTGTCCGAGACGCCGCGCGCCAGCAGCGCGCGCCGGCCCGCGTCCATGCGCTCGCCGATCTCATCGTCTTCCCTGGCGGTTTCCATGTAGGCGGCGCGATGCGCTTCCATGAATTCCGGCTCGAAGGCGGCGATCTCTTCGGGGTAATAAAACTCGACCACGTTGACCGTCTCCTGCGGCCCTTTGGGGTAGAGCGTGGACAGCACCAGCACATGCGGGTAGAGCTCGATCATGTGGGTGGGAAAGTAGGTGACCCAGACCGCGCCGAAATCGGGCGGCGTGCCGGTGCGGTATTGCAGCAGGCGCTCATGCCATGTGCTGTAGATGTCGGAGCCGGGCGTGCTCAAGGACTCGTGCACGCCGACGCGCTGCATGCTGTACCAGTCGGCAAAGTCCCAGCTCAGCTGGTCGCAACTCACAAAGCTGCCCAGGCCTGGGTGGAAGGGCGCGACGTGGTAGTCCTCCAGGTAGACCTCGATAAAAGTCTTCCAGTTGTAGTGGCAGGGGTGCACCTCGACGTGGGCCAGCACATAGTCCGAAAAATCGAATTCCGGCCTTTCAAACAGCGGCGCCATGTCCCGCGCCGGGTCGCGCGGGCCTTCGAACAGCAGGCCGTGGCAGTTGCGCAGGGGAAAGCGCTGCAGGTTTTTGCAGGGTTTTTGCTCGAACTGCGGCGCGCCCAGCAGCTCGCCGCTGCTGTTGTAAGTCCAGCGGTGCAAGGGGCAGACAATGTGCCCGCCGGCCGCCGCAAGATTGCCCTTGGGGTTGGCCGGCCCGCTGACGTTGCCGGTCTCGCCGCCCAGGATCAGCGCCTGGCGGTGCCGGCAGACGTTGGACAGCAGTTCCACGCCCTGCGGGTTGCGCACCAGCACGCGACCGCCGTCTTCCTGCGCGAGCCGGTGCCAGTCGCCGACCTGGGGCACGGCTTTTTCATGGCCTATGTAGCGGGCGGCCTTGTTGAAGATCAAGGCCTGTTCTTGCGCGAACAGGGCTTCGTCGAAGTAAGCGCTGACGGGCAGCTGCGGAGCCGCCGGCATGAGATGCACCAGGCGTGCGATATCGTTCATGGAATTCTCCAGGGCGTGGCAACGCGCGCCGGCCTTCAAAGGCAGGCCGCATCGCAAAATCAATGGCCCGGACTACAAAGGATCGGCCTGCAATCGGGCGATACGCTTGTCGAGCGGGAGCTTGGGACAGGTGCTGCATTTCTCGCCGTCATGGCGGCGAAAGTAATGGCAGCAGACCTTGCGGTCCAGCGCCAGCGCGGGCGTCCCGTCACGTGCGCGGTAGGCAAACATGCCGCAGCCCCCGCTGATGCCCAGCTGCGCCAGCCACGCCTCTCCCAGCGCGGCGACCTTGGCGTCCTCAAAAAGACCGGGGCTGCTGCGATGCACCAGCAGCAGAGCGCCCAGCACACACTCGGCCTGCAGCCGGTCGGCGGCGCGGCCATGCAGGGCCACCAGCGGCATGAGGGCCGTGCGCGTGGCATCACACAAGCTGCGCAACTCCCCGGCCGCCAGCCGCATGCGCGAAGCCAGCGACTCGGCTTTCATGGGCGCATGCGCCGGCAATTGGAAACCGCTGGGGAATCCGTCCACCACGGGCTGCGTGAGGCCGGCAAGTTGAGGTACATGGCTGTCAAGGTGGGCGGCGATCACACCGAGGTAAACCGGCTGCCAGATTGCCAGCCCCCAGCAACGCAGCGCCACATAGTGGGCGCCGGCTTCGGGGTAGGCCTGCGCCCAGTGATGGCACAGCGCCTCCAAGGGTTCTGCTGCCACGGCCGAGCCGTCATAGCGCAGCGCGCCGGGCGCCGCCGCCCCGCCCTGTTCGCCGCGCAGCGCGGGTGCCAAGCTCGCCGCCAGTTGCAACACGCGGGCAAGGTCGGCATCGGGCGCGTTGGCCCATGCCGGCATCGGTGCAGCCTCGTGCACCGAGTCCCCTGGCCGCATGTCAAAACTCATGCGACGCTTTCCACCGCGGCTTCCGCCACAGGCCGGGCCAAGGCGCGGCGGCGCATGCCGGCAATCGGATTCACCAGATTGCCGGCGATCTTGAGGCTGGACGCGGGATCGGCCAGGTTGACCATCTGCACGTTGTTGCCCAGCTGCAGGCGGTTCAGGCAGGAATGCAGGAACTCGGGCACAAACATGTCGTAGTGCGCGAATTTGGCGGCCATCTCGGGATGGGCCTCCTCGTAGTCGCAGACACAGTCGGCCACCGCGCGCCAGAAGTCGTCTTCGCTGCAACAGGCGTTTTCGACGAGAACCTGGTTGATGTGGCGCAGCACGCCGTCAAACACGTCGATGAAAATGCCGAGCAGCTTGAAGTGATCGGGCACGTCGACCGCCAGGCGGTCCACGCGCTCGGGCAGCAGCGCCTTGGCTTCGATGTTGAGGATGGCGCACTCCTCGGCGATGTCTTTCATGATGGCGCGCACCGGCACATGCTTGTCGAGCACCAGGATCAGGTTCTCGCCATGCGGCATAAAGGTGAGGTCGTGTTTGTAGAAGCAGTGCAGCAGCGGCGTGAGGTAGGCCTTCAGGTAGCTCTTGAGCCAGGCTTGGGTAGCGAGGCCGGAGCGGCGTATCAGCTCGGGCAGCAGCGCATGGCCGTCCTTGTCGACGTGCAGCAGCGCGGCCATGGTCATCAGGCGCTCGCCGGGCTTGAGCAGCGGCAGCGGGCTTTCGCGCCACAGCGCCGAGAACATTTTTTTGTACGGCGTGTCCACCGGTATCGCAGCCTCGTAGTAATGGTTGCGAAAGCCTATGGACGCGACTTCGCGCAGGATGGTGAAGCCGTTGGCGCGCAGGAAGGCATCGCCATCCACCAGCTTCTTGATGAATTCGTTGATGGCCGGTGTGCCCGACATGTAATACGGCGACAGGCCGCGCATAAAGCCCATGTTCAGGATGGACAGCGAGGTCTTGACGTAACGCTTGCTGCGGTCGCTGGTGTTGAAGAAAGTGCGTATGGACTGCTGGGCGATGTAGCTGTCGCGGCCGTAGGCCAGGCAGATGATCTTGCGCTGGGCCACATAGCCGGCGAAGGCGATGGACAGCTTGTTGAACCACTGCCAGGGATGGGCCGGCATGAAGTGGTAGTCGGCCGGGTCGACACCCAGCGCGGCGACCTCGCGGGTAAAGCCGTCCACGGTCTCCTGCCCGAGTTCCTCGGCCAGCAGCTGTTCATAGCTGAGCGTGGAGATGCTGGAGAAAGCCGCATGGTCCTTGTGCACGGCCAGCCAGATCACGCGGATCTGCGAGCCGGCCTCGGGCGCGTAGGCCTGGTAGTCGGCCGCGGTGAAACCCAGGCGGCCATTGTTGGCGACAAAACCCGGGTGGCCTTCGGTCATGGCGACTTCAATCGTCTGGAAGTCGGTGGCGTCGGCCAGCTGGGCGCTGCTGGGGGCATCGGCCTTCGTGCGCTTGTAGGCGCTGCCGAACAAGGTGCTGCTGATCTCGTCGAGGTAAATCGGCAGCAGCTCATCGCGTATGCCCAGCCGCTGGCGGCATTCGATGATGAACTGCAGCGCGTCCAGCGGCTGCTCGGCGCCCTTGAGGTATTTGTGGATGGAGTCGGGCTTGATAAACCAGTGGCGCAGCGCCAGGCGCCTGGCCTCGAACTGGTAGCAGGCGGCGCCGTCGTCCGAGAACAACTGGTAGAGCGCGAAGCCGCCTTCACGCGGGCGCAACTGCTCGGGTTCGACGATGAGCTCGTGGGCGTATTCGGCGATGGCCTTGCGCAGCAGCAGGCGGTTGGCCTGGGCCCAGGCCTCGGGCGTCAGGTGGGCGGCGAATCCGGCCGGGTCGTGCGCGGTCTGATGGGCGATGGTGACGTTCATGAATGGACTTCCTCTAGGGTGGCGGCCGTAGCCTGTTCAAAATCCCGCCGTGTGCAGAAGGCGAGGCTGGCGATCTTCTCGGGGAAGACCACATCGCGGTCGTAGGCAAAGCCCGCCGACCGGTTCAAGGCATGGACCTTGTGATTGCTGGCATCGGGCTCGACGACGATGCGCCGTGCGCCCAGGTGCGCGAACATAAAGCGCATCAGCGCATGGAACACGCTGCGCGAATAGCCGGCGATGCGCCGTTCGGGCGGCGCGATAAAGATGTGCATGCCCAGGTCGCCGGGGCGTACCTCGTAAAAGGCCCGGATGCGGTCCTGCGCGGGGTCGTAGCATTCGGCCAGGAAAGCCGGCCGGCCTCCCTCCCAGCCTATGTAGGGCGTAGCCGTTCCGGAATCCAGCATGCGCTGGTAGGCCTCGCGGACCTCCGCCTCGCTCTTGTCCTGCATCAGCCAGAAGGCAGCGCGCTCCTGGATGAACCAGCGGTGCAGCGTGGGGATGTCCTGCGGTATGCGCAGCGGGCGGAACACAAAACCGGCTTCGTCGCGGTAAGGCCGGATCTCGGCGTCGGCGCGGCGGTGCAGCGTATCAATCATGTCAATTGGCATGGACAGGCTCCTTCAGGGGGTTGGCATTGCCGCCTTCGGCCAGGTGCCCGGCGCTGGGCACTTTAAGGATCAGACGGTCCAGCAGCGCGGTGAGCACAAAGCCGCCGGCCGCCAGCAGAAAGGGCAGATGCAGGCCGTAGCGATTGACGATGGCGCCCGCCGCGAAGGAGGACAGCAGCACGCCCATGTTCTGGAAGAAGTTGGTGATGCTGTAGTCCTGGGCATAACGCTGGGGCGTGGACAGGCGGAACAGGTTGACTTCCAGCTTGACGATGATCTGGAAAAAGGCCCAGCCATAGAGCACACGCCCCAGCACCACCAGCAGCGGATCGGGCGCGGCGTGCAGCAGCAGGCCGGCGGCGCCCAGCAGCAGGTTGCCCAGCGTGTGGTCGGGCAGTTCGCCGCCGCGCGCGCGCAGCCAGGCATGCAGGCGCAGCGCGGCGATGGCCACCACACCGGGGATGGCAAAGGCCATGCCGGACAGCAGCTCGCTGTCGTTGCCGGTGATCTTCTGCCAGTAGAGCGCAAAGAAGGGGCGTATCAGGTAGGCGCTGAAGTCGAACATCAGCATCACCAGCGCCAGCTTCAGGATGGGCAGGCGGGCCAGCAGGCCGACGCGGCGCGCTTCGGTGGCCTCGGCCAGCGCCTGGGCACCGCTGTTGACGCGGATGATCTTGCCGCTGCGTATCAGGTAGAAGCAGACCGCCATCTGGAAGTAGTCGCCGGCCGCCATGGCAAAAATGCTGGCGCGCGGCCCCCAGGTCTGCAGCACAAAGCCGCCCACCACCGCCCCGAAGATGGCGCCGAAATGCACCACCACCGAGAGAATGCCTATGGTGGCCGCGTGCTCTTCCTTGGGGGTCAGCCGCATCATGTAGGGGTACATCAGCAAATAGCTGCTTTTGCACATGAACATCAGCATGGACAGCACCCAGTAGATCTCCACGGTGGGCGCCCAGTCGCTCAGCAGGCTGAAGGTGCCGGCGGCGAACTGTGTGTAAACCAACAGGTGCAGCGGCTCGACGCGGCGCGCCACGCGCGCCCAGAAGGGTAGCGTGCACATCACGGCGATGGAAATCGCCGCCACGTAAGCGCCTACATGCACGGGGCTGTCTATGCCGTAACGCGCGCTGAAGAACTGCGGGTAAAACGGAATCAGGATGGCGTCGCTGATGACGGCCAGCACCGTCATGGTGATGATGTGGAATCTGAGCTTCATGCTGTACGCCTCAAGCCTCAGAGCAGGACAAAGTCCGCGGTGGACGGGATGCTGAAATCCTGGATCGCAACGCGCCGCTCTATCTTGTAGTGCTCGACGCCGGTCAGTTCGCGCAGGATGTAGGAGTTGCGGTAGCAGCTCATCCCCAGGTCCTGGTTGGTCATGCCGTGGGTGTGCTGGCCGGCGTTCTGCACAAAAATCTCGCTGCCGTTGAAATCGGCGGCATAGTTGCGCGCCAGCCGGTAGCGCCCCTGCTCGTCCCAGCGCAGCCGATGGCGTATGCCGTCGACAAAGGGCGGGATGTTCTCACGGTAGCCGGTGGCGAAGACCAGGCCTTCGCTGCGGTGCGCATAACGCGCCTCGCAGTCGAGCTGGCGGAATTCGATCTCGTAGCAGCCTTCGGCCGTGTCGTAGCGGCAGCCCTGCAATTCGCAGTTGGTGATCAGGTGGGTGCGCAGCGGACCCTGCTTGCGCCTGTCGTCCAGGAGGTCGTAGATCTGGTTGATCAGGCTGGCATTGACGCCCTTGTACAGGCTGTCCTGCGCGCGGATGACGCGCTCCTTCTTGCGGTCGTCGAGGTTGTAGAAATAGTCGATGTAGTCCGGCGAGAACATCTCCAGCGTGAGCTTGGTGGTTTCCATCTGGAAGAAGCGCGAGGAGCGGGTGATCCAGGTCAGGCTGTAATCGTGCGCCTCGGCTTCTTTCAGCAAGTCGTGGTAGACCTCGGCCGCGCTCTGGCCGCTGCCGACGATGGTGATGGAGCTTTTTGTCTGCAGTTCGGCCTTGCGGCTGATGTAGTCGGCGGTGTGCAGGTAGCGGTGGCCGTCCGGCGCGCAGCACTGGGGGAACATGGGCTTGGAGCCCACGCCCAGCACCAGCTTGCGGCAGCGCATGATGAAGGGCTCGCGCTGCGGCCCCTGCACGCCGGTGACCACATAACAGCCGGCCTCGGCGTCGTGCACGATCTCCTGCACCTCGTGCTCAAAGCGCGCCTTGCCCAGCCGCGCCGCGGCCCAGCGGCAGTAGGCGTTGTACTCGGCGCGCGTCAGGTAAAAACTTTCGCGGAAGTAGTAGGAGTAAATCTTCCCCTCTTCCTTGCAGTAGTTGAGGAAGCTGAAGTGGCTCGTCGGGTCCGCCAGGCTGACCAGGTCGGCCAGGAAGGGGTTTTGCAGCGTGGTGTTGTCGATCAGCATCCCGGGATGCCAGTTGAACTCCGCGTTGCGTTCCAGGAAAACTGCGTTCAGGCCGGCGATGGGCTCGGCCAGGCAGGCCAGGCTCAGGTTAAAAGGCCCCAGCCCTATCGCAACAAAGTCATAGATATTCTTGTTCATGGCACTCAACTCCCTGATGGACTGGCACGCCGGGGCGGCGCGCCACGTTGGTCGAAAAGAATTCCCGCGGCCGGTTGCTGCACCGGCCGCTTTTCCTAACAGTGCTTTACCACTGCCCTACCACTGGTAGGTCACGGTCGCGGTGGCGCTGCGCGCGTCGCCCCAGTAGCAGTACTGCTGGCTCAGGCAGGAGGCCACATAGCTCTTGTCGAAAAGGTTGTTCACGGCAAGGCGCAGGTTGGCACCCTTGAACGAAGGGTTCAGCTGGGCCAGGTCGACGCGCAGCATCAGGTCCACCAGGGTGTAGGGCGGTACCTTCATGCTGTTGGCGTTGTCAACCCAGCTGGAGCCCACGTAACGCACACCCCCACCCGCGGTGTAGCCCGGCGCGAAGTTCCAGTCGCCCCAGAGCGCGGCCATGTGGCGCGGCGCCTGGTAGGGCGTGTTGCCGGTAAAGCCGTCCGAGGACTCGGTGAACTTCATGTCGGTGTAGCTGTAGCTCGCGATCATCGACACGCTGCGGCTCAGCTGCGAGCGGGCTTCCAGCTCCAGGCCGCGCGAGCGCACCTTGCCGGTGGGCTCGAAGTAGCTGGCGCCCACCGGTCGCGTGGCGACATTTTTTTGCGACAGCTCGTAGACCGCCGCCGACAGCAGGGTATTGGAGTCCTTGGGCTGGTAGCGGATGCCGACCTCGAGTTGCTTGGTCTCGGCGGGCGCCAGGTTGTTGCCCTGCCGGTCGTTGCGCAAGCTGGGGTTGAAGCCGTCGGAATAACCCACATAGGGCGCGACGCCGTTGTCGAACAGGTAGACGACGCCCGCCCGCTTGGTGAACTTGGAGCCGCTCCACTGGGCCGGGTTGCCGGTGCCGTACTGGTTGGAGGCCTTGGCCCAGTCCATGCGGCCGCCCAGGGTAAAGCGCCAGCGGTCCAGCTCGGTCTGGTTTTGCAGGTAAAGGCCGGTCTGTTCGAGCTTGCGGTCTATCGGGTCGCTGGTCACGCCGGCCAGGCCCGGGGCGCCGTAGCTCGGGGTGAAGACATTGATGGGCAGCGCGCTGCCCGATTCCCAGTTGCCGCTGACGCGGCGCTTCTGGTAGTCCAGCCCAGCCAGCACGGTGTGCTTGAGCGCGCCCGTCTGGTAATGGCCTTCGAGCTGGTTGTCGATGGTGTTGCCGCGGGTTGATTCGTTGGCGCCCGAGTAATAGCGCGTCAGCTCATTGGCGCCGGCCCAGCCGTAGCCGTAGATCTGGCGCAGCGTGGTGTCGGCCCGCACGTGGCGGAAGTTCTGGCGGAACTTCCAGCTGTCGTTAAAGGCATGTTCAAACTGGTAGCCAAGGAAGCTCTGCTTGCGCTGGTATTTTTCGACGCTGGGGTCGCCGTCAAAGAAATAGCGCGAGATCAGCTGGCCGTTGTGGCCCGCATTGAGGCTGGCGTCGGCGGGAACGCCGCTGTGGTAGCTGCCATTGGGGTCGTCCTGCAGGTAGGCCTGCAGCAGCAGGCGTGTGTCGGTGGAGGGGTTGATCGCCAGGGACGCGGCCAGCGCCTGGCGCTCTTCCTTGACGGTGTTGAACTGCGAATCGAGTGAGCGCGACAGCGCCGTCAGGCGAAAAGCCATCACGCCGTCCTTGTCGATGGGGCCGGAGAGGTCTACGGCGGCTTCGCGGCGGTTGCGGTTGCCCAGGGTGAGCTGCACTTCGCGGTAGGGCTGGTACTGCGGCGTCATGCTGGTCAGCGCCACCAGGCCGCCCGGCGAGGCGCGGCCGTAAAGCACCGAGGCCGGGCCGCGCACCACGTCGATGCGCTCGAGGAAATAGGGGTCAACCTGCATGGAGGTGTAGCTGCCCTGGTCGCTCAGCATGCGCAGGCCGTCGAGCAGGGTGCTGTCCACACTGCTGTCCTTGAAGCCGCGCAGGGCCACGTAGTCGTAGCGGTTGGAGGAACCCACCAGGCCGGTGAAAACGCCGGGCGAGTAGTTCAGCGCCTCGGGAACGCTGCGCGGCTTCTGGTCTTCGAGCTGCTGTTTGGTGATCACCGAGATGGACTGCGGCGTCTCGAGGATGGGCGTGTCGGTCTTGGAGCCCGCGGCGCTGCGTTTGGCGACATAACCATTGCCGCCGCTGGTCGCCGTTTCCTGCTCGGCGCCGGCCGTCACGGTCACCACGCGCAAGGTCTGCGCGCCGGGCGCCACCGCTGCGGCTGAAGCCGGCTTCACGACAAACACGTTGCCGTCTATGGCCGCCGCCAGGCCGCTGCCGGCCAGCAGGCGGTCCAGCGCCTCTTGCGGCGTCAGCCGGCCGGAGACAGCGGGCGCCGTCTTGCCGGCGACCAGCGCGGGCTGCACCATGAGTTCCAGCCCGGCCTGCCGCGCCAGGGTGTTGAGCGCCTGGGCCAGGGGCTGCGCCGCCATGCTGATCTGCAGGGGCGTGGCCGTGCCTTGAGAGCCTTGGGAATAAACCACCGTGCTGCCCAGGGCCAAAGCCAGGGCCAAAGGGGGCAGGTGGAAGCGGGAACGAGGCATGCGTGCAAATCTCCGAAGAAGGGGTAAATAAGAATCCTTCTCAAGTAGACGCATGGGCTTTGGGAAACCCTAGGTCGTGCGCAATTTTTTTTGCGGCGCGAAATTAGCCAGGATTAGCCGGGATCAATGACCGGTGGAAACGATCTCGGCTTCGTCGCCCTGCTCGCGCAACCGGACCGGCAAAACCTGCGGCAGGATGCGGGCGAAGTTGCCCGGCCGGCGCGGGTCGAAGGTGCCGGTCACGCGCAGCGCGGCGACGGCCGGGTCCCCCACGCTCAGGTGCGCCGGGCCGTAACGCTCGAACTCGGCCAGGGCCTGGGCCAGCGGCGTGTCGTCAAAACTCACGCGGCTTTCACGCCAGGGCGCGATGCCCGCGGCGGAAACGGCGGAGACTGCACCCAGCAGCCCCGCCATGTCGCTGGCGATCTGCTGGCCGGCGACAAGTTCGACGGCCGCCTCGTTCACGCTGGAACGCCCGGCTTGCGCCACGCGCACCCGCCCTTCTTCCACGGCGACCTGCACGCCCGCCCGGCCCGGCACGCCCGGCGTGTAGCGCACCGAAAAGCGCGTGCCGACCACCGTGATGCGCAAAGGGCCGGCCAGCACGTCGAAGGGACGCCCCGCATCGCCCGCGACCTGGAACATGGCCTGGCCCTGCGGCAGGCGGACCTCGCGGCGCCCGCGGTAAATCGCCACCTCGGCGGTGCTCAGCGTGTCCAGCCGCAGGCGGCTGCCCTCGGGCAAGGTCACTTCGAGCTGCTGGCCGCGCGCGGTGGCGAAACTCTGCGTGTACAACGCTTGCTGCTGCCAGAGGTTCCAGGCCAGGTAGCCGCCGCAGGACACCATGAGCGCCACGGCGGCCAGCGCGGCTTGCGGTGTCCAGCCGGCGAGTTCACGCCACCAGGTGCGCCGACGCGGTGCCGCATGGGCGGCGGCTGCCTTGTCGTCGGCGAGGTTCCGCCTCAGTGTGCGGAGGCCCTCCTCAGGCAATGCGTCGAGCGCGCGCCAGTCGTCCTGGTGGCGCGCGAAGGCCGCGCGGTGGACGCTGTCCTCCGCAAACCAGGCCTGGAAGCCGGCCTCGTCCTCCGCATCGAATGGCCCGCCGGAACGCCGGACGAACCAGTCCAGCGCCGCCTCGTCGGTTTCTGTGGACGGTGCGGCTGGCGGTTGGGCTGGCGGCGGGGTATTCATGGCGTGCTTATCGGCTCCTGGATGTAGACGCACGAGCCCGCCAAAACCCTAGGCCTGGGAAACAGGAATGTTGGCAAAGGCTCATTCGCGGGCGGGTTTTCTTCTTCTCAGTTCCGGTAGCGGGGCCGCGGCGGGCGTTCCATCCAGCGCATCGCGGCAGCGCCTGCAGGCGTCCAGGGCCAGCTTGATGTGCTGCTCGACCATTTTTCGCGATATGCCCATCAGCTCGGCCACTTCAGAATGCGGCAGGCCGTCGAACTTGTGCAGGATAAAAGCCTCGCGGCAGCGCAGAGGCAAAGCGTCTATGGTGGCCAGCAGGGCGTCCACGCCCTGCGCCGAAGAAGCGGCCGCGTCGGGCTCGCAGGCCTGCGGCGCCGCGAGATTGTCGAGCTCGGCCGCAGAGGCCTCGGCATCCGGCTGCAGCGCCTCGCCGCGCACCTCGCTGCGGCGGTACTGGTCGACCTGCAGGTTGCGCACCGTGCGGTAGAGCAGCGCGCGCGGCTCGGGCACGGCCTGGCCCGAATGCTGCACCGCCAGCACGCGCGCGTAACTCTCCTGCACGATATCGGCCGCGGCATCGCGGTTGCGCAACGTGCGGGAACAGAAGTTCAGCAGTTCTTGGTAATAGCGCTCAAGCACAGGTCGGTCAATGCCATGGGGAAAGACGAACCCCTCCAAGCGGCAGACGAGATGTGGCGGTGGCTGACCAGGCGCGCGCGTCGTAGATGGGAATTATTCTCATTATGACCGAATCGCGCCGCGGGCTCCACGCTGGGGGAGCACCGTTACCTTTGATACCAGCCGGGCATGCGGACATGCACAAGGCGACAGCCAAAGAAAAAGGGCCTGCAAGAAATCTTGCAGGCCCTTTTCGGATCTGGCGGAGTGGACGGGACTCGAACCCGCGACCCCCGGCGTGACAGGCCGGTATTCTAACCAACTGAACTACCACTCCTGGTAGTGACAACATTCGCTCTTTCGAGCCAAGTCGCCTGCCCTTGCGGGACGGCGGTTGTCAACTTGCGCCTTGGGCATCACGCGGGAGGCGTGATGAATGCTGGCGACCCCACGGGGATTCGAACCCCGGTACTCACCGTGAAAGGGTGATGTCCTAGGCCTCTAGACGATGGGGTCAAAACCTTGGAACTTCCGGAACGGGCCCTGCTGTGACACAAGGACCGTACAAACTCTCAAATTCTTCGCGACAAACTTTGGTGGAGGTAAGCGGGATCGAACCGCTGACCTCTTGCATGCCATGCAAGCGCTCTCCCAGCTGAGCTATACCCCCTTCAAGCCAATTGCAAGTTGCCCTGCAATTGTGTCGAGCCTTGAATTATAGCCCGAAAATTCGGGCTTTTTCAAATCTTCAAACAAGCTTGAGCCGGGACACCACATCTTCGCGTTTCATGAGCTCCAGAATCGCGTCCAGCGAAGGGGTTTGCGGCGTGCCCAGCACCAGCACGCGCACCGGCATGGCGAGCTGCGGCATCTTCAGGCCCGTGTCGGCCAGCACCTGCTTGATGGCCGCGGAAATCGCGGCCTTGCTCCACTCGGCGCTGCCCAGGGCGTCGGCGAGTTTGGCCAGTGCGGGGCGCACAGCCTCGGTCACATGCGTGGCCAGGTCTTCGGCGCCGGGCTGGCCGCCGGTGACCAGGCGCTGCAGCCAGCCAGCCAGTTCCACCAGCGTGCTGCAGCGGTCCTTGAACAGGCCGCAGCCGCGCGCGATCCAGGCCGCGTCCTGGCCCGTGACGCCCTGCGCCGCGAGAAAGGGAACGACCGCCTCGGCGAGCTTGTCATCAGGCATGGCCTTGAGGTGCTGGGCATTGACCCAGCGCAGCTTGGCTTCGTCGAACTGCGCGGCGCTCTTGCCCAGGTGGTCCAGGTTGAACCAGGCAATGAACTGCTCGCGGCTGAAGATTTCATCGTCGCCGTGGCTCCAGCCCAGGCGGGCCAGGTAGTTGACCATGGCGTCGGGCAGGTAGCCTTCGGCGGCGTACTGCGTGACCGGCTTGGCGCCGTTGCGCTTGCTGAGTTTTTCGCCCTGCTCGTTGAGCACGGTCGGCAAATGGGCGTAGACCGGCGGCTCCTTGCCCAGGGCCCTGAAGATGTTGATCTGGCGCGGCGTGTTGTTGACGTGGTCGTCGCCGCGTATCACATGGGTCATGCCCATGTCGATGTCGTCGACCACCACGCAGAAGTTGTAGGTCGGCGTGCCGTCGGGGCGCGCGATGACCAGGTCGTCGAGTTCGTCGTTGCTGATCTCGATGCGGCCCTTGACCTTGTCGTCCCAGACCACGCTGCCGCCCTGCGGGTTCATGAAGCGCAGCACCGGCTGCACGCCTTCGGGCACGGGCGGCAGGGTCTTGCCGGGCGCGGGACGCCAGGTGCCGTCGTAGCGCGGTTTTTCCTTGGCGGCCATCTGCTTTTCGCGCAGGGCGTCGAGTTCGGCCACGCTCATGTAGCAGGGGTAGACCAGGCCGTCCGCGCGCATCTGCGCGAGCACGGCCTTGTAGCGGTCCATGCGCTGCATCTGGAAGAAGGGGCCCTCGTCGTGGTTCAGGCCCAGCCAGCGCATGCCTTCGATGATCACGTCGACGGCCTGCTGGCTGGAGCGCTCCACGTCGGTGTCTTCGATGCGCAGGATGAAGTCGCCGCCGGTGGCGCGGGCAAAGGCCCACGGGTACAGCGCGGAGCGGATGTTGCCGAGGTGGATGAAGCCGGTCGGTGAAGGGGCGAAGCGGGTGCGGGTCTTTTGCGTCATGGGAGCTGTCATGCGATGCGGTCCAGGCCGCGGGAAAGGTCGGCCTTGATGTCGTCCACGTGGTCCAGCCCGACGGCCACGCGCAGCAGGCCCTGGCCTATGCCGGCGGCCTGGCGCTGCTCTTCGCTGAGGCGCCCGTGCGAGGTGGTGGCCGAGTGGCTGATGATGGTCTTGGTGTCGCCCAGGTTGGTGGCGATGCTGAGCACCTGCGTGCTGTTGATGACCTGGAAGGCGTTGGCGCGCGCCGCTTCGGGCGTGTCGCCGCGCACATCGAAGGACAGCACCGCGCCGCCCAGCCCCGATTGCTGGCGCATGGCCAGCGCGTGCTGCGGGTGCGAGGCCAGGCCCGGGTAATAGACGCGCTTGACGGCGGGCTGGGTTTCCAGCCACTGCGCGACGGCCAGCGCGTTGGCGCTCTGGGCCTGCATGCGTATGCCCAGCGTCTCCAGCCCCTTGAGCACGACCCAGGCGTTAAAGGGCGCCAGCGTCATGCCGGCGGTGCGCACAATCGGGCCGAACACGTCGACGATGAGCTTGGACGGGCCGCACAGGGCGCCCGCCATCACGCGGCCCTGGCCGTCCAGGTACTTGGTGCCGGAATGCATGATCAGGTCGGCGCCGAATTCAACAGGGCGTTGCAGGGCGGGCGAGCAAAAGCAGTTGTCGACCGCAAGCAAAGCGCCCACGCTGTGCGCCAGGTCGGCCAGCGCGCGGATGTCGCACACTTCAGTCAGCGGATTCGTCGGCGTTTCGGCGAACAGCAGCTTGGTGCCGGGGCGCAGGGCGGCCTTCCACTCGCTGAGGTCGGTCTGCGAGACAAAGGTGGTTTCCACGCCGAACTTGCCGAACTCACGGCCTATCAGGGCGATGGTCGAGCCGAACATGGAGCGCGAGCAGATCACGTGGTCGCCGGCCTTGAGCAGGCCCATGCACATCATGAGGATGGCGCCCATGCCGGTGGAGGCGCCTATGGCCGCTTCCGTGCCTTCGAGCGCGGCGAGGCGGCGCTCAAAACTCGTGACCGTGGGGTTGGAGGTGCGGCCGTAGGTATAGCCTTCGGTCGGGTCGGCAAAACGCCGCGCCGAGGTCTCGGCATCGGGCTGCACAAAGCCGCTGGTCAGGTACAGCGCCTCGGAGTTTTCGCCGTGCTGGCTGGGCTCCAGCGCCACGCGCACGGCCAGCGTGTCGCGGTGCAGGTTGTCGGGCAGTTTTCTTTTGCTGGTCATGCTCAGGCTTCTTGCGGGTTGGGCAGCGCCAGGCGCGAGGCGTCCACGTCGCCTTCTTCCGCGGCGGCATCAGCACGCTGCGAGTTCATCGCGGCAATGGTTTCGGCCGTGACGTCGCCCGTGATGTAGACGCCGTCGAAGCAGGAGGCGTCAAAGCCGTCGAGCTTGGCGTTGAGCGAGCCTATGGCGCGTTTCATGCCGTCCACGTCCTGGTAGATCAGCGCGTCGCAGCCTATGACCTCACGGATCTCCTCAATGCTGCGGCCGTGGGCCACGAGTTCGCCCGGCGTGGGCATGTCGATGCCGTAGACATTGGGAAAGCGCACGGGCGGCGCAGCGCTGGCGAGATACACCTTGCGCGCGCCGGCGTCGCGCGCCATCTGCACGATCTCGCGGCTGGTGGTGCCGCGCACGATGGAGTCGTCGACCAGCAACACGTTGCGGCCCTTGAACTCGCTGGCGATCACGTTGAGCTTCTGGCGCACGGATTTTTTGCGCACGCCCTGCCCCGGCATGATGAAGGTGCGGCCCACGTAGCGGTTCTTGACGAAGCCTTCGCGGTAGGGAATGCCCAGCAGGTGCGCCAGCTGCGTGGCGCTGGGGCGGCTGGATTCGGGAATCGGGATGATCACATCGATCTCGCTGGGCGGCACGGTGGAGACCACGCGCTTGGCCAGCGTCTCGCCCAGGTTCAGGCGGGCCTGGTAGACCGAGATGCCGTCCAGCACCGAGTCGGGACGCGCCAGGTAGACGAATTCAAAAATGCAGGGGTTGAGCTTGGCATTGGGCGCGCACTGCTCGGCATGCACCACGCCTTCCATGTCCACATAGACGGCCTCGCCCGGCGCGATGTCGCGCTCGAACTGGTGCGAGGTGCCTTCCAGTGCCACCGATTCGCTGGCCACCATGACGGTGTCGCCGCCCTCGTTCTGCCCGCGCCCTATGCACAGCGGGCGGATGCCGAAGGGATCGCGGAAGGCCAGCAGGCCGTGGCCGGCGATCAGCGCGACGACGGCGTAGGAGCCCTTGACGCGCTTGTGCACGCCGCGCACCGCGGCGAACACGTCGACGGGCTTGAGCGGCAGGCCGCGCGTGGTTTTTTCGAGCTCGTGCGCCAGCACGTTGAGCAGCACTTCGGAGTCGCTGTCGGTGTTGATGTGGCGGTGGTCGGTGTTGAAGAGCTCGGCCTTGAGCTCGGCCGCGTTGGTCAGGTTGCCGTTGTGCGACAGCACCAGGCCGAAGGGCGCGTTGACATAAAAGGGTTGGGCTTCGTCCTCGCTGTAGGCGTTGCCGGCCGTCGGGTAGCGCACCTGGCCCAGGCCCACCGTGCCCGGCAGCGCCCGCATGTTGCGGGTGCGGAACACGTCGCGCACCATGCCCTTGGCCTTGTGCATGTAGAACTTGCGCCCCTGCTGCGTGACGATGCCCGCCGCATCCTGGCCGCGGTGCTGCAGCAGCAGCAGGCCGTCATAGATGAGCTGGTTGACGGGGGCTTTGCTGACGACGCCGACTATCCCGCACATGGTGTTCCGATCATGATGAGTTGACTCTTCAAAGTTAGGTTAAATATTTCGCAAACTGTTCGGGCAACACCGGCTTCAAGGCTTTGAGCGCGGCCGCCAGCACCGGCGCGCCCTTCGATTCCCGCCACCAGTCGCTGGTTTTCAGCGCCGTCATGTCGATCACCACGGTCGCGGCCAGCAACAACACCACGCCACGCAGCACGCCGAACGCGGCGCCCAGCACACGGTCCACGGGCGCCAGGCCGACCGCCGCCACCAGCTTCTTGATCAAAAACGCCAGCAGCCCCGCCGCGAACACCGCGGCGATGAAGATCAGCACAAAGGCCGCCGCATAACGCACCGGGTCGGCGGCCGACTGCACGGGCAATCGGGCGGCCAGGTCGGGCGCAAACCATTGCGCCACAAAAAACGACACCACCCAGCCCAGCACCGACAAGACCTCGTACACCAAACCGCGCCATGCGCCCAGCAGCATGGAAAAAACCAGCACCCCCCCAAAAATCCAGTCAACAGCCGCCACGGATCATTACAAGGTCAGGATGGCGGCCGGCAAATCAAGGCCCTTGATTTTTCCGGCCGCTTTTTCCGCCTCGGCCTTGGTGGCAAATGGGCCCACACGGACCCGTATGCGCTTGCCGTCCTTGGTTTCCGCGACCTGCGTATAGGTTTTCAGCCCGGCTTTTTCGAGTTTCAGGCGCGCCTCGCGCGCCTTGGCGACGTCGGCAAAAGCGCCCACCTGCACCACCAGCCGGCCTTCGGCCTCGGCGGCGGCCGGTTTGGCGGCCGGCGGCGTGGTGCCGTTGAGCAAGGCGCTGGCGCGGGCGGCGTCGGCATTGGCGACGGGCTTGGGTTCGGGCTTGGCGGCCGGTTTGGGCTCAGGCTTGGGCGCCGGCTTGGCCTCGGGTTTGGGCTCGGGTTTGGGCTCGGGCTTGGCGACGGCCGGTGCGGACGCAGCGGCGGCGGGCTTGGATGGCAGGATTTCTTCCTTGGGCGCCAGGCTGGCGGCGGCGGCCACCTTTTCAGCGGGCGCAGCGGGAGTGGGAGCAGGCGCTGCCGCCGGCGCGGGGGCCGCGGCGGTAGCCGCAGCCGGCACGGCCAGCGGCTTGACCGGGGCCTTGCCGGGAATTTCGATGGGGATGTCGACCGGGATGGGCCGGGGCTGGGTGTCAAACAGCAGCGGAAAGCCCACCACGCCTATGAGCACCAGCACAGCCGAGCCGATCAGCCGGTGCTTGGCGCGCTTGCGCATCACTTCCACGCTTTCCGGTTGAGCGGCTGGCCCGGCATTGGGGGCAGTGTTGGCGCCGCCCCGGCGGAAGTTGAAAAACGGCATGGTGTGGCTTGAATCCGATAAGGGTGACGTTAGCGGTGAACGTGGGCTGAAAGCCCTCCAAAAACCGCTTCAGGGGGCCAGGTGCGGGGCCGAAAGACGCGGCACGCCGTCCTTCAAAATGCCGCCCACCGTGTAGAACGAGCCGAACACGACAATTCTATCAGCGGGGGTTGCGGCCTTGACCGCCGCCTGCAGCGCCGCTTCAGGGGAGGCGTAGCTGCCGGCGGTGGCGTCGGGCCGGGTGTTGGCAGCCGTCCAGCGGGCCTGCAAATCGGCCGCCGTGGCGGCCCGCGGCGTCGGCAAATCGGTGAAATACCACTTGTCGATCAGCGGCGAAACACGCGCCAGCATGGGGGCTAGGTCCTTGTCGGCCATGGCCCCGAACACCGCATGGGTGCAGGGGTAAAAACCCATGGCGTCGAGGTTTTCGGCCAGCGCGGCCACCGAATGCGGGTTGTGCGCCACGTCCAGCACCAGTGTGGGCTGGCCGGGCACGATCTGGAAGCGGCCGGGCAGCTCGACCATGGACAGGCCGTTGCGCACCGCCTGGGCCGTTATCGGCAGGCGGTCGCGCAAAGCCGTCAGCGCCGCGAGCACACCCGAGGCATTGACCAGCTGGTTGGCGCCGCGCAGCGCCGGGTAAGCCAGACCGGCATACCTGCGCCCACGCCCGGCCCAGCCCCATTGCTGCTTGTCGCCCGAGAAATTGAAGTCGGTGCCGAAGCGCCACAAGTCAGCGCCTGTTTTGGCGGCGTGGTCAACAATGCTTTGCGGCGGCATGGGGTCGCTCACGATGACCGGCTTGCCGGCGCGCATGATGCCGGCTTTTTCGCGGCCTATGCTTTCGCGGTCGGGGCCCAGGTATTCCATATGGTCCAGGTCTATGCTGGTGATCACCGCGCAGTCGGCGTCCAGCATGTTGACGGCGTCCAGCCGCCCGCCCAGGCCGACTTCCAGGATCACCACATCGAGTTTCGCGTCGGCCAGCAGCTGCAGGATGGCCAGGGTGGTGAATTCAAAATAGGTCAATGAGATTGCTTCACCGCCCTGCGTACGGGCCGCCTCGACGCGTGCGAACTGGGCGACCAGCTCGGCCGCCTTCACGATGTCGCCGCGCACGCGGCAGCGCTCTTCAAAATGCACCAGGTGGGGCGAGGTGAAGACGCCGGTGCGGTAGCCGGCCTGCAGCAGGATGGCTTCGAGCATGGCGCAGGTCGAGCCCTTGCCGTTGGTGCCGGCCACGGTGATGATGGGGCAGTCAAAGGCCAGGCCCATGCGTTGGGCGACGGCGCTGATGCGCGTCAGGCCCATGTCTATGCCCACGGGGTGCAGGTGCTCGCAGTAGGCCAGCCAGTCGTCGAGAGTGTTGAGGTTTTGCATACAGCCTCCCATTGTCGCAAACCGCCCTTTTCCTTGTTTAGCAGGGGCCGCGGTCCGGCTTAGCCGGTCGCAGGCGCCGCCCCCTGCAAGGGGGGAGGACGCTACACGCAGTGAGCGTCAACGGGGGTGTTCGAGCTTATTTGGCGAAGCGATCTGTGGCGGCGACCAGCCTTTGCAGGATGCCAGGTTCGTTAAAGGCATGGCCGGCGTCAGCGACCAGCTGGAAATCCGCCTCGGGCCAGGCGCGGTGCAGGTCCCAGGCGGTTTTGGCCGGTGTGGCCACGTCGTAGCGGCCCTGCACGATCACGCCGGGAATGCCGGCCAGCTTGTGCGCGTCGCGTATCAGCTGGCCCTCCTCCAGCCAGCCGGCATGCACAAAATAATGGTTTTCGATGCGCGCGAACGCCAGCGCGAAATCGTCGCCGCCGTGCAGCGCGGTGAAGGCCGGGTCCGGCAGCAGCGTGATGGTCTGGCCTTCCCAGAGGCTCCAGGCGCGGGCGGCCGCCAGTTGCGCAGCCCTGTCGCTGCCGACCAGGCGTTTGCGGTAGGCGGCCATCAGGTCGCCGCGCTCGGCCTCGGGGATGGGCGCGAGAAAAGCCTCCCACAGGTCGGGAAACAGCCAGGAGGCGCCCTCCTGGTAGTACCACAGCACCTCGGCGCGCCGCAGCGCGAAGATGCCGCGCAGTATGAGCTCCGACACCCGGGCCGGGTGCGCCTCGGCATAAGCCAGCGCCAGCGTGCTGCCCCAGGAACCGCCGAAGACCAGCCAGCGATCCACGCCCAGCAGGCTGCGCAGCCGCTCGATGTCGGCCACCAGGTGCCAGGTCGTGTTGTTGTCCAGCGAGGCGGCCGGGCGCGATCGGCCGCAGCCGCGCTGGTCGAACAGCAGCACGCAGTAGCGCTCGGGGTCGAACAGGCGGCGGTGCTCGGGCGAGCAGCCGGCGCCCGGGCCGCCGTGCAGGAACACCGCCGGCTTGCCCTTGGGATTGCCGCACAGCTCCCAGTAAATGGAATGGCCGTCGCCGGTTTCCAGGACGCCGGTGCAAAAAGGCTCTATGGGCGGGTACAGCACGGCGGGAGATGAAACAGGCGTGGCCGAAGCAGCGGTCATGAATGAGGGATCCGTGAAATGGTGGGAGCAAACAGGGGTTGCCGGACGGCCCGGCGCTGTTTGATTATTCCAGCCCTGCAATGGGCCTGCTGGCGCACCGTCTTCCCGCATCTGCCAGAATCTTTGCATGATCATTCTTTACGGCATCCCGAATTGCGACACGGTCAAGAAAGCCAGGACCTGGCTAGCTGAGAACGGCGTCGAATACCAGTTCCACGATTTCAAAAAACAGGGCGTGCCGCCCGAGCAGCTCCAGCGCTGGGCCCAGGCCGCCGGCTGGGAAACGCTGCTGAACCGCAAAGGCACGACCTGGCGCAAGCTGGACGCGGCGGCGCAAGCCGGTGCGGCCGACAGCGCCGGCGCCCAGGCCCTGATGCTGGCCAATCCCAGCGTCATCAAACGGCCCGTGGTGGACTGGGGCAAGGGCATCACGGTCGGTTTTGATGCCGCAGGCTGGGCGGCGCGGATTTAACCAGCACGCCTTGCGCGCCACACAAACAGGTGTTTTTTCACGTTTTTGGGCCAGTTTGGCCACGCTTTACATGCTTCGGTGAGCTTTACAGCCGATTTACCGAACTCCAGGCCCCAAAACGGCTCTGACTTACTAAAATCGTTCCAGCCGCCAGAGCCGTCGCCCACACCACGGGCAGCATCCTCCGGCGGCGCAACTTCAGCGATTTGCTGAAAAGGGGTTCAAACATGAAAAAAGCACTCGTCCTTTCCACCATCGCCGCGGCCGCAGGCCTTGCCGCCGTGCCCGCCTCCGCCATGGACATCCTGGCGCGGGTGATCTCCAGCACGCCGGTGGTGCAGCAGGTCGCCGTGCCGCGCCAGGTGTGCACCAACCAGCCGGTCGTCACGCAAAGCCCCAATTCCGGTGCGGGCGCCTTGATGGGCGCGCTGGCCGGCGGCGCAGCCGGCAATGCCATCGGCAACGGCGGCGGCCGTGCGGTGGCCACGGTGATAGGCCTGGTCGGCGGCGCCATGATCGGCGACCGCATCGAGGGCAACAACACCCAGGTCCAGAACATGCAGCAATGCACGACGCAGACCTATTACGAAAACCGCCCCAGCCACTACAACGTGGTCTATGAATACCAGGGCACGCAGTACAGCACCCAGATGGCCAATGACCCCGGCCAGTACGTGCGCCTGCAGGTGACGCCGGTCGGCGCCATGGCGCCCGCACCGCAAACCTTCCAGTCCGCGCCCCAGCAGCCCCAGGCCTATGTGCAGCCGGCGCCGGAACCCGTTTACGTGCAGCCGGCCTATGTGCAGCCCGTGGTCTATCCGGCCTACTACCCCCGGCCCTACTACGCGCCTTATTACGCCCCCATAGGCCTGTCGCTGAACTTCGGCTACAGCCGGGGCTACGGCCACCACCACTGGCGCTAAAACCCGTTAGAGCCGCCGGTTCCGGCTGAATCAAAAAAGGGGCGTTATCAACGCCCCTTTTTGCTGCCCGCCTGGAATGACCAAATGACCGTTACTTCGGCGTTTCCAGGAGCGCGCCCTTGAACAGCACCGGCCCGGTCGGCCCGCTGCCCGGCGGCACGCCGCCCTTGGGCTCCAGTGTGATCGCCAGTGTCGGCACCTGCCGCATGTCGGTACCCACGGCAGCCAGGCGAACCACCGGGTCGGCATTGAGCACACCCAGCGATTTGGGCGCCGCACCGGGCGGCAGGGCCCACAGCTCCAGCGATTTGTCGGCTTGTTCCTGAAAGCCGCCCACGCGCTTGAGCACCAGCGTCTTGTTTTTCGGGTCAAAAGTCACCAGCAGCGAGGCCGCGGCCTTGTCGTCGGTCAGCACGGCCACGTACTCAATCTCCGGCGTGGCCGTCAATCTGGCCGACAGCTCGCCGACCTGCCCGCTGAGCCGCGAATTCACGTTGAGCCCGACCACGACGGCCAGCACCGCCGCCAGCGCGCCTGCGGCACTCGCGCCGCGCCACAAGCCCAGGCTGGCCCACCAGCCGCCCGCCGCCGGCGCGGTGCCGCGCCCGGCCTGCATGGCGCGCGCCTCCTTGTCGGCCCTGACGAGGTTTTCAATGCGCGTCCAGACGGCCGGGCTGGGCGCCGCCTGCGGCTGCAGTTCGGCCACGGAAGCCAGCCGGCTTTGCCAGACCAGTGCCGCGGCGCGCAAGGTGGCGTTGTCGCGCGCCAGCGCCTCAAAACGACGGCGCGCGCCGCCACGCAAAGTGCCCAGCGCATAGCTGGCCGCGAGCTGCTCCATCAGGGCGGGGTTGTTCTGGATGTTCATGCAAACCTCGCCATGCAGCCGCGCAGTTGCTCAAGTCCCCGGCGTATCCATGTTTTCACGGTACCCAAAGGAAGTTTTAACTGCTCGGCCAGCTCGCTGTGGCTCAGGTCGCGCAAATAGGCCAGGCTCACCACTTCACGCTGCTTTTGCTCCAGCCGGCCCAGGCACTGGTGCAGGGCCCAGGCCTGTTCGCTGGCCTGGGTGGTGTCCATGGGGTTGGGCGAGTCGCCCGCCACGGTGTCGGAGAGCACATCGTCCAGCTCCTGCATCAGGTCGGCCCGGTCGGAAGCGCGGCGGCGCAAAAAATCCAGGCCACGGCTTCTGACAATCAGCCCCAGCCAGGCCATGGGCGGCGAAAGGCTGGCCTTGTAGTCGCCGGCAATGCGCCAGATGGTCAAAAACGCCTCCTGCAGCACGTCTTCGGCCCATTCGCGCTTGCCCACCACACGCACCGCGACCCCGTACAGCTTGGACGAGCTCAGGTCGTAGAGCTCCCGCAGGGCTTTTTCATCGGCCCCGGCCACACGGTCTATCAGCGCAATCAATTGAAGATCCGGGCTTTCTGCTTTCATGGACAACATTCTGGGTTATTCATGGGGGTACGCGATAGAGGGCCGGGTGGATTCAAGGCCGGCAGGCCCCAAGGCCCGCCGTGACCTAAAATCAGGGGTTTTTGGCGGCGGACCGCGATGCGCGGCGCTTTCCTCGCCTTTTCTCGCCTCTTTCCACCTTTTCAGCCCTCCTCATGCCCACCGAAAAAATCGACAACGTCAGCGTCAGCACTCAGGCCAATGTGTACTTTGACGGCAAATGCGTGAGCCACGGCATCACCTTCGCCGACGGCAGCAAAAAATCGGTGGGCGTGATCCTGCCGGCCACCCTTACCTTCAACACCGGCGCGCCCGAAGTCATGGAATGCGTGGCCGGCGCCTGCGAATACAAGCTGGCCGGCAGCGACAGCTGGGTCAAATCCTCGGCCGGTGAAAAATTCAGCGTCCCCGGCAACGCCAAGTTCGAGATCCGCGTCGCCGCCGGCGAAGCGGCTTACCACTACATCTGCCACTTCGGCTGATCCGTCCCACGCCTTCCAGGAAACCCCCATGGCCACCATACTCCAGAACCTCCCCGCCGGCCAGAAAGTCGGCATCGCCTTTTCGGGCGGACTCGACACCAGCGCCGCCTTGCACTGGATGAAGCTCAAGGGCGCGATTCCCTACGCCTACACCGCCAACCTGGGCCAGCCCGACGAGCCCGATTACGACGAAATCCCGCGCAAGGCCATGCAGTACGGCGCCGAAAAAGCCCGCCTGATCGACTGCCGCAGCCAGCTGGCCGCCGAAGGCATTGCCGCCCTGCAAAGCGGCGCCTTCCACATCACCACCGCGGGCGTGACCTACTTCAACACCACGCCCCTGGGCCGTGCCGTGACCGGCACCATGCTGGTGTCGGCCATGAAAGACGACGACGTCAACATCTGGGGCGACGGCAGCACCTTCAAGGGCAACGACATCGAGCGCTTTTACCGCTACGGCCTGCTGACCAACCCGAGCCTGAAAATCTACAAGCCCTGGCTGGACCAGCTCTTTATCGACGAACTCGGCGGCCGCGCCGAAATGTCGGCCTTTATGACCAAGGCCGGCTTCGGCTACAAGATGTCGGCCGAAAAAGCCTATTCCACCGACTCCAACATGCTGGGCGCCACGCACGAAGCCAAGGACCTGGAAGAGCTCGCGACCGGCATGAAGATCGTCAACCCCATCATGGGCGTGGCCTTCTGGAAAGACGAGGTCGAGGTCAAGCGCGAGGAAGTCACGGTGCGCTTTGAAGAAGGCCGGCCCGTGGCGCTGAACGGCAAGACCTTCCCCAGCATGGTCGAGCTGATCCTGGAAGCCAACCGCATAGGCGGGCGCCACGGCCTGGGCATGAGCGACCAGATCGAAAACCGCATCATCGAAGCCAAGAGCCGCGGCATTTACGAAGCCCCCGGCCTGGCGCTGCTCTTCATCGCCTACGAGCGCCTGGTCACCGGCATCCACAACGAAGACACCATCGAACAATACCGCGACAACGGCCGCAAGCTGGGCCGCCTGCTCTACCAGGGCCGCTGGTTCGACCCGCAGGCCATCATGCTGCGCGAAACCGCCCAGCGCTGGGTGGCCAGCGCCATCACCGGCGAGGTCACGGTGGAGCTGCGCCGCGGCAACGACTATTCCATCCTGAACACAGTCTCGAGCAACCTGACCTACAAACCCGAGCGCCTGAGCATGGAAAAGGTCGAGGACGCGCCCTTCTCGCCGGCCGACCGCATTGGACAGCTGACCATGCGCAATCTGGACATCGTGGACACCCGCGACAAGCTGGGGATTTACACGCGCTCAGGCCTGCTGTCGCTGGAGCCCGGCGCGGCCATCCCGCAGCTGGGGAAAACCGGCGAATAAGCCCGACGACTCCGCAACAAAGCCGCCTTAGGGCGGCTTTTTCGCGCGCGCGTGCGGCGCAGGTTCCGCCAGGCACTGGGCTACACTGCCGCGTCAAGGGAGTAGACCATGGATCAAATAACCATCGAGCGCTGGACGGCACCGGACGCCGCCCGGTTTGCGCAGCGCATCGTGCGGAACATCGAGAAGGTGCTGCAGGGCAAGCATCAGGGCGTGGAGCTCGCGCTGGCCGCGGCCATTGCCGGCGGCCACCTGCTGATTGAAGATGTCCCGGGCCTGGGCAAGACCATGCTCGCCAGAGCCCTGGCCATTTCCATCGGGCTGGAGTTTCGCCGCATCCAGTTCACAGCCGACCTGATGCCCTCGGATATCGTCGGGGGCCCTGTCTACAACCCCAAGGACGGCAGTTTCGCCCTGCGGCCGGGGCCGGCATTTTCCAATGTGGTGCTCGCCGATGAGATCAATCGCGCCAATCCGCGCGCGCAGTCGGCCTTGCTGGAATGCATGGAAGAGGGGCAGATCACCCTGGACGGCCAGACGCTGCGCCTGCCCGAGCCCTTCCTGGTGCTGGCCACGCAGAACCCGATCGACATGGCGGGCACCTATCCGCTGCCCGAAGCACAGCTCGACCGCTTCCTGATTCGCCTGTCGCTGGGCTACCCCAGCCCCGAAGTGGAAACCAGCCTGATAGCCACCCAGCAGTTCGAGCATCCGATTTCCCACCTCGCGGCAGTTTGCCGGCCGGTGGAATTCGCCCACTTGGTGGCCAATGCCAAAAACACACTGATTTCTCCGGAGATCTCGCAGTACATCACCGCCATCGTGGCGGCCACACGCAAGCATCCCGGCATCCGCTTCGGCGCCAGTCCGCGCGGAACGCTGGGGCTGGCCCGCATGGCGCGCGCGCTGAGCTGCATACGGGGCCTGGCCTACGTCGATCCGGCCATCGTGCGGGAACTGGCCGTACCTGTGCTGGCGCACCGCATCATCGTGCAAACGCAGGGCGCACAGGCCAAGCCCCCAGCCGCGCTGATCCAGGAAATCCTGGCCTCCCTGCGAACGCCGCAATAAGAAGCCACCATGGAACGCTGGCTCAGCAAATCACGCGTATTGCTGGCATTGAGCGGCGTGCTGCTGCTATCGGCGCTAAACCGGCACGACCCGACGGTGTTCGGCATGTTCCTGTTTCTCGCCACGCTGAGCGCCCTGGGACTGCTCCTGCCCTGGCTGTCGCTGCGGTCCATGCAGGTGTTCGCGAGCGGCAGCTCGGAAGCCGTCGAGGGCCAAGCCTGCGACGTGCAACTACTGGTCGAGCGCCGGGCATGGTGGCCGGCTTTTATGGTGGACGTGGAAACGCACTGGCAATGGGGCCCGAGAACCATCGTGCTGAGCCATACGCTAGCGCTCATACGCGCGCGCCAGCGAAGCGCGCTGGGCCACCAGATCATCTTTCCATGCCGCGGCGACTACCGCCTGGCCAAGGTGGTGCTGGCCAGCGGCTTCCCGCTGGGGCTGGTGATTGCCCGTCGCACCATTGCCCTGCAGGGCGTCGCTGTGCTGGTGCTGCCCAAGGCCGAGCAGGTGTTCTTGCCCGCGGACCTGAGCGCCGCGCACGACCCCGTTGGCAACCAGGTTACGCGCCGCCTGGGGCAATCGTTCGAACTCGGCAACCTGCGCCACTATGTGGCCGGCGAGCCCCTCGGGCGCGTCAACTGGCGGGCTTCCGCACGCTCCGGCGAGCTGGTGATCCAGCAATTTCAACAAAGCGGCTCGCCGTTACTGCATGTGGTGACGGATATTCCCTCCAGCAACGAACTGGCGCGCCCCGACGCCCCTGCTGAACAAGCTCTGCGCGTGGTTGCCGGCCTGTGCGAAGCGGCTGGGGAAGCGGGTGCGCGCCTGCGGGTCTATCTGCCGCAGCAGGCCGAACCGCTACGGGATACCCGAGCCATCCACCGCGCGCTTGCCGGCGCGATGCCCGACAGCCTGCCGCTTCGCGAAGCGCTGGGCCGGCTTCGAGGCCGCCTCTCGGAAGGTTCCCAGCTGCTGGTAGTCGTCAGCCCGCGCTGGGCGGCTTCGTTGTTGCTGCGCGAGTTCTCAGCCGTCGAACTCGGACGCTGCCCAGTGACCGTGTACATCGCGACCCACCCAGCGCAAGCGACCGGCGACCTGGCACTTGCACCGGCCTTGGCCCAAGCGCTGGCGCAAGCCGGTTTCCAGGTCATTTCACAGTACCCGGGGCAACGCTGATGCCGGCACTGCCAACCTCAACAGCCGCCGTCGCAACGGTGCGAACCGCGCAGGACGGGCTCTCCAGTCGCCTGATTGTCGTTTTCACCGGGCTTTGTTATTTATGCGTGGCTGTCGGCTTTTCCTACCTGGACAGGCGATATGGCCATTTCCAGGCTGAAAGCCTGTTTTGGGTCGCCTGGGCCGCACTGGGTTTTACGGGCGGCTCCTTGATACCTGGCAGGGCCGCTCCCGCGGGCAAAGGTCTCAGCAGGGTGATGACGGCCGTTGCCGTGGTGCTGGCCATTTTTCCCGCGCTTTTCATGTACTCGATGCTGCGCTGGGTCTGCGTGCTGCTGCTGCTGGTCATGGCCGCGCGCGCACCTTTCATGCATACCCGGCGTGATCTCTATCTGTGCCTGACAACCTGTTTCACCGTGAGCTTCATGGCAGCGACCCATCACGCGGCCGACTGGACTCTGTGGCTCTACCTGGGCCCGGCCTGGATATTCGCCGGGCTGGCCTTGACCTGGGACTACGCGCCGTCCAGGGCCATCGGACACGCGACGCGGCTGGGCATGAACCTGGGCTTTGTCGCGGCCACGGCGCTGATCGCCGCACTGCTGTTTTTCTTCGTGCCGCGCCCGCCGGTGCTCGGTTTCGGCTTTATCCCTCCCGCGGGCGATGCTTCAGGCCTGCTGGGCCAGCCCGCCGGCAAGCCCCCGGGCGAAGCCGGAACGGGACAGAGGCAAGGCGCAGGCAAAACCGTCGGTCCAGGAGACGCCCCGGGCGGCATGGCAGGCGAAGGCCATGACACGGCAAGAAGCCAGAGCTGGCAGAGTCGCTGGCAGGAGATGCTGAAGAAAATGCGTCCGGCACTCAAGGACCCGGCCATGCCGCAATGGCAAAAAGACCTTCTCGAAAAACTGCTCGACCTGGGGGAGATGCCGGGAGAGCCGCAAACCCGGCCCGGCAAGTCCGGTTCGGGCGGCAGTCCCTCCATGATCGAAAAAGCAGCGGATGCCATCGCTTCGCTGGTGGCGTTGTTGCTGGCGTTGTTGCTGGCCTGGCTGATCTATCGCTGGCGTTACTGGCTGGGCATTGAGCTGCTGCATTTCGCCGCCTGGCTGCTGGCCCCTGTCCGTCCCATGTTGTCGATGCGCCTGTCGGCGCAGGCCATCAAGCTCTGCTTGAGGGAGGCCGGCCATCAAAGCCTGTCCGGCCAGTCAGTGCGGGAATACGTCGCAGCCGCGCCGGGCCAGCCGGAACTGGTACGCCGCTGGTTGGGCTACGCGGTGGAGCTCTATTGCGAGACCCGTTTTGGCGCCGCCCCGGCCACACACGCCAGGGCCAGAAACATGCGCCGGGCAGTCAGCGCAGCTACCCAGGTCGTCAAAGGTTACGCGCCCGAGCTCAGAAAGCCTTGAGGCGAACGCCCGCGAGGGATGCCTGCGCGCTAATCCCCGCCCCCACCGCACCCCGAGCCACAACCCGAACTACACCCGCTGCTGCCATCCGAAGAATCCCCGCTGCTGCTGGAATCGCTATTGCTCGAGGACTGGCTGCCGCCAAAGCCGTCGGCATCGCCGCTGTAGCTGCCGTCTGAAAAGCTTTCACCGCAGTAGGTGTGGACCCCGCCCTGCCCATCCTCGCGGCGCACGCCCTTGCAATCGGCCATGTAGACAAAGCCGCCGGGAATCGCGAACTTGGCATCGAGTGCGAACAGCAGCGGCAGCCGGCTGGGCTGCTTGGGGTTGATGGATTCGTCGCGGCAGGCCCAGAACCAGGCACGGCGCAGGCCGTCGTTGGTCGAAGCCTTGCGGCCCAGCACCTCGGCCGGCACATGGTCGATGAAGCGCCCTATCACCAGGTCGCACCACTCGCGGTAGGCCGAGGTGTGCAGGATGAACTCGTGCCACATGCTGTCCACCACCTGCGAGGGCATGGCGACAAAACGCTTGTTGCTGCGCTGGCAGGCGATGAAAAACTGGCGCAGGCCGCGTTCCACGAGTTCGGTATCGCGCAGGCTCAGGTGCGGATAGGCGTCCATCAGCTTGCGCCTGAGGAAGCGGGGCAGCGGCGCTTCGCGGACCAGCCGGCTGCGCTCGCGGGCCGCCCAGATGCCGGCGGTCAGCATGAAGGCGAACGAAACGAAAATCGCGCTCATGCCCCAGCCCGGCGGACGCCAACCCGTCAATATCGCGCCCAGCATCAAGCCAACCCAGACGAAGGCCAGCATGGCCGCGGTGGAACGCGAATGCCGCAGCACCAGCCGGCGCAAGGGCGATACCTCCGGGCCCCGATACACTTTTCCTAAACGTGCCATGTCAGACCACCACCGGTTCGGGCTCCAGCAGGATGCCGAAGCGTTCATACACACTGGTCTGGATGGCCTTGGCCAGCGTCATGACCTCGCCGCCCGTCACCGGGTCGGCCGTGCCGCCGCGATTGACCAGCACCAGCGCCTGTTTTTCGTAGACGCCGGCATTGCCTATGGATTTGCCCTTCCAGCCGCAGGCGTCTATCAGCCAGCCCGCGGCCAGCTTCACCGCGCCGTCGGCCAGGTGGTAATGAACAATCTTGGGTTCGCGCTGGATGATGTCGGCGCACTGCTCGGGCGAGACCGTGGGGTTCTTGAAAAAGCTGCCGGCGTTGCCAATCACCTTGGGGTCGGGCAGTTTGGCCTTGCGGATCTCGCAAATCCACTCGTAAATCTGCATCGCATCCGGCGCCTGCACACCCAGCTGCTGCATCTTTTTCTCGATGTCGGCATAACCCAGCACGGGCTTCCAGGCTTTGGGCAGGGCCAGGCGCACCCGGGTGATGACGGCTTTGCCTTCCAGCCCGAAGCCGTGGCCGCCCGGGGCGGGGGCCGCGCTGCTGTGCTTGAACACCGAATCGCGGTAGCCGAAGGCGCATTGCGCGGCATTGAGGGAAAAAGCCTGGCCTGTCGTCAGGTCGATGGCGTCCAGCGATTCAAAGCGGTCCTGCAGCTCCACGCCGTAGGCGCCTATGTTCTGCACCGGCGACGCGCCCACCGTGCCGGGAATTAATGCCAGGTTTTCCAGGCCGGGGTAGCCGTTTTTTAAGGTCCAGCTGACCAGGTCGTGCCAGTTTTCACCGGCGCCGGCCTCGATGATCCAGGACTTGGCGTCTTCGCGCAGCAGCCGTTTGCCCATGATCTCGACCTTGAGCACCAGCGGCTTGACGTCGCCGGTCAGCACGATGTTGCTGCCGCCGCCCAGCACGAACTTGGGGGCGGCCTTCAGGGCCGTATCCCGCAGCACGGCGGCAATATCGGCTTCATCGGCCACCCGGACCAGGCTCAGGGCCTTGGCCACGATGCCAAAGCTGTTGGAATGCTGGAGCGGAACGTTTTTCTCGACTAACATCCGGGGGATTGTCTCACCCCGACGCCTCCCCCTTACTCCCTTACCGTCCCCCTCATAAAGACTTGCACCATGCCCTCTTTCGACACCGTTCTTGAAGCCGATCTGGTCAAGGTCAAAAACGCCGTGGAAAACACCGGCAAGGAAATCGCCACGCGCTTCGACTTCAAGGGCACCTCCGCCTCCATAGAGCTCAAGGACAAGGACATCACGCTGATCGGCGACAGCGACTTCCAGCTCGACCAGATCAACGACATCCTGCGCAACAAGCTGACCAAGGCCGGCGTGGACATCCGCTTCCTCGATATCGGCAAGGCCGAAAAAATCGGCGGCGACAAGGTCAAGCAGGTGTCCAAGGTGCGCAACGGCATTGAGGCCGAGCAGGCCAAAAAAATCCAGCAGCTCATCAAGGGCAGCAAGGTCAAGGTGCAGGCCTCCATCCAGGGCGACGCGGTGCGCGTGACCGGCGCCAAGCGCGACGACCTGCAGACGGCCATGGCCATGATCCGCGCAGAAATCAGCGACTTTCCGCTGAGCTTTAACAATTTCAGAGACTGAACATGACCCCCACGCTTGCCACGGCCGTGGCACCGTTGCTGGCGGCACTCGCGCTGCTGCACGGCGCCGCGCAAGCCCAGACTGTGGGCCTGGCCGGCATGCTGGGCAACAAGGCCTTGCTGATTGTGGACGGCGGCCCGCCCAAGACGGTAGCCCCCGGGGAAACCCACCAGGGCGTCAAGGTGGTTTCCACCACGGGCGACCAGGCGGTGGTGGAGCTGGGCGGCAAGCGCCATGCGCTGCGCATCGGCGAAGCGCCCATGAGCGTGGGCGCCGGCGGCGGCCCGGGCACACAGGCCGGGCAAGGCACCCGCATCGTGCTGACGGCGGGCAGCGGCGGCCACTTCATGACGCAGGGCCAGATCAACGGAAAGATGGCCCAGTTCCTGGTCGATACCGGCGCCAGCGCCGTGTCCATGTCGCTGGCCGATGCCGAGCGCATGGGGATTGACTACAAATCAGGCCGGCCCGTACAGCTGACCACGGCCAACGGCACCATCCTCGGCTGGCAGACCTCGCTCGCCTCGGTGCGTGTGGGGGATGTGGAGGTGTTTAACGTGCCGGCCGTGGTGGCGGCGCGCGAGATGCCTTTTATCCTGCTGGGCAACAGCTTCCTCACGCGCTTCCAGATGAACCGCACCAATGAGGAAATGGTTTTAACGCGGCGTTTTTGAGTGGCTCTTTGGAACCGCTCAGGCCTTTTTGGCGCTTCCCAGCTTCGACTCCGTGCCCTTGAGCAGCTTGCTGATGTTCTCACGGTGGCGGTACACCAGCAGCGCACTGATCGCGAACATCACCAGCAGCATGGCCTTGTCGACATACCAGGCCTCCCGGTCGCCGAAGAGGTAATACAGGGGCGCGAAGGCCGCGGAAACCAGGGAGGCCAGCGAGGAGTAGCGCGAGAAAAAGGCAATGATCACCCAGGTCGCCAGCGTGGCCAGGCCCAGCACCCAGCTCACGCCCAGCAACACGCCCGCCGCCGTTGCCACGCCCTTGCCGCCCTTGAACTGGAAGAACACCGGGTACAGATGCCCGAGGAAAGCCGCGAAGCCGACGGCGGCCATCGTGCCGTCGCCCAGGCCGTAGTCGGCGCCAAACCATTTCACCAGCACCACCGGCAGCCAGCCCTTGAGGCCGTCCAGCAGCAGGGTCGCGATGGCGGCCGGCTTGCTGCCCGAGCGCAGCACATTGGTGGCGCCCGGGTTTTTGCTGCCGTAGCTTCTGGGGTCGCTCAGGCCCATGAGCTTGCTGACGATGACCGCGAAGGACAGCGAGCCGAGCAGGTAGGCCAGCAGCGTGGCGACTATTGAATATGCGTAAACCATGTGTCCCTCTTTATGTTTGTGGGCGACCGGCCCTTCCCAGGCCGGCGTTCAGCCGTAGCCGGCGGCGTTGTCCAAACTCAGCGCACAATTCACCGATTTTGCACCGAGCAATGTGACGCAAACCTGCGGGTCAATCCCCACCAGGTAGCCGCGCCGCCCGCCGTTGATGGCGATTCTAGGCAAAGCCAGGATGCTTTCCTCGATATAGACCGGCATGGCCTTGCGCGTGCCGAAGGGCGAGGTGCCGCCCACCAGGTAGCCGCTGTGCCGGTTGGCAACCTCGGGCTTGCAGGGCTCGACCGACTTGGCGCCTATCTGCCGCGCCAGGTTTTTGGTCGAGACCTTGCGGTTGCCGTGCATCAGCACCAGCAGCGGCCTGGCGTCCTGGTCTTGCATGACCAGGGTCTTGACGACGGTGAAGGGATCAAAGCCCAGCACCTCGGCACTGTGCTGGGCGCCGCCGTGCTCCAGGTACTCATAGGGGTGCTCGGTGAAGGCCACCTTGCTGGCCCTTAGCAATTGAGTGGCTGGCGTCTCGCTGATGTGCTTGCCGTCCTTCTTGGCCATGGTGCAGCGCGCGGCAAGTCCCGGCTTACAGTGCCGGGTCGCGCGTTTCCCAACGAATCTTGTCGATCTCGGCCAGAATTTCTGGCGTCAACGTGGTGCCCCAGACATCCAGGTCTTCATCAAGCTGCGCGACCGAGGTCACGCCAATGATGGTGCTGGCCACCTGCCACTTGGTGTAGCAAAAGGCCAGCGCCATCTGCGTAGGCGTCAGGCCGTTGGCGCGCGCCAGCGCGTTGTAGCGCCGCGCGGCGGCCAGTGCCTCGGGGCGGCCCCAGCGCTGCTTGCGCGTGGACTCGAATTTGGCGATGCGCGCCTCCTTGGGCGCATTCGCGCCTTCAAAGCCCGATTCGTCGTACTTGCCCGTCAGCAGGCCGAAGCCCAGCGGCGAATAGGCCAGCAGCGAAACGCCCAGCCGGTGCATGCTTTCGTCCAGGCCGTTTTCCACGGTGCGGTTGACCAGGCAGTAGGGGTTTTGCACCGAGGCCACGCGCGGCAGGCCGTGCTGCTCGGCCAAGCGCACAAACTCATGCACGCCATAAGGCGTTTCGTTGGACAGGCCTATGGCACGCACCTTGCCCGCCTTGACCAGGCCGGCCAGCGCCTGCAGCTGCTCGTGGATGGGCGTGGCGGAGCGTTCCTGCGCGGGGTTGTAATACAGCGCGCCGAAGGCCGGCACATGGCGCTCGGGCCAGTGGATCTGGTAAAGATCGATCACATCCATCTGCAGGCGCTTGAGGCTGGCGTCGCACGAAGCCACGATGTCCTTGGCCGTCATGCCGCTGCCTTCGCGCACCCAGGGCATGCCGCGCGAGGGGCCGGCCACCTTGCTGGCCACCACCACCTTGGCGCGTGCTGACGGGTTTTTGGCGAACCAGTTGCCGATGATGGTCTCGGTGGAGCCGAAAGTCTCGGCGCGCGCCGGCACCGAATACATCTCGGCCGTGTCCAGGAAGTTGACGCCGCGCGCCAGCGAGCGGTCCAGGATGGCGTGCGAGGTTTTTTCATCGACCTGTTCGCCAAAGGTCATGGTGCCCAGGCAAACAGGGGTCACATGCAGGTCGCTGGAGCCGAGTTGAACTTTATTCATGGGATTTGCGGGTTGAGGAGAAAAGACGACGAAAAGCGTTGTTGCGCCAATGAGAAGCGAGTGTGACGAAGTTCACAAAGCGGCTAGTTTAAGGGCTCTGAACAGGGCGTGCTGGCGGCCCCGATTCGGGCCCTTGTCTTACAACTGCTCACCAATTGCCGGCCTAGTATTCACAGACCGGCGATTTAATCCCCCCGTGGCTGAATCCTGAACTGAATTCAAAAGCACACTTTCATAACGACATCGTCCAATTTTTCCCGAGGAGAATTTCCATGAACAAACTGACCATCACTTCCCTGAGCTGCGCCGTCCTGGCGGCCGTCACACTGTCCGGCTGTGCCAACATGACGGAAACCCAGTCCGACACAGCCAAAGGCGCCGGCATAGGCGCGGTGGCGGGTGCACTGCTGGGCGCGGCCACCGGCGGCTCCAAGGGCGCTGCCACCGGCGCGGTGCTGGGCGGTGCGGTCGGCGCGGGCGGCGGCTACATCTGGTCCAAGAAAATGCAGGACCAGAAAGCCGCAATGGAACGCGCCACCGTGGGCACCGGCGTGGCCGTGAGCCAGACCACCGACAACCGCCTGAAGCTGGACATCCCCAGCGACGTCTCGTTTGACGTGGGCCGCTCGGCCATCAAGCCCAACTTCGCGCCCATCCTGAACCAGTTCGCGACCAGCCTGAACCAGAACCCGGTCACGACGGTCACCATCATCGGCCACACCGACAACACCGGCTCGGACGCCATCAACAACCCGCTGTCCATAGACCGCGCCGATTCGGCCCGCGACTACCTGGTCAGCCGCGGCGTGGCCCGCACCCGCATCGTGACCGACGGCCGCGGTTCGCGCGAGCCTGTGGCCGACAACAGCACGCAACAAGGCCGCGACAAGAATCGCCGCGTCGAAATCTACGTGGCAGAGCAGGTCGCAGCCCGCTGAACATTGGGTAACTCATAAAAAAGCACCTTCGGGTGCTTTTTTTACGTCCGCGTCAGGCCGGCGACTGCGCCTTGAATCTTTCCTCCTCCTGCAGCCGCAGCACGCGCCGCTGCACCTTGCCCGTGGTTGTCATGGGCAGCGCATCTATGAACTCGATCTCCTTGGGGTACTCGTAAGGCGCCAGCATGGTTTTGACATGGGCCTGCAGCCTGGCTGTGAGCTCCTCGTCAAAGCCAGCCGCGCCGCCCGGATGCGCCGCGCGGGCCGCGACCTGGTCGGGTGCGATCACCACATAGGCCTTGACGACGGCGCCGCGTTCGCGGTCGGGTTTGGGCACCACGGCCGCGTTGGCGACGGCCGCGTGCTTGACCAGGCAGTTTTCGATTTCACCAGGGCCTATGCGGTAACCGGCAGCCTTGAACACGTCGTCGGCGCGGCCCTCGTACCAGAGATAGCCCTCGGCATCGCGGCGCGCCAGGTCGCCGGTGCGGCACCAGTCGCCGGTGAACTTGTTGCGGGTGGCTTCCTCTTTTTTCCAGTAGCCCAGAAAAAAGATAGGGTCGGGATCGCCGTGCACGTCATAACGGTTCACCGACACATCGCCCGGTACGCCGACCGGGCATTCATGACCCTCGTCGTCTATCACCGCCACGCGGTGGCCCGGGTAGCCCTTGCCCATGCTGCCGGGCCGGGCGGGCCAGAAGCGGCTGCAGTTGCCCACAACGTAGTTGATTTCGGTCTGGCCGAACATTTCATTGACGGTGACGCCGAGCTGCTCCTGGCAGTAGGCAAACACCGCATCGCCCACAGCCTCGCCGGCGCTCATCATGGCCTGCAGCGTCAGTTTGAACTGTTGCCTGGGTTTGGGATAAGCCTTCATCATGGCCTTGAGGGCCGTGGGGAACAAAAAGGTGTGCGTCACACCCTGCTCCGCCATCAGGCTGAAGGCCAGCTCGGGGCTGAAGCGCCCGTTAAAGGCGACGATGGGCCGGCCGAAATACAGGCTGGGCAGCAAAGCATCCATCAAGCCCCCGGTCCACGCCCAGTCCGCCGGAGACCAGAACACCGCGTCCGATTTTTTGTTCGTCTTGCCGTCGAAGCCAAACCAGTTGTGGCTGCAGACAAACCCCGGCAGGTTGCCGATCAGCGCACGGTGCGGCAGCAGCGCCCCCTTGGGCGGGCCCGTGGTGCCGCTGGTATAGATCAGGATGGCGCCTTCGTCGGCCTTGGTCTTGGCGGCCGTGAAGACACCCTTTTGTGCCGCGAGCGCGCTTTCATAGCCGATATCGCCCTGGCCCTGGGCACTGCCGGCGGCGATCACCGTGCGCAGCGCCGGGCAGTTGCCGCGAATCGCCTTGAGGCTGGCGATGGAGCTTTCATCGCAGATAGCCACCACGGCATCGCTGTCCTGCAGCCGGTATTCCAGCGCCTCGGGCCCGAACAGCATGGACAGCGGCATGGCCACCGCGCCCATCTGGAACACCGCCATATAGGCCACGGCGGTTTCCAGGCGCTGCGGCATCACGATGGCGACCCGGTCGCCGCGCTGCACGCCCAGGCCCGTCAACACCTGGCTCAGCGCATCGGCGGCTTTTTGCAGTTCCTGGAAGCTATGCAGCACCGTCTTCGCGCCCGGCTTGTGCTCGCGTATCGCCGTCCGGGGTTGCTCGCGCGCCCAGCGGCCGCAGCAGGCCTCGGCAATGTTGAAGTGTTCATCCACCTGCCAGCGAAAGCCGGCGTGCAGGGCCGCGTAGTGGTCGGGTTGGCCGGCCGCCGGCTTGTCTCTGTTTTGACTGCGCTTTGTGTCTTGTCTCTTTATCATGGGGTCCAATGTACAAAGAAAAACGCTCCTCCCGCAGCGAGTTTGTCCCTATACGCGGCCTCAGCTACCACGTCCGTCTGTGGGAAAGCCCCTCGGGCACCAACCCCGCGCTGCCGCCGCTGGTGCTGGTCCATGGCTGGATGGACGTGGCCGCCTCCTACCAGTTCATGGTGGACGCCCTGTCGGACGCCTTCACACAAGGCCGCACCATCATCGCGCCCGACTGGCGCGGCTTTGGGCTCACAGGCTCGGGCCCGGACGGCAGCCCCGCCGACAACTACTGGTTCGCCGACTACCTCGCCGACCTGGATTTTTTGCTGGACCACTATGTGGGCGAACAAGCCGTGGACCTGGTCGGCCACAGCATGGGCGGCAATGTCGCCATGCTGTATGCCGGCGTGCGGCCCGCGCGCATACGCCGGCTGGTCAACCTCGAAGGTTTCGGCCTGCCGCCCAGCAAGCCCGAACAGGCGCCGGGCCGTTATGCCAAATGGATGGACGAGCTCAAAAGCCTGCGGCGCGGCGAACTCGCTCTCAAGGCCTATGACGGCGTGGACGGCGTGGCGCGCCGCCTCATGAAAACCAACCCGCGGCTGTCGGCCGACAAGGCGGGCTGGCTGGCCGGCCATTGGGCTCGGCCCGATGCGGCGGGGAAATGGAACATCCTGGGCGAAGCCGCACACAAGATCACCAGCGCCCAGCTTTACCGCGTTGATGAGGCGCTGGCGATTTACCGCTGCATCAGCGCACCCACGCTGGCCGTCGAGGCCTCCGACGACTCGCTGGCCACCTGGTGGCAGGGCAAATACAGCCTGGCCGAGTACCACGAGCGCCTGAAACAGGTGGCCCAGGCCCAAGTCGCCGTGGTCCAGGACGCCGGCCACATGCTGCACCACGACCAGCCGGAACAGCTGGCAACACTGATTGAGGGCTTTCTGGAGCAGTAAGGCCCGTGTCATGAGAAAATGACGGGTTCAGCCGCCCTCTTGCGGCTACCACCTTATTCAGGACAGAAGAATCATGGAAGCAGAACGCATCAACCTCATCAGCAACCAGCTCGTGGACCTGAGCAACCGGGTCAACGAGCTTCGGGGGTATCTTTGACTACCCTGCCAAAGAACGCAAGCTGAACGAAGTCAACGCCGCACTCGAAGACCCGAAAGTCTGGGACAACCCCAAGCGCGCGCAGGAACTCGGCAAGGAAAAAAAATCGCTGGAAGACGTGGTCCACGTCATCGACCGCCTGAGCTCGGAGCTCTCCGACAACAGCGAGCTCTTCGAGATGTCCAAGGGCGAAGGCGACGACGCCGGCATGGCGACGATTGAAGGCGAGGCCGCCAAGATCGCGGCCGAGGTCGAAAAAATGGAATTCCGCCGGATGTTCAACAACCCGGCCGACCCCCTGCCCTGCTTCCTGGACATCCAGGCCGGCGCCGGCGGCACCGAGGCCTGCGACTGGGCCAGCATGCTGCTGCGCCAGTACCTCAAGTACGCCGAGCGCAAGGGCTTCAAGACCACGGTCGAAGACGAATCGCCCGGCGACACCGCCGGCATCAAGGGCGCGACCATCAAGATCGAGGGCGAGTACGCCTTCGGCCTGCTGCGCACCGAAACCGGCGTGCACCGCCTGGTGCGCAAGTCGCCCTTCGACTCCTCGGGCGGGCGCCACACCTCGTTTGCCTCGGTCTTCGTTTATCCCGAAATCGACGACTCCATCGAGATCGAGATCAACCCGGCCGACGTGCGCACCGACACCTTCCGCGCCAGCGGCGCCGGCGGCCAGCACATCAACAAGACCGACTCGGCCGTGCGCCTGACGCACATCCCGACCGGCATCGTGGTCCAGTGCCAGGACGGCCGCAGCCAGCACAGCAACCGCGACGTGGCCTGGAAGCGCCTGCGTTCGCGGCTCTACGACTTCGAGCTGCGCAAGCAGCAGGAAGCCCAGCAAAAGCTGGAAGACACCAAGACCGATGTGGGCTGGGGCCACCAGATCCGCAGCTATGTGCTGGACAACAGCCGCATCAAGGACCTGCGCACCAACGTCGAGGTCTCGGCCACGCAGAAGGTGCTGGACGGCGACCTGGACGTTTTTATCGAAGCCTCGCTGAAGCAGGGCGTTTGATGCCCGTGGCGGCCGGCGCGGCCGCCCGGGTGTTTTTGTTGAGTGATTGTTTGAGTTTTTAAGATTGTTTTGAGGAAGTAGCCATGTTGCAAATGCCCGATGACCGTGGATCTGGACAAGGGCCCACGGTGGTCATCAACCGCGCCGACTACATCGCCCCCGCCTACTGGATAGACACCGTCGACCTGTGCTTCGACCTGGACCCGGCGAAAACCCGTGTGCTCAACAAGATGAGCCTGCGCCGCAACCCCGATGTGCCGCCCCAGCCGCTCAAGCTCGACGGCGAGGAGCTCAACCTGGCGCGCGTGCTGGTCAACGGCCAGGGCACCTCCTTCAAGATGGAAGGCAGCCGCCTCGTGCTGGAAAACCTGCCCGAAGGCAACGAGCCCTTCGAGCTGGAAATCTTCACCACCACCTGCCCGGCCAAGAACACCAAGCTGATGGGTCTCTACGTCAGCAACGACTCCTTCTTCACCCAGTGCGAGGCCGAGGGCTTTCGCCGCATCACCTACTTCCTGGACCGCCCCGACGTGATGGCCAGCTACACCGTGACCCTGCGCGCCGACAAGGCCCAGTACCCGGTGCTGCTGTCCAACGGCAACCTGGTGGACCAGGGCCCGCTGGAACCCGGCCCCAACGGCGCGCGGCATTTCGCCAAATGGGTGGACCCGCACAAAAAGCCCAGCTACCTGTTCGCCCTGGTGGCGGGCCAGCTGGTCAGCCGTGAGCAGCGCATCACCTCGCGCGCCGGCAAGCAGCACACGCTGCAGGTCTATGTGCGCCCCGGCGATCTCGACAAGACCGAGCACGCCATGGCCTCGCTGATGCATTCGGTGGCCTGGGACGAGGCCCGCTTCGGCCTGCCGCTGGACCTGGAGCGCTTCATGATCGTCGCCACCAGCGACTTCAACATGGGCGCCATGGAAAACAAGGGCCTGAACATCTTCAACACCAAGTACGTGCTGGCCAACCAGGCCACCGCCACCGATGTGGATTTCTCCAACATCGAGAGCGTGGTCGGCCACGAGTACTTCCACAACTGGACGGGCAACCGCGTCACCTGCCGCGACTGGTTCCAGCTGAGCTTGAAGGAAGGCCTCACGGTGTTCCGCGACCAGGAGTTCAGCCAGGACCTGGCCGGCGCCCCCTCGGCCCGCGCCGTCAAGCGCATCGAGGACGTGCGCGTGCTGCGCACCGCCCAGTTCCCCGAGGACGCCGGCCCCATGGCGCATCCGGTGCGACCCGACAGCTATGTCGAGATCAGCAACTTCTACACCGTCACCATTTACGAAAAAGGCGCCGAGGTCGTGCGCATGATGCAGACCCTGGTGGGCCGCGAAGGTTTTGCCCGCGGCATGACGCTTTACTTCGAACGCCATGACGGCCAGGCCGTGACCTGCGACGATTTTGCGCAGGCGATTGCCGACGCCAACCCCATGTCGGACCTGGCGCGCCTGCTGCCCCAGTTCAAGCGCTGGTACAGCCAGGCCGGCACGCCGCGCGTGCACGCGCAAGGCCGCTACGATGCCGACGCCCGCACTTACACCCTCACGCTGTCGCAAAGCTGCGCACCCACGGTGGGCCAGCCCGTCAAGCAGCCTTTTGTCATCCCGGTCGGCCTGGGCCTGCTGGGCGCGGACGGCCAGGATTTGCCGCTGCAACTCGCTGGTGAAAGCCAGGCCCCCGCCAGCACGCGCACCGTGGTGCTCACGCAGGCCGAAGAGACCTTCACCTTCACCGGCATAGACGCCGAGCCCGTGCCTTCCATCCTGCGCGGCTTCAGCGCCCCGGTGGTGCTCGAGTTCAACTACAGCGACGCCCAGCTGCTGCACCTGCTGGCGCACGACAGCGACCCCTTCAACCGCTGGGAAGCCGGCCAGCGCCTGGCCGTCAACCGCGCCATCGCGGCCATCACGGCAGACGCCACACCCGCCGCCGTGCTGGACGAGGCCTACCTGGACGCCATGCGCCAGGTGCTGCGCCACCCCGGCCTGGACGCGGCCTTCAAGGAGCTGGTGCTCACATTGCCGTCCGAAACCTACCTGGCCGAGCAGCTCGAGGTGGTGGACCCGCAGCGCATCCACGCGGTGCGTGAAGCCATGCGCCTGCAGCTGGCCACGGCCCTGGCGGCCGACTGGGAGGCCGTCTACGAAGCCAACCACGACACCGGCGCCTACACACCCGACCCTGTCTCCAGCGGCCGCCGCGCGCTCGCGGGCATGGCCTTGACCTATCTGTGCCTGGCCGCGCAAAGCACCGGCGATGCCGGCTGGCCGCGCAAGACCCTGCAGCGCTTCAAGGACGCCGGCAACATGACCGACCGCTTCAACGCGCTGGCCGCGCTGGTCTCCAGCGGCCATGCCCTGGCCGGCGAGGCACTGCCGCTGTTCCACGCCATGTTCAAGGACGAAGCCCTGGTCATCGACAAATGGTTCGGCCTGCAGGCCGGCGCGCCCGACCGCGGTGGCAATGTGTTGCCGGCCGTCAAGCAGCTCATGAAGCATGCCGACTTCAGCCTGCGCAACCCGAACCGCGCGCGCAGCGTGGTCAGCACCTACTGCCAGGGCAACCCGGCCGGCTTCCACCGCGCCGATGCCGCCGGTTATGTGTTCTGGAGCGAGCGCGTGATGGAACTCGACGCCATCAACCCGCAGGTCGCCGCCCGCCTGGCGCGCGCCCTGGACCGCTGGAGCAAGCTGGCAGAACCCTACCGCAGCGCGGCACGCGAGGCGATTGCCCGCGTCGCGGCCAAGACCGATTTGAGCAAGGACACGCACGAAGTGGTCTCGCGCGCATTGGCCGACTGAACGAGGACGACACCGCCATGGCATTCTTCTCATTCGGTACCCCCGCACAGCGGTTTGCGAAGAAGTTCAACCGGTTGCGCGACACCGTGTACGACACCAGCGGCATGTTCAGCGGTTCACGCATGTCGGCCAACTTGGCCGCTCTGCAGCCCCTGGCCGAAGCCGTGGGAGCCGACTCCGCCGAAATGGCCGACCTGCTGTGGCTGCAGTTCGTGGTGTTCCGCAAACGCCAGCTGCATACCGAGGGCCTGCCCCTGGGCCTGCGCGCCCTGGCCATGCGCGACGCCAGGGGCGGCCTCACGCCCACCGAGCGCTACGAACAGCATTACGCCATCGGCGAGTCGGCCCTGGAGGCCGAGGACTACGACACCGCCGTCGAACACCTTCAGCAATCGGCTCACTGGGCCGCGCATGAAGGCGCCACGCTGGGCACCGAGCAGAAGCTGGGTATTCGCGAAGAGATCGGCTATGCCCTGCACGAAGCCGGCCGCTTTGCCGAAGCGCTGGCGCACAACCGGCAACTGCTCACCGATGCGCAAGCCGCCTTCGGCTTCGGCACGGACAAGCGCCTGTCCGGCGTCATCAACAACCTGGCGCAAAATGCCTACGAGCTGGGCAAACATGCCGAGGCAAAAACCTGGCTGCAACAGCGCCTGGCGTTGGGCAGGGCCCTGGAGGACACCGACATCGTGCTCGACGCCTTGTTCCAGCTCGGGGTGCTCGCGCACGAAACACGTCGGACTGCCGAAGCACGCGCCTTCTTCCAGCAACGCGTGGACATTGCGCGCGCCAAGGACGACGAGTACCTGCTGGAGAGCGCCCAGGCCACGCTGGCCGAATTTGAAGAGCGCAAACAGCAAGGCAAGCCCCGCTGATCACCTCGCCCGGTCATACCCGGCAACAACATCGCCGCCCAACCGATCCAACCTTTCATCGAACGGAGCCCCCCATGTCCCAAAAAATCTCCCTGACCCGCTACCTTGTGGAGCAGCAGCGCATGGACGGCCACATCCCGTCGCAACTGCGGCTGCTACTGGAAGTGGTGGCGCGCGCCTGCAAAAGCATCAGTCAGGCCGTCAACAAAGGCGCGCTGGGCGGCGTGCTGGGCACCGCCTCCAGCGAGAACGTGCAAGGTGAGGTCCAGAAAAAGCTCGACATCATCGCCAACGAGGTGCTGATCGAAGCCAACGAATGGGGCGGCCACCTGGCGGCCATGGCCTCGGAAGAGATGGACAGCATCTACGTGGTGCCCAACCGCTATCCGCAGGGTGAATACCTGCTGCTGTTCGACCCCCTGGACGGCTCCAGCAACATCGACGTCAACGTCAGCATAGGCACCATCTTCAGCGTGCTCAAAAAGCCTGAAGGCCATGCCGGCGTCGAGGAAAAAGACTTTCTGCAGGCCGGCAACAAGCAGGTCGCGGCCGGCTACTGCATTTACGGCCCGCAGACCACCCTGGTGCTGACGGTGGGCGACGGCGTGGCCATGTTCACGCTGGACCGCGAGCAAGGCTCTTTTGTGCTGACCGAGGAAAACGTCAGGATTCCCGAGGACACCAAAGAGTTCGCCATCAACATGAGCAATATGCGCCACTGGGACGCACCGGTGAAACGCTACATCGACGAATGCCTGCAGGGCAAGGACGGCCCGCGCGGCAAGGACTTCAATATGCGCTGGATCGCCTCCATGGTGGCCGACGTGCACCGCATCCTGACTCGCGGCGGCGTGTTTATGTACCCCTGGGACAAACGCGAGCCCGAAAAGGCCGGCAAGCTGCGCCTGATGTACGAAGCCAACCCCATGAGCTGGCTGATCGAACAGGCCGGCGGCGCCTCCACCAACGGCAAACAGCGCATCCTGGATTTGCAGCCAACCAAGCTACATGAACGGGTCAGCGTGATGCTGGGCTCCAAAAATGAGGTCGAACGGGTAACCTCCTACCACTCCGGGCTATAAGTGAGGAGGGAGTGAGGACTGGCCAGTAACAAGAATGTAAAACTGAAGCCCAAAACGAAAAAGCCGCGATCACGCGGCTTTTTTTGATTTTGTCGTCGATTTATTGATTATTTGGTGCCGGAGAGATGAATCGAACACCCGACCTTCTCATTACGAATGAGAGGATAGGAATGTTGATACTCATTGATTTGGGTTGATTTCAGAGTGGTTCACAGAGGAGAAGACCAAAAATCCTAGTATTCCAAATACCTCTTTGTTGATCGCGATATCAAAAATACTCTTACATCCTGCGTTACTTTCTCTGCCGATGTAAGAGAATGACGCCATGGCAAAAATCGCATTTACCGCACCGCGCGTTGCCGGCTTCTCCTGTCCCTCCGATAAACCTCAAGCTTTCTTATGGGATAGCAAGGCGCCAGGACTCGGGCTACGTGTGACGCCGCGTGGAACGCCGGCCTTCATTTTTCAAAGCCTCTACCAGGGCAAGAGCCTACGCATCACGATCGGCGACGCCGAGTCCTGGCGTGTACCTGAAGCTCAGGCGAAGGCCCGAGAACTGCAGCGGCAGATCGACGAAGGGCGTGATCCCCGCGCGATTAAGGCAGAGACGGTCGCGAAGGATGTTGCGAAGCGCGAGGCCGACCGACTTGAGGCGGTTAAGGTTGGTGATGCCTGGCCGACTTACTTGGCCGAAGGTGCACCCAAGCGCCGTGATGCTTGGAAGCCCAGATATCGCACCGACCTTGAAGCAATGGTTTCACCCGGGGGCATCGAGAAGAAGCGGGGAAAGGGTCTAACGCGGCCCGGCCCACTTTATCCGTTGCTGGCAATGCCGCTGGCCGATGTGAGTGAGGACACGCTGAAGATTTGGTACGACCGCGAAGCCAAAATCGGCAAGCACCAAGCTGCCCGTGCTCTGATGATGTTCCGCGGTTTCCTGCGGTGGGGCTCGGCACGGCCCGAATACAGAGCGCTAGTCAACCGTGATGCTGGCAAAGGCGCCTCAATCGTTCAGGCGCTGCCCCGCAGTACCCGTCGAACCGACGCGCTGGAGGCGGCGCAACTGCCTGGCTGGTGGGCCGGTGTGGAACAACTAAGCAACCGAACTGCATCGGTCTACCTTCGTGCCTTGTTGTTAACCGGTGCACGTCGAGAGGAACTTGCAGCACTCCGATGGAGCGAGATCGATTTCCGTTGGCGCAAGCTCGAAATCGCAGACAAGGTGGACGCGACCCGCGTGATTCCGCTGACACCATACCTGGCACAGCTCCTCGTGACTCTCCCCCGAATAAACGAGTTTGTTTTCGCTTCCAGTGGCAAGACTGGCCGAATCGCCGACACGCGTGCAAGTCACTCCAAAGCGCTCGGAAGCGCCGGCATCGACGGCTTGACCATCCACGGTCTGCGGCGTTCGTTCTCGCTTCTTGGAGAGGCGGCAGGCGCGCCAGCCGGGGCCATCGCGCAGGTAATGGGTCACAAGCCCTCCGCGACAGCCGAAGGTTATAGGCCACGCAGCGTTGACGCGCTGCGGCCGTTCCTCACGCTAATTGAGGCGCACATTTTGGGGCAAGCAGACGTGCCGTTCGATCAAGCGAGTGCGGAAGAAGGCAGCGGCAAGTTGGTGTCATTGCACCGTGTAGCCTGAAGCCGCCATCAAAGTGTGTTTCGACCGATTCGGCGAATTCAAGGCATCCATGAATGCCTTCATTGCGGCTCGTGAGCGTCAAGCGGATCAATATTGGCTGCTGGAATTGATCGCCGGCCGCGTCGACTTGCTGTCCCTCGATGTATTCCCTCGAATGGAGCTGTTGTTTTCCCGGTACCCGGAAGGATGCGGCGAGATGTGCGTCCTACTCACGATAGCTGCAGAGGCATACGGCGACGCTGCGATCGACGCTGCTTACTTTGCACTCGCGCGATCTGCGATTGACGACGCCCGGCGCGGCGCGCAAGGATATTGAACCCATGCCGAGGCTGCCTCGGCAATTTACATCGGTAGTGGAATGTGAGGGTAATGTCTGTTTGACAAACATAGTTTGTCAAACTACACTACGGACTTCTAAACAAAATCGAGGTAGACATGTCACAAGACGGAGCAGAACTTTTGAAGCGAGCAATGGCCGCGTATTTTCGGGCCGGGGAAAGTCTGCAGCCATCTGCTTGCGACAGTGGTGTGATGGTCCACGACGAGCATCAGTACGTAGTGCTGCGGAACATCAACGGCACCCTCGCCGTTTACCGCGTGCGCAACGACGGCATGCTCAAGCGCTTGAAACGGTGGCCGGATTCTTTGGATATCGAGAGTGCCGTAAACAAGGGGGCTGATGTTTTGATGCAAGCCGTTGAACTCGCGGATCGCCTCATCGCGAAGGCCCCCGATGCCGACAAAAAGGGTCTCAAGGAACTCCGCAAGCTCATTGCGACGGCTGGATTCACACTGGACTCGACGGACTCAAGCGCTGGTGAAGATCTGCGCGCAGTCTGGGGTCTGACTGCCTAAAGAAACAATGAACAAACAAGACCATCCAATCAACGAGGCCGCCATCCTACAGAAGGTGGTGGATCGCCTGATGCCGGAGCACGCCAAGCTCCGAGTCATTGAGGATCGCGCGCGCACCGCAACGGCCACTGTCGACTTTCTATTCCCTGACTGGTCAGTGCTCTCGCCGATCTCCGTCGTGACATTGCGTGAGGCCGTCGCGTTGGCGTGCGGTATCAACAAACGCTATGCATGGACGATTTCTCACCAGGTTGGCGACGGTGAGGCTCGTAGCAAGATCGACGGAGCGCGCGGCCTCTTGGCTTATTTGACTATCAAACACGGCGTCACCCCAGAAACGAAGGTTCCGCTCGACAGCATGGCCGAGTGGGCACGGGACGCTGGTCTGAGCCTGCCATCTGGATTCCCAGGTGCTGCTGCGCCGCCGCCTGCGTTGCCGAGGAGTAGCGCGCCTGATGTTACACATGCCAAACGCGAGACGCCAGAAGAGCGTCAAGCGCGTCGCCACCAGAGATGCATAGACGCAAAGCTGAAGATGCCAACCAACGACTACGGGTTAATGCCCCGCGGAATCGGCAAGATTGCCATGGCAGAGGGCATAGAACGTCAATCATTCGTCGAAGATGTGTGGAAACACATTCGGCGCGTCAATAGCGTCAAGGCCTAAAACAGAAGGCGAACGGCAGGAAAACGGCAGGTGCCTACCTGCCGATATCTGACAAGAATAGGACTCCATGCACCGACGTTGATCGGTGTTCTGGAGAAACCATCTTGCAAGCCGAAAACACCCTGTTGCCGATTCCGGCGGCAGACAACATCCCAAAGGTGAACCGCGAGACGCGGCGGGCTACCTTCCCTCCGCTGGGCGAAATCACAAGCCCAACGGTCACGACTGAGGCCGCCGCGTACTACCTCAATCGGCGCCCTCAGACGCTTCGCGCGCATGCGTGCATGGACACGGGCATCGTTCGTCCCATGCGCATCAACGGCCGCTTGGCTTGGCCCGTCGCGGACTTGCGCCGCGTGCTGGGGGTGTAGTTGTGAAAAAGGTTATCCCTGGCGTCCTCGGCGAATTCGCCGTGCCCCTGTCTATGGCGCAACGTTACAGGATCCCTCGCACGGGGGACTTCCCCCAATGGGGGAGGACTGTCCAATCTCATCGTGACTTGCTTGGCAGGGCGGGCGGTGAGCATGCGTGATTATTCAAAGATCGCCCCTCAGTTCTGGAACGGGAAGACCGGGCGCGCACTCAAGGCGCACGGCACCGAAGCCGTCATCGTCGCCCTCTATCTGATGACGTGCCAGCACGCCAACATGATCGGCCTCTACTACATCAACAAAACATACATTGCCGTCGATACCGGGCTCACCTTAGAAGGGGCTTCAAAGGGGCTTCAAGGGGCCTGTGAAGTGGGGTTTTGCAGCTATGACGAAGGCTCTGAAGTCGTGTGGGTCCATGAAATGGCAATGTATCAAATTGCCGAAAAACTTGAAGCAAAAGACAACCGCTGCAAATTCGTGCAACGCGAATTTAATGCGGTGGCCGAAAACCCCTTCCTGTCGCTGTTCTACAGCCGTTACTGCCAAGTCTTTCACATGACTGACGGTCGGCAGAACATAGCCCAAAAAACAAGCCCTTCGCAAGCCCCTTTCAAGCCCCTTCAAAGCCAAGAACAGGAACAAGCACAGAAACAGCCTACTTCCGTACCTATCGGTACGGCTGGCGTGGCCAGCGCTGATGCCGGCGAGTTCATTCCCGTGGGTCCACCGATGCTAATGCCGTTGACGCCCACGCAACGTATTGCGGAAGCAGCGGCGCTGCCGGCGCTTCATGACGACTTGCCGCGCGCCGAGCTTGACGAAAAGGTTCTTTGGGCCGGTGGCAGAGCATTGCTTGCCGAAGCTGGCGTGTCTGAAACGGTCGCGGGAAGCTTCATTGGTGGCCTGATCAAAAACAGCAACAACGACCGGCGCCTCGTTTTCGACGTGATGCAGCAAGCCTGCATTGAGCGCCCGATCGATCCTCGCGGTTGGATGAAAGCCGCTTGCCAGCAGCGGATCAACGGCCGCTTCGGCTCGGTCAACAAGCAAACCCTCCTGGAAGACAGCAATCACGCCGCCGGCATGGCTTGGCTAGAAAGTATGAAAAATGCAAGCTAAAACTGATGAGGATTTTTCGCCGGCCGATCTTTGCAAAGATGTGTCCGAATCTGGACGCACCTCCACCGATGGGACTGACAGTGATAACGGCGACAGTGACAGTTCGAGCGTAAGCGCTGGCATGTTCGATCAGTTGGCAGCTCCGCCGGCTGCTGCCGCGAACGATACGGTGACTCCGGACCGTGATGCCGCTCACACCGGCATCAGCGACGCGGAGGGCCCCCAGTCGGTACAAATGAGCCGTGACCGCGCATTGACGCTCGCCGCGATCGGGCCCCGCCTTACCGCCGCGCGCCAGTTGAGCGGCTACACACAGACCGAAGCCGCCCTCAAGATGGGCTACAAAAATCCAACCCAGCTGTCTTTGTTTGAGCAAGGTCGGCGGGCGCCGCCTCTTTACGTCATCCTCGCCGCCGCAACAACTCTTGGCGTTTCAATGGACTTCCTCTTTGGCTTGTCCCCGGACCCCGAGCGTGACGCCAGAGCGGCACGTCGTAACTCCTGTGTTCGCGCAGTGCATCAGATGCTGACTAAAACAGCCGAAAACATCGCTGACGGCATTGAAGCCAGCGAAGCCTTGGCGGGGCCGGATGCAAGCAATTACCGCGAGCTGCTTGACGCAGCGTGCTCGTTGACCGCAGCGGTAGAGCAGTACCACCGCCTGAACGTTGAGCAGTTTGAGGACTCACGCGGTGGCGCGACTGTGCTGGCCGCCGTCAGCCGGATGGAAGCAGTTCAGTTCAAGGCCCGCGACGTGCTTCGCCGCCATGACGAGTTTTCGGAACGGATGCGCCTCCAGATCGCGGTCTTCGGGCGGTAGTAACAAAAGTCCTCGTTAACTCCTATGCGCGATTCGGGGAGTATTCAAGAACCATTCTGACTGAATAAGTGGGGTCTCATCGCGCGCGAGGACCATTGAGTTTAAACGGGAAAACAGCCCATCGGAAGTGAACACGACTCACTGAAACTTGCTTTAAATGAACTCAACCAACCACTCCCTCCAAGTGATCCCCGAACTTGAACCACTTCTTGACGAAAAGGAAGCTGCCCGCTTTCTTGGCGTCGCCGAAAGTACCCCAGGCGGCTGGCGTCGGGCAAACCCTGCCGTCGGGCCAGCCTTTGTTGTGGTGGAGGGCCGAGTTCGCTACCAGCCTGCCGATTTGCGTGCCTACGTCGCGTTCAAACGCCGTGATCCAGCTGTTAAAGGCAAGGAATGAGCTACGTCAACTTCGTTCTTCGCGGACTCGGCCGTCGCTTACGCGGTGTAGGTGCCAATCATGAAGCTGCGAAGTACACCGAGACGCTCGGCCATTCAATAACCGAAAAATTCTCAACCCTATTTTCTAAGGAACCCTCAATGACACAACTTTTCATTCGCAGCCCACTTAGCGGCCAGGCGTCACTCACTTCTGACGAGATTGACCGCCTTGACGTCATTTTCCGGGATACGGCTGTGCAGAGCGCTGCAGGCCGGTTGAAGTTTGCCCGCGCGCGCCTCCGGGAGAAAACGGAATACCGCTCGGTAATCGCCGAAGCGCTCACGATCGTCACGACCGCCGGGAATATTTCGACTGTTAGCGATACCGCAGCAGCGATGGTGGCCGCGCTCGATCGCCTCGCGAAGCAAGTTGAAGAGGAGTCTGAGGCTGCAGCGGAAGATCACGAAGTGCAAGACCGGCGCCATCGGGTGCGGATGCAGCGCCTTGCGCCACTGCGGCTTGCGGTGTCTGCGAAGGTCACTGTGCTGACTAACGAACGCGCCCATCTTTCCCAGAAAATTGACGCGATCAAACGCGCGACTACTTTGGGGAGCAGCACTGGCTCCGCAAAGTACGCAAACCTTATCGCAGCAGGATTGACGAAGGAGCAAATTTCGAATCTTGGACCTGATCTTGAAGACCCAGAAGTGCAAATTCAGCTGGCCCGTGATCGCATCAACGCCATTACAGCAACGCTCCTGCCGCCTCTTCGGCAGTTCCTTGCTGACCCTCTGTTTGACACCGCTTGCATTGCTGGACTCGGTTTTGACGACCTGATCAAGGCGCGCTACGAGGCCGAAAAGGAACCTGCGTGACATCCGTCGGAAATCGCTTTTTCTCTTCAGTGCCGCTGCCGCGCCCAGAAGAGTCACTACGCCCCGAAATGGTTGCGTGGATTGCCGAGGTTCGGGCAAGCAAACAGCTGCGCACGCTCGCCAAATCTGCCGCATTCCAGCTGCGGCACCTTGTGGATGTTGCAGCTTTCGAGCACTTTTTGAACGGCGCCGCGACGGCCTCGGCAGAGCAAGGTGTCGATCCCCGCACTTGGCTTGAAGCGCGTGTCGATGAAATTAAACGGGAGCAGGAAATCAGCCGTAATGAGCATGCCGGCATGAAGGAGCAGATGCGCCTCCTGGCAGTCGCGGCAGCTCAAGGTGGCATCGCCGAAGGCGGACTTCCTTGACCGCGCCCCGCGTCGGAAATGCCGTCTCGGCGCTGAATGCTCAGCGCTCCAGAGAACTCGATTCACGTCGCCAGGCCAAGACGATCCTGCAGCCATCCGAAGTCTCGGGCGGCCTGTCTCCGGCCCGCATGCTAACGACCACGCTCGGTGGGCAGGTGCGGCCGATTACGGCGCAGGACTTGGCGGCATTTCGCGCGAGCGTCGCAACCCTCGGAAGTAGGGCGCGACAAGGCCTAACCGCTCGCGAAGCGCTCGGCTTGTCGCGGCCGGCAGACATCGACCGCGCGAAAGCTCAGATCCGTTACAGCCTGCCTTCGCGCCTGCAAGCCGGGAAAGTCCATTTCGTGACAAACAGCGGCCCTCAGTCGAAGGTCACTCGTCATCACGTCAACGTAGAGTTCACGCAATACGCCGCAGCGCTGGCTCGGCCGGGCACGCCTGCCCAATCGGCGCTGTGGCTGTGCAAGGAGTCGGCCCTGCGCTTCGAGTGCGATTGCGAGCATTTCAGGTATTTCCTACGCTTCGTGGCGACCGCTGGGGGCTGGGTCTCGGGTCGGGCCGAGCATGGCCTGCCTAAGTTGACCAATCCGACCTTAGACGGCGCCGCTTGCAAGCACCTGGCCCGCGTTCTGACCGATACCCAATTTAGCGTCGGCTTGCGCCAACGCGTCGCCGTAATGGTCGCCGCTGATCGCGACCGCATCGACAAGCCCGGTAAAGCCAAACCAAAGGTCTTCACGGTCCAGCAGGCCGATGCAGAACGCATGTTGCCCAGGAAGGTCCGGCGAATCGTCCAACCGAGTGCCGGCCGCAGTGCCGCGCTTCCGAAACTCGCCTCGAAACCCGATGTTGCCCGCGCTCTGAAGGCCCTCGAAGGTCGCACCGACATCAATAGTGCCGCGATAGTGCGAGCGCTCCAGAACCTTCTGAATCAACCCCACAAGGGTGCATCTCTATGAACGACAACCTCCAGCCCAATGACGCCGCGCTGCCACTTGCAGCGGAGCTTTTCGACCGCCTCGCACTGGGCGCTCACGGCCAGCCTTTTGACAACGACGATCCTGAAACGTGGGGGGCGGCTGACGCTGCCGAGCCAGCAACTGTTTTCCTGGGCGCCACTCAATTCACCATCGTGGACGCCGACGCGATCAATCTCGCCGTCGCGGCCGGCGCCATCGAGCCGGGTGAATTGCCGACGCTCTGTATGCGTGTGGCGTTTGAGCAAGCTGAAGGTGCACCGATCCCTTGTATCGGCCAGTACTTGTCCGTGGCTACTGAGGAGCCAGGCGTGAGCATCTTGTTCCGTATTTGGCTCACTCACTCGGATTTGCACGATCCGGCCGCGCCAGACCTCGGGCCGAATGCGGTGCGCAATGAGGCGCTTGACGTGCTCCAGTCCGGCCAAGCCTTAGTGATACAGATTTTTGAAGACGAGGAAGCGAAGCCATGAGCAACTCAAAGTACCTGTGCGAGCAGTCAGCCCTGTCTTTTCGCGCATCCCAAATTGCCCAATACCTCGACGGCATTACCGCAGCACGGGTTATTCGTGAAACGGCCGCGGCAAAGAGGCCAATAGCTCCCCAGCGCGTTGATCCGCCGGTGCCGCATTCCGTGGAGCCCACGGTAACCGTTGAACCCCCAAAGCCAGCACAGCACCAGCGACCTGACCCATTCTTGCAGGCCATCGTAAGCCGCATTCAACTTGGAAAGTAAAAAATAATGGCCATGTTTCCAAGCGACGCGCAAGGTTTTCTCGTCGGCGAGGTGATCAAGAGCAATCGCGGTCTGCTTAAGTCCCAAGAGCAGGGAATGACAATCTGGCGTGCAATTCGCGCGGACGTCAAAGCGATCACTCATGCGGTCAGCGCCCAGGCCGCTACTTCAGCGCGTCTGAGCCAGCCCAGCGCACGTGGACCGCGGGGGCCCTATGGTCCCCGAGCTGTCGTCGCACCAGCTGGCCGCTCCGGTGGGTCTGGCGGACGTGCGCTGGCCCCAGCGGCGCGCGTAAGCACCCCGGGTGGCCGGAGCAGCACGCCAAGCCTTTCAACAGCGCAGCGCGCGGCCAATGGCCGCTTTGTGGCGGCCCAGAAGCGCGGCGGTGGCTTAGGTACCGGCTCGGGCGGCGGTAGTGGCGGCGCGCCAAGCAGCGGCGGCGCCATGAGCCGGCTCAGTGACACGATCGGCAAACTGACCGCGTCGCTGAATGCATCGGACAACGTGGACCCCACAATCAATGCTGCAAAGGAAATCACCGACGTGGTAGGTCCGCTGGGCCGCGGCCTGTTCTCCCTGTTCGGCCGCAATGCCGAGCGCAAAAAGGAGCGCTGGTACAACCGGTTCCTCAAGGCTTTGACGAGCCCGATCGGCGCCAAGCCGGGCGCCGCGGGTGCTTCTGGCGGCGGCGGTAGCCTGCTGAGCGGCGCTTTTGGCGGCTTCGGCGCCATGCTCCGCGGCGTGCCAGCGATGCTCATGGGCCTGTTCACCCGCATCCTCCTGCCGATCGCTGCGCTGTGGGGTTCGTTTGAGCTGAGCCAGTGGGTCGGTAAGAAAATTTACGAGTGGCTTGATTCCAGCGGGATCATGACCAAGGTCTTCGACGCGTTCGATTCGATCCGAGACACGGCAATGGGCGCGTGGGATTCCGTCACCAACGGTATCGAGGGTGCGTGGAAGACCGCGACTGACGCCTTCACCGGCGCCATTGCCTCGTTTATGAGCTTCCCCGAGAAGATCGGCGGCGTCCTGTCGGGCATCGACTCGGCGCTGCGCAGCCTGCCAATCGTCGGCAAGGCCTACGGCAAGGCGGCCGACACGGTGAAAGAGGTCGCAACTCAGGCGAGCGCCGGCTACAAAGAGGCGCGTGGCGGCGACGTCAGCGGCGTGGCCACGCCCGCCGGCCCGGTGGCGCAGGCGGCGCGCATGGCCGGCGGCATGGCCGGCTCCGCGACCGGCTGGGTGCTTGGGCAGACCTCCAAGATGTACGAATCGGGTAAGGGCGGCGCCGGCACGGTATCAACCGGGAAGGGCGACAACGGCGGCGCCAGCTACGGCACCTATCAGCTGTCTTCAAAAATGGGCACGCTGCAGAAGTTCCTCGCGCAGTCGCCCTACGGCGATCAGTTCCTCGGGCTCAAGCCGGGCTCGCATGAGTTCAATGCGAAGTGGAAAGAGATCGCCAAGAACGACCCGACATTCGGCGGCGCGCAGCATGATTTCATCAAGCGCACCCACTATGACCCGATGGTGGCCGGACTGAAAAAAGAGGGTCTTGACATTAGCGGGAGGGGAGCAGGGGTTAAGGATGCGGTGTGGTCTACGGCGGTACAGTTCGGCGGCGACTCAAAGCTGATTCAACGCGCACTTAAGGGCAAGGACCCGAGCAAGATCAGTGATGCCGAGTTTATTTCGCAGACTCAGGAATACAAGGTTGCGAACAACGATGCGCTCTTCAAGAAGTCGAGCGCGAACGTGCGTGCGGGTACGTTGGCGCGCGCGGAAAGCGAAAAGAATGCATTGCTCAAGCTCGATGCCGGGGGATTGCAGTCCAGCTATCGTCATGGAACTATTGCAGCCGTGCCAAATATTCCGCCACTAGTGCAAGCTGGCATGCCGTCGGCGGCGCCTGTGACAATCCCTCCATTGCCCGACCTGCCTCCCCCTCCAACAAGGCTCAATAACGTCGCTGGGGGCGGGCGGGGATTGCTCAACGTCACCATGCCGGAGCAAACTGGTCAGAATGTTGGCGATCGCGCGATCGCGCATATCGTCACCGGTGGAATTGGGGCCAAGTAGTACAAAGGACCAGGAGCTCCTGGCTTGCAAGTTACGGGGCCCTGGCAAAGAGTGCCAGTTTCTCGTCAAGAATAACTTCGGTTAAGCAGCGCTATCGAGGTTTGTCGATTTCTTTTTACCTGAAACTCGGTTGTCTGTTACGGGCTGCCCTGCATTCTTCACAGCCTTCTTTGTAGAGGAAACCTTCGCTTTCGGCCTCAGTGGACTTGTCTTCGCCACCGGGGCCTTCTTAACTGAAAGTGGCTTCTTATTAGGCTTTTTCGCCTGCATCAGGGTTCCTGTGCGCTTCGTCAGGTCGATGCCAATCACCTTTATTTCTTCAACGCGCGGGTGTGCGTTGGCCACTAACACCCAATGACCCTGCAGGGCGTCCACCAGCCCGTCAAAGTTGACCCACTTCCCGTCCGGCAGCTGCCAACGCCTCTGCACACCTCGCCAGAACAGTAGATATACCCCTCGGCTGGATGCGTCGTCGCGGAGGTAATCGCCTGCGAGCTGCCTTTCTAGGCGCTCGAATAGCTTTGGCCCTGCCCAGTTGTCTGCGATCTTCAACTCCGTCGGCACGGGCCCATTGAACCCGGTGCAAGTCCACCAAAGGTCCGGCCGCTTTGCATCAGGCAATTCCAACTCTTGAGGGATTAGGTATCGACCGCGTGATCGATCGGTGCACCACACACCAATCCAGTTACGCAGTACTGTTTCCGGCACCGCATTGCGAACCAGCGTCGCGATGCTCTCGTTGCCATCCTCCAGCTCGTGCTTGAGATCCAGCAACCGCAGTACCGCCAGATCAAACAGTTCACGATGATTAGCAGGAGTACGCTCATATTCCTTGTCGAACTGGCTGACCTGCCCAGCGGTCCAAAAAGTTCGTTCACTGTCGGCCTCAGCTTTAGACCTGGCTCGCAAAGTGAACCAAGGCCGCACGCTGGGGTCAGGATGACGCTCTGAGATGACCTTGAGCGCCAGATACGCATCGCGGCCCGGGATGTCGCTCAGAATGGAAACCAGACGCTCCCGAGCGTCTTGCGCGTTGTCGCGCAAGCCTGGCGAGTACACGCCCCTGTTGGAGCGGTCGATGTCTTCGCGAGACCGAACATGCTCATGGACGAGGATGTAGAGTCGCCTCAGAACCGCTGGTGTGCGGAATGCGGACCGAACGCGCGATGACGAGTGTCGGCTGCCAAGCAAGTGTGTCACATAGCTCATGGCGAACACGGTGCGCTTCTTCGCGTCGCTTAGGCTGGCCAAATGCGACTCCACCGCATCGATGGCCGGGTCAGGGTCGACACCCGTCCAGGTAGCAGCCCACAGCGCGAGTTGATTTGGATCATCAACTGAAGTCAGTTTTTCGGCCGAGAGCGCTGCCACTGTGGCATCGGGTACCTTGGACGCCAAGACGATGTCCACCATGTGTTCCAACCGTGAAATACTCTTGGGCGGATGTGTCCGCAACAACTTTACGATGTCCGGGGCGATCATGTCCCATAACCAGTCACCAACGCGGCTCAAGTCGGCAAGGAGATATTGACTGAGATTGTCTGCTTGGTCGACCTCCAACTCGTAGATGATTTCCTGGAGGGCCATCGACTTGACCACGTCGGGATGAGCGATCGACAGTGCGTGGAACCAATTGGGAAACCCGTTCAGCTCCTTCATCGCATAGCGAAAGGCCACTGTAGCCTCAGCGGGGCTAAGATTCCAGAACAGTTTGGGGTCTTCTGTAGCCTCGATAGTTAGGCCGGACAAACCAAAAAGGTCGGCGAGGGGGGTGGTGTTTAGGGGCGCGCCCTCAGACGCCAGCTTGGGCGAGTACCTCCGCCAGAAGCGAACAATACCATCCCGAAAGGCGAGCGGCGTCTTGGTGCCGAACTCGCGTTCGAGCCCGCGCCAGTCTGAATTGGTCCATCGGGAGCCTTTGTTCTCATCCAGCGCCCGCATACGGTCGAAAAGGTAGTACTGAGATTGTGAAACCGCCGACGGACTCTTGAAGCCCGGATTGCGCAGCGTGTCCAATTGCGCCTCCAGCTTTGCGGGCGCCTCCAGCCGAGCCTTCTCCATCCGCGCGTTTTCAGCCTTCGCCTTACGGCTCCAACGCGCATTCTCGCGTTCCATTAGCTTCAACGCAGCGTCTTTTTTAGGTGGCTTCATTAGCCCAGCCAGGCGAGCCTTGAGCTGTACGTCAGCTCTAACGGATCTTTTTAGCTTTGCGGCGTGTTGAGGATGGCGATCCTGCTGGTAAAGCCTAAAAGCCAGCGTCAATGCAACTTCGCGGTCGTCGGGTAGCGGGCGCTCGACGATCGCCTGAACGGCGCCATCGAAGTCACTGCCGTCAAACGAGACGTAGGTCGCCATAACCAAGGGCATTAATGCGTCGACGACCCGTTCGCCCGTCTTAGATTTGCTTTTTCGTTGACGTTCGACGACGTGCCAAAACAAGGCCCACTTAAGCGTAGGCCAATTCTGGACGAGTTGGGCCAGACCCAGCTTCTTCATATCAAATGCACTCACGCTGTATGGCTCGTCACGCTGTAGCGCATGAAGCACCGCGAGAGAACTAGGCTTCAACGATGCGGAATCACGCGCATTGATCAAACGGCGGACGGCGACACCGACGCACTGGCGGAGCCATTGGTATCGCTGAGAGATTTCGCAATATAGCCTCTCGATCACAGGCGGTTTTACCAACAGAGCATGCAGCCGATCGATGGCGCTGGCGACCAAGGCGACGTCTGCTCGCTCAAAAAAAGAGGCCAGTTCTTCGGATAGCCCGGTGCCTTCGTATTGGTTGTACTTTGCCAGCCGCGGAATGCAGTCCAGCATCCAATTCAGGGTCTGCCCGTCTGGATGCGCGATGTGGCTGACGAGCTCCGCCATGCACTTGCGGTTTAGCTCCATGCCCTCCTTGGCGAAGCCCTCGCGAATCGAGGCCATATCATCCGGCCCCCCCACCTCTGCGATGGCTCGAAAAGCAGCGATTCGAGAAGCATGACCGGCGCTCGGAGAGCGCGCAATCTCCATCACTTCCGCCCGTGCACCACCCAGACGACCTTGCCAGACCATGCGCATGAGGAAAAAGACGATGTCCTCGTTGGCCCGGTACTTCTTAACAAGCCTTCGCAGGGTGTCGGTCAGATCGGACGCTGCGAAGCGCTGAATAGCCGAGAAATCGGCCATCGACCGCCTAGACGCACCGCTAGCAAGCTGATCACAGACCTGCTGAAGCATCTCGCTGCGCACGTCCGCCGGCAACTGCACCGGGTCGCCCCCTTCGAACACGATTTCCGGCGCGATGCGACGCACCTTGGCCAGGATACGATTGTCAGCCATGGCGAGCCATGGCAGCAGGGGCCGCATTGATGGAACGACGACGTCAAGGCCGTACTGCGTCCTAAAAAAGAGTTCCTCGACCCTGCGGCGCGACACCTCTTGGCCGAGGAGCTTGAGGAACCACTGCGCGGCCAAGTATTCCTTCACCGACCGGTGGTGAAAGCGGACAGTGCTGTAAATGTCAGGCTCAAACAGCGGCCGCTGCAGCAGCGTGCTGACGTCTGTGGGAGACCAGCCGTTCAACAACTCCCGAAGATCCAGGCCTTGCGTGCCTTTGTTGCCGTCGGGTACGCTGATATTCTGGACATGTGTCAGCACCAGTGCAGCGGCAATGATTTGAGCGCCCTCCAGCGCCTTGTCGTTGGTCAAGGGATGCGCTTCCGCGCGTTCCTGGCTAGTTTCCTGCAGCCGGCGCTTGACGCTGTTCCTCATCAGCTCAAGCCGTGATCCGATGCAGTCGTTGTCCAGCCAGTACTCGGTTAGCTCGATGAGATCTTGAGGGCGGGCTGTGAAAGACCATGCGTCGGCTCGCACAATACCATCCAGGAATGCTTGCGTGTCGCTGATGCCTTTCGCAATGGCAAACAGCTTAATCTGACCGGGAGAGAGATCCTGAAGCGTGACAATCTTAAAATGAGATTTTGCGGGCGCTCCTGTCGCGCTCGTTTTCCCACCCTTCGCGTCCTCTGATCCGGCCGTGCGCTCGTCGGCGACGGGGAATAGACCGCTGCATAAGTCCAAGTCGGTCTTTGGGCGCCAGGCAGCCGTCCGCCCCGTGACCAGCAGGTGAGTGCGCTGCTTCGCCTGAGAGAGCCTCGCGCTGACTTTGCGCATGGCTGCTTCAAAGTCGAGCGGTGAGCGCAGCCGCGACTCGTCGATAGAGTCGAGCAATAGCCACCCAGGCTCGGGCGACGCCAGCCATGCCTGAAATTCCTGCAGGTCGCCTACCTCGAAAGCCGAGTCGAAATCATTGGCCACATGCTCAAGACGGAGGAAGAAAGCAGCCTTGCCCTCAGCTCGTAGCCGGAGAGCAGCTTCGCGGATTTCTTCGGTCTTCCCGGTACCACCTTCCGAGAGGATGACTACACGAAGATCTTCAAGGAGCTCAGGTAGGCTCAAAGTGGCGTGGCCTGGGTACAGCGAACGCGCGTCGTCGCCGTGCTCTTTCAGTAGAAGCTCCCGGAAGGTACGGTGCAATTCGATGTGCATGGGCACAAGGATAGCGGAGGGACTGCTACCTGCAACCCGGGCCAGAAATTTGACTGGAATTCGGCTCAAATCCGAAGTTTCGCTAAATGTCGGTCGATACTGATGAGATAGGAGGGCCTGCTACCCAATCTTCACGTAAGACCGCGGTCGGGGAGGCACTAGAGCGCGTGAATCTCGCTTGTACGCTTCACGGTCATTGTCGTTTGGCAAGCAAGAGAGTCGAGAGCGCCGGCACTTCCCGGACCGACGCCCGCCGCAGGATCGGGGGTGCATTCAAGGTCACGTTTCTTTATCCAAGCGCGCTGAGATGTGCGCAGCGCCGCCTTTGCGTCGGAATCGAGTCGGGCCATAGCTGCTTTGTAGGCTTCGTTCAATGCTTTGTCCGCCGATTCGTACTCGCTGGCCGCGATGTGTTGCGGAAGAGTCTCGTCGGGTTTTTCAACGCTCGTCGGTGCTTTGGCGGTCCCAACGACGGGCTCAAGAGCCGCGGTGATAGGTGGGGGTGTCGCGGCCGGCGCGGTGAGAGATACCGGGGCGATTTCTGCAATCTCTGCGCCAGGACTCGCCATTTGCATTGATATCGCAATCGCGATTGCTAGGCCAAGCGGTAATCCCGCCCACTGCCACCAAGTGCGCTTGCCTGTTGCATCCTTCGACCCGGAAGCGGCCAGTACCCCGCCAAGCAGCGCCAGCACCAGACAAATCGCGACAGCAGTTCCGCCTGCAATGGCGCCAATCAGCGACAGCAGCAGCAAACCAAATGCGCCAACGCTGGGTTTGAAGATCGCCACAGCGCCAGCCACAATGACCAAGAACGCCACCCCAAGCCCATACCAGCCGAAGTTGACAACCGACTGCGCTTTGTCAGCCTGAAAAGCAGCGCCGACACCTCCCGCAACTAGCGTGACCAACGCGGCTATCACGGCAAAAATGCCGCCAATGAGTCCAATAATGCCGCCAGCCTTACCCATGGTGTTCCTCTCGAAGGGTGGATTTCGTCGACAAGGAAGTCAACTATATGTCACGATTAGTGTGTTCACTATTAGAGCACATGCCTGCAATCTTGCAGGCTAATGAAATCTCTTCGAATCAGATTTGGTCACCGCATTCGCGACCTTCGACGCGCCACGGGGTTGTCGCAGGAGGAGTTTGCGGAGAAATGTGGGTTTGCACGCACTTACATGTCGCGCATAGAGACAGGCGGGGCCAATCCATCGCTGGACGCCATTCAGACGTTAGCGACGGCACTGAAAACGCCAATTGGGGAGATTTTCACTAACCTCTAGCTCGGCGATGAGGTGCAAAGTCGAGGTGTGATGTCAGGTAGGAGTTCCCCACCTACTTCTGGCGAAGTATGCCGCTTGCTGTAAGTTCGCGCGAAATTTCCTCTTTGTCAGCCTTAACTGCCGCCAGTTTTCGATCTTCCTGGAACTCTCTGAACTTGTCCTCTCGAAGGCCATCAATCGAACGCTCAGGCGATTCTGCTCGTTCAATTGCAATAGTCGACCAAACTGAGTTTGAAGGTTCGGCTTTACGGCTTGATCGGAAAATCATGATCTGATCCTTTCGAGGTATCTAAGGTTCAGCTTGGGTTCAAAATAATGCTTACGGCGTATCCAAACCAAGCCGTCCGCTTTCGTGATCGCAGCCACGTCTACCGGACCACCAACGGTTTCAGAGGGTGACGTTACCCGTTCGCGTAGCGATTCTAGGACTAAAAGCGTTTCTGCTAGTTCAGCCATTTCTTGCACGCTCAAACTATTGAGCACGCGTCGAAGCGGATGAAAATTCTCCTTGTAATTATCTTGCTGCCAATTTGACACTGACTCATCAGCAATCTCTTTCATGATAGGTACGGAAATGTTTGCGTCTATTGCCACTCCTTGCTCCGTAAGACGTGCGCTAAGCGTAGACATCGAATTTATTATTGACTCGCGAAGGAGATTTTGTTGTTTGTAATCGAAACCATCGGTGAACCGTTGGATCATGGAAACCTTGGCGAATGGTTGAATCCAAGCCCCTTTGGAATGATCCATCACGTGCTCACTACCGCTGGTATAGCAAATCTCAGTGCCAATATGACCGTAGACGGTTATTGAGTGAAACGCGGGGAATATTTGAGTTGCACCATAGCCGGCAAAAATTACCCCCGTGGAGCTAAAAACATAGTGCGGCGCTCTAAAAGTATATTCAACTGCAAGATCACAAAAGTCCTCTGGCGTGACCAGTCGGTGCAGCCCGTGAGAGAGGAATTCGTAGACTCTTGGAGCCAAAGTGCCGATACGGGCTCGAACGGCTTGATAGTTATCCTCGGAAAGACCGCCTGCGAGTTCGATTCCCGCTAACTCTTGCCGCGAACCATTTACAGCAATTGCCCAATCTTGCGCGGCTTCTTGTTGGGGTCGTTCAGCATTCTCGATATCGGGATACAACCGCTTCACGTCATCAACGATTTGAAGGCCAGCGACGGCTAATTTCGTTATCAGCTTCTCTTCAAGCCATTGAGCTGGGAACAACAATGGGTTCCCTTGCAAAAACTGAATTGCGGCAGGAACATAGTCGCTTACATTAGCGCGCTGAAGTTTGGCACTGTCTGCCGCCCGAAACTGCTTAATGGCTAATTCCCAGGGTACACCATCTATCTCCGCGCCAGAAAAGATCGCCATAGCGAGATTGCCGTGAACTGAAGCGTCGAATATTTTATTGGCTGACTTCGAGTAGCGAGGATGTGGCTCGCGCCCGACCGTCACTGCACTGTCCGCAGCAATCACGATTGCATCTTTATTTAGCAGTACTACCTCGCTGGTCATCATGCCCCCGAATCTAGGAATGGTATCTCAACCGCTATTGAATAATAAAAAGTTCAATTCATAAAGCCCAAGCAACTCATGGCTTTTGGTATGCGAGCCACGACACCCAAAGCGCGGCAAGAGAAATTACTAAAGCGCTGTATGCGGCGAATGCGGTATGTTCCGCCGCTCGAGCTTGCCGCAGTGCTACGCCTTCGGGAGTATGACGTGCAGCTCGACGTATTTCATGTAGTGCGGCATACAACGCCCACCTAGCCCTTAGCCTATTCCAAAAGAGAAAGTCCCCTCTCTCGAGATGCTCGCGCAGCGCCTGCGCAAGAGACTCAGGATCTCCCGCATAAAAGGCGATTAGACGTGCCACAGGGTCTTCAACTTTCGTCATGACTTAACCTCCATACCTGCACAGAAGCGCGCGCAAACTGAAGAATCGTTATCAAGTACAGCGCACCTCACGCCTCCCTCTCTTCCACCCAGTGCGATCCGGGCCCATAAATCTCATTGGCCGTTTCGGCAACAATCTGATAGTCCCGGCGCGCTTCTTTCGTGGCTGGAGTCCATAAGCCACCGTCCTTAACCTGGTCTTCATGGTGAACGACATGCTCGGCCCAGCAGAGGCGGATTTCTTTCACTACTTATTCCTTGGGGCTTTTTTTCGGACTTTCTTTAGTGCCAGCCATCTTGGCCGCAGCTTGCTCATAAGTCATGCCTGACTTGATAGCTGTAAAGCCACTGCTGCCGCCATCAATTGCCATACAGAGTTTGCTGACAACCCCCACCGGGGTTCGAGTGGCGTCAGCGATCGTGTGATAGAAATAAACTTGGATCGGTTGTTCCTGAGCGGCCAGCAAATTATTGATGTACTGCTCTAGTTCGAACGCGATGCGATTCGTCTCATAGGCTTTTGCGCGCTTACCGGGGTTTGACCCCTTGTAGCCGTCGCGCTTTACATGAATAGGGTGAGTAACCATTGTCGTTTTCTTGAGGCGCCTGCGGCTGGACGCTAGACCGGTTCCTCGTCGAGAATTCCCGGATCAGGTGGAATTAGGTCTGCGATATGGTTGACGACTAAGTTGTTGATCGATTGGATAAGTATCTCAGGCGGCGCATTCATAGGAAGCGAGTTGGCGTCAATTGCCCAGCCGCCGCCACACCCCCTACATCGAAGTATGACCTTGCTACCGACCAGCTTAATGCTATGGCGGCAACCGGCTAATCTCGATTCGAGACATGAATTGCATCGCGTCTGAATCGCCTTCGGAAGCATTATTAGGCCTTGACCGTTACCAAATGTCGACGCTCGCCAATCTGCAGCTAGCGCGAAGGCACAGGCGGAGAAAATGTAGGCTCCCCCTTGGTGTCAACAAAAACCACTGGTTGCAATCCTCTGGGACACTGCCCGTCCTTCTCTGGGCCAACGCAGACGATGTTCCCCATTCGCCCCGTCTGCGTATCCAACAGATATTTGTCCCGCTGGTAATCAGATACTTGCCCAAATACGAAGCGACCGCCAGTGGCAGCTAAAGCGGGGTGGCTCGTCGATACCGTCTGAGCAGAAGCGCCGAAGGCTGAAACCAGGCAAATGCAGACAGCGATTAATTTTTTCATTTCCCCTCCTGTGGTTCCACGAGCCGCGTGGGCGGCGCTAGTCAGCCGCGATAAACAATGGCCTCGTTTAAAGCTGCAACGACTTTTTGTAGATAGTCAAACTGGTGAGTTGTAAGTGCACTTACTTCGCCGCCCGCCGTGGCGAGCATGATGTGGTACTTCGTCTTCTGCTGAAACAGGTACACCGCAGCAACTCCCGCAATCAGCAAGCCCACGAGGGGTGTATTCATCGCAATCGCGAGGCCGACCAGCAGGACAATAATTCCTCCGAGCCGGCTGGGCTTCTGCACAAACGACTTGACGGAAGTAATGTTGCTCATCGCGTAGGTCTGATTACCGTTCACGAATCGAGCGTTCGTGACCTTTACATCTTCGTAGCTAAAGAATTGCTTCTCATCCATGTGACCCCTCCAGTTGTATTGAACTCAGCAACCTGCATAGTTCTTCCGGCCGCTCTTGGTAATCGTGTACGTCCCGCCGCGCGGGCCGACATGGCAAGTAGGTCCGCCGCCCTTCGCCGGGGTGACTGGAGCCGCGGCCGGAACCGTTGGAGTTGCCGGCGCAACTGCTGCCGTCTTCTTCCCGCCGTGACAGTGATAGTCGCCAGTCTTGCGGTTCGTGTGACAGCCCTGCGCATCCGTGCCGCCCGAGTGAGCAGTAGCAAACTCGCATGCCAAAAGCAGCACGAGCGCACAGGACAGTTTCATGATGTCTCCAGCGTTGTTACGCATAGTGACATGTGCTGATGCTGCCCGCCTCCTCCGATTGGAGGAAGGGTTTTCCCTTCGAAGTCCTATGGCACCATGAGAAGAATGGGAGCACCGCATGTACGAGACATTGCTGATGGGATTTATGAGCCGGCCGTGGATAGCTACGACTCTTGGCAAAGGTTTGTATGGCTTAGGTGGCTTCATGGCGTTACAAGGGCTGCGCGTAAGCCAAGTTGGCCGAAGAATCACTCGGGTCTTCGACCGCCATGGCCTGGAGGCCCCCGATGTACTGGCCGGCTTCCCTTGGTGGTTGCGCATGCTGACTCCAGAGACAACCGGGGATTGGATGGTAGTGGCCGTCGTGTTGGCCACCGGCGCCTACTTGATGTACTTCGGGAAGTGGGCCAGGAAGCAATTGCGAGGATAGACAGGGCGCCCCGAACTTCGTAGACTTAACCCTGTTCAGGATACGCAGCCCCTGACCGCCCTAGGCTAAGCCTAGGCATCGCCGATACGGATAACCGCCGGTGCCCGACTGACGTGCGAAGCGTCACCGGGAAATTGCTTGTTAAACCAAGTGGATTTCCCAGTGAACCCTAAAAGGCACAAACGTCTTATTCAACTTCGCCGACAGGCGTTTCTTAAACAAAACGGCCAATGCTTCTATTGCCGGCTTCTCATGTGGGAACGAGGCGGTAGGCAGCATGCCAAGGAACTGGGCATTACGTTCCGGCTCGCCAAGCATCTTCGGTGTACGGCAGAACATCTCATACCGCAGGCCAACGGCGGCCCCGATACTTCTAAGAACGTAGTCGCGGCCTGCGCGTGGTGCAATCAGCAGCGCCATGCCAGCCGACAGCATGAGGCACCTGACCCTCTCACTTATAGAGCCCAAGTGGGCGACTACATGGCAGGGGGTAAATGGCATCCAACCGGCTTAACCATAGCGCGCCTGGATGGCCAGTAATTGCGGAGATAGCTGACTACGGTCACAAAGATCCGGTCACCGCGGCACGCGAACTTTGACTCACACAGTGGCACATTTAGTCCGCCACAAAGTCCCTGGGATGGGGCGGGGGTGACTCGATCGTAGTTTTTTCGCTCGCGGGCTGACATGACTGACCGGGTACCGAGCCCCCAATTTCGTACCGGGCCACCGGAAAGAATCCGGCAGACAGTGAAGTGTCAGTTGTAGAACAGGGTCTCTATGTCGTGGGCTGATGGAGTGGCTTGCTGAACCGCAAGTCGGAGGGCCTCTCGGCTTGCTTGGTCCATGGTGCCCACCGAGCGATAAACCCGAGCTCGCCAGTAGTTGAAGGGACTCACCCTGCAAGCGCTCATCTTGGCCAGTGCCCGCTGTTCGAGATCCGCCATAAAGTCGGCTTCGCTACCCGACGTGACATCTTCGGCGACCTTCTCGCGCAGCGCAAGGAACTCGCCTTCGACGCGGACCTTGATCTCGTAAACCTCATTCCAGGTGTCCAGCTTTTCCTTTCGATCCGCCGTGCCGCCTTGAAGTTCGACCACGACCCGCGGGAACACGTCGGTGTCATCGATCGTGACCTGAATCTCCGCTGGCAAGGCGCACTCAGTCCATGGCGAGAAGCTCAGTCGTCGCTGGCCATTCTTGTAGAGCAAGTCCTTCGTCAACTTGGCCTTGGAATTGCACGTATGGCAAATCGGAAGCAGGTTCCCCGGATGGACACCGAACAGCGGGTAGTGGTCTTTCGCTAGCAAGTGGTCGTATGGGCCACGCCACTGTTCGTTGTCATCGATACCCGCCCGCATCTGCGCCAAGTATTCTGTGCCGCAGACGCAGCAGACATTGCCATTTCCCGGTGCTGCGGCCGCGCGAAAACGTGCGCAGTGATCGTCGATGCACTCGCCGCACGCCGCCTCCACGCCCACGAGCTTTGCGCTCCGCTCGTACAGGTGAACCGAAAGTGTCTTTAGCTGGGAGAAGACCCCCTCGGGAATGGTCGGCATTGCCAAGGTGCGATCGGTCAAGAAGTTGCAAGGCTCCGTGTTGAGCAGGAGGTCGCTTCTGAAGGCGGTCTTGCGTGCCTGGTCTAGACCGACCAACGCCTCCCGCAATCTCGTGACAGCGTCCCGGGTCGCCTGATTGCCATCGACGGCTGCATGCAACCCAACAGGAAGCACGTCGGGGTCGACGGCCCTCGCTTCTAGCGCGGCCAGCATCACCTCACGAAGCAAACGGTTCAAACCGTCAAACACCTTGGGCTGAGTCAGGGCAGGCCGGATGGCAAACAGCACTATTCGGCCCTCAGTTTGTTGATCAGGTATGAACGCTCGACCGAGTCGCCCACCGAACCTTCCAGCCATGCGAGCTTGGCTTCCTTGCTCAGACTGTTGTCTGCCAGCTTCCCCCTGATCTCCTGGATGGCCGTTTCAGAGATCGCCGCCTTCAAGTCAAAGTGCCTCTTGATCAGTAGTTCGAACGAGGCACCGAACGTCTCGCTGTCCGGCGTGTTCATCGACGTCATCCGATCGACCTTCTTGAAGTGAAAGATCGCTTGGCGCGGCAGAGACGAAACCAGAAACGGGGAGTGCGATGACACCAAGGCCTGTGCAGAACCATGTGCCTCGTTCGCCCGCTCAAAGTCCAAGTGAAAGTGCGTTCGCCAGCTTGGATTCAGATGGGTCTCGGGTTCGTCAAAAAGAAACAGGGTTTCGCTGTCCCCAAACAGCCGGACCGCGCCAAGCGTGAGCAGCAGTTGAACCTCGCCATCGCTCAGGTCATCGAGCGCTGCCTGGTTTTGTCCGTCGGACATCCAAAGTGCTTGAACCGAAAGTGGCAGCTTCCCCTTGAGAGGCTTCTTCACATGCCCCTGGAAGCCATCCCGTCGCAATGACTTCCTGATGGCGCCCGTCCACCCCCCAACACCCAAGAGCTGTAGCTTGTAGAGCGCTGAGAACCACTGGCTTGGATCACGCCCACTGTCACTGAGGCGGCCGACGACCTGCGGGTCGGTGAAGTCTAGTTCAATGTCACCGGCCAGGTAGTCCAACTGGAAGAGATCGAACTGCTCCTCCGATGCCCTGGCCGAAAGTGGCGCGAGCCTGTCGGGGCCAGCCAGCTCAATCAGCCGTTGGATGTCGCGAGCGTTGTCGCCGGCAGTGGCCTGCCCTCGCAGATCAAAACGAATGATGGCGCGCGCTGGATGGCGAAACGGAATCTCTCTCCAGATGGCATTGCGGTCGCCTGCAGGTAGCATGCCCAACATCGCGATGAGCAAGGCCGCGCAGTCGTAGTCGAGAAACAAACTCCTTGGTGCAACGGTGTCGGCCTCCCTCAGACGGAACAGCTCAGGACCATCTGCGTCGCGCTCCGCGCTGAATATCCCACCGTGCCGGTCCAGATACCTTTGGTTGATCTCAATCGTTGCGCGTTCGTCCACATCAGGCCGAGCGAGCTCTTCCTTGAGTCGGGATCGCACGCGGATGACGTCATGAAACTGAAGTGCGTTCCTCATGAAGGAACGTTGCAGATTCTCGGAAAGGCCAGAGGCGTATCCCACGAGCCGCGGTAGCAGCACGTCGTTCAACCCAGCGACGCCCTGGACTGGATGCCACGCGTCTGGAGGGGTTTGCGGATCTGCTGCAGGATCGCGTGCCGATTCGTAGACTTCAACCTGGAGTCCATCGCGCGAGTCGATCACATAGCGGCGGCTTCCTTGAAAGAGGGCCGACGCCAGCTGGTAATCGACTCGGAATTCATACCCTAAAGGTTCTCTGACGCGAAAGTCCGAGCGTTGCTTCCGCTCCAAATAGGCGAAAACCTCGGCGATGAGTTCCATCACCTGGGACTTGCCTGAGCCATTCATGCCAATCAATACAGCAACGTCGCCACCGGCAGCTGAGAAGTCAAACGCTTGATCTTTCAACCCCTTGTATTCGCCGAAGAGTTCGATCGACAGCAATCTCACGCGGCAGCCCCTATGGCCCGCGTGGACTTGCTCGCAGGTAGATCTGCCTGCAAACGGCGAAGCAATTCGGTGGCCGGTTCGTCGTTCGGGTCCTGTGGCACCAGTTCGCCGCGGAAGGCCTTGGCCAGGAAGGCCGGGGTTATGCGTTCAGTGGCTGTTTGGGCAGTTTGCAGACGGGCTTCGAGGCGATCGACGAGGGCGAATATGGCGACGACTCGGCGGACGATTTCGGCTTGCTCGCCTTTTTGGGGTAGGCGACAAGGGGCAGAAACGACCGTTTGTTGATTGATCTTGGGCATGTTCCCCGCAGTGCCCGTTGCATTGCTACGAAAGTACTGCCGCACGTCTTCCGAACTGAGCAACATATGAAGGAAGGCTGGCGATGTGCGCTCGTTCGCTCGGCACTTCATCATCAGGTCAGGGTAGATGTACCCACTAAGTTCAACGTTGACGATTGCACTGATACCAACATACTCGAGGGAATTGGCGCGCTGGATCAATATGTCGCCCTTTGCTATCCACAAATGCGAGTCCGTTGAGATGTCTTCAGGAACGAACTTGAAGAATTCAGGCCGGAAGCGCCCAGTCGTTGTCGCCGAGAGTGTCAGCGAGCGAACTGCCGTTTCGTGATCTACAGCCTTTGGCGAGTAGCCGTTGCGAGGCTTCTCTTGGAGGAGGTCACCGATCTGGCAATCGTCCCATGAAGATGAGTTTGCATTGGCTGTCCGCCAATCCTCTGTTAATTGCCCCGAGGTGGCAGCAGTAAGGACGGACTGGCGTATTCGTCTGATGAGGCGGGCAACGCGAGCCAAGCTGGCGTTGACGGCGTCTACGCGCGTAAGGGCTGCGTCGAGCTTATCTGCGATGCGTTTCTGTTCAGGCCTTGGAGCTAAGGGAACAACCAGTTGAGAGAACCTCTCGTGCGTGATGTTCATGCCGCTTTCGCTGATACCAGTCTTCATGGCGTCAATCTGCGCCTTCGTTTCCGGGGTACGCAAGAAGGCTTCAAGCAGCCGCGGTTCTATCAAACCCTCGTTAGCTCTGAAACGGTACATCTTTCCGGAGATGAATCGCCTGGCGGGCGTCTCTCTGACCAAGCATGCAACCCCGCAACGAACACGTGGTCCTGCACATGTCATGAGCAGATCACCGGGCTGAACTTCAAGTCGCTCCTTGGCTTCCAGTGAGTCTGGGAGTCGCTTGTTGTACTCGGGAAGGTACGCACCGTCCTGAATTGCGGTCGTCTTCAGCGCGCCCCAGTCGCTAGCTATACGAGCTGGACCAGACTCGCATTGAGGGCTCCATCCTTGGTGCACGAGCTTCCCATCCGGAAGTGACTTCATAAGTGCACGGATCGGTGCTTCAGACCAACTCTTGGGCAGCTTACTCACAGTTTAGTTTCCTCACCCAACACCGCCAAGATCGCCTCCAGTTCCGCCAGCGAGCCGTTCAGCTCCTCCACCGCCTCGCGCACCAGCACGGTCGGTTCTGGCAAGTCGGCCGCATCTTCGGCGCTGTCGTCCTTGAGCCAGGCGATATCCAGGCTGTCGCCTCTTTCCTTCGCAATCCAGTCGCGGCTGAAGCGGCGCAGGCGACCTTGCGCGCCCATGTCGCTGCGTGCGGCCCTGCCGTTGGGGTCGTCGCCATACGCGACGATGAAGTCGGTGAAGTGCGCGTCGGTCAGCGGTGTGCGTTTGCCGAACTTCGGCGCGTTAGCGCGCATGTCGTACACCCAAACCTCTTGCGTGCTACCGGTTGCGGCCTGGCTTACCTTTTCGAAAAACAGCACATTGGTCTTGACGCCCTGGGCGTAGAAGATGCCTGTGGGCAGGCGCAGCAGCGTGTGCAGCCGGCACTTGTCCATCAGGTCGCGACGAATTTCGGCGCCTACGCCGCCTTCGAACAGTACGTTGTCGGGCAGCACCACGGCCGCACGACCACCGTCACGCAAGTGGCGCACGATGTGCTGCAAGAAGGCCAACTGCTTGTTGCCGGTGGCAAAGGTGAGGTCGTCGCGCGTGGGGCCCCCGCCGCCCTTGGCGGTGCCGAAAGGCGGGTTGCTCAGGATGATATGGCTCTTGGGCAGCGCGCTGCCGGCACTTCCCAGCGTGTTGCCCACGTGCACCACGCCTTCATCGTCACCTTCCATGCCGTGAAGCAGGCAGTTCATCAGCGCCAAACGCCGCGTGCCGGGCACCAGTTCCATGCCCAGGAATGCCTGGTTGCGCTGGAACTTGATCTGGCGCGCGGGAAGGTCGTACAGATCGTTTGTATGGTCCTTGATATAGCGGTCTGCAGCAATCAAAAAACCAGCGGTGCCTGCGGCTGGGTCTTGCACGGTTTCACCGGGTCGGGGCCGTACAACCTTGACTATGGCGTCGATCAGCGGGCGTGGCGTGAAGTACTGGCCGGCGCCGCTCTTGGTTTCGCTGGCGTTCTTCTCCAGCAAGCCTTCGTACAAGTCGCCCAGTCCGTCCTGCCGCGCGCTGAACCAGTCGATGCCGTCCAGGCTCTTGACCAGTTGCTCCAGGTGCCGCGGCTCTTTCAGGCTGGTCTGTGCGTCGGAGTAGATGGCGGCAATCAGCTTGTCGTCGCTCGTGGAAAGCTTCAGCAGCGTTTCGCGGTAGTTGCGCAGCAGGTTCAGGCCGCTCTTGTCTCGCAGCTCTGGCCAGCGTGCATAAGGCGGCAGTTTGTGGTTCTGCAGCAAGCCACTTTCGGTGTTCTCGTGCTCCATCTTGATGAAGAGCAGAAGCACTAGTTCGGTGACGTAATCGCTGTAGTTGATGCCGTCGTCGCGCAGTACGTCGCAGAGATTCCAGAGCTTCTGGACGATGTCTTGGGTAGTCATTGAGATATTGGATTGCTGTAGAGTTTGATACGTTGAATTGTCATGCGGCCCGCGGCCACAGGCCGTCAGCCAGCGCATTGATCACGCCTTCAAGCTGGCCCCCAAGGAGCATGTCGAGTTGTTTGGCACCGCCATCGTTTGCGAAGGCGTAGTTGACAAAGGCATGGTCGATGACGAGTTCGTGCGTGAGTTGTTTGGCAAGTCGGTCTAGCCACTTGCGTTGCACCGGGTTCCAAGAGTTTTTAGCGTAGATCTTTTGCATAGCCTGGGCCACGCGTTGATCATAGGGGAGCAGGGCCTCCCCCAACGCAGCCTGGCGGATGTAGGCGATAACGCCAGCAGCTATATCCTGATTGCTGTGGTTGCGCCAAGCGGCCTTGAGGCTGGCTTCCGAATAGCCAGCACCGTCAAGAAGCATTCGAACTTCCTTAAGTTGTTCGCGGGTGAGGTCCTTGGGGCGGTTGACCACCGTGGCCATAGCGACGGATTGGTTGACCTGCTCTCGCACGAAGTGGCTGAAGCTATCGAGATAGTCCTCGGGTTTGGTGTACTCGCCCCAGCTCTGACTGCGCTCTTTCAGCTCGTCGGCATGCGTCGAGATGACCGGCATGTAGGCCGTGCCCACGAGTTGCTTAACCTCGGCCAGTTGCATAAGCAGTCGTGTGTTGTGGCGCAAAAATTCAGCTGCGGCCTGTGGACCACCTTCCTGCCCGAGCTGGTGCAGGTGTCGGTGCAATTGCTGCGGCGGCATGCCCCATTGCCGTTCAAGCTGGTCGAGCTTCTCTTTGAGTTCAGGCTTTTTCTCGGCCTTGTGCGCGGCGTCGCGCAGCACGCGCATGAGCTTCTGGTTGAATTGGTCGAGCACGTCGTGCGCGTGACTGCGACCTGGGGCGCTGCCTTCGGCTTCGTGTGCGGCAGGGTTGTTCAGCTCGTCCAGCAATTGTTCCAGCGTGACCTTAGGATCCTTCACGAGCGGCTGCATGGTGTTGACGGATCTCAGCGAGGCGTAAAGGTCCACCGGGTCGTAAATCTTGAAGACGGTCTTGCCGATTTCATCGCAGCGGCGGGTGGCGCGGCCAATCATTTGCTCGTACAGGATGCGGGAGCGGACCCGGCGCATGAACACTAAGTGACAGATGGGCGGCACGTCGATGCCGGTGGTCAGCAGGTCCACAGTGATGGCGATGGTTGGAAAGCGCTCGTTCTTGTAGCGCCGGATGAGTTGGTCGACCTTGTCGGACGCGCCTGTGATCTTCTCCACCGCAGCCTGGTTGTAGTGGTCGCCGTGCACGGCCTTGAAGGCTTCGTTGAGCAGCCGCTTGACCATGTCGGCGTGCGCGTCGGTAGCGCAAAAGATCATGGTCTTTTCTTCACCCATGGGGTCCAGCTCCTGGACGAGCTGTTCGCAGATCACCCGATTGAAGGATTCGTTGATGACCCGCTTATTGAAGCTCTCTAGCTCGAAGTGCAGTTCGTCGTCCAGTTCGGCGGTTTCGATTTCGCCGGTGCCGAGGTCGATGGCCTCGACCTGCTGGCCGCTGTCGAAATGGATGCCGTGCTGGCTCAGCAGGGTTTGGTAGCGGATGGGGGGCTCATGGTCGATGAGCCAGTCGTCGGCCACGGCTTCGCGGTAGGAATAGGTGTAGACCGGGCGACCAAAGATGTCGGTGGTGTGGCGTGCGGGAGTGGCAGTCAAACCTACTTTGACGGCGTCGAAGTAGTCGAGTGCGCGCCGGTAGGTGGAAAGATACTGAGCCTGGTCACGTAGGGTGAGTTCGCCTTCGGTCATGTCTTGGTCCAACGTGTAGCCGCGGTGGGCTTCATCCACGATGATGCAGTCGAAGGCATCCAGCGGGGGGGCGTTGTCGCTGCCGAAAATGCGTTTGACCATAGCCTGCACGGTGGCCACCTGCACGCGGGTTTCGGCTTCGGCGGCCATGTCGCCCAACTCAGCGATGTTGTAGATTTTGGACAGCGGCTGACTTTGCTCCAGTGGCGCTTCGTTGAAGACGTCAATGGCCTGATCGCCGAGTGCGGTGCGGTCCACTAGGAACAGGATGCGGCGGAAGCGCTCGGCTTTTAGCAGGCGGTAGATGAGACCGATGATGGTGCGCGTCTTGCCAGTGCCGGTGGCCATGGCCAGCAGGCAGTTGTTCTGACCGGCGGCTAAAGCTGCTTCAACCGCGCTGATGGCCTTTTGCTGGTAGTCGCGGAGACCCAGGTAGGCATAGCTTTCTCTCTGCAGCTTGGCTTCGGCCTCGGCCTTGTTGCGGCGGAGCTGGTCGAGCAAGCCCTCGGGCGAGTGGAAGCCTTGCAGCGGCTTGGCCAAGTTGCCGTGGTGGCGCAGGTCACGGAACCAGGTGCCGCTGGCCTCAGGACTCTGCTTGACCAACGGGCGCCCGTTGCAGGAGTATGCGAAGGGCAGGTGAAAAACGCCGCCCTGCCCATCGGGCCAGGGCCCTTGCCGCCCCTCGGTCAGCCAGGCGGCTTCGTGTTCAGGCTCGATGTGCGAGCCGCGGGCGTAGCGCTCGGCCTGACCAATCTTGCCCGCCACGTTGACGTTGAGGCGCTTGGCTTCGACCGCAGCGACGGGTGTGAGGCCTGCGAAGAGAAGGTAGTCGGCGCTCTGCTTGCCAGCAGTGGGCCATTCGGCAATCGCCAGATTGCGATTGCGTTCCGGACGGGCGCCCTTGGCATGGGTAAGTTTGTGCGTGTCGGCCTCCCAGCCCGCGCTCTTGAGCATCTGATCGATGAGCAGCCGGGTGGATGCTTCGTCCATGGCTACCTTCTGTGCGGCCTGGGTGGCTCGCTGCGCGAAGGCCTTAATATCTTGAGAGCTGGCTGTATCAGACTGGGCGTTGGTGACCTGCAGGTGGGCGTCAAATTCGGCCTTGAGGGTGGCGTAGCGCGTGCTGGCCTCCTGGGCCAGGCTCTCGTAGACGGTGCGCTCTTCGTCGGCCCGTTCGGCTAGCATTCGCTCCTGCGCGGCCTGGGCGGCCAGAAGTTCGGTCATCTGGGCTTTAGCTGCCTGTTCTGTTTGGGCTTGTTGCAAGTGCTGGGTGAGGTCGGCCACCTGCTGCTGCAGCGTGAGCAACTGCTGGCTGGGGTCGTCCGGCAGGATGAAGGGGCCGGGCTTGAAATCGGGGTTGATACCGAAGCTTCTATGGAACCACAGGGCCACTTCACGCGCCACCTTCAGCGCGTCCAGTCCCTCACGGTAGCCGATGCGGTGGTCTGCCTGGTGCGCAGCTTCATTACCCCGCTGGCGCAGCAGGTGGAACATCTGGCGAACCTGCGGATCTAGGCTTAGCCGCCGGTCCACTGCGTGCAGCAGTTCGGCCTGGGTAGGCTGCAGCAGACGCAACCCTATGCGGGAAGCTACTTCCTGCGTGATGCTCTCCGCCAGCAACCGAAGCTTTAGCACGCAACTGGCTGGATCGAACGGATAGAGCCGCTCCGCGGTCGATCCAAGATCTGCTAGCAACGGACTGTGCTCGGCCAAGAAGCCGAAATTGCTGATCTCTTGCGCGATGTTTCTCGCCATTGCTTTCGTGTTCCCCTTATCCCTTGCCAGTTCCTTTACCTTCACCGGGAATTGCTCCATCCCTTTATTCTGCGCTCAATTGACGTCCTTGCCTGCCCAACGCGGTTCCGCGGTGCACACCATGTACTCGGCCCAGCATGCTTTTGGGAGTCCGAGCCAGGGCAGTGCCAGCACGTGAACCCCTGAACCGTAGAGGCGAAGGTGGTAAGCCCTATATTGCGTGCCGGCCGAGCGGATCTCGAAAGGCTCTTACATCCGCCGTTACATCGGAAACAAAAAAGCCTGGATGCTATCGTTTAAATAGCATCCAGGCTTTTCATAATATGGTGCCGGAGAGATGAATCGAACACCCGACCTTCTCATTACGAATGAGCTGCTCTACCGACTGAGCTACACCGGCTAAGCCAATGATTCTAACAGGTTTTAATGAATTCTCACAGGGTCATTTAGCCATGCACCAAGGCCGCTATCCGTCGGTACACTTTGAAAATAGATGGCGAAAGCCGCGCAGGAGGAGAAATGGATTCCGCACAAGCTGAGTTGCTGGTCAAGTCACTCCAACACGTCGAAGTGGGAGGTTGGAAAATTGACGGGTTCTACGGCAAAGGGAAGTCAGCGGTCGTTATGCCCGCAACCAAGGGTGGGATTGAAGCAGCCATAAAGGTGTTCCACCCAGAACTTGTGGAACGCTACGGCAAGCCGGCACAACTCGAACGGATACTGCGTGAAAAAAGCCTCATCGGCGCAGACCATCCTAATCTGGTTCATATTTTTGACGGAGGAGAGTGCGAAGTTACCGGTCACCTCTTCGTTGTGATGGAGCGTCTCCCATACAAAAACCTTCATGAGGTACTTAAGGCCATCCCGGATGACTCAATTCCCATATTGATCGAGCAAATTGCTTCAGCAGCGCGCTTTCTAGAAGATAGAAATCTGGCACATCGGGATATCAAACCGGAAAATATCGCGATAACAGACGATTTTTCACGAGCCATTTTGCTCGACTTGGGTGTTCTCCGACCTATAGGCATATCCAACTTAACGGATATTGATCAACGCTTCTTTATTGGAACTCTCAGATATAGCTCACCCGAATTTTTACTACGGGCAGAGGAGGACACTCTTGATGGTTGGCGAGCCCTAACGTTCTATCAGTTAGGCGCCGTCTTGCATGACATGCTCATGCATCAGGTCTTGTTTGATGATTTTTCCGAGCCATTTTCTAGATTGGTGGAGGCTGTCAAGAGCGAAACACCCAAGATACATGCCGAGAATGCCCGCTACGTGGCTTTAGCCAATCATTGCTTGATTAAAAGCCCAACCACTCGGCTTGAACTGGTGAGCTGGCCCAGATTTCAGAACACCGGGATTGCTGACACCGCGAACGCAGCAGCCTCTCGCGACCGTATTAAGCAACGACAGAGGTATTTTCAGGCTACAGCTGTCGAAGGTAAGCCGGCAGGCGAAGTTCGTCGGATGACTCGTAAAGTATTGGACGACGTATGCAATCGTCTCGAGTCTCGCATCGCCGCACTTATGAACGACCTGCAAAGTTTTCCACTGCGGGCAACAAAATCAATTAAGAACATCGAAAAAGGAATTTGCACAACCTGCGTGCACTTTGAGCAAGATGAAGGCAAGGGATTGCCCTTTAAGTTGACACTAATGCTCACTCTTACACTCATTGACGAAAACGGTGGTGCACATATTTTTCGCGGAGAAGTTTCCGCAGCTCTCTCCACCCAGGAAATAGATCCTCGGCAAATGCCTCCGACGACGCACTTCCAGTCTGGTGAGTTACAGATAATCTTGGATAGTCCGAACTTTGAAGCTCAATTTCTGCTAGCCCTCGAGCAGGCCTATACGCTGTTGGAACAAGGATACGTACCACCGAAGCACGGTGTGTTACGACTGATTGGCACGGAGGAAACACTATGACTGATACATGGTGGAAAGATGAGGATGATCTTGTCCCAGAACAGGCAAAGCTTCTAGACATTGATCAAGACGACAGTCTTCTAATACAAGGTCCACCGGGAAGCGGCAAAACCAATCTCTTGCTTCTCCGAGCCAATCAGCTTTATTTAGGGGAGCGCCCCAATCTGCACATCGTAGTTTTTGGTTCACTACTAAAGCAGTTCATCCAAATAGGAGGCCTTCAGTATGAGTTTCCGAACGACAAGATCATTACTCATACGAGGTTATTTACCGACATTTTGAGAGCAGAGGGGGAAGGTTTTGAGACCGATGACCTCGACATAGATGAAGCACGCGCGGAGCGTGCCAAGCGTCTAGACGCACTTCTCAAAGCAGGACGAGTGGGAACTCAATTTGAAGCTTTACTTCTCGATGAAGCGCAGGATTACACGCCGCTTGAGATTACTCTAATAAAGAGCCTTACGGAGGTCCTCGTTGCAACTGCGGATTCCAGGCAACGTATTTACAACGTTGACGACTGCAGCGAGGCACTGAAAAATTCCACTGACCATCTTCACGTTTTGAAATTTCACTTTCGAAATGGCTTGGCCATTTGTCGAGTGGCTGACGGAATTTTCAAAGGCGTTCCTGGATATGTTCCGCTTCAGCAGCATACTAACTACAAGGAAGCGGACTATCCGTCGACATTTTTGCCTAAATCAGGGCTGACTTTGGATGAGCAAGCTGCAGCAATGGCGGTGCAAATTAAAGACCAACGATTCGCTTATCCCGATGACCTCATTGGCGTGCTCTGTCCACGAAATGAGGAACTGGATGCGATCTTTAGCGGCCTAGCCAAGGCTGGGCTAGGCGATTCAATAACAAGAGCAAACTCAAAAGGGTTTGACTCAACTCGACCAGTCTGGCTTTCTACGCTGACGGCGGCTAAGGGCTTGGAGTTTCGCGCCGTACATATTGCAGGTCTTGACTATTTACACCGGATGGGCGGCGCACAAAAACGCCTCATTTACACTGGCATAACAAGAACCAAAACGGCGCTCACAATCTATTGGCATAAATCGATACCCGGCTACCTCGAATCAGCAATTCTTGGGGCGTCGCCCCCAAAAGAGCCGGTTACAAGGAAACGCATTTTCGGCAAGGCTTAAACATGTGGTCCGCACAATTATCCCGACGCGAATTCTTTGAGTTATGCCTCGGCTCACCAAAGATGCTTGAAAGTCGCGTGCATAGCGCATCAACCATTGGGTTTAGCTTCGGCGAGGATTCCAACCTAAATCTTTACTGGGAACAGAATCCCCTCGAGCGTTTCACGATGCCTAGTTTAGTCATTGTGCCGGATGGTGGATTGTCAGAAGTGCTATCTGCGGTCGTGGCGGCCCCACAAACACCTTCCCCTATATCCGCCTTCTGCAGATTTTTGACGAGGGAAGAGGCTCGGCAACACTTTGATGTGGACATGCTGCCGTTCAACGACGCTGTATTACCAGCGCTGACTACGTTAGCACTGGTGGAATCACTCCTTCACGGTGACGGCCGACTGGGCATTAGGCAATTGACTCCTATGATTTGCAAGCGCACGCTTTCCTATGCTTGGGGGCGAGCGATGACGGCGCGAAGCGGCCCCGACGCATTTATGGAACTGCCGAGACGGTGGCTGGACACGTATGGAATGATCAACTCTATTGATGCGACTGAATCGGCAGAACGAACTGTCGAAGGTCTCATCAATGTTCTGAGTGTTGTCACTCAAGTCAGCATGGGATTACGCCCCGAAAGCGCTTCCGGCGCAATGGCGTACGCGTTGCTTCACAGCAATCAGGCTGCTCAAGAAGCGGCTTGGAGAGTTCTGGCGAGGAGTATTGATCGAGTTGTCCCTATTGAATCGATTCTTTCGGCAACGCGGGAGGAGCGCGGTAGTTATCTGCAACATGCACTTCGGAACGTTTCACCATCAGGTGCGGGGTCAGGTACAACGGCCGCGGATGACGAGATTGCTGCGGCATGCGCCTTCATCGCGACCCGAGTAGCTCCAGGCTCTTTGGAACATTTCGACGTTCTGCGTAGCTCCCAAAATTCAGCGCTCCTGGCATGGTACGGTCTGTATGCCACTTTGCAGTCGCCACGAGAAGTCATGGCCCTCCAGGGTGGCCTTGGGTTTCGAGTATTGAGAGACATTGAGAGAGTCGAAGAAAAGCTTTCCGCGCCGTCTTCGGACATTGCATTTGCCGAACTAAAAATACTCGAACGAGTTGGCCTGGACAGCGTGGCAGCCAAGCTCGGGCACGCCAATGAGATCCAAGTGGAATTGGTGCCGTTTGTGATAGCAACATTTACCTTTCAAGCCAAAAGAAGAGATCGTTTCGGAGCGTACCCTCAGCAGCAGGAATTTGGCCTCGAGGACCGCGAATACCCGATATCTGCCAAGGTGAGGCTCTCACGACTAGCAGCTGATCTAGCAATGCTTGTCAAAGAATTGCCCGACTTACACCAACCAGAGGACCCCTATCCTTCGACGCGCCGCACGAGAAAGAAATAGCGCGTCAACGCCCAAGCCAGTACCAATTTGTGCCCTGATGTCACTTGATGTCAGCCAGGGCCCGAAAGAGAAAACCTCCCTCACGAAGGCTTTTTGCGCGCGCCACTCAAATACCTGCCAAGACAGAATTTCTGCAAAACCGCAGCGAAGTGACAACAAAGCGAATTCTTCCGATGTAAAAGCTCCAAGCCGCATGCACGCTTTAGCTTACGTCCTGTTACGATCAACCAAGCCCTGAACACAGCCCTTTGAGAGCTCCAATTTCCAAGCCATTTGTTCAGCCCACCGGTCCCCGTGGATGAGAACAAATGAGTCGAAGCCGATTGATCACTTACCTGGCCCGTTGCGGCCTGACCGGCGCGCTGGCCATGGCCGCTGCCACAACGGCTCTCGCGGCCGATGAGCGTTTTGAGATCACGCGTTTCCAGGTCGAGGGCAACACCCTGCTGCCCGCGGCGGAAGTGGATCGCCTGGTGGGTCCTCTCGCCGGGCCGCAGCGCGGTTTCGCCGATATCCAGCTTGCAGTCGAGGCCTTGCAGCAGGCCTATCGCAAGGCCGGCTACAGCACGGTGCTGGTGTCGGTGCCCGAGCAGGAACTGGCCGGCGGTGCGGTGAAACTACTGGTGCGGGAAACGGTGATTTCCTCGATCACGGTGACGGGCAACCAGCATTTCGACGAGGCCAATATCCGCGCCAGCCTGGTGCGGCTGCAGGTGGGCCGCTCGCCCAGCCTGGGCGCGATTTCCGAATCGATACAGCTGGCCAATGAAAGCCCGGCCAAGCAGGTCGGCGTCACCTTGGCCGAGGGCGACAAGCCGGGCACCATAGACGCCAAGGTGCTGGTCGACGACCACAAGCCGCTGCGCATCATCACCACGCTGGACAACACGGGTTCGCCGTCGAGCGGGCGCTGGCGCACCGGCGTGGCCGTGCAGCATGCCAACCTGTTTAACCGCGACCATGTGGGCACGCTGGCCTACACCACCTCGCCCGACAGCCCTTCGGGCGTGAACCTGAATGTCTATTCGGTGGGCTACCGTGTCCCGCTGTATGCGTATGGCGACAGCGTGGACTTTATTTACGGTAAATCGAGCGTCAACTCGCCCGCCAGCTCGCCGGTGCTGGGCGGCCTGCTGGGCTTTACGGGCAAGGGCGATGTGTACGGCCTGCGCTGGAACCACTTCCTCGGCCGCAGCGGCGAAAGCACGGCCAAGCTGGTGCTGGGCCTGGACCACAAGCTCGTCGATTCGCGCTGCGAAGTGGGCGGGGTCACGGTCAGCATCGCGCCGCCCACACCGCCGATTGCCTCCTGTGTGCCCTACAAGACCACGCCGCTGAGCATCACCTACAGCAGCCAGACCGAGGGTGCCGAACAGGTGTCGGGCTACAGCGTCGGCCTGTCGCGCAATATTCCCAGCGGCGAGCGCTACACGAATATCGACGGCCGCACGGACCGCTACTCTTACCTGACGCCTGGCAACCGCAGCACGCGTGACGATTTCATGGCCGCGCGCGCCAGCGCCTCGCTGTTCAAGTCTTTGGCCAGCGGCTGGCAGCTGCGCCTGGCCGGCAGCGCCCAGTACACCGACACACCGCTGCTCGCGGGCGAGCAGTTCGGCCTGGCCGGCTCGACGACGGTGCGCGGCTTCCAGGAGCGGGCGGTGACGGCCGACAGCGGCATCGTGGCCAATGCCGAGCTCTATACGCCGGAACTCTCCGGCCGTGTCGGGCTGCCCGGCCAGTTGCGCGGCGTGTTTTTCATTGACGCGGGCCACGGCAGCAACAACAAGGTGGGCAGCAGCGGCCTGCCCGGCAGCGTCACGGTGTCCAGCGTGGGCGCGGGCCTGCGTTATGTGATGAGCCGCGATTTCAGCCTGAATGTGGACCTGGCGCGCGTGAACAACGCGGGCAGCTCCCTCACGGAAAAACGGGGCGACTGGAATGCCCACCTGAGCGCCTCGCTGGCGTTCTGAAGAAGAACACAAGGTAGACCACCATGCCCATGTCCACGCACTTGCATTCCAGCCCCCTTCGCCTCTCGCTGCTGGCCAGCGCCCTGTTGCTGGCCTGCGCCACGCAGGCCTTTGCACAAGGCTTGCCGGCCAACGCCCTGCCCACGGGCTGGAATGTCACATCCGGCAGCGCGAGCTTCGCGCAGAGCGGCAACACGCTGACCATCAACCAGACCAGCCAGCAGGCCATCGCCAATTTTTCGAGCTTCAATGTGGGCTCGGCCGCGCAGGTAGACCTGCGCCAGCTGAACAGCTCGGCAGCCCTGCTGGCCAGGGTCAACGGCGGCGACCCTTCCCAGATTCTTGGCGGCATCCGGGCCGACGGCGCCCTATGGCTGATCAACCAGGCCGGCATCATGGTGGGCCCGGGCGCGCGCATTGACGTGGCGCGTTTCATCGCCAGTTCGCTGAATGTGAGCGACAGCGATTTCCTGGCCGGCCGCATGAACTTCAAGGGCACGGGCACGCCGGGTGATGTGCGCAACGCCGGCACCATCAACGCGGCCAGCGGCGGCAGCATCTACCTGGTGGGCGCCAATGTCGCCAACACCGGCAGCCTGAATGCGCCCCAGGGCGAGGTACTGCTGGCGGCAGGGCAAACCGTGCAGCTGGTGGACACCGCGACGCCGGGCGTCAGCATTGCCATCACCGGCACGCCGGGCGAAGCCAGAAACCTGGGACAGATCACGGCCGAAGCCGGGCGCATAGGCCTGGCCGCGGGCCTGGTGAGCAACAGCGGCACGATCAGCGCCTCCAGCGCGGTGCGCGAGGGGGGCCGGATTTTCCTGCGCGCTTCGGGCGACGTCAGGACCTCAGCCAGCTCCAGCATCAGCGCCAACGGCACGACGGGCGGCAATGTGGTGCTGATCGCCGGGAACGCAGCCTCCCTAGACGGCCAGGTGTCGGCCACGGGCAGTGCTGGCCGCGGCGGTTATGTGGACACCTCGGGCCATCGTTCACTCGACGTGGTGAACGTGCCAACGGTCGGCCAGGGCGGCGAGTGGCATATAGACCCGTTCAGCATCGAGATCGTGGCCGCCGGGCCGGATGCCGGCGTCATGGGCACCAATGCCATCACATCCAATGAGACCGGTGCCCGTATCAACGCGGCAACCATTGTTGCCCAGCTCGATGCCGGCACGAACGTGAGCATCACCACGGGCACAGGCAACCCCGCCATGGACATGGTGCACGGCGACATCACGGTGTCGGCCGCCATCACCAAGAGCGCCGGGGGCGATGCGGCGCTGACGCTGAACGCCAACAACAACATCGTCATCAACGCGCCCATCACCAGCAGCTCAAACAAGCTGGCCCTGAACCTGAACAGCAACTACCTCAACAACTACCCGGCCGACAACCACGCGGTGCAGCTCAATGCCGACCTTGCCTTGAACGGCGGCGCGCTCACCGTGTCGCAAAGCGGGGGCATTGGCAACGGCACACTCAATATCGCGGGCGGCACGACAACGCTGACGGGCGGCTCGGCCATCAACGCCTCGGGCGTCAATGTGCAGGCCGGCGGCACGCTGGCCGGTGCCGGCACCCTGGCGCTGGGCGGCACCGGGACGCTGCTGAACAACGGCACCGTGTCACCGGGCAGCGCAGGGTCCGCCGGCACGCTGTTTGTCCAGGGCAAGTACACGCAGGGCAGCACCGGGGTGCTGAATATCAGACTGGCGGGCACCGACAGCTTTGACAGGCTCGCCATCAGCAACACCGCCAGCCTGAACGGCAGGCTCAACGTTCGCGGGCTCAACGGCTTTGTGCCGCCTGCCGATTCGACCTACAACTTTCTGACGGCAACGGGTTCGGGCAGCGGCAGTTTCAGTACGGTCGACGCACCCAACATCACCTCCGGCAACGGCACGGCAAGCCTGGCCCTTAGCTACCCCGGAACAGGCACTACCGTTGCCCGCATCACGGCAACCGCTTCCTCCGCGAACATCTGCTCGATCGCGCCGAATTCAGTGCTCTGCCAGGTGCTGTCGGCCGCCATCCCCGTCGCGGTCGCAATCCAGCCTGCCACCACGGCCGTCACCACGGCCTTGGACTCCAGCGTCAGACCGCTCGCTACCGGCGCAGCACTGTTTTTTACCCCGCCGCCAAGCGAATCCACCCCCGAGCAGGTCGCCTCCATGCCGGTCTCCATCCCGGCGGCCGGCAGCGCGGGAACTTCGTCGGCGTCCGGCAATGACGCGAAAAAGAGCGATGCCAAGGAAGAAAAGGCGAGCACCAAAGACGATGGGCTGATCGCCAAAGCCGCGACGCCACCGCCAAAAACCTTCTGCAACTGAGGTGCATGACATGAAACTGCCAACACTTTTTACTCTCCCGCTTCCCGCATGTGCGATGGCGATCGCGCTGATGCTGCTGGCCCCGCTGGCGCAGGCCCAGGTGGTGGGTACCGTCACCAAGGTCTCGGGCCTGATGGTGGCCAAAAGCGCCGAGGGCCGCAGCCGGGTGCTGGCCGAGAACTCGCCGCTGCGCCAGGGCGACACCATCAGCACCGGGCGCAATACCTTTGGCCGCCTGGAGTTTGTGGATGGCGCGGCCATGGTGCTGCAGCCCGAGTCCCTGCTGCTGCTGACGCGCTACCGCTACGACGCGGGCAAGCCCGAACTCGACAAAGTCGAACTGGAATTGACGCAAGGCGGCTTCAGCAGCACGGCCGGCGCATTGGGCAAACGCAGCCAGGACGCCACCGTGATCACCACGCCTGCGGGCAATCTGCAGGGCAGCGCCAGCATGGAGGTTTCGCTCAGGTAGCTATAAGGCCGCCCGAGCAACTTCTTCGACAACCCACATCGCAGGAAACCCCATGAAAAAATTCACGTCGATCTTGCTGGCCTTGCTGGCCGCGCTGGCCTCCACCGCGGCCCTGGCGCAGAACACTCCGGCCATACCCTCGCCCACCGGCGCGCGCGCGCCGGGGCTGTATGTGGCCGTGCTGGACGGTTTGATCAAGGTCACCAACCCGGCCGGCACCACGAATTTCTCGGCGGGCCAGTTTGGCTACACCGCCTCGCCTATGCAGGTGCCTGCCATGGTGCCGAAAAACCCGGGGCTCCCATTCGCGCTGCCGCCGGCGTTCAACCAGCCGACCTCGCCCACCGGCTCGTCGACCGGTGCCAGGCCCGCAGTGGATTGCATCGTGCGCTAAACCCCGGATACCGCGCCCGGCAAGGCTGGAGCCCGGTTTATCTTCGCGGCCCCCTGGAAAGCCCCTGTTCTTGCGAACCAGGGGCTTTTTGACGCCATCACGCAGCGGCGGCGAACAATGAGTACCTTGGTCGTACCCGGGGAAGCCCTGCCCTGGCAGCGTTGCGTATTCAGGGCCTTTGCCTAAGAATGGGACCGAACAACGGGAGGTTCTGATGAAGACACCATTTCAAGCGCTGTTGCCCGCCGCCGTGGCCCTGCTGGCCGTCGCCCTGCCGCAAGGGGCATCCGCCCAGGCGACGCTGGAAAAAATCAAGAGCCGCGGCCAGATCAATGTGGGCTACCGCGCACTTGCGGCGCCTTTCTCGTTTCACCAGACACCGGAAAAGCCCATGGGCTACAGCATTGATTTCTGCAAGCCCATGATTGAGAGCCTGCGCCAGGCCGCCGGCAACAAAAACCTGCCGGTGCGCTACATCGCGACCGAAGTGGACGTGCGCGTGCGCCTGCTGGCCGAGGGCAGCGTGGACCTGCTGTGCGAGAACGTGACCGACACGCCCGAGCGCCGCGCGCGCATGGATTTTTCGACGCCGATTTTTGTCGATGCCATCCAGGTCGCCGTGCGCAACAAGGACATGATCAGCACGCTGGAGCAGCTCAAGGGCAAAAGCATTGTGGGCATAGACGGCAGCACCGTTGTGCCGGCCCTGGACCGCTATGCGCAATCGCATTCGCTGACCTGGCAACACGCCAAGGCCGTGAACCCCGACGCCGCGCTGGGGCAGCTGCAGCTGGGCTGGGCGGCCGGTTATGCGCGCGACGGCGTGATGCTGGCGGCCCAGCTTGCGAGCCTGCCCGACGCGGGCAACTACACCATACTGCCGGAACGCCTGTCGGTGGAGACCATCGCCATTGGCTACCGCAAGGGCGATGCCGCCATGGGCGCGCTGGTCAATGCCTCCATCAAGGAGTCCATGCGCAGCGGCGCCGCCCAGGGCTGGTACGAGCAGTGGTTTTTAAAGCCGGCCAAGCCCGGCGGCAAGCCGCTGTTCACGGCCATGCCGGCGGAGATGAAAACGCTGTTTGATACTGCCAAGGCGAACTGAGCGGGAGCGCCGGACCCACCCGGGTGGCTCAGGCGCCGGCAGGCGGCGGGGCGTCCTCGGGCGTGATGAAGGAGTCTTCCCAGGCCACCGCAAACTGGTGATCGACGTTGTCGTGAACAATGCCGGAGCCGGTGCTCAGCGGGTCGAAGTTGGTAAAACGTATCTTGCGGTTGCGCTCCAGCTTGGCGCGCAGGCTGCTGCGGGCCGCGGCTATGGCGGCCAGATCCACCTGGTTCGCCGCGGGGTTCCGCTGCTGCGCCTGTTCCGCGGGCGGCACTTCGGCGACCAGGGCGCCGCCGTCGGCCGCGCGCATGGTGTCGGGCACGGTGGCCAGGGCGTCGGCCTCGGCCTCCAGCGGCAAGGCCATGGGCGGCTCGCCGAGCACGGCCGGCGAGGACGGCGCTTCGTCGTCGGACAAATCGATTTCACCGAGGAAGGCGGCGCGCACGTCTTCCAGCGTGGGAAGGTTGCCGGCGCGCACCACGGCATAGGCGATGCCGCATTCGGCGAAGAGTTTTCGCTTGAGGTCGCGGCTGCTGGCCCTCAGGCCATGCGGGCCGGGCACGTCCAGGCAGCCGATGACGGTGCCGTCGGCGGCGCAGACCGTGAAGCTGCAATAGACGTTTTTGAGCAGCTCGAAGGAGCGCTGGCCTTCGGCCTCGTTGCGCGGCGAGACAAAACGGATGACCGGGACCTTGACCACCACATGGTGGTCGAAAAATGCGCGTTGCAGCCAGTGCCAGACTTCCTGTTCGGCATCGAGCAGCAAAGGCCTGGGCTGAAGGTGCCACTGCGCGGGAATACGCCTTTTTTTGCGGGCGGCGCGCGCCAGCCAGCCGTGGTGGCAAGCCGCCCCTGTTGCCATCCCTGACACCGCCGTCGCCGTCAGTGCCAACACAAAAACATCAAACATGTGTGCCTTAACTTTTTTTCAGTTTAAACACAGCACCCTTGAAGTTACAACCATTTACGTACCTGGGTGTTGTTGCGGCGTCTCACCCCTCGTCAGCCTGCGGTAAGTAGTGACTTATGTCACGCAACAGCGCCTAAAAGCAGCGAAGCCGCAACAGCATTTGAAACGAAGGATTACAACTCAGGCGAGTCGGCTTCCGGCAGCAAGCTGGCCAGCACCTTGTCGATGCGCTTGCCGTCCAGGTCCAGCACTTCGAAGCGCCAGCCCGCGCATTCGACGATCTCGGCGGTTTTGAGCAGCCGGCCCGAGACGCTTTGCAGCAGGCCGGCCACCGTGTTGTAGCGGCCCTTGCCCTCTTCGGGCAGTTCCTTGATGTCCAGCCTGGCCTTGAGTTCGGCCACGGGCATGACGCCGTCGATCAGCCAGCTGCCGTCCTCGCGTTCGGTGGCCCAGGCGTCCACCTGGGCGCCGGGCTGCAGCTCGCCGGTGATGGCTTCCAGCATGTCCATGGGCGTCATCAGGCCCTGCACCACGCCGTATTCGTCGACCACAAACACCATGCGGGTGGATCGCGCGCGGAACTGCTCCAGCAGCTCCATGCCGGTCAGGGTTTCCGGCACAAAGACCGCCGGCACCGCGTAAGCGCCTATGCGGTCGGCCACCGAGGGCACGGCGCCCGGGCCTTGTTCCTGGCCGAGGCCGGAAGAGGCGGCGGGCTGAATCTGGCCGCGCAGCGCGAGCAGTTTGGCCACGTTGACCACACCCACCACGTCGTCCAGGCTGCCGCGGCACACCGGGTACCAGGAATGGCCGGTGGCGCCGGCCTTGGCGATGGCCTGGGCCACGGTGTCGGAGGCGTCCAGCCACTCGATGTCGGAGCGCGGCAGCATCAGCGAGGTCAGCAGCCGGTCGTCGAGCAGGAACACGTTCTGCACCATCTGGTGCTCGTGCTCCTCGATCAGGCCGGCGTCCACGCCCTCTTCCAGGCTGGCGGCGATTTCTTCCTCGGTCACGGCGCGGCCGGCGGTGTTGTCGATGCGCAGCAGCTTGAGCACCGCCAGCGTGCTGATGGACAGCAGCCGGACAAAGGGCTTGAAGCCCGTGGCCACCCACATCATGGGCCGCGACACCAGGCGCGCGACGGTTTCCGGGTACAGCTGGCCTATGCGCTTGGGCACCAGTTCGCCGAACACAATGGTGATGAAGGTGATGACGGTCACCACCAGCGCGGTGGCGGTGATCTGGGAGGCGCGCTGCGGCGCGCCGAAAGTCTGTATCCAGGCCGCCAGGCCGTCACTGAAGGCCGCCTCGCCGATGATGCCGTTGAGCATGCCTATGGAGGTGATGCCCACCTGCACCGAGGAGAGAAACTGCGTGGGGTTGTCCAGCAGGCCCAGCGCGGACTGAGCCCCCTTGTCACCGGACTCCCCCATGGCCGTGAGCCTGGCCTTGCGGCTGGAAGCGAGGGCCATTTCCGACATGGCAAATACGCCGTTGAGCAGCGTCAAAAAAGCAATCAGCAAGAAATCCATGAGGCCTAGCGCAAAATAAACACATGTCAATGTACTGTATCGGCGACCTGCAGGGTTGCGACGCCCCCCTGGGGCGGCTGCTCGAGAAGCTGGATTTTTCGCCCAGCCGCGACACCCTCTATATCCTCGGCGACCTGGTCAACCGCGGCCCCGAGTCGCTCAAGGTGCTGCGCCGCCTGGCCGCCCTGGGCGACGCCGCGCAGTGCCTGCTGGGCAACCACGACCTGCATTTGCTCGCGCTGTGGCAGGGCGCGCGCAAGCCGGGCCGCCACGACACCATGCAGGAGATCCTGCAGGCCGGTGACGCCGGCACGCTGCTGGACTGGCTGCGGCACCGCGCCATGGCGCTGCAGCGCCACGGTTGGCTGATGGTGCACGCGGGCGTGCTGCCGCAGTGGACGGTGGCGCAAACCCTGGCGCTGGCGGCCGAGGTGGAGCAGGTGCTGCGCGGCAGCGAGCTCAAGGATTTTTTCGGTGCCATGTACGGCAACACGCCGGAGCGCTGGAGCGACAACCTGCAGGGCGCCGACCGGCTGCGCGTGGTGGTGAACGCACTCACGCGCCTGCGCTTTTGCACGCCCGAAGGCGTGATGGAGTTCGCCAGCACCGAAGGCGCCGATGGCGCGCCCGCCGGCTACCTGCCGTGGTTTGAGGTGCCCGGGCGCAAGACCGCCGGCACGCCGCTGGCCTTCGGCCATTGGTCCACCCTGGCCAAGGACGGCGCCGCGCCGCGCCTGCGCAACAACACCCTGCCGCTGGACACCGGCTGCGTCTGGGGCGGCTGCCTCACGGCAGCCAAACTGGGAGTGGAAGCCGGAACGTTTGAACTGATCGCCGTGCCCTGCGAACAGGCGCAAAAACCCGGCAAGGCCGGTAAATCAGGCTGAGATGGGCCGGCCCCGGCAGGCTTCGTCGGCCCAGGCGCGCGCCACGCTGGCGGACAGCAGCAGCACGGCCGATGAAAAGTAGATCCACATCAGGATCACCACCAGCGAGCCGGCCGCGCCATAAGCCGACACCACGGCGGCGGTCGAGAGATAAAAGGCCATCAGGTGCTTGCCGACCGCAAAGAGGATGGCCCCCGCGGCTGACCCCATCACCAGATAGCGTAAAGCGGGTTTGGGGCCGACACTCATTTTCATGAGGGCCACAAACAGTGCGACACAAAAACCGAAAGACACGAGTTCGTTGAGCACCCAGGCGAGTTTTTCGACCGGCAGGTAGCTGCCCGCCCAGCCCGACAGCAGGCTTAAAAAGGTCGAAATCGCCAGCGAGACCAGCAGCAGGAAACCGAACGCCAGGATGTAGGCCACCCCGCGCAGGCGCACGGAAGCGCCGTGCCACCACTTCTGCTGCGGCACTTCGCCGCTGCCTTGCCGCCACAGGCGCTCAAACGCATCCTGCAACTCCGCGAACACGCCCGTCGCCCCCGACAGGAGCAGCGCAAAGGCAAACAGCGAAGCCGTGATGCCCTCGGAAGGCACCTGGGCGCTGGACAGCGCCTGCTGCACCACCTGGGCGCCCTGCGCCCCTATGACGCTGCGGATCTGGTCGACCAGGCTGGTTTCGAGATAGGCACGGTCCAGCCACCAGCCCAGCACGGCGACCAGCAGGACCAGCAACGGCGCCAGGCTCAGGATGCCGTAAAAAGACATGGCCGCGCTCATGCGCATGCCGCCGGCGTCAATCCAGTGGTCGACGGCGCGCCACAAGGGGCGGAAGATTTTCAGGAGCTGATGGGAGAGCGCGGCAAACCCGGAAGCCGCCGGCGGAGGGGGCTTCAGGTCGGGGTCGGAATTCGCCATCATGGGGACAGCGTAAAAGGCGGGCCGCGCGGCCCGCACCGGACAGCCCCTCTAGCGGCCGTAGGCTTGGACCGACGGCGGGGCGGCTTTCAGGCCGCGGTTCAGACCGTGGGCTGGGTCTTGAACAGCGCCGCGACTTTTTTCTTGGGCTTGATATTGGCCGACACGCCGCTGCGCGCGGGGGCGGCCTTGGCGGCGGCTTCCCAAGCGGGCTGGGCGTCGGGCGCGACCTTCGGCTCATAGGGCTGGTCGAAGAAGGGGTCGCGCGGCGCGGCCGCCTGGCGGTGCGGCGTGTATTCGCGGCGCTCGCGCGGCTGGCGTGCCTCGCGCGGGCTGGCGCCGTCCTCGCCTTCGCGGTACATGCGACGGCCGTCGTTGATGCGGCCCTGCTCCTTGATGCGCGGGCGGTCTTCCTCGAACTCGAGGGGTTCCAGCTCGATCTTGGTCTTGATCAGCTTCTCGATGTCGGCCACCAGGCGGTTGTCGCTGCTGGCCACAAAACTCACGGCCAGGCCCGAGGCGCCGGCGCGGCCGGTGCGGCCTATGCGGTGCACATAGTCTTCGGCGTTGAAGGGCACGTCGAAGTTGAACACCGCCGGCACGTCCTTGATGTCCAGGCCGCGGGCGGCCACGTCGGTGCAGACCAGCAGGTCGACTTCACCCTTCTTGAAGGCTTCCAGGGCCTTGAGGCGCTCGTCCTGGCTTTTGTCGCCGTGCAGCGCGGCGGTCTTCAGGCCCTCGCGCTCCAGCGAACGGGCCAGGCGCGCGCAGCCCAGCTTGCTGTTGACGAACACAAAGGCCTGCTTCATGCCGCGCTCTTTGAGGATCTGGTGCAGTGCACGGCGCTTGTCGTCGGCGCCCACGCTGTAGAAATGCTGCTCGACGGTGGAGGCCGTGGCATTGGAGCGCGCCACCTCGATGGTGACCGGGTCCTGCAGGTAGCTGGAGGCCAGGCGTTTGATTTCGGGCGAGAAGGTGGCCGAGAACAGCAAGGTGATGCGCTGCTTGGGCAGGTAGCTCAGGATGCGCTGCAGGTCGGGCAAAAAGCCGATGTCCAGCATGCGGTCGGCTTCGTCCAGCACCACGTACTCGACCTGGTTGAGCACCGCGTTCTTGGCTTCGATGTGGTCCAGCAGGCGGCCCGGGGTGGCCACCAGCACTTCCACGCCTTTTTTGAGCTCGGCCGTCTGCGGCTTCATGTCCATGCCGCCGAACACCACGGTGCTGCGCAGGTTGGTGTACTTGGCGTAGAGCTCGACCTGCTGGGCCACCTGCACCGCGAGTTCGCGCGTGGGCAGCAGCACCAGCGCGCGCACCGGGTGGCGCGCGGGCGAGGTCGAGGGGTTTTCGTGTTTCATCATGCGCTGCAGCAGCGGCAGCGAAAAAGCGGCGGTCTTGCCGGTGCCGGTCTGCGCGGCGCCCATGACGTCCTTGCCCTGCAAGACGACCGGAATGGCCTGCTCCTGGATGGGGGTCATGGTCTCGTAGCCCATTTCGGCGACGGCGCGGGCCAGCGGTTCGGCCAGCGAAAGATTCGAAAAAGAGGATGTCATAAGAAAGCTCTGCTTAACGCTTGCGGGTATCTCTGTCGGTGGTAGCGCGCGTATCGGGGGATGGGGTTGCCTGGGCGCGCGTGCGGCCAACAGCACAGCCGTTGGCGGGAAAGGTAACACCGCAGACCGCCCGGGTCCGCGCGATCTCGACCGCGCGGCAGGGCTTGTGCAGGGCTTCCTCAGCCCCGTATTGTCGCACTTTGGGCCGATTGGCTGGTTTTGCTGGGGATTAGCGGTTTCAGGGCCTGCCGCAGGCCCGGCGCCCGGGCTGCCTCCGGCCCCATATTGCTATCAATCTTATAGCCCGCCATCCCCGCCAGTCAATGAGTATGGCCAGACAGGCTATAAATTCCGGGCGCTAAAGGTGTCGCAGGCCTTGACGCTGCCGGTTTTAAAGCCGGTGTCGAACCAGCGCTGGCGCTGGGCGCTGGTGCCGTGGGTGAAGCTTTCGGGCACCACCGCGCCGCCGCCGGCGCGTTGCAGGGCGTCGTCGCCGATTTTGGCGGCCGCATTCATGGCTTCCTCTACGTCGCCCTGCTCCAGGATCTGGCGGGCGTTCTGCGCGTTGTGCGCCCAGACCCCGGCAAAACAGTCGGCCTGCAGCTCCAGCCGCACGCTGAGCGCGTTGTATTCGGTCTTGCTGACGCGGCCGCGCATCTGGTCCATCTTGGCGCTGATGCCCAGCAGGTTCTGCACATGGTGGCCCACCTCGTGGGCGATCACATAGGCCTGGGCGAAGTCGCCGGGCGCGCCCAGGCGGTTGCGCAGGGTTTCGTAAAAACCGAGGTCGATGTAGACCTTCTGGTCGCCCGGGCAATAAAACGGCCCCATGGCCGCCTGGCCCTGGCCACAGGCCGTGGGCGTGGCGCCGCGGAACAGCACCAGCCGGGGTTTTTTGTAAGTGGCGCCGCCCTTGGCAAACACGTCGGTCCAGACGTCCTCGGTGTCGGCCAGCACGGTGGAGACAAACTTCGCCATGCGGTCGTCGGCCGGCGGCTTGTGGGCCGGCCCCTGCTGCTGCACCTGGGCCGGCGGCCCGCCGCCGCTGAGCAACCCCAGGATGGTCAGCGGGTTGATGCCGAAGATCCAGCCGCCAACCAGGGCCACCACGATGGTGCCTATGCCTATGCTGCGGCCGCCAAAACCGAAGCCGCCGCCACCCCCGCCGCCGTCATCTCGGCGGTCTTCGACGTTGTCGGATTCGCGATTGCCTTCCCATTTCATGATCTTCCCCTTGTCCAATGCACTTACCGTGCAATACTTGTTGGCGTCCGCAGGGCACGCACCGCCGCAATGCCCCGGGCGCGTGTCAGCGCATGCGCCGACTTTACTTGAGCGGCGCACCCGCCGCGGAACAAAATTGAACCCCGGTGTATCCATTTCCCATGAACACTTTTGCCCTTTCCTCGCCCACAGGCCCCGGCCCGCAGCGCAGCACCGGCGCCGTGTTGTTCCTGTTGTTCCGCTCGCCGCGCCTGGCCCTGGCGCTGCTGCTGGCCATGCTGCTCACGGCCTGCGCCAGCCCCATCACCACCCGCGTGACCAGTTTCAACCAGTGGCCCGCCGACGCGGCGGGCAGCACCTTCAGCTACATCACGCCCATGGAAACCACGCGGCAGCTGGAGCAGGCCACGTATGAAGGCTATGTGCAGGCCGAACTCGAAAAACGCGGCCTCAAGCGCGCGCCCGAAGGCCAGGCCGGCCGCCTGCAGGTCGACGTGGCGGCCAGCAGCCGCAGCGAGGAAAAAACCTGGCTGCAGCCGGTTTACCAGGACAACATGGTGTTCCTGCCGCCCTACCGCGACGCCGCGGGGCGCCTTTACGGCGGCGGCTGGGTGCCCGACCCCTTCGGGCCGCGCTATGTGGGCGACCGGCCGGTCAACGTGACGATTTACACCAACAGCCTGCGCCTGCGCCTGCTCGACACCAAGGGCACGCCGCCCGGCAAGCCGCCGCGCACGGTATTTGAATCACGCGCCATTTACGAAGGCGGCAGCGGCGACCTGCCGCTGGTCGTGCCCTACCTGGTTCGCGCGGTGTTCGACGACTTCCCGGGCCAGAACGGCCAGGTGCGCGTGGTGAAGTTCGACAGCGAAACCGGTGCCGTGATCAAAAAATAGTTGTTCGCTTATTCAAATCGAACCGCCAGCCCCTTGAGCGAGCCGGCCAGCGGCCCGGCCGCTTCCACCTCGGTATGCCAGGTCTGCCCCGCTTGCACCGGCCAGGCATCGGTCAGCGTGCCGGTGGTGATGACATCGCCCGCCCGCAAGGCCGGTGCGCCCGGCGTGGCGCGCAGCTCGCGCACAAAATGCAGCAAGGCCTGCACCGGGCCGTCCAGCACATTGGCGCCCAGGCCCTGGTCCTTGAGCACGCCGTCGGCATAGAGCTTGAGCCGCAGGCCGGCCAGCGCTTCGATCAGTGCCTCGGGCTCCGTCGCGGCGGGCAAAGCCACCGTATGGCCCACCAGCAGCCGGCCGTGCAGGCCGCCGTCGGCCACGGCCTGCGCGGCGCTGAACTTCCAGCCCGGGAAATGCGTGTGCACGATTTCATAGCCATGCGCCACCCAAGCAATCGCCGCCACCAGCTGCGCGGCCGTGCAGTCGGGCGGCGGTGCCTCGCGCAAACCGAACACCACCTCGGGCTCTATGCGCGGCTCGCACAGGCCCTTGAGCGAGAGCACGCCCTCATTGGGCGCGGCGGCATCAATCCGCACCAGGCTGCTGCGCCACACCGTGCCCCAGATGGGCCCGTAGACCCCATAACGCGGCCAGATCGTGCGGTTGGTAAAGCCGATCTTGTAGCCGACCGGAGCATCGCCCTGGGCGCTTCGCGCGGCGCGCACGGCCAGCGCGGTGGCGTAGGCCAGCGGCACATCGGCCGGCACGGCAGCGGGCCAGGGCAGCGGCCGGGCTTCAAGGCGGGCGCGGGCCAGGTCGGCGACCAGCGCGGCAATGTCCGGGTGCGAGGGGGTGTTGTTCATCGGGCCATGGTAGCCAAAAAGCCGCCTTCGCTCACAATGGCCGCATGCCCTCTTCCTCCACACTCACCGCCTCCCTTCCCCGCGTGCTGCTGACCGGCTTTGACCCCTTTGGCGATACCGGCCACAGCAGCCAGCCCCTGAACCCCAGCTGGCTGGCGGTGAAGGCGCTGCACGGCAAGCGCATAGGCGGCCACTCAGTGGTGGCGGCGCAGTTGCCTACCGTGTTCCAGGCATCGATGGACGAACTCACCCGGCTGCTCCAGTTGCACAAGCCCGCGCTGGTGGCCTGCGTGGGCCAGGCCGGCGGGCGCGGCGCGATCTCGCTGGAACGCATCGCCATCAACGTCAACGACGCACGCATCCCCGACAACCTGGGCGCGCAGCCCGTGGACACACCGGTGGTGGCCGGCGGGCCGGCGGCCTATTTCAGCAGCCTGCCCATCAAGGCCATGCTGCAGGCGCTGCAGGCGGCGGGTGTGGCGGCCGAGGTCTCGCAGACGGCGGGCACCTTTGTCTGCAACCACGTGTTTTATGCGCTCATGCACGCGCTGGCCACCAAACGCGGCTTCAAGCGCACGCGCGGCGGTTTTGTCCATGTGCCCTACCTGCCCGAACAGGGCGCGCCCAGCATGCCGCTGGACGAGATCGTGCGCGGGCTGCGGCTGGCCGTGGCGACCGCGCTGGCCACGCCGCGCGACATTGCCAAGGGCGCGGGGGCCGTCAGCTAGCCAAGGTGTCGTCCCGCGTGCCGGAATCCCGCGCGGGCACGGCGGGTTCGTCGCGCAGCAATCGCCACAGCAAAAAAGTGCCGAGGATGGCGTTGCCGAGCGCAAAACCGGTGAGCAGCAGCGTGGCCCAGGCGGTCAAGGGGTGGTTGTGCACCACCCAGGCCAGCAGCGGCGACAGGCCGTTGAGCGTGAGCATCAGCCAGAACAGCGGGTTGCGCGGCTGATAGAGGCGAGAAAGAGGACGTGACGGTGGCATCACCCATGCTAACCGCGCGGGCCCTACGCGGGCCTGACAGGCAGGGCTTGTTAACAGGCCTTAACGAATGGCAAACGACGCGGCCATCAACCCCTGAGGCGAGCGCGCCGGGTGGGCCGGCATCAGGCTGCCCGCGGCGCCGGAGGCTTCGGCAAAAGCCGGCGCCTTGGGCGTGCCGTCGGGCGCGGGCGACGGTGATGCGCCTGGGATGACGCGCGCCTGCTGGATGCAGCTATGGCGCGCGGCGCCCGCGCTGGTTTCCATGCAATGCGCGATCACCACCAGCTCGGCGCGCCGCTGCTCGTCACGCAACCTGGCCTTAGCGACCTGCGAATCCGCCACAACGGCCAGGGCGGCCAGCTGGCACAGGATCACCAGGCCCGCCGCGACCATCAGCAGCGTCTTGTATGGCAGTTCATCGAATTTCCTCAAATGCACAGAAAACATGGCAACCTCCCCGTTGGTTACACCATGCTAGGGCGGGCCTGCAATAGTCCATTCGGCGCCTTGCCCGTCCCGCTGTAGGATAAAAACCTCTCGTGAAACTCACCGGCGCGGCGGCCCATCCACCACTTCTCGGGCCATCCCGCTTACCATCGCAGGCATGACGCTCCACCCGTATCCCACCTCGCTGGACGCCGGACAGACCGCCGCGCGGCTACCCTACCCGCTGCTGGTCACCGAACTCATACGCCTGCTCAAGGACGAGTCGGTCCAGGTCCCGCAGCGGGTGGTGCAGGCCCTGCCAGGCGGCGGTAGCCTCTTTGTGATGCCGGCGCTGGACGCCCGCACCGCGATCGCCAAGCTCATCACCCTGACCCCCGCCAACGCCGGCAGCGGCCTGCCCGCCATCCAGGGCGACGTGGTGGTGTTCGACGTGGCCACCGGCCGGCGCCGGCTGATGCTGGACGGCCCCACCGTCACCGCCAGGCGCACCGCCGCCGTCTCGCTGCTGGCCGCGCAGCGGCTGGCGCCCAACACCCGCGGGCCCATGCTGATCGTCGGCGCCGGCGTGCAGGGTGTGGCGCACCTTGAAGCCTTTGCCCAGGGCCTGGGCGTGCGCGACTTCCGCATCACTTCGCGCAGCCACGCCAGCGCCCAGGCCCTGGCGCAGCATGCGCAGTCGCTGGGCCTGAACGGCCGCGTGGTGCCCGACGCCGATGCCGCCCTGGCCGACTGCCCGCTGGCCGCCACCTGCACGCCGGCCGGCGGCGTGGTGCTCAGCGCCCTGCCGCGCGACGACGGTTTTATCAGCGCCGTGGGCGCCTACACGCCGTCCATGGTGGAGCTCAGCGCCGCGCTGTGCCAGTACGTCGCGGCCCAGGGCAGCGTGCTGGTCGACACCCCTGATGCCGTGCACGAAGCCGGCGACCTGCTGCAGGCGGGCCTGGACGTGGCCCGCTTCGCCAGCCTGGGCGAGGTGGTACGCCAGGACATGAAAAAACCCGCCGGGCCGGTGCTCTTCAAAAGCTGCGGCTGGGCGGGCTGGGATTTGGCTGCGGCGCGCACGGCGCTGGCCTGAACGGCCCCCGGGTCGCCGGCACTACAAGCTCGCGGCGCCCAACAGGCCTTTCATTCTCAATCGCTGAATTTCGCCAGCTGGTTGAGGAACTCCTTGATGTTCTCAAGAATGGAGCGTTCGTTGGACAGGCGCAGCCGCTCCACGGCCACAAAGGCGTCCGACACAGTGGCGCTGCCGGTGGCCTTGACGGGATAGTCGCGCGCCACACCCTGGCCCGCCACCTTGTAGGTGATATTGGACTTCACATCCAGGGTGAATCCCATGAGGGGCTGGTCCAGTTCCGCCAGGTTTGCCGATACGGCGTACTTGGCCTGCGCCGGATCGGTGGCGAGGTAACCGCTGATGGCCAGGCTGTCCTCCAAGGCCTTCTTGAAACTGGCGCCGTCCACCTGCGAGGTCCACATCGGGTTGGTGGCCTTGCCGCCCGTCACTTCGCCCAGCTTGACCGAGCCCTTGAGCTTGGGGTTGACCGTCGCGACGCTGCCCGGCTTTACCGTCATGGCCTGCGGCGTGGCTGAACTGGCGCAGCCGGTGAGCTGCAGAACCACGGCGGCGCCGATGGCCGCGCCCAATAATTTCAGAAACCTCATATCCTCACTCCTTCGTTGGCGTTGTTGAAACTGGTGCTGTTGAAACTGACGGCGGCGGACAGGGGCTGCCAAGCACGACCGCCACTTCTTCGGGGTAATTGAAACCTGCTCCGTTGCCTGAATCGACCGCGTAACCGATCAGGCCGCCCGCGAGGATATTGCCCCAGGCACCGTTGTTGTTCTTGGAAACGAACTTCGCAACGCCTTTCGACTGGGCCTTGCTGCAGGCGACGGCAAGCTCGCCATAGGATTTCCGGATCAGCGCGGAATCGGGTGTGGTGAGCTGCCAGCTTCCCTTGTCGTTGCTCAGCGTGCAGGACGCGGCGGGCACGATGTCGCCCTCACACACCGCCGTCACCGCAATGCGTTGGCTGGTACCACTGGTAATCGAGGCGCAACCGCCCAGTACAAAGCTGAGCCCCAGCACCCAGCCGGCTGTCAGGCGCATCACGCCCGGGCTACCGGAAAATCGCGACCTGAGGGCGCGGGTCGCTGGAAAGGCCGCGCCCTGGCAAGCGTCCCTGATGAATGAACAGACATTTTTTGCCTCCCTTTTTTCGTGCTTATTGGGTATCCCTCGTGGCCGTGAATGTAACACGATGTTTCTACACTAAAGAGGCCATGTGTGTGTTTTTATGACCCTTGCGTCTTTGGGCCGATCAAGATAAAGGAACGGAAGCGGTGGGCGCCGCAGCGCAAGGGCATCAGGGGGTTTGCCGGGGCAGCGAGATGCAAGCAGGTGCCCACCTACACCCGAATGCCGGTGCGGGTGTTACGCTGGCCCGTCCACACCGGAGGTAACACCATGAAGATCCTGTTCGCTGCCGACGGCAGCAAGTACACCAAAAAAGCCCTGGCCTTCCTGGTCAACCATGAAGACCTGGCCGGCGCCGAGGGCGAGGTGGTGGTGCTCAATGTGCAGGCGCCCGTGCCGGGCCGCGTCAAAAGCATGCTGGGATCGGCCAACGTCAAGGCCTATCACGCTGAGGAGTCGCAAAAGGTGCTGGCGCCCATAGAACGCTTCCTCAAGCGCCACAAGCTGTCCTTCAGGACCGTTGCCGTGGTCGGCACGCCCACCACCGAAATCCTGCGCGCCGCCAAACGCGAGAAGGCCCACCTCATCGTCATGGGCACGCACGGCCAGGGTTTGCTGAGCCGCGCGCTGATCGGCAGCGTGGCCCAGCGCGTGGTCACGGAAAGTGATATCCCGGTGCTGCTGGTCAAATAGCCAAAGGCATGAAGAAGCCCGCCAGGCCGATGCTGTTCAAAACCAGCTGCCTAGCGAGCTGAAACCTAGCCGCGCGCACAACGCTGGCCCGACACACCAATTTACTTGGCGGCGGCAGACATCGGCACTTCGGCACCCTTATTCGGTCGCCCCTCGACGTCGGACCTGCGGTCAAAGGTCAGCAGCTTCCCCATGACAACTTGAACCCATTGCGGATATGTATAGGCCGTGCCTTTGTTGTGGTCGATGATGGCGCCTATACCGCCCCCAAACAGGATGTTGCCGGCCATGCCTGCATTGGCGCGCGAGATCGCGATGCCGCGGCCATCGGCCTCACCCGTCTTGACGCAGGTGACTTGCAGGTCTTTGGAGGAGCGGCGCACATTGGCCGTAACCGGCGTCCTGATGGTTTGCTGGCCATAGTCGTTTTCGAGAGTGCACTCAACGCCCTTGATCTCCGCGCCTGCGGCATTAAAAGTTTCAACCCGGACCGGCGTGGTGGTGTCGTTGGTAATGGATGCGCAACCGGTCAAGGCCACGCAAGCGAAAACAATGGAACTGGAATACAAGCGAACAGACATTTGGAACCTCCCTTTTTTTGGTTCGCAAATCGTAGGTGGGGTAGATGCCTGTTCCGGTCAACTTTGTCTTTCCGCGGACAAAGGGTGCACCGTTTTTGATTCTGGTTGCGGAGCAAGAATCGCCCGTACAAGGTCAATCCTCCGGATCCGCATCAATCTGCGAATGCGGGCAGGCGCATCACCAGGAAGGGCATCAAGCCTTCGGCAGCGTCACCCCAACCTGCCCCTGGTACTTGCCGCCGCGGTCCTTGTACGAGACCTCGCAGACGTCGTCCTTGTCGCTCTCGAAGAACAGCACCTGGGCGCAGCCTTCGCCCGCGTAGATCTTGGCGGGCAGCGGCGTGGTGTTGGAGAACTCCAGCGTCACATAGCCTTCCCATTCGGGCTCAAAGGGCGTGACGTTGACGATGATGCCGCAGCGCGCATAAGTGCTTTTGCCCAGGCAGATGGTCAGCACGTTGCGCGGGATGCGGAAGTATTCGACGGTGCGCGCCAGCGCGAAGCTGTTGGGCGGGATGATGCAGCTGTCGCCGTGGAAGTCGACAAAACTCTTTTCGTCGAAGTTCTTGGGATCGACCACCGTGCTGTGGATGTTGGTGAAGACCTTGAACTCGGGCGCGCAGCGGATGTCGTAGCCGTAGCTGCTGGTGCCGTAGCTGATGATCTTGTGGCCGTCACGTTGCCGGATCTGGCCGGGTTCGAAAGGCTCGATCATGCCGTGCTGCTCGGACATGCGGCGTATCCATTTGTCGCTCTTGATGCTCATTCGGGGAAACTCCTCACTGTGCCCCGATTGTAGGCAAGGTTGACGCGCCCCTCCCCGGGAGAGGGCACGGCCTATAAGGCCTGCGAAATCACGGTCCGCTCAATCACCCGGTCGTCGCCCAGCACGATCAGCGCGAACAGCAGCTCGCCCAGGTTGGCGGCCAGCGCGGTCTTGCGCGCCAGCAGCGGCGTGGCCTGCGGGTTGAGGACCACAAAATCGGCCTCGCAGCCGGGCTGCAGGTTGCCGACCACGCCTTCCAGGCCCAGCGCGCGCGCCGCGCCCGCCGTGTGCTGCCACCACAGCTGCTGCGGCGAGAGCGACAGGCCCGGCTTGGTCTGCCCTTCGCGGCCCACGTAATAGGCGGCCAGCATGGTGTGGAAGGGGCTGAAGGAGGTGCCGCCGCCCACGTCGCTGGCCAGGCCGTAGGGAAAGCCTATGCGCTCGGCGCCTTCGTAGTCAAAAAAGCCGCTGCCCAGGAAGAGGTTGCTGGTCGGGCTGACGGCCGCGGCCGTGCCGGTGGCGCGCATCAGCGCGCGGTCCTCGTCGTCTATGTGTATGCAGTGGGCATAGACGGCGCGCGGGCGCAGCAGGCCGAACTGCTCATAGACGCTCAAATAGCTGCGCGCCTTCGGGTAGAGCTGCCGCACCCAGGCGATCTCGTCCTTGTTCTCGGCGACGTGGGACTGTATCCAGACGTCGGGGTATTTCGCGGCCAGCTCGCCGGCGCCGCGCAGTTGGGCTTCGCTGCAGCTGGGCACAAAACGCGGCGTGATGGCATAACCGAGCCGGTCCACGCCGTGCCAGCGCTGGATCAGGGTTTCGGTATCGATGAGGCTTTGCGCGGTCTCGTCGCGCACGCCCTCGGGCGAGTTCTGGTCCATCAGGCATTTACCGGTCATCAGGCGCAGGCTGCGCTTTTGCGCTTCGCCGAACAGCGCGTTGACGGACGCGGGATGCGAGGTGGCAAAAGCCAGCGCGGTGGTCACGCCGTTGCGCAGCAGCTCGTCCATAAAAAAGCCGGCGGCCTGCGCGCTGTGCGCCGGAGCGGCAAAGCGGCTTTCTTCGGGGAAGGTGTAGTTTTCCAGCCAGGGCAGCAGGCCTTCGGCCGGCGAGCCGATCACGTCGAGCTGCGGGTAATGGATGTGCATGTCCACAAAACCCGGCGCGATGAGGCGGCCCGGCAGGTGTTCGGTGGGCAGCTCGGCAAAACGCGGCGCCAGCGCCTGGTAGCTGCCCACGGCCTGCACCCGCTGGCGGCCTTGCGCGTCGGGGCCGACCACCAGCAGGCCGTCGGCCTCGTAGGCGGGCTGGGCGGGGCCGGTGAAATACAAGAGGGCGGCGCGGTAGGCTTTCATGAGGCTAGGTTACCCCAGCAGGTGCGCGCCACGATATGCAAATCCCGATAAAGGGTATCAGCGGCTCACGCGGCAGCCGTCGCCCAGCGAGGCGCGCCAGACGCGCACGGAGGTCAGCCCCGGCAGGCGGGCATCCAGCTTGCGGAAGATGAACTGGCAGAGGTTTTCGAGTGTGGGCGGGCCCAGCTCTTTCACGTCGTCGAGCAGGTGGTGGTCCAGCTCCTCGCGCAGCACGGCGATTTCGCGCCGCACCAGGCCCAGGTCCATGACCATGCCGGTGGCCGCATCGGGTTCGCCGGCCACAAACACCTCGGCGTTGTAGGTATGGCCGTGCACGCGCTTGCTGCCTTCGGCCTCGATGGCGCGCTTGAGCGTGTGGGCCGCGTCAAAGTAAAAAGTCTGGCTGATCTCGCAGCGCATGGGGGGACGTGGGGAGGCTTGTTTCATCGGATGCCCGTGATCTTGTGGGTCTGCAGGCTGAGCCGCCAGGCCGGGCGCTCCATGCACAGCTGTATGCAGGTTTCGGTGTTTTGCTGCCGCTGCGGGTTGTCCATGGGCTGCAGGTAGCGGTGCGTGAAGTCGGCGGCTTCGAGCTCGGCCAGGTCAAAGCTTGGCTGGGGCCAGACCAGCTTGAGCTCCTGGCCCGCGCGCTGCACCCAGGGGGCGCCGGCCTTGGGGCTCACGCAAATCCAGTCTATGCCCTCGGGCGCCGCGATGCTGCCGTTGGTCTCGACCGCGATCTGGAAACCGCGCGCATGCAGCGCCGCAATCAATTCGGCATCGACCTGCAGCAGCGGCTCGCCGCCCGTCATGACCACAAAGCGGTGGGCGCTGTCACCGGCCGGCCACTGCGCTTCGATCTGCTTCGCGAGTGCGTCGGCATCGGCGAACTTGCCGCCCAGGGTGCCGTTGGTGCCCACAAAATCGGTGTCGCAAAACTGGCAAACGGCCGTGGCGCGGTCCTGCTCGCGGCCGGACCAGAGGTTGCAGCCGGCAAAGCGGCAGAACACCGCGGGCCGGCCGGCATTGGCGCCCTCGCCCTGCAGCGTGTAGAAAATTTCCTTGACCTGGTAGCTCATGGCGCGGCTTTCGCGCGGCCACGGCCGCAGCCCGCCGCGGGCATCAGCCGCAGCGAAACAGGAAGTTGAACAGGGGAAATAAAACATGCGCCCACACAAGCCGAAAGACCGGGGGTCGCGAGGTTTTTATACATGGTGGTCCTCTACATGGCCCCGGAGATAAACAGATGCTGGCGCGCCGGGACAGCACGCTGAAGCCCTGATTTTACCGGTTCAGGCCGGACGGCGGGATTTCAGGGGATTTGCGGGCGGATTACGGCCTCAAAGCCTCAGGGCACGGGCATTTCGCGCGCCTGCTGCTGCAGCCAGCCGCAAAAGCTGTCCAGCCGCGCATGCGGCCCAGCGCGGCGCCTGGCCACGTACTGGTAGGCGCTTTCCTCAAAGCCCAGCGGCGCCACCAGGCGGCCGGCGCGCAGGTCGTCCATCACCAGGTGCCAGGGCGCGATGCAGACGCCCAGCCCGCCCACCGCGGCCTCCAGCGTGAAGTAATAGTGCTCAAAGGCCGGGCCGGCCTGCACCGCCAGGTCAAGGCCTCGCGAGGCGCACCACATGCGCCAGGCGTCGGGCCGCGTCGTCGTATGCAGCAGCGGCAGGCCGGCCAGGTCCTGGGGCTGGCGCAGGGCCGCCCGGGCCGCCAGCGCGGGCGCCATGACCGGCCCCAGGCGCTCCACAAACAGCGGCAGCAAGGTGGCCGAGGGCTGGCTGTCACGCTCGGCGACCGTGATGACGAGGTCGTAACGGTCGCGGTCCAGGTCCGGCGCATGCTCGGCCGCGCTGAGGCGGACCTCGGTGTCGGGCTGCAGGGCGTTGAAGCCGTACAGGCGCGGAATCAGCCATTTGACGGTGAAGGTGCTGAAACAGCACACGTCCAGCGTCCCGGCTTCGCCGTTGCGCACCTCGCGCACCGCCGCCTCCATCTGGTCCAGCGCGGCGGACAGCGCCGGCCACAGCGAGGCACCGGCGGCCGTCAGCTGCGGCTTGTTTTTGGCGCCCTCGAACAGCACCACGCCCAGCGACTGCTCCAGCTGCCGCACCTGCCGGCTGATGGCGCCCGGCGTGACCGACAGCTCCTCGGCGGCGGCCGTCATGCGGCCCAGCCGGGCGGCAGCCTCAAAGGCGCGCAAGGCATTCAGGGGTGGAAGGCGGCGCTTCATGATGTGAGTTTATTGCACATAGGATGCGCCAAGAAATCGTTTTTCCGGGTGAGCCTTGCTCGGCAGAATTCGCAGCACCCTGGCAAAACAGGCAGCTCGCCCGCAACAACTTCAATTGAGGAAAAATCACATGCCCTTTATCCGCACCAACGTCCACCAGAGCACCAGCCCCGAACACCGGCAAGGTATCGTCATGGGCATACACCAGGCCCTGGTCGACAGCATAGGCATGCCCGAGGACGAGCTCTTCAACATGGTGAACGACTATGGCGCGGGGCAGTTTTTCTTCGACCCGAGCTTCAACGGCATGGCACGCTCGGATAGGCCGGTGGTCGTGGAGATCACGCTGCGGCGCGGCCGCAGCGATGCGATGAAACGCGCGCTTTACGCGGCCATTGCGCGCAACTTAAAAGCCAACGCCGGCGTGGCGCCCGACGATGTGTTTATCTTCATGCACGAGAACGACTACTCGGACTGGTCGGTGGGCGGCGGCAAGTTCGCCATGGCGCTGGTGCAGCAGCCCGGCCCGGGCTGAAGCCAGGCGCCCTACTTGCCCGCAACGGTCTGGCCGGACGGCAGCGCCGGCAGCACCGGGTAGGCCCTGGCCATCCACAGGTAGAGGCCGGCGCCCACCAGCAAGGTGGCGGCGGCGATCTCCAGCGACAGCGTAAAGCCCGCGCCCGCATTGGGCGTGTGGCGCAGCAGCACCGCCACCAGCGGCGGGCCCAGGATCTGGCCCACGCCATAGGTGGCGGTCAAGAGGCCCATAAAACTCGCGGCCGTCGCGGGTTTCAGGCGGCGCACTTCCTGCATCGCAAAAAAGGTGATGGCGGTAAACGGGATGCCCAGCATCAGGCTGCCAATGGCAAAGCCCGCGAGGCTGGGGCTCCAGAGGCTGGCCGCGATGCCCAGGGCCTGCAGGAAATAACAGCCCGCCAGCAGCAGGCGGAAGTCCTTGCCCGGCGGCAGGCGCGTGGCCAGCAGCGCGCCCAGCATCACGCCCAGGCCGAAGATGGGCCAGAACATGTCCAGCCAGGCCGAGCCCGGCAGCGCCGCGCGCGCGATCACCGGCAAAAAAGTGGCGGTGATGATGTAGCCAAAACCCGCCAGGCCGTAGGCCAGCGTCAGCAAAGTCATTTCGGCCTGGCCGTGGTGTGGGGCCGCACCGGGCAAGGCGGCGGCGCGCGGCGCCAGCGGGATAAGGCGCTCGTCGCCGCCGCGCAGCACATGCCAGACCAGGGCCGCCAGCACAAAGGACAGTGCGCCGAACAGCATCCAGCCCGTGGCGGCGGTCCAGTGCCAGGCCACCATGCCGGTGGCGAACAGGCCGCTGAGCACAATGCCGGCGCCCGGCCCCACATAAATAATGCCGCCCATCGCGGGCACGCCGCGCCTGGCCAGTTGAGAGAGGCACCAGCCCGAAGTGAACACAAACACCACCGCGCTGGTCACACCGGCCGCAAAACGCAGCAGCGGCCACGCGGCCGGGAAGTGCCAGCCCATGGCCAGGGTCAGCACACCGGTGGCGAGCAGCCCGGCACGCACCAGCGAGGAGTAAGCCAGCGAAGGCAGCCCCTTGAAGCGCGCCCACAGCCAGGGCTGCAAGGTACAGAGAATCGCGCCCAGCATGTAGCCGAAGTAGTTGGCGCTGGCCAGCCAGCTGGCCGTGGGCAGGTCAACCACGCCGTCGCTGAGCATCATGGGCAAGAGCGGCGTGAAGGCAAAACGCCCTATGCCCATGGCCACGGCCAGTGCCACCAGCCCGGCCAGTGCGATGGGCCAGGCGCCGTGCGGCGCGGGGGGTGAGTCTTGTTGCTGCTGCGGCGTTGGGGGCATGCCCGGGTCCTTGCTGGATGGTTCAGTCGGGAATCATACGTTTGCGCCCCGCCCCAAGGCGGGCGCCGGTCGAATACCCCCGCGCATGACCGCGCGGCCATCTTCAGCGGCGAACACCAGCCGCGCGCCTTGCGTGCACGGCGGGCAAGGCCGCGGGCTGCTGCTGCACCGCCTGCCGCAGCAGCATGGCGAGCTGCGCCACCGGCGCTTCAGGCTCGGCCGCCGCGCGGTACAGCGACAGCGCGATGCGCGGCAGCCTGGGCAGGCCGTGCGCCGCCGGCGCCAGCGCCCGCAAACTGCCGGGCACGCCGATCGCGGTGCGCAGCGTGAGCCCCAGGCCGGCGGCAGCCGCGGCCCAGAGCGCCGCCAGGCTGGCGCTGGTGAAGGCATGCCGCCACGGGATGCCGGCCTGCTCGAGCGCGCCCGTGGCGATGTCGCGCAGCGGGCAGGGCGCGTCGAGCAGCACCAGCGGCAAGGCCTCGCCGCGCCAGGCGCCGTCCCGCCCGCCGGCCTGCAGCGCGCGGGCCCAGGCCGGAAGGTCCTCACCCTGCGCCGCGGCGCCCAGCCACTGCAGTGGCAAATCCAGCAGTTGCTCGCCGTGCGGCAGCGGCGATCGCTCGCCGGCGTCCCAGACCAGGGCCAGGTCCAGCTGGCGCAGGGCCAGCCGCTCGCGCAGCTCGGCGCTGCGCGCCACGCAGGCCTCGATGCGCACCTTGGGATGGGCGCGCGCAAAACGGCCCAGCACGCCGGGCAGCAAGGTTTCGCCGAAATCCTCCTGCAGGCCCAGGCGCACCCAGCCCTGCAGGTCGGCGCCGCGCAGAGCGGCGGCGGCTTCTTCATTGAGGTCCAGCAGGCGGTGCGCGTAGGCCAGCAGGGTTTCGCCCGCATCGGTCAGCGCCAGGCCGCGGCCGGCCTTGCGAAACAGCGGCGTATCGGCCTGCGCCTCCAGCTTCTTGAGCTGCGCGCTCACGGCGGAAGTGGAGCGCCCCAGCCGGTCGGCGGCCTTGGCATAGCTGCCCAGCGCGATGCCGGTGGCGAAGGTGCGCAGCACGTCGGGTTCGAACAGGGGCTGGGCCATGAAATCATCCTGTTTATTGGGATTGTTTGTTCAATATTTTCTGATTTTCAGAACGATTCTAGCTTTCTACACTGGCGCCGTCTTCTCTCATTTCCCCCCGCCCTGGAAAGCCCTTTATGCCATCCCTGATCCATCCCGCTCCCGGCCCGCAGCATCGCTGGAAAGTGCTGGGCGTCGGCGTGGCCGCCAACGCCAGTTTTTCCGTGGCGTTCAGCGGCCTGCCCATGACGGCGGTCTTCATGCGTTCGGGCTACCAGCTCGACAACAGCTCGCTGGGCCTGGTGCTGGGCCTCATGGGCCTGGGCATCGCGGTCAGCGAGCTGCCCTGGGGCCTCCTGGCCGACCGCTGGGGCGACCGGCCGGTGCTGCTGCTGGGCCTGGGCGCGACGGCCGCGGCGCTGGCCGCGATGGCGCTGTTCGCGGCGCCCACGCCCGGCCACATACCGGGCCTGCCCTTGCTGGCCGCCGGCCTGTTGCTGGTGGGCCTGCTGGGCGGCAGCGTCAACGGCGCGAGCGGACGCGCCATCATGTCCTGGTTCCGCAGCGGCGAGCGCGGCCTGGCCATGAGCATCCGCCAGACCGCCGTGCCGCTGGGCGGCGGCCTGGGCGCGCTGCTGCTGCCGGGACTGGCGCTGCACGCGGGCTTCGCGGTGATCTACGCTTTGCTCGCGCTGCTCTGCGCGGCCACGGCCGCCCTGGCATGGCTGTGGCTGCACGAGCCGCCGCCTTCCACGGCCGCCGTCGCCCCGCCGGCCGCTGCATCGGCGCCTGCCGCAGACGCCACCGCCGGCCCGCTGCGCGACGCGCGCGTCTGGCGCATCGTGGCGGGCATAGGCATTCTGTGCGCACCGCAATTCGCGGTGCTGTCCTTCGGCACGGTCTTCCTGCACGACTTCGCGCACTGGGGCGTGGCCGCCATCACCACCGCCATGGTCAGCGTGCAGGTGGGCGCGATGGGCATGCGCGTCTGGAGCGGCCACTGGACCGACAGGCACCAGAACCGCCGCGCCTATTTACGCGCCTGCACCTTGCTGAGCATTGCCCTGTTCTGCGCGCTGTCCGCCCTGGCGGCCTGGGCCGGGCTGCAGCCCGCGGTGCCGGCCGCCGTGGGCATCGCGCTGGCGGCGCTGCTGGCGGCCTGCGGGATTTGTGTATCGGCCTGGCACGGCGTGGCCTATACCGAACTTGCCACACTGGCCGGCGCGCGGCGTGCAGGCACGGCGCTGGGCATGGCCAACACCAGCGTGTTCGCGGTCTGCTTTGTCACGCCGCTGAGCATTCCCTACCTGCTGGCCTGGCAGGGCTGGGCCGTGGTCTGGGGCGTGGCCGGCCTGTGCGCATGGCTGGCGCTGCCGCTGCTGGCAACGGCCGCACCGCGGGCAGCCGGCATTCAGTTGAAGCGCTCGAAGCTTTCGTTGAGGCGGTCCACATAACGCGCCTTGGCCGAGGCATCGATAAAACTCGCCTCGAAGCTGTTGCGCGCCAGCGTGTAGGCATGGCGCGCATCCATGCCGGTGGCCGCGAAGGTCTGCGTGAAGTTCTCGTTCATATAGCCGCCGAAGTAGGCCGGGTCGTCCGAGTTGACGGTGGCCGCCAGGCCGGCGTCCAGCAGTTCGCGCAGGTTGTGGCTGGCCAGGTCGGGGAACACGCAGAGCTTGAGGTTGGACAGCGGGCACACCGTGAGCGGAACACGGTCTTGCGCCAACCGCCGCATCAGCGAGGCATCACGGCTGGAACGCACGCCGTGGTCCACGCGTTCGACCTTGAGCACATCGAGTGCCGTCCAGACATATTCGGGCGGGCCCTCCTCGCCCGCATGGGCGACCAGGTGAAAGCCCAGCTCGCGGCAGCGCGCGAAGACGCGTGCGAATTTCTCGGGCGGGTTGCCGACCTCGCCTGAATCCAGGCCTATGCCGATAAATTTGTCCCGGAACGGCAAGGCCTGCTCCAGCGTTTCAAACGCGTCTTCCTCGCTCAGGTGGCGCAAAAAGCACAGGATCAGCGAGGCGCTGACGCCGAATTCAGCCTGTGCATCCAAGCAGGCGCGGTGCAGTCCATTGACGACGGTGGCCATGCTGACGCCGCGCGCGGTGTGCGTCTGCGGGTCGAAGAACATCTCGGTGTGCAGCACATTGTCGACCGCAGCCTTGCGCAGGTAGGCCTGGGCCATGTCGTAGAAATCCTGCTCGGTGATCAGAACGCTGGCGCCGGCGTAATAGATGTCGAGAAAGCTCTGCAGGTTGGTGAAGGCGTAGGCACTGCGCAGCTCTTCGACGCTGGCGTAGGGAATCGAGACATTGTTGCGGCTGGCCAGCGCGAAGATCAGCTCGGGCTCCAGCGAGCCCTCGATGTGCATGTGCAGCTCGGCCTTGGGCATGCGCCTGAGCAGCTCGGGCAGGCGGTCCGCGGCCACGGGTTTGACGGAAAAAGACATATCGGCTCCCTGAAAAACAAAAGGCTGCCTGAAGGCAGCCGAATCCGGATCCATCCCCTCTCCCGGAGGAGAGGGGGTGAAAGACGCATCAGTTGCCGGGCACCTTGCCCTCGACGCCCTTGACGTAAGTCTTCAGGCCGCCCAGGAATTTGTCGTCGGCCACCACGTCTTTGGCCAGCAGTTCCTTGCCGGTGTTGTCGGTGATGGGGCCCTTCCAGATCGAGAAGCTGCCGTCCTTCAGGCCGGCCTTGACTTCGTCGATGCGCTTTTTGGTGTCGTCGGGCACGTCGGCGGCAATCGAGACGATGTCGATCGCGCCTTCCTTGACGCCCCACCAGGAGGCGGTGTTGCCCTTCCATTTGCCTTCAAGCGCCTCACCGACGGCCTTCACGTAGTAAGGGCCCCAGTTGATCACGGCCGAGGCCAGGTGGGCCTTGGGGCCGTAGGCGGTCATGTCGGAATCCCAGCCGAAAGCGCGTTTGCCCATTTTTTCGGCGGTCTGCAGCACGGCGGAGGAGTCGGTGTTCTGGAACAGCACGTCGGCGCCGCCGTTGATCAGCGCGGTGGCGGCTTCGGTCTCCTTGGGCGGGTTGAACCACTCGTTGACCCACACCACCTTGGTCTTGACCTTGGGGTTGACCGACTGCGCGCCCAGCGTGAAGCTGTTGATGTTGCGCACCACTTCGGGAATCGGCACCGAGCCGACCACGCCCAGCGTGCCGGACTTGCTCATCTTGCCGGCGATCACGCCGGCCATGTAAGCGCCTTCGTAGGTGCGGCTGTCATAGGTGCGCATGTTGTCGGCCTGCTTGTAGCCGGTGGCGTGCTCGAACTTGACGTCCTTGGTGTCGCCGGCAACCTTGAGCATGGGCTCCATATAGCCGAAGGTTGTGCCGAAAATCAGCTTGTTGCCCTGGGCCGCCATGTCGCGGATCACACGTTCGGCGTCGGCCGACTCGGGCACTTTTTCGACAAAGCTGGTGACGACCTTGTCGCCGTAGGCCTGCTGCACCGCCTTGCGGCCGTTGTCGTGGGCATAGGTCCAGCCGCCGTCGCCCACCGGGCCGACATAGGCAAACGCCACCTTCAGGGGCTCGGCCTTGGCGGCGGGCGCCGCAGCAGCAGGTGCGGCCGCCGGGGCTGCCGGTGCCGCCTCTTCCTTTTTGCCGCAACCCACCAGGGCCGCCGCAGCCACCGCGGACAGGGCCGCCAGCTTGAGCAGGGAACGTTTTTGCAGGTCAGTCATGTCATCTCGCTTTCGTGGAAGGAAGGTGAAGAAAGTAAAACAGGGTGCACGGAAAAAATGCAATTATGCGGCGGAAACCCGGGACAGGTCCTCAGGCCCCGGGGTAAAACGGCTTGCCGATGGAGCTGGGCATGTTGACGCGAATCCACAGCGGGTTGCGCGAGATCAGCACCAGCACCACGATGGTGGCCAGGTAGGGCAGCATGCTCAAAAACTGCGTGGGCACATTCACGCCCAGGCTTTGCAGGTGGAATTGCAGCATGGTCACCCCGCCGAACAGGTAAGCCCCAAGCAACACCCGTGCCGGGCGCCAGGTGGCGAAGGTGGTGAGCGCCAGTGCGATCCAGCCCTTGCCGGCGATCATGCCCTCGACCCACAGCGGCGTGTAGGCCACCGACACATAGGCGCCGGCCAGGCCGCAGAGCGCGCCGCCGGCCACCACGGCCGCCAGCCGTATGCGCCGCACCGGGTAACCCAGCGCATGCGCCGATTCGGGGCTTTCGCCGACCGAGCGCAGCACCAGGCCGGCGCGCGTGCGGTACAAAAACCAGACCAGCCCGGCCGTCAGCGCCATCGCGATATAGACCATGGGATGCTGGCGGAACAGCGCCGGGCCCAGCAGCGGGACGTCGGCCAGGAAGGGAATCGGGTAATGCGGCTGCTCGGGCAGTTTTTCCTGCACGTACTTGATGCCGGCAAAGGCCGAAAAACCCGCGCCGAACAGGCTCAGCGCCAGGCCGGTCGCGTACTGGTTGGTGTTGAGCCAGATCACCAGCACGCCGAAAACAGCCGCCAGGAAGGCGCCCGCCGCCATGCCGGCCGCAAAGCCCAGCCAGCTGTTGCCGGTGTGCACCACCGTGGCAAAACCGGCGATCGCGGCGCACAGCATCATGCCCTCGGCACCCAGGTTGACGATGCCGGCTTTTTCATTGATGAGCAGGCCCAGGGCCGCGATGGCCAGCACGGTGCCGGCGCTCAGCGTCGCGGCGATCAGCAGCGCGGTGGAATCCATCACTCGGCTCCTTTCAGGACTTCGGAAGACGGCGGCGTGGCCACCGGCATGGTGATGGGCTTGGCCAGCCTCAGGCGGTAGGCGATCAGGGTGTCGCAGGCCAGCAGGCTGAACAACAGCAGGCCCTGGAACACGCCGGTGATGGACTTGGGCAGGCCCAGGCGCGACTGCGCGAGCTCGCCGCCTATATAAAACATGCTCATCAGGATGGCCGAGAACACCACGCCCACCGGGTGCAGCCGCCCCACAAAGGCGACGATGATGGCGGCAAAACCGTAGCCCGCCGGCACATAGGGCGTGAGCTGGCCTATGGGGCCGGCCACCTCCAGCGCGCCGGCCAAACCGGCGGCGGCGCCCGAAGTCAGCAAGGCCAGCCACAGCGCGCGGCGCGACGAAAAACCGGCGTAGCGCGCGGCCGCGGGCGCCAGGCCGCTGACCTCATGCCGGAAGCCCGCATAGGTGCGGAACAAAAACAGCCACAGCCCGGCCACACCCAGCAGCGCGAGCAGGATGCCGATGTTCACGCGCGAGCCCTGCATGAGCCGCGGGATCTGCGTCACGGCCTCAAAGGTCTTGGTCTGCGGGAAGTTGTAGCCGTTGGGGTCCTTCCAGGGGCCGAAGACCAGGAAGTTGAGCACCATGTCGGCCACATAGACCAGCATCAGGCTCACCAGGATCTCGTTGGCGTTGAAGCGGTCGCGCAGCAGGGCCGTGAGGCCGGCCCAGGCCATGCCGCCCGCGATGCCGGCCAGCAGGATGGCCGGAACAATCCAGGGGCCTGTGGTTTTCTCCGCGAGCAGCGCGATACCGCCGGCTGCGATGGCGCCCATGACGAACTGGCCTTCGGCGCCTATGTTCCAGACATTGGAGCGGAAGCACACGGCCAGCCCCAGCGCGATGATGAGCAGCGGCGTGGCCTTGACCAGCAGCTCGCCGATGGCATACGGCGACTTGATCGGTTCCCAGAAAAACACCTGCAGGCCCTTGACCGGGTCCTTGCCCAGGGCCGCGAACAGCGCCACGCCTATCAGCACGGTGATCAGCAGGGCCAGCAGCGGCGAGGCGTAGCTCCAGAAGGCGGACGGCTGGGGGCGGACTTCAAGCTGCGCCATGGGCCACCTCCGTCTGCGACCACAGCCCGCTCATCCACTGCCCCACGCGTTCCACCGTGGCGTCGGCGCGCGGCAGCGAAGGCGAAAGCTGGCCCTTGGCCATCACATAAAGCCGGTCGCAGATGTCGAACAGCTCTTCAAGCTCTTCGCTGACGACCAGCACCGCGCAGCCGGCATCGCGCAGCTTGAGCAGCTCGCCGCGTATCTGCGTGGCCGCGCCCACGTCCACGCCCCAGGTCGGCTGCGAGACGATGAGCAGCGTGGGCTGGGCATCGATCTCGCGGCCCATGATGAATTTCTGCAGGTTGCCGCCCGACAGCGACTTGGCCACGGCCTGCGGCCCGCCCGACTTGACCTTGTAGGCGGCGATGATGCGCTCGGCCTGCGCCTGCAGCGCGCCGCGGTTCAGCCAGCCGTTGCCGGCGACGGACTCCTTGCGCGTGAGCAGCAGGTTGCGCGCCAGCGAAAGCGAAGGCACGGCGCCGCGGCCCAGGCGTTCCTCGGGCACAAAATGCAGGCCCAGCGCGCGGCGCCGGTGCGGTCCCAGCTTGCCCACCGCCTGGCCCTTGACCACAATCGCACCGCCGGCGGCGCGGGTGTCTTCGCCCGAGAGCGCGTACAGCAGCTCCTTCTGGCCGTTGCCCGAGACGCCGGCAATGCCGACCACCTCGCCGGCGCGCACCTGCAGCGCCACCTGGTGCAGGTCCACGCCGAACTGTTCTTCCTTGGGCAAGTCCAGCCGCTTGACGTCCAGCACCACGGCGCCGGCGTGCAGCTCGCGGTGCTCCAGCGCGGGCGGCTCGGCGCCAATCATGAGGCGGCTCAGCGAGGCATTCGATTCCTGGCGTGGGTCGCATTCGCCCGAGACCTTGCCGCCGCGCAGCACCGTGCAGGCGGTGCACAGCGCCCGGATTTCATGCAGCTTGTGGCTGATGTACAAAATGCTGCAGCCCTGCGCGGCCAGCTGGCGCAGGGTGACAAACAGGTTTTCGACGGCCTGCGGCGTCAGCACCGAGGTCGGCTCGTCGAGGATCAGCAGCCGGGGATTCGTGAGCAGCGCGCGCACGATTTCCACGCGCTGGCGCTCGCCCACGCTGAGCGTATGCACCGGCCGTGTCGGGTCCAGCTGCAGGCCGTAGGCCTGGGTGGTCTGCACGATGCGGGCCGAGACCTCGGCCAGGCTCAGGTGTTTGTCCAGCCCCAGCCAGACGTTTTCGGCCACGGTGAGCGTGTCGAACAGGCTGAAATGCTGGAACACCATGCTGATGCCCAGGGCCCGCGCCTCGTGCGGGTTGCGCACCGTCACCAGCTGGCCGTCCATGGCCACGGTGCCGGCGTCGGGCCTGACGGCGCCGTAGATGATTTTCATCAGCGTGGATTTGCCGGCCCCGTTTTCGCCCAGCACGGCGTGGATCTCGCCGGGCCGCACGGTCAGCGAGATGCCGCTGTTGGCCAGCACGCCGGGATAACTTTTGCTGATGCCCTCCAGCCGCAGCCGCGCTTGCGGCCCGGAGGGGCTGTCGGTGGGGGGCTGCGCTGTGCTCATTTGTCTCGTGGTGTCCGTTTTTTTGGGGTGGTCGGTATTCTAGGGAGCCAGGCCGGCGGCACATGCCCGGCCGTCACGCAAAGTCATTCTTTTCGCAGCATGGAGGCCACGGACTTGACCCTCTCGCGCAGCCATTTCGCGGCATTCGAGGCATGCGTGCGTTCATGCCAGAGCTGGTAATACATCATGCGGGGAAACTCCACCGGGCTGGGCAGTATGGCGACCGGCAGGATGCCGGCAAAACGTTCGCAATACTGGCGGCCCGTGGTCATCACCAGCAAGCTTGATGCCACCATGGACGGCATCAGGCCGAAGTGCGGGCAGCGCACCGTGATGTTGCGCGCCAGGCCCAGCGTGTCCAGGTGCTCGTCGATCACGCCCTTGGCGCCCGGGTGCAGCGCCGAAGGCGCGATGTGTTCGGCTTCCAGCCAGCTCGCGGTGTCCCAGCCGCGGCGCACCGCGGGGTGGTCCTTGGCCACCAGGCACACCACCTCGTCGCCGAACAGGCGCGCCATGTGCAGGTCGTCGGGCGGCGCGGCCCAGTTGCCGATCACGATGTCGGCCTGGCCCTGGGCCAGCTGCGCGCGGTAGTCGGAGTCGGCCGACAGCGGCTGGATCTCGATGCGGCAGCGCGGCGCCTGCGCCTTGATCTGCGCGACCAGCTGCGGCAAAAAAAGCGGGTCCAGGTAGTCGCTGGCCGCCAGGCGGAAGGTGGTGTCGGCCGTGGCCGGGTCGAAGCCGCGGGCGTCGCTGAACAGCATGCCGGCCGCGCGCAAAATGCTGGCCGAGGGCTCGATCATGCGCAGGCCGGCATCGGTGGGCACCATGCCCGCGCCCGAGCGCACCAGGATGGGGTCGCCGGCCAACACCCGCAGGCGCTTGAGCGCCGCGCTGACAGCGGGCTGGTACATACCCAATCGGATGGCGGCGCGTGATACGCTGCGTTCAGTAAGCACGGTGTTCAAGACCCTGATGAGATGGAGGTCTATCTTGTCGAAAAGCGCCTGGTCTTTCATACCTTTTCACCCATGCGCTTGATATGGGCTTTGATATGCCGGGCACGGCGCGAGTGTTTAACCTGAAGCATGGCTGTTCCACTTTCTTCCAGACCCATCCGCTTCATCAGGCGGGGCGAAGTTGTTTCCGTCAGCAATGTACCACCCAGCCGCACCCTGCTGGACTTGCTGCGCGAGGACCTGGCCTGCACCGGCACCAAGGAAGGCTGCGGCGAAGGCGACTGCGGCGCCTGCACCGTGGTGCTGGGCGAGGCGGCCGGCGGGAAAGTCCAGTACCGCGCCATCAACAGCTGCATTCGGCTGGCGCATTCTATTGACGGCATGGCCTTGTGGACAGTTGAGGACCTGGCGCAAGACGGCGCCTTGCATCCGGCCCAACAAGCCATGATCGACCAGCATGGCTCTCAATGCGGCTTCTGCACCCCGGGCTTTGTCATGAGCCTGTTCGGCATGTACCAGAACCATATCTGCAAGGGCGAGCCCATCAGCCGCGAGCTCGCCCAGGAAGAACTCTCGGGCAATCTCTGCCGCTGCACCGGCTACCGGCCCATCCTGGATGCCGCCCAGGCCATGGCCACGCTGCCGCCCGTGAAGGTTGATGAAACCGCGCTGCTGCGCAAGCTCCAGTCCCTGCGCTCGGAGCCCGGCGTGGCCGAAACAGCCTACCTGGCCCCGCGCACCCTGGCCGTCCTGCTGCAGGCCCGCGCCGACCGGCCCGGCGCCCAGCTGGTCGCCGGCTGCACCGACGTCGGCCTCTGGGTCACCAAGATGCATAGGGAATTCGGCCAGGTGATCGATGTCACCAAGGTGGAAGAGCTGCGGCGTGTTGAACACTACCCGCATCACATCGCCCTGGGCGCGGCCGTGACGCTGGCCGACGCCTATGCGGCGCTGGTGAAGGACCGCCCGCAGCTGCACAACTTCGCGGCCCGCTTTGCCGGCCTGCCGGTGCGCAACTCGGGCACCCTGGGCGGCAATGTCGCCAACGGTTCACCCATCGGCGACTCCATGCCCTTGCTCATCGCCTTGAACGCGAACGTCGTGCTGATGAGCGTGCGCGGCCACCGCGAGATGCCGCTGGAGAAGCTCTACACCGGCTACCGCAAGCATGTGATGGCCCCGGATGAGGTGCTGGCCTGGATCAAGGTGCCCAGGCCGCAGCCCGGGGAAGCGATGAAGGTCTACAAAATCTCCAAACGCTACGACGACGACATCTCCGCCGTCTGTCTGGCGATCAATTTGCAAATTGAAAACGGCCAGGTCATCGCCGCCTCAATTGGCGCGGGCGGCGTCGCCGCCACGCCCGTGCGCGCGGTGCAGACCGAGGCCGCGCTCCAAGGCCAGCCCTGGAGCCAGGCCACCGTGCGCCAGGCCATGGCCGCCTTGCGCGCCGAGTTCTCGCCCATCTCCGACATGCGGGCCTCGGCCGCCTACCGCAGCGAGGTGCTGGGCAATTTGCTGCAGCGCTACTGGCTCGAAAGCCAGGGCCTGCAGCAGATCAACCTGGCCTCCTTCCGGCTGGAGGAGGCCGCATGAATGCCAAGGACATGTCCGTAAGCCGCGACGTGGTAGCCGACCCCGCGGTGCGCGCGGCCAATGCGCGTGCCGACAGCATGCCGCCCGCCGACCCACCCCAAAAGCAGTCGCTGGCTCGCCAGCCCGCCGGCGCGCGCGCGGCCGGCCGCTCCACGCCGCATGAAAGCGCGCGCGCGCAGGTGGCCGGCGCCGCCACCTATGTCGACGACATTCCCGAGCTGCGCGGCACGCTGCATGCCGCACCCATCTTGTCGACGGTGGCGCACGGCAAGCTGCTGGGTGTGGACACCACCATCGCCCTGGCTATGCCCGGTGTGCGCGACGTGATCCTCGCGCGCGACATTCCCGGCGACCCCGTACTGGGCAATTTTTCGCACGACGAACCGGTGTTCGCGCAAGATACCGTGCAGCACATAGGCCAGGTCATAGGCGTGGTGGTGGCCGACACCGTGATGCAGGCGCGCCGCGCCGCGCGCAAGGTGGTGTGCCATATAGAACCCTTGCCGGCACTGCTCAAAGTGCAGGATGCGCTCAAGGCCCAAAGTTATGTGCTGCCGCCGGTATTCGTGAAACGCGGCGATGCGGCCGCCGCCCTCAAAAAAGCCGCGCACAGGCTAAAGGGCACACTCGAAGTTGGCGGCCAGGAACACTTCTACCTCGAGGGCCAGGTCGCCTACGTCGTGCCGCAGGAGCAGCAGCAATGGCTGGTGTATTCCAGCACCCAGCACCCCGGCGAGATCCAGCACTGGGTCTCGCATGCGCTGGGCATTGCCAACCATGCGGTGCGCGTGGAGTGCCGGCGCATGGGCGGCGGCTTTGGCGGCAAGGAAACCCAGTCGGGCCAGATGGCCGTCTGGGCCGCGATTGCCGCCCACAAGCTAAACGGCCCCGTCAAGCTGCGGCTGGACCGCGACGACGACTTTATGGTCACCGGCAAGCGCCATCCCTTTGCCTATGACTACGACGTCGGTTTTGACGACAGCGGCCGGCTCACCGGCCTCAAGCTCATGATGGCCGTGAACTGCGGCTTCAGCGCCGATCTTTCAGGCCCGGTGGCCGACCGCGCGGTCTTCCATGCCGACAACGCCTATTTCCTCGAAGACGTGGAGATCGCCTCCTACCGCTGCAAAACCAACACCCAGAGCAACACCGCCTTCCGCGGCTTCGGCGGCCCGCAGGGCATGATCGTCATCGAAACCATCATGGGCGACATCGCGCGCACCCTGGGCCTGGACCCGCTGGACGTGCGCAGGCGCAACCTCTACGGCATCGGCGAGCGTGATGTGACGCACTACCAGATGAAGGTCGAGGACAACATCCTTGAACCGCTGCTGGCCAAGCTGGAACAGACCTCGCACTACCGCCAGCGCCGCCAGGCCATCGCTGCCTGGAATGCCAAAAGCGAAGTCATCCAGCGCGGCATCGCCCTCACCCCCGTCAAATTCGGCATCTCCTTCACCGCCACGCTCTTCAATCAGGCCGGCGCGCTGGTGCATGTCTATACCGACGGCAGCGTGCAGGTGAATCACGGTGGCACCGAAATGGGCCAGGGCCTGAACACCAAGGTCGCGCAAATCGTGGCCGACGAACTCGGCGTGCCCCTGGCCCAGGTGCTGGCCACGGCCAGCGACACCAGCAAGGTCCCCAACGCCTCGGCCACCGCCGCCTCGGCCGGCACCGACCTCAATGCGCGCGCCGCGCAATACGCGGCCCGCAATGTGCGCGACAACCTCGCGCAATTCGTCGCCGGCCTGGACCGCTGCGGCGCGGGCGCCGTGCAGTTTGAAGGCGGCGAGGTCATCACGCCGGCAGGCGCGCGGCCCTTCACCGAAGTCGTGAAACTGGCTTATGCCAACCGCATACAGCTGTGGAGCGACGGCTTTTACCGCACGCCCAAAATCCACTACGACAAGGCCACGCTGACCGGCCGGCCTTTCTATTACTTCGCTTACGGCGCGGCCTGCACCGAGGTCGCCATCGACACGCTGACCGGCGAAAGCCGGGTTCTCAAGGTCGACATCCTGCACGACGTGGGCACCAGCATCAACCCGGCCATAGACATAGGCCAGATCGAAGGCGGTTTTATCCAGGGCATGGGCTGGCTCACGACCGAACAACTGGTGTGGAACGACAAAGGCCTGCTCACCACCCACGCACCCAGCACCTACAAAATCCCCGCGACCGGCGACGTGCCCGAACACTTCAAGATAGCCTTGTGGCCCGAAGCCAACCGCGAAGACAACGTCTTTGGCAGCAAGGCCGTGGGTGAACCGCCGCTGATGCTGGCGATCAGTGTGTATGAGGCGATGCGGGATGCGGTGGGGGCCGTGAAGCCAAGGGATCAGCTTGTGGTGATGGATGCGCCGGCTACGGCGGAAAATGTACTGAAGGCCATCGGCTATGGCAACTCGACAAAATTATCGACGTAAGCTCATGCTCCTGGACAGATCAAAATCAAGTCGTGCAAGAGGGTAACGCATGTGGCAATCCGCTCTATTGTTATGCGTTCTGGGGTTCACCATGTCAGGCGCAGAGGCGCAAGGCTCTCCCTCCCTCTGCTGGGTTCGTAGCACCTCGCTGTCCGACACAGGCGAAGCAGTCGTGAAATTCGATCCGGCTGCGCGTGGGTTTATGGGCATCACGTCCCCCGGCGTCCAACAACCGGATACGACCTTCTACCTGGTACCCGAAAGCGGCAACAAGAACGGGAGCAACTCTACCGTGCGTATCCCAAAAGACAAGGAAGCCTGGCTGCGCCAGGGCCACGAAGGCTGTGAGTTTCGATGGGCCCAGGAAGGCGCAAGCTCAGGCATACGCATCAGTGCGACCAGTTCCTACGTCCCTCAAGGAGCCGCGCCAACGACTGCGCACGCATTTGTTCCTTTCTCAAAAAAATGACCGTGCCTGGGTTCATCGGCGCGCCGTTGCCAGCGCTTCGCCCAGGCCTGGCTAAGCACAGCGGTAGCCTGCGGCGCCACAGCTGCAGCAGCGTTTTACCGCCTGATCCGAGAGAGAAAATCAAGCCTCCCGATACATCCCCGAATCGCCGCGAACACCCAGCTTTTTCCTGAATGCCTGGATGTCAAAGCCCTCGCTCGCGAGCCGCTTTTGCATCACGGCCTGGGCGGCGGCTACCGCATCGGCGCTGGCCCACTCCACCACGGTCACCACATCGAACTCGCTGCTGTCGCCGGTCTGGGTCAGCACGTGTTTTTGCAGGCAGCCGGGCTGCTCCCCCAGCATGCGCTGGACCTGGTGGATGCGCTCGACAAAAGCGGAGATGGACTGCGAGGGCACGACAAACTTGTCGACGCGGAACACGGAGGCAGAAGAGGAAGCGGGGCTGGATGAATCGCCGGACATGGAAACAACTCCTTTGAAAAAACGGGCCGGGTTGGCCCGCAAAAACAGGAGTCTGAAACCTCAAGTAAAGTTGAGGTCAAGCACTTTTTCCAAGGAAAGCCATGGGCACGGAACTGGAACAGGCCGGCATCTTCCCCACGCTCTCGGTCGGCGACATGGCGCGCCGCAGCGGCGTGGCGGTGTCAACCCTGCATTTTTATGAAACCAAGGGGCTGATCAGCAGCACCCGCACCGAAGGCAACCAGCGCCGTTATGCGCGCGAGATGCTGCGGCGTGTGGCTTTTGTGCGTGTGGCGCAGCGGGTGGGCATTGCGCTGGCCGACATCGAGGCGGCCCTGTCCAGCCTGCCCGCGAAGGCCGCACCCAGCCGCGCGGACTGGGAACGCCTGTCGGCCGCCTGGCGCGCCGACCTCGATGAACGCATGGCGCAGCTCAAGAAGCTGCGCGACACGCTGGACGACTGCATAGGCTGCGGCTGCCTCTCGATTGACAAATGCCGGCTGCGCAACCCGTATGACAAGCTGGGCGAACAGGGTGCGGGGCCGCAGCGCTTGTGGGTGAAGCTAAAGGCCTAAAGAACTAAAGGCCGCAGACTGAGCCGCCCCGCGCCGGCTCAGCTTTCGGAGAACAGCGCCACGATGGTCTGCCGCATCCACCGGTTGCCGGGATCCGACTCAAACCGTTTGCTCCAGTGCAGCGACACCGTGAAGTCGCGCAGGGGGAACGGCGGCTCGATGATCTCGTAGTTGTCCGTTGCCGCGAATATCCTGGCGATGTTGCGCGGCATGACCACCGCGAGGTCGGTGGCCTTGACGATGGAGGGCAGCACCATGAAGTGTTCCGTCGTCAGGCGCAGCCGGTCTTCGAGCTGCAGCATCTGCAGGATGCGCAGCGTGTCGGAGTGGGTGCGCACCGCCACAAACTCCAGCTGGCGCAGGGCGTCCAGCAGCGCCTGGCCGCCGCGCCGCGTGCCGGCAAAGGGGTGGCCCGCGCGCAGCAGCACCACATAACGGTCCTTGAGCAGCTGCACGCGCTGGGTGTCCTTGACCGTGGGCAGGAAGCCAAAGGCAAAGTCGATGCGTCCGCTGTCCAGCGAGGCGGCAATCTCGCCGCGGGCCACGGGTGAGGTCTCTATGCGCACGCCGGGTGCCTGCCGGCGCAGCGCCACCATCAGGTCCGGCAGGAAGCGGCCCTCGCCGATATCACTCATGTGGATACGGAACACCTTGCGTGACTGCAAGGGCTCAAACTGCGCCGATTCATTGAGCGCCTGCTCCAGCGTGGCCAGCGCGCTGCGCACCGCGTCGGCCAGCCGGTCGGCCTTGGGCGTGGGCTGCACGCCGCCGCCGGCGCGCACGAACAGCGGGTCCTTGATCAGCAGCCGCAGGCGCGTCAGGCCCTGGCTGGCGGCGGGCTGCGTCAGGTCCAGCAGCTCGGCCGCGCGGCTGACGTTACGGGTACGGTAGACCGCGTCGAACAGCCTCAGCAGGTTCAGGTCTATGTCTTTGATATGCATTAAATGAATACTAGATAGTTTTCTTATTTTATTGATGAATGATTTCCCGGGGCCCAAACTCCAGGCTTCCCACGACAACAAGGCATAAGGAGACACGCGTGGAAGTTTCATTCAGCAAGGAGATCGAGTCGCTGCGCATGGGCGCGGGCGAGACCTTCCGCGGCGAGGGCATTCTCGCGATCACCAAGGCGCTGCTGCAGTCCGGCGTGGCCTATGTGGGCGGCTACCAGGGCGCGCCTGTGTCGCACCTGCTGGACGTCATGGTGCAGGCCAAACCTTATATGGACGAGCTGGGCGTGCATGTGGAGGCCTGCTCCAACGAGGCCTCGGCGGCGGCCATGCTGGGCGCCTCCATCCACTACCCGCTGCGCGGCGCGGTGACCTGGAAGTCCATCGTCGGCACCAACGTCGCCGCCGACGCGCTGTCCAACCTTTCCTCGCCCGGCGTGCTGGGCGGCGCGCTCATCGTGGTTGGTGAAGACTACGGCGAAGGCGCCAGCGTGATCCAGGAGCGCAGCCATGCCTATGCGCTGAAGTCCTCGATGTGCCTGCTGGACCCGCGCCCGGACCTGGAAAAAATGGTGGAGATGGTGGAGCACGGCTTTCGCCTGTCGGAAGCCTCGAACATGCCGGCCATCCTGGAGCTGCGCATACGCGCCTGCCACGTGCGCGGCAGCTTTGCCTGCAAGGACAACCGCCCGCCCGCGATATCGACCCGGCAGCTGATGGCGGAACCCGCCGCCTTCGACTACGCAAAGCTGGCCCACCCGCCTGTCACCTTCCGGCATGAAAAACTCAAAACCCAGGAGCGCATCCCGGCCGCCCGCCGCTACATCGTGGAGCAGCGGCTCAACGAACTGATGGACGGCCCCCGCAAAAACCTCGGCCTCATCGTGCAGGGCGGCATCTACAACACGCTGGTCCGGTCGCTGCAGCAGTTCGGCCTGTGCGATGCCTTCGGCCAAACCGGTATTCCCATCCTGGTGCTCAACGTCACCTACCCGCTGGTGCCCGAGCAGGTGGCGGAATTCGCGCTGGGCAAAGATGCGGTGCTGGTGGTCGAGGAAGGCCAGCCCGAGTACATCGAGCAGGAGATTGCCACCTTTTTGCGCCGGCGCGACATCAGCACGCGTTTGCACGGCAAGGACATGCTGCCCTCGGGCGGTGAATATTCGGTGGAGGTTGTGGCCGCCGGCCTGGCGGCGTTTGTCGCGCGCTACGCCCCCGACGTGGACACCGCAGCGGCCGCCGGCTGGCTGCAAGGCAATGCCGGTCGCCGCGAGGCCGTGGGCCGGCAGATCGAGGCGCAGCTGAACCAGCCCCTGCCGGCGCGCCCGCCCGGCTTTTGCATAGGCTGCCCGGAGCGGCCGGTGTTTTCCGCGCTCAAGCTCGCGCAGCAGGACGTGGGGCCGGTGCACATCGCGGCTGACATCGGCTGCCATGCTTTCGGCACTTTTGCGCCCTTTTCTTTCGGCCACTCCATCCTGGGCTACGGCATGAGCCTGGCCAGCCGCGCCGGCGTGTCGCCGATGATGGCGCGGCGCACGCTGTCCATCATGGGGGACGGCGGCTTCTGGCACAACGGCCTGCTGACCGGCGTGCAGTCGGCGCTGTTCAACGGCGACGACGCGGTGCTGCTGATCTTCAAGAACGGCTACACCTCGGCCACCGGCACGCAGGACATCATCTCCACGCCGGACATGGACGCCAAGTTCAACGCGGCCGACAAGCTGCAAAGCCTGACCGGCACCAACACCACCATCGAAAAAACCCTGCAGGGCCTGGGCGTCCAATGGCTGCGCACGGTGCACACCTACCACGTCGAGGAAATGCGCCAGACGCTCAACGAGGCCTTCACCACCGACTTCAACGGCCTGAAAGTCATCATCGCCGAGGGCGAATGCCAGCTCGAGCGCCAGCGCCGCATCAAGCCCTGGCTGGCCGGCCTGCTGAAGAAGGGCAAGCGTGTGGTGCGCGTGAAGTACGGCGTGGACGAAGACGTCTGCAACGGCGACCACGCCTGCATCCGGCTCTCGGGCTGCCCGACACTGACACTGAAAGACAACCCCGACCCGCTCAAGGTGGACCCGGTGGCCACGGTGATCGACGGCTGCGTCGGCTGCGGCCTGTGCGGCGCCAATGCGCATGCCGCCACCCTGTGCCCCTCGTTCTACCGGGCTGAAGTCATCCAGAACCCCAAGTGGCACGAACGCCTGCTGGACGGTGTGCGCGCCGTGCTGGTGCGCGCAATGCAGACAGCATGACCATGAATCACCAAAAACCCATCACCTTGCTGATCTGCGCCCTGGGCGGCGAAGGCGGCGGCGTGCTGACCGAATGGCTGGTCGACATCGCGCAGGCCAGCGGCTACGCGGCGCAAAGCACCTCCATCCCCGGCGTGGCGCAGCGCACCGGCGCCACCACCTATTACCTGGAGGTGTTTCCGGTGCCGCTGGCCGAGCTGCAAGGCAGGCGCCCGGTGTTCAGCCTGAACCCCGTGCCGGGCGCGCTCGACGGGCTGGTGTCATCCGAGTTGCTGGAAACCGCGCGCCAGGTCGGCAACGGCATGAGCTCGCCGCAGCGCACCCTGGTCATCACTTCCAGCAGCCGCACGCTGACCACGGCCGAACGTGTGGTGCCCGGCGACGGCCGCACCGCGGACGCGCCGCTGCTGCAGGCCATTGCGGCGCAAAGCCGGGCCAGCCAGGTGCTGGACATGGGCCGGATCGCCAAGGACTGCGGCACGGTGGTCAGCGCCGTGATGCTGGGCGCGATTGCCGGCAGCGGCCTGCTGCCCTTTGCGCGCGAGGCCTATGAAACCGTGATCCGCCACGGCGGCAAAGGCGCCGAGGCCAGCCTGCGCGGCTTTGATCGCGCGTTCACGCAAATCAATACCCAACAGGCGCAGACCGCGCTGGTCTCCAGTCTGCTGCCGGGACGGCAGCCCGAACAGCCGCTGCAGGCATTCCCCGGCAATGGGCTGGAAGCCGACCTGGCCCGCCTCTTTCCGCAGCCGGTGCATGAGATGCTGGCCCTGGGCCATGCACGCATGCTGGAGTACCAGGACCGCGGCTACGCCGACCTCTATGTGCGGCGCCTGCAACAAGTGCTGGCGGCCGAACAGCTGGCCGACCCCGCCGCCGCGAATAGCTACGCCACCACGCGCGAGATGGCGCGCTGGCTGGCGCTGTGGATGGCGTTTGACGACATCGTGCGCGTGGCCGACCTGAAAAGCAGCGCCGGCCGCTGGCGGCGCGTCAGCGGCGAGGCCGGGGCGGGCGCGGCCGACCTGCTGCGGGTCTACGACCACTTCAAGCCCGGCGCGGCGGAGTTCGCCGCCTTGCTGCCCCGGGGCCTGGCGGCGCGCGTGACCCGCTGGGACCGCTCGCGCGTGGCCAGGGGCAAAGCGCCTTGGGCCATGCCCCTGAAGGTGGGCACGCATTCCGTCCTCGGCATGCTGTCGCTGCGCCTGCTGGCCGGCCTGAAATGGCTGCGCGTGCGCGGCAGCCGTTTTGCCGAAGAGCAGGCATTGATAGAGCAATGGCTGGCGGGTGTCGTGGAAGGCACCCGCCAACACTGGCAGCTGGGCCACGAGATCGCGCTGTGCGGCCGCCTGATCAAGGGCTACGGCAGCACCAACGAGCGCGGCAAGGACAACCTCATGCATGTGCTGGAACACCTGGCCGCCGGTGCGCCCTTTGCCTCGCACGACTTGCGTGCCGCCGCCATTGCCCAGGCGCGCGCCGCGGCCCTGGAGGACGAAGCCGGCAAGGCGCTGGACCAGGCGTTGGCGCAGCATGGCGCGCCGGCCCGCCCCGTCAAGGCGCAACCGATCCGGTGGGTGGACAACCCGCACCGCAAATCTCGCGCCGCCAAGGCGATTTGAAGCACCCCCGTTCAAACTAAAAAAGGAGACACCCCATGAAACTTCCCTTCCCACCCGGCCTGCGCGCATTACCCATGCTGGCGCTGGCCGCCGGCAGCATATGGTTTCCCGCCGTCCAGGCGCAAACCGCCTCAGCGCCGGCCGCGCATGCGTGGCCGGCCAAACCGGTCCGCCTCATCGTCAACTTCCCGCCGGGCGGCGCTGCCGACCAGCTGGCGCGCGCCATCGGCGTGCCGCTGGCCGATGTCCTGGGCCAGCCGGTGGTCATCGAAAACCGCGCGGGCGCCAACGGCAATATAGGCGGCGAGGTGGTCGCCAAAGCCCCGGCCGACGGCTACACGCTGCTGATGAGTTCGGGCGGCATGGTCTCCGTCAATCCGCACCTTTACCCCAAGATGGCGTTCGACCCGGCCAAGGACCTCACGCCCGTGGCAGCCGCGGCGCGCGTGCTGGTGTTTCTGGAGGTCAAGCCGGCGCTTCCGGCCAACAACATCAAGGAGTTCCTGGCCTACCTCAAGGCAAACCCCGGCAAGCTGTCTTTCGGCTCGCCGGGCAACGGCAGCTCGCCCCATCTCGCGGCCGAAATGATGAAGGCCCAGGCCAACCTCTACGCCGTGCACGTGCCCTACCGCGGCGCGGCCCCGGCCATGCAGGACCTGCTGGGCGGGCAGCTCGATTTCATGTTCGATCCGGGCATAGGCCTGCAGCATGTGAAAGCCGGCAAGCTCAAGCTGCTGGCCGTGGGCAGCGCCAAACGTTCGCCTCTCTTCCCCGACGTGCCCACGCTCGAGGAGGCCGGCCTCAAGGGTTTTGATGCCGACACCTGGTTCGGCTTCTACGCACCGGCCGGCACGCCGGCCGAGGTGGTCAACCGGCTGAACCGCGAGATCAACAAAATCCTCGGCACCCAGGCGGTTCGCGACCGCATCTCGGCGATTGGCGGTGTGCCGGCGCCCATGTCGCCGGCGGATTTCGGCAGCCGGGCCGCCATCGACGGCACGCGCTTCGGCGCTTTGATCCGGGCACGCAATATAAAAGGCGACTAGATTCACACATGAGCAAACAGATCACCCACACCGTGCGCGTGGAGTTTGGCGACTGCGATCCCGCCGGCATTGTGTGGTTTCCCAACTTCTTTCGCTGGATAGACGCCGCCTCGCGCCACTTTTTTGTGCAATGCGGCGTGCCCTCGTGGCAGGAAACCGAAAAAACGCTGGGCGTGATAGGCACGCCGCTGGTGGACACGCGTTCGCGTTTTGTCTGCGCCGCCACCTACGGCGACACGCTGGCCGTCCACACCAGCATTGCCGAATGGAGGAACAAAAGTTTTGTGCAGCGTTACCGCGTGATGCGCGCTGAACAGCTGGTCATGGAATGCGAGGAGGTGCGGATTTTCGCCGCGCGGCGCGAGGATGGCGCCGCCGGCATACGGGCTGTGCCGATACCGCCGGAAATCAGGAGCCTCTGCGGCTGACAACGGATGCCCGCACCGGTCCGCATTGCGCTCTAAAGCATCTGCAAAACCACATCCCGGAACATCATCAGCACGGCAAAGCCCATCACCACCACGCCGCCCCAGCCGAACCAGGTGGTCTTCAAGCCCGAGGTGAACTTGCCCATCACCGATTTGCGGCCGGCCAGCAGCATCAGGCCGGCCATGATGGGCACGGCCACCACGCCGTTGATCACGGCGCTCCAGTACAACGCTTTCATCGGGTCTATGCTGGTGAAGTCCATGCCGGTGCCGACCACCGTGGCGATGACGATGATGGCGTAAAAGCGCTTGGCCTCGTACCAGTGGCGCTCCAGGCCTTCGGGCCAGCCGAAGGCTTCGGCCACCGCGTAGGCGGCCGACGAGGCCAGCACCGGCACAGCCAGCAGGCCGGTGGCGATGATGCCGCCGGCAAACAGCGCGAAGGCAAAGTCGCCGGCCAGCGGCCGCAAGGCCTGCGCCGCCTGCGCGGCCGAGGTCACGTCATGGATGCCCGCCGCATACAGCACCGCCCCACCCAGCACCATGATGAAGAAGGCGATGGCGTTGGAGAAAAACATGCCGATGTAGGTGTCGCGCTTGACGCGGCGCAGGTCGCGGCGCACTTCCTTTTCCGATCCAGGGCCGCCGCCCTTCAGCCGCAGCTCTTCGACTTCCTGCGAGGCCTGCCAGAAAAACAGGTAGGGCGAGATCGTGGTGCCCAGCAGCGCGACGATCATCATCCAGTAGCCCGAGGTCCATTGCAGCTTGGGAATCACCAGGTCGTGCAGCACCTGGGCCCACTGCACCTGCACCAGGAACACGGCGATCACATAGGCGAACAGGAACAGCGTCAGCCACTTGAGGATGGGCGCGAGCTTGCGGTAGGGCACAAAAACCTGCAGCAGCACCGTGATGACGCCGAAAGCCACCGCATGGAAGTGGTCGCCGCCGCCCACGGCCAGTTGCAGCGCCTCGCCCATGGCGGCGATGTCGGCCGCGATGTTGATGGTGTTGGCGACCACCAGCAAAAACACCATGGCCATCAGAAAGGCCCGCGGCGTGTGCTCCCTCAGGTTGGCCGCCACGCCCTTGCCGGTGACCCGCCCTATGCGAGCGCTCACCAACTGGATGGCGATCATGAAGGGCAGCGATAAAAACACCGTCCAGAGCAGCCCGGTGCCGAACTGCGCCCCCGCCTGCGTGTAAGTGGCGATGCCGGATGGGTCGTCGTCGGCGGCGCCGGTGACAACGCCGGGCCCGACATGGCGCAGGAAGGAGGGGATGCGGTTCAACATGCGGGCGAGGCTAACACGGCTTCATGAGGCGAAACTTAATTCGTACAAAAAACTCAGGCGCGCGCCCATGCCCGCCGCATCGAACGCAAAAAAGCTACAAAATTCATAGCAGACGGCGCATTCCCGGCTTTGCAGGCTGGCCTGCGAGGAGCCAAAGGCGTAGGATGGGCGCTCCGCACGCGGCCACTGCCGGCCTCGGCCCAAGGGCCCAAAAAAGGCTGTCGCCAGGCGCAAGCTTCCCTTCAACACACATAGCGGAGGAATGATTCATGACAGTTTCCCCCCGGAACAGCGGGCAGGCCGCACAGACAGAAGGGGCCGCATGATGGACAGCGCCGTCTTCAGCCTGCTGGGCGCCTTCCTGCTCTCCATCATCGGCCTGTTCGTATTCATCTGGTCGCTGCGCAAGGGGCTGCTGGTGGAGAACCCGACCGCCGCCTCGGTGATCTTCGCGCACGGCGAAGTCGGCCAGGTGGACGACCCGGCCCTGCAGGGCGCCGCCCAGGCGTCCATGCAGCAGGCGGCGAAGGAAGGCGGCCTCCAGGCGCACGCTGCGGACGCCGCCGAGCTGCTCGACCGCATCAGCTCCGACCGCTCCACCGCCTTCCCGGTGTTCATGTTCATCACCTTTGCCTGCATGTGGCTGGTGGTGGGCTCGGCGGCGGGTTTGATCTCGTCCATCAAGCTGCACGAACCCGACTGGCTCACCGACTATGCCTGGCTGACCTTCGGCCGCATACGCACGGTGCACCTGACCGGCGTGCTCTACGGCTGGATCACCAATGCCGCGCTGGGGATGATCGTGTGGCTGCTGCCGCGCCTGCTGCGCACCCGGCTGTACGGCGCCATCTGGGTCATGCTGGGCGGCGCGCTCATCAACATGGGCATCGCCGGCGGCATAGGCGCCATCGCCACCGGCTGGAACGACGGCATGGAATACCTGGAAATTCCGTGGCAGATCGCGATCTTCATGTTCGCCGGCTTTGCCCTGGTGATACTGCCGGTGCTGTACACGCTGGTCAACCGCAAGGTTTCACACCTCTACGTCAGCGTCTGGTATATGACGGCGGCGCTGCTGTGGATCGCGCTGCTCTTCCTGGTCGGCAAGATGCCCGGTGTGCACACCGGGGTGCAGCAGGCCACCACCAACTGGTGGTACGGCCACAACGTGCTGGGCCTGTGGTTCACGCCGGTCAGCGTGGGCGCCATCTATTACTTCCTGCCCAAGGTCATAGGCCGGCCGATACGCTCCTACAACCTCTCGCTGCTCGGCTTCTGGACGCTGGCGTTTTTCTACGGGCAGGTGGGCGGCCACCACCTCATAGGCGGGCCGGTGCCGGGCTGGCTGATCACGCTGTCCATCGTGCAAAGCGTCATGATGGTGATTCCGGTGATCGCCTTCAGCATCAACATGGGCGCCACGCTGCGGGGGCGCATGCACCTGGCGCGCTATTCGCCCACGCTGCGCTTCATGATGTTCGGCGGGCTGATGTACCTGGCGTCCTCGCTGCAGGGCTCGCTGGAGGCGCTGCGCAGCGTCAACCAGATTACCCACTTCACCCATTTCACGGTGGCCCACGCCCACCTGGGCGCCTATGCCTTCGTCACCATGGTGCTGTTCGGCGCCATCTATTTCATGATGCCCCGGGTGCTGAACTGGGAGTGGCCTTATCCCAAACTGATCACCCTGCATTTCTGGCTGGCGGCCGTGGGGGCGATGATTTATTTCATCGGGCTCACCATAGGCGGCTGGCTCCAGGGTGTGGCCATGCTGGACGCCGCGCGGCCCTTCATGGCTTCGGTGGAGGTCACCCTGCCCTACCTCCAGTGGCGGTCCGTGGGAGGCAGCCTGATGGTGCTCAGCCACCTGGTGTTCGTCGGCCATTTCCTGGCCATGGCGCTGCGCTTCGGGCCGGGCCGCGCGGGCGCCGCCCTGTTCTGGCCCAACGAGCCGCAAAGCACGGAACTGGGGGCTGCACATGGAAAATGAAGTCAAGCTGGCCTCCGGCGCCATGGTGGCGCTGGGCATTGCCACGGCGGCCCTGGTCGTCATGCCCTATATGCAGGTGCGCGACATCAAGCCGCCGCAGCAGCTCAAGGGCTACACCAGCGCGCAGCTGCGCGGGCGCGAGGTCTATATCGCCAACGGCTGCGTGTACTGCCACAGCCAGCAGCCACGCGACCGCAATTTCGGCCCCGATGCGGAGCGCGGCTGGGGCCGGGCCTCGGTGCCCGGCGATTATTTCTACGACAAGCCGCACCTGCTGGGCAGCATGCGCACCGGTCCCGACCTGTTCAACATCGGGGTGCGCCAGCCCAGCAAGGACTGGCACCTGGGCCACCTGTACCAGCCGCGCGCCTATGTGCCCGGCTCCATCATGCCGTCCTACCCCTACCTCTTCGTCGTCAAGGACGCCAAAGACGCGGAAAGCGAAGGCGAGACGCCGCTGGCCCTGCCGCCCGCCTATGGGCCCAACGTGGGCCAGGTGGTGGTGCCCACGCCCCAGGCGCTGGACCTGGTCAAGTACCTGCAGGGCCTGAACCACACCTACCCGGTGCTGCCGCCCGCCCCCAAGCCCTGACCCCACAAGGTAACGCCATGCAGAACGACAAGACTTCCGAGAGCCGGGCACAGGAGCGCGAACAGGCCGAACCCTCCGAAAAAAGCCAGCCCATTCCACTGCTCTTCCTGGTCGGGGCGGCGGCATTGGTGCTGTGGGGTGCGGGCTACATCGCGCTGTCCGGCTCATTCGGCCGCGCCGACCTCGGCGACAAACGCACCCTGGCCGACCTGTCCGGCCCGGCCGCCCCCGCCGCGGGCGCATCCGCCAACGGCAAACAGCTGTTCACCGCCAACTGCGCGGCCTGCCACCAGGCCAGCGGCAAAGGGCTGCCGGGGGTGTTCCCGCCGCTGGACGGCTCCGAATGGGTGGCCGGCGATGAGCGCACCGTGGCCAACATCCTGCTGCATGGCGTCACGGGCGAGATCAGCGTCATGGGCAACAGCTTCAAGGGCGCCATGCCGGCCTTCCCGCAACTCAGTGACGCCGAGCTGGCCGCGGTGGCCAGCTATATCCGCTCCGAATGGTCCAACAAGGCGGGCGCCATCAAGCCTGAACTGTTCGAAGCCGAACGCAAGGCCGGCACGCGCACCACGCCCTTTAACGGCGGCGCCGAACTCAAGTCGCTGGCGGGCAAAGCCTCCTGAGCTTTCCCATGTTTCGCACCGCCTTGCTGAGCGCCATGCTGGCCCTGGCGGCTTATGCCGCCGCCGCGTGGCTGACGCACGATTTCCAGGTCTGGACCGCCGAGGGCGCGCGCCGGCTAGAGGTCGCCTTGCAACCGGTACCCAGCCCGGCGGTCGAAGTCGACGGGCCCGGCATAGGCCCGCAGGCGCTGTCGCAATATCTGGCGGACGGGCAGTCCGTCACCCTGGTGGATTTTGTCTACACACGATGCCAGACCGTCTGCCTCGCGATGGGCAGCAGTTTCCAGCAACTGCAGCGCGCGCTGCGGGAGGGCGGCGGCAAGGTCAAGCTGCTGTCGATCAGCTTCGACGGCAGCCACGACACACCCGGCGTGCTGCAGGCCTATGCGGCGCGCTTGAGCGCCGACCCCGCGCTATGGCGTTTTGCGCGCATGCCGGACCCACGGGCCACCCAGCGCCTGCTGGCGGATTTCCAGGTCGTGGTGGTGCCCGACGGGCGCGGCGATTTTGAGCACAACGCGGCACTGCTGGTCGTCGACCAGAAAGGCCGGCTGGTTCGCATCTTTGACTATGCCGAGCAGCAGTTCGCGCTGGACTATGCGCGGCACCTCGCGGGCGCCGCCGCGCCGTTGCCATGAAGTCCGTGAAGGTGCCGGCCGCCCCTTCACGCGGCACCCAGGCAATGATGGCCGCCGCCCTGCTGTGCCTGCTGGCCTGGCCCGGTACGCGGCACGGCCTGGAAGCCAGCATGACGCTTCACATGCTGGTGCAATACCCTTTGCTGGCGCTGGCCGGCTACCTGCTCTGTGCGGCGTTGCCGCGCCGCTGGACGGCGCGCCTGGACTTGTGGAATGCCCACGGCATCAGCGGCCTGTTCGCCGCCGCGCTGGTACTTGCGATCTTGATGATTCCCCGCGTGCTGGACCTGGCGCTGGTCGACAGCCGAATCGAAACCCTCAAATACCTGGCCCTGCTGGCCTGCGGCGCCGCGATCCGCCTGTCATGGCGGCCGGCGGGCCTGCTGGTGCAGGGATTCTTCCTGGGCAATGTGCTGCCCATGATGGCGGTGGTGGGCAATCTGTATGAGACTTCGCCGCTGCGCGTCTGCAACGCCTACCTGCTGGACGACCAGGCGCGGCTGGGGCAGATGCTGGTGTGGATGGCGGCGGCGATTGCCGCGGCATGGTTTGCCTGGCTGGTGCGCGCCTTGATGCAGAGAGACGCCGCGGCCCTGCCCGGCGATGCCGCCGCGGCGACCGACCCCACAGCGCACTGAGTCTTGCGCGAGCGCGGCTACTCGCTCATCACCACCAGTATCCGCGCGTCGGCACGGCCCAGCGAGGTATAGATGTGGCCGACGCCGCTGTTGAAATAGGCCGACTCATGGCGCCCGACTTCGACGATTTCACCGGTTTCAAACTCGATGCGTACCCGGCCGGAAAGCACCGTGACAAACTCCTGCCCGGGATGGCGGATGAAGTCGGGGAACTGTTCCCGCTGCCGCGCCATGACGCGGCCCAGCACGGGCGTCATGCGTTTTCCCGGAAAGCCGTTGGCCAGCGCGCGGTAGTCGTAGTGGCCCGAGCTATAGGTCGCCTCCCCGCCTGCTTCAGACCACACCACGACGGGTGCCGCAGCCCCCGCCGGCGCTGCACCACGCGCGTCTATCAGCTGCCCCACATCGAGCGCCAGCGCCCGGGCCACGGCGGCCAGCTTTTCATAGCTGACCGAGATCTGGCCCAGCTCCATCTTGGACAGGGTGGACAGCGCCACGCCGGAATGGCCGGACAGCTCCTTGAGTGTCAGCCGCCGGGCCTTGCGATGGCCGCGCAGGCTCAGGCCGAGTTGCACGCGGTCGGCCTCGGGGGCGGCAGCGGGGGCGCGGGCGGATCGTGCTGGGCGGGCGGACATGGTGTTTTCCCTTTGTTTGGGGCAAATCGGGTAAATCGGCTGGACAGGCACGATTCTCGCATGTGAGAATTCTCAAATGCGAGAATTTGACATACTGATCGTCGGTGCCGGCATTGCGGGCGCTTCCCTGGCCTGGCGCCTGGCCGGCCAGCGCAGCGTCGCGCTGCTCGAGCGCGAGTCCCAGCCGGGCTACCACTCCACGGGCCGCTCGGCCGCCATGTTCATGGAAACCTACGGGCCGCCCATGGTGCGGGCGCTCACACGCGCCAGCCGGGCCTTCTACGAGCGGCCGCCCGAGGGCTTTGCCCCGGACCTGATGCAGCCGCGCGGCGTGCTCTACCTGGCCACGCACGGCCAGGAACAGGAGCTGGCGAACACCCGCAAGGAATTGCTGACGAACTGCCCCGGCCTGCAGACGCTGGACGCCCGCACCACGCTGGCCCATGTGCCCTGTTTGCGGCCCGATCTGGTGCACGGCGCGCTCTACGACGCCGGCGCGCAGGACATGGATGTGCACGCCCTGCACCAGGGTTTTCTGCGCGGCTTTCGCCAGAAGGCGGGGGCAGACGGCGAACTGCGCACCAGCGCCGGCGTGACGCGAGCCGTGCATGACGGCCGCTGCTGGACCGTGGAGCTCAGCGACGGCCAAACCCTGCGCGCCCGCACCGTGGTGAATGCCGCGGGTGCATGGGCTGATGAGCTGGCCGCCGTGTTCGGCGTACGGCCCATAGGCCTGGTGCCGCACCGGCGCAGTGCCTTCACCTTCAAGGGCCCCGAGGGCGTGGACGCTTCGCACTGGCCGGCCGTGGTCGGTGTCGATGAAAGTTATTACTTCAAGCCCGACGCGGGCCAGTTGCTGGGCTCGCCCGCCAATGCGGACCCCACGGTGCCGCACGACGTGGTGCCCGAGGAGCTGGACATCGCCATGGGCATACACCAGATTGAAAGCGTCACCACCCTGACCATACGCCGGCCCGCGAGCACCTGGGCCGGCCTGCGCTCCTTTGTGCCCGATGGCGAGATGGTGATAGGCCATGACGACGCCAGCCCCGGCTTTTTCTGGCTCGCGGCGCAAGGCGGCTACGGCATCCAGAGCGCGGCGGGCGCGAGCGCGCTGGCCGATGCGCTGCTGCGTGAGGCCGCGCTGCCCGAAGAACTGTTGCGGCAGGGCCTGGAGGCCCGCGCACTGTCGCCCGCCCGCCTGCGATGACCTTGACACCACCCCCGTCCCACTCTCGACCGAAACTTCAAAAGAGGCCTACCATGGATCACATGTCATTCAATGCACTGCGCCGCGCGCTGATCGCCAGCGGCATCGTCTTCTGCGGGCTGGCAGCCGTGGGCGGGCCCGCCCAGGCCGCGGACTTTCCGGAGCGGCCCGTGACACTGGTCGCGCCCTTCCCGGCCGGCGGCGCAGCCGACGTGCTGGCACGCATCCTGGGCAAGGCCCTGGGCGACCAGTTGGGCCAGCCCGTGGTGGTCGAAAACAAGCCGGGCGCCGGCACCGCCATAGGCGCGGCCGCGGTGGCAAGCGCCAAGCCCGACGGCTACACGCTGCTGGTGAGTTCCAACTCCACCTTCACGCTGAACCCTGCCCTGCAGCCCAAGCTGTCCTACGACCCGGCCAAGGGCTTTGAGGCCATCGGCCTGGTGGGCTCGGTGGCGCTGGCGATGCTGGTGAACCCTTCGGTCACCGCCACCGACGTGCACCAGTTTGTGGCCGCCGCCAAGGCCAACCCGGACAAATACCTGTACGGCAGCTTCGGCAACGGCACCAGTTCCAATTTCGCCGGTGCGATGTTCAACACGGCCACGGGCCTGAAGATGACGCATGTGCCTTACAAGGGCTCCGGCCCGCTGATGACCGACCTGATGGGCGGGCAGATCCCGGTGTCTTTTGACACCGTGGTCGCGGCCTCGCAGCAGCTCAAGTCCGGCAAGATCCGTGTGCTGGCCGTGGCCATGAACAAGCGCTCGGCCCTGCTGCCGAATGTGCCGACCATGGCCGAAGCCGGCTACCCCGCAGTCGACATGAACGCCTGGCTGGCCGTGGTGGTGCCCAAGGGCGTGCCGGCACCCGTCAAGGCGCGCCTCGAAAAAGCCCTGTCCACGGTCATGGCCAACCCTGAGATCATCGACAAGCTCAAGGGGGCCGGTTTTGAACCCGGCTACACCGCGGTTCCCGACTGGTCCGGCATGGTCACCGCCGAGATCGCGCGCATGAAGACGCTGGCCGAACGTTCGCAAATCAAAACCGACTGAACAAACACACCATGCCCTCCACGCTGCCAGACCTCTCCGCCATAGAACTCCGCCGCCTGATCGCCAGCCGCCAGGTGTCGCCGGTGGAGTTGATGGACGCCTGCATCAGCCGCATCGAAAACCTCAACCCGGCCATCAACGCGGTCTGCGCGACCGACTTCACGCGCGCGCGCGAAGCCGCGCGCGAGGCCGAGGCGCAGGTGATGCGCGGCGGCCCGTTGGGGCCTTTGCACGGGCTGCCGCTGGGCGTGAAGGACCTGCAGGACACCGCGGGCCTGCTGACCACCTACGGCAACGTGGGGCTGCGCGGCAATGTGCCGGCCAAGGACAATGCCCTCGTGGCCAAGCTGCGCGCGGCGGGCGCCATCGTCACGGCCAAGACCAATGTGCCCGACATGGGCGCGGGCGCCAACACCCGCAACCCGGTCTGGGGCGCGACCGGCAACCCCTTTAACCCCGCGCTCAATGCGGGCGGCTCCTCGGGCGGCTCGGCGGCGGCGCTGGCGGCCGGCATGCTGCCTATCTGCACCGGCTCGGACACCGGCGGCTCGCTGCGCATACCGGCCTCGCTCTGCGGTGTGGTCGGCCTGCGGCCCTCGCCGGGGCTGGTGGCCAATGACGCACGCCCGCTGGGCTGGTCGGTCATTTCGGTGTTGGGGCCCATGGGCCGCAATGTGGCAGACACGGCGCTGCTGATGTCCGCCAGCGTGGGGGCCGATGCGCGCGACCCGCTGTCCTACCCGGTGGATGCCTCCGCCTTCTGGCCGCTCAAACCAGTGGACCTGTCCACACTGCGCATAGGCACCACGGAAGATTTCGGCATGTGCATCGTGGACCCGGAGATACGCCGCGTGTTCCGCCAGCGCGTGGAAGCCGTACGGCCGCTGGTGGCCAGCTGCGAACCGGTGGACCTGCAGCTGGGCGACGCCGACCGCGCCTTCGACACGCTGCGCGCCGAGAGTTTTGTCGCGGCCTTTGCCGACACCTACCGCAAGGCCCCGGAAACGCTGGGGCCGAATGTGCGCGACAACATGGAGATCGCCGCAGCCATCACGCTGGCCGACCGCGCCTGGGCGCACCTGGAGCAGACGCGCATCTCGCGCCGCTTTGCCAAAGCCTTCGAGCAGTACGACCTGATCCTGGCGCCGGTCACGCCGGTCACGCCCTTCCCCTGGACCGAACTGTTCGCCGGCCATATTGACGGCCAGGCCATGCGCAACTACTACCACTGGCTGGGCCTGACCTATGTGGTGACGCTGGCCACCAACCCGGCGCTGGCCCTGCCCTGCGGCAAGGACGAACACGGCATGCCCTTCGGCCTGCAGGTCATAGGGCGGCTGCATGGCGACGCGCAGTTGCTGGCCGCAAGCCAGGCGCTGGAACAGGTGTTTGCGGGCAGCGACAACCTGCGCAGGCCTGTGCCCGACCTCCAGGCCTTGCAGGCGGCCCGGCCTGAGCTCAAGTCCATCGTGACGCATCCGCCTGAAACGGCGGGCGTCCAGGGTGGAGGCGGCCTGACGGCGGTCTGATGCCGCTTACACGGCGCGGTTCAGGTCCACGTCCAGGCCCGCGCGCTTCATCTCACGCGCCAGCAACAGCTGCCACAAGCCCCCCTCGTCGACCGTCATGCTGGTCGCGCCCTTGAGGACATCCGGCAGAGTGTCGTCTCCGGACAGCAGGCAGGCAATGCGGCTGCGGCCTAGCGCGGCCAGCATGAAGCCTATGGCCAGCATGGCCGCGGGCGAATCAGGTTTGTTGCCCGGCAGGAGCAGCACAAACCCTAAATTGCGCAGCCCCTCAAGCTGGTCGATGGAAACGGCGTCGAGTACCGCCGCCTCCAGGCCCAGCCGCTCCACGAACTCGCACGCATCGCCCACGGCATCACCGCCCAGGCCCAGGATGGCCACACGGGTGCCGGGCGCCGTGGCGCAAGAGGGAGAAGGGAATTCGGTCTTGGACATGGGAATCCTCTCTGGAGTGGAAGATGAAAGCGCGGGGGCTGGTGCTGGGGGACGCTCAGGCTCAGGGGGTGCTGCTGCGGGCTCAGGCGGTGCCGGTGGCGGAGGCGGTGCCGATACCGGGGCCGCCTCCACAACCGGGGCCGCCTCCGGCGCGGCGCTGGCCGAACCCTCAAGGCGCTCGGTCAGCAGTTTTTTGGCTTCAGTCACGCGAACCGTGGCGAGGTCGACGCCTTCCTTGACTTTTTGCTGGCGTTCGTCGTCCGAGAAGCGGTCACCAAAGGTTTTATCCAGCAGGAAATCCTGAATCGCAACGGCGAACTGCCGGTACTCGGGCGTGCCCGCGCCAAAGCTGTCGGCCAAGGTGGTGTTGATTTTCTTTTGCAGGGACTCCACGCTCGAGTCCCAGTCCGTTTGCGTCACCGATACCTTGAAGGCCCGCAGTATCTTGAGCTGCCGGTTGATCTTTTCGATCGCGCTCTCGATCGCCGCTTTGTCGCGGGCGTCAAGGGATGACGGTGTATTTTTGCCGTTGGACATGCAGACTCCTCATGCGAACCAGCCCACACTGTAACGTCCCTGCTTACATGCGTTTGGTTACAACACCAGCAGTGCCCGGAAGTCGTTGACGTTAGTGTGCGTAGGGCCGGTGATCACCAGCCCGCCCAGCGGCTCGAAATAGCCATAGGCGTCGTTGCGGTCCAAGTACTGGTCTATCTTCATCCCTTTGGCCAGCGCGCGCTGCAAGGTGTCGGGCGCCACAAAGGCGCCGGCATTGTCTTCCACACCGTCTATGCCGTCGGTATCGGCCGCCAGCGCATACACACCGGGCTGGCCCTGCAAAGCCAGCGCCAGGCCCAGGCAGAACTCGCCGGCGCGCCCGCCCCGGCCGCGCGGCGTGCCTTCGGGCTGCTTGCGGACGGTGACCGTGGTCTCGCCGCCGCTCAAAATCACGCAGGGCCTGCTGAAGGGCTGGCCCTTGTGCGCCACGGCGCGCGCCAGCGCCGCATGCACCTTGCCGACCTCGCGCGATTCGCCTTCCATCTCGTCGCTCAGGATGTAGGCCTGCAAGCCGGCCGCGCGCGCCGCGGCGGCGGCGGCTTCCAGCGACTGCTGGGGCGTGGCGATCATGTGCACCTCATGGCCGGTGAAGACGGCGTCGCCGGGCTTGGGGGTTTCCAGCGCGCCCTGCTCGAGCAGGCTCATGATGGCGCCCGGCACTTCAATGCCGTAGCGCTGCAAAATCGCCACCGCCTCGGCGCAGCTGGTCGCGTCGGGCACCGTGGGGCCGCTGGCGATGATGGACGGGTCGTCGCCCGGCACGTCGCTGATGGTGAGGGTCACGACGCGCGCCGGCGCGCAGGCCGCGGCCAGGCGCCCGCCCTTGATGCCCGAGAGGTGCTTGCGCACGCAGTTCATCTCGGAAATATTCGCGCCGCTGTTGAGCAGCGCCTTGTTGATGCGCTGCTTGTCTTCCAGCGTCAGGCCCTCGGCCGGCAGGGTCAGCAGGGCCGAGCCGCCGCCCGAGATCAGGCACAGCACCAGGTCGTTTTCGGTCAGGCCCTGCACCATGGCCAGGATGCGCTGGGCGGCCGCCAGGCCGGCGGCGTCAGGCACCGGGTGCGCGGCCTCGACGATCTCTATGCGCTGCTTCAGGCCTTCGGGCCGCGGCGGGATGTGGTGGTAGCGCGTGACGACCAGGCCTTCGAGCGGCGCGTCGGCCGGCCACAAGGCCTCGACCGCCTGCGCCATGGAGCCGCCGGCCTTGCCCGCGCCTATCACGATGGTGCGGCCGCCGCTGGCTTGGGTGGGCGGCTGGGGCAGGTAGCGCGCGGTGTTCTCCAGCGGCAGCGCGCGCGTGACGGCGGCGCGGTACAGGTGCTCGAGGAACTCGCGCGGCTGGCGGGTGGCGTCGGGAATCGTGTGGGGTGTCTTGGCTGCGGTCATTGAAATGTCTCCACCCTCGATTGTGCCGTGGTAACCGGGCAGTAACCCGGCAAACCCACGGGGTTTGGGGGATAGGGCCAAAACACGCGCTGCCTAGAATGACCCTTCCTCTTCCAAAGCAGAAAGCAGACACGCATGAACGCCTATCTGGCCCTGGGCATTGCCATCGTTGCCGAAGTCATCGCCACCACGGCGCTCAAGTCCAGCGAGAGCTTCACCCGGCTGGTGCCTTCGCTGATCAGCATCGCGGGCTACGGCGTGGCGCTGTACCTGCTCACGGTCACCATGAAGTCCATCCCCACCGGCGTGACCTATGCGATCTGGTCCGGCCTGGGCATTGTGCTGATCAGCGTCGCCGGCTTTTTTGTCCACCAGCAGAAGATAGACCTCTGGGGCATGGTGGGCATGGCGCTGATCATCGCGGGGGTGGTGGTGCTCAACCTGTTCTCGAAATCAACCACGGCGTGACGAGGGCCGGCACCACGGCCGGGCGCTCTACTCAATCGCGACTTTGGCGTCTTTCACCAGCTTCGCGAACCGTTCGGTGTCTTCCGCGATCTGCCGCGCCATCTGTTCGGGCGTATTGCCCACGGGCTCGGCGCCTATGTCGTCCATCTTCTTGCGAAACTCCGGCGAGTTGACGATCCTGGCCAGTTCGGTGCTCAGGCGCGCCACGATGTCCCTGGGCGTGGCCGCCGGCGCCAGCACGCCGAACCAGGTGCCGAGGTTAAAACCCTTCAGGCCGGCTTCGTCCAGCGTGGGCACATCGGGCAAGGCCGCAGACCGTTTGTTTGTCGTCACGGCCAGCGCGCGCAGCTTGCCCGCCTTGATGTGCGGCAGCACCGGCGTGATGGTGTCAAAGGACATGGTGATCTGCCCGCCCAGCAAATCGGTGGTGAGCGGCCCGCTGCCCTTGTAAGGCACGTGCAGCATCTGCACGCCGCCCATGCTTTCAAACTGCGCTCCTATGAGGTGCTGGCCCGTGCCGTTGCCGTTGGAGCCGTAGGTCAGCTTGCCGGGCTCCGCCTTGGCCAGCGCCAGCAGATCTTTCACATTCTTCGCCGGGACGGCCGGGTTCACCACCAGCACATTGGGCACCAGCGCCACAGTGCTGACGGGCGCGAAATCCTTCTGGAAGTCATAAGGCAGTTTTTTGTACACGCTGGTGGCGATGGTGTGGTGCACCGCGCCCATCAGCAAGGTGTAGCCGTCGGGTTTGGACTTGGCCACAAAATCCGCGCCCAGCGTCGCGCCGGCGCCGGGCCGGCTTTCCACCACCACCGGCTGGCCCAGGCTTTTCGACAGCTCCTGGCCCACGGCGCGTGCCAGCACGTCCGTGGTGCCGCCCGCCGGGAAAGGCACGATGAGGCTGATGGGCCGCGCGGGCCAGGCCTGCGCAAAAGCCGGGGCGCCCGTCAAGCTCGTTGCCGCCAAGGCACCCAGGGCCAGCGCGTGGGCCAGCCTTAAAAAATGCCCGCCGCGTCCTTGTTCTTGTGATCGCATGTCTTGTCTCCTTGTGTCTGTTTTCTGGAATCAGGCTGCCGCGGCCACGGCAAAGCAGCTGCAGACCGCCTTGGTGACCTGCGCCGTGGTGGCCTGGCCGCCCAGGTCGCGCGTGTGCAGGGAGGCGTTGGCCGTCACCGATTCGATGGCCTGCATCAGCTGGCCGGCGACGGCGTGCTCGCCCAGGTGCTCGAGCAGCATCACGCAGCTCCAGAAGGTGCCGACCGGGTTGGCCAGGCCCTTGCCCATGATGTCGAAGGCCGAGCCGTGGATGGGCTCGAACATGCTGGGGTAGCGGCGTTCGGGGTCGATATTGCCGGTGGGCGCGATGCCCAGGCTGCCGGCCAGCGCGGCGGCCAGGTCGCTCAGGATGTCAGCGTGCAGGTTGGTCGCGACCACGGTGTCCAGCGAGGCCGGGCGGTTCACCATGCGGGCCGTGCAGGCGTCGACCAGCTCCTTGTCCCAGCTGACGTCGGGGAACTCCTTGCTGATTTGCAGCGCAATTTCGTCCCACATCACCATGGCGTGGCGCTGGGCGTTGGACTTGGTGACCACCGTGAGCAGCTTGCGCGGCCGCGACTGCGCCAGCCTGAAGGCGTAGCGCATGATGCGCTCGACACCGGCGCGCGTCATCATGGAGACATCGGTCGCCACCTCGATCGGGTGGCCCTGGTGGGCGCGCCCGCCCACGCCCGCGTACTCGCCTTCGGAGTTTTCGCGCACGATGACCCAGTTGAGCTGCTCGGGCGCGCAGCGCTTGAGCGGCGCGTCTATGCCCGGCAGTATGCGCGTGGGCCGCACATTGGCGTACTGGTCAAAGCCCTGGCAGATCTTCAGGCGCAGGCCCCACAGCGTGATGTGGTCGGGGATGTGCGGGTCGCCGGCCGAGCCGAACAGGATGGCGTCCTTGTCGCGCAGCTCGTCCAGCCCCTTGTCGGGCATCATGACGCCGTGCTCGCGGTACCAGTCACCGCCCCAGCCATAGGACGTGAATTCGAAGCGGAAATTGGTTTGCGTGGCGGCCAGGGCCTGCAGCACCTGCTGGCCGGCCGGAATGACCTCCTTGCCGATGCCGTCGCCGGGGATGCAGGCGATCTTGTAAGTCTTCATGGGATTCCTCGGGTTGTGAGGCGTCCAATGTAGCGATTGGCGGGGACAACAAAATCTCGTAAAGTGAGGCCATTGTTAACTTCAAGTTACGAATGACCCCGTCCAACCCCGCCCCTTCCGAGATGGCTTTTTTCAACCTGCTGGCACGCTACGGCAGCCTGTCGGCCACGGCCCGCGAGCTGGGCGTCAGCACGGCGGCGGTCAGCAAGCGGCTGGCGCAGATGGAGGCCAGGCTGGGCGCGCAGCTGCTCAACCGCACGACGCGGCGCGCCAGCCTCACACAGGAAGGCGAGATTTACCTCACGCACGCACGCCGCATCCTGGCCGACATCGACGACATGGAGCAGCAGGTCTCCAGCGCCGTGGCGGCGCCCAAGGGCCTGCTGCGCGTGAACGCCACCCTGGGCTTTGGCCGCAGCCACGTGGCGCCGCTGATCTCGCGTTTTGTCAAAGCCCATCCCGAGATGGAGGTGCAACTGCAGCTCACGGTCAACCCGCCGCCGCTGACCGAGGACGCCTTTGATGTCTGCATACGCTTTGGCGAGCCGCCCGACGCGCGCGTGGTGGCGCGTTTGATCGCGCCGAACCGCCGCCTGCTCTGCGCCTCACCGGCCTACCTGGCGCGCCACGGCACACCCAAGGTGCCGCACGACCTCGCGCGGCACAACTGCATAGGCATACGCCAGGGCGACGAGGCCTACGGCATCTGGCGCCTGGCATCAGGCAAACACACGCAAGCCGTCAAGGTGCACGGAAACCTCAGCACCAGCGACGGCGAGATCGCGGTGAACTGGGCGCTGGACGGCCACGGCATCCTGATGCGCGCCGAATGGGACATCGCCAAATACCTGCGCAGCGGCAGGCTGGTGCAGGTGCTGGAGAACTACCGCACGCCGGCGGCCGACATCCATGCGGTCTACCCGGCCCGCCACCAGTATTCGGCCCGGGTCAAGGCTTTTGTGGATTTCCTGGCGCGGCATTTCGAGAAGCCGTCGACACGGGCCGCGGGGCTTGCGACCGACTGGTAAGCGCTACTCTGTTTTGGCGCCGGCGTCGAACCAGCTTTTGATCACCTGCCGCTCCGCCTCGGTGATACCGGTCGCATTGTTCATGGGCATGAGCCGCGTGACCACAGCCTGCTGGTAGACCTGCGTCGCGTGCAGCTTGAGGGCCGCGGGCGAATCCAGGCGCACATTCTTCATCTGCACCTGCTCGCCGTGGCACTGGTAGCAGCGCTGCGCCAATATGGTTTGCACCTGGCCGTAGCCTGTTGCCGGCGGGGTGGCGGAAGCCGCAGCCACGGCGGTAGGCGCCGGCTTCATCCAGACAATGACACCCAGGATGACGGCCACACCGGCCAGCGCATAGGCCAGCGGATGCCGGTTGCGGCCCAGCTTGTAGCCGTGGCGCAGCACAAAAAACTGGCGTATCGCCGCGCCAGCCAGCATCATCAAAATCAGCACCAGCCAGTTCTGCGGATGGCTCCAGGTGAAGCTGTAGTGGTTGCTCAGCATGGCGAACAGCACCGGCAGCGTGAAGTAGGTGTTGTGCACGCTGCGCTGCTTGCCGCGCTGGCCGTGCACCGGGTCCACAGGCTCGCCGGCCTTGATCGCGGCCACCACCTTGCGCTGGCCGGGGATGATCCAGAAAAACACATTGGCGCTCATGGCCGTGGCCATCATGGCGCCCACCAGCAAAAAGGCCGCGCGCCCGGCAAACCAATGGCAGGCCAGCCAGGAGGCGATGCAGACCAGCACCGCAACCAGCGCGCCGACGATGGCGTCCCCGTTCTTCCGCCCTCCGAACAGCTGGCAGATGCCGTCGTAGAGCATCCAGAACACCACAAAGAATGACAGCGCCACGGCCGCGGCCGCGCCGGGCGACCAGTTCATCAGCGATTTGTCGACCAGGTAGGTGCCTGCATGCCAGAGGTAGGACACCGTGAACAGCGCAAAGCCCGACAGCCAGGTGCTGTAGCTTTCCCAGTAGAACCAGTGCAGGTGGGCCGGCAGCTGCGGCGGCCTGACGGCGAATTTGACGGGGTGGTAAAAACCGCCGCCGTGCACGGCCCAGAGTTCGCCGCTCACGCCCTGCTTCTTCAAGTCCTCATCCACGGGCGGCGTGAGACTGCTGTCGAGGAAGACAAAATAAAACGAGGAACCGACCCAGGCGATGGCGGTGATGACGTGGACCCAGCGCAGCAGCAGGTTGGCCCAGTCGAGAAGGTAGTTTTCCATAGCGCTCAACTTGTGCAAGGCTGCTCACCACTGCGGGCGCTGTAAGCAGAAAACGGGTCACGAACAAGAGAAAGCTTGCGGCTTGGCCACCTGCTTTCCCGGCTCCGCTGCGACCTGGTGGTGCAAGTTTATCGGCTTTGACGCTCAGCGCAAAGCCTTCGCGGCCTTCTCCCGGTTTGCATCGATGGTCTGCAGCAACTGGGCAGCGACAGCAACGGCGATCACCTCGGGCTCCTTGCCCGTGATGCCCGGAACACCTATGGGGCAAGTGACATGCGCGAGCTCGGCCGGCGTGAAGCCCCTGGCCTCCAGCCGGTGGCGAAAGGCCGCCCATTTGCTCTTGCTGCCTATCAAGCCTATGTAGGGCAAATCGCCCTGCTCACGCTGGCGCTTCAGGCAGGCGGCCAGCACATCCAGGTCTTCGGCATGGCTGAAGCTCATGATCAGCACACGTGATTGCGGCGCCAGGCCCGGCACGGCGGCCTGCACCGGATCGGAATGTTCGCAGCTCACGCGCGGCGGCACGCTGTCCGGAAATATGCCGTCGCGGCTGTCTACCCAGCTCAGCTCAAACGGCAAAGGCGCGAGCACCCGCGCCAGCGCGTGCCCCACATGGCCGCCGCCGAACAGCGCCACCGGCGTAAGCCGCGGCGAACCCAGCCGTAACGCCAGCGCCGCCGCATCACCGGCCTGCACCGGCTCAAAGCGCAGTTGCACCACACCGCCGCAGCACTGGCCCAGCGAAGGGCCCAGCGCCACGCGCACCAGCGCCCCGGCATCCGCCGGGCTACCGCCGCCGAGCAGCGCGCGGGCCCGGGCTATGGCCTCGTATTCCAGGTGGCCGCCGCCTATGGTGCCCACGATGTCGTCGGCGAACACCGCCATCCAGGTGCCGGCCTCGCGCGGGACCGAGCCCTGGGTTTGGGCCACCTGCACCAGCACCGCCGGCGACGAAGCCAGGCGGGCCAGCAGGGACTCCAGTAACAAACCGGTGTTGCGGGAAACCATTGGTGACGTGTTTGCGCTGTAAGCGGATGGAATAGTGGGCTAAATTAGACCTTAGCACCACCCGGGCAGCGCGCGCTTCGCGCGCATGATGACGGGTATACACAAAATCCCATGAACCGCCGAAAGGCAAACCATGACAAAACCCGAAATGCCTTCTTCTTCCTCCACCGCCCCGCGCCGCTTCTGGCTGGTGGCCCTGCTGTCCGGCGTTGCGGCCGCCGTGGTCAGCGCCTGCAAGACGGCCCCCGAGGCCACGCCCGCCGGCCCAGCCGCGGCACCCGACTCACCGGTCATCGGGCCTATTGCGGGCCCGAAAGGCTCCGCCAGAAGCTCAGGGGCGACCACACCGCGCGCTTACCGGGAAGACGGCGCCACGCACATTTACGGCCTCAATCACGAGCGCGTCTACAAAGGCCGCATGCCGCCGCTGCTGTATGCGGTGGGCGTGCTCAATGTGGAAATCGACCGCAGCGGCCGCGTGACCCATATGGACTGGATGCGCGCCCCGCGCCACGCCCCCGAAGTGATGGCGGAAATCACCAAAATGATCCAGGAAGCTTCGCCCTTCCCGGCGCCCACCCGCATGGGCAAGGTGGTCTATACCGATACCTGGCTGTGGCACAAGAGCGGGAAATTCCAGCTGGACACGCTCACCGAAGGACAGGATTAGGGCCCCCACGGTCGTTCACTTCGTGTAGCTCCCGAGGCCTTGCAGGCCGCGGCTCGCGAGACGCTTCGCCTCTGTCGCCCGTCCAAGCCTGCGCAGGCAGGCTTGGAGCCGCGGGCTCCAGCCCCTCGGGGCCGCCCGCCTGCGGCCCGGCAAAGCCGGTTCCGCGGCTCATGCTGGCCTTGATCGGCTCGCTTCGCATCGCCTGCGGTGGCCCTTTTCAGGCCTGGCCGCTATTCAATCTGCAAGTTCTGCGTCTTCACCACGTTCCGCCAGGCACGGTAGTCAGCCTCAATGAAGTGCCCCAGCAGCGCAGGTGAGCCGGGTGCGGCTTCGACGGCGTCGGCCTTGAAGCGGGTGACCACCTCGGGCATGACCACCACCTTGTTGATGGCGGCGTTGAGGGTGTTGACGATGGCCGGCGGGGTGCCGGTGGGGGCCATGAGCGCAAAGTAGTTGACCACGTCGATGCCGGGCAGGCCGGCTTCGGCCATGCTGGGCACGTCAGGCAGGGCGCTGGAGCGCTTGGCGCTGGTCACGGCCAGCGGCTTGACGCTGCCGTTCTTGATGAAGGGCAGCAGCGCCGGGATGGTGCCGGTGACAAGGTGGATCTGCCCGCCAATCATGTCCATGGTGGCGGGCGCCACGCCGCGGTAGGGGATGTGGGTGATGAAGGTACCGGTGCGGGCCTTGAGCAGCTCCAGCACCAGGTGGTTGACGCCGCCCGCGCCGGCTGAACCGTAATTGAGCGCGCCCGGCTTTTGCCTGGCCAGGCTCACCAGTTCCTTCATGTTGTTGGCCGGCAGCTTGGTGTTGGCGGCCCAGACCAGCGGGCCGCTGGCGATCATGCCGACCGGCGTGAAGTGGCGCAGCGGGTCGTAGTTGGCGCTGGGCAGCGAAGCCGCCACGGTAGTAAAGGGCGAGGCCACCAGCAGGAGGGTGTAGCCGTCGGCCGGTGACTGCGCCACAAACTGCGTGCCTATCGCGCCCGAGGCGCCGGCGCGGTTGTCGACCACAAAGGTGGCGTTCAGCACCTCACCGAGTTTTTGCGCCACCAGCCGCGCCATCGCGTCGGTGCCGGCGCCGGGCGCGAAGGGCACCACGATCTTGACTGGACGGTCCGGGTAAACGCCGGAAGGGCCTTGCGCCATGGCGGCGGGAAGCGCCAGGCTGGCGGCGGTGCCTGCGGACAGCAGCAGGGCTTGGCGGCGGCTCAGGGCGCCCATTGGCTTGACATTCATGGGGGAAGGGGAAGAAGTGACCAAAACCGTTGATTGTCGCCGCGCCCCATGACGCGGGGATGACACGGCGGCGACCGTGTTTTCCCTGAGGGCGCCGCCGGGGCCCGCTCAGCTGCCGCGGTAGGTGGAGTAGCTCCAGGGACTGACCAGCAGGGGCACGTGGTAGTGGCTGCCGGTGTCGGCCACGCCAAAGTCCAGGCTGACCTGGTCCAGGAAGGCCGGCTCGGGCAGCGCCACGCCGCGCGCCTTGAAGTACGCCGCGACCTCGAACACCAGGCGGTAGGTGCCGGCTTTGAGGCTGGCGTTGTCATAAAGCGGCCCGTCCGGGTTGCGGCCGTCGGCGTTCAGGGTGAAGGTTTTTACCAGCGCGGCCTGCCCGCCCTGCATGGTGAACAGCGAGACCTTCATGCCGCCCGCCGGCACGCCGTGCATGGTGTCCAGTACATGTGTGCTCAAGCCCATGGCAGTCCCTTTGTGATTTCGGTTTACCAAAAGTGTATACAGTTTTTGAATATGCGGCTATCATGGCCCGATGGAATCATCCACCACCCATGCCATCGTCGAGGCGCTGACCAAGGCCATTGTGGAGCACCGGCTGCACCCGGGCACCAAGCTGGCGGAGCAAAAACTCGCCGACCATTTCGGGGTTTCGCGCACGCTGGTGCGGCAGGCGCTGTTCCAGTTGTCGAAGAACCGGCTGATACGCCTGGAGCCGGCGCGCGGCGCCTTTGTGGCCGCGCCCTCGGCGATGGAGGCGCGCCAGGTGTTCGCGGTGCGCCGCATGCTGGAAGCCGAAATGACGCGCGCCTTTGTGCGCGAGGTCACGCCCGCCAAGATCAAGGCGCTCAAGGAGCACGTGGCGCGCGAGAAATCCGCGCTGGACGACGTGCCCGGCCGCACCGAGCTGCTGGGCGACTTCCATGTGCGCATGGCCGAACTCATGGGCAACGAGGTGCTGGCGCAGATGCTGGGCGAGCTGATCTCGCGCTGCGCGCTGATCACGCTGATGTACCAGACGGCCACCGCCGCCGAACACTCCAACGACGAGCACGCCGAAATCGTCAAGGCCCTGGCCGCCCGGGACGAGGCGCTGGCCGTGCGCCTCATGAACGAACACCTGCTGCACGTCGAGGAAAACCTGGCCTTCGACCGCAAGGTACCGACCAACGATATTTCGATGGCGCTGTCATGAACTCAAAATACCCACGGGATTTGATTGGCTACGGCCGCAACCCACCGCATGCCAACTGGCCCGGCCAGGCCCGCATCGCCGTGCAGTTCGTGCTCAATTATGAAGAAGGCGGCGAGAACTCGGTGCTGCACGGCGACGCCGGCTCCGAGCAGTTTTTGTCCGAAATGGCCAACCCGCCCAGCTACGCCGACCGCCACCTGAGCATGGAAGGCATTTACGAATACGGATCGCGCGTGGGCGTGTGGCGCATCCTGCGCGAGTTTGAAAAGCGCGGCTTGCCGCTGACCGTCTTCGGCGTCGGCATGGCCTTGCAGCGCCACCCCGAGGTCGCCGCGGCCTTCACCGAACTGGGCCACGAAATCGCCTGCCACGGCTGGCGCTGGATCAATTACCAGCAGGTCGACGAAGCCACCGAGCGCGAACACATGCGCCTGGGCCTGGACGCGATTGAAAAACTCACCGGTACACGCCCGCTGGGCTGGTACACCGGCCGCGACAGCCCCAATACGCGCCGGCTGGTGGCCGACGACGGACGGCTTGAATACGACAGCGACTACTACGGCGACGACCTGCCCTTCTGGACCGAGGTCACACGCACCGACGGCGCCGTCGTGCCGCGGCTGGTCGTGCCCTACACGCTGGACACCAACGACATGCGCTTTGCCCTGCCCCAGGGTTTTGCGCAGGCCGAGGACTTTTTCATCTACCTGCGCGACAGCTTTGACGCGCTGTATGCCGAAGGCGACGCGTCGCCCAAAATGCTCAGCATAGGCATGCACTGCCGGCTGCTGGGCCGGCCCGGCCGCATCGTGGCGCTGCAGCGTTTCCTGGACCATGTGCAAAAACACGACCGCGTCTGGGTCTGTCGCCGCATAGACATCGCCCGCCACTGGCGGGCCACCCACTCCTACATGCCCCGGCAGGAAAGCTGAACATGGCCATCACCCTTGAACAGGTCAACACCGCGCCGCGCGAGCAGGCGCTGCAACTGCTGGACGGGCTTTACGAGCACTCCCCCTGGGTAGCCGAAAAAGCGCTGGACGCCCGCCCCTTCCGCTCGCTGGCGCATCTCAAGCACGCGATGGCCCAGGTGCTGCGGGGCGCCGGCAAGGACGCGCAGGTCAAACTCATACAGGCCCACCCCGAGCTTGCCGGCAAGGCCATGGTGAGCAAATCCCTCACTGCGGAGTCGACCAACGAGCAAGGCAAGGCCGGCCTCACGGATTGCACGCCCGAAGAATTCGCCACGCTGCAAAAGCTCAATGCCGACTACAACGCGAAATTCGGCTTCCCCTTTATCCTCGCGGTGCGCGGCCCGCGCGGCACCGGACTGAGCCGCCAGCAGATCATCGAGACCTTCGCGCGCCGCCTGCTCAACCACCCCGATTTCGAGCTGCAGGAAAACCTGCGCAACATCCACCGCGTGGTGGAACTCAGGCTCAACGACAAGTTCGCGGCCACGCCCGCGCTGGGCAACGATGTCTGGGACTGGCACGAAGCCCTGTCGCAGTACAGCGACCCGGGCTACCTTGAAAAAGGCCAGCTCACGGTGACCTACCTGACCGACGCACACCGCGCCTGCGCGGCCTACATCAGCAGCACCATGCGCGACTGCGGCTTTGACGAGGTGAGCATCGATGCGGTGGGCAATGTGGTGGGTGTTTACAAAGCCTCGGCGCCGGGTGCCAAGACCCTGCTGACCGGCAGCCACTACGACACCGTGCGCAACGGCGGCAAGTACGACGGCCGGCTCGGCATCTTCGCGCCCATGGCCTGCGTGCGCGAGCTGCACCGCCAGGGCAAGCGCCTGCCCTTCAACATCGAGGTCGTGGGCTTTGCCGAAGAGGAAGGCCAGCGCTACAAGGCCACCTTCCTGGGCTCGGGCGCACTGATAGGCGACTTCAAGCCCGAGTGGCTGGAGCAGAAGGACGCCGACGGCATCACCATGCGCGAGGCCATGCATCAAGCCGGCCTGAAGCCCGAGGACATCCCCCTTATCAAGCGCGACGCCGGCAATTACCTGGGTTTTGTCGAAGTGCACATCGAGCAGGGCCCGGTGCTCAACGAGCTGGACCTGCCGCTGGGCATCGTGACTTCGATCAATGGCAATGTGCGCTACCTCTGCGAAATCAGCGGCATGGCCAGCCACGCCGGCACCACGCCCATGAACCGCCGCCGCGACGCGGCCGCAGCCGCCGCCGAGCTGCTGCTGTATGTGGAGCGCCGCGCGGCGCAGGACGGCGACTCCGTCGGCACCGTGGGCATGCTGCAGGTGCCCAGCGGCTCCATCAACGTGGTGCCGGGGCGCTGCCTGTTTTCGCTGGACATGCGCGCGCCCGTCGATGCGCAGCGCGACGCGCTGGTGGCCGACGTGCTGGCCGAACTCAAGGCGATTTGCGAACGCCGCGGCGTGCATTTCACGACCGAGCTGACCGAACGCGCCGCCGCCGCGCCCAGCGCGCCGGCCTGGCAGCAGCGCTGGGAGCGCGCGGTCGACTCGCTGGGCGTGCCGCTGCATGCCATGCCCAGCGGCGCCGGCCACGACGCCATGAAGCTGCACAAGGTGATGCCGCAGGCCATGCTGTTTGTGCGCGGCCAGAACTCCGGCATCAGCCACAACCCGCTGGAAAGCAGCACCAGCGACGACATCGAGCTTGCGATCCAGGCTTTCACCCATCTGCTCACCCATCTCGCCCCCTGACCACCATGACCTTTTCCACAGACTACGCAAAGCTCGACAGCTGGATAGATGCCCACTTCGACGAGGAAACCGCATTCCTGCAGCAGCTCATACGCGTGCCCACCGACACGCCGCCGGGCAACAACGCGCCGCATGCCGAGCGCACCGCCGAACTCATCAAGGCCTTCGGCTTCGAAGCCGAAAAGCACCCCGTGCCCGAAGCCGAAGTGCGCGGCTATGGCATGGAGTCCATCACCAACCTGATCGTGCGGCGCAAATATGGCGGTAGCGGCGAAGGAAAGGGTGAGGGAAAAACCATTGCCTTGAACGCCCACGGGGACGTGGTGCCGCCCGGCGAGGGCTGGACCAAAGACCCCTACGGCGGCGAAATCGTGGACGGCAAGATCTACGGCCGCGCCTCCGCCGTCAGCAAATGCGATTTCGCCAGCTTCACCTTCGCGGTGCGCGCGCTTGAGGCGCTGGGCGCGCCGCTCAAGGGCGCTATCGAACTGCACTTCACCTACGACGAGGAATTCGGCGGCGAGATGGGCCCGGGCTGGCTGCTCAAACAAGGCCTGACAAAACCCGACCTGCTGATCGCGGCCGGCTTCTCTTATGAAGTCGTCACCGCCCACAACGGCTGCCTGCAGATGGAAGTCACGGTGCACGGCAAGATGGCGCATGCCGCGATTCCCGACACCGGCGTCGATGCGCTGCAGGGCGCGGTGCACATCCTGAATGCCCTCTATGCGCAGAACGCGCTTTACCAGCAGGTCACGTCCAGGGTCGAGGGCATCAAGCACCCCTACCTCAACGTGGGCCGCATCGAGGGCGGCACCAACACCAATGTGGTGCCCGGCAAGGTGACGTTCAAGCTGGACCGCCGCATGATCCCCGAAGAGAACCCGGCCGAGGTCGAAGCCAACATCCGCCAGGTGATCGCCGACGCTGCGGCTGAACGCAAGGGCATCACGGTAGACATCAAGCGCCTGCTGCTGGCCAACTCCATGCGGCCGCTGCCCGGCAACCAGCCGCTGGTCGAGGCCATCCAGAAGCACGGCGAGGCGCTGTTCGGCCAGAAAATCCCGGCCATGGGCACACCGCTGTACACCGACGTGCGCCTTTATGCCGAAGCCGGCATTCCCGGCGTGATCTACGGCGCCGGCCCGCGCACCGTGCTCGAATCGCATGCCAAGCGCGCCGACGAGCGCCTGGAGCTCGAAGACCTGCGCCGCGCCACCAAGGTGATCGCGCGCACGCTGCGCGACCTGCTGGCCTGAGCCAGGCCGCCCCGCCCCCATCAAACACCCGCCACGGCGGGTGTTTTGCTTTGCGGCACCCGCGCGAACGGTTGCGTCAGTGTTGACCGAATCAGCTGGAATCGCCCGGGATAACCCTGTGGTAGCGCCAAAACTACTTGTCTACATTTCTTGTATGCAAGTCTTGCCCGCAAGAACTTGCTACCCCGCAACGACTCTTCCGGAGACTGCCATGCCCAAGTTTTTCCGCTCACTGTTTGGCCAGGTGATCCTGGCCCTCATCGTCGGCGTGCTCGTCGGCTTTATCTGGCCGGAGACGGCCGTCAAGCTCAAACCGCTGGGCGACGGCTTTATCAAGCTGATCAAGATGCTGATTCCCATGATCGTCTTCTGCGTTGTCGTGCACGGCATCGCGGGCGCGGGCGACCTGCGGCGCGTCGGCCGCGTCGGCGTCAAGTCGCTGATCTACTTCGAGGTGGTGACCACCATCGCCCTGGTGATAGGCCTGGTGCTGGCCTTTGTGTTCCAGCCCGGCGCCGGCATGAATGTGGACCCCAAGCTGCTGGACCCCAAGGCCATGGGCGCCTATGTCGAAAACGCCGGCAAGCTCACCGGCGGCGGCACGGTGGAGTTCCTCATGAAGCTGATCCCCACCACCGCGGTCAGCGCCTTCGTCAACGGCGACGTGCTGCAGGTCCTGCTGTTCTCGGTGCTGTTCGGCTGCGCGCTGGCCATGCTGGGCGACAGGGGCCAGAAGGTGGTCGGCCTGGTCGACGACCTGGCCCACGTGCTGTTCAAGACCATGGGCATCATCATCAAGCTCGCGCCGCTGGGCGTGCTGGGCGCCATCGCTTTCACCGTCGGCAAGTACGGCATAGGCTCGCTCAAGCAGCTGGGCATGCTGGTGGTGCTGTTCTACGGCGCGGTGATCATCTTCGTGGCCGTGGTGCTGGGCACCATCATGCGGCTGTCGGGCTTCAGCCTGTTCAAGCTGCTCAAGTACCTGCGCGAGGAACTGATGGTGGTGTTTGCCACCACCTCGTCGGACAGCGTGCTGCCGCAGATCATGGCCAAGCTCAAGCGCATGGGCATACGCGACTCCACCGTCGGCCTGGTGATTCCCACGGGCTACTCCTTCAACCTCGACGCCTTCTCGATCTACATCACGCTGGCGGCCGTTTTCATCGCCCAGGCCACCAACACGCCCATCTCCATGGCCGACCTGCTGACCATCCTGGCGATCTCGCTGGTCACCTCCAAGGGCGCGCACGGCGTGCCCGGCTCGGCCATCGTGGTGCTGGCCGCCACCCTGCAGGCGATTCCCGCGATCCCGGCCATAGGCCTGGTGCTGGTGCTGTCGGTGGACTGGTTCATGGGCATCGCCCGGGCCCTGGGCAACCTGATCGGCAACTGCGTGGCCACCGTCGCGGTGGCGGCCTGGGAAGGCGACATAGACCGCGAACGCGCCCATGCGGTGCTCGACGGCCGCTATGTGCCGCCCACCGAGGACGACATGGACATCGAAGTCGGCGCCGTCCCGGCCAAGGCTTGACAAACCGCCACCCGCGCTGAACCCCAGCCGCTACACTCGCAGCACCATGAGCAGCAGCCAGGTCCAGATCGCCCAGCAGGTCGTCGAGTCCATACTCGCGCAGAAACTCTCGCCCGGCGAACGCCTGGGAGAGCAGGAGCTGGCCGAGCTCTTCGGCGTCAGCCGCACCCTGGTGCGCGAAGCGCTGATGCAGCTGCAGGCGCGCGGCTTTGTGGAGGTGCGCACGCGCAAGGGCTGGTATGTGGTCGAACCTTCGGTCGAGGAAGCGCGCGACGCCTTCTCGGCCCGGCGCATCATCGAGGGCGGCATTCTTCGCGAGGCCGGGCGGCCGCTGCAATCGGTGCTGCACAGGCTGCGTGATCACATTGCCCAGGAAGAGCAGGCCATCGAAGAGGCCGACGCCGCCACCCGGGCCTTTTTGCTGGCCGACTTCCACGTCTGCCTGGCCGAATGCCTGGGCCAGCGCCTGCTGTGCGACGTGCTGCGCGACCTGACCGCACGCACCACGCTGGCCGCCTCGCTCTACCAGTCCAAACATGACGCGGGCCAGTCCTGCGCCGAGCACGCGGCCATCGTGGCCGCACTGGAGCAAGGCCAGCTGGAGTCGGCCCGTGAACTGATGCTCGCGCACATCGGCAGCGTCGAAGCCGCGCTGGGCTCGTCGGCACCCGATACCGCGGCCGGCGGCGAGCGCCTGCGCGCGGCGCTCACGCAGCTGGCGCGGCCGCCGTTGCGCAAGGCCGGCTAAAGGGCCAAAGCCACCTCAGGCCCTCTCAGGCCTTGGGCAGGGTCTCCCACCAGCGCTCGCCGAAGCGCCCCTGCAGGAAAGCCACAAAGGCCTGGACCTTGCCCGGCAGCAGCTTGGGCGAAGGGAACACCGCATGGATTTCCTGCTCGGGCAGGGCATGGTCCTTGAGCACTTCCACGATATGGCCCGAGGCCAGTGAATCGCCCGCCACATAACGCGGCAGCGCCGCGATGCCCAGGCCGCCGCGCGCCGCCGCCAGCACCGCCGAGAGGTTGTTCGAATGCAGGCGGCCGGTCACCGGCACCGTCACCGGCTCGCCTTTGGGCGTGAACAGCCGCCAGACGTCGTCGCCCTGCACGCTGCTGTAGACCAGCGCGTTGTGGCCGCTGAGATCGGCCGGCTTTTTCGGCGTGCCCGACTTTTTGAGGTAAGCCGGCGAGGCCACCAGCACCCAGGGGTTCATGCCCAGGAAGCGCGCGCCCAGCGTGGAGTCGGCCAGCTTGCCCATGCGCACCGCCACGTCTATGCCCTGGGCCACCAGGTCGACATAGCGGTCCTCAAAACTCAGGTCCAGCTGCACCTGCTTGTGCCTGGCCATGAACTCCAGCGCCAGCGGCACGATGACGCGGCGGCCGAAGGCCACCGAAGTGCCTATGCGCAGCAGGCCCTGGGCCTGCGTCTGGCGCAGCCGCGCCACGCTGTCGGCCTCTTCCACCTCGCGCACGATGGATTTGCATTTCTCGTAGTACAGCGCGCCCGACTCGGTGAGGCTGACGCCGCGCGTGTTGCGGTTGAGCAGCCGAACCTTCAGGCGCGCCTCGGTGGCCGCCACCTGCTTGGTCACCGTGGGCTGGGTGGTGGCGAATTCGCGCGCCGCTTTCGAGAAGCTGCCGGTCTCCACCACACGCACAAACATGTGCATTGCCTGCAATCTGTCCATGCTTTCATCATAGTGAGTTATCGGTGAATCCCGGGGCCGTTTATTCCTGGATGGAATAGCTTTTATGGCGGCCCGCCGCCTTCCGCGCGGCGCCATGCCTGCCTACAGTCGGCTCCATCCAAGGAGTTCAAGCATGGCAAAAATGACAGCCATCCAGGCCGCGGTCTGGGTGATGGAAAAAGAAGGCGTGACCCAGGCCTTCGGCATTCCCGGCGCGGCGATCAACCCGCTGTACGCGGCCTTGCGCAAGCAGGGGACCATCAGCCACATCCTGGCGCGCCACGTCGAAGGCGCCTCGCACATGGCCGAGGGCTACACCCGCGCCTGCCCCGGCAACATCGGCGTGTGCATAGGCACCTCGGGCCCGGCCGGCACCGACATGATCACCGGCCTTTACTCGGCGCAGGCCGACTCGATTCCCATCCTCTGCATCACCGGCCAGGCGCCGCGCGCGCGGCTGTACAAGGAAGACTTCCAGGCGGTCGACATCGAATCGATCTCCAAGCCCGTGACCAAGTGGAGCGTGACGGTGCGCGAACCCGCCCAGGTGCCGCGCGCTTTCCAGCAGGCCTTTCACCTGATGCGCTCGGGCCGGCCAGGGCCGGTGCTGATAGACCTGCCCTTTGACGTGCAGATGGGCGAGATCGAGTTCGACCCGGACACCTATTCGCCGCTGCCGGTCTACAAACCCTGCGCCACCCGCGCCCAGGTTGAAAAAGCGCTGGCCATGCTCAATGAAGCCGCCAGGCCGCTGATCGTGGCCGGCGGCGGTGTCATCAACGCCGACGCCTCGCCCCTGCTGGTGCAACTGGCCGAGATCACCGGCGTGCCCGTCATCCCCACCCTGATGGGCTGGGGCGCGATTCCCGACAGCCACCCGCTGATGGCCGGCATGTGCGGCCTGCAGACCAGCCACCGCTACGGCAACGCCACCCTGCTGGCCTCCGACTTCGTGCTGGGCATGGGCAACCGCTGGGCGAACCGCCACACCGGCTCGGTCGAGGTCTACACCCGGGGCCGCAAGTTCGTGCACGTGGACATAGAGCCCACGCAGATAGGCCGCGTCTTCGCACCCGACTACGGCATCGTCTCCGACGCCAAGCTGGCGCTCGAGCTCTTCGTGCAAGTGGCCGGCGAGATGAAGGCCGACGGCCGGCTCAAGGACCGCGGCCCATGGGCGGCCGAATGCCGGGAGCGCAAGCGCACCCTGCTGCGCAAGACCAATTTCGACAGCGTGCCCATGAAACCGCAGCGCGTCTACCAGTGCATGAACAATGCCTTCGGCGACGACGCCTGCTATGTCAGCACCATAGGCCTGTCGCAGATCGCCGCCGCGCAGTTCCTGCATGTGCACAAGCCGCGCCACTGGATCAACTGCGGCCAGGCCGGCCCGCTGGGCTGGACGGTGCCGGCCGCGCTGGGCGTGCGCGCCGCCGACCCCACGCGCAAGATCGTCGCGCTGTCGGGTGACTACGACTTCCAGTTCATGGTCGAGGAACTGGCCGTGGGCGCGCAGTTCAAGCTGCCCTACCTGCACATCGTGGTCAACAACTCCTACCTCGGGCTGATACGCCAGGCCCAGCGCGGCTTCGAGATGGACTACTGCGTGCAGCTGGGTTTTGACAACATCAACACGCCTGAAGAGGAAACGGCCGTCAGGGGCTACGGCGTGGACCACCTCAAGGTGGCCGAGGGCCTGGGCTGCAAGGCCTTGCGTGTGCTCAGGCAGGAGGAATTCGCGCCCGCCGTGCGCCAGGCCGAGGCCTGGATGAAGGAGTTCCAGGTGCCCGTGGTCATCGAGGTGATCCTGGAGCGCGTGACCAACATCGCCATGGGCACCGAGATCGACAACATCAACGAGTTCGAGGAACTCGCCCTGAAAAAATCCGACGCGCCCACCGCGATTGACTGCGCGCTGCTTGACTGAACCCGACCCGACCGAAAGATGACCCTTATGCCGAAATTCGCCGCCAACCTGAGCATGCTGTTCACCGAGCTCCCCTTCATGGAGCGCTTCGCGGCCGCCCGCGCCGCCGGCTTCGACGCCGTGGAATACCTGTTCCCCTATGCCTATCCCAAGCAGGCGCTGGCCGCCGCGCTCAGGGACAACGGCCTGACGCAAGTGCTGCACAACCTGCCGGCCGGCGACTGGGAAGCCGGCGAACGCGGCATCGCCTGCCACCCGGGCCGCGAGGCCGAATTCCGCGAAGGCCTGGCCCGCGCCATCGGCTACGCCACCGCGCTGGACTGCAAACAGCTCAACTGCCTGGCGGGCAAGCTGCCCGCCGGCGTGGCGCGGGAAGAGGCCCACGCCACCCTGGTCGCCAACCTGCGCCACGCGGCCGCCGCGCTCAAGCGGGCCGGCATACGCCTGCTGGTGGAGCCCATCAACCACTACGACATCCCCGGCTTCTTCCTGACCCGCACCGATGAGGCGCTGGCCATCGCCGATGAAGTCGGCTCGGACAACCTGTTTGTGCAGTACGACATCTACCATGCGCAGCGCATGGAGGGCGAGCTCGCCGCCACGCTCAGCAAACACCTGGGCCGCATAGGCCACATCCAGCTGGCCGACAACCCGGGCCGCCACGAACCCGGCACCGGCGAGATCAACTACCGCTGGCTGCTGCGCCACATCGACGCCATCGGCTACACCGGTGCCATAGGCTGCGAATACCAACCGCAAACCACCACGGCCGCGGGCCTGGGCTGGCGCAGCGCGCTCACCGCATAAAGGCAGGCCGTCATGATCAAGTCAGGACTCAAACTCGGCTTCATAGGCCTGGGCATCATGGGCGCACCCATGGCCGGCCATTTGCTCAAGGCCGGCCACATGCTGTTCGTCAACACCCGCGGCACGGTGCCCGAGGCGCTGGCGGGCGGCGGCGCCACCCTCTGCACCACGGCCCAGGGCGTGGCCGAGCGGGCCGACATCATCTTCATCATGGTGCCCGACACGCCCGACGTAGAGGCCGTGCTCTTCGGCGAGCTGGGCGTGGCGGCCGGCCTCAAGGCCTCGGGCCCAGGCAAGGTGGTAGTCGACTGCAGCTCCATAGACCCCATCGCCACGCGCGGCTTCGCGGAAAAAATCCAGGCCTTGGGCTGCGACTACCTGGACGCGCCGGTCTCGGGCGGCGAGGTCGGTGCCAAGGCCGCCAGCCTGACCATCATGGTGGGCGGCGAGGAGCAGGCTTTTGAACGCGTCAGGCCGCTGCTCGCGCTGATGGGCAAGAACGTCACGCGCGTAGGCGGCGCCGGCGACGGCCAGGTCTGCAAGGTGGCCAACCAGATCATCGTGGCGCTCAACATCGCCGCCGTCGGCGAGGCCCTGGTGTTCGCCTCCCGGGCCGGCGCCGACCCGGCCAAGGTGCGCGAAGCGCTGATGGGCGGCTTCGCGGCCTCGCGCATTCTTGAAGTGCATGGCGAGCGCATGATCAAACGCAGCTTCGCGCCGGGTTTTCGCATCGCGCTGCACCAGAAGGACTTGAACCTCGCGCTGCAGGGCGCGCGGGCCCTAGGCGTGGCGCTGCCGCAAACGGCCAATGCCGCGCAGCTGATGCAGTCCTGCGCGGCGCTGGGCCATGCACAGGCCGATCATTCAGCCCTGGTGCTGGCCCTGGAGGCCATGGCGGGGCATCCGGTCGCGCCCTGAATGTGCCCTGAACGCGCCTAGAGCCCGCGCCGATTCACCTCACTCGTGGGTGTAGTCCAGCAGGGCCAGGTATTCCTTGCGGTCGGCCTTGACCCACTGCTTGACGCCTATCTCCGACAGAATGCCGGCCGACTGGCTGTTCATGGCCAGCAGCGACTCCGTCAGCTTGCTGACCATGTCGGCCGGCACGCCGGGAGCGGCCAGCACCGACCAGTTCACCACAGGCTGGGTTTCACCGATGATGCGGCCGCCGCCTTCCTGCCATTTCCTCGCCAGCGTTGGATTGACCGCGCCCACTTCGGCAAGGCCTGCCGCCACCTGGGCCGAGACGGAATCCTGGTAGCGCGTGTAGGAAATATAGGGCTCGCGCACATTCATGCGGCGGATCTCGGCGCGCGCGACCGCCACCGTGGCGGAAGACTCATCGGGCATCAGGATTTTTTTGCCGCTGAGCTGGCCGATGCTGGTGATCGGCGAATTGTTGTTCACGATAAACGCCGCCTTGTAGGGCTCAGGCCGGCGCACCAGGGGCTGGTAACCCCCATCGCGAACCAGCTTGGACAGCTGGTTGACGGATTTCCCGAAGATCATCAGCGGCTTTTGGTCCGACGATGCCTGCCGCACGAAATTCTGGATATCGATGACAGGATCGACTACCACCTGCTTGCTGCGGATCTGCCCGCCCAGGTAGTCGGCCCAGCCGCGGTAGCGCAGGGCCAGCATGGAAATGCTGAGGTCCGCCGTGACCGCCTCGTTGATCAGCAGCCGCCAGCGCTCCGCGCCACCGGCCTGCTGCTGGCTCCAGCTGATCGAGGGAAAGCCCTGCCAGGCCACGGCAGCCGCGGCGGCGCCCACCACGCCGCGAAGAACCGCGCGGCGACCGGTTACGTGTGACAGCAATGCAGTATTCATTTGATCACCTTCAAAGGGTTGATAGCGGATTGCACGGTCTTCTTTGCTGCCTCGTCCTCCCATTGCCTGGCAGCGGTCAGGCTTGCCTTGAATGCCAGCGCACTCTCAAGCAGCCATTTTTTGTTGTCTTCGGAAAGGGCGTAGCTCAACCTGAACTCGTCCATGGGCATGCGGTCCTCCCGCACGGCCTTGATCAAGCGGTCCACTTCGGCCGCGGCATGCGCGGGCGTCGACAGCAGCACCAGGCGGCTCATCTTGTCGGGGTTGTTGGGCACATGGCAGTTCACGCACTGCGACTCGCGCATCTGCGCTGCCAGGTCCCGGTAGCGCTTGTCCACGCTGCCCAGATAGGGGTTTTCCGGCCGGTACAGGCCGTCGAACAGGGTCACCGCCGGCTGGGTGTGGCCTTTTTCGTCGGTCCACAGCCAGGGGCCCTGGTATTTCTCATGCTGCACCGCCACCACCGGCTGCAGCAGCGGTGTGGGCCCCACGTCGGTGAACTGCGCCACCTTGATGGTCGCCGTCTCGGGGCTCATCCACAGCATCATGCTGCGGGCGTTCTCGTACATGGCCCACTTGGCTTCGTCGTGCCAGAACGGGTAGGGAAACTGGCCCGGCGCCAGGCGGTTGCGAAAAGCCGCTTCCAGCCGCACCAGGAACATCTTCTCGTCGGCCACCCATTCCACGGTATGCCGGCCGTTGAACATGAACAGCGGCGCATACATGCCGGTCCAGGCGTCCGGCGCGAACTGCGTGAGGTTGGTCTGGCGCAGCGTGGCGTTCTCTTTTTTGTTCTGCCGGCCCCACAGCATGATGGGCGCCACGTGCGCGCGCAGCTGGCTGGGGCCGAACAGGGCTTGCCGGCACTGGTTGTAGGCGCCGACATCGCCGGCCGGCGCCAGGGGGCAGTTGCTCGCGAGTTCCGCGGCGATTTCCGCCGCGGCCCGCTCGATGTTGGGCGGCACGGCCCTTTTGTCCTGGGCTTGTGCGCCGCAGGAAAGCGCGAGCACGGCGGCCAGCAACCCGGTTCGCCATGTCGACAACGAAAACTGACCCGTTCGAAGCAACACGTTCATTTTTTACTCCCTCGTGTAGTCCAACAAATCCAGGTAATCCTTTCTTTCGGCTTTGGCCCAGGCCTTCACGCCCATCGATGCCAGCACGGCGGCGCTTTCGGGACTGGCGGCCAGCAGCGCATCGCGCAGCTGCTGCACCGTGTCCGCGGCCACGCCGGGGCCGGCCAGAATCGACCAGTTCACCACCGGCTGCGTTTCAGCCACCACGCGCCCGCCGTCTTCCACCCACTTTTTGGCGATGGTGGGGTTGACCACGCCAATCTGGCCCATTCCGGATTTCACGAACTGCGCGACTTCCTCCTGGAAGCGCACATGCGTCACCCGGATCTGGCTGAGTTTTTGCCGCCGCAGTTCCGCCAGGGCCACCGCGCTGGTGGCCGCGAACTCGTCGGGCATGATGACCTTTGAATCGGCCGCATCCGTGAGGGTTTTGATCGGGGAGTCCTTGGCCACGATAAAGGCCGCCTTGTAGGGATCTGCGCGCCGCACCACCGGCTGGTAGCCGTTGTCGCGCACCAGCTTGGCCAGCTGGTTGACGGACTTGCCGAAGACGAACTCGGGCTTGCTGGCGCCCTGGGCCACCGCCATGAAGCGCTTGATGTCGACCATGGGCTCCACCACGATGGGCCGGCCCTTGAGCTGGGCGGTGATGAAATCGGCGACCGGCCGGTAGCGGTTGGTCAGCACAAAGGAGTTGGTATCGCCTCCCACGGCTTCATTGATCAGAAAGCGCCAGTTGCCTCCTCCCGCTCCCGTGGCCGCCGGTTTTTTGCCGGCTGCCGCGGCCTGGGCCCAGGCACTGCCTGCTGCCCCCATCCCCCCTGTCAGGACCCCCAGGCCCAGGATAGACAACATCTGGCGGCGCAGCAGCGAAAAAGGCGTTTTCATGAAATCCCTGTCTGAATACATCGTTGTTAGATCGCTTCAGCCGCCGCCCCAAGGCTTTGCAAAGGCTTGGGAAGCAGTGCGGCCTTGCGGCTTAATCCCTCTCACACAATGGCACTCTATGGACGGGCCGCGAAAATAGTCAAAGACTGCCTGGGGGTGCTTTCCTGTCAGGACTGACAGGTAAAAGCGGGTGGAGCCCACGCATGCAATCCCGCCGGCCCCGATCAAACGTAAACAGCTGTAACGACAGCTGTCATCCCCGGGGCCCCCTATCCCCCGACGGACAGCTTTCTTTTTTTTAAGCAGCCAAGGCTGCCCCCCCGAGACCGCGTAGCGGCAGCAGGATCATTGAAGCGGAGATCCGGCAAGTGCATGCGCCAAAAATATGACAAATATGACAAGCGCAATCACCCAATTCCATTCGGTGAGAAATTACAAGCTGCGAGCATTGACAGCAGTCGAAGGGCATATCTGTTGCGCTTTAGCCAACGCGCGCCGCCAGCTTGCCAAGCCCGCCGGTCCGGAAGACAACAGCGGGCTCCTCGCGTCAAGCCGAAAGTTCTACTCCGCAGGCACGGCAGGCACTGTTTTTGCTGTATCGTTTTGGGGTTTGCCTTGCTTCACGGCCGCAGCCTCTTCCATGGAATCCGCCTGCCGCCCCTTTCGCTCCTCTTTTCGCCACCCCTATAAGAAATTTCCCGATATGAAAAACCGCGCTTTTGCCCTCCCCCGCCTGGCCGCCCTGATGACCGGGGCCGTGCTTGCCCTGACGGCCCTGGGCGCGCAGGCGCAGAACACCCCCATCAAATTCCAGCTCGACTGGCGTTTTGAAGGCCCTTCCGCGCTCTTCCTCACGCCTGTGGCCAAGGGTTACTTCAAGGCCAACAAGCTGGACGTCACGGTGGATGCCGGCAACGGCTCGGGCGGTGCGGTCACGCGTGTGGCTTCGGGCACTTACGACATGGGTTTTGCCGACCTGGCCTCGGTCATGGAGTTCCACGCCAACAACCCCGACGCACCCAACAAGCCGGTGGCGGTGATGATGGTCTACAACAACACGCCGGCCTCGGTCATGGCGCTCAAGAAATCGGGCATCAAAACACCGGCCGACCTCAACGGCAAAAAAATGGGCGCACCGGTGTTCGACGCCGGCCGCCGCGCCTTCCCGGTGTTTGCCAAGGCCAACAAGGTCACCGGCTTCCAGTGGGTCACCATGGACCCGCCGCTGCGCGAAACCATGCTGGCGCGCGGCGAGGTGGATGCCATCACCGGCTTTACCTTCACCTCGCTGCTCAACCTCGAGGCGCGCGGCGTCAAGGCCGAGGACGTGGTGGTGCTGCCCTATGCCGACTTCGGCGTGAAGCACTACGGCAATGTGGTGATCGCTTCGCCCAAACTCATCAAGGAGCACCCGGAGGCCGTCAAGGCCTTCCTGCAGGCTTTCACCAAGGGCGTGAAAGACGTGGTGGCCGACCCGGCCGCCGCGATTGAATTCGTCAAGGCGCGCGACGGCATCATCAACGTGCCGCTGGAAGTGCGCCGCCTGCGCCTGGCCATAGACACCGTGGTCAACAGCCCCGACGCGCGCGCCGAAGGCTTCGGCCAGGTGAAAGCCCCGCGCCTTACGCTGATGGCCTCGCAGGTGTCGGACGCCTTCGGCACCAAGACCCGCGTTGACCCTGCGCTGGTGTGGAACGGCAGCTTCCTGCCGACGGCGGCTGAACTCAATGTATTGCCGGTGCCCAAGAAATAAGCATGTCCCTGGCTACAGCCGACTCCCATCACTTCGTTGATTTCAGCGACGTCTGGCTTGCGTATAACGACGAGCTGCTCGCACGCAAACAATTTTCCGTCGAGGCCATAGACCTGCAGGTGCGGCAAGGCGAGTTCATCGCCATCGTCGGGCCTTCGGGCTGCGGCAAGTCCACCTTCATGAAACTGGCCACGGGCCTGAAGATGCCTTCGTCCGGCCGCATCCTGATCGACGGCCGGCCCGTGACCGGGCCGCTCAAAATTTCGGGCATGGCCTTCCAGGCGCCCTCGCTGCTGCCCTGGCGCACCACGGTCGGCAATGTGCTGCTGCCGCTGGAAATCGTCGAGCCCTACCGCAGCCAGTTCAAGGCCAGGCGCAAGGAGTTCGAGGAACGCGCGCGCCGCCTGCTGCAAAAGGTGGGCCTCGCCGGTTATGAAGACAAATTCCCCTGGCAGCTCTCGGGCGGCATGCAGCAGCGCGCCAGCATTTGCCGCGCGCTGATCCACGAACCCAAGATGCTGCTGCTCGACGAGCCCTTTGGCGCGCTGGACGCCTTCACGCGCGAGGAACTCTGGTGCATCCTGCGCGACCTCTGGACCGAGCAGCGCTTTAACGTGATCCTGGTCACGCATGATTTGCGCGAGTCGGTGTTTTTGGCCGACACGGTGTACGTGATGAGCAAAAGCCCTGGCCGCTTTGTGGTGCGGCGCGAAATCGACCTGCCGCGCCCGCGCGACCTCGAAGTGACCTACACCAGCGAATTCAGCGACATCGTGCACGAGCTGCGCGGCCACATAGGCGCGGTGCGCGGCGGGGCGACGCCATGACCCTGAACAACAAACAGCTGGAGCGCTGGGCACCCTGGGCGCTGCTGGCGGCTGTGGTCTTGCTGTGGCAACTGGTGTGCAGCGCCTTCACGGTGCCCGAATTCATTTTTCCCGCGCCACTGGCGATTGCCCAGGCCATGGCCGAGTTCGCCACGCCGATCGCCGAAGCCGCCTGGAAAACCTTCTGGGTCACCCTGGTCGGTTTCGGCCTGTCCATCATCGTCGGCGTGCTGCTGGGCTTTTTAGTCGGCTCGTCGCGCCTGGCCTATGCGGCGGTGTATCCGCTGCTGGTGGCTTTCAACGCCGTGCCCAAGGCCGCGATTGTCCCCATCCTGATTGTCTGGTTCGGCATAGGCATAGGCCCCGGCATCCTCACCGCCTTCCTGATCTCGTTTTTCCCCATCACCGTCAACATGGCCACGGGCCTGGCCACACTGGAGCCCGAACTTGAAGACGTGCTGCGCGTGCTGGGCGCCAAACGCTGGGACGTACTCGTCAAGGTCGGCCTGCCGCGCTCCATGCCCTACTTCTTTGCCTCGCTCAAGGTCTCCATCACCTTGGCCTTTGTCGGCACGGTGTTGGCCGAAATGACGGCCGGCGACTCAGGCATTGGCTACCTGATGCAGAGTGCCGGTTCGCAGCAGCGGCTGGCCTTGGCGTTTGCCGGGTTGGTGGTGATTGGGGCGATGGCGATGGCGATGTATGAGTTGTTTAGTTATGTTGAGAAACATACAACTGGGTGGGCTCATAGAGGTTCTCATTAACGCCCGGTCTTGCTCCAGCGGGCGCGCTCCTCCTTCTACCACTCCTTCCTCTGCTTAGAGCTGCTGGCCGGGGTTGCCCGGCGGCAAGTAACTTTCTTTTGCTTCGCCAAAAGAAAGTCACCAAAGAAAAGGCGACCCGCAGTCTGGGTCCCTCCGCTACGCTGCGGGCAACCTGCGGTGCTCGACTACGGCGGGGTCTCGCGCAAACTCGCCTTCGGCTCAGACAAGCGCGATCCCTGATCCGCCTACGTCTGCGCTCCTCGGCCCAGCCAGGACGGGGCAATCGGGAGCGGGGACAGAAGACAAATACCAAAGAAAAAATCAATACCAACAAGGACACGCCATGGCGTGTCCTTGTTGTTTTAGGTATTCCTGTCTCCACCCCTTGTGTATGCGCCGAGGAGCGCAGGTTCAGGCGGATCAGGGCTCGCGATTGTCTGAGCGAAGCGCAGCGTAGCGAGTTCGAGCGAGACCCCGCCTGGACCGAGCACCGCAGGTTGCCCGTAGCGAAGCGTAGGGACGCAGACACCAGGGTCGCCTTTTCTTTGCCTACTTTCTTTTGGCGAAGCAAAAGAAAGTAGGTCGCCCGCCGGGGCGAGACCCGGCCAGCAGCTCACAGCAGAGGAAAGAGGAGGATGAAGAGGAAGAGCGCGAAGGCCGGAGCAAGCCCCGGCCTCAGTGCGCTACTTTTTCCTTGGCTTCCCTGACCCGAGCAGCCAAATGCTCAAGCGCTTCCTGCACCTGGTCCACCAGCACCAGGCAAAGATCGCCCGGTGACAGCCGCTCGAGCGCGGTGTCTATCGCCAGGAACTCACCACGTATCTCGTCGATGCGCCGGGTGCGGACGGCACCTTCCAGCCCCTGGCGCAGCAGAGCCATGACTTCGCCGTCGGCGCGGCCGCGCTGGGCGGCGTCCTGGTAGAGGATGACGTCGTCGAAGGCGCTGCCCAGGATGATGGTCTGGTCGCGGATGTCGCTGTCGCGGCGGTCGCCGGCGCCGCTGATGACGACGCTGCGGCGCTGGCCCGGCGTGGCGGGCATGGCGTCGACGGCGGCGACCAGGGCGCGCATGGCGTCCGGGTTGTGGCCGTAGTCGGCGATCACGGTGGCGCCCTTGTAATCCATGACGTTGAAGCGGCCGGGGGCGTTGTGCGCGTCGTTGACGAAGCTGGCCAGGCCGCTCTTGATGGTGTCCCAGTTCAGGCCCGCGCCCCAGGCGGCGGCGACGGCCGCCATGACGTTTTCGACCTGGAAGCTGATGCTGCCGCCGCGCGTGACGGGCACGCCCTGCAGCGGGATGCGCTCGACCCAGGCGCCTTCGGCGGCGACCAGCATGGGGCCGTCGATGTAGACGGTGCGTTTGCCCTGGGCACGGTGCGTGGCCATGAGCGGGTGGTGGCGGTCGGCCGCGAAGAAGATGATCTTGCCGGGGCAGGTGGCGGCCATGTCGGCGACGATGGGGTCGGCGGCATTGAGCACGGCATAGCCGGTGTTCGCGACGTTCTGCACGATGACGCGCTTGAGCACGGCCAGGTCTTCGACGGTGGTGATGTAGTTCAGGCCCAGGTGGTCGCCGCTGCCGATGTTGGTGACGACGGCAACCTGGCAGCGGTCAAAGCCCAGGCCTTCGCGCAGCACGCCGCCGCGCGCGATCTCGAACACCGCCGCGTCGACGTCGGGGTGCATGAGCACGTTGCGCGCGCTCTTGGGGCCGCTGCAGTCGCCGCTGTCGGTCTGCCGGCCGTTGATGTAGACGCCGTCGGTATTGGTCATGCCGGTGCGCAGGCCCTCTGCGGCCATCAGGTGGGCGATCAGGCGCGTGGTGGTGGTCTTGCCGTTGGTGCCGGTCACGGCAACGATCGGGATGCGGCCGTTGTCACCGGGAGGGAAGAGTTCGTCGACCATGGCCACGCCGACGGCGCGGCCCTTGCCGTAGGAGGGCGACAGGTGCATGCGCAAGCCGGGCGCGGCGTTGACTTCAACGACGCCGCCGTTTTGCGATTCCAGCGGGCGCAGCATGCTTTCGCAGACCACGTCGACGCCGCAGATGTGCAGGCCCACCATTTGCGCGGCGGCCACGGCGCGCGCGGCAACCGAGGGGTGCACGTCGTCGGTGACGTCGGTGGCGGTGCCGCCGGTGCTGAGGTTGGCGTTGTTGCGCAGGATGACGCGCCGGCCCTTGGCGGGAATCGATTCGGGCGTGAGCTCCTGCACCTCCAGGCGCGCGACGGCGATGTCGTCAAAGCGGATCTTGGTCAGCGAGGTGGCGTGGCCTTCGCCGCGCCGCGGGTCCTGGTTGACGATGTCGACGAGTTCGCGCACGGTGTGCAGGCCGTCGCCCACCACCTGCGGCGGCTCGCGCCGCGAGGCGGCGACCAGCTTGTTGCCGACCACCAGCAGGCGGAAGTCGCTGCCGGGCAAAAATTTCTCGACCATGACCTCGCCGTGTTCGGCGGCGGTCTTGTAGGCGACCTCCAGGTGTTCGCGCGTGGTGATATTGACGGTCACGCCCTTGCCCTGGTTGCCGTCCTGCGGCTTGACGACCACCGGCAGGCCGACCTGCCGGGCCGCGGCCCAGGCGTCGTCGACGTCGGTGACGGGGCGGCCCAGCGGCACGGGCACGCCGGCGGCGCGCAGCAGCTTTTTGGTGAGGTCCTTGTCCTGCGCGATGGATTCGGCCACCGCGCTGGTGGAATCGACTTCGGCGGCCTGGATGCGGCGCTGCTTGGCGCCCCAGCCGAACTGCACCATGCTGCCTTTGGTCAGGCGGCGATACGGAATGCCGCGCGCGACGGCGGCATCGACGATCGCGCCGGTGCTGGGGCCCAGGCGCTCGTCTTCGTCAAGGTCGCGCAGTTGGGCAATCGCGGCCTCGAGGTCGAAGGCGGTATCGCGCAGGGCCGCGTGGATCAAGGCCTGGGCCAGCTCAACGGCCAGGCGGCCCACGGCTTCCTCGCTGTATTCGACGACGACCTGGTAGGTGCCGGCTTCAACCGTGGCGGCCGTGTGGCTGAAGGTGATGGGGCAGCCGGCGGCGGTTTGCAGCGCCAGCGCGGCGGCCTCGAGCACATGGGCCAGCGAGACGGGGCCGGCGTGGCCGGTCTGGCGCAGCGCGCCCATGCCGGGAAACAGCGCGCGCACGCGCGGCTCGAAGCCGGCCAGGCCGGAGATGTTGCATTCAACGGCGCTGCAGGCCACGATGGCTTCGAGCGCGGTGTGGCGGCTCCAGAGGTTGGGGCCGCGCAGGGCGCGGATGCGGGACACTTCCATTATTCGGCACTCCCGGCGGTTTTAGGGGTGGTTTCAAAGGCTTCCATGCCGGCGCCTATCAGGTTGAGCGGAATGCCGAGGGCCCAGGCGGCGCCCACGGCCGCCAGCAGGGCGTCTTCGGTGAGGCCGCGGCGTTCGCGCCAGGCGCCCAGCTTGCCCAGGCCGGGCAAAAAGGCCTCGCTGGCGCCGGTGGCCAGCACCACCTGGTCCTGCCGCACATACAGCGCGCGGCCGCCCTGGGCGCAATGCGAGGCGATGGCCGCGGCCTTGGGGTCGGTGCTGTAGAAGATCACTTCGCCGTCACAAAGCTCGGCCATCTCGGCAATGCGCGGGTCGCCGGCGTTGAGCACGGCGGCGCCGCTGGGCAGCACCACATCGACCTGCGAGCGCATGACCTTGAACATCTGCTCGTCTTCAGTGATGTCGAACTCGGCCAGGCCCTGGGCGCCGCCCAGGTCGGTGACCACGCCGACCTGGCATTTGTCGTAAGGCAGGCCGGTGCGCAGAATGGTGTCGGCGCCGTTTTCAAACACGGCGGCCTGCACCGCACGGTTGATCAGCAGGCGCTGGCCGGCTTCCCAGTTGGCGCAGTCGGAGGCGTCCACACAGCGCTGGTCCAGGAAGAGGCCGGCCTGGCAGGCCAGGCCGGTGTGCCGGCCCGACAGGTGCAGCAGCCAGGCCACCAGCCGCGCGACGCGGTAGTTGCCGGCGGAGCCGGCGATGCCGACGATGGGGATGCGGCCGTCGTTGGGGTTATCGCTGTCGGACGAATGCGGGAACAGGTGGTCGCAGATGGCGCGGCCCACCGGGCGCGGCGCGCCTTCGGCGGGCTTGAGGTGCATCAAGAGGCCCGGGCCGGCGTTGACTTCGACAATCGCGCCGCCCTGCTCGTGCAGCGGGCGCGAGATGTCCTGCGCGACCACGTCGACGCCTGCGATGTCCAGGCCCACCACGCGCGCGGCCAGCGAGACGATATGGTCGACCTCGGGGTGGACGGCGTCGGTGCAGTCCAGCGCCACATTGCCGTTGCGCTGTATCAGCACCTCGCGGCCGGCGGCCGGCACGGCATCGGGCGCCAAGCCCTGGCGCTGCAGGTCGAGGATGACGGCGCCGTCTTCGGCGGTATTGATGCGGCCCAGCGGGAAGTCCTCACCCACGCCGCGGCGCGGGTCGGTATTGAGCTGGGCGTCGACGAGCTGCGACACCGTGGAGCTGCCGTCGCCGGTCACCCAGGCGGCTTCGCCGCGCGCGGCGGCGACAACGCGGCCGCCGACGACCAGCAGGCGGTGCTCATGGCCGCGCACAAAGCGCTCGACCATGACTTCGCTGCCATGGCGGGCGGCCACCGCGAAGGCGGCCTCGATCTCGGCGCGGGTTTTGAGGTCCAGCGAGACGCCGCGGCCGTGGTTGCCGTCGGAGGGTTTGACGACCACCGGCAGGCCTATGTCCTCGGCCGCTTCCCAGGCCTCTTCGGCCGTGGCGACGATCTCGCCCTCGGGCACTGGCACGCCGCAGGTGGCCAGCAGGCTTTTGGTGAGGTCCTTGTCGTGGGCGATGCCCTCGGCGATGGCGCTGGTCAGGTCGGTTTCGGCCGTCCAGATGCGGCGCTGGCTGGCGCCGTAGCCCAGCTGCACCAGGTTGCCCTCGTTCAGGCGGATGTGGGGGATGCGGCGGTCGGTGGCGGCGGCCACGATGGAGGCGGTGCTGGGGCCGAGGTAGCAGTCGTCGACCTTGTCGCGTATCGCGTCAACGGCGGCCTGCACATCGGCCGGGCCGTAGGGCGTGGCGTTGATGGCGGCCATCAGCAGGCGGTGGCCCTCGGCCAGCGCGGTGCGGGCGACCTGCTCGTCGCGCGCGCGGAACACCATGCGGTAGACGCCGCGCTGCGAGGTGCTGCGCGTCTGGCCGAAGCCGGTGGGCATGTCGGCCAGGTTGAGCAGCTCGATCACCACGTGCTCCAGCACATGGCCGGACCAGGTGCCTTCGCGCAGGCGCTGGATAAAGCCGCCGCGCTCGCCCACGCCGCAGTGGTGCTCAAGCAGGGCCGGCAGCAGCGCGACCAGGCGGTCGTTGAAGCCCGGCAACTCGTTGGAGGGGAAGTCCTCGAGTTTGCCGAGGTCCAGCCAGACCTCAAGCACGGCCCGGTAAGTCCAGATGTTGGGGCCGCGCAGGTAGTTGATGCGCAGCAGCTTGATGTCGTCCTGAGGGCTCATGGTTCGCAGCATGGTCGGCCAGGCAGGGCGGCCGCACCCGTCGGTGCAAAGCGGCGGTCCTGGCCGATGAATTTCAGTGTGAGGCCGGTGAAGGCCCCTGTGGATCCCTGTATGTCTCGTTATGTGCGTTGTGTCTTTGTTCTTATCGCGAACGAGCCTGGCTGGAGGTGGGGGCCGGCAGCCGGTTTCGCCATTTTCGGGGATTGAGGGTCAAATTTGTCGTTCCAGGCCGCATTCGGCGAAAATCCCCTGTTCGGGTTCCCCACGCGCGAAGACAAAACCTGCGAAAACCCAGCCGCGCCAGATGCGGGACGCCAAGAATTCACCAACACAATGCAACACAAACACCCGGCAGACGACTCCAGCCTAACCGACCCCGCCTTGGCGGGGCTTCGCTCACAACTTGCAACCCAGGAAAACGTTCTGTGTACGCTTACGGTTGACCTGGACAGCCAACTTCGTTTCGCCCCCGGCCTGCTGGCCCTGACGGACCGCCGCCTGCTGGCCCGCGGCCCCGGCGGTGAATGGGCGTCCTGGCCCACGGTGGACGCGGCCGGCAAGGGCCTGGCCGGCCTGTCGCTGCGCCATTTCGACCATGCCGGCGTGGGCACGCTGGAGCTGCACCAGGGCGGCACCCGCCTGGCCGGCTGGCGTTTTACCCTGGGCGCCAATGTGCAGGCGCTGCGCCTGGTGCGGCTGTTCGTCCAGCAGCAGGCCGCCCAGGGCCTGGCCGAGGCCCCCCCGGCCGACGAGGCGGCCCTGTGCCCCGAATGCGACCTGCCGCTGCCGCCCGACAGCGAGGAATGCCCGGCCTGCGCCCGCGAGCTGCACACGCCGCCCTCCACCTGGGTGCTGCTGCGCCTCTGGCGCTTTGCCCACCCCTACCGCCACCAGCTGCTGGCCGGGTTTCTACTGACGCTGGCCTCCACGGCCGCCACGCTGGTGCCGCCCTACCTGACCATCCCGCTGATGGACGACGTGCTGATCCCCTTCCAGAACGGCCAGCAGATAGAGCCCTGGAAGGTCGGCGCCCTGCTGGGCGGCCTGCTGGGCGCGGCGCTGCTGGGCTGGGCGCTGAACTGGGCGCGCACCTATCTGCTGGCCCTGGTGTCCGAGCGCATAGGCGCCGACCTGCGCACCGCCACCTTCGACCACCTGCTGGAGCTCTCGCTGGACTACTTCGGCGGCAAGCGCACCGGCGACCTGATGTCGCGCATAGGCTCGGAAACCGACCGCATCTGCGTGTTTTTGTCGCTGCACGCGCTGGATTTCGCCACCGACGTGCTGATGATCGTGATGACCGCGGTCATCCTGTTTTCCATCAACCCCTGGCTGGCGGTGGTGACCCTGCTGCCGCTGCCCTTCATAGGCTGGATGATCCACGTGGTGCGCGACAAGCTGCGCACCGGTTTTGAAAAGATAGACCGCGTCTGGTCGGACGTGACCAATGTGCTGGCCGACACCATTCCCGGCATCCGCGTGGTGAAAGCCTTTGCCCAGGAAAAGCGCGAAGCCCAGCGTTTTCGCGAGGTCAACCAGCACAACCTGGCCGTCAACGACAAGCTCAACAAGACCTGGTCGCTGTTCACGCCCACGGTCTCGCTGCTGACCGAAGTGGGCCTGCTGGTGGTGTGGGCATTCGGCATCTGGCTGGTGTCCCGGCAGCAGATCACGGTCGGTGTGCTGACGGCGTTTATCGCCTACATAGGCCGCTTCTACGGCCGGCTCGACTCCATGAGCCGCATCGTCTCGGTCACGCAAAAGGCCGCGGCCGGCGCCAAACGCATCTTCGACATCCTGGACCATGTCTCCAACGTACCCGAGACCGCCAACCCGGTGAAGACCGGCGTGCTCGAGGGCCGCATCGACATGAAGAACCTGGGCTTTCGCTACGGCAACCGCTCGGTGATCCGCGGGCTGGACCTGCAGATACGGCCCGGCGAGATGATAGGCCTGGTGGGCCACAGCGGCTCCGGCAAAAGCACGCTGGTCAACCTGATCTGCCGCTTTTACGACGTGAGTGACGGCACCATCCAGGTCGACGGCACCGACATACGCCGCTTCGGCGTGGCCGACTACCGCCGCCACATCGGCCTGGTGCTGCAGGAGCCCTTCCTCTTCTTCGGCACGATTGCCGAGAACATCGCCTACGGCAAGCCCGGCGCCACGCGCGCCGAGATCGTCGCGGCCGCGCGCGCCGCCCATGCGCATGAATTCATCCTGCGCCTGCCGCAGGGTTACGACTCGCTGGTCGGCGAACGCGGCCAGGGCCTGTCGGGCGGCGAGCGCCAGCGCATCTCGATTGCGCGCGCGCTGCTGATAGACCCGCGCATCCTGATCCTCGACGAGGCCACGTCCTCGGTCGACACCGAGACCGAAAAAGAAATCCAGCGCGCCCTGGACAACCTGGTGCAGGGCCGCACCACGATTGCGATTGCCCACCGCTTGTCGACGCTGCGCAAGGCCGACCGCCTGGTGGTGATGGACCGCGGCCAGGTGGTCGAAGTCGGCCCGCACGATGAACTCATGGCCCAACAGGGCGCGTACTGGCGGCTGTATGAAGCCCAGGCGCGCCAGGTCGACAACGAAGAGGGCGGCCTGGAAGCCGAAGAGCGCCGCATCGCCGTGGCCACCTCGCAGATCGCCCATGCGGCCCAGCACGTCAACAACGCATAAGCCAGGAAATCGCCATGACTGATTCCACGACCCCGGGCTCATCCCTGCCGCTGGCGCGCGACGCCTCCGGCCGCCTGGTCTTTATCGACGCGGCCGGCCAGCCGCATGCCAGCGTCGTGCCGGTGCGCGCCTTCCCGATTGCCGCCCCCGACGAAGGCATCTCGCTGGTCAACACCGAGGGCCACGAAGTTGCCTGGGTAGACAGCCTGCGGGCCGTGGCGCCGGCGGCGCGCGCGCTGCTCGAGGAAGAACTCGCGCTGCGCGATTTTGTGCCCGAGATCACGCGGCTCAAAAGCGTCTCCAGCTTCGGCACGCCCAGCGTCTGGACGGTCGAGACCGACCGGGGCGAGACTTCGTTCATCCTCAAAGGTGAGGAGGACATACGGCGGCTGGCGCGGACCGGGCTTTTGATTGCCGGCAGCCAGGGGGTGCAGTACAGCGTGCGCGACATGACGGCTTTGGATCGCGCGTCACGTCGGCTGCTGGAGAGGTTTCTTTAGCCGGGTCTTGCTCCGGCTTGTGCGCTCTCCCCCTTCTCTCCTTCTCCTCTCTTCGTCTTTCTGCTCTCTCTCTGCATAGGCTTGCTGGCCGGGGGTTGCCCGGCGGCAAGTAACTTTCTTTTGCTTCGCCAAAAGAAAGTCACCAAAGAAAAGGCGACCCGCAGTCTGGGTCCCTCCGCTGCGCTACGGGCAACCTGCGGTGCTCGAGTCAAGCGGGGTCTCGCTCGAACTCGCCTTCGGCTCAGACAATCGCGAGCCCTGATCCGCTTGCCTCTGCGCTCCTCGGCCCAGCCAGGACGGGGCAATCGGGAGCGGGGACAGAAGACAAAGACCAAAGAAGAAATCAATGCAAACAAGGACACGCCAAGGCGTGTCCTTGTGGTTTTCTGTATTTGGTATTTTTCTCCCACCCCCTTGTGTATGCGCCGAGGAGCGCAGGTTCAGGCGGATCAGGGATCGCGATTGTCTGAGCGAAGCGCAGCGTAGCGAGTTCGAGCGAGACCCCGCCTGGACCGAGCACCGCAGGTTGCCCCGAAGCGCAGCGCAGGGGACGCAGACACCAGGGTCGCCTTTTCTTTGCTTACTTTCTTTTGGCGAAGCAAAAGAAAGTGAGTTGCCGCCGGGCAACCCCGGCCAGCAGGAGTCAGAGGGGAGCGCCCCGCCGGAGCAAGACCCGGCCAAGCTCTTCAACAGGGGGAAACGGGGGAAGCCCCAGTTAAACTCCACCCTATGACCTGGACCGCGACCCTCGCACTCGACTACACCCACCAGGCCGGCAAAACCCTTGCCCATTTCCGCCACAGCGGGCCGCTGCGCATCCTGCAAAGCCTGTACCCCGAAGGCGACACCATCTGCCACAACGTCATCGTGCACCCGCCCGGCGGCCTGGTCGGCGGCGACACGCTGGAGCTGGCCTTTAGCGCCGCGGCCGGCTCGCACGGCCTCATCACCACGCCGGGGGCCACGCGTTTTTACCGCTCCACCGGCGAGCCCGCGCTGCAAAACACCGCACTCACGCTCGAAGCCGGCGCGCGCATGGAATGGCTGCCGCTGGAGGCCATCTGCTACAGCGGCTGCCTGGCCGAGAACCGGCTCACGATGGCGCTGGCGCCCGGCGCCGAGCTGATGGGCTGGGACGTCACCGCATTGGGCCTGCCGGCTGCCGGCCAGCCTTTTGAGGGCGGCAGCTTTCGCCAGCACATCGAAGTGCCCGGCGTCTGGCTGGAGCGCGCGCGCCTGGACGCGAGCGACAAGCTGCTGATGGACAGCCCCGTGGGCCTGGCCGGCCGGCGCTGCATGGCCACATTATTTTTTGTGGCCGGCAGCAAGCTGGAGCGCGCCCGCCGCGAGCTCGCGCTGGACTGCGCGCGCGAAATCCTGCAGGCCCATTCGCTGGCGTCCAGCGCCGGCGCCACCAGTCCCGATGCGCAGGTCGTCGTGCTGCGCGTGCTTTCGCCGGTGGTCGAGCCCGCCATGGCGCTGCTCAGGCAGGTCTGGCAGGCCTGGCGCAAGGAGCTGTGGCAGCTCGCGCCGTCCACGCCGCGCATCTGGTCCATGTAAAGCGCCGTGCTGCGCGTGGCGGCATAGGCGCGCGCCTACAAGCGCATCAGCCCCCTCCGGCAGGCCGGGGCCTGGTAATACCTGGTAATAGCTACCATGAGGCCTGTCATTGCAAGGCTTCGCTTCACCACCCACGTTTCAGGAGACACGCCATGATCCCCAAGAACACCATCTGCCTGTGGTACGACGGCGCCGCGCTGGAGGCCGCGACCTTTTATGCCAAAACCTTCCCCGACAGCAAGGTCGGCGCCATCATGCGCGCGCCGGGCGACTACCCCGACGGCAAGCAGGGCGACATCCTGACGGTCGAGTTCACCGTCGCGGGCATCCCCTGCATGGGGCTCAACGGCGGCCCGCTTTTCAAGCACAGCGAAGCCTTCTCCTTTGTGATCGCGACCGAGGACCAGGCCGAGACCGACCGCCTGTGGAACGCCGTCGTCGGCAACGGCGGCCAGGAAAGCGAGTGCGGCTGGTGCAAGGACCGCTGGGGCCTGTCGTGGCAGATCACCCCGCGCGTCCTGCTCGAAACGGTCTCCGGCCCGGACCGCGCGGCAGCCAAACGCGCCTTCGACGCGATGATGACCATGAAAAAAATCGACGTCGCCGCGATAGAGGCGGCACGGCGGGGCTGATGCCGGCCGCGATGGCCGGCACGCCGCTGCCGCGGCACGTCACCATCTGTATGTGAATCCAGTGTTCTGGCGGGCCTGCCGGGCCCATGAAAGACCCGTCCTACATGGGAACGGCCATAGCGCACGGGCGGCCCGCAGCTTTTCCTTTCACGCCGCGCCGCGGCACCGGCCCAGACTGCCTTCATCGACATCCGTCGAGTTCGAAGAAGGAGTTTTGACCATGACCGCATCCCCGTATTTCCGCCTTGCCCAAAGCGCAGCGGCCTTCGGCCTTGCCGCCCTGCTGTCGCTGGGCGCCTCGGCGCAAATCGCCTCCGGCACCACCGGCATCGATGCTTCCGGCGACGCGCGCAGCGAGATGAACGCCTGCCTCACCGGGCGCACGCAACAGGACCGTGAAACCTGCATGACCGAAGTGCGCAACGCCAACGCCGCCAAGCGTGCCGGCAAAGTCGACAACGCCAGCAACAACTTCCAGGCCAACGCCCTCAAGCGCTGCGACATCTTCAAGGGTGAAGATTTAATCGCCTGCCAGGCCCGCATCGTGGGTTACGGCAAGACAGAAGGCAGCGTCGCCGGCGGCGGCGCGATACGCCAGGTGGAAACCGTGGTCGTTCCGGCCAACGCCACCAATGTGCGCGTACAGCCGCAGACCTCGTCCGAAAATATTGTGGTGATCCCGGGGCCTGCCGCCGCGCCATCGCAATAACAGTTGCCACTCGCTCCGCCGCGGTTTGATGAAAACCCCGGATGAAGCAGAAGCAAAGGTGGGCCGCAACGCGGCCCACTTCTTTTTTCATGACACGCGGCAACTTCGCCTCCCCCGACGCCCTCCACGAAAGCTCCCATGCCCGATTCCTCACACACCTCCCCGGAAAAACCCCAGCTGGCGCGCGCGCTCGAGAAAAACGACGCGGTCCAGGACGCGGTGGAACGATCGGCCCAGGAACTCTTCGTGATCAACAACGTCCTGGAGAAAGAGATTCCGGCATCGGTCAAGACCGGTGACGTCGCCACGGCCCTGGTCAGGACCGCGGAACTCGAAAACAAGATCCAGGAGTCGGCCGAAGAGCTGGCCCACGTCAACGAGCTGCTGCAAAAAGAGATTTCGGAACGCGCCGAGGTGGAGCAAAAGCTGCACACCGCCGAAACCAAAATCGCGAAAAACAGCAAGGCCGGCGGCCACTAGCCTTTCAGCACGCCGTCGGCCTTGAACATGGCCTTGATGCCGCGCACCGCCTGGCGAATCCGCGCCTCGTTCTCGATCAGCGCAAAGCGCACGTAGTCGTCGCCGTGGTCGCCAAAGCCTATGCCGGGCGACACACACACCTTGGCTTTGTCGAGCAGCTGTTTGGCGAACTCCAGCGAGCCCAGCTTGCGGTAGGCCTCGGGAATACGCGCCCAGATGTACATGGACGCCTTGGGGCAGTCCACCGGCCAGCCGGCCTCGGTCAAGCCCTTGTAGAGCACGTCGCGCCGCGCCTGGTATTGCGCGGCAATGTCTTTCACGCATTGCTGGTCGCCTTCGAGTGCCGCGATGGCCGCGACCTGCAGCGGCGTGAAGGTGCCGTAGTCGTGGTAGCTCTTGATGCGTGCCAGCGCCGCCACCAGGTCGGGGTTGCCGACCATAAAGCCCACGCGCCAGCCCGCCATGTTGTAGCTCTTGGACAGCGTGAAGAACTCCACCGCGATGTCCTTGGCGCCCGGCACCTGCATGATGGAGGGCGCTTTCCAGCCGTCGAACACGATGTCGGCATAAGCCAGGTCGTGCACCACAAAGATGTCGTGCTTGCGCGCCAGCGCGATCACTTTTTCAAAAAATTCCAGTTCCACGCACTGCGCCGTCGGGTTCGACGGGAAACCCAGCACCATCATCTTGGGCTTGGGGTAGCTGCCGCGTATGGCTTTTTCAAGTTCGGCAAAAAAATCCGTGTCCGGCGTCAGCGGCACAGAGCGTATGTCGGCCCCGGCGATCACCGCGCCGTAAATGTGGATGGGGTAGCTCGGGTCTGGCACCAGCACGGTGTCGCCACGGTCCAGTGTGGCCAGCATCAAATGGGCCAGGCCTTCTTTCGAGCCTATGGTCACGATGGCCTCGCTGTCCGGGTCTATGTTCACCTGGTAGCGGCTCTGGTACCAGTGGGCAATCGCGCGCCGCAGCCGCGGTATGCCCTTGCTGGCCGAGTAGCCGTGGGTGTCGGGCCGCTGCGCGACCTCGACCAGCTTGGCCACGATGTGCGCCGGCGTGGCGCCATCGGGGTTGCCCATGCTCATGTCGATGATGTCCTCGCCGCGCCTGCGCGCCGCGAGTTTGAGCTCGGCCGTGATGTTGAAGACGTAGGGGGGAAGGCGGTCAATGCGCGCAAAGCGGCGCTTGCCTGGGGAAGCGGACATAGGATAACTTTCACGTAAGCGCCCGGAACCGTCCGAGCGACGTGGCCGGCAATGGGGCCGGCCCGAAAGCATCCTAACCGAAAAGCTGCTCAAAAACTCTCCTGGCGTTGTTGCGCCGCCTTGCCGTGCTTGAGCACTGTCTGCGGCGACGCGCCTAGCCAGGACCGCTTCGCTGAGTTTTTGAGCAGCTTTTCGCTAGATAGCAACCAGGTGTTGTTGCGCCGCCATGCCTGGCCGGGGCATTTACGCCTGCTCCCCCCGCGAGAGCGAAAGGAAAAACCGCAGCCGCGCAAGAAACGATTCAAGACCCAGCACCCCCAAAAACCCGACCGCATAAGCCAGCACATCCATCCAGTCGGCCACCGAACCCAACACAATCCGCAGCACCCGGTCCTCGACATGCCAGCCGTTCGCGGCCGCCGCATACTGGCCAAGCTCGACCCCGCAACCCACGGCAAACGCCAGCAGCGCAAGGCTTAAGGTGTTGGCCTTGAGCACGGTCTTTAACAAGAAGTACACCCACACCACCGCCAGCACGTCGCCGACAAAACCGCGCAGCCAGCGGTGCTGCGACCACACGGTCGCGATCAGCACTTCAATGATGAAAATAAGGACGGCCCACAGCGCCGCCTCGCGGTCAAAACGCAGCTTCATGCGAAGGGCCCAACCCCACCCGCCCCACTCGGCCCGCCCGCTTCACTCGGGCACATGGATGCGCGCCTTCACATGCTTGAGGTTGGCCACAATGGTGAAGGTCATCACCACCAGCAGCGACCAGGAACTCCATTTGCCCACATGCACGAGGGACCAGGCGCCCAGCTGGTTGGGGTAGTGCCAGAGGCTGAAGAAGGTGCTGATGTTCTCCGCCACCCAGATAAAAAAGCCGATCAGCAAAAAGCCCAGCAGCAAGGGCATGCTGCGGTCCCGGTCATAGGGCCGGAAGATCACCGAAGACCTGGCGTACAAACCCGCCAGGCAGGCCGCGATGTACCAGCGGTAGTCGCCCCAGTAATGGTGGGTGAAAAAATTGGCGTAAACCAGCACCGCCATCACCACCGCCATCCAGTATGGTGGGTGGTGCCGGATCCGCAGGTCAAACAAACGCCAGGCCTGGATGATGTAGCTGCCGACCGCCGCATACATAAAACCCGAAAACAGCGGCACGCCAAACAGCTTGGTATAGGCAAAGTCCGGATAGCTCCAGGACTGGATAGCCCCCGAGGTCTTGAAAACCTCCAGCGCAAAACCCACCCCATGAAACAGGCAGATGGCCTTGAGCTCATCCAGCGTTTCCAGTTTGGCCAGCACCATCCAGCCTTGAATGAGCAATGCGATCACCAGCAGCAGGTCATAGCGCGGGATACCGGCCAGGCCGGCTCGCGGCACCAGGAACACCGCCGCAAAGAACAGCCCGGCAAACAGGCAGGCCCTGGCCTCCTTCAAGCCAAAGCAGCCGAACTCCACCAGAAAGCGGCGAAACCCCGACAGGCCTTCATGCGATTTTTCCCGCATCAGCCAGTTGTCCAAGGCGAGCAAAGCCATCGGCATCTACCTTTTATTTCTTGATTGATTGCCACAGCCGGTTTGTTATGCCCCTGGGCTGTGGCCCCCTCGCGGCCGCCAGCCGGCGACCGATGCGATTCTGGCACACGGAAAAAAGCCCGGACGAACCGGGCTTTGACGCAAGGCGATGCGGCCAGTCCAGTTAAATCGCCACCAGCTGCCGCACGCCGTTGGCTTCCATGTCCTTGCCCTGCCCGCGCGCGATGAACTCGCCGCGCTCCATCACCAGGTAGTCGTCGGCCAGCTCCTGCGCGAAGTCGTAGTACTGCTCCACCAGCAGGATGGCCATGTCGCCGCGGTCGGCCAGCATGCGTATCACCCGGCCTATGTCCTTGATGATGCTGGGCTGTATGCCCTCGGTCGGTTCGTCCAGGATCAAGAGCTTGGGCTTGGCCGCCAGCGCGCGCGCAATCGCGAGCTGCTGCTGCTGCCCGCCCGAGAGGTCGCCGCCGCGGCGGCCCAGCATCTGCTTGAGCACCGGGAACAGCTCATACAGCTCCGCCGGAATCGGCGTCGCAGCGCTCTTGTAGGCCAGGCCCATGCGCAGGTTCTCTTCCACCGTCAGGCGCGCAAAAATTTCGCGGCCTTGGGGCACAAAACCTATGCCGGCGCGGGCGCGTTCATAAGGCGTCGCGGCCTGGATGGGCTTGCCGTCGAATTCAATGGTGCCGGTCTTGATCGGCACCAGGCCCATCAGCGATTTGAGCAGCGTGGTCTTGCCCACGCCGTTGCGGCCCAGCAGCACCGTGACCTTGCCCAGGTGGGCGTCAAGGCTCACGTCGCGCAGGATGTGGGAGCCGCCGTAGTATTGGTTGATGTTTTTGACGTTCAGCATGGTGTGTCCTCAACGTCCGAGGTAGACCTCGATGACCCGCTCGTCTGCCTGCACCTGGTCCAAGGTCCCCTGCGCCAGCACCGAGCCATCACACAAAACGGTGACGATCTCCGAAATCGTCTTGATAAAACTCATATCGTGCTCCACCACCATCAGGGAGTGCTGGCCCTTGAGCGTGAGGAACAGCTCGGCGGTGCGCGCGGTTTCCTCGTCGGTCATGCCGGCGACCGGTTCATCGAGCAGCAGCAGTTTCGGGTCCTGCATCAGCAGCATGCCGATTTCCAGCCACTGTTTTTGGCCATGGCTCAGGTTGCCGGCCAGGCGCCCCACGCTGTCGGCCAGGTGGATCGTCACCAGCACTTCGGCCAGGCGGTCGCTCTGGGCCGAGTCCAGCCTGAAGAACATCGAGTGCTTCACGCCCTTGTTGGTCTTTAATGCCAGCTCCAGGTTTTCAAACACGGTGAGCTGCTCGAACACCGTGGGCTTCTGGAACTTGCGGCCTATGCCCAGCTGGGCGATTTCGGCTTCCTTGTGGCGCAGCAAATCGATCGTGCTGCCAAAAAACACCGTGCCTTCATCGGGCCGGGTCTTGCCGGTGATGATGTCCATCATGGTGGTCTTGCCGGCGCCGTTGGGGCCAATGATGCAGCGCAGCTCGCCGGGCGCGATGTCCAGGCTCAGCTTGTTGATGGCCTTGAAGCCGTCGAAGCTCACACTCACATCTTCAAGGTAAAGAATGCGGCCGTGGGTGACGTCGACCTCACCCGCGGGGTGGGCCACGCGGCTGCCGCTGGCGCTGCGGCCGCCCGATTCGGTGTTCGTTTTGCCGGCATTCAGCGCGGCCAGGCGCTCTTCCACACGGCGCGCGCCTTGTTCAAGCAGGTCGGGTGTCATTTCGCACCTCCCTTGCGCAGCTTCTTCACCAGGCCCACCACCCCATCGGGCAGGAACAGCGTCACGCTGATAAACAGCAGGCCTAAAAAGTACAACCAGAACTCGGGATAAGCCACGGTCAGCCAGCTCTTGGCGCCATTGACGATAAAGGCGCCGACGATGGGGCCAATCAGGCTCGCACGCCCGCCCACGGCCGCCCAGATGGCGATTTCAATCGAGTTGGCCGGGCTCATCTCGCTCGGGTTGATGATGCCGACCTGCGGCACATAGAGCGCGCCGGCCACGCCGCACATCACGGCCGAGATCACCCAGATCGTGAGCTTGTAGCCCAGCGGGTTGTAGCCCGAGAACATCACCCGCGTTTCCGCGTCGCGTATGGCCTGCAGCACCCGGCCGAACTTGCTGCCCACCAGCCATTTGGCGAACAAAAAGAAGCCCAGCAGCGTCAGGCCCGTCAGCACAAACAGCGTCATGCGCATGGAAGGCGTGGCCAGCGGGATGTTCAAAATGCGCTTGAAGTCGGTAAAACCGTTGTTGCCGCCAAACCCCGTTTCGTTGCGAAAGAACAGCAGCATGGCCGCAAAGGTCATGGCCTGGGTGATGATGGAGAAATACACCCCCTTGATGCGCGAGCGGAACGCAAAAAAACCAAACACAAAGGCCACCAGCCCGGGCACCGCCACAATCAAAATCGAGGTGGCCACAAAGCTGTCGCTCAAGGCCCAGTGCCAGGGCAGCACCTTCCAGTCCAGGAAGACCATAAAGTCCGGCAAATCGCTTTTGTAATTGCCGTCGCGGCCGATCTGGCGCATCAAATACATGCCCATGGTGTAGCCGCCCAGCGCAAAGAACACGCCATGGCCCAGCGACAGGATGCCGGTATAACCCCAGATCAAATCCATGGCCAGCGCGCAGATGGCGTAGCACATGATCTTGCCCAGCAGCGCCACCGCATAGGTGCTCATATGGAACATGCTGCCCTCGGGCACCCAGAGGTTCAGCACGGGCGCGAGGGCGCAGACGGCGATCAGCGCCATCATGAAGGCGCTCCAGCCGCCGCGCGTCAGCAGCGGGCCTTTGGTGGGAAGTTGCACGCGGGAGGCCGCGGTGTTGGGGGTTGCCATGGGGGTGCTCATGATCAGGCCTCTGCCGATCTGCCCTTCATCGCGAAGATGCCCTGCGGCCGCTTCTGGATGAAGATGATGATGAAGACCAGCACGGCGATCTTGGCCAGCACGGCGCCCGTCCAGCCTTCGAGGAATTTGTTCAGGATGCCCAGGCCCAGCGCGGCATACACGGTGCCGGCCAGCTGGCCCACACCGCCCAGCACCACCACCATGAAGGAGTCGACGATATAACCCTGGCCCAGGTCCGGGCCCACATTGCCCACCTGGCTCAGCGCGCAGCCGGCCAGGCCCGCGATGCCGGAGCCCAGCGCGAAGGCATAGGTATCGACACGCGCGGTGTTCACGCCCATGCACGAGGCGATGGGCCGGTTCTGCGTGACGCCGCGCACAAACAGGCCCAGGCGCGTGCGGCTGATCAGCCAGGCCACGCCCAGCAGCACCGCAACGGCAAACACAATGATGATCAGCCGGTTGTAAGGCAGCGAGAGGTTGCCCAGCACCTGCACGCCGCCACTCATCCACACCGGGTTTTCCACACCGACGTTTTGCGCGCCGAAGATGGAGCGCACCAGCTGCTGCAGCATCAGGCTGATACCCCAGGTGGCCAGCAAAGTCTCCAGCGGCCGGCCGTAGAGGAAGCGAATCACCCCGCGCTCCAGCGCCGCGCCCATGAGCGCCGAGGCCATAAAAGCCACAGGCACGGCCGCCAGCAGGTACCAGTCAAACAGACCCGGAAAGTACTTCTGGAACACACCCTGCACCACATAGGTGGCATAAGCGCCAATCATCATGAGCTCGCCATGCGCCATGTTGATCACGCCCATCAGGCCGTAGGTAATCGCCAGGCCCAGGGCCACCAGCAGCAAGATGCTGCCCAGGCTGATGCCGCTGAAAATCGCGCCCAGCTTGTTGCCCCACTCCAGCGAAGCCTCGACCTTGGCCAGCGCCGCCTGCAGAGCCACCTTGACGTCGGCATCGGCCTCGGTGCCCAGGCGCTCTATCAGCACGGTCTTGGTATTGGGGTTTTTGCTGCCGGCCAGTTGCGCGGCCGCGGCCAGGCGCTTGGCCTTGTCGCTGCTGCCCAGCAAAATGGCCGAGCGCATCAGCTCGAGCTGGTTTTTCAGCTCGGGCACGGTCTCGGCCGCGTAGGCTTTTTCGATCAAAGGCAGGCGGGCCTCGTCGTTGTCGCCACCCAGGGTCTTGATCGCATCGCGCCGCTGCTTTTCGTCTTTGGAGAAGAGCTTGAGCGCCGCCAGCGCATTGTCAATCTCGCTGCGCATCAAATTGGGATTGATCACATCCTCGGCATCGGCCGGCAGCGGCGTCTCGGCACCCGTGACCGGGTCATAAGCCTTGTCGTCCTTCACGACAAACACCTTGTCGCCCTTGGTCTTCACCGCGTCGTCAGACAGCGCCTGGATAAAGGCCGCCGTCTTGTCGTCCGCAACCGCCGCGGCCTTGGCCAAAGCCTCCACCCGCGCCTCGGTCTCGCCAATGGCCATGCCCTTGACCTCCTCAGCGGTCAAGGCATGGGCGTGGGAGGCTGTCAGGAGCGTGAGTATTGAGAAAAGTAGGTGGCGTAGCAGCATGTGGAAAGAACCTGTAGCTTGGGCGCGTGGACCGGATTTGTGAGTCGGTCTGGTGCCCAGGCTGCAGCTTCCTTGGGGTGTGGAGGCCGGCTGGCCCCCATCCCAACCTTCCCCCAGTGGGGGAAGGAGCAAGAAAGAAGAAAAGAAACACTGAGGGGCCTTCATCCCCTCCCCCGCTGGGGGAGGGTTAGGGTGGGGGCCAACCGGCCCTCACCCACCCCACAGCCTCTTACTTCTTCACAGGCTCGTCAGGCTTGGAAGCGTTACCCTCGATATAGGGAGACCATGGCTTGGCCTTCACAGGGCCAGGCGTCTTCCACACCACATTGAACTGGCCATCAGCCTTGATCTCGCCGATAAACACCGACTTGTGCAGGTGGTGGTTCTTCTCGTCCATCTTCGACACGATGCCGGAAGGCGCGTTAAAGGTCTGGCCGGCCATGGCGGCGATCACCTTGTCGGTGTCGGTGGACTTGGCCTTCTCAACAGCCTGCTTCCACATATTGATGCCGATGTAGGTGGCTTCCATCGGGTCGTTGGTCAAAGGCTTGTCGGAGCCCGGGAGCTTCTTGGCCTTGGCGTAAGCCGACCACTTCTTGATGAACTCGGTATTGGCCGGGCTCTTGATGGACTGGAAGTAGTTCCAGGCGGCCAGGTGGCCGACCAGGGGCTTGGTGTCCACGCCGCGCAGCTCTTCTTCACCGACCGAGAAGGCCACCACGGGCACGTCCTTGGCCTTCAGGCCGGCATTGCCCAGCTCTTTGTAGAAAGGCACATTCGAGTCGCCGTTGATGGTGGACACCACGGCCGTCTTGCCGCCTTGCGAGAATTTCTTCACGTCGGCCACGATGGTCTGGTAATCGCTGTGGCCAAACGGGGTGTATTTCTCGTCGATGTCCTTGTCGGCCACGCCCTTGCTCTTCAAATAGGCGCGCAGGATCTTGTTGGTCGTGCGGGGATACACATAGTCGGTACCCAGCAGCACCCAGCGCTTGGCGCCGCCGCCAGCCTTGCTCATCAAATAGTCAACGGCAGGAATGGCCTGCTGGTTGGGCGCCGCACCCGTGTAGAACACGTTCTTGGACAGCTCTTCACCTTCGTACTGCACGGGGTAGAACAGCAGGCCGTTCATTTCTTCCACAACCGGCAGCACCGACTTGCGCGACACAGACGTCCAGCAGCCGAAAATCACGGCCACTTTGTCCTGGCCCAGCAGCTGCTTGGTTTTTTCAGCGAAGAGAGGCCAGTTGGAGGCCGGGTCCACCACCACGGGCTCGAGCTTTTTGCCCATCACGCCACCCTTGGCATTGATTTCTTCAATCGCCATCAGCACCGTGTCCTTCAGCGTGGTTTCAGAAATCGCCATGGTGCCCGACAGGCTGTGCAGCACGCCAACCTTGATCGTGTCCAGGGCAAAAGCAGGCACGGCGCCCAGGGCGGCCAGTGCGACGGCGGCGGTCATCGCCTTGAGGGTAAATCGACGTTCTTGCATGTTGTGATCCTCTCCGGTAATAGATAGGTAGGGGGTAGGTGAATCGCGTTTCGCTGCGCAAAAGCCAGGAAAACAAGGCTTTGGCGCAACGATGAGTGGATTCTGGGGACCGGAGGGGGATTGGGGAATACGCCGGGTGGCGTATGTGGGGTGGGCGCACGGACTTCACATGGCGACATCGAATGTCATCAGCCGTTAGGCTGAGAACTTAGATGTCAATTTCACAGATCAGCGAATCCTTACATCAGGAACTGACAGCAAGGGTAAGAATCGAGGCAACAGAGCAGGAAACAGTAGCGCCGCCCCTAGGGCTGATTCACACAAAATCATCCATTCTGGAAGTGATTCTCGATAGCTCTCATCAAAAATTGAGCCGAGATGAACGATCCATAAGCATGAATATCATCATTCTTCTTTGCATCGCACAGATCGACCACAGTCTTAGCGCAAATGCATACCGGTTTGTACGGCGACAGTTCAGCCGCACGCTGCAAAGCGAAAATCTCCATATCCAGCGCATCCACTTTCCTATGAATGGCTTCTATCTGCTTCAGATGCTCATTGTCAGCTATCACCGCCGAGCCACTAGTAAATATTCCTGGCTTTGGCGACTGAGCAGTCTGTGGCCGATTTCCACTGAATCCCATCTCTAGTTGAGAAATCAATCCAGGAGTTCCGAGCAGCACCTTAAGTTTGGTGAGAGTGACGTGATCAGTTTGTACTTGGTACGGCTCTTGTTTGAAGCCGTCTGAAGCCCATTTTCCCGATTGGTACTCATATGCCATTGACGATACAAAGAGCTGCCCCAATTTCGCATTTCGTTTGAATCCACCACATATACCACTCATTCCGACAACGGACGGTTTGAATCTATCAATGCACGAGCCAGCAACAACCGCAGCATTCACAAGCCCCATTCGCGGGAGAAGAATCACCGTTCCTTTCTTCCCTGAAATCTCAACATCGAAGCAATCAACACCACCTCGATTTACCTGCCGGCCCTGTAGCAATGCGGTGTACGGTGCACGTTCTTCGTGCAAAGCACAAAATATCAAGAAATCAAAATTGACACTCTTCTTTAGCTGTACCAGCAGATGATCCAAGGTGGATTGCCACGCATTCTTATTCGTGTAGTCCGCCAAAATGCATCCACGCGCCTCGAAGGTCGCCCTCAACTCCGGAAAATCTTTGGGATAAGAACTAATCGCCAACAGATGCGCATCATTTTTCCCAGCCTTAACTATCGCCTCCAGGATCGCAGTTCCATTTTGAGCTGGCACCGCTTTTTCATATCCAGGAACCTTGCAGTCGATAATAAATAGTCCTATGTCCGCATTGAGCTGGGCCGCAAATTCGGCCATGTTTTTTGCGCGGATGATGTCGATAGCTAACACCCCCTTAACCTTAAGGTATCCGTTAATAGCTCGCCACTTTGGCTCGTCATCCTCGATAACCATTATTTTCATTTATGCAGCCTCAGAATCGAAACAATCTTCTGTAGAGTCGTGCGCGATTTGTAGTGATATAAAACAGCGCCTATAACTTCTTGTTCATAGCGACTCTTAATAATTTTTGGAGAATCCTTAAGCTTTACTTTTGTACCCGCAATGTAGAAATCTCCGTACTGAGTAACAATCAATATCTTTGTCGTCTTTTTCGCATGCTTAAGCGCTCGGAGAACTTCGATCCCACCTTGAGCCTGGTCGTGTCCCTTTTTTTTATCATCAGCGTTATCACCAAATGTCGACAACGCCATATCAAGAATGATGAGGTCATAATCCGCGGTCATTACAGCAAGCACCGCGCTATTAACACCATCAACAATTTCCGGCTCGAGTCCATAAGCGTCGTACACACATTGCTTCATTTCATCCCGTTTATGGATCTCATCCTCTACCAACAGTATGTTCACAGGTCAAGCTCCTCCTACAGAATCGTCTGTAGCGACCTCGGCATGAAGCGAGAACTGAAGCAATAACTCCAAAGTGTCGTCATTCGCGTCGCAGCGAATTGTGTGATTGCTTTCACTTTTTCGAGTTATAAATTTCAGTTTTTTAATTCCGGTATAGCCCTCGGTGACCATATCGGCACCCTCTTCGGCCGTATCAATCGCTTTATAGATTCGGCTTTTCGAATCGGCATATTTCTCACGAGAAGCGACAGACTTCACTCGTACGCAAATGAGATCAAGCGGAGTTCCGCCAGCATTTCGCGTTGCGTTTACATCAACGATGATCGGCAGATCGTGTCGCCCGTGCTTGCTCGCGTTTTGGAGAAGAACGGCCAAGCAATCATAGAGACGGTGAACACTTATTCCGGTGTATCTAACGTCAACTGCATCACCAGTAAATTGAACTCGACCCTGCTGATTGAGGTCGATCTCAATAATTTGGCACAAATCCTTAACCGAGGCGGGAATAAAACCAGTTCGCGGAACTCGAAACCAGTCCGCAACCTTCTTAAAGACCTCGTTCACGGCTTCATGCAACGCGGCTTTCATACGCCCCTCGTCGGTACCAACGTGCACGAAAAACTTGTCAATCGAAGCGTTTGCCTCGCGCAGCAGCGTATTTTTTATGACCCATGCTGCATTCTCAAGTTGAGGCGTGATCTGCTTCCAGCAAAACGCAATGATTAAATCATTCAGTAATTCGCTTCCTCCAGCAGACTGCAATGTGTTTGAGAGCTGACGTATGTTTGCTTTTGTTGTTATGTCATTCAAGTCCAACGAATGTTTAAAAAGAGAATTCGGGGATTTGAATTGGAGATACTCCCTGCGTAGCTTATCTATGATCGATCCGTAGGAAATCTTCCAAGCGTCAACTGTGCGGCGCATTACTGCATTGGATAGAAGAATTCTGTACTCAGTTTTATTAAAGACAGCATCTACCGTTTCGGTTGTCACCCCGTCGAGAGTGTTGTGCCTTATACGCCGACCCAGATAGGACTCAATACCGAATTCTGTGTTCAAACAGAATTGCTCGAATGCATCCTTCGCCACCTCAGATATCAAGTAATCGTCTTGATCATTCAGTTTGATAACAAGAACATTTTCCTCGCTGCCATCCTCTGCATCGATAGTTGACAGTCGCGCTTCTACCCGGGGATACAAAGCGCGGTATTGCTCCGTGGACATCGTGGGATTGCTATCCAACCACTTCTTCATTGAGACACTGTCAACGTACATTCGACTGCTATCAAAGTACTGCTGGAGGGTAGCCACTTTGGCTCGAGTGGTAATTGCATCGGCCTCGACAAAGTACTCAATGCGATTAAGCCTCTTGCCAACTGCCCTCAATATGTCGCAACGAATTTGCGATGCCTGTGATGCGTTGCCAACTAAGGAATACATTTTTTCGAGTGTGAACTCATCTAGCGAGCTAACTATGTAATTAGCAACTTGAGGAGAATCGCTCAGCAAATACTCAATAAAACCGACAACAGAACCATTGTGTTCCTGATTGACGTGAGAGATGAAATCAGTTCTAAATTCAAAGTCAACGTCTGGATCAACAGACTTTTTCCTAAACAAAGCTAACGCTAGCACCGCGACCAAGCTCTTAGCCTCAGGAGGCACCGTGAGGTAAAGGGATCTCATTTCTGACTCGGTCAAAAGAGCTTCTAGTCCAAGGGTGTTCTCAAAGATAAACCGAACATCATCTTTCGTCAGCGTCAAGATATTCGCAGGGTTGCCGATATAGCGAAGAAACAAAAAGGTGCGATAGAAGGAATCGAGCTTGATGTTTAAACTACCTTCTACCGGGGAGCCGTCCGGTGCGAACAACAGCTCTTTGGAGTCAAAGGGCTCTATTGCGCCGCCTTTTTTTCCGTGAATTTCGGCCAACAAACGAGCCCCGATTACTTGATCCAGTTTGTTGCGATAGAAAGCTAGGCTAGGACGTTCAAGAAACGCTGCAGACGTCCGATACAAATCCAACGTTGGCTCGCTATTCACGTTTTGTGCTCGGAAGTGCTCCGTAACCAACTCTTCGGGGTTAGGTTCACCTGCGCGACCAATGACTGCATGTAGTCTCTCAACAAAATTCGGATCCAAGCGATTCTCAAATTCTTTTTTAACTGCTGAGAAATCGGCGTGAAGATTGAAAAGAGCGATCACCGCATAGATTCCGTCAACTAAACAGGATTCAGTCGCTCGTAATAAAAAACCACCAACATCGTCTTCATTTATAGGTGTGGGTATGAAGTTACTTAGCGAAATGGATTTACGAACGTTCCCGTTCACTTTTCCGACCATTCCACTCACTCGCCTTCGCGCCACGACGAACAAGGATATTTTTGAACTCAGGTTCTCCAACGCGCTGAAATGCAATCCAACATTCGCCCGATGCGATATCTGCCCCTCAATCTCATTCACTTTCGCTAGCTGACGGGGATCCAGAGAGCGCGCCGTTCTCAGGTAGGCCAGCTTGTATGACAGATAGTTAGACGCCCCATATTTTTTACTTGCCTCCAGAAGTATTTCTAAAGCGTCATCGCAACCTAGAACCTCAATTTGAGACAACTTATCCATCACATCGAGTATTTCAACGGCAGTAGACATGAACGAATTGATATACCCGGCCGTATAACAAACTTCGTGTCTCCACGCGATGGAAGGAAACGAAGTCATCCTGAAAAGGTCTTCGCTGGTCCTCTTCTTCGATTGGGCGTGTCCATCCCAAAGACCTTGAGGTCCTTTAAGCACGGCGCCGGAAATCACACTGTTATGAAGTGAGTTTTCCTTGCGTATTTCTTCAGCATCTTGTGACAGGAGTCTTGGTTTTGCGCTGTAGCCCCGCAGTAGATTTCGCTTATCAATATCCTTGATGCCAGAGATCAATTTATATATATGCGCTGGCCTATAGACTTTTTGGGTTCTCGACAAGTGAATCTCCTCTACCTATCACGAGCAGGATGTAACAATCCGTCTCAGGTATAGCACAAAAGAGCAAATTGAGAATCCTCATTTGTGAGGAGACTGTTCACCAGTTTGCTCCTGCCCTCCGCGCTTAGGTCCTCGTGGTAGACCCGGCCTATGAGCCGCATGCGCGCAACAGCCCAGGTATAAGCCTGCGCAGTACGAGCACCTTCACCCCCGCAGCACAGCCATCATCCACTCCTCAAACAACCGAATACTCCGTTGCTCTCGTCGCTGCGGCGGATAAGTCAGAAAGTAGCCGTTCCCGCTGTCAACCTCAATGTCAAAGGGCTTCATCACCTTGCCCGAAGCGATGAGGTCGGTGAATAGCGCCGCATCAGCAATCGCCACGCCCAGGCCACGCTCGGCGCTCTGAACGCACATATCCACCGTGTCAAACAGCTGCTCGCGCGCGGCCTGCAGGTCGGGCACGCCGGCGCCGCGCAGCCAGGTCAGCCATTCATGGTGCCGGGCTGTGGCATGTAAGAGGGTTGCACCGGCAAGGTCGCGCGGCTCGCGCAGGCTGGCGGCCAGCTGGGGCGCGCACAAGGGCACCAGGCGCTCGCGCATCAGCGGCACCTCGACCAGCTGGGGCCAATCGCCCTTGCCGTGGGCAATGATGACGTCAGCATCGGTGTTGCTGAAATCGGGCGCATCGGTCCAGTGGGTGGCCACGCGGATTTCAGTCCCGGGCAGCGCGGCCTGCAGCGCCGGCAGGCGCGGCAAAAACCACCTGACGGCCATGGTGGGCGGGAACTGGACTCTGAGCACATCGGCTGCACCGCGCCGCACGCGCGCGCTGGCTTGGGCCAGGGTTTCCAAGGCCTGCCGCACAGGTGCCAGCAGCTGCTGGCCTTCGGGCGTGAGCGTGAGGCCGCGGGCCACGCGCACAAACAGCGGGCAGCCGTAATACTCCTCCAGCAGCTGGACTTGCCGGCTCACCGCGCCCTGCGTCAGGTTAAGCCGGGTGGCCGCGCCGGTGAAACTGCCGCAATCGGCGGCGGCCAAAAAGGCCTGCAGGGCGTAAAGGGGCGGCAAGGCGGGCATGGGCGCAGTTTATCGTGGCGGCACGGTGCGCAGCAGCCATGCGCGCCGCACATGGCTGACCCCAAAATCTTTCGATGGTGCTGCGGCGCGGGCGCTCCTACGATGGCGCCCTGTTCAATCACTCCATCACACCGCCCCACGCCATGGTCATCAGTTCGAACGCCCTCGCCTATATCGACGTCATTAACCGCTACCTGGCCCTGCTGGCCGCGGGAGACGTGCGGGGCATTGTGTCGCTGTTCAGCCCCCAGGGGATGGTGAACTCGCCTTTTCTGGGTATGCAGCCGGCGGGCGAGTTCTTTGACCAGCTCAAGGCGGCCACGCGGCGCAGTGTGCTGGAGGATGCCGAGGTGTTTGTGAGCGCGGCCGGCTCGCGCCGGGCTTCGGTCGCATTCACCTACCTGTGGGAGCTGGCCGATGGCTCGCAGGTGAGCTTTCGCTGTGTGGATATTTTTGATTTCGACGAGCAGGGCCTGGTTGAGGCCATGACCATTGTTTACGACACAGCGCCGATACGCGCGGAAGTGGGCGACAAGTACCGCCGCGCGCAAACCCATTGATTCACCCACCCACCAACCAACCATCAAACAGGAGAACCGACATGAAATTCATGGTCCTCGTCAAAGCCACTGCCGACAGCGAAGCCGGCGTCATGCCCAGCGAGCAGTTGCTCGCGGAGATGGGCCAATACAACGAAGAGCTCGTCAAGGCGGGCATCATGCAAGCCGGTGAAGGCCTGCACCCAAGTTCGAAAGGCGCCCGCGTGCGCTTTTCTGGCAAGAACCGCACGGTGATCGACGGGCCGTTCAGCGAAACCAAGGAGCTGGTGGCCGGCTTCTGGATCTGGCAGTGCCAGTCACTGCAGGAGGCGATAGCCTGGGTCAAGCGCTGCCCCAACCCGATGCCGGGCGATTCGGAAATCGAGATCCGGCAGGTCTTCACAGCGGACGATTTTGGCGAGGCCTTCACGCCGGAGCTGCGCGAGCAGGAAGAGCGGCTTCGCGCGCAGATTTCCTGATCCACCCCTGATTCACGCCTGATTCATTCACCCCAACCCCAAGGAGAGCCACCATGCCCAAGATGATTTTTGTGAACCTGCCGGTAAAGGATCTTGCCGCCGCCACGCGCTTTTACAAGGCAATCGGCTGCGAGCAGAACCTGCAGTTCAGCAACGAGCAGGCCGCGATGATGGTCTGGTCGGAGGCCATCAGCTTCATGCTGCTGACGCACGAGTACTTCGGCACCTTTACCGCCAAGCGCATCGCCGACGCGCAGCAGAGCTGCGAAGTGCTGCTGGCCCTGTCACGCGACAGCCGCGAAGAGGTGGACGCCATCACCCAAGCCGCGGCGGCCACCGGCGGCAAGGCCGATGTGCGCCCACCGCAGGACATGGGCTTTATGTATTCGCGCGCCTTCCAGGACCCGGACGGCCATGTGTTCGAGCCGGTGTGGATGGACATGGCGGCGGCGCAAGCCGCTGCGTAGGCAAATACGTAGCCGGACTTTGTCGAATCCGCCGGCCCCGTTCGTCGTGCTTGTGTAAGCCACACGAACGGCCTGGGGCCTGTTCCTTTTTTAACTCAAGGAGAAATCGATGAAGTTCCTGCGCACCCTTTTTGTACCGCTGCTGAGCGCCGCGGTGGCCCTTGCCACCCTCCTCCCGGTCGCGTCTCACGCCCAGGAAAGCAAGCCCGTCAAAAGCGGCTACCTCAGCGTCAACGGCGTCAACTACCACTACCAGGTGCATGGCAAGGGCGAGCCCTTGCTCTTGCTGCATGGCGGCCTGGGCCAGTTCGAGATGTTCGGGCCGGTGCTGGCCGGGCTGGTCAAGACCCGCCAGGTCATAGGCGTGGACCTGTATGGGCACGGCCGCACGGCGCTGACCGACAGGCCCGTGAGCCTCATCGACATGGGGGAGGACATGGCGCAGATCATCCAGCAGCTGGGTTACGGCCAGGTGGATGTGATGGGTTATTCCATGGGCGGGGGCGTCGCATTCCGCATGGCGGTGCAACACCCCGAGCGCGTGCGGCGCCTGGTGCTGGTGTCGGCCGGTTATGCGCAAGACGGCTTCTTCCCGGAAATGCTGCCTATGCAGGCGCAGGTCGGCGCGGCCATGGCCGACATGATGAAGGAGACGCCCATGTACAAGTCTTATGTGGCGGTGGCGCCGCGCCCGCAGGATTTCCCCAAGCTGCTGGACCAGATGGGCGCCATGATGCGCAAGCCCTATGACTATTCGGAAGATGTCAAAAAACTCGCGATGCCGGTGATGCTGGTGTATGGCGACAGCGATATGTACCGCCCCGAGCACATCGTGAAGTTTTACCAGCTGCTGGGCGGCGGGCTGAAGGACGCGGGCTGGGGCCGCGAGAACATGGCGAAGAACCGGCTGGCGATATTGCCGGGGTACACACACTACGACCTGTTCCTGGCGCCCGCCCTGGTGCCTACGGTGCTGCCTTTCCTGGATGGGAAGAGCAATGCGGCCAGCTGGGCGCAGCAGGTCAATGAGCGCAAGTAGCGACTAACCGGTGCGCCCCTCCTTCCCCCGCTGGGGGAAGCTTGGGATGGGGGCCTGCAGCGCTTGAGGCATAGTCGGCTTTAGATCGCAGGCCGAGAGCCCCCATCCCCGCCTTCCCCCAGCGGGGGAAGGAGCAAGAAAACTCGCAGGGGCGGCACAGCTTGTCTGTCACAACAAGCCCCGCCCCTCAACCAAACACCCAGCCGGGAAAACACCGCCATGATCCCAACGACAACCATCCCCACCCTCACCGCCTTTGAACGCTCGCCCGACCGCGGCCGGGGCCTGGCGCGCGACATGCGCGTGCGCTGGGCACTGGAGGAAGTGGGCCAGGCTTACGAGGTTCGTTTGCTGTCTTTCGCGGCAATGAAGCAGCCCGCGCACCTGGCCTTGCACCCTTTCGGGCAGATCCCGACCTATGAAGAAGGCGGGCTGGCACTGTTCGAATCGGGCGCCATCATCCTGCATATCGCGGAGCAGCACGCAGGCCTGCTGCCCGAGGATGCCAATGCCCGCGCCCGCGCGATCGCCTGGATGTTTGCCGCGCTCAATACGGTGGAGCCGCCGATTGTGGAACGCTCCATGGCCTTTATCTTCGAGCAGGACAAGCCCTGGTATGCGGAACGCCAGCCCATGCTGGAGGAGCGCGTGCACGCACGGCTGGCCGAGCTTTCAAAACACCTGGGTAATGCCGACTGTAATGCCGACTGGCTGGACGGCGATTTCAGCGCGGGTGACCTGCTGATGGTGACGGTGCTGCGCAGGCTGGAGAGCTCGGGCCTGCTGGATCAATATCCGACGCTGTCGGCCTATATCGCGCGGGCTGTGGCACGGCCGGCTTACCGGCGGGCTTTTGCGGCGCAGCTGGCGGTGTTTACGGGTTCGTCAGCGGGCGGCTGACGAGATCGTGCAACCATGAGCGCTACATAATTCAACGCCTAGCTGAAGTTAAGCTGCAGCCGACAGAAGCGTCCAAGGCTGCTGGAGCCCTTCATAATCAAGACCTGCCCCCGCTTTTTCGAGATGCCTACCTTTCATCATGGATAAATTCTTGCTGCAGCAGCAGGTGCTGGAACGGCTCGCCGAAGACCTGCTGCAAGCCGAACAGGCAATGCGGGTGGCCTATGAAACGGCGACTCACGAAGAAAACATCGCCGAAAACAAATACGACACATTGGGACTCGAAGCCGCATACCTGGCCACCGGCCAAGCTCGGCGCGCCGAAGGCATCCGCCAGGCGATGGCCAATTGGCGCCAATTCCGCCCGCGCCCCTACGACTCCAGCAAAGGTATACAGCTTGGCGCGCTGGTCTGCCTGGTCGATTCCGACGACAAGCAGCAACAGCTCTTTCTCGGGCCGGATGGGGGCAGCATGAAGTTGGTCAGCGGCGCTCAGCTCGTTCAGGTCATCAGCAGCGAAGCCCCTTTGGGCAGGGCCATGCTGGGTAAATGCGAGGGAGATGAGGTGTGGATACAGGTCGCTCCAATCCGACAGCAGTTTGAGGTGCTGCGGGTTCATTGAGCCGTAAACGACTCATCCGGGCCCAAAGGGTCTTTGCACATCCTTCCACGCAAACCTTCATTTCGGGCGGCGAATCCGCCACAGACAACCGAAGTCAGCTGCGCTGCCACCAGCCCGCAGATGTGAGCATTTCCGGGAGGTCGACAGGCCACACGATCTCGTCAGTCGACTTGAGTTCAAGCGCACTCCACCATTTGTGGTCCTTTATGACCTCGACCTCCTCGGCGGTCCAGCGGTCTTGCAGGACTGCCTGGTGGTCTTCCACGGTGACAACAAAAAACCGTTCATCGGCCATGACCTCTTCGCCATCCACCAAGCGCAGGACGAACTCTCGTTGCGCAATGGGGTCGCCTACGTCGGCGACAAAGATGCCCGTTTCCTCTTCCAGCTCACGCACTGCCGCCTCGGCGAAGGTTTCGCCGGCCTCCAGCCCGCCGCCAGGAGTCGCCCAGTAGTCTTGCCCCTCCAATGCCCCGGTCTTATGCACAAAGCGAAAGAGCAGCAGGTTTCCCGTGCGGTTGAGAACGAGCAATCGGGATGAGGGGCGTCGTCGCAAGATGGGTTCCGTTGAACGTACTGAAATGTCCGCTTGTGGCCGACAACAGTCATCTTACCGGTGGCCGGCGGCCAGCTTACCAGCGGACTTTTGAGGCGCAGTTGGCGGTGTTTACGGGAAAGGCGGTGAGCGGTTGATGAGAGATCGCTCGGGACAAACTTGGCCCTGCGACTGCGAACGATGCTTAGCGATGTTCATGACTGGTGCAGACCCCAGCCGCAGGTAAGATGATTGATTCCGGCCAGAAGGGAAATTGCATTGAAAATTTATACCGCTGTACTGCTTATAGGCATCGCTTCACAAGGCTTGAGTTGTCTGGCGGCGGAGCCGCCTGCGTTCAAAGGCATCGCCATCGGATCGAAGCCATCGCCTAAAGAAATCGAAATGGCGACAGGCGCCAAGTGTTCGCTTCCATCTCCACCCATGGGGACGCTATGCGTATTGACAGCTGGAACGTATGCCGGGTCTCGCGGAGAAATATACGTCATCCTCAGCGATGACGGAATGGTAAAAAGGATTGACTTTCACCTGAACGACAAAGCCGAAAGTGCCAAAGATTTCTTGATTGAAAAATTTGGCCCGCCCAGCAAGACTCTCTTGGGTGAGATCCCTGATCCTTTAGGCCGGCGTGGAGCTGTTCCTCTCAAATTTCGAACGTTGACTTGGCAGATCACGCCTGATGCTCGCGTTATCTACGCTAGCAACGCAGTGAACCCAAGCTCGTCAACCATCAGATTTGGAACCACCGTGGAACTGGATCGCTTGTATAGAAATTAAATCGTGGCAGCGCCGATGATGCCTGATGAGAGCCCAAAGCGGGCGTTGGGCTCACCACCCATTCCGTGCCAATTGAGATGCGATCCACGAAGCGCCACTCTTCCAATAGCCCGCGCATCACGTCGTGTGCATCTTGGAAACTCACTCAGCCGTCTCGCCCGAGTCCTTGATCACTTTTCCCCAGCGCGCCATTTCCGCCTGGACATAGGCTTTGTGGCCGGCTGCGCTGAGCCTGGCGTCGGTCACGAGGCGCAAGCCCAGCGCTTCCTGGCGCTTGATCAGCTCCGGGTCCTTGAGGGCTTCACGCAGCGCGGCATTGAGTCTGGCCAGAACCTCCGGCGGCGTGCCGTGCGGCGCATACACCCCATGCCAGACCGTGACGTTGAAGTCCGTGAGGCCGGCCTCGGCCAATGTGGGCGTTTGCGCAAGCGAGGGCAGGTTCAGGCGCTCCTTGCTGCTGACGCCATACACCTTCACTTTTTTGCCCTCGATTTGCGGCACGGCGTTGGTGGCCTGTTCGCACATCAGATCCACCTGTCCACCTATCAGGTCGGTCATGGCCGGGGCCGTTCCCTTGTAGGGGACCGCCACCATTTTGGATTTGAGCGCGCTTTGCAACATCAAGCCGCAAAGGTGTGAAGCCGACCCGACACCCGCGTTGGCCAGGTTCACGCGGCCACCGGAATCCGCAACCCACTTGCGCAGTTCGGCAAGGTTGTTGGCCGCGAGTGTCGTGCGGCCGATCAGCACGGAGGGCGCTTCGTTGATCAGGCCCAGGTACTCGAAGTCCTTCAGGGTGTCATAGGGCAATTTTTTATAAAGGGCCGGGGCGGTTGCAAGGCCGATGTGGTGCACCAGCAGGGTATAGCCGTCGGCCTTGGCACGCGCGACGCGAGCCGCGCCAATGGTCCCGCCGGCACCCGCGGTGTTGTCAACAATGACGGTCTGGCCCAGCGGCTTGCGCAGGGCTTCGGCCAGGTCGCGCGCGATTTTGTCGCTGGGCCCGCCAGCGGCGAAGGGCACCACCAGCGTCACCGGCTTGTCCGGGTACTGCGCCCAGGCCGCCGGCGCGGCCGACAGGCTGAGCAACACCGAAACAAGAACCCGTTGGAACATCAGCTGATGGTTTTTCATGTGTTGTTTCCCTTGTGGTCGCGAATCGCGAACCGTTAACCGCGAACCCGAATCAAGCGGAATCAGGCTGAAAGCGCCCGCATCTGGGCGTAAAGGTCCGCCTTGCCTTCAAAACCAATACCCGGCAGTTCAGGCAAGCTTACATGGCCGTCGATCACCTTCACACCATCAGGGAAACCCCCGTAGGGCTGGAACAGGTCGGGATAGCTTTCATTTCCGCCAAGGCCGAGGCCGGCCGCGATGTTGAGGGACATCTGATGCCCGCCGTGGGGAATGCAACGCGCGGGCGACCATCCGAACTGCTTGAGCACTTCGAGCGTGCGCAGGTATTCCACAAGGCCATAGGACAGCGCGCAGTCGAATTGCAGCCAGTCGCGATCGGGGCGCATGCCGCCATACCGCAGGAGGTTGCGGGCGTCCTGGTGCGAGAACAGGTTCTCGCCGGTGGCCATGGGGCCGGGATAGAACTCTGAAATCGCCGCCTGCAAGGCGTAGTCCAGCGGGTCCCCGATCTCTTCGTACCAGAACAGCGGAAATTCGCGGAGCATCTTTGCATAGGCAATGCCGGTTTCCAGATCGAACCGGCCGTTCGCATCCACCGCAAGCCGGGCCTCTGAACCGATCTCCTTCAAGACCGCCTCGATGCGGCCCCGGTCTTCGTCGATGGAAGCGCCGCCGATCTTCATCTTGACCACGTTGTAGCCGCGGTCCAGGTAGCTGCGCATCTCGGCGCAGAGCGCCTCGTTGCCTTTGCCCGGGTAGTAATAACCGCCCGCAGCGTAGACAAAAACGCGCGGATTGGCCTCGCGCCCATGCCGCTCGGCCAGCATGCGGAACAGGGGTTTACCCTCGATCTTGGCGACCGCATCCCATACGGCCATATCAAGCGTGCCCACGGCAACAGAGCGTTCGCCATGGCCGCCCGGTTTTTCGTTGCTCATGGCTGCCGCCCAGACCTTGGCCGGGTCGATGTTGGTGCCCCTGGCGTCGATGAGGCTTTCAGGTGCCGCTTCAAGAATACGGCCGCAAAAGCGCTCGCGGATAAGCCCGCCCTGCCCGTAACGGCCGTTGGAGTTAAACCCGTAGCCCACAACCGGCTTGCCGTCCCGAATCACGTCCGTGATCACGGCCACTAGGCTCAAGGTCATCTTGCTGAAGTCGATGTAGGCGTTGCGGATGGGGGAACTGATGGGGAGGGTCTTCTCCCTGATTTCAACGATTTTCATGGGGGTCTCTATGACGGGCTGTGATGATGGTCGCTATGATCGCGAAGGCCGCCGCATTTGACCAATGCTGTTTTTCTTTTCTTCAATGCTTTCAAAGCACCGGGCATGAATTTCTCCTGGCTCGAAGACTTTTCCGCACTGGCTGCAACGGGCAACTTCTCCCGCGCGGCCGAAGAGCGCCACATGACGCAGCCGGCTTTCGGGCGCCGGGTGCGCGCCCTGGAAGAATGGATAGGCACGGACCTTTTTGACAGAAGCTCACAGCCGGTCCGGCTGACCGAAGCCGGCCGGTGGTTCCAGGGCATTGCCAATGATTTGACGGCCCAGGTGGCCCGCATACCGGGCGAGGCCCGGATCATTGCGGAAGCAAGTTCGCATTCCCTGCGGTTTGCGGCAACGCACGCGCTGTCGTTTACCTTCATGCCGGCCTGGCTGCGGAGTTTTGAGGCGCACACCATGGCCGGAACCATGCACCTGGAGTCCGACGTGCTGGCGCGCTGCGAGGCACTGATGGAGCAAAGCAAGGTGCAGTTTGTGGTGTGCCATGCCCACCCAGACGCGCCAGGGGGTCTTGAGGCCGGCGGTTTTCCCTCGATTCAAATTGGCGCCGACTACCTGATGCCGGTGACAGCGCTTGATGCCTCAGGCCAAGCCCTGCACAGACTGAAAGCGGGCAAGACGCCGGTATCCCTTCTCGGCTACAGCGCCGAATCAGGGCTTGGCCGCATCCTGCGCGAAACAAGGTTTGAGGCCATGGAGAAGGTCTCCACACAAACGGTGTTCACCGCGCACCTGGCCTCGGTGTTGAGAACCATGGTCCTCGAAGGCCGCGGCGTGGCATGGCTGCCGCAAACCCTGATTCACGACGACCTGGCAAGCGGCCGTGTGGTCGAAGCAGGAGCACCCGCGTTACGCCTTCCCCTTGAAATCAGGCTCTTCCGCTCCCGCAATTCAATGGGGCGAGCCGCGGAGGCGCTGTGGGATGCTGTGACCAAGCCGCATGACCTTACTTCCTGACGCTCCTCTGGCGTTCGCTCCTGGCCTTGTACCCTTTCGGGGTGATACCCGCTTATGAGCAAGGCGGGCGCGCTGTTCGAATCCGGCACGATCACGTGGATGTTTGTCGCGCGTGGTGAGGCGCGGCCAGCTTACCGGCGGGCTTTTGCGGCGCAGTTGGCGGTGTTTAAAGGCGCGACGGAGGCGAGCTGACGGAGATTGGCGCAGTGCACCAGGCGGACACTAGCTCAACCAGAAAACCGTGCCACCAGCACGGCGCACGCGGTTCGCACTTCGGCGCTCCAGAAACTCTCCAACTCGCGGGCTTCCTTGTCGCATTGGTCCAGCCACGCTTGTGCACATTGCGGGCGATTCTCGATTCCTGGCAAATGATCCGATTCACTGTCAATGCCTACAAAGAGCATGAAGTCGGGATCATGGTCAATCGGCGAAGCCAGCCAGCGCATGGCCGCGACCCGTCTAATGCCATCAACGAAGCTGACCTGTCCCGCCGCGAGTTCTTTCGCAGCGCTCACGACTTCGTCATACACCTTGCGTAACTGCCCTTCATCGAGTCTGTTCACTGAATCCTCCAGTCTTCGCTTCCGACCGATGGTTGTCATGAAAACTGCGACCTGAATGGGCCCTGGCGCACTTCACACTCACGGCCGCCAAATCCCAAGCTCCCCATTGGGCTCCACCGAGGTCAGCATCATCTGCCCACGCCAGTCAACCAGAACAAGCTTGTATTGCGTGTACAGGCGGATGAAGGCGGCAGTCAGGACACGCTCGTCGCCACCGCGCTCCACCATGGCCGCCAGTGAAGTGACGGTGGCCCCATCGGCGATGCCGTAAAGAAATACCGAGCCTGTCAGCCGGATGGTGAAGCCGCCCTTGACCTGGCCCAAAGGGGCCGAGGTGGTGCTCAGAATCGGCGCCGGTGCCATATTGCCTTGAAGCAAGGCAGCCACTTCTTTGGGGCCTGGCGTGCCGGCAAGGGGCGTGCCCGCCATACGCCGGGCGTAGATGTTCTTCCAGCCCTGCGGAACGCGGTTTTGCTGCTCGAATGCCTTGAACTCTTTGAGCCGCGTCTGGAGCTCCGGCAGGCGGGCCGCGGGAAAGAACTCAATCTGGCGCCATTCATCCTCGTGGAATTGCGGCGCACCTGCAGAGGATTGCGCCGTGGGCGCTTCAAACTGCAGCTTGTCCGCCGCGATGGTAGCCATGGTGAAGCCGATGTTGCGGGGGTCCACGGTGGTCACCGGCGGTGCGGCCATGGCGGCATGGCTGAGGCTGAGGACCCAAAGAGCAGCGAGGAGTGGTTGCTTGAGTTTCATACTTTGGGATTGATCATGCTGTTGTGGCGATCTCTGCTTCTGGCAGATTGCGGCCATCAGGAGCCGTAGTTGGTCGATTCCTCTGCAACTCCCTCGGCATTCCAGAAACGCCATATGCCAACTTCCCTACCTTCAAGGTAACGGCCCTCTGAAGCCAGTTTCCCATTGAGGTGATAGTCACGCCACGGGCCATTCTCCTTGTCATTGAGATAGTGCCCTTCCGAAACGACGGTGCCGTCTTGGCCGTACTCAACGAAAAGGCCATGGCGAATCCATCTCGCGCCATCGGAAGCCAGGATCCGGGCGTAGCGGAATCTGACGGCACCTGATTCATGCAGGATTTCCGCGATGTTGAGCTCAGTTTGAACGGCCATTGGAACCTATTGCGGTGGACCGCGGCGCATGGTCGCTACTTGTTTCGCAAGTGAGCTATTGATGTCCCATTGCTGTAATCGGGTCATATCACCGTATTGATTACAGTTGGCGCGGAATGTTGCCGCTCCATCCTTCGCCAGGGCCAGTCTTTGGTTTGTTTTAAACGTGAGATTCCGGTTATGCAGATCAAGCTTATACCGGGCACCCAGAACGGCGTGCTCCAGAATTCTGGCCCTGTGGCGCTCTACTTCCTGTAAAAGATCCTGATGCCCGGCGCGCCATGCCTGGTAATGCTTTTCATTGGTTTCCCGGGTCTCTGGAAACTCTTCTGAACATATGTCGGCAATATCGTGTGCGGCTTCGATGACACCAAAAATGACGCCCATGTCACGGTAGTAATCACCGGCAGACAGTAGCCCTTGTTGGGCAGACACATTGCCGTGCATTCCCTGCGCGGATAGGGTGATGCAAGCGAGTGCGATCGTTTTTTTCATGGCCCCCTCCGTCCGATATTTGTTTCTATTTTTCAACCCCGGGCTCCTGGCAAACCGGGGAAACTCACAACGCCATTCATGGCTCTCTCCCAATGTCCGCTTCTAGCCGGCAGCAGACGCCCTGGCCCATAGCGGGCCTCCGTTCACTTTGCCGTGCTTGAACGCACTGCATTTGTTTCTGGCACCGCCTTGGGGCTTCGTGCCGAGCGAAGCAATTCGGCGATAGCCTGATCCTTGATGGTTATGCGGGTAATTTCGCCTTCGCTGGCTTCTAACATCGCGGATACCACGGCCCCACCTACTGCATTTCCCACTATATTTGCGCCGGCGCCAATGCCCGGGCGGAGGGCGGGCATTGCCGTGGTGGTGATCGCCCGGTCAAGGATGTACTGATTCAGGTCGGTGGTGGTTTGGACCTTGTTTTCAAATGCGTACACCATCTCCACTGGTCGTAATTTGTCGTTCGGCAAATAAATCCCGCCCACTTTTACTCGCGGCACGTTTCCCCACAGTTCGCCTATTTCAACGATAGATCGACCGGGTCCATAAAAATAGACCCCGCCGGAGTCCTTGCGCTCTGCGTCATAGATTCCTGGCAACGCAATGTATTCCCACTGCATGCCGTTGAAGGCCTTCACCTTGTAAGACACTTTATCTGTCAACACGATCTGCTCCGGAACATCCGCCATGGCCAGCTTCTCGCGTGTCGCGCACCCGCCCATGAAGACCAAAATCAAAATTAAAAACTGCGACAGCAAGAGGCGGCGAGGCTGGCAGCTTGTTGAACTCAGACGGAAGGCAAGTAGTGAGGTCATTGTCAAAGTTGGCTTTCAAGTTTTTATGGGTAGATATGAATGGCGTTTTCCGGAGCTTTTTTTGAAATTCAATCAACCGCCAGCAAACTGCGATGTTTCGGATCATCGCCGATCATGGGTTTTAGTAATGTCGCCAGTGAAGACGCTTTCTCAATCGGGAAGAGCCCTTAGCCGAAGGCCACTTGGTTGAATGTCTGCTCCTGAACAATAACCGGCATCTTATCCAGGAGATCCAGGACCCATAGAGCCCAAAGCCCCGAACCGTTCCGCCTCCTATGCCTTGCATGGAACAACTGCCGGGCTTGTTTCCTCACAGCCATGAATAAAAAGGTATGCGTTCCACCCCCACAAGCACCCCCCAACGACAACCAAAGACGGCTCGCCCAAGCCCGCCAACACTGGCAAGATCGGCCTGGGGCCGGAGGGAGCCGCACGCCGGGCACGCACAAGGCAAAACTTCCGCGCCCCGGCTGCCGTTAAGCCTTTAAACAGCCGCACCGCGGCCAATTCACCAAACCCCGCAAAGAATGTCTGCATGCAGACCTTCCCGGCGCAAAAGCATGGTGGATTTCCCTAAGCTGGCTACGTAGGATCCCCATCCTTCCCTCTGATATGGTTGTTGTTATCGTCATCGTGTTCCCGCTTACGGAAAAAACCCTTTCTTCTTCTTTCTCCATGACGCCCATGCCGCCAGCCGCCACCGGAAGCGCCCACCGATGAGCCCACGCGAGTCCTGGGTCAACACACAACTGGCCCACGCCTTTATGCGGCATGCGCAGCCCACGCTGCATACGGCGGTGCTGGCGATCATGGCGACGGTGGCGATGCTGTACCGGCATGTGGACCCGCTGGACCTTGGGGTATGGGCGGTGGCGGCAAGCTCCATGACCTTGCTGCGTTATGCCATCCTGCACGCCTACCGCACGCGCCTGGCGGAGGCCGACGGGGTGGCGCTGCGGGAGTTCATGTCGCTGCACAGCTGGGCCTGGCCCTTGAGCGCGGTGGTCTGGGGCGCGCTGATGTTTGTGGTCTACCACCGGGCGCCCGTGGAGGAACAACTGATCTGCATGCTGATGCTGTCGGGCCTCGCGGCGACGGCGGTGTCTTCGTCGCCGCCGTGTTTGCGCACTTTCTCGGCGTACTGCAACGGCCTGGGCGCCTCGGTGCTGGCGGCCTTTGTCTGGCGCATGGACTTTAGGGGCGGCGTGCCCGCCGCGCTGGACACCGGCGCCGAAATGGCGGTGGTGCTGGTGTTCCTGGCGGTGGCGCATGTGACGGGGCGGCGCATGTTCCGGGCCCGGCACATCAGCCTGGAGCGGCAGTTCGACCGCCAGGAGCTGATCAAGGCGCTGGAGGAGCGAAAACGCGCGGTGGCGGACGCGGAGGCGGTGCGCACGCGTTTTATCGCGAGCGCCGCGCATGAGCTGCGCCGGCCGGTGCATTCGCTGGGCCTGTATGCCGACTGGCTGACGCTGGAGCCGGAGTTCGCGACGCAGATCGCGCGCAAGATCGCCGATTCGACACGCAAGATCGACGACCTGTTTGATTCGCTGTTCAGCCTCGCGGGGCTGGACCCGGCTTCGCTGACGGTGCACACGCAGCCGGTGGATTTGGCCGCGCTGATCCACACGGTGGCCGAAGAGCATATGCCGCTGGCACGCGAAAAAGGCCTGCGCCTGCGCACAAGGGCGGCCTCGGGGCAGGCGCTGTCGGACCCGGTGCTGCTGGCGCGGCTGGTGGGCAGCCTGCTGTCGAACGCCTTGCGCAACACGCACGGCGGCGGCGTGCTGCTGGCGGCCAGGCCGCGCCGCGGCCAGTGGCGCATAGAACTCTGGGACACGGGCGCGGGCATCGCGCACGAACGCCAGCAAACTTTCCCGCAAGGCATTCCGCAACAAGGCACGGCCGAGGGCTTCGGGCTGGAACTGGCGGCGATCTACCGCCTGAGCCAGCTGCTGGGGCATCCGGTGGGGATGGCGGACCGGCAGGGGCGGGGGAGTGTTTTTTGGGTTGAGCTCGCTCGGTATGAGAAGGGTTGAGGCCGGGTCTTGCTCCGGCGGGCGCGCTCTTCCTCTTCTCTTTTTCTCCTCTCTTCGTCTTTCTGCTTACTCTGCTAAGAGTGGTTGGCCGGGGTTGCCCGGCGGCAACTCACTTTCTTTTGCTTCGCCAAAAGAAAGTAAGCAAAGAAAAGGCGACCCTGGTGTCTGCGTCCCTTCGCTTCGCTACGGGCAACCTGCGGTGCTCAGTCCAGCCGGGGTCTGGCTAAACTCGCTACGCTGCGCTTCGCTCAGACAACGCCAGCCCTGATCCGTCTGGCCCTCCGCTCCTCGGCGCATACACAAGGGGTGGGGACAGGAATACCAAACAACCGAATACCTAAGAAACAAGGACACGCCACGGCGTGTCCTTGTTTGTATTTATCTTCTTGGTATTTCGGTATTCGGTTCCCGCTCCCGATTGCCCCGTCCTGGCTGGGCCGAGGAGCGCAGACGTAGGCGGATCAGGGATCGCGCTTGTCTGAGCCGAAGGCGAGTTTGCGCGAGACCCCGCCGTAGTCGAGCACCGCAGGTTGCCCCGTAGCGCAGCGCAGGGGACCCAGACTGCGGGTCGCCTTTCTTTTGGGTACTTTTCTTTGGCGAAGCAAAGAAAAGTGCCTCGCCCGCCGGGGCGAGACCCGGCCAGCTGAACTAAGAAGAGGAAGGAGGAGGAGCGCGCCCAGCCGGAGCAAGACCCGGCCCCCACCCCGTCGGTCTGCGCCTACAGAAAGCAGCGCCGCCACCGTCTGGCGCACGGCAAGCGCCCCGGGGCAAGATGCAGCCATCATGGCCAGCACCGCGGCGCCCGCTTGCGCCGATACCAATCCCGGTACCAGCCCGTCTCCCGCCGCGGCGGCATCACTGTGGCCGCGCGTGCGGCGCTGGGTGTTTCCGGCGCTGGGGATATTGGTGCTGGGCCTGCTGGTGTCGCATGCGCACAAGGTGGACTGGGCCGGCGCCTGGCAGGCGCTGTGGCGTTATTCGCCCTGGCTGCTGCTGGGCGTGCTGGGCCTGGCCACGGCCAGCCATGCACTCTATGGCTGTTTTGACCTGATAGGCCGGCGCCACACGCGCCACACCTTGCCGCGCCTGCAGACCTGGGCGATCGCGGTAACGAGTTATGCCTTTAATCTGAACCTGGGCTCGCTGGTGGGCGGCGTGGCGCTGCGCGCGCGCCTGTACACCCGCGCGGGGCTGGACGAAGCAACCATCGCGCAAATCGTGGGCCTGAGCCTGGCGACCAACTGGCTGGGCTACGGCCTGGTGGCCGGCAGCCTGTTCGCCGCGGGCCTGATCGCCCCGCCCAGCCAGGCCCACATAGGCGCAACGGCATTGCGCGGACTGGGCGCGGCCATGGTATTGCTGGCCCTGGCCTATGTGGCGGCCTGCAAGTTTGCGCACGGACGCGAGTGGCGTGTGCGCGGCAAGCGGCTGACCCTGCCCTCGCCCGGCCTGGCGCTGGTGCAGCTGCTGCTCTCGGCCGCCAACTGGGCACTGATGGGCGCGGCCATGTACGCACTGCTGGGCGGCCAGGTGGAGTACGGCAAGGTGCTGGGAGTTCTGATGGCGGCCTCCATCGTGGGAGTGATCATGCCGATCCCGGGAGGCCTGGGGGTGCTGGAGGCGGTGTATCTGGCGCTGTTGTCGGGCAGTGTGAAGCAGGGCACTCTCATGGGAGCCGTATTGGCGTACAGGGCGCTGTACTACCTTTTGCCCTTGGCTGGGGGCTTGCTGTTGTATGTGTTGCTGGAGAAATATGCAGCCAGCCATGCAGGGGCCGCACCCGCTGCCGAATGAAAGCTTTTTTGTGGTTTCTGTATTTGGCTGTTGGTATTCCTATCCCCCCCTTGTGTATGCGCCGAGGAGCGCAGGGCCAGACGGATCAGGGCTGGCGTTGTCTGAGCGAAGCGCAGCGTAGCGAGTTTAGCCAGACCCCGGCTGGACCGAGCACCGCAGGTTGCCCGCAGCGAAGCGGAGGGACGCAGACACCAGGGTCGCCTTTTCTTTGCTTACTTTCTTTTGGCGAAGCAAAAGAAAGTGAGTTGCCGCCGGGCAACCCCGGCCAGCCGCCCTCCATAGAGGAAAGAGAGGTAAGAGAACGCACCCGCCGGAGCAAGACCCGGCATCAGCTCCGTTTGGGAATAGCCAACCCCTTCACCACCGCCGGCCGCACCACAAAAACCTCCAACACCCGCTTGACATTCGGAAAGCTGGCGAACTCCACCAGATCGCCGGCTTCATAAAACCCCACCAGGTTCCTCACCCACGGGAAGATGGCGATATCGGCAATCGTGTACTCATCGCCCATGATCCAGGCCCGGCCTTCCAGGCGCTGCTCGAGCACGCCGAGCAGGCGTTTCGATTCGGCGACATAGCGGTCGCGCGGCCGCTTGTCTTCATAGGCCTTGCCGGCGAATTTATGGAAGAAGCCGAGCTGGCCGAACATGGGGCCTATGCCACCCATCTGGAACATCAGCCACTGGAGGGTTTCATAGCGGCCTGCGGCGTCCTGGGGGATGAATTTGCCGGTTTTTTCGGCCAGGTAGAGCAGGATGGCGCCGGATTCGAACAGCGGCAGCGGCTGGCCGCCGGGGCCTTTGGGGTCGATGATGGCGGGGATCTTGTTGTTGGGGTTGAGCGAGAGAAAGGCCGGCGACATCTGGTCGTTGGTGTCGAAGCTCACCAGGTGCGGCTCGTACGCCAGGCCGGTCTCCTCGAGCATGATGGAGACCTTGACGCCGTTGGGCGTGGGCAGCGAGTACAGCTGGATTTGCTCAGGGTGCTGGGCGGGCCATTTCTGGGTGATGGGGAAGTCTTGGGGGAAGGCTTTGGATGGGGTCATGGTGTGTGTGCGGCAGGAAATAAACGACAGCCGCCAAGCGTAGCCCAAGCCGGGCAAACGCGCAGGGCGCCGGTTATTTCCCCGGCCCGGGCGGCCTGATGGTGTCCAATAGCGGCATGCAAGCCGAGAACCACACCGACAGCCGCCTGACCGAACTCGAGATCAAGGCCAGCTTTGCCGAGGACCTGCTGGAGCAGCTCGACAAAATCATCGTGCGCCAGCAGCAGCAAATCGACGCCCTGCTGCGCGAGGTGGCCGAACTCAAGGCCGCGCCTGTGCGCGACGGCGACATCACCACCACGCGCAGCCTGCGCGACGAGCTGCCGCCGCATTTCTGAGCGCGCCCCCCGCTACCAGAGGTTTTTGCCGTCTATCACGGCAACAGGCGCCTCGGCCGCGTCGAAATCATCGAACAGCCGCGCATTGACACCTATTCGGCGGGTGCTGCCGTCCCAGCTGCCGTCCATCTCGAAGGCCGGGCTGTCGGAGTAGGTGGAAACACCGCACTCGGCGCAGAAGTGGTGGTCCACCAGCTAGGGCCTATTAACGCTATTTATGCAAATGCGAATGGGGTGAAAACAGCCCCAATCAAGGCGCGCGACGACGCCCAGACCGGGCGTCTGCGCTAGGAGCGCAACGCGGAGTGGGGCTGTTTTCGCCCCATTCCCTCCGGGTTGCGATCAAAAAGGCCTTGCGCGGCGTTGCAAAGCCTTGACGGGGTTCGCCCCGCCTGCGTTTTGCGCCTTGCTCAAGGCCTTTTTGACTCGCAACGCATCTTGCATAAATAGCGTTAACAGGCCCTAGTCTGCCAGCGGTAAACCGCGTCGGCGTCCTTGGGTGTGGTGACGTGGAATTGTTCGGGTGTGTAAGAACCTGTTCACGGCCTAAACGGGGCCGCGCAAGCACCTTTTCGGGATGGGATGCAAGGCGCGGTGCGACGCCCATAGCCCAGCTATGGGCTAACGCCGCAACGCCGCAGACCGCCCGAAAAGGCGCTTGCCCTCCGGGTTGGGGTGAAATCGGGCGATTGAACCACCCAGGCCCTTGCATGGGCATTAGCCCATGCGGCGTGCCCGGTCGGCCCACTCATCCCGATTGCACCCCAACGCGGCCCCGTTTAGGCCGTGAACAGGTTCTCAGCCAGCAGCGCGCCGCGCTTGCTGCAGAACGAGCAAGTGCAGCGCGTGAGCTGGGCCGGCATTTCGCCGTCTATGCGAAAGGCGTTTTTGCCGCAATGGCAGCTTCCGGTGATGGTGGCCATGGGCCGTCTCCTGCCGTGAACCGGGCGCCTCAGGCGGCGGCCATGAGTTCCTGTTTGCGGGCGCTGATCTGCGCGCCCAGCTCGGTCATGTCGAGCCGGGTGGCGCGGGCCTTGGGGAAGATCTCGTTCTGCTCTTCCTTGACGTGGTGCTTGACGTATTCGGACATGACCTTGATCTTGGCGTCAAACATTTCGCCGTCGGGCTCCAGGCCCTCGACCTGGGCGATCAGGTCCTTGAGGGTGGCGTGCTCGACGCTGGCCTCGGGAATCAGCTCATGGTCCTTGAGGGCGGCCTTGACGGCGGGGTAGAAAATTTCTTCCTCGACCTGCGCATGCACCGTGAGCTCCTTGCAGATCTGGGCGACCAGCTCTTTCTTTTTGGCGGGTGAGCGGCTTTTTTCGTACTGTTCAAAAAGCTCGCTGACCAGCTTGTGGTCGGCCCTGAGCATGGCGGTGGCTTCCTTGTGCACGGGTGTGGCCTTGGTGGTGGGCATGGTATTTCCTTTAATGGGGTGGTGCGGATGGGTCGCAACCCGGGGCGGGCTGTTACGCGATTCTTGGGAAGCGACCGCCGCCTCGGGGTAGGCCAAGCTTGCCAGCGCATGTAGGAAACCGCGCGCCACGGCGACGGCGGCCTTGGCCCTGCGGCCTAGCCCGGCGAATTGGCGGGCGAGGGTTCGCCGGCACCGCCCGGGGCCGCGCCGGGCCTGAGCAGCACGGCGCCCAGCACGGCGGCCACGGCCGCGAAGACCGCACCGATCACAAAGGCCAGCTGGTAGCCGCCGTTGAGCGCCGCGGTCGCGTCCAGCCCGGCACCGCCCAGCGAGGTGGTGCGCGCGGCCGCGAGGCTGGCCAGCACGGCCAGGCCCAGGGCGCCGCCCATCATGAAAGAGGTGTTGACCACGCCGGAGGCAATGCCCGATTCGCTGGGGTCCACATCGCTCATGGCGGCCAGCAGCACGGGGTTGAAGGCCATGCCGGCCCCCAGGCCCAGCAGCAGCATGCCGGGCAGCACGTCGAGCGCGAAGCTGCCGGCCACGGGCGCGCGCGCGAACAGCGCCAGACCCACGGCGGCCAGCAGCAGGCCGGCGGCCAGCGGCGCGCGTATGCCGAAGCGCATGACGATCTTGGCCGACAGGCCCAGCGAGAAGGCGGCCATGATGAGGTTGGCCGGCAAAAAGCCCAGGCCGACCTGCATAGCGCTGTAGCCCAGCACCAGCTGCATGTAGAGCGCCGAGATAAAAAACCAGGCGAACATGGCGGCCGCCCAGAGCACGCCCACGACATTGGCGGTGGCGACGTTGCGCAGGCGGAACAGGCCCAGCGGCATCAGCGGCGTCTGCACTTTGGATTCAATCGCCAGGAAGACGGCCATCAGCACCGCGGCCGCGCCCAGCAAGCCCAAAGTCTGGCCCGAGAGCCAGCCGGCCTCGTTGCCGTTGACGATGCCGTAGACGGCCAGCATCAGCGAACTCGTGACGGTGACGGCGCCGCCCACGTCAAGCCTGGCGCCCGTGGCCTGGCCCTTGCCGCCGGGCAGCAGCAAGAGGCACAGCGCGAAGACCGCACCGCCTATGGGCAGGTTGACCAGAAAGATCCAGTGCCAGCTCAGCGAATCGGTGAGCACACCGCCCAGCAGCACGCCTATGCTGCCGCCGCCGGCGCAGACAAAACCGTAGACGCCCATGGCCTTGGCGCGCTCGGCCGGCTCGGTGAAGAGGTTCATGATCAGCGAGAGCGAAATCGCCGACACCACAGCGCCGCCCAGGCCCTGCACCGCGCGCGCGACGATGAGCAGCGCCTGCGAGTTGGCGAGGCCACAGGCCAGCGAGGCCAGGGTGAAGAGGCTGAGCCCCGCGAGGAAGAGCCGGCGGTGGCCGTACAAGTCACCGAGCCGGCCGCCCAGCAGCAAGAAGCCGCCGAAGGTCAGCATGTAGGCATTGACCACCCAGACCAGCGAGGTCTCGGTGAAATGCAGGTCGGTGCGTATGGAAGGCAGGGCGACGTTGACGATGGTGGTGTCGAGCACGATCATCAGCACCCCGAGGCACAGCACCATCAGGGCCCACCAGCGCTTGCGGCTGTCCATGTGTTGTCTCATTTGCGCTTTCTCCTCTGCTTGAATGAATGCCTTACGTCAAAGTCACATCAATCCAGATCAATCCAGCACCGTGCCGCTGGTCAGGTTCACGACGGTGCCCGTCATCGCGCCGGCAGCCGCCGAGGCCATGAACACCGCCGTATCGGCCACCTGCGCCAGGGTGGGCAGGCGCTGCGTCAGCGTGCCCGCGGCGGCGCCGGCCAGCCAGTCGTCCATCGCCATGCCGGCGCTGCGGGCGTTGGACCTGAACACCTCGCCGGTGTAAGAGCCCATCTCCACCGCTTCGGGGATGGCGTGCGGCCTGAGACAGATGACGCGTATGCCGCCGGGCGCGAGTTCGGCGGCAAGCAGGCGCGAAAACCATTCCGTGGCCGCGGATGTTACGCCATTGCCGATAAAGCCGCTGCCCGTCATTTTGGCGCCGGGGGTGGACAGGGTGAGGATGACACCCGACTTGTGGCGGGCCATGTGCCGGGCCACGGCCTGGGCGGTGATGAAGTAGCTGCGCAGGTAGGCGTTGACGGGCAGCGCGAAGTCTTCCAGCGCGAGCTGGGCAAAAGGCGTGCCCTGCACATGCGGGATGCCGACGGCGTTGAGCGCGATGTCGATGCGGCCGGCGCGGGCCGCCACGGTGTCGGCATGGCGGTGCACGGCCTGCTCGTCAAGCGCGTCCAGCGGCGTGACCTCGGCCGCGCCGCCCGCCGCCGCGATGTCGCGCGCGACGGCTTCCAGCCGGGCCGGTGTGCGCCCGGCCAGGAACACATGGGCGCCCTCGCGCGCAAACGCGCGGGCGGTGGCACCCCCGATGGCACCGCCGGCGCCGTAAATGACCGCGACCTTGTCCTTGAGCTGCATGGGTCCTCCGTGTCTGTGATGGTCAATTGCTATTAATTTGGCAGCACCTCACAGGTATGCCTAATGGGCTGCAGCCCTTTCTCTCTTGAGGGTATTTTGGATTGCCGATGGACCGGACGGTTGCCGGTGCGGTGCTGAGCTACGGCCTGACCGATACCGACCTGCGCTACGAGGACAACAGCAACGCGCGCTTTCGCGTCAAGCTCAAGGGGCCGTCGGCTTTCCTCAAGGTGCGTTTCTAGAGGGCCCTTCATGCAACGGGAGCCTCGGCGTGGCAACAGGCCGGGGCGGCCTGCGCCGTGGGCTCAGCCGCGCCGTATTTGTCGTGGTGGCGCACCCAGGCCATGGGAAAGGGCAGGCCGTCTTCGTCGCGTCCTTTGGGCGTGAGGTCCATGTAGTGGTAGCTGCCCACCAGGGCGTCCGCGCCGCGGGCGTAGCTTGAATAGGTGTGGAAAACGTTGCCCTGGCCGTCGCGCGCGAAGACGCTGAAGCCGTGCAGGTCCTCCATGCCGCCGACGTCTTCCATGCGGTAGTTGTAGGCTACCTTTGCGCCGGCGAGTGCTTCGGGTGTGAAGGAGACGTGGTAGTCGTAGTTGAAATCGCCGCCAAAGGATGACACCCACTTGAAGCGCCAACCCATGCGCCGCTTGAAGGCGGCAAGTTTGGCCTGCGGCGCGCGCGAGACCACGGCCAGCGTGATGCCGCGCGCGGCCAGGTGCGGCAGGGTACCGTCGATGTGGTCCGCCAGAAACGAGCAGCTGGGGCAGCCCTCTTCCCAGTCCGGGCCGAACATGAAGTGGTAGACGATGAGCTGGCTGCGCCCGTCAAACAGCCCGGCCAGGCTTTCGCTACCGTTGGCGCCGTCGAACACATAGGGCTTGTCGACCGGCACCCAGGGCAGGCGGCGGCGCTCGGCGCTCACCAGGTCGCGCTGGGCGGTGAGTTCTTTTTCGCGGGCCAGCAGCAGGCGGCGGGCGGCTAGCCATTCCTCTCGGGACACGATGGCGTGCATGGCGGTGGGGGTGTTCATGGACGGGACTCCATGGGAGGGATGGGAGGAATCAGCGGTTGAGGATGTGCAGGATGTTGCCGTCCGGGTCCTTGAACCAGGCGCCCTTGAAGTCACTGGCCACATGGGCGTCGCCCTGCAAGGTCATGCCGGGCAGGTCGTAGTGCTCAAACACCACGCCCTTGGCCTTGAGGGCCTTGAGGACGCCGTCGAACTCGTCGCCCACGCTCCAGGTGCAGGCGGTGGCCTGGTTGGTGCCCGCGAACTGCGAGACATACACGACGACGGTGGCGGTGCCGCTCTGGTAAGTGAGCACGCCCTCTTCGCTGCCTTGCAGCGGCGTGAGGGCCAGCTTGCCCTCATAAAACTTGCGGGCGGCGGCCAAGTCCTTGACGGCGATGGTGGGCATGGCGTTTCGGTTGGCGAGCATGGTGGACTCCTTTCTGGGTGATGCGCTCCAGGCGGCGGACGGCGCGGACTATGCAGCGGGGAAGAGCTTGTCGAGTTTGAGGAAGGCGCCGGCCCAGCCCTGGTTGTGGCTGTCGCGTGCGGCCTGGTCGAAGAATTTTTCGTGCACAAACACGAGTTCGGTGCCGCCGCCCGAGGGCCGCAGCGTGACAGTGACCCGCGACACGCGTTCGGGCGTGCTCTGCCAGCCCCAGTCGAACACCAGCTTGTGGGGCGGCTCCACCTCCAGGTAGGTGCCGGCCACGTTGTGGGTCTCCTGGCCCGGCACGCCGAAGCGGATGTGATAACGCCCGCCCACGCGCACGTCCATCTCGGCCAAGGTCACCACGCCGGCCGGGTCGGGGCCGAACCACTGCGCTAGCGCTTGCGGGTCGGTCCACGCGCGCCAGACTTTTTCGCAGCTGGCGGGGTAGTGCCGGGTGAAGTGGACGGAGGCCGGTTTGCCTTGCGTTGCGCTTTTTTCCATGGCGGGTTCAACTCCTCTTGGTGGTACAGGTAGCGGCCCAGCGCGTCCAGGCGCTCGGACCAGAACTTCTCGTAACGGGACAGCCACATGGCGGCCTCCTGCATGGGCTCGGGCGACAGGGCCAGGTTGACGACACGCCCGTCCTTGGCGCGGGTCACCAGGCCGGCGTCCTCGAGCACGCGCAGGTGCTTCATGAAGCCGGGCAAGGACATGCCGTGCGGCTGGGCCAGCTCGCCGACGGAGAGATGGCCGCGCTCCAGGTCTTGCAGCACCTTGCGGCGTGTCGGGTCCGCCAGCGCGGCGAACACGGCGTTCAGGGCCTCATCGGCATTGTCTTGATACTTAACCATTTGGCTTAGTATTGAGCAAGCGGCCACCGCCTGTCAACCGGGGCCCGGAACAAAGATGTTTTTTTGTGTGATCGCACCCGCCGCCGGCCTGCAAAGAAATGTGTCCCCGGCGCACGCGCAGGTAAAGCGGCGCAACACCCTGCAAGAACACTGGTATTGAGGGCGGGGGTAGCATCCAATGATGACCATGACCTATCACTCACAGAGGAAGCCCATGAAGCAGCCCACGGCAAAGACCCTCCCCATCCTCCGCGCGCCTTCCAGCCCGGCCCGCCCCCGCATGGTGATGCTGGGGTCTTTGCTGGCCCTGGCCGCCGCGGCCGCCCTGCTGGCCGCGCAGGCCCAGGCCCAGACGGCGCAGCCGGCCGCAGCGGCCTCCGAGCCAGCCGCGCCCCCCGCGGTCGCCAAGTACGACCCCAAGGACCTGGAGCGCGCCTTCAAGTTCATGGACAAGAACGGCGACGGCAAGGTCAGCCGCGACGAGGCCTCGAACTTTCGCGGCGTCTCGAAACACTTTGACGAGGCCGACCTCAACAAGGACAACTTTCTCTCGCGCGAAGAATTCGACAACGCGATGAACCAGAGCCGGCAACCCTGAGGAATTCCTCGCCCATGAAAAAAGCCGTGCGATTTGCAGCCGCACGGCTTTTGTTTTTCTGAACGCTGGTTGCGATCAGTTCTTGAGCTTCACGTTCCAGAAGAAGGGCCAGAGCGCGGGCTGGTAGTTTTCGAGTTTGGTGGACTTGGCCGACAGGCTGTTGAATTTGCCGATGTCGATGTAGGGCACTTCGTCGTACACCAGCTGCTGCACCTTGCCCCACAGCGGCCCGCGCTTGGCGGGAAGCGGGATGTGGTTGAACTCGAGCAGCGCGGCCTGTTTGGCCGGGGTGTTCCACCAGCCCGGCGCGCCGTCGCCGAGTTGCGGCGGCGAGAGCATGGGTTCGGGCAAGAGGCCTGAGTGCGTGACGTAGATGTCCCAGGCGGAGGAGTCGTTGCGGCGCTGAACCAGGGTGGACCAGTCGACCACGGTGAGCTCGGCCTTGATGCCGGCGCGCTTGAGCTGCTCGGCCATGACCACGGCCATGTTGTAGTGGAAGTCGTACTGGCGGCTGGTGAGGATGCGCACGGTCTCGCCCTTGTAGCCGGCGGCTTCGGCCAGGCCCTTGGCCTTGGCGGGATCACGCTGGTTGTAGCTCTCGCTGCCGGCGGCGGAGTAATACGGCGAGCCCTGCGGGAAGTGGTTGGCCTCGGCCGTGAAGAAGCGCGTGTCGCCGAAACCGGCGGCCATCATTTCGCCGGGGCCTATGGCGGTCTGTATCGCCTGGCGCATGCCCTTGTTGGCGTTGATGCCCTCGCGGGTATTGAACACCAGGTACGGGAAACCGAAGGCCGGCGTGATCACCGGCGCGGCGCGGCCGCCGGATTTTTCGAGGCGGGCCAGCGCATCTATGGGCAGCAGGTCGGCGAAGTGGAACTGGCCGGACAAGGCGCCTTCCACGCGCGTGCCGGGCGTGGGCACGGGGATGAAACGCAGCTCCTCGATGAAGGCCTCGCGCTTGCCGCCGTAGCCGTTGGCCGGCTCCTTGCGCGCGCTGTAGCCGTCAAAGCGCGTGAGCACCACGAACTGGTCGGTGCGGCGCTCCTTGAACTTGTAGGGGCCCGTGCCTATGAAATCGCGCAGCGGAATCTGCACGGCCTCCTTGGCCATGATGGCGGCCATGCCGCTGGGAAGGGCCAGCTGCGCGAGCAGCGGCGCGTAAGGCCCCCTGAGCGTCAACTCCACCGTGAGCGGGCCGGCGGCCTTCAAATCGACGATTTCCTTGCCCACGGCCTTGCCACGCGGCGCCTCCTTGATCCAGCGCTTGAGGCTGACGACCACGTCCTCGGCGTCGAGCGCGCGGCCCGAGTGCAGCTTCACGCCCTTGCGCAGCGTGATGGTGACGACCTTGCCGTCGGCCGAGAAACGCGGCATGCCGTCGGCCAGCATGGGCACGACATTCCATTTGGCGTCAAAGGTGTAGAGCGGCTCGTACACGTGCTGCATGATGGTGCCGACCAGGTCGGTGGTGGCCTGCATGGGATCCAGCGAGGGCGGCTCCCCCACCATGGCCAGGTTGGCCACGGAGGCCGGCGCCTGCGCCAGGACGGGCGCGGCGCCCTGCAGGGCGGCCATCAGGCCAAAAACCAGGGCCGGCAGCAGCCGGCGCGTATGTAGGCGATGGTTAACCATAAAGCACTCCTAAGTGAAAGTAATTTTCAGAATCCGTAGGATATTTGGCTAAATGTGACTTTATGTAAGTGAATACCCTGGGTGGTGTGCACTTATTCTGAAATTAAATTTCTCATCCAAGGTAAATAAGGCCTGCGGACCGGAAAGCCCGCAGGCCGGGCCGCCGCATGCCCGGCGGCATGGCGCAAGGGCCTGCCAGGGCCTAGACTGAAGGCCAACCATCGCTTCCAAGCCATGCAACGCGCACCTCATCCCCTGCTGGCCAACTTCGTCAAGACCGCGTGGGCCAGCCTGCCCGCCGCTGCCCAGGTGCAGCCGGCGCCGGCGCGTGAGCATGTGCTGCCTACCGGCCTGATGCACCTGGTGTTCCGCCTCTCGGGGCCGGGCGTGCGCATCTTCGACCACGCCGCGGACGGCAAGGGCCGGCCGCTGGGCCAGGCCCTGGTGGGCGGGCCGCGCGCGGGCTTTTATGCCAAGGAGGTGGGCGCGCCCTCGCATTCGGTGGGTGTGCAGTTGCTGCCCGGCGCGGCGCAGGCGCTGCTGGGCCTGCCGGCCGATGAGCTGGCCGGGCACCATGTGAGCCTGGAAGACCTCTGGGGAAACCATGCGGAGCTGGCGCGCGAGCAACTGCTGGCGGCCGCCACGCCGCAGCAGGCCTTGCGCCGCCTGGAGGCCCTGCTGCTGCGGCGCCTGCGCGCCGGCCCGGCGCAGCCGGCGCACCCGCTGGTCACGCAGGCCTTGCGGCAGTTCAAGGCGGGCATGGGCGTGGAGGATGCGGTGGCCCGCAGCGGCTACAGCCATCGGCAGTTCATACGCCTGTTTTCACAGGCCGTGGGCCTGGGGCCCAAGCTGTATTGCCGGCTGCGGCGCTTCCAGAAAGCCCTGCCGCTGCTGCAGGGCCCGCTGGGCCTGGCCGGCGTGGCGATGGAGGCCGGCTACAGCGACCAGCCGCATTTCAACCGCGAGTTCCGCGAATTCGCCGGACTCACGCCCGAGCAGTACCGGCTGGCGCGGCCCGTGTCGGCCAACCATGTGCTGGTGCCCAGGTCTTGCGCGTCCGTCTCATCCCCTTCACGGCCGCATGTCAATTTTGTTCAAGACCGGGCGGGCGCGGGTCTCTAGACTTCGCGTATTCACTTTCAGGAGGCCGCATGGCGATTCACGAACTGTTTGCGTATATCCACGTCAAGGATGCTGAAAAAGCCTTGGCGTTCTACACCTCGGTGTTTGGGGTGGCCGAAAAATTCCGCCTGACCGAACCCAGCGGACGCGTAGGCCACGCCGAGCTGGAGTTCGGCGGCACCACGCTGATGCTGTCGGACGAGTTCCCGGAATGCGGCACGGGCGCGCCCGCGAAGGGCACACCGGTGAGTGTGACCCTGCACTTGCATGTCGACGATTGCGATGCGGTGATTGCACGGGCGCTGCAAGCCGGCGCGACGCTGGAGATGGCCGCGCAGGACCAGTTTTACGGCGAGCGCTCGGGCAGTTTTCGCGACCCCTTCGGCCACCGCTGGAGCGTGGGCCACAGCATTGAGACGCTGACGCCCGAGGAGATGCAGCGCCGCTACACCGCGCTGCTGGAATCGGAATCGCCCGGCGCCTAGGCGGCGCTACTCGAGTTCTATTTCAGGCGGGCGCGCCAGGCCCAGCACCCGCCTCAGGGTGGCCAGCAGTTCCTCGTTGGAGGTCTTGGCCTTGACCAGCACAGCGGTGGCGCGCGCGGCCTGGGCTCGGGTGGCTTCCATCGCGGAGAACACCACCACGGGCGGCGGCGACTCCAGCGCCTCGATGTCGGTGAGCAGGTCCCAGCCCGAGCCTTCCTTGAGGTTGATGTCCAGCAGGACCAGGTCGAAGGGCTGGCTCTCCAGCCGCGCGCGGGCTTCCTGCAGGGTTGCCGCGAAGACGAAGGTCGCGAAGTCCTGCGCGATGGTGGCCGCGATGCGCTGGATGTCGGGATCGTCCTCGACGTGCAGGATGACGGGCTTGTTTTCGGCCGCGCCCTCGATGGCGCGGCGCACGCCCAGCACCAGCAGGTTTTCGTCTATGGGTTTTTCCAGCCAGTCCGAGACGGTCAGGGCCTGGTCGTTGAACTGCACCTTGCCTTCGCCGGCCCAGGCCGAGATGACGACCACCGGCACGTCGCGCGTGAGCAGCCGCCCGCGCAGCTGGCGTATCAGCGCGATGCCGTCCTGGCCGGGCAGCTTGAGGTCGACCGTGATGGCGTCGTAGTGCCGCCGCCCCAACTGGGCCAGTGCCTCCTCGGCGCTGTAGACCGGGTCGGAATCGAAGCCGCCCTTGTCCAGCATCATGCCGATCAGGCGGGAGATGTCGTGGTCGTCCTCGCAGACCAGCACGCAGGGCCTGTCGCCGGTCATCTCCACCGGGCGCGTGGGTGGCGGCTCCACCCATTCCGGCAGTTCGAAGTAGAAGGTGGTGCCTTCGTTGGTATGGGTTTCAAAGCCTATGCTGCCGCCCAGGCGCTCGATGATGGCCCGTGAAATGTTCAGGCCCAGCCCGGTGCCGCCCTTCTGGCGCGTGTCGGAGGAATCGGCCTGGGAAAATTTCTGGAAGATGCGCTTGCGGAACTCCTCGGGAATGCCGGGCCCGTGGTCGCGCACCTCGACGCGCACGCCCCCGCTCGCGCTGCGCCCCACATGGATTTCCACCACGCCGTCGGACGGGGAAAACTTCATCGCGTTGGACAGCAGGTTGGTGACGACCTGCATCAGGCGGTCGCCGTCGGCCCTGACCATCAGTTCCTCGTCGGGGAACTGCAGGCTCAGGCTCACGTTCTTGGCGGCGCCGTAGCCCTCGTTGGCGGCCAGCGCCTGCTCGAGCAGGGGTTTGAGTTCTATCACCTGCAGGTCCAGGGTCATCTTGCCGGACTCTATCTTCTCGATGTCCAGGATGTCGTTGATGAGCCGGATCAGGCGCTCGCAGTTGCTCTTGGCGATGCCCACCAGGGTCTTGACGGCCTCGGGCAGCTGGCCGGCGACACCGCCGGAGATCAGGCCCAGCGAGCCGCGTATCGAGGTGAGCGGCGTGCGCAGCTCGTGGCTGACCGTGGAGACGAATTCGCTCTTCATGCGGTCTATGCGCTTGAGCTCGGTAACGTCGTTGGCCAGGGTGTAGAAGCCGATCACCTTGCCCTCGTCCCTGCCTTCGCCGTAGCGCGGGAAGTAGTTGACCACGTAGTCGCGCGTGCCGCCGCGCGCGGTTTTCTGCGCGCGCTCGTAGACCACCGGGTAGCCCTGCAGCACCTCCTCAACCCGGGGCCTGATCAGCGCGTACATCTCCTCGCCCACAATTTCCCGTATGGTCTTGCCTTCGAGCTGCGCACTCGTCATGCCGAAGACTTCCTCGTAGGCGCGGTTGTGAAAACGCAGGTACTGGTCGGCGTCGGCGTAGGTGATCCAGGCCGGTATGGTGTCGGTGATTTCACGCAGTTGCGCTTCGCTGGTGCGCAGCGCCTCGGTGACGCGGCGCATCTCGGTGGTGTCGCGGCCGGTGCCGCGGTAGCCGGTGAATTTGCCGTTGGCATCGAATTTGGGCACACCGCTGATGCTGAAGTAGCGAGTCCGGCCCTTGGAGTCGCGCCGCGTGGTTTCAATATCGCGGAAAACCTCGTGCCGCTGCACCACGCCTTTGTAGTGGGCCCACCCCTCGTCGCTCATCTGGATGTAGTTGAGCTCCCAGGGGGTCTTGCCATAGGCTGATTTCTGGACGCCCGAAGCGTTGGGGGCCTCGCCGGACACCTCGACAAAACGGAAGTTCTCGTCCTGCTCCCAGAACCAGTCGGAGGACAGCTCGGTGAGCGCGCGGAAGCGCTCCTCGCTTTCGCGCAGCACCTGTTCGGTCTGCTTGCGCTCGGTGATGTCCTGGATCTGCGCGATGAAGCGCAGCGGTTTGCGGTCCTCGTCGCGCACCAGGGAGCAGCTCATATAACCCCAGACGATGTGGCCGTCCTTGTGGATGTAGCGCTTTTCCGTATGGAAGGATTCGATCTCGCCGGCCAGCGCGCGCTGGCGCTGCTTCAAGTCCCATTCGATGTCATCGGGGTGGGTCAGGTCGTGGATGGTGCGCGCCAGCATCTCGGCCTCGGAATAACCGAGCATCTGGCAGAAGGCGGTGTTGACCTTGAGGCGGCGCGAATCTATGCCTATCAGCGTCATGCCGATCGCGGCATGCTCAAACGCGTTGCTGAACTGCTGGTCGTTAAGCATGAAGGCGTCGTTGTCGCTGCTCAGGGGCGCGCTGCTGGGCGTCTCCAGCGTCGAGAAGCCCGATTCGTGCTCTGTTTCGGCGGCCTGGGCGCCCTGAGTCCCACGCCCGTCCTGCCCGAGGCCGGTCTGGTCGCCGCCCAGCGAGAAATAAAAGGTGCTGCCTTCGCCGACCACCGACTGCGCCCAGATCTTGCCGCCGTGCCGGTCGATGATGCGCTTGGCCGTGGCCAGGCCTATGCCGCTGCCGGCGAATTCCTCGGGCGAGTGCAGGCGCTCGAAGTTTCCGAACAGCTTGTCGACGTAAGCCATGTCGAAGCCGGCGCCCGTGTCCTTCACGAAGAACACCGGCTGCCCGTCCTTGTCGCGCTGGCGCCCGATCTCGATTTCGACGCGCTCCTTCTTGGCGCTGAACTTCCAGGCATTGGCGATCAGCTGCTCCAGCACCTGGCCCAGCATGGCCTGGTCGCCGCGCGCCGCCATGCCGGGCTCGATCGCGATGCGCGCCTCGCGCCCGGCCTCGGCGTCCTTGAGCCGCTTGGCCACGCGCAGCGCCTCGGCGCTGATGTCCACCGTGTCCCAGACCATGCTGGTGCGCGACAGGCGGGTGAGGGCCAGCAGCCCGTCGGTGAGCTCGCCCATGCGCCGCACGCTGCTGCGTATGCGCTCGAGGAAATGCAGGGCGCGCTCGCCGGCGGCCGGCGGCATGTGTTTTTCCATCAGCGCGCAAAAGCCGTCTATGGTGCTCAGCGGCGTGCGCAGGTCGTGTGCCACGGAATAGGAGAAGGCCTCCATCTCCTTGTTGGCGGCCTCGAGCTGCGCCGTCCTGCGCAGCACGCGGTTTTCCAGGTCGACGTTGAGCCGCACGATTTCCACCTCGGCCTGCTTGCGTTTGGTGATGTCGGAAATGGAAGTGACAAAGCCGATGGGCTTGTCGCTCTTGCCGTCAAAGAGAGGCTGCACGTTAATGAGGCCCCAGAAGGTGCTGCCGTCGGGCCTGCGGTAACGCTGCACGACATTGCTCTGCGCCTGGCCGCTGCTGACGGCGCGCACGCTGGCCCATTCAACTTCGGGCATGTGGGTGCCGTCCTCGCGCAAGCGCTCCCAATCCGGCGCCGCCGAGGTCTGGCCCTTCATCTGCGCCATGGTCTTGCCGAAAATGCGCTCCGCGCTGGGGTTGCAGTCGATGATTTTGCCTTCGGCGTCACGCAGCATCACGCCCTCGGCAAGCGCCCCGACCACCGCCCGGAAACGCGCGTTGCTCGTGCGCAGCGCGGTTTCGGTCTGCTTGCGTTCGGTGATGTCGCTTCCCACGCCGCGGTAACCTTCAAAGGCTCCGTTGTCACCAAACACCGGCTCTCCGCTGACACTGCGGTAAATGACACCGCCATCCGCCTTGGTCAGCTGGTACTCAAAATTACGAAACGGCAAATGCGCCTGCAAGGCGGCCTTGTGCTCCTCCCACGTGCCGACAAGCGGCGCGGAGTTGGGCAGGTCCCATCGGCACAGCCCTTCCCCGATGACCTGGGTTCCCAGGGCAAAGCGCTGTGGATCGTTGGAGACAAAGACGTTGCGGAAGTTTTTGTCCTGTTCCCAGTACCAGTCGGACGAGAGCTGGGTGAGGCTTCTGAACCGCGCCTGGCTACTGCGCAGGCGGTCCTCGGCGGCCAGGCGCTCGGTGATGTCCTCGGCCGTGATCAGGATGTGGGTGACCCTGCCGCCGCCGTCCTTGAGCGGCAGCTTGCGCATGTGCACGCGTATCCTGCCGCGGTCCCGCGTCATGATGACCCGGTCGGGGAAGTCCTGCATGAAGCCGGTGTTCGCCACCTCCACGTCGGAGACATTGATGCGGTCCGCGTGGTCCTGCGGCCAGAGGTCGTGCACGGTGCGGCCCATGGCGTCCTCGCGCCGTATGCCGTAGAGGCTTTCGGCGGCCTTGTTCCAGGCCACGATGCGCAGGCCGTCCTGCACCGACTTCAGGTGCACGGCGACCGGCATGTTGTCGACGACGTCGTCGAGGAAGCGCGCGGCCTTGCGCTCTTTTTCCTCGATGCGCCTGGCCACCGTGGTGTCCCGCGTGATGCCGCGGTAACCGGCGAACTCCTGCTGCTTGTTGAACACCGGCACGCCGCTGGCGGAAAAATAGTGGGCCACGCCGTCGTCCAGCACGCGGATGTACTCGAAATCGCGGAAGGCCTGGCGCGCCTCCAGCACCGCGCGGTGGTGATCCCAGGACATGCTCAAGGGGTAAGCGCCCTCCAGCTCCCAGCGCTGCTTGCCGATGGCGCTGCTGAGGTCCGGGTCCGCACTGCTCCTGCCCGCGCTGCCCACGCTACGCTCGGCGGCAAAGGCGGTGAAACGGAAATCGGCGTCCTGCTCCCAGTACCAGTCCGCTGAAATGGACGCCAGGCTGCGCAGGCTGTCCACGTCGTCCTGCAGCACCTCGGCGGCGCGGCGCTGCTCGGCAAGTTCCTGCGCCAGGGCCTTGTTGGCCTCAGCCAGCGCCAGTGCCTCGGCCTGCAGGCGTTCGTTGGCCTGGGCCAGGGTTTCGTCCCGCTTCACGGCCTTGCCCCGGTGAACGGGCCCACCAACGCGTTGCCGGTCCCTCCCGCCGCGCCATGCGGGCGGTGGGCTGCGGTCAATTCGCCTGGCGAAGAGGGCTTCATGCGCTGCTGTTTACTTTCTTGGCAAAGGCGAGGTGCCTTCATGCATTTTGCACGGCGTTTGCGAAACCGAGTGTGCTGCGCCGCTGGAAAATCCGCCATAGGACAACACCCTGTCTTCTTTTGGGTGCGGCAGTCATCGGCACATGCCAGATTTGAAAACTTAAGACCTCTTTTTCGGTGGGCTGGATAAAACGGCCTGGGCACAAGAGCTTAGCGCCACCCTCCCCCGCAAGGCAAAGGTACTTTTACCCATTCATCCCATTCACACGGCATGCGGGTACTCCAGCGACAGCCCGGCCGCCTGCCAGGCGTCTATGCCGCCATGCAGCGGCCGCACGTTCTTGAAGCCCGCCGCCATCAGTCGCCTGGCCACCTGGGCGGCCGAGGCATCGTTGGGACAGGCGCAGTACACCACCACCGGCACGTCGTGCGGCAGGTCCAGCGTGGCCATCTTGCGGTCCGGGTCCGACCACAGCAGGGCACCCGGGATGATGCCGCCCGCGCCGCGGCTCAGTTCGGTGCGCACGTCGAGGATCACGGCCGGCTGCTCGCCGCGCGTGAGCTGCAGCAGCTCCTGCGGGGTGATGCGCGCCATGCGCAGCTGGCGGTAAAAGCGCTGGCGCTGCCACCATTTGTGCGCCAGGAAGAGCGCGAAGGCGGCCAGCAGCACCATCAGGCCTATGCGGCCCATCTGCTCGAAAACGGCCAGCACGTCGGCCACCGCGTCATGGAACAGCATGCCTATGGCCAGCCCCACGCCGGCATACAAGGCCGCGCCTATCGCATCAAAGAACAGGAAGCGCCCGAAAGGCACGCCGGTGCGCCCCGCCAGCGCGGTGGCCAGCGAGGCGAAACCCGGAATGAACTTGGCCAGCACCAGCGACCTGGCGCCCCAGCGCGTGAAGATGGACTCGGTCTGCCGCACGCAGGAATCGGGCGACAGCGAAATCCGGCACAAGGTCTTGAGCACGCGGCTGCCGTAACGCTGGCCGGCCCAGTACCAGAGGCAATCGGCGATCAGGCAGGCCAGCACGGCCGTCGCGAGCAGGCCGCCGGCCGAATACCGGCCGCCATAGCTCAAGGCGCCGGTGAGTATCAGCACCGGGTAGGCCGGCACCGGCAGGCCGAGCTGCTCCAGCACGATGTTGAGGAAAACGGCAGCCAGGCCGTACTGCTCCAGCCACACAACAATTTGGTCCATGGGCGCCAATGTAGACGGCTGCGGCGCATCGGTAAATGGAGGGCGCGGTAATGTTCTGTTTCCACAGGGGGAACAATCTCCGCGAGGGGGCGGCTGCGCTACCATGAAGCCCTGCCCCCCATTCCCGACTTCCAGAGAGCGCACCCCGATTGAAATACCTTGTGGCCGTCAGGGCCCTGTGCGAGTTCACCGCCAAGCATGGCGACCTGGACCTGCGCTTTACCCCCTCGCCTTCGGCCCAGGAAGGCATGGCCGGCCATGCGCTGGTCGCGTCGCGCCGTGGGGAAAGCTACCAGTCGGAAGTCAGCCTGGAGGGCGACTACAAGTCGCTGACCGTGCGCGGCCGCGCCGACGGCTACGACCCCGAGCAGAACCAGCTCGAAGAGGTCAAGACCTACCGGGGCGACCTGCATGCCATGGCCGACAACCGCCGCCACCTGCACTGGGCACAGCTGAAGGTCTACGGCTGGCTGCTGTGCCAGGACAGGAATTTGCCCGACATCAACCTCAGCCTGGTCTATTTCGACGTGGCCAGCACGCAGGAAACGCCGCTGACCGAGCACTTCACGGCGGCCGCGCTCAAGGACTATTTTGAAGCGCAGTGCGAACGCTTCCTGGCCTGGGCCGAGCAGGAACTGGCGCACCGCCAGGCGCGCGATGCGGCGCTGACGGCGCTGGCGTTTCCGCATCCCACCTTCCGGCCCGGCCAGCGCGAACTGGCCGAGGCCGTCTACAAGACCGCGCAGGCCGGCAGCTGCCTGATGGCGCAGGCGCCCACGGGCATAGGCAAGACCATAGGCACGGTGTTCCCGCTGCTCAAGGCAGTGCCCAAAAAGCAGCTCGACAAATTGTTTTTCCTGGCCGCGAAAACCCCGGGCCGCAGGCTGGCGCTGGACGCGCTGGACCGCATCAAGGGCAGCACCCAGGCCCTGCCGCTGCGCGTGCTGGAACTGGTGGCGCGCGACAAGGCCTGCGAACACCCGGGCAAGGCCTGCCACGGCGATGCCTGCCCGTTGGCCAAGGGTTTTTACGACCGCCTGCCACAGGCGCGCAGCGCCGCCGTGAAGCACGCCGCCACGCACGGCCCGCTGGACAAGGCCGCGCTGCGCGAACTGGCGCTGGCCCACCATGTGTGCCCCTACTACCTGAGCCAGGAGCTGGTGACCTGGTCGGACGTGGTGGTGGGTGACTACAACTATTACTTCGACACCAGCGCGCTGCTGCACGGCCAGGCCCAGGGCAACCAGTGGCGCGTGGCGGTGCTGGTGGACGAGGCGCACAACCTGGTGGAACGCGCGCGGAAAATGTATTCGGCCACGCTGAGCCAGGCGCAGCTGCAGCAGGTGCACGCCGGCGCGCCGCGCGCCGTGCGCGGCGCGCTGGAGCGGCTCAACCGCGGCCTGCAGGAGCTGCAGCAGGCGCAAAGCGAGCCCTACGAGGTTCATGCCGAGCTGCCCGCGCCCTTCCTCAAGACCCTGGGCCAGGCCCTGACCCAGGTCACCGACTTCCTGCTGGCCAACCCGACGCGCATGGACGGCGAGCTGCAGGACTTTTATTTCGAGGCCCTGCATTTCTCGCGCATGGCCGAGGCCTTTGGCGAGCATTCGCTGTTTGACGTGACGCTGCAAACCGATACCGGGCCGGGCGCATTCGGCCAGGCGCTGGGCCAGCCGCTGGTGCTGCTCAATATCCGCAACGTCGTGCCCGCGCCCTTTCTGGCGCCACGCTTTGCGGCCGCGCAGTCGGCGGCGCTGTTTTCGGCCACGCTGAGCCCGCAGAACTACTACGCCGACACGCTGGGCCTGCCGGCCGGCACGGTGTGGACCGAGGTGGAGTCACCCTTTCTGGCCGAACAGCTGCAGGTCTCGGTGGTCAGCGACGTCTCCACGCGCTTGCAGCACCGGGGCGATTCGCTCTCGCCCATCATCGACCTGATGGCGCGGCAGTACGAGGACCGGCCCGGCAACTACCTGGCGTTCCTGAGCAGCTACGACTACCTGCAGCAACTCCTGGCGCTGTTCCGCCAGCGCTATCCACAGATTCCGGTATGGGAGCAGACGCGCGGCATGGAGGAAGCCGCGCGCGACGCCTTCCTCGCGCGCTTCACGCCGGCCTCGCAAGGCATAGGTTTTGCCGTGCTGGGCGGCTCTTTCGCCGAGGGCATAGACCTGCCGGGTGAGCGCCTGATAGGCGCTTTTATCGCCACCCTGGGCCTGCCCCAGGTCAATGCGGTGAACGAGCAGATCCGCGAGCGCATGGGCGCCAACTTCGGCGCGGCCCAGAGTTATGACTACACCTACCTCTACCCCGGCCTGCAGAAAGTGGTGCAGGCGGCCGGCCGGGTGATACGCACGACCTCCGACCGCGGCGTCGTCTACCTCATAGACGACCGCTTTACCCGGCCCGAAATACAAAGCCTGCTGCCGGGCTGGTGGAAAGTGGCGCGCCTGCGCGCGCGGCGCAGGGAAGCCGCCGACGCGCTGTAAACAAAAAGCCCGCATTCGCGGGCTTTTTGTTGGAGCGGCCCTGAGGCCGCCTTGCGGGCCTAAAACACGCCCAGCAACATGAGGATCAGGATCACGCTGAGGGGGACACCCAGTAGCCAGGCAATGATGGGCATTTGTTTCTCCTAAAAAGTGGTCAGGGTTGAAGAGACAAATCCAATGTAGGCGGCGGGCCGCGCGCCCCATGCCAGCCTCCAGGCCCGCTGCAAGTAGGGCATGGCTGACGCGCGTGTAGTTGTGCAGGCAGCTGCTTGCAGGCCGGGGCCGTACCCAGGCAGTCAGGGGCTGCGGCCCGGGAAGGACTAGCGCTGGCTTAGCTGCAGCGCGCCCAGCATGCTGGCCAGCGGCTGGGTTTCGGGCAGCACGTAGACGATGCCGCGGCTTTTTCCGAGGACGGGGCCGACCACGGTTTCGTAAAAGCGGACCGGCACCACCACACAACCCATGGAGATGCGGTTGTCGTCGGGCGTTTCCGAGGCCAGGCGCTCGGCGCGGCGCTCGGCCGGTGGCGCGGGGCGCAGGCGATGTATGGCGAGCTTGGCCGCGTAGTCGATCCAGACAATGGCCTCGCCCTGCAGGTTGTGGCCGGGCTCGGAGACAAAGCGGCCGGCCGGTGTGGTGCGTTCATCCTCGCGCAGGCTGGCCACGCTGCGCTGCGCCATGCCGGGCACGCCGTGGTCGCCGGGCGCCAGGCCGGTCAGCGCGGGCGATGTGCCGCGCAGCTGCCCGCCCGCCTCGAACACAAAAATGCGCCCGCCTTTTTTGTCGACGATCACAAAAGGCAGGCCTTCGTTGTCGTGCGCCTGCACCACCCAGCGCAAGGCCTGGCGTGCATCGGAAGAGGCCGAGACCAGCACCATGCCGGCATCGGGACTTGCGGCCGGCGCTGCGGCACTGTCGGTGTAGGGGGCCAGCGGCGCGGCGACGGAAAACAAGGGCGCGGCGGCAAGAACGGCGAGGGCCGCCGTGCGGGCGATTTTTGCTGCGTGTTTCCTGCCTGCGAACAACATCCGGGGTCCTGTGCGTGGCACCAAAAAGTGCGCGAACGCACATCCAAAAAAACGGGGTCACTGTGTGTGGAGCGCACCCCGGCGCGGTTGCACCATGTTAACGATGCAAGCAATTGTGCTCAACGGAGAAACCCTGAACTGCCTCGGATACTCGCTATGACTTGTATAGCAATGAATCCTTTTGAAATGCCGAAGCGAAGCGGTTTTAGCAGGCCAACGGAAGCACCCGCGGGGGCATGTAACAGTCGCCGGAGGCGGCATTTTTTGGCGCGGCAGATGCCTGCGCGCAACACCGGGCGGGACACCGCGCTGGTGCCCGTTACAAGTTACAAATCAGGAGAGAGAGAATTGGCCGAACGGAAACCTCAGCCGGCGGGCACCGTGCCCTGCTTCACCGCGAGTTCATGCGCCGCCGGAAACACCTCGGCCAGCGGCTTGACTTCGGGCAGCACATAGACCACGCCGTAACTCGCGTTGAAGGCGGGCTTGAGCACGTTTTCATAAAACTCCACCGGCATGTTGATGCAGCCGTAGGAGATGCGGTTGTCCTCGGTGGTCGGCGAGGCGAGGCGCTCGAGCCGGCGCTCCTTGGGCTCCAGCGTGCGCACGCGGTGCATGGAGACGGCCGCGTCGTAGTCGACCCAGACCACGTCCTCGCCCGTGGCGTTGCGCCCGGGTTCGGCGACGAAACGGCCCGCGGGCGTGGTGCGCTCCTGCGGCTGCACCTGGGCGATGGGCCGCCCGCCTATGCCGTCCACCGAGTCGTCGCCGCGCGCGGCGCCTATCAGCACCGGCGTGGCGCTGCGCAGCTTGCCGGAGGGCTCGAAGACAAACACCTTGGTGTTGATCTTGTCGAGGATCACAAAAAAGAGTTTGCGGTTGTCGCCGGAGCTGACCACCCAGTTGGCGACTTCGCGCGCTTCGTTCGAAGCCTCCTCGCCGCCGAAATCCGCCGTGCGCGGCGTCATGGGCGTGGGTGCCGTGGCTTGAAGGCCGGCGGCCGCCGGCGGGGCCACGGGATGGGGCCGGAAAAGCGGCAGGACCAGCACCGCGATGGCGGCGCCCCAGAGAACGCCCTGCTTGATGCCGTCAAGAATATCGGAATGCCGCGTGTCCACCAGCGCCGGGGTCGGTCCTTCAGCAGCGGGCCGCTGCTGAACATCAGGCGGGGAGGCGGCCATGGACAGGAATCAAAAAATACTGCGCCCCACATAAAACGCTCCGGGCCGCCGAGGCGATCCGGAGCGATTTCATGCGCAGATGCATGAGTGGCCTGGCTTAGTTGCGGTCAGCTTGTGCGGGACGCTCGGTCGGGGTGACGGCCATGTCCGTGCCGCTCGACGGCGAGGTGCTGGGGCTGGTGCTGCCCTGGTTCTGCAGGGTCTGGTCTGCCGGCGTGGCGGGCGTGGTGGTGCTGGTGTCCTGGGCATAAGCCAGGCCAATGGCGCCAACCACTGCGGCTGCGGCAACGGCGGAAGCCAGGGTTTTCGATGCTCTCATGGTGTACTCCTAAGGTCATGCCCATCACAGGCAATCGGGTTGGTAAATCGCCGGCCGTATTGCCGACTGGGTTCAATTTACGGTAGGGAGCGGAGCCTTTTTCGTCGGCCTGGTACAGCGCGCCATGTAGGACAAGCGAGGTCACAAAATGCTACGCGCCTCACAGGCGCATGCAGGATGGCACATGCGGGAACAGCTGCTTACCCCTGCAGCGCTCGCCGCTATTCGATGGGGTTGTTGCCGTGCAGGCCGTGTTCGGCCTTGATTGCGAGCTGGAGTTTTTCAAGCTCGTCGATGAGCTGGTCTATCTTCGCGAAATCCTTGACCGGGGCCGCCTGCAAGGCCTGCAGCCGGGCGCGCAGGTCCGCGTAGTCGGCCTCCAGGTCGCGCTTCATGCCGGCACCGGGCCGGGCTTGAAGCCGTTGACGGAGCCGCGCTTGTCGCTGCCGCCTTCGGCGGCCTTGGCTGCGGGCGCGACGAAGAGCTCGGCCTGCAAGTCTTCCTCGCTGCGCGGCCCGTATTGAAGGTCGGGGCCGACCAGGCGCTGCAGTTCGCCGTAGCCGGTGGCCAGGGCCGTGTCATAGGCCGCGAAGGTGATGTCGGAGCAGGAGATCGATTCAAACACCCGCGGGTCTTCGCGGCTTTCAAGAATGCGCCAGCAGAATTCGCCGGGGGCGGGCTCCTCGACGGTGAGGGCCAAAGAACGAAGAGGGACTTTGAGTTGTGCGTTGACCAATGTGGAGTGGCTCATGAAACAGGAATCCTCAAAAATATCCGGGCAGGCCGGACGTGGCCTTGCAGACGCAGCTTGGAGCGCCGCAAAAAAATATCAAGGGGTGCAAACGTAACTTTCGGCGCAGGGGCCGAAGGCCGCTGAAACGGCCGGCGCCGCAGGCATGAATCAAGCACAAGGGCAAAGGCGTGCCGGCCCGTGTCCGGTGTCGTCTCTGCAGCTGCGTGGGCGTTCATATCAGGTGTTCGCAATGACGCCAGTTTAAGCATGGAAATATGACAAGCTGCGGTGATTAGTACCCGAAAAACGTAGGAAAAGGCCGACAGGCGCCCAGCGGGCCGAGCGTCAACTGAAATGGTTATATTGCAGAGCATGGCCGGCCCCGCATCGTGCGTGCCGGCATACACCCAAAATCCATGAAAAGCCTTTACAAATATTTCTTTCGCGGCCTCATCACCATCCTGCCGGTAGCCCTGACGGTCTACCTGCTCTACATCTTCCTGGCCTGGATGGAGACCGCGGCGCTGTGGATTCTGCGGCCGCTGATCGGCAGCTTTTACATCCCGGGCCTGGGCCTGGTGTTCGGCGTGCTCAGCATCCTGGTGATCGGCTACCTGGTGTCCAAGCGGAGCGTGCGCAAGCTGCTGTCTTTCGCGGAAATGCCTTTCACCAACCTGCCGGTCGTCAAAAGCATTTACTCCTCGCTCAAAAGCTTCGCCGACTACTTTTCGCCTTCGGGCAAGCAGGGCGAGCAAAGCGTGGTGATACTGCGCATGCCCGGCCACGCGATGGAAATCGTGGGCCTGATCACGCGCCGCAGCTTCGCCGACCTGGGGCCAGGCTTCCTGCCCGGCGATCGCGTGGCGGTCTACCTGCCCATGGGTTACATGATAGGCGGCTACACGGTGTTCGTGCCGGCCGACTGGGTGCAGCCCATAGACATGTCGGTGGAGGAAGCCATGCGCTCCTCGCTGATCGCCTGGATGGCGCGCCCGCCGGCCACGGGCGGCGGCAGCGGCACGCCGGCCGGCTGAGTTTTCAGGCCGCGCAGCGGCTGGGTAAAGGGCCGCGTAAAGGTTTGTGATCTGTGGTTTCCCACATGGACAAATCGCGTGGCGGGGCTATATTTGGTGACCCGACCACCACTGCGCGCAGCCTGACGCGTCCCGGCCATGACAACAACGACAACAGAGACAACCAAGCGCAAGCCGCCCCTCTACAAATCGCTCTATTTCCAGGTGATCTGCGCGGTCATCGCCGGCGTGCTGCTGGGGCATTTTTACCCCGATGCCGGCAAGCTCATGAAGCCGCTGGGCGACGGCTTTATCAAGCTCATCAAGATGATGATCGCGCCCATCATCTTCTGCACCGTCGTGATCGGCATCGCCGGCATGGAGGACATGAAGAAGGTCGGCAAGACCGGCGGCCTGGCGCTGCTTTACTTTGAGATCGTCAGCACCTTCGCGCTGATCATAGGCCTGGTGCTGGTCAATGTGTTCAAGCCGGGCCAGGGCATGAATGTCGACGTGTCCACGCTGGACACCAAGGCCATTGCCGCCTATACCGGCCCCGGCAAGATGGTCGGCACCACCGACTTCATCATGAACATCATCCCGTCCACCGTGGTGGACGCCTTCGCCAAAGGCGAGATTTTGCAGGTGCTGCTGATCGCGGTGATGTTCGGCTTCGCGCTGCACCGTTTCGGCGGGCGCGGCACGCTGGTGTTCGACTTCGTCGAAAAAACCTCGCACGTGCTGTTCACCATCGTCGGTTTCATCATGAAGGTGGCGCCCATAGGCGCGTTCGGCGCCATGGCCTTCACCATAGGCGCTTACGGCGTGGACAGCCTGGTGTCGCTGGGCAAGCTGATGGCCGCCTTCTACGCGACCTGCCTGATCTTCATCTTTGTGGTACTGGGCGCCATCGCGCGCGTGCACGGCTTCAGCATCTGGAAGTTCATCAAGTACATCAAGGAAGAGCTGCTGATCGTGCTAGGCACCTCCTCGTCCGAATCGGTGCTGCCGCGCATGATGGAAAAGATGGAGAACCTGGGCGCGAAAAAGACCACCGTGGGCCTGGTGATTCCGACCGGCTACTCCTTCAACCTGGACGGCACGTCCATCTACCTCACGATGGCGGCGGTGTTCATCGCGCAGGCCACCAACACGCCGATGACGCTCACACAGGAGCTCACGCTGCTGGCGGTGCTGTTGCTGACCTCCAAGGGCGCGGCCGGCATCACGGGCAGCGGCTTCATCGTGCTGGCCGCCACGCTGTCGGCCGTGGGCACCGTGCCCGTGGCGGGGCTGGCGCTGATCCTGGGCATAGACCGTTTCATGTCGGAGGCGCGTGCGCTGACCAACCTGATAGGCAACGGCGTGGCCACCATCGTGGTCGCCAAATGGACGAATGACCTGGACACCGACAGGCTCAAGGCCGGGCTCAACAACGAGAGCTGGGTCGAGGCCCAGGAGCCCGAGGTGCTGATCAACAGGAAGACCGAGCACATGGCGGCCGGCCGCCACTGAAAACACACCGCAAATGACAAAGCCCGGCAGGCGGAGATTCCTCTCCACCTGCCGGGCTTTGTGTTTTTTGCGAAGGCCGGTTTAGCGGGCCTGGCGCGGCGCCGGGCCCGGGCCGCGGCCTGCGATGTGGCGGAAGGTGATCCGGCCCTTGCTCAGGTCGTAGGGCGAGAGCTCCAGCGACACCTGGTCGCCGGCCAGGATGCGGATATGGTTTTTGCGCATCTTGCCCGAGGTGTAAGCCACAAGCTTGTGGCCGTTCTCGAGCGTGACGCGAAAGCGCGAATCCGGCAACACTTCGTCGACCAGCCCATGCATTTCAATCAGTTCTTCTTTGGCCATGATGTAACTCCTAGGGAATTGAAAAAGTTGTCCGTGATATCTGTTGTCAGGGCTGGCAAGGCTTATGCGCAGGCCGGCGTTGAGCGCTCGTGGATCCAGCGCAGGGCGTGTTCCGTCGCGTATTGCACGGCCGAGGCCGCGCTGTCGAAGAGGCCGCTGAAGCGCAGCACGCGGTCGTGCGTGGCGCTGCCGCGGCCGGAGCGGATGGAGACCGATGCAGCGTAGCCTTCGCCTTGCTGCTTGGCCAGTGGTGAGACAAGGTACTTGCCCACCGCGATTTTGGTGTGATCTACGTTCATAAAAAGTCCGTGCCGGGTTATGTGTCCCGGCTTGATAAATAAGGAGAATCGGCTTGCGAGCAAGCCGGCGGGTGTTCGGTGTCCACCCGCCTGGCCCTTGTCAGGGGCTGGGCTGGTTGAGCCATGCGTGGGCACTGTCGGGAAGAGTGCTCGCCGGAAAAACGGAACAGTGCTGAGAGGGTTCAGGGCTGTATGGGCACTGAAAACACTGTGGATTCGGGCTCTGGGAAGCGCCGCTATTGAGAAGGAAACCTGTTGGGAAAAGGCTTCGATGTAAAAAGCTGATGCTTTACCGAAGCTGCTATTGTAACCGCCCGGCGCAAATCGCGCCTTTCGCCCTGTTGGACCGGGTTTCTCAGCCCTCAAACTGCGGGTGCAATTGTCGGATCTTGTTCATGGCCATGCCTGCGGCGGCGGTGCGGGTTTCCACGCCCAGCTTGGCGTAGACCCGTTCCAGGTGCTTCTTCACGGTGGCCGGGCTGGAGCCCAGGATGTCGCCGATGTCGCGGTTGGTCTTGCCCTTGACCACCCAGTACAGCACCTCGGCCTCGCGGGCCGTGAGCTTGAAGCTCAGGCTCATGGCCTCCACCACCGCGTCGTCGGAAATCTCGCGCATCACGATCAGCCAGTCGCCCCGGCCGGCGGCGTCGCCGCTTTCGCCGCCGTCGCCGGTCTGCTGGTGCAGCCGGAAGGTCAGCCGGCGCGGGCCCATTTCCACCGCCAGGCGCGGCGGCTCGACCTGGCGTTCGGCGTCCGCGATGTGGCTGCGCAGCCAGGCCAGCACCGGCTCGGGCGTTTGCGGCGCCGAGGTACCGTAGTAGCGCATCAAAAGCTCGCGCGCCAGCGGCGTCTGCCAGATCAGCCGGCCGTCGGCCGCGCCGCCCATGCGCACCGTGATGCTGGCATAACCGAAGGCGTCCAGGGCATTGCGCGCCTGGCCGGCCTGGCGCGCCTCCTGGCGGGCACGGCGCGCGCCCTGCAGGTGCACGCCCATACGCGCCATGACTTCCTTGGGCTTGATGGGCTTGTTCACGTAGTCGACGCCGCCGGCCTCCAGCGCGGCCACCAGGTGCTCGGTTTCGGTCAGGCCAGTCATGAAGATGATGGGGATGTGGGCGGTCTCGGCCATGGCCTTCAGGCGCTTGGCGACTTCAAAGCCGTCCATGCCGGGCATCATCGCGTCCAGCAGCACGATGTCGGGCCGGGCCTGCAGCGCGCGCTGCAGCGCGGCCTCGCCGCTGGTGGCCACCAGCACGGTGTAGCCCGACTCATCGAGCGCGTCGTGCAGCACCGAGAGGTTGTCGGGCACGTCGTCCACGATGAGCACGACGTCGCTGTTGGCCCGGTCCAGCGTGTGGTCCAGGCTGCGGTTGAGCCGGTTCAGTGTGGTGGGGGAATCTTCAAGCACGCTGCTCATGGCTGGCCTCCTGGTTGGCGAGCTGGCGGCCCATGGCCTCGAACTGGAACTGCCGCGCCAGCACGCGCATGTCTTCGACGAATGCGGTGGTGGCGGGCTGCTGCCGCTCTATCTCCGCCAGCATGTTCATGATGCCGCGGTAAAAACCGAGGCTGACCACCTCCTGCAGCGCGGCCAGTTGCGGGGCGTGCGGCAGCACGCGCCGCGGCGGCGCGGCCGCGGGCACAAGCTCCTCAGCCGGCTCGTCATAACGCCAGGTGAGCGACAGGCGCCGCTCCAGCCAGGCGATCAGTTCGGTGTGGCGCACGGGCTTCAAGATGAAGTCCTCGGGAAGAATGCCGGCGTCGTTTTCCATGCCTTTGTCAAAGGCATTGGCCGAGACGACGGCCAGGTGTATGCCCTCATGGCCGGAGCCGCGCACACGGCGCAGCGTCTCCCAGCCGTCTATGCCCGGCATGGCCAGGTCCATGAAGATCACGTCGGGCTGGTAGCCGGCGGCCAGCAGGTCCAGGCAGTCGTGGCCGCTGGCGGCGGTGCGCAGCTCAAAGCCCATGGGCTGCAATAGCTGCACCAGCAGTTCGCGGTCGGGCTCTTCGTTGTCGACCACCAGCAGCTTGCGGCGCGGACCCTCATAGCCGCGCGGCCGGCGCCGCGCCGGCACGGCGGCCTCTTTGGCGGCGCCCGCCGGCAGGTGCACCTCGGGCAGGAACAGCCGTATGCGGAAGACGGAACCCTGGCCCGGCGTGCTGACCACCGTCATCTCGCCGCCCATCAGGTCGGTCAGCATCTTGGCAATCGTCAGGCCCAGGCCGGCGCCCGGTGTGCCTTCGGCGCTCTGGCCGGCCGCGGTGCCGCGCGCGAAGGGCTCGAAGATGCGCGCGAGTTCCGCCTCGCGCATGCCGGGGCCGGTGTCCTCGATGTCGATGTAGGCCATCTCGCGCGCATGGCGCAGCCGGAAAGTCACTTGCCCCTGCACCGTGAACTTGATGGCATTGCCCAGCAGGTTGATGAGGATCTGGCGCACGCGTTTTTCGTCGGCGCGCACCAGCTCGGGCAGGTTGCCGCTGGCCTCGAAGTGAAAGGCCAGGCCCTTGGCCGCGGCCTGCAGCTCGAACATGCCGGCCATCTCGTGCACACAATCGGCGAAATGCATGGGCTTGACATTGAGCGTGAGCTTGCCCGCCTCGATGCGGGCGATGTCCAGCGTGCCCTCGATCAGCGACAGCAGGTGCTCGCCGCCGCGCTTGATGACGCTGACGGCCTGCTTGCGGTGCGGCGGTATCGCGCTGTCCTCGCCCATGAGCTGCGCATAGCCCAGGATGCTGTTGAGCGGCGTGCGCAGCTCGTGGCTGATGGCGCTGATGTAGCGGCTCTTGGCCTGGTTGGCCTGGTCGGCATGGTGGCGCGCTTCTTCGGCCACGCGTTTGGCCTGCTGCAGCGCCTCGTCGGTCTGGCGGTGCGACTCGATCTCGCGCATCAGCAAATGCGTCTGGCGGTTCGATTCCTCCTGCGCCACCTGGCGGCTCTTGTGCGCCAGCACCAGCCACCAGGCGACCAGGCCGGCGATCACCAGCAGCGCCATATAGGCCTTCAGAAAGCCCGACTTCAGGGCCGGCTCCGAGGGCGTTAAGTCCGACAGCGCGCTGATTTCCTGGTGGTAAAGCAGGCCGAACACGCTGGCCAGCAGCGGCACGATGATCAGCATCAGCAGCAGGAAGTGGCCCAGGCCGGTGTCCAGGTACGGCCAGGCGCGGCGCGGCAACAACCAGCGCAGCGCGCCCGACCATTGCGCCGAGAGGCTGGCGTGCGGCTTGCACAGGTCGCCGCAACGCGCGTCCAGCGTGCAGCACAGTGAGCAGATGGGACCCTGGTAGGCCGGGCAGTGGGCCATGTCCGGGCCTTCGTAGGCGCGCTCGCAAATCACGCACTGCTGCAGCGCATACGGCTTGTAGGCGCCCTCACCCGCCGCCACGGCCGGGCCACGCGCGATGTAGTAACGGCCCTTGGTGGCCCAGGCGATCAGCGGCGCCGCCACAAAGGCCGTGCCCATGGCGATCACGGCCGAGAAGGCCTGCGCCATCTCGCCGTACATCCCCAGGTGCGCCGTGATGGACAGCGCCGAGGCCAGGGCCATGGCGCCCACGCCGACCGGGTTGATGTCGTAGAGGTGGGCGCGCTTGAACTCTATGCCCGGCGGGCTCAGGCCCAGCGGCTTGTTGATGACCAGGTCGGCCACCACGGCCATGACCCAGGCGATGGCGATGTTGGAGTACAGGCCCAGCACGTCGCCCAGCGCCTGGAAGACGTTCATCTCCATCAGCATGAAGGCGATCAGCGTGTTGAACACCACCCAGACCACGCGGCCCGGATGGCTGTGCGTGATGCGCGAGAAAAAATTCGACCAGGCCAGCGAACCGGCATAGGCGTTGGTGACGTTGATCTTGAGCTGCGACACCACCACGAAGAGCGCGGTGGCGGCCACGGCCATGCCGTAGTGCGGGAACACGTATTCATAGGCCGCCAGGTACATCTGGTTGGGGTCCACCGCGCGGTCCAGCGGCACCATATTGCTAATCGCCAGGTAGGCCAGGAAGGCCCCGCCCAGCATCTTCACCACGCCCAGGAAGACCCAGCCCGGCCCGCCGGCCAGCACGCCGCCCCACCAGCGCCAGCGCCTGGCCGGCGTCTGCACCGGCATGAAGCGCAAATAGTCGGCCTGCTCGCCCATCTGGGTGATCAGCGCGATGCCTACGGTCAATGCGGCACCAAACAGGTGCAAATCAAACTCACCACCCACGCCCTTCTCACCGCCATAGTGCAGCACGCCCGAAAAAGCACCAGGATCGCGCAGCAGCACAAACACAAAGGGCACGACCAGCATGACCAGCCACAGGGGTTGGGTCCAGACCTGCAGGCGCGAGATCACGGACACGCCGTGGGTGACCAGCGGGATCACCACCAGCGCGCAGACCAGATAGCCCCAGCTGGGCGGAATGCCCAGGGCCAGGTCCAGCGCATAGGCCATGACGGCCGCTTCCAGCGCAAAAAAGATAAAGGTAAAGGAGGCGTAGATCAGCGAGGTCAGCGTCGAGCCTATGTAGCCGAAGCCGGCGCCGCGCGTCAGCAGGTCCATGTCCACGCCGTAGCGCGCCGCATAAATGCTGATGGGCAGGCCGGCCAGGAAGATGATGAGGCCGGTGGCGACGATGGCCCAGAAGGCATTGGTGAAACCGTACTTGACCAGCAAGGTGGCGCCCACCGCCTCGAGGATCAGAAAGGAGGCCGCGCCAAAGGCGGTGTTGGCGACCCGCCATTCCGACCACTTGCGAAAGCGCTGCGGCGTAAAGCGCAGCGCGTAGTCTTCCATGGTTTCGCTGGCGACCCAGCTGTTGTAGTCGCGCCTGACCTTGATGATGCGCTGCAGCGGCGCTGCTTCGCCCGCCATGGGCGCGGCCGCCGCCGCTTCGGGCGGCAGGGGCGGCTGCAGGGGCGTGAGCGGGGCGTCCATGGGAGGGGCAGATGCGCCGGGCGCGTAGTGATTGAGCGTCTTCAGGTGCATGTTCTGTGCCATGCACCCCGGCGGCCCGCCCCAGGCTGGACCGCGGACGGCGTCTTATGGCACCATTCTTGCACCCCGGCAGCATCCCCAAGCCGGCAGCCTGCCCTGAGAGAGCCCCATGGAATTGACACCCCGCGAAAAAGACAAGCTGCTTATTTTTACGGCTGCCCTGCTGGCCGAAAGGCGCCGCGCCCGCGGCCTGAAGCTCAACTACCCCGAGTCCGTGGCGCTGATCAGCGCCGCCGTGATGGAAGGCGCGCGCGACGGCAAGTCCGTCGCCCAGCTCATGAGCGAGGGCCGCACCGTGCTGACCCGCGCCGACGTGATGGACGGCATTCCCGAACTGATCCCCGACATCCAGGTCGAAGCGACTTTTCCCGACGGCACCAAGCTGGTCACCGTGCACCAGCCCATTGTCTGAACGCCTCTGAACGCCGCCAACAACACCCACCCCACAGGAGATTGCCGTGAGTTTTTTTGCCCTGCCCTCGCCCCGCGCATTGCGCGCCCTGCTGGCCCTGGCGGCCGCGCTGCCCGCGGCGGCCTTCGCGCACACCGGCGTGGACGGCCACACGCACCTGGATTTTTTCACCGGCTTGCTGCACCCGCTGACGGGCATGGACCATCTGGCGGCCATGGTGGCTGTGGGCCTGTGGAGCGCGCTGGCCGCGCGCCGCGCCGGCCCTGACCTGCTGTGGGGCCCGCTGGGCTTTGCCGGCATGCTGCTGGCGGGTGCGCTGCTGGGCCTGCAGGGTGTGCAGATCCCGGCGGTCGAGCCCATGATCGCGGCCTCGCTGCTGGTCACCGGCCTGCTGGTCGCCACGCGCTGGCATGTGCCTGGCATCGCGGCCGCGCTCATCGTCGGCGTGTTCGCCGTCTTTCACGGCCTGGCCCACGGTTATGAACTGGCCGAAGCGCCCAGCGCCTGGGCCACCCTCTCGGGCATGCTGGCCGCCACCGTGCTGCTGCACCTGGTGGGCCTGGGCGCCGGCTGGGCGCTGCGCAGTGCCAACGCCTGGCTGCCGCGCGCGGCCGGCACAGTTGTCGCCATTTTCGGCGTGGCCCTGCTGGCCCAGCTGGCCTGAAGGCGCGCCATGATTCCCGGAGAACTCATCACCGACGGCCCCGACCACGTGCTCAACGCGGGCCGGCGCACGCTGACTGTCGTGGTGCAAAACACGGCAGACCGCCCTATTCAAGTGGGCTCGCATTACCACTTCGCCGAGACCAACGGCGCGCTCGGTTTTGACCGCGACGCGGCGCGCGGCATGCGGCTGAACATCGCCTCGGGCACGGCCGTGCGTTTTGAGCCGGGCCAGCAGCGCACGGTGGAGCTCGTGGACTTCGCGGGTGAACGAAACGTCTATGGCTTTCGCGGCCTGATCCAAGGAAAACTCTGATGGCAACCATAGGACGCCGCGCCTACGCGGAAATGTTCGGGCCCACGGTCGGTGACCGCCTGCGCCTGGCCGACACCGAGCTGCTGGTCGAAGTCGAGGCCGACTACACCTTGCGCGCCGGCAGCTACGGCGAGGAAGTCAAGTTCGGCGGCGGCAAGACGATACGCGACGGCATGGCCCAATCGCAAAAGACGCGGGCCGAAGGCGCCATGGACTGCGTGATGACGAATGCGCTCATCATCGACCACTGGGGCATCGTCAAGGCCGACATAGGCCTCAAGGGCGGGCGCATCGCCGCCATCGGCAAGGCCGGCAACCCCGACACCCAGCCCGGCGTGGACATGATCATAGGCCCGGGCACCGAGATCATCAGCTGCGAAGGCATGATCGTCACCGCCGGCGGCATAGACTCGCACATCCATTTCATCTGCCCGCAGCAGATCGAGGAGGCGCTGACCTCGGGCATCACCACCATGCTGGGCGGCGGCACGGGCCCTGCCACCGGCACCTTCGCCACCACCTGCACACCCGGCCCCTGGAACATCGAGCGCATGCTGCAGGCGGCCGACGCCTTCCCGATGAACCTGGGCTTCCTCGGCAAGGGCAATGCCAGCCTGCCGGCCGCGCTGCATGAGCAGATCAACGCCGGCGTCATAGGCCTGAAGCTGCACGAGGACTGGGGCACCACGCCCGCAGCCATCAGCAACTGCCTGGACGTGGCCGAAGCCACCGACACCCAGGTCGCCATCCACAGCGACACGCTCAACGAGTCGGGCTTCGTCGAGAACACGATTGCCGCGACCAAGGGCCGAAGCCTGTGCGCCTTCCACACCGAGGGCGCGGGCGGCGGCCATGCGCCCGACATCCTGCGCGTGGTGGGCGAGGAGAACTTCCTGCCCTCCTCCACCAACCCGACCATGCCCTACACCGTCAACACACTCGACGAACACGTCGACATGCTGATGGTGTGCCACCACCTGGACGCCGGCATCGCCGAAGACCTGGCTTTTGCAGAGAGCCGCATCCGCAAGGAGACCATCGCCGCCGAGGACGTGCTGCACGACCTGGGCGCGATCAGCATGTTCAGCTCCGACAGCCAGGCCATGGGCCGCGTCGGCGAGGTCATCATCCGCACCTGGCAGACCGCGCACAAGATGAAGCTGCAGCGCGGCAAGCTGCCCGGCGACAGCGAGCGCCACGACAACTTCCGCGCCAAGCGCTACATCAGCAAATACACCATCAACCCGGCGATCGCCCACGGCATCTCGCACGAGGTCGGCTCGGTCGAGCTGGGCAAGTGGGCCGACCTGGTGGTCTGGAAACCGGCCTTTTTCGGCATCAAGCCCTCAGTCATCCTCAAGGGCGGCTTTATCGCCATGGCGGCCATGGGCGACCCGAACGCCTCCATCCCCACGCCGCAGCCGGTGCATTACCGCCCGCAGTTCGGCGGCTTCGGCGGCGCCATCGCCAGGGGCTCGCTGACCTTTGTCTCGCAGGCCGGGCTGAATGCCGGCGTCAAGGAGCGCTTCGGCCTGGCCAAGACCCTGAGCGCGGTGAAGAACGTGCGCGGCGTGCGCAAGCAGCACATGGTCCACAATGCCTACCTGCCCAGGATGGAAGTTGATGCCCAGACCTACCTGGTGCGCGCCGACGGCCAGCTGCTGGGCTGCGAGCCGGCGACCAGCCTGCCGATGACGCAGCGGTATTTCCTGTTTTAAGTCTTGTTCCCAATCTTTGCTGTGAAGGCCTCATGCTTCAGGTTTCCAAAGTGATTTCTCAGGGCGCGGGCCTGGCCCCCGTGCTCGTCAAACGCGCCGCCACCGTCGAGCTCGACTGGGACGTGCGCCAGAAAAGCCGCTTTGACGCGACCGACTCGCAGGGCCGCCAGCTGGGCGTGTTCCTGCCGCGCGGCACGCTGGTGCGCGGCGGCGATGTGCTCCTGGCCGAGGACGGCTCCATGGTCAGGGTGATTGCCGCGCCGCAGCCGGTGCTGCGCATCACGGCCTGTGCCTCGCACGGCTCGCCTTTTGACCTGACGCGCGCGGCCTACCACCTGGGCAACCGGCACGTGCCGATAGAGCTCAAGCCCGACCACCTCAAGATAGAACCCGACCACGTGCTGGCCGACATGCTGCGCGCCATGCACCTGATCGTGAATGAGGCTGAAGAAGCCTTTGAACCCGAGGGCGGCGCCTACAGCTCGGGCGGACATGGGCATGGTCACGGCCATGGCCATGGCCACGGTGAACAGCAGCACAGCCAAGAAGCTGTTGCCGCGGCCGCCGCGCCGGCACCCCATGTGCACGGGCCAGGCTGCAACCATGGGCATGACGACCATGACCACGATCACGCGCATGAAGCCAAACCCGTGGCCGTCCAGGTCCACAAGCACAAACCCCATAGCCACTAGGCTTGCCGTGGACGCGCCCGCACCGCCCGCAGCCTCGACCGAACAGCTTGCGGCGCCCAGCCTGCTGCAGCTGATCTGGCTGGCCTCGCCCGCCTTGCCGGTGGGCGGCTTCTCGTATTCAGAAGGCCTGGAAGCTGCTGTCGAATGCGGCGAGGTCACGACGGAAAGCCAGGCCGCAAGCTGGCTCAGCGACCAGCTCCATTTGGCCCTGGCCCGCGGCGACCTGGCGGTGATTGCCCAGGCCATTCCAGCCTGGCGCGAAGGCAGGCTGGCGCGCATCGCAGGCCTGAATGCCTGGCTGCTGCAAACCCGCGAGACCAGCGAGCTGCGCGCCCAAACCGAACAAATGGGCCGCTCGCTGCTCGAATGGCTGCGCAACCATGAAGGGGCCAGCGCCACGCACATCGACGCCTGCGCCGCGCTGCAGCCGACCTACCCCGTGGCCTTTGCGCTGGCGGCCTCACAGACCGAAGCCGGCGTGCGCGACTGCCTGCTGGCCTACGCTTTTGGCTGGGCCGAGAACATGATGCAGGCCGCGATCAAGTCCGTGCCCCTGGGCCAAAGCGCCGGCCAGCGCATACTGGCCAGGCTGAGCCGCGACATACCGCCCGCCGTGGAAGCGGCGCTGCGCCTGCCGGACGGCGAGCGCCAGGCTTTTTCCCCCATGCTGGCGATTTTGTCGGCCCGCCACGAAACCCAGTATTCACGGCTGTTCCGCTCCTGAGCCGATTGACACCGCCTATCTTCTTTTTCAAGGTATTCCCATGAGCTTGCACCATATCGCCAACCGCCGCAAAAAACTTCCGCCCCTGCGCGTGGGCATAGGCGGGCCGGTAGGTTCCGGCAAGACCACGCTGCTCGAAATGCTGTGCAAGGCCATGAAGGCCAAGTACGACCTGGTGGCGATCACCAACGACATCTACACCAAGGAAGACCAGCGCCTGCTGACCGTGAGCGGCGCGCTCGCGGCCGAACGCATCATGGGCGTGGAGACCGGCGGCTGCCCGCACACCGCGATTCGCGAGGACGCCTCCATCAACCTGGAGGCCATAGACCGCATGCTGGTGGATTTTCCCGATGCCGACGTCGTGTTCGTTGAATCCGGCGGCGACAACCTGGCCGCCACCTTCAGCCCCGAATTGAGCGATTTGACGATTTATGTGATCGACGTGGCGGCTGGCGAGAAGATTCCGCGCAAGGGCGGCCCCGGTATCACAAAAAGCGACTTGTTTGTGATCAACAAGACCGACCTGGCGCCTTATGTGGGCGCAGATCTCGAGGTCATGAAAAAAGACACCATCCGCATGCGCACCACGGCCAAGGGTTTGAAACCATTTGTAATGACAAACCTTAAAACCCAGGCCGGCTTGGCCGAGGTGATCAGCTTTATCGAAACCCGGGGCATGTTGCAGCAAAACCAGGCCGAAACCGCTTGAAGCGGGGGCGGCCGCCGCGGTGCCACCGGGGCGGCTTGAAGGCTCACGCCAGCGAACTCAGGTGTGGAATTCGCTGGGATGCACGGTTTCGTACATCTTGCCCTCGTGGAAAAACACCACCATCCAGTTGCCGAACTTTTGCGACGGATGAGAGGGAATGACCTCGTTGAGCGCCAGCGTGATCGACTCCTTGACCGGAAGCGCCACCTCCCGGACCTCGGGCGATACCGCATCGACGCTAATCAACATGAAAGTGCCCTTGTCCTGCATATCGACCCGCGGAAAGGACCAGCGGGCTCCGGTTGCCTTGACAAAAGCGGTAGCCACCTTCTCGGCGACTTCGGGGTGGAAAGCAGGAACTGTCATAGGATTTAGGGCGTCCTTCTACGCTGTAACGGAATGTTTCTATGATGGCCCTGCCCACGCTTCTCGTCACTGCCCTGAAAAAGGTTTTCAGAATTGGGCGGGAATAGTTCCAGGAAATAATTCCGTTTTTTCGGGTCTGTTTGTTGCATTGGAAACATAAGGCGTACTTTGCCCGTCCCAAGCGCTATTTGGTGAGGCTTTTTGGTTGCAAATCGTCCGTCGGACGCAGTCCTGCAAAAAAACCACGCAAATGAGGGCGAAAGCGCCCGAAATGTCCCCACAAGCCACCAGGCCCCGGCAAAGACAGCCGCCGCGCGGGCCGTGAGCCTTGTTATCGAATCAGGGAATGTCTGCGCACCAGGGCTGCGGTTGCAGCCCCGAGAGGCTGAATCGGCATGTGCGATTGGGGTGGCGTTAAAGCCGGTGCCACTTATTTGAAAGTGGCGGAAGCGGTGGCTTACGAACAACACACAAAGGCCCGGAACTCCCGGGCTTTTTTGTTTCGTCGCGCAAATTCGAGCGGTTTTTGCGGCGAAATCCGTGAATTAAGAAGTGCGGAGACTTTCGAACTTCGGGCGTTCCCTTCGGGGCGGGCTGTATGGCTTCGCCACTGAGCCTGAAGTCTCAGCCCTTCGGGTAACCATCCCTAACGCAACAGCCGGGTCTTTCCCCCGCCGCGCGCACCATTTCCCTGAGTTCCCGCGCCATTCCTCCGGAAGCCTGCCCCAGGCCTGTCCCGGCTGCGCGGGGTATTCATAAAGCTTTCAGGTGGCGCTTCGCGCTAGTCGCTTTACAAACCTTCCCCGCACATCCGCGCCATTCCTGGTGCCGTCATCCTCCGGGCGCAGGAACTCAGGGAAACGGTGACAGATGTTCGCTCTCTGGTGGAAAGACCAGAACCCCAATTCGGGGAGGGCGAGAAATCTAGGGACCCGGTAACTTTTAAAGGAGTGACGACATGGCGAAACGACAGATCAGCGAACCGAGCACCATCGCACTGCGGGAGCAATGGCTACACGCCCTAGCCGCCAGGATGAAACCAATCATCGACGCGAAAGCAAGCATCGAAATTCCAGCTTACCGCGTTGCGTGCGGCTTTCCGAGCAAGGGCGGTGAGCTGGGCAACAAGACCAGGGTGCGCGGCCAGTGCTGGAGCGCAGCCGCGAGCGATGATCAGCACGCCGAGATATTCATATCGCCCGTTGAGGACGACGCCGACAAGATAGCGGCGATCCTGGCACACGAGCTGATTCACGCGGCCCTCCCGCTTGCAGGACACAAACGCCCGTTCCAGGTGGCGGCCGCAAAGATCGGGCACACGAAGCCATTCACCACCAGCGAACCGACCGAGGAATTCATGCTGTGGGCAGCTCCACTTATTAGCGCCGTAGGCGTGTATCCGCACAAGCGTTTAAACGCTTTGGTGCAGGTTGGCGAGAAGAAGAAGCAAGGCGCACGCATGCTCAAGTGCGAGTGCGAAGAATGCGGCTACACGGTGCGGACCACTCGCAAATGGCTGGATGAGGCGGGCGCACCGATCTGCCCGAGAAAGGGCCACGGAAGAATGAATAGTGAAGCCGATGAAGACGATGGCGACGAATCGTAACGGGTAACGTAATGCCAAGACCACGCAAATACGCAAGCGACGCCGAGCGCGTTGCAGCCTACCGCGCCAGGCACGAGCTCGTGACGCTGTCCGTCGACGTGCCGGCCGAGATCGTCGCCGGTATCGAGGAATACATGAGGTTCAAGAATCTAACGAAAGCCGCGGTGATTACGAAGCTCGTTAGGACCCAACTGCTTCGAAAGCGCTAAGTATCAAACTGACCCCGAGCCGTCATCCTTTAATCGAACAGAGCACTAAGTCGATCCACTCTGACCATAGTCCTCAGTGATGTATTTGGTAAGGTCAACCCTGTATCTAGGTCTCGAATCCATTGCCTTAACCAAGAAAAGAAAGAAATGCAGAAGGGGATGCTCCGCGTAAACACTCACATCCGTCGTGTACGGACGTCTAGCAACAAATGCCTGATCAAGTGCGCAAACCGCATTGGGCCTGAGGCTATCGTTGAAGCCATTCAATAGATCAACGAAGGCAGCATTCAGTGAATCAACATTGCTCCAGCTAGACTTGTAAGCGAATACGAATGCCCTTGGTCGAAGCACGCTACCCTCGACAATTGGTACAAGGTGACTGTCGACCTCATTGCAAGCCGCGCGCCTAGGCAATGCACGAACAGATGAAACCGATTCCATTGCATCGCGCAGTTCAGATTTAGTCAACGTCGTCTTAACCGAGACAACGGCGTGCACCGCCTCGACAGGCACGAGACTCCATGCATGCGACTCGATAAAGCTCGGTGTCTCCAGCCTATCGTGAATGATTACGTCAATCTGTCCACTTTCCAAACCGCCCACAGCGATGACCTTTCCAGTAGACACGGTGTAGCGAGTGGGAAGAAGGCGACCAAGCAACTCCACAAGGATCGCTTCGTTATTGCGCCCCTTCTCACCCGGATGCGACATCCTGTCAGAAATCGTGTCGATCTCGCTGAGCATTCGGGTAGTCAGCCCAGAGTAGTGGAGTTGCATTGCCTAGGGTTTGCCTATTGGCGAAAATGGAGGAAGCTTCGTGCCATTTGCCGCCGCAATGGCCTGCAAGTTCCGCTCTAAGTCAAAGAATTGCCTTGAAGTCTGGACAGACCGAAAAGAACTTCTCAATTGGGCCAGCTGCAACGAGGTCATCACTGGCGCAAGTATTTCGATGGATCTCTCCGTCCAATTAGAGGCCTGTCGAACGTACAGCAGTTCCGCAGCAAGTGTGAACGACAAACCCGCAATGAAGACGGTGAGAGGCAAGAAAACTCGAAAAATCTTCGACCTCAATGACTTAATGCGGTATTCCATGCGTTTGACAAGGGCCTCAACGTCGGGAAGCGAGTCGTCAGAAATAGCGTCCTCACCCCGACGCTGGAGAGCCACAAGCCTACGTTGGAGCGACCTAACCTCCTCGACAAATACGAAGGAGCCCATTAACGGCAGCATAGTAAGCGCCACAAACGCCAATACAAATGGAATAAAGCTAAGTTGATCTGAACGGTTCGCCCCTACCGCCGCGTAGACACCGTCAAGATAACCAACCCACAAAAACGCTGTCATCTCCAGTAACGCATTCCCGACCCATGCCAAGCCGGCCTTCAATGCATACTCCCACAAGCCATTCCCAAGCGCCCCAACAACCAGCGCGCCACATAGGCCCAGCAGCCATCTAAGAATGCTTCGCGCCCGAGAGTGTTCTTCGGTCATTTTTGCTCCTCCCCATGAACTGTGTTCGATCGTAACAATACCAGAGGAGCACCTCTTTCTGAATCACAAGACGCCAGCGTAAATTCAGCGAGAGGGACGAACCTTAGAAAGGGTAGCTGTGAGTTGAGCGTTCTGCTCAGGCGTCAACGGCACACACCACCAGATCTGCACCTTTCCCCCGCCGTCCCACCCAGCGATCTTGATGCCACCGTCAATCAGTTTGATGTTTGCCCCCTCCAGGAAGCCGATTTCCTCCCCAGTCACTACGTCATGAATCTTGGTCCAATGCGTTGGCTCACCGAGAGGATGCGGTTTATAGCTTAGGCGTGCAACCCTCCCGGTCGCTCGGATCGCCTCCGGCGACAGCTTTACGCCCTTCTGGCGCATACGATAAATAGTACAAAACACTGTATAAGCATACAGTATTTAAGCAGTACTATTCAAGTATGTGCAGCCACTATCAAGCCGAAAATTCCAGGAAAAAGCTGGAACGTATGGGGTTCAGGGTGCCGCCCAGCTGGACGCCGCCGCCCGGAGGCTCTCACATCTACCCAACCAAACCCGCCCCGATCATCAGACGGCCACCAGAACGCGAGTCAGGGGATGAAGCCGTACCCGAAACAGAAGTCATTGAGGCCCATTTCGGCATGCTGCCTGGCTTTGCCAAAGAGTTGAAATACGGCGTGCGGACCTATAACGCCCGTGCTGAAACCGTCCATGAGCTGGCAAGCTTCAAGAGTGCCTGGGCAAAGGCCAGGCACTGCATTATTCCAGCCGAGGCGATCTATGAACCCGATTGGCGGACCGGTCGATTTGTTCCCACACGAATTAGCCGAACTGACGGTGAATCACTGGGAGTCGCAGGCTTGTGGCAGCCGTGGAAGTCCCCCTCCGGGGAGTGGCTGAATTCGTTCACCATGCTCACCATCAATGCCGATTCACACCCAATTTTCAAAGAGCTGCACCGGCCTGATCCCAAACGACCGCCCGAACTCCAGGACAAGCGTATGGTTGTCATCCTCAACGAAGACTCCTACCAGGCGTGGCTAGACGCACCGGCAGATCGCTCCCGAGAATTCCTAGTTCAATACCCCGCTGATCGCCTGACTGCAATCGCAGAACCGGTCCCTTCCAGCACAGATCAACTTTTTGAGGAGTAGGCATGCAAACCAACGAGCGCGAAGACTGGCGCAGAATTTTCGCTGACACCATCATGGAACTGGCCGCCGGCGAGGCCGACATGCTGCAAGTTGCGAGCTGGGCCATTGTGGCGCAGCAGCAGCAGGGCGACCAAGACCCTAAGGAAGTTGCAACTAGGGAGTTTGCAGTCGGCGCACCGCCTAGCCTCTAGCTGGCATCTACCGCAAGCTGGAATGCCCCGGCTTCAAAGCCCGGTACACCGCCCGCTTAACGGTAGACGGATGCACATCAAACACTATCGCCAGGCTGTTTAAGGTGTACCAGTTACCCGGCATGCTGTACAGCTTGACGATATCGGCCTCTACGTCGCTTGGAAGGGAGCGCTTGCGGCCACAGTGCACCCCGCGCTGCATCGCTGCCCGCTGACCTGCTATAGACCTCTCTCGAATGATTCCACGCTCAAACTCTGCGAACGCGCCGAGCATGTGCATCATCATGCGTCCGGCGCCGGTTGACGTGTCTACTGGCTCTGTGAGGCTTTGAAAACACGCACCGGATTTCTCAATGCGCTCAAGGATTGAGAGTAGATCAATGAGCGACCGGGCGAACCGGTCGATTTTGTAGACCTTGACCACATCACCAGGGCGGAGCATTGAGAGGAGGAGCTGCAAAATAGGCCGGGTGCCCACTGAGCTGCGCTTTTCCTGCAAGACCTGCTCGACCCCTGCGCGATAGAGCGCATCAAGCTGTAGAGTGGTTTCCTGCTCCGTGGTGGATACCCGTGCGTATCCGTAAATCACACCGACCGCACCGACTCAGGCAATTTTTGAAGCAAGTTTGAAGGCGATGAACACGCCGAGGCAAATTGCCAAGAAGAGGAGCCATAAAAGTACTGGATGCCAGGGCGTTGGCGTTTTCCGCATAGCACGAGGCATGTGCGATTCGTAGGAAAGATCGCGCTCAACCGGGGAAGGCTTACGACCACCCCACCAGTACCGACCACTACGACGGTCATAGCGACCGCCATTCCTTCTTGCGTATCTCTCCCTGTACCAGTCCCGCTCTTCCATTCCCATGGGAGCGAAATATAGCAGCCATTGAAGTGTTGCGCACACCGCCTTTTTGGATCGCCCTCGATTTCGTAGATACTGCAGAGCGTGATCGTCAACAACATTTCACCAGATTCACAACCATGATTCCAAGTAAAGAATGGTGCAGCACGTTCACCATTGCCATCCAACAATTCGCCGCAGATAACACCAGCAAGCTGCGAATGCCTGATTGGGCAAGCAAAGCTCAGATGCAGCACGGGCATCGCAACCCTGTCGAAGTGGCGCACGAAATATGGACCAGCGGCAAACGACCGCCTCCGAACTAAAACCGCCAGGCGTGGCATCAATTCGGGGCGCCTGGCATAGCGACCGACGCGGTTTTCTGTAGAGCCATAGTGATCTGCGGACTGTCACAGGTCAGCGCCCTCACCTTGTCCTTCCACTGCAGCGAGGCCGCGCAGTCCGTCAGCGCCTTCCACTTGTAGCCAATCTGCTCCAGCTCCGAGCTGGTCACTGTCGTAATTTGCGCCCCATTTTGGCTAACGGCCAAAACATAAATAGTTTTACCCCTCATCGTGATTTGTCCCATCACATGCAGGCCCTTGAGCCCGTAGGGCTCCGGAAACTCATTGATCCCGACCGGCTGGTCGCTCACCTGCTTGCCGATCACGCCGGTAACGGCGCTGACCGGGTCTGAAACGGCCTTGGCGACCCCCTGCCCCGCGCTTGAGGCCTGCACCAGGCTGGCCGCTGCCGGGCGCTTTGCAGCGGGTTTTGGCTTGTCCGGCTCGGGCCAGAAGGCCCAGACCACCGCCACGGCGCCCAGGGCGAACACGCCCCATTTGAAGCGGTTGAATTTGACGATGAAGGGGGACATGTCCTGCGCGGCCGATTCGGCCACGCTGTTGCCCTGCGTATGGCTCTTGTAAAACTTGAAGAACTCCGGCTTGTACTTGCGCTCCTCGGTGGACACCACCCCGCCCCGATAGCCGCCATGCGTCTTGCGGATGTAGTGGTCGGCTTTGCCCAGGATGTCAGCCTTACGCACCTTGATCAGGATCGCCAGCAGGCCGGCAATCGATGAATTCATGTCCCGGAAGTTCTGCGTACCCAGCAACACATCTACGTTGAAGTGCCGGTGCAGCTTGTACCACTCGATCACCTGGGGGTCGGTGCCGAGCTTGGGCATGCCGACGTGGCATTCATCGATGATGAAGAGCGGCCCTTGCCCCGTCGTCGGGTGCTTCCAGTCGCTCCAGTAGTCCCAGACATGGCCGAAGAGCGACACCTTCACGTCGGGTTTTTCGGTATGGCCGTCCTCGAAGAGTTCGAAGGCGTTGCCGTTGCCCTTTTCGTCAACGCGCTCCGCGTCCCAGGTGCCGCGTATCGGCTGGGTCCGGGTGCGCAGCTCGATCAGGTCGCGGTAATCGGGGTTCACCGCGGCGAACATCTCCACCAGCAGCGGAAGGTTTGTGATGACCAGGCGCCCTTTCTGCAGCGCCGGCAGCACGTGGTAGACCACGGCCTCATAGCTCTTGCCCGAGCCCGGGATGCCTTCAAGCCCGTTGATCATGATCCGAGCCTCACGAAAGGTATCAGCTGCAGGACCAGGCGAATCAGGATAGCTGCCGTGATGACGCTGATCGCGGGCCCCACCCCAAGCAAGCCCAGGATGTTAAGCAGCTCGGCTGGCAAGGGGCCGACCTGGGCAGCGTAGGCATCTACCGCGCTGGTGTCGATCGAGCCAATGCCCGAAATGGCGATCTTGAGCATTTGCTCAAACTGCCAGGCGAAACCATCCTTGACCAGGTCCCACAGCGCGACAAAGACGGCCACGAAGAGCGCCCCAATCCATTCCAGGACGGCGGCGACCTTGGCAAGCAGCATGGAGAAGAAGGCGGACATGTCAGCCTCCGAAGATCAAAGCCCGGGCCAGCAGCAGCGCACCGACCAGGATGATGAGCCGGGCCCAGTCCCAGACGTAGCAAGGCGGGGCCACGTCCCGCACGCCAAAGTCGGCCCAGACCGCCAGGGACAGGTCCATGTTCATGACCGGGCAGGTGCCCGAGCTGCCGACATGGGGCATCAGCTTGCCGGCCAGGGTCGCCAGTGGCGTGGCGTTGAGAGCTGCCTTTTGCTGGGCCCAGACGCCCTCCAAGCCGTTGGGGTACTTGGGCGTGTAGAGCTTGGGCTGCGCCGGCAGCGGCGTGTCGGTAACGTCCACCTTGGGCGGGTCCTCCTCCTTGGCCGGGGTCTCGGTGGTGGTCTCGCTGGAAATGGGTGCCCCGGTGGTGGTATTCGTGATGTTGGTGACCGTCACCGTGGTGGTGTTGATGGTGTCGCCGTTATAGGTGTGGTTGTAGGTGGTGTTCTCGGTCTTGGTGGTGTTATTGGTGGTGTTTTGCGTGACCTTCTGGCCGCCTGGCGAGGTGGCGGGGCCGGTAACGGTCATGGGCTCGGTCTTGACCTTGACGCCGGTTTGCGCGGCGGATTCCTCCAACATCTCGCCGACCTTGGAGCTGGTGGGCCATCCGCTTTTGGCGGCTACAGCATCGATGAATTCCTGCCGACTCGACGGGAGATTAGTAACCGGCGACGGAGCAACGGGTGTTTGTATGCCGGGCCCGCGATTATTAGTCATGATGAAGACACCTTTGGCGTCATAGCCGTCATCGAAACAGTCATTGCCAATAAGACGCGGGTTGCGCTGTGTATACCCCTGAACAAACGGTGAATGTGAATTACTGAGGGTGAACATAGCGGCAGCGGCCACACAAGCAGCTTGCCTCGTGGGTTGTTCGCCTGTAGTCAACGGAGTGCCGTCATAGGCGACGTAGGTGTACTTGTAGGTGAAGCACGGCGCTACGGTGCACAAATCGGGATTGACCTTCTCGACCTTGATCGTGCCGTCGGGATTGCGCGACAGGATGAAGTTGATTTCCTTGGCGAAGTCGTAAAGCACGATGCCGACGCCGATGACGGCGGCGGCTTTCAGGCCCAGGTTGACGAAGAGCCGCCCTGTGGCGGCGGCCACCTCTGCGGCGGGCACGCGGGCTGCGGCGGAGACGGCGACGCGGTTGCCGGCGGGATTGGTGATGCTGCCGGTCGCTGTGGCTTTGGGCAGGCCGCCATCGGTCGTGATGGTGGGCACGCCTGGCGCGGCCAGCGGGGTGCCGTCGGAGGCCAGGGTGACGGTGGTTTTGCCGGCGCCGGTGGCCAGGCCCATGAAGCGATCAAACGCGGAGGGCGCGGCGACGGTGCCCGCGAAGAGGGACAGAGGAAGCAGCAAGACCGCTACCGCTAGGAACGGGCGAAGGCGCTTCATTTGCCGCCTCCAACCGCGATGCAGAAACCGATGCCGCTCAGAGCACCGATCAGGGCGATGATGGCCCAGAACAGGGCTATGAGGGCACCGGTGAGCACGATTACACCTTGCGGATAACGCGCTTGGCGAGGTCCGGACCCTTGAACGCCAGCGCGATGCCGACGATGATCAGGCCGATGGCGACCACCTTGCCGACCACGGTATTGAGGCCGATGGCGTCAAAGAACTGGTCCAGGACGCTGGGGTCGGCGGTCTGAGCCATGGCGCGGGAGCCCAGCAGGGCCAGGGTGGTGCCGACGGCTGCGACTTTGGCGGCAGCCGTGCTGCCATACTTCTTGGCGGTTTTGAACAACTTCATTTGAATTCCTTTTTCAAATGGTGTTTTCCGGGAACACCCCGGAACTACACCCGAGAAGCCACGACGTTTCACAACGCTGGCGGCTTCCCGGCTGGAGTCAAACCTTGCGTATCAACCCAGTCGCCAACCCGATGCCGTAGCCGATGACCCAAAGCATCAGCACGGCACCTAATCCCGCTGAATAAGCTTTCAAAACTCCTTGTGGTGTGATGCCCAAGAGGCCCGGGTCTAGCGACTCAGCCAGGCTGAGCGAGGACAGGTTCTCTGGAGGGCATGGGTCCAGGTCTACCGTGCAGATCAGGAAGCGCATCAAGCCTCCTCAAACACCACGTCATCCGAGCCGCACGAAGGGCATTCAACCCCCGCTTGCGAATCATCGATTTCTTCTTCCTCAATCACGTAGCGACAGTTTTGGCAAACACCGACAAACGAAGAATCACCACCAGAACAATCAGACATTGCATTCCCTCTTTCAGCTCGCCCGACGGCGAAAAGTTGCACGCGAATCAATCTTCCGAAACCTTGTCAGAGCCACACTCGGGGCATTCCAGGTCCGGCTCTTCCGCGTCCGACTCCGGATCAACCTTGAAATCTACGAAGTGGGCGTCATGCCCACAGGCGTGGCAGCTATACCAGGCCATGTCGTTCTCCTAGTGTTTAGCGCGGTGGCGCAATGTGGCGCGGGCATCACGCACGCCGAGGCGCAGGACCTCGACGCAGGTGATCAGCGCCTGGTGGATGTAGACCCAAGCCGCCGCAAAGCGGTTGTGGGTGCGGACGGGGTTTCGCATGCGAAACGATGAATTGGGGTGTTTCATGTGCTCTTGCTGTAATCGCGTTCCGTGCCGAGGCGGTCCAGGTCAATGAGTTGCGGCATGTCTTCAAAGTCGCAGTTGTCTTCGACAAGCTGGTTGACCGTTTCGAGGTCGGAGACGACACCGCCGCCGGCTTCGCGCAGCGATGCGACCCACACGGGCTGACCCCCATCCAGTGCAGGACAGAGGAACTTCCCGGTCGTTTTGGACTGGATGAGGAGGCGCATGGTTAGGCCGCCGCTCTGGCTTGCTGTTGTGGCGCGGGCTTGATGCCCACCAGGGTGAGCTTGGAGGCGTTGTCGGCGCCGGCCACCACGTCGAATTCGCAGTCGCAAAGCAGGCCCGTGACGGGCCAGGACTTGCCCAGGTGTGCCCACTTTTCGAACTCGGTCGCGTCGCCGAACTTGAAGGGGCGCGAGACGGAGCCGATGGAGCGGCCGGCGGAGTTTTCCGCGACGTCCACGATCAGGTGGAAGGTGGTCGAGCTGAAGGCCTTCTTGGTTTCCTCGAAGGTGCCTGACGACTCTTTGATGCCAGTGCAGATGGCTTGGCTTTTCATTTTCATGGTTGAACTAACTCCTCTCCCCTTTTGTTAAGCCATCGCGAAGGCCGGGGCGCCTTCTGGCTGTGAAAGGCGACCGAATGCCGCCGCGAATGAACGGCCCAGCTCTGCGGGCATGAATTTTTGAAGGCGTCCGGGCAGCTTCTGGTGGCAGACAAAGGCCAGGAACTCTTCATTGCCGAGGAACTTGAAAGCAGCAGCAAGGGACGGTGCGGCGGTCTGCAGGGTCCAGCGGATGTTTCTTACGCATTCGGCTTCGACGGTTTCCATGGGCAGGCGCGCTGTGGTGGATACCTTTTGCGGGGCCGCTGCGGCATCAGCCAGGGCCAGCGCTGAAGCGTGCCACTCCGATGCACCCGCGAAGAAGTCGGCCGGCCGGCGCAGCATGTCCACCGGCAGCACTCGCAGCTTGTTGCCGTAGCGCAGCTCCAGGCGAAGCCATGGGCTTCCCGCGTCTATGCCAAACAGCTGGTCGCCTTTTTCGTAGGCGTTGGTTTCTTTGCCGGCCTCCTTGGAGCCGAAGTAGATGGAGCGCCCGCCGTGGGAGTGCTCGGACCAGTCGCCTACAAAGTTGACCTTGAGCAGCTTGCCGCCGACGTTGCAGCGACCTTCGTTGTAGTCGTCGCGTATGGCCTTGATGCCGCCGGGGTAGCCGTCGAAGAAGTCAAGCGCCAGGTCGCACCTGGTGAGGGTCGCTTCGCGTTCTTCGAGGATGTCGGCCAGGCGGTCGCGCCAGCCGTGGTTGGCGAAAGTGCAAGCCATCCCGAACAGGTTGCAATGGATGGTTTGGGCTTGCGCTTTCTGGCGCGGCGAGTCGCCGGAGGACAGGAAGCCGACCCATCCACATTCAGCGCCGTTGCGCTCTATGCACCAGCGGAATTTGTAGAAGTCGTGGCCCTTCTTGAACTCGGGATTGACGACGAAGTCAGGGCCGAGGGCCATCGCAACGGTTTGTGCCAGGTCCAGGGCCTGGGTGGAGGCGTCAAAGTCGCAGTCGGGTATTTCGCGCAAGACGCGGGCTTGCTGCGCAGCCCTGTAGTTCTCGTCCCAGATGTTGGTATCGGGATGGGGAAAGAGCAGATCAACCGGGACATACGGAGCGTTGCGCCGCAGGACGGTGAAGCGGACCCAATCGACGTGGACCGGTGTCTTGGAAGCCATGCGTTCGGCTTCGAGGCGGTATTTAACTTCGGAACCGTCCAGGACCAGTGATGAGCGGCTGGGGCGTGTCATAGGTTGTTATCCCCGTGATTACCAACGGGGAGGTTTTGGACGGGCCCGCAGCCGCTCGCGCCCTTCCCCGCAAGCGGGGCCCCTTTGGCGCGCTCGGCTGCGTGCGCCTCGCGACCAAAGGCGTAAATCTCGTCAAGGGTTTTGCTGGCCATGAAGGGCCAGGTCTTCAAAAACTCAGAACGGGCAAGGTGGCCAATGTTGGAATGAACCATCGCCGCGCCGGACTGCCCTTGAATCGGTTTTTTCTGTTGCATGTGTGCGAGCCATGTAAGTGACTTAACGGGGCGTTAAGTGGCTCGAATGTAGATATAGACTTAACAACCCGTCAAGCATTTTCTTAACAGGGTGTGCATAATCCATAGTTAACCGAAGGGGTAAACCATGCCAAACACGATGCAATTACTGGATCAAGCGCTTCAAAAACAGCGCGCGTCGGCGTGGGCCCGGGAGTTGAATTTGACAGAATCGGCGTTGTCCATCGCGAAGAAACGTGGGCGCTTGAGCCCCGTCCTTGCTGGAAACCTTGCTATCAAATTAGGAGAGAATCCAGAGCACTGGATTGCAGTCGCGGCTCTTGAGGCAGAGCCAGACAGTGAACTACTAGCACGTCTAAAGACTAGTGCCAATAGCTGGCGGAAGCGGTGAGATTCGAACTCACGGAGGACTTGCATCCTCGGCAGTTTTCAAGACTGCTGCATTCAACCGCTCTGCCACGCTTCCGAGTCGGGTAGTTTAACCGCATCGTTATGGGCCACTGCACTAGGCCCACCTCTCAGCGACGGGCCGCTTCGGTTTTTCCACGACCATGGACGTCATTGCTGCCCCGACCGATCCGATGGCCAAACCTCCTCGGCATACACTCAGACGCGTCACATTCATTGACGCCCCCGCATCAACCAAATAACTTCATTGGACGCGAAATGTATAACTACATGAGGCTCTCAAAGTTCGTCACAGTGTTTGCTCTATGCGCATGTTCGGCAGTGCAGGCGGGAGTGGAGTCCTGTACAGACATGCTTGTCGGAACACCAGGCTCGGTTGAAGCGCGGGCGTGCTTTGCACGGGAATTGGCCGCGTTGAATGTTCAGATGACCACGGTTGTGAAAGCCATCGCACGCGAGGCTGAGTCGGGGCGCACCGCATTTAACGCGAAGGACCTTGCCGATTCCCAGACCAAATGGAAGCAGCACGTTGACAGCACCTGCTGGCTTGACGCCGCCGGCGCGGGCAACTCGGACGCGGTGCTTGACCACTGCGTATCGGTTTACACCCTTCAGAGGCTTGGACAACTCAAGAACCTACGCGCCGGCCTGGACGGCAAGCCGGCACTGTGGCCCATGTCAAATCTCGATCACGCGAAGTAAAACGCCCAGATCCTCAATAGGCGCAAGGGCAAGGGAGAGAACAATCGCTGAGGAGAAATTAGCGGGTCGTCGTTTGGCTCGTTCATGAAGGCACTCGGAGCCTGCATCCTTGTGATACTTCAGCTCTTTGCCGGCGCATTTGGCGTAGCTTCCTGTTGGGGTGGCGGCCATGCCGCCTTGCCATCTCTGTTCATACTCAGCTAAGGAGCACCCCTGCAAGTTTTGACAAACCAATCGCGCGGCATTGGCTCCAGCCGCTATCTTTCGAAAGAACTTCATCATGCGTCTGCCAATACTTGCGGCTTTTGCCGCCACCACCTTTCTGCTGCTATCTGCCTGCGGCAGCAGCCCCGCCCCCGGCCAGTCCACCGATCCCGCCCCCGTCTCAACCCGCTGCAACGCCGCCCCGGCCCAGTTCGCTGTGGGCCGCACTGCGGATGCCGCGCTTGAAAATGAGGCGCGCACACGCGCCGGCGCGAAGGCGGTGCGGGTGCTCAGGCCCAACCAGGTCGTGACCATGGAGTTCAGCGCCGAGCGGCTCAACCTCACGGTCGATGACGCGGGCCGTGTGACGCGGGTCAGCTGCGGTTGATGGGCCCCGCGCAACCGATGCGCTGAATCAGCGCTTGCCTTTGGCGGCTTGCTGAAGCTGCCGTTTGCGCTTGGCCTTGTTGAGGGATTCGGGTTCGGGCGGGCGGTTGCGCAGTGCCTGGGCTTCGCGCTCCTCGGCCGCCTTCTTGCGCTTCTTGTCGCGGAAATGCACAAAGAGCCGGCCCAGGCCGAAACTGATGGCGCAGCTGACAACCAGGAAGATAAGGGCGGGAGTTTCCATGCGATTCGGGCCTTGCGTTAGCCGGCCAGGAACAGTGACTGCAGGTCGTTCAAAAAATCAAAGCCGCGCTCGGTGGGCTTGACGCGCGCGAAGTCGCGTTCTATCAGCCCCTTGCGCTCGGCTTCTTCGAGGCCCTGCTGGATGGCGGTGATGGGCAGGCCGGTTTTTTCGGTGAAGTCCTGCAGCTTGAAGCCCTCGCGCAAGCGCAGCGCATTGAGCATGAACTCAAACGGCAGGTCGGCACGGCTGACTTCGGTCTCTTGCGTGACGGCTTCGCCGGCCAGGGCTTTTTCCATGTAGAGCCTGGGTTCGCGAAAGCGCACCTGGCGCACCACGCGATGCGCAAAACTGAGCTTGCTGTGGGCGCCCGCGCCTATTCCCAGGTAGTCGCCGAACTGCCAGTAGTTGAGGTTGTGAAAGCATGGGTGGCCGGCCTTGGCGTAGGCCGAGACTTCATAGCGCCGCAGGCCGGCCGCCTCGGTCAGCTCAGTGATTTTGTCGAGCATGGCGTAGGCCGTGTCTTCCTCGGGCACCACGGGCGGGAATTTCGCGAAGTAGGTGTTGGGCTCTATCGTGAGGTGGTAGATGGAGATGTGGGGCGGCTGCAGGGCCAAGGCCTGGCGCATGTCGCGCTCCAGGCTTTCCATGGTCTGGCCGGGCAGCGCGTACATGATGTCGAGGTTGAAGGTGTCAAAGGCCTGCGCGGCCTCCTCGACCGCGGCGATGGCCTGGGCCCGGTCATGCACGCGGCCCAGGGCCTTGAGGTGCTGGTCGTCAAAGCTTTGCACCCCGACGGACAAGCGCGTGACACCGGCGGCGCGAAAGGCCTTGAAGCGGTCTTTTTCAAAAGTGCCGGGGTTGGCTTCAAGCGTGACCTCGCAATCGGCTTCGAGCCTCAAGCGCGCGCGTATGTCGCCCAGCAGGCGGTCTATGGCCTGCGGCGAAAACAGGCTGGGCGTGCCGCCGCCTATGAAGATGCTGTGCACGGTGCGGCCCCAGACCAGGGGCAGCGCGGCCTCGAGGTCGGCGATGACCGCGTCTATATAGCGCTGCTCAGGCATTTCGCCGACGGCTTCGTGCGAATTGAAGTCGCAATAGGGGCACTTGCGTATGCACCAGGGCAGGTGCACATAAAGCGACAGCGGCGGCAGCGCGGCCAGCTGCAGCGTGCCGCTGCGCATGTAGTGCTGGATGTCTTGCTGCGCCATGGCCGGCCTCAGGATGTGGGTAACCACTGCTCGCGCATGAGTTCGATCATGCGGCGCGCGGCCTTGCCTCTATGGCTGTTGGCGTTCTTGACCTCAACGGGCAACTGCGCAAAGGTTTTGCCGAACTCGGGGATGAACATCACGGGGTCGAAGCCGAAACCGTTGTCACCCACGGGTGCCGGCGCGATCTGCCCGGCGACGCGGCCGGAGGCGATCAGCGGCTCGGGGTCTTTGTCGGAGCGAACGGCCACCAGCGTGCTGACCAGCGCGGCGCGGCGCTGGGCGGGTTGGACCAGGTGGGCCATCTGCTCAAGCAAGGCCTTGACGTTGTTGTCGTCGCCCTTGGTGTAGCCGAAGCGCGTGGCGTAAAAAGCGGTGTCGACGCCCGGCAGCCCGCCGAAGGCGTCGACGCACAGGCCCGCGTCGTCGGCCAGCGCGGGCAGGCCGCTCAAGCGGGAAGCCTGGCGGGCCTTGGCGAGGGCATTTTCGACAAAGGTGCGAAACGGCTCTTCGGCCTCGGGCAGGCCCAGCTCGGCCTGGCTCACGAGTTCCAGCCCCAGGGGCGCGAACATGGCCTTGAGCTCGGCGAGCTTGCCGGGGTTGTTGGAGGCCAGTACGATTTTTTTCATGGGCGGCGGGCGAATCAACCGGCCAGCGCCTGCTTTTGCAGGCCCACCAGCTCGGTGATGCCTTTTTCGGCGAGCACCAGCAGCGCGTCCATTTCCTTGCGCGAGAAGGCCGCTCCTTCGGCCGTGCCCTGCACTTCGACGTAATTGCCGGCGCCGGTCATGACGACGTTCATGTCGGTGTCGCAGGCGGAGTCTTCGGTGTATTCGAGGTCCAGCAGCGGCGTGCCCTGCACGATGCCGACCGAGATGGCGGCGACGTGGTCGATGATGGGGCTTTGCGTGAGCTTGCCGCCGGCGATCAGGGTGTTGACCGCATCCTGCGCGGCGACAAAGGCGCCGGTGATGCTGGCGGTGCGGGTGCCGCCGTCGGCCTGGATGACGTCGCAGTCCAGGTGGATGGTGCGCTCGCCGAGTTTCTTCAGGTCAAACACCGAACGCATGGAGCGGCCTATCAGGCGCTGGATTTCCTGCGTGCGGCCGCTTTGTTTGCCGCGGGCGGCTTCGCGGTCGCTGCGGGTGTGGGTGGCGCGGGGCAGCATGCCGTATTCGGCGGTGACCCAGCCTTCGCCGCTGCCTTTTTTGTGGCCGGGGACTTTTTCTTCGACAGAGGCGGTGCACAGCACCTTGGTGCCGCCGAACTCGATCAGCACCGAGCCTTCGGCGTAAGCGGTGTAGTGGCGGGTGATGCGCACGCTGCGCAGGGCATCGGCGGCGCGCGCGCCGCTTCGTTCAAACTGGCTCATGGGAATGGCTTTCTGGCAAAAACGCCGGGGGATCAGCGAAGTGAAAAAACAGGGAAAAAGCGGGATGGCCGGCCGGCACCTGAAAAAAGGCCGCCGGTATCAGGCTTTTCTGGCGGCCGAGCGGCGTATGGCTTCGTTGATCTCGGCGATGGAGCGCTCTATGGTGGCCTCGTCGAGGTCGTCGACCACCGAGTCGAGCACGCCGGCCTGGATGGTGGAGGCGAACACGCCGTCCATGATGCTGTCGGTGGAAACGCCGCGGGTGGACTCGAAGGCGTCGGGGGTTTCCCACTCCATGGCCAGCACGGTGACGTTGTCGCTGTGCTCGCCGCCGGTGCGCAGGGCGTTCTCGACCAGGTCGGGCACCGCGTCGGACACGCCCTTGCTGGCCAGCTGGCGCACGATCTCGGCGTCGCTGAGGCTGCCCCAGAGGCCGTCGGAGCACAGCAGCAGCTTGTCGCCCTGCTGCAGGGTGACGGGGCCGGCGACGTCGAAGACGGGCTTGGTCGGCGAGCCCAGGCAGGTGAAAAGGATGTTGCGGTTGATGCGCTCGAGCTTGATGACGCCGGCGCTTTGCTGCTCAAGGTAGGAATGGTCGCGTGTGCGCGTGAGCAGTTCGCCGTCGCGCACGACGTACAGGCGCGAATCGCCGCAGTGCACCCAGGTGGCGCCCGTGCCCTGCAGGATGGCGGCCACCAGTGTGGTGCGCGGCGTGTCCAGCATGCCTTTTTCGCTGGCGTAGCGGATGATCTGGTGGTGCGCCGCCATCAGGGCGGTGGAGAGGAATTCGGTGGTGTCCTCAATGACGGGGCGCGCTTCCTTCTGGTAGAGCGCCGAGATGGTCTGCAGGGCGAGCTGGGCCGCCACCTCGCCTTCAGGATGGCCGCCCATGCCGTCGGCCAGCACGAAAAGGCCCGATTCGCGCGTGTAGCAATAGCCCATGCGGTCTTCGTTCTTTTCGCGCCCGCCTTTGCGGCTGACCTGAAAGACTGAGAATTTCATTTGAATTTGGTCGCGTAGCCGGTGGCCTTGCGCGCGGATTTTTTGGTGTCGGACACCATGTTGTCAAACTGCAGGCGAACCTTTTCGCTGACGGTGAGCTTGGTGTAGCGGCGCTCGCCTTCCCGGCTCAGCTCTTTTTGCAGGGCGAAGACCGACTGGGGCCGTGACAGCGGATCGAGGGACATGCACCACTCTACAACCTCAATGAGGTTATCGGAATAGACGCCGCGCAGCCGCGACAGGGCAAGCGACAGACGGTCTTTTTCAAGGCGCTGGGGCGCGTCGTTGGGCGGGTAGCCCTGCATGGTGGCGTAAATGCAGGCGCCGATCGCGTAAATATCGGTCCAGGGGCCCATGGAGGAGTCGCGGCGGTACATCTCGGGCGCGGCGAAGCCGGGCGTGTACATGGGACGGATGAAGTTGCCTTCCTTGCTCAGCACCTCGCGGGCGGCGCCGAAATCGATCATGACGGCGCGGTTGTCGTCGGTGATGAAGATGTTGGCGGGCTTGATGTCCAGGTGCAGCATCTTGTGCTGGTGCACGATGCGAAGGCCGCGCAGGATCTCGTCGAACAGCGAGCGTATGGTCGATTCGCGAAAGACCTTCTGCTTTTTGAGCTCGCGGGCCGTGATGATGAAGTCCTGCAGGGTGCCGCCCTCCAGGTAGTTCATCACCATGTAGACGGTTTCGTTCTCGCGGAAGAAGTTCAGCACGCTGACCACGGAACCGTGCGAAATCTGGGCGAGGGAGCGGCCTTCTTCAAAGAAGCTCTTGAGGCCGAGGCGGTACAGCGAGAGTTTTTCGGGCTGGACCTGGGGAAGCAGCTCGCCCGGCGAGCGGCTGGCCAGGGAAGACGGCAGGTATTCCTTGATGGCGACCTGCTGGCCCTCGTTGTCGACGGCCAAGTAAACTACCCCGAAGCCCCCGGCCGAAAGCTTTCGCACAACACGATAGCCACCAATCACGGTGTCGGGCGGCAATGGTGCAGGCTTGACCTTTGACATAATTTGGGGTTGCCCAGACATGACAATGTCAACCTGGGTCTTGTTTCTCTCTCTAGTCTAGTAAAGCGTATCTAAAAATGTCAGTTTACAGCATGACGGGTTATGCGACCGTGCAATCAAGCATGGCGCAATCCGCCCCGGAAACTGAATCGGGCCCGGACGCCAGTTCCCGTCTGGGCGTCGAAATACGCTCCGTCAACAGCCGCTTCCTGGATCTGGCTTTCCGCCTGCCCGATGAGCTGCGGCAGGCCGAACCGGCGCTGCGCGAACTGCTGACCGGCAAACTCAAGCGCGGCAAGGTCGAGGTGCGGGTTTCGCTGGAAAGCGCCTCGTCGGGCAACCTGCGCGCGCCCTCCTCGGCCACCTTGCAGCGCCTGGGCTCGCTGGAGGACAGCATCAAGTCCTGGCTGCCGCAGGCCGGGGCGCTGAGCGTCGCAGATATTCTCAGAATTGCGACGAATGAAGACAAAAAACCACACGACTACAGCGAAGAGCTGCTCAAGCTGGCCAAAAAAGCCCTGAAAGAGCTGATGGCCGCCCGTGAACGCGAGGGTGCCCGCCTGGCCGAGATGCTGCTGGACCGCACCGCGCAGCTGCGCGCGCTGGCCGCGCTGGCGGTGCCCATGGTGCCCAAGCTGGTGGAGCAGCAGAAAAACCGCTTCCTGGAGCGCTGGAAAGAGGCCATGGCCCTGTCGGACGGCAGCACCTTGCCGGAAATCGCCCAGGACCGGGCCCTGACCGAGGCCACGGCCTTCGCCATACGCATAGACGTGGCCGAAGAAATCACCCGGCTGTCGTCGCACCTCGACGAAATCGACCGCCTGCTGGCCAGCGGCGGCGAGCTCGGCAAGCGCCTGGATTTCCTGATCCAGGAGCTGCACCGCGAAGCCAATACACTGGGTTCCAAATCCGCGTCGCTGGAGCTGACCCGTATTTCGGTGGACATGAAGGTGCTGATCGAGCAGATCCGCGAGCAGGTCCAGAACATCGAATAGCCCCCGGCCACCCCCTCATACATATAAGCACTCACCGCCCCGAACGCATGGACTATCCCGGAAACCTATTTGTCGTGGCCGCCCCCAGCGGGGCGGGCAAATCCAGCCTGGTCAAGGCCTTGATGGAACTGGATTCAGGTATCCAGCCCTCGGTGTCGCACACCACCCGCCCACCGCGCGGCCAGGAAAAACACGGCAGGGAGTACTTTTTCCTGTCCCCCGAGGAATTCGACGGCATGGTGGCGCGCGACGCCTTCCTGGAATGGGCCCATGTGCACGGCCACCGCTACGGCACCTCGCGCCAGACCATTGAAGAGCGGGTGGCCCACGGCGCCGACGTGATCCTGGAAATCGACTTCCAGGGTGCCATCAACATCAAACGGATTTTTTCCAATGCGGTGCTGATCTTCATCCTGCCGCCCAGCTGGGAAGAATTGCGCTCCCGCCTGCAGCGGCGCGGCGAGGACAGCCCCGAAGTCATCGAGTTGCGGCTCAAGAATGCCGCCCTGGAGATGGCCCAGGCCCGGGAATTCGACTTCGTTATAATCAACGAGTTGTTTGAGCGGGCGGTTTTCGACCTGAAAACCATTGTGCATGCCCAGAGGCTCAAGTTTTCGGCCCAGCGGCGCGCCCGTGCCGAGACCTTTCAGGCCCTTCAAATTCCCTGATTTCAGCGCTTTTTCCCTTATCGATCACACCGGAGATCACCATGGCCCGCATTACCGTCGAAGATTGCCTCGAGAAAATCCCGAACCGCTTCCAGCTGGTGCTGGCCGCCACCTACCGCGCACGCATGCTGAGCCAGGGCCATGCCCCCAAGATTGAAAGCAAGAACAAGCCCGGCGTGACCGCCCTGCGCGAAATCGCCGAAGGCAAGATCGGCCTGGAAATGCTGAAAAAAGTCCCCACCTGAGACACCGTTCAGCTTCGCAAAAAGCACCGAATATCGGTGCTTTTTTCATTTCCACCCCCCAAAAGTCCATTTTTTTCACGTTTTATTCATGCCGCGATACATTTAAGGCATGAGCGCCATGCTTTCGCCTGTTGTTGCCAGCAAATCGACCCCGGCCGCCGCCAATGCCGCGGCCGCGAGTTTTGCCGCGCTCACGGCCAGGCTGGACTATATGAGCGCCGCCGACATCGACAATGTCCGCCGCGCCTACCGTTTCGCCGACGAGGCCCACCTGGGGCAGCTGCGCAACAGCGGCGAGCCCTACATCACCCACCCGATTGCCGTGGCGCAGCAGTGCGCCGAATGGAAGCTCGATGCGCAGGCCCTGATGGCGGCCCTGCTGCACGATGCGATTGAAGACTGCGGCGTCACCAAGCCCGAGTTGATAGACCGCTTCGGTGCCCCGGTGGCCGAGCTGGTGGACGGGCTGACCAAGCTCGAAAAGCTGGAATTCAACACCCGCGAGGAAAACCAGGCCGAGTCCTTTCGCAAGATGCTGCTGGCCATGGCGCGCGACGTCCGGGTCATCCTGATCAAGCTGGCCGACCGCACCCACAACATGCGCACGCTGGGCGACGTGCCGCGCGCCAAGTGGACGCGCATCTCGCGTGAAACCCTGGACATCTACGCACCCATCGCCCACCGCCTGGGCCTGAACACCACCTACCGCGAACTGCAGGACCTCTCCTTCCAGCACCTGCACCCCTGGCGCTACGCCACCCTGACCAAGGCCCTGCAAAAGGCGCGCGGCCGCCGCCGTGACGTGATCAAGCGGGTGCAGGGCGAGGTCGAATCGGCCTTTTCCAATGCACAGGTGCCGGTGGTCATCTCGGGGCGCGAAAAGACGCTGTACTCCATCTACCGCAAGATGGACGAAAAACACCTGTCCTTCGCCCAGGTCACCGACCTCTACGGCTTTCGCGTGATCGTGAAGGACCTGACCGCCTGCTACACGGCCATGGGCGTGCTGCACCAGCTCTACAAGCCGCTGCCCGGCAAGTTCAAGGACTACATCGCGATTCCCAAGATCAACGGCTACCAGTCGCTGCACACAACGCTGGTCGGCCCTTTCGGCACCAACATCGAGTTCCAGATGCGCACCGAGGCCATGCATGTAGTGGCCGAGTCCGGCGTGGCGGCTCACTGGCTCTACAAGGCCACCGACCCGGACAGCGATGCCTCGCAGCGCCTGGGCACGCAGTGGCTGCAGTCGCTGCTCGATATCCAGCAGGAAACGCGCGATGCCGCCGAGTTCTGGGACCACGTCAAGATCGACCTGTTCCCCGAGGCGGTGTATGTGTTCACGCCGAAAAGCCAGATCATGGCCATGCCGCGCGGCGCCACCATCGTCGACTTCGCCTACGCCATCCACAGCGACGTGGGCCACCGCGCCGTGGCCGCCAAGGTCAACGGCGAGCAGGTGCCGCTGCGCTCCGAGCTGCACAACGGCGACGTGATCGAGATCATCACGGCCTCGGTTTCCAGCCCGAATCCGGGCTGGCTGGGCTTTGTGCGCACGGGCAAGGCGCGCTCCAAGATTCGCCACCACCTCAAGACCATGGCGCTGTCGGAGTCGCAGGACCTGGGCGAAAAAATGCTGGCCCAGGCGCTACGCGCAGAGGGCATAGAGCGCGAGCGCCTGCCCGAGGACGACGAGGCCCACCACGCCACCTGGGAAAAAATCCTGCGTTTTACCGGCAACCGCTCGCGCGCCGACCTGCTGACCGACATCGGCCTGGGCAAACGGATCGCCAGCATGGTCGCCAAGCGCATCGTGACCCTGCTGGCCGAGACCGGCGAAAAACCCAATGCGCTCTTGATGAGCCGCGAGCGCTACACCGCCCACGAGTCGGTGTCGCAAGGCGGCCTGGTGATAGACGGCAGCGAAGGCGCCTCGGTGCAGTTCGCGCCCTGCTGCCGGCCCATCCCGGGCGACGGCATCGTCGGCTACCTGGGCCGCGGCGAGGGCCTGGTGATACACACCGACGACTGCGCCGTCGCCAAGCGCCTGCAGCACCGCGACAGCGAGCGCTTCATCGCGGTCGACTGGTCGGACGAACCGGTGCGCACTTTTGAGACCAACCTGCTGGTGACGGTGTCCAACGGCAAGGGCGTGCTGGCCAGGGTGGCGGCCGCGCTGGCCAGCGCCGAAGCCGACATCACCCACGTCGACATGGAGCAGGAACCTTCGCACGACGCGACCGACCTGCGCTTTGGCGTGGCGGTGCGCGACCGCGTCCACCTGGCCTCGGCCTTGCGCAGCGTCAAGCGCACGCCCTCAGTCCTGAGGGTTCAGCGCGCCAAATCAACCGGTTAGAACGGCTCTTAGGGGCAGTTAGCCGGCCATGCGCCCATCGGGCGCCGGGTAGTCCACCTTGAGCACTTCCAGCGTCTGCACGCCTTGTGGCGTCACCAGGCTGACCTCATCGCCCACGCGCGACTTGAGCAGCGCCCTGGCTACGGGCGATATCCAGCTGATCTGCCCCAGGGCGCTGTTGGCCTCGTCGATCCCGAGTATGGTCACGACGCGCTCGACGCCCTCGTCATCGGCATAGGTCACGGTGGCACCGAAGAAGGCCTGGTCGCTGCCGTGGTGGATGGAGGGATTGCTGACTTCCGCGATTTCCAGCCTTTTTGTCAGGAAGCGGATGCGCCTGTCGATTTCGCGCAGGCGCTTTTTGCCGTAGTGGTAGTCGCCGTTCTCCGAGCGGTCGCCGTTGCTGGCGGCCCAGTGAACAATCTCGACCATCTTGGGTCGCTCGTTGTCTATCAGGTCCAGCAACTCGCCGCGCAGGCGCTCGTAGCCCTGCGGCGTGATGTAGTTTTTGCCCCCGCCGGGCAGGGGCGCGAGCGCGGGCTCGTCGTCCTCGGACTCGTCGGTTTCTTTGGTAAAGGCTTTGTTCATGCTCCGGCCACCTTAGCATTCATGGCCGCCAGCCGCGAATGCCCCTAAAAATCTTCCATCCTCAGGACCAGGGGATTGTCAGGCGTGTAGCTCGTGCCCGCCACGACGAGGTCGGCGGCCCGGGCATGGATCATCTCGGCATCCAGCTCATAGGCTTTTTTCAGGGAGTCTCCCGGCGCGGCGCCGAAAAATTCCTGCATCACCTCGCGTGAAATTTTCACGGGAATCGCCTGGCCCGCATGCGAAATCCCAAAACTGAGCCACTCGCCGTGGTCCTCGACCTTCAGTGCTTCCATGTCTCTCCTCCGGAATGAGCATCCAGAATAGCGGAGCACCCGCCGGCCGTACAGCCCATACGGCGCCGCCCGGCCCCAGGAAAACCACTAAACCCCAGGCAGAAAGAAAAATAGCCTAGAGGGGTGAGCCTCTAAGCTATTGAAATCACTAATGAAAGTGGTGCGGCTGGCAGGAATTGAACCCACGACCCCTTGGTTCGTAGCCAAGTACTCTATCCAACTGAGCTACAGCCGCTAAGCCTCAAATTATAGCTTATTTAAATGGTAGGGCGTGAGTGACTTGAACACTCGACCAAAGGATTATGAGTCCTCTGCTCTAACCAACTGAGCTAACGCCCCACACAAGAGGGAGATTGTAAGGGCGTCCGGGGCCGGTTCCCGGGCCTACTTGCTGTGGCTGAGGGCGGTGCTGACCAGTTTGGAGGTGATATCGACAATCTGGATCATTTTTTCGTAGGGCATGCGCATGGGGCCTATGACGCCCAGCGTGCCCACGACCTGGCCGTCGACCTCATAGGGCGCTGTCACCACCGACAGCTCCTGGTAGGGAACGACCTGGCTTTCGCCGCCTATGTAGATGCGAACGCCTTCGGCGCGGCTGGACACGTCGAGCAGGCGCATCAGCTGCGCTTTTTGCTCGAAGAGGTCGAACAGCTTGCGCAGGTTGCCCATGTCGCCGGAGAAATCGCTGACGGCCAGCAGGTTGCGTTCGCCGGAGATCACGACCTCGTCGCGCGATTCGATGGCCTCGGAGCTGACCTTGACCGCGGCCTGCATCAGGGTGGCGATCTCGCCGCGCAGCGCCTCGACCTCGTTTTTCAGGCGCTCGCGCACTTCCTCGATGGCCATGCCGGCGTAGTGCGAATTGAGGAAATTGGCGGCCTCCACGAGCTGCGACTGGGTGTAGTCGGCCTCGGTGAAGATGACCCGGTTCTGCACGTCGCCGTCGGGCGACACGATGATCACGAGGAAGCGTTTTTCCGACAGGCGCAAAAACTCGATATGGCGGAACACCGAAGTCCGGCGCGGCGCCATGACCACGCCGACGAACTGCGACAGGCTGGACAGCATGTGCGCCGCGTTGCTGAGCACCTTCTGCGGCTGGTCGGGCGCCAGCCGTGGCGCGCCTATCTGGCCGGCGGCGGGGAACGGGTCGCGCTGCGTGGTCAGCATGGTGTCGACGAAGAGGCGGTAGCCGCGCGCCGTGGGAATACGGCCGGCCGAGGTGTGCGGGCTGACGATCAGGCCGAGCTCCTCAAGGTCGCTCATGACATTGCGGATGGTGGCGGGAGACAGCTCCAGGCCCGAGGCCTTGGACAGCGTGCGCGAACCCACCGGTTGCCCGTCGGCAATGTAGCGCTCCACCAGCGCCTTGAGAAGCAACCGCGCACGATCATCAAGCATGCCGACATTCTACGAAGCCTGGGCCGGATGTTGTGATGTAATTTGCCGATGAAGTCGCAATTCCGCCATGTCGCCCTGATCGGCAAGTACCACGCGCAAGGTTCCCGGTCGGCGCTGGAGGATATCGCGCATTTCCTGGGCACCCAGGGCTGCGAGGTGGCGATAGAGCAGGACACCGCCAGCAACACCGGCCTCACGCAATTCCCGACGCTGGACGCGGCCGGCATAGGCGCCCAGTGCGACCTGGCCCTGGTGGTCGGCGGCGACGGCACCATGCTGGGCATAGGCCGGCTGCTGGCGCAGTTCGGCATCCCGCTGGTGGGCATCAACCAGGGCCGGCTCGGCTTCATCACGGACATCGCCTTTGAGGGCTACCAGGCCACGCTGATCCCCATGCTGCGCGGCGAGTACGAGGAAGACCGCCGCTGGATGATGCAGGCCAAGGTGGTGCGCGACGGCCGCTGCGTCTTCAGCGCCACCGCCATGAACGACGTGGTGGTCAACCGCGGGGCGACCGCCGGCATGGTGGAGCTTCGCGTGGAGGTGGACGGCCGCTTCGTGGCCAACCAGCGCGCCGACGGCCTGATCATCGCCTCGCCCACCGGCTCCACGGCCTATGCGCTGTCGGCCGGCGGCCCGCTGCTGCACCCCTCGATTGCCGGCTGGGTGTTGGCGCCGATTGCGCCGCACACCCTGTCGAACCGGCCCATCGTGCTGTCAGACTCGGGCGAGATCACGATTGAAATCGTCGCCGGCCGGGACGCCAGCGCCAATTTCGACATGCAGTCGCTGGCCAGCCTGCTGCACGGCGACCGCATCACCGTCAGGCGTTCGGAGCACCAGATGCGTTTTCTCCATCCCAAGGGCTGGAGCTACTTTGACACCTTGCGCAAAAAACTCCACTGGAATGAAGGCGGGGCCTGACCGGCCCGTATCCACCTTATGAGCCTCAAAAGCATCTCGCTTCGCGATTTTGTCATCGTCCACGAACTCGAACTGGACCTGTCCGGCGGGTTCACGGTGCTCACCGGTGAAACCGGCGCCGGCAAATCCATCCTGATCGACGCGCTGCAACTTGCGCTGGGCGCGCGCGCCGATGCCGGCGTGGTGCGCGAAAGCGCGGCGCGCTGCGAGATCAGCGCCGAATTCGACAGCCCCCACAGCCTGGCCCCCTGGCTGGAACAGGCCGGCTTCGACGGCGGCGACACCCTGCTGCTGCGCCGCACGGTAGACGCGCAGGGCAAAAGCCGCGCCTGGATCAACGGCAGCGCGGCCACCGCCACCCAGCTCAAGGAGATCGCCGACCAGCTGGTCGACATCCACGGCCAGCATGCCTGGCAAAGCCTGACGCGACCCGACGCGGTGCGCGGCCTGCTGGACTCTTATGCGGACGTTTCCACGGACGAACTCTCGCGCCGCTGGCAGCAGTGGCGCCTGGCGCAAAAGACCTTGGTGGAAGCGCGCGATGCCCAGGACAGCCTGCAGCGCGAACGCGAGCGCCTGGCCTGGCAGATCGGCGAAGTGGACAAGCTCGCGCCCGGCGCCGAGGAGTGGGATGAACTCAATGCCCAGCACGGGCGCCTGTCGAATGCCCAGGCCCTGCGCGATGCGGTGCAGACCGCCGTCGACGCCCTGCAGGAGTCCGACGACAACGCCAACGCGCTGCTGGGCCGCGCGATCACCGCACTGCAGAACCAGGAACACATAGAGCCCGAATTCAAGGCCATGATCGAGGTCCTGAACGGCGCGCTGGCGCAGATGGAAGACACCGTGCACTCGCTCAACGGCTATGCCCGCCATGCCGAACTCGAGCCGCAGCGCCTGGCCGAACTGGACGAGCGGCTGTCGCTGTGGGTCAGCCTGGCGCGCCGCTACAAACGCACGCCGGCCGAGCTGCCGGAATTGCTGGCCTCCTGGCAGGCCGAGCTGCAAAAACTCAATGCCGCGGCCGACCTGGCCCAGCTGGAAAAGAACGAGGCCCAGGCCAAGGCCGCCTACCTCGAGGAAGCCGGCCAGGTGTCCAAGGCCCGCGGCAAGGCCGCGCCCAAACTCGCCAAGGCCATCACCCAGGCCATGCAGGGGCTGGGCATGCAGGGCGGCAAATTCGACGTGGCGCTGGCCAAACTGGAGCAACCCGCCCAGCACGGCCTCGAACAGGCCGAGTTCCTGGTGGCCGGCCACGCCGGCAGCACGCCGCGCCCGGTCGGCAAGGTGGCCTCGGGCGGCGAGCTGTCGCGCATCGCGCTGGCCATTGCCGTCACCACCAGCCAGCTCGGGCAGGCCGAAACCCTGATTTTTGACGAGGTGGATTCGGGCGTGGGCGGCGCCGTCGCCGAAACCGTGGGCCGCCTGATGAAGCAGCTGGGCAAGGACCGCCAGGTCATGGCCGTCACCCATTTGCCCCAGGTGGCGGCCTGCGCCGACCAGCACCTGGTGGTGGCCAAGCGCGCCGAAAACGGCGTCACCCTGAGCGCCGTGGACCATGTCAACGGCGAACAGCGCGTGGCCGAAATCGCCCGCATGCTGGGCGGCGAGCGCCTCTCCGGCACCACGCTGGCCCATGCCAAGGAAATGCTGGGGCAGTGATGGCGGCGCTGGAAATGGTCCTCATCACCGGCATGTCGGGCTCGGGTAAATCCGTGGCCCTGCATGCGCTGGAGGACGCCGGTTATTACTGCGTCGACAACCTGCCCCCGGAACTGCTCACGCCCTTCGTCGCGCTGGAGCAGCAGCACGGCGCGCAAAAGGTGGCGATTGCCATGGACGTGCGCAGCGCCACCTCGCTGCCGCTGGTGCCCCAGCAGCTGCGCCAGCTGCGCGAATCCGGCGTGGTGGTGCAGTCGCTGTTCCTGGACGCCAACACCGAAACCCTGGTGCGCCGATTTTCGGAGACGCGCCGGCTGCATCCGCTGTCGCGCATAGACGCCTCCGACCAGCACCGCGCGCTGGTGGACGCCATCGAACTGGAGCGCGAGCTGCTCGGTGAAATGCGCGAGCAGGCCCATGTGCTGGACACCAGCATGATCCGGTCGTCGCAGCTGCAGGGTTACGTGAAATCGCTGATCTCCGCACCCATCACGCAGCTGACGCTGGTGTTTGAATCCTTCGCGTTCAAGCGCGGCGTGCCGCTGGACGCCGACTATGTGTTCGACGTGCGCATGCTGCCCAACCCGCACTATGAGTCAGGCCTGCGCGAGCTGACGGGACGGGACCAGCCGGTGGCGGACTACCTCAGGGGGCATGCCGAAGTCGGTGAAATGTTCAGCCACATCGAGCAATTCCTCAAGCACTGGCTGAATGCGCTGGTACGCGACCACCGCAGCTATGTGACGGTTGCCATAGGCTGCACCGGCGGCCAGCACCGCTCGGTCTACCTGGTTGAAGAACTGGCGGTGACCTTCAGCCCGCACTGGCGCACGCTGAAGCGGCACCGCGAACTGGACGCCGGCTAGGGGCGTCAGGCGTCCTGCGCGAGCAGCTTGCGTATGGGCGCGGGCAGGCCCAGGCCGGGCCAGGCATCGGGGCTGAACCAGGCGCCCGGCCGCTCCTCCGACACCATGGCCTTGGGCAGGGCCTGGCCGGCGCCAAAGCCCGCAACCCACGGCGACAAATACAAATCCTTGTGGGTCAGCACATGGACAAACTGCGGTAGCGGGTCGAGCCGGGATTGCAGCGAAGCCGGCAGCACCGCCTTGAGTTCGTCATCGCTGTCGAACACCGGCAGGCAATACAACCCGCCCCAGACACCCCGACCCGGGCGCCTTTCAAGCCAGACGGAACCGTCGGGCCGCTGCGCCCACAGCAGGCTCAGACCCTGGGCGCTGCGCTTGAGCTTGCGGGTCTTGACGGGGTATTTTCCGGGCTCACCCTCGGCAAAACCGCGGCACAGCTTCTGGACGGGGCACAGCAGGCACTGCGGCTGGCGCCCGGCGCAGATAGACGCGCCCAGATCCATCAGCCCCTGGGTGTAGCGCGGCATGGCTTCGGAAAGGTTTCGCTTGGGCAGCAGCTCCGTCGCCAGGTTCCACAGCGCTTTTTCATTGGCGCTTTGGGCCAGGTCGGCGGAAAAACCCAGCACCCGCGTGAGCACCCGCTTGACGTTGCCGTCCAGGATGGCGACACGCTCGCCGAAACAGAAGGAGGCAATCGCGGCCGCTGTCGAACGGCCTATGCCGGGCAGGGTCTGGAGCTGCTCCGCCGTGCCCGGAAATTGCCCGCCGTGCAGGGCCACCACGTCTTTTGCGCAGCGGTGCAGGTTGCGCGCGCGGCTGTAATAGCCCAGCCCGCTCCACAGGCCCAGTACTTCATCTTCGCTCGCGGCGGCCAATTGGGCGACCGTGGGGAAGCGCTGCAGGAATCGCGCGTAGTAATCGAGCACGGTCGCGACCTGGGTCTGCTGCAGCATGATTTCGGACAGCCATACGCGATAGGGATCGCGCGTGTTCTGCCAGGGCAGGCTGTTGCGCCCGTGAGTGCTTTGCCAGCGGACGATTTCCGCGGAAAAACCAGCAGGCAAGGCTCAGGCTGCCTCGGGCAGGGCCGCATTCCTGGCGGCCGCGGCGGCGCCCTGCGCCTTGTCCTGCGCCGAGGGGCCGCCCATCAGGTGCGCGGTCAGCTCGGTGAGTTTGGTGTCCAGCTCATTGAGCACGCCTTCCTGCTCGTCGATCTCGGCGATGCGCTCGTCCAGGCCCGATGCGGCCTGCTGGATGCGCTCAATCGCCTCCAGCCTGCGCCCGAAATTGCGGCGCCGCTCGCGCAGCTGGGCGTCCAGCTGTGACGCCGCCGATTTGTTCCAGAGCTCGACCTCGCCCAGCGCGGTTTCATAAACCACGCGCAGGCGCGTGGCCAGCGCGCGCACCAGGCGCTCGGAAAAGTCCGCTTGCGACAGCTTGATCACATTGCCGAGCCCGAGATACTGCAGGTGGCTGCGCTCTATCTGCTCGAGGTCGTGTTCGTAGCGGATCAGCTCCGGCTCCTTGGGCGCCTGCAGCGAAAAGCTGAATTCGGAATTGAGCTGGCGAAAGGACGCGGTCAGCATGGACTGGATTTCGCCGCTCAGAACCTGGGACTTCTGCAGGCCCTCGCGCAGGCGCGAGAAGGTCTGCCCATAGGCTTTTTTGACGCCCAGCTTGATGCCCGGCTGTTTCAGCGCGTTCGTGAGCTCGGCCAGTTCAGCCTTGAGGGTAGGCGTGCTGAGCAGGTTGAACAGGTCGCGCAGCATCTTGAGGTGCACCGAGCGCACCGCGTGAATCTTGGAGCCGCTGGTGTCGAACTCGGCCTGCTCCTGCTCGATGCGGCTGCGCATGTGCTTGATCACCGACACGTTTTTGCCGCGCAGGCCGCGCAGCTCGATCATCTGCTCGGCCAGGTCGCGCCGGCGTATGTGCATGGCACGGCCGGCCTCCGTCCTGAGCTCGCCGATGCCGGCGGCCACCGCCGAGCGCAGGATTTTCTGGCGCTGCCCCATCACGCCCTGGCCCAGCGCCGCCTCAAGCGCCGGCAGGTGGCTGGCCTCCAGCAAGGCCTTGTCGCGGGTCACCTTGGCCACCAGGCCCTTCTGGGCCGAGACGGGAATGACCTGGGACTCGGGCAGGCCGAGGATTTCGGCCGAAGTCGCGCGTTGCCGGTCGATCTGCGCCTTGACCTGCTCAGGCGTGCTCAGCGCATCCCAGAGCGTGTCTATCTTGTTGAGCACCACCAGGCGGGCGTCGCTGCCTTCGCCCTCGGTGATCAGGTGCTCGCGCCAGATCGACAGGTCGGATTTGGTGACACCGGTGTCGGCTGCCAGGATGAACACCACGGCATGCGCCTGGGGAATCAGGCTCACGGTCAGTTCGGGTTCGGCGCCTATGGCGTTCAGGCCGGGGGTGTCGAGGATCACCAGGCCCTGCTTGAGCAGCGGATGCGCGATATTGATGAGCGCGTGGCGCCACTTGGGCACTTCGATCAGGCCGTCGGAGCCGGCCAGAGGGTTGTCGTCAGGGCTGTTGTCGTGCCAGAAGCCGAGCGCGCGCGCCTCGTCCTTGGTGACGTGCCGCACTTCGGCGACTTTTTCCAGTGCCTGGGCCAACTGCGCAGGGTCGTTGACGTCCAGGTCCAGCCGGGTCCACTTCTCGGGCGCCGAGCGCCATTCCATCAGCGCCTGTTTTTGCAGCCGCGTCTCTATGGGCAGCAGGCGCAGGCAGGGCGGCACGTCCGCGTCGTAACCGAGTTCGGTCGGGCACATGGTGGTGCGGCCGGCGCTTGCCGGCATGATGCGGCGGCCGTAGCCGGCGAAAAAGATCGCATTGATCAGTTCGGACTTGCCGCGCGAGAATTCCGCCACAAAAGCCACCATCACCTTGTCGGAACGCACCTGCGACTCCAGCCGCTGCAGGCGCTCCTCGACGGCAGCGTCGAGCAGGTCATGGTCTTTCATCCACTCAGCAAGCAGCTTCAGGCGAAGCGCAAATTCGCGCCGCCACTGGCCATGCTGGTCAAATTGTTCGTTAAAAGACATCGGTCTTCCGTTAAGTGTGGTCGGTCAATATAGCATCGCAGCCCCGAAAGGCCTATTGGCGCGACTACGGACCCAGGTTCAAGGTTTCTGGCAGGTCGCGCAATAAAAAGTGGAACGCTGGCCCTGGCGCATGCTTTTAATGGGCGCTGCGCAGACCCGGCAAGGCTGGCCGGCCCGGTCGTAAACCATGGCCTCCAGCTGGAAATAGCCCGATTCGCCCCAGGCATTCGAGAAGTCCCGCAAGGTACTGCCGCCCTTTGTAACAGCCTGCGCCAGCACCTGGCGTATGGCCGCGTGGAGCAACGCCGCGCGCGGCTTGCTGATGCGGCTGGCCCGCGTGGTGGGGCGTATGCCCGCCAGGAACAAGGCCTCCGAAGCGTAAATATTGCCGACGCCCACCACCGCCTCCCCGCCCAGCAGCAGCTGTTTGATGGGCGTCTGCCGCAGTTTGAGCGCCTGGTGAAAGCCGGCCGCGTCGAAAGCCTCGCTGAGCGGCTCCACGCCCAGGCGGCCCAGCAGCTTTTGGGCGGCCGGGGAATTTTCATCGCTGGCATAGACCACTGCACCAAAACGGCGCGGATCGTTAAGCCTCAGGGTTCCCAGGCTGGTGACCATCTCGAAGTGGTCGTGCTTGCCCGGCGCGGGAAAGCCGGTGCCAAAACTCACACTGCCGGACATGCCCAGGTGAATCAGCAGCAGGCCGTCGCTCAGGTCCACCAGCAGGTATTTGCCGCGCCGGCGAACCGCCAGCACCTGCCGGCCCACAAGCTGGCGCGGCTGGCAGCCAAGCGGCCAGCGCAGGGGTTTACCCATTTCGACGCGCTCTATGCACGCGCCCGCAATGCGGTCCGCAAAGCTCAGGCGGGTGACTTCGACTTCCGGCAGTTCAGGCATAGGTTTTGCAGCTGGGGGCGCCGGTCCGCAGGCGCAAGGTAATTGACAGCAACGCGGGGCCGGCACAAAAGCTTTCATGACAGCCGGGTAAAGCGGGAGCGCCGCGAGGGAGCATCAATTATCATGGTTCGATGAAGAAAAAAACTGGCCTTGCCGGCCTTGCCCTCAGCGGCCTGTGGTTTGTCGTCCCCTTGGCGCTGGCGCAGACCGACGACCCTGTGTCCGCGGCCCCCGCCACGCTGGGCGAGGCCAAGGCAGTGCAGGAGGCCGCACCGTCTTCCCTTCTGGACAGCGCGTTGTTCTACCAGTTGCTGGTCGGCGAAATGACCCTGCAGGACGGCGAGCCCGCCGCGGGTTTCGCCCTCATGCTGGACGCTGCCCGCAAAACCGGCGACGCGCAGCTTTACCAGCGCGCCACCGACATCGCCCTGCAGTCGCGCTCGGGCGACGCGGCCCTGCAATCGGCCCGCGCCTGGAAGCAGGACCAGCCGACCTCGCGCGAGGCCAACCGCTACGTCCTGCAGATCCTGGTGGCGCTCAACCGGATCGCCGACACGGTGGAGCCGCTGCAAACCGAAATCAAGCTGGCCCCGGATGTGGAACGGCCCGCCGTCCTGAGCGCGGTGCCGCGCGTCTATGCCCGCGTGGCGGACAAAAAACTGGCCAGCACCGTGGTGGAAGAAGCGCTTGCCGACTACCTGGGCACACCCGCCACCGCCGGCGCTGCCTGGACGGCGGTGGGCCGCATGCGCCTGGCCGCGGGGGACACCAACGTCGCGCTGGCCGCTGCCAGGCGAGGCCAGGCCGCCGCGCCGCGTGCCGAAGGCCCGGCCCTGGTGGCGCTCGAGTTGATGGACCCCAAGATGCCCGAAGCCGAAGGCGTGGTGCGCGGCTATTTCGAAGGCAACCCCAAGGCCCTGCCTGAAATCAGGATGGGTTATGCCCGCGCCCTGCTGGATGCCCAGCGTTATGCCGAGGCCTCCGCCCAGTTGCAAATCGTGACGCGCGACAAACCCGACATGCCCGAGGGCTGGCTGGTGCTCGGTTCCCTGCAACTGCAGGACAACCAGCTGGCGCAGGCGCAAAGCTCGCTCGAGCGCTACGTCGGCCTGGCTCAGCAGCAGACCTCCGAGGGCGAACGCAACCGCGGCCTGGCGCAGGCCTATTTGTCACTCTCGCAACTGGCGGAAAAACGCAAGGACTACGCTGCGGCGGAAAGCTGGCTCGCCAAGATCGACAATCCCTCCGACCTGGCGCTGGCGCAGACCCGGCGCGCGTCCATCCTGGCCAGCCAGGGCAAGCTCGAAGAAGGCCGCCAACTGATTCGCAAGCTGCCCGAGCGCAATGCGGCCGAGGCCAGGGTCAAGCTCAACGCCGAAGTGTCCCTGTTGCGCGAATTCAAGCAGTACCAGCTGGCCCACGAGGTGCTGGCGCAGGCCCTGGCCAAGACGCCAGACGAAACCGAGCTGCTCTACGACCAGGCCATGATGGCCGAAAAGCTGGGCAAGCTCGACGAAATGGAAAGCCTGCTGCGCAAGGTCATTCAGCTCAAGCCGGACTACCACCACGCCTACAACGCCCTGGGCTATTCGCTCGCCGATCGCAGCGTGCGGCTGCCCGAGGCGCGCGACTTGATCCGCAAGGCGCTGGAATTCGCCCCCTCCGACCCGTTTATCGGCGACAGCCTGGGCTGGGTGGAATTTCGCATGGGCAACAACGCCGAAGCCGTGAAGATCTTCGAGGCGGCCTACAAGGCCAAACCCGACGCCGAGATCGCGGCGCATTTCGGCGAAGTGCTGTGGGCCATGGGCCAGCGCGATCGCGCCATCTCCATCTGGAAGGAAGGCCGGCTGCTCAACCCCGAAAACGAAACGCTGCTAGAGACGCTCAAGCGCCTGCGCGTGAAGCTGTAATCCGGAACCCCGACCTTGCCGTCCCCCCTCCCTACGCGCCGGCTCCGGCTGCTCCTTGTTTTTGCGGGCTTTTTCACGGCACTTTTTCTGGCCGGCTGCGCGCAAACGCCCCGGGCCACGGCCCAGGACGGGCTCAGGAACGAATTCTGGACCGGCCGCATCAGCCTGCAGGTGCAAAGCGAGCCGGCACAGTCTTTTTCAGCCAGCTTCGAGCTCAGGGGCGGGGCCGAACACGGTGAGCTTTCGCTGGTCAGCCCCCTGGGCAATGTGCTGGGCGTGCTGCGCTGGGCGCCCGGCGAGGCGCTGCTGGATTCGGGCAATGGCAAGGTCCAGCGCTTTGCCTCCGTTGACGAGCTGATGGCCCAGGCCACGGGCGCGGCCGTGCCGCTGGGCGCGCTGTTTGCCTGGCTGCGGGGTGACAATGCCGCCGCCAGCGGCTGGTCGGCCGATCTCTCTCGCTACCAGGACGGCCGCATTTCGGCCAAAAGATCCCAGCCAATGCCGCAGGCCGACCTGCGTGTCGTGCTCGACCAGTAGCCACCGCGCCCTTGCACCGGCTTTTGTGTTTTTATGACTTCAAGCGTTTCCATGCCCCCGCTCAAGGCCCTCTATGACGTGCCGGCGCCCGCCAAGCTCAACCTTTTTTTGCACATCACCGGCCGCAGGCCCGACGGCTACCACCTGCTGCAGTCCGTTTTCATGCTGATCGACTGGTGCGACACCCTGCACCTTGAACTGCGCACCGACGGCCGGATCAGCCGCGAGGATCTGGAAACCGACGGCCAGGCGGCAGAGGCCCTGCCCGCGGACGACCTGGCGGTGCGCGCCGCCAGGGCGCTGCAAGCCGCCTGCGGCACCTCGCTGGGCGTGCATATCGGCCTGCAAAAGCGAATTCCCTCGCAGGCCGGCATGGGCGGTGGCTCCTCGGACGCGGCCAGTTGCCTGCTGGCGCTGCAGCGGCTGTGGGGCGTGCGCCTGCCGCCCCAGGAGCTGCAAGCCCTGGCCCTGTCGCTGGGCGCCGACGTGCCTTTTTTCCTCTCGGGCGGCCATGCCTGGGTGGAGGGCATAGGCGAAAAAATCACCCCGCTGGCCCTGCCGCCAGCCCATTTTTTGGTGCTCAAGCCGGCCGCCGGGCTGCCCACCCAAGGTATTTTCAGCGCCCCGGGGCTCAAACGCGACACAGAAACTGCTACAATCCAAGGCTTTGCTGCAAATGCTGAAGGCCAGTCGAAATCCTTTGATTTCGGATTCGGCCGCAACGACTTGCAGCCGGTAGCGCAGAAGATGTGCCCGCAGATAGGCCAATCGCTCGATTGGCTTAAAAGCAGACATTTCCAAGGGCGCATGACCGGCTCCGGAAGTGCTGTATTTGCGCAACTGCCGCACGAAGCAGATTTGCCGAATACCTCAGGATTGCCCGAGGGCTGGAAAGTCCGCAAATGCGGTAATTTGGAAGCGCATCCCCTGGCCGGTTGGTAAAATAACCGCTCTCGAAATGTGTTTCCAAGCGACCATAAATGAATAAGTTATAGGTCTGTTGTTGGCAACAACAACTGTCCTGTGTAGGGGTGTCGCCAAGCTGGTTAAGGCACCGGATTTTGATTCCGGCATTCGCAGGTTCGAATCCTTCCACCCCTGCCAAATTTAAGACTGTGGGCCACAGCCCCGGTGTTGCGGACCCGCCCGGAGCGGGACCGCATGACTCCTGACAGACCCGCATGATGTGTATCGGCGGGTCTGTGTGTTTTTGGAAACACGCCAGGCAAGCGGCGCTCACTGCCAAGCCCCTCTTGCAACGTGTTGTCCCCGTGCGTATTTTGCTTCGATCAGAAATTTCAGCCACGTTCAAGTCCTTGTAGCAGCTGGGCCCCACATGCAAACGCACCACCCCGATTTCATGGTTTTTACCGGCAATGCCAATCCGAGCATGGCCTCCGAGATTGCCCAGAACCTGGGTATTTCGCTGGGCGCGGCCCACGTGGGGCGTTTTTCGGATGGTGAAGTCACCGTCGAGATCCAGCAAAACGTGCGGGCCCGCGATGTGTTCGTGGTGCAGTCGACCTGCGCGCCGACCAACGACAACCTGATGGAATTGCTGATCATGGTCGACGCGCTGAAGCGGGCTTCGGCCGAGCGCATCGCCGCAGTGATCCCGTATTTCGGCTATGCGCGGCAAGACCGCCGCCCGCGTTCGGCGCGTGTGCCCATCACGGCCAAGGTGGTGGCCAACATGCTGCAGGCCGTGGGCGTGTCGCGTGTCCTGACGATGGACCTGCATGCCGACCAGATACAGGGCTTCTTCGACATTCCGGTCGACAACATTTATGCGTCGCCGGTGCTGCTGGGCGATTTGCGGCAGAAAAACTACGCCGACCTGATGGTCGTCTCGCCCGACGTGGGCGGCGTGGTGCGCGCCCGGGCGCTGGCCAAGCAGCTGGGCTGCGACATGGCCATCATCGACAAACGCCGCCCCAAGGCGAACGTGTCGGAAGTGATGCACGTGATCGGTGACATCGAAGGCCGCAACTGCGTGATCATGGACGACATGATCGACACGGCCGGCACGCTGGTCAAGGCGGCCGAGGTGCTCAAGGAGCGCGGCGCCAAGAAGGTTTACGCCTATTGCACGCACCCGATTTTTTCGGGCCCGGCCATAGACCGCATCGCCAAGGGCGACGCGCTCGATGAAGTGGTGATCACCAACACCATTCCGCTGAGCCCGAACGCCGAAGGCTGCAAGAAGATTCGCCAGCTCTCCGTGGCGCCGTTGATCGCTGAGACCATACAGCGCATCGCCAAGGGAGAGTCGGTCATGAGTTTGTTTTCGGACCAGGACAACCTGTTCTGATCTGAAACAAAAAGCGGCTGCCTTACCCGCGAACCCCGAAGTCCAGGGACTTCACCGGTTCATCGGCTCGAGGCAGCTTTTTAAAGCAGAACGAGACTGGTCGCGGTCCGTTCTTTATTGGAGTTGATTATGAAATTCGTCGCTTTTGAGCGCGCAAAGCAGGGCACGGGTGCGAGCCGCCGTCTCCGCATCACGGGCCGCACGCCCGGTATCGTCTATGGTGGCACCGGTGAACCCACGCTGATCGAAATCGATCACAACGCGCTGTTCCACGCCATCAAGAAAGAAGCATTCCATGCTTCCATCCTCGAGATGGAACTGGCCGGCAAAGAACACAAAGTTCTGCTGCGCGACCTGCAAATGCACCCCTACAAGCAGCAGATCCTGCACATCGACTTCCAGCGCGTGGAAGCCAAGACCAAGATGACCGTCAAAGTGCCCGTGCACTACAGCGGTGAAGAAGAGTCTCCAGCCGTCAAGACTGAGAACTGCTTGGTCAACCACGTGATCACCGAATTAACCGTGTCCTGCTTCCCGGCCGACATCCCCGAATTCATCGCCGTCGACCTGAAGGGCCTGAAGAAGGGTTCGCCGCTGCACATCAAGGACATCACGCTGCCAAAGGGCGTGAAGTTTGTCGCCAAGGGCCAGGACAACCCGGTTCTGGTGTCGGTGTCCGCAGTGTCCGAAGAAGCCGAGGCCGATGCCGCAGCAGCCGCTGCCGCCGCCGCACCGGTGGACCCGAAAGCCGCCAAGGCCGCTGCAGCCAAGGAAGCCAAAGCCGGCGCCAAGGCTGACGCCGCCAAGCCTGCCGCCAAGAAGTAATCCACTTCGCGCGCAGGCCTGAAAAGGCCCACGGCCCTTGTCCTCTCGCGGGACAAGGGCCGTTTTTCTTTGCCAGTCTTACCCCGAACGGAAACTTCCAGAAATTCAATTCTAGGGATGCAGGGCAAGGCGCACGGCGCACAGGACACCGGGATGCACTCCAGTGCATGAGGATTCCGAGCACCGTGCAACGCGGCCATGCGCCCTAGAATTGGATTTATGGAAATTTCCGAATGATCAAATTATTTGTCGGCCTGGGCAACCCCGGCCCTGAATACGAGGCCACGCGCCACAACGCCGGCTTCTGGTGGATAGACGCCCTCTCGCGCGAGCTCAAGGCGCCGCTCAGCCTGGACAAAAGCTACCACGGCCAGGTGGCCCGCATCACGGTGAACGGCCAGAACGTCTGGCTGCTCAAGCCGCTGACCTTTATGAATGTGTCGGGAAAATCGGTGGCGGCGCTGGCCCGTTTCTTCAAGGTCGCGCCCGAAGAGGTGCTGGTGGCGCACGACGAGATGGACATCGTGCCCGGCCAGGTCAAGCTCAAGTTCGGCGGCAGCCACGCCGGCCACAACGGCCTGCGCGACATCCATGCGCAGCTGGGCACGCCCGACTACTGGCGCCTGCGCATAGGCGTGGGCCACCCGGGCGTCAAGGCCGAAGTGGTCAACTGGGTGCTGAAAAAGCCCTCGGCCGAACACCGCATCGCCATTGAGGACTGCATCGCGCGCAGCCTCAAGGCCGTGCCGGAGCTGCTCAAGGGCGAGATGGAAAAGGCCACGATGATGATCCACACCAGCACGCCGCCGCGGCCCAAGCCGCCACGCAAACCCGTCGAGCCCGCCGCCGAAGACTGAGGGTCAATCCCCTGCCCTTACCGGCCTAGCGAGCCGTGATGATGGGAATAACGGCCTGCAGGCGCTGGTATTTTTCCCACAGGGTTTCCCGCGTTTCGATGTGTTGCGGGTTGATGGGAATGCAGGCCACGGGGCAGACCTGCACGCACTGCGGCTCGTCGAAATGGCCCACGCATTCGGTGCATTTGTGCGGGTCGATCTCGTAGATTTCCTTGCCCAGGTAGATCGCCTGGTTGGGGCATTCGGGCTCGCAGACGTCGCAGTTGATGCACTCGTCGGTGATCATCAAGGCCATGTCAGCCCCCTTTTGCCGATCGGTGCGCCGCCGCCAGGGCCGCCGCCACCGCCGGGCTCACCATCTGCGCGACGTCGCCGCCCAGCTTGCTGATCTCGCGCACCAGCGTGCTGCTGATGCATTGCAGGGACGCATCGGGCAGCAAAAACACGGTTTCCACTTCCGGCCGCAGCTTGCGGTTCATGGCCGCCATTTGCGCTTCGTAGTCAAAGTCGGTGATGTTGCGTATGCCGCGCACCACGGCCGAGGCCTTTTGCGCCGCGCAAAAATCCATGATCAGGCCGTCAAAGGGCAGCACGCTCACGCCGGCAATGCCTTCGGTCGCGGCCTTCACCTGGGCCACGCGCTGCTCCAGCGTGAACAGGGTTTTTTTGTGGTGGGCCACGGCCACGGCGATGACGACCTGGTCAAACAGCCCCGCGGCGCGGCGCACCACGTCATCATGGCCCAGTGTGAAGGGGTCAAACGTGCCGGAATAGACAGCAATGCGGGGGGTGGCCATGGCTGGAATTATGCCCGCCCCGCCGCCGAAACCTGCCTCTAGGCCCTTGTAACCACGAGGCAGGCAAGGCTGAGGCCTTCTCAGGCCGCCAGGGCGCCCAATCCCGCCAGCAAATGGAAATGCACGGCGCCAGCCTTGCCGCTGCGGTGCACCTGCAGGCCCAGGGACTGCAGTTCCTCGTCGCTCCAGGGCTTGGGCGCCTCCAGGTACACCAGTCCGGTCGGGCCTATGGCCCGCGCGGCGGCCTGCAGCGCGGATTCGAAAAGCGTGGATTCAAAGGGAGGGTCCAGCAGCACCAGCTGCAGACTGCCCGGGGCGACCCGCTTGAGCGCGCTGAGCCCATCGCCGCGCTCGATGCGGCACATATCGGCCTTGAGCCTGGCCTGCACCGCCTTGAGCTGCAGCGCCAGGGCCGGGTCCTGCTCGCACAGCAGCACGTCGGCCGCGCCGCGCGAGGCGGCCTCAAAGCCCAGCGCGCCGGTGCCGGCGAACACGTCCATGCAGCGCCAGCCCGTCAGGTCCTGGCCCAGCCAGTTGAACAGCGTTTCGCGCACACGATCGGGCGTGGGACGCAGGCCAGGCTTGCTGGGCACCGGCAGCTTGCTGCGTTTGTACAAGCCGCCGATGATGCGGATTTCGCCGGGGGGCACGGTCTTGCGGCCCACCACCTTGCCGCCTTTGGGTTTTGCCCCGGCGGTTTTGGCGGGGGTGGATGCGGTGTATTTCATGGCGCGGCGCCCAGGATCAAGGTCACCATTTTCTCGGGCTGCAGCTTGCGCGCGAAGGCCGCCTTGATGTCGGCCACCGTCACCTTGTCCACTTGCTGCGTCCAGGTGTCCAGGTAATCGAGCGGCAGGCCGTTCCAGGCGATGCTGGCGATGTTGTCCAGCAGCTTGCGGTTGCTGTCTATGCGCAGCGCAAAACCGCCTACCAGGTTGTCCTTGGCGTCCTTCAGTTCAGCCTCGGTGGGGCCCTTGGCGACAAAGTCCTTGACCACCTCGCGCACCAGCGCCACCGCCTGGTCGGCCTGGTCGGGCCGCGTCTGCAGGCCCACAGTGAAGCTGCCGGCATGCAGGCCGGGCGAGAAATAGCTGTAGACGCCGTAAGTCAGCCCCCGCTTTTCACGCACTTCCCGCGTCAGGCGCGAGGCAAAACCACCGCCGCCCAGGATGTAGTTGCCCACGGTCAGCGCGAAATAATCGGGGTCGTCGCGCTTGAAGCCGGGCTGGCCCATCAGCACGTGGGCCTGCGCCGAATCAAAGGGAATGCGTTTTTCCTCGGCCTGGGCCAGCGGCGCCACCTCGGGCACCTGCGGCATGGGTGGCAGGCTGGCGCACGGCACCTGCGGCAGGCGCGACAGCAGGCGCGCCGCGATCGCATCGGCCTGCGCGCGCGTCACCGCGCCCACCATGCTGATGCGCGCGCGGCAGGCCACCACGCCGGCGCTGTAGAAAGCGCGCATGTCGGCGATGCTGATGCGCGCCAGCGTGGCTTCGGTCACCTCATAGCCGTAGGGATGCGTGCCGTACACCGCCTTCGCGTAGGCGCGGGCAATGATGCTGCCGGGCCGGGTGTAGGACTCTTTGAGCGATGCCACCATGCGCTCGCGTTCACGCTGCCAGATGGCGCCGGGAAAGGACGGCTGCGCGATCTGGCGAGCCGCGAGCGCCACGGCCTTGTCGAGCAGTTCGGGATCGGTCAGGGAGCGCAGCGAAAAACCCAGGCGCTCCCCCGTGGCGCTGACGCCGAACTGCGCGCCCAGGTCGGCCCAGGCCTCGCTGAGCGCATTCTCGTCCATGGCGGGTTCGCCGTTTTTGGCTTCCAGGCCTTTGTCCAGCATGGTCATGGTCATGCTCGCCAGGCCCGCCTGGGCGGCCGGGTCGCGCCGGGTGCCGGCGTCAAAATCGACCTGCACGTCGAGCATGGCGATGGCCGGGCTTTCGACCAGGTACACCTGCGCGCCGCCGGGCTGCGTCCACTGCTGGATGGGGATGGCCGCGCCGGCCGTTGCCTGCAGGCACAGGCCAATAAAGCCGGCAACCCAGTGGGTAAGAGAGCGCTTGGCCCTGTATTTCATGGCGATGGTCATGGGGATTCGGGTTATCGGGTTCAGGAGCCGTCGCCATGGCGAATGGGGAGCGCCGGCTTTCGGGGTTTGCGATTGGGGTCTGCGGGCTGGGGCAGCAAGGTGACCAGCGTCATCTGGTCGTCGCCGAAGTATTTGGCGGCCACCGCCTGCACTTCGGCGGCCGTCACGCGGCGCAGGCCGGCGATCACGCGTTCGCTGCCGTCCAGCGGCAGGCCCTGTATCCAGTTGGAGCCCAGCTCGCGCGCCTGGCTGAACACGGAGTCGAGCTTGTAAATCTCGCCGGCCACCCACTGGGTCTTGACGCGCTTGAGTTCCGCTTCGCTCACGCCTTCGCGCGCCACCAGGGCAACTTCCCGGCGCAAAGCCTCGGCCACCTGCTGCGTGGTCTTGCCGTCCGCGGGAACGCCGTCCAGTACAAACAGCTGCGGCCCGCGACCCATCAGGCCGTTGGAAGCCCCGGCGCCGTCGGACAGCCGGTTGTCGCCCTGCCCCAGGGCGCGCTCCAGGCGCGCGCCGCCATAGCCGTCAAGCACCGCGGCCAGCACGGTCAAGGCCAGCGCGTCGCGGCTGCCCGCCGCCGTCGGCGAGGCCGGTGCGCCGGCGGCCGGGTCCATGAGATCGGCTGGCTCCAGCTTGGGCACCTTGAAGGACATGCTCACGTAAGCCTGGCTGGCCGGGGCCTTGTAATCCAGGCGGCGCGGGCCGTCCTGCTCAGGCTCGGTGCGGGGCTTGCGCTCGGGCACAGGCCGCGCGGGGATGCCGCCGTAGTATTTCTCGGCGAGTTTCCTGACCTGGGCGACTTCCACGTCACCCGCCACCACCACGGCCGCATTGGCCGGCACATACCAGCGCCGGTAGAAATCACGCACGTCGGCCGGCGTCATGGCGTCCAGGTCGCTCATCCAGCCGACGACGGAGCGCCGGTAAGGCGAGGCCAGGAAGGTCACGGCCGTGCCCTGCTCGTGGAGCATGGCGCGCGGCGAATCCTCGGTGCGCAGGCGGCGCTCCTCCTTGACCACCTCGATCTCGCGTTTGAATTCCTCGTCAGGCCACTGCATGTGGGCAAAGCGGTCGGCCTCCAGCCGCATCACCTCCTCCAGCTTGCCGGCCGGAATCTGCTGGTGATAGCCGGTGTAGTCGCGGGTGGTGAAGGCATTGTCGCGCCCGCCCAGCGCGGCAACCCGCTTGGCAAAATCACCGGGCTTTACCGTGGCTGTGCCCTTGAACATCATGTGTTCCAGCGCATGGGCCACGCCCGAGGTGCCGTCCACTTCGTCCATGGAGCCTACCCGCACCCACAGCATGTGGGCCGCCGTGGGCGCGCGGTGGTCGGGTTTGACAATCACCGTGAGGCCGTTGGCCAGCGTGAACTTCTCCACCACCGGCGCCGGGGCGGGTGCCTGGGCGAAAGCGGCGGCTCCCAGGCACAAGGCCAGCAGGGCGGCCGGGGCGCGGGGAAGGCGGAAAACGGGGCAGGAAAGGGGTACTGGCTGCGTCAAAAGGGCTTGTCTGGGGTGTTTCATAGAATAGATGGGTGGCGCCGCACGTTGCCCCGCAACGGTGCAACAGCCCACTAGGACTCCGCAAGCATACCCAATGTTCAGTTTTTTCAAGAAAAAATCCCCCCTCCCGCCGCCGTGCCTTCCACGGCGTCGCCCGCGCCGGCGGCAGACGCCGTTCCCGCGCCGGCGCCCGCCGGGGGTGGATTGATAGGCAGCGCGCTGGTCACCCCCATCGCCATGCCGGCACCCGGCGCCGTCCCGCCGGAACGCGAGCGCTGGCTCAGCAAGCTGCAGGCCGGCCTGCGCAAGACCGGCTCCAGCATTTCAACGGTGTTCACCGGCAGCCGCATCGACGACGCGCTTTACGAAGACCTTGAAACCGCGCTGCTGATGGCCGACGCGGGCACCAAGGCCACCGAACACCTGCTGGCCGACGTCAAGCGCCGCGTACGCGAAGGCGGCATGACGCATCCCGTGGCCGTCAAGAACGCGCTGGTGGACGCCATCGCGCAATTGCTCAAGCCGCTGGAGCAGCCGCTGGTGATAGGCCAGTACCAGCCCACCGTGATCATGGTCACCGGCGTGAACGGCGCCGGCAAAACCACCTCCATCGGCAAGCTCACACGCCACCTGGCCACCGAGGGTGCCTCGGTGCTGCTCGCGGCGGCCGACACCTTTCGCGCGGCGGCGCGCGAGCAGCTCAGCGTCTGGGCCGACCGCAACACCGTCGAGATCGTGAGCCAGGAAGGGGGCGACCCGGCTGCCGTGAGCTTTGACGCCGTGAGCGCCGGCAAGGCGCGCGGCAAGGATGTGGTGCTGGTCGATACCGCCGGCCGCCTGCCCACGCAGCTGCACCTCATGGAAGAGCTGCGCAAGATCAAGCGCGTGGTGCAAAAGGCGGAGGCCACGGCCCCGCACGAAGTATTGCTGGTGATCGACGGCAACACCGGGCAAAACGCCCTGGCCCAGGTCAAGGCCTTTGACGACACTTTGCAACTGACCGGCCTTATCGTGACCAAGCTGGATGGCACGGCCAAGGGTGGCGTGCTGGCGGCCATTGCGCTGTGGGCCCGCGAACGCGCGCTGGCCTCGCCGGCGCTGCGCCCCGTGTCGGTGTATTTCATCGGCGTGGGCGAGCAGCTCGAAGACCTGGAAACCTTTAACGCACGCGAATTCGCGCAGGCCCTGCTGGGTTAGGCGCTTTCCTCAGGCGCCGCCCAGGCGCAACAGCAGCACCGCGGCCACCACAAAGGCCACGATAAACACGGTCTCGGTGACCAGCATGGCCACCGGCTTCCAGCCCAGCTTGAGCAGGTCCTCAAAACTGGTCTTGACACCCGCGGCAGCAATGGCAGTGACCAGCATCCAGCGCGAGGCATCGCCGGCCAGCTGAACCAGCGGCGGGCTGATGAGGCCGGCACTGGCCAGCATCACCAGCACGACAAAGGCCAGCAGAAAGCCGGGCACCAGCGGCACCTCGGTTTCCGGCACCTTCACGGCCGGATGCTTGCGGTACATCACGGCCACCGCCAGCACCACCGGCATCAGCATCATGACGCGGAACAGTTTGACCACCGTCGCCGTGTCGCCGGCCTGCGGCCCCAGCATCATGCCGGCCGCCACCACCTGCGCCACATCATGGATGGAGCCGCCCAGCACGATGCCGGCCTGCCCCGGCAGCAGGCCTAGGGCCTGCAGGCTGAAGGGATAGACCACCATGGCCAGCGTCGACAGCACCGTGACGCCCACGACGGCCAGCAGCGTGAAGCGCTCGTTCTCTTTGGTTTGCGGCAGCACCGAAGACACCGCCAGCGCCGCCGACGCCCCGCAAATGGCCACGGCGCTGCCCGAGAGCAGGCCTTCGTCGCGCGAACACTTGAGCCAGCGCGCCAGCAACACGCCCAGCCCTATCGTGAGCAACACCGCCAGCACGATGACCGCCGCGGTTCCCAGGCCCAACTGGGCCACCTGCGAAAAAGTGATGCGCGCGCCCAGCAGGGCCACGCCGACACGCAGCACCACACGCCCGCAAAAACCTATGCCCTTGGCCGCCTGCGGATGGCTGTTCAGAAAGTGAAAGGCCAGGCCTATCAGCAGCGCGTACAACAGCTGCGGCCCGCCGTAATGCTCGGACACAAAGGTGGCCGCCAGTGCGATCACCATGCACACCAGCACACCCGGGAAATACGTGCTCAAGGAAGCCAGCTGCATGCGCCATGTGTGAATCATCGGAACCCAATAAAAATGTCAGAAAAAGTGGTGGGTGAGGCGCCCGCCTCATGAGCGCTTGTCTTGGGGCTTGAGCACGCCTTCGAGCAGGGCGGCGCCTGCCGGGCTGCCGGCCACCAGCATCCGGCTCTCCAGCAGCGGCAGGCCGTCCATCGCCTGCATCACGGCGCCGGCTTCGCGCAGCAGCACGGCGCCTGCCGCCGCGTCCCAGGCGCCCATGCCGCGCTCCCAGAAGGCGTCTACCCTGCCGGCCGCCACATAGGCCAGCTCCAGCGCCATCGCGCCGCTGCGGCGCACCTGGCCGAAGGTTTTCAACACGCGGCCGAATTCGGCAAGGTAGTCGTCCATGAAGGGCGCGCCGGGTTTGGGGAACACCGTGGCGACCAGGCACTGGCCCGGCAGGCGCGGGCCTGCGCAGGCGATGGGCCGCCCGTTCAGCCGGGCGCCCAGCCCAGTCGCGGCCGTGAAGACCTCATCGCGAGAAGGATCAACGATTACGCCCAGCACCGGCTCCCGGCCCACGCAGAGGGCGATGGACACCGCGTACTGCGGGTAGCCGCGCGCGAAGTTCGCCGTGCCGTCTATCGGGTCCACCAGCCAGGTGGGGCCGTCCGTCAACTCGCCGCCGCCCTCCTCGCCGACAAAGCGGCCCTGCGGCAGCGCATGCTGCAGGGCTTCCTGCAGGTCCTCCTCCACTTCGCGGTCAAAGCGCGTGACCCAATCGCCGGGCGCTTTCTGGCTCACGTCGGCCGGTTTCAGGCCGGCCTGGGCTTGCTGGATGCGGGCGGCCGCTTCCATGCCGGCCAGCCTGGCCTTCTCCAGTAAAAAAACAAGGTCCATGCTCAAGCTCTCTTGGACAGCACACTGACGTAGTCGTGCGCCTGGGTGTTGATGGTCGACACGCGATACTCCACCGGCTTGTCGCCAAAGGTCAGCGCCAGCCGGTGCACCTCCATCACCGGCGCGCCGGCCGCCACGCCCAACACGCGGGCCGTGGTTTTGTCGGCCGCCGCCGCGCGCGCGCGCTCCTGCGCGCGCAGCACGGTGATGCCGAAGTCGGTCTGGTACAGCGCGTAAATCGTGCTGGGCCTTTCGACAAAACGCTTTTCGGTGAGATTGCGAAACAGCGCTGCCGAAATCGCCAGCCTGTCGTGCATCACCACGCGGCCGCGCAGCGCGAGCCGGTTCTCGGCCCTGAACACCGGCTCGCCGGCCTTGATGCGCAAGGCGCCGGCCTCGGCTTCCGTCGCCCGCTCGCGCGCGAAGGCGATGCAATCGATTTCGGGGTAGTCGCGCTCGCGCGCCTCATCGTCGTCGCCGAAATTCCAGCGCGGCTCCACATGGAAAAACTGGAACATGAAACGGGCATCGGTGTGCGGCGCCACAAACGTGCCCTTGCCTTGGCGGCGCAGTAGCACGTGCTCGTGCACCAGTTCGTCCACCGCATGGCGCAAGGTGCCCACACTGACCTGCAGGCCGGTGGCGATTTCAGCCTCGCTGGGCAGGGGTTTACCCGGACCGTAGTGGCCGGCTTCAATGAGTTTTTGCAGCTCGCGCTTGACCTGGCGGTACAGCGGCATGGTGTCCCCGCCCGCCAGCGGGCGCAGGGAGGTGGGTCTGGTTTTCGCGTTCACGGCGCCCATTGAAACACCGATGGGCGGGTCGTACAAGTCATATATATGAGTGAATTGACAAGGTGCGGGCCCTCCATAAAACTGGCGGCTCGATTCAACCCAGCCCCTTGATGGAGAACCCATGATTCATTTTGTATTGCATGACGCCAAAGACACCGTGGCCGTCGTGGTGGTGGAAGGTGTAAAGGCCGGAACCGCCATGACCGGCTGGATCATGGACGAGGACCGCATGATCAATGTGCAGGCCCAGCAGGACATCCCCATTGGCCACAAGGTGGCGCTCAAGGACATGGCCGTCGGCGATACGGTGCTCAAGTACGGCATCGACATGGGCAAGGTCGTCGCCAACATCAAGGCGGGCCAGCATGCACACGTACATAACATCAAAACCAAACGCTGGTGATTGACGGCGCTGCCGGCTACTGCGCGGGCGGGATGCGTCGTTGCAAATCCTCGCCGGGCAGTAGCCCGGCTGTGGTTTGCGCCTAGCCTGCCGCCCGCTCGCTACGCCGGGCGCACCATCAATCCGATCATTTTTTGAAGAAGGATTCCTTATGTCAGTAATTAACAAAGACACCACATTCCTGGGCTATCGCCGCGAGAACGGCCGCGTCGGCGTGCGCAACCACGTCATCATCCTGCCGCTGGACGACCTGTCCAACGCGGCGGCCGAGGCCGTGGCCCACAACATCAAGGGCTGCATGGCGATCCCGCATCCCTACGGCCGGCTTCAGTTCGGCGCCGACCTGGAGCTGCACTTTCGCACGCTGATAGGCGCGGGCTGCAACCCCAACGTCGCGGCCGTGGTGGTGATAGGCATCGAAGACGGCTGGACCAAAAAAGTCGTCGACGGCATCGCCACCACCGGCAAACCGGTGGTCGGCTTCGGCATCGAGGGCCACGGCGACCACGAGACCATCATGAAGGCCTCCAGGGCGGCGCGTGAGTATGTGCAGTGGGCCAGCGAAAAGCAGCGCGAGGTCTGCGGCATCTCCGAACTCTGGGTCTCCACCAAATGCGGCGAGTCCGACACCACCTCGGGTTGCGGCGCCAATCCCACGGTGGGCAACGCTTTTGACAAGCTGCACCCGCTGGGCAACTACCTGTGCTTCGGCGAAACCTCGGAAATCACCGGCGGCGAAAAAATCGTGGCCGACCGCTGCGCCAACGACGCGGTGCGCGAGCGCTTCATGTTCATGTTCAACCGCTACCAGGACATGATCAACCGCCACAAGACCAGCGACCTGTCCGACTCGCAGCCCACCAAGGGCAACATCGCCGGGGGCCTGACGACCATCGAGGAAAAAGCCCTGGGCAATATCCAGAAGATAGGCAAGGTCTGCACGGTGGACGGCGTCATCGACAAGGCCGAGATGCCCACGCACCCAGGCCTGTGGTTCATGGATTCGTCCAGCGCCGCCGCCGAAATGGTGACCTTGTGCGCCGCCTCCGGTTACGCCGTGCACTTCTTCCCCACGGGCCAGGGCAACGTGATCGGCAACGCCATCGTCCCGGTGATCAAGATCTGCTCCAACCCGCGCACCGTGCGCCTGATGAGCGAGCACATTGACGTGGACACCTCGGGCCTGCTGCAGCGCGAGATCACGCTGGACCAGGCCGGCGACAAGCTGCTGGAGAACATGCTGCGCACGGCCAACGGCCGCCTGACCGCGGCCGAAGCCCTGGGCCACCGCGAGTTCGTGCTGACGCGTCTCTTCGAATCAGCCTAGAGCGGAGGACGCATGGCGCGCATAGTCATCTGTGAATTCATGGACGAGCGCGCCGTGGCGCGGCTTGCGGCGGCGCATGAGGTGCTCTACGACCCGCAGCTGGTGGGCGATGCGGCCCGCCTGCGGGCCGAGGCGGCGACGGCCGACGTGCTGGTCGTGCGCAACCTGACCCAGGTGCGCGGCGAACTGCTGGCCGCGCTCACGCGCTGCAAGGTGGTGGGCCGGCTGGGCGTGGGCCTGGACAACATCGATGTCCCGGCCTGCGAAGCCCGGGGCATCAAGGTCATCCCGGCCACCGGCGCCAATGCGCTCAGCGTGGCCGAATACGTGATCGCCAGCACCATGCTGCTGCTGCGCGGCGCCTTTGCCTCCAGCGCGGCGGTGGCCGCCGGCCAGTGGCCGCGCGCGGCGCTGGGCAACGGGCGCGAGACCGCCGGGCAAACGCTGGGCATCATAGGCTTCGGCTCCATAGGCCAGACCACGGCGCGCCTGGCGCGGGGCCTGGGCATGCAAGTGATCGCTTACGACGCCATGCTGGCGCCCGATGCGCCGGTCTTCGCGCAGGCCGGCGTGCGCTACGCCGCGCTCGATGAGCTCATCGCCGGCGCGGACGCCGTCACGCTGCATGTGCCGTTGGTGGACTCCACACGCGGCCTGTTCAACGCCGAGCGCATTGCCCGCATGAAAAAGGGCGCCGTGCTGGTCAACACCTCGCGCGGGCATATCGTGGACCTGGCAGCCGTGGCCGCAGCCCTCAGGGACGGCCGGCTGGGCGGCGCGGCCATCGATGTCTTCGATGTGGAGCCCCTGCCCGCGACGGCGTCGCTGCAGGATTGCCCCAACTTGGTGCTGACCCCGCATATTTCGGGCGTCAGCACACAATCGAATGAACGTGTATCGTTCATGGTCGCAGAAAAAGTTCTGGAGAGTCTGAGCTGATGGCCCATTTGTCCCTTGAAGAAGCCACCCGCCTCGGCGCGCAGGCCCTGCGCTGCGCGGGCGCGTCCGAAGAAATGGCGCTGAGCACCGCGAAGGCGCTGGTCCGCGCGGACGCGCAAGGCCTGGCCTCGCATGGCCTGAGCCGCGTGCCGCAATACGCCACCCACCTGAGCAACGGCCGCGCCGACGGCCAGGCCGTGCCCGTGGTGGCGCGGAAAAAAGGCGCGACGGTGCTGGTCGATGCCGGGCAAGGCCTGGCCTTTCCGGCCTGCGACCTGGCGATTGCCACGGCCATCACGACAGCGCGCGAGATGGGCGTGTGTTTTGTGGGCATCACCAACAGCCACCACTGCGGCGTATTGATAGACCATCTGCGCGCCGCGGCCGATGCCGGCCTGGTGGGCCTGGGTTTTGCCAACGCGCCGGCGGCCATGCCGGCGGCCGGCGGCAAACACCCGGTGTTCGGCACCAATCCCCTGGCCGCGATCTTTCCGCGCCGTGATGCCGACCCGCTGATGGTCGACCTCTCGCTCAGTGAGGTCGCGCGCGGCAAGGTCATGCTGGCCGCCAAGGAAGGCAAGCCGATTCCGCTGGGCTGGGCACTGGACACCGAGGGCCGGCCCACCACCGACGCGCAGGCGGCGCTGGAAGGCTCCATGCTGCCGCTGGGCGCGGTGAGCAGCCCCAAGGGCTCCATGCTGGCGCTGGTCGTGGAGCTGCTTGTCACCGCCGTGATAGGCGCGCGCTTTTCTTTTGAGGCATCCTCCTTTTTTGTCGATGAAGGCAACCAGCCGCGCATAGGCCAGGCCTTTATCCTGATAGACCCGGGCGCCCTGGCCGGCGCCGACAGCTACTTTGAGCGCATGGAAACCCTGATCGCCGAAATGCTGCAGGACGACGGCGTGCGCCTGGCCGGCGCGCGGCGCATCGCGCTCGAAGCCAAGGCACAGCAGGCGGGGATCACCATCCCCGACGCGCTCAAGTTTCAATTGGATCAGTTAGTCAGTGAGGGATCAGTTGTTTAGTTAAAACTCAAGGAGATTGGCATGAAGCGTCGTGACATCGTATTGGCATCAGCAGGTGCAGCCCTGACGGGCGTTCCGGGCCTGGGGCTGGCCCAGCAGACCTTTCCCAAACCGGGCAGCACCATCAAGTATGTGGTTCCGTTTACGCCCGGCGGCCTGACCGACATGATGGCCCGCACGGTTGCCCAAAAGCTCTCCGAAGCGTGGAAGACCTCCGTGATTGTCGAAAACAAGGCCGGCGGAAACGCGCAGATTGGCGCGGAACAGGTCGCCAAATCAGCGCCCGACGGCAATACGGTGCTCGCCATCACGTTGACGCATGCCGCTAACGTTTCTCTCTATCCCAACGCGCCCTACAGCTTGACCAAGGATTTGCGTCCCGTCGCCCTGCTGGCCAATTCGCCGATGCTGGTGGTTGTCCCCACCGCCAGCCCGATCAAGGACTTCAAGGACCTGATGGCGGTGTCCAAAACCAAGCAACTGAGCGCGGGCTCGAGCGGCAACGGCACACCGGCGCACCTGACCATGGCTTTGTTCAACGAACTGAACAAAACGAAGATGATCCATGTACCCTACCGTGGTGGCGCGCCATCGATGGTCGACCTGATTGGCGGCCAGCTGGACGTGGTCTTTTCCAACTATCCAGAATCGATCGCTCACGTCAAAGGCGGCAAGCTGCGCGCGATCGCCATCTGCAGCCTGGGCCGGCACCCGGGAGTTCCCGATGTTCCCACCGCCCTGGAAGCGGGCATGCCTGGCCTCTTTGTCGAAAACTGGACAGGCGCCATGCTCCCGGCCAAGACACCGGATGACATCGTGGACAAATTCTCGCGCGAGATGATCAAGATCATGTACAGCGCCGAAGTGGAAGAGCGCGCCAAGCAGCAAGGCTTTCGTGTCTCGCAAAAGGGCTCAGACGAGTTCGGCCGCTTCCTGAAAAGCGAAATAGACCGCTGGAGCCGGATTATCAAGACCGCGAAAATCACGCCCACCTGATGTCGCCCGGGCGCCGTGCCCGGCTTTGTAAAACACCGCGGCTGTATTAAAGTGGAAGAAAAAGGCGCTGATTGCGCCTTTTTTCCCAAAGGAGACAGACATGGACAACACGGCGGACACACACGACACCCCCAACACTGCCGGCGCACCGGCCGAAGCCCGCAAAGTCGACCAGTTGCTCGCGCATTACGGCGAAAGCCACCAGAACCCGCGCAACGAGCTGATTCACTTCATCGCCATTCCCCTCATCATGCTGAGCCTGGTCGGCATGCTGTTTGCGCTGCATCCCTATGTGGCCTATGCCTTTGTCGCGGCCAGCATGGTGTACTACGCCCGTCTGTCGGCGGTGTTCTTCATGACCATGGCGGTTTGGTCGGTGCTGTTCCTGGGCTTGGTGTTCGCCATGGGGCCGCTGGTACTGCCGCTCAGCATCGCCATTTTTGTGGGCGCCTGGATCTTGCAATTCATAGGCCACAAGATAGAAGGCAAAAAGCCCTCGTTTTTCGAAGACATCCAGTACCTCTGGGTCGGCCCGCTGTTCGTGCTGAGCAAGCTGTTCGGCAAGCTGGGCATACGCTGGTGATGCATCCAGCTTGAAAAAGCGCCTTTCGCCTCCATGTGGGAGGTTTAAACCTTTTCACAGGTGTTTCGCTTGATCAGCAAAATTCTGCGTTTTTTCCTCAAACTGGTGCTGGGCCTGTTTGCGGCGGTGTTTGCCCTCAGCCTGCTGGCGGCCGCGCTGATCGTCGTGGTGCTGAGCCTGCTGAAGTCCCTGGTCACCGGCCGCAAGCCGGCACCGGCCATGGTGTTTGGCCGCTTCCAGCGCTACTCGCCGCAGGGCATGTGGCCGGGCGGCGCAGGCCGTGAGGCCGGCAACACGGCGCGCACCGACGATGTCGTGGATGTCGAAGTACGCGAAGTGCGTAACGACAAGCGCCTGCCTTAAATCCCTGCCGTCAAGGCGCGCTGGGCTTTTGCCGCAGCACCGCCAGCGTGTTGTTCGCGGCGGCGACGCCCATGTTGACGTAAGCATCGCTGGTGACGCCGCCTATGTGCGGGCTCAGGATGAAACCGGGCTGATGGTGGAAGATGTGCGGCGCCGTCATGGGCTCCACCGCAAAACTGTCGAGCGCGGCCATGCCGACCTGGCCCGACTGCACGGCCGCCAGCAGCGCGGGCTCGTCAACCAGGCCGCCGCGCGCGGTGTTCACCACGATCACGCCTTTTTTGCACTGTGCCAGCGTGTTCGCGTTCAGCAACTGCTTGTTGTCGGCCGTCAACGGGCAGTGCAGGGAAATGACGTCGGACTCGCGCCAGAGCGTGTCCAGGTCAACGGGCTGAATATAGGCCGGCAGGTTTTTGGCAAAAGGATCAAACCCCAGAACGCGCATGCCCATGGCGTCGCACATCTTCGCGAAGCGTAGGCCTATGGCACCCAGGCCGATCAGGCCTATGCTGCGCCCGCCCAGCTCTACGCTCTTATGTGTGGCCTTGTCCCAGTGGCCCGCGTGCATGCGGCTGTTGAGCTGGACCACCGACTTGGCGCAGGCCAGCAACAGGGCCAGCGCCTGCTCGGCGACCGCGGCCGCGTTGGCGCCCACGGCGGCGGTGACTTCAATGCCGCGCGCGGCGGCCGCCGCCTTGTCAATGGTGTCCGTGCCGCTGCCATGTTTGGAGATGACTTTGAGGGCCGGCGCGGCATCCATGACCTCGAGCGTGATGCTGCTGTAACGCACGATGATGGCCACCGGGTTGTGGCGCTGGCACAGGGCCACCAGGTCGGCCACCTGCGGCGCCCTGCCGGCGTAGACCACCTCAAAGTCCTCGAGCAAGGCCAGCGCCTGGGGGGCCAGGTCGGCGGCGGTGACCAGGATGGCGGGCTTGGCGCTCACAGGCTTTCCCCTGCCTGCAGCACGCCGGCGGCCACCAATGACTCATTCAGCCAGGGCGCGCTGGTTTTGCCTTCCTTGATCTGGGCGATGCGTTTGGCCTCGGCCGCCACCTTGTGCGCCGCCAGCGGCAGCAGCGATTCAATCTTTTCGCGCTCGACCACGACCACGCCGTCGCCGTCGCCGCTGATGAAGTCGCCGGGATTGACCGTTACACCGCCCACCGACACCGGATGGCCGATGCGGCCGCCCGCCTGCTTGGTCGGGCCGTTGGGATTGGTGCCGACCGAGAACACCGGGTAGTCCATCTCGTCGATCTCCAGGCTGTCGCGCACCGCGCCGTCGATCACCACAGCGGCCAGTCCCAGCTGACGGCATGCCGTCATCATGATGGTGCCCATGAGCGCGCTGGTCTGGTCGCCTTTGCCGTCAATCACTAACACGTCGCCCGGCCGGGCCAGCGCCATGGCGGCATGGATCATGAGGTTGTCGCCCGGGCGGACCTCGACGGTGAAAGCCGTGCCGGCGAACTTCATGCGCGGGCGCAGGGCCTTGATGCGGCCGTGCAGCGCGCCGCGCCGGCCCGCCACGTCGGCCAGGATGGCGGGCTGGTATTGCGCGGCCTGCGCGACGATGTCGGCGGGTACGCGGTCGAAGTTTTTAATGATGTTGCGCTGGTTCATGGATGTGTTCAATAAGGAAGTGTTGGAAAACTTGCCTGGCGTTCTCAATCCAGCTTGGCGCCGGACTCTTTGACGACTGGTGCCCAGCGCGTGATTTCCGCCTTGATCAGCGCGCCCAACTGTTCAGGTGTTCCACCCAGCACGGCGGCGCCCTGGTCACCGAGTTTTTTCTTGACGTCGGCGGTTTGCAGCGCCTTGTTGAGTTCGGTGTTCAGGCGCAGCACGATGTCTTTGGGCACGGCCGCGGGCGCCACGACGCCGAACCAGGTCACCGCCTCGAAACCCCTGTAGCCCGACTCGGCCACCGTCGGCACCTGCGGCAGGTCGTCCACGCGCTTGAGGGACGTGACGGCGATGGCGCGCATCTTGCCGTTCTTGATGTGGCCCAGCAGCGTGGGCACCGATGACATATACAGCTGCACCTGGCCGCCTATGACGTCGGTTGCCGCCTGGGCCATGCCTTTGTACGGCACGTGGATGAATTTGACCCCCGCCGTCTTCTGCAACAACTCGCTGGCTAGGTGGGCCACGGTGCCGTTGCCGGGGGATGCGAAGTTGAGGGACCCTGGTTTGGCCTTGCTGGCATTGACCACGTCGGCCAGCGTTTTGTAGGGTGAATCGGCGGCCACCACCAGCACCAGCGGCGCACTGGCCACCAGGCCGACCGGCGCCAGGTCCTTGACCGGGTCATAGGGCATCTTGCTGTAAAGCGCGGGGTTGATGGCCAGGTTGCTGGTTTGCCCCAGCGCCAGCGTGTAACCGTCGGGGGCCGCCTTGGCCGCGGTGTCCACACCCAGGTTGCCGCCGCTGCCCGGCCTGTTGTCGATCACAAAAGTCCAGCCCAGCGTGGTGGACAGCTTTTGGGCCACCTCCCGCGCAATGATGTCCGTGCCCCCGCCCGCCGGGAAAGGCACGACCAGGCGTATCGGTTTGTTGGGGTAGGCCTGCTGGGCCAGTGCGGGTATCGCCAGCATGGCAAGCAAGGCAGCCAGCAAGCTGCGGCGCAGAAAAATCATGAAATGTCTCCGTTGTTATGAACTCGCCCGCAAATTGTCATGCAGCGTTCCGTTTGTTAAAATACAGTTTCATCTGTCGCAACAAGGTTCATGTCATGAGCGCATCCCCGCCCAACACCCCTGGCCCGGCCGCAGAAGAAGAATCCACGGGTGTCAGCGCCGTCACCCGCGCGCTGCGGCTGCTGGAGGCCTTCGGCACCAGCGATGCCCAGCTGACCCTGGCCGAGTTAAGCCGCCGCACCGGCATGCACAAGACCACGGCGCTGCGCATCGCCCGCACGCTGGCGACGGACCATTACCTGGTGCAGAAGGAAGACGGCAGCTGGCGGCTGGGCCGGGCCGCCGGCTGGCTGGGCGCCTGCTACCAGGCGACCTTCAACGTGCATGAAGTGGTGGAACCCGTGCTGCGGGAACTCACCATAGAAACCGGCGAAAGCGCCTCGTTTTATGTGCGCGAAGGCAACCAGCGCACTTGCCTGGCCCGGGTTGACGGGCCGCGCACCATTCGCCACCACGTGCGTGTCGGCATCGGGCTGCCGCTGGACCTGGGCGCGCCGGGCCGGGTGATCCTGGCTTTTTCGGGTGAGCCCGGCGAGCCCTATGAAACGATCCGCCAGCGCGGCTACCACCTGTCGCTGGGCGAACGTGAGCCGGAGGTGTCCAGCGTGTCGGCGCCGGTGTTCAGCATGGGATGGCGGCTGCTGGGCTCGGTCTGTATTTCAGGGCCGACCTCGCGCCTGACGGAGCCGCGCCTGAAAGAGCTGGCCCAAACCGTGATCCGGGCGGCCAACCAGCTGTCCTATGCGCTGGCGGGAAGCCGCAAACCCGGTCCCGGGACGGCAGGGACCCCGGCCGCGTGGCATCCCTAGGATTGTTTGCTGCATCTGGCCCATCTGGTAATTGGAAGAATTACCCGCATTTACATCCCGGAAACCAAAGCGCCCGAACCAAACCCCGGGCATCGCGCTCATACTGGGGACCAAGGGTTTTCACTTATTAGCCTTGCGCTATCCGAGTCATTGAACCTATTGCTTAGCACTCTCTCTAACAGAGTGCTAATATTTAGCACTAGAGAAAAGGAGTTCTGCAGTGTCATATGCTCTTTCCCCCCAATCGCTGACCGCTGCCGTGGCCGTGCCCCAATCGGGCGCCGTCGCAGCCGTCAACCCTTGGTCGCTGGTTCCCCCACTGGGCAACCTGGACGCTTACATTTCCGCCGTCAATCGCCTGCCCATGCTCACCCTGGAGCAGGAGCAGGAATACGCCAAAAACCTCAAGGAAAACAACGATCTGGACTCGGCCGGTAAGTTGGTGCTCTCTCACTTGCGCCTGGTGGTGTCGATTTCGCGCAAATACCTGGGCTACGGCCTGCCGCACGGCGACCTGATCCAGGAAGGCAATATCGGCCTGATGAAGGCCGTCAAGCGCTTCGACCCGGACCAGAATGTGCGCCTGGTGAGCTATGCCATGCACTGGATCAAAGCCGAGATCCATGAGTACATCCTGAAGAACTGGCGCATGGTCAAGGTCGCCACGACCAAGGCCCAGCGCAAGCTGTTTTTCAACCTGCGCTCCATGAAGCAGGGTTTCAAGGACGACGCCGACGTGGCGACGCACCGCGACACGCTGACCGAAGGCCAGATCGACTCCATGGCCAAGACGCTGAACGTCAAGCGCGAGGAAGTCATAGAGATGGAGCAGCGCATGTCGGGCGGCGACGTGCTGCTGGACCCCAGTCCCGGTGATGACGGCGAGGACGCTTTCGGCCCCATCGCCTACCTGGCCGACGCGACGCAGGAGCCGACCGCGCTGATGGAATCGCGCCAGCGCGACAACCTGGCTTCGGACGGCATCACGGCCGCGCTGGAAGAACTGGATCCGCGCGCCCGCCGCATCGTGGAAGAGCGCTGGCTCAAGGTGAACGACGACGGTTCGGGCGGCATGACGCTGCACGACCTGGCCGCCGAGTACAAGGTCAGCGCCGAACGGATCCGCCAGATCGAAGTGGCGGCCATGAAGAAAATGAAGAAGGTGCTGGCCGCTTACGCCTGAAGCGCTTTCACCCACCGCGTTCTTCGCAAAGCCCGCAGCGTCAAAACTGCGGGCTTTTTTGTGGGCGCGTGTTGCCTGAAAACACTTTCGGCACTCTCAATACGGCCTGCAGCGTGATTTGCTGCACTAAATTGCAGTTGCTCGCACGCACCAACGCAAATTTAAAACGCAATTTGTTACGCATAGTCGCACAATGAATTTGTGCTGATCCTTAACGCGCTTTCAGGCCTGCCAAGGCGTGTTCAGCGGTTCATGCGCGCCCTCTTCCCTGTTTTCTCCGTGGGTTGTTTCCGGGGAATGTTGGCGGCGTACCTGCTGGGTGCGGCCATGCCGGGATGGGCGCAGCCAGGCGCCGACGCGCGGCTGCCGGTGCTTCAGCTCAACGCGCCCGACGGCCAGATCGAACTGGCCGAACACAGCCAGTTCTGGATCGACGTGACCGGCAAGGCCGTGCTGGAACAGGTGGAAGCCTGGGAGTACGACCTGCCGTTTGCGATGCGGCCGGCCGGCCACACCGCCATGCTGGAGGGCAAGGTGATGTGGGTACGCTTTAACGCCATGCAGCCCGACCTGTCGCAGCGCTGGGCGCTGGAAGTGAGCAGCGCCGGCGTGGACCGCGTGAGCCTGCATTACCGCGACGCCGCCGGGAACTGGGTCGAACAAAAGGCGGGCGACAAAATCCCGGTGAACCAGTGGCCGCGCCCCGACCGCTTTCCGGTCTTCGACCTGGACAGCGAGCAGACGCGGCCGGTCACCTATTTCATACGCATAGAGCAGGCGCGCAGGCCGTTTTCAGCGCCTCTTTACATCTACAAGCACCCTGCCCTGCTGGCGCAGCGCATGCAGGAGCAGTTTCTGCTGGGCGCCTACTTCGGCCTGGCGCTGCTGATGGCCCTGGTGGCCGCCGCCAATGCCGTGGCATTCAGGGACAGGAGTTTCGCCGCCTATGCCGTTTACATCGGCGCGCTGGCGGCGGCGCAGGCCGCGTTGCTGGGCATAGGCGGGCAATACCTCTGGCCGGACTGGCCGACCTGGAACGACCTTTCGGCCTTTTTGCTGCCGGTGCTGGCAACCTGCAGCGGCCTCTGGTTTGCCCGTGTGGTGACCCGCCCGCGCCAGTTCTCGGCCGTGCTGGACTGGCTGTCGCTCAGGCTGATCACCGTGCTGGCGCTGCTGACGCTGCTGGACACAGCGCTGCCGACACGCGCGGGCTTTATCGCCGTCACGGCCCTGATCGTCGCGGCCTTGGTGCTGATCTGCGTCATGGTGTTCATCGCCTGGCGAGGCGGCGAGCCCACCATGCGCTGGATCGCGCTGGGCTTTGTGCCGGTCGCGGTCGCGGTGCCCTTTCCCATACTGCGCGACCTGGGCCTGATCCCGATCAGCTTCCTCACCCAGTATGGCCTCACCCTGGGCGCGGCGCTGGAAACACCGCTGCTGTTTTACGGCCTGTTGCGGCGGGGCGCGCAGCGCCGCGAAGCCCGGGCGCGCGCCGCGGCGCTGGCGCAAACCGAGCCGCTCACCGGCCTGAGCAACCTGCACACCTTCGAGGCGCGGCTGCAGGAGGCCTTGCTGCGCTCCAGCCGCTACGGGCACCGCAGCGCGCTGCTGATGATCGAGCTCTCCAACCATGGCTGGTTCGCCAGGGAGCACGGGCGGCAGATTGCCGACTACGCGCTGGTGCTGGCAGGTTCCTGCCTGCGCAAACTCGCGCGCGACATCGACATCGCCGCGCGCGTCGGCGACAGCGAGTTTGCCTTGTTGATAGAAGGGCCGGTGACCGCCGCGCAGGCCGTGGCCGCGGCCACCCAGCTGGTGGCGCGCGCGCTGCAGCCATCCGATTTACTGCCCGTGGGCTCGCACCTGAAGCTGCACGTCGCGATCGCCATGGTGCCGGACGCGCAGTGCGGCGCGCAGCCGGACGCCGCGCTGCATGTGGCTTACATGCTCAAGTCCCTGCGCGAGATGCCGGCCAACACGCGCAAGTCCATCAAGACGGTGAATTTTTAACCGGGCTGCTCAGGAGTTCTTCAGCAGCAGGCGGATGTCGGACGCCAGCATTTCCGCGCCGCCGCCATAACGGTTGTACAGGCGTATGCGGCCCTTGCCGTCAAAGACATAGCTGCCCGCGGAGTGGTCCATGGTGTAGCTGCCGGGGGTCTTGCCGTCGACCTTTTTGTAATAGACCTTGAAGTCCTTGGCGACTTCCGGCAACTGGGCCATGGTGGGGCGCAGTGCCAGGAAGCCCGGGTCGAAGTTGCCCATATAGGCCTTGAGCAGCTCGGGCGTGTCGCGCTCGGGGTCGACGGTGATGAAGATGGCCTGCAGCTTGTCGCCGTCGGGGCCCAGCAGCTTCTTGACCTGGGCCAGCTCGGCCATGGAGGTCGGGCAGACGTCGGGGCACTGCGTGAAACCGAAGAAGACCACGACCACCTTGCCGGGGAAATCCTTGAGCGTGCGCACCTGGCCGTTGTGGTCGGCCAGCGTGAAGCCCTGCGCATAGTCGGCGCCGGTCAGGTCTATGCTTTTGAACTGCGGCTTGTCGGGCGCGCAGGCCGCCAGCAGGCAGGCCGTGGCCGCGAGCGCGGCGCCGCCGGCCAGGGTTCGAATCGCGCCGCGGCGCGTGGGCGGCAAGGTGTTTGGGGTTTTCATACGGGATTCAGACAAGGTAGTGGTCCAGCAGCAGTGCCGCGAACAAGGCCGAAAGATGGATCAGCGAAAAGCGGAATGTCTTGCGCGCCAGCGCATCGGAATAGTTGCGCCACAGGCGCCAGCCGTACCAGCTAAAGCCCATGCTCAGCGCCACGGCGGCCACCAGGTAAAGCCAGCCGCTCATCTTGAAGATGAAAGGCATCAGGCAGGCCGGAAACAGCACCAGCGTGTACAAAAATACCTGCAGGCGCGTGAAGGCGTTGCCGTGGGTGACGGGCAGCATGGGCAGGCCGGACTTGCGGTAATCCTCGACGCGGTACAGCGCCAGCGCCCAGAAATGCGGCGGCGTCCAGAGGAAGATGATCAGGAAGAGGATCAGCGCCTCGGGGCCGACCGAGCCCGTCATCGCGGCCCAGCCCAGCACCGGCGGCATGGCGCCCGAGGCACCGCCGATCACGATGTTCTGCGGCGTCATGGGCTTGAGGATCACGGTGTAGACCACCGCATAGCCGATGAAGGTGGCAAAGGTCAGCCACATGGTGAGCGGGTTCACCCACACGTACAGGATCCAGGAGCCCAGCGCGCACAGCGCGGCCGAAAAGGCCAGCGTGAGCGGGTTGCTGAGCTCGCCCTTGGCCGTGGGACGCCAGGCGGTGCGGCGCATGCGCGCGTCGATATGCTGCTCGACCAGGCAGTTAAAGGCCGCGGCGGCCCCGGCAACCAGCCAGATGCCGGCGCAGGCGATGAGCGCGAGCCTGACGTCGGGCCAGGTGGGAACGCCGGGAACGGCCAGCACCATGCCGATCAGCGCGCAGAACACAATGAGCTGCACCACACGCGGCTTGGTCAGCGCATAGAACTGCGCGAACTTCGACGGAACGTGGGGCGCGGCGGAAGCCGGGGCGGCGGACGGGGTACTGGGGTTCATGGGGAGTCGCTAGACCTTCAATTTTGACGCATGTGGCGCCGGGGCTCGCCGCGGCCGGAAAAGACCACGCCGCCGAGCACAATGACCAGGGCCGCGGCGCCACCGGTGTGCATGACGGCGGCCAGCAAAGGCCAGCCCAGCACGGCGTTGCTGATGCCGGTCACGGCCTGCAGCACGATGAGCCCGGCCAGCCAGCGCGCGGGCGCGCGAAACGCCGGCAGGCGGTGCAGAAAGAAAGCCAGCACGAGGAACACGGCAAACACCAGGTAGGCCGTGAGGCGGTGCACATAGTGGATGGCCGTGAGCGCCTGGAAGCTGATGTTGGCGCCGTCATGGCCCGCGCCCAGCTCGCGCCACAGCGTGAAACCCTGGCGAAAGTCCATGGCCGGCCACAGCGAGTTCTGGCAGCCCGGAAAGTCCGTGCAAGCCAGCACCGCGTAATTGGTGCTGACCCAGCCGCCCAGGGCGATCTGCAGCCACAGCAAGGCAAACGCGGCCAGCGCGGCCAGGCGCAGGCCCTTGCCCAAACCCTGGGCCGGCGGCGCCTGCAGCCCGGCATAACGCAGCGATTGCGCGCGCAGCAAAGCCAGCAGCACCAGGCCGCCCAGCAAATGCAGGGTGACGATGGCGGGGAACAATTTCATGGTGACGGTGAGCGCACCGAAAGCGCCTTGCAAACACACCCACACCAAGGTGACAGTGGGCCACCAGGGCGAGACGGCTATGCGCTTGCGCTCCAGCCAGCTGGTCACCGTGAGCGTGAGGATCAGCACACCGACGCCCGTCGCGAGATAGCGGTGGACCATCTCGATCCAGGCTTTCGAATGCGTGACCGGCCCGGTCGGCATCGCGGTCTGCGCGGCCTCGATATGCATTTGCGCGCCCACCGGGCTCGCGCTGCCGTAGCAGCCCGGCCAGTCGGGGCAACCGAGGCCCGAATCGGTGAGCCGGGTGAAGGCGCCGAAGATCACCAAGTCAAAAGTGAGGAACAGCGTGACCAGCGTCAGCACGCGCAGGCGCTGCGCCACCGGCGCGTTCTTGTTGTGCGCCCAGACCCAGGCCAGCGGCCCGAGCGCGACCACCAGGCCCATGATCATCAGGCGCAGGGCGGGGCTCAGGTCGTAAAGGGCGGTACTGGACATGGTGTGATGTGAGACAGGCGTTAAGCCGGCTTCGCCGGTTTAACGACCCTCCTTGTCCCAGCTGCTCGAGGCGCGCAGCAGGCGCTCCAGGTCGCGCTTGGCCTTGGCCGCGGCGGCGGTATCCATGTCGGCCGGGAAACGCATCATCAAATTGCCGATGGGGTCGACCAGGTAGAGGTGGTCTTCCAGGCGCTTGCCGGCGGCGGGCTCCAGCCACTGCGCCAGTTCGGCCGGTGCCACGCGCAGCACGGCCGAGGAGGCCAGTGCCGGCAGCAGCGCATCGCGCACGGGCGCGTCGTCGGCGACCAGCCAGACGCGGTCCACGCGCTCTTTTTCCTTGCCCAGCGACTCGCGCAGCTGGCGCTGGAAATACAGGTTCTGTTCGCAGCGCGCATCACAGGCGCCGCCGGCCACGCTGATCAGCAGCCACTGGTTCTTGAGCGCCGTCAGCGTGCCGGTGCGGCCGTCAAGCGCGCGCGTGGCCAGCGGCGGCAGCGGACGCTGCGGGTCTATCAGTTCGCCGAAATTGCGGCGGCCTTCAGGCCGGACCACGTAGTAGGTGAAATAGGAGGCGACCACCGGGGCGGCGCACACCAGCAGCACGGCCAGCATCTTCCAGCGGCCGGCGACGGTGTTCGGCTCGCGCGTGCTGGACTGGTCCAGCACGGGCATGGTGTGCACGGTCAGGCCCAGGGGCTGGTCCTGTGAGGCGGGCACAGTGGCAGAGTTGGGGGAGGTGTCAGGCGTAGTGGTCACGGCAGTTGATCGCGGCTTGTTGGGCGGCGTGAGTGGATACGGGCACGGAAAGGAAGAACCAGCTGAAACCAGCCATAAAGAATGCTCACCAGGGCGCACAGGCCGAACCACTGGAAGGCATAACCGTAGTGCTTGTCGACGCCGAGATTCGGGGCAGCCCATTCGCGCAGAAGGCCTTCGCTGGCCGCGCCGGTCTGCAGCAGGGAAACCTCCAGCAGCGGCAGGCCGGTTTGCGCCCGGTAGGCCGGCAAGTCAAGATTTTGCCGTATCCGGCCGGTCTCTATGCCCTGGAACTCATAAAGTTTGGAAGGTGGCGAGGCGATACGGCCCTCCACGGTGACGCTGCCGGTGGGCGTCGCCACCTGCGGCAGGCGCGTGCGGTCGGCGAAATCGCGCGGCACCCAGCCGCGCTGGACCACGATGGCCTGGGCGCTGCCTTCCAGCACCAGCGGCGTGAGCACCACAAAACCGGTCTTGCCGGCCATGGGCCGGTTGTCGAGGTAGACCGTGTGTTCCGGCCGCCAGTTGCCCTTGAGCACGGCCGGCCGGTGTATCTCATCCGCCATGTTCGGGACCGCGAGCAGCGCGCGCGCATCGAGCGCGGGCAGGCGGCCCTTGGACTCGACGGCGGCCTGCAGGGCTTCCTTCTGCGCGGCACGGCGCAGCTGCCACTGCCCCAGCGAGAAGGTGGTGCCGGCCACCAGCACGGCGGCCGCGGTCAGCAGCCAGAAGCGCGGGGAATGCAAAGCCGGTGTCATGCGCCGATAATCCTGTTCATGAACTACCTCGTTGCACTGGCGTTTATCGCCATCCTGGCCAGCCTGGCTTCCGCGCTTTTTTTCATGCTCAGGGGCAGCAGCGGCGACAACAAGGACGGCAAGCGCAAAGCCAGCAATATGGCGCGCGCGCTGGCCTTCCGTATCGGGTTCTCTGTGCTGCTGTTCATCTGCATTCTGATTGCGTGGAAGCTCGGTTACATACAGCCCACCGGTATTCCCGCGGGCAAATAAACGTCACGCCAGGTGGCGAAATAAAGAACAAAGGCCGCATCAAGCGGCCTTTGGTTGAGCGGCCTGGGCCGCGATTGGTTCCAAAGAACCTGTTCACGACCTAAACGGGGCCGCGTTGGGGTGCAATCGGGATGAGTGGGCCGACCGGGAACGCCGCATGGGCTAATGCCCATGCAAGGGCTCGGGTGGCTCAATCGCCCGATTTCACCCCAACCCGGAGGGCAAGTGCCTTCTCGGGCGGTCTGCGGCGTTGCGGCGCTAGCCCATAGGTGAACTATGGGCGTCGCACCGCGCCTTGCATCCCATCCCGAGAAGGTACTTGCGCGGCCCCGTTTAGGCCGCGAACAGGTTCTTACAGCCAGTACACCAGGATGTACAGGCCCAGCCAAACGACGTCCACAAAGTGCCAGTACCAGGCGGCGCCTTCAAAGCCGAAGTGCTTTTCAGGCGTGAAATGGCCTTTTTGCAGGCGCAGCGTGATGAACAGCAGCATCAGCATGCCGACGAACACGTGAAAGCCGTGGAAACCCGTGAGCATGAAGAAGGTCGAGCCGTACACGCCGGACGACAGCTTCAGGTTCATCTCATGGTAGGCATGGAAGTACTCATAGCCCTGCACGAACAGGAAGACCACGCCGAGCAGAACCGTGGCCCACATAAAGGCGATGGTGCGGGCGCGCTTGCCTTCGATCAGCGCATGGTGGGCGATGGTGATGGTGACGCCGGAGCTCAGCAGCAGCGCGGTGTTGACCGTCGGCAGGGAGCCCATGATGCTGGCCCAGATGCCGCCGCCAATGGCCAGCGGCTTCATGGCGGTGAATGGCTCGATGATGTCAGCGGGGGAAGCGGTCACGCCGGCGGCCAGGCTGGGCCAGACGGCCTTGAAGTCGGGCCAGAGCAGCGCGTTGTCCAGGCTGCCCAGCGCGGGCAGCGAGTGCGCGCGGGCCCACCACAGGGCGGTGAAGAAGGCGCCGAAGAACATCACTTCCGAGAAGATGAACCAGCTCATGCTCCAGCGGAAGGACATGTCGATCTTGCGGCCGTACATGCCGCCTTCGCTTTCGGCGATGGACTGGCTGAACCAGCGGTACAGCGTCGTCAGCCACCAGATCATGCCGAAGGCCACCGACCATTTGCCCCAGTCGTGGCCGTTGATCCATTGGCTGGCACCGAGAATGACAAAAAACAGGCCGATAGACGCCATCACCGGATGGCTCGATGGGCTGGGAACGAAATAGTGGGGGGTAGACCCGTGGGTTGCTGATGACATCGCTGGACTCCTGTTTTTCTCTCGAATTTCCAATAATCTTTTAATTCACACCGTGATGCGCTGGCGGATGCGGCCTCAGCGCGCGACCATCCACTTCGCCAGCAGCACCAGGACTGCGACAAATACCACCACGGCGATCAGCCCGACCACAATGATGTGGAGGGGGTTCAAATTTTTCACGTCTTCCTCGTAATCGCCGCGCGCGCGCAGCCCCACGAAAGACCAGGCCACGGCCTTGACCGTGCGCCAGAAGGAAGGTTTTTTGGCGGGTGCGGCGGCCATGCTGCTCATGCGCCTGCCTGTTTTTCAGGTACCGCGGCGGCCGTCGTCGCCTTGGGCGTGGCCGGTGCGGCCGGCGTCTTGCCGCCGACTTCAAAAAAAGTATAGGACAGCGTGATGGTGCTCACGTCTTTCGACAGCTTCGGGTCGATGACAAAGGCCACCGGCCACTGCTTTTTCTCGCCGGGCGCCAGGGTGTACTGGCTGAAGCAGAAGCATTCCAGCTTGTTGAAGTGGGCGCCGGCCTGCGCGGGCGCGTAGCTGGGAATGGCCTGGGCTGACATGGTCCGGTTCTGCACGTTCTGGAATTCGTACATCACCGTGGTCAGCTCGCCGGGATGCACCTGCAGCGTGTTTGTCGCGGGCTTGAATTGCCAGGGGCCGCGCGAATTCGCGTCGAACTCGACGGTGATGGTGCGGCTGAAGTCCACCTGGGTATTGGCCGGCAGGCTGGAAGTCGCCCCGGGAATCTGACGGTCGGACAGGGCCAGCACGTTGATGCCGGTCATCTCGCAAATCGCCTTGTAAAGCGGCACCAGCGCATAACCGAAGGCGAACATGCCGAGCACGATCACGCCCAGCTTGCCCATCATCTTGAAGTTTTCGCGCTTGAGCCGCATCACAGTGGTATCGCTTTGAGCCTGGTGCCGGACGGACCGGTTCAGTGCGCCAGGAAAATCATCTTGGCCATGAAGCCCAGAAAAAAGACCAACGCGACCGAGGCCAGTATCAGGGCCAGCCTCAGGTTGCTTTTCTTTTGCTCAGGTGTCGTCATGGCGGTTGACCGATTAGGAGTTTGAATCAGCCGATCACGCGGGTTGCCGAGGCATCCAGCTTGGGCGGGGTTTCATAGGTGTGGAAAGGCGCGGGGGACGGGACTTCCCACTCCAGGCCTTCGGCGCCCTTGCCGCCTTCGTCGACCCAGGGGTTCTGCTTGGCCGGTGCGCCCTTGCCGCGCATCGTGGGCACCACGATGAACAGGAAGAAATAAAGCTGCGCGAAGCCGAAGAAGAAGGCGCCCACGCTGGCCACGGCATTGAAGTCGGCGAACTGCATGGGGTAGTCGGCATAACGGCGCGGCATGCCGGCCAGGCCCAGGAAGTGCATTGGGAAGAAGGTCACGTTGAAGGAAATCAGCGACCACCAGAAGTGGATCTTGCCGCGGGTTTCGTTGTACATCACGCCGGTCCATTTGGGCGACCAGTAGTAGTAGCCGGCAAACAGCGCGTAGAGCGAACCGGCCACCAGCACGTAGTGGAAGTGGGCCACCACGTAATACGTGTCCTGCAGCTGGATATCGATCGGCGCGACCGACAGAATCACGCCCGTCAGGCCGCCGATGGTGAACACGAAGATGAAGCCCACCGCGAACAGCATGGGGGTTTCAAAGGTCATGGAACCGCGCCACATGGTGGCGATCCAGTTGAACACCTTCACGCCCGTGGGCACGGCGATCAGCATGGTGGAGTACATGAAGAACAGCTGGCCCGTGACCGGCATGCCGGTGGTGAACATGTGGTGCGCCCACACGACGAAGCTCAGGATGGCGATGGAGCCGGTCGCGTACACCATGGAGGCGTAGCCGAACAGGCGCTTGCGCGAGAAGGCCGGAATGATCTGGCTGATGATGCCGAAAGCCGGCAAGATCATGATGTAGACCTCGGGGTGGCCGAAGAACCAGAAGATGTGCTGGTACATCACCGGGTCGCCGCCGCCGGCGGGGTTGAAGAAGCTGGTGCCGAAGTGACGGTCGGTCAGAGTCATGGTGATGGCGCCTGCCAGCACGGGCATCACGGCGATCAGCAGGTAGGCGGTGATCAGCCAGGTCCAGCAGAACATCGGCATCTTCATCAGCGTCATGCCGGGAGCGCGCATGTTCAGGATGGTCACGATGATGTTGATCGAGCCCATGATGGACGAGGCGCCCAGGATGTGCATCGCGAAAATACCGGCGTCCATGGACGGGCCCATTTGCAGCGTGAGCGGCGCGTAGAGCGTCCAGCCCGCGGCGGGCGCGCCGCCGGGCATGAAGAAGGAGCCGGCCAGCATGATGCCGGCGGGGATCATCAGCCAGAAGCTGAAGTTGTTCATGCGGGCGAAAGCCATGTCGGCCGCGCCGATCTGCAGCGGAATCATCCAGTTCGCGAAGCCCACGAAGGCAGGCATGATGGCGCCGAACACCATGATCAGGCCGTGCATGGTGGTGAGCTGGTTGAACAGTTCGGGGTTGACCAGTTGCAGGCCGGGCTGGAACAGCTCGGCGCGGATCAGCAAGGCCAGCACGCCGCCGAACATCAACATGAAGAAACTGAACAGCAGGTAGAGCGTTCCGATGTCTTTATGGTTGGTCGCGAAGACCCAACGGCGCCAGCCCACCGGGGCGTGGTCGTGGTGGTCGTCGTGCGCGTGGTCGTGATGGTCTAGAACTGCACTCATCTTGGCTTCCTTTGGTGGCTTTGGCCTGTAGCTTTATCTTGGCGGCCGGCGCGCAAGGCGCCGGCGGATTCTGGTCGTGGGGCGGATCGGCTTACTTGCGGGCGGCCTGCACTTCGGCGGGCTGGACGATCTGGCCGGTCTGGTTGGACCAGTTGTTCTTGGTGTAGCTGATAACAGCCGCGAGATCGGTGTCGCTCAAAGCCTTCCACGACGGCATCGCGCCACCGGCGGCACCGTTGAGCACGGTGGCAATCTGTTTCTTGTGGTCGGCGTCGAGCACGATGGCCGAGCCGTCCAGCGGCTTGATCGGGCCGGCGCCCTTGCCGTTGGGCTGGTGGCAGGCGGCGCAGTTGGCGGCATAAACCTTTTCGCCGCGGGCCTTCAGGTCGACGAGGGTCCAGACCTTGGTCGGGTCATCGGCCTTGGCGGCGGCTTCCTTGGCCTTGACGGCGACCCAGGCGCTGTAGTCGGCGGCGGAGACGACCTTCACGTGGATGGGCATGTAGGCGTGTTCCTTGCCGCAGAGCTCCTGGCACTGGCCGTAGTAGTCGCCCGGCTTTTCGGCACGGAACCAGGTGTCGCGCACAAAACCGGGAATCGCATCCTGCTTGATGCCGAAGGCCGGCACCGCGAAGGCGTGGATCACGTCGCTGGCGGTGGTGATGATGCGGATTTTCTTGTTGACGGGAACAACCAGCGGGTTGTCGACCTTGAGCAGGTAGTTGTCGGGCGCCTCGCCGGCCTTGGGGCCGCCGTTGTCGGACATTTCGCGGTGGGTGTTGTCGAGCGTGGAGACAAAGCCTATGCCTTCGCCTTCGCCCTTGATGTAGTCGTAGCCCCATTTCCACTGGATGCCGGTGGCCTTGATGGTCAGGTCGGCGCCGGTGGTGTCCTTCTGGGCGACCAGCACCTTGGTGGCGGGCAGCGCCATGCCGATCACGATGAGAAAGGGAACGATGGTCCAGGCGATTTCCACGGCGGTGGACTCATGGAAGTTGGCCGCTTTGTGGCCCACCGACTTGCGGTGCTTCAGGATGGAATAAAACATCACGCCGAACACCGCCACGAAGATCACGAGGCAGATGGCCATCATGAACCAGTGCAGCCACTGCTGTTCTTCGGCGATCTTGGTCACGGCCGGGTGCAGGTTCAGCTGGTTGACGGCGGGGCCGCCCTGAAGGTCATTGACGGCGTAAGCGGCGGTGCTGACCCAGGCGGCCGCAGATACCAGAATTGCGCCTGCATGCTGCATGCCAAGCCGTGTCATTTTGCTCATGGTGTTGCTTACGTTCATCGTGATCACTTTTTCTGCTTCAATTACCGACCAAATTAACCGGCTGATTATAAAGTTAGCGGCGGGTCCCCCCGCCGCACCTGAACTGACGCGAGACTTTCAGCGCCTCTTCAACCGCCCCGCAACGCCATCCGTATCTCGCGGGCCAGCGCGGGACGCAGCTCGGGCCGCACATGCCGCCCCACTTGCACCGACCGCCCCTGCCCCGACACTTCAATCAGCGAACCATCCCCATCCTTGGGTTCGATGCGCACCCATTCGCGGTTGAACTCCGCGCGCTCGGTGCGCCCCGCCGTTTCAAGCTCCACCACCAGCTGCCCGCCTTCGAGGACGATTTTTTCACCATCCCCCGCATGGCGGGCATACACCACAAAGGCCGCGCCCACCGCCAGCAATTCAGCCCAGGCAAAAGGCATCACCATGGTGGCGCCCTGGGCCCAGAAGAATGCCGCAATCCCCAGCGAAACGCCGCACAGCGACACGTAAAGCCACCCGAGCTGGGCCGGGGTGAGTGAACAGTGACGCTTGAGAAGCCACAGCACAGCATCGTGGCTGTGGGTACCCTGAGCGGGCGAGGTGGCAAAACGAAACGCTGGCGTTGGCTGCAGCATGCGGCAACCCCCAAAAAAACAGCGGTCCATGCCGGGCACGGGCCGCGCGAGGCTTGGGAACATCCCCAAAATCTGTGTTGAATTGTAGCCGGTTTGCCCTGCCGTTCCCCTGAAAAAGCCCCCAAATCAGCCCTCGCGGCGGGCCGTATGGGCGCCCGCGCAACAGCCCCAGCGCTCAGGCGCCGGGCCGCCCGCCCTGCAGCATGCTGCGCATGTCGGCCACCGACACCGCGCTGAGCGCGCTGACCTTGACCTTGGGCGGCGCCTTCAGCGCGTGGCCGTAGATGACCTCAAAGGTCAGGGACAAACGCCCATCCTCGCCCTTGACGAGGTGGCGGGCCAGCGCCTCCTCCAGCCTGGCCTTCCAGGCACGCCCGCGCAGCGCGGGAAAACGCGCGGGGTGGAAGTTGCGGCCCAGCTCGGCCAGGTCCTGCAGCAGGCGCGCGGGCGTCGCATAGGTCAGCGTGATGCGCTCCATGTCCATCACCGGCTCGGCAAAACCGGTCTGCACCAGCATGTCGCCCCAATCGTGCATATCGGTCAGCTCATGGCCCGCAGGCGGCCAGCCCAGTTGCGCGTAGACCTCGCGCAGCTCCTTCGCGGTGTCCGGGCCCAAGCATGAAAACATCAGGAAGCCGTTGACCTTGAGCGCCTCGCGCCATTGCGCCAGCAAGGCCTGCGGGTCGGCCGATTCATGCAGCGCCATATTGGCCCACAGCATGTCGGCGCTGCCGGGCGGCGGCGCTTCAAAACGCACGGGGGCGGCCGTCCATCGCCGCGGCGTCCACCATGGCTGCACGAGGCCCTTCATCGCCTCGCGCGTGCGCTGCGGGTTGTTCTCAAGCACAAAGGCCGTGGCGCCCGGGTAGGTCTTGGCCAGCTGCGCATGGGCCTGCAGCCCGCCGCGCAGCGCGCCCCAGTGCACCCAGCTCTGGGGCTGCAGCTTGATCCACTGCAGGCGGTCCATCATGCGGCGCGCCACTTCCTCATGCAGCCAGGGCGAGGCCAGGGGCGCGCTGCGCTCCCAGCGGCTGACGGCGATCGGGTCCAGCGTGGGCGGGCGCTCGGTGGGGGTCATGGAAGAAGGCAAGGCGTCTCGCTCAAAAGGTAGGCGAGTATATTGGCACGGTGTTCACACGCCTGCTTGCTCCTTCCGCATTCCTGCCCCGCTGGAGCGGCTTTGCTCGCGGCTTCAACACGGGAATCGCCAGCCAGTGCGCGGTCTGCCGCGGCTGGCCCGCACGCCAGGTGTGCGAGCCCTGCGTGGCCCGCTTCGCGCAAGCACAGGCGCGCTGCACCCGCTGCGCGCTGGCCTTGCCGGCCGACCTTTCCATGGGCTTGCGAGCCGGCCCGCCCTTGTGCGGCGCCTGCGCCGTCGAGCCGCCGCCGCTGGACCGCGCCTTCGCCGGCGTTGATTACGCCTACCCCTGGTCCACGCTGGTCGCCGGCTACAAATTCGGCGAGCGGCACGGCTGGGCCGGCTTTTTTGCGGGCCTGCTGCTGCAGTCGCCCGGCCTGGCACATGTGTTGGCCGAACTGGGGCCCAAGGACTGGCTGCTGCCGATACCGCTGTCGGCCCAGCGCCTGCAGGCACGCGGCTTCAACCAGGCCTGGGAGCTGTGTGCGGCGCTGGTCCGGCAGACGCACACCGCCGCCCGTACCGACGCCCAGCTGTTGCTGCGCGTGCGGCACACCCGCCCGCAAAGCCAGCTCAAGCGCCGGGAGCGGCTGGCCAATGTCAAAGGCGCCTTCCAGGTCGACCCGCTGCGCGCAGCGGAACTGCGAGGCCGGCGCGTGCTGCTGGTCGACGACGTGATGACCAGCGGTGCCTCGATGTACACCGCTGCCCAGGCTTTGCGCGATGCGGGCGCCGCGCATATCACCGCTGTGGTGTTTGCCAGAACCGCCCCCGCCTAGAATCCCGGGCTCCGCCTTACCGCTCTCCCGCATGTTCAATATCGTCCTGGTCGAACCCGAAATCCCGCCCAACACCGGCAATGTGATCCGGCTGGCGGCCAATACCGGCTGCCGGCTGCACCTGGTGGAGCCGCTGGGCTTTTCCATGGACGACAAACACATGCGCCGCGCCGGCCTGGACTACCACGAGTACGCGCAGCTGCTGCGCCATGCCAGCTGGCAGGCCCTGCTCGAAAGTGAGCAACCACCCGCAGACCGCCTGTTTGCCATGACCACCCGGGGTTCGGCCAGCCTGTATGAGACGCGCTTCCTGCCCGGCGACTGGCTGGTGTTTGGCGCGGAAACCCGCGGCCTGGCGCCCGAACTGCGGGAATCGTTCGCCCCGGGCCAGCGCCTGAAACTGCCCATGCGGCCCGGCCAGCGCAGCCTGAACCTGTCCAACAGCGTGGCCGTCACGGTGTTCGAGGCCTGGCGGCAAAACGGCTTTGCCGGCGCGGCGCAAGGCTGACGAAGGGCTGACGGCCTGACGCTGGCCAACCTGGGACCGGCCCAAATTCCTTGCCAGAAACTAGGTAAAAACCCTATTATTCGTCCCTCAAACTTAAGCGAGCGGATGCCGATACCCGGCCATCCCAGCCTTACCCCTTCCCCATCGCCCAGTTCACAAGACTGGCAGGAGCCTTCTGTGAACACGGTTATCCAGCGTATTCTGGGCCTTGCGGCGCCCGCTTTTTCCGATTCGGGGCGGCCGGTCAACCGCGTGCCGGTGGAACAGATCCGCGAAAGCCTGCTGGCCTTGCTGCACGACTGCCGCGACATGCGCACCCAGCGGCTTATCTACAAAGTCAATGTTGCCAAGACGCCGGCCGAGCTGTGGCTGCTGCGCAGCGACCTGCACCAGTGCATCGCCCAGACGCACAGCCAGAGCGAGGCGGCAGAACGCATCAACAGCCTGATCGAGGTGTTTGAAGGCTGGCTGCCGGCCGGCCAGCTGCTGCGCATCTAGGCGCCCGAACTCCCCGACCGCTCAGGGATAGCGCCGCACCAGCGACTCGGCCACGCACACTGGCTTGGGCGAGCCCTCGCGCTCCACCGTCACTTCCCAGTTCATCTGCATGCCGGCGTTGTCTATCGCCTCGGCCGCCAGCAGCTTCATGCGCGCCCGCAGGCGGCTGCCCACCGGCACCGGCGCGGTAAAGCGCACCTTGTTGAGCCCGTAGTTCACGCCCATGCGCGAGCCGGTGATGTCAAAGGAGGACTCAAAAAAGCGCGGCAGCAGCGACAAGGTCAAAAAGCCGTGCGCGATAGGCCCGCCAAAGGGCCCGGCGGCGGCTTTTTCCACGTCGACGTGTATCCACTGGTGGTCGCCCGTGGCTTCGGCAAACAGGTTGACCTGCTGCTGGGTGATGGTGATCCAGTCGCTGACGGCGACTTCCTGGCCGGTGCAGGCGGCCAGCTCGGCCAATGTTGCGAAGATTCTCATGCCGCCACTGTAGCGGCCCGGCCGCCCGCCCCTTGTCGGCTCAGCGACAAGCGACAGCGGCTCTCAGCGTTCCAGCCACTCGCAGATGCCCTTCCACTGCTCCATGTCTTTTTCGACCCGGCTGGGCGCCACGTCGAACAGGGTCAGGCCGCGGGCCGCCAGGTGGATGTAGTTCTGCGTGTCGCGCAAATAGCCCAGCACCGGCAGCCCCAGGCCTTCGACGAAGCCGCGCAGCTTGTCGGCGGCGATGGTGCGCGCATCCACGCGCATGCCGACAATGCCGACCTGCATCTTGCCGGCATGTTTGTGTTCGGCGAGCTGGTCCAGGAAAGTGCGCGTGGCAAAGATGTCGAAGACGCTGGGCTGCAGCGGCACGATGACCTTGTCGGCCAGCTTGAGCACGTCGTTGAAGCGCCAGCCGTGCAGGCCGCCGGGGGTGTCCAGCACCACATGCGTCGTGCCCCTGGGCGGCTTGACGATCAGGTCGGCGTTGACGTCCCAGGTGGCGATCTGCCGGGCGGCCGGCGGGCGCAGGCCCAGCCACAGCCGCGAAGACTGCTGCCGGTCGGCATCCCCCAGCATGACCGTATGGCCCTGGCTGGCGAAAAATCCGGCAACGTTGGTGGCCAGCGTCGTCTTGCCGACGCCCCCCTTCGGATTGGCGATCACAACCACGGGCATGCGAATCTCCTTGTTATGGAAGCTTGCTTTTCCGCTATGGTAACGGCATGGACAGCCTTATCACAACCACTGACAAACCCACGGGCGGCGCGGCCAACACTGACATTTATGTCATTGCGGCCCATCCGGCCTGGCGCGAATCGCGGGTCAACCGCCCCTTGATGGAGGCCGCGCAGGCCCTGCCGCGGGTGCAGGTGCAAGACCTTTATTCAAGTTATCCCGACTACGCCATCGACGTTCCCAAGGAGCAGGCCGCCCTGGAACGCGCGCAGCTGGTGGTGCTGCTGCACCCCATCCAGTGGTATTCCATGCCCCCGCTGCAAAAGCTCTGGCTCGACGAAGTGTTCAGCTACGGCTGGGCTTACGGCGAAGGCGAGGCCGGCGATGAAGGCGGCCGGGGCCGGGCGCTGCAGGGCAAGGACTTGTGGCTGGTCGCCACCACGGGCGGCCCCGAGGCCTCCTACCACCCGCAAGGCTACAACCGCTATTTTTTCGATGCCTTCCTGCCGCCCTATGAACAAAGCGCGGCCCTGTGCGGCATGCGCTTTTTGCCGCCGCTGGTGCTGCACGGCGCCCACAGCGTAGGCCGGCAGGCCGTGGCCGAGCACATCGCCACCTTCAGCCAGCGCCTGCAAAGCTATCCCGACTGGCCCGAGCTCGAAGACCTGGAGCAATGCGCCGCCTGCGTCGTGCCCATGAGGGACCGGCTGGTCGAACATTCAGCGGCGGCCAATGCCGGGGGAGCTGCCTGATGGAGCACGCGCCCACCTGGCTGGTCAACAGCTTTATCTATTTAGCGGCTGCCGTCATCTCGGTGCCCCTGGCCAAAAAACTCGGCCTGGGCTCCATCATCGGCTACCTGGCCGCCGGCATTGCCATAGGCCCCTGGGGCCTGGGCCTGGTCACCAATGTGCAGGACATCCTGCATTTCGCCGAGTTCGGCGTGGTGCTGATGCTGTTCCTGATCGGCCTGGAGCTGGAGCCCAAGCGCCTGTGGAATTTGCGCCGGCCCATCTTCGGCTGGGGCAGCGCGCAGGTGCTGGGCTGCGCCGCCCTGCTGACCGGCGCGGCCATGGCCTTCGGCGTGGGCTGGCAGACGGCGCTGGTCGCCGGCCTGGGCCTGGCGCTGTCGTCCACCGCGATCGCGCTGCAGGCCATGGGCGAGCGTCACCTGCTGCCGACCTCGAGCGGGCAGGCGGGCTTTTCCATCCTGTTGTTCCAGGACGTGGCGGCCATTCCCATCCTGGCGCTGCTGCCGCTGCTGGGCGCCATGGCCGGCGACAGCGAAGCCGCCAGCCACAGCGGCCGGGCACTGGAGGCGCTGAAAATCGTCGGCGCGATCGCCGCCATCATCCTGGGCGGCCGCCTGCTGTTGCGCCCGCTGCTGCGCTGGATCGCCAACAGCGGCACGCCCGAGATCTTCACGGCCGCCTCGCTGCTGCTGGTGGTCAGCATCGCGGCGCTGATGCAGTTCGTGGGCCTGTCCATGGCACTGGGCGCCTTCCTCGCCGGTGTGCTGCTGGCGGAAAGCGAATACCGGCGCGAACTGGAGACCGACATCGAGCCCTTCAAGGGCCTGCTGCTTGGCCTGTTTTTCATCGCCGTGGGCATGAGCATCGATTTCGGCGTGCTGTGGCGCTCGCCCGGCCTCATGGCCGTCATCCTGGTGGGTTTTCTGGGCCTGAAGCTCGCCGTGATCTACGGGCTGGCCAGGCTCATGAAGCTGCCCTTCCAGGAGCGTCCGGTGTTCGCGGTGCTGCTGGCGCAGGGCGGCGAATTCGCCTTCGTGGTGTTCCAGGCAGCCGCCGGGGCCCAGGTGTTTTCCGCCGAAACCGCCTCGCTGCTGATAGGCGCGGTGGCGCTGTCCATGCTGCTGAGCCCGCTGCTGCTGGTGGCCGTGGACAAGCTCTGGGTGCCGCGCTACGCCAACTGCAACCTGCCGCAGCTCGAGGAAATCTCCGAGCAGCAGGAAGCGCCCATCATCATCGCCGGCTTCGGCCGCTACGGCCAGATCGTCGGCCGCATGCTGCTGGCCCAGGGTGTCCAGGCCACGGTGCTGGACCACGACGCCGAGATGATAGAAACCGTGCGGGCCTTCGGCTACCGCGTCTTCTACGGCGACGCGACGCGCCTGGACCTGCTGCGCACCGCCGGCGCGGCCACCGCCAAGATCCTGGTGCTGTCAGTGGACGACATGGAGCAGTCGCTCAAGATCGTCGACATCGCGCGCGAGAACTTCCCGCAGATGCAGATCGTGGCCCGCGCGCGCGACGTCACGCATTGGAACGCGCTGCGCGACCGCGGCGTGATGCTGGTCGAACGCGAGGTTTTCGAGTCCAGCCTGCGCAGCGCGCGCAGCGTGCTGGAACTGCTGGGCCAGCCGCCGCACGAGGCGCGCCAGGCCGCCATGCGTTTTCGCCGGCACAACCTCGAGCTGTTCGAACGCATGTACCCGCACCGCAAGGACCGCACCAAGGTCATCGCCGTGGCCACGCAGGGCCGGCTGCAGCTTGAGGAGCAACTGGCCCAGGAACGCCAGCAGCAGGCGCAGCGCCGGCCCGCCGGCTGGTACGGCCAGCAGCAATCACCGGACGAAGAATAAACTGGAGGACGCCCGCCCTTTGCGGGCCGGCGCCGCGGCTCAGCGCCTGAGCTGTTCGGCCTCGCGCCGGCGCTGCTCCATCGCGCGGCGGTCCACGCAGACCGGGTGGTTGGTGAAGGCCGGCTTGGCGCACTGCTCATTCATGCAGATCTGGAAGCCGATCAGCACGCGGTCTTCACAGGCCTGGCGCGGATTGCCGGCATTCGCGGATGGCGCCGGTGCCGGGGCATGATCGGCTGCCGCGGGCACGGCGGTGCTGCCGCCGGGTTTGGCCTGCGCCGCCTGCTGTTTGGCCAGACGCTCTTTCTCGAGGGCGGCCTTTTTGGCCGCGATGGCCTGCGCCGCCGCGGCCTTGGAGGCCGGAGACAGCGGCGCAGCCGCCGTCGATGCCGCCGCAGCCGGTGCGGATGCCGCGGCCGCCGCGGGCTGTGCCTGCGCGGCTTGTACCGCCGGCTGGGGAGCGGCCGGCGTCGCGGGCTTCGCCTGGCCGGCATCGGCCGCCAGGGCGGCCGGCTGGGCCGCCGCCAGTGCCGGCACCTTCGGTTTCGAGAGTTGCCTGACGCCTACGCCCAGGATGACCAAAGCCACCAGGGCGACCCCGCCCCACACCAGGTAAGGAGGAGAGGCTGCGGACGCCTTCGCGGGCGCGCCCGGCTCGGCGCTGCGGCGCTTGCGCGAGGACTCCGGCTTGGCCTCGGGCACGGCGGCGCTCGCGGCTGTGACGGGCACTGCCTCGGCCTTGGCTTTTGCCTCGGCGGCCTCGAACTGGACCGTCACCGGGCCGGCATCGCTGAACACGGTTTCAGGCCATTCAGAGGGCTCGCTCTGCGGCTGCGGCTGCGGCTGCGGCACAGCCGGTGCCGGTGGCACGGCCATGACCGGTGCGCCCAGTCGCGTGGCATCCGGGTCGTCGGCCGCGGGGGCGGCCGGCAAGGGCGGGGGGACCACCGGCGCCTGCGCCGCGGCTTCCTCGAGCGCCTTCCAGGCCAGGTCGGTCGCCGAGCCGGGATTTGTCACCCCTGGATTTGTCGCCCCGGGACTGCTCACCCCAGGATTGGTCACAGCGGGACGAGCGATCCCGGGATTGGTGATTCCGGGGTTGGTGATTCCGGGGTTGGTCACACCGGTATTGGTCGCCCCCGGATGGGTCGCACCGGCGGCCGTGTCCTGGCCGGCCGGGCGCGGAACGATCAGTGTGCCGGTGCCCAGGCGCCTGCCGATGTCGGAATCCTCCCCGCCCGGCACGCCCATTTTCTTGAGGCGGCGGCGGGCCAGGTCGGCATAGATGCCGGACGGGAACCTGGCGAGAAAGCCCTGGATGTCCTCGACGTCCATGGACTCCTTGATCTCTTTCCAGTAAACCAGCTCGAGCTCCTGCGTCACCATGGGGATGTCGGCGCTGGTGCCCGACTGCAGGCCGACCAGGGCTTCGCCGGCCAGCAGCGTGGAGGTCCAGGTCGAGTTGCTGCCCGGCCCCACCGGTATGGCCGGCGGCTGCACCGTGGTGTCGGCCGCTTCTCGGGCCGCGGCCTGCAGCGCCGAGAGGAAGTCCTGCGCGCTGGCGTAACGCTGGTCGCGCGACTTGGCCAGGGCCTTGGCCACCACCGCGTCGATCGCGGCGGGCAGCATGGGGTTGAAGCTGCTGGGCGGCACGGGCGTGTGGCCCACGATCTGCTGGATGGTCGCGAAATCGGTGTCGCCGTCAAAAGGCCGCTTGCCCGTGAGCAGCTGGTACAGCACGATGCCGGCGGCGAACAGGTCGGCCCGGGCGTCAATCGGGCGGCCCTGCACCTGCTCGGGCGACATGTATTTGAGCGTGCCCACCATGGAGCCCTGCGTGCGCGTGGCCTCGCCCGAATCCTGGATGCGCGCCACGCCGAAGTCGGTCAGCTTGACCCGCCCGCTGGTCTCTATCAGCAAGTTGGCCGGCTTGATGTCGCGGTGCACGATGCTTTGCCGGTGCGCGTACTCCAGCGCCGACAGCAGGTCGCCCATGATGCCCAGGGTCTGCTCCAGCGTGTAGAGGTTGCCCTTGTCCAGGTGGTGCTTGAGGTCGTCGCCGTCAACGAACTCCATGACCAGGAAGGCGATGTCGCCGTCGCGGTCGGAGTCGTAGACGCTGACGATGTGCGGGTGCTGCAGGCGCGCGGCGGAGCGGGCCTCCGTGCGAAAGCGCACCTCGTATTCGGCGGCGGCCTCCTCGGAGAGGTTTTCCACCTTGATGGTCTTGATGGCGACGCGCCGGTCCAGGTTGGGGTCGCGCCCCTCGTACACCAGCCCCATCGCACCCTTGCCGAGGACGTTGATCAGATCGTATCGGCCAAGCTTCTTGAGACTCATGAGGAGGTGGAATTGGGCGAGATGGGCTGAAGAGGCAAAAAAGGCGGGATGGCCTGCGGGCTACCCAGCGGCCCGGCTACGTCTTGAAACAAAAATCGATTCTAGCCTGCATCGCCAGGCGGACAAGCCTTCGGAAAGCGTAACTTTTCCCGATGCGCCGCGCCTGTTGCGGCCCGCATACGCGGCCATGGGCAGGTTCTCAGCTGCGGATGGCAAACGCGACCAGCGGCGCGTTCTCGTCCGTGCGGTCGCAGCCCGGCACGATGTGGCCGCTGCCCACCAGGTAGCACTCGGTGCGGCGCAGCACCACGGCTTCGCTCTGGTTGCCCAGGTACACCCAGGTACCGTAGCTGGAGGCGTCGGTCAGCACGAATTGCCCGCCGCGCCACTCCAGCGTGGCATGCATGCGCGAGACCCGCGGGTCGTTCAGGTTCAGCGCGGCATCGGCGCCCCGGCCCAGCGCCAGCTTGCTGCTTTTGGCGTCCAGCCTCAGGGTCTGCCCGGCAAAACTCAGCTCGAGGAAAGCCTGGCTGGGCGAGGCGAACATGGAGCGGCCCGCCATGGTGGCGTCCTCGTCGCGCCCGGCCATCCATTCGACGCGGTAGACATGGCTGGCTTCGGCCCGGCCGCGCAGGTACATGGGCCCCATGCTGCGCAGGGCCGACCTTTGCACCGGCAACAGCGCGGTCCAGACGTTTTCGGTGGTGAGGATTTGCGCGGCGCCGGCCAGGTCGGCCAGGCGGGCGGCGGAATTCACGGTGTCGCCGAAGCAGTCGCCGTCGATCTCGACCACTTCGCCCGACTCGATACCCATCTGCATCTGCACCGGCGCGCCGCTGCCGCCGGGCTTGATGGGTTTTTCCTGCAGGCGCTTCTGGATGCTGATGCAGGCCGAGAGCGCGTCGCCCTCGTTGGGAAAGACCACGAACAGGCCGTCGCCCAGCAGCTTGACGACCCGGCCCTGGTGCTGCTCGAAGACCTGGCTGAGCACGCCTATGAGCTGCGTCACGAAACGCGACGCGGTCTCATCGCCCAGCCGTTCAAACATGCTGGTGCTGCCCACAAGATCGGCGAAAACAACAGTGGTCATGAAGGGGAGGTCAAACGCAATGTAAGCATATTGTTCTCATCCACGTGATTCTCACAGAAATTCGCGAAACGCAGGCCGGTAAAACTCCGGGTGCCCGCCCAAAACCCCACGCAGGCCAGGGGCCGTTCTGGACGCGAGTGGCGAATCGCGCTAGGGGCGAGTGCTCAGTGGAAGCCGTCCCAGAGCAACTTGCAGCCTGTCAGCAGCATGCCCAGATAGAGCAAACGGTAGAACAGCACCGGGCTGATGCTGCGCGCCATGCGCACGCCCATCCACACACCCAGCGGCGCCAGCGGCAGCAGGGCCAGCGAGGTCGCCATGTTGCGCAGGTCCAGCAGTCCCAGCCAGGCGTAGGGAATCCACTTGGAGAGGTTGATGACAAAAAAGAAGGCCGCCATGGTGGCGGTGAACTTCACCGGGGAGAGGCGCATGGGGATCACATAGGCGCTCAGCGGCGGCCCGCCGGCATGCGACACAAAGCTGGTGAAGCCCGAGGTCACCGTCAGGATCGCGCCCAGCCAGCGCGGCGGCGGCGGGCTGTCGGGCCGGGGCGGGAACAAGAGGCGCTGCGCCAAAAACAACAAGGTGAATATTCCCACCAGGGCTGCGACGACCTTGGCGTCCAGCAGTTTGAACAGCAAGGCCCCCACCAGCGTACCCAGCAGGCCGAAGGGAACCAGGAACTTCAGGAACTTGAAATCAAAGTCGCGGCGAAAGGCCGCCAGCCCCAGCAAGTCCATCAGCAGCAGCACCGGCATCAGGATGGCGGCGGCCTGCGGCACCGTGACGGCCAGCGCCATCACCGGCACCGCCAGCGAACCAAAGCCCGCGCCGAAGCCGCTCTTGCTGACGCCCAGCATCAGCACGGCGGGAATCGCCACGGCGTAGAAAAAAGGGTCGGTGATCAGCGGGAAGCTCACGGCATGTCTTTCGGTTTACCCAGGCCGTGGCGTGCAGGCGCAAGGAAAGAAAGGCGCCATGTTATCCGCCGGCCGGAAATCCGGCAGCAGCGCCTCATGCCGCCGCTCAGACGCGCTCGAGGATGACCGCGATGCCCTGCCCCACGCCTATGCACATGGTGGCCAGCGCATAACGCCCGCCGCTTTTATGCAGCTGGTTGACCGCCGTGGTGGCCAGCCGCGCGCCCGATGCGCCCAGCGGGTGGCCCAGCGCGATGGCGCCGCCATTGGGGTTGACGCGCGGATCGTCGTCCCGCACGCCCAGCAGACGCAGCACGGCCAGGCCTTGCGCGGCAAAGGCTTCGTTGAGCTCGATCACGTCCATCTGCGCCATCGTGAGGCCGGTGAGCGCCAGCACTTTCTGCGTGGCGGGCGCAGGGCCTATGCCCATGATGCGCGGCGCGACGCCGGCAGTTGCCATGCCAACCACTCGCGCCTTCGGCGTGAGGCCATTCTTCGCGGCGGTGGCCTCATCGGCCAGCAGCAGCGCGCAGGCGCCGTCGTTCACGCCGCTGGCGTTACCGGCGGTCACCGTGCCGTCGGGCCGCACCACGCCCTTGAGCTTGGCCAGCGCCTCGAGCGAGGTCTCACGCGGGTGCTCGTCCTTGCCCACCACGATGGGGTCGCCCTTTTTCTGGGCAATCGTCACCGGCGTGATTTCGGCGTCGAAGTAGCCGGCCTTTTGCGCGGCCACGGCTTTGAGCTGGCTGGCCAGCGCCATCTTGTCCTGGTCTTCGCGGCTGATCTTGTAGTCGGTCGCCACGTTTTCGGCGGTTTCGGGCATGGCGTCGACGCCGTATTTTTCCTTCATCAGCTTGTTGATGAAGCGCCAGCCAATCGTCGTGTCGTAAACCGCGTTCGCGCGGCTGAAGGCGCTTTCGGCTTTGGGCATCACAAAGGGCGCGCGGCTCATGCTTTCCACGCCGCCGGCAATCATCAAGCTGGCCTCGCCCGACTTGATGGCGCGCGCGGCCGTGCCCAGCGCGTCCAGGCCGGAGCCGCACAGGCGGTTGATGGTGGCGCCCGGCACATCCATGGGCAGGCCGGCCAGCAAGGCTGCCATGCGCGCCACGTTGCGGTTGTCCTCGCCGGCCTGGTTGGCGCAGCCGTAGATCACATCGGTCACGGCCTGCCAGTCGACCTTGGGGTTGCGCGCCATCAGCGCCTTGAGCGGGATCGCGCCCAGGTCGTCGGTGCGCACGCTGCTGAGCGCGCCGCCGTAGCGGCCAAAGGGTGTGCGTATCGCGTCGCAGATAAAAGCTTGGGTCATGGTGTGTCTTTTCGAAGAGGGTGGAATTCAGGCGTCAAGCGGCGATCGGCAGGCCGACCAGTTTTTCAAGCTCGGCATGCGTGAGGCCGTCGACGGTGTCTATGAGCTTCAGGCCCTGCGGTGTGCATTCGAGTGTCGCCAGGTCTGAATACACGCGCTTGACGCAGCCTATGCCGGTCAGCGGGTAGGTGCATTGGCTCACCAGCTTGCTGGCGCCCTGCTTGGTCAACAAGTCCATCATGACCCAGGTCTGCCGCGCGCCTATGGCCAGGTCCATGGCGCCGCCCACGGCCGGAATCGCGCCGGGCTCGCCGGTGCTCCAGTTGGCCAGGTCGCCCGTGGCCGAAACCTGGAAGGCGCCCAGCACGCAGATGTCGAGGTGGCCGCCGCGCATCATCGCGAAGCTGTCGGCGTGGTGGAAAAAGGCGCCGCCCTTGAGCAGCGTCACCGGCTGCTTGCCGGCGTTGATCAGGTCGTAGTCTTCCTGGCCCTCGGCGGGCGCCGGCCCCATGCCCAGGATGCCGTTCTCGCTTTGCAGGATGACCTCGCGGCCGGCCGGCAAATGGTTGGCCACCAGCGTGGGCTGGCCTATGCCGAGATTCACGACGGCCCCGTCAAAAATATCCTGCGCGACGCGGGCGGCGAGCTGGTCCTTGCTGCGGCGTTGGTAAGTCATGGTCATGCCGCTTTCTTGAAACCGCCGGCCTGGGTGGCCGTGCGTTGAATCTTCACGATGTGGTGGACAAAGATACCCGGCGTCACGATGGTCTCGGGATCCAGCTCGCCAAGCTCGGCGATCTCATGCACGGTGGCAACGGTTTTTTTCGCCGCCGTCGCCATCACCGGGCCGAAGTTGCGCGCTGCCATGCGGTAGGTCAGGTTGCCCCAGCGGTCGCCGCGCTCGGCCTTGATCAGCGCCACATCGCCGTGTATGGGCATCTCGAGCACATACTGCCGGCCGTTGATTTCGCGGGTTTCCTTGGCGCTGCCGTCGGCATTGCGCGCCAGCTCGGTGCCGTAGCCCGTGGGGCAGAAGAAGGCGCCTATGCCGGCGCCCGCCGCGCGAATGCGCTCGGCCAGGTTGCCCTGGGGCACCAGTTCGAGTTCCAGCTTGCCGCTGCGGTACAGGCCGTCAAACACCTGGCTGTCGGCCTGGCGCGGGAAGCTGCAGATGATCTTGCGCACGCGCCCGGCCTTGAGCAGCGCGGCCAGGCCGACTTCGGCATTGCCCGCGTTGTTGTTCACCACCGTGAGGTCTTTGGCGCCCTGCGCTATCAGGCCGTCGATCAGCTCATTGGGAATGCCCGCGGTGCCGAAGCCGCCTATCAGCACCGTGGCGCCGTCTTTCACGTCCGCCAGCGCGTCGGCGACGGAAGCGGCAATCTTGTTGATCATTCAATCGTCTCCAGGAACGGCGGCCAGGCCAATGAAGCATCGGCCAGCGCCAAAATATTGTTCGACATTAGAACAAGAGTTCGTATAATGAATTTTAGGAGATTTCGCCCACCATGGCAAACGCCGCATCCACGCCCACCACAGCCCACAAGCCGGGCGACGGCTATGTGCAGTCCTTCGCGCGCGGGCTGGAGGTCATACGCTCCTTCAGCGCCGACGCGCCGCGCCAGACGCTGACCGAAGTCGCCGGGCGCAGCGGCCTGAGCCGCGCGGGCGCGCGCCGCATCTTGCTGACGCTGGAAACACTGGGTTATGTCAGCAGCGACGGCAAGCTTTTCAGCCTCACGCCGCGCATCCTGGACCTGGGCTTTGCCTATCTGTCGTCCATGCCGATCTGGAACCTGGCCGAACCGGTGATGGAAGCGCTGGTCGCCGAGGTCAAGGAATCCTGCTCGGCCGCCGTGCTGGACGGCACGGACATCGTCTACGTGCTGCGCGTGCCCACACACAAGATCATGAGCATCAGCCTGGGCGTGGGCTCGCGCCTGCCGGCTTTCTGCACCTCCATGGGCCGCATGCTGCTGTCGGCCCTGCCCGAGGCCGAACTCATGAAGTGCCTGCAGGCCTCCACGCTGGAGGCGCGCACAAAATACACCGTGACCGACGTGAAGGAACTCGCGGCCAAAATCTCCCAGGTGCGCAAGCAGGGCTGGTCGCTGGTCAACCAGGAACTCGAGGAAGGTTTGGTGTCCATGGCGGCGCCCATTACCAACCGCGCCGGCCAGACCGTGGCCGCCCTCAATATCAGCGGCCAGGCCAACCGCACCAGCGCCAAGGCCATGCAGGAGACCATGCTGCCGCAGCTGCTCGAAGCGGCCCAGGCGATCTCGCGCCTGCTAAGCGTTCAGCGCAGTTGAGGCGGGTCAGGACTTCTTGAAGCCAACGACCAGGACGACAGCACCCAGAACAATGGCACCCAGGCTCAGCCACTGCGGAATATTGACCGACTCTTTTTCTTTCACGGTCAGCTGTATCGGGCCTATCTTGGCGGCGGTGGTGTCCTTGGTGAAGCTGAAGCCGCCGGTGAAAAAGCCGGCCAGGCCCAAAACAATCAGGACGATGCCTGTGATGCGTGCTGCGTTCATGGTGTCGATCTCCTCGCCGGGCTGTGAATGGTGGGAGTGGCCCCGCCCCGGAACTGCGCCACTCGCTGGTAGCAGCGTAGGCAGGGACGCGCAAACTGTCTGTAGGACGCAGCCCGCGGCCCCTGTGGCCCAAGCGCTGAAAACAGGCACACGCCGGCAGTGGAAAACCCCTGCGTGATACGCTTTCGCCCATGTTCACGCCCTCGCAAGCCGACGTCCGGCGCTTCTTCTGTTCCGTCTATGCCAAGGCCCGCGCCGGCCAGCCCATGGAGGCGATTGAGACCATCGCCAGCCAGTGGATTGAAGAGCACCCCGAATACCACGCGGATTTCGCCGATGCCGACGCCGCACTCGAAAAAATGTACGACGTGGAGGCCGGCAAGACCAACCCATTTCTGCACCTGTCCATGCACCTGTCCATCAGCGAGCAATGCTCCATAGACCAGCCGCGCGGCATACGCCAGGCGGTGGAACTGCTGACGGCCAGGCGCAACTCCCTGCATGACGCCCACCACGAAACCATGGACTGCCTGGGGCAGATGGTCTGGGAAAGCCAGCGCGCGGGGCGCCCGCCTGACGGTGCGGCCTATATCGATTGCGTGCAACGCAGGGCCACTAAAGACTAGACAATAAAAAAAGCCGCCTGGTGAAGCGGCTTTTTTGTGTGCGGGAGACTCCGGCTTAGCGGAATTTCTTCTGCGGAATGGTCTTCAGATCGCCGTCCACAGAGGCCAGGTAGTTGGCCAGCTGCTTGAGTTCGGCATTGGTGTACTGCTTGGCCATGCCGGCCATGATGGCGTTGCCGCGGCCGACCTTGGGGTTGTTTTCGGTCTTGTAGGCCTTGAGCGCCACGAACAGGTAGTCGGCGTGCTGGCCGCCGATCTTGGGGTAAGCCGGGTCAATCGGTTTGCTGAAGTTGTCGCCGTGGCAGGAGGCGCAATTGGCCTTGGCCAGCAGGGCCTTGACTTCGGTGCTGGGCTCCTTGGCGGCCTTGGCCGGCTCGCCCGCGCCGTCGGCGCTGTAGTGGGCGGCGAGGTCGGCGATGTCCTGGTCGGTCAGGGAGTCGGCGATGGCGCGCATCGTCGGGTGTTTGCGTTCGCCTTTTTTGTATTCATTGAGCGCGGCGGTGATGTATTTGGCGCCCTGGCCGGAAATCATGGGCACCTTGTAGACCTCGGGGAAAGAGGCCTGGTAGCCCTTGATGCCGTGGCAACCTATGCACATGGCATTCTTGGTTTCGCCGGCCTTGGCGTCGCCCTTGATCTCCTGGGCCAGGCTGGCAGCCGTCGCACAAGAGACAGCAACGGCGAATATCGTGGTGAACAGCTTATTCATTTTGCGCGCACAATCAGGTGGGGATTCATCGTATAAAACAACCCTGGATTATATCTGGGCCCGCCGCGGCCAGGCACCTGTTGCCGGCCAGACCCCGCAAAAGCCCGCTCCACCATCACCTCCCTGACCCAAGAACATGAAATTTCAAGGCTCAAAAAACTACGTCGCCACCCAGGACCTGATGCTCGCCGTCAACGCTGCCGCCGCCCTGAAAAAGCCGCTGCTGGTCAAGGGCGAGCCCGGCACCGGCAAGACCATGCTGGCCGAGGAAGTGGCCCAGTCCCTGGGCCTGCCGCTGTTGCAATGGCACATCAAGTCCACCACCAAGGCGCAGCAGGGCCTCTATGAATACGACGCGGTGTCGCGCCTGCGCGACTCACAGCTGTCCACGGTGGACGGCGGCGAGAAGGTCAAGGACATCCACAACTACATCGTCAAGGGCGTGCTCTGGCAGGCCTTCACCTCGGAAACGCCGGTGGCGCTGCTGATCGACGAGATCGACAAGGCCGACATCGAATTCCCCAACGACCTGCTGCGTGAAATCGACCGCATGGAGTTCTATGTGTATGAAACACGCGAACTCATCAAGGCCAGGCACCGCCCGCTGGTGTTCATCACCTCCAACAACGAGAAAGAGCTGCCTGACGCGTTTTTGCGCCGCTGCTTTTTCCACTACATCAAGTTCCCCGACGCCGACACCATGAAGCAGATCGTGGACGTGCACTTCCCGGATCTGAAGAAGGAACTGCTGACGGCCGCGATGAAAACGTTTTACGACGTGCGCAACCTGCCCGGCCTCAAGAAGAAGCCCTCGACCAGCGAGCTGCTGGACTGGCTCAAGCTGCTGGTCGCCGAGGACATTCCGCTGGACGCCCTGCAAAGCAAGGACGACAAGGTCGCTGTGCCGCCGCTGGTGGGCGCGCTGCTCAAGAACGAGCAGGACGTGACCCTGTTCGAGAAGCTGGTTTTCATGCAGCGCAACAACCGCTGAAGCACAGGGCCGATTCATGAACCAAAAATCCCTGCTGCTCGAAGGCCTGTCCGACGCGGTCGGTTTTGTTGGCGGCGCCTTGCTGGGCTTCTGGGCCGGCCGCCTGCTGGGCCTGGATATTTTTGCGGACGGCTACGGCAATGCCGCCATAGGCGGCATCGTGCTGGTGGGCCTGGGCGGCGGCCTGGGCCTGCAGCTGGCCAGGCGCTGGAGGAAACGGCAAAAACCCGAAGGAGAAAACTGAGCATGGCTTTTGTCGAACCCGTGACACTGCAGGCGCGCGGCGTGCGCCTGGTGCCCCTCGCGCTGGAACATGAAGCAGGCCTGAAGGCCGCGGCCGCCGACGGCGAGCTCTGGAAGCTGCGCATCACCTCCGTGCCCGAGCCGCATGAAACCCGTGGCTACATCGAAACCGCCCTGGCCACAGAAAACCGCTTCGCCTTCGCGGTGACCGATGCGGCCAGCGGCGAGGTGCTGGGCTCCACGAGTTACCACGACATCGTGCCCAACCTCAAGCGCGTCGAGATCGGCTACACCTGGTACGCCGCGCGCTGCCAGCGCACCCATGTCAACACCACCTGCAAGCTCTTGATGCTCACCCATGCCTTCGAAACCCTGGGCTGCAACATCGTGGGCTGGCGCACCGACAACTTCAACCACGCCTCGCAGCGCGCCATCGAACGCCTGGGCGCGCGCAAGGACGGCGTGCTGCGCGGCCATGCGCTGCGCCGCGACGGCACCATACGCGACACCGTGATGTACAGCCTGGCCGCCGGCGAATGGCCAGAGGTCAAGGCACAACTGCTCTATTTACTGGACAAACCTCGAGCCTGAAGCGCACCAGGAGTTCTCCATGCTCATCGATTTTTTCTACACCCTGCGCTCGGCCAAGCTGCCGGTCTCCGTCAAGGAATACCTGATGCTGCTGGAAGCGCTGGAGGCCGGCGTGGTCGGGCCCAACAGCGACAAGCTCGAGGGGCAACAAGGTGAAGGCGCCTGGAAGATCGACGACTTCTATTACCTGAGCCGCACCGTGCTCGTGAAGGACGAAAAAAACTACGACAAGTTCGACCGCGCCTTCGCCGCCTACTTCAAGGGCGTCGAGATGTTGGCCGACTTCACGAAAGACATCCCGCTCGAATGGCTGCGCAAAAACCTCGAACTCGAACTGAGCCCCGAGGAAAAGGCCAAGATCGAAAAAATGGGCTGGGACGAGCTCATGGAAACGCTCAAAAAGCGTTTTGAAGAGCAGAAAGAGCGCCACGAAGGCGGCAGCAAATGGATAGGCACGGGCGGCACCTCGCCCTTCGGTGCCAACGGCTTCAACCCGCAAGGCATACGCATAGGCCAGGAAAAAAGCCGCAACAAGAGCGCGGTGAAAGTCTGGGACCAGCGCGCCTACAAGGACTACGACGACACCCAGGAGCTGGGCACGCGCAACATCAAGGTCGCGCTGCGCCGGCTGCGCAAGTTCGCGCGCCAGGGCAATGCCGAGGAGCTGGACCTGGACGACACCATACGCTCCACCGCGGCCAATGCCGGCTGGCTGGACATCAAGATGGTGCCCGAGCGCCACAACAACGTGAAAGTGCTGCTGCTCATGGACGTGGGCGGCACCATGGACGAGCACATACACCGCGTCGAGGAAATGTTCTCGGCGGTGAAGGCCGAGTTCAAGCACCTGGAGTTTTATTACTTCCACAACTGCGTCTACGACTTCATGTGGAAGAACAACCGCCGCCGCTTCAGCGAAAAATTCCCGACCTGGGACATCATCCGCAAGTACAACAAGGACTACAAACTCATCTTCGTCGGCGACGCGACCATGAGCCCTTATGAAATCCTGCAGCCCGGCGGCAGCGTGGAATACAACAACGAGGAAGCCGGCGCCGAATGGATGCAGCGCCTGACCAACGCCTTCCCCAAGTTCGCCTGGATCAACCCCGAGCCGCAAGGCGTCTGGCAATACCGGCAAAGCATTGGCGTGATCCAGCAGCTGGTCAACCAGCGCATGTACCCGCTGACCATCAAAGGGCTTGAGGAAGCCATGCGCATGCTCTCCAAATAAGAGACCGCCTCCTACGCTTGGGCACAAGAGCGCTCAAGTAAACTGCCCCCGTGACCCACCCCAGTACCCGTACCCACAGTACCCACTGCGCACGGACGGCCACCCCGGCAGGACTGAGCAATGCCTAGCGCCGGTTTCATCCCTGCTTTCGCCCTCTTTGCGATCCTGCTGGCGCCCTCGGCCGGCGCGCAGACGGCTGCGCCCCTGGACAACAGCACAACGCCGCCTTCCGGCGTCACGCAGACCGCGCCCGCCCCGCCGCCCCCACCTGAAAAAGTCTCGCCCGGGCCCACGCCGGAGGGCGCGACAGGGCCCACCAGCGCCCAGCCCGAGGTCACGGCCTTCGACATCACGGTGCGCGCGCCCCAGCCCCTCAAGGACCTGCTCGACAAACACCTGGAGCTGCAGCGCTACCGCGCGGTGACCGACCTCGACGAGGCCGAACTCGCGCGCCTCATCGTGCTGGCCGAGCGCAATGTGCGCAACCTGGCCGGCACGCTGGGCTACTTCAGCCCCAGCATCCACATCACGCGCGAAGGCGCGGCCGGCCAGAAGCCGACCATTGTGGTCGCCGTGGAGCCCGGCCAAGCCACCACCGTGGGCGGGGTCGCCATCGATTTCGCGGGCGACATCGCCGACTCCCCCGACCCGGCCGCCAAAGCCCAGCGCGCCGGGATAGAGCGCGACTGGCGCCTGCCCGCGGGCCAGCGCTTCACCCAGGACGCCTGGGACGGCGCCAAGACGCAAGCCCTGCGCGAGCTGGTGGCGCGACGCTACCCGGCCGGCAAGCTGGCCGGCAGCCTCGCCGACGTGGATGCACCCACCAACAGCGCGGCGCTCAGCCTCAAGCTCGACTCCGGCCCGCTCTACCGCCTGGGCCCGCTGCAGGTCAGCGGCGTGGAGCGCTACGACCCGGTGCTGGTGCCGCGCCTGGCGCGCCTGACCCCGGGCACGCCCTACGACCAGAACCAGCTGAACGAAGCGCAGCTGCGCCTGGCCTCCAGCGGCTACTTCGATTCGGCCTATATCTTTGTCGACCCCGAAAGCGACCCGAACGCCGCGCCCGTGCAGGTGCAGGTGCGCGAAGCCAGGCTGCAAAAAGTCATCCTGGGCGTGGGTGTGACCACCGACAGCGGCCCGCGCGCCTCCGTCGAGCACACCCACCAGCGCGTGCCGGGCACCAACTGGCGCGCCGTCACCAAGCTGCAGCTTGAAAAGAAGGCGCCCTACGCGCAGACCGAATGGACCTCCATTCCCGACGAATCCAACTGGCGCTGGGTGGCACTGGCGCGCACCGAGCGCGTCGACGACGACGACCTGGTCACGCGCTCCAGCCGCCTGCGCTTTGGCCGCACCCAGGCCGGCGATCGCATAGACCGCAATATGTATGTGCAGTACGACAGGGCCAGCGTCAGCGGCAGCGGCCAGCTCAACAGCAGCGCCGCCGACATCGGCGACGGCTCTGCCGTGTCGGTCAACTATGTCTGGACCGGCCGCTATTTCGACAGCCTGCCCTTCCCGAACAAGGGCTACGGCCTGGGCTTTGAACTCGGCGGCGGCAGCACCATGGGCACGCAGCACCTGCCCTTCACACGCGCCGTGGGCCGCTGGCTGGGCATTGTGCCGCTGGAGCGCGGCCGCATCGCGATGCGCGCCGAAGGCGGCGCCGTGATCGCCAAGGACTCGGCCCGCATTCCCGGCACCCTGCTGTTTCGCACCGGCGGCGACACCACCGTGCGCGGCTACGGCTACCGCGACATCGGCATCAAGCTGGACAACGGCGTCACAGGGCCGGGCCGCTACATGGCCGTGGGCAGCGTCGAATACCAGCGCCCCCTGCTGCGGGACGGCCGGCCCAGCGAGTGGGAGAACACTTTTTTCATCGACGCGGGCGCCGTCGCCGACAACCCCAAGGACATGAAACCCTCCGTCGGCATAGGCACGGGCATGCGCTGGCGAAGCCCCATAGGCCCGCTGCAGATGGATGTGGCCTATGGCGTCAAAGCCAAGCAGCTGCGCCTGCACGTCAGCGTGGGATTTGTTTTCTGATGGACGCATCCACCACGCCCACCAAATCCGTTCGCCCTCCGCGGCGCCGGCTGCGCGCCGCGGCCTGGGCCGCGGGCAGCGTCGTCGCACTGGCCGTGGCCGCAACAGGCGGCGCCTGGTGGTGGGCTGGCACCGACGGCTCGCTGGCCACCGCATTGGGCTGGATCGCCCGCTCGCAGCCGCTGGGCGCCGAAGGCGTCACAGGCTCCTTGCGCGCCGGCGGCCGCATTGAGCAACTGGTCTGGCAACAAAACGGCCTGCGTGTGGACCTGCGCGAACTCACGCTGGCCTGGCAGCCCTGGTCGCTGCTGCAGGGCACACTCCAGGTCAATCGCCTGGCCGCCGCCAGCGTGCGGGTCGACGACCAGCGCCCACCCTCCACCGAGCCCTCGGTGCCGCCCTCGGCACTCGGGCTGCCGCTGCCGGTGCTGCTCGAAGGCTTTTCTGTCGGGCAATTCCAATGGCATGGCGGCGCGGATTTTTCCGCGTCGGGCATACGCGGAAACTATGCCTTCAACGGCTTTTCGCACCAGCTTGAACTGCTGGGCGCGCAGGTCGCACAAGGCCGTTACAGCGGCAAGGCCACGCTCGCCGCGCACGGCAAGCTGCAGCTTGATGCGAGCCTTGACGGCGCGCTTGATGCGCCTCTTCCCGGGTTTGCTGGCGGCAAGACCAGGGTGCCGCTGGCCTTCAAGGCCACCGCCAAGGGCCCGCTCACCGAACTGCTGCTCAAGGCCGAGCTGCAAATGGAAAACGCCGCCGCGCAAAAAAACCAGCCGCGGCCCCAGGCCAACGCCACGGCCAGTGTCATGCCCTGGGCCGCGCAGCCGCTGCCGCAGGCCGATGCGACATTTCGCGACCTTGACGTCGCCGCCTTCTGGCCCGACGGCCCGCAAACCCAGCTCACAGGCAGTGCCGGCGTGCGGCCGGCGGACAGCGCTCCGGTGTCATCCGTTTCCGCATGGGGGCTGCAGCTGCAGCTCGCCAACAGCCAGCCCGGCCCCTGGGACCAGCACAAGCTGCCGCTGGAACGCCTCGAGGCCCAGGGTGAATGGCGCGGCGGCGCGGCCCTGGTGCGCACGCTCAAGGCCAGGCTGGGCGGCGGCGAGCTGCTGGCCAGCGGCGAATGGGCCGATGCACCAGCGGGGGCCGCTACAGCCAAAACCCCCGCCTGGAAAATGCAGGCCAGCCTGCAACAGGTCAACCCCGCCCTCTTGCACAGCCAGCTCGCCCCGCTGCCGCTGGACGGCAAAGCCCAGGCCCACAGCCAAGGCACCGCCATTGCGCTTGAGGCCAACCTGCAGGCGGCGCGCAACGATGCGGCCGCGAAGAACAATCCCCTGGGCGCGCTGCGCCTGCGCGATGCCAGCGCCACCGGCAGCTGGAATGGCGAGCAAGCCGGCGGCACCCTGCTGCTTTCGGCCCTGCGTGTACGCAGCGACGACGCCGAACTGAACGGAAACCTTGAGGCCCAACCCGCAGCGCAAGGCGGCAAAGGCAAGCTGGTACTCACAGCGCCCGGGCTGGACGCCCAGGTGCAAGGCGAACTGCGTCCCACGAGTGGCAAAGGCGAATTGAGCCTGCGCGGCCGCGATATGGCACAAGCCCTGCGCTGGCTGCAAAAGCTGCCGGGCATGCCAGATGCGCTGAAATCCGCCGCGGCCACCGGCAGCGCCGAGCTGCAGGCGAGCTGGCAAGGCGGCTGGCAGGACCCGGACTTGCAGGCGCGGCTGGAGCTGCCATCCCTCGATTGGCGCATGGCGGCGGCGGACACCGAGGCCTTCAAGGTCCGCGCCTTGCAAGCCACACTCTCGGGCCGCCTGAGCCAGGCCCAGCTCAACACCCAGGGCCGCCTGGAAGCCGGCACGCGCCGCTACACCTTGCAGCTCGCGGCCCAGGGCGGGCGCGGCGGTGCGGCGCGCAGCACGCCGCTGGCCGAATCACCCTGGCAAGGCCTGCTGCAGCAACTGAGCCTCGGCGTGCAAGATCCCGCGCTCGGCACAGGCGCCTGGCAGCTCAAGACGCGCGGCGCCGTGCCGCTCAAATGGACACCGGCACGCAGCGGCGGCACGTTTGAAAGCGGCGCCGGCGAGGCCTTGCTGATTGCACCGGCTTCCGGCACTTCGGGCACTTCAGGCGCCCCCACACCCTCACAGGCCACACTGGCCTGGCAGCCGCTGCGCTGGCGGCCGGGCCGCGAACTCGTCACCGCCGGCAAGCTCAGCGGCCTGCCCCTGGCCTGGATAGAACTCTTTGCCGGCCCGCAAATGGCCGGCGCCGGCCTGGGCGGCACCCTGCTGCTGGACGGCGACTGGGACGCCACGCTGGGCGACAGCCTGCGCCTCAAGGCCAGCCTCGCGCGCAGCAGCGGCGACATCACGGTGCAGGCCGAAACCGCGCAAGGCACGTCGGCACGCGTCGCGGCCGGCGTCAAGGAAGCGCGGCTCTCGCTGGCCAGCGAAGGCGAGGCCGTTAGCCTGGCGCTGCGCTGGGACAGCGAACGCGCGGGCACCGCCGACGGCCAACTGCGCACACGCCTGGCGCGCGCGCCAGCCGCGGCCGGCGGCGGCTGGCTCTGGCCCGCGGATGCGCCCCTGGCCGGCCAGCTGCGCGCCCAGCTGCCGCGCATAGGCGTGTGGTCGGTGCTCGCGCCGCCCGGCTGGCGGCTGCGCGGCTCGCTGGGCGCCGACGTCGCCATCAGCGGCACACGCGCCGCGCCGCAACTGGCCGGCGACCTGCAGGCCGACGACCTGGCCTTGCGCTCGGTGGTCGACGGCATTGAATTCGGCAACGGCCGGCTGCGCGCCAAGCTCGACGGCACCCGCATGCGCATCAACGAGTTCACGCTGCAGGGCGCGGGCGACAAGGGCACGGGCGGTATTCTCACGGCGCAGGGCGAAGCCGGCTGGGTGGACGGCAAACCGCAGGTTCAGCTCAGCGCCAAGATAGAACGCCTGCGCGCCAGCATTCGCACGGACCGGCAGATCACCGTCTCCGGCGAGATACAGGCCGGCCTCAAGGGCCAGCAGAGCGAACTCACCGGCAAGCTGCTGGTCGACCAGGCCCGCATCATCCTGCCCGACGAAGGCACGCCCCAGCTGGGCGACGACGTGGTGGTGCGCAGCACACGCGGCGCGGCGGCCGGCCAGAAGGCACCCGCGCAGACCAGCGCCGACACCACAGACCGCGACGCAAGGCCCGTCAAGCTGGCCGTGGAGCTGGACCTGGGCCGCGACTTCCGCATCCAGGGCAAGGGCATAGACACGCGCGTGCGCGGCACCCTGGCCTTGAGCGGCGAGAACCTGCGCGAGCCGAAACTCAACGGCACCATCAACACCGCAGGTGGCCAGTACCGCGCCTACGGCCAGCGCCTGGACGTGGAGCAAGGCATGTTGCGCTTTACCGGCGCCATCGACAACCCCACGCTCGACATCCTGGCGATACGCCCCAACCTCACGCAGCGCGTGGGCGTGCAGATCACCGGCACCGCCCTGCTGCCGCGCGTGCGCCTCTACGCCCAGCCCGAACTGCCCGATGCCGAAAAACTCTCCTGGCTGGTGGTGGGGCGCTCCTCCGCCTCGGGCGGCGCCGAGGCCGCCATGCTGCAGCAGGCGGCCCTGGCCTTGCTGGGCAGCAAAGGCACAGGCGGCATGTCGGGCGGCCTGGCCGCCTCGCTGGGCCTCGATGAGCTGTCTTACCGCGGCGCATCCAGCAACACCGACGGCAGCACCACCGAAAGCGCCCTGACCCTGGGCAAGCGCTTTTCTCGCAATTTTTATGCGGCCTACGAGCGCACCATCTCGGGCGCACTGGGCACGCTGTATGTGTTCTACGACCTGTCGCAACGCTTCACCGTGCGCGCCCAGGCCGGCCAGCAAAGCGCGGTGGACCTGATCTTCACCGTGCCCTATGACTGAGGCAAAACCCAGGCGCCTGGAAGGCATCCGCCACCGAATACAATCACGGCTTCTCCCCGAGAAGTGCCGCCATAGTTCAATGGATAGAACGAGTGCCTCCTAAGCGCTAGATACAGGTTCGATTCCTGTTGGTGGTACCAAAACCTCAACCGCCCCCCCGCTCCCCTTGCCAGCCCTCCCGGCCCGGCAATCCGTCGGCCTGGCCCGATACCCCCCGAAGATAAGCAAACCGACACCATGTCGGATTTGAGCAAGTGTGCGTCTGCCGGGCGCAAGTTCGCGCATCTGGGAAATCCAACAATGAGCGCAGATTCATTGGACCTCCCCACAAGCGACTATGCGCGGCCAAAACTACTCTCTCTGGAGCCTGCTCAAGCATGGCTTCAAAAACCACCAGACCTGGGAACCCGCCTGGGAACGGGTGGCCCTGAAGCCGTCCTACGACGTGGTGATCGTCGGCGGCGGCGGGCATGGCCTGGCTACCGCCTACTACCTGGCCAAAAACCATCCCCAGGTCGGGCGCATCGCGGTGCTGGAAAAGGGCTACCTGGGCGGCGGCAACACCGCGCGCAACACCACCATCGTGCGCTCCAACTACCTGTGGGACGAGTCGGCTGCCATTTATGAGCATTCGCTCAAGCTCTGGGAAGGCCTGACCGAGGACCTGAACTTCAACGTGATGTTCAGCCAGCGCGGCGTGTTCAACCTGGGCCACACCCTGCAGGACATGCGCGACATCGAGCGCCGGGTCAACGCCAATGCGCTGCAAGGCATAGACGCCCATGTGCTGAACGCGCGGGAAGTCAAAGAAAAGATTCCCCAGCTCGATTGCAGCCGCAGCCGCCGCTACCCGGTGCTGGGCGCCAGCTGGCAGCCGCGCGCCGGCATTGCCCACCACGACGCCGTGGCGCGCGGCTTTGCCCGCGCCGCCAGCCGCCTGGGCGTGGACCTGATCGAAGGCTGCGAAGTCACCGGCATGGACATCTCCGGCGGCAAGATCCGCGGCCTGCAAACCAACCTGGGCATGGTGAAAACCGAGCGCGTGGGCTGCGTGGCCGCCGGCCATTCATCGGTGCTGGCCAAAATGGCCGGCCTGCGCATGCCGCTGGAAAGCCACCCGCTGCAGGCCTTTGTGTCCGAATCCATGCAGCGTGTGATTGACACCGTGATCATGTCCAACGCGGTCCACGGCTACCTGAGCCAGTCGGATAAAGGCGAGCTGGTGATAGGCGCCGGCATCGACAGCTACCTGGGCTACGGCCAGCGCGGCAGCCCGCATGTGATCGAGCACACGGCCGCCGCCATCATCGAGCTGTTCCCCCAGTTCTCCCGCGTGCGCATGAACCGCCAATGGGGCGGCATTGTGGACGTGACGCCCGACGCCTGCCCGATCATTTCCAAGACGGCAGTCCAAGGCCTGTTCTTCAACTGCGGCTGGGGCACCGGCGGCTTCAAGGCCACGCCGGGCTCCGGCCATGTCTTTGCCGACATGCTGGCCCAGGGCGAGCCCAACGCGCTCGCCAGATCCTTCTCCGTGGACCGCTTCCACACCGGCCACCTCATCGACGAACACGGCGCCGCAGGCGTCGCCCACTGATATGTTTTTATTGCACTGCCCCCACTGCGGCGAAACGCGGGACGAAGAAGAGTTCAGCAACGCCGGTGAAGCCTATATTCCCCGCCCGCTACAGCCCGAGGCTGTGGACGATGCCACCTGGGGCGACTATGTGTTCATGCGCAGGAACACCAAGGGCTGGTTCTGGGAGCAATGGCAGCACACCGCGGCCTGCCGCAAGGTATTTGCCGTGAAGCGCAACACCGCCACCTATGAAATCGCCGGCACCTGGACCCTGGCCGAAGGCAAGGCGCTGTTTCTGGCCGACATGGCCAAGGAGCAAACCCAATGAGCGGCACCCGGGTTCCCCAGGCCGGCACGCGCATCGACAGCACGCGCACGGTCAACTTCACGTTTGACGGCCGCGACTACAGCGGCCACCCCGGCGACACGCTGGCCTCCGCCCTGCTGGCCCATGGCGTGCGCCGCATGGCGCGCAGCTTCAAGTACGGCCGTCCCCGCGGCATCATAGGCGCGGGCGCGGAAGAGCCGAACGCGCTGGTGCAGCTGGGCACGGGCGCGCTGACCACGCCCAACGTCAAGGCCACCCAGGCCGAGCTTTATGAAGGCCTGAGCGCCCGCTCCACCTCGGGCTGGCCCTCGCTGGACTTCGACCTGAAGTCGGTGCTGGGCCAGGGCTCGCGCTTCATGCCGGCCGGCTTTTACAGCAAGACCTTCAAGTGGCCGCAAAAGCTCTGGCCGCTGTATGAAACCGTGATCCGCAAGTTCGCCGGCTTCGGCGACGCGCCGGCCGAACCCGATCCCGAGGACTACGACCACCTGCACCACCACGTGGACGTGCTGGTCGTCGGCGGCGGCGCCTGCGGCCTGCTGGCCGCGCTGCAAGCCGGCCGCGCCGGGCTCAAGACCCTGCTGCTGGACGAGCAGAACGAACTCGGCGGCTGGCTGCTGTCCGACCCCAACGCGCAGATCGACGGCCGCGGCAGCGAGGCCTACATCCGCTCGGTGCAGGCCGCCCTGGCCGAGATGCCGCATGTGACGGTGCTGGTGCGCACCACCGCCTTCGGCATGTATGAGCAGAACCTGGTGCAGGCCGTGGAGCTGCTGCAGGACCACATCGCGCCCGGGCAGCGCCAGGCCCACCTGCCGCGCCACCGCATGCACAAGATCCGCGCCCACCAGGTGGTCCTGGCCACAGGCGCCATCGAGCGCCCCCTGGTGTTCGGCAACAACGACCTGCCGGGCGTGATGACGGTTTCCGCCGGCCAGACCTTTTTGCACCGCTACGGCGTGCGTGTCGGCCAGCGCGTGGTGATCTGCGGCACCAGCGACCTGATCCACGACTGCGCCGAAAGCCTGGCCAAGGCCGGCGCCCAGGTCACCGTGGCCGACGTGCGCCACAGCGCGGTGGCGCGCAACAGCAGCTACACGGTGATGGCCGGCCACTGCATTGCCGAAGCCACCGGTGGCGGCGAAGTCAAGGGCGTCAGGCTCGTGCCCCTGCATCCCACGCGCGACGAAGCGACCGGCGCCGGCAGCTTCATGGCCTGCGACGTGGTGCTGAGCTCCGGCGGCCTGTCGCCCACGGTGCACCTGTTTTGCCACGACGGCAGCCGCCCGCAGTGGGACGAGTCCCTCGCGGCCTTTGTGGCGCCGCACACGGGGCGCAAAGGTGTTGCCTGCGCCGGTTCGGTCACCGGCGCTTTCGAGCTGGCCGACGCACTGGCGCAAACCACCCAGGCGATGCAGAAGGTGCTGGCCGCCTGCGGCAAGACCGAAACCTTGCCGGTTCCGTCCTGCCCCCAGCCCCGGCGCCTGCAGCCACGTCCCATGTTCCGCCTGCCCGACGGCAAGGCCGAAGGCGCGGGCGCCAAGGCTTTTGTCGACTACCAGAACGACGTCAGCGCCGCCGACATCGAACTGGCGGTGCGCGAAAACTACCACTCGATCGAGCATGTCAAGCGCTACACCGCGCTGGGCTTCGGCACCGACCAGGGCAAGCTGTCCAACGTCAACGGCTTTGTCATCACGGCCCGTGCGCTCAAGCGCCCTGTGAGCGAGGTCGGCACCACCACCTACCGCCCGGCCTACACGCCGGTCAGCCTGGGCGCCCTGGCCGGCACCATGTCCGGCGAGCTGTTCGACCCGAATCGCTACGGTGCCATCCATGCCTCGCATGTGGCGCGCGGCGCGGCGCTGGAGCCGGTCGGCCAATGGCAGCGGCCCTGGTACTTTGCCAAGCCCGGTGAAGACCTGCATGCCGCGGTCGCCCGCGAATGCCTGGCCGCCCGCAACGGCGTGGCGGTGATGGACGCCTCCACCCTGGGCAAGATCCAGATCGACGGCCCGGACGCGCGCGAATTCCTGAACCGCATCTACGCCAATGCCTGGACCCAGCTGGCCGTCGGCAAATGCCGCTACGGCTTGATGCTGGACGAAAACGGCATGGTGATGGACGACGGCGTGACCGCCTGCATCGAGCAAAACCAGTTCTACATGACCACCACCACCGGCGGCGCGGCCCGGGTGCTGAACTGGCTGGAGCGCTGGCACCAGACCGAATGGCCGGAACTCAAGGTCTGGATGACTTCGGTGACCGACCATTGGTCCACCATCGCCCTGGTCGGGCCCAAATCACGCGCGGTGCTGGCCAAGCTCTGCGCCGACATCGACCTCTCGCCCGACAGTTTCAAGTTCATGGACTGGCGCGCGGGCACGGTGCACGGCCTGCCTGTGCGCGTGTTCCGCATCAGCTTCTCGGGCGAGCTGTCTTATGAGCTCAACGTCGAGTCCGGCTACGGCCGCGCGCTGTGGGAGGCGGTGATGGCCGCCGGCGCCGAGTTCGACATCACGCCTTACGGCACCGAAACCATGCACGTGCTGCGCGCCGAAAAGGGTTTCATCATCGTCGGCCAGGATACCGACGGCTCCATGAGCCCGATGGACCTGGACATGGCCTGGGCCGTCGGCATGAAAAAGCCCTTCAGCTTCCTGGGCAAGCGCTCGCTGTCGCGCAGCGACACGGCCCGCGAAGGCCGCAAGCAGCTGGTGGGGCTGTTGCCCGAAGACCCGGCCAGCGTGCTGGTGGAAGGCGCGCAAATCATGGAAAGCCCCACCGCCGGCGCAAGCAACCAGATGCTGGGCCATGTGACTTCCAGCTACCACAGCGCCTTCCTGGGCCGCTCCATCGCCATGGCCGTGGTCGCCGGCGGCCTGCAGCGCAAGGAGCAGACCCTGTATGTGCACGCCCACGGCAAGGTCACGCCCGCCAAGGTCAGCGGCAGCGTGTTCGTGGACCTGAAAGGCGACCGCCAAAATGTTTAACCCCCCCAACGTCATGCTGGAATCCCCCCTGCACGCCTTCGGCCTGCCCGCCCGCGCGGCGGCGCCCGCCCAAGAAAACCGCGTGGCCATGAGCGAGCTGCCCCACCTGGGCTATATCGTGCTGCGCGGCAAAGCCGACGACACCGCCTTCATGCAAGGCGTGGCCGGCGTGCTGGGCCAGGCCTTGCCGACCCGGCCGATGTCGGTCGTGGCCACCACTGCCGGCGCGGTGCTGTGGGTCTCGCCCGACGAATGGCTGCTGGCCTGCAAGCGCTCGGCCCGCGATGCCCTGCTGGCCGCGCTGACGACTGCGCTGCGAGACGTGTTCGCCCAGGTGGTGGACAACAGCGGCGGCCTGACGGCGCTGCGCATCAGCGGCCCCGACCACCTGCTGCTGCTGCGCCAGCTCGGCCCCTATGACTACGAAAGCCTGGCCGTGGGGCGCTGCGCCAGCACCGTGGCCTCCAAGACCGGCTTCACCGTGGTGCGCACCGACACCGAGGGTGTGGTCCTGGTGTTCCGCCGCAGCTTCGCCGACTACACCTGGCGCCTGCTGGAGCGCACCGCCAAACCCTACCGCCTGTGCATCACCAGCCCGGCGCACTGTGCCGACCCGCTATTCACCCCCTTGTTAGAAATCGTTTGAAAGAGCGTCCCCATGCAAACTGAAGCTTTCTTTTCCACAGGCGTGGCGCAGGCCGACCCGGCCGTCAGCCTGGCCATGGACCACGAACTGCAGCGCCAGCGCGAGCAGATCGAGCTGATCGCCTCGGAAAACATCGTCTCCCAGGCCGTGCTGCAAGCCCAGGGCTCGGTGCTGACCAACAAATACGCCGAAGGCTATCCCGGCAAGCGCTACTACGGCGGCTGCGAACATGTGGACGTGGTCGAGGCCCTGGCGATTGAACGCCTGTGCAAGCTGTTCGGCTGCGAGTTCGCCAATGTGCAGCCCCACTCCGGCGCGCAGGCCAACACCGCGGTGATGCTGGCGCTGGTGCAGCCCGGCGACACGGTGCTGGGCATGTCGCTGTCGGCCGGCGGCCACCTGACGCACGGCGCCAAGCCGGCGCTCTCGGGTAAGTGGTTCAAGGCCGTGCAGTACGGCGTGCGCCGCGCCGATTCGCTGATCGACTATGACGAGGTCGAAGCCCTGGCCCTGGAGCACAAGCCCAAACTCATCATCGCGGGATTTTCCGCCTACCCGCGCACCATCGACTGGGCACGCTTTCGCGCGATTGCCGACAAGGTCGGCGCCTTCCTGATGGTGGACATGGCCCATGTCGCCGGCCTGGTCGCCACCGGCGTCTACCCCAGCCCGGTGCCGCACGCCCACGTGACGACCTCCACCACCCACAAAACCCTGCGCGGCCCGCGCGGCGGCGTGGTGCTGACCAACGACGCGGAGATCGCCAAGAAGATCAACTCCTCCGTCTTCCCCGGCTCGCAAGGCGGGCCGCTGATGCACGTCATCGCCGCCAAGGCCGTGGCCTTTGGCGAAGCGCTGCAACCGGGCTTCAAGGCCTACACACAGCAGGTCGTGGCCAACGCCAAAGCTTTGGGTGCAGTGCTCAAGGCCGGCGGCCTGGACCTGGTGACCGGCGGCACCGACAACCACCTGCTGCTGGTCGACCTGCGCCCCCTGGGCCTCAAAGGCAATACCACCGAGGTGGCGCTGGAGCGCGCCGGCATCACCTGCAACAAGAACGGCATTCCCTTCGACGACGAGAAACCGACCATCACCTCCGGCATACGCGTCGGCACGGCCGCCGGCACCACGCGCGGCTTCGGCGTGGCCGAGTTTGAAGAAGTCGGCCGCCTGATGCTGGAAGTCTTCAACAGCCTGAAGACCCACCCCGCCGGCGACTCCTCCGTAGAAGCTTCGGTCTATGCCCGCGTCAAAGCATTGACCACCCGTTTCCCTCTGTACGCCTAAAGGACAAACACCATGAGCACGCTGCACCAAGACTCCCTCATCATCGATGGCCTGATCATCTCCAAGTGGAGCCGTGAGGTGTTCGAGGACATGAAAAAAGGCGGCCTCAGCGCCGCCAATTGCACCGTCTCGGTGTGGGACGACTTCAAGAGCACGGTGCACAACATCGCCGAGATGAAGAAGTCCATCCGCGAAAACAGCGACCTGCTGTCGCTGGTGCGCACCACGGCCGACATCGAGCAGGCCAAAAAAGACGGCAAGACCGGCATCATCCTGGGCTTCCAGAACGCCCACGCCTTTGAAGACCAACTGGGCTATGTCGAAGCCTTTGCCGACATGGGTGTGCGCGTGGTCCAGCTTTGCTACAACACGCAGAACCTGATCGGTACCGGCTGCTACGAGCGCGACGGGGGCCTCTCCGGTTACGGCCGCGAAGTCATCGGCGAGATGAACCGCGTCGGCATCATGGTGGACCTGTCACACGTAGGCGCCAAGACTTCGGAAGAAGCCATCCTCGAATCCAAGAAGCCCGTCACCTACAGCCACTGCCTGCCTGCCGGCCTGAAGGAACACCCGCGCAACAAGAGCGACGAGCAGCTCAAGTTCATCGCCGACCGCGGCGGCTTTATCGGCGTGACCATGTTTCCTCCCTTTCTCAAGCGCGGCCCCGAAGCCACGGTGGAGGACTACGTCGAAGCCTTGGACTATGTGATCAACATCGTGGGCGAAGACTGCGTAGGCGTGGGAACCGACCACACCCAGGGTTATGGCAAGGAATTCTTCGACATGCTGACCCACGACAAGGGGCAGTTCCGCCGCCTCACCAATTTCGGCACCGTGCAAAACCCGCTGGGCATACGCACCATCGGCGAAATGCCCAACCTGACAGCCGCCATGGAACGCGCGGGCTGGCCGGTGGCCAAGATCACAAAGGTCATGGGGCGCAACTGGCTCCGTGTTTTTGGTGAGGTGTGGGGCGTGTAGTTCACACTCCCCGACAGGGTTGTTCTTGCTTTCTTTGCCTTCTTCCAATCAATCAGGAGTGTTCGTACCATGATGAAACCGCAAAAAAATATTTCCCTCGGCCAGCGCCGCAAATTCCTGGCGCAGACACTGGGCGCGTCGGCCCTGGCCGCCACGGGCATGGGCGCCTTTGCCCAGGCCAAGCCCACGATCAAGATCGGTTTTGTCGACGGCTGGTCCGACAGCGTGGCCACCACCAACCTTGCCGCGGCCATCATCCGCAGCAAGCTGGGCTATCCGGTTGAGCTGGTGCCGCTGGCAGCGGGCATCATGTGGCAAGGCGTGGCGCGCGGCGACCTGGACATGACGCTGTCGGCCTGGCTGCCGGTGACGCACGAAGCCTACCTGAGCAGCTTCAAGGACAAGGTCCAGATCCTGGGCGCCAACTACCCCGGCGCCAAGATCGGCCTGATCGTGCCCGACTACGTCAAGGCCACCAGCCTGACCGACCTCAACAACTTCCGCGCCGATTTCGACAACCGCATTGTGGGCATTGACGCCGGCGCGGGTGTGATGCGCAAGACCGAAGAAGCCATCAAGGCCTACGGCCTGGACATGCGCCTGCTGCCCAGCTCGGGCCCGGCCATGGCCGCCGAACTCGACCGCTCCTACCGCGCGAACAAATCCATCGCCGTCACCGGCTGGATTCCGCACTGGATGTTCGCCAAGTACAAGCTGCGCTTCCTGGCCGACCCGAAAAACATCTACGGTGCTGAAGAGCACGTGGACAGCGTCATCAACCCGGCGCTGAACACCAAGGCGCCGGCTGTCGTGGCTTTCCTGAAGAAATTCTCGTGGAAGCCGGAAGAGATCGGCGCCGTGATGCTGGCCGTCGAAGGCGGCTCCAAGGCGGACGCGGCAGCCGAGAAGTGGATGAACGACAACGCCGCGCGTGTTTCAAGCTGGCTCGGCTAAAGCGCCGCAAACACCGGGCGCAGATAGCGGCCCGGTGGTCCCAGCCGGCCTGGGACCACCGGCCGCCATCGGATCGGGGGTGAAGCCTTCCCCTGCCCCGTGGTTTGACCTTTGCTTTCCGCCAGACACAAACAGGCCGTGTTCCAGGCCGTGTTCCGACATCCATAACGAGACTCCCAAGATGAACCCGCAACTCCCCATTGAAGTCGATGCACAGACCGGTATCTGGACCACCGACGGCCTGCCGATGATTTATGTGCCGCGGCACTTCTTTGTCAACAACCATGTCGAAACCGAGGCCGTGGTGGGCCGGGAAGTCTATGCGCCCGCGCTCTACAAGGCGGGGCATCGCTCGGCGTATTTCTGGTGCCAGAAAGAGGCGGCCACGCACGGCCTGTCCGGCATGGCGGTTTACGAGCACTACCTCAAGCGCCTGTCGCAACGCGGCTGGGGCCTGTTTTCCTTCATCGAATCGGACGCCGCCACCGGCCGCGCAAAGATCAAGCTCGAGCACTCGGTGTTCGTGCTCGCGCAAGGCATTGCCGGCGTGCCGGTGAACCACAGCAAGGTCTGCTACCTCTTCGCCGGCTGGTTCTCGGGCGCGATGGACTGGGTGCTGGAGACCAGCGGCTCGGCCGTGCGCACCACCAGCGCCGAAACCCAGTGCGCGGCCGAGGGCCACAAGCACTGCGTGTTCACCGTCAGCCCCCTCTAGAGATCCGCCATGCGCTACTCGCATTTGTTTGAGCCCATACGCCTGAACCAGGTCCTGCTGCGCAACCGCATCGTCAGCACCGCGCATGCCGAGGTGTATGCCGAAGGCGGCAACCCGACCGAGCGCTACATCCGGTATTACGAGGAAAAAGCCAAGGGCGGCGTGGGCCTGGCAATTTGCGGCGGCTCCAGCCCGGTGTCGCGCGACAGCCCCTGGTCCTGGTGGAGTTCCGTCAACCTGGCGAAGAACTCGGTCATCGAGCCTCTCGCCAAGCTGGCCGAGACCATGCACAAGCACGGCGCCAAGCTGATGATCCAGGCCACCCACATGGGCAGGCGCAATGCCTGGCACGGCTTCGACTGGCCGCACCTGGTCAGCCCCTCGGGCATACGCGAGCCGGTGCACCGCGGCAACGCCAAGACCATAGAGATCGAAGAGATACGCCGCATCGTGGCCGACTACGGCCGGGCCGCCAAACGCGTGAAGGATGCCGGCCTGGACGGCATCGAAATTTCCGCCGCACACCAGCAGCTGGTCGACCAGTTCTGGAGCCCGCGCGTGAACCACCGCACCGACGAGTACGGCGGCAGCCTGGAAAACCGCCTGCGCTTCGGCATGGAAGTGCTGCAGGCCGTGCGCGAGCAGGTCGGCGCCGATTTCTGTGTCGGCATGCGCATGTGCGGCGACGAATTCCATGAAGACGGCATCAGCCACGAGATGGCCAAGGAGATTGCCCAGGCCATGTCGGAAAGCGGCCTGATCGACTTCCTGAGCGTGGTCGGCTCCGGCGCGGATACCCACAACACCCTGGTCAACTGCATGCCGCCCATGGCGCTGCCGCCAGAACCCTTTGTGCACCTGGCCGCCGGCATCAAGTCGGTGTCCAAAGTTCCCGTCATGCACGCGCAAAGCATTCGCGACGCCTCGCAGGCCGAACGCATCCTGGCCACCGGCATGGTCGACATGGTGGGCATGACCCGCGCGCAGATCGCCGACCCGCACATGGTCATCAAGATCCGCGACGGCCGGGAAGACCAGATCAAGCAGTGCGTGGGCGCCAACTACTGCATAGACCGCCAGTACAACGGCCTGGACGTGCTGTGCATCCAGAACGCCGCCACCAGCCGCGAAGAAACCATGCCGCACACCATTGAAAAAACCACGGGTGTCCGCCGCAAGGTGGTGGTGGTCGGCGCCGGCCCGGCCGGCCTGGAGGCCGCGCGTGTGGCCCGCGAGCGCGGCCACGAGGTGGTGCTGTTCGAGAAAAACACCGTCGTCGGCGGCCAGGTGAACCTGGCGGCCAAGCCGCCCAAGCGCGAGCAGATGGCCGGCATCATCCGCTGGTTCGACATGGAGACCCAGCGCCTGGGCGTGCAGCGCCGCCTGGGCGTGGCGGCCGACATGGCGATGATCCTGGCCGAGCAGCCCGACATCGTGGTGCTGGCCACCGGCGGCACACCGCACATGGAACAAACGCCCGCCTGGGGCGCGGACCAGGGCCTGTGCGTGAGCAGCTGGGACATCCTGTCGGGCGCGGTCGCGCCGGGCGAAAACGTCCTGGTGTACGACAGCATCAGCACCCATGCGGGCACCGGCGCGGCCGACTTCATCGCCGCGCGCGGCAAGCTGGTGGAGATCGTGACGCCCGACGTCAAGGTCGCCGACGACGTGGGCGGCACCACCTTCCCGATCTTCTACCGCCAGCTGTACGCCAGCGGCGTGATCCAGACGCCCAACTTCTGGCTGGAGCGTGTCTACCGCGAAGACGACAAACTGATCGCCGTGCTGAAGAACGAATACACCGAAGCGCTGGAAGAGCGCGCGGTGGACCAGGTGGTCATCGAAAACGGCATCCTGCCCAATGACGGCCTGTACTGGCAGCTCAAGCCGCTGTCGCTCAACAAGGGCCAGACCGACATCGAGGCCCTGTACGACGCGCAGCCGCAGCCCGGCTTGAGCCAGGCCACCGGCAAGGGAGACTTCCTGCTCTACCGCGTTGGCGACTGCGTCTCCATGCACAACATCCACGCCGCGATTTACGACTCGCTGCGCCTGTGCAAGGACTTTTGAAATGCTCCCCCAGCTTGTAAGCGCCGTGTTCTGGCTGGCCGTCCTGGCCCTGGCCTGGGGCATGGGCAGGCGCGCGCTTATCTGGAAAACCGGCCGGCAGGCCAGCGTGGACCTGCGCGGGCTGTTGCAAATCCCCAAGCGCTACTTTGTGGACTTGCACGACGTGGTGGCCCGTGAGCCCTTTGTGGCCCGCGCCCATGTCGGCGTGGCCGGCGGCGCCATCCTGGCCCTGACGCTGGTCGCGCTGAACTACGGCCTGGGCCTGTACTTGCGGGTACTGGATGCGGCGCTGCTGCTGGCCGGGCTGATGATGCTCGCCGGTGCCATCGCCATGGCTTCGCGCCGCCGCAACGCACCGGCGCGCCTGTCCAAAGGCCCATGGAGCCGCCTGCCCTATTCGCTGATGCTGTTCGCGGCCGCCGTGGCCCTGGTCGGTGCAGTGGCCTTCACCGGCACCGCCCTCGCGCCCTGGCTGGCCGGCGTGGTCAGCCTGGCCTTCGCCGCCGGCGCGGCGGAACTCGCCCTTGGTATAGGCCTGGGCGGCCCGATGAAACATGCCGTCGCCGGCCTGCTGCACCTGGGCCTGCATCCCCGGCCCGAGCGTTTTGGTGACAAACGCTTCGCCACCGCCCTCAAGCCGCTGCGCCTCACCGCGGACGACATGGGCGTGGGCAAGCCCGCCGACTTCGCCTGGAACAAGCTGCTGTCCTTTGATGCCTGCGTGCAGTGCGGCAAATGCGAAGCCGCCTGCCCGGCCTTCGCGGCGGGCCAGCCGCTGAACCCGAAGAAGCTGATCCAGGACCTGGTCGTCGGTATGAGCGCCAGGACCGACGCCGGCTACGCGGGCAGCCCTTATCCAGGCCAGCCCATAGGCCAGCACGGTGGAGCGCCCGGCCTGCCCATCGTGAACGGCTTGATCAACAGCGAGACACTCTGGTCCTGCACCACCTGCCGGGCCTGCGTGCAGGAATGCCCCATGCTGATCGAACATGTGGATGCCATCGTCGACATGCGGCGCCACATGACCCTGGTGGACGGCGTGGTGCCGAACAAGGGCATGGAAGTGCTGGAGCAGCTGCGCGACACCGACACCGCCGGCGGTTTCCCGCTCAGCGCCCGGCACCACTGGGCGGCCGACCTGAATGTGCCGGTGCTCGATGCCGGCGGCCGGACCGACTGGCTGGTGCTGGTGGGCGAAGGCGGCTTTGACATGCGCTACCAGCGCACCCTGCGCGCCTTCATCAAAACCCTGCAAAAAGCCGGCCTGCAGATCGCCCTGCTGGGCGCGGCGGAAACCGACTGCGGCGACCTGGCGCGCCGCCTGGGCGACGAGCATGGCTTCCAGCGCCTGTCGCGCCAGCTCATCGCCACGCTGAAGGCCCGCCGCTTCCAGTACATCGTGACACCCGACCCGCATATCTTCCATTCGCTGAAAAACGAGTACCCGGCCATGGGCGGCGACTTCGACGTCTGGCACCACACCCAGCTGCTGGCCCAGCTGCTGGCCGAGGGCAAGCTCCAGCCCACGCGTGCCGGCAGCGTGGAGGCCGTGACCTACCACGACCCCTGCTACCTGGGCCGCTACGGCCGCGAAGTGGACGCGCCGCGCGCCGTGCTCAAAGGCATAGGCATCAAGGTCGTGGAGATGGAACGCAACCGCGAGCGCGGCCGCTGCTGCGGCGGCGGAGGCGGCGCGCCCTTCACCGACATTCCCGGCACCACGCGCATTCCCGATATCCGCATCGCCGATGCAAAACTTGCCGGCGCAGGCGTGGTGGCCGTGGCCTGCCCCAACTGCACCGCCATGCTTGAAGGCGTGGTGGGCCCGCGTCCCGAAGTGCTCGATGTGGCCGAGCTGCTGGCCCATGCATTGGAGGTCGCATGAGTACCGCGTACGCCCCTTCCGGCCCGCTGCGCCGCGTGGACCCGCGCCGGCCCGCCATCATCACGCCCGCGGGCCTGCGGCGCATTGTGCTGGGCAGCAGCGAGGGCGAACGCATCAGCGCAAACCGCCTCGATGCGCCGGTGGCCAAGGCCACGCGCAGCGCCGGCCCCTTTCACCGCGCCACCATGGTGGTGGCCCGCGCGGAGCGCGGCGCGCTGGGCGACGCGGCACGCCAGGCGGTTGCGGCGGCGGCGATCCTGGCCTCGGCCGATACCGAAGTCATCCTCGCGGTGCTGGGGCCCTGCCATGACGATGTGGCCGCGCTGGGCGCGGACCGCTTGCTGGTGGCTGAGGATTTTGAGGCGAACCGCTACCAGCCCGCGGCCTGCGTGCAATGGCTGCAAGGCCTGCAGGCCGCCTGGGCGCCCCAACACTGGCTGTTTGCCGACAGCGGGTTTGACGGCCAGCTGGGCCGCCGCTTTGCCGTCCAGGCCGGGCTGGGCCTGGCCTGCGGCGTGGTCGAGCTGGGGGCGGACAGCCTGCGCGTGCCCGCCGGCGCCGGCCAGGACTGGCTGCGCCCGCATGCCCAGGTCATGCTGCTGGCCAAGGGCGTGGCCAGCACCAAACTGCCTTTTGTCGGGCTCGGCGTGCGCGAACCTGCGCAGCCTGTGCCGGCTATTTCCGAGAACGGCATCGAGGACCTCGGTGTGCAGGCCGGGGACCCCAAGACGCTGGCGCTCGAGGAAGCCGACTTCATCCTGGCCGCGGGCAACGGCGTCACCGACCTGCCGCTGTTCCATTCGCTGGCGCTGGAAGTGGGCGCCGCCGTCGGCGCCTCGCGCGTCGCGGTGGACGACGGCCGCTTTGCGCGTGCCCAGCAAATCGGCGCCACGGGGAAAACCGTGTCCGCTTCTGCTTACCTGGCGCTGGGGATTTCGGGCGCGGTGCAGCACCTGCAAGGCATCAAGGATTGCCGCCACGTCATCGCGGTGAACCTCGATGCGTCGGCGCCCATCGCGCGCCGCGCCGACCTGACCGTGGTGGAAGACAGTGCGGCCCTGATGCGGGCGCTGCTTGAACTGGTGCGCCAGCAAAAGGAGGCCGCATGAGCGACATCACCGTACTCGTGGCGGCCCGCCACCATGCGGTCAGCGGCCGGCCCGTGCGCAGCCGCGCCGATGCGGCCGCGGCCGCCCTGGCCTTGGGTGTGTCGGGCGGCGTGCGGCTGCTGACGGCAGGCCCGCTGCCCGATGCGGTCGCCCGCGATTACCTGGCCCTGGGCGCGCCGCTGCTGGAAGTCCTGGAATGCGGCGAAGACGCCGACATCGCGGCACGCCTGCTGCCGGCCTTGCGCGATGTGCCCTGGGTATTGGCGGGAACCCGCTCCGAAGCCGAACACGGCACCGGCGTTTTGCCGTATGCCCTGGCGGCCGCGCTGCAGCGCCCCGTGGTCGCCGATGTGCTGGGCATACAAGCCGAAGGTTCCGCCTGGATCGTGACCCAGGCCCTGCCCAAGGGCGCGCGGCGCCGCCTGCGCGTGCAGGCACCGGCCGTGCTGGTGGTCAGTGCCGCCGCATCACCCACATTGCGCCATTCGCTGGCGGACGCCATGGCGGGGCGCATCGTGCGCAAGCCGCTTCAGGCGACCAAGCCCGCATCCGCATCCCCATCAGCCCCCGTGGGCCAGCGGGTTGCCGGCAGCAAGCGCCGCAAGCTGCTGGAGGCCCGCACCCAACAAAGCGGCCACGCCCGCATGCTGGGCGCGATCGAGTCGCCCTCGACGGGCGGCGCCGTGCTGCAGGCAGGCGACCCACACACCAAGGCGCAGGCGGTACTGGACTACCTGCGCACCCATTCTCTTGTTCATTTTTGACGAAACGCCCACTATGACAAAGACCCTTTCCGCGCAAACCCTGCTGACCCGTGAGCTGCTGGCCCGCCGCCGCCCAGGCTACAGCCTGGAGGCGCCGTTCTACCTCAGCGACACGGTGCTGCAGGCCGACATGGAGCACATCTTCGGCAAGCACTGGATCTTCGTCGCCGTCGAGCCGCAGATCGCCGAAGCCGGCGACTACATCACCGTGGACTTCGACAAGAACTCCATCCTGATCGTGCGCGACGACGACATGCAGGTGCGGGCCTTCCACAATGTCTGCCGCCACCGAGGCTCGCGCCTGTGCGCCAGCCGGCAGGGCGTGGTCGGCAACATCGTCTGCCCCTACCACCAATGGACTTACGACCTGACCGGCAAGCTGATCCACGCCAAACACATGGGCGATGACTTCGACGCCTCGGGCCTGGGCCTCAAGCCGGTGCATGTGCGCAGCCTGGCGGGTTTGATCTTCATCTGCCTGGCCGACAACCCGCCCGAAGATTTCGAGCAGATGGTGACGGAGATGACGCCTTACCTGGCGCCCCACCAGCTGAGCCAGTGCAAGGTGGCGGCCCAGGTCGACATCGTGGAAGACTGCAACTGGAAGCTCACCATGGAAAACAACCGGGAGTGCTACCACTGCATGAGCAACCACCCCGAGCTGACCATCTCCCTGTACGAGTACGGATTCGGCTACAAACCGGACGAGCACAACGCCGCCGGGCAGCAACAGTTCCAGGACATCATGGACGCCAGCCACAAACGCTGGGAAGCCATGGGCCTGCCCTCGGCGGAGATCGACACCCTGGACGACCGCGTGACAGGCTTTCGCACCCAGCGCCTGCCGATAGACCGCTCCGGCCAGTCGCAAACCATGAACGCAGAGGTCGCCTCCAAAAAACTGCTGGCCGACTTTGTCGACCCGGCGCTGGGCGGCCTGTCGTTCTGGACGCAGCCCAACTCCTGGCACCACTTCATGAGCGACCACATCGTCAGCTTCTCGGTGCTGCCGATCTCCGCCACCAAAACCCTGGTCCGCACCACCTGGTGCGTGCACAAGGATGCGGTGGAGGGTGTGGACTACACCGTGGAAAACCTGACCGCCGTGTGGAATGCCACCAATGCCCAGGACCGCCGCCTGGTGGAGGAGTCGCAGATCGGCATCGCCACCGGCGCCTACCAGCCCGGGCCGTATTCACCGTACACCGAAGGCCTGGTCGAAAAATTCTGCAACTGGTATGTGAACCGCCTCAGTGCCCTGACCCGGTAGATCCCGGTAGATCCCGGTAAACACCCGACTACATTCCCAGCGTTCTGGCCCATCCCCATGTCCACCTCTCTTCACGCTCCTGACTTCGCGGCGCCCGCCTCCCCGCCCTGGTCTTCCGACCGGGACGAAACCCTGCGCTGCGTCCAGGTGCGCCAGGAAACGCACGACGTCAAAACCTTTGTGCTCGCGGCGCAAGGGCCGCGCAGCTTTCGCTACCTGCCGGGCCAGTTCATCACGCTGGAGCTGGACATCGCGGGCAGCAGGGTCAACCGCTGCTACACGCTGTCCAGCACGCCCACCCGCCCCGACCTGGTGAGCATCACCGTCAAGCGCGTGCCAGGCGGGACCGTGTCCAACTGGCTGCACGACAACTTGCGCGCCGGCATGACGCTGGGCGTGATCGGGCCCTCCGGGGAGTTCAGCTGCTTCAAGGCGCCAGCGCAGCGTTACCTGTTCCTGTCCGGCGGCAGCGGCATCACACCCTTGATGTCCATGACCCGCGCGCTGCACGACCTGGGCAGCGATGCCGACATCGTGTTCGCGCATTGCGCGCGCAGCCCCGCGGACGTGCTGTTCCCCGAAGAGTTGACCCTGATGGCGCGCAACATGGCGCAGCTGCGGCTGGCCACGGTGTGCGAACAGCACACGCCGGGCAGCGCCTATGCCGGGCATATCGGTCGCATGGACGCGGCGCGGCTGGCCCACATCGCGCCCGACTTCCTGCAGCGCGACGTCTACACCTGCGGCCCGGCGCCTTTCATGGCGGCGGTGCGCCAGCTGCTGGCGGCAGCGGGCTACGACATGCGGCGCTACCGCGAAGAGAGTTTTTCGTTTGCCGACCAGGCGCAGCCCGAGGCGCAAGCGCAGGCGCAGGGCGACGGCGATGGCGACGCCACAGCCACACACAGCATCCAGCTGCAGAAGATGGGCCAGTCCTTTTCGTGCCGCGCCGACCAGACCATTTTGCAGGCGGCCACGGCCGCGGGCCTCCGCCTGCCGTCCTCCTGCAGCAGCGGTATCTGCGGCACCTGCAAAACCAAAAAGATATCCGGCCAGGTCGAGATGAAACACGCCGGCGGCATTCGCCCGCGCGAGATCGACCAGGGCTGGATCCTGCCTTGCTGCAGCAAACCCGTGAGTGATGTCGCACTGGATCGGTGAGCTCAAAAACGTGCATGCACCGAATCAAGAATCGCTTTGAACACGCATTGGAAGTTATGCAAATTTTTTTGGCGTTTAACGGCAGAAATCGAGGCCCTCCATGGACAAACCCTATAGCTTGAAACCCCTGCGCCCGACAAAATCGTGGCACGCTGCTTGCTCATAAAAAGAACCGAAACATGCAGCGAAATTTCCCCGGAGACATACGATGACAAAACCCAAGATCAGCGTCCGAAATCTTTACAAGATTTTCGGAAGCAATATTTCAGAAGCCGTGAAGTTGCTGGGGGAAGGCCTGAGCAAGGACGAAGTGTTTGCCAGGACCGGGCATGTCGTCGGCGTCAACAAAGTCAGCTTCGACGTCATGCCGGGCGAGATCTACGTGCTCATGGGTTTGTCGGGCTCGGGCAAGTCCACCCTGATCCGGCTCATCAACCGCCTGGTCGAGCCGTCTTCAGGCGCCATCAACATCGACGGTGAAGACATCACCGCCCTGCCGCAGTGCGACCTGGTCAAGTGGCGGCGCAAGCGGGTGGCCATGGTGTTCCAGTCCTTCGCGCTCATGCCGCACCGCAACGTGCTGGACAACGCCGCCTTCGGCCTCGAAATGGCGGGCACGCCGCGCAAGGCGCGCGAGGACCGGGCCATGCAAGTGCTGGCCCAGGTGGGCTTGCAGACCTACGCGGCGAAGTACCCTTCGCAGCTGTCGGGCGGCATGCAGCAGCGCGTGGGGCTGGCGCGCGCCCTGGCGGTGGACCCCGACATCCTGCTCATGGATGAAGCCTTCTCGGCGCTGGACCCGCTCAAGCGCGTCGAGATGCAAGGCCTGATGCTGGACTTGCAGCGCGAACAGCAGCGCACGGTGCTGTTCGTCTCGCACGACCTCGAAGAAGCCCTGCGCATAGGCACCCGCATCGCCATCATGGAAGGCGGCAACCTGGTGCAGGAAGGCACGCCCCACCAGATCATCACCCAGCCGGCCAACGACTATGTGCGGCGCTTTTTCGAAGGCGTGGACACTTCACGCTACCTGACCGCGGCCGACCTGCTGGACCCCGGCCTGAACGGCCACTCCTACAACGGCGGGCCGCGCCTGCCGTCCCACACCACCTTGCCCGAAGCCATGAAGATTGTGCTGGGCATGGACCAACCGGTGGGCGTGTTCGACGCCACCGACCAATTACTGGGCTGCATCTCCGCGCGCAGCCTGCTCGTCCGAATGGCTCAAGAGGCCCGCCATGTCTAATCTGCTTTCTCAAATCACCCAGGCTTCGCACGACGTCCTGCCCCTGGGCAAGTGGGTCAACGCCGGGGTGAAACACCTGCTGGACAACGGCGCCGCCGTCTTCGACTCGATAGGCGTGGTGGTCGAACAATTCGCCACGTGGGTCGAGATGGGCATGCTGGCCCTGCCCTTCTGGCTGGTCATCCTGGTGGCCACGGCAGTGGGCGTGCGCCGGCTGGGCTGGAAGTTCGGCGCCTTTGTGGCGCTGTCCCTGGCGCTGATCGTGGTCACCGGTTTCTGGCTGCAAACCATGGTCACCCTGGCGCTCACGCTCTCGGCCACCCTGATCAGCCTGTTTTTCGGGATACCGCTGGGCATCTGGTGCGCGCGCGCGCCGCGCGTGAACGCCTCGATACGGCCCATGCTGGACTTCATGCAGACCATGCCCGCCTTTGTCTACCTGATCCCCGCGGCCATGCTGTTCGGCCTGGGCCGGGTACCCGGCATCATCGCCACCGTGATCTTCGCCATGCCGCCCGTGGTGCGCCTGACCAGCCTGGGCATACGCCAGGTGAGCTCAGAACAAGTCGAAGCGGGCAACGCCTTCGGCTGCACCTCCACCCAGCTGCTGTTCAAGGTGCAGCTCCCGATTGCCCTGCCGACCATCATGGCCGGCGTCAACCAGACTATCATGATGGCGCTGTCCATGGTCATCATCGCCTCCATGGTGGGGGCGGGCGGCCTGGGCAACGACGTACTCGCCAGCATCCAGCGACTGGACATCGGCCTGGGGTTCGAGAGCGGGCTGGCGGTGGTGTTGCTGGCCATCATCCTCGACCGCCTCACCGAGAGTTTTGGCGTGGCCCGCGAGAGTAGCGACAGCTAGGTGTCACAAGGATCACTCCATGCCACGCGTTCCGGTTGAGCCTCCCGCGCCAAAAACAGTTGGCGCCGACGAGGTCAAGTCCAAAAAAGACGGCACCCATGTCGGCTTCATCCTGCTGCACGACTATTCGATGATCGCCTTTGCCAACGCCGTGGAAACGCTGCGCATGGCCAACTACATCAGCCGCCGCCCGCTGTACCGGTGGACCGTGGTCAACCCCGAACAGGCCAGCGCAGTGGCCAGCAACGGCCTGGCACTGGCAACAACCGGGGAGCTGGCCGAGCTGGCCGGCTGCGACATGGTTTTTGTCTGCGGCGGCGTCAACATCCGCAGCGTCACGAACGACGGCGTGCGCCAGCTGCTGCGCCGCTGCGCCGCCGGCGGCGCGGTCATGGGCGCGCTGTGCACGGGCTCCTTTGCCCTGGCCAGCGCCGGGCTGCTGGACGGCTACCGCTGCGCCATCCATTGGGAAAACCTGGCGGCCATCAGCGAGGAGTTTCCCAAGGTGCGCTTCGCGCCCGAGGTCTTCATTCTCGACCGCGACCGCATGACCTGCTCGGGCGGCACGGCCCCCCTGCACCTGATGCTGCACCTGATCCGCGGCGCCCACGGCGCCAAGCTGGTGATGGACATCTCCGAACAATTCATCGTGGAGCGGCTGCGCGCCAGCAACGACCGCCAGCGCATCCCGCAGCCCGAATGCATAGGCCCCGGTTACCAGCACCTGACGGAGGCCGCCGAAATCATGGCGGCCAACATTGAAGACCCCCTGCCCCTGGCCGAGCTGGCCGGCGCCGTCGGGCTCTCGCTGCGCCAGCTGGAGCGCCTGTTCCACCGCTACTTCAGCATCAACCCGGCGCAGTACTACATGAACCTGCGGCTGCGCCGCGCCCAGGAACTGCTCACGCACAGCAGCCACCCCATCATGCAGGTCACCGTGGCCTGCGGCTTCCAGTCGTCCTCGCATTTCTGCAAGGCCTACCGCAGCCTGTTCGGGCACGCGCCCAGCGAGGAGCGCCGCGGCAAGGTGGGCGAGAGCGAAGCGCGCACCAGGGCCTCGCGCAAGCGCGTGGTGCCCCTCAAACGCGCCGCCTGAAGCGCGCGCCAGCGGCCACGCGCCTGCCGCTGCGGGACAACTCCGCGTCGTTCCCAGCAAAGTTGCGCAGCCTCAACCTGTAAAAGTGCAGTGGTGCCGTAGCACCGCGCAATTTCACGTTGACAAGGAACGGGGCATGAAGCTGCAAGCAAGGACGCCCTCCTGCCTTTGAGATGCGACGCGCCGGATGCGGCAGCCAGGCAAGCCATTCCATACCAACACAAGGAGACCCAGAATGTCAGCTAATCGCGGTGTCGTCTACCTGCGCCAGGGCCAGGTTGAAGTCCAGTCCATCCCGTTTCCCAAACTGCTCAACCCGCTGGGCGGCAAGGCCGAACACGGCGTGATCCTGAAGGTGCTCACCACCAACATCTGCGGCTCCGACCAGCACATGGTGCGCGGCCGCACCACGGCGCCGGCCGGCCTGGTGCTGGGCCATGAGATCACGGGCGAGGTGCTCGAAGTCGGCCGCGACGTCGAAACACTGCAGCGCGGCGACATCGTGTCGGTACCCTTCAATGTGGCCTGCGGGCGCTGCCGCACCTGCAAGGAACAGCACACCGGCGTGTGCCTCAGCGTGAATCCCTCGCGCGCGGGCGGGGCCTATGGCTACGTCGACATGGGCGGCTGGATAGGCGGGCAGGCCGAGTACGTCATGGTGCCCTATGCGGACTTCAACTTGCTGAAGTTTCCCGATCGCGCACAGGCCGTCGAAAAAATCCGCGACCTGACCTGCCTCTCCGACATCCTGCCCACCGGCTACCACGGCGCGGTGACGGCCGGGGTCGGCCCGGGCAGCACGGTGTATGTGGCCGGCGCCGGCCCGGTCGGCCTGGCCGCCGCCGCATCGGCACGATTGCTGGGGGCCGCCGTCGTCATCGTCGGCGACATCAACCCGTCTCGCCTCGAGCATGCGCGCAAGGTCGGTTTCGAGACCGTCGACCTGTCCAAGGATGCCAGCCTGGGCGAGCAGATCGCGCAGATCCTGGGCACGCCGGAAGTCGACTGCGCCGTGGATGCGGTGGGCTTCGAGGCACGCGGCCACGGCCATGCGGGCTCGCAGACGGAAGCGCCGGCCGCGGTGCTCAATTCGCTGATGGAAGTCACGCGCGCCGCGGGCAAGATCGGCATCCCGGGCCTGTATGTCACCGAGGATCCCGGTGGCGTCGACAAGGCCGCCAAGACCGGCTCGCTCAGCCTTCGCCTGGGCCTGGGCTGGGCCAAATCGCACAGCTTCTTCACCGGCCAGACACCCGTCATGAAATACAACCGCGCGCTGATGCAGGCCATCTTGTGGGACCGCATCAAGATCGCCGATGTGGTGGGCGTGCAGGTGATATCGCTGGACGAGGCGCCCTCGGGCTATGCCGAGTTCGATGCCGGTGCGCCCAAGAAATTCGTCATTGACCCGCACAGGCAGCTGAAGATGGCGGCCTGACTGGCATGGATACGAGGCGGCGCCTCGTATCCATGCAAGAACCCAAACTCCAAAACTTTCTTTGTTCATGACCCCGGATACCAACACCCATTTCTGCCTGAACCTGGCCTGCGGCAGCGCCCAGGGCCAGGTCGCGGCCATCTCCGCCTTGTTAAACGAACATGGGGCGTATATCGAGCAGTTTTCGGTGTTTGACGACCACACGACCGAGCGCTTTTTTGTGCGCAGCGTTTTCAGCTTGCGCAGCCCGGTGGAAGTGCTGCGCGGCGCCTTCGCCGAGCTGGCAAAGGGTTTCCCGCAGGCGCAGTGGCAGCTGCATGACCTGGCGCAGCCCACCCGTGTGCTGGTCATGGTGTCCAAGTTCGACCATTGCCTGCGCGAGCTGATCGCGCAGTGGCGGCGCGGTGAGCTGAAGATGGACATTGTGGCCATTGCCTCCAACCATGCCGACCTGGCGCCCCTGGCCGAGGCCGAGGGCCTGCCCTTTCACCACCTGCCGATCAGCGCCGAAACCAAACCCGCGCAGGAAGAAAAGCTGCGCCGGCTGATCGCCGACACCGGCGCCGAATTTGTGGTGCTGGCCCGCTACATGCAGGTCCTGTCGGAAGGCTTGTGCCGGCAGCTGCACGGCCGGGTCATCAATATCCACCATTCCTTCCTGCCCGGCTTCAAGGGCGGCAAGCCTTACCAGCAGGCCCACGACCGCGGCGTCAAGCTGATAGGCGCAACCGCCCATTTCGCCACCACCGACCTGGACGAGGGCCCCATCATCGAGCAGTCGGTCGAACGTGTGGACCACGCCGATACACCGCAACACCTGTCGCAGGCGGGCCGCCTGGTGGAAAGCCTGGTGCTGTCGCGGGCCCTGCGTTTTGTGCTGGAGCGGCGGGTGTTCATCAACGGCATGAAAACCGTGGTGCTGCGTTAGGGCACACTGGCCCCGAACGGACGGGCTGATTCATCCACTCCCTCATTTCTTCCATTTTTTACCCAGGCGCACCGCGCCAGAAGATCCCCCACCATGGCTGTCAGTGTTTTTGATATTTTCAAGATTGGCATAGGCCCGAGCAGCTCGCACACCGTGGGCCCGATGCGGGCGGCCCATTTGTTCACCGAGCGTCTGGCGCACCAGGGCCTGCTGGCCTCCTGCGCGCGCGTGGAGGTCAAGCTCTACGGCTCCCTGGGCTCCACCGGCAAGGGCCATGGCACCGACAAGGCCGTGCTGCTGGGGCTGCAGGGGCATGACCCGGAAAACGTCGACGTGGAAGCCATTCCGGCGATGCTGGAGGCGATACGCAGCACGGGCCAGCTGCAGCTGGGGGGCCGGCACGCGGTGGCCTTCCGCGAGAAAGAGCACCTGGCGTTTTACCGCCGCGAGACCCTGCCCTTTCACCCCAACGGCATGCGCTGCATCGCGTATGACGCCGCGGGGGAGGAGCTGCTCAACCGCTGCTATTACTCGGTGGGCGGCGGTTTTGTGGTCAGCGATGAAGTGGCGGCCGACGGCAGCAAGCAGAAAGTGCTGGCACCCGACGTCACCGTGCTGCCCTACCCTTTCCACAGCGGCGACGAGCTGATGCAGCAATGCAAAAGCGCCGGCATCTCGATAGCCGAACTCATGCGCCGCAATGAACGCCATTGGCGCAGCGATGCCGAAATCGACGCCGGCCTGCACAGGATCTGGGACGTGATGCAAGCCTGCGTGGAACGCGGCTGCCGCACCCAGGGCGTCTTGCCCGGCGGCTTCAAGATCAAGCGCCGCGCCGCCGAGCTGCACCAGCGGCTGCGCTCCAACCCGGAGGCTTCGCTGCGCGACCCGCTGCAGGTGCTGGACTGGGTCAACCTCTATGCCCTGGCGGTGAACGAAGAGAACGCCGCGGGCGGCCGCGTCGTCACCGCGCCCACCAACGGCGCGGCGGGCATTGTGCCGGCCGTGCTGCACTACTACACGCGCTTCGTCGCCACGGCCACGCCCGGCGGCGTGATCGACTTCCTGCTGACCGCCGCCGCCATCGGCATGCTGTACAAGGAAAACGCCTCCATCTCGGGCGCCGAAGTCGGTTGCCAGGGTGAGGTCGGCGTGGCCTGCTCCATGGCGGCGGCCGCCTTGTGCGCCGTCATGGGCGGCACACCCGAGCAGGTCGAAAACGCGGCCGAAATCGGCATGGAGCACCACCTGGGGCTGACCTGCGACCCGGTCGGCGGTCTGGTCCAGATTCCGTGCATTGAGCGCAACGCCATTGCCTCGGTCAAGGCCATCAACGCGGCCCGCATGGCCTTGCACGGCGACGGCACCCACCATGTGAGCCTGGACAAGGTCATCAAGACCATGCGCGAAACCGGCGCCGACATGATGACCAAGTACAAGGAGACCGCGCGCGGCGGGCTGGCGGTCAATATTGTTGAATGCTAGTGTTTGAGAAAAGCATGGGTGAACGCGAACCATCCATGGCGCCGCGCTCCCGATGGACGGCCCGTGTCGAGTCGCTGCAGACACGGCTGCGCGTCGGCGTGTACGCGCATGAACACGAACCCCAGCCCATCCTGGTGAGCCTGCGCATCAGTGGGCTCGCAGAGGCATGCCCCGACAGCCTGGCCCAGTGTTTTGACTATGAGCCCATCTGCCGCTGGATGCTCGACGAGTGGCCGCTCAGCGCGCACACGCCTTTGCTCGAAACACGCCTCAACGAATTGGTGAGCCGCGTGTTTGCCGACAGCCGGATCACCGATGTCTGGGTGGGCCTGTACAAAACGCAAGCCATTCCCCAGGCCAGTCGTGTGGGGCTGGAGCGCGACATCACGCGGCTTCAGTTCGAGGAACAGCAGCGCCTGCTGGCCCTGTTGGCCCGGGCTTAACTCTGCAGGCCTGATTCGCGATCCAGCACCGGCACGGCCGGCCGCTTCCCATGCCGCGCCGCTGTCGAGTTTGGACAAATGCGCGTCCACTCAGCACCACTGCACGCAGCAAGGCCGCCCAACAATGGGCGCGGGCTCACAAATTTGTAATCTTTTGTGTTCATTGAACGTAGAGCCTGAGGAGTTTTTATGAACGTTATTTCGTACTCTCTGCTGGCTCGCGCAACTTGGACAGCTTGCGCCCTGACCGCCTTGACCACGCTGAACTGCCACGCGCAGACAAGCTTTGCCACCCCTGGGGCGCCCACCGCCAAGGTGATGCGCCTGGCCACGCTGGAATGGCCGCCCTACAACGGCCAGCTGCTGCCGCAGGACGGGCTCTCGACCCGGGTTGCCACCGTGGTGGCAAAGAGCGCCGGCTACCGCTTGATGAGCGCCTCCTCGGATTGGGCCACCACCGTGGAAAGGGGCGAGAAAGATCCCAATTACGAGGGCTACTTTCCCGTCTACTTCAACACCAAGCGGGAGCAAGCTTGCCACCTGTCCCAATCCATAGGCACCAGCCTGCTGGGCGTGGCGACATTAAAAGGCGCGCCCATCACCTGGAACACCATCTCTGACCTTGAACCCTACAAGCTCGGTGTGGTGGAAGGCTATGTGAACGGCGAAGCCTTCGACAACGCCATCAAGGAAAAACGCCAGGCCGTCGAGGCCGGCACCAGCGATGCGCAAAACGTCAAAAAGCTCAGAGAAGGCAAGGTACGCGGCATCGTCATCGACAAGAACGTGCTGAACTACACCCTGTCGCGCCTGGGCGGCGCCGAGCAAGTGGTCTTCAACCCCAGGCCCATCGCGCAGCTGACCCTCCATGTCTGCTTCAAGCGCAGCCCCGCGGGACTGGAGATGCGCGATGCATTTGATACGGCCCTCAAGAAGCTGGACCCGGCGCAGCTGGAAGCGGAGTACTTTCGGACTTTTCCGTTGATACGGTAGGCGTTGCTGGGCCCCGGCTATTGGCTCTCAATCCGCGTGGAATTAAGCAGCGTGTCCAGGCGGGCGGCCCGCTGGGTCAGCTGCTGTAGCGTTGCGCTGAAATCGCCGCCATCCTGGGGGCTTCCCATTGCCTTGGTCAGCGCCTGGAACAATGACAGGTCGGCCACGGGCCGCAACTGGTAGTTCGACGAAGCCTTGAACGCCGACAGGTCATACATATTCTTCAGCGTGGCTTTTTCGGCCTCGTCGCGGCCGTAGGCCAGGAAGAACTTCCGGATGCGTTGCTGCGTGGCCGCCGGCAGGTCCTTGCGGTACAGGATGGGGTCGTTGGGAATCAGCGGGGACTCCCAGATCACTTTCACGCGCGCCATCTTGTCCGGGAACTCCACCTTGTAGCGCAGCATGTCCGCGGTGTTGTTGGTCGCCAGGTCCACCTGGCCGTCGGCGACCGCGAGAAAATTGTCGCGGTGGCTGGTGCGGTTGATCTTCTTGAAGTGTTTCTCAGGGTCGATCTTGTTCTTGGCGAACACATAGTAGTTCGGCGCCAGGAAACCCGAAATGGACTCCTTGTTGCCGGCCCCCAGCGTGTAGCTGCCCGGGCGGCCTATCACCTCCGCCAGGCTCTGGGGCGCGGCGTCCTTGCGGGCCAGCAAGACCGAGCTGTAGCCGCGCGTTCCATCCATTCCAACCATCTGCGCAAACACCAGCGCCTGGTCGGCTTCCACCAGTTCGATCGCCAGCTTGTTGTTGACCCAGGCCACCTGCACCTGCCCACTCTTCAGGGCACCGGAAATTTCGGCGAAGTCTTTCGAAGCCAGAACCTGCACCGGCCGCTGCATCTCTTTGGCCAGCGCGTCGGTGAAAGGCTTCCAGTTCTCCACCATCTTCTCCACGGTATCGCCCGTGACGATAAGCCCCAGCGTCAAAGGCGCCGGGCTGTTGGCCGCGTGAACGGGGAACAGCCCCATCCCGGCCACGAAGGTCATGCACAAGGCCGCGCACAGGGCGCGCCGGATCCGGGAGGGCATCCCGGGGCAGAGACGATCAGGTTTCATTCAACACCTCCTGGCGGATGGGTGGACGGATGGATGGACAGGCGAACGAGCGGATGGGGCCGGCTTACTTGTTGCCAGCAGGGAGCGGATGAATGTCTTCCGGCTTGACGACGATCCAGTTCTTGTCGGCCGTGACCGGCAAGCCCAGCTCCTTCTGGCGTGCCGCGTTTTTGGTCCACATGTCGGTGATCTGTGTCATGTATTTGGCTTTGCGATTGACCCAGACGCGCACGCCGCCACGATCGATGTCCGTCCCGTGGAACAGCATGTAGCCGTCGCTGGTCGGTGTATCGCCCGCGACCAGGATGGGTTTTTTCCACTGGTCGATGTAAGTCAGGATGGCCGCATACTTGCCCGCCATCCAGGTGTTGGGCGTCCACAGGTAGGGATGCATTTGCAGATCCATGTTTTTGGCGGGATCGTATTTGCCTTTCTGGATTTGCAGGCGGGACGAGGTCAGTTCCTGGGTCTTGCGGTCTTTCAGCATGGTCGCGACGCCGATCACGTTTTGCGGCTTGACGTTGTAGCCGTACCGCGGGTCGGATGCCACCATGCGCACCAGTTCTTCATGCGCGGCGGTCATGATGTAGACCTCGATGCCGTTTTCCATCAAATGGTTCATCAGCTCGCGCTGGCCTTGGTAGATGCGCGGCGGCTCGATGGCTATGGTCTTGACCGTGTCGCCTTCATAGTAGGTCGCCGGAATCGGTTTGCCGTAAGCCATCAATTCATCGACGAAGCCTTTCAATTCCTTGAGCGTGTAGCCCGAGAAAATTTGCGCCACCCAGGGGTAACAGACCATGTCGTCGATTTCGCAGAGCCGGTAGTAATAGCTGTTCAGGCTTTCCTTGTTGCCGTTGACATCCTTGAACGGGATCAGCTTGAGCGAAGGGTCCATGTTCTCGCGCGTCAGCAGGCCTTTCATTTCCATGTAAGGCAGCAGGGACTCTTCCAGGTCGAAGTTGTAGCTCGTGTTGTCCATATCGAACACGGCGTACTCCCCCTTGTTCGCATGCGTCTTGACCAGGGCATTGAGCTTGGCCGCGGCATCGGCGGGCCAGTGTTTCAATTCGACGGCTGAACAACCGAAAGCGACACCGGCCAGCAGCAGGCCGGACAACAGCTTTTTAACTAAATTCATACAAACCTCCAGAGTTTTTTTGACGAGACTTCCAACAACTTCAGACAACTTTCCGATAACTTTCTCTTCGATGGTGATGCGCTCAAAGACCCAGGTGCTTGTTGACCGCCGCCAGCCCATCCTTGCCGTCAAAGGTGCTGACCTCGGCCAGCCACTTTTTGAGCACATCCGGGTTCTTCTTCAACCAATCGCGGGCCGCGTCGTTGGGCTTGACCTTGTTGGTGATGGGCACCATCACCTGGTTTTCCAGGTCGGTCGTGAATTGCAGGTTGCCGATCAGCCTGGCCGCGTTGGGGCAGCGCGCCTGGTAATCGGGGGTGGTCGCGGTGTACACCTTGGCTTCGCCGAAGTTCGGGCCGAACACGGTGTCGCCGCCTTCCAGGTATTTCATCTTGAGCTGCACATTCATCGGATGCGGTTCCCAGCCCAGGAACACAATCCATTTTTTCAGGCGCGACGCGCGCTGTATTTCGGACAGCATGCCGGCTTCGCTCGACTCGACCAGCTTGAAATCCTTCAGGCCGAATTCGTTCTTGTCGATCATGCGCTGGATCAAAAGATTGCCGTCATTGCCGGCTTCGATGCCGTAGATCTTTCCATCGAGCTCTTTGCGAAATTTCGCGATGTCGGCAAAGGTCTTCAAGCCGCCTTCAAACGCGGTGCTGTTGGCGGCCAGCGTGTATTTGGCGCCGGCCAGGTTGGGCTGGTCCAGCACCTTGACCTGGCCCGCCTTGACGAAGGGCTCGATCATGGGCGTCATGCTCGGGTTCCAGTAACCGAGAAAAACGTCGATCTGCTTGCTCTTGATGCCCGCGAAGGTAATGGGCACCGAAGCCAGCGTCGTCTTCGGCTGGTAGCCCAGGCCTTCCAGGACCACCGATGCCAGCCCCGTGGTGGCGGCGATGTCGCTCCAGCCGACATCACCGAAACGCACCGTGCGGCAGCTTTCCGCCTCTTTGGTGCCAGCCGGCGATTTGTTTTGTGCGCTTGCGGGGCCGGCGCAAAGGGCGAGGGCAAGAACCGCAGTCGGGCCGAGTATGTGCAGAGACCTCATGTCACGTTTTCCTGGTTGGATAGCGCATTTACAGGGACTGAAACAGGCCTGCCCACCGCATGCTTTTCTTGCCGTTCCCGCCGCAAGGCGAGTGGTGCATGCCGGTAAGCAGTGCTCTTCCGTTGACGAACTATAGGTTTAGGAAAACGGCCGATATTGACGTAATACGACTAACATATGTCGTATTACGTCAACCGGCTAACAGCGGCCCCAAATACCTTATAGGCTGTTTGTCAACGCATGGCGGGTCTCTATGAAGGAAGAAAACCGGGAGCGCACGTCGCCCAAAGCCACACCCGCGGCGCGCCGGGTCGGCTTGCTGCTGATCCCGCAGTTTTCCAACCTGGGCCTGGCCCTGGTGATGGAACCGCTGGTGCTGGCCAATTGGCTGATGCAACGCAAGCTGTTCGAATGGACCACGCTGTCGGTCGACGGTGCTCCGGTGATAGGGACACACGGCATGCAGGTGCCGGTGGACGCGGAGTTGTCTGATGACATGGAGTTCTCCGCGGTTTTTGTGATCGCCAGCTTCGAGGCCAAGAAGTATGCAAAGAACCGCAAGATCAAAAACTGGCTGAGGCGGCAGGCGGCCTTCGGCGCGGAACTCGCGGGCATAGAGACCGGCGCCGAAATCATGGCAGCCGCTGGTTTGCTGGACGGCTACAGCGCGGCGATTCATTGGGACAACCTGGAAGGCTTCCAGGAGCTGTACCCGAACGTCAATGCGAAGGACCAGTTTTACACCATAGAAAGACGCCGCCTGACCTGTGCGGGCGCCACGTCGACGCTGGACATGATGCTGCAGTGGATAGGCGAGCGCGAAGGCGCCGACCTGGCACACGAGGTTTCGCAGCACATGCAGTACACGCAGGTCCGCTACCCGACGGACTCCTTGCTGAGCAGCGCCAACAAGCGCCCCGGCGAAGGCAGCAGGCATGTTCAGGCCGCGATCAACCTCATGCAGGAAACCGTGGGAGAGCCCGTGCCCTGCGACGAGATCGCAACCCGGGTCGGGCTGTCGCGGCGCCAGCTGGAACGCCTGTTCCAGCACTACACCTCGCTGCCGCCGCTGAAGTACTACATCAACCTGCGGCTGGCGCGCGCGCACAAGCTGCTGCAGCAAACCGACATGAGCGTGGCGCAAGTGGCTGTCGGTGCCGGCTATTCGTCGCTGGAACATTTCTCGCGCGTCTACCGGGACAAGTTCGGCTGCCCGCCCCGGGCGGACCGGCTGCAGTCCGTGCAGGCGCCGGTGATGCGGCGCGCCGTTTCACCGGCGCGCAAATAAACTTCCCACCGCCGCACACCGCTTGACGGGCTTGGTGGAGCCCGGAAATTTGCGCCATCGCGTGGTCGTAATACATCAAGAGCGCAGCATCCCCTGAACCTATAGTGAGCCGTCAAGGCAATCGACCCATCGGCGATTGCACGGCGAAACATCGGAACAAGGTGAGCTCGTGACGACCCCAACACTACGCAACTACATAGGCGGCGCTTACCAGGCCAGCACTGCTTCGGAAACACTGGAAAACCTGAATCCGGCCACGGGCCAGGTCTTGTGCCGCGTCGAACTGGCGCTTGCGCCGGAGCTCGAGCGTGCGATCGAGGCGGCACAAGCCGGGCTTGCCACATGGTCGGCGATGACCGGCGCGGAGCGCGGCCGCATCCTGTACCGGGCGGCGCAACTGCTGCGCGCGCGCAACCGCGAACTGGCCGAGCTGGAGGTGGCGGATTGCGGCAAGCCGATCCAGGAAGCCGAAGTGGTCGACGTCGCCAGCGGCGCCGATTGCATGGAGTACTTCGCCGGCCTGGCGCCGACGATTCACGGCCACCATTACGGACTCAAGAACGCTTTTGCGTACACGCGGCGCGAACCCCTGGGCATTTGCGTCGGCATAGGCGCCTGGAACTATCCCTTGCAGATCGCCTGCTGGAAGTCGGCGCCGGCCCTGGCCTGCGGCAATGCCATGATTTTCAAGCCCTCCGAATTGACGCCGCGCAGCGCCGCCAGGCTCGCGGAAATCTACACCGAGGCCGGTGTGCCGGACGGCGTGTTCAATGTGCTGCAGGGCGACGGCCGCACCGGCCGGCTGCTGGTGTCGCACCCGGCGGTGGCCAAGGTGTCGCTCACGGGTTCGGTGGGCACCGGAAAAGCCGTCATGGCGGAAGCCGCCAAAACCCTGAAGCGCGCGACCATGGAGCTGGGCGGCAAATCGGCGCTGCTGGTGTTCCCCGATGCCGACCTGAGGCAGGCGGTGTCCGCCGCGATGCTCGGCAATTTTTATACGCAGGGCGAGGTCTGCACCAACTGCACGCGGGTCTTTGTGCATGAGGACATCCACGAGGCGTTTCTGGAACAGCTGCAGGCGCGTACCCGAAAGCTGCGCATCGGCGACCCGATGGACCCGGCGACGCAGGTCGGCGCCCTGATTTCTCGCCCGCATATGCAGCGTGTGCTCAGCTACATCGACAAAGGCATCGCCGAAGGCGCGCGGCTGGTCGCCGGGGGCAAGCAGCTCAAGACCGGCGCGCTGGCTGAGGGAAATTTTGTTGAGCCGACCATTTTTGCCGATTGCCGGGACGACATGAGCATCGTGCGTGAAGAGATTTTCGGTCCTGTGATGTCGGTGCTGCGATTCAGTGATGAGGCGGAAGCGGTGGCGCGCGCCAACGATACGCGCTTCGGCCTGGCAGCCGGCGTGTTCACCGGCGACCTGGCGCGCGGGCACCGGGTGGCGGCGCAATTGCAGGCGGGCGTGTGCTGGATCAACAACTACAACATCACGCCCATCGAGATGCCATTTGGCGGTATCCGTGAGTCGGGCATCGGCCACGAAAACAGCATGGTGACGATTGACTATTACACGCAGTTGAAGAGCGTGTACGTCGAGCTGGGTGAAGTGGCTTGCCCTTACGAATAGGAATGCCCGGCGGCAAGCTGGCTCCCGATCAGGAATTCACATGAAACAAGAACAATACGATTACATCATCGTCGGCGCCGGTTCAGCCGGTTGCGTCCTCGCCAACCGCCTGAGCGAGGACGAAGGCGCGCGCGTCCTGCTGCTGGAAGCCGGCCCGGCGGACCACAGCATCTTCATCCACATGCCGTCGGCCTTCGCTTATCCGCTGGCCAACGACAAGTACAACTGGTTCTATGACACCGAGCCGGAACCTTTCATGAACCAGCGCCGCATGCACTGCCCGCGCGGCCGCGTGCTCGGCGGCTCGTCGTCGATCAACGGCATGGTCTATATCCGCGGACATGCGTTTGACTATGACGCCTGGGCCGGCATGCCCGGACTGGCGCAATGGTCTTACGCGCACTGCCTGCCTTACTTCAAGAAATCCGAAACCCGCCTGAAAGGCGGCGACGCCTATCGCGGCAAGGACGGCCCCTTGTATGTCTCCACCGCGGCCTGCAAGAACCCGCTCTACCGCGCTTTCATCGAGGCGGGGCAACAAGCCGGCTACCCCTACACCGAGGACATGAACGGCTACCAGCAGGAAGGCCTGGGTCCCATGGACATGACGGTCTACAAGGGCCGCCGCTGGAGCACGGCGCAGGCCTACCTGCGCCCGGCGGCCAGGCGCGGCAACCTGCGCGTGGTGACGCGCGCGAGAGTCACGCGGGTCTTGTTCGAGGGCACGCGCGCGACCGGTGTCGAATACGCGCAAGGTTCGCGCCTGCATCAGGCAGGCGCGGCGCGCGAGGTGATCCTGTCCGGCGGCGCAATCAATTCGCCGCAGCTCCTGATGCTGTCCGGGATCGGCAAGGCGGAGGAACTGCGCGCCCTGGGCATCCAGCCGCGGGTCGACCTCCCGGGTGTCGGCCAAAACCTGCAAGACCATCTCGAGGTCTACGTGCAGTACGCCAGCAAGCAGCCGATCACCCTGTACAGCGCGATGAACCCCCTGGCCAAACTGAAGATCGGCGTGCAATGGCTGTTCGCCGGAAAAGGCCTGGGCGCGACCAACCATTTCGAATCCGGCGGTTTTATCCGCAGCGCGGCAGGGGTGGCGCATCCGGACCTGCAATACCACTTTTTGCCGATGGCGGTCAGCTACGACGGCAGCGCACCGGCCACACAGCACGGCTTTCAGGCACATGTCGGGCCGATGCGCGCGACCAGCCGCGGCCATATCACGCTGCGCTCGGCCGACCCCAAAGCGCATCCACGCATCCTGTTCAACTATATGCAGACCGAGCAGGACCGCAAGGAAATGCGCGCGGGTGTGCGCCTGACGCGCGAGATATTTTCCCAAGCGGCCTTCGAGCCTTTCCGCAATGGCGAAATCTCGCCCGGTGCCAAGGTCCAGACCGATGCCGAGATCGACGCCTTCATCCGCGACAAGGCCGAAAGCGCTTTTCATCCGTCCTGCAGCTGCCGCATGGGGACCGATCCGATGGCGGTGGTGGACGGCGCCGGCCGCGTGCACGGCATCCAGAACCTGCGCGTGGTGGACGCCTCCATCATGCCCAATGTCGTCAGCGGCAACCTGAATGCGCCGACCATCATGATCGCGGAAAAAATTGCGGACCTGATACGGGGCCGGTCACCGTTGCCGGCGCAGGCGGCGCCGGTCTATGTGGCGGCAAACCACGCGACCCACCAGCGTTGAGCACGCCTGGCCGGCGCAAGCCGCCTCATCTGCGCAGCACCCGCCCGGCATCCACGCTGACGCTGTGGCCATCGCGGCAGGCGAGCCGGCCATTGACAAAGACGGCGTCAATTCCCGAACTGACTTCGGTGGGGCTTTCGTAGCTGGCGTTGGCGGTGACGCGGTGTTCGTCAAAAATGACGATGTCCGCGTGATTTCCGGGCGCCAGGACTCCCCGGCCGTCGAGGCCGAAACGCCTTGCGCTGAGTCCCGTCATTTTGTGGATGGCAAGCTCGAGCGGAAACAGCTTTCTCTCGCGCACGTAGTGCCCCAGCACGCGCGGAAAAGTCCCCCACAGGCGCGGATGCGGACGCACGTCATGCGCCAGGCCGTCCGAGCCGACCATGGCCATGGGATGGCTGAGGATGCGGCCGACGTCCTCCTCGCTCATCGCGAAGTAGATGGCCCCGGCCGGCTGCAAGGCCCGCGCCACCTCTTCCTCGCTTTGGCCTCTCTCGCGCGCAAGTTCCTTGAGGGAGCGGCCCGCAACCCCGGGCTCGGGCTGCGACCAGGTCACCAGCACGTCGCTGGACTGCTTGACGCGGGACGGCAGCAGCATGGTGGACGAGGCGTTGTAGGGATAGCAGTCAAAGCAGACCGGCTGCCCGCGCGCCGCCTGCTCCAGCATGGCCAGTGTCTGCACGGAGCGGCCGTGGTTGGCCGTGCCGACCAGCTTGTGGTGGGAAATGACGGTGCCCACGCCCAGTTCCCGGCCTATGTGCAGGGCCTCGCGCAGCGCCTCGTCGATGGCGTCGCCCTCATCGCGGATGTGCATGGCCACGATACCGCCGGCCGCCTTGAGATGCGCGCCCACGGCGATCACCTCTTCGGCCGTGGCGGCTTTCGCGGGCGGGTAGTACAAGCCGGTCGACAGGCCGATGGCGCCCGCGGCCAGTGCGTGGGCGAGTTCCGCCGCCATAGCGGCCGATTCCCCGGCGGTGGCCGGCCTTCCGAGGTCCGCCATGTGCTTGACGCGCAGCGTGGAATGGCCGACAAGGCAAGCGACATTGACGGCCAGGGGAGACCGGTCCAGCGCATCCAGGTAGGCCGCGAAATCCGGGTAGATCCAGCCGTCCGTTCCCAGGATATCCAGTGGCGGCGGTGGATGGCGGGTCTCCAGCGGGGCCAGGCTGACGCCGCAGTTGCCCGACACCACCGTCGTCACGCCCTGCGACAGCTTGGGGTGGGCGCCCGCGGCGGGCAAAAGCAGCAAGCGGTCATCGTGGGTGTGCACGTCGATGAAACCCGGCGCGACAATCCGCCCGTGCGCGCCGACGCGTTCGCCCGCCCGCGCGCCCGACAGGTCGCCGATGGAGAGAATTTTCCCGCGCGATACCCCGAGGTCGGCGCGCACCCGGGGGGCGCCCGTGCCGTCGATGAGCTCGCCGCCTTCAATGATGAGATCGAACATGTCCGCTCAATCCACCTGGACACCGGCGCGCTTGACGACCTCCGTCCACATCCGCGTCTCCCGCAGGGCGCGGTCAAACAGGCGGTCGGGCGAGCCTATGGTCGTCTCGAAGGAAATGGCTGCATAACGCTCGTTGACCGCGGCATTGCCCAGCACCTTGTTGATTTCGCCGTTGAGCCGCAGCACGATGTCGCGCGAGGTGCCGGCCGGCGCGACAATGCCGCCCCAGGCCGTCGTTTCATAGCCCTTGACGAACTCCCCAATGGTCGGCACCTCGGGAAACAGCGGGCTGCGCGCCCGCCCTGAAACGCCCAGCGCCTTGATGCGCCCATTCTTGATGTGCGGCGCGATGGACGACAGGTTGTCGAACATCAGGTCGACCTGGCCGCCCATCAGGTCCTGGATGGCCTGCGGGCTGCCGCGGTAAGGCACGTGGGTCATGAAGGTGCTGGTCATGCTCTTGAACAGCTCACCGCCTAGGTGGCCGGTGGTGCCGTTGCCGGGAGAGGCCATGCTGAGTTTGCCCGGCCTGGACCTGGCCAGCGCGATCAGCTCGGCCACATTCTTCACGCCCAGGTCATTCCTGACGACGAGCGCGTTCTGCACATACCCGAGCAGCGCCACGGGAACCAGCTGTTTTTCGGGGTCGTAGGGCAGTTTGGAGAAAAGCGATTTGTTGATCGCCAGCGTACCCACGTTGCCGTATCCCAGCGTGTAGCCGTCCGGCGCGGCGCGCACGATCTCCTGCATGCCGATGTTGCCGCTGGCGCCGGGCTTGTTGTCGATCACAAAAGGCTGTCCCAGGGCCTTCATCAACTCGGCGGTCAGGATGCGGCAGATGTTGTCGGGCGAGCCGCCGGCGGCGGACGGAACAATCAGGCGAATGGGCCGGTCGGGCCAGGCGGCGCGCGCCAGCAGCGGCGCCGAGGCCATCGCCGCGGCCCCCAGTTTGAGGAGGGTTCGCCGCTTTGTCTGGTATTCGGTCATGGAGGTCACCTTGGGGTTCAGCAATGAGGAAACCGAATGATGCGTGGACAAACCTTTGGCTACAAACGACAATTTCTGCGTCTTCCATGTTTTTTTCTCATGCACCATGATGCTGCGCGCGCCCTCCACCATGTCCCTGGTATGCCTTGAGGCCAGCGCGCGCCTGCGCTCCTTCACCGCGGCCGCGCAGGAGCTGCACCTGACGCAAGGCGCGGTCAGCCGCCAGATCATGGCGCTTGAAAGCCGTCTTGACGTCAAGCTGTTCGTGCGGCGGCGGGATGCCGTCATCCTGACCGAAGCCGGCCGTTATTACCTGGACGAAGTCAGCGGCATTCTCCAGCGCCTTGAACGCGCGACGGCCAACGTGATGGCGCTCAAGGGGCGCGGGGGTTCGCTGGCACTGTCGGTAGGCGCGTCGCTGGGGAGCTATTGGCTGATTCCGCGCCTGCCGGACTTCACGCGCGCGCACGGCGAGATCACCCTGAATTTCGCGACCCGCGTGGGGTCGGTGGATTTCAAGAGCATGGCGGTGGATGCCTCGCTCGAATTCGGCGACGGAAAACGCGCCGGCCTGCACAACGATTTTGTTTTGCCCCTGGCGATGGCGCCGTATGCCGCCCCGGCATGGATCGCCAAAAATGGGAAATCGCTGACGTCCCGCACACCGAGGTCCGCGCTGGTGCACCACACCACCGTGCTGGACGCGTGGCAAAAATGGTTCGACCATGCGGGCATCCAGATCAGCACCGGGCAAGACGGACCGCGCTACGAGTTGATGTCCATGGCCCTGAATGCCGCGGTGGCGGGCCTGGGTGCGGTGCTGCTGCCCGACTTCATGGCCAGCGACGCGCTGGCGACCGGCCGTTTACGCCGGCTGTCGAAGAAACAATGGGTTTCTCCCCGTGGCTACTACCTGGTGTATCCCGAGGAATCATCCAGGCTCGAAGCGCTCACGGTGTTCCGCGCCTGGCTGCTGGCGCAGGCAACAGCCGGGAGCGGTGGTGCTGACTTGTAAAACCGGCACCCAAACACTCGCGTAATATGGACAAGGCAAGCGCCCCTGGACCCCAAAAGAACGCCATGAACCCACTGTCCCAACCCGGCGTGCTGGCCACCCTCCTCGCGGCAACCCTGTTCGGCGCGGGCACGCCGCTGGCCAAGCTTTTGCTGGCGCAGGCCAGCCCCTGGCTGCTGGCGGCTTTGCTTTACCTGGGTTCGGGTGTTGGTTTGTTTTTGCTGCGGCGGCTGCGCCGGTCACCGCCTGTGCGCATGCCTCGCGCGGAATGGAAGTGGCTGGCCGGCGCCGTGATTGCGGGCGGCATGGTGGGCCCGGTCCTGCTGATGCTGGGGCTTTCGGGCATGCCGGCTTCGGGCGCTTCGCTGCTGCTGAATGCGGAAGGCGTATTGACCGCCCTGATCGCCTGGTTTGTTTTCAAGGAGAACTTTGACCGCCGCATCGCGCTGGGCATGCTGGCCATTGTGGCGGGCGGTGTGGTTCTTTCCTGGCCCGGTGAGGCGCGCTTTGGCGAGTTGTGGCCGGCCCTGGCCGTGGTGGGCGCCTGCCTTGCCTGGGGTGTGGACAACAACCTGACGCGCAAGGTGTCTCTGTCCGACGCTTCGTTCATCGCCATGGCCAAGGGCCTGGTGGCCGGTGCCACCAACTTGGTGCTGGCGCTATCCCTAGGCGCTGCGTGGCCCGCGCTACCCGTGGTGCTGGCGGCGGCGCTGCTGGGGTTTGCGAGCTATGGCGCCAGCCTGGCGCTGTTTGTGCTCGGCTTGCGCCACCTCGGGACGGCGCGCACGGGCGCGTATTTTTCGATCGCGCCCTTTGTGGGCGCGGCCCTAGCGATTGCCGTCCTTGGCGAGCCCGTCACCCCCTCTTTGCTCGTCGCGGCCTTGCTGATGGCCTGGGGCGTCTGGCTGCACCTGACCGAGAGCCACCAGCATTCGCACACCCATGAGCCGCTTGAGCACAGCCACGAACATGCGCACGGCCTGGGGGACGAGCACCACGACCATGCGCACGAAGCACCGGTGGCGCCCGGCACGCGCCACGCGCATGCGCACAAACACCTGCCGATCTCCCACAGCCATGCGCATTTCCCCGATGCCCATCACCGGCATTCGCATTAAGCGGCCTTGCGGACGCCAACGGCCGTGTTGAAATTCCAGCTCACAAGCCTGGATCGCCTGATTGCCGCCAAAGCGATACGGGGATTCGGCGACGGCTTTGTGAGCCTGTTGCTGCCGGTCTATTTGCTCAGCCTTGGCTTGACGCCCTTCCAGGTCGGGCTGATCGCGACCACGACCTTGCTGGGCTCCGGCATCCTGACCCTGCTGGTCGGCACGCATGCGGCGCACTACGACCACCGGCCCTTGCTGCTGGCCGCTTCGGCCTTGATGGTTTTCACGGGCCTGGGCGTGGCGTCGCTCAGCAGCTTCTGGCCGCTGATGCTGGTGGCCCTGGTGGGCACGCTGAATCCCTCGGGCGGCGATGTCAGCGTGTTTATGCCGGTGGAGCATGCGATGCTCGCGAACCATGTGGACGGCCCGTCCCGCACGGCGGTCTTTGCGCGCTACAGCCTGACCGGGACTTTGTGCGCGGCCTTCGGCTCGCTGGCGGCGGCCCTGCCCGCGCTGCTGGCGCCCACGGCGGGCATCACCCCACAAACCGCCATCCAGGGCATGTTCATCCTTTATGCCTTGCTGGCGCTGCTGATGGCCGCGCTGTACCGCGGCCTGCCGACGCGGCCCGCGGCAGAGGCCCCGGCGCCCAAGTCCGCCCTGGGCCCTTCGAAAAAGCGGGTCTACCTGCTGGCCACGCTGTTCAGCCTGGATGCCTTTGGCGGCGGCTTTGTGGTGCAGTCGCTGGTGGCGCTGTGGCTGTACCAGCGCTTCGGCCTGTCGGTTGAGGTGGCCGGGACCATCTTCTTCTGGGCCGGCCTGCTGACCGCGTTTTCTTACCTTGTGGCGGCGCATATCGCCAGCCGCATCGGGCTGGTGAAGACCATGGTCTACACCCACCTGCCGTCCAGCCTGTGCCTGATCGCCATTCCTTTTTGCACGGAGCTCAGCCATGCCGTCGTCCTGTTGCTGGTCAGGAGCGCGCTGTCGCAGATGGATGTGCCCACGCGCAGCTCTTATGTGATGGCCATCGTGACGCCGCAGGAGCGGGCCGCCGCGGCCAGCGTGACCTCTGTGCCGCGCAGCCTGGCCGCGGCTGCCAGCCCCGCGTTGGCCGGCTACCTGCTGGGGGTCTCCACCTTCGGCTGGCCGCTGATGGCGGGCGGCGCATTAAAGATCATTTACGACATCCTGCTCCTGGCCATGTTCAGCCGGGTGCGGCCGCCCGAGGAAGTTTCCGGCGAGGAGCGCCGCTGAGCGTTCGCGGCCGAGGAGCCCGGGCGAAGCGGCGGCTCAAGACATCAAGGCGCCAGCCAGACCCACAGGCCCCAGGCGGCGCCCATCCAGACAAGGACTACCAATCCAGCGCCCCATAGGCTGCGCGGCCTGGCGCCTTCATTGGCCAGCCAGGCCTCGGCTTGCCGCCGGCAGTCGGCGATGACCTCGGCAGGCGTCAAGGAGATGGCCAGCCAGATCAGGCCCGGCAGCAGGAGCAGGTCGTCCAGGTAGCCCAGCACCGGAATGAAGTCCGGGATCAGGTCTATGGGGCTCAGGGCATACGCCACGACAAAAAGACCCAGCGCCTTGGCATACCAGGGTGTCTGGGGATGTTTGCAGGCAAACCACAGCGTGACCCCGTCGCGCTTGAGCTTTCCGGCCCAGTCTCGCAAGGATTCCGACCATCTCATACGGGTCCTTCAAAAAATGCCTGGCCTGAGGCCGGGACCCCAGTATGCGGGATGGGCTACGGCCAGGGCGTCGACGACCATCGGGTGCGGCCCCACCCTCGCTCCGGACACCGCACAGCTCCATCAAGCCAATCACGCCGCATTTTGACAAAAAGATCGTTAAATCAATCATTAATTGAATAAAGCTTGATTTATCGAGCATAAGTTGACCGTGAATTTGTAGGTATATAAAATGTTCGTTAAATCGATCTTTATCGTGATATTGAATGATTTAACGAACATGAAAATAGACCAATCCGCAATACTCAGTCCACAGCTCGCGCAAGAGACGGCCCACCTCGGGCATCTTCTTGCGCGCCTGCGCCAGGCGCGCAAGGTCAAACAGGCCGATGCGGCGCTGCGCGCGGGCTTCTCGCGCAATACCGCCTACCGTCTGGAAAAGGGCGACCCGGGCCTGGCGATTGGGCAGGTGCTTCGCTACCTCGACGCCATCGCGCCCGGCACCACGCTGGCAGGTTTGTTGACGCAGGCCGACCCCGCGCTGGCCGCCCTGCAGGCCCGCGAATCGACAAAACGCGTTCGCGACCTGAGCGCGGCCGAGCTCAAGGACCTGGATTTCTGAACCCAGGCCCGCACCGGCAGCGCCTTTCATCTTCTTTATCCAGAGCAGAATTTTTATGGCGGCCAAAGACCTGAAGCTGATGACCTTCGCCTACCTGGGCGAAGCTTGGGCGCCTTGCGGGCAGCTCACGATGACCGAGCAGGGTTCCGATCTCCTGGCATCGCGCTTTGCCTACGGCCTGAAGTATCTGGCCCGTGGCGATGCCCTGGAGGTGGACCCGGTCAGCCTGGCCATCCGCGGCCCGGAGTCCGTCGCAGGCAAGCTGCTGCTGCCGGTCAACACCCTGACGAGCTTCGGCGGCATACGTGACGCCGCGCCGGATTCCTGGGGGCGCCGGGTGATCGAGGCCAAGCTCAAGGTGCCCACGAACAGCCTGGCCGAGTCGCAGTACCTGCTGCATGCGGGCAGCGAGCGGGTAGGCGCGCTGGACATCCGCTCCGGCATGGCTGATGGGCCCACGGGCGCCGCCGGCGGCGTTCACGCGCTCAGCTACTTGATGGAGGCCGCGGAGCGCATCGAGGCGGGAGAAGACGTTCCCGCCAGGCTTGAACACATTTTTGAAGCCGGGACGGCACTCGGCGGTGCCCGGCCCAAAGCGTCTGTGCGTGATGAGGGCGGCGCCCTTTGGCTCGCGAAGTTCCAAAGCAAACATGACGCCTTCGACATCCCCGCGGTCGAATGTGCTTCGCTGGTGCTCGCGCGGGAGGCCGGCTTGGACGTGCCGCCCGTGGCCACGCGCCTTCTGGGCGGCCGCCGCATCATGATGATCCGGCGTTTCGACCGCTACTGGCTGGCACACGGAACACTGCCCACCGCCGCAACGGACTTGCTGCTGCCACCCGCCGACGGCCTGACCGAGCGCCGCATGGGTTTTGTGAGCGGCCTGACCCTGGTCGGATGTGACGAGACCGAGTCGCGAACAAAGTCCTACGCCGACCTGGCCGCCGCCGTGCGCCGGTATTGCCATCCGGACGTGATCCGCGCGGACAACGAAGAACTCTTCAAGCGCATGGTGTTCAACATCCTCGCCAGCAACGACGACGACCACCTGCGCAACCACGGCTTCCTGTGGGATCCCCGCCTGCCCGGCTGGCGGCTCAGTCCCCTGTACGACGTGCTGCCCCGGCCGAGCCACGCGACCGAGCGCCTTCTTCACCTGGGAGTCGGGCCCCAAGGTCGCCTCGCGACACTCGACAACGCGCTGGGCGGGCATCCGGCGTTCTCCTTGAGCCAGGCCCGCGCTTGCGACTTGATCGATGAGGTCTGGCGCGTCGTGCGGGAGTGGAAGGTGTCGTTCGCACGCTCAGGCGTTCCGGCAGACGACATGGCCAGGATCGCACCCGCGTTCAGGCACCTGGACGACATCAGCACGGCGGACACACGCAAGCTATTGCCTTGACGCGCCGCCCCCCTCAATACGCCGCCAGCACGTTCAAAAACCAGCCCCTGCTGCGGTAAGACAAGTCAGTCAGGTCGTCCGAGTACTTGGTGAAGTTGTAGCCCACACCCACTTTGACGCCCTTGCCGAGGTGCCGGTACACAGCCAGCAGCGCGCCGGCTTTGGCGTCTTGCGCTTCGGTGGCGCGCAGGTTGCGCAGCTCCACCATTGCGTCCCACTCCTTGACCAGGTGCAGGTCGGCGCGCAGGATCAGCAGGTCGGCGCGGCTGGAGAACCATTCGCCGCCGGCCACCGGGGACTTGAGCTCGCCGATGCGGAAGGCGTATTTGCCGCCTACCGACAGCCAGGGCTTGACGTCGTAAATCGTGTCGACCGAGAAGACCTGGCTGCGCTGTGCGTAGTCGGCGGCCTGGCCCGAAGGCGTGAGCTGGCCGGCGGTGGGCACGTTGTTGAGGTTGGTGTACTTGAACAAGGTGTTCCAGCGGTCGTTGTCGACGGGGCGGTAGGCGCTGCCGAGTACAAACTCATGGTAGTTGCCGTCCACAAACGCGCCCTGGCTGTTGCTGGAGCGCGAGACGTTGAGCTTGCCGAGCAGGCGCCACGCCGGGTCCACCTGCAGGCCCACGGTGTTGCGCATCAGCCAGGTCGTGCGTTCGCCCGAGAGATTGCCTTTGTCGTGGCGCCACTCGATGTTGCCGCCGTATTTGAGGCCGTCTTTTTTGTAGCCGACCGAGCCGCCCAGCGCGCGGCGCTTGAGGTCGCCGGCCAGCGGGTCGGACACGGTGCCGAACTCGACCTTGGCGCCAAAGTTCCAGCGGTCGTTGGGCGACCAGTCGGTGCCGAAGGCTTGCGTGAGGCTTTGCGGGCCCGCGCCGTTGACGGAGCGGCCTTCGCCGAAGACGCGCAGCTGGTCGGAGACGCGGGTGCTGGCGCCGGAGACCAGCGTGCCCTGGCGGCCGCGCCAGGCGACGTCGGGGCTTTCGGTTTCCACGGTATAGGCCAGGTAGGCATTGCTGCGGTCGGAGATGCGGTAGTCGGCGCCCAGCTTGCCGCCCACGCCCATGCTGCCATTGGAGGCTTCGCCGCTGAGCTTGACGCGCTCGCTGACCTGCAGCGCGCCGCCCAGGCCGACGCGGTTGTTGGGGTCGCGCGTGTCGTCGCGCTCCAGCGTGCCCTGCACATAACCGTAGGCTTCCCAGTTTTCTTTTTCGCCGGGCTTGCCGCCTTCGCGGTCGGGGCGGTAGTCGGCGCGCAGCTGCGCATCGGTGCGGGAGCCGGTTTGCGAGAGCAAGGCGCTGGCATTGGGCGTGACCTTGGAGCGATCGTCGGCGCGCACGCCGGCCGCGACTTCCCATTCGCTGCTGAGCGTCTGGCGCACGGCGAGCTCGGCGTTCTGGCTGTCCTGCAGGTCGCCCTCGCGCCTGTCGGCCTTGAGCAGCACGCGGGTGCCGGCGGCGACTTCGACGTCGGCCGACATGCCGGCCTGCTTGACGGCCTCGCCGCTGATGCCGATCTGACCGGGGGCGGAGTAGCCGCGGTCGCGGTTCTGCGCGTAAGCCGTGACCTTGCCCTTCATGCTGTCGGTCACCTCGGCCAGGTCCACCGAAGCTTCCAGGCGCTCGGCGCCGGCCGACTGGATGCTGCCGTTGTTCAGGGTGTTGAAGCCGAAGCCGCCGTCAATCGAGGTCTGCGCGCCGTTGCCCGGGCCCTTGGAGCGGGCCGCCTCGAACTTGAGCCAGGTGCCGGGCTTGTAGCGCAAGGTGCCGTCCACGCCCTTGAGCGTCTGGCTGGAGCCGGTCTCGCCCTGGTGGTAGGTGCTGGCGCCGAGCTGGACGTGGTCGTTCAGCCATTGGCTCGCGCGCAGGCCGGTCGAGAGGTTGTTGATGGCGGTGACGCCGGGCGCGAACTCGTAGGTCGTGACCAGGTAGACCGGCTGGCCGCCGACCGCCGAGGTCATGATCAGCCCCGCGCCGCCGCCGGTGGCGGACAGCGGCGACTGCAGCAGGATGCGGCCCTGCAGGTAGTTGATCTCGTAGTCCTGCGTGGGCGCAAGCTCGCGGCGCTCTATCACCATGCCGGAGTCCTTGTCGCGCACCTCTATCCAGACGCGCTCCGAGCCCTGGGTGATGTCCAGGTGGCGCAGGTAATAAATCGAGCCGCCGGTGCCGCGGAACTCCTCGCGCGAAGCCAGGGTGCCGGGGTCGGCCGCGAAGGCGTCGATCTGGGTTTGTTTCTCGCCGTAGGCCGTGGCCTCTTCCGAGCGGTAGCGCAGCTGTGCGCCGTAGAGGCCGCGCGAATACTGCATCAGCTCGGTGCCGCTCCAGGAGGTCTGGAAGTTGCCCCACATGATGTGCGAATCACCTTTTTGCAGCTTGACAAAAAACTTGCCCTGCGTGGGCGCGTCGTCCACCGTGGTGCTGTCGTCGCCGTAGACCGGGTAGTACAGGTTGGGGTCTATGCTGCGCAGCAAATACTTGGGGTCCTTGCTCGAAAAGTTGGAGAACAAGTCCTCGATGGGGCCTTCGCGCGTGTCGGCCGAGGCCGTGAGCAGCCACTCGCCCTTGATCTTGCCCTTGAGGTAAAACGCGGCGCGGCCGTCGACGTAGACCTTGTCTTCATAGTGGCTCAGGTCGCCGGTCACGAGCTTGGCGGGACCCGAGACATTGTTCTTGCCGACCGTCAGGTCGCCGAGCGCCAGGTAAAACCAGTCGTCGGATGCGATGTTGAGGTTGCGGCGGAAGGTGCTGGCGCGGCCGTCGGCTTCCTTGAGCGTCACTTCGACCGACTGCGGGCCGGCCGGCATGATCTGCTTCATCGCGAACTTGCCTTGCGCGTCTATGGGCAGCTCCAGGCCCAGGGCTTCTATGCGCTGGCCGGGTTTAAGGTTTGTGCCGTTGACCGTGACCGTGCCGCCGCTGACCGGGATGTTGCGCAGGGCCAGGCTGTTCTCGCCATAACCCGTGAGGCGCTCGCGCTCCAGTTTGTCCTGGTCTTCATTGGCCGGCATGGCGCGCGCCAGCAGGTTCAGCTGCTTGAGGCTGGTTTCGTCAAAGCGGCCCTGCGCGTCGTAGACACGCAGCAGGTAAAACACCTGGTCGCCCGCGGTGTTGGCAGGCACCGTCCAGCGGGTCGCACCCTTCCAGCTGACGGGCACGATCTCAAACGGCTGCTCCTGGGTCTTTTGCCCAGGGCGGAAGAGGCGCAGCTCGGCCTTTTTGATCCACGGAATGTAGTTGGACCAGGCGCGGAACTCCACGGCCTCGCCCTTGACGGCCGTGGAGGGCGTGGCCCAGGCGTTCATCAGCGGCACGGCGGCCAGGCTGTCGTAGCGCACCTGGATGTCGGCCCGCTCGAGCGCGACGTCGGCGCAGCGCTGGCCGTCGGCCTCGTTGGGGATCTCGGCGGTGTTGATGGGCTCGCCGTCTATGGTGATGCGGAAAGGCACGGTCGACTGGCCGACCGATTGCGGCGTGCAGGGTGCCAGCGGAGCGGGCACGGCCACAGGCGCCGCTGCCGGCGCCGCGGGCTGGAACCACACACGCAGCTCCACGCGGCGGTTGCGGCTCATGCCTTCGGGGGTCGCGTTGGACGCCAGCGGTTTGTTCTCGCCCTCGCCCTGTATGGAATAGCTGATGGCGGGGTTGCTCAGCAGCTGCTTGAGGTAGGCGGCCACGGCCAGCGCGCGCGCTTCAGACAGGCCCTGGTTGTCCTTGAAGATGCGTTTGGTGTCCGGCGCCAGGCGCTGGTTGTCGGTGTGGCCGACCACGGCAATGCGCATGCCGGCGGAGGCCGCGCCCTTGCTGCGGATTTCGCCGGCCAGCGATTCAATCGCGGCTTTGGCCGAAGGCGTGAGTTCAGCCTTGCCCGAGACAAACAGGCTGAGGCCGCCGGCTTCCTGGAGTGCCTTGTCGACTGAGGCAACCGCCTTGGGCGTCTGCGCCGCGCGGGCCTTCATGCCGGCCGCTTCCTCGCGTGTCACGCCCGAGGGCATGGGGTAGGCGATGTCGGGCTGCACTTCCGCCGGTGGCGGCACGCTGAACAGGTCGATACGGCCGTTGTCGATTCGTTTGCCGCTGACTTCGGTCGCGGTCCAGGCCGGGGAACCAGCGCAAAGCAGGCCGGCGGCGACGGCTATCGCATGTGTACGGAAATTCATTTCGCCGTCTCCAGCTCGGTTTCAATCATCAGGGGGTGCAGGGGTTCGCTGTCGCCGGCTTCATTCCCGTCGCTCTTCTTGCGCCTGGCCTTCCACAAGCCCTGTATTCGCTCGCTGATGGCGGCCACGCGTCTTTCGGCAAGGCCGGCCGCCTCGCCGCCGCGGCGGTAGGCGATGCGCAGCACGGAAGGCCGCGCGGCGAGCTGCTCGGGAAGTTTTTCCAGGGTGGCGAGGTAGGCGGGCTGCAGTTCGGTGCCGTCGCCCTTGCCGGTGAAGGCCTCGCCCGAGAGCTCAAGCCGGACCACGCGGTGCACGGTGGCGCCGAAGTTGAGCTTGACCATCTTGCCGCGCGTCACGCGCACGTCGCGTGGGTTCTCGGTGGTCAGGCGATAACCGGAAGGCAGGGTGCGCTCATCCACCTTCATCACGAAGTTGGAGCCGCGGTCGGCATTCGGGATGGCCGCGCAGGCCACGTGGAAACGCCCGTCGTGGTCGCTGGTGACCAGCAGGCCGCGCGCCGTGGCGATGCGCACGTTGGCGATGCCGGGCTCGTCCTGGTCCTGGTAGCCGTTGGCGTTCTTGTCGTCGAAGACCTTGCCGATGATGTCGGAGCAGTCAAAGGTCGGGTCCGGCACCACACGCACGGCGGCCGTGGCGGTGTTGGAGACCTGCGCATTGACCAGGGCGTTGCGGGCCGCGACCTGGTTGATGTAGGTACCTTCGGACACACCGGTGCCGACCACCAGCAGCATGCGCCAGGTCTTGCGTTCACCGGCGGCGAACACCTGGTTGGCCCAGGTCAGGTTGCGGCCGCTGATGGTGGGCTCCAGCGCCGCGCCGTTGAGCGAGGCCGAGCCGGTGCGGTAACGGAAGCCCGCGGGGATCAGGTCCACCACGCTGATGTTGCCGAGCACGGCGTTCAGCGTGTTGGTGGCCGTGATGGTGTAGGGCACCAGGTCGCCGCGCACCACGTTGACCAGCGGCGTGCTCTTGGTCATCACGATGGCGCCGCCCAGAATCGGGTCCAGCGGAATGTGGTTGTTCAGCACATTGGCCGAGCCGGGAATCGCGGCGAAGGTGAACGTGAAGAAATACTGCGTGGTGGCCGCGCCGCCCGCCAAGGCCAGTGTGCTGGTGGGACAGGCCGCGGGGTTGTGCAGCGGCACGCCGGTGCCGGGCGCGAAGTTGCTGTTCTGCACCAGCGCCGGGTCCGGGCTGGGCGGGGCCAGGCCCACACCCAGAGTGGCCGTGCAGGCCGGGATCATGGCCGAGGGGCCCGGCAGGTAGCCGGCCGGCGAGGTCACGGTCAGCGTGTACAGCGTGCCGCCCACGGGTGCGCCGCCCAGCAGCAGGAACTGGTAGGCGCCGTCCGCGCCGGTGGTCTGCGTGAGGCTGCCGCCGATCACGTCGGCCGCCGTGAGGCCGGGCGCGGAGAGGGTCACCACGGCACCCGGCACGGGTTGCCGCGTCACGGCGTCGTAGACCACACCGCTGGGGTCCAGCGGCAGGCTTTGCGCCAGCGTGGTGGTGCCGGCGGCCAGGGTCAGGCCCTGCAGCGTGCCGTCGGTGTTGTTGGCGCCGGCGGGGTTCGAGTTCGCATTGACCGCGCCGTTGGTATAGGGCAAGCCCACTTCATTCGGGACCGGGCGGCCGTAGATGCGCCCGCTGGTCGGTTCGCGGAAACGGATCTGGTAACCCGAGCCGGGCGCCACGCTCGGGAAGGCATAGGCGCCGCTCGCGTCGGAGGTGGTGGTGCCGACGACCACGCCGCCCAGCGTGAGCTCCACGATCCAGCCGGGCACCAGCGGCTCGCCGGGGTCCTTGATGCGGTCGTGGTTGAGGTCGCGCCACACCGTGCCACGCACCGCGGCCACGTCGGAGATCACCGTGGGGTCGGTGGCGGTGTTGTTGCCGTTGAAGCCGGCGGGTTCATTGCCGCCGGAGACCACGGCCGTGTTCACCAGCACCTGGCCGGACAGGCCGGCGGCCACCGCCACGCGCACCGTGAAGACAGGCGCCGTGCCGCCCGCGGCGATCACGCTGTTGGTGGTGCAAGTCACCGTGGTGACGGCACTGCTGCAGGACCAGGTGGCACCGCCGGCGACGGCGGCCACCGTCATGCCCGCGGGCAGGGTGTCGACCACCGTGATGGTGCCGGAGGTCGCGACCGTGCCGACGTTGGAGACGGTGATGGTGTAGAAGCCGGTGCTGGAGCCCTGCGCGAAACTGACCGGCGAGTGGCTCTTGGCAATCGCGAGGTCGGGCGCGGCGCCGGGGATCTCGGCGAAATTGTTGTCGGCCGACACGGCGTTGGCGCTGGCCAGCGGAATCGCCGAGATGGACGAGACCGGGTTGGCCGGCAGGGTCGCGACGCCGCCGGTGCTGCCCGCGATGGTCTGGCCGTTGGTCGTGCCCGTTGCCTGCGGCAGCGGCTGCGTGACGGTGTAGTTGCCCTGGGCCAGGCCGGTGAAGCTGTAGCGCCCGTCGGCCGCCGTGGTGGTGGTCTTGGAGACAGCCAGGCCGTTGATGTCTGTGCCGGTCAGGTTGATGGTCTGTCCGCCTATGCCGTGGTCGCTGCCGTTGACCGCGCCGTTGTTGTCGTAATCCAGGAAGACCCGGCCGGAAATCGTTCCGCCGTTGGGCACTTCGGCGAAGTTGTTGCCGCTGGAGCTCGTGTTGGGCGGCAGCACGATGCTGCTGATGCGGCTCGGTGTGACGGCCGGCGTGGTGGCCGTGCCCGGCGTGCCGCCGTTGGGCACCGCGCCCGGGGTGGTGATGCCGTTGGAGGTGCCGGCAGGCTGGGTGGGTTCCACCACGGTGTAGGTGCCGGGCAGCAGACCGGCGAAGCTGTAGCCGCCCGCGGCGTCGGTGACCGTGGTTGCCATCAACGCATTGGTGCCGGCATCGCGCAGCTCAACGGTCACGCCGGCCAGCGGGTCGTCCGCGCCGTCCTGCACACCGTTGTTGTTGACGTCCTTGAAGACCTTGCCGCTGATGGACGAAGGCACGACTTCCGCGAAGTTGTTGCCGGCCGAGCCCGAGATCTCGCCGCCCGCACCGTTGCCGTTGAGCGTGATGTTGGTGATCTGGCTGCTGCTGATGGTCGGGTTGGAGGCGGTGCCGGCCGTGCCGGTGCTGCCGTTGATGCCGCTGATGGTGCCGGCCGTGGTGATGCCGTTGGTGGTGCCCGAGGGCTGCGTGGGCTGGCACACCGAGTAGCTGCCGGCCGCCAGGGACGAGAACAGGTAGTTGCCGAGTGCGTCCGTCGTGCCGGTCGTCACCAGGGCGCCGCTGCAGTTCGCACCGCTGCGCAGTTCAATGTTCACGCCGGCGATCGGCGTGTCGGTGCCGTTCTGGAAGGTGCCGTTGGGCGTGGGGTTGTTGTCCTTGAAGACCTTGCCCGAGATATAGCCCAGGGTGCTGATGGTCAGCGGCGCGTTGGCGGGCGACTGGTTGCTGCCCAGGTTGGTCTGCAGCGCGCCGGCCGGAATGTTGTTGGTGTGCACGCCGGCGGTGAGGCCGGTCACATTGACGTCAATCGTGCAGCCGCCCGCGGGAACGGTGCCGCCGCTGTTCAGGCGCACGCTGGTGGCATTGGCCGCGGCCACCACGGTGCCGCCGCAGGTGGTCGCCATGGCGGGCGTGGCGGTCAGCTGGATCTGGCCGGGCGCGGTGGGCAGCACGTCGTCGAAGTTCGCGCTCAGCGTCATCGCGCTGCTGTTGCTGTTGCCCAGGACGATGCTCAGGCGCGACACGCCGCCCGGCGGGATCACGGCCGGCGTGAACTGCTTGCCGACGGTGGGCGGGGTGGAGACGATCAGCTGCGCGCTGGTGGGCTCCTCGTTGCTCACGCCTTCATTGGTCGTGATGCTGGCGGTGGGAACGGTGTTGGTGTAAACGCCCGAGATGTTGCTGAGCACGTTGACCGTGACCGTGCAGGAGCCCGCGGCCGCCAGCGTCGCGCCGGTCAGGCGCACGCTGGTCGCCGAGGCGGCCGCGACGACGGTGCCGCCCGCGCAGGTGGTGGCCGCCGCCGGCGTGGGCGCGACCACCAGGCCCGCGGGCAAGGTGTCGGTCAGCACCAGGCCGGTCAGGGCCGTGTTGTTGGGGTTGTCAAAACGCAGGGTCAGCACGGCCGGCGCGCCGGGTGCCTTGCTGTCGGAACCGGTGGTGAAGCCGACCGGGTTGCCCGCGTCCAGCGTGCGGGCGCTGAAGGCCTTGTGCACCGCGACCGGCGATTTGGCGCGCAGCGTGTCGCTGGTGGGCTGGGTGTTGGACAGCGGGTTGCCGCCGGCGCTGGCGGTCAGCGCGTTGGTGGGAATGGTGTTGACGTAATCGCCCTGGGCCGCGGCCAGCACGTCGATCTCGGCCTGGCAGCTCGCCGGCACGTTGCCGGACGCGGCGGGGATGGTGCCGCCGGACACCTGCACGCTGTTGACGGTCGAGGACACGGTCGCGCCCTGGCAGGTCGTCGTCGGGTTGGCGCCGCTGGGCACGGTCACGCCGGCCGGCAGGGTGTCGGTCACGGCCAGCGCGCTGACGGGCTGCGACAGCGGGTTGTAGAAGGTGATGCGCAGGCGCGAACGCTGGCCGGGCTTGACCACATTGGGTGTGAACTGCTTGACCAGGCCGATGTTGGTGCTGATGGCCAGGCTGGTGGTCGCCGGGTTGTTGTTGCTGAGGTTCTGGTCGGTCGTGATGGCGCCGGCCGGAATGGTGTTGGTGTTGCCGCCGGTCACGGTGGAGGTCACGTTGACGCTGAGCTGGCAGCTGGCGTTGACCGCGAGCGCGGCGCCGGCCAGGCTGACCTGGCGGGTGTTCGCCACCGCGCTCACCACACCACCTGGGCAGGTGGTGCTGGGCGCGGGGTTGGGTGTGAGTACCCAGCCGTTGTTGGTCCCGCCTGCCGTGCCGCCCACGGTGAAGTAGTCGGTGAAGCTCAGGTTGGTGACAGCCTGCGAGCCGTTGGCGATGTTGATGGTCAGGCGGCTGACTTCGCCCGGAAAGGTCAGCGAGCTGATGGAGGTGGCCTTGCTGATCGCGATGCCGTTGGGCGGGGTGAACAGCAAGGTGGCGCTGACCGGGGCGACGTTGCGCACACCGCCGTCGGCCAGGATGGAGTCGGGCGGGATGGTGTTGACCCAGTTGGCCGCGCCGGTGGCCACTACGTCGAACAGCAAGGCGCAGTTGCCGCTGCCGGCAACGCTGGCGCCCGTCATGGAAATGCTGCTGGCGCCGGCAGCGCCCGTGATGGAGGTCGCGCCGGCGCAAGTGGTATGCGCATTGGTCGGGCTGGCCAGCACCATGCCGGCCGGCAGCGGGTCGGTCACGCTGACATTGGTCAGGGCCAGCGCGCTGGTGTTGAGCAGCTGCACCGTGACGGTGGAGCGGCCGCCCGTGGACACGCTGGCCGGGTTGAAGCTCTTGCTGGCGCTCAGGGCCGAGGTGTAGGTCAGCGTCGCCGTGTTGGTGGTCACGGGGGTGAGCGTTTGGGTCGTGCCGTTGCCGAAGGTCTGCGTGCCGCCCACGGTGGCGGTGTTGGGGTAGACGCCGGCCGGGCCGACCACGTCGACCTGCAGCACGCAGCTGCCATCGGCGCCCAGGCCGTTGCCGGCGCGCGCGGGCACGGTGCCGCCGTTCAGGCCCACCGAGGTGGCGCCGGCGACCGCGGTGATGACCGGGCTGCCGCAGGTGCTGGCCGCGTTGGCCGGGTTGGCGATGCGCAACTGCCCGCCGCCGCTGTTGGCCAGCTGCAGCGTGTCGGAGATCGACACGTTGGTCAGCGGGTTCGCCGACTTGTTCGTCAGCGTGATGGTCATGCGGACGATGGTGCCTTCGGCAAAGGTGCTGACGCCGGGGGACGATTGTGCAAAGGCCTTGCTGGCCGCCATCACGGCGGCGTTGGTCGTCACGCTGGTCGAGTTGGAAGCGCCGCCGTTGCAGGTCGCGCCGGCGTTATAGCAGACGCCGCCCGCTGCGATGGTGTTGGCAGAGGAAGCCACCGCCGTGCTGGAGGCCATGGCCCACATCGTGATCACGCAGGCGCCGGGCACGCTGGGGCTGGCGCGGGCCGGCAGGGTGTCGACCGTGAGCACCGCCGTGCTGCTGCCGACGGCGCTCGCGGAATTGACGTTGCCGCAGGCCGCGGTGACGGTCGGCGTGTAGTTGATGCCGCCTATCGTGCCGGTCAGGAAAGTCTGGCCGTTGGTGAAGTTGTCGGTCACCGTGACGTTGTTGATCGCGGCCGCGCCGTAGTTCTGCACCGTGACCTGGTACTGGATGGGGTTGCCGGGCGCGACCGGGCTGGCGGGCAGCGCCGACTTGAGCACGCGCAGGTCGTCGGCCACCAGGATGGTGGCCGAGGCGCTCTGGCTTTTGATGGCCGCGTTGCCGACGTCGACCGCGCCTTGCGGGATGTTGTTGGTGTAGGTCACCGGAACGCCGGAGGCCTGCACAAAGCCGGTGTAGTTGACGGTGACCGTGCAGCTGCCGTTGGCGGGAATGGTGCCGCCCGTCAGTTGCACGCCCTTGTTGCTGTTGATGGCGGCGGCCGCGCCGCCGGCGCAGCTGGTGGAGGCCGAAGTCACGTTCAGGCCGGTCGCCGGGTTGACGCCGCCCAGGCCGTCGATGGGGCTGTCGTCAAAGGTCGTGACGGTGAGCGGCGTGTTGCCGCTGTTGGTCAGCGTGATGGTCAGGCTGCCCGAGGAGCCGCTGGACAGCGAGCTGCCGGAAAAGGCCTTGGCCACGCTGAGCGGCGACCTGACGGTGATGTTGGCCTGGGCATTGGCCTGCGCGGGAATGCCCAGCGAGTTGCTGAAGTCGCTGCTGCGGTTGATCAGGTTGCTCTGGGCGTTGGTGGTGTACTGGCCGTTGGTCTGCGACGCTTCCACCGCGACCACAAAGCTGCAGCTGCCGTTGGCGGGAATGTCGCCGGTGCCGGTCACGCTGGTGGCGCCGGCCACCGGGGCCGGGTTGAAGGCGGGCGCGGGCCCGCTGGTGCAGCTGGCGCTGGCGCCCGGCACGGCCGCAACGCTGATGATGGCGCTGCCGCCCAGCTGCGGGAAGTTGTCGGTGATGCTGAAGCCTTCGATGGCCACCGGGTTCGGGTTGGTCAGCGTGATCGTGAGCGAGGTGGTCGCGCCTCCCAGCACCAGGGTGGAACTGCCGAAGGCCTTGGAGATTTGCGGCTGCTGCAGCGCGCGGATGTTGAAGGTCTGCGAGACGTCGCCGCTGTTGCTGCCGGCGCTGCTGGTCACCGCGCCGTTGAGGATCTGGTAGGCGTAAGAGGTCGCGTTGCCGGTCGAGCTGCCGGCGGTGACCGGGATGTCGATCACGCACTGGCCGTCGATGCCGCCGGCGGCGGCCGGAATGCCGCCGCCCGTGAGGCTCAGCGCTTGCGTTCCGAGCGCCGCGGTGAACGCGCCGCCGCAACCATTGGTGGCGGCGCCGGCCACCTTCAGGCCGTTGGGCAAAAGGCCCGGCAGGCTGTTGCTGAAGGCCACGTTGGTGGCGGGAACCGGGTCGCTGTTGGACAGCGCAATGCGCAAAGTGGCTATTTCACCCGGGTAAATACCCTGTGCCGGGATGATGGCCGTCACCGAGGCTGTCAGGGCAAAAGCGGCCGCCGGCAGCAGCCCCAGACCGAGCAGAACGGACGCCGGGCGGACCAGGGAAACCGGGTTCGGCAGCTTGCATACAAGTTTCGCGCAGCGTCGGAAATGTTCGAGCATAGTTGTGACAGGAAGTAAAAGGTACTAGCGCGGCGGATCATATGGGGCCTCCCGGAAACAAAGGGTAAATCCTTGTTTACACTTACTAATTACCAACAGTCGAGGGGTGCAGGGGGTGGTCAGGCAGTTGTCAGACCACTAAACTCGGTTCGCCGAAGACGGCACAATATGTAACTACAGGTAACAAGCCTGTCCGACCCGGTCCCCTGAACCCGTATGCCCCACACTTCCGCCCCCCGAATTGCCTACCTGGAGGACGAGCCCGAAACCGCTGAAGCCGTGTGTGGATGGATCAAGGAAGCCGGCCTGGAGGTGGACCTGTTCGATCGCGGCGCCGACTGCGCGCGGGCCGTGGAGAGGGGGCAGTACGCGGCCTGCCTGCTGGACTGGCTGGTGCCAGACATGTCCGGGCCCGAGGTGCTGGCGCGGCTGCGGCTGCAGCTCAAGGAGGCCTGCCCGCCGGTGATTTTTCTGACGGCGCGCGACAGCGAGGACGACGTGGTGCAGATGCTGTCGGCCGGCGCGGTCGACTACCTGGTCAAGCCGGTGTCCCGGCCCATCCTGCTGGCACGGCTCAATGTGGTGCTGCACCGCTCAGGCCTGAAACAGGAAACCCGGCGCAACGCCTGGGGAGGGCTGGAAGTGGATTTCGCCAACCGCCAGTTCTTTGTGGAAGGCCGGCGCGTGGAACTGACCGAGCTGGAAACCGATTTCGCGCTCTACCTGCTGCAAAACGTGGGACGGCTGCTGACGCGCGCCCATTTGCTGTCGACGGTCTGGGGGCACAACACCGATGTGGAGTCGCGCAAGGTGGACGTGCAGGCCAGCGCCCTGCGCAGAAAACTCAAGCTGTCTCCCGAATCGGGCTGGCGCCTGGTCTCGGTCTACGGCCAGGGCTACCGGCTTGAGTGGCTGCATGAGTGACCACTCACCGTTTTCTTGTTCACCCGGGCCGGCGTGGCAAGCCGCCAAGCCTGCACGTTCTGGAAAATCCCCCATGTACAAACGCATAGCCGCCGCCGGCCTCCTGTCGCTGGGCCTCGCCGCGCTGGCCCAGACCCCGCCCGCGGCCGGCCTGCCCGAGAAGGCCTCCGCCGTGCCGGCCTGGCTGTATAGCGTGCGCCCCGGGGACACGCTGATCAGCCTGGGCCAGCGCCACCTGATAGACCCGCAGCGCTGGGACGTGGTGCAAAAGCTCAACCGGATCGCCGACCCGCACCGCATCCCGCCCGGCACGGTGCTGCGCATTCCGGCCTCCATGCTGCGCAGCAGCCCCGGCCAGGCCCTGCTGAAAACCGTGCACGGCAGCGTGCGCTGGCGCGAAGCCGAAGGGAGCTGGAAAACCGCGGCCACAGGCCAGGCCCTGCCCGTGGGTGCCGAACTCAGGACCGAGGCCCTGGCCAGCGCCACGCTGGAACTGGCCAACGGCACGCAGCTGCGTGTGCACCCGGGCTCGACGCTGGTGCTGGACACCCTGAGCCTGTATGCCAACGGGCTGATGGCCGACACGCGGGTGCGCCTGCTGCAGGGCCAGACCGAAATCACCGACAACCCGGGACGGCGCACACAGCAAAACCTGCGCGTGCTCACGCCCAGCGCCCAGGCGGTGGTGCGCGGCACGGTGTTCCGCGTCGGGGTGGAGGACGGCCAGACGCGCGAGGAAACCCTGGAAGGCTCGGTTGGCGTGGACGCCACCGGCAAAACCGTGCTTGTGGGGCCGGGCTTCGGCACCTTGGCGCGCGCCGGCGAGGCGCCCATGCCGCCGCGCGCCCTGCCCGCCGCGCCCAATGTGTCTACCCTGCCGGCCCGCCTGGAGCAATTGCCGCTGCGCTTTTCACTGCCGCCCGCGCGCGCCGAACAAGGCGGCGTGCTCTGGGGCCAGGTGTCGCAGGACAGCAGCTTTGACGCCATCCTCGCCGAAAGGACCTCGCAGTCCGGTGTGCTGAGTTTTGCCGACCTGCCCAACGGCCGCTATATCCTGCGCGTGCGGTCCCTGGATGCGCTGGGCCTGCAGGGCCTGGAAGCACGCCACAGCTTTACCGTGGCGGCGCGCCCCTTCGCGCCCGCGCTGCAGGCGCCGGGCCGGTCGGCCACGGTGCGCTCGCCGCGCCCCACCCTGCGCTGGACCCGTGCCGTCGACGCCGCCCGCTACCGGGTGCAGGCCTCCACGTCGGAGAACTTCGCGCAACTGCTGCTGGACCAGCCGGTGGCGCAGACCGAGTGGCTGCCCGCGGACGACCTGCCCGAGGGCAAGCTGCACTGGCGCGTCGCCAGCATCACGGCCCAGGGTGAGCAAGGGCCGTGGTCGGCCGCATCGCCCTTTAGCTACAAGCCCGCGCCGGGCCAGCCCGACCTGGGCCAGGCCGCGCTGCGCTACGAAGCCGACGCGCTGCTGCTGGAGCTGCCCGCGCCGCCGGCGGACCATCACTACCGGGTCTCGGTGTCGGCCACGGCCGGCATGGCGCCCGAGGACCAGCAGCAGAACTCTTCCGATGGCAAGGTCCGCCTGCCCCGCCCCTCGGGCGGCGCGCAGTACCTCGGCGTGCGCCTGGTCGACAACCAGGACGGCACCGCGGGCCCGCCCATGCTGCAGAAGATAGACGTGCCCTCGCGCCATCCTTATATGTGGATGCTGGGCCTGCCCTTGCTGCTGCTCTAGGCCGCCATGCAAGACCAGCGCCCGCCCCGCAGCGCGCACAGCCTGCGTGAATTCCTGGGCATGGGCTTGCTGCTGGCCGCGCTGGCCGTGGGCGTGAGCGCCAGCGGCTGGCTCGCGCGCCTGGACTATTTTCTGTTCGACCTGTCGCAGCGCCTGGGCACGCAGCCCGCGCCGACCGGCGTGGTGATCGCGGCCATAGACCAGGCCAGCTTGCAGGAGCTGGGCCGCTGGCCCTGGCCGCGCCGCGTCCACGCCGATTTGCTGCAGCAGATCTGCCGGGCCTCGCCCAAAGCCGTGGCGGTGGACATTGCCTTCAACGAGATCGGCGACGACCCGGCCGGCAACCAGGCCCTGGCCAAGGCCTTGCGCGCCTGCGGCAATGTGTCGCTGCCCGTGGTGATGGAAAGCGCCCGCCAGGGCGGCCAGTTGCTGGAGTCGCCGCCCATCCCGCTGCTGGCGCGCTCGGCGGCCGGCCTGGGGCGTGTGAGTGTGCGCCTGGACGAGGACGGCGTGGCGCGCGGCGTTGACCTCTGGGAAGGCGTGGGCAGCGCCGACTGGCCCTTGCTGGCGCAGACCGCGCTGCAGATCAGCGGCTGGCAACCCCCGGACGGCGCGGCCCCGCCGCAGCCCGGCGATACGGCGCGGCTTGTCACCGACGAGGCGCCCACGCTGCTGCGGCGCGAGCCCCGGCTGCTGCGTTTCGCCGGGCCGCCCGGCACCATCCCCAGCGTCTCGGCGGCCGAGCTCATGCGGCCCGGCGCGCCGGCCCAGGCGCTGCGCGGCAAGATTGTGTTTGTGGGCGCCACGGCGGCCGGCATGGGCGACATCCTGTCCACGCCGGTCACCACGCATGGCGCCGCCATGCCGGGCGTGGAAGTGCTGGCCAATGTGTTGCTGAACCTGCGCGATGAGCGTTTTATCGTGCCGCTGGGCAGGGCCTGGACGCTGGCGCTGAGCGCCCTGCTGGCGCTGGTGCCGCTGCTGTGGGGGACGCGCTTCATGCCGCTGCCGGGCCTGCTGGCCAACGCGGCCTGGCTGGCCGTGCTGGCCGGGCTGGCCCTGGCCCTGCCCCTGGTGTCCGGCATCTGGTTCGCGCCCTCGGGCGCCCTGGTCGCCGCGATCGCAGCCTACCCTTTGTGGAGCTGGCGCCGCCTTGAAGTCGCCAGGCGCTACCTGGACTGGCAACTCCATCAACTGACGGGCGCGCCCGCGGACAGCCCGTTTTACCGGCTCAGGTTCGAGCAGCGCATCGACTATGTGAAACAGGCGCAGCAGCGCTTTCACGACCTGCACAAGGAACGCGAGGAGACTTTGGCCTTCCTGTCACACGACATCCGCGTGCCCCTGGCCGCGGCCGTGCAGCAGCTGGGCGGCGGAACGCTGGACGAGACGAATCAGCACCGGCTGTTCCAGCAACTGCGCCGCGCGCACAAACTCGCGCAATCGTTTTTGTCGCTGGCCCGCGTGCAAAGCCTGGAGCAAAAAGACCTGCGCGAGATCGACCTCGGCAGCGTCGCGCACCAGGCCGTCGACGCGGTCTATGAATCGGCCCAGACCCGATCGGTGCGCCTGCTGCGCCACATCCCCGACGAGCCGGTGTGGATACGCGGCGACTTCCACTTGCTGGAGCGCGCACTGGACAACCTGCTGCACAACGCCCTGCGCTTCTCGCCGGCGGGCGCCACCGTCACCTTGGCGCTGACCCTCAAAGGCGGGCAGGCCGAGCTGTCGGTGGCCGACCAGGGGCCGGGCGTCAGCGCGGAAATGCTGCCCCATTTGTTTGAACGCTTCAGCACGCAGAAAGCCACGCAGCGCCCCGCTCACGGCACCGGCCTGGGCCTGTACTTTGTGCACAACGTGGCGGAGCGCCACGGCGGCCAGGCGGGTTATGAAGCGCTGGCGCCTGCCGGGGCGCGTTTGTGGATACGGCTTCCGCTGCTGTAGCCGAGCGCTGTCGGCTCAGGCCCGCCGACCCAGCCGCACCGTGGTGACACCAGGGCGCAATTGCCGCAGCGAAGGCATGACCAGCACACAATCGTCATAAGGCGTGGTCACCTCGCGGCCCGCATCGGTCGCGATCACCGTGCCGGCCCTGGCAATCACTTCGCCGCCGCTGTAGCTGTCGCTGAAACGGAAATCCATGGATGCGGCGACCACGCGGTCCGTCACCACCACGGGCGCGGGCGGTTCCCGGTCAGGCAATAACCAGCCCATGGGCGCCTCGCTGCGTGCCAGCGCGCCGGCTTGCACCAGGAAACGCATCAAGGTGTCGCGCACGGCGCTGACGGCGCGCGGGTCCCAGTGCTGGCCGGCTTCGAGCAGCAGCGCGATGCGCTCGCCGTGCGCGTCCGAAAACTCACCATAGTCGCGCATGCGCACGCCGTCGGCATGGCCGCTGTCGACCACCACCTGCGACGCGGTGCGCAGGGCCTGGGCAAAGGCGATGTTGCGCGCCAGCGTGCCGGTGACCAGCAAGGGCACGCAGGGCTCGTGCATGGAGTGCAGGTCCAGCAAATGCGTGGCGCGGTCCACAAAAGGCCGCAGCTGGCGCGCGCGGTCCAGCTCGGCGCTGCGGCGCGGGCCGTCCAGCGTTTCGGCTGCCCAGACACGGTTGAAATCTTCATCGGCAAAACGCGAGTCATCGGGCCGCGCGGCATCGAAGCGTTCAAACGCGGCGACATTGCAAAACGCCAGCGTGACCCGGCCGCGCGCCGGCCGCCAGCCGGCGGCCAGCAGTTCGGCCAGCGCGATGGCGCCCGAGTATTCATTGCCGTGCACCAGGGCCGTCACCAGGATCTCGGGGCCGGGTGCCGCGCCGCTGCGCTCATGCACATGGTCGACACCGGTGTTCGAGGCCGACCAGCGCGCCAGGTTGGGCGCCAGCGTATTGACCGGATGGTGCATCAGCTCGCCGCCCCGGTGCTGACGGCCTTGTTGACCACGGCGCGCACGCGCTGGGTTTCGGCGCGCACAAAGGCCGTGAGCGCCTGCGGCGTGCCGCCTTCGTTGGAAATGCCGGCCTTCTGCAGTTTTTGCCAGACGGCTTCGTCACGCAGGATCTCGTTGAGTTCGCGGTTGAGCCGCACGACCATGGGCGCGGGCAGCTTGGCCGGGCCGAAGAGGCCGAACCAGACGTTCATGTCATAGCCCTTGAGCCTGGGGTTCTCGGCCAGCGCGGGAATTTGCGGCGCGGCGCGCGAGCGTGTGGGCGTGGTGACGCCCAGCGGAACCATCTTGCCGGACTCGATGTGCGGCAGCGCCGAGGACAGCACCGAGACGCTGAACTCGATGTTGCCGCCCAGCAGGTCCTGCAGCTGCTGGCCCGCGCCGCGGTAGGGCACGTGGCGAAACGTGGTGCCGGCCATCAGGTTGATGAGCTCGCCCGACACGTGCAGCGGCGTGCCTATGCCCGAGGACGCAAAACTCAGCTGGTTGCGTTCGCGTTTGGACTTGGCGATGGCTTCTTCCATGGTCTTGACGCCGGTCTGGGTGTTGGTCACAAACACCATGGGCGTGACGCCTATCAGCCCCACCGGCGCCAGGTCGGTTTCGCCGTTGTACTTGATGGCGGCGTTGTAAAGCCTGGCGATGGACACCTCGCTGCCCGAGCCCAGCAGCAGCGTGTAGCCGTCCGGGTTGGCGCTCACGACTTTCTGCGCGCCTATGGTGCCGCCGGCGCCGCCCACGTTCTCGATGACGACGGGCGTGCCCAGGCGCTTGGACAGCGGCTCGGCGATGATGCGCGCGACCAGGTCCACGCTGCCGCCGGCGGGGTAGCCCACCACCAGCGAGATCGGTTTGGCCGCGGGCCAAGCCTGGGCTTGCGCAGTGGAAAGCGCCGAACAGGCGAGCAGCGCCAGCAAAGCCGACGCGGCCCCGCGCAAAGCGCGGGCCAGGGGAAATGGAAGGACGGGGGAATGTGTGGGCATGGCTGTCTCCTTGTGGGTGGAGGCAGTCTAGGAACCGGCGCCCGGCAAGCGCATGCGCATCACGCATGGGCGCATGCGTATGTTTGTTCAGGCGCTGGAGGCCGTCCAGATCTTTTGCACCAGCTCATTGCGCGGGCTGCGGTTGCGGTAAAGCCGTATCTCGAAGCGCACGGCAATCCCCTGCGGGTCGGCAGCCACCAGCCGGCCGCCGCGCAAATCATCGCCCACCAGGCCGCGCGGCAGCCAGGCCAGGCCCACGCCCTGCAGGGCCTGCTCATGCAGGGATTCGGCGAAGTCGGACTCGGTCACCGTGTGCAGAAAGAGTTCGCGCGCATCGCGGCTCAGCCCGTCCTGCAGGATCTGGCTCAGCGCCAGCGTGGGCGCGTAACCGAGCACGCGCGCCGGCTCGCGCGCGCTGCCGGGCAAGGCATGCAGCGCCCGGCCGTCGGGGCGCGGCGCGCTCACGGCCACAAGTTCGTCGGTGCCCAGGGTCTGTCCCTCGAAGGCCTGGCCGTCCAGCAGCATGGGCAGGCGCGGGTGCGTGAAGGACAGCAGGAAGTCGGCCGCGCCCTGCTCCAGCGCGGTCGCGCCTTCGTGGATGGAGCCCGTGAGTATGCGCAGGCGGAACTCGCCGGCACCGCGCTTGACGCGCGCCAGCCAGCCGGGCACGGCGGTGCGCGACAAGGTGCGGCCGGTGGCCAGCGTGACCCAGTCCAGGCCGCCCTGCGCGTGCTGTATGCGGGCACGCACATCATTGAGACCCATCACGACGCGGCGCGCCACGGGCAACAGCTCCTCCCCGGCGGCCGTGAGCGCCAGCGGCACGACGGCACGGTTGACCAGGTCGGCACCGGCCCAGAGTTCCAGCGCGCGCACGCGGCGCGAGAACTGCGGCTGGGTCACATGGCGCAGCTCGGCCGCACGCGAAAAGCTGCGCTCGCGTGCCAGGGCAATGAAGTCTTCCAGCCATTTGTGGTCCATGGCAGCACCTTGTTGGGGAGATCAGGCGATGGTATCGCCTGCCGGGACACCCCTGCGGGGATTGGCCGTAGCTTTGTCGAATTCGCGTTCTATACGGCCAATTGATACGGCCAATAAATCAGCTCAGTCCGTCCACAGCTCCCGCATGGCACGCACGAAGGACTGCGCACGCTCCGGCGAAGGCGCGGCGACGCGCTGGCCGGCCACAAACACCTCGCCAAACGCCGCGCCCGGACTGGAGAACACCAGCGCGTCCAGCAGGTGGCCGGCCGGCACACCCAGCAGCGCGGGGGATTCCAGGTCCAGCGTGACGAAGTCGGCGCGATGGCCGGGTGCCAGGCCGGCTTGCATCTGGCCTGTGGCCGGCAAGCCCCCTGCAAGCGCGGCTTCAAACAAGCCGGCGGCACTGCTTTCGCTGCCCAGAACGCGCGCGGCGATATTGCGCTGGCGCAGCGTGAGGCGCTGGGAATATTCGAGCAGGCGCAGCTCTTCGGGCCAGCTGCGCGTGACGTGGCTGTCGGAGCCTATGGACCACTTGCCGCCCGCGGCGGCATAGGCCGGCAGGTCGAACACGCCGTCGCCCAGGTTGGCCTCGGTCGCGGGACAGATCACGATGGCCGCACCCTTGCCCTGCACGCCCTGCAGTTCGGCCGGCGTCGCATGGGTGGCATGCACCAGGTTCCAGCGGGCGTCGACTTCGGCATTGTTCAGCAGCCATTCAATCGGGCGCTGGCCGGTGTGCGCGATGCAGTCCTCGACCTCCTGGGTCTGCTCGGCGATGTGGATGTGCACCGGCAGGCCGGCTTGCTTGGCCGCGGCTGTGAGCTCCTTCAAGGCGGCCGGCTCGGCGGCGCGCAGCGAATGCACAGCCACGCCGACATGGATGCGCGCATCGCCTTGTGTTTGGCGCCGCACCTGCTCGACGACGCGCATCACACTCTCGGGTGTCGACGAGAAACGGCGCTGGTCTTCGCGCAGGCCCGCGGCCTTGAAGCCCGAGCGCATGTAGAGCGTGGGCAGCAGGGTCAGGCCTATGCCGGTGCGCTGCGCCGCGCGCACCAGAGCCAGCGACATCTCGGCCGGGTCGGCATAGGCCGCGCCACTCACATCGTTGTGCAGGTAGTGAAAGTCGCAAACCTCGGTGTAGCCGCCGGCCAGCAGCTCGGCATAGAGCTGGCCGGCAATTGCCTCGAGCTGGTCCGGCGTGATGCGGTTGGCCGCGCTGTACATGCGGTCGCGCCAGCTCCAGAAATCGTCGGAGGCACGGGCGCCCGCACTGCGGCGCTCGGTCAGGCCCGCCATGGCGCGCTGGAAGGCATGGCTGTGCGCATTGACCAGGCCGGGCAGCACCGGGCCGCCCAAACGTGTGGCGCCTTCCCGTTGCTGCGCCGTGGCGCCGGGCTGCACGCTGTGCCAGCTGCCATTGGCGGCTACCGTGAGCAGGACGTCCTTGGCCCACGCCCCCTGCACCCAGGCCTGGGGCGCGAAAAATGTTTTGGTATCGCTGCGCATGGCGGTTCAGGTGTACAGGTGGAGGGCGGCGTGCAGCGCGCCGGTCACCATCATCTTCAACAAGGGCTGCACCTGCCACGCCAGGGCTTCGTCATAAGCATAGGGCGGCACTTCCTGCATGTACAGGCTCTGGCACATCTCCAGCTGCACGGCATGCACGTCCTCGGCAGGCCGGCCGTAGTGGCGCGTGATGTAGCCGCCCTTGAAGCGGCCGTTGACGGCGAGGCTGATGTGAGGCGCGGCATCGCAGGCCTGCACCACCGCGTCGGTGATGGCCTCGTGCGCGCTGGCCCCGCCGGCCGTGCCGATGTTGAGGTCGGGAAGCTTGCCTTCGAACAGCCAGGGAATGTGCGAACGTATGCTGTGCGCGTCCCACAGCAGGGCAAAGCCGTGCTGCGCCTTCAGGCGCGCGAGTTCGGCGGCCAGCGCCGCATGATAAGGCTGCCAATAAGTTTCGCGCCGCCGCGCGCGCTCTTCGGGCCCGGGCTCATGGCCGGGCCGGTAAAGCGGCGCGCCGCTGAAAAAGCGCGTGGGGCACAGCTCGGTGTTGGACGCGCCCGGGTACATGGGTGCATCGTCGGGCGGACGGTTCAGGTCTATCACGTAGCGCGAGTAACGGGGCCGCAAAACGCTGGCGCCCGCAATGGGCAGGCACTTATAGAGCCGGTGCAGGTGCCAGTCGGTGTCTTCGACGCCCAGCGCCTCTTGCGTGTAGCCGGCCTTCAGCTCGGCCGGGATCTCCGTGCCTACGTGCGGCATGCTGACCAGCAGCGGCAGCGTGCCGCGCTGGAGGCTGAACACTTCGCTGTCGTCGCTGAAGTCACTCATGATATTCCCTGAAAAAAGTGGGGCGCGAAAGCCCGGAAGATGGCGGCCCGGTCAGTTGCGGGACAACACGGCCTGGAGGAAGTCACGCGTGCGGGCCTGTGTGGGCCTGGTAAAAATGATATCGGGCGGCCCGGCTTCAATCAAGGCGCCGCCGTCCATCACCACCACGACGTCGGCGACCTCGCGCGCGAAATCCATTTCATGGGTCACGACCATCATGGTCATGCCCTCGCTGGCCAGCAGCTTCATGACCTGTAACACCTCGCCGACCAGCTCGGGGTCCAGCGCGGAAGTGGGCTCGTCAAACAGCATCAGCTGGGGCTGCATGGCCAGCGCGCGGGCAATCGCCACCCGCTGCTTCTGCCCGCCCGACAGGCTGGCCGGCATGGCATGGGCCTTTTGCCGCAGGCCCACCTTGTCGAGCAGGGCCAGGGCTTCGGCTTCGGTTTGCTGCCTGGACAAGCCGCGCACCTTGCGCGGGCCGACGGTGATGTTGTCGATGACCGACAGGTGCGGAAACAGGTTGAAGGACTGGAACACCATGCCGACGTCTTCGCGCAAATGGTTCAGCGCCTGGTCGTCCAGCATGCGGCCGGCGTCGGCCAGCAGGCGGCCGCAGATTTCAACCCGGCCGCTGTCGGGTTTCTCCAGCCCGTTGCAGCAGCGTAAAAACGTGCTCTTGCCGGAGCCGCTGGGGCCTATGACCACCACCACCTGCGAAGGCTGGACGTCAAAATCAATGCCGTGCAGCACCACGTGCTCGCCGAAGGACTTGCGCAGTCCCCGGATGTTGACGATGGGTTTACCGGCGGCCGGTGTGCCGTTGACGGGTTGCGGCATGTTCATTGCACCATGCCTCCGGCGCGCAGCCGCTGCTCGATGCGGCGCAGCGCGAGCGTCGTCAGGCCGGTCAATACAAAATACATGACGGCAATCACAAGATAGACCTCCAGTGAACGATAGGAAACGCTGATGATTTTCTGTCCCTCATGCATCAGCTCATGGATGGTCAGCAGCGACACCAGCGCGGAGTTCTTGATCAGCGCGATGAACTCGTTGCCCAGTGGCGGGATCATGCGCACCAGGGCCTGCGGCAAGATGATGTTGCGCATGGCCGTGCCGTAAGACATGCCGATGGAGCGCGCGGCCTCCATCTGGCCCTTGTCGATGGACTGGATGGCGCCGCGCACGATCTCCGACACATAGGCGCCGGAATAAATGCCCAGGCCGATCACGCCGCAGACAAAGGCCGGCAGCATGATGCCGAACTGCGGCAAGCCGAAAAACAGGATGAAGAGCTGCACCAGCAGCGGCGTACCGCGTATGGCCGCCACGTAGCCGGTGCACAGCGCGTAGACCACGCGCCGGGCCGGGTTGAGGCGCCCTATCCCCACCAGCAAACCCATGATGCAGCCGAGCACCAGGGCCACCGCGGTGATTTCCACGGTCACCAGCGCGCCCGAAAGAAGGCTGCGCCATCCCGCGAAAGCCGGGGAGAAATCGAGTTCCATCCGATGCGCTCCCGGTCTTATTTAGCGGCGGTGGTGTTGCTGAACCACTTCTTCACGATCTGCGCATAGGTGCCGTCGGCCTTGAGCTTGGCCAGCGCGCCGTTGACGGCCTTGGTCAGCTCGGGCGTGTCCTTGCGCAGCGCCATGCCGTACTCTTCGGTGGTGAGTTGCTGCTCGAGCACGCGCTGGCCGCCGCGGGTGCGCACATACTGGAAAGCGGCAGGCTTGCCGGTCACGGCCGCGTCGGCGCGGCCTATGTCGACCAGGTTGAACATCTCCTGGTTTTTCTCGACTTCCACCAGTTGCACCTGCGGGTAGTTGGAGGCCAGGTAGCTCACGGACTTGGTCCCGACCTGCACGGTCACCTTCTTGCCGTTCAGGTCGGCCAGCGTCTTGATGGCGGTATTGCCCTCTTTCACCATGGCCACCAGGCCGCCCGCATAGTAGGAGTCGGTGAAGTCCACGACCTTTTTGCGCTCGTCGGTGATGTAGATGGCCGACACCGCCATGTCGAAGCGCTTGGAGACCAGCCCGGGAATCAGGCCCTTGAAATCGATATCGACCCATTCGACACGTTTGTTCAAGGTCTTGGCAACGGCCTCCACCAGTTCGATGTCAAAGCCGGTGCGTTTGCCGCCTTCGACGAACTCCATGGGCGGGAAGGTGGCATCGGTCCCGACGCGAAGCACGTCCTGCGCGTGCGCGCCCAGGGTAGCCAGTCCGAGGACGGCAAAGCAGGAAGCAAGGAATTGGCGGCGAAAGTTCATGGGGTTTTCTCCAGGGGGTTAAGTCAATTCGACGGTTCAGGGACTCGGCTGCCGGGCTGTCAGCTGCTCAAGCTTCGGGAAATGCGGGCGGCGGTCACCACCGCCATCTGGATCAGGGGCGGGTGTTTGCCTTCAATGCGCACGCTGGGCGCCATCAGGGTCAGGGCGCCTACGGCTTGCTGCCCCAGGGCGAACAGCGGCGCGCTCACGCCCCAGACACCGGCATCCACCTCGCTGTCACTGACGGCAAAACCGGCCTTGCGGATTTCGGCCAGTTCAGCCAGCAATTCAGGGCTTTGGCGATCGGGGCCGAGCGCGGCGCTCAGTGCCGCGGCCGGCATGTGGGCCATCAGGCATTTCGCCGAAGCGCCTTTTTCCAGAGGCACACTGCGGCCTTTTTCAAAGGAGCAGCGCAAGGCCTGCCGGCTCTCGACCATGTCGATACACACGGCCTGGCCGTTGACCGCGACAACCAGGCCGACGCTTTCCTGTGACTGCTGCGCCAGCGCCAGCATTTCCTGGCGCGCCTGTTGGGCCAGATGGGAGGCCATGTCATAACCCAGGGCCAGTTGCAGGCTCAGGGGGCCGGGCGCATAACGGCCGTCCGTTTCAAGCACAAAGCCCCAGCGCTTGAGCGAATTGAGCTGGCGGTACAGCGTGCTCTGGCTCAAGCCCGTCCTGCCCAGCAGCTCCACCGCCGTCATGGGGCGGCCCTGCTGCGCCAGTGTGGCCAGCACCACCAGCGCGCGGTCCACGGCGGAAGGGGCGGAAACAGCGGGAGCATCGGGCGACATCGCGTCAGTATCCGGTTCTTGCCTGTACGCGCAAAGCACTATTTCTCATTGGCTGGGAATGCCTGTTTCTTTTTTGGCGTCCGGCAGGCGGGCGCCGCGCCATGGCCACCCGCTCAGGCGCCGGCGCGTGACGGTCCACATGCCGGCGCGGTGCACCGGCGTATGGCAACACTCATAGCAACCGGCCTTTGAAGACGGTCTGCAGGCGCGGGTTGGCGCCCAGGGCATAACTGAGCTCGGCCGGCCGCTGCACGCCCCACAGCACAAAGTCGGCCCGTTTGCCGGCCGCCAGCTGGCCCCGGTCGTGCAGGCCCAGGGCCGCCGCCGCATGGCGCGTGACGCCGGCCAGCGCCTCTTCGGGCGTGAGGCGAAACAGCGTGCAAGCCATGTTGAGCATCAGCAGCAAGGAGGTGCAGGGCGAGCTGCCCGGGTTGCAGTCGGTGGAAATCGCCATGGGCACGCGCTGCTCGCGCAGCAGGGCCACGGGCGGCAATCTGGTTTCGCGCAAAAAGTAGAACGCGCCGGGCAGCAGCACCGCCACCGTGCCGGCCGCCGCCATGGCTTGCGCGCCTTCGGGCGAGAGCCACTCAAGGTGGTCGCAGCTGAGCGCGCCATAACGCGCCGCGAGTTGCGCGCCGCCGCTGTCGCTGAGCTGTTCGGCATGCAGTTTGACCGGGATGTTCAGGGCCTTGGCCGCGGCGAAGACACGTTCGGTCTGCGCGGGGCTGAAGGCGATACGTTCGCAAAAGGCATCGACCGCATCGACCAGGCCCTCGGCCTGCAGCAGCGGCAACATCTCGAGCACGGCATCGACGTAGGCGTCGGTGCGGCCGGCGAATTCGGCGGGCACGGCATGCGCGCCCAGAAAGGTGGTGCGTATGTCCACCGCATGGGCCTGCCCCAGCGCGCGCGCGACCGAGAGCGTCTTGCGCTCATGCTCCAGCGCCAGGCCGTAGCCGGACTTGATCTCCAGCGTGGTCACGCCTTCGGCGATAAGCTGTTTGAGCCTGGGCGCGCTTTGTGCCTGCAACTGCTGTGCGCTCGCGGCGCGCGTGGCCTTGACAGTGGAGGCGATGCCGCCGCCGGCACGGGCGATTTCTTCGTAACTGACCCCGTTCAGGCGCAATTCGAATTCATAGGCACGGTCGCCGCCATAGACCAGGTGGGTGTGGCAGTCGATCAGGCCGGGCGTCATCAGCGCCCCGCCCGCGTCATGCCGCACCGTGCAGCGCGCCAGCAAATCGGCCGGCACATCCGCGCGCGGGCCTATCCAGGCGATGGATTCGCCTTCCACCACCAGCGCGGCGTCCTCGATCAAGCCATAGGGCTGGTCGGCGCCGGCCTGCAGCGTGGCGGCATTGCAATGTGTCCAGAGTTGCAGGCTCATGTGGGAATCTCCATCCAGAGGGCTGGCCCTGCAACACGCACGGCAGCGCTGGCCGCCACCGTGCGCCAGGCCAGGCTGGCGGGGGCCAGCTGCAGCGTTTCCTCATCAAACAGCACGGTGGCGGCCGAGCTGTGGGCATAAACGGCGATGGTGGTGCCGGCATGCAGGGTTTCGGCAAACCGCCCTTCAACACGCCGCATGCGCGAGGGCTTTGGGCCCCTGCGCACCATGAGGTTGAAGTCGCGCGTCTTGCCGTCTATCAACTCACAGCCCGTCGCCGCGCCGCCGTCAAAGAACAAAGGCGCATCGGCGGTGGTCACACGGTGCGGCACACCCGCCACGTCCAGTTGCACACCCGCGCCTTCGAGTACCGCGAACCAGCGCTCTATGCCCTCGAACCTGGAAAAGGGGCCGCTTGCGTCCACGTCGGCCACCGACATGCGCCAGGCCCAGTCGCTGGCGTCGGGCCACATGGCGAGTTCGCGCGTGACGCCGCCGCCATTGCGCCAGGGCGTGGCGGGGATGTCGGCCAACTGCACAATATTCCAGCTCATGCTTGAAACTTCCCGGCAAAGCTGTAGCGCGAGCCCGGGTAGACCAGGCGCGCCACGCTGGCGATGTTGGCGCCGCTCACGGTGCGCCGCATCATGGCCAGGCAGGCCTCGCCCTGCTTGATTTCGAGGTGTTTGGCTTCCAGCGCGGAGGGCAGGCAGGCTTCTATCGAATAGCTGGCCTCGGTCAGCGGGGCCTCGGCCAGCAGGTGGTGCGTGGGCGAGGTTTCGCTGAAATCGGTCTCCAGGTAGCGAGGCGCCGCGGCCGGGTTGACGTAGCGGTCCTCGTACTGGATAGGCACGCCGTTTTCAAGGTGGATCAGGATGGTGTGGAACACCCGCCCGCCCGGCCTGAGGCCCAGGGTGCGCGCCAGGTCGGCGCTGGCTTTTTCGGATTCGGCCAGCAGCACGCGCGAGGTGTGCACATGGCCGCGCTCGGCCACTTCCTCGTGGATGTCACGAATGGTAAGCGTGGAGGAAATACGGTGCAGCTCGGCGACAAAAGTGCCGGATCCCTGGATGCGCGTGACCAGGCCCTCGCCCATGAGCTCGCGCAGTGCGCGGTTCACCGTCATGCGGCTCACGCCGAACTGCTCCATCAGCACGGCTTCGCTGGGCACCGGGTCGCCGGGCTTCCAGGTGCCGGCGCTGATGCGCTTTTTGATGAATGCCTTGACTTGGCCGTAGGCGGGCAGGGGTGTGGTGGCCATGGTTCAGCGCAATGTTCGCGGGTGTAAGAAAAAAACATTGTCACGCAAAAAGCCGCCGGGCAGGCCTTGCGCGCACAAACTGTAGCTTACGCCAGTTGACACAAGTTGTATAGACAACTACGATTTATACCAGTCGCTTATCCCGCCATGTTTTGAACACGCCCGAATTTTTTTGTTTTTATTTCCGGAGCAGCCCCATGTCCGACCTTTCCCAAACCCCGTTTCTCGACAGCAAGGCCCGCCCCGTGCGGGCGCCCCGCGGCAGCACGCTGAGCTGCGCCAACTGGCAGATCGAGGCGGCCTACCGCATGATCCAGAACAACCTGGACCCGGAAGTCGCCGAAAACCCCGACGAACTCGTGGTCTACGGCGGCATCGGCAAGGCCGCGCGCAGCTGGCCGGCCTTTGACGCCATCCTCGACTCCCTGCGCAAGCTCAAGGCCGACGAAACCCTGCTGGTGCAGTCGGGCAAGCCGGTGGGCGTGTTCCGCACCCACCCGGGCGCGCCGCGCGTGCTGATCGCCAACTCCAACCTGGTGCCCAAGTGGGCGACCTGGGAGCACTTCAACGAGCTGGACCGCGCCGGTCTCATGATGTACGGCCAGATGACGGCCGGCAGCTGGATCTACATAGGCACCCAGGGCATCGTGCAGGGCACCTATGAAACCTTTGTGGAAGCCGGCCGCCAGCACTACAACGGCGACCTCGCGGGCCGCTGGGTGCTGACCGCCGGCCTGGGCGGCATGGGCGGCGCGCAGCCGCTGGCCGCGACCTTTGCCGGCGCCTGCTCGCTCAACATCGAATGCCAGCAGTCCAGCATCGACTTCCGCCTGCGCACCCGCTACGTCGACAAGCAGGCCAAGGATCTTGACGAAGCGCTGGAGATGATCAAGCACCACACCGCGCGCAAGGAGGCGGTCTCCATCGCGCTGTGCGGCAATGCGGCCGAGATCGTTCCCGAACTCGCCAAACGCGCCAAGGCCGGCGGCATACGCCCCGACATCGTGACCGACCAGACCTCGGCCCACGACATCATCAACGGCTACCTGCCGGCCGGCTGGACGGTCGCGCAATGGAAGGCCGCGCAAAAAGACCCGGCCCAGCATGCGGCGCTGACGCAGGCGGCCGGCGAGTCCTGCGCGGTGCACGTCAAGGCCATGCTGGCTTTCCATGAGATGGGCATTCCCACGGTGGACTACGGCAACAACCTGCGCCAGGTCGCCAAAGACTTCGGCGTGGCCCAGGCTTTTGACTACCCCGGTTTTGTGCCGGCCTATATCCGCCCGCTGTTCTGCCGCGGCGTCGGCCCCTTCCGCTGGGTGGCGCTTTCGGGCGACCCGGAAGACATCAAGAAGACCGACGCGAAGATGAAAGAGCTCTTCCCGGCCAACAAACACCTGCACCGCTGGCTGGACATGGCCGAAGAGCGCATCGCTTTCCAGGGCCTGCCGGCGCGCATCTGCTGGATAGGCCTGGGCGAGCGCCACCTCGCGGGCCTGGCTTTTAACGAGATGGTCAAAAGCGGCGAGCTCAAGGGCCCCATCGTGATAGGCCGCGACCACCTGGACAGCGGCTCCGTCGCCTCGCCGAACCGCGAGACCGAAGCCATGAAGGACGGCAGCGATGCGGTGAGCGACTGGCCGCTGCTCAATGCCCTGCTCAACACCGCCAGCGGCGCGACCTGGGTCAGCCTGCACCATGGCGGCGGCGTCGGCATGGGCTATTCGCAGCATTCGGGCGTGGTCATCGTCTGCGACGGAACGGCCGAGGCCTCTGAAAAGCTGAACCGTGTGCTGTTCAACGACCCGGCGACCGGCGTGATGCGTCATGCCGATGCGGGCTACGACATCGCCAAGCAAAGCGCCAAAGACAACGGGCTGAACCTGCCCATGATGGGAAGCTGAACCGATATGTCCGACAGCACCGCCGAGATCCATCTCACCTATCTGAACCATCCCGACGTCCAGGCCCTGGCCCTGACCGATGCCGAGATCATCGCCGCCGTCGAGCAGGCCCTGCATGCGCAAGGCAACAAGCAGACGACCATAGAGCCGCGCATGCACCTGGTGCCGGAGAAAGACTACCCCGGCCATTTCAATGTGCTGCGCGGCTATATACGCCCGCTGGGCCTGGCCGGCGTGAAGGTGGTAGGCGATTTTTACAAGAACTATGAAATCGGCCTGCCCTCGGAGCTGGCCGTGCTCAACCTGTTCGACCCCAAGAACGGCTCGCCGATCGCCATCATCGATGCCTCGGACATCACCGACATGCGCACCGGCGCCATCACCGCGCTGGGCGCCAAACACCTGGCGCGCAAGAACTCCAAAATCCTGGGCCACATAGGCGCGCGCGGCACCTCCTACTGGAACGTGCGCCTGCTCGACTCGATTTACAACTTCGACGAGATCCGCGTGCATTCGCGCCGGCCGGAAAGCCGCAATGCCTTTGCCGCCAGACTCGAAAAAGACCTGGGCAAAAAAATCACCGTGACCGAGGACTGGGAGTCCTGCGTGCGCGGCGCCGACATCGTGGTCGAGGCCTCGCGCCTGGAAAAACCCACGCCCATGCTCAAGACCGAGTGGATCAAAAAAGGCGCTTGTGTGATTCCCTACGGCACCATGAGCGCGGTCGAACTTTCGCTGACCGACATCATGGACAAGATGGTGATGGACGACTGGGGCCAGGCCAAAGCCGGGCCGCTGGGCGCGCTGCGCGCCCATGTGGACGCCGGCAAGCTGTCGGAGGCCACGCTGCATGCCGAGCTGGGCCAGATCGTCGCGGGCCTCAAGCCCGGGCGCGAAAGCGACGACGAGACCAATCTGTTCTGGCACCGCGGCCTCTCGCTGTCGGACATCGCACTCGGTGCCTTCATGCTGGAAAAAGCCAAGCGCATGGGCCTGGGGCAAAAGCTGCGCTTTCGCTGAAAGGGCCGCATGGTGGACGCCGTGAAATCCCCGCAGGCCACGCAGGCGCTGATCGCCAATGCCCGCATGTACTCGGCCACGCCGGCGGTCAAGGCCGACTGGAAGGCCTTGCTGGCCTGGGTGCTGGCGCACGCCGGCCTGCCCTGGGACCTGATCGACTACGACGCGCCGGCACCGCTCTCGGTGCTGTGGGCGCGCGGCGACCTGGGCCTGGCCATGATGTGCGGCCTGCCCTTTGCGCAGCGCGGCGAGCGGCCCACGCTGGTGGCCGCGCCGATTCCTTCGCCGGCGCGCTACGGCGGCAGGCCGGTGTACTTCACGGACATCGTGGTGCGCGCCGATGCGCCCTACCGCACGCTCGAAGACACTTTCGGCGGCGTGATCGGCTACACCCTGGCCGATTCCATGTCGGGCGGCGTGGCGCTGCGCCACCACCTCGCTCCTTACCGCCAGGCAAAGGGCTCGCGCCTTTACCGCCAAGCCGTGGGCGAACTCATCAATGCGCGCGGCGTGATCGCGGCGCTGGCCGAAGGCCGCATAGACGCCGGCCCGCTGGACAGCTATTACCACGACCTGCTCAAGGCGCATGACCCGGCTTTCGCAGCGCAGGTGCGCACGCTTGCCAGCACGGCGGCCTTGCCGATTCCGCCGCTGGTGGCCACCGCCGATTTGCCGGCTGAAACACTGCAAGCCTTGCGCGCCGCCTTGCTGGCCAGCGCCACGGCGGCCGAGCTCGCCCCGCTGATGCAGCGCCTGCTGCTCGCGGGTTTTGCGTTTCCCGACCCGGACGACTACACGCCGCTGGCGGCTATGGACGGCGGGCCCGCGCCCGCGCTGGATGAGATTTGATGCCGCTGTTCACACGATCCGCGTTCCTGGTATTGCTGCTTTGCGCCGCCTCATTCGGCGCCACGGCACAGACCTATCCATCCAAGCCGCTGCATGTCATCGCACCGTTCCCACCGGGCGGCCCGGTCGACGTGCTGGGCCGCGTGCTGGCGCAAGGCCTCTCGGAAGCCATGGGCCAGCCGGCCGTGGTCGAGAACAAGGTGGGCGCCGCCGGCAACATAGGCATGGACCAAGCCGCCAGGGCCGCACCCGACGGCTACACCCTGGCCATAGTCCCTTTGGGCAATATCGCAGTCAACCCGGCGCTCTACCCAAACCTGCCCTACAAGGCCGCCGACCTCGCGCCCGTCACCATGCTGGCCACGGTGGAGAACGTGCTGGTGGTCAACAGCGCCGTGCCGGCACGCTCGCTCAAGGAGCTGCTCGCGCTGGCCGCGCAAAAACCCGGCAGCATCAGCTTTGCCTCGCCGGGCGCCGGCAGCCAGGCCCACCTGGCCGGGGAACTGCTGGCATTGAACGGCGGCGTACAGCTGCTGCATGTGCCCTACAAAGGCATAGGCCCGGCGCTCAATGATTTGCTGGGCGGCCAGGTCACCATGATGTTCGCGCAAATGTCCTCGGTGCTGCCGCACATCAAGAGCGGCAAGCTGCGCGCGCTCGGCGTCGCCAGCCTCAAGCGATCACCCGTGATGCCGGAGACACCGACGATTGCCGAGCAGGGCCTGCCGCGCTTTGAGGCCGTGTCCTGGTATGCGCTCATGGTGCCGGCCGGCACACCGCGCGCCGTCATCGACAAACTCAATGCGGAAACCGGCAAGCTCTTCGCAACGCCCACGCTCAAGGAAAAACTGGCCGCGCTGGGCATGGATGCCGCACCCGGCAAGCCCGCCGAGCTGGCCGCCGCGATCCAGGCCGACACCCAGCGCTGGACCGAGGTGATACGGCAGAAAAACATCAAGCCCGAATAAGCGCGCCTCCCCCTCTCATTTTTTACCTTGGCAACACCATGACCCTCACCATCCAACCCGGCCGGCTGACCCTGGCCCAGCTGCGCGACATCCACACCCAGCCACAGACGCTCGCGATCGACCCTTCCGCCACGGCCGGCATACGCGCCAGCGCGGCCCTGGTGCAAAAAGCCGCGCATGGTGGCGATGCCGTCTACGGCGTGAACACCGGCTTCGGCAAGCTGGCCAACCAGCGTATCGCGCAGGCCGATCTGGAGACCCTGCAACTCAACCTGCTGCGCTCGCATGCCGTGGGTGTGGGTGAGCCCATGCCCGAGCGCGTGGTGCGCCTGGTGCTGCTGCTCAAGGCCGCGAGCCTGGCACGTGGATTCTCGGGCGTGCGTGAGGTCGTCATCGACATGCTGATGGCGCTTTACAACAAGGGCCTGACACCTGTGATCCCCTGTCAGGGTTCGGTGGGTGCGTCCGGCGACCTCGCGCCACTGGCTCATCTCTGCCTGCCGCTGATTGGCGAAGGCGAAGTCTTCTACAAGGGCAAGCGGATTGCTGCCGCCGATGCGCTCAAGCAAGCCGCCATCACGCCGGTCAAGCTCTCGGCCAAGGAAGGCCTGGCGCTGATCAACGGCACGCAGGTCTCGACCGCGCTGGCGCTGGATGCGCTGCTGGCAACCGACCGGCTGTTTGAAGCGGCCGTGATCTCGGGCGCGGTCACGCTGGATGCCGCGCGCGGCAGCGACGGCCCCTTTGACCCGCGCATCCACGCGGTGCGCGGCCAGCCGGGCCAGATTGCCTGCGCCGCCGCTTACCGCGCCATCATGGTGGGCAGCGAGATACGCCGCTCGCACCTCGAAGGCGACGACCGTGTGCAGGACCCGTATTGCCTGCGCTGCCAGCCGCAGGTCATGGGCGCCTGCCTGGACCAGATGCGCTACGCCACCGAGGTGCTGATGCGCGAAGCCAATGCGGTGACCGATAACCCGCTGGTGTTTGCCGAGGACGAGACGCTGCTCTCGGGCGGCAACTTCCACGCGGAACCTGTGGCGCTGGCCTGCGATGCGCTGGCCGTGGCGATTGCCGAAATCGGTGCCATCACCGAGCGCCGCATCGCCATGCTGGTGGACACCGTGGCCTCGCGCCTGCCGGCCTTTCTCACGCCCGAGCCCGGCCTCAATTCCGGCTTCATGATCGTGCACGTCACTGCCGCCGCGCTGGCCTCCGAAAACAAGTCGCTGGCCCACCCGGCCAGCGTGGACAGCCTGCCCACCTCGGCCAACCAGGAAGACCATGTGAGCATGGCCACCTTCGCGGCGCGCCGGCTGCAGCCCATGCTGCGCAACACCGAATACATCGTGGCGATTGAACTGCTGGCCGCGGCGCAGGGCATTGAATTTTTGCGCCCGCTGAAAAGCTCCGCCGTGCTCGAAGGCGTGCTGCAGCTGGTGCGCCAGGTCTCGCCGGCCATGATGCATGACCGCAGCCTGGCGCCCGACATCGAAAGCGTGCACCAATTGGTGGCGGGCGGGCGCATAGGCCTGGCCGGAGAGGCGCAAATCACCGAGTTAACCGCCTTGCGGCTGGCATGAAGCCTGCATACATTAGCGATACCTACACCGCTATCTAACAGGAGCCTTTTCATGAAGCAACAGCTTGCCCTTTCACTGATCGCCGCCGCAACCACCCTGGCCATGGGCGCCGCCCATGCACAGGAAACCAAGGTCGCCATCGGCATTTCGGGCTGGACGGGTTTCGCCCCGCTGACCCTGGCCAAGGAAGCCGGCATCTTCAAGAAGAACGGGCTGGACGTGTCCATCAAGAAGATCCCGCAAAAAGACCGGCACCTCGCGATTGCCTCGGGCGACGTGCAGTGCGCCGCGACCACGGTGGAAACCTGGGTGGTGTGGAACGCCAACGGCGTGGCCACCACGCAGATCTTCCAGCTCGACAAAAGCTACGGCGCCGACGGCATGGTGGTGAAACCCGCCATCGCCAAGATCAGCGACCTCAAGGGCAAGACCGTGGCCGCCAGCGCGCCCGGCACCTCGCCTTACTTCGCCCTGGCCTGGATGCTCAAGAAAAACGGCATGAGCACCAAGGATGTGAAGGTCGTCAACCTGGAGCCGCAGGCCGCGGCCAACGCCATGATCGCCGGCACCGACGGCATTGATGCCGCGATGACCTACGAGCCCTACCTGGGCGCGGTGCGCGCCAAGCCCGAAGCCGGCAAGATACTCGCCACCACACTCGACTACCCCATGGTGATGGACACCTTTGGCTGCACGCCCAAGTTCCTGAGCGAAAACCCCAAGGCCGCCAAGGCCCTGGCCGACAGCTACTTCGACGCCGTCGAGATGATCCAGAAAGAGCCCAAGAAAAGCTTCGAGATCATGGGCGCCGACGTGAAGCAGAGCGGCGAAGCCTTTGAGGCCTCTTCCAAATACCTGCGCTGGCAGGACCGCGCCGCCAACCAGAAGTTCTTTGCCGGCGAACACGCCGCCTTCAGCAAGGAAGCCGCCGAACTGCTGATGGAAGCGGGCATCATCAAGTCGTTGCCCGATATGGGCAAGCTGGCCGACACGCGATTCCTGAAATAAGCACGCGTACGCATGCGGCCCCTGCAACCCGTCTCCCCCGGCGCGCGCATCGCGCTGGGTGTGAGTTTTTTCGTTTTGTTCTTTGCCGTGTGGGCCGCCTTCACGCTGGGCGGCTATGTCTCCAAGACATTCCTGGCCGACCCCATCACCATGGTGAGGTCGGGCTACGAGCTGCTGGTGAACCAGGGTTTCATCAAGGACATCGGCATGACGGTCTGGCGCGTGCTGGGCGGTTTTGCGATTGCCGCACTGCTGGCCGTGCCGCTGGGCGTGATGATGGGCGCCTACAAACCGGTCGAGGCTTTTTTTGAACCCTTTGTGAGCTTTGCGCGCTACCTGCCGGCGTCGGCCTTCATTCCGCTGCTGATCTTGTGGGCCGGCATTGGCGAGGCGCAAAAGCTGTCGGTGATTTTTATCGGCTCCTTCTTCCAGCTGGTGCTGATGATTGCCGTGAGCGTGGGCAACACGCGGCGCGACCTGGTGGAGGCGGCCTACACCCTGGGCGCGGCCGACCGCGGCATCGTGGTGCGTGTGCTGCTGCCCAGCGCCGCGCCCGAGATCGCCGAGACCCTGCGCATGGTGCTGGGCTGGGCCTGGACTTATGTGATCGTCGCGGAGCTGATTGGCGCATCGAGCGGCATAGGCCACATGATCACCGACAGCCAGGCACTGCTGGCGACCGACCAGATCATCTTCGGCATCATCGTGATCGGTGTCTTCGGCCTGGTGACCGACCTGGCGTTCAAGGCACTGAACCGCAAACTTTTCCCGTGGGCACAGTTAGGCCGATGACATCCTCCAATCCCATCCTGACCATCACGCAGCTATCGAAAACATTTGCTGCCAGCAAAGGGCCAGGCACAGTGGCTCTGCAAGCCACCGACCTGAGCGTCGCCGAAAACGACTTCATCACCATCCTCGGCCCCTCGGGCTGCGGCAAATCCACGCTGCTGCGCATGGTGGCCGGTCTGGACACGCCCAGCAGCGGCAGCATTGTGCTGGACGGAAAACCCATCACAGGCCCGGGCGCCGACCGCGGCATGGTGTTCCAGAGCTACACGCTGTTCCCCTGGCTCAGCATCTTGCAAAACGTCTGCTTCGGCCTGCGCGAAAAAGGCCTGGCGCTGGATGCGCAGCTGGACATCGCGCACCAGTTCATCAAAAAGGTGGGGCTTCAGGGTTTTGAGAACCACTTCCCCAAGCAGCTCTCGGGCGGCATGCAGCAGCGCACCGCGCTGGCGCGGGCCCTTGCCAACAACCCGCGCATCCTGCTGATGGACGAGCCCTTTGGCGCGCTGGACCACCAGACACGCGAGCTGATGCAGGAACTGCTGCAAGGCATCTGGGAGGCCGAGCAGAAAACCGTGCTGTTTGTGACGCACGATATCGACGAGGCCATCTTCATGGGCAGCCGCGTGGTGGTGATGAGCGCGCGGCCCGGCCGCATCAAGTGCGACGTCGCCGTGCCGCTGGCGCACCCGCGCCACTACTCGGTCAAGACCACGCCGGTGTTCACCGAACTCAAGGCGCGGCTGACCGAAGAAATCCGTGTGGAAGTGCACCGCGCGGCGGGCCTGCAGGCCCCGGCCGCCTGACTTTTTTACAGGCCCAGCCGCAGCGCCATCACCGCGCCCAGCACCAGCGCGGCGATAAAAATCGTCTCGCCCACCAGCATGGCCACGGGCTGCCAGCCCAGCTTCATGAGGTCTTCAAAACTGGTCTTGATGCCGGCCGCCGCGATGGCGGTGACCAGCAGCCAGCGCGAGGTGTCGCTGGCGGCCTGGGTCATGGCCGGCGTGAAAGCGCCTATGGTGGCCAGCAGCACCAGCACGATAAAGGCCAGCAGGAAACCGGGGACCAGCGGCACTTCCTCGTCCACCGCCTTGGCGTCGGGGTGCTTGCGGTAGCTGATGGCGATCAGCAGCACGATGGGCATCAGCAGCATCACGCGGAACAGCTTGACCACGGTGGCCGTGTCACCGACCTCGGGGCCCAGCATCATGCCGGCCGCCACCACCTGCGCCACGTCGTGGATGGTGCCGCCCAGGAAGATGCCGCCCTGCGCGGGCGCCAGGCCTATGAGCTTCAAGGCAAAGGGGTACAGAATCATGCTCAGGGTGGAGAGCACCGTGACGCCGACCACGGCCAGCAGGGTAAAACGCTCGTTCTCCTTGGTCTGCGGCAGCACCGAGGAAATCGCCAGCGCGGCGGAGGCGCCGCAGATGGCGACGGCGCCGCCCGAGAGCACACCCTGCTCGCGCGGGCGCTTCAGCCATTTCGCCAGCAGCAGGCCGAAGGCGATGGTCAGCGCCACCGCCGCCACGATCACCAGCGCCGTCTCGACACCGAGCTTGGCGACCTGCGTCAGCGTGATGCGCGCGCCCAGCAGTGCCACGCCGACGCGCAGCAGGGTGCGGCCGCAAAAATCCACGCCGGTCTTGACCTTGGGATTGCTGTTGAGGAAGTGGAAGGCCAGGCCTATCAGCAGCGCATACAGCAGCTGGGGCCCGCCGTAATGCTCGGACAGAAAGGTCGCCGCCAGCGCGATGACCACACACACCATGGCGCCAGGCACGCTGGCTTTCAGGAGGGAAACGGAAGGAAGAAAAGACACTGGAGGTAGGGCCGGGGCCTAGACCGGGAATGGGGCAAAAAAATGCCGGCGGCAGGGCTTCCGGCTGTTGTCTGGCTTATGCGGGAAATGGTTATCACCGGGTGATTTTCCGTCTTGCACGCACTATTTCCATATGCTACTATTATTAGGTTGTATATACAAGTTGAGGTGCTAATGGCACCAAGATGGCGTGCTTTTCAGGCACGGGATGTGCATGCAACAGGCCAGAAGATTCCTTGTTTCAGTTCGCCGCAACCTATCCGGAGACCTCCATGAAGATCAGCAAACTTTTGGCCTTGTCCGCGTTCGCGATGGCCGCCTTCGCGCCGCTCGCCTCCCACGCCCAGCAGGCTGTGCGCGTCGGCTCCAAAAACTTCACCGAGCAGTTCGTGCTGGCCGAGATCTACGCGCAGGCGCTGGATGCCGCGGGCATCAAGACCGAGAAAAAGCTCAACCTGGGCGGCACGCTGATCGCCCAGAAAGCCATGGAAGAAAAGCAGATCGACTTCTACCCTGAGTACACCGGCACCATGCTGCTGGCCGTGCTCAAGCAGGAGCCCATGACCGACGCCAAGGCGGTGTACGACAAGGTCAAGGAAGGCTACGCCAAGATGGGTTTTGTGCTGCTCAACCAGTCCAACCTGAACAACGGCTATGTGATGGTGGTGCGCCAGGACACCGCGCAAAAGCTCAAGCTTGAAACCCTGTCCGACCTGGCCAAGGCGGCCAAAGACCTGAAGGTCGGCGCCGGCCCCGAGTTCCGCGACCGCAAGGACGGCCTGCCGGGCCTGAAGGCCAAGTACGACATGGTCTTCGGTGAAGACCTGCAGATGGCCATAGGCCTGCGCTACCAGGCCCTCAAGAACGACCAGATTCAGGTCGTCAACGGCTACTCCACCGACGGCATGATCAGCGCAATGAAGCTCAAGCGCCTGCGCGATGACAAGAGCCTGTGGCCGCCGTATTTTGTGGTGCCAGTGATCCGCAAGGAGGTGCTGGACGCCAACCCCAAGATCGGTGAAGTGCTGAACCGCGTGAGCGCCCTGCTCGACGAAGCATCCATGGCCCAGATGAACTACCAGGTTGACGGGGACAAGCTAGAGCCCAAGGACGTGGCGCGGGACTTCCTGAAGTCCAAGGGACTGGTCAAGTAAGCCTTCTTTCTTTGACGCTCCCCGCACCATCACCGTGAAAGTTCGTACGCCATGACAGTCGCGGTCGGGGAACAATGGCTGGGCATCAGCGACCTGGTGCGCGTGGCGCGCAGCGGTGAACCCGTTTCGCTGGTACCCCAGGCACGCGAGCGTGTCGTCGCGGCGCGTGAGCTGGTGATGCGCCTGGCCACCTCGGGCCAGGCCATCTACGGCCTCAATTCCGCACTGGGTGCCAATACCGGTGCCGTGCTGGCCGAAGGCGACCTTGAGGACTACCAGCGCCGCGCCGTGCGCGCCCGGGCCGTGGCCGTGGGCCCGGCCTATGACAAAACGTCCGTGCGCGCCATGCAGTTCGCGCGCATTGCGGGACTCTCACGCGGCGGCTCGGGTGTCTCGCCGGCAGTGCTGGACGCTTGCATCAACTTGCTGAATTTCCAGGTGCATCCGGTGGTGCCGCGCTTCGGCTCCATCGGCGTGGCCGACCTGCCACAGCTTTCGCACCTGGCCTTGCCGCTGTTCGGCGAGGGCCAGGCCGAGGTGCGCGGTGAAGTATTGGATGGCGCCGCCGCGCTGGAACGCGCGGGCCTGCAGCCCGTGGCCCTGGGCGCCAAGGACGGCCTGGCGCTGATCAGTTCCAACGCGGCGACCACGGCGCGCGCCGCGCTGGTGCTGCATGACGCCAATGTGGCGCTGGACGCCTGGCTGGCCGCCGTGGCGCTCGGTTATGAAGGTTTCAGGGCCAACCTGTCGCCGCTGCACCCCGACGCGGTGGCGGCCCGCCCCGCCGCCGGCCAGGTGGAAGTGGCGCGCCGGCTGCGCGAGCTGCTCAAGGGCAGCGCGCTGCTGGAGCCGGATGCCGCGCGCCGCGTGCAGGACCCGGTGTCCATGCGCGTGGTGCCGCAGGTGCATGGCGCTGCGCGCGACATGGTGGACACGGCCTGCGCGCAGGTCGAGATCGAACTCAATAGCGCGGCCGACAGCCCGCTGGTGCTCAGCGAGCAAGGCGTGATGCTTTCCAACGGCAACTTCCACGTGCCGGCCCTGGCACTGGCGCTGGACGCCTCGGCGATCGCGCTGGCGCAAGCCGCCAGCATGTCGGTCTCGCGCAGCCAGCGTTTCATGTCACCGGCGCTGACCGGCCTGCCCTTGCAACTCACGCGCCACGGCCCGGCCCATTCGGGTTTTGCGACGGTGCAGAAAACCCTGACCGCGCTCTGGGCCGAGGTGCGGCTGCGCGCCAACCCCGGCTCGCTTGATTACCTGCCGGTGTCCGAAGCACTCGAAGACCATGCCTGCATGGCGCTGGGCGTGGCGGAAAAACTCGGTGAACTGGTGGAGCGCCTGCGCTACCTGATCGCCATCGAGTTGCTGGTCGCGGCCCAGGCGGTGGACCTGCGCGAACTCAAGCCCGGCCAGATGGGCGAAGGCACGCGGCGCACCTTTGAGCAGGTGCGCAAGCTGGTTCCCATGCTGGACCAAGACCGCCCGCTGGGCCCGGACATAGACCGCATCCAGAGCGCCGTCGCCGCGGGCGTGTTCGGCCCTGAGAGCGCCAAGGCGGCGGGCGCATGAACTGGTTTCTGCGCAACTGGCCCGACGTGCTGCACTCGCTGTGGGAGCACGTCGCGATCTCGCTGACGGCCCTGGCCATCGCTTTCGCCCTCTCGCTGGTGATCGGCATCGTCGCCGCGCGGCGTGAAAAGCTCTACGGCACGGTCATGACGGTCTCGGGGTTTCTGTACACGATTCCGACGCTGGCCTTTCTGGCCTTCCTGATTCCCGTGGTGGGACTGGGCCGCGCCAACGCCATCATCACCATGGTGGCCTTTTCGCTGATGATCCTGATCCGCAGCGTAGCCACCGGCATACGCGAGGTGCCGGCCGACATCATCGACGCGGCGCGCGGCATGGGCATGAACAAGGCGCAAATCATGCGGCGCATAGAGCTGCCGCTGGCCCTGCCGCTGATCGTGGCCGGCCTGCGCGTGTCGGCCGTGACCGTGATCAGCGTGACGGTGGTGGCTGCCTACGTGAATGCGGGCGGGCTGGGCACGCTGATCTTCAACGGCATCGCGAGCGACCACCCGGCCAAGATCTGGACCGGCGCGCTGACGGTCTGCCTGCTCTCCGTCATCGTTGACCTGAGCCTGGCCCTGCTTGAGCGGCGGCTTAAAAACCGGCGCGCAGCCTGAACACCAAGAGGCCTTGATGCTTGCCGACGCCTGGAACTATGTCCTGTCGCACCCCGCGCAGTTTTACCGCGCGCTGGGTGTGCACGTCGCGCTGTCGGCCTCGGCGCTGCTGATCGCCGCGCTGGTCTGCATTCCGGCCGGCATCGCCGTCGCGCGCAAGAACGGCCTGTCGCTGGCCGTGGTGAATGCCGCCAACGTGGGGCGCACCCTGCCCTCGCTGGCCGTGCTGGCGCTGGTGATGCCGATACTGGGCACGGGCTTCGCGCCGGCGCTGTTCGCCCTCACGCTGATCGCGCTGCCGCCCATCGTGACGCACACCATCGTCGGCATGCGCGGCGTGGATGCGGATGCAGTCGATGCCGCCATCGGCATGGGCATGACGCGCGCCGCCCTGCTGTGGCGGGTCGAGCTGCCCATGGCCATGCCGGTGATCTTTGCCGGCCTGCGCACGGCGGCGGTGCAAATCATTTCCGGCGCCGTGCTGGCGGCCTTTATCGGCGGCGGCGGGCTGGGCGACTTCATCACCGCCGGCATCGCCATGATGGCCGTTCCCCAGCTGCTGGTGGGCGCCATCCCGGTAGCGCTGCTGGCGCTGGGCACCGATTTTCTTTTTGGCGCGCTGCAGCGCCGCATGACTCCGCAAGGGCTTCGCGCATGATCACACTGGACCGCCTCACCAAGTCCTTCGGCGGCAGCGCCCAGTCGGCCGTCGACGGACTGTCGCTGACCGTCAACACCGGCGAAATCTGCGTGCTGATTGGCCCATCCGGTTGCGGCAAGACCACCACCATGCGCATGATCAACCGCATGGTCGAGCCCGACTCGGGCCGCATCGAAGTGGGCGGGCGCGACGTCACCAAGATAGACGCGGTGGAGCTGCGCCGCTCCATAGGCTATGTGATCCAGCAGGTGGGCCTGTTCCCGCACATGACCTTGGCCGAGAACGTGGCCACCGTGCCCAGGATGCTGGGCTGGGATTCTGCCCGCATCACCAAACGGGTGGACGAGCTGCTGGCGCTGGTCCATATGGACCCGGCCGTTTACCGCAACCGCTTTCCGCGCGAGCTCTCGGGCGGGCAGAAGCAGCGCGTGGGCGTGGCGCGGGCGCTGGCGGCGGACCCACCGGTGATGCTGATGGACGAGCCCTTCGGCGCCATAGACCCGATCACGCGCGCGCTCCTGCAGGACGAGTTTTTGCGCATACTGCGTGAGCTCGGCAAGACCATTGTGTTTGTCACGCACGACATCGACGAGGCCATACGCATGGGCTCGCGCATTGCGATTTTGCGCAGCGGCAAGGTGGTGCAGTACGACACGCCGGAGCGCATCCTCTCGCACCCGGCCGATGCCTTTGTCGAAGCCTTTGTGGGCGGTGACCGCTCGCTCAAGCGGCTGGCCCTGCTGACAGCCGGCCCCTATGTGGAAAGCGGAACGCCCGCCGCCGGCGCGCCGCGCCTGCCGGCCACCACGCCGCTGCGCGATGCCTTGTCGGCCATGCTGGATGCGGGCGCGAACGAGGCCGCGATTGTGGGTGAGCAGGGCCAGCCCCTGGGGCGCGTGACACTGCAAAGCATCCAGCAGGCCGCTGCGGTCGCGCGCACTTAAACCTGGCGCATCCGGAGGCCGCTGCAGACGCCGGCCAGCGCCGCGAAGCCGGCCGCCAGCCACAGCGCCACAAAGGAGCCATGGCCGCCCTGCGGGTCGAACATCGCAAAAATCATCGCGAGCAGGACCGCGCCCAGGGTCTGGCCGGTCAGGCGCGCCGTGCCCAGCATGCCGCTGGCGCCGCCGCTGCGATGCGGTGGCGCCGAGGTGATGATGGTGTGGTTGTTGGGTGACTGGAACAGGGCGTAGCCCACGCCGCACAGCGCCATGCGCCAGACGATGTCGAGCTGCGACGGATGCGGCGGCAGCACGGCCAGCAGGGCCAGGCCCAGCGCCAGCAAGGCCATGCCCAGGCTGCCCAGCAGGCCGCCCGAGTAGCGCCCTATCAGCCGCCCCACCACCGGCGACGCCACCACAATGGCCAGCGGCCAGGCCGTGAGCAACAGGCCGGCCTGCAGGTGGCTGAAGCCGTAGTGGCCCAGCAGCAGGAAAGGCAGGCCCACATAGGCCAGGGTCTGCGCGCAGAAAGCGCCGATCGAGGTGCCCATGGACAGCGCGAAGACGGGAATGCGCAGCAAATCCAGCGGGAACAAGGGCAGCGGCTGGGCCAGCTGGCGCCGCACATAGATCACGCCGACCACAATGCCCGCGGCCAGCTCAGCCAGCGGCAACCACAGCGAAGCGGCCGGCGCGCCACCCGGCACGGCCTCGGCGCGCACGCCCAGGCCGTCCACGCCGAGGAACACCAGGCCGAACATCAGCGCATTGAGCAGCACGTCGAGCGGGGCCAGGCGCAAGCCCTCGGCCCTGGACGGGTTGTCGGGCAGGGCCTTGCGGCCCAGCCACACCGACAGCAGGCCGAAAGGCACGTTGAGCGCGAACAGCCAGGGCCAGGAAGCCACCGAAAGAATGCCCGCCGCAACCGAGGGGCCGGCCACCGAGGCCGTGGCCACCACCAGCGAGTTGATCGCGATGCCGCGGCCCAGCAGGTGCCTGGGATAGATGAGGCGCACCAGGGCCGTGTTCACGCTCATGAGGCCGGCCGCGCCCAGGCCTTGCAGCACGCGGGCCAGCGCCAGCGTGGTCAGCGAATCGGCCATGGCGCAAGCGGCCGAGGCCAGCGTGAACACCGCGAGGCCCACCAGGTAGACGCGGCGGTAGCCGACGATGTCGCCCAGGGTGGCCAGGGGCAGCAGCAGGGCCAGCGTGGCGACCTGGTAGGCATTGATGACCCAGATGGATTGCGCGGGCGTGGCGTTGAGCTCGCGCGTGATGTCGGGCAGCGCCAGGTTGACGATGGTGCCGTCGAGCACCGCCATGACGATGCCGAGAATGATGACCAGCAGCGCAGGCAGTCGCTGGCCCGCGGGCAAACCATCCTGAACAAGCATTAAGGCCTTTGGTAGGGGCGGGCGGCAAAGGGAATCCCGGCCGCCGCGAAGCGCCCATTCTAGGAGCGTGGCCCAAAACGGGCCGGGGACGGCACCCTTGTCCCAGCGCCTTGCTTGGGAAAGCCGCCGGCCCGCGGCACCGGGGCGCGCCAGATGTGACAAATCCCGGCCTGCGGGGCAGGACCGGGATTTTCTTGGGGGGCACGCCCCGCGGGTGCCGCTGGCGCGGCCCAGGATTACTTCATGCCGTACTTGGCCTTGGCGTCATTCTGGCAGCCGTCCTTGGCCGCGCCGGTCAGCGCGTCGCAACGCTCCTTGGCGGCCTTGTACTCGGCCTCGCGTTTTTCGGAGTTGGCCTCCTTGCGGGTATCGGCCATTTTTTCGCTCTTGTCCTTGCTGGTGTCGGCCGAGGTCTTCACCACCTTGGCGTCTTCCTTGGCTTTCACATGGGCGGCCTTGGCGTCCTTGATGCAGACGTCCTTGGCGTTGCCCTTCTGGTCGTCGCATTTTTCCTTGGCCGTGTCGTAAGCGGCATCGGCCTTGGCGAAGGCGACTTTTTCGGTGTTGCGCGGGCTGGGCTTGTACTGGGCTTCGAGTTCAGCCTTGGCGACCTTCTCGACGCCCTTGGCTTCCGAGATGCAGATGTCCTTGGCGTTGTCCTTCAGCGTGCCGCATTTGTCGCGGCTGGCCTTGTAGTCGGCCGAGATGCGGTCTTCCTGGGCCTTGTACTCTTGCTTGGTCAGCGCCATGGCGTTGCCGGCGAAAGCGCAGGACATCACGGCGGTCAGCATCAGCAGTCTGGTATTCATGGGTAGCTCCTTGGGATGGTGTGAATCGTTATGGTGGTTTCGGGTAAGGGGGAAGGCGGCTCAGTAGCGCTCGAAGAAGTCCGTCGGGTTGCGGTCTTTCCAGACGGCAACCTGCTTTTCGGCCTCCTCCTTGCTGATGCCGTGGCGCTCCTGGATCTTGCCGAGCAGCTGTTCGCGCTTGCCGGCGATCACCTCAAGGTCGTCATCGGTCAGCTTGCCCCACTGTTCCTTGACCTTGCCCTTGAACTGGCGCCAATTGCCTTGCATGCGTTCCTGGTTCATGGCTTTCTCCTCGAAAGGGTTGACGAATTCGCCCGGAATCCGCAAGCACGCTTGCAGGCAACGGGCGGCATGGATTCACCTTAGGAGTTATCCCGTCCGGCCGCCGTAGGCCCGCGTATTCGATGGGCGTAGGTTCATGCTTACAGCCCTGTTGCGGCGGTGGGTTTGCATGTAGTTGCATAGCTAATTAATTTCTGCTACGATGACTTCCATGTTTGACCACTGCCTTTATTTCAATACCACCGCGCTGGCCCGCCTGGTCGACAAGGAGTGGACGCTGGCCTTCAAGCCTTTCGGCGTCACGCCCTCCCAGGGTTTCATGCTGCGCCTGGTGCTCAAGCAGCCCGGCATGCCGCAGCACGAGATCGCCGACGAACTGACGATCTCGCGCCCCACGGCCACGCGCCTTCTCGACGGCCTGCAGGCGCTGGGCCTGGTGGAGCGCAGGAGCCTGGAATCCGACGGCCGCCACTGGGCGGTGTTTCCCACGGCGCAGGCCGAGGCCATGCATGCCGGCATCAACAAGGCCAGCGGCGAGGTGACGCGCCGCATCCAGCAACAGATCGGAAAGGAGAACTTCGATGAAACCGTAGCCCGCGTCAGGAGCGTGTCTTCCGCGCTCAAATAAACCGTCCCATCACGTTTCTTTTTTTTGCCCAAATAGTTGCATAGCTAACTAATTATTTTTAACCCACCGGAGAAATCACATGCCCATCCTCAACGTCAAAGTCAGCCAGCCCGCCAGCCCCCAACTGACGAACGCCATCGCCGAAACCCTGCTGGAGCTGACCACCCGCATCCTGCGCAAGAAACGCGAACTCACCGCCATCGCCATCGACTTCGTGCCGCCCGAGCACTGGATCGTGGGCGGCAGCACGCTGGCCAGCCAGGGCAAGAACAGTTTTTATTTCGACATCAAGGTGGTGGACGGCACCAACACCAAGGACGAGAAAGCGCAATACGTGGCCGAGGCCTTTTCCGCCTTCAGCAAGCTGCTGGGCAATGTGCACGAGGAAAGCTACATCTACGTGCACGACGTGCGCGCGGAGGCCTACGGCTTTGGCGGCCTCACGCAGGAATACCGCTACATCAAGGCCAAGGCCTGAGTCCGCTCATTGTTTGGAGCGCAGCGTGCGGCTCAGCAGCGCGACGGGCAGCAGGCCCACCAGCACCAGGGCCAGTGCGGGCAAGGCGGCTTCGCCCAGGCGCTCGTCGCGCGCAAGCTGGTAGGTGACCACCGCCAAGGTATCGCTGTTGAAGGGCCGCAGCACCAGCGTGGCGGGCAGCTCCTTCATGACGTCGACAAACACCAGCAGGCCGGCCGCCGCGACCGAGCGCTTGAGCAGCGGCCAATGCACGCGCGCGAGTATGCCCAGGCCGGGCGTGCCCAGCATGCGCGCGCTGTCGTCAAAACTCGCGGGAATGCGCGAATAGCCGCTTTGCAGGCTTTGCAAGGCCACGGCACAGAAGCGCACCAGGTAGGCCCAGACAATGCCCAGCACGGTGGCGGTGACCCAGTAGCCCACGCCGGTTTGCGGCGCGGCCGCCTGCAGCCAGCCCACGGGCAGCAGCAGGCCTACCACGATGACCGCGCCGGGCACCGCATAACCGAGGCTGGCCAGTTGCAGCGCCGCGCGCGCCAGCACATGCGGCTTGCGGCGCACCGCAAAGGCCAGGCCGAAGGCCAGGCCCGTGGCCAGCAGCGCACTCAGGCCCGCGAGCCAGACGCTGTTGAGGGCCCAGCCGAAGAATTTGTCCCACAGCAGGTTGTCCCAACCAAGGATGAGCGGGCGCAGCATGAAGAGCACGGGCAGCACAAAACCCAGCGCAATCGGCACGGCGCACACCAGCCAGGCCGACAGGGCGCGCCCGCCCTGCAGTTGCACCGGCGCCGCGTCCTGCGCGCCGGCGCGCGCGCCGCGGCCGGTGGCAAAACGCATGCGCTTTTGCGCGCCATGCTCCACCCACAGCAGCAGCGCGACAAAAAACAGCAGCACCGTGGCCAGCTGGGCGGCGGCGATACGGTTGTCCATGGACAGCCAGGCCTTGTAGATGCCGGCGGTAAAGGTCTGGATGCCGAAATAACTGGAGACACCAAAGTCGGCCAGGGTTTCCATCAGCGCCAGCGCAACGCCGGCGGCCACGGCTGGCCGCGCCAGCGGCAAGGCCACACCGCGAATGCGGCGCGACAGCGGCGCGCCCAGCAGCCGGGCCGCTTCCATCAGGTGCACGGCGCGCTCGGACAAGGCGGTACGCGCCAGCAGGTAGACGTAAGGGTAAAGCGCCACGGTGAACACCAGCACCGCGCCACCCAGGCTGCGCACTTCGGGCAGCAGCCGGCCCTGCAGGCCGAAAGACGCGCGCAGCCAGGATTGCAGCGGGCCGGCGTATTGCAGGAAGTCGGTGTACGCGTAGGCCAGCACATAGGCCGGCATGGCCAGTGGCAACAGCAGCGCCCATTCAAACACCTTGCGCCCCGGAAACTCGAACAGCGTCACCGCGCTGGCCGTTGCCATGCCCACCAGCGCCACGCCCAGGGCCACGCTGAGGCACAGCAGCAGGGAGGTGGCGGTGTAGTCGGGCAGCACCGTCTGCAGCATCTGGACCAGGATGGATTGCGCCTGCGCATCGAACTGCAGCCAGGACAGCCCCACGGCCACCACCGGCAGCGTGAGCAGGGCCACCAGCAGGAAAAGCACGGCGGAAGGCACGACGGAAGGAATGGCGGAAAAAAAGCGGCGCAGCATGGGGACCCGGAAAAAGGCCTCTGCAGAAAGAGGCCTGGCCTCCGGCTGCTTGCGCCGTGGTATTGCAGCGGTCACTGCAAATGAGAATTGTAAGCATCCAGGGCCCTACAATCGAGCCCATGTTTCTGGATATCTCCCAGCTGGGCGTGCACTATGCCGGCCGTTCAAAACCCGCGGTCGACGGCGTGTCCTTCAGCCTCCAGGCGGGGGAGATCGGTGTCCTGATCGGCCCCTCGGGCTGCGGCAAAACCACCCTGCTGCGGGCCGTCGCGGGCCTGGAGCGTGCCAATGCCGGCAGCATCACGCTGGCCCGGCAGCTGGTCAGCAGTGCTGGCGTCCATGTGCCGGCCGAATCGCGCCGCATCGGTATGGTGTTCCAGGACTACGCCCTGTTTCCGCACCTTGACGCGGCCCACAACGTGGCTTTCGGCCTCACCCACCTGCCGGCCGCCCAGCGCCAGCAGCGCGCCGGCGAGGTGCTGGAGCTCGTCGGCCTGGGCAATGTGCACAAGCGTTACCCGCATGAGCTCTCGGGCGGCCAGCAGCAGCGTGTGGCGCTGGCGCGGGCCCTGGCGCCGCAGCCGCGTTTGCTGCTGCTGGATGAGCCTTTTTCCAACCTGGACGTGGACCTGCGCGAGCGCCTGGCGCACGAGGTGCGCGGCATCCTCAAGGCCGCCGGGGCGACAGCGCTGTTCGTCACGCACGACCAGCTCGAGGCCTTCGCCATCGGCGACCGCATAGGCGTGATGCACCAGGGCAGCCTGCACCAGTGGGACGACGCTTATGCGCTGTACCACCGCCCCGCCACCCGCTTTGTGGCCGACTTCATAGGCCACGGCGTGTTCGCGCAGGCCCATATCGAGCAGCGCGGCGAGGACGTGGTCGTGCACACCGCGCTCGGCGACCTCACGGACATGCTGGAATGCCCCTTGCCGGGCGCTTATGCCGACGGCCTGTGCGACGTTCTGCTGCGGGCCGACGACATCGTGCATGACGACAACGCGCCGGTCAAAGCGCAGATCCTGCGCAAGGCCTTTCGCGGCTCGGAATTTTTGTACACCCTCAAGCTGCAGACAGGCGAGACGGTGATGGCGCATGTGCCTTCACACCACAACCACGCAATCGGCGAATGGATAGGCATACGCGCCGAGGTCGACCATGTGGTGACCTTTCCGCGGGAAGAAAACGTCTAAGCCTGCTGCCGCAGAAGCTCTATGTCTTCGCGCAAGCTCTGCGCCCAGGCACGCCGGGTCTGCCCCTGCGGCGGCTGCGGTTCGCCGAAAACCACCACAGCCCTGATCGGCGGCGCCGTGAGCGTGCGCCAGATCGAGCCCGCCAGGGTTTCGTCGTCCACATAGCTGGGCGCAAAACTGACGGCGCCGCTGGCCGCGTCGATGAATTTCAGCGCGAGCGGCTGCACCGGCACCGAGGCTTCAATGGCCGCCTGGATCAGGTTGGCATGAAAGTGCTTGAGTGTGATGCCGTCACCCGTCGTGCCTTCGGGAAACACCGCCAGGATGTCGCCTGCCTGCAGGCGCTCGGCCATCTGCGTGACCACCCGGTGCGCGTCCCGGCGCGACTCGCGCTCTATGTACAGCGAGCCGGCGCCGTCGGACAGGGTGCGCACAAAAGGCCAGCTCCGCACATCCGACTTGGAGACAAAACGGCAGTGGCGCGAGGCATGCATCACCAGGATGTCCAGCCAGGAAATATGGTTGGCCACCAGCAGCACCGGGCCGCCGGCGGGCGGCTTGCCCTTGACCACCAGTTCGATGCCGACGATGCGCAGCATGGCCCCGGCCCACACCTGCACACGAGCCTCCCGGTCGGCCTGCTCCAGCTTGGGAAACACGGTCTTGATCGTCCAGAAGCCTTGCACCGCGTGCCCAGTGGCGCGCAGCAGGGTCCAGCAGAACCTAAGCCATCTCATGGGCTTGCGCGTGCTTCAGTGCGAGGCTTCATAGGCGAGCTGCCCGCCCACCACCGTCCAGCGCACGCGCACCGGCATCTGGTGGCCGCTGAAGGGCGTGTGCTTGCCCTGGCTGCGCAGCGCGGCCGGCTCGACGGTCCATTCGCCCTTGGGGTCGAACACACAGATGTCGGCCACACCACCCTTGACGAGACGGCCCGAGCTGCCCTGCAAGGTGCCCAGCGCGTCGCCCAGCACGCGCGCGGGCTCGCTGGTCAGCACCGCCAGCGCGCGGACCAGGCCGGCCTGGCTGTCGGTGCCCCACTTGCAGGCCAGGCCCAGCAGCAGCTCCAACCCGGTGGCGCCCGGCTCGGCCTCTGCGAAAGGCAGGGTCTTGGCGTCTTCATCGACCGGCGTGTGGTCGGACACCAGCGCGTCTATGGTGCCGTCGGCCAGGCCCTGGCGTATGGCGTCGCGGTCGCGCTGCTGGCGCAGCGGCGGGTCCAGCCGCATGCGGCTGTCGAAGTAGCCGATGTCCACGTCGGTCAGGTGCAGGCTGTTGATGCTGACATCGCAGGTGACAGCCAGTCCTTCGGCCTTGGCCTTGGCGACCAGCGCCACGCCCGCCGCGCTGCTGATGCGGCACAGGTGCACGCGCGCGCCGGTGGCACGCATCAGTTCAAAAATCGTGTGCAGCGCGATCGTCTCGGCCGCGACGGACACGCCGCTCAGGCCCAGGCGCGTGGCCAGCGCGCCGCTGGCGGCCACGCCCTGGCCCAGGTAGAGCTCCTGCGGCCGCAGCCACACGGTGTAGCCGAAGGTGGCGGCGTATTGCAGCGCGCGCATCATGACCTGGGTGTTGGCCAGCGGCACCTCGGCCTGGCTGAAGCCCACGCAGCCGGCCTCGGTCAGCTCGACCATCTCGGTCAGCGTCTCGCCCTTGAGCGCGCGGGTCAAAGCACCCAGCGGGAACACGCGCGACTGGTGCAGCTTCTCGGCGCGGAACTTGAGCATCTCCACCAGGCCGGGCTCGTCGAGCACCGGGTCGGTGTCGGGCGGGCAGACCAGGCTGGTCACACCGCCGGCTACAGCCGCGGCCAGTTCGCTTTCGAGCATGCCTTCATGCTCATGGCCGGGCTCGCGCAAACGGGCCGAAAGATCAACCAGGCCGGGAGCCACGATGCAGCCCGTGGCGTCAATCGTCTTGTTGGGCGCGAAATCGGCGGGCGTGCTTTTGAGCGAGACGATGCGGCCCGCGGCAATCGCCACGTCGCAGGTTTCGTCGAAGTTCGAGCCTGGGTCGATGACGCGGCCGTTCTTGATGAGTATCTTCATTCTTTTTTTCTCCGCTCAGGCTTCGTTTCCGGCGACTATGCTCATGACCGCCATGCGGACCGCGATGCCGAAGGTCACTTGCGGCAGGATCACGCTCTGTGTGCCGTCGACCACGGCCGAGTCGATCTCGACGCCGCGGTTGATGGGCCCCGGGTGCATCACGATGGCGTCGGGTTTGGCCAGCTGCAGCTTCTCGGGGGTCAGGCCGAAGCTCTTGAAAAACTCCTGGCTGCTGGGCAGCAGCGCGCCCGACATGCGTTCGTTCTGCAGGCGCAGCATGATGATCACGTCGGCGCCCTTGATGCCTTCTTCGAGCGTGTTGCAGACGCGCACGCCCATCTGTGCCATGTCGGCCGGCACCAGGGTCTTGGGGCCGACCACACGCACCTCGGGGCAGCCCAGCGTGGTCAGCGCGTGGATGTCGGAGCGCGCCACGCGCGAGTGCAGCACGTCGCCGACGATGGCGACCGTGAGCTTGCTGAAGTCCTTTTTGTAGTGCCGTATGGTGTACATGTCCAGCAGGCCCTGCGTGGGATGCGCGTGGCGGCCGTCGCCGGCGTTGATCACGTGCACATGCGGGGCCACATGCTGGGCGATCAGGTAGGGCGCGCCCGATTCGCTGTGGCGCACCACGAAGAGGTCGGCCGCCATGGCGCTCAGGTTGGCGATGGTGTCCAGCAGCGACTCGCCCTTGGAGGCCGAGGAGCGCGCGATGTCCAGGTTGATCACGTCGGCCGACAGCCGCGTCGCGGCGATCTCGAAGGTGGTGCGGGTGCGCGTGGAGTTTTCAAAGAACAGGTTGAAAACGCTCTTGCCGCGCAGCAGCGGAACCTTTTTGACCTCGCGGTTGTTGACGCTGACGAAGTTGGCGGCGGTGTCGAGGATTTGCGTCAGCGTGGCCTTGGGCAGGCCTTCGATGGACAGCAGGTGGATCAGCTCGCCGTTTTTATTGAGTTGCGGGTTTCGTCGGTACAGCACGGTGTGGACTCCTCTTGTTCTCTTATGGGTCTCGTATTTTTGGATGGCTTTTTGATGGGACTAGGCCTGGTGATCCTGCACCTGGAAGCTGAACTTGCCGTCTTCGGCGCGCGCCAGCTCCAGCGACTGCGAGGCCGGCAGGGCCACCCGCGCCACCGCGAGGTCGGGCTGCACCGGCAGCTCGCGCCCGCCGCGGTCCACCAGCACCACCAGCTTGACGCTGGCGGGGCGGCCGTAGTCGAACAGCTCGTTGAGCACCGCCCTGATGGTTCGGCCCGTGTAGAGCACGTCGTCGACCACGACCAGGTGGGCACCGTTGACGTCGAAGGGCAGCAGGGTCTGCCCGCTGGAGGCCAGGCCGCGCTGCGAAAAATCGTCGCGGTGCATGGAGGACGACAGGATGCCGGCCTCGCCGGCCAGACCCAGGTCTTTTTGCAGGCGCTGCGCCAGCCAGGCGCCGCCCGAGGCCACGCCGACCAGCATGGGCGGCTGGGGATACGATGCCAGCTGCTGGCGCATGCCGCGCAGCAGGTCGCTGTACAGCGCCTCGGCGTCCAGTGTCAGGCTGCTCATGGAAGACTCCTTAAAAATTGCTCGAGGATGATGCAGGCCGAAGCCGCGTCGGCGTCATGCGCACCGCCGGCCAGGGCCTCGGTGGTGCTGTAGCGCTCGTCGACCTCGAAGACCTGCAGGCCGAAGCGGCCGCGAAGCTGGCGGGCGAATTTCTGCGCGCGCACGGTATTTTCGTGGCTGGCGCCATCGGGATGAAAGGGAATGCCGACCACCAGCGCATCGGGCTGCCATTCCTTGATGCGCGCCTCAACCGCCTTGAGGCGGGCGTCGCTGCCCTCGGCCGCGATGGTCGCCTGCGGCGAGGCGGTGCGCGTGAGCACATTGCCGGTCGCCACGCCGGTACGCTTGAGACCGAAGTCGAAAGCCAGAAAGGTTTGGAGGCGAGTGGCCTGAGGAGAAGGCATGGCCGCCAGGCTCATGCGTGGCCGGCCTCGGGAGAGAGCATCCAGCTCTGCAGGCCCAGCAGCATCAGCGCCTTGTCGTAGCGCTGCTCAACGGGTGTGTCGAAGATCACGCCGACGTCGGCGGCGACGGTAAGCCAGCTGTTGTCAGAAATCTCGGATTCGAGCTGGCCTTCGCCCCAGGCCGAATAACCGAGCGAGACAAACACCCGGCGCGGGCCGGCGCCCGTGGACAGCGCCTCCAGCACGTCCTTGGAGGTGGTCATTTCAAGGCCGCCGGGAATCGTCATGGTCGAGGCATAGACCGACTCATTGCCGGGCATCATGGATTCGTGGAGCACAAAACCGCGCTCGGTCTGGACCGGGCCGCCCTGGAATACCGGGGCCTGCGTGAGGTCGTCGCGGCGCAGCGGCAGCTCGACCTTGTCGAACAGGTTTTTGAGGTTGATGTCGCTGGGCTTGTTGATGACCAGCCCCAGCGCGCCGCGGTCGCTGTGTTCGCACATGTAAACCACGCTCTTGGCAAACGCTTCGTCGTCCATCCCCGGCATGGCGATGAGGAAGTGGTGCGTGAGGTTGATCGATGCGGAATCCGTGGCCATACGCGGATTTTACGCGCATGGAAGGCCGCGGCGGGTACCTGGGGGCGCTTTCGCTACCATCCCATCATGCAAAAGAAATACCGCGCCGGCCTGATGTGGTTCAGGCGCGACCTGCGCGCCCAGGACAACGCCGCGCTGCACCACGCGCTGAAAGCTTGTAAGCAGGTGTTTTGTGTTTTTGTGTTTGACCGGGACATCCTGGAGGCCCTGCCCCGCGCCGACCGCCGCGTGGAGTTCATACGCGGATCCGTGCTGAGCCTGGACGGCCAGTTGCAGCGGCTGGGTGCGGCACACGGCAATCCGCAGGCGGGCCTCATCGTGGTGCATGGGCAGGCCGGCGAGGCCGTGCCCCGGCTGGCCGCCGAACTGGCGGTCGATGCGGTTTTTGCCAACCATGACGATGAACCCCAGTCCCTGGCGCGCGACGCCACGGTGCAGGCCGCGCTGGAAGGCCGGGGCGTGGCCTTTCACAGCTTCAAGGACCATGTCATCTTTGAGCGCCAGGAAGTCTTGACGCTGGCGGGCAAGCCCTACACCGTGTTCACACCCTACAAAAACGCCTGGCTCAAGAAGGTGGACGATTTTTACCTCAAGCCCTACTCTGTGGAGCGCTACGGCGCGGCGCTGGCGGCTGTGCCGGCGAGCAGGCGCGCCATCCCCTCGCTGGCCGAACTCGGCTTTGAAAAAACCAACCTGTCCGCACTCAAGATAGCCACCGGCAGCGAAGGCGGAGAGCGGCTTTTTGAGGCGTTCAAAGGCCGCATGGCGAACTACAAGGCGGCACGCGACTTTCCGGCCGTCAAGGGCCCCAGCTACCTGGGCGTGCACCTGCGTTTTGGCACGCTGTCCATTCGGCAGATGGCCGCAGCGGCCCTGAGCCCCGAACATAGGGGCGGCGAAGGCGCGGCCACCTGGCTCAGCGAATTGATCTGGCGGGAGTTTTACGCGCAGATCCTCAGCAACTTCCCGCATGCGGTGCACGGCGCGTTCAAGCCCGAATACGACGCGATCGAGTGGGAAAGTGGTGCCAAGGCCGATTCGCTGTTCCTGGCCTGGTGCGAGGGCCGAACCGGCTATCCGCTGGTCGACGCCGCGATGGCGCAAATCAACCAGACCGGTTATATGCACAACCGCCTGCGCATGGTGACGGCGAGTTTCCTGGTGAAGGACCTGGGCATCGACTGGCGCCGGGGCGAGCGCTACTTCGCCGAAAAACTCAATGATTTCGACCTCTCGGCCAACAACGGCGGCTGGCAGTGGGCAGCCAGCACGGGCTGCGACGCGCAGCCCTATTTCCGTATCTTCAACCCGGTCAGCCAGAGCGAGAAATTCGATGCCGACGGCAGCTTCATCCGCCGCTATGTGCCGGCGCTGGCCAGGCTGCCCGCCTCCGCCATCCACAGCCCCTGGCTGGCCACACCACTGGAACTGGCGGCCGCTGGCGTGGTGATGGGAAAGGACTACCCGTGGCCCATCGTGCAGCACGACGAAGCCCGGGCGCTGACGCTGCAGCGTTATGCGGTGGTGAAAAAAGCCTAAGAACCTGTTCTCGCCGCTCTCACGCGGAGAGCGGCTGCAGGATCAGGCGGAGATCGCGGTCTCGGCGGCGCAGTAGTGCCGCACCAGGCTCATCAGTTCTTCTTCCGAGAACGGCTTGCCCAGGTAGTGGTCGACGCCGAGTTCCTTGGCATGTTCGCGGTGCTTTTCAGCGATGCGCGAAGTGATCATGATGATGGGCAGGTTGTTCAGGCGTACGTCGCCGCGGATGTTGCGCGCCAGGTCGAAGCCGTCCATGCGCGGCATTTCGATGTCCGACAGCACCACCGCCGGCCGCTCTTCCTGCAGGCGTTCAAGCGCTTGCAGGCCGTCGGCCGCCAGGGTGACGCGGTAGCCTTCACGCTGCAGCAGGCGCTGCGTGACGCGGCGAACCGTGATGGAATCGTCGACCACCAGAATCAGCGGAATCTGCGGTGCGGCAGGCATGGCGGCCGGTGCTTTCGCGACGCTGCCGGTGCCCGCGGCGGCGCTTGCCGCCGTGGCGCCCGATCCTTCGAGCATGTGCGGCTCGGCGCGGTCTGTGCTCCAGGCGCGGGCCTGCTGGCCGTACACCGAAGCCAGCGCCACCGGGTTGTAGATCAGCACCACCGCGCCGGAGGCCAGCACGGACATGCCGGCCAGGCCGGGCAGGCGCGACAGCTGCGGCCCGAGGTTCTTCACCACAACTTCCTGGTTGCCCAGAACTTCATCGACGTGCAGCGCGATACGCTGCGCGGCGCTTCGGAAAACCACGACAGGCGTGGTCTTGCCCTGGACTTCGCCGCTGTGCTGCGAAGCCTGCAGCAGCGCGCCCGACCAGAAGAAAGGCATGGTTTCGCCGGCGATCTCCAGCGCGCCGGTGTTGTAGGCCTGTTGCAACTCCTTGGCGGAGGCGCGGCGCACGGTTTCCACCACGTTGGCGGGCACGCCCACCGAGAGGTTGCCGGCGCGGATCATCACCACCTGCGTCACGGCCGTGGTCAGCGGCAGCACCAGCTTGAAGTGGGTGCCTTTGCCGGCCACGGTGGAGGTTTCAATCCGGCCGCCCAGCGCGTTGACCTCGGAGCGGACCACGTCCATGCCGATGCCGCGGCCGGCCAGTTCGGTCACCTGGGCCGCGGTGGAGAAACCGGGCATAAAAATCAGGTTGGCGGCGTCGCTGTCTTCAATGGCCTGGTCCGGCGCGATCATGCCGAGGCTGACGGCTTTTTCACGGATGCGGTGCAGGTTCAGGCCGGCGCCGTCATCGCTGAAATCGACCGACACGTCATTGCCTTCCTGGCGCAGGTGGACGGTGATCACACCGACCGGGTCCTTGCCGGCGCTGGTGCGAACCTCGGTGCTTTCAATGCCGTGGGCCACGCAGTTACGCAGCAGGTGTTCGAAGGCGGGCGTCATGCGGTCCAGCATGCCGCGGTCCATTTCGATGGTGCCGCCCAGCAGGTCCAGCTTCACCTGTTTGCCGGTTTCCTTGGAGGCCTGGCGCACCACGCGGTACAGGCGCTCGGAGATGCCTTCAAACTCCACCATGCGCGTGCGCAGCAGGTCGCGCTGCAGCTCACGGGTCTGGCGGGCCTGGGCGATCAAGTCGTCCTCGGTGGCTTCCACCGTGCGCTGCAAGGTGCGCTGCACGGTTGCCACGTCGTTCACGGATTCGGCCATCATGCGCGTCAGTTCCTGCACGCGCGTGAAACGGTCGAACTCGAGCGGGTCGAACCCGGCCTGGGCTTCTTTGGCCTGTGCCAGGCGCGACTGCATCTGGGTTTCGGCCTGCAGTTCGATGTCACGCAGCTGCTGGCGCAAGCGGTTCAAGTTACCGCTCATGTCGTTGAGCGAACCGCGCAGCTGGCTGAGCTCGGCCTCCAGGCGCGAGCGCGTGATCATGACCTCGCCGGCCTGGTTGACCATGCGGTCCAGCAGCTGGGAGCGCACGCGTATCGAGGCGTTGGCCGCTTGCCGCAAGGGCTGCATGGCCATGGCCTGCGGCGCCGGCACGGAGAGCTTGCGGGAACCGCCAGCGGCAGGAGCAGCAGCCGGCGCGGGGCTGTCCGCAGCCGCCTCGGGAGCGTCGGGCGTTGCGTCGGCTTGCGCCGGTGCGGAGACGGGCTCGGGCTGCGCGGCGGCGAGGGGGGCCAGCTGCACGGGCGCGGCGGCGGCCGCCGCATCGGCGTTGCGCAGCGCCTCGAACGCGGCTTCCATCGCGTCAAAACGGTTGATCAGGGCGTCGAACTCCGCCGAGGCCGCGGCGTCGGAGCCGAGGAACTCGATTTCGGATTCAATCCGGTGCGCCATTTCACCGAGGCGCAGGGCGCCGGCAAGCCGGGCGCTGCCCTTGAGCGTGTGAAGCGCGCGCAGCACCTCCATGCGCGCACCCTGGTTGTCGGGCCGCGCGGACCACTGCCGCAGCGCGCCACCCAGCTGGGGCATGAGCTCGGCGCCTTCTTCCTCAAAAATCGGGAACAGGTCGGGGTCGATGGCATCGACGGCGTCGATTTCCTCGTCCTCTTCGTCCTCGAAGTTCTGGGCCGTGGGCGCCGGCGTGGCCAAGCGCACCGGTGGGGTGACGGCCACGGGGGGAGCTACAAACGCGACAGGCGGCGGCACAGGCGCGGCCTGCACGGGCGCTGGTGCCGGTGCTGGAACCTCGATAAGCGGCGCTTCCTCGACGACCTGCATCACTACCGGTTCGGGCTCGGGTTCCGGCAACGGCTCGGGTTCCACGGCCGGCTCCTGCGGCAGGACGGACTCGGATTCGAAATCGTACTCAGAGAAGTCGGTGCCTGGCGGCAGGACCGAGTCGGAGAAATCAAGCTGCTTGAGGCGATCAAGAACGCCGGCGTCCGGCTCCTTGAGGAAACCGGCGGCAAACTGGTGCAGCAGCCGGCGAATATCTTCCGCCGCATCCACAAACACCTGGCCATACTTGGCGGCGCCATTGCGGTGATGCGCGCGGGATTGCTGCAAGGCCTGTTCCAGCGCGCGGGCCATTTCGGACAGGGCGTCGAACCCGACCGTGGCGGAGCTGCCGGCCAGGGAGTGCGCCAGGGCCACGGTGGAATCGCTGACGGGCTGGTTGCGCTCCAGCGACCATTCGGCCACTTCCGTGACCAGCCGGCGCGACCACTCGTCGGCCTCGTTGAGGTAGACGTTGTAGAGCGGGATGCTGATGCGCAAAGCGCCTATGACCTTGACCTGCTCATCGCCGCCCTCGGCCGACATCGCGCTGTCGGTGGCTTCGACGCGGTCCAGGGCATCAAGCGCTTCGACCTGCGGCAGGCTGGGAGCGGGCTCGCTCACGGCGGCTTGCGGCGGCGTAACCGGGAAATCGAAGTTCAGGTCGTCGGCCAGCTCGGCTTTGGCGGGCTCGGCCGTTTCGGCGTGGAAGTGTTTCTCAAAATCCGCGTCGGACAGTTCGATATCTTCGACCCCGTTCAGTTCGAGCGCCGGTCCGGCGTCGGCTGCCGCAACGGGCTCCGCGGCGGCGGGGGCTGCCGGAACGCCGGCATCCACGGAAATCGCCGACAAGCTGTCGAAATCGATGCCCGCAATCTCCATCTCGGCCGCAGGCGCGTTTACCGGTTCAGCAGGCTTGGCCGGCGCGGCGGCATCGCCGAACACCAGGTCAAAGTCCAGGTCACCGGCGGGTGCGGCTGCTTCGGCGGTCGCCGGGCCGGCGGCCTCGGGCGCGCCGGCATCCAGTTCGAAGTCGGGCAGGGAAAAGGCTTCGGGGGCAGCCGGTTCAGCGGCGGGAGCTGCGACAGGCGCGGCAGCGGCCGCCCTGGCGCCCAGCACCAGCGGTACGTAGCGGCCTTCGGTGCGCATGGCATCGGCGCTGGCGCGGAAGACCGATGCGGACCAGGCGCCGTCCTTGTTGGCAGCGATGTCGGCGATCCAGTCGGCGAAACCGCTCATAGCCTCGCCGGACAGGGCCCTGAACTCGTCGGTGGTGGCCTTCTGGTCGGCCAGCCAGGTGTTGAGCATCTGCTCCAGCGACCAGGCGGCTTCGCCGAACTCGTTGAGCCCCACCATGCGCGAGCTGCCCTTGAGGGTGTGGAAAGCGCGCCGCAGCACAGTGAGCTGCGAAACATCGGCCGGATCGGAGGCCAGCGCGGCCAGGGCTTCCCGGCCGTTGCCTATCACCTCGCGCGCTTCCTCCAGGAAGATGTCGCGCAGGTCGTCTTCTTCAAAATCGTCGGACTCGGCCGCGGGTTCAGGCGCGGCCGGTGCCGGGGCCACGGTGAACGCCAGCGTCGTAAGTGCGGTGGCGGCGGCATCTGCATCACTTGCGGACACGGCCACGGCGGCCTCGCGGGCGGTTTGCGCCAGGGCCGGCTGTTCGGCCAGCGCCGCATGGGTCGCCAACGTGTCGAGCTTGATGGTAAGGCTGGCATCGGCTTCGCCCTGGCCGGCGTCCTGCACCACGGCAATGACTTCCTGGGACAGCATGTCGCTGTTGACGGTGACGGCCGAAGCGGCGCTCGCCGCATTCTGCGCACGTCCCATGAGCGGCCGGAGCTCGCCTTTCTGGTCGTCGTAGACAAACAGCTTCTTTGCCAGCGCGGGCTGGTAGTTCAGCATGTCGATCAGAAAGCTCAGGGCGCCCAGGTTGTTGCCCAGGTGCTCAAACGTGCCGGCGGCGCGCGCCTGCTGTTCGTCGATTTCGGTGACCAGCATCTGCTCGACGCTGTCGCGCATGCGCAGCACCGCGTGCGAGGCCTGGTCCAGGCCCAGCACGGACAGCACGCCGCGCATCTGCGACAGCTGCCCGGGAACCGCCTGCAGCGTCACCTTGTCCTGCGGATTGCGGAAGAACACGTCCAGCGATTTTTCGAGCTCGCCGAGGGAAACGCGCAATTCACCGACCACGCTGCCCATGGTCTGCTTGTCGCTGACGCGGCGGTACAGCTCTTCCATCCAGCCTTCCAGCGGCTGGGGTTGCCCGCCGGCCCGCACGCCCTCCAGGCGCTCCGCGAGATTGGCCGTGCGCACCGCCAGTTGCGGGTCGTTGGGGTCCAGGTCGTCAAACGCGGCCTCCAGGTACAGCACCGAGGTGGCCACTTCCATGGCCAGTTCAATGCCGGGGGCCTGGCCCGAGCGCACCACGGTCTCGACGGCCTTGCTCAGCGCCTGCGCCAGCGGCTCGCTGGGCGGATGGAGCTTGAGCAGGGAGTCGGTCACCAGGCTGAACTGGTCGCTGACCAACTTGAACTTGTTGGCATCGCCGGCGGACAGCGCCGACCAGGTTTCCTTGGCCGAGGTGATGCGCTTGCGCGCCTGGGCCAGCAGGGCCGGATCGAACCGCCCGAACTGGACGAGTTCGTAGTCGACAGGCTTGAAGCGGTTCAGGCCGTAGGCCGAGCGCACCGCCGACAGCACCGGCGTATCGCTGGCGCGCGCGGAGACCGCCTGCGAGCAGAAGAACAGCAAATCCTGCGCCAGGCGCTCGGAGACGGAGGTGTCGCCTTTGGCCAGCGAGGCGTACTGCATCAGGACGCGCGAAGCGGCGCGCTTGACGTACAGGTCCGAGCCGAGCAAGTCGTTGGCGACCGCTTCAAAGTAAGCCGCGGCTATCTTCCAGAAGATGCGGGGCTGGCGGTCGGCCTGCCGGGCCGCGAATCCCAGGCTGAGTTCCTTGAGGCTTTTGGCGGCTTGCGGCGCCTTGCCCTTCATGATCTGCAGCACCGACTGGTCCAGCACGGCGCGCGCGCTGTCGTCGTAGTTGCGCGGCTCGCTGGCGGCCGCCAGTTCGGGCTCCAGCCAGCGCCATTCGAAAGGCCAGAGGTCCGCGGGATGGATGCGGTCGGCGCGCAGCAATTCCTGCACGTCGCGGTATTGGGGGAACAGGGACACGGACGAGATCGGCTTGTCGGCCAGCACACCCTCGAGGTATTCGGTCAGGGCAAAGCTGGCCCGTTCGATCTTGCCGGCGGCTTCCTGGTTGCATTGCTCGGGCTGTTGCACGAACTTCTGCACCGCCGCTTCCATCGCGCGCAGCACCAGCGCGGGACCGGCCAGGCCCACCATCTCGAGCGCGCCCACCGCCTGGTGCAGCTGCTGGCGGGCAATCCGCAGCTGGCTGGCGTCCACCGCCGCGAGGTCGGAGCCGCGAGCGGCTTCGGCATCCCGCACGAAACGCTTGAGCGCCTTGGCAGCGCCATCGAGCGACTTGCGAAGTTCGTCAAGCACCCATGCGAGAGGGCCTAGGTCGTTGACGGCAAGATCGAGCTCGGCAGCGGTTGAGTTCGGGACGTTGGATTGCATAAATAGCGGGCCGGTTCTGGAATCGGTGTCAGAGGCTAAGGCGGCGGTCAGCGCATGACGGGCAAACAGGCATCAGCATCAGGCGATCTTGAATCGGGACACCGACTGGCGCAGCTCTTCAGCCATGCGGGAAAGATCGCGCACCTGCTGCGCCGTGGAACGGGTACCTTCTCCGGTTTGCTCCGTCACCGCGAAAATGTGCTGGATGTTGCCGGCCACCACGTTGGCCGAAGCGGCTTCGCGGGAGGCGGAGTTGGAAATCTGCTCAATCAGGTCGGCGAGGCGGCGTGACACCTGGTCAATCTCGGTCAGCGCGGTACCCGCGTTATCGGACAGTTTGGCCCCTTCCACCACACCCTGCGTGGAGCGTTCCATAGCGGCCACGGCATCCTGGGTGTCGGTCTGAATGGCTTTCACCAGGGCCGAAATCTGGCGCGTGGCGTCCGCGGAGCGTTCAGCCAGTCGCTGCACTTCTTCCGCAACCACCGAGAAGCCTCGTCCGGCTTCACCGGCTGACGCCGCCTGGATGGCCGCGTTCAGCGCCAGCACGTTGGTCTGTTCGGTAATGTCCGAGATCAGCTCGGTAATTTCACCAATCTCCTGGGACGATTCGCCCAGCCGTTTGATCCGTTTGGAGGTTTCCTGGATCTGGTCGCGGATGGAGTTCATACCGCCGATGGCGTTCTGCACGGCCTGCAGGCCGGATTCTGCGGCGGTCAGCGATTGGCGGGCCACCTGGGAAGATTCCTGCGCCTGCGTGGACACTTCATTGATTCGGGACGCCATGTCGAGCACCGACTGGCCGGTTTCGCGAATCTCGCGCAGCTGTTCGGTGGACGCCGCCAGCAGTTCGGTGGAAGTGCTTTCCACCTGAGCCGTCGTTTGCGCCACGCGTGTTGCCGTGTTCTGCACGTTACCCACCAGCTGTCGCAACTCTTCCACCGTGTAGTTCACCGAGTCGGCGATAGCGCCGGTGATGTCCTCGGTCACGGTTGCTTCCTGCGTCAAATCGCCTTCAGCCACTGTCTGCAACTCATTCATCAAACGCAAAATGGCGGCCTGGTTGGCGTCGTTGACGCGCTTGGCGTCCTGTTCCTGCCCTTTCGCTTCCTGCCGCTGGGTTTCAGCAACGGCCTGGCGCTGCTTGCTGTCCTCCACCTGCAGTTTGGCCAGTCCCGCGGCGCACAGCAGTGCAAAGACGGCGGCGACCACCAGGGTCGTCAGGGCGGTGGCGCCCAGGCCGGTCTGGGAGGACAGCTTGCTCTGCAGGTCTTCCAGGCCCCGGCGCAGCGGCTCACTGTCGGCAATGATGGAGGATTGCGCTTCACGGGCGGACACCAGGCCCTGCAAGTTGCCCAGAATGGCGCCGGCCTGCACACGCGTCTGCTCGTAGAGCGCCATCAGGGCCTCGAGGCGTTCGCGGGTTTGCGGATCCTTGGAGCCGGCCAGTCGCAGTTCGGGACTGCCTTCCTGCAGGCCCTGGGCGATTTCCTTGAAGGAGTTCAAGTCCTTACCCAACAGGAACACGGCTTCGGGGCTCACACCCTCCATGGTCAAGAACTCGTTGGCGGATTTACCGATACGCTGGGTCAACATCACCAGCTGGCCGGAGGCGGAAATTTCGGCAGGCGCCGCATTCTGCTGGAGCTTGAGCGAGGACACGGTTTCGGCGATTTCCAGCAGGTCCGAGGACTGGCGGTTAATCGTGCGCAGAGCGTTACCCACCTGGGTCAGGATGTTTTGCTGTCCCATCACGGTTTTGGCGTTCTTTTCGGCGCGCTCCATGAAGGGGGTGACTTTTTCGACGTCGGGCTGCAGGTCTTCGCTCACCGGCGCCAGGCGCAGGCTGTCTTCACCGGCCTTCAGGCCGCGCACGGTTTTGGCCAGCACGTCGGAGCTTTCGCGCACGTCGGGGAAGGCCTGGGCGCTACCCACCAGCGCCTGCGACACCGATTTCGCCAGACGCTGCGACTGCATCAGGGACTGGCCGGTTGCCGCCACCTGCTGAGCCACTTTGTCCGCCTGGTTCAGCGCCAGGAAGGTCACCGTACCCAGCACCGCTACCGACACCGCCAGGAAAAACACCAGAATCCGCTGGTGCTGGCCCATGGTCTTGCGGCCCAGCAGGGGCAGGCTCAGGAGCTCGGGATTGGCGACGGACGCCGATTCCTCGGCGCTCGCGATGCGGCTGGAGCCAAACGCATCATCATTGCCGTCCGCCTGCCGCACCGTGGCGGTCTGCAGGGAGGCCTCATCCATGGCGCCGGTCGCCAGGGGGTCCGGCGTGCCGACGGAAGCCATGTCCATGCTGTCCTCGGGCTGGACGGACTTTGTTTTAAACAGCTTCTGGATATTTTCAATTACAGACATGGTGAGCCTTCCGGGGAGAAACAGTGTGCGCTATGCGCCTATCGTCAAAAAATGCGCTTGCTGTGCAAGCAACTGAAGGTTGATTTCCTGCCAGGTCGCGCCGTTAAGGTCGACGTACTGGTTGCCAAAGAAATCGGGCGCGTCGGGCGCTTTTTCGGAGAAATCGCTGAAGGCGTCCTGGTTGCGCAGCCCGGAGAGCTTGTCGATCAGCAGCGCGCAGTTGACTTCCAGCGCGCTGTTGAGCGCCACAAGGCGGGAGTCGGTGCGCGCGAGTTCATTTTTGGGGGGAGGTGCCTGGCCGCTCACGTAGCTGGCGAGGTCCACCACGCCGAACAGGCCGCCCCGCAGATTGGCAACGCCGGCGAACCAGTTTTGCGTGTACGGAACAGGCTGCGTGTTGACCCAGGGGAAAATTTCACCGGACTGGCTCAGGGGAAACAGGTATTTTTTTCCGCCCGCTTCCACGGCCAGCCAGGACGCGGCAACGCCTTGCGTACGCGCAATCTGCAACCTGTCGGCCAGCCGGGTTTGTAGTTCTCTAAGGGCTTGTCTGTTCGCCATGCTTTGGTTTTACGCCGTAAATCAGCCGAGGGCCTTGATCTTGGCCATCAGCTCATCCGCATCCACCGGTTTGGTGATGTAGTCGCGGGCGCCCTGGCGCATGCCCCAGACCCGGTCGGTTTCCTGGTTCTTGCTGGTGCACATCATGATGGGGATATCGGAGTACAGCGGATCGCGCGTGATGGCACGCGTGAGCTGGAAGCCGTTCTGGCCCGGCATCACCACATCCATGAGGATCAGCTCGGGTTTGTCTTCTGCGAGGCGCCGGAACGCATCTTCCGCATTTTCAGCAGTTTTGACCGTGAAACCGTTCTTGACCAGCAGATCGGTCAGAAACATCAATTCGGTTTTGGAGTCGTCAACTACCAGTATTTTCTTGATTGCCATCACACTACTCCTTGTTTGGCGCTGCCCAGTTCCTGAACGGTCTGCAGCAGCTGATCTTTGGTAAAAGGCTTGGTCAGGTAGTCTTGAGAGCCCACCATGCGACCGCGTGCCTTGTCGAAAACGCCGTCCTTGGAGGACAGCATCACAATGGGAACGTTGGAAAACTTCACATTGCGCTTGATAATCGCACAGGTTTGATAGCCGTCGAGGCGGGGCATCAAGATGTCGCAGAAGATCAGGTGGGGCTCGTAGTCGTTGACCTTGGAAAGGGCATCAAACCCATCTTCGGCCAACAGCACTTCATGCCCGCCCTGCTTCAGGAATATCTCGGCGCTACGCCGGATGGTGTTGCTGTCATCGATGACCAAAACCTTCAGTCCGGAACTGGGAATGCTCACTGCCTATGCTCCTCATGTTGCAGGCACCGGCGGCTGGCGCCGGTCTGCGATTGTCCAGGCTGGTATCCGGACATTTTTAGATCTGAACCATTTCAAAGTCTTCCTTGCGCGCGCCGCATTCGGGGCAGGTCCAGTTCATGGGCACTTGGGCCCATGGCGTCCCGGGAGCAATGCCATGTTCGGGCGCGCCGGCAGCTTCGTCGTAAATCCAGCCACAAATTAAACACATCCACGTCGTTGATTGAGTCACAGCTTAAGTTGCCTTCGAATAGAATGCAACAATTGTATCGAGGCGGCGTTGCTTATTCGCGTACAAGGCAAAATCGCAGCCTATGGCAAACCCCAAAACACCTCAACTGGACAGCCGACAGCTCCAAATCGAGGACACCGACGCATCACCGGCCTGCGTCATGACATTCAATGCCAACGACCCCAGCGGAGCCGGCGGGCTGACGGCGGATATCGCCTCCATCACCTCGGCCGGCGCGCATGCGCTGGCGGTTGTAACAGGCGCCTATGTGCGCGATACGGCCGAAATCTTCGACCACTTCGCCTTCGACGAAGAAGCTGTAACAGACCAGGCCCGCTCGGCGCTGGAAGACATGCCGGTGTCGGCCATCAAGGTCGGCTTTGTCGGCAGCCCCGAAAACATCTCCACCATCGCCGAAATCGCCTCGGATTATGCCGATGTGCCGCTGATTGCCTACATGCCCAACCTCTCCTGGTGGGAAGAAAGCGAAATCGACAGCTATTTGGACGCCTTTCGCGAGCTGATGCTGCCGCAAACCACGGTGTTGGTCGGCAACCACAGCAGCCTGTGGCGCTGGCTGCTGCCCGACTGGCCGGGCGAGCGCAATCCCACGGCCCGCGACATCGCCAAAGCCGCCGCCGACCTCGGCGTGCCCTATACCCTGGTCACCGGCGTTCCCATGCCCGACCAGTTCATCGATAACGTGCTGGCCACGCCGCAGGCGGTGCTTTACAGCGAAAAATTCGAGCGCTTCGAGGCCGTGTTCGCCGGCGCCGGCGACACCCTGTCCGCCGCGCTCTCGGCCCTGCTGGCTAACGGCCACGACCTGCAGGCGGCCACCGCCGAAGCCCTGACCTTCCTGGACCACAGCCTGGACGCCGGTTTTCACCCCGGCATGGGCAATATCGTGCCGGACCGCCTGTTCTGGGCGCAGGCCGACGTTGACCCCGAAGACGACGAATCCGGGGAGGAAGCGGGCGACGCCAATGACGACGTCGAGCTGACGTCCAAACCCTCTCTTGACCTGCCCCCCAATGGAACCACCAAACACTAAGCCCGCAACCCCCCAGGCAGCCTCCCGAAACGACGCCCTCTTTGAACGCGCCAAAAAGCTGATCCCCGGCGGGGTCAATTCCCCGGTCCGGGCCTTCAAGGCCGTGGGCGGCACGCCGCGCTTCGTGCAGCGCGCGCAGGGCGCCTACTTCTGGGATGCCGACGGCAAACGCTACATCGACTACATCGGTTCCTGGGGTCCCATGATCCTGGGCCACGGCCACCCGGCGGTGCTCGAGGCCGTGCAAAAAGCCGCGCTGGAGGGCTTTTCCTATGGCGCGCCCACCGAACGCGAGGTCGAGCTGGCCGAAGAAATCGTGCGGCTCGTGCCTTCGCTCGAAATGGTGCGGCTGGTCAGCTCGGGCACGGAAGCCGCCATGAGCGCCATCCGCCTGGCGCGCGGCGCCACCGGGCGCAGCAAGATCATCAAGTTCGAGGGCTGCTACCACGGCCATGCCGACGCCCTGCTGGTCAAGGCCGGCTCGGGCCTGGCCACCTTCGGCAACCCGACCAGCGCCGGCGTGCCGCCCGAAGTGGTGCAGCACACCCTGGTGCTCGAATACAACCACCTGGCCCAGCTTGAAGAAGCCTTTGCCCTGCACGGCAAGGACATCGCCTGCCTGATGATTGAACCCATCGCCGGCAACATGAACTTCGTGCGCGCCAGCCTGCCTTTCATGAAGCGCTGCCGCGAGCTGTGCACGCAGCACGGCGCGCTGCTGGTGTTCGACGAAGTCATGACCGGTTTTCGTGTGGCCCTGGGCGGCGCGCAAAGCGTCTACGCCCGCGGCATCCCCGGCTTCAAGCCCGACATGACGGTCATGGGCAAGGTCATAGGCGGCGGCATGCCGCTGGCCGCCTTTGGCGGCACCCGCGCCGTGATGGAGCAACTGGCTCCTCTGGGCCCGGTCTATCAGGCCGGGACCCTTTCAGGCAACCCGGTCGCCACTGCCTGCGGCCTGGCAACCCTGCGCGAAATCGCCAAGCCCGGTTTTTACGAAGCACTCAGCGAACGCACCCGCACCCTGGTCGCCGGCCTCACCCAAGCGGCCGCCAAGGCCGGCGTGCCGTTTTGCGGCGACAGCGAAGGCGGCATGTTCGGCTTTTTCCTGATGGGGCAATTGCCGCAGAACTACGCCACGGTAATGACCACCGATGGGCCGTCGTTCAACCGCTTCTTCCATGCGATGCTGGAGAGCGGGGTTTATTACGCGCCCGCGCTGTATGAAGCGGGTTTCGTCAGCTCGGCGCACACGGCGGCGGATATCGACGCCACGGTGGATGCCGCGGCGAAGTTCTTTGCCGGGAACTGAAAAAGGCGAGAGCTGTCAGCCAAGAGAAAAAAGCTATTCATGGCTTTTGAAGTTGACAATTGCCCACCCGGTGGGCCCACGGAGCTGGTTGCGGAACACCAGTGTTTAGTCGATCTTCTGCAGCGCCATCCGCACTGGGGATGCCTTGACTATCTGAACCAGCGCTTCATTGACAGAGCGCGCGGTGCGGCGCTGTACTACATCCAGGGATTCGGGATGGGGCACGGCCGAACATTTGCGCTTGTTCAAGACAAACAGATTGTCCGCTTCGATGTGACACGTGCCATGCGCGCGTCCGATTCAACCCAACAGACAATTGACATCACGACACTGACCATTCCGGAACAGCTTGATGCAAAACGCTCCGACATACAGAGCCTGATCAAAGATGCTCTGGTTGCCTACAACCAGGAAAAGCCATTCGCATTTTGGTATCTCGGAAAAACCGGCGTCAATTTTGAGAAAGCTCGCTGGATCCTCATTCCCCAACGGTACTCCAAACTCTACTGGCGGGAAAAAGCCACGACGTGGTGGGCCAAGCAAAAGCCCAAGCTTGCAAGACTGCGCGATTTTCTAACAAGCCCGCTGATTGCCCTGGTCGCGCTGGGCGGGCTCCTGGCGCGGGCATGGATGGAAGCAAACGTTCCTGTTTGGGCGCTTATCCTGTCAGGCACATGGCTTTGTTGGCGATTGAACCGGTACGACGGTGATTATGTTTTCAGGTTCTGGTTTATCGGGCAGGCAAGGTTCAAGAACGCCTTGCTGGCGTCTTCCCTTGTAATGCAACGAATCATGGAGCCCGTGCCGCTCAAAGCCATGGCGGTGGAGGTTCATTTCGCGCCGGACCATTTAAGAAGCTGCACAGTCAAAGTGGTGAACACCACTGTTTTCCCGGTTCCCTTTCTCTCCATCGGCGCGTACGACCTCGCGGACTTGCTGGCGCCTGGGCTCACAGACGCCCTACGCGCAAAGAATGGCGGCGCGATCAATGCCAAGGATATGGAAAGCGCGTTCCCTTGCCTGCAGCGCAAATGGCTCTTGCCCCGGCAAACCGTCACATGGCAAGTGCCTCTGTTGAACGATTACCCCCCGAAAGACCCGGGACCTGAGATCAACGCCATCGTCACCATTTCAAGGCTCGTCTCCGGCGAGTCGAAGCACGGTCCAAGAGTCTATTGTTTGCCTGTCACGACTAACATGTTCTCAAGGGCTCGCGAGAGGTTCAAGAGCAGCGGGCATTGACGACTTCATTGCCGCATCGCAGCAATGAGGATTTCAGTGCCGGAAGTGCCTGACTCCAGTCAACACCATCACCACCTCGCGCTCATTGGCGGCGGCAATGACCTCATCATCCCGCATGCTGCCGCCGGGCTGGATCACACAGGTCGCGCCGGCGTCCACCACCACGTCCAGGCCGTCGCGGAAGGGGAAAAAGGCGTCGCTCGCGACCGCCGAGCCCTGCAGGGTCAGGCCGCCATTGGCGGCTTTGATGGAGGCGATGCGGGCCGAGTCGATGCGGCTCATCTGGCCGGCGCCCACGCCTAACGTCATGCCGTCGGCGCAGAACACGATGGCGTTGGACTTGACGTACTTGGCGACCTTCCAGGCAAACAGCATGTCGTGCAGCTGTTCCTGCGTGGGCTGCAGCTTGCTGACGACCTTGAGGTCGCCTATGGCCAGTTCGTGGTTGTCGGCGGTCTGCATCAGCAGGCCCGAGCCCACGCGCTTGACGTCCATCAGGTTGCGGCCCTGTTTCCAGGCGGTGTCGCCGCCGGGCGGCAGGTCTATCTGCAGGATGCGCACATTGACCTTGCTCTTGAAGACTTCCAGCGCTTCCGGGCTGAAGGCGGGCGCCATCAGCACTTCGACAAACTGTTTGGAGATCTGCTGCGCGGCGCGCTCGTCGAGCGGGCAATTGAGGGCGATGATGCCGCCGAAGGCCGAGGTCGGGTCTGTCTTGAAGGCCTTGCTGTAGGCCTCCAGGCCGTCCTTGCCCACGGCCACGCCGCAGGGGTTAGCGTGCTTGACGATCACGCAGGCGGCGCCGTCCTTGATGAGGTCGAAGCTCTTGACGCATTCCCAGGCGGCATCGGCGTCGGCAATATTGTTGTACGAGAGCTCCTTGCCCTGCAGCTGTTTGGCCGTGACCAGCGAGCCGGGCGCGGGATACAGGTCGCGGTACAGCGCCGCCTGCTGGTGCGAGTTTTCACCGTAGCGCAGATCCTGCACCTTGATGAAGCGGCCGTTGGCCTGGCCGGGAAACATGCCGTGGCTGCCGTCGGCCTGGATGCCGGAGAGGTAGTCGCTGATGGCGCCGTCGTACTGGCTGATGCGGTTGAAGGCGGCCACCGAGAGGGCGAACTTGGTCTTGTCGCTGAGCTTGCCGCCGGCTTTCAGTTCGGCGAGCACGCCCGCATACTGCGAGGCGTCGGTCAGCACGCCGACGTCCTTCCAGTTCTTGGCGGCGGAGCGCACCATGGCCGGGCCGCCGATGTCGATGTTCTCGATCGCGTCTTCCAGCGTACAGCCGGGCTTTGCCACGGTGGACTCAAAGGGGTAGAGGTTGACCACCAGCAGGTCTATGGTGTCTATGCCGTGGGTTGCCAGCGCCGCCATGTGTTCGGGCACATCGCGCCGGGCCAGCAGGCCGCCGTGGATCTTGGGGTGCAGGGTCTTGACGCGGCCGTCCAGCATTTCCGGAAAGCCGGTGTGGTCGGCGACTTCGGTCACCGGCAGGCCGGCGTCGGCCAGCAGCTTGGCCGTGCCGCCTGTGGACAGCAGCTTGATGCCCAGGGCGTGCAGCGCCTGCGCGAATTCGAGGATGCCGGTTTTGTCGGAAACGGAAATCAGTGCGTTCATGGTGGTGTTCTCAAAAGGGAGCCGGTTCGAAAGCCCGGAAAGGTCCGGGCGGCGGGAATTGTTATTTGATGAGCTTGTGCTCGACCAGCTTCTTGCGCAGGGTGTTGCGGTTCAGGCCCAGCCATTCGGCGGCGCGCGACTGGTTTTGTTCGGCGTGCTGCATGACGACCTCCAGCAGGGGCTTTTCCACCACCTTGACCATCATGTCGTACATGCCGTCGGGCTCGGTGCCGCGCAGGTCCTTGAAATAGCCTTCCAGACTGGTGCGTACGCACTCTTCGATGTGTTTCTTGCTCATGCAGCAGCTTCTTCCTGATTTTTATCTTTGTTCGCCCGTGCCTGCCCTGGCACGCCCTCTTCAACATCTTCGCCGGCCCCGGCAGTAGCGGCCGGGATACGGTCCATCTGCGTGCCCAGGCCCTCAAAAAAACCACTGACCGCGCGCAGCTGGGCCTCGCAGTCTTCCAGCAAATTCATGCGCGCGCGAAAGGCCTCGCCGCCGGGCAAGGACTTCACGTACCAGCCGATGTGCTTGCGCGCGGTGCGCACGCCGGTGAACTCACCGTACAAATCGTAGTGGTCGCGCAAATGGTCGACCAGCAGGCGCTCCACTTCGGCCACCAAAGGCGGCGCAAGATGCGTGCCTGTGGCCAGGAAATGCGCCACCTCGCGGAAAATCCAGGGCCGGCCCTGGGCCGCGCGGCCAATCATCACGGCATCGGCGCCGGTGCGGGCCAGCACGTCGCGGGCTTTCTCGGGGCTGTTGATGTCGCCGTTGGCCACCACTGGAATGCGCAGCGCGGCCTTCACGGCGGCAATGGTGTCGTATTCGGCCGCGCCCTTGTATCCCTGCTCGCGTGTGCGGCCGTGCACGGTGACCATTTGCACACCGGCGTTCTCGGCGGCGCGGGCAATCGCCAGCGCGTTTTTTTCGGCCTGGCACCAACCGGTGCGCATCTTGAGCGTGACCGGGACCCCTTGCGGCGCGCATGCGGCGACCACGGCCTCCACGATCTGCAGCGCCAGGGTTTCGTCCTGCATCAAGGCCGAGCCGGCCCACTTGTTGCAGACTTTTTTGGCCGGGCAACCCATGTTGATGTCGATGATCTGCGCGCCGCGGTCTATGTTGTAGGCGGCAGCTTCAGCCATCATCTGCGCGTCGGTGCCGGCGATCTGCACGGCGATGGGAGCGGCCTCGCCTTCATGGTTGGCGCGGCGCGAGGTCTTCAGGCTGTCCCACAGGTCCTTGCGCGAGGTCACCATCTCGCTGACGGCGTAGCCCGCGCCCAGCTTCTTGCTGAGCTGGCGGAACGGCCGGTCCGTCACGCCGGCCATGGGCGCGACAAACAGGTTGTTTGCCAAAGCGTAGGGGCCGATGTTCATGGGATGAGGGACTGGGGCTTGCTGAAAAAGGAGGCACGATTGTACCTGCCCAAAATTTCAGCAATTGAAATTTCCGCGCGGACTTGTAAGTGTCTTCCCGACAAGCCGGGGCGTTCAGCTCTGCCTATACTCGAATGCATATATGGAAGCCTGGATTCACCGCCTGATAGAAATTTTGGCCTTGCCCGAGTACGGCCTGAGCACGGTCTTCGTGGTGTCTTTCATTTCAGCCACGCTGCTGCCGCTCGGTTCGGAGCCCGTGGTCTTCGGGCTCGTCAAACTCAATCCCGCCATGTTCTGGCCGGCGGTGCTGGTCGCCACCGCGGGCAACACGCTGGGCGGCGCGCTTGACTGGTGGATGGGCTACGGCGCCCACAAGGTGGTGGACAAGTACCAACATTCCTCGCACCACGGCCGCGCGATACGCTGGCTGGAGAAGCTGGGGCCGAAGGCCTGCCTGCTGGCTTGGCTGCCGGTGGTGGGCGACCCGCTGTGCGCGGTCGCGGGCTGGCTCAAATTTCCGTTCTGGCCTTGCCTGGCTTACATGGCGGTTGGAAAATTCGCGCGCTACTTGCTAATGACAGGCAGCCTGATCTGGGCGTTTCCGGGCGTGGTGACCGGATAAATCAGAAGCGCTCGTGCGCAAGCAAATAGCGCCACTGGCCGGGCTGCAATTGGCTCATCGCCACACGGCCTATGCGCAGTCGCTTCATGCCTTGCACCGTGAGGCCCACGCTTTCGCACATATAGGCGATCTGCCCCGGCACTTCGCCCTTGAGGGCAAAACGCAAGCGGGTTTCGCTTTGCCAGCTGACCTTGGCCGGCGGCAGCAGCGCGCCCTTGTAGGTGAAGCCGTGGTCCACGCGGTTGAGCCGCTCCAGGCCGCCGGGCTTGATATCGCCGGCGACATCGACGACGACTTCATGCTCCATCACACGGGCGTCTTCGCGCAGCTTGCGCGTCACGCGCCAGTCCTGCGTCAGCACCACCAGCCCGCTGGCCGGCGTGGCCAGCGGCGTCACCAGTTCCACCGACGAGAAATGTTTTTTGAGCGGACGGATGCCGGAACTGTCGCCGGGTGATTGCGTGGCAGGCGATAGCAAGGCAGCCAGGGAGGCCGCACTGCCGTCCTGCCCGGCCTCATAGCCCGCGGGTTTGTGCAGCAGCAAGGTCACGGGTGCCAGCGCCAGCAGGCTGGCGTCCTTGGCCAGCACAATCTGCTGGTCGAGCACGCGGAACTGCGGCTCCTCAACGAGGACGCCGTCGACGCTGACCCAGCCGCCCTCGATGTACTGCTCGGCCTCGCGGCGCGAGCAGGACAGCATTTCGGCCAGGCGCTTGGCGAGGCGAACGGGTTCTGTCATCGCGGCGATGCCGTCATGGCGTGAAGGGGAAATCAGCCCTGCGCCGCCACCACACCGATTTCCACGTGGTACTTGGCCGCCGCCAGGCGCGGGCTCATGACCGTGGCGCGCGCCGGCGTGGCGCCCGGCACCACCCAGGCTTCCCAGGCGCGGTTCATGTCACCGAAGCTGTCCATGTCGGTCAGCCAGATGGTGGCGCTCAGCAGGCGCGACTTGTCGCTGCCGGCGGCCGCCAGCAGGCGGTCGATATTGGCGAGGATGCTGCGGGTCTGTTCGTAGACGCCGGGGCCGGCGTCATCACCGGCCACCTGGCCCGCGAGGTAAACGGTTTTGTTGTGGATGACGGCCTGGGACATGCGGGGGCCGGTTTCGATGCGTTGGATGGACATGGTGTTCTCTTTCAAAGCGAGTGTTTAACGGGACGGCTTGTTCAACAAGCCGGGGACGGCGCCGCCGGGCGCCCGATTTCAAACAGCCCTGGCGCGGGCCGTCTTGTGCATTGTGGCGCGACTTGCATCGCGCCGCCGGCCATGGGGCCTTATGCGCTGCCGGCGCACGCCGGCAGCCTCGCCGCTCAGCTGCTGAACAGGAAGTTCATCACGTCGCCGTCCTTGACGACGTATTCCTTGCCTTCGCTGCGCATCTTGCCGGCGTCCTTGGCGCCCTGCTCACCCTTGTAGGCAATGTAGTCGGCAAACGCGATGGTCTGGGCGCGGATATAGCCTTTCTCAAAATCGGTGTGGATCACGCCGGCCGCCTGCGGGCCGGTGTCGCCGACATGGATGGTCCAGGCGCGCACTTCCTTGACGCCCGCGGTGAAGTAGGTCTGCAGGCCCAGCAGCTTGTAGGCCGCCAGGATCAGGCGGTTCAGGCCCGGCTCGTCCTGGCCGATCTCGGCGAGGAACATTTTTTTGTCTTCCTCTTCCATGTCGGCCATTTCGGCCTCCATCTTGGCGCAGATCGCCACCACGGGCGCTTTCTGGGCTTCGGCGTAGGCTTTCAGGCGGTCCAGCAGCGGGTTGTTGTCAAAGCCGTCTTCGGCCACATTGGCCACAAACATGGCGGGCTTGGCGGTGATCAGGAAGAACTGCTTGAGCAGCGGCAGCTCTTCCTTGCTGAAGTCCAGGGTGCGCACCGGCTTGCCCTCGTTGAGAGCGGCCTGGCATTTTTCGAGAATGACGACCAGCTTGGCCGACTCCTTGTCGCCCGAGCGCGCGACCTTGGTCACGCGCTGCAGAGCTTTTTCGACGGCAGCCAGGTCGGCCAGGCACAACTCGGTCTGGATGACTTCGATGTCGGAGATCGGGTCCACCTTGCCCGCCACATGGATGACGTTGTCGTCTTCAAAGCAGCGCACCACATTGATGGTGGCATCGGTTTCCCGGATGTGGGCCAGGAATTTGTTGCCCAGGCCTTCGCCCGTGCTGGCGCCCGCCACCAGGCCGGCGATGTCCACAAACTCGACGATGGCCGGAACAATGCGTTCGGGCTTGACGATCTCCGCCAATTGGGCCAACCTCGGATCGGGCACTTCCACAATGCCGACATTCGGCTCTATGGTGCAAAAAGGGTAGTTCTCGGCCGCGATCCCCGCTTTGGTCAACGCGTTGAAAAGGGTGGATTTTCCGACGTTAGGCAAGCCTACAATGCCGCACTTCAAACTCATGAGAAACCTTCAAAAACAGGCTGAGAAGTGTATTCGATGCGCGTTCGGCCAGGGTTGGGGTGTTTTACGGCAGGCCTTCGCCACCCTTTTGCTGGGCGGGTCTTTGCTGCTGCAGGCCGGGCCGGCGCAGGCCCAGCCGGTCATGGCCCTGAACGACGCGAACCCGGTCATGGACGCGCGCACCAGCGGCCTCATGTGGATAGATGCCAGCGGCCAGGCCAGCATTGAACAAGTCGCCGGCGGGGGCAAGGCGGGCGCGGCCTTCGTGCCGCCGGCCGCGGACTCCATTCATTCGCTGGGCCCACAGGCGGCGCTGTGGCTGCATTACCGCTTTGCCCGGTCTTCCGGCTCGCACCAGGACTGGCTGCTGGCCTTTCCCCTGCCCTTGCTGGACCTGGCGACCGTATACCAGCGTGCGAGCGCAACGGGCGGCTGGACTTCCCAGACCGCCGGCGACACCCTGGCGGTCTCCAGCTGGCCCGAGCCCGGCCGCTACGGGCAGTTCGAGCTCAACCTGCCGAACGACGGCGTGTACGACGTCTACGTGCGCATACAGCACCAGACGGAAGTCAGCATCCCGGTCCAGGTCAGCACGCGCAGCAGCCTGGCGCAGCGGCTGCAGCTGGAATACCTGGCCATAGGCGTGGTGTTCGGCGCGCTGGTACTGCTGATCGTCGCCTGCGTCGTCCAAAGCTGGGTCTACCGCGACAAGGCCTACGGCTGGTATGCCGTTTACGCATCCATCATGGCGCTGGTGGTGGCGGCCTGGACCGGTGTGGCCGGCCATTTGCTGTGGAGCAACTTCAGCGCCTGGAACAACATGGCACAGGGCTGCCTGGCCATCCTGGGCGGCGGCTCGGCGCTGCTGGTGGTGCATCACCTGTGCGGCGCGGGTTCGCGCCACAGGTGGTTTGAGCGCCTGGCCTACTGGACCGGCGCGGCCGGCGTGCCGCTGGCCCTGGTCTATCTCGTTCTGGAGCGCGGGCTGGGCGTACGCCTCATCAGCGCCTACCTGGTGGCGGTGGTGGTCATGGGGATCAGCCGCGCCTTCATGACGTGGCGGCGCCAGGACGTCGTCGGCTTCTGGGTGCTGGCGGCCTTTGTCCCGCTGGGGCTGGTGACGCTCATGACCGTCACCAGCATCCTCGGGCTGTTTTCGGTGTCGTGGCTGTCCCAATACGGCTTGATGGCGGCGCTGGCGATTGAAGTGCCCCTGCTGCTGGTGGCGCTGAACATGCGTTCGCGCGAACGCCACGCGGTGGAAGCGCGCGAGCAGGCCATGTCCAGCCAGGACGCGCTCACCGGCCTGCTGGCCGCCCACCTTTTCCACGACCGCTTCAAGCAGGTGGTGGGCCGGGCACAGCGCCACAAGGAGCCGGCCGCGGTGGTCTACATCGAACTGGTCAACTACCGCTACATCAAGAAGACCTGGGGCACGGCCGTGGCCGAGCAGAGCCTGCTGCGCAGCGTCATCAAGTTGCGCCGCATCCTGCGCGACGTCAACACGGTGGGGCGCATCGACGAAGCCCGCTTCGGCCTGATCCTCGAAGGCGTTTCATCGCGCGCGCCCGTCACCGACCTGGCGGCTCGCCTGATCGCCGCCGGCCTGATGCCGCTCAAGGGCCTGAAACCGGAGGTGGTGCTGCAGTTCCATGTCGCTGGCGTGCTCTTTAGCGAGCGCCTGGGCAGCCATGAAGAAATTTCCGCGGCCCTGGCCGACCTGCTGCACAGCATGGCCGCGCGTACCCGCCGGCCCATCCGGTTTCTGGAGCCGGAATCGACACATCCCATGCCGCTGGCGACCGACTCAGGCTTTGACGGCGCCGATTCCGGGCCGCAAGCGCCCGCAGCAGCCCCCGACACGCCCCATGCAGCCCACGCAGCCCATGCGCCGCTGCGGGCGGTCAAAAGTCACTCAAACCGGTAGCTGGCGCCCACGGCCTGGCCCACCTTGAGCTGGTGGTCAATGCCGGCCAGCACAATGGCGTTCATGCCGAAGGTCAGCGCGCCGTTGACGCGCGGGTCCTGCCGGTAGGTCTGCAGCATGTCGCCCACCTCGGGGCTGCTGGTCGCCGTGGCCGGGTCGATATTGGGAATCGGGCAGCGCGGGCAGGGCTTGACGGGCTTGAGCTGCGCCGGGCCCTGCTCCGTCGCGATCTGCAGCAGGTCGACGCGGTCCTCGTCATGCGGCGCCAGGCCTTGGTCGCCGGCCGCGTCGCCCAGCACGATGTTGGGACGAAAGCGCTCCATGCCCACGGCGGCCGCACCCGCGGCAACAAGCTTTTCATTGAACTGCGCGAGCGAGGCCTCGCTGAGCACCAGCAGCGAATAGCCGTCGCTGAACTGGTTGAGCGCCTCCAGGCCGCCGGTCCACTCGGTGTTGCAGACCCGCTTGTGTTCGGGATCGAAACGCACCAGGCGCGCCGTGCGGCCCAGGAAGTCGCTGAACCACTGGGCGGCGATGGGGCCCATGTCGTAGGCCTGGACCTCGTCCTTCCAGACCTTCACGCGCACCGGTTCCTCGACCTGGTCCAGGGCGATATGCAGGGCCAGCATGCCGGGCGCGCGCAGCACCATGTCGTGGTACCTGAGCTGCGGCTTGATCAGCGCCATGCGCGGCAGTTCGCGCTGCGTGAGGAAATGCCCTTTGTCGTCCACCACCATCCAGGCGCGGTCGAATTCCAGCCCGGTCTCGGTCAGCAAGGCCTCCTGCACCTGGACACCGGCGCAGGATTTGACCGGATACACATAGAGGCGCGAGATCACCGCGTTCAGGTCAAAAGCGGCATCGGCCATGGCGGGGCTTGCCGGTGTGTCGTTCAATGCGTGGCTCACGTCGTCAAATCCTTGTGAATGCGGGAAAGGAGGGAAAAGGGCTGGCCCGGAACGCCGATTTTGCCCTGCCTTCTAAAATGGGGCATGTCCAAGACTTTTGATGTCTGTATCCGCGGCGACGGCGTGGTAGGCCGCACGCTGGCCCTGCTGCTGGCGCGTGAGCGTTTGCGCGTTGCGCTGGTCGCCCGTCCTGAAAAAGCCGCGGGAGCGCAGCCCGCCGATGTACGCGCCTACGCCCTGAACAGCGCCTCGCGCGGCGTGCTGGAAGCCTTGCGCGCCTGGCCCGAGGCAGCCTTTGCCACGCCGGTGCTGGAAATGCAGGTCTGGGGCGACGACGGCGGCAAGCTCGATTTCACCGCGCGCAGCGTGGGCCAGGACGCGCTGGCCTGGATTGTGGACGTCCCGGCGCTGGAGCAGCAACTGGTGCAGGCGGTGCGCTACCAGCCGCAGATTGAAACCGTGGCCGAACCGGCCAAAGCCGCGCTGCAGGTGATCTGCGAAGGCCAGAAAAGCGCCAGCCGCGACGAATTCGGCCGGCTGCGGCCGGTCAACTGGACGGTCAAACCCTATCCGCAAAAAGCCATTGCCGCCCGGCTGGAGCTGGACATCCCCCACGGCGGCGTGGCACGCCAGTGGTTCGCCGGCGGCGATATCCTGGCTTTGCTGCCCTTATCCGGCGACCAGGGGAACTTGGCGGCGCTGGTGTGGTCAGTCCCTGTGGAGCGGGCCGGCGCGCTGGAAAAACTGTCGCCTGAAGAATTCTGCAAGGCCCTGGAGGCCGTGTGCGGCCAGGAAGCTGGCAAGCTTCGGCTGACCAGCGAGCGGGCCAGCTGGCCGCTGTCGCTGTCAAGTGCAGGGCATTGGGTAGGTCCGGGCTGGGCGCTGGCCGGCGATGCGGCGCACACGGTGCACCCGCTGGCGGGCCAGGGCCTGAACCTGGGCCTGGCCGACGCGGCCTGCCTGGCCGGTGTGCTGGCGCAGCGTGAATACTGGCGCGGGCTGGGTGACGAAAAACTGCTGCGCCGCTATGAAAGGGCCCGCAAGGCCGACGTCGCGGCCATGGGCGCGGTGACCGATGGGTTGCACGGGCTTTTTGCGCAGACCGACGGGCGCTGGCAGGCTTTGCGCAATTGGGGTATGAAGGGCTTTGAACGCAGCGGTTTCCTGAAAAACTGGCTGACGCGGCAGGCTGCGGGTTTGTGAGTTATTGAATTTTGTGAAACAGGCCGGCCGAAAAATGCCGACACACCGGGAATGACCATGAGAATTCTGAAAACCATCACCGTCCTGGGCCTGCTGGCCTGCGGCTTGGGCTCCGCATTGGCGCAGGAAGCCGCGATCCGCAAAAACCTGGCGGAAAGAATGCCCGCCTTCGCCAAGATCGATGAAATCAGCAAGACGCCCATCAACGGCCTCTACGAAGTCCGGATCAACGACAGCGATATTTTTTACACCGACGCCGAGGGCAACTTCCTGATCCAGGGCAACCTCATCGACGTGCGGGCCAAACGCAACCTGACCGAAGAGCGCGTGGAAAAACTCAGCGCCATCGACTTTGCCGCCCTGCCCATCAAGGATGCCTTCACCATCGTGCGCGGCAACGGCAAGCGCAAGCTGGCGGTGTTTGAAGACCCCAACTGCGGTTATTGCAAACGTTTCGAGCGCGACCTGCAAAAGGTCAACGACGTCACCGTTTACATGTTTCTTTTTCCCATCCTGAGCCCGGACTCCACCGACAAGGCCAAAAACGTCTGGTGCGCCAAGGACCAGGGCAAGGCCTGGGTTGACCTGATGGTGCGCGACCAGCCGGTCGCCAAGGGCAGCTGCGACACCTCCGTGCTGGAGCGCAACCTGGCCCTGGGCAGGAAACACAAGATCACCGGCACGCCCACGCTGTTTTTTGAAGACGGTTCGCGTGTCCCCGGCGCCATCAACGCGCAGCAGGTAGAGCAACAACTGGCCGCCGCAAAACCGCGCTAAGGCCGCTGGGACGGAACCTGGGGTATTCTGTGCACAAGATGCCAGGCCCCACACGAAATACCCGCCCCCCCGTTCACTACCGCGTCGAAATCGGCGACCTTCACGCCCATCTCTTTCGCGTCACCCTCACCATCGCCCAGCCCGATGCACTGCAGCGGGTTTCCTTGCCCGTCTGGATTCCCGGCAGCTACCTGGTGCGGGAATTCTCCAAAAATCTGCAAAAACTCGAGGCCCGGCAGGCCGGCAACACGCCGCTACCGGTGGAGCAGCTCGACAAATGCAGCTGGCAAGTTCAATGCTCGCCCGCCAAGCCGCTGGTGCTGCGCTACGAGGTGTATGCCAACGACAACTCGGTGCGCACCGCCTGGCTGGATGCGAACCGCGGTTTTTTCAACGGCACCAGCCTGTGCCTGAGGGTGCAGGGCCGGGAAAAGGCCGAACACCTGCTGGAGGTCCCGGCGCCCAAGTCACTCAAAGGCTGGTCGCTGGCCACCGGCCTGGCGCCGCGCGACACCAACAAACAGGGCTTTGGCAGCTATGCGGCGGCCGACTACGACGAGCTGGTCGATTGCCCGGTGGAAATGGGTGCCTTCTGGAGCGGCAGCTTCACGGCGCGCGGCGTGCCGCACCGCGTGGTGGTGGCGGGCGCCACGGCGAGTTTCGACGGCGCCAGGTTGCTGGCCGACACGCAGAAAATCTGCGAAACCGAAATCCGCTTCTGGCATGGCGCCAAAAAAGCGCCCTTCCGCCATTACCTGTTCATGCTCAATGCCGTCGACGACGGCTACGGCGGACTGGAGCACCGCAACTCCACCGCGCTGATCTGCAAGCGCCAGGACCTGCCGCGTGTGGGCGAGGCGCGCAGCACCGAGGGCTACACCACGCTGCGCGGCCTGATCAGCCACGAGTACTTCCACACCTGGAACGTCAAGCGCCTGCGCCCCGCGGAATTTGAAAGCTACGACTACACCGGGGAAAACTACACCCGGATGCTGTGGTTTTTCGAGGGCTTCACCAGCTACTACGACGACCTCTTCCTGCGCCGCGCAGGCCTGCTGGACAACGCCGGCTACTTGAAGCTGCTCAACAAGACCATCAACCAGGTCATGCAGACCCCGGGCCGGCTGGTGCAGTCGGTGGCCGAGGCCAGCTTCGACGCCTGGGTGAAGTACTACCGGCAGGATGAAAACACGCCCAACGCCACGGTGAGCTACTACACCAAGGGCTCATTGGTGGCGCTGTGCTTTGACCTCACGCTGCGCGCCGAGGCCAGGGAACACCGGCGCGCCAAGGCCGGCACGCTGGACGACGTGATGCGCGCCCTCTGGCTGCGCTGCGGGGCCGGCCCCATGCGCGAGGCCGATTTCGCGGAAGAACTCGCGGCGGCCGGGCACAGGCCGTACGCGGCGGAACTCGCCCGCTGGGTCCACGGGCGCGACGAGCTGCCGCTCAAGGCGCTGCTGCTGCAGCACGGCGTAGCGGTGCTGGAAGAGCCCGCGCAGCTGGCCCACCGGCTGGGCCTGCGCGTGGGCGAAAGCCAGGGTGTGGTGCAGGTCAAGACGGTGCTGCGCGGCGGTGCGGCTGAGCGGGCCGGCTTTGCGGCCGGCGATGAATGGCTGGGGCTGGAACCCGCCGCCAAGGCCGCGGCGCGGGGCATGGACGGCGGCTGGCGCATGAGCCGGCTCGACGACCTCACGCACTACGCCGGCGACGCCAAAAAAGTCATTGCCCTGGTGTCGCGCGACAAGCGCCTGATGCGGCTGGAGCTGGCCATGCCGCCGGCGCTGACCACCTGGCGCCTGGCGGTGCAGGACGCGGCGCTGATGGACCAGTGGCTGGGGCCCAAGGCCTGATCTATTCGCCTTTGAAAACCGCGGGCCGCTTTTCCAGGAAAGCGGCCACGCCCTCAAAATAATCGTGTGTGCGGCCCAGGGCCGACTGCATGTCGCGCTCCGCATCCAGCTGCTGGTGCAGGGTGCGCGTAAGGCCCTCGCGCATCAGCTGCCGGGTTGCCACCAGGGCCCGCGTCGGCAGCGCGGCCAGCCGCTGCGCCAGGGCCGTGGCGGCGGCCAGCGCGTCGTCCGCCACTTCCCAGACCAGCCCCCATTCCTTGGCCTGCGCCGCCGGCAGCTTATCGCCCGTGAGCGCCAGGCCCATGGCCCGGGCCAGCCCCAGCTTTTGCGCTAGCAGCCAGCTGCTGCCCGCATCGGGCACCAGGCCTATCTTGCTGAAAGCCTGGATAAAGCTGGCGCCGGGGGCGGCCACCGCCATGTCGCAAGTCATGGCCAGCGAAGCGCCCGCCCCCGCGGCCACGCCGTTCACGGCCGCCACCGTGGGCTCGCGCAGCCCCAGCAGCCGGCGCGCCGTGGGGTTGAAGGCCTGGTCGATCAGCGGGCCCGGGTCGGCGCGTTCGACCAGGCTGGGGCCGGGCGCGAAATCAAATTCCGACAGGTCGGCGCCCGCGCAAAAGCCGCGGCCGGCACCGGTGACCACCAGCGCGCGCACTTGCGTGTCGGCCTCGGCCCGGTCCAGCGCGGCCCAGAGCTCGCGGTGCATTTGCCGCGTAAAACTGTTGAGCGCCTGCGGGCGGTTCAGCGTGACGACGGCCACGGCGCCTTGCGTGGCATACAGAACAACGGGGTCGGCGGTGGAAGCGATATCGGTCATGGCGGGGCTCTCCTGCCTCGAATCTAGCACCCGCGGCGGGGCGAGCAGGGTCCCGGCTCATGGCATCATTGCCCCAGCATTTTTCCGTATTCCCGGCAAAGGACCTCTTTCATGACCTACGAAACCATTGAAACCCGCACCGAAGGCCCGGACGGCCGCAAGGTCGCCATCGTCACGCTGAACCGGCCCAAGCAGCTCAACGCCCTGAACGACCAGCTGATGGACGAACTGGGCCAGGCGCTCAAGGGCTTTGACGCCGACGAGGGCATAGGCTGCATCATCCTGACCGGCAGCGAAAAGGCTTTTGCGGCCGGCGCCGACATAGGCGCCATGGCCACTTACACCTTTGCCGACGTCTACAACAAGGACTACATCAGCCGCAACTGGGAGCAGATCCGCAGCGTGCGCAAGCCGGTGATCGCGGCCGTCAGCGGCTTCGCCCTGGGCGGCGGCTGCGAGCTGGCCATGATGTGCGACTTCATCATCGCCGCCGACAACGCGCGCTTCGGCCAGCCCGAGATCAAGCTGGGCATCATCCCGGGCGCCGGCGGCACGCAGCGCCTGCCGCGCGCGGTGGGCAAGTCCAAGGCCATGGACCTAGCCCTGACCGGCCGCATGATGGACGCCCAGGAGGCCGAGCGTTCGGGCCTGGTGAGCCGCGTGGTGCCGCTGGACAAGCTGATGGACGAGGCCCTGGGCGCCGCCCTCATGATCTGCGGCTTCGGCCAGACCAGCCTCATGGCCGCCAAGGAGGCCGTCAACCGCGCCTTTGAAAGCGGCCTCAGCGACGGCGTGATGTTCGAGCGCCGCCTGTTCCACGCGCTGTTTTCGACCGAAGACCAGAAAGAAGGCATGAACGCCTTTGTGAACAAGCGCAAGCCGGTTTTTAAACACAAGTGAGCACCAACCAGTAGGGGCCGCGGGACTGGCTTTGCCAGACCGCAGGCGCCGCCCCCTCGAGGCGGGAACAAGCTACACGCAGTGAGCTTGGACGGGGGTGGATTTATACCCTCAGTTTTGGCTATAATATGAGGCTGTCGGTCGTATAGCTCAGTTGGTTAGAGCGCAGCATTCATAATGCTGATGTCGGTGGTTCAAGTCCACCTACGACCACCAAGAATACTTTCAAAGCCCCAGAGGGTCCCCTCCCCTGGGGCTTTGTTCTTTGTGTTCTTGGCCTTTGCGGGTCTTTTGTGGCGCGCTTCGGCCGTTCTTTGCTATCCTTTTGATATTCAACAGCCTCTGGACACATACCATGAACCGCTGCAACTTCCGTCCGACTCCCTTCCTCCTGGCACTGGCCGTCTCTGCCGCCCTGCCCGCCCTGGCCCAAACCGACCAGAGCCCCCAGGCCGTCCAGGCCACGTCTTCCACCGAAGCCGTCAAACCCAACGTCAGGCAGTTCCCCGCCAAGGCCGTGCGCGGCGAAATGGTGGTGCTGGCGCCACCGGTGATTTCCATCGACGGCAAGCGGGAACGGCTCTCGGTGGGCGCGCGCATACGCGACACCAACAACCACTTCACGCTGTCCGCGCCCTTGCTGAACAAGCCCTTGCTGGTGAACTATGTGCGCGACAACACCGGCCTGGTGCATGAAGTCTGGATCCTCAACGCGGAAGAGGCCAAGGAAAAGCGGCCGGGCGGCACCGCCACGCTGTTCAACTTCACGACCGACAGCGCCAGCAAGGCGCCGGCGGACAACGGCAAGACGCCGTACGACCAGCTGCCCGCCTACAAGCGCTGAGTTCCCCGCCCGGGCATTCGCCGTTTCCACGGCATTTCCCCCTTCTTCACGGGGCCCGGGCCCCCTCCCCCTTTAACGGCGAATCCTACGGCCCAGCGCCAGCAGATCATGAGTAAAAAAGTCTTTATCAAAACCTTTGGTTGCCAGATGAACGAGTACGACTCGGACAAGATGTCCGACGTGCTGCACGCGGCCGAGGGCTACGAGCCCACGCAGGACATGGAGCAGGCCGACCTGATTTTGTTCAACACCTGTTCGGTGCGCGAAAAGGCGCAGGAAAAGGTCTTCAGCGACCTGGGCCGCGTCAAGCACCTGAAGGAAAAAGGCGTGCTGATCGGTGTGGGTGGTTGCGTGGCCAGCCAGGAAGGCGCGGCCATCATCCAGCGCGCGCCCTACGTCGACGTGGTCTTCGGCCCGCAAACCCTGCACCGCCTGCCGCAAATGCTGGCCAGCCGGGCCCGCTTGGGCAAGCCGCAGGTCGACATCAGCTTCCCCGAGATCGAAAAATTCGACCACCTGCCGCCGGCGCGCGTCGAGGGCGCCAGCGCCTTTGTGAGCATCATGGAAGGCTGCTCCAAATACTGCAGCTACTGCGTGGTGCCCTACACCCGCGGCGAAGAGGTGTCGCGGCCTTTTGAGGACGTGCTGGTGGAGGTCGCGGGCCTCGCCGACCAGGGCGTCAAGGAAGTCACCCTGCTCGGGCAAAACGTCAACGCCTACCGAGGTCCCATGGGCGGCACCGCCGAGATCGCCGATTTCGCGACGCTGCTTGAATACGTGTCCGACATCCCGGGAATCGAGCGCATCCGCTACGTGACCAGCCATCCCAACGAGTTCACGCAAAGCCTGATCGACGCCTACGCCAGGCTGCCCAAGCTGGTGAACCACCTGCACCTGCCGGTGCAGCACGGCTCCGACCGCATCCTGATGGCGATGAAGCGCGGCTACACCGCCATGGAATACAAGAGCACGGTGCGCAAGCTGCGCGCCATCCGCCCCGACCTGGCCATGAGCAGCGACTTCATCGTCGGCTTTCCCGGCGAAACCGAGGACGACTTCAACAAGCTCATGAAGCTGATCGACGAGATCGGCTACGACACCTCCTTCAGCTTCATCTACAGCCCGCGCCCCGGCACGCCCGCCGCCGCGCTGCACGACGACACGCCGCACGAGGTCAAGCTGCGGCGGCTGCAGCACCTGCAGGCCACCCTCGACGACAGCGTGCGCGCCATCAGCGCCAGCCGCCAGGGCACGGTGCAGCGCATCCTGGTCGAAGGCGCCTCACGCAAGGACCCGACCGAACTGATGGGCCGCACGGAATGCAACCGCGTGGTCAACTTCAAGGGCCAGCCGCGGCTGATCGGCCAGATGGTCGACATCACCATCACCCAGGCCACGCAGCGTTCGCTGCGCGGCGAAGTCCTGACGCGGGACGTCCCCGTGGCGGCCTGAAGCCGTCCTTGCTCCACTACCCGACGCGCATGCTGCAGCGATTTTCGTTCCGGCAACTGCTGGTCATCGCTTTCCTGCTGATTGCCGCGCTGCTGGGCGCCGCCTCGCTGCGGGCGCTGTTCACCCTGGAAGAGCTTTCGCTGCAAAGCCGCGACAATGCCGCCCGGGCGCTGGACCTCAGCCGCGCCGCGCAATCGCTCAGCGAGCGCAGCGTTTCCATGGAGCGCACTTCGCGGCAGTCGGTGGTGCTCGACGACCGGGTGCTCAGGGAGCGTTTTGCCGAAGAACTGAAGGAAGCCGGCGACATCCTGGCGGTGCTGGCGCGCGAGGACATCCCCGCCGTCAGGGCCCGGCAATGGCGCGCCCACCTGCAGACGATTGCCGGCCTGCTGACCGGCCCGGCCGACACCGCACTGGACCGCGAGCGCCAGCTGGCACAGGAGTTCCGTGAACTGGAGGGCATCAACGCCGCCATCGCGGTGCAGGTGCAGCAAGCCATCCAGCAGCGCAACAAATCGCTGGAAGGCAAGCTGGAGGCCAGCCGGCAGCGCCTGACGCAGCAGGTGACCTGGGCCATCGTGCTGGCGGTCGCCATGGCCCTGGCTTTCGGTGTGTGGTTCACGCTGCCGCTGCGCCGCCTGGAAAACGCCATCGTGGGCCTAGGCGAAAACCGGCTCGGCCAGGTGATCGCCATCCAGGGCCCGGCCGACCTGGCGCTGGTCGGGCAGCGGCTGAACTGGCTGCGCCTGCGGCTGGTCGAGCTGGACGCCGACAAGTCGCGCTTTCTGCGCCACATCTCGCACGAGCTCAAGACGCCGCTGGCCTCGCTGCGCGAAGGCGTATCGCTGCTGGAAGACGGCGTGGCCGGCGCGCTGAGCAACGACCAGCGCGAGATCGCGCAAATCCTGAAGCACAACACCGGCGTCCTGCAAAGCCAGATCGAGGACCTGCTGCGCTTTAACACCGCGGCCTTCGAAGCGCGCCAGCTGCACCGGCAAAGCGTGGACCTGCTGCAGCTCACGGAAGAACAGGTCTATGCCCAGCGCCTGCAGTGGCGCGCGCGCGAGCTGACGGTCACCGTCGTGGGCGAGCCGCTGGTGATGGAAATAGACGCCGAAAAAATCGGCACCGCGCTGGCCAACCTGCTGTCCAACGCCATCCGCTACTCGCCGGCCAAAGGCATGATCCGGCTGGAGCTGAGCGCGATGCGGGGTTTTGTGCGCATCGACGTACACGACCAGGGCGTGGGCGTGGCGATGGCCGACCGGGAACGGATTTTCGAGCCCTTTTACCGCGGTGAACGCCAGCCGGCCGACGTGGTCCGCGGCAGCGGTATCGGCCTCTCAATCGTGCATGAATACATTGCCGCACACGGCGGAAGCATCACCCTGATGCCGGACCAGCCTGGTGCACACTTCAGAATAGAGCTTCCCCATGTTTCCAAGCAGTGATTTCTCCCCTTCCGCGCTGGCCGCCCGCCTCCCCGGCTGGCTGCCGGCCCTGATGGCATCGGCCTTGCTCGCCGCGTGCGGCAGCGGCGGCCGCGCCCCTGAGCGCGGCGCCGACACCGCGGCCGTCCAGCCCACCCGGGCCGCGGCCTCCGCCGCCGACACCGCGCGCGCCGGCGCCGGCCAAACCACGCCGCTTCCCGAAGCGGTGGTGTTTGCCAGCGGCATGACGCTGCGCATGCTGGCCTACGCCGAACGCGTGCGCGTCATGCCGCCGGCCGAACTCGGCCAGGAAGCCAGCCGGCTCGGCGACGCCGCCAGCCCCGAAGCCCAGCTGCAGCTCTCGCTGGTGCTGAGCCAGCTGCGCCAGCTGCCTGAGCTGATACGCGCCCAGGAACTGCTTGCGCGCGTGCTCGGCAATGCCGACGCCCAGGCGCTGCACCCGCTGGCCCGCCTGCTGGCGTCGCGCTACAGCGAGCAGCGCCGGCTCGAGGAACAGCTGGAAAAGCAGAACCAGCAACTGCGCGACGTGCAGCGCCGGCTGGACCAGACCAACGAACGGCTGGAAGCGCTCAAGGCGATTGAACGCAGCCTCACCAGCCGCCCGCCCGCGGCGCCGGCCTCGGCGCCCGCCGCCGGCAAGCCTCGCCCCGCTACGCCATGAACGACATCGGCAGCGCCATTTCGCCCCACCTGCTCGTCGTGGACGACGATGCGGACATGCTGCGCCTGCTCACCATGCGGCTCACCGCGGCGGGCTACCGCGTCACGGCCGCCACCTCGGCCGAAGCGGCACTGACCCAGCTCCACATCGAGCGGCCGCAACTGGTGCTCAGCGACGTGCGCCTGCCCGGCAAGGACGGCCTGGCGCTGTTCGACGAAATCCGCCGGCAGCATCCTTCACTGCCGGTGATCCTGCTGACCGCGCACGGCACGATTCCCGACGCGGTGGAGGCCACCGAGCGCGGCGTGTTCACCTACCTCACCAAGCCCTTTGACGGCAAGGGCCTGCTCGACAAGATCGCCCAGGCGCTGGCCTTGAGCGCCCCCGCCAGCCCGGCCAAACGCGGCAGCCCCGAAGCCTGGCAGAGCCAAATCATCAGCCGCTCCAGCCGCATGGCCGAGGCCCTGGCCGAGGCGCGCATGGTGGCGCAGTCTGACGCCAGCGTGCTGCTGCGCGGCGAGAGCGGCACCGGCAAGGAACTGCTGGCCCAGGCCATCCACCAGGCCGGCCCGCGCGCCAGCAAGCCCTTTGTCGCGGTGAACTGCGGCGCCATCCCCGAAGCCCTGCTCGAATCCGAGCTCTTCGGCCACGTCAAGGGCGCCTTCACCGACGCGGTGGCCAACCACAAGGGCCTGTTCCAGGCGGCGGACGGCGGCACGCTGCTGCTCGACGAAATCGGTGACATGCCGCCTGCCCTGCAGATCAAGCTGCTGCGCGTGCTGCAGGAACGCGTGGTGCGGCCGCTGGGCTCCAGCCAGTCGATTCCGGTGGACGTGCGCATCATCTCGGCCACCCACCGCGACCTGGACGCCGCCATGGCCGAGGGCCAGTTTCGCGCCGACCTCTATTACCGGCTCAACGTCGTCACGCTGACCCTGCCGCCGCTGTCGGAGCGCCGCGAGGACATTCCCCTGCTGGCCAACCACTTCCTGCTCAAGCTGGCCGCCAAATACGACAAGCGCCTGAGCGGCTTCGCGCCCGAGGCCCTCAAGGCACTGAGCACGGCCGCCTGGCCGGGCAATGTGCGGCAGCTCTACAACGTGGTGGAGCAGGTCTGCGCGCTGTCGACCACGCCGCTGGTGCCGCTGGCGCTGGTGCAGCGGGCCCTGCGCTCACCCAGCGTGCAGGTGCTCACGTTTGCCGAGGCCAGGCAGCGTTTCGAGCGCGACTACCTGGTGGGCCTGCTCAAGCTGACCGACGGCAACGTGGCGGACGCGGCCCGATTGGCGGACCGCAACCGCACCGAGTTTTACCGGCTGATGCAAAAACACGGCCTCACGCCGGGTCACTTCAAGGCCGAGAATTCCGGCACGGCAAGCTGAGCCTGTCCCAGCTCGCTGCGCGCCGTCGCTGAGCAGCGACACCCGTAAGCCCTTGATTTAAAACAAGTTAACCGAACCACTTCCGGAAGTTGTCGCTCACTGGCGACAAAAATGGCGATTCCGGGCGCTTTTGAGTCGGATTACATCTTGTTAAGTGAGGTATCACACTCAAGCTGTTGATTTAAAACAGCTTTTCCAAACTGGCACAGGGTTTGCCCTAGTCATGGCATGCCAGCCTTTTTTCAGTCTCTCCAAAGCGGTTTGCCGGCCCTGCGTCCGACCCGCTTTGCGGCCAGCGCCGGCCTCACGGCGTTGCTGTTCGCAACGGCGCAGGCCCAGGCATTCAACCTCGACGATGTGGCCGCAATGGCCCGCCAGCGCTCGTTAACGCCCTGGCGCGAAGCCTCCCACGCCGTGCCCGCCGAACTGGCCAGGATGGCCTACGACAACTACCGGGACATCCGCTTCAACGCCGCCAACACGCTGTGGCGCGCCGACAAACGGCCTTATGAGGCGAGCTTTTTCCGCGTCGACCGGCATGGCGATTCGGTACGCATTCACGAAATCACGACAACCACACCGTAAGCGAAACATGGACCAACCTGATCACACCCTGATACCGTCCGGCGCGCGCAGCCTGCTGCGCGAGGAACGTCATCCGAATTCGGTCACGGCGCCGCCGCTGAACCGCGGCTCCATGGTGCCGCGCCCCTGGCGCGGTTTCTGGAACAGCATGGCAACCGCGCTGTTGCTGCCCTTGATGTCCATGTTCAAGGCCGGCGACCCGGCGGCCTTGCGCCCCTTGCCCGCCGCCCGGCCCGCGCCCTGGCAGCGCGCGGCCAGGCGCCGCCGCGCGGTGTTCCTGCTGCTGACGCTGGTCAGCACGGTGCTGGCGACCAGCATCTTTGCCGACATGCAGCCCGACTACGACAACGCCTGGCTGCAATATGGCCAGATCAGCCTGTTTGCGCTGCTCTCAGCCTGGGTGGTGACCGGCTTCATGACCGCGATGATGGGTTTTTACGTCACTCTCTTCGGCGACAGGCACGCGCTGTCGGCGAAAAAAGTCCAGCACTACCCGCTGGATGCGTCCACGCGCACCGCCATCATCATGCCCATCTGCAATGAGGACGTGCGCACCGTGTTCGCCGGCCTGCGCGCCACCTGCGAGTCGGTGGCCATGACAGGCCACGTGCGGAGCTTCGACGTGTTCGTGCTGTCCGACAGCAACAACCCGGACATCATCCAGGCCGAGCGCGCCGCCTGGGAAGACCTGCGCGCCCAGCTGGCCGGCCACCCCGACCAGCCGCAGATCGAGGTCTATTACCGCCTGCGCAGGCGCCGCACCGACCGCAAGGCCGGCAACGTGGCCGACTTCTGCCGCCGCTGGGGCAAGGACTACCGCTACATGGTGGTGCTGGATGCCGACAGCGTGATGAGCGGCGACTGCCTGGTCTCCATGGTCAAGCTGATGGAAGCCAACCCCAGGGCCGGCATCATCCAGACCGCCACCCAGGCCATAGGCCATGTGACCCTGCATGCGCGCGCGCAGCAGTTCGCCTCGCGCGTGACGGGGCGCCTGTTCACCTTGGGCATGCAGTTCTGGCAGATGGGCGAGTCGCACTACTGGGGCCACAACGCCATCATCCGCATAGAACCCTTCATGAAACACTGCGCGCTGGCCCACATCCCGGGCACGGGCGGCATGGCCGGCAGCATCATGTCGCACGATTTTGTCGAAGCCGCGCTGATGCGCCGCGCCGGCTACCACGTCTGGCTGGTGGGCGACCTGGTCGGCAGCTACGAGCAGCAGCCGCCCGACCTGCTGGCCGAGCTGCAGCGCGACCGCCGCTGGTGCCAGGGCAACCTGCAGAACTCGCGCCTGATCGCCGAGCCGGGCATACACCCGGTGCACCGCTCCATGTTCGGCACCGGCGCCATGGCCTACCTGTCGGCGCCGCTGTGGCTGTGCTTCCTGACCCTGGGCACCGCGCTGTGGCTGTCGGGCTCGCCCATGATCGCCGACTGGACCCTGCTGCCGGGTGAGCTGATGTCGCTGTGGGCCTGGACGCTGTGCATGCTGTTCCTGCCGCGCATCCTGGGCATCGCCGCCGTGCTGATCAACCGCCAGCAGCAGTCCTACGGCGGCACCGCCAGCCTGCTGCGCAGCGCGCTGCTGGAAACCCTGATCGCCCTGCTGCAGGCCCCCATCCGCATGCTGGCGCACTCGCTGTTCGTGGTGGTGGCGCTGACGGGCCTGAAGCTCGAATGGAAATCGCCCCCGCGCGAAGCGGCCGCGGTGCCCTGGCGCCATGCGCTGGCGCAGCTGGCACCCATGTCGGGCGTGATCGCGCTGCTGGCCGTCGGCATCGCCGTGATCGACGCGCGCGCACTGGTCTGGCTGATCCCGGTGGGCCTGCCGCTGCTGCTGTCCATCCCGATGACGGTGCTCACCAGCAAGGTCGGCGTGGGCACGGCCCTGCGCGCGCAAAACTACCTGCTGATTCCGGAAGAGACCCGCTCCCCCGCGGTGCTGCGCCGCGCCTGGCTGCATGCCAGCCGGCTGGCCCAGCCGCGGCTGAAGGCGGCCTGAAATTCCCTTCCCAAATAAAAAGCCGCTTGATCAAGCGGCTTTTTTATGGTCCCGGTTTTTCAGAACTTGGGCATGCCTTTCATGCCACCCATGCGCTTCATCATCTTCATCATGCCGCTGCCCTTCATCTTCTTCATCATGCCCTGCATCTGCTCGAACTCGTTGAGCAGCCGGTTGACTTCCTGAACGTGCACGCCGGAGCCGGCCGCGATACGGCGCTTGCGCGTGGCCTTGATGAGTTCGGGCTTGCGTCGCTCCAGCGGCGTCATGCTCTGGATGATGCCTTCCTTGCGCTTGATGTCCCTCTCGGCCTTGTCCATGTCGACCTGGCCGGCCTTGGCGGTCATCTGCGCCGGCAGCTTGTCCAGCAGGCTGGACAGGCCGCCCATGTTCTTCATCTGCTGCAGCTGGCCCAGGAAGTCGTTGAGGTCAAAACCGTCGCCCGACTTGATCTTGGCGGCCAGCTTTTGCGCCGCCGCCACGTCCACGCCGGCGGCGACCTGCTCGACCAGCGCCACGATGTCGCCCATGCCCAGGATGCGTCCCGCATGGCGCTCGGCGTCGAACACCTCCAGGCCGTCGATCTTCTCGCTGGTGCCTGAAAACTTGATGGGCGCGCCGGTGATCTGCCGCACGCTGAGCGCCGCGCCGCCGCGCGAATCGCCGTCGGTCTTGGTCAGGATGATGCCGGTCAGCGGCAGCGCCTCCTTGAAGGCCTTGGCGGTATTGACCGCGTCCTGGCCCTGCATGGCGTCGACAACGAACAGGGTTTCGACCGGGTTCAGGATGGCGTGCAGTTCCTTGATTTCGGCCATCAGGGCTTCGTCAATGGCGAGCCGGCCGGCCGTGTCGACCAGCAGCACGTCAAAGAAGTGCTTGCGGGCGTAGTCGATGGCGGCGCGGGCGATGTCGGCCGGTTTCTGCTCGGGCGTGCTGGGAAACCATTCGGCGCCGGCCTGTTTGGTGACCGTCTTGAGCTGCTCGATGGCGGCCGGGCGGTAAACGTCGCCCGAGACCGTCAGGACTTTTTTCTTGCGCTTTTCAATCAGGTGCTTGGCCAGCTTGGCGGTGGTAGTCGTTTTACCCGCGCCCTGCAGGCCTGCCATCAGGATGACCGCCGGCGGCTGCGCCGCCAGGTTGATGTCGCTCACGCCCTCGCCCATGGTGGCGGCGAGTTCCTTGTTGACGATACCGACCAGTGCCTGGCCCGGCGAGAGCGAACCCATCACCTCCTGGCCCAGCGCCTTTTCCTTGACCCGGGCGATGAAGTCGCGCACCACCGGCAGGGCCACGTCGGCTTCCAGCAGCGCCATGCGCACTTCGCGCAGCATGTCCTGCACATTGGATTCGGTGATGCGGGCCTGGCCTCGCATTTCCTTGACGAGGCGGGATAACTTGTCGGTGAGGGCTGAGGCCATGGGGAGGCGCCACGGGCGTGGGGCAGTTAGGTGGGAAGGGAAAGGCTGCCAAAAGCCGCCAGGAGGCCGGCGGGGAAAGCCGCCGGGAAAGCAGTAAAGGCTAAACTCTAGCCATGATTTTAGCTTTGAGCGACTGGTGGGGTCTTGCGGCGGCGGCTGGCGCCGCCGTCGCCTATGCCGTCCTGGCGCGGGCCGCGCCGCGCCTGGGTGCCGCCGCCGTACGCGGCCTGCTGCTGGCGGCCTGGCTGCTGCACGCGCTGGCGCTGGCCGACGGCCTGCTGGGCGAGCCGCCGCGCTTCGGTTTTGCGCCCGCGCTGTCCATGACCGTCTGGCTGGTGCTCACGGTGTACGCGATTGAAAGCCGCCTGTTTCCGCAGCTGCATGCGCACTGGGCACTGGCGGGCCTGGGCAGCGTGGCGGTCATCCTGGCAGCCGTTTTCCCCGGCACCACCTACCATGCCATCGCATCGCCCTGGCTGCCGCTGCACTGGGCCCTGGGCATTGCGTCCTACGGGCTGTTTGCCGCGGCGGTCGTGCACGGCTGGCTCATGACGCGCTCGGAGCGCTCCATCCGGCTGGCCGCGCAAACCGACGCCGGCGTGCCGCTGATGACGCTGGAGCGCCTGACCTTTCGCTTCGTCGAAGCCGGCTTTGTGCTGCTGTCGGCCACGCTGTTCGTGGGCTGGCTGTTCGCCGAAACGCTTTACGGGCCGGGCCTGGCCTGGAAGTGGAACCACAAGACCGTGTTCTCGGTGCTGGCCTGGCTGACCTTTGCCGGCCTGCTGATCGGCCGGGCGCGCCTGGGCTGGCGCGGCCGCAAGGCGGTGCATGTGCTGTACCTGGGCTCCGGCCTGCTGCTGCTGGGCTATGCCGGTTCGCGCTTTGTGCTTGAAGTCATCCTGAGGCGGGCATGAAATACCTGCTGGTCATGGGCCTGGTGCTGGTGGTGTTCTGGATCTGGCGGCACAACCGTGAAACAGAACGAGGCGAGGCCGCGCCGGCCCGCCAGCCGGCCCCGCAAAAACCAGGGCCCGCCATCACTGAAATCGTCGCCTGCGAGGTTTGCGGCGTGCATTTACCGAAAACTGAAGCGCTGATCGGCAGCAAAGGCATTTACTGCAGCGACGCGCATCGGCGCCAGGCCGGAGGCTAGATGAGTACGCCGTCCCATTGGTTTGAAACCGGCGGCGACAAGGGCTCAGGCAGCTGGGAAATCACGTCCGGGCCCGGCTCCTTCGGCCGCCTCTGGCATGTTTTCATGACAGCGCGCGTCGCCATCGCCGCCGTGCTGGTCGTCCTGCAGGCCTTCATCTACGTATTGGGCAACATCACCAACCACTGGTCCATCGCAACCTGCATCACCTACCTGTGCGCGACCCTGGCCGTGCGGGTCTGGTCGCGGCCGCGGCCGCCCGGCAGCACCTTTGACGCGCAATGGGTGCTGACCATAGGCGTGGACGTCGTCGCCTTCTCGGCGCTGAACTTCCTGCAGTCAGGCGGTATCAATTACACCCCGCTGTTCGCACTGCCGGTGCTGCTGTCCTCCATCCTCGGCCCCATCCTGCTGGCCTTCGGGACCGCTTCGAGCGTGACGCTGCTGCTGCTGGCCGATGCCTGGTGGAACTCGCTACAAGGACTGGGCGACTCCAACGCGCGTTTCCTGCAGGCGGGCTTGAGCAGCTCCGGCTTCTTCCTCGTCGCGCTGCTTGCCAACCACCTGGCCCTGCGACTGGCCAGGGAAGAGCAATTGGCCAAACGCAGCCAGTCGGCCGCGCGCATGCAAACCCAGGTGAATGAACTGGTCATTGAAGCCCTGGCCGACGGCGTGCTGGTGGTCGACGTCAACGGCATCGTGCGCTCTGCCAACCCGGCTTCGCGCCGCCTGCTGGCGGCCGGCGACGCGGTGCGCAGCGCCCCCTTCATCCTGGCCACGGAAGCCGCCTGGCAACCCCTTGCCGAGCTGACGCACCGCACCTTCGCGGCGCAATCACCGCAGGAAGAGGACGTCAGCCTGGGCAATGCGGGCGGCAACACCCGGCGGCTGCATGTGCGCACGCGGCTGGCCGCATCGCCGAACGGCACGCATGAGAGCCTGTGCGTGATGTTCCTGGAAGACCTGCGCGAAATGGAGGCGCGGGTACGGACCGAAAAAATGGCGGCCATGGGCCGCATGTCGGCCGCGGTGGCCCATGAAATCCGCAACCCGCTGGCCGCCATTTCGCAAGCCAATGCACTGCTCGAGGAGGACTTGCAGGACGCGGGGCAGCGCCAGCTCACCGCCATGGTCAGGCAAAACGCGCAGCGGCTGGCGCGCATCGTCGACGAGGTGCTGAATATCTCGCGGGCCCAGGCGCAGCTGCCTTCACCGCAAACCACCACGCTGCCGCTGGACGACACCGTCCAGAAAATCACCTCCGACTGGGCGGGGCAGACCGCGGCCGCCGCGCGCACGCGCGTCACGACGGCCTCGGACAACGCCGTCGTGGTTTTTGAGCCCGAGCATTTGCGTCGCCTGATGATCAACCTGCTGGACAATGCCTTGCGCTATGCCAGCGATTGCGCCGGCGCGATCGAGGTCGCGACCCAGAACGTGGCGCCGGGGCAGGCGCGCCTGTCCGTCTGGAGCGACGGCCAGCCGCTGGAGCAGACCGTGCAGACCCACCTGTTCGAGCCTTTTTTCTCATCGGAAAGCCGCTCCAGCGGGCTGGGCCTGTATATCTGCCGCGAGCTGTGCGAACGCTACGGCGCCATGATCGGCTACCAGCGCGTGTTGCGCGAAGGCACCGACGGCAACGAATTTTTCGTCATGTTCAGGCCCTCCACGCAATCCCCGAACACGCCCTCGCCTTCTTTTGCCACAATGCCCAGCTGACACCATGAGCATGCAAGCCCCCGTTCCCCAGCAAGCCCGCATCCTCGTCATCGACGACGAGCCGGACCTGCGCACCCTCTATGAGCTGACCCTGCTCAGGGAGGGTTACCGGGTGGAAGCCGCCGGCGATCTGCTGCAGGCCCGCCAGCAGCTCAGCGAAAACCGCTTTGACGCGGTCATCACCGACATGCGCCTGCCGGACGGCCTGGGCCTGGAGCTGCTGCGCGACATGGTGAGCCAGCAGCGCAGCGAGCGCTGCGTGGTCATCACCGCGCACGGCTCCGCCGAAAACGCGGTCGAGGCCCTGAAGGCCGGCGCCTTTGACTACCTCACCAAGCCGGTCGACCTCAAACAGTTCCGCAGCGTGGTGGCGTCGGCCGTGCAGGGTGCCAAACATCCGGCGCCGGCCGCCGAAAAAACCCAGCGCGGCACGCCAGACTCGGGCATCGCCCCTTTGTCGCTGCCCCTGCCGATGGCCGCCGAGACCCCGCTGATCCTGCAGAAGCTGGTCGGCGAATCGGCCGTCATGCGCGCCGTCAAGTCGCGCATCGTCAAGGTGGCCGGCAGCATGGCGCCCGTGCTGATCCAGGGCGAGTCGGGCACCGGCAAGGAACTGGTCGCGCGCGCCGTGCACGGCTGCAGCCACCGCGCGGCAGGCCCGTTTGTGGCTGTCAACTGCAGCGCCATCCCGGAAAACCTCCTGGAAGCGGAGTTCTTCGGCGCGCGCAAGGGCGCTTACACCGGCTCGGCCCAGGACCGACAGGGCTACTTCCAGGCGGCCAAAGGCGGGACCCTGTTCCTCGATGAGATCGGCGACCTGCCGCTGGCCATGCAGTCCAAGCTCTTGCGCGCCATCCAGGAGCGCACCGTGCGCCCGCTGGGCTCGGCGCAGGAGGACCCGGTGGACGTGCGCATCGTCAGCGCCACCCACAAGGACCTGGTGGCCGAAGTCCAGGCGGGGACTTTCCGCCAGGACCTGTATTACCGGCTCAATGTGATCGAGATCCACGTGCCGGCCCTGCGCGAGCGCCGCGAAGACCTGCCCGACCTGTGCAAAGCCCTGCTCGCCAGGATCTGCCAGGAGTCCGGCTTTCCCGTGCCCGAACTGACCGAGTCCGTGCTGGCCCAGCTGCGCGCCCTGCCCTTCAACGGCAACGTCCGCGAGCTTGAAAACACCCTGCACCGGGCGGTGGCGCTGGGCGACGGCAGCGAGCTGCATTTCGACGCACCGGCCGAAGAGCAGGTCGCCGTTCCGGAAAATCTGCAGGATTACCTGGACCGGCAGGAGCGCAGCATCCTCACGAAAGTGCTGCTGGAAAACGGATTCAACCGCACCGCGGCGGCCGCCAGGCTGGGCCTGAGCCTGCGCCAGATCCGCTACCGCATCGCCCGCCTCAATATCGTCACGCCGGGCAGCGAAGACCCCGCCGATGGACTCGACGCCGCCGATGACCCCGCCTGAAAGCCGGGGCGCCGATGCCCCGCTCTCTTTATGGCGGGACGGCTGGTACCGCTATGCGCGCGCGCTGGCATCGCCCAATTTCGGCCCGCGGCCGGAAGGCGTGCAGATCGACCTCGTGGTGATTCACTCCATCAGCCTGCCGCCCGGTGAATTCGGCAACGGCAACGTGCAGCGGCTCTTCACCAACCAGCTCGACTGGGAAGCCCACGCTTACTTCCAGGGCATACGCGGCCTGCAGGTGTCGTCGCATTTCTTCATTGCCCGCTCCGGTGCCCTGTGGCAGTTCGTCGGCTGCGGCGACCGCGCCTGGCATGCCGGGGAATCGAAGTACCGCGGACGCGGCAACTGCAACGACGACTCCATCGGCATTGAGCTCGAAGGCCTGGAAGGCGGCGTTTTCGAAGCGCCGCAGTACGAAACACTGGCCGGGCTGTGCGCCGCGTTGCTCGAGGCCTATCCCATCGCCCACATCGCGGGGCATGAACACATCGCGCCGGGCCGCAAGCAGGACCCCGGTGCGGGTTTCGACTGGCCCTTGCTGCAAGACTCGCTGGCCTTGCCGGCTAGGTACTTTCCCGAAACTGTTTGAGCGGCGCGCGGCACAAAACCACACCAGTGTGGTGCGCTTTGCCGCGGAAAATTTTCCGTTATTTTTACCGCGCTAACATGGGCTTGTGTTGGCGGGCCAAAGCCCGCGACAAGGCGCGCCGCAGCGTCGCGCAATGCCCGCAGGCCTGATGAAATCAGGCTTTGCGCGGGATGAGCGGCACGAACACAAAGGCCTTAGGCGAGGGGTCCGAAGTGGAATGAAAAAGCCACAAAACGTAACGGTCCATAAAGTCGGCGGTACACTACCTGTAGTGGCTTGTATTCCCCCAATACCCTAGGTATAGTGCCTAAGCCCTAATTCAAGATTGATGTAATTCGGGCCCCGGCGGTGAGAAATTGGTTCATGTTTTTGAACCGCTCCCGCCAAACGGATTGCCCGCAACAGCACATCAGCCAGTCATAAAACAAAGCAAAGAGGAAGTCATGCAAACAGCACAGCACGCAGTGCCCGCAACACCCGGTCTGGCCGCCGGCAACCCGGCAGCCAGCGAACCCAACACCCAGTCCAATCCGCTTGCCCACTACCAGATCATCCGCCGCAACGGCGGCGTGGTGCCGTTTGAGCCCAACAAGATCGCCGTGGCCATGATGAAAGCCTTCCTGGCCGTTCACGGAACGCAGGGCGCGGCCTCGGCCAGCGTGCGCGAAACGGTCGACGGCCTGACCCAGGCGGTGATCCGCGCGCTGATGCGCTCGCGCCCGGGCGGCGGCACCTTTCATATAGAAGACGTGCAGGACCAGGTCGAGCTCGGCCTGATGCGCGGCGGCCACCACGAGATCGCCCGCGCCTATGTGCTGTACCGCGAAAAACGCACGCAGGAGCGCGCACGCCAGCCCCAGACCCAGGCGCCTGCGGCCCCCCTGATCCACGTGACCGACCGCGGCAACCGCGTTGCCCTGGACATCCGCAACCTGCAGGCCCTGATCGAAGCGTCCTGCGCCAACCTGGGCGCCGACGTCAAGCCCGACCCCATCGTCGCGGAAACCATGCGCAACCTCTACGATGGCGTTCCCATCGACGAGGTCTACAAGGCCTCCATCCTGGCGGCGCGCACCCTGATTGAAAAAGACCCCGACTACACCTACGCCACCGCGCGCCTGCTGATGCACACCATCCGCCGCGAAGTGCTGGGCGAGGAAGTCACCCAGGCGGACATGGCGATCCGCTATGCCGAATATTTCCCGCAGTTCATCGCCAAGGGCGTGCAGAACGAGCTGCTCGACGAAAAACTACAGCAGTTCGACCTGGCCCGACTGGGCGCCGCGCTCAAGCCCGAACGCGACCTGAAGTTCGACTACCTCGGCCTGCAGACCCTGTTTGACCGCTATTTCCTGCACGTGCGCAAGCAGCGCATCGAGTTGCCCCAGGCTTTCTTCATGCGCGTGGCCATGGGCCTGTCGCTCAACGAAATCGACCGCGAAGAGCGCGCCATCGAGTTCTACGAAATCCTGTCGTCCTTCGACTTCATGTCGAGCACGCCCACCCTGTTCAACGCCGGCACCCTGCGCTCGCAGCTGTCGTCCTGCTACCTGACCACGGTCGCCGACGACCTGGGCGGCATCTACGATGCCATCAAGGAAAACGCCCTGCTGTCCAAATTCGCCGGCGGCCTGGGCAACGACTGGACGCCCGTGCGCGCCCTGGGCGCCCATATCAAGGGCACCAACGGCGAATCGCAGGGCGTAGTGCCTTTCCTGAAAGTCGTCAACGACACGGCGGTCGCCGTCAACCAGGGCGGCAAGCGCAAGGGCGCCGTCTGCGCCTACCTGGAAACCTGGCACCTGGACATCGAAGAGTTCCTGGAACTGCGCAAGAACACCGGCGACGACCGCCGCCGCACGCACGACATGAACACCGCCAACTGGATTCCCGACCTGTTCATGCGCCGCGTGATGGAAAAAGGCAGCTGGACCCTGTTCTCGCCGTCCGACACGCCCGACCTGCACGACAAGTTCGGCAAGGATTTCGAGAAGATCTACACCGCCTACGAAGCCAAGGCCGAGCGCGGCGAGATCAAGCCGTCCCGCAAGGTGCAGGCCACCGACATGTGGCGCAAGATGCTGTCCATGCTGTTTGAAACCGGCCATCCCTGGATCACCTTCAAGGACGCCTGCAATGTGCGCTCGCCGCAGCAGCACGCCGGCGTCGTGCACTCCTCCAACCTGTGCACCGAGATCACGCTCAACACCAGCGACACCGAAACCGCCGTCTGCAACCTCGGCTCCGTCAACCTGGTCCAGCACCTGAAAGACGGCGCGGTCGACCACGAGAAGCTCAAGAAGACCATCACCACGGCCATGCGCATGCTGGACAACGTGATCGACATCAATTACTACGCCGTCAAGAAGGCCCGCGACTCCAACATGCGCCACCGCCCCGTGGGCCTGGGCATCATGGGCTTCCAGGACTGCCTGTATGAGCTGCGCGTGCCTTACGCCTCCCAGGAAGCCGTCGAGTTCGCCGACAAGTCCATGGAAGCCGTCTGCTACCACGCCTACTGGGCCTCCACCGAGCTGGCCAAAGAGCGCGGCAAGTACGCCAGCTACAAGGGCTCGCTCTGGGACAAGGGCGTGCTGCCGCTGGACACGCTGGACATGCTGGCCGAGCAGCGCGGCGGCTATGTCGAGATCGACCGTTCCGCCACGCTGGACTGGGAAGCCCTGCGCAAGAAGATCGCCAAGGACGGCATGCGCAACTCCAACTGCGTCGCCATTGCCCCGACCGCCACCATCTCCAACATCATCGGCGTGGATGCCTGCATCGAGCCCTGCTTCGGCAACCTCTCGGTCAAGTCCAACCTGTCCGGCGAATTCACGGTCATCAACCACTACCTGGTGCGCGACCTCAAGCGCCTGAACCTGTGGGACGACGTGATGGTGGTGGATCTCAAGCACTTTGACGGCTCCCTGCGCCCCATCGACCGTGTGCCCCAGGACGTCAAGGCGCTGTACGCCACGGCCTTCGAAATCGAGACCTCCTGGATCGTCGAAGCGGCGGCGCGCCGCCAGAAATGGATAGACCAGGCGCAGTCGCTCAATATCTATATGGCGGGCGCCTCGGGCAAGAAGCTGGACGACACCTACAAGCTGGCCTGGTTGCGCGGCCTCAAGACCACGTACTACCTGCGCACCCAGAGCGCGACGCACGCCGAGAAATCGACCGTGACCGCGGGCAAGATGAACTCGGTGTCATCCGGCTCCACGCCCGCGAGCAGCGGCATGAGCGCGCTCGAAGCGGCGGCCGCCGCGGCGCAGGCGCAGATGAATGCAACGCCCGCCACCGACATCAAGTTCTGCGCGATCGATGACCCGGGATGCGAGGCCTGCCAATAAAAAAACACCGGATCGCGCGGCCACCCGGCCGCGCGATTCGATGTATATGAGCAACACAATTTTGTAGCGATGTGAATGAACACTTTTCATTTTGTATCGCTGCTTTCATAATCCCACAGTATTGGAAACCTCTATGTTGACCTGGGACGAAGAAGTCAAACCATCGTTGCAAACACCTCAGAACAGCGGCTCGCCCGAAGGCCGCTCGATGGAACTTCCGCCTCTTTCTTTTAACGCCGCCGAGCAACCCCAGGCGCAAGTGCGCATGCTCAACGACGGCGCCTTCGCACCTGCGCAAGCTGCGGCCCCTTCGGCTCCCGTCTCCGCCGAACCCGCCAAGGCGCAGCGCGTCAAAGCTTCCGACAAGCGCATCATCAACGGCCAGACCGACGTCAACCAGCTGGTGCCCTTCAAATACAAATGGGCCTGGGAAAAATACCTCGCCACCTGCGCCAACCACTGGATGCCGCAGGAAGTGAACATGACGCGCGACATCGCGCTCTGGAAAGACCCGAACGGCCTGACCGAGGACGAACGCCGCCTGGTCAAGCGCAACCTGGGTTTCTTCGTGACCGCCGACTCGCTGGCCGCCAACAACATCGTGCTGGGCACCTACCGCCACATCACGGCGCCCGAGTGCCGCCAGTTCCTGCTGCGCCAGGCTTTCGAGGAAGCCATCCACACCCATGCCTACCAGTACATCACCGAGTCGCTGGGCCTGGACGAAAGCGAGATCTTCAACGCCTACAACGAAGTCCAGTCCATCAAGGACAAGGACCAGTTCCTGATCCCTTTCATTGAAGTCATCTCCAACCCGCACTTCAAGACCGGCACGCCCGAGGCCGACCAGACCCTGCTCAAGTCGCTGATCGTCTTCGCCTGCCTGATGGAGGGCCTGTTCTTCTACGTCGGCTTCACGCAGATTCTCGCCCTGGGCCGCCAGAACAAGATGACCGGCGCCGCCGAGCAGTACCAGTACATCCTGCGCGACGAGTCCATGCACTGCAATTTCGGCATCGACCTGATCAACCAGCTCAAGCTGGAGAACCCGCACCTCTGGACGGCGGAGTTCAAGGCCGAGATCAAGGCCCTGTTCATGAAGGCCGTCGAACTGGAATACCGCTACGCCGAGGACACCATGCCGCGCGGCGTGCTCGGCCTGAACGCCTCCATGTTCAAAGGCTACCTGCGCTACATCGCCAATCGCCGCGCCACGCAGATCGGACTTGAAACTCTCTTCCCCAACGAGGAGAATCCATTCCCGTGGATGAGCGAAATGATCGACCTGAAAAAAGAACGCAACTTCTTTGAAACCCGTGTGATCGAGTACCAGTCCGGTGGTGCCCTTTCCTGGGATTGATTGAACAAGACGCGCAACACAAGCCGACAATGATTTCTAGAATTGCAACGACCAACGACGACACCGCAGAGTGCGCGCTGGGCTTTGCTCCTGTGTTCGCGGCGCTGGGACCGGTTTATCCGGGGCCCAACGCCGTGAATCGCTTTACGTACTCCAACCGTGAAGTGCTCTTTGCAACGTGATCAAGGAGAAAACTATGGCAACTGCGAAAAAAACTGCGGCTAAAAAAGCTGCTCCGAAGAAGGCTCCTGCTAAAAAGGCAGCAGCTAAGAAGGCTCCTGCTAAAAAAGTAGCAGCGAAAAAAGCTCCGGCTAAAAAAGCTCCAGCGAAAAAAGTAGCGGCCAAGAAGCCAGCTGCGAAAAAATCGCCAGCGAAAAAGCCAGCAGCCAAGAAGGTAGCGGCCAAGAAGCCAGCGGCGAAGAAAGCCGCAGCGAAAAAGCCAGCAGCCAAGAAGGCCGCGAAAAAGGTAGCGAAGAAACCAGCGGCCAAGAAAGCCGCTGCGAAGAAGCCTGCCGCCAAGAAAGCAGCGAAAAAGCCCGCTGCGAAGAAAGCCGCGAAAAAACCTGCTGCCAAAGCTGCGAAAGCACCCGCTGCAGCGGCTGCCCCTGCGGCTCAGACTACTCTGAACCCGCAAGCTGCCTGGCCGTTTCCGACCGCCAGCAAGCCGTAAGCAGTAAGGTAATTCTGCTTAGAGCCCGATATCGAAAGATGTCGGGCTTTTTTCATGCCCGCCCCGCTCCCCACGCCCGCCATCATCCCGCCCATGCCACTGCCTGAGCTTGCCTTTCTGCGAATGGAAAAGAACGGCGACGTGCTGGTCGATGTGCACGTGGTGCCGAATGCCGCCAAAACCCAGGTCGTGGGCCTGCACGGCGAAGCCGGCCAGCTCGCGCTGCGCCTGCGGCTGCAGGCGCCGCCGGTGGACGGCAAGGCCAACCAGGCACTCGTGAAATGGCTGGCCGGCTGCCTCGGTGTGCCGCAGCAGGCGGTCACGCTGGCGCGCGGGGAGAGCTCCAGGCGCAAGCAGCTGCGCGTGAATGCCGCTGCGGCCGGCCGCGCCGCCTGGGATGAGCTGGTGAAAGCGTTGGGCCAGGACGGCCCACCCGCCTGAGGGGCGCTCTTTAAGCCGAGATTTGTTCGGCCGACAGTGTGTAGTTCTGGCCGCCGCGCGTCGCGATCTTGAGCGCGCCGACCCGGTTGCCCAGCGCGGCGCAGCGCGCCAGCGGCCAGCCTTGTTCCAGGCCGAACAGCAGCGCCCCGCGAAAGGCGTCGCCGCAGCCGGTCGGGTCCACCACAGCCTCGGCCTTCACGGGCGGCACCAGGGTTTTTTCGCCGTCTATCCAGACTTCGCAGCCTTCGGCGCCCAAGGTCACCACCAGGCCCTGCACGCGCCGCGACAATTCGGCGCAGGACAGGCCGGTGCGGTCGCAGAGCATTTTGGCTTCGTAGTCGTTGACCGTCACCCAGGTCGCCAGCTCGACGAAATGCGCGAGTTCCTTGCCGTCAAACATGGGCAGGCCCTGGCCCGGGTCGAACACAAAGGGGATACCGGCGGCCTTGAACTGCTCGGCATGCTGCAGCATGGCATCGCGGCCGTCGGGCGAAATGATGCCCAGCTTGATGTCGCCGCGCGCCGCGATGCGGGTCACATGGGCCTGCATCATCGCGCCGGGATGGAAAGCCGTGATCTGGTTGTTGTCGCGGTCGGTCATGATCATGGCCTGCGCGGTGTAGGTGCCCTCGACCTGGCGCACGAACTCGGTGCTGATGCCCAGCGTCTTCATGCGATCCACATACTCGGCGCCGTCGCTGCCGACCGTCGCCATGGGCAGGGCCGTGCCGCCCAGCTGCCGCAGGCTGTAGGCGATGTTGCCGGCGCAGCCGCCGAATTCGCGGCGCAGCGCCGGCACCAGGAAGGACACATTGAGGATGTGCAGCTGGTCGGGCAGGATCTGCTCGGAAAAGCGCCCCTCGAAAGTCATGATGGTGTCAAACGCCAGGGAGCCACAGATAACAGCGGACATTGATTTTTTCTCGTTTCAATCAGGGATAAAAAGCCAGGACACGGTAGCCCGCCACCCGCAGGGGCGCGGCCGCGGAAGCGGAAGAAGATGAGGAGGAAGGGGGTGACCCGCCGGCCGCATCCCCCGAGACTTTCATGATGACCAGCCCCGCCAGCTCGGACTGGGCCGCCAGCGTCGCAGCCTTGGCGCCGAACTGGGCCGGCGCCAGGACGCGGCGCACCACGGCCTGGTCCTGGGTGTCGGTCAGGGTCACCTCCAGCGAGGGCATTTCCAGCGTCGCCACGCCGGTGTTCTTGAGGGTGAAGCTCAGGCGGTAGGCGTCGGGCGCGATGCGGTTGAAGGTGGAGCTGTCGATCACCAGCGCCTCGATATGGCGAGGCGGGCGGATTTCACAACGCAGCGGGCCGCACAAGGCCTGCAGCGCCGGAAGCAGCCGGGGCTCCAGCGCGGCCAGCATGTCCCTCTGCTGGACGGCCCACTGGGCCACCAGCGCGGCCAGCAGCAGCAGGGACAGCAGGGACAGCGACAGGCGCGTCAGCGGTTTTCGCCAGAAGGCCTTGCGCCGCGCATCCCGCACAAAGGACACATCGTGCTCCATCGGCCGCCCCGGCATGCCGGAATCCACGTCCGAATAGGCGAAGCTGGAATCGTCCTCGACGGCCTGGCGAACCATGGCCGGCTGGCGCGGCAAGGGTAGCTCGGCAGGCAGCGATTCGGCGGGCAGCTCCAGCGGATCGAGCTGGCGTTCCTGCTGCGCCTGCTTCCAGCGCACGGGGTCGAAGTCGGCGGCGCTGTCCTGGGCGTCGTCCCAGCCGGGGCTGGACGGCCGCAGCGGCATCCTGTCGGCAAACGAGCGGGCCGGCGCCCATTCCTGCCGGGACGGCTCCACCGGCGGGTCCGCAGCGGGCAGGCTTTGGGGCTCGGTGGGGCGGTCGAATTCCGGCGGGGGCTCTGGGGCGGCGGCCAGCGTGGCCGTTGCCAGGGGTGCAGGCGCGGTCAGCGCGGACATATCGCGCGGCAGCAGATGGGCCGACGCATCGAACACTTCAGCGCAATGGCCGCATCGCACCCAGCCTTGTGAGACTTTGAGTTGGTCGGTCACGACTTTGAACATCGTGCCGCATGCGGGACAGCGCGTAATCAGGCTCATTTAGCGCTGTATTGTAGGGGCCGCGCCCCGCGGGACGGCCTAGAAGCCGGCGGTCATCAGGATCCAGCCCTCTTGCGCATCGTGCACCTTGAGCTGGCAATAGGGGGCGTAGGCCTGCTTGAGCTCGTCGGCCTGGCGCTCCAGGATGCCGGCGAGCACCAGGTGCCCGCCTTTCTCGACATGGGAACACAGCAAGGGCGCCAGCACCTTGAGCGGCGTGGCCAGGATGTTGGCCAGCACGGTGCGGTACTGGCCGGACGCAGTCTCGGGCAGGCCGGCCTTGAGCGCCACATGGTTGGCCTCGGCATTGGCCAGCGTCGATTCGACCGCGGCCGGATCGATGTCCACGGCGTCGATGTCGGCCGCGCCGAACTTGGCCGCACCGATGGCCAGGATGCCGGAGCCGCAGCCGTAGTCCAGCACACGGCCCAGGTCTTGCCCGCTACGGCCTGCGATCCAGCGCAGGCACATGCGGGTGGTCGGGTGCGTGCCCGTGCCGAAAGCCAGGCCCGGGTCCAAGCGAATCACCTGTTTGGCCTCGGCCGGCGGCTCGTGCCAGGTCGGTACGATCCAGAATTCGGGTGTGATGTCCACGGGCGAGAACTGCGACTGGGTCAGGCGCACCCAGTCCTGCTCGGGCACGGGCTGGACAGCGACGACGCGGCAACCCGTGAAAAAGTCCTGTGCCGCCAGCACATGGGCCGCGTCACGCGCCAGGGCTTCGGTGGCAAACAGCGACACGATGCGTGAGCGTTCCCAGCCCGCCTTGGGCGGCGGCATGTCGGGCTCGCCGAACAAGGCCTGCTCCGCCGGCGTCTGCGCGTCGGCATCTTCCACCGAAACGCTGAGCGCGTCGAGCGCGTCCAGCGCCTCGCTGAGCGTCTCAACCTCGTCGACGGGCGCCAGCAGGATCAGTTCAAACATGCTCATCGCGCGCCCCGGCAGCGGTCACCGTTCACGTTTGGACAGCCACTCTTCCAGGTAGTGGATGTTGGTGCCGCCGTCCATGAACTTGGCGTCCACCATCAGTTCGCGGTGCAGCGGGATGTTGGTGTTGATGCCTTCGACCACGGTCTCGGCCAGCGCCGTGCTCATGCGGGCCAGGGCCTGCTCGCGCGTGTCGCCGTGGACGATGATCTTGCCGATCATGGAATCGTAGTTGGGCGGCACGAAGTAATTGGCGTAAATGTGGGAGTCCACCCGCACGCCCGGCCCGCCCGGCGTGTGCCAGGTCGTGATGCGGCCCGGCGAGGGAATGAACTTGTAGGGGTCTTCCGCGTTGATGCGGCATTCGATGGAATGGCCCTTGAGTTCGATGTCGCGCTGGGCGAAGGGCAGTTTTTCACCGGCCGCCACCATGATCTGGGTGCGCACGATGTCCACGCCGGTGATCCACTCGGTGACGGGGTGCTCCACCTGCACGCGGGTGTTCATTTCGATGAAATAGAACTCGCCGTTTTCGTAGAGAAACTCGAAAGTGCCCGCGCCGCGGTAGCCTATCTTCTTGACGGCCGCGACGCAGCGCTCGCCGATGCGCTCGATCAGTTTGCGCGGAATGCCGGGCGCCGGCGCCTCTTCCATGACTTTCTGGTGGCGCCGCTGCATGGAGCAGTCGCGCTCGCCCAGCCAGACCGCGTTCTTGTGCTGGTCGGCCAGGATCTGGATTTCGATATGCCGCGGGTTCTGCAGGAATTTCTCCATGTAGACCTCGGGATTGCCGAAAGCCGCCCCGGCCTCGGCCTTGGTGGTCTGCACCGCATGCAGCAGGGCCGCCTCGGTGTGCACCACGCGCATGCCGCGCCCGCCGCCGCCGCCGGCCGCCTTGATGATGACGGGGTAGCCGATCTGCTTGGCGGTGCGCTTGATCAGGACCGGGTCGTCAGGCAGGGCGCCTTCCGAGCCGGGCACGCAGGGCACGCCGGCCTTGATCATGGTCTGCTTGGCCGACACCTTGTCGCCCATGATGCGGATGGATTCGGGCGAAGGGCCTATGAACTTGAAGCCGCTTTTCTCGACCCGCTCGGCAAAATCGGCGTTTTCGCTCAGGAAGCCGTAGCCGGGGTGTATGGCTTCGGCATCCGTCACCTCGGCCGCCGAGATGATGGCCGGCATGTTGAGGTAGCTGTCCTTGGAGGGCGCCGGGCCTATGCAGACCGACTCGTCCGCCAGCTTGATGTATTTCGCTTCGCGGTCGGCCTCGGAATAGACCATCACGGCCTTCACGCCGAGTTCGCGGCAGGCGCGCTGGATGCGCAAAGCGATCTCCCCGCGGTTGGCGATCAGAATTTTTTTGAACATGCGTCGGTAAGCCTGGTTTGAAAAGGAGGCGCTGCGCCCCGCTTATTCAATGATGAAGAGGGGTTGGCCGTATTCGACAGCCTGGCCGTTTTCCGAAAGAATCTTGGTGACCGTGCCCGACTTGTCGGCTTCGATCTCGTTGAGGATCTTCATGGCCTCGATGATGCAGATGGTCTCACCTTCCTTGACCACGCTGCCGATTTCCACAAAGGGCTTGGCGCCGGGGCTGGCCGAGCGGTAGAAAGTGCCCACCATGGGCGACTTGACGGCATGGCCGGCCGGGGCGGCGGGCGCCGCCTCAGGGGCCGGAGCAGCCGGGGCGCCGGCGGCCCGGGCCCCCGCGGGAGCTGCTACCATGGCAACCGGCTGCTGCATCACGACGGGAGCGCCGCTGGATTTGACGATGCGTACCTTGCCCTCGGCTTCGGTGATTTCCAGTTCGGAGACGTTGGACTCCGAGACGAGGTCGATCAGGGTTTTGAGTTTTCTTAAATCCATGGGTTCTCTCCAACGACGGTAGATGCTGGCGCGGGATCTCGGCGCAGCTTTTGACTGAAAGGCCGGAAACAGGGCGCAGGGGATGCCGCCACCGATCTTCCTTCTTTTTTCACTTACTTTCTGCTTTTACGCTTTAAAGCGCTTATCAGTTAACTACTGCGGGGAGGAGCCAGGCGGCTTTCCCCGGGAAAGCGCAGAGTGTACATCAAGCCGGAGGCCATTCCAAACCGTCTGGCGGTTGGCCTCGATTTCCCTAAATCCCCTTCAGACAATGCTGTTAGAAGCGTATTGCTGCAGGTTGGCCGGGTTTTCGTGCAAAACCCCGCATGGGCCTCTTAGACCAGCTTGGCCCACTGCGCGAGGTCTTCAGGCAGGACCTTGCCGATCTTGCGGTGCAGCAACTCTCCCGAGGCACTGAACACCGCCGTGAAGGGCAGGCTGCCGGCGAGGTTGCCCAGCGATTTGCTGAGCTCAGTCCCGCCAAGGCCGGCCATACCCACCGGAAAATGCAGGGGCTTGGTTTGCAGCCAGGTCCGTACCGCAGTGGGCTGATCGACGGCCAAACCCACTATTTGCAGGTTTTTATCGCGATTTTCCTGGTAGAAATAATCCAATAAAGGCAGTTCCTCGACACAGGGCGGGCACCACGTGGCCCAGAAATTGACCAGCAGGAGCTTGCCGCGAAAGCTGCTCATGGACAGGTTCTTGCCGTCCGGGGTGTCAAAACTGAGGCGCCAGAAGGCGTCGGAGGCACTGCCCGCCGCGCCCACCACCCCTGTTTCAGCCGGCCCGGGTGCGACCTTGTGCGGCTGGAACTTCCACCAGGCGACGCTGGCGCCGGCCAGGCCGGCCACCGCGGCGGCCGCGCCATAAAGCATGTTTCTGCGATTCACGTGTCTGAAGCTCCAGCTTGGGGGATCAATAATTTTTGCACGGCGGCGATATCGCCCCGGGGCGTGCGGCCCTTGCTATCGGGCCTCAAGGCACCGCGCAGGTCGTCATGGTCGTAGACCATCAGGTGCACGCCCACGGTTTCATTCAAAGGTTTGCACACACTTCGCAGGCTGAGCGCTTCCACGCTGTCGCCGGTAAAACCGGTCACGGTGCGCGGCTCGTAGTCCACATTGTGCTCAATCAGCGCGATTTCGGCCGATTTGGGGTCATCGCAGAAAAGCTGGATATAGATGTCGGACAGCCGCGTGGCCGTGCCGTGCCAGACCGCGCCGCCCAGATGGGGCCGGAACTGCGCCAGCCGCTCCATCCAGACCAGGGCCAGCTCGCGCAGGGCGGCCAGCTCGGCGGGCTGGGTGTCGGCGCAGAACAGCGCAATGTATTCGCGCACCGCGTCTTCCAGCTCGTCGTTGCCGGGCAGCTCGGTGCGGGCCGGCAGCGCCAGCTGTTTGACGGCGCGGCGCTTGGCGGGGCCGTATTCCAGCCCTTCCTCGACCACCAGCGCGGCGGCGGTGGCGGCAATTTCGGATTTGAGGGTGTGTGGGGTCAAGGTCGGCAGGCCCGGGAGCCAGAAGGGAGAAGAGAAGAAAAGAGCGGCGAAGCGATTGTGCCCCGGTTAGGTTCCCGATGTGGCCCAAAGTTCAGCGCCTGGCGCGGCCGGCCACCCTGGCGGGGCCGGGCCCGCGAAACCCGGCCTCCTAGAATACAGCCCCATGCACATACATATTCTGGGAATCTGCGGCACTTTCATGGGTGGCCTGGCCGCCCTGGCGCGGGAGGCGGGACACAAAGTCACGGGCTGCGACACGGGCGTTTACCCGCCCATGAGCGACCAGCTGCGCGGCCTGGGCATCGAACTGATCGAGGGCTACGGCGCCGACCAGATGGCTTTCGAGCCCGATGTGTTCGTGGTCGGCAACGTGATCTCGCGCGCCCGGCTGGCCGACGGGACGCCCAAATACCCGCTCATGGAAGCCATCTTGAACAGCGGCAAGCCCTATACCAGCGGCCCGCAGTGGCTGTCGGGCCATGTGCTGCACCATCCCACCCACCACGCGACCGGACCGCGCCACGTGCTGGCCGTGGCCGGCACGCACGGCAAAACCACCACCACGGCCATGCTGGCCTGGATCCTGGAGCATGCCGGGCTGAAGCCGGGTTTCCTGGTCGGCGGCGTGCCGCTCAATTTCGGCGTCTCGGCCCGCCTGGGCGAGGGCAACACCTTTGTGATCGAGGCCGACGAATACGACACGGCGTTTTTCGACAAGCGCAGCAAGTTTGTGCACTACCGGCCGCGCACCGCCGTGCTGAACAACCTCGAGTTCGACCATGCCGACATCTTTGACGACCTGGCGGCCATAGAGCGGCAGTTCCACCACCTGGTGCGCACCGTGCCCTCGCAGGGCCGGGTGGTCGTCAATGCGGCCGAGGCCAGCCTGCAGCGCGTGCTGGCCCAGGGTTGCTGGAGTGAGCAGCTACTCTTTGGCAACGGCCTGCTGAACAAAGCCGGGTTTACCGCCCATGGCGAGCCGCATGACTTTCACGTGCTCAAGGCCGGCGAGGCCGTGGCCCACGTGAAGTGGGGCATCAGCGGCGTGCACAACCAGCTCAATGCCTTGGCAGCCATCGCGGCGGCCGAGCACGTGGGCGTGGCGCCCGAGGCCGCGGCGCGGGCGCTGGCGGGATTCCAGAACGTCAAGCGGCGCATGGAAGTGCGCGGCGTGATCCCGCGCAAGGGCGGCGACATCACGGTGTATGACGATTTCGCCCATCACCCCACGGCCATCCACACCACGGTGGACGGCCTGCGCCGCCAGCTGCAAAGCGCCGGCCGCGGCGGTGAACGCATACTTGCCATCTTCGAGCCGCGCAGCAACACCATGAAACTGGGCGCCATGACGGCCCAGTTGCCCTGGAGCCTGGAGCAGGCCGACCTGGCCTTCTGCCACGCGGGCGGGCTGGACTGGGACGCGCGCGCCGCCTTGGCGCCCATGGGCGAGCGCGCCCAGGTCGCCGGCACCATTGACCAGCTGCTGGACCAGGTCAAGGCGGCGGCCCGGCCCGGCGACCACCTGCTGTGCATGAGCAACGGGGGTTTTGGCGGGATTCACGCCAAATTGCTGGAGGCGCTCAAGGCCTGACTTTGCCCAGAACGCCTGGGGCCCCACTAATTAATAGGTGATGCTCAGCGTCGCCACGTCGATGTGAACCACCGGCTTGGCCAGGGCCGCGCTGGCCGCGCGGGCAAACTCCTGCGCCCATTTGGCCTCGGCGAATTTCGCCGGCCCGGCAGCCTGGGCCACCACCACGACCTTGTCGGCGGTCAGCAGTTTGCCGGTTGGCCGCAGCGGCTCGCAGCCCATCTGCGTGAACTGGTCGTCCAGCCACCAACGCGCCACGTCGTGCGGCATGGGCTGCACTTCGTTGAGGTCCAGCCGCACGGGCGGGCCGTCCTTGAAGCTCACGGTGACTTCGCTGCGCATGATGTGCTCCTGGTCAGGCGCCCATGGTCGGCGACTTGCGGGTAGCGCGGCTATTCGCACAAACCCGCAAGCGGCCGATGGCGTTTATTCGCTTATTTATTGGCGCGGCGCTTGAGCACGGCGGCCGACAGGATTTCCAGCACGTCCGTCGAATCGTTCCAGCCCAGGCAGGCATCGGTGATGCTCTTGCCGTAGTCCAGCGCTTTCGCGTCGTCCTTGCCGGGGGTGAATTTCTGCGCGCCGGCGTTCAGGTGGCTCTCCACCATCAGGCCGAACACATGGCGCGAACCGCCGGCCACCTGGCCCGCGATGTCGCGCGCCACCTCGACCTGCTTTTCATGCTGCTTGGAGCTGTTGGCGTGGCTGCAGTCCACCATCAGCGTGGCCGGCAGCTTGGAGGCTTCCAGTTCCTTGCAGGCCGCCGCGACGCTGGCCGCGTCGTAATTGGGGGTCTTGCCGCCGCGCAGGATCACATGGCAGTCCTTGTTGCCGTTGGTCTGCACGATCGCGACCTGGCCGTTTTTGTGCACCGACAGGAAATGGTGGCCGCGCGCCGCCGCCTGGATGGCGTCGGTGGCGATGCGGATATTGCCGTCGGTGCCGTTTTTGAAGCCTATGGGCGCCGACAGGCCCGAGGCCAGTTCGCGGTGCACCTGGCTTTCGGTGGTGCGCGCGCCTATCGCGCCCCAGGAGATCAGGTCGCCGATGTACTGGGGCGAGATCACGTCCAGGAATTCGCTGCCCGCAGGCAGGCCCAGGCGGTTGATGTCGATCAGCAGCTGGCGCGCAATGCGCAGGCCTTCGTCGATGCGGAAGGTTTCATCGAGGTAAGGGTCGTTGATCAGGCCCTTCCAGCCCACCGTGGTACGCGGCTTTTCGAAGTAGACGCGCATCACGATTTCCAGCGTGCCTTCGTATTTCTTGCGCTGCTCGACCAGCTTGCGGGCGTACTCCAGCGCCGCCGCGGGATCGTGGATGGAGCAGGGGCCGATGACCACCAGCAGGCGGTCGTCCTTGCCCTGGATGATGTTGTGGATGCCCTTGCGGGTCTTGCTGATCAGCGTCTCGACGGCGGTGCCGCGGATGGGGAAGAAGCGGATGAGATGCTCGGGAGGGGGTAGCACGGTGATGTCCTTGATGCGTTCGTCGTCGGTCTGGCTGGTCTTTTCGACGGTCGCATACCAGTTGTCGCTGGCGGAGGTGGCTTTGGCATTCATCGCAATCTTCCTTTTCTAGGGTGTCAGGTGTCAGTCGGGCAATTCAGGTTTCGGTACAAACATTCAGCAAACAAATCGGGCAAAAAAAAACCGCCGGGAGCCGGCGGTTTTTGGAGATTCGGTGCGTTTTATCGGGTCACGCCTTGATCTCTCTACCGCCGAAAGCGCTGGAGAACCAAAAGTAAGCAAAATAAAACTTGCCGAAATTCATAAGCTGGAATGTAGCACAGGTCCGCGAAAGCCCCGAAAACGGCCGGTTCAGGCCGTTCCGCCCACCGTCAGACCGTCGATGCGCAGGGTCGGCTGGCCGACGCCGACCGGCACGCTCTGGCCTTCCTTGCCGCAGGTGCCCACGCCGCTGTCCAGGGCCATGTCGTTGCCCATCATGGTGACGCGGGTCAACGCGTCGGGGCCGTTGCCGACAATCGTCGCGCCCTTGACGGGATACAAAATCTTGCCGTTTTCGACCCAGAAGGCCTCGCTGGCCGAGAACACAAACTTGCCCGAGGTGATGTCGACCTGGCCGCCACCGAAGTTGGTGGCGTACAGGCCCTTCTTGATGCTGGCCACGATTTCCTCTGGCTGCTTGTCGCCGCCCAGCATGTAAGTGTTGGTCATGCGCGGCATGGGCACGTGGGCGTAGCTCTCGCGCCGCCCGTTGCCGGTGGGCTTGACCTTCATCAGGCGGGCGTTCAGCGAATCCTGGATGTAGCCCTTCAAGATGCCGTCCTCGATCAGGACGTTGCGCTGGCTGGCGTTGCCCTCGTCGTCGACGTTGAGCGAACCGCGGCGGTCGGCAATCGTGCCGTCATCCAGCACCGTGACTCCCTTGGCCGCCACACGCTGGCCTATGCGCCCGGAAAAGGCACTGGAGCCCTTGCGGTTGAAGTCGCCCTCCAGGCCGTGGCCTATGGCTTCGTGCAGCAGGATGCCGGGCCAGCCCGAACCCAGCACCACCGTCATCTCGCCGGCCGGCGCGGGGCGCGCGTCGAGGTTGGTCAGGGCGGCTTTTACCGCGTCATTGACGTATTCGGCGACCTGCGCATCGTCAAAATAGGCCAGGCCGAAACGGCCGCCGCCGCCGCCCGAGCCGACTTCGCGCCGGCCTTTCTGCTCGGCGATCACCGTCACGCTCAGGCGCACCAGCGGGCGCACGTCGGCGGCCAGCGTGCCGTCGGCGCGCGCCACCATGACCACGTCGTATTCGCTGGCGAGGCCCGCCATGACCTGCACGATGCGCGGATCCTTGGCCTTGGCGAGTTTTTCGACCTTTTCCAGCAACTGGACCTTGGCGGTGCTGTCCAGCGTGGCGATGGGGTCCAGCCCCTGGTAGAGCGAGCGGCTGCCGGCGATGCGGCCGGCCGGCGTCTTCACGCGGGCGCTTTTGCCGCCGGCGGCAATGCTGCGCACCGTGCGCGCCGCGTCCAGCAGCGAGGCTTCGGAAATGTCGTCGGAATAGGCAAAAGCGGTTTTCTCGCCGCTGACGGCACGCACGCCCACGCCCTGGTCGATGCTGAAGGAGCCGGTTTTCACGATGCCCTCTTCCAGGCTCCAGCCTTCACTGCGGGTGTACTGGAAATACAGGTCGGCGTCGTCCGCGCCATGGGAGGTGATTTCACCGAGCGCGCGGCCCAGGTGCGCCTGCGTGAGGCCGAAGGGCGCCAGCAACAGTTTCTGCGCGATCTCCAGCCGCCCCGAGGTCGACTCCACCGTAGGCCGGGCGGCCGAAGAGACCGTGGACTTGTTGGGGGCGGAGGCGGTGGTGGAGCGAAGTGAGGTCATGCGGCCATTGTAGGCAGTCTGCCTGTGGGCCGGGGGCGGCGGGGTTTTGCCCGCAGGCAAGGGAAAACCGGGCGAAAACCCGCTCAGCCGCCCTTGCCGCCCAGGTGCTTGAACAGCGCGGCATCGTCCTCGGCCGCCAGCCCGGCCCGGTGGGCCTCGGCAAAGACCCGGCTGGCGCGCTCGCCCAGCGGGCCTTCGAAGCCGGCCGCGCGGGCCGCCGCCATGGCCAGCCGCGTGTCTTTTTCAAGCAGCGTCACATGCGCGCGCGGCGCGTAGTCGCCGGCAATCGCGCGGCGCATGCGGTCCGAGCCTATCCAGCTCTGCCCGCTGGACTGCTCGATCACGTCCAGGGTTTTCGCCAGGTCCAGCCCCAGGCTCCCGGCCAGCGCCAGCGCCTCGGCCGCGCCCACCAGGTTGATGCCCGCCAGCAGGTTGTTGACCAGCTTGGTGCGGGCGCCGTCGCCGGGTTTTTCGCTGATGTGGAACACCTTGGCCGACAGGTCCCGCAGCAAGCCGGCCTGCCGGGCATACACCTCGCCGGTGCAGGCCAGCATCAGGCTCATGGAGCCGTCGCGCGCGCGGGCCGGGCCGCCCGACATGGGGGCGTCCAGCGTGTGCACGCCGCATTCGGCCAGCCGGGCGGCGAAGGATTCGACGTCCTGCGGAGAAATCGTGGGGCACAGCATCACGGCATGGCCGGGCCGCAGCACGCGGCCCAGGCCTTGCACGCCAAACAGCACCTCTTCGGTTTGCGCCGCGTCGACCACGCAGACGATAAAAGCCTGTGACTCCGCCGCGGCATCCGCGGGGCTGGCAATGGCCGTGGCACCCAGTTGCACCATGGCCGCGGCCTTGGCCGCATCGATGTCACAAACCTGGACATCCCAGCCTTTGGCCAGCAGGTTGGCCGCCATGCCGCCGCCCATATTGCCCACGCCGATCACGGTCACCCTGCGGGCGTTCACGCGGGCGGCCTCAGGTCTGCACCAGGCGCTTGGCCTTGGCAATGGACATCAGCATGCCTATGGCCAGGCCCAGGGTGACCATGGCGGTGCCGCCGTAGCTGATAAAGGGCAGGGGCACGCCCACCACCGGCAGGATGCCGCTGACCATGCCCATATTGACGAAGGCATAGGTGAAAAAGATCATGGTCAGCGCCCCCGCCAGCAGGCGCGCGAACAGGGTCGAAGCCTCCAGCGCGATGGCCAGCCCGCGCAGGATCAGGAAGATAAAACCAGCGATCAGCAGCAGGTTGCCCAGCAAGCCGAACTCCTCGGAATAGGCGGCGAAGATGAAGTCGGTGGTGCGCTCGGGAATGAACTCCAGGTGGGTTTGCGTGCCGGCCATGAAGCCCTTGCCGGTGATGCCGCCCGAACCGATCGCGATCATGCCCTGGATGATGTGAAAGCCCTTGCCCAGCGGGTCGCGCGACGGGTCTAGCAGGGTGCAGATGCGCTGCTGCTGGTAGTCGTGCAGTATGGGCCAGCGCACGCCGTCGGCGCAGATCTGCGGCTCAAACCAGACCACCAGGAACACGCCGACCAGGCCCAGCAGCACCGGCGGCAGGATCAGCTTCCAGCTCAGGCCCGCGAAAAAGATCACCGCCAGGCCGGCCGCCAGCACCAGCAGCGAGGTGCCCAGGTCGGGTTGCTTCATGATCAGGCCCACCGGCATGGCCAGCAGCAGCACGGCGGCCACGAAGTCCAGGGGCCGCAGTTGGCCCTCGCGCTTCTGGAACCACCAGGCCAGCATCAGCGGCATGGCGATCTTGAGGATTTCGCTGGGCTGAATCACCACGCCCACATTGAGCCAGCGCCTGGCGCCTTTTTTGGTCACACCGAACACCGCGACCGCCACCAGCAGGGTCACCCCCACGATGTAGAGCGGCACGGCAAAGGCCATCAGGCGCTGCGGCGGCACCTGTGCCACCACAAACATGATGGCCCCGGCGATCAGCATGTTGCGGCCGTGGTCGACAAAGCGGCTGCCGTGGTCATAGCCCGAGGAATACATGATCAAGAGGCCCGCGCAAGCCAGCAGGAAGACGGCAAACGCCAGCAGGCCGTCAAAGCCCTGCAGCAGGGGCAAAGTTCGCTGGTAAAGAGAGGGTTTGTCGAAAACGGCAGCCATGCCGGGGATTATCCGCCAGGGGGCCCGGAGCCAAAGACCGTGGGCGCCCGTCTACCATGGCGGCATGCGCACCACCCACCTGCTCTACCTGCACGGCTTTCGCTCTTCGCCGCAGTCCATGAAGGCCCAGAAAATGGCGGCCATCGTGCGGCAGCGCCATCCCGCCGTCCACTGGTGGTGTCCGCAGCTGCCGCCTTCACCCGAGGCCGCGCTACGCGGGGTCATGGATGAAATCGCCGGCTGGCCACGGCAAGCCGGCTACCAGAGCCTGGCCGTGGTCGGCTCCTCGCTGGGCGGTTTTTATGCCACCGCCGTGGCCGAACGCATGGGCTGCAAAGCCGTGCTGCTCAACCCGGCCGTGGAGCCGGCGCGCGACCTGGCCCGCTACATCGGCGAGCAAACCGCCTGGCACGACCCGGACCAGCACTTTTTCTTCGAGCCGCGTTTTGTCGATGAACTCAAAGCCCAGCACGCCGGGCCGCTGAAAACGCCTGAAAACTACCTGGCCATCGTCGCCAAGGGCGACGAGGTGCTGGACTGGCGTGAAATGGCGGCCCGCTATGCGGGCAGCCGGCTGCGCATCCTCGACGGTGGCGACCATGCGCTGAGCGACTTCGACACGCATGTGCCCGAAATCCTGGATTTCCTCGCCCTGGCCTGAAACTGCCCCTGGACGGGGCTGATTACACTAGCCCCAAGTCATCAAAGACACCAAAGGGATCCCGTTTTGTTTGTATTGTTTGAAGAAGCCGGCAAGTTTCTGGCCGGCCGCATTTTGTCCGAGAGCGACGCCTCGCTGCAGGTGGAGCTCGACTCGGGCAAGCGCGTCAAGGTCAAGGGCGTCAACGCCCTGCTGAAATTCGAGAAACCCTCACCCGCCGAGCTCATCGCCGCCGGGCAAAAACTGAGCGCCGACATCGAGCTGGACCTGGCCTGGGAATTCGCCGGCGAAGGCGAATTCGGCTTTGCCGACCTGGCCCGCGACTACTTCAGCGCCGACGGCAAACCCGCCACGCTGGAGCAGCAGGCCGCCGCGCTGTTCCGCCTTTACGATGCGCCGCACTACTTCCGCCGCGCCGGCAAGGGCCGCTTCAAGAAGGCGCCCGCCGACATCCTGCAGCAGGCGCTGGCCGCCATCGAGAAGAAAAAACAGGTGGCGGCGCAAATCACTGCCTGGGCCGAGGAACTGGGCCGCGGCGAATGCCCGGCGCCGGTGCGCGAGCAGCTCTACAAAATCCTGTTCAAGCCCGACAAAAACAGCGCCGAGTACAAGGCCGTGGTCGAGGCTTCGCGCGCCACGCACACCGCGCCGCTGGACCTGTTGCAGAAGGCCGGCGCCATCGCCTCGCCCTACCAGTTCCACTGGAAACGTTTCCTGTTCGAGAACTTTCCCAAGGGCACGGGCTTTCCTGCGCTGCAGGCGCCCGAAGTCAAGGACGAGCTGCCCCTGGCCGAGGTCAAGGCCTTTTCCATCGACGACTCGGCCACCACCGAGATCGACGATGCGCTGTCGGTGCAAGGCCTGGGCAGCGGCACCGTCACCCTGGGCATACACATCGCCGCGCCCGGCCTGGCCGTGCTGCCCGGCAGCCCCATCGATGCGGTGGGCCGCGCGCGGCTGTCCACCGTCTACATGCCAGGCTACAAGCTGACCATGCTGCCCGACGAAATCGTCAAAAGTTATACGCTGCAGGAAGGCCGCAACTGCCCGGCCCTGTCGCTCTACCTCACGCTCGATGAAGCCACACTGGAGATCAAGGAAAGCGTCACGCGGCTGGAACAGGTGCCCATTGTCAGCAACCTGCGCCATGACATGCTGGACAGCACCTTCACCGAAGCCTTTTTTGAAACGGCGCAAAGCAGCCCGCCCACCGGCGTGCAGTGGGGCGTGGAGCTGACCTTTCTGCACCGGCTGGCCAAACACCTGAAGGCGCAGCGTGAAATCGTGCGCGGCAAGCCCGAGAACTTCAACCGACCCGATTACAACTTCCGCCTGGACAACCCCACGGGCGGCGAACCCCAAGGCAACGAAACCGTCAGCATCAGCACACGCCAGCGCGGCGCGCCGCTGGATTTGATCGTGGCCGAGGCCATGATCCTGGCCAACAGCACCTGGGGCCAGTGGCTGGCCGAGCACAGCGTGCCCGGCATCTACCGCAGCCAGGCCAGCCTCGCGCCCGGCGTGAAGGTGCGCATGGGCACCAAGGCCTTGCCGCATGCGGGCATAGGCGTCAAGAGTTATGCCTGGAGCACCTCGCCGCTGCGCCGCTACACCGACCTGGTCAACCAGTGGCAGATCATCGCCTGCGCGCGCCACGGCCGCACGGCCGCGCTGGCCGCGCCCTTCAAGCCCAAGGACGCCGAGCTGTTTTCCATCATCTCGGGCTTTGACGCAGCCTACAGCGCCTACAACGGCTTCCAGGCCGGCATAGAGCGCTACTGGACACTCAAATACCTGCAGCAAAACGGCATCACCGAGCTGGTGGCCACCGCCTTCAAGGACAACCTGGTGCGCGCCGATGAGTTGCCGCTGGTGCTCACGGCCGTGGGCGCGCAGGGCTTGCCGCGCGGCGCGAAAGTGCGCGTGCGGCTGGGCGAGATCGACGAGATCACGCTGGACGTGTCGGGCACGGTCACCGAGCGGCTGGACGTGGAACTTGACGAATCGCCCGACCCGCTCGGTGAGGACGACGGCGAGACCGAGATGGCCGCCGGCCCGATCTCCATCGCGGTCGATGTCAATGAGCCACAAACCGACGCCGCCGCCGCGGCTCCGGTGGCGGGTTGACACCGGATTTCGCGCATAAACCCCGATAATCTCTTTCTGTGAAGAACCCAAGCACACTGCAAATTGCCCTGGGCGTGTCCATCGCCGTGCACGCGGTGCTGCTGACGGTGCGTTTTGTCGACCCCGAGCGCTTTAACCGCGTGTTCCAGGACACCCCGCTGGAAGTGATCCTGGTCAACGCCAAGTCCAATGAAAAGCCCGACTTCGCCAAGGCGATCGCGCAGGCCTCGCTGGCCGGCGGCGGCGAGGCCGAAAAAGGCCGGGCCACCTCGCCCCTGCCGCCTTCGGCCCTGATGGAACTCGGCGACGCCACCGAAGACGCGCAGCGCAAGGTCGAGTCGCTGCAGGAGCAGCAAACCCAGCTGCTGGCGCAGATCAAAAAGCAGCTGGCCTCCATGCCGCCGCCCGACCTGACCCAACCCGCCAACAGCCCGGCCCAGGCCGAGCGCGAGGAAAAACGCAAGGCCCTGGTCAAGATCCTGGCTGAGATCGAACGCCGCATCAACGAAGAAAACGCGCGACCCAAAAAACGCTACATCAGCCCGGCCACGCGAGAAGAGGTCTACGCCGTCTATTACGATGAGCTGCGCCGCAAGATCGAGGACAAGGGCACCGTCAACTTCCCCGAGCAGGCCGGCAAAAAACTGTACGGCGAGCTCACCATGATCGTCACCGTGAACTTCGACGGCACCGTGCTGGACACGGAAGTGGTGCAGACCTCTGGCAACCTGACATTGGACCGGCGCGCCCAGAGCATTGTGCGCGGCACCGGGCCCTTCGGCCGCTTCAACGACGCCATGCGCCGCAAGGCCGACCAGATCGTCGTGGTGTCACGCTTCAAGTTCACGCGCGACGACACGCTGGAAACCAAACTCACAAGCCGCTAGGTTCCCATGGATCAGTACTACGTCCTGGGCAACCCGATCGCTCACAGCAAGTCGCCGCTGATCCACGCCCGCTTTGCCGAGCTGACCGGGCAGTCCCTGCGCTACGAGCGCCTGCTGGTGCCGCTGGAATCCTTCGCGGCCACCCTGGCACAGCTGCAGCGGGACGGCGTCAAGGGTTGCAACGTCACCGTGCCCTTCAAGCTTGATGCTTTTGAGGCCGCCGCCACGCGCAGCGACAGGGCGCAGCTCGCGCAGGCGGCCAACACCTTGCTGCTGCAGGCCGGCGCCGTCCATGCCGACAACACCGACGGCGTGGGCCTGGTCAACGATATCCAGAACAACGCCGGCGTTTCGCTGGCCGGGCGCGACGTGCTGCTGATAGGCGCGGGCGGCGCGGGCGCCGGTGCGCTGGCGCCGCTGCTGGCGGCCGCGCCGCGCCGGCTGGTGCTGGTCAACCGCACACGGGCCAGGGCCGATGCGTTGGTCAAGCGCCACAAGGCGCACGCGTCCCTGCAGCCCCTGCTGCAGGCCACCGAGCTGCTGGCCCAGGACCTGGAAGGCCTCCAAGGCGCGTTCGACGTGGTCATCAACGCCAGCGCCAGCAGCCTGGCGGGCGCCGGCGTGCCGGTCGCCGCCGATGTGCTCAAACCCGGCGCGCTGGCCTGCGACATGATGTACGGCCCCGCGGCCGCCAGCTTCATGGCCTGGGCCCGCGACAACGGCGCCGTGCCACGCGACGGCCTGGGCATGCTGGTCGAACAGGCCGCCGAGGCCTTCGAGCTGTGGCGCAAGGTACGCCCGCCTTCGGCGCAGGTGCTGCGGGAAATGCGGGCATCGCTGGCATGAAGGCGCTCTTCAGGCTGATCGGGCTGGGCCTGCTGGCCGGCCTGGCCTTGCAGCTTTTTTTTGTGGCGCGCATCGCCTTGATGGCCGTAGTGGACCCGGAGTCCACCGCCTTCCAGCGCTCTGAAGCCTACCTGGTCGCGCGCAATACCGGCACCCTGAAATGGCGCCAGCAATGGGTGCCCTATAGCGAGCTGCCCGACAGTCTCAAGCGCGCGGTCATCGCCTCCGAAGACGCCAGCTTTGCCGAGCATGACGGTGTCGACATGGAGGCGCTGGAAAAAGCCTGGGACAAAAACGCCAAGGCCGAACAGCGCGCCGCGCAGTCGGCCAGCCGGCTGGCGCCCGCCAGGGCGGCGGCCGCGCCGGCCAAACCCGTGAAGATCGTGGGCGGCTCCACCATCACGCAGCAACTGGCCAAAAACCTGTTTTTGTCGGGCGAGCGCACGCTGCTGCGCAAGGGCCAGGAGCTGGTGCTGACCTTGCTGCTGGAAGCGCTGCTGGGCAAGGAGCGCATCCTGGAGATCTATCTCAACAGCGTGGAATGGGGCGAAGGCGTTTTCGGCGCCGAGGCGGCCGCCCAGCACTATTACCGCAAGCCCGCGGCCAGGCTGAGCGCGTACGAGGCCGCGCGCCTGGCCGTGATGCTGCCGCGGCCCAAGTACTTTGAGACCCGGCCCAACTCAGGCTACCTGGCCTCGCGGGCCGGCACCATCGTCGCCCGCATGGGCGGCGTGGAACTGCCTTGAGGCACCCAAAGGCCAGCAGCCCATGAACGACAAGCTTTCTCCCCTGCTGGCCAAGCTCATGGGCCTGTTCCTGCTGGGCCTGATCCGCACGCTGACCGGCGCGCAGGCACGCTGGCAAGGCTGCCCGCCCAAGGCCGAGCAGCGCATCTATTTCGCCAACCACCAGAGCCATGCCGACCTGGTGCTGATGTGGGCGGCCCTGCCCGAAGAACTGCGCAGCATCACGCGGCCCATCGCGGCCAAGGACTACTGGACCAAAACTCCGTTCAAAAAGTGGATCACCACGGCGGTGTTCAACGCGATTTATGTGGACCGCGCCAAGACCGGCGACCAGGACCCGCTGGAGCCGCTGATCGAGGCGCTGACCCACGGCGACTCCATCATCCTGTTCCCGGAAGGCACGCGCGGCAACCACGAGGAGCCGCAAAAATTCAAGGCCGGCCTCTACAACCTGGCGCTCAAGTTCCCGGGCGTGGTGCTGGTGCCGGCCTGGATCAACAACGTGCAGCGCGTCATGCCCAAGGGCGAGGTCGTGCCGGTGCCCATCCTGTGCTCGGTCACCTTCGGCGCGCCGATTGCCCTGGGCGCCGGTGAGGACCGCGGCGAATTCCTGGCCCGCGCGCGCCAGGCGGTGATGGACCTGCGGGATTCCTGATGAATACCTTTCTGCGCAACCTCTCGCCCTCGCAGCAGGTCGGCCTGCTGTTCGTGCTGGTCTTCGGCATCCTGACCGCCATCAGCGTGGCCGCCTTCGTGATGTCGCTCAAGGACACGCACGAGGACGACCTGCACACCCAGAAGCTCAAGGAGTTCAACGGCGTCCTGCGCACTTCCTGGCTGATGTCCACGGTGTTCTGGATAGGCTGGACGCTGGGTGAAACCGTGGCCACCGTGCTGTTCGGGCTGGTCGCGTTTTTCGCGCTGCGCGAGTTCATCACGCTCTCGCCCACGCGCCAGGGCGACCACCGAAGCCTGGTGCTGGCCTTCTTCGTGGTGCTGCCGGTGCAGTTCGCGCTCGTGATCACGCGGCGCTTCGACCTGGTCACCGTGTTCATCCCCGTCTACGTCTTCCTGGCGATTCCGGTGGTCAGCGCGCTGGCCGACGACCCGCAGCGCTTCCTGGAGCGCAACGCCAAGCTGCAATGGGGCATCATGGTCTGCGTCTACGGCATCAGCCACGTGCCGGCCCTGATGCTGCTGAAATTTCCCAACTATGAAGGCAAGAACGCCTTCCTGGTGTTCTTCCTGGTGTTCGTGGTGCAAAGCTGCATGATCGTGGAGTACCTGGTCGGCCGCAGACTGCAGCGCCCGCCCAGCGCGCCCAATGTGAGCAAGAGCTTCAACTGGACCAGCTGGCTGATCGCCGTGGTGGCGGCCAGCCTGCTGGGCGGCCTGCTCGCGGGCCTCACGCCCTTCAAGCCCGCGCAGGCCGTGGCCATGGCCTTTATCGCCTGCGTATCGGGCTCGCTGGGCCACCTCGTGATGAAGGCCCTCAAGCGCGACCGCGGCATTCCCAACTGGGGCAAACGCGGCGTGGGCGTGACCGGGGCCAGCGGCCTGCTGGACCGGGTCGACGCGCTGTGCTTCGGCGCGCCCATCTTCTTCCATTCGGTCCGCTGGTATTTCGGCCTCTAGGCCGGGCAATTGCCATGCGCATCCTAGGCATAGACCCAGGCCTTCAGACCTCCGGCTTCGGCGTGGTCGACGTGGACGGCCCGCATCTTCGCTATGTGGCCAGCGGCACCATCAAGACCACGCACCTGGAGCGCGCCGACCTGCCTGGCCGGCTCAAGGTGCTGTTCGAGGGCGTGTGTGAGGTGGTGGAGCGCTACAAGCCCGACGCGGCCTCGGTTGAAATCATCTTTGTCAACGTCAACCCGCAAGCCACCCTGCTGCTGGGCCAGGCGCGCGGCGCCTGCATCACCGCGCTGGTCTCGCGCGAATTGTCGGTGGCCGAATACACCGCCTTGCAGCTCAAGAAGGCCGTGGCCGGCTACGGCAAGGCCGGCAAGGCCGAGGTGCAGGAAATGGTCATGCGCCTGCTCAAGCTGCCTTCGCTGCCCGGCAAGGATGCGGCCGATGCGCTGGGCCTGGCCATCACCCATGCCCACGTGGGCAGCGCCATGGCGCGGCTGGCCCAGGCCGGCGGCACGGGCGCGAAGATGACGGGGAATTACCGCGGCGGGCGCAGCCGCTGAGGGGCTACGCTACGCGATGCGCTCAAGCACCAGCACCGCGAAAAAACCGAAGGCGGCAATCAGCGTCCACTTGAGGATGATGAGGCCAAAGCGCTTGTAGCGCGCCTGCCCGGTGCCCGCGTAAAACATGAAGGCCACCACGGCGGCCAGCAAAAACAGCAGGATGAGCCAGCGGAACAGCAGCATGAGCGGCCCTTGGCAGTGCCGCGCCTACCAGGCGCGCGCCAGTGTGGCGAAACCCCGGGGCGCTTTTTTCTCGTCTTCAAAGGTGACGACTTCGTAGGCGTCCTTGTGCGCCAGCAGCTCGCGCAGCAGCTTGTTGTTCATCGCATGGCCGGAGCGAAACGCGCTGTAGGCGGCCAGCAGCGGCTTGCCCAGCAGGTAGAGGTCGCCCATGGCGTCGAGGATCTTGTGCTTCACGAACTCGTCGTTGTAGCGCAGGCCGTCGCTGTTGAGCACCTTGTAGTCGTCCATCACGATGGCGTTGTCCAGCCCGCCGCCCAGGGCCAGGCCGTTGGCGCGCATCATCTCCACGTCCTTGGTGAAACCGAAGGTGCGGGCCCGCGCGATATCGCGCGAGTAGGCGCCCGAGCCCATGTCGAACTCCACGCGCTGGCCGGTGGAGTCCACCGCCGGGTGGTCAAAATCAATTTCAAAGCTGAGCTTGTAGCCTTCATAAGGCGACAGGCGCGCCCACTTGGTGCTGGCGCCCTCGCCTTCGCGCACTTCCACAGGCTTGATCACACGGATAAAACGCTTGGGCGCGGCCTGCAGCTCGATGCCGGCCGACTGCAGCAAAAACACAAAGGACGAGGCCGAGCCGTCCAGGATGGGCACTTCCTCGGCCGTGATGTCGACGTAGAGGTTGTCAATGCCCAGGCCCGCGCAGGCCGACATCAAATGCTCCACCGTATGTACCTTGGCGCTGCCGCTGGAGATGGTGGACGCCAGCCGCGTGTCCGTCACCGATTGCGCCGAAATCGCGATGTCCACCGGCTGCGGCAGATCCACACGGCGAAACACAATGCCCGTATCCGGCGCAGCGGGGCGCAAGGTCAATTCCACCCGCTGCCCGCTGTGCAGGCCCACGCCCACGGCTTTGGTCAGTGATTTAAGGGTTCTTTGGGCAAGCATCCTGCTCATTTTAGTTGGCCTAAGGCCATTTCAAGGGTAGGGGATAGCAATGCCGGGCATAGGCACAGTGCATTGGCCACGGCTCAGTGACCTCAGCGAAGCGCGCCCGGCCCACTACCCAACGGCGATTAATCGAATGGAAGCAAGGAGAGCGAAGCATGCTCCTCCGGCTGCGATTAATGGGATGGAAAGCGTAGCGAGCAGCCCGAGGTTGAGGCGAGGAGCGGAACCGTACTCAGGTACGGTGAGCACCACAGCCTCAAGATCGGGTTGCGCAGTAGCTTTACACCCATTAATCGGCTTGTTTGCGGAGGAAGGCCGGGATCTCGAAGTCGTCCATGCCTCCCGAAGCAAGTGCATCCACCTTGGCCGCCGCCTGCGTCCGATTCGTACGCCACACGCTAGGCACAGCCATATTTCCGTAATCCGGCTGGGCCGCACCCGTGGCCATCTGCGGCGCGCCGGTAGCACCGGCCGCCGTGTTCAGCGTGGGCACGTTGAAAGGCACGTTGTCGGTGCCGGTGCGCAGCACCTGCAGCGGCGGCGCATGGCGGCGCATGCCCTGGCGCGACAGGCCCGTCGCGACCACGGTCACGCGGATCTCGTCGCCCAGCTCGTCGTCATAAGCCGTGCCGTAGATCACGTGCGCATCGGGCGAGGCGTAAGCGCGTATGGTGTTCATCGCGAGCTTGGATTCGCTCAGTTTGAGCGAGCCCTTGGCCGCCGAGATCAGCACCAGCACGCCCTTGGCGCCCGAGAGGTCTATGCCTTCCAGCAGCGGGCAGGCCACGGCCTGCTCGGCGGCGATGCGCGCACGGTCAGGGCCGTTGGCCTTGGCCGTGCCCATCATGGCCTTGCCGGGCTCACCCATCACGGTGCGCACGTCCTCGAAGTCGACGTTCACATGGCCGGGCACATTGATGATTTCGGCAATGCCGCCCACGGCGTTTTTGAGCACGTCGTTGGCATGCGCGAAAGCCTCGTCCTGCGTCACGTCGTCGCCCAGCACTTCGAGCAGCTTCTCATTGAGCACCACGATCAGCGAGTCGACGTTGGCCTCGAGCTCGGCCAGGCCCAGGTCGGCATTCGTCATGCGGCGGCCGCCTTCGAACTCGAAAGGCTTGGTCACCACGCCGACCGTCAGGATGCCCATCTCCTTGGCGATGCGCGCGATCACCGGCGCGGCACCGGTGCCCGTGCCGCCGCCCATGCCGGCGGTGATGAACAGCATGTGCGCACCGTCGATCGCGCTGCGGATGTCGTCCGCCGCCACTTCGGCCGCGTCGCGGCCCTTGTCGGGCTTGCTGCCCGCGCCCAGGCCGCTGCTGCCCAGCTGGATGGTCTTGTGCGCGCTGCCGCGGCTGAGCGCCTGCGCGTCCGTGTTGGCGCAGATGAATTCGACGCCTTGCACGCCGCATTCGATCATGTGCCCGACGGCATTGCCGCCGCCGCCGCCCACACCGATCACCTTGATCTGTGTGCCCTGGTTGAATTCTTCGATTTCAATCATTTCGATGCTCATTGGGAGCCTCCTAATCAATAAACTGCAGTTGCCAATAATTGGAAATTTGTATTTATGGTTGACACGGCTGTCTCACGCAGGGGGGTCCGCCCCGCCCGAATGCATGCAACGCGAGGGCCTGCCGATAAAAGTGGAATAGGTTTTCATGGTCAGAAGTTCCCCACAAACCAGTCTTTGACGCGGCCGAAGGCGTTGTGCACGCTGCCCGCCTTTTGCGACACCTTGTAGCCCCGCATGCGGGCCAGCCGGGCCTCTTCGAGCAGGCCCATGACGGTGGAGGCCCGCGCCTGCGCCACCATGTCCGACAGCGCGCTGGAGTAGCGCGGTATGCCGCGACGCACCGGCTTGAGGAAAATGTCCTCGCCGAGCTCCACCATGCCGGGCATGACGGCGCTGCCGCCGGTGATGACGATGCCGGAAGACAGCACCTCTTCATAGCCCGACTCGCGTATCACCTGCTGGACCAGCGAGAAAATCTCCTCGATGCGCGGCTCGATGACGCCGGCCAGCGCCTGCTTGCTCAGCATGCGCGGGCCGCGGTCGCCCAGGCCCGGGACTTCCACCTGGGTGTCCGGGTCGGCCAGCAGCTGTTTGGCGTAGCCGCTTTCCACCTTGATGTCCTCGGCGTCCTTGGTGGGCGTGCGCAGCGCCATGGCGATGTCGCTCGTGATCAGGTCGCCGGCGATCGGGATCACCGCGGTGTGCCGGATGGCGCCGCCGGTGAAAATCGCGACGTCGGTGGTGCCCGCGCCTATGTCGACCAGCGCCACGCCGAGCTCCTGCTCATCCTGCGTGAGCACCGCCAGGCTGGAGGCCAGCGGGTTGAGCATCAGCTGGTCCACTTCCAGGCCGCAGCGCCGCACACACTTGATGATGTTCTCGGCCGCGCTCTGCGCGCCGGTCACGATGTGCACCTTGGCCTCCAGGCGTATGCCGCTCATGCCTATGGGTTCGCGCACGTCCTGGCCGTCGATGACGAACTCCTGCGGCTCGACCAGCAGCAGGCGCTGGTCGGTCGAGATGTTGATGGCCTTGGCCGTCTCGATCACGCGCGCCACGTCGGCCTGGGTGACTTCCTTGTCCTTGACCGCCACCATACCGCTGGAGTTGATGCCGCGTATGTGGCTGCCGGTGATGCCGGTATAGACACGGGCGATCTTGCAGTCGGCCATCAGCTCGGCCTCCTTCAAGGCCTGCTGGATGCTCTGCACCGTGGCGTCGATGTTGACCACCACGCCGCGCTTCAAGCCGTTGCTGGACGCGATGCCCAGGCCCGCGAGTTTGAGCTCGCCGCCCGGCATGACCTCGGCCACCACGGCCATGACCTTGCTGGTGCCGATGTCCAGCCCAACCACCAGATCCTTGTATTCCTTGGCCATATGTTTACCTTTTTTTCTTTCCGTCTTCTTTGTCGGCGGGGTTGCCCGTGGTCACCCCCCTGAGCCTGATCGCATAACCGTTGGCGTAACGCAGGTCGGCGGACTCCAGGTCCCTTCCGTAGCGCGACGACACCTGCGTCACCGTGGCGATAAAGCGGCGCGTGCGCGCCTCGATTTCCGGCAGCGAGCCGTGGCCGAGTTCGATCACGGCGCCGCTGTCGAGCTGCGCACGCCAGCCGCCCTGGCCGCTGAGCTGCAGTTGCTCCAGCGTGGCGTCCGTCTCGTCGAACAAGGGCCCCAGCGTCTGGTAGGCCTGCAGCACCAAGGGCGCCTGTCCGGGCGGGCCGTTGAGCAACGGCAGGTCTTCCGACTCCACGTCGCCCTGGTTGGCTTCGAACACCTCGCCAAAATTGTTGACCAGCCGCGCGTCACCTTCGGCGCCCCAGAAGGCCACCGGCTTGTGTTCCTGCAGCACCACCTTGAGGCGATTCGGGAATTCGCGCTGCACCAGCGCCCGCCGTACCCAGGGCACGGACTCGAACACCGCGCGCGTGGCGGCCAGGTCCACCGTGAAGAAATTGCCGGCCAGCCGCGGCGCCACGTTGGCGCGCAGCGTGACCGCGTTGTTGTGCATCAGATCGCCCTGCACACGGATCGCGCTCAGGCTGAACAGCGACTGGCGCAGCACCCAGGCGACGCCCAGCGCCACGACCATGGCGGCAAACGCCAGGCCCAGGACCACCGAGAAGGTGTTCATGAGCTTGACGTCCAGCGGCATGGCGGTGGGCATAGGCGTTCTGCGCTTCAAGTGGCGCCTCCCCCCTGTTTCTGGTGGTCCAGCGTGGCGGTCTTGAGCACCTCGACGCACAGGTCTTCGTAAGAAATGCCGGCCGCGCGCGCGGACATGGGCACCAGCGAGTGGCCGGTCATGCCGGGCGAGGTGTTGATCTCCAGCAGGTAGGGCTTGCGCGTGGCCTTGTCTATCATCACGTCGGCACGCGCCCAGCCGCGGCAATTGAGGATGCGGAAAGCATCCAGCACCAGCTGCTGGATGACGGCCTCTTCACCCTCGGGAAGCCCGCAGGGCACCAGGTACTGCGTGGTGTCGGTGAAATACTTGTTCTGGTAGTCGTAGTTGCCGTCCGGCGCGACGATGCGTATCACCGGCAGCGCATGCGCGCCGGCGCCGGTGCCCAGCACCGGGCAGGTCACTTCGTCGCCGCTGATGAACTGCTCGCACAGCACGTCGGCATCGAGTTTTTCGGCCTGGGCCACGGCCTCGGCCATGCCTTCGCGGCGGGTGACCTTGGTCAGGCCTATCGAAGAACCCTCGCGCGCGGGTTTGACGATGAGCGGCAGCCCCAGCGCATCGGGCACGGCGGCGATATCGGCCGCGCCGTAAGCGCCGCGGCGCAGCAGACGGTACTGGGGCGTCGGCAAGCCTTCGGAAATCATCACGCGCTTGGTCATGACCTTGTCGATGGCCATGCTGGAGGCCATGACGCCCGAGCCGGTGTAGGGAATGCCCAGCAGTTCCAGCGCGCCCTGTACCGTGCCGTCTTCGCCGAAGCGGCCGTGCAGGGCGATGAAGCAGCGTTCAAAGCCTTCTTTTTTGAGCTCGGCGAGGTCGCGCTCCGCCGGATCGAAGGCATGGGCGTCCACGCCGCGCGAGCGCAGCGCCTTGAGCACGCCGCTGCCCGACATCAGCGAGACCTCGCGTTCGGCCGACTGGCCGCCCATGAGGACGGCGACCTTGCCAAAATTGGGAGAGTTCTGTTTCATGCCCGCGTTCCTTCCAGCATCTCGGCCACCCTGGCGGGCACCTGGCCTATGGAGCCGGCGCCCATGCACATCACCACGTCGCCGCCCAGGGCGTTGTCCACAATCGCCTGCGGCATGGCTTCGATCTCGTCCACAAAGACGGGCTCGACCTTGCCGGCTACGCGCAGCGCGCGCGCCAGCGAACGGCCGTCGGCCGCGACGATGGGCGGCTCGCCGGCGGCATACACCTCGGACAGCAGCACGGCGTCGGCCTGGCCTATGACCTTGACGAAATCCTCAAAGCAGTCGCGCGTGCGCGTGTAGCGGTGCGGCTGGAAGGCCAGCACCAGGCGGCGGCCCGGAAAGGCGCCGCGCGCGGCGGCCAGCGTCGCGGCCATTTCCACCGGGTGGTGGCCGTAGTCCTCGATCACGGTGAACTGCCCGCCGCCTTTGGCCGGCATGTCGCCGTAGCTCTGGAAGCGCCGGCCCACGCCGCGGAAATCCGCCAGCGCTTTTTGCACCGCCGCGTCGGGCACATTGAGCTCGACCGCGATGGCAATCGCCGACAGCGCGTTGAGCACGTTGTGTTCGCCCGCCAGATTGAGCACCACCTCCAGGTCGGGCAGGGTGACGCCGTTGCGCCGCTGCGCCGTGAAATGCATTTGCGCGCCCACGGGCCGCACGTTGACGGCGCGCACCTGCGCGTCCTCGCCGAAGCCGTAGCTGGTGATGGGGCAGGAGACCTGCGGCACGATGTCGCGCACGGCGGGGTCGTCGGTGCACAGGATGGCCGTGCCGTAAAACGGCATGCGGTGCAGGAAGTCGACAAAAGCCTTTTTGAGGTTGCCGAAGTCGTGGCCGTAGGTCTCCATGTGGTCGGCGTCGATGTTGGTGACGACGGCCATTACCGGCAGCAGATTCAGGAAGGAGGCGTCGGACTCGTCGGCCTCGACCACGATGTAGTCGCCCGAGCCGAGCTTGGCGTTGGCGCCCGCGCTGTTCAGGCGCCCGCCGATCACAAAGGTCGGGTCCAGGCCGCCTTCGGCCAGCACGCTGGCCACCAGGCTGGTGGTGGTGGTCTTGCCGTGCGTGCCCGCGATGGCGATGCCTTGCTTCAGGCGCATCAGCTCGGCCAGCATCAGCGCGCGCGGCACCACGGGAATGCGTTTTTCACGTGCCGCCAGCACCTCGGGGTTGTCGGGCTGCACCGCGGTGGAGGTCACCACCGCGTCGACCATGGCGAGGTTGCCCGCCGCATGGCCGACAAAAGTCTTGATGCCGAGTTTTGCCAGGCGCTGCAAGGTGGCGCTGTCCGACAGGTCGGAACCGGAGATGGCGTAACCGAGGTTGTGCAGCACCTCGGCAATACCGGACATGCCGGCGCCGCCCAGGCCGATGAAATGGATGTTCTTGATAGCGTGTTTCATTTCGCCAGTTCCTCGCAGGCAGCCACCATACGGGCGGTGGCTTCGGTTTTTTGCATGGTCTTGGCCTGAAGGGCGCGTTCCAGAAGGGTGTAGCGCCCAGTGGTTTTGAGGATGTTCGCCAGCTTCTCCGGCGTGAGTTCACGCTGCTGGATCAGCCAGCCGCCGCCCTGGTCCACCAGGAACTTCGCATTGGCGGTCTGGTGGTCGTCCACGGCGGCCGAGAAAGGCACAAAGATCGCGGCCGCGCCCACGGCCGCGATCTCGGTCACCGTGCTGGCGCCGGCGCGGCAGATGATGAGGTCGGCATCGGCAAAAGCCTGCGCGGTGTCTTCAATAAAGGGCGTGAGTTCGGCCTGCACGCCGGCGGCCGCGTAATTGGCGCGCAACTCGTCGATCTGCTGGGCGCCGCTCTGGTGCGTGACCTGCGGGCGCTCACCGGCGGGAATCAGCGCCAGTGCCTTGGGCACGAGTTCATTGAGGCCGCGCGCGCCCAGGCTGCCGCCCACCACCAGCAGCTTGAGCGGGCCGCCCCGGTCGGTGAAACGCTGGACCGGGCCGGGCTGGCGCGTGAAGGCCGGCCGCAGCGGGTTGCCTATCCATTCGCCCTTGCGGAACACATTCGGGAAAGCCGTGAAGACGCGGTCGGCCACGCCGGCCAGCACCTTGTTGACCATGCCGGCGACCGAGTTCTGCTCATGCAGCACCAGCGGCTTGCCCAGCAGCACGCTCATCATGCCGGCCGGAAAACTGATGTAGCCGCCCAGGCCCACCACCACGTCGGGCTTGACGCGGCGCACCACCTGTATGCTTTGCCAGAAGGCCTTGAGCAGGCGCAGCGGCAGCAACACCAGCGTCGCCGGCCCTTTGCCGCGCACGCCGGAAAAATCGATGTGCTCGAACGCGAAGCCGCGCGGCGGCACCAGCTGGCTCTCCATGCTGGGCCGGCTTGCGCTGCCCAGGCCGCCCAGCCAGTGCACGCGCCAGCCGCGATCGCGCAGGGCCTCGGCCACAGCCAGGCCCGGGAAGATGTGGCCGCCGGTTCCGCCGGCCATCACAAGAGCGCAGTGTTGCTTGCTCATGCGCGGCCTCCCCTCATGAGGGTGCGATTCTCGTAGTCAATCCTCAGCACCACCGCCAGCGCCACCAGGTTCATCAAAATGGCCGAACCGCCGTAACTCATCAAGGGCAGCGTGAGGCCCTTGGTCGGCAAGGCGCCCAGGTTCACGCCGATGTTGATAAAGGTCTGGAAACCCATCCAGATGCCCACGCCCTGCGCCACCAGGCCGGCGAAGAGGCGATCCAGCGCGATCGACTGGCGGCCTATGTGCATGATGCGGCGCGTCATCCACATGAAGAGGCCTATCACCGCCAGCACGCCGAGCAGGCCGAACTCCTCGCCGATGACGGCCATCAGGAAGTCGGTGTGCGCCTCGGGCAGCCAGTGCAGCTTTTCAATGCTGCCGCCCAGGCCCACGCCGAAGATCTCGCCGCGGCCGAAGGCGATCAGCGAGTGGGAGAGCTGGTAACCCTTGCCCATGGAATATTTATCACTCCAGGGATCGAGGTAGGCAAAAATCCGCTCGCGCCGCCATTCGCTGAGCATCACCATCAGGCTGAAAGCCACCACCACCACGGCCGCGATGACAAAAAACATGCGTGCATTGACGCCGCCCAGGAACAGGATGCCCATGGCAATGACGGAGATCACCATGAAGGCGCCCATGTCGGGCTCGGCCAGCAGCAGCAGGCCGACGATGGCGATGGCAATCGCCATGGGCATGACGGCGCGGAAGAAGCGCTCCTTGACTTCCATCTTGCGCACCATGTAGTCGGCCGCATAAAGCAGCACCGCGAACTTCGCGAGTTCCGAGGGCTGGAAATTCATGATGCCCAGCGAGATCCAGCGGCGGGCGCCGTTGACGCCCTTGCCGATGAAGGGCACCAGCACCAGGATCAGCAGCAGCAGGGAGACCACGAACAGCCAGGGCGCGAGCTTCTCCCAGGTCGCCAGCGGCACCTGGAAGGCGAGCACGGCGGCGATGAAGGCAACGACCAGCGACAGCATATGGCGCACCACAAAATGGGTGTGGGCATACCGCGCGAACTTGGGGTTGTCGGGCATGGCCACGGAGGCCGAATACACCATGACCAGGCCCCACATCAGCAGGGCCACCGTGACCCAGAGCAACGCCTGGTCAAAGCCGGCCATGCGCACGGGCGGCGCCGCCAGCGTGCGCGACAGGCTCTGCCCGCCCAGGCGCACCGGCAGCACGTCGGCCGCGGCCTTGCCGAAGCCGGAGAACCAGCCCGAAAACCGGCCGGAAAGGCGCGCGGCAGCCGTCACAGCACCTCCCCCTGGTCGCGGGCCAGCGCCTGCACCGCATCGCAAAAGACGCGCGCGCGGTGCTCGTAGTTGTCAAACATGTCGAAGCTGGCGCAGGCCGGCGACATCAGCACGGCGTCGCCGGTCTGGGCCTGCTGCGCCGCCAGGGTGACGGCCTCCTCCATCGACGCGGCATCGAACGTCGGGATGTTGCGCGGCAGGACGTCCTTGATCAGGGGCGCGTCGCGCCCTATCAGCACCACGGCGCGCACATGGCGCTGCACCGGGTCGGCCAGCGGCGAGAAATCCTGCCCCTTGCCTTCGCCGCCCAGGATAAGCACCAGCTTGCGTTCCAGGCCCAGCCCCGTGAGCGCCGCCACGGTGGCGCCCACATTGGTGCCCTTGCTGTCGTCGAAGTACTCGACATCCTTGACCACGGCCACCGACTCCACGCGATGCGGCTCGCCGCGGTATTCGCGCAAGCCGTGCAGCATGGGCGCCAGGGTGCAGCTCGCGGCCACGGCCAGGCCCAGTGCCGCCAGGGCGTTGGTGGCGTTGTGCCGCCCGCGTATGCGCAGGGCCTCGATGGGCATCAGGCGCTGCACGTGCAGCTCCACCTCTTCGTCCTTGCGACGCTTGATGGTTTCGTCGGCTTCGGCGGCACGTACCAGCCAGGTCATGCCGTTGACGGTCTCAATGCCGTAGTCGCCGGGGCGTTGCGGCTCGCCCGCGCCGAAGGTGGCATGGGGGCGTAGCTGCGGCGCTTTCAGGCGCACCTTGACGGGCGGCGGCAGCATGGCCATCACGCGCGGGTCGTCACGGTTGAGCAGCATGAAGGTGCTGTTGCCGAACACCTTGGCCTTGGCCGCGACGTAAGCATCCATGTCGCCGTGCCAGTCGAGGTGGTCCTGCGTGATATTGAGCACCACGGCGGCCGTGGGCTCGAAGCCCTGCACGTCGGCCAGCTGGAAACTGGACAGCTCCAGCACCCAGACCTGCGGCAGGGTTTGCGCATCCATGTGGGCCGACAGCGTGTCCAGCAGCGTCGGGCCTATATTGCCCGCCACGGCCACGGTCTTGCCGGCGCGCTGCACCAGCTGGCCCAGCAGCGAGGTCACGGTGGTCTTGCCGTTGGTGCCGGTGATGGCCAGCACCGCCGGCCGGTAACCCGGCTCGGGCTCAACCTGGGCCAATGCCAGCAGGGCGGGCAGCGCCGATTCTTCGCCGGCTTCATCGGGAGCCGGAACGGCATCCGCGGCAAGCGCCATGCTGGCTTCATGCGTGTCGCCCGAAACCTCGGCTGCCAGGGCGGCCTCGCCTTCAGGCTCATCCGCTACATCAGGAGCCTCAACCGGCGGGGCGCTTTCGCCAACCGCCTCGGCCGCTTCGGGCATGGCAGCCACATCGGCTGCATCAGGCGAGGGAGCCTCGGCTGGCACCTCGGGGGATGCAGGCGATTCGGCGGGCGATTCGGCCGCTTCGGCGGCCGACGGCTCGCGCAAATCCGCCAAGGCCCGCGCGAACAAATCCAGCTCGCCGCCCACGGGCAGGCCCATGGCGCGCGCGGCATCGGCCACGGGGGCGATGGTCGCGGGCGCCAGCCCGGGCGAGCGGTAGACGGCGCGCACGGCCGTGCCCTGCACGAGTTCCGGCGTAAAGGCGCCGCCGACAAAAGCGACGCCCGGCAATTCCTCGCGCAGCGTGGCCAGCAAGGGCGGCGCTTCGCGCGTGTCGGCGACCGTCACATGCGCCCCATGGCGGGCGCACCAGCGCGCCATGGCCAGGCCGGACGCGCCCAGCCCCAGGATCAATACGGTTTGGTCTTGTAAATGCCGCATGCCTGTTTACCTGAGCTTCAAGGTGGAAAGGCCTATGAGGCACAGCAGCATGGTGATGATCCAGAAACGGACCACCACCTGGGTTTCTTTCCAGCCGCTTTTCTCGAAGTGATGGTGCAGCGGCGCCATCTTGAGGATGCGCCGGCCTTCGCCGTAGCGCTTCTTGGTGTACTTGAACCAGGTCACCTGCATCATCACGGAGAGCGCCTCCACGACGAAGATGCCGCCCATGATGGCCAGCACGATTTCCTGGCGCACGATGACGGCGATGGTGCCCAGCGCGGCGCCCAGGGCCAGCGCGCCCACGTCGCCCATGAAGACCTGGGCCGGGTGCGTGTTGAACCACAGGAAGGCCAGGCCGGCGCCCGCCATGGCCGAGCAGAAGATCAGCAGTTCGCCGGAGCCGGGGATGTGCGGGAAGAACAGGTATTTGGAATAAACCGAGCTGCCGGTGACATAGGCGAACACACCCAGCGCCGAGCCCACCATGACCACCGGCATGATGGCCAGGCCGTCCAGGCCGTCGGTCAGGTTGACGGCATTGCTGGAGCCCACGATCACCAGGTAGGTCAGGATCACAAAACCGAAAACGCCCAGCGGATAGCTGATTTCCTTGACAAAGGGCACCAGCAGGCCGGCCTTGGGGGGCAGGTTCACGTCAAAGCCCGACTGCACCCAGCTGAAGAACAGTTCGAGCACGCGCAGGTTGGAGCTCTCGGAAATGCTGAACACCAGGTACAGCGCAGCGACCAGGCCGATCAGGGACTGCCACAGGTATTTCTCGCGCGAGCGCATGCCTTCCGGGTCCTTGAGCACGACCTTGCGCCAGTCGTCCGCCCAGCCGATGGCGCCAAAACCCAGCGTGACGATGAGCACGATCCAGACAAAGCGGTTGGACAGGTCGAACCACAACAATGTGGAAATGCCTATGGCCAGCAGGATCAGCACACCGCCCATGGTGGGCGTGCCGCTTTTGCTCAGATGCGTCTGCATGGCGTACTGGCGTATGGGCTGGCCGATCTTGAGCGAAATCAGGCGCCGGATCACAAAGGGACCGGCGAGCAGGCCTATCAGCAGCGCCGTGAGCGCGGCCATGACGGCGCGGAAGGTCAGGTACTGGAACACCCGGAAGAACCCGAACTCGGGCGAAATCGACTGAAGCCATTGGGCCAGGCTAAGCAGCATGGGGCCCTCCCTTGTTTTGGTAATGTGTTTGATCTGCGTGGGCCGTGATGGCCTGGACCACACGCTCCATCTTCATGAAGCGCGAGCCCTTGACCAGCACGCTGCCGGTGTGGGGCAACTCAGCCAGCACGGCGGCGGCGAGTTCATCCATGCCGGCAAAAACCTGCGCGCCGCCGAAAGCGGCCGCGGCCTGCTTCGACTGCTCGCCCAGGGTGAAGAGTTTTTCAATGCCCAGCGCGCGCGCATGGCGCCCGGCTTCGTCGTGGAACTGCGGCCCCTGGTCGCCGACCTCGCCCATGTCGCCCATCACCATCAGGCGCGGGCCGGGCAGCTCGGCCAGGACTTCCAGCGCAGCGTGCATGGAATCGGGATTGGCGTTATAGCTGTCGTCGACCAGCGTCAGCACCCGGCCCGGCAGGGCCACGGCAATCGCGCGCGAGCGGCCCTTGACCGGCACAAAGGCCGAGAGCCCCGCGCAGATGGCGGCCAGCGGCACACCGGCCGCCAGTGCGCAGGCCGTGGCGGCCAGCGCGTTCTTGACGTTGTGCCGGCCGGCGATGTGCAGCGAAAATTCCGCCGCACCGGCCGGCGTGGCGGCGGCCACCTTCCAGCAGCCGTTTTCCCATTGCGCGCTGCCGGTGACGTCGGCCGGGCCCGAGAGCGCGAAGCTCAGCACCTTGCGCTGGCCCACGAGTTCGCGCCACAGCGGGGTGTAATCGTCGTCCGCCGGGAAGACCGCCGTGCCGGCCGCATCCAGCGACTGGAACACCGAGCCGTTTTCTCGCGCCACCGCTTCCACCGTGGCCATGAATTCCAGGTGTTCGCGCTGCGCGTTGTTGACCAGCGCGACGGTGGGCTTGCTGAGTTCGGCCAGGTAGGCGATCTCGCCGGGGTGGTTCATGCCGAGCTCGACCACGCCCGCCTCGTGCGCGGCGGTCAGGCGCAGCAGCGTGAGCGGCACGCCGATGTCGTTGTTGAGGTTGCCTTCGGTAGCGAAGGCCTTGTCGGCTTTCCAGGCACGCAGGATGGCCGCGATCATTTGCGTGACGGTGGTCTTGCCGTTGCTGCCGGTGACCGCCACCAGCGGCAGGCGGAACTGCGAGCGCCAGCCGGCCGCCAGTTGCCCCAGCGCCAGGCGCGTGTCGGCCACTTCAAGCCCGGGCAAGCCGGCCTGCGCCAGCCCATGGTGGGCGACGGCCGCGACAGCGCCTTGCGCCTTGGCCTGGGCGAGGAAGTCATGCGCGTCAAAACGTTCGCCCTTGAGCGCCACAAACAGGTCGCCGGCCTGCAGGCTGCGCGTATCGGTGTTGACGCGCAAGGCCTGCACGCCGGCATCGCCCACCAGCCGGGCACCGGGCAGCCAATCCAGGGCTTGCTGCAGGCGCATCATGGCCGGCCCCCTTGCGGCGCCGCGGCCAGGGCATCGAGTGCCGCCTGCGCATGTTCGCGGTCGGAGAATGGCAGCTTGGCGCCGCCGATTTCCTGGAAACTTTCGTGGCCTTTGCCCGCCAGCAGCACCACGTCGTCGGGACCGGCCAGGCTCAAGGCGTGCTTGATGGCTGCCGCCCGGTCGGCCTGCACATGCACGGCGTCGCGGTGGCTCAGGCCCAGCAGCACCTGGCAGATGATGGCCAGCGGGTTCTCGCTGCGCGGGTTGTCACTGGTGACCACCACCTGGTCGGCATTTTTTTCGGCCACGGCCGCCATCAGCGGGCGCTTGGTGGCATCGCGGTCGCCGCCGCAGCCGAACACGCACCAGAGCTGGCCGCCGCGGCGCACCGCCGCCGGCCGCAGCGCCAGCAGCACTTTCTCGAGCGCGTCGGGCGTGTGGGCGTAATCGATGACCACCAGCGGCCGGCCTGGTACGGCCAGGGTCTCGGTGCGGCCGGGCACCGGCAGCAGGTCGGTGCAGGCCTTCACCGCGTCGGCCAGCGGCACCCCCATGGCGCGCAAGGCACCCAGCACGCCCAGCAGGTTGGACACGTTGTACTGGCCCACCAGCCGCGTGGCCAGCATATAACTTTCGGCGCCCTCGGCCACTTCAAAGCTCAGGCCGTCGCTGCCGTGCGTTATCTTGCGCGCCTGCAGGCGGGCCGGCTCCGTGCAGGAGACGGTCCAGATATCCAGGCCGCTGCCGGCCAGGGAATCCTTGAGTTCATCGCCCTTGGCGTCGTCGATGTTGATGACCGCCGCCTTCAGGCCGGGCCAGCCGAACAGCGCGGCCTTGGCCTCCCAATAGGCCTCCATGGAGGCGTGGTAGTCGAGGTGGTCCTGCGTGAAATTGGTGAAGATGGCGACCTCGATGGCGGTCGCGTCCAGGCGGTGCTCGACCACGCCTATGGAGGAGGCTTCGAGCGCGCAGGCGACAAAACCCTGGTCGGCGAAACGCCGCAATTCCTGCTGCAGCAGCACCGGGTCGGGCGTGGTCAGGCCGTTGGAAACCATGGCGCCGGGCTCGCCCGTGCCCAGCGTGCCGATCAGGCCGCATTTGCGCCCCAGGCGGCCCTGGGCCTGCGCCAACCACCAGGCGGTGGAGGTCTTGCCGTTGGTGCCGGTGACGGCGCAAATGCGCAGCTGGCGGCTGGGCTCATTGAAATAAGCCGCGGCGATGGGACCGGTGGCGGCCTTGAGGCCGGCATATTCCGCGACCTTGGCGTCCTGGAAGCCGTAGGCCGCTGCGCCCTCCTGCTCGACCAGGCAGGCAGCGGCGCCCGCTTCCAGCGCGGCGCCCACGAATTTTCGCCCGTCGGTGGCGGCGCCGGGCCAGGCGATAAAACCGTCGCCCCGGGCCAGCTTGCGGCTGTCCGTGCGCAGGCTGCCGCTCACGCGCTCGCGCAGCCAGCCGGCGGCCTGCTCAGGGGTGTGGAGCTGCGTGCTCAAAACGACTCCTCCACGGCCTGGGTGGTGATTTGCGGCTTGACGCTCATGTCGGGCTGCACGCCCATCATGCGCAGGGTCTGCTGCACGACCTCGCTGAAAACAGGCGCGGCGGCCACGCCGCCGAAGTAGTTGCCGTCGCTGGGCTCGTCGATCATCACGCCGACGATGATGCGCGGGGCCTCTATGGGCGCCATGCCGGTGAACCAGGCGCGGTATTTGTTGGTGGCATAACCTTTGCCGACTTGCTTGTGCGCGGTTCCCGACTTGCCGCCCACCGAATAGCCCACGGTTTGCGCCAGCGGGCCGGTGCCGCCGGGGGCGGCGGCCATCTGCAGCATGCGGCGAACGGCATGCGCATTCGCCGCGGAAAACACCTGCACGCCCACCGCGGGCTCGCTGCTCTTGAGCATGGTGACGGGAATGATCTGGCCGTCGTGCGCGAACGCGGTGTAAGAGTGCGCCATCTGGAACAGCGAGGCCGACAGCCCGTAGCCGTAGGCCATGGTCGCCTGCTCGACAGGACGCCAGGTTTTCCAGGGCCGCACACGCCCCGTGACCGCGCCGGGGAACTGGATCTGCGGTTTTTGTCCGTAACCCAGCGCCATATAGGTTTCCCACATTTCCTGCGGGCTCATCTTCTGGGCGATCTTCAGCGCCCCGACGTTGCTGGATTTCTGGATGACGCCCTCCACCGTCAGCGTCCCGTAGTTGTGGGTGTCGCTGATGGTGAAGCCGCCCAGGTTGTAGCGGCCGGGACCGGTTTCGATGATGGTTTGCGGCTTGATGCGCCCGGCTTCCAGCGCCATGGCCACCGTGATCGGTTTCATCGTGGAGCCGGGTTCGAAGGTGTCGGTGAGGGCCCGGTTGCGCAATTGCTCGCCGGTCAGGTTTTTCCGCCTGTCGGGCACGTAACTGGGATAGTTCACCAGCGCCAGCACCTCGCCGGTGGTGGAGTCCAGCACCACGACACTGCCGGCCTTGGCCTTGCGCGCGATGACCGCGTCGCGCAGCTTCTGGTAGGCGAAGAACTGCACCTTGCTGTCTATGCTGAGCTGGATGTCCTTGCCTTCGACGGGAGGCATCTGCTCGCCGACGTCCTCCACGACACGGCCCAGGCGGTCCTTGATCACGCGGCGCGAACCGGCCTTGCCCGCCAGGTCCTTGTTGAAGGCCAGCTCAATGCCTTCCTGGCCGCGGTCCTCGACGTTGGTAAAGCCCACCACGTGGGCCGTGGTTTCACCTTCGGGATACTGGCGCTTGTATTCCTTGCGCTGGTAAATGCCCTTGATGCCGATGGCGTGGATTTTTTGCGCCACCGGTTCGTCGACCTGGCGCTTGAGCCAGACAAAGGTCTTGTCCTCGTCGCCCAGCTTCTTGTTGACGTCCGCCAGCGGCATTTCCAGCAGCGTGGCGAGCTCGGCAAGCTGCGCCTTGCTGGCCTGGACGTCTTCGGGAATGGCCCAGATGCTGGAGGCCGGCACGCTGGACGCGAGGATCAGGCCGTTGCGGTCCAGGATGCGGCCGCGGTTGGCGGGCAGCTCCAGCGTGCGGGCAAAACGCACCTCACCCTGTTTCTGGAAGAACTCATTGCCGAAAATCTGGATGTAGGCCGCCCGGCCGGCCAGCCCGGCAAAGGCCAGCGCGATGCCGGCCACGATGAACTTGCTGCGCCAGACCGGTGTCTTGCTGGCCAGCAGGGGGCTGGACGAATAAAGCACGCTGCGGCTCATGGCTTGGTGCCTTCCGCTGCGGAGGCCGCCACGGCCGCAGCGGCCGGGGCGTCCTTGTAGGTCACGTACTGGGTGATGGCCGGCGTCACCGTGCGCATCTGCAGGCGCTCCTTGGCCAGCTTCTCGACCTTCAGGGGCGTGGCCTGGGCGCGCTTTTCCACCTGCAGGCGTTCGTTGTCCATTTCGATTTTCCGCGCCTCGGCCGTCGCCTTTTCAAGCTCGACATACAGGCGGCGCGACTCGTACTGGGTGCGCACGAGATACAGCGCGCTGGCCAGCACGGCAAGGAGCAGCACGAGGTTCAGCCTGGCCATGACTGTGCTCCGGCTTTCATGCGGCCACCTCGGTGCGTTCGGCAACGCGCATCACCGCGCTGCGCGAACGCGGGTTGCCTTCCACCTCTTGCTCGCTGGGCTTGGTGCGGCCCAGGGCCTTGAGCTGCATGGCCTTGGGTTCGGCGAAAGGCGCGCGGCGGTCGAACACCTCGCGCGAATGCGCGGCGATGAACTGTTTGACGATGCGGTCTTCGAGCGAATGAAAACTGATCACCACCAGACGGCCTCCCGGTCGGAGAACTTTCAGCGACGCGGCTAGCGCCTGTTGCAGCTCTTCAAGCTCGGCGTTGATGAAAATCCGAAGAGCCTGAAATGTGCGCGTTGCAGGGTCCTTGCCCGGCTCGCGGGTTTTGACCGCGCCAGCCACGACTTCGGCCAGCTCAGCGGTGGTTCGAAGAGGGCCCCGTTCCTGTCGGCGACGATCAATCGCCTTTGCAATCTGTTGAGCAAACCGTTCTTCGCCATATTCACGAATCACCTCCGCCATGGTTTCTATGGATGCATCCGCCAGCCACTCGGCCACGCTCTGGCCACGCGTGGTGTCCATGCGCATGTCCAGCGGCCCCTCCTGCCGAAACGAAAATCCGCGCTCCGGGTTGTCGATCTGCGGCGAGCTCACGCCCAGGTCCATCAGCACGCCGTCCGCGCTGGCGGCGGGCAACTGGCCCAGTTGCATGAAACCCTCGTGGCGGATGGAAAAGCGCGGGTCGGTGATGGTCTGCGCCTCGGCGATGGCGTCGAGGTCTTTGTCGAAGGCGGTGAGCCGCCCTTGGGGCGAGAGTTGCGACAGCAACAGCCGTGAATGGCCGCCGCGCCCGAAGGTCGCGTCGACGTAGTGGCCGTCCGGGTTGACAAGAAGCGCCGCTATGGCTTCGTTCAACAGGACGGTACGGTGTATCCATGTGCCGTTCACCGTCTTCTTTCAGAACGAAAAGTCTCTGAAGACATCGGGCATTTCGCCCTTCATCTGCTCGGCTTCCTGGGCCGCGTAGGTGGCGGCATCCCAGAGCTCGAAGTAGCTGCCCATGCCCAGCAGCACCGTATCCTTGCTGATGCCCGCCGCCGCGCGCAGTTCGGGCGACACCAGCACGCGGCCGGTGGCGTCCATGTCCACGTCCATGGCGTTGCCGAGAAAGATGCGCTTCCACCACTGTGCCTGCATCGGCAGCGAGGCGATACGCTCGCGGAATTTTTCCCACTCGTTGCGAGGGAAAATCATCAGGCAACCGTGCGGATGTTTGGTGATGGTGAGCTGGCCGGAAGCGGTGGCGCTCAGCACGTCACGATGCCGGGTCGGCACGGAGAGCCGACCCTTGGTATCGAGAGCTAACGATGAGGCGCCTTGAAACACTGCTACAAACCTTTGGAAAACACTTTTCACCACTAAATTGCACTTCTTCCCACTTTAGCAGGAAACCATTTGCAAACAAGGGATTTGAAACAAATTTTTTCAATGAAATCAAGGACTTAGAAGCTTCTTTGGATGCGAAGTCAAAATCAAAAAGTGTTCTAAATTAAGCACTTAGCCGATGCAATGAAAGTATTGCTTTAAGGCAGGAGTCCCCAGGCGGAGACAACGGTGCGCAAAGCGGGACTATTTCCCTTTTCGCGGCCATATAGCGCGCGACAGCCGCGGGCAAGCGCGAAAAAACACGGCGCGAGGCGCGCCATCAGGAGTGAAAGAGGGAAAGCCCGGGCAGCGCCAGGCTCACTGCGGGTGACTCGGGCCGTCAAAGCCGGTTGAACAGCCCCTGCGCAGGGGCTCCAGACACCGTGGACTGCGTCAGTCGACGCGGACCATGACCCTGGCGTGCTCGGTGATGCCGATCACATTGAAGAAAGCGGCCACGAGGCGGTTGACATCGGAAAACTGCACGGCGCGGTTCTCGGCTTCGCGGGCCGACACCCAGTTCAGCAGCGTCCCCGCCGCGGAAAAATCAACGCGGATCAGCTTGGAGCAGGAGATCAGCATCATGTCCGCGCCCATCAGCTTGGCCTCGAGCTTGTCGAGCACCGCGATCGCGTCGCCCTGCACCTGGCCGGACAACTCCACCGACAGCAGGTTGCTCATCTGCGAACTCGGCGCATCCATCTGAGTGTCGCCCTCGATGGCGCTGAGGCTGGAAGGCACCGAATCGCGGTAGACGTCGCCGATGATGGCCTGGCCGCTCAAAACGCCGCCCTGGGCGTCTATGGGCTTGTATTCGCAGCGTGCGCTGTCCCAGGCCGGCGGGGAGACTTCATAGGTGACGCAGAAGTCGAGCGCCGCGAGTTCGAAGTCGTCGGGCCGGTGCGTGACACGCAGCGCCTCCATGCGCAAAAGCCACCAAGCCTGGACCGTGTCGCGGCTGCCCGAGGGCGTGGCGTCCTGCAGCACCTTCTGCAGCTGCGCATCGCCCATGAAGCGCAGCTGGACGGGCTGGGCCGCCCAGCTGCTGAAAACCTTGTACAGCGGCTCCACCGCGGCAGCCTCGATGGTCTTGAGGTTTTTCCAGTCCAGCCGCCACGGCATGGGCGCCTTGGCCATGGCCGCCTTGAGCGTGGCCACCGTCTGTATGCCCAGTGTGGAAGGGCATACCCAGTCGGCGGCGGGGCCGTTGCTGGACTTGCCGCCTGCCGGTTCGGTGAGCTTTTTCACCATGTCGGGCATGGAAAACCACTGCGGCGCCGACCGGTCAAAACGCTCGACGAACTGGATAGCGGCTGTTTCGAACTTGTCTTGCTGGGCCGTCGCGCGGTACAGGTCGAACAGCGTCAGCCAGGTATCGGCATGGCCGGCGCGCGAACCGTTCGGGGCCAGGATTTCGAGCAGTCCGGCTTCGGCCCCGGCGTCGTCGCCATTGGCAAAGCGGATGGCCGCCTCTTCGAGTTCGGCGTCATGCTCGACCCCTTCATCGACATCGACGGCGCTGAATTTGGAATGCGAAAAACCGGAGCTGCCGTCGTCGCTGCGGGCGCTGATACCCGCCAGCCCACCGGGCAAGCCAACGGGCGCGGGAGGAGCGGCGGGGGCAGGAGCGGGGCTTGGGGCGGGCGGCCTGGCCGCTGACGCACCGCCGGCACGCGCTTCCGCAAGCGCGATGGACAAGGAATCGGGCGCGGTGGGCGAAGCGTCCAGCGGCGCGGCTTCCGTCGGCTCGGGTTTTTTAAAGCCCGGGGTTTGCAGGCCCGCCGGGGCCGTGGCCCGATAAGCGGTCGGCAAGGCGTTGTCCAGCAGCGGCGCCTGCACCGAGGGGTTCCTGGCGCCCGTGGGCGAGGCATGCGGAGGAGTGCTGTCTGGAATCCCGCCATTCTTGGTTTTCCACCACTGCATGGACATCTGCGCTTCGATCTCGTCGATCTTCTTGAGCGTGGTGGCCCTGTCGTCCGGCTTGGACGGCATGCTGCTCTGGAAGAAGGAAGGCCGCCCGGTCGGATCCTGGCCCACGCCCACCATGGCCTCACGCTTGCGCATCTTGCGCAGCATGTCGAATTCGCGTTTGCGCACGAAATCGTTCTGCCGCTTGCGCTCTATCATTTCCTTGAGCAGCTGCTTGCTCATGGCATCGTCCCGGTCCGTGGCCGCCGCGTCCAGGTCGGCCCAGTTCGTGGCCGGATTCCGGACGAACTTCACCATCTTGGACAGCAGGCCTGAAGCGGTATCTTCTTTGGACATGGTCGGACGACTAAAAATACTTCTATTGGTAGCCTGGCGTCAATCGCCAAACATCTTTTGCTTGAGTTCCCGGCGCTGCTGGGCTTCCAGGGACAGATTCGCCGTGGGGCGGGCGATCAGCCGGCCCACCCCGATGGGCTCGCCGGTCTCGTCACAGTAGCCATAGTCGCCGGAGTCGATGCGGGCGATGGATTGCTCGATTTTCTTGAGCAGCTTGCGCTCGCGGTCGCGGGTGCGCAATTCAAGGGCATGCTCTTCCTCGATGGTGGCGCGGTCGGCCGGGTCGGGCACCACGACGGTGTCTTCACGCAGGTGCTCGGTGGTTTCGCCGGCGCTGTTGTGGATGTCCTGCTTGAGCACCGACAGCTTGTGGCGGAAGAAGGCCAGCTGCTTTTCGTTCATGTACTCGGAGTCGGGCATGGCCTTGACTTCGTCGTCCGTCAGCTGCTCGGCGGATTTGGTCTTCCAGTTGTTGGCAAGCTTGGGGTCTTTTTTGGCCGCCGCCTGGGGTGGCGGCGCGATCACGCGTTCGGTCATTGTGGAGTAACTGGCTTTGGCTGCGTCGGGCGCATGGGTTGGCACCATGGGTGCGGGAGGGGGTGATTGGGTGGCAACCCGGGCCGAGCTGCGCCGCCCGGGTTTCAGGGGAGGCGGGGCCATGAGCCCGGACACCGCGGGAGCGGGAGCCGGCGCCGGCACGGGGGCAACCACGGCTGGCTTGGCCGCGGGTTTGGCGGCGGCTTTCACCACAGGGGGTTTGGCTACCGGTTTTGCGGCGGGTTTCGGTGTGGTTTTGAGCACTGGCTTTGCGGGTTTGGCGACGGCCTTGGCCTTGGAAGGCACAGGCTTGGCAGCGGTTTTCTTGGCGGCTGCGGCAGGTTTTTTGGGGGCTGCAGCCTTGGGTACCGGCTTGACGGCCTTCTTCGCGGCGGGTTTGGGCGCCGGCTTGGCTTTGGCGACAGGCTTGGCAACTTTTTTCACGGCCTTGGCGGCTGCTTTGGGCGCCGGCTTGGCTTTCACGGCTGTCTTGGCGGCCGGTTTGGCTGCAGCCTTGGCGGGTGTCTTGGTCTTCTTCGCTGGGGCTTTCACAATGTGTCTCCTCTGGAAAGCAGCCTTGGAACGGCCCTGAGGCCTCTAGGGCGGCTTCCTGGCCAGACTGCCGCAGTGCGGCAGTCCAACCCTAGCTGTAGCCAGATTTCCTGGTTTGTCTGCCGCCAGCCAGTCCTGAAAACCGCTAAATCGCGGCCCTCAACCCGCTTTTTAACCGGTTTTGTACCTGATTGGCCTCCCGATTCGATTTTTCGGGTATTTTGGTCGGCGCGCGATTGTAGCGGCTCGCCAGCGGCCTGTGACACCCAAAAAACAAATCGTTGGAGAATCGAGACAAACATGAAGCCCTCCGCCTTTTATTAGGCTACAGGCGGACAGCCTACCTCAAACCAGGCACTGCTCCAGGCCCTGCACAAAAATATCTTTGGGCAGGTCGATGCCGATGAACACCATCTTGCTGTTTTTCTTCTCGCCCTCGGCCCAGGCGGGCCCCAGGTCGCTGCCCATGAGCTGGTGCACGCCTTGGAAGATCACCTTGCGGTCGGTGCCCTCCATGTTCAGCACGCCCTTGTAGCGCAGCATGCGCGGGCCGTAGATATTGACCACCGCGCCCAGGAAATCCTCGAGCTTGGCCGGGCTGAAGGCCTTGTCCGAGCGGAAGACAAAACTCTTGACGTCGTCGTCATGGTGGTGATGGTGGCCGTGGCCCTCATGCCCGTCATGGGCATGGGAGGGGTGGTCGCAATGCTCGCCGTGTTCATGGTCGTGGTCGTGGCCGGCGTGCTCGTCTTCCTTGAGGAAATCGGGGTCTATGTCCAGCTTGGCGTTGAGGTTGAAGCCGCGCAGGTCGAATACGTCCTTGATCGCCACCTCGCCGAAATGCACCGCGGTCTGCGGGGCGCGCGGGTTCATGTGCTTGAGCCGGTGCATCAGGGCGTCGACCTCGTCCTTGGCGACCAGGTCCGATTTGCTGATGAAGATCTGGTCGGCGAAACCGACCTGGCGGCGGGCCTCCTGGCGGTCGTTGAGCTGGCCGGCGGCGTGCTTGGCGTCCACCAGGGTCAGGATGGAGTCCAGCAGGTACTGCTCGGCGACTTCCTCGTCCATGAAAAAGGTCTGCGCCACCGGGCCGGGGTCGGCCAGGCCCGTGGTTTCTATCACCACGCGGTCGAAGTCGAGCAGCCCCTTGCGCTTCTTGGCGGCCAGCAGTTGCAGCGTCTCCCGCAAGTCTTCGCGGATGGAACAGCAGATGCAGCCGTTGTTCATCTGGATGATGTTTTCCGTGGTGTCGTTGACCAGGATGTCGTTGTCGATGTTTTCCTCGCCGAATTCATTCTCGATGACGGCGATCTTCTGGCCGTGCGCCTCGGTCAGCACGCGCTTGAGCAGCGTGGTCTTGCCGGAGCCCAGAAAGCCGGTGAGTATGGTGACGGGGATCAAGCTCATGGTGTCTACCTAAAAACGGAAGGTTGCGGGAAGGCGGGCGGGCCGCGAAAACCCAAGCTGGGGAGTTTAGCGGTGGCTTCAAGCCCTTCACAGGGGCGCGGCGAATACCACCTCGGCTAACAGTTACTTTACAGAGGCTGTCAAGCCCTAGCCAGCCGCCCGCTTCACCAGCACCAGCCCCTTGAGGTATTCGCCCTCCGGGAAGGCCACCGTCATGGGGTGGTCGGGCGCGCCGCCCATGCGCTCCGAAATAAAGGCATCCACGCCGGCGTCCGTGCCGGCCGAGGCCACGATCTTGTGGAACAGGTCGGCGCTGATGCCACCCGAGCACGAATAGGTGAACAGCACGCCGCCCGGCGACAGGATGGACAGCGCCAGGCGGTTGATGTCCTTGTAGGCGCGTGCGGCGCGTTCGGCGTGCGTCACGGTGGGCGCGAACTTGGGCGGGTCCAGCACGATAGCGTCGAAGGTCCGGCCCTCCTTTTGGTACTGGCGCAGCGAGGCGTTCACGTCAGCGTCGAGCAAGGTGGTGCGGCCGGCGTCAAAGCCGTTGAGCGCCACATTGGCCCGGGCCCGCTCAATCGCCGGGGCTGACGAATCAATGGAAGTGACGTGCCCGGCGCCGCCGGCCAGCGCGGCCACGGTGAAGCCGCCGGTGTAGCAGTAGCAGTTGAGCACCTGGCCGAACTGCAACCGCCGCGTATAGGCGGCGAACTTCTGCCGGCTGTCGCGCTGGTCCAGGTAAAAACCGGTTTTATGGCCTTCGGCGATGTCCAGGCTGAGCCTCCAGCCGTGTTCGGTGATGGTGATGCCGGTTTCGCCCGAGCCCTTCAGCCAGCCGGTGACTTCCGGCAGGCCCTCCAGCGCGCGGGAACTCGCGTCGGAACGCTCATAGAGGCGGGTCAGCCCGGTCTGGGCCAGCAAGGCGTCGACGATCACGCTTTTCCACTTTTCCGCGCCGCAACTGGAAAACTGGGCCACCAGGGTGTCGCCGTAGCGGTCCACCACCAGGCCCGGCAGGCCGTCGGATTCGCCATGGACCAGGCGCAGGCCGTCGCTCTGGATGTCGAAGCGCTCCCTGGCCTTCAGGGCCTGGGCAATGCGAGCCGCGAAAAACGCCGCGTCTATGCGCTGGGCCTCGTCAAAACTCCAGACCCGCGCGCGGATCTTGGAGGCCGGGCTGAAGGCCGCCCAGCCCAGGAACTGGCCGGCGTGGCTTTCCACCCGCACCGTTTCACCGGCATCACCGCCGCCCTTGGCGATGGCGCCGTCAAAAATCCAGGGGTGGCGCCGCAGCAGGGAGCGCTCCTTGCCATCGCGCAATCGAAGTGTTTTCATGGTGCTATTGTCGCGGCAGGCTATACAAGCCCTGTGCGACCGCGCCATCCCTCGCACAAACAGCCATCGAAACAGCTCTCTAAACTCGTGGCGGTCGTTTTCCGGAAAGTTTGCGACAATCGTAAATTAATGATTTTTGATTACTTTTTTCTGCAACTCAAGAAAACCAGGCCATTTACGGGCGCTGTGGTTCGCAGGCCCGCGGCCCTACGCACCCTGTTGCTGGGCCTGGCGATGAGCCTGCTGATGGGTTCGCTGCTGGCGCTCACCAGCCTGGACGCCCGCTCGCGCACGGTGCTGGACCTGGACGCCCAGATACAGCCGGTGGCCCTGCAGGACTGGGGTGACTACTGGATAGACAGCACGGGCAAGTTCACGCCCGAGCAGGTCGCCGCCGCGCCCGACATCCCCTGGAAGCCGACGCGCGCCGACGCGATCTACCCGGTCACCAGCGGTTCCTCGATGTGGGTGCGCTTCAACGTGCCGCCCGCGCCCGACAGCGAGCGCTGGTACCTCGAGGTGCCCTACCCGTCCATAGACCGCGCGTCGCTGTATACGCTGGACGGCGCCGGCCAGTGGAACGAGCAGCGCGCCGGCGACCTGGTGGCGGTCAACACATGGCCGGTGCCGCACCGCCACCCGCTGCTGCCCATCGCGCTGTCGGCTGAAACCCCCTCCAATTACCTGCTGCGCCTGGAAAACGGCCACGCCTTCAGCGCCCCGCTGCAGTTCATCAGCGAAGGCCGGCTCAGCTACTCCGAGCAGCGTGTCTCGCTGATCCTGGGCATTTTCTTCGGCCTGGCCGGCTTGGCCGCGCTGATTTCCGCGCTGGGCGCCGTATCGCTGCGCGACACGGCGTATGGCTTTTACGCCTTGTGCGTGACCCTGCTGGCACTGACCCAGGCCACCGTCACCGGCATCGCCGGCCTGCACCTGTGGCCGGCCTGGCCCGGCTGGAGCGACGTGGCGACCTCGGTGCTGCCCATGCTGACGGTCTCGGCCACGTTGCTCTTCATTTCCGCGGCCGTGGCCCTGCCCGAACGCTCGCCGCGCCTGCACTGGCTGATGGTGGGCCAGGCCGCGCTGGGCGCGCTGGTGGCGGTGCTGCTGGCACTGCTGCCGGCCGCCTCCCGCATGGACGTGTTCATCCCCATCATGCTGATCCTGCAGTTCAGCGGCATGCTGGTCATGGGCTGGGCCTGGCGGCGCGGCGACCGCTTTGCGCCCTGGCTGATGCTGGCCTATGTGCCCGTGCTGGTCGCCGCCGGCTGGACCATGGCGCGCAACGCCGAGCTGGTGCCCATAGGCTTTCTGACCCAGCACGGCATGCAGCTGGGCGTGGCGCTGCACCTGCCCATCGTCATGCTGGTGCTGATGCTGCGCAGCCAGCAGCGCCGCGAAAACATACGCCGCATCCAGGGCCTGGACCGGGTCGACCCGGCCACCGGCCTGATCAACGGCCATGTGTTCGCCGAGCGACTGATCCGCATGATCGCGCGCTCCGAGCGGCTGCGCCACCAGAGCGCGGTGATGATCATCGACCTGGTCAACACCGAGCAGATCCAGCGCGACTTCGGGCGCAAGGCGGCCGAGGAACTGCCGCTGCGCGTGGCCGAGCGGCTGTTGTCCACCGCGCGCGAAATCGACAGCGCCGCGCGGCTGTCGGAGCGACGCTTCGGCATGCTGGTCGAAGGCCCGTTCAACGCCGAAGACGCCGGCACGCTGGGCCCGCGCATCGTGGCGCGCTGCCTGATGCCTTACAAGGGCCTGCATGTGGACTGCGTGGCGCAGGTGCACGTGGCCTATGCGCTGGTGCCCTACCAGGGCTCCAATGCGCAGGGCCTGCTGACGCAGCTTGAAGAGCGCCTGGCCGCCGCGCCCGCCGAGGGCAAGCGCGCAGTGTTCATGCTCGGGGAGCCGCAGCCCCTGCGGCCGGTGCGGCGCGACCGGCCCAAGGCGGCCTGAACGGCCCGCTCAGGTTTTGCCCTTGGCCGGGCTCGCGGCTTTTTGGGCCGCTGTCGGGGCATGGCCGGCTTCAACAGGCAGCGCCGGCGCCGGCATGCCCGTGCCGGCCTTGGACACCGCCCGCGGATGCGCCGCGTCATACACCTTGGCCAGGTGCTGGAAATCCAGCCGCGTGTAGACCTGCGTGGTCGTGATGTTGGCGTGGCCCAGCAATTCCTGCACCGCGCGCAGGTCGCCGCTGGATTGCAGTACGTGGCTGGCGAAGGAATGGCGCAGCATGTGCGGGTGCACCGGCGTGGCCAGCCCGGCCTTCAGCGAGCGCTGCTTCAGGCGCACGCGTATGTGCTGCGGCGTCAGGCGCGTCCCGCGCTGGTTGATGAACAGGGCGTGGTCCTCGCGCGCCCAGCCGGCGCGCGCCGTCAGCCACTGCCGCAGCACCTGCAAGGCCGCATGGCCCACCGGCACGCTGCGCCGCTTGGAACCCTTGCCGAGCACATGGGCCTCGGCCGCATCCAGGTCTACCCAGCCGCGCGCCTGGGCACTGGCCTGCACATCCAGCCCCACAAGCTCGGCGATGCGCAGCCCGCAGCCGTAGAGCAGCTCGGTGATGCACTGGTCACGCAGCGCCAGCATCGGGTCGCCTTGGGCGGCGTCGGCGTTGTAGGCGGCCAGCTGCACCGCCTCGTCCACGCTCAGCGCCTTGGGCAGGGGCTTGGCGGCCTTGGGGGCGCGCACGTCCTGCACCGGATTGCCCTTGATCAGGCCCTCGCGGCCCAGCCAGGTATAAAAACCGCGCCAGCCCGAGAGGATGAGCGCGATGCCGCGGCCGCTGCGCCCGGCGCCGTGCATTTGCGCCACCCAGCGCCGCATATGGATGTTTTGCACCTCGGTCAGCGCCACGCCGGCCTGGCCGGCGTTGGCCTCGAGTTTTTGCAGGTCCAGCGCATACAGCTCCACGGTGCGCGAGGCCAGGCGTTTTTCGACGCGCACATGCTCGAGGTAGCGCTCGACCAGCGGGTGTGAGGGCGGCACCGGGCCGCCGGCTTCGGACGCAATGTCCGGCGCGGGAGAGGGTGCCTGCGCCATGGCCGTGGTGTTTATTCGGCGGCCGCCGGCTGGGGCCGAAGCCGCGTCAGCGCCGCGCTGGCGAGTTCGCCCAGGCGCTCGAGGAAGTCGGTGCCCATGCCGCTGTGAAAGCGTTCGGGGTCGGGCGAGGCCAGCACCAGCAAGCCGGAGGCCTCCGCGCCCGGCGCGGCGCGCAGCGGGATCATCGCCATCGATAGCGCCACCGCGGGCTCAGGCAGCCAGCCGGCGGCCTCAAAGCCCGAATTGACGCCGCAATAAGGCGCACCCAGCGAGGAGGCAAAGGCCTTGGCGTCCTCGCTCACGCCGGTGGCGAAACTTTCGTCCGAAAAAATGCCGTTCACGTCCCAGACCTTGATCGCGGCCTGCGGGATCAGGAACTCGGTGGTGATGCCCTCGACCACCGCGCCCGGCAGGTCGCGCGCCTGCGCGGCCTGCAGCAGCTTGCGCGTCCAGCGCTGCATCTTGTCGGCGATGCCGACATTGTCCTGGCCGTGGCGGATCATCTCGACCATGCGTGTTTCCAGGCCCTTGATTTTTTCGCGCAGCATCAGCGCCTGGCGCTCCTGCAGGCTGACGGCGCGGTTGCCGTGGCCGCTGGACAGCTGCACCGAAGCCAGCAACTCGGCGTGGCGCTCAAAGAAGTCGGGCGTGTTGGCCAGGAAATTGGCGATGTCGTCTTCGGTGATGGGATGTTCGGTTGGATTCATGTCGGGGATTGTCCTCAGTTTTGTGGCGAACGCAAAGGCGCAGGGTGCCCGCGTTACATCCGCTTTCGTGGAAAGACCGTTTTCAGACTCCGTCGGGAATTTCGATCTCGGACTCGAACACCGTGGTCGCCGGCCCCGTCATCATGACAGGCGCATCGAGCGTGCCCGGCCATTCGATGGTCAGCTGGCCGCCCCGCGTCATGACATCCACTTTCGCATCCAGCAGACCCCAGCGTATGCCCGCCACCACGGCCGCACAGGCGCCCGTGCCGCAGGCCAGCGTCTCACCCACGCCGCGCTCAAACACCCGAAGGCGAATCTGCCCGCGCGAGACCACCTGCATAAAGCCGGCGTTCACGCGGCGCGGAAAGCGTGCATGGTTCTCGATCAGCGGGCCGGTCTGCAGCACCGGCGCGGTATCGACCTCATCCACCAGTTGCACCGCGTGCGGGTTGCCCATAGACAGCGCGCCTATGAAAAGCGGCGCCGCCTGCGCCTGCCCCGGCAATGCCAGCGGCCATTTCTCCCATGAACCTTGCGCCACGGGCGCCAGGCCGGCAGCGTCAAACGGGACGCGTACCGGCTCAAACACCGGCGCCCCCATGTCGACCGTGACGCGCCCATCGGCCTGCATACGCGGCTCGATGATGCCGCTCAGGGTCTTGACCCTCACGACGTCCTTGCTCGTCAGCCCCTGCTCGCGCACAAAACGCACAAAGCAGCGCGCGCCGTTGCCGCACTGCTCCACCTCGCCGCCGTCGGCGTTGTGGATCACATACTCGAAATCAATGCCTTCCGCGGGCGAAGGCCGCACCGTCAGGATCTGGTCGGCGCCCACGCCGAAATGGCGGTCGGCCAGGAAACGGTACTGGGCGGTGCTCAGGCCCAGGGGGCCCCGGGTTTCGTCGAGCATGACGAAATCGTTGCCCGCGCCTTGCATTTTGGTGAATCGGATTCGCATTCTTCGGATTATCTGTGCTTCTCTGCCGGGAGCGCCCCGCCACAGCAAGAACCACCTCCAAAAGCCATAATCCAAACCATGCCCCGCCCCTCTCAACAACTCCACCCCCACCGCGACCCCGCCCCGCTGCGCCCTGCAGCCACCGTCCTGCTGCTGCGCGACACGCCCCAGGGCATCGAGGTGCTGATGACGCGCCGCTCCATGACGGCCAGCTTCGCGCCTGGCGCCTATGTCTTCCCCGGCGGCGGTATTGATGCGGCGGACGCGCAGGCGCACGCCCAGTCGACGCGGCGGGCCACGCAAAGCGATCTGCACCTGACCCAGGCCATCGCGGCGATACGGGAAAGTTTTGAGGAACTGGGCGTGCTGCTGGCGCGCCATGCGGATGGCAGCCATGCCAGCACGGCGGACATCGCGGCCCTGGATCGCAAGGCGCCGTTTGCCGCGCAGTGCCGCGAGCGCGGCCTCACGCTGGCGGGTGACGAGGTGTTTGTGCTGGCGCACTGGATCACCGACCGCGACTTGCCGCGGCGTTTTGACGTGCCTTTTCTGGTGGCGCGCATGCCCGAGGGCCAGAGCCCGGTGGCCGACGAGGCCGAGCAGTTCGAGCCGGTCTGGGTGCGGCCGGCCGAGGCGCTGGCGCGGCACGCGGCGGGCGACTTTTTCATCATCTTTCCCACCATACGCACGCTGGAGAAGCTGCAGCACCATGCCGACGTCGACGCCGTGCTGGCCGCCTGCGCGTCTGAAATCCCGCTCTGGACCTCCTGCCCGCGCGCCGGCCTGCTGGCGGGCAAGGAAGCGCGCTATATGGAACACGAGGCGCCCTATGGCGAACTCGCGCTGACCTGCCCCGACGGGCAGATCGTGCACACGCTGGACTGGCAAAGCGCGCAGCCGGTGGCGCTGCTGCGCAATGTGAGCCGCCTGACCGCCCCCAACCCGGGGGTGATGACCGGGCCGGGCACCAACAGCTACCTTGTCGGCGACCCAGGCAGCGGCTACATCGTGATCGACCCGGGCCCGGCCGACCACGAACACCTGCAGCGCCTCTGGCAGGCGGCCGGCGGCGATATCCGCATGATTGTCTGCACGCACTCGCACCCCGACCATTCCCCCGGGGCCAAACCGCTGCAGGCCTTGTGCCGCACGGCCCCGCCCATCCTGGGCCTGCCTTCGGCGCCCACCGCGCGCAGCGCCAGCGCCTTCACGCCGGACAGGGCGCTGCAACACCGGGAACGCCTCACGCTCTCAGGAAAAGGGCCGGACGGTGAAACAACCACCCACACGCTGAAAGCGCTGCATACGCCCGGCCATGCGGCCAACCATGTCTGCCTGGTGCTGGAGGAAGACGGCCTGCTGTTCAGCGGCGACCACATCCTCAACGGCAGCACCACCGTGATCGACCCGCCGGACGGCGACATGAACGCCTACCTCGAGTCGCTGGATGCGCTCAGCGCGGCCTGCGACGAACACCGGATTGAATTCATCGCCCCGGCGCACGGTTATGTGATCGGCGCGGCCAAAACCGCGATTGCCCAGCTCAAGGCGCACCGCCTCAAGCGCGAGGCCAAGATCATCGGCGTGATGCGGGCCCGGCCGGACGGCACGATGGACGACTGGGTCGCGGCCGCCTACGACGACGTGGACCCGCGCATCTGGCCGGTGGCCAAACGCTCGCTGCTCGCGCACGTGGAGCGCATTGAGGCGCAGGGCTTTGCCAATCTGTAGGTGTAGGCTGCGCGACCGCTCCCGCAAGCCTGCCAGTCGCCTCAGGCACACCAATTGCTTGGCTTTTGGCGGTCACGGTTTATACTTTTTTTCTCATACCTGCCGGGAACCGGGCCACCAGCCCGTCTTTCCGCGGGATTTGAACTCACATATTTCAACACTCAGCGAGGTTTTCATGTCTTCCATCTCGACCCGACATTTCCTTCAAAGCGCCGGCATTTTGCTGGCCGGCCTGGTCCTGGCAGCCTGCGGCAAGCAGGAACCCCCAGCGCCCGCCGCCGGCGCATCGGCGCCCGCAGCCTCCGCGCCCGCGCCGGCTGCCAAGGTCTACCTGGTGGGCACCGACGCCGCCTACGCACCCTTTGAATCGCAGAACGAAAAAGGCGAGATCGTCGGTTTCGACATCGAGGTCGTCAAGGCCGTGGCGCAAAAAGCCGGTATCGAAGTGAAATTCGTGAACACGCCGTGGGAAGGCATCTTCAACACCCTCGCCCAGGGCGACCGCGACCTGCTGGTGTCGTCCATCACCATCACGGCCGAGCGCAAGCAGACCATGGATTTTTCGACGCCCTACTTCGACGCGCAGCAGCTGATCGCCGTGAAGAAGGATTCGAAGATCGCCAAGTTCAACGACCTGAAAAAACTCAAGGTCGGCGTGCAGAACGGCACCACGGGCGATGAAGTGGTGTCCAAGCTGCAAGGCAAGGACAGCGCCAACATCAAGCGTTTTGAATCGACGCCGCTGGCGCTGAAAGAACTCGAAGCCGGCGGCGTGGACGCCGTGGTGGCCGACAACGGCGTGGTGGTGCACTACGTCAACAACAACAGCGGCGCGAACTTCAAGACCATCAGCGATGCCAGCTTCGCCGCCGAGCAGTACGGCCTGGCCGTCAAGAAGGGCAATACCGAACTGCTGGAAAAACTCAACAAGGGCCTGGCCGACATCAAGACCGACGGCACCTACGACAAGATCTACACCCAGTACTTCGGCGCACCTGCCGCGGCAGCCGCCAAGGCCCCCGCGTCCGCCGCCTCGAAATAAGGCCACTCGCCTCAGGCGCCGCCGGTTTTACCCCTGCGCGGCGCCTGCATGACTCCCGGCAATACGATCCCGCCGTCCGGCCGCAGGCGCGCCCTGCGCGCCATTGCCGTTTTTGAGGCCGCCAAGGGCCTGGCCGCGCTGGCGGCCGGCATAGGCCTGCTGGAGCTGCTGCACCACGACATCCACCGGCTGGCTGTCGCACTGCTATGGCGCTTTCACCTCGACCCGGCGCTGCCCTACCCCACCCTGCTGCTGCACTACGCCGACCTGTTGAGTGCGATCAACCTGCGCACGCTCGCGCCGGTGGCGCTGGCGTATATCGCCGTGCGCTTCCTGGAAGCCTGGGGACTGTGGAAGGAAAAGACCTGGGCCGAATGGCTGGGCGCGCTGTCGGGCGCGCTTTACATCCCGCTCGAAGTGGCCCACCTGGCGCACCGGCCCGGCGCCATCAACGCCGGCGTGCTGCTGCTCAATGTGGGCGTTGTGGGTTTCCTGGCGTTCCAGCTCTGGATGCGCCGAGGCCGCCAAGGCCGTGCAAATAAAGTGTGAAGCCCGCCGATAAGCCGGATTCTGTGCACCGGACCCCCTTGGAGAAAGCCCGGCGTGACCGCCATTAATCTGGGCCGGGGGTCGCCCCCACGGCTCAATGCTACCTACCCGCCAGCTCTGCGGAACCACATCAACGCTGGCCTACTTGGTATTGCTGCGCGTAGAGATTGCCCGTTTCACCCGGCCTGGGGTTACCCCAAGGCCGACTCGTCTCTGTTGCTCTGATCCTCACCTCACGGTGGAGAGGTGTTACCTCCTACGCTGTCCTGTGCAGTCCGGACGTTCCTCCAGTGCCTGGTTTCCCAGATTGCACCAGCGGCGGCCTGGCGTGCTTCACGGGGCCTATTATCCGCCAGCAAGACGCCATGGCGTGGCGCCCTTTAAAATGCGGGCTGCTTGATCAACACGAGCCCCTTGCCATGATTCGCCTGACCGAACTCAAACTTCCGCTGGACCACGCGGAAGATGCCCTGCCCACCCTGGTGGCCCAGACCCTGGGCGTCGCCGCGGCCGCCCTGCAGAACATCCACATCCACAAACGCAGCTTCGACGCCCGCAAGGCGGACCTGCTCAAGGTCTACATCGTCGACGTCACGCTGGCCGACGCCGCCCAGGAAAGCGCGCTGCTGGCCAAATTTGCCGGCAACCCGCACATCCTGCCCACACCCGACATGGCCTACCGCACCGTGGGCCAGGCGCCCGCCGGCCTGCCGCTGCGCCCCGTTGTCGTCGGTTTCGGCCCCTGCGGCATGTTCGCGGCGCTGCTGCTGGCGCAAATGGGTTTCAAGCCCATCGTGCTGGAGCGCGGCAAGACGGTGCGCCAGCGCACCCGCGACACCTGGGGCCTGTGGCGCAAGAACGTGCTCAACCCGGAGTCCAACGTGCAGTTTGGTGAAGGCGGCGCCGGCACTTTTTCCGACGGCAAGCTCTACAGCCAGATCAAGGATCCGCGCCACCTGGGCCGCAAGGTGATGAACGAATTTGTCAAGGCCGGCGCGCCGGCCGACATCCTGTTCGAGGCGCATCCGCACATAGGTACCTTCAAGCTGGTGAAGGTGGTCGAAAACATGCGCGCGCAAATCGTCGCGCTGGGCGGCGAGATCCGTTTCGAGCAGCGCGTGACCGACGTGCTGATCGAGGACGGACCCGAGGGCAAACAGCTGCGCGGCCTCACGGTGCTGGACCAGGCCACGGGCCAGAGCCACGAAATGCGCGCCGACCAGGTGGTGATGGCGCTGGGCCACAGCTCGCGCGACACCTTCGCCATGCTGTATGCGCGCGGCGTGTACATCGAGGCCAAGCCCTTTTCCATCGGCTTTCGGGTGGAACACCCGCAGGGCATCATCGACCGCGCGCGCTGGGGCCGCCATGCCGGCCACCCTTCGCTGGGCGCGGCCGAATACAAGCTGGTGCACCATGCGAGCAACGGCCGATCGGTCTACAGCTTTTGCATGTGCCCGGGCGGCACGGTGGTGGCGGCCACTTCAGAGCCCGGCCGCGTGGTGACCAACGGCATGAGCCAGTACTCGCGCAACGAGCGCAACGCCAATGCCGGCATCGTGGTCGGCATAGACCCGCGCGACTACCCCGGCTTTGAGGCAGGCGACGCGCTGGCCGGCATCGCGCTGCAGCGCCGGCTCGAGTCGCACGCCTTTGTGCTGGGTGGCGGCGACTACCGCGCCCCCGGGCAGCTGGTCGGCGACTTCCTGGCCGGCCGCCCTTCGACCGCGCTGGGCAGCATCACGCCGTCTTACAAGCCGGGCGTGACCCTGGGCGACCTGTCGTCGGCACTGCCCGACTATGCGATTGCCGCCATGCGCGAAGCTTTTCCGGTGTTCGGCAAAAAGATCAAGGGCTTTGACACCCATGACGCGGTGCTGACCGGCGTGGAAACACGCACCTCCTCACCGATACGCATCAGCCGCGGCGACGACCTGCAAAGCATCAACGTGCGCGGCCTTTACCCGGCCGGCGAAGGCGCCAGCTACGCGGGTGGCATCCTGTCAGCCGGCGTGGACGGCATCAAGGTCGCCGAAGCCGTGGCGCGCAGCGTGCTGCAGGACACCGAGCGGCAGCGGGTGGCCGCATGATGGCTACCCAGAGCCGCTCACAAAACCCAGCGAAGCGGTCCTGGCTAGGCGCGTCCGCCGCAGACAGTGCACCAGCACGGCAAGGCGGCGCAACAACGCCAGGAGGGTTTTGTGAGCGGATCTGAAGGTTTTCACTATTACGAGCCGGCCAAAGGCCACGGCCTGCCGCACGACCCCTTTAACGCCATGGTGGGGCCGCGGCCCATAGGCTGGATTTCCTCGCGCGATGCCAAGGGCCGGCTCAACCTGGCGCCCTACAGTTTTTTCAACGCCTTCAACTACACGCCGCCCATCATCGGTTTTGCCAGCATTGGCGCCAAGGACAGCCTGCGCAACATCCGCGAAACCGGCGAATTCGGCTGGAACCTGGCGACCCGGCCGCTGGCCGAGGCCATGAACCAGTCCTGCGCGATGGTGCCGCCCGAAGTCAATGAATTTGAACTGGCCGGCCTCACGCCCACAGCCTCGCAGCGCATCGCCGCGCCGCGCGTGCTGGAAAGCCCGGTGTCCTTCGAGTGCAAGCTGACCCAGATTTTGCAGCTGCAGGGCGCCGACGGCGTGCCTGTGCCCACCTGGCTGGTCCTGGGCGAAGTCGTGGGCGTGTACATTGCAAGGCAGCTGCTCAAGGACGGCATTTACGACACGGCGGCCGCCCAGCCCATTCTTCGCGGCGGCGGGCCGGCCGATTATTTCGCCGTCACCCCCGACAACCTCTTTCGCATGTTCAGGCCGCGCTAGCGGCCTGAACACCCGGCATTCCACCTTTTCATCCCACACACATGACCGACACCACCACACCCACCCCGCGCGCCAAGCGCCCCCGCAGCCAGCAGCAGCGCTCCCGGCCCGCCGCCTCGCCGCCGCAGCGCACGCGCGAAGTCCACCCGGTGCTGGAAAAGCTGTTCGAGCTCTATCCGAAAATGTTCGGCGCACAGTTCCTGCCGCTCAAGCTGGGCGCCTTCCAGGACCTGCTCGCCGAGAACCCGGACGCCTTCAAGCGCGACGAGCTGAAAATCGCGCTGGGCCTGCACGCGCGCTCCACCCGCTACCTCGAGTGCGTGGCGGCCGGCCTTCCGCGCCACAACCTGCAGGGTGAGCCCGTGGAGCCGGTGGCGCCCGAACATGTGCACCATGCCATCATGGAAGTGTTCCGGCGCCGCCAGGCGCGCTCCAAAGATGATTTGCGCCCCAAGGTGCGCGCCCGCCTGGTCGCCGCCATCGAGGCCTCGGGCCTGAGCCGCGAGGAATACGCCGAGCGCACCCGCACCCAGGATGAGGCCGCCAATGCGCTGCTCGATGAGGCCTTTGCCGAATTAGCGGTGCAGACGGCGAAACGTGAAGCGCTGATGCGCGCCTTCGAGGCCAGCGGCAAAACCGTGGAGCAGTTTGCCGAGATGTACGGCATGAACCCGGCCGACGTCGCCCAGGCCGTGGAGCGCACGCGGCGGGCCGGCGCGGCCCAGCCTCAATAAGGCCCGGTCAATACAGCGAGCGGCCGAAACGCTCGAAGCGGGGCTGCCACTTTTCAAGAATGTCGGCCGACACCAGGATGCGTTCGGCCCGGCCTATCAGCAGCTGGCGCGGCACCAGGCCTATGTAGCGCGAGTCGGCGCTGTTGTCGCGGTTGTCGCCCAGCATCAGGAACTGGTCGGGGGGAATGGTGATCGGGCCCCAGTCGTCCTTGGCTTTCACGCCGGCCAGCCACTGGATTTCATGCTGGCCCTGGGCCGTGGTCTCTTTGAGGTGCGTGGCCACCAGCACACCCACCGGGCCGGCCGGCTCCAGCGCCGTGTCCAGCGCCTCATAGCGCGCCGCCTGGCCGTTGATGATGAGCACCTTGGCGCGCATTTCCACGACGTCGCCCGGCACGGCGACCAGGCGCTTGATCAGGCGCACACCGTCCACCGGCGAGGAAAAGGTGACGACGTCGCCGCGCTTCGGGTCGGCGGTGCGCGCCAGCACCGTGTCGGTCAGCGGGATCTTGACGTTGTAGGCCAGCCGGTTGACGAAGACCACGTCGCCTTCGAGCAGGTTGGGCCGCATCGAGCCCGAGGGAATGGGGTTCCAGTCCGCGATCGCGGTGCGGAACAGCCCGAACAACAACAGCAACACCAGAAAACTGCGGTTCTGCCTGAGCCAGCTTTTCATGCTTTCACTCCTGTGAAGAAAAAAAGGGCGCCCTGTGCGGGGCGCCCTTTGATTTGATATTCAAGCCTGGCTGTTTTGCAAGGCCGCGATGCGCTCTTCGATCGGCGGGTGCGTGGCAAACAGCTTGCCTATGCTGCCGGTGATGCCCATGGCCGCCACGGCCTTGGGCAGCTCGCCGGGCTGCATGCCGCCCAGGCGGGCCAGGGCGTTCATCATGGGCTGGCGCCGGCCCATCAGCTGCGCGGCGCCGGCATCGGCGCGGAACTCGCGCTGGCGCGAAAACCAGGCCACGACGATGGCCGCGGCAAAGCCAAGCACGATGTCCAGCACGATGGTGCTGACGTAGTAGCCGATGCCGGGGCCGGAATTGTTGTCGCTGCCGCGGCGCAAAAAGCTGTCGACGGCGTAGCCGATCACGCGCGAGAGGAAAACCACAAAGGTGTTCATCACGCCCTGGATCAGGGTCATGGTGACCATGTCGCCGTTGGCGACGTGGGCGATCTCGTGGCCCAGCACGGCTTCGATTTCTTCCTTGGTCATGCCTTGCAGCAGGCCGGTGGAGACAGCCACCAGCGAGGAGTTCTTGAAGGCGCCGGTGGCAAAAGCGTTGGGCTCGCCTTCAAAAATGCCGACTTCGGGCATGCCGATCTGGGCCTTCTCGGCCAGCTTGCGCACGGTCTCGACGATCCAGGCCTCGTCGGCGTTCTGCGGCTCGTTGATCAGGCGCACGCCGGCGCTCCATTTGGCGACCGGCTTGCTGATCAGCAGCGAGATGATGGCGCCGCCAAAGCCCATGACCAGTGCGAAGCCGAGCAGCGCCGTCAGGTTCAGGCCGTTGGCCGTGAGGTAGCGGTTCACGCCCAGCAGGCTGGCGACGATGCCCAGCACCGCCACAACGGCGATATTGGTCAGGACAAACAGGAAAATACGTTTCATGGGTTCTCCGTGGGGTCGGTAAAAAAGCCCGCCTTGCGCAGGATATGAGGGCCCGCGGGCCCGGTTCAAGCGGCGCCCGCGCCTAAGTCGCTGATTTTTATCTGTTATTTATGACCGCCTCGGTGCCCGGAATACAAGGGAGTCATCATAAAAGGAAAAGTTCTCGTTCTCGGGCCACCAGCCGGGCACGCCCAGCACCGGCAAAGGCGCAAAAGGCTTGGCGGCCAGCCTGGCCGCGCTGAGGTCGGCCGCCACCCAGGCGTCCAGCTCGGCGAGGGTGCCCATGGGCGGCTGCGCCAGGTAGACGTGGGCGGTGATGGCTTTGCGGGGCGTGAGCAGCTTTTCCAGCAGGGCATGGCCGAACAGCACCAGCCTGGCCTGCTGCCACAGCGCCCTGTGGGTGATGAAAAGGGTTTTCCAGTCGCGAGCAAGCAGCGCGTCCCACAGCGGCTGTGGCGCCGACAGGAAGGCGGCGTTTTCGTCAAACACGGTGAGGGCGTCGCGCACCGGCCCGCGCACGGGCGCTATGCCCGCGGCATCGATCTCGGCGGCTTGCAGCTGGTTGAGTTTGCGTTTGGTGTCCGGAAAACGCATCCAGCACAGGCCGTTGAAAAAATCGTGGGCGCCCTCGCGCGTCGGGCACAGGCGGGTCCTGGCGATAAAACTCTCGTAGGCCTCGCCGGAAGGCAGGCTGCACTGGGGCGCGAAACACACCGGCGCCGGCTGCACCGCGTTAAGCGCCTGGTGCAGCGCAACGCCCGCCGTGACCGCGCAGGCCGCGCGCTGGCCGGGTTCGCGCCAGGCCTGCAGCCAGGGGCGTTCCCAGTCGATAGGGGGCAGCGGCGGGCTTGCCATGGTGCTCAGGTCCTGACAGCTTGGCGGTCCATCATGCCCGCGTCGGGGCATCCAGCTTCCAGGGCAGGCTTTCGCCCGAGCGCAGGGGCTTGAGTTCGGCCTCGCCGAAGGCATAGCTTTCGGGCGGATGCCAGCTTTCCTTCCTGAGGGTGATGCTGCCAGTATTGCGCGGCAGGCCGTAGAAGTCGGCGCCATTGAAACTCGCGAAGGCCTCGAGTTTGTCCAGCGCGCCGGCCGCATCGAAAGCCTCGGCGTACAGCTCCATCGCGGCATGGGCGGTGTAGCAGCCCGCGCAACCGGTGGCGTGCTCCTTCAGGTGGGCCGGGTGCGGCGCGCTGTCGGTGCCCAGGAAGAAGCGCGGGTTGCCGCTGGTGGCGGCCTCGACCAGCGCCAGGCGGTGGGTTTCGCGCTTGAGCACCGGCAGGCAGTAGTAGTGGGGGCGTATGCCGCCCGTGAAGATCGCGTTGCGGTTGTAGAGCAGGTGGTGGGCCGTGACGGTCGCCCCCGTGAACTTGCCCGCATCGCGCACATAATGCGCCGCTTCCCGGGTGGTGATGTGCTCGAACACGATCTTGAGTTCGGGGAAATCGCGGCGCAGCGGAATCAGCTGGGTGTCTATGAACACGGCCTCGCGGTCGAACAGGTCGATGTCGGATGAAGTCACCTCGCCGTGCACCAGCAGCAGCATGCCGGCTTTTTGCATGGCTTCCAGCGTTTTATAGGTCTTGCGCAAGTCGGTCACGCCGGCGTCGCTGTTGGTGGTGGCACCGGCCGGGTAGAGCTTGGCCGCAACCACGCCAGCGTCCCTGGCGCGGGCAATTTCCTCGGGCGGCAGGTTGTCGGTGAGGTACAGCGTCATCAGCGGCTCGAACTTCACACCGGCTGGCACGGCCGCCTGAATGCGCTCGCGGTAGGCCGCGGCCTGGGCCGCGGTGGTCACCGGCGGGCGCAGATTGGGCATGATGATGGCGCGGCCGAATTGCGCGGCAGTGTGCGGCACCACGGTCAGCAAGGCCTCGCCGTCGCGCACATGCAGGTGCCAGTCGTCGGGGCGGGTCAGGGTCAGGGTGGAAACGGGGGTACGGGCGGAGGTCATGGCCTGAATTGTCGCACCGCCCGGGGCCGCCAAAGCCGGTACGACTCGCCATGAAAAAAGCCCCGCATGCGGGGCTTTTTTGGTTTTTTCTTCTTTTTTGGCAGTTGCGGTGATCTTTCAGCGCGCCCCGTGCTTTTTTTTCAGTGGGACAGGATCTTGTTGAGGAAGTCCTTGGTGCGCGCCTTGCGGTTTTCAGGATGGTTGAAGAACTCGTCCTTGGAGCAGTCTTCCAGGATCTTGCCGCCCACGTCCATAAAAATCACGCGGCTGCCGACCTTGCGGGCAAAACCCATTTCGTGGGTCACCACCATCATGGTCATGCCTTCGACGGCCAGGCCCATCATGCAATCCAGCACCTCGCCGACCATTTCGGGATCCAGTGCGGAAGTGGGTTCGTCAAACAGCATGGCGATAGGGTCCATGCTGAGCGCGCGGGCGATCGCCACGCGCTGCTGCTGGCCGCCCGAGAGCTGGCCGGGGAATTTGTCCTTGTGCGCCATCAGGCCCACGCGGTCCAGGTACTTGAGGCCGTGTTTTTTGGCCTCGTCGACCTTGCGGCCCAGCACCTTGACCTGCGCCAGCGTCAGGTTTTCCGTGACGCTCAGGTGCGGGAACAGCTCGAAGTTCTGGAACACCATGCCGACGCGGCTGCGCAGCTTGGGCAGGTCGGTCTTGGGATCGTGCACGGCCTTGCCGTCGACGAAGATCTGGCCCTTCTGGAAGGGTTCCAGCGCGTTGATGGTCTTGATCAGGGTGGACTTGCCCGAACCCGAAGGCCCGCAGACCACAACCACTTCACCCTTTTTGATGCTGGTGGTGCAGCTGTTGAGGACCTGCACGTCGCCGTACCATTTGGAAACTTCTTTCAACTCAATCATGTTCTTCTCCGGTGTGCTCTTTGAGATTTGCGTGTCTTGACGAAGCGCGCTCTCAGCGAATGATGGCGATTCTGCTGTTCAGGCGCTTGACCATATAGGACAGCCCGAAGCAGATCACGAAATAAATCACGGCGGCCAGCAGGTAGGCCTCTTCAGGACGGCCGTAGATCTTGCCGGCGGTGCTGAAGCCCTTGAGCAGGTCGTAAGCGCCGATCGCGTAAACCAGCGAGGTGTCCTGGAACAGGATGATGGTCTGCGTCAGCAGGATGGGCACCATGTTGCGGAAAGCCTGCGGCAGGATGATCAGCTTCATGTTCTGCGCATATGTCATGCCCAGGGCGCGCCCGGCGTTGACCTGGCCGCGCGAGATGGACTGTATGCCCGCGCGCATGATTTCGCTGAAATAAGCGGCCTCGAAAGCGACGAAGGTGATGATGGCCGAGATTTCGGCGCGGTAGTTGCTGCCGCCGGGAATCAGGCTGTAAAACGACGCCGGCACCAACAGGAAGAACCACAGGATCACCATGACCAGCGGAATCGAGCGCATGCCGTTGACGTAAAAGGTCGCGGGGATGGTCAGAAATTTTTTGCCGGAAAGGCGCATCAGGGCCAGCACGGTACCGAAGATGATGCCGCCTATGGTGGCGATCACGGTCAATTCAATGCTGAAAATAAAGCCCTTGACGACGAACTGGGAGATCATGTCCCAGTTCAGGAAGCTCATGTCGAGTCCAAGCATGTCAGTGACCTCCGCCCGTTGAGCCGGCGACGACGAAGCCCGGGATTTGCACCCGCTTCTCGACAAAGGCCATGACCCGGTTGACCGCGAAGGCCGAGACGGCGTACAGCGCCGTCACCGCCAGGTAGATTTCAATGCCGCGCGAGGTCTCTTCCTGCGCCTGCATGGCGAACATGGTGAGCTCCGCGATGGACACCGCGAAAGCCACGGAGGAATTCTTCAAAAGGTTCATCGACTCGCTGGTGAGCGGCGGAATGATGATGCGAAAAGCCATGGGCAGGATTACGTAGCGGTAGGTCTGCAGGGTCGTGAAACCCATGGCCATGCCGGCGTAACGCTGGCCGCGCGGCAGCGCCTGCACGCCGGCCCTGACCTGCTCGGCAATACGCGCCGAAGTGAAAAAGCCCAGGGCAAACACCACCAGGATGAAGCTGGGCAGCTCCTTCATGGCGGGGAAAATCTTGGGAACCACGAAGTACCAGATGAAAATCTGGACCAGCAGGGGAACGTTGCGGAACAGCTCGACCCAGGCATTGGCGAAACGCACAAGCCAGGGGCTGCTCGGCAAGGTGCGCAGCGTGCCGATGATCGCGCCAAACAGCATGGCGATCACCCAGGATGCGCCGGCGACGGACAGTGTCCAGCCCCAGGCATCAAACATCCACTGCAGGTAGGTTCGACCGCTACCGTCATCATTCAAAAATACCTGCCAATCCCAAGTCATCACGGCTCCAGCAAATGGTTGTTGTGTTGTTTTCCCTGCGACGGTAAACGGGAAACCCCGCCAGTGCAAGGCGACCGGCGGGGTTATTTCAATTTACCTGGCCAGAATTACTTCTGTGCGTATTCTTCCATGGGCTTGTCGTTCGGGTTGTCCCAAGCCGCCTTGGTGCTGGCGCTCAGGGCCAGGCCGACCTTGGTGTTCTTCGGAGGAATCGGCGACAGGAACCACTTGGTCCACAGCTTGTTCATTTCACCCGACTTGATCATGCCCTTGACGGTGTCGTCGGCCAGGCGCTTGAGCAGAGGGTCGTCCTTGCGGATCATGATGGCGATGGGCTCAACGCTCAGCACTTCACCGACGATCTTGAAGTCCGAAGGCTTCTTGGCGGTGGCGATGTTGCCGGCCAGGATGGATCCGTCCATCACGAAGGCATCGGCGCGGCCCGACTCGAGCAGCAGGAAGCTGTCGGAGTGGTCCTTGCCGAAAATTTCCTTGAACTCGACGCCGGTGGCGCGCTTGTTCTTGCGCAGCGTCTGCACGGAGGTGGTGCCGGTGGTGGTCGCCACGGTCTTGCCGCTCAGTTGGGCCACCGAGGTGATGCCGGAATTGGCCTTCACGGCGATGCGGACTTCCTCGACGAAGGTGGTCACGACGAAAGCCACGTCTTTCTGGCGGGTCGCGTTGTTGGTGGTGGAGCCGCACTCGATGTCGACCGTGCCGTTCTGCACGAGGGGGATGCGGTTCTGCGAGGTCACGGGCTGGTATTTGACTTCCAGCTTGCGTTCGGCGGCCTTCTCAAGGTTGGCCAGGATGCGCTGGCAGATCTCGACGTGGTAGCCGGTGTATTTGCCGTCACCCAGGGTATAGGACAGCGCGCCCGAAGAATCGCGAACGCCCATAGTGACAACGCCGGAAGCCTTGACTTTGGCAAGGGTGTCGGCAAATGCGGCGCCGGTGGCGAGCAAGGCGACGGACAGAGCGACAAGCTTGAGTTTCATGGAATCTCCTGTAATGAATGAAACGGTTAGCGAACTATTCTAGAGAGATGGTACCCGGGACTGGCCTAGGTTTACCCGGCCTCTCACACGGGGGAAAGCGGACTGCGCGGGCGGTGCTTGGCGGCAAACCCGCGCGAAGCGGCGATTCCCGGGTTTTTCCAAAGTGGTGCGCGCACAAGAAGTCCGGAACTATACGGCAGATACAAGCAGTCTTTGTGCCAGCCTCTCAGGCGACCAGCGGAAGGGGTTGCGTGAGCTTGTCGGGCACCAGCAGGGCTTCGACCTCGGCCTGCGTCATGATGCCCAGCGACTCCGCGATCTCGGCAATCGGCGCGCCGGTGGCGATGGCCGTCTTGGCGATGAGCGCGGCCTTTTCGTAGCCGATGATGGGGTTGAGCGCCGTGACCAGGGTCACCGATTCGCGCACGCGTTTGGCCAGCAGTTCGCGGTTGGCCTCTATGCCGGCCACGCAATGGGTCTGCAGCGTGAGGCAGGCCTGGCTCAGGTGTTCGATGCTCTTGAAAAGGCTCCATCCCATGATGGGCTCAAAGGCGTTGAGCTGCAGCTGGCCGGCCTCGGAGGCCATGGTCACGGTCATGTCGTTGCCTATCACTTCAAAGGCAACCTGGTTCATGACCTCGGGGATCACCGGGTTGACCTTGCCGGGCATGATGGACGAGCCCGCCTGGCGCGGCGGCAGCCGGATGTCGCCGAAGCCGGCCTGCGGACCGCTGGAGAGCAGGCGCAGGTCGTTGCAGATCTTGCTGAGCTTGGTGGCCACGCGCTTGAGCACGCCGGAAAGCTGCACGAAGGCGCCCGTGTCCTGCGTGGCCTCGATCAGGTTGGCGGCTTTTTCGACCGGCACGCCGCACTCTTCGGCGAGATGGCGGCAGACGATGTCGGCGTAGCCGGCCGGCGCGTTGATGCCGGTGCCTATGGCGGTGGCGCCCAGGTTGATTTCCTGGATCAGCGCGCGCGCTTCGCGCAGGCGGGCCTCGTCCTCGCCGATCATCACCGCATAGGTGAGGAATTCCTGGCCCAGCGTCATGGGCACGGCATCCTGCAATTGGGTGCGGCCGATTTTGAGCACGTCCCGGAACTCATGCGCCTTGGCCTCGAAGCCGCCGCGCAGGACGGCCATGGAGGCCAGCAGGCGCTCGATGGCAAACCACAGGGCGATGCGCACCGCCGTGGGGTAGACGTCATTGGTGCTTTGCGAGGCATTGACGTGGTCGTTGGGGTGCAGCACGTCGTAGCGGCCCTTTTCCACACCCAACTTTTCGAGCGCGAGGTTGGCGATGACCTCGTTGGCGTTCATGTTGGTGGACGTGCCGGCGCCGCCCTGGATCACGTCGACCACGAACTGGTCGTGGTACTGGCCGGCAATGAGCTTTTCACAAGCGCTCATGATGGCGGCGGCCCGCCTGGCGTCCAGCGTGCCCAGTTGCTGGTTGGTGCGCGCCGCGGCCTTCTTGACAAAGCCCAGCGCGCGTATCAGGTCGGGCATGGCCGAGATGCGGGTGCCGGAGATCGGGAAATTTTCGACCGCGCGGGCCGTGTGCACGCCCCAGTACGCGCTTACGGGGATCTGCTTTTCACCGAGGAAGTCGTGCTCGGTGCGCGTGGCCGCCGCGGGAGTGGGAGCGGGCTCGGCAAGCGGGGTGAGGGAGGAGTCTGGGGGCACGGGCAACCATCAAATTTTGAACGTCACGAACTGTAAATTTGCGGGTCTCAAAACACCAATGCTGTTTCAACGATCTTCCATGCATTTTTCTTATAACCACCTAGGGTTACTACTAGTGTATGTATCCAATGCTATCGGGCGACCGGTCCGGCGCCCCCTCGCGATGCGGCTTTTTCCCGGCTGCTGGTTTGCGCCTGCAGGTAGCTCCACAAGGCCTGGGCGTGGCTTTTGGCGGATTCCCGGGAGGTCGGCCGCTCGCGGTAAACGCGCACGTCCATGGTCATTTCGAGGTTGCCGCCGGCGCTCACGAGTTTTTTGGCCCGCAGCTCCTTTTTGACGGCGCTGAGCGGCAAAAACGCGATGCCGTGGCCTTCCAGGGCCATGGCCTTGAGGCCCTCGGCCATGTCGGTCTCATAGACGCGGTCCAGGTGGATGGCCGTGCTGGACTGCTTGAGCAGCATGTCCACCATGCGGCCCAGGTAGGCGCCGGGCGCATAACCCAGGTAAGGCAGCGGTTGGCCGGCACGCCCCGGCAGGCTGTACTCGGGGTCGCCCGAGGCGGTGGCCCGCACAAAGGGCGCCAGCACTTCCTGGCCCAGCGACACCATCTCATAGCGGTCCGGGTCCAGCTGGAAGGGCTGGGAATCATGGTGGTAGGCGATCAGCAGGTCGCAGCTGCCTTCGACCAGGCGCAGCACCGCGTCGTGCACATTGAGCGCGATCAGCCGGCTCTTGATGGGGCCGAATTTCTCGCGCAGGCTGCTGACCCAGGCCGGAAAAAAGGTGAAAGCCAACGTGTGCGGCACGGCGAACTCGATGACGTCCTGCCCGGCCGAGGTGTGGCCGCGCAGCATGGCGCGGGTGGATTGCAGGCCCTGCAGCATTTCCAGCGACTGGCTGTACAGGGTTTCGCCGGCCGGCGTCAAGCGCGTGGGATAAGAGCTTCGATCCACCAGGTCGGTGCCGGCCCAGGCTTCCAGCGCCTGGATGCGCCGTGAAAACGCCGGCTGGGTGACGTGGCGCAGTTGGGCAGAGCGGCTGAAACTGCGGGTTTCAGCCAGACTGACGAAATCTTCCAGCCATTTGGTTTCCATAGACCTAACGACCGCGGTTGGACGCGCCCGGGCGGGTCGTCATGGCGCGCGCCGGCAAAACGGGGCGCGGGCGTTCAAAGTCACTGGCGTGAAGGCTCATGCAGGCTCCAAAAGGCAAACCAAGCGGTCAACATCGGCCGCCGGGTCCTCCGATTATGCGAGCCCGTGAGGCATTTCGGCCTACGGGGAATCCCATGGCCGGGCGATGGAGCCGCATTCGCCGCAAATACCCGGCGCGAAATGTCCTCAGAAATACAAACCCGCTCGCGGCGCGCCGCTCAGGCCTCGGAAGAACTCTGCTGCAACGCCCACATGCGTGCATAAGCGCCTTCGGTTTCTAGCAGCTGCGCGTGCGTGCCGCGCTCGACGATGCGCCCGCCGTCCATCACCAGGATTTCATGCGCGTCGACCACGGTGGAAAGCCGGTGTGCGATCACCAGCGTGGTCTTGTTCTGCGCGGCGGCGCGCAGCTCGGTCTGGATGGCACGCTCGTTGGCCGAGTCCAGCGCCGAGGTAGCCTCGTCAAAAATCACCACCGGCGGGTTTTTCAGCAGGGTGCGGGCAATGGCCACGCGCTGCTTCTCGCCGCCCGAAAGCTTGAGCCCGCGCTCGCCCACCATGGTCCGGTAGCCCAGCGGCGTGGAGGCAATGAAGCCGTGGATGCGCGCCGCGCGCGCGGCCTCCTCGACCTCTTCGTGGGTGGCGCCCGGCTTGCCGTAGGCGATGTTGTATTCCACCGTGTCGTTGAACAGCACCGTGTCCTGCGGAACTATGCCGATCGCCTGGCGCACGCTGGACTGCGTCACCTGCTTGATGTCCTGGCCGGCGATGGTGATGCGGCCCTGCTGCACGTCGTAGAAGCGGTAAAGCAGCCGCGCCAGCGTGGACTTGCCGGCCCCCGAGGAGCCCACCACCGCCACGGTCTTGCCCGGCGGGATCTCAAAACTCACGTTGTGCAGGATGGGGCGCGCCGGGTCGTAGGCGAAGTTCACGTTCTCAAAGCGCACCGCCGGCGAACCCTCGATGGCAATGGGCCGGGCGTTCGGCAGGTCGGCGATTTCGCGCTCCTTTTCCATCAGCACGAACATCTTGTCGAGGTCGGTCAGGCTTTGCTTGATCTCGCGGTAGATCACACCCAGGAAGCCCAGCGGGATGTAGAGCTGGATCATGAAGGCATTGACCATGACCAGGTCGCCCAGCGTCATGCGGCCGTCGACCACGCCTTGCGTGGCGCGCCACAGCATGGCGACCAGCCCGATGGCGATGATCAGCTGCTGTCCGGCATTGAGCAGGCTCAGGGTGTTCTGGCTCTTGATGGCGGCGCGCCGGTAGCGCAGCAGGTTTTCGTCGTAGCGGGCGGCCTCGAACTCCTCGTTGTTGAAATACTTGACGGTTTCGTAGTTGAGCAGCGAGTCGATGGCGCGGCTGTGGGCCGACGAATCGAGCTCGTTCATGGTCTTGCGGAACTGCGTGCGCCATTCGGTCACCGTGACGGTGAAGAAGATATAGAACACCAGCGCGATGCCGGTGATGGCGGCGAACCAGACGTCGAACTTGACGGCCAGCAGGCTTAGCACCAGCGTCACCTCGATCAGCGTCGGGATGATGCTGTAAAGCGAGTATGAAATCAGCGAATGCACGCCGCGCGTGCCGCGCTCGATGTCGCGCGTCATGCCGCCGGTCTGCCGCTCCAGGTGAAAGCGCAGGCTGAGCGCGTGCAGATGGCGAAACACCTCCAGCGAGATCCGCCGCGCCGCGCCTTCGGTGGCCTTGGCGAACACCAGCTCGCGCAATTCGGTGAACAGCGTGGTCGACAGGCGCAGCAGGCCGTAGGCCATCAGCAGCGCCACCGGTACCACCAGCACGGCCTGCACGTCGCCGGGCTTGAAGCTCATGGTGTCGACCAGGTTTTTCAGCAGCAGCGGCACACCCACGTTGGCCAGCTTGGCGCCCACCATGAAGATCAGCGCCGCCAGCACTCGCCATTTGTAGTCCCAGAGGTAGGGAAACAGCCGTTTGAGGGTATCCCAGTCGGACCGCCGGGGCACCGGCGCCTTGCCGTCGCCGGCCGTCGCGGCCACGGGCAGGGCAAGGGAAGAATCGGCGGCGGTAGCTCGGGAGCGCATAGGGGACAATCGTGAATGTTGTTGTAATAACTTTTGACTTTTTAGATTGTGCCTATGTCTACCGAATCAAGCTCCCATACGGACATTCACGCCGAGGACGCCCTGAACGTCCAGTTGCCCACCGACAAGGAGCTGGTGCTCAAGGTCATCCCCATGCCGGCCGACTGCAACGCCAACGGCGACATCTTCGGCGGCTGGGTCATGGCCCAGGTCGATCTGGCCGGCTCCGTCGTGCCGGCACGCCATGTCGACGGCCGGCTGGCCACGGTGGCGGTCAACCAGTTCATCTTCAAGCAGCCGGTGCGTGTGGGCGACATCCTGTCGTTTTTCTCCAGCCTCACCCGCATAGGCACCACTTCCATCACGGTGCAGGTCGAGGTCTATGCCGAGCGCTTCCGGGCCCAGGGCCGCTACATCAAGGTCACCGAGGCCAGCCTGACCTATGTGGCAATTGACGACTTCGGCAAACCCCGCAAGATCGCCAAGGACTGAGGCTTATTCAACCCCCCCGTGCCGCCCCTGCCCCGCGGCAAAACGGGCGGCACCGGCAAAAGCATCCGGCAGGCGCTGCTTGCCGCGCTCCCACTCCTGGTGCAAGGCCTCCTCCAATGGCAGGTCCCACTGCCGGTAAGCACTCAGGCGGTCGGCCCGCAGCGTGGCCTGCGGAAAGCCGCTGAGCTGCCGCGCCAGCGCCAGCGCGGCATCGCGCGCGCTGCCCGTGGGCACCACGCGGTTGGCCAGCCCCATCCGTAAAGCCTCGGTCGCCTCCACCTTGCGCCCGGTCAGGATCAAATCCATCGCATGGCCCATGCCGATAAGGCGCGGCAGGCGCACCGTGCCGCCGTCTATCAGCGGCACGCCGAAGCGGCGGCAATAGATGCCGAAGTAGGCGTCTTCCTCCATCACACGCATGTCGCACCACAGCGCCAGCTCCATGCCGCCGGCCACGGCCGCGCCGCTGACGGCGGCAATCACCGGCTTGGACAGCAGCAGCCGCGACGGGCCCATGGGCGCCGGCGGCTTGTTGTCGCCAGGCGAAAAGTCGAGTTGTCCCAACAGCTGGTCGCCACCGGTTTGCCCGGCCAGGCGCGCGCCGGCCTGCAGGTCCCAGCCCGCGCAGAAATGGCCGTGGGCGCCGTGGAACACCGCCACGCGCGCTTCTTCATCCTCGTCAAAGGCGATGAAGGCTTCGTGCAGCGCGCGCGCCGTTTCGGCGTCCACCGCGTTGCGCACCTCGGGCCGGTCCAGCGTGACCACGGTGACGGGCCCTTCCTTTGATAGATGAATGCTCATGGCGCCTCCGGCCACCAGCCCACACGCGGCGCGGCGCAGGCTTCGGCGAATTCGGCGGCGCTGACCTCGATCTCCATGCGCAGCAAGGCCGCCGCCATGGCCTTGCCGAGGTTGTCCATGCGCAGGTTGCGCGCCCCGCCGCCCTGCAGCGCGCCCTGAAGCACAAGTTTGAGCGCCAGGATGTTGGGCAGGGCCCAGCACTGCACCGTGCCGGGCAGCCAGGGCGCGAAATGCGCCTGCACGCGTTCGGCCGTGACTTCGCGCGCGATCAGGCGGTAGCCCGCCTCATTCCAGGCAAAGAGCCCAAAATCCACCCAGTCGGCCTTGTCGCCGCTGCGCGCATGCGCGAGTTTGACAAGCTGCACTTTCATGCGGACAGCAGCTCCACACGCACCGCCGCCTCGACCGCCTCGCGGCCGACCAGCGCGGGCCAGATGCCGAGCAGCTCGCTGCTGTTGTTCAAGCCGTGAAAGCCGCAGGTATAAGCCGGCCCGCTCAGTGCCATCCACGGAAACAGCCGGCCAAAACCGTCGGCCACCGCCTTGTCCGGCGTGCGCACCACCAGGCGCACCCAGACTTCGTTGAGCTCGGCCAGCGCCTCGGGCGCGGGCAGCGGCGCCAGCGGCCCGTGGGCGGAGTTGAGCCCCGGATATTCGACGAAAAGCTCGTCATGCGCCATGCGCCTGTCGGCCAGCTGGGCCCTCACCATGGCGACGGCCGCCTGTGCCTTGTCCCAGGCATCGGGCCAGCTGAAACCCCAGGTCACCTCGGCCTTGTAGCCCTCGCGAAAGCCGCCCACCAGCTTGAGCTGCGCGGGCCGCGGATGGCCGCGCGCGCCCGTCATGCGCACCCTGTCCTCACCCAGGTCCTCCAGCTTCAACGCCGACAGGTCCAGCACCACGTCGGGCGACATGTAGCGTGTCGGGTCGTGAACCTCATAAAGCAGCTGCTGGCGCACGGTGTCGAAGTTGATGCGCCCGCCCGTCCCCGGGGCCTTGGTGATCAGCGCCGAGCCGTCCTCGCCGACCTCGGCAATGGGGTAGCCGATGTGCGCCAGGTCGGGAATCGACTTCCATGCGCCCTGGCTGCCGAAGTTGCCGCCGCTGCCCTGGCCCGAACACTCGAGCAAATGCCCGACCGCCAGCCCCTGGGCCAGCCGGCCCAGCTCGGGCTGCGTGGCGGCGTCCTCAAGCTTCCAGCCGAACTCATGCACCAGCGGCGCGAGAAACAGCGCCGCGTCGGCCACGCGGCCGGTGACCACAATGTCGGCGCCCTGCTGCAGCGCCGACACGATGGGCCGCGCGCCCAGGTAGGCGTTGGCAAACACCATGCGCTCGCGCACCGTCTCATAGGGCTGCGCATTGAACATATGCGGCGGCGCCAGCGCCGCCAGCCGCGGCAGGACTTCATCGCCGGTGACCACCGCGATGCGCGCCTTCCAGCCTTTGGCCGCGAACGCCGCGCGCAGGGCCGCCGCCGCGCCGGCCGGGTTCAGGCCGCCGGCATTGCAGATGAATTTGACGTCGCGCGCCTGCATCAAGGACCACAGCCTCATCAGCATGGGGACCACGTCGCGCGCATAACCCAGCGCCGCATCGCGCTGCCGGTCTTTCTGCAGGATGGCCAGCGTCAGTTCCGCGAGATGGTCGCTCGCGATGTAATGCACGCCGCCGCGCTCTATGCTCGCGGCCACAGGTTCCCACGCGTCGCCGTAGAAACCCAGGCCTGCGCCTATCCGGACATTTCCTCTCATGTAGGGGATTACGCTTGATCGCCAATGCGACACGTATTCGGAACAACCCCTAGCGACAGAGCTTTAGGCGACAGCTATAACCAAAGCTCATTACGGGGGACGCGATTTGCAACTTCTGCAGCTGATCATCAGCGGAATCGCCCAAGGCTGTATCTACGGGCTGATCGCGCTGGGTTTTGTACTGATCTACAAAGCCACCGAGACGGTCAGTTTTGCGCAGGGCGAGCTGATGATGCTGGGCGCCTTCGCCGGCCTGGCCTGCATGAGCCTGCTGGGTTTTCCTTTCTGGCTCGCGGTGCTCAGCGCGATCGCCGGCATGGCGCTGTTCGGCATGCTGCTCGAACGCCTCGTGATACGCCCCATCCTCGGCCAGCCGGCTTTTTCCATCGTCATGCTGACCATAGGCGTGGGCTACACGGCGCGCGGCCTGATCACCATGATTCCCGGCATAGGCACCGAAACCTATGTGCTGCCCGTGCCGTACAAGGACCAGATCTGGAGCGCCGGCGCGCTGGTCATCAACGTCGAGCAGGTCGCCATCATCGCCAGCACCGCGGTGCTGTGCCTGGCGCTGTTCGCGCTCTTCAAGTACAGCAAGCTGGGCATCGCCATGCAGGCCTCTTCGCAAAACCAGCTGGCCGCTTACTACATGGGCATTCCCGTCAAGCGGCTCAACGGCCTGGTCTGGGGCCTGGCTTCCGCCGTGGCGGCGATTGCCGGCCTGCTGCTGGCGCCCATCACCTTTGTGCACGCCAACATGGGCTTTATCGGGCTCAAGGCCTTCCCGGCCGCGGTGGTCGGCGGCTTCGGCAGCCTGCCGGGCGCCATCGTCGGCGGCCTGGTCATAGGGCTGGTCGAATCGCTCTCGGGTTTTTACCTGCCGGACGGCTTCAAGGACGTCGCCGCCTATGTGGTGGTGCTCATCATGCTGATGGTCAAGCCCAGCGGCCTGTTCGGCGAGAAGCTGCGCAAGAAAGTCTGACCCGTCATGCGCTTCATTTTTAAAACCGACTATGCGCAGGACATCAAGCTTGCCAAACACCCGGGCCATGTGTTCTGGTATGGCGCGCTGATGCTGGCGCTGCTGGCCGCGCCCTGGCTGGTTGCCGAGTACTGGCTCGCGCAGCTGACCTTTGTGATGATTTACGCCATCGCCGGCCTGGGCCTGATGCTGCTGGCGGGTTTTACCGGCCTGTTCTCGCTGGGCCATGCCGCCTTCCTGGGCGTGGGCGCCTATACCCAGGCCGTGCTGACCAACGCGGGCCTGCCCTTTCCAATTGCACTGGCCTGCGCCGCCGGCCTCTCGGCCGCCGTGGGCCTGGTTGTGGGCCTGCCGGCGCTGCGCGTCAAGGGCATCTACCTGGGCATGGCCACGCTGTCCTTCGGTTTTATCGTTGAAGAGGTGTTCGCGCGCTGGGAAAGCGTGACCGGCGGCAATGCCGGCATCCACATCAAGGTGCCCGACATGTTCGGCTGGAAGCTCGCCAGCGGCGAGTCCTTTTATTTCCTCTGCCTGCTGATCACCGTGGCCGCCACGCTGGCCATCCTCAACCTGCTGCGCTCGCCCACGGGCCGGGCCTTTGTGGCGATACGCGATTCCGAAATCTCGGCGCAAAGCATGGGCATACACCTGGCGCGCTACAAGACCCTGTCCTTCGCGCTGTCGGCGGCGCTGGCCGGCATTGCCGGCGCGCTCTATGCGCACAAGCTGCAATTCATCTCGCCCGACCAGTTCAACATCCTGCAGTCCATAGACCTGCTGCTCATGATCGTCATAGGCGGCGTGGGCTCGGTGCACGGCGCCTTCCTGGGCGCCATCTTCCTGATCTCCATGCCGCAGGTGATCGCCCTCAGCAAGGACCACCTGCCCGCCGCCATAGGCCAGGCCCCCGGCCTGCAGGCGGCCGTCTACGGCATCGTGCTGATCGCTTTTGTGCTGTTCGAGCCGCTGGGGCTTTACGGCCGCTGGCTCAAGGTGCGCACCTACTTCCAGCTGTTTCCTTTCTACCGCAAGGGCTTGTTCAAGCGGCAGAAATCCTTCCAGAAGTCGGACCGCCTGAAATGACCCCCACGCTTGTCACTTCGTGTACTACGCTGCCCCCCGAGGGGGCCCTCGCGACTTGGGGCGGCCCAGCGTCGCTCAATCTATGAGCACGACACTCCTCTCCGCCCAAAACCTCAGCGTGCGCTTTGGCGGCGTGCTGGCCGTCAACAAGGTGAGCTTTGACGTGAAAGAAGGCGAAGTCTTCACGCTGATAGGCCCCAACGGTGCGGGCAAGACCACGGTGTTCAATCTGATCAGCCGCATCTACACGCCGACCAGCGGCGAGATCGAATACCGCGGCGAAAAGCTCACGGCCCAGCCGCCGCACAAGATCGCCGCGCTGGGTATTGCGCGCACCTTTCAGAACATCGAGCTGTTCGAACACGCCACCGTGCTGCACAACCTGCTGATAGGCCGGCACACGCACCGCCAGACCGGCCTGCTGCATGACCTTTTTTTCACCGCCAAGGCGCGCGAGGCGGAACTGCAGGCACGCGAAAAAGCCGAGCAGGTGATCGACTTCCTGGACCTGCAGCACCACCGCGACGCCATGGTGGCGGGCCTGCCTTACGGCGTGCGCAAGGTGGTGGAGCTGGCACGCGCGCTGTGCACCGAACCGCGGCTGCTGCTGCTCGACGAGCCCTCATCGGGCCTCAACCTGGAGGAAACCGGCGACATGGCCTTCTGGATACAGGACATCCAGCACGAGCTGGGCATCACGGTGCTGATGGTCGAGCACGACATGTCGTTGGTCTCGCGCGTCTCCGACCGTGTGCTGGCCATGAACCAGGGCGAGGTGCTGGCCGTGGGCACGCCGCGCGAGGTGCAGACCGACCCCGGCGTGATCGAGGCCTACCTGGGTTCGGTCGACGAAGTGTCTTCCCTGAGGAGAACAGCATGAGCGCGGTCCCGCCGCCCGTCAGCGACCAGCCGGTCCTCAAGCTGCTCAACGTCGAGAGCGCCTACGGCCCGATCAAGGCCATACGCGGCGTGAGCCTGCAGGTGCGGCGCAGCGAGATCGCCACCGTGCTGGGCTCCAACGGTGCGGGCAAGTCCACCATCCTCAAAACCATCTCGGGCATTTTGGACCCGCGCAAGGGCTCCATCGACTTCAAGGGCCAGGACATCACGGCGCAGGACCCGGCTTTCATCGTGCAGCAGGGCCTGAGCCATGTGCCCGAGGGCCGCGAGGTGTTCCCCCTGCTCAGCGTGCGCGACAACCTGCTGATGGGCGCCTACACCCGCAAGGACCGCGACGGTGTGGCGCTGGACATGGAAGCGGTCTACGGCTACTTTCCCATCCTCAGGGAGCGCGCGCTGCAGGACGCCGGCCTGCTCTCGGGCGGCCAGCAGCAGATGCTGGCGATCTCGCGCGCGCTGATGGCCTCGCCCGATTTGATCCTGCTCGACGAGCCCAGCCTGGGCCTGTCGCCCAAGCTCACCAAGGAGATCTTCGAGATCGTGGTGCGCATCAACCGCGAGCGCGGCACCACCATCCTGCTGGTCGAGCAGAACGCCAACATGGCGCTCAACGCCTCCGACTACGGCTATGTGCTCGAAAACGGCCGCATCGTGATGGAAGACACCTGCGCCCGGCTGCGCGAGAAGGACGACATCAAGGAGTTCTACCTCGGCATGAAGGAAGACGGGGTACGCGGGGAACGACGCTGGAAAAAGAAGAAAACCTGGCGATGATTACGACGCCCCCCCTAGCGGCCTTCGGCCGCCTCCCCCCACTGGGGGACGATGCTGGCGGCCCGGCAAAGCCGGTTCCGCGGCATCCTTGCACGCACTCAGTTGGGTCGCGGCAATGGAGGTTTGAATGAGCAACCTTTGGGATTTGAGCCATATCCAGCCCGAATATGACATCGTCATGCCGGGCGAGACGATTCCCGCGATTTTCTGGAACGCGGTGGAGCAGCGCGGCCCCAAGACCTGGATGCGGCAGAAAAAGCTGGGCATCTGGCGCAGCTGGAGCTGGACGCAGACCGGCGACGCCGTGCGCGAGATCGCGGCCGGCCTGCTGAGCCTGGGCTTTGCGCGCGGCGAGTGCGCCTCCATCCTCTCCAACACCGTGGTCGACTGGGTGCTGGCCGACCTCGCCGTGCTGAGCTGTGGCGGCGTCTGCAGCGGCATCTACCCGACCGACGCGGCTTCCCAGGTGCATTACCTGTGCGAGGACTCGCGCAGCACGCTGCTGTTTGTCGAAGACGACGAGCAGCTCGACAAGGCGCTGGAGGTGCGGCCGCAGCTGCCGCTGCTGCGCCAGGTGATCGTGTTCGACATGGAGGGCCTGCGCGAGCTGGACGACCCGGGCGTGATGAGCCTGGACGCGCTGCGCGCGCTGGGCCGCGCCTACCTGGCCGCGCACCCCGATGCGGTGGAAGAACGCGCCGCCGAGTGCCAGCCGGAAGACCTCGCCATCCTGGTCTATACCTCGGGCACCACCGGCAAGCCCAAGGGCGCCATGCACAGCCAGCGCGGCCTGGTGTTTACCGCACGCGGCTACAACACGCTGGTGGCGCAGGACGAGAACGACGAACGCATGTGCTTTCTGCCGCTGTGCCACATCGCCGAGCGCATGGGTGGCGAGTATTTTTCGCTGTATGCGGGCGCCAAACTCAACTTCGTCGAGAACCCCGAGACCATTCCCGAGAACGTGCGCGAGATCGCGCCCACGGTGTTCACCGCCGTCCCCCGGGTGTGGGAAAAGTTTTATTCCGGCGTGATGATCGCACTCAAGGAAGCCAGCTGGCTGCAGCAGGCCGCTTACGCCTGGAGCATAGGCGTGGGCATGCGCATCACCGACACCGTGCTGGCGGGCAAGACCGTCGGCGCCGGGCTCAAGCTCCAATTCACGCTGGCGCGCTGGCTGGCGCTCAACAACACGCGAAAGCTGATCGGCATACACCGCGCGCGCTTTTGCGTGACGGGCGCGGCGCCGATTTCACCCGACCTGGTCAGGTGGTACATGGCGCTGGGCGTGCCCATGCTGGAGGTCTGGGGCATGACGGAAACCTGCGGCGCCGCCAGCGGCGTGCCGGCGAGCCGCATGAAGCCCGGCTCCATAGGCCCGGCGGCCGGCTACAACGAGATGCGCCTGGACCCGGCTACCGGCGAGATCCTGGTGCGCGGCGCCAACATCTTCATGGGCTACCTGAACCAGCCCGGAAAAACCGCCGAAACCCTGGATGCGGAGGGCTGGCTGCACACCGGCGACGTCGGCGTGGTGGACGAGGACGGCTATTTCAGGATCACCGACCGCATGAAGGACATCATCATCACGGCCGGCGGCAAGAACGTGACGCCCAGCGAGCTTGAGAACGAGCTCAAGTTTTCGCCCTATGTCACCGACGCGGTGGTCATAGGCGACAAGCGGCCCTACCTCACCTGCATCATCATGATCGACCAGGAAAACGTCGAGAAATTCGCCCAGGATGCGGACATACCCTTCAGTAATTACGCCAGCTTGACGCGGGCGGTCGAAGTGCAAGAATTGATCCAGTCGGAGATCGACCGGGTCAACAAGAAGTTTGCGCGGGTCGAGCAGATCAAGAAATTTTTCCTGCTCGACACGCAGCTCACGGCGGAGGACGAAGAACTCACGCCGACCATGAAGCTCAAGCGCAAGCTCGTAGAACAAAAATACGCCCCGCACATCGAGGCCATGTATTGAGCACCGAGTGGATAAAAAACCTTTAAGGAGACAACCATGAAGCTGAAGTCAATCGCCGCCCTTTCCGCGCTGGCCTGCGCCGCCGCCCTGTCCGCGTCGCCGGCGCTGGCGCAAAGCCAGGGCGTGAGCAAAACCGAAATCACGCTGGGTTCCATCCAGGACCTGTCGGGGCCGCTGGCGGGCTTCGGCAAGCAGATACGCAACGGCATGACCTTGCGCGTGGACGAGCTCAACGAACAGGGCGGCATCAACGGCCGCAAGATCAAGCTCATCGTCGAAGACTCGGGCTACGACCCCAAGAAGGCGGTGCTGGCCGCGCAGAAGCTGGTGAACCAGGACAAGATCTTCGCCATGGTGGGCCACCTGGGCACGGCGCAAAACCTGGCGGCCATGCCGGTGCAATTCGAGAAAAACGTCATCAACTTCTTCCCGGTGACGGCCGCCCGCGAGATGTACGAGCCCTTCCACAAGCTCAAGTATTCGTTTGCCGCCACCTACTACGACCAGATGAAGGCCGCCGTGCCCAAGCTGGTCAAGGAAAAAAACGCCAAGAAGGTCTGCTCCATGTACCAGGACGATGAGTTCGGCCTGGAAGTGCAGCGCGGCGCCGACGACGGCCTCAAGACCCTGGGCATGACCATGGTCGAGAAAACCTCCTTCAAGCGCGGCGCCACCGATTTTTCGTCGCAGGTCGCCAAGCTCAAGGCTTCCGAATGCGACCTCGTGGTGCTGGGCACCATCATCCGCGAAACCATAGGCGGCATAGGCACGGCGCGCAAGCTGGGCTACAACCCGGTCTTCCTGGGCTCCAGCGCCGCCTACACCGACCTGATCCACAAGCTGGGCGGCAAGGCCATGGACGGGCTCTACGCCACCATGACGGTGCAAAACCCCTACCTGGACGAGGCCTCGCAGCCGATACGCTTCTGGGCCAACAAGTACAAGACCGCCTTCAATGAAGACCCCACGGTGTTCTCGGTCTATGGCTACACGGTGGTCGACAGCTTTATCCGCGCCTCGCAAAAAGCCGGTGCCAACCTGAGCACCGACAGCTTCATCAAGGCCATGGACACCATGGTGATCCCGGCCGACATCTTCGGCAGCGCCGAAGGCAAGTTCGGCCCGCAAAAACGCCTGGGCAACAACCAGTCGCGCCTGTCCCTGCTGCAGGACGGGCGCTGGAAAGTGGTGTCGGACTACATCACGCACTGAGCGCCGTGACCGGCCTTTGCGGCTTCACGCAAAACCGCCTTCGGGCGGTTTTTTCATGCGCCCTGGGCTTGCCGCCGTGCGGACGCGTCACGCACAATGCCGCATGCCCGTCTCACCCGACACCCTCGCCACACTCCACTGCAAAACCACCAAAAGCTGGGAAACCTGGCTGGCCAGGCACCATGCCAGCAGCCCCGGCGTCTGGCTGCAGATCGCCAAAAAGGATTCGGGCATCGCCTCCACCACGCATGCCGAGGCGCTGGAGGCCGCGCTCTGCCAGGGCTGGATAGACGGCCAGCGCAACGCGATGGACGCCCAGTTCTTCCTGCAGAAATTCACGCCCCGACGCGCGCGCAGCACCTGGTCCAAGATCAATTGCGACAAGGCCATGGCACTGATCGCGTCTGGCCGCATGCAGCCCGCGGGCCTGGCCGAAGTCGAACGCGCCAAGGCCGACGGCCGCTGGGACGCGGCCTATGACGCGCAGAGCAAGATCACCGTGCCCGAGGACCTGGCGGCCCTGCTGGCGAAAAAGCCCAAGGCCAGGGCGTTTTTTGAATCCCTGGACTCGCGCAACCGCTTCGCCATCCTGTTCAGGCTGCAGACCGCCAAAAAAGCCGAGACGCGCGAACGCCGGCTCGCGCTGTTTTTCGCCATGCTGCAGCGTGGTGAAAAAATCTATCCCTGAAAACGGCCGAAGCGGCAGCGCCGCAAGGGACGCGGCCTGCATGCCATATCGCTTCAGCCCTTGGTGCGCTGCGAGACAAATTCGCCTTCGTAGCCCTTGGCCAGCGACAGCTTTTCGGCCTCGCTGAGCACCTTGCCCGCGAGCTGGAAGATGCCCTGCTCTTCATCCTCGAGATGGTGGTGGATCTTGTGGTGCAGTTCCCTGGCCGTGGCCAGCCAGGCCGACGAGCTGAAGTCGGTGCTCTCCAGCGTTTCCACCAGTTTGTCCATCTGGTGGTGTTCCGCGATGCCGTGCCGTGAAGGTTCCTGGGTCATGTCGTGCGCGATCAGGGGAACATAAAAAAACCGCTCCTCGGCCGCCGCATGCGCCGCCAGTTCGCGCTTGAGTTCCTTGAACAGGGATTTCCGGTCCTGGCTATCGCCTTGCGTCCTCACCAGGTGGTCGGCCAGGGCACGCTGGACGTCGTGACTGGTTCGCAGTGCTTCAAAGATATTCATCGGTAAAGTATGCGGAGCCGGCCGTCCCGGGCGTGTAGGCCAAGACCGGATTTCAGCGCAAGGCAAGGCAAAAGCGCTAAATTAGGGGCCTATGAACAAAATTCTTCTTCTGGGCGGCACCGGTTTTGTCGGACGCCATGTGTGTGAAAAACTCGCGCGGCTGCAATGCCGCGTCACCGTGGTCACGCGCCGGCAGGATAAGGCCCGCCACCTGCAGATGCTGCCGCTGGTCGACGTGGTCGAAGCCGACGCCCACGACAGCAGCTCACTGGCACCGCTGCTGGCCGGCCACGATGCCGTTGTCAACCTGGTCGCCATCCTGCACGGCTCGCAGGCCGCCTTCGACAAGGCGCATGTGCAGCTGCCGCTGGAACTGGCCCGCGCCTGCGAGGCCAGCGGCCTGCGGCGCATTGTCCACATCAGCGCGCTCGGCGCTTCGCCCGGCTCGCCGTCCATGTACCAGCGCAGCAAGGCGCGCGGCGAGGCCGTGATGCTGAGCACCGGCCTGGACGTGACCGTGCTGCGGCCCAGCGTGATCTTCGGCGCCGAAGACAAATTCCTCAACACCTTCGCGCGGCTGCAGCAGGTATTCCCCATGATCCCGCTGGCCGCCGCCGATGCGCGCTTCCAGCCCGTCTGGGTGGAGGACGTGGCGGACGCCATCGTGCACTGCCTGCGGGATGCCGACACCGTGGGGCAGATTTACGAAGTCTGCGGGCCGGAGGTGTTCACGCTGCGGCAGCTCGTGAAGCTGGCGGGCCGCTACGCCGGCGTCAACGGCGGCAAGGGCCGGCCCGTGATCGCGCTGCCCGCGCCGCTGGCCCGGCTGCAGGCCGGCCTCATGGAACTAGCCCCCGGCGAACCCATGCTGAGCCGGGACAACCTCGATGCCATGGTCAGCGACAACGTGGCCACCGGCAAGCTGCCCGGCCTGCAGGCGCTGGGCATACGACCGGCATCACTCGAGGCGGTGGGGCCTTCCTACCTGGGCGAACAAGGTCTGCGCAGCGGGCTGACGGCCAAGCGCAAGACGGCGGGAAGGTTTTAAGAGTGCAACCCCTGAGAGGCTAACGCTTGATGACCAGTCCCTGACCTGTGGGCAGCGGCATCACGCGGTACTGCCGCGCGTCAAACCAGGCGTCCTCGGCGAGCTTTTGCCCGCGGTAGGCGCCGGCCCATTCATAGTCGTCGAGGATCAGGATACCGCCCGGAACCATGCGGTCGAACAAATGCTCCAGCGCCGCGATCTCGGCGGGTGCCTGGTTCAAGTCGATGTGCAGGTAGGCAATGCGCTCCGGGCAACCGCTCGCAAACACTTCGGGGATTTTCCCCCGCATGACCTGGACCTGGGGGTAATGCATGAATTTCTTGCAGACGCGCGCATACAGGTCTTTGCCGTGCTCCGGCATCGCGTGGTTGAGCATGCTGCTATCGTGCTCAAAGAGGTCGTAGCACCAGAAGGTTTTCGGGAACGCCGGGCCTCCGAGGTAGTCGACGACCGTTTTGACCCCCACCCCGGTATAGGCGCCGCACTCCACGAAATCCCCGTCCAGGTGCACGCAATGGTAGGCCGCGCACGCCAGCACATAGCGCCGCCACACGATGGCTTTGTCGGAGTCGCTCTCAACGTTGTCCTGCCATGCTTCCACGAACGGGCGATCATCGAACATGGACAGGTTACGCGCCCAGGTCAGCAGGTTGTCGGCGAAGTAGTAGCCGCCCACCAGTTTTTGGGTCACCGACTTCATGCTTTCGGACACCCCACGGTCGTCGGTCGTGCCCCAGAAAAGGGGAAAAAAGAAACTGGGCACATTGCTTTTTTCGGGTGCCGAATACTTCGGAAGAATGGGAAGTGGGCCGGAAACAGCCTGTTTTGAGGGTGCGCCCCGGCGGCGGCCCCGGAACATCTCACTCCAAAGCGCGCGCAACAAATCGCCCAGAATCATGGTTAAACCTTTTTTACCGGCAGCAGCTACCGACGGGTTGACAGTGTGCTCACTGTAGCGCGATTTGCACGTCAAAATCCTTTACTGGCGGCCAACGCAGGGGGGTGGCGGGCTGTCGCCTTGCGCCGCCAGGAGCAGCATCAATTTTGCGGTTTTTTTGCATCAATGGCGCGCCAGCGGGGTTGTAGCATCACAGGTCGTTTCATTTTGACCTTCACCATCATCACCAGCAGACGGGGATTCCATGCTCAAGCTCTACATCGGCAATAAAAACTACTCCTCCTGGTCCATGCGCCCCTGGGTACTCCTCAAACAGGCCGGCATTCCCTTTGAAGAAATCAAGCTGCGCTTCGACTCCTTCGACGCCAACTCGAGCTTCAAGGAAAAAATCGGCGGCGTGAACCCGGCCGGCCGCGTGCCGGCGCTGGACGACGACGGTTTTGTGGTCTGGGACACGCTGGCCATCGCCGAATACCTGGCCGAGCGCTTTCCCGAGAAAAAACTCTGGCCGCAGGAGGCCAAGGCCCGCGCGCGGGCGCGCAGCATCTGCGCCGAGATGCACAGCGGCTTCAGCGCGCTGCGTTCGGCCTGCCCCATGAACATCGAGGCCGACCTGTCCGACATGGGCCAGCTGATCTGGCGCGATAAATCGGCCGTGCGCGCCGACGTTCAGCGCATCGTCGAGATGTGGACCGAGCTGCTGGAGCAGCACAAGGGGCCGATGCTGTTTGGCGAGTTCAGCATTGCAGATGCCTTCTTCGCACCTGTCTGCATGCGCCTGAGCCGCTATGCCCTCCCCGTTCCGCCGGCCATCGGCGCCTACATCCAGCGTGTCAGCGCGCTGCCCGGCGTCAAGGCCTGGATAGACGACGCGCTCGCCGAGAACGATTTCCGCGAATTTGAAGAGCCTTACCGCGTCAAGCGCTGAAGCCGGAGCTCCCATGGTCACGATTTACCTGCGCTACGTGCTCAACACCGCAAAACTCAAGGAGTTCGAGCACTACGGCAAACTGTGGATTCCACTGGTCGAAAAATTCGGCGGCAAGCACCACGGCTACTTCATGCCCAGCGAAGGCGCCAACAACATCGCGCTGGCTCTGTTCACCTTCGACAGCCTGGCGGCCTATGAGAGCTACCGCCAGCGTTCGTTTGCGGACCAGGAATGCCTGGCTGCCTTCAAGTACGCCGAAACCACAGGCTGCATCATCAGCTACGAGCGCAGCTTCTTCCGGCCGGTGTTTTCCTGAAGTTAAAGGCCGGCTTCGATCCGGCCACTAGCCGCTAAACTGGCTTCATGGAAATATTCATGGTCGGCGGCGCGGTGCGCGATGCCTTGCTGGGCCTGCCGGTGCAGGACCACGACTGGGTGGTCGTGGGCGCCACGCCCGAGGAACTGGCGGCCCAGGGCTACCTGCCCGTCGGCAAGGACTTTCCGGTCTTCCTGCACCCCGAGACCCGCGAGGAATACGCGCTGGCCCGCACCGAGCGCAAGACAGCGCGTGGCTACCGCGGCTTTGCGGTGCATGCCGAGCCTGACGTGACGCTGGAGCAGGACCTGGCGCGGCGCGACCTGACCATCAATGCCATCGCCGCCCCGGCCCGCGGCGACGACGCGCCCGGCCGCTTCGAGCCCGACTTTGCCGCGCTGATAGACCCCTTCGGCGGGCAAAAAGACCTGCAGGCCAAAGTCCTGCGCCATGTCACCGGCGCCTTCCGCGAAGACCCGGTGCGCATTTTGCGGCTGGCCCGCTTTGCCGCCCGCTTCTCCGACTTTTCGGTGGCGCCTGAAACCCTGGCGTTGATGCGGGACATGGCGGCCGAGGGCGAGGTCGATGCGCTGGTGCCCGAACGCGTGTGGCAGGAGCTCGCGCGCGGGCTGATGGAGGACAAGCCCTCGCGCATGTTCGAGGTGCTGCGCGACAGCGGTGCGCTCGAAAAACTGCTGCCCGAGGTGGCACGCCTCTGGGGCGTGCCCCAGCCCGCCGCCCATCACCCCGAGGTCGACACCGGCGTCCACCTGATGATGGTGCTGGACATGTCGGCGCAGCTCCAGGCGCCCCTGGCCGCGCGCTTTGCCTGCCTGTGCCACGACCTGGGCAAGGGCACGACGCCGGCCGACGTGCTGCCGCGCCACATCGGTCATGAAGAGCGCAGCGCACGCCTGTTGAAAGGCGTGTGCGAACGCCTGCGCGTTCCGGTGGACTGCCGCGAGATTGCCGACGTGGTGGCGCGCGAGCACGGCAATGTGCACCGCAGCGAAAGCCTGGGCGCCGCAGCCCTGGTGCGGCTGCTGGAGCGCTGCGATGCGTTTCGCAAGCCCCAGCGCTTCGCCGACATCCTGCTGGCCTGCGAATGCGATGCGCGCGGACGCCTGGGCCTGCACGATTCACCCTACCCGCAGCGCCCGCGCCTGCTGGCGGCCCTGGCCGCGGCCCAGGCGGTGCAAACGCAGCCGCTGGCGCAAGCGGCGCAGGCCGCGGGGCACGGCGGCAAGCAGATTGGCGAGGTCATCCACAGGTCGCGCGTCAAAGCGGTGCAAGACAGCCTGGCCGGCACCGCGACACAGCAGCCACCAGCCCCCGGAAGCTGAAAAAGCGAAGCCGGCCTACAGCGATTTGACAGGGGCCCTGCTAAGGTGAATGGCGATGCAGTTATCACCTTCCCCATCGCCGGCCCCGCCTTCATCGTGTTCGGCGCCTCCCGGGCAGCTGCCGGCCATAGGCGCGCGGACAGCCCTCTTCCTGGACTTTGACGGAACACTGGCCGACCTGGCGCCCGAACCCGACGCGGTCCAGCTGGTGTCAGGCGTGATCCCGGCCCTGCTCAGGCTGTCGGGCCAGCTGGGCGGCGCCCTGGCGATTGTGTCGGGCCGCAGGCTGGCCGACCTGGATGGCTTTCTTGCGCCCCTGCAGCTACCGCTGGCCAGCGAGCATGGCGCGCAGCGCCGCGACATACAAGGCCGGATCGTCAGCCTCGCGGAGCCCGACCTGAGCGAACTCGCGCGCAGCGCCGCCGAATTCGCAGCCCAGCACGACGGGCTGCGCATTGAAATCAAGCAGGCCGCCGTCGCACTGCACTACCGCCATGCGCCCGAGCTGGAATCGCTGTGCCTGCGGGTCATGCAGGAAGCCGCCGACCGCACACCCGGCGTCGAGTTGCTGTGCGGCAAGTATGTGTTTGAAGTCAAACCGGCCAATGTCAGCAAGGGATTGGCGATCAAGGCCTTCATGCGCGAGTCCCCGTTCTCCGGCCGCCTGCCGCTGTTCGCCGGCGACGACACCACCGACGAAGCCGGCTTTGCCGCCGTGCAGTCGCTGGGCGGTGAAGGCATCAAGGTCGGCGAAGGCGCGACCGTGGCGCGCCACCGCTGCGCATCGCCCGACGCGCTGCGCGAATGGCTGCACGCGGCCTTTGGCGGCAGGTCGTTGGAAACTGATGATGCGCCGGCCGCCATGCCGGGAGGCCGCCCATGAACGTCGCCGCCGATTCCCTGCACTTCACATCACCCGCCAAGCCCTCCCTGGCCATGGGCGTGATCGGCAACTGCGGCTTCAGCGCCCTGATTGACGCGCGCGGGCGCATCGTCTGGTGCTGCCTGCCGCGCTTTGACAGCGACCCGGTCTTCAACGCGCTGCTCGAACCCCAGCCGGAGCAAGGCGAAACCACCATGCCCGGCATCCAGGACTCGCAGTCCAGCGCCTTCGCCATCGAGATCGAGGACTTCGCCGAAGCCAGGCAGTGGTATGAACCCAATACCGCCGTGCTGCGCACCCAGCTCTTCGACAAGCGCGGCCAGGGCATAGAGATCACCGACTTCGCGCCGCGGTTTTTCAGCCGCTCGCGCTTTTTCAGACCCATGACGCTGGTGCGCCGGGTCAAACCCATCAACGGCGCGCCGCGCATACGCGTGGCGCTGGACATCCGCTTCGACTGGGGCCGGCGCAAGCCGCTGGTCACCCAGGGCAGCAACCACCTGCGCTATGTGGGCGATGAACTTACGCTGCGCCTGAACACCGATGCCTCGCTTTCGCACCTGCTGTCAAAACAGCCTTTTGTGCTGACGCGCGAGCACAATTTCCTGCTGGGCGCCGACGAATCGCTGACCGACGGCATTGCCGACACCGCGCGCCTGTTTGAGCAGGAGACCATTTCCTACTGGAAGAAATGGAGCCAGCGCCTGCACATTCCGCTGGAGTGGCAAGAGGCCGTGATACGCGCGGCCATCACGCTCAAGCTCTCGCTGTTTGAAGACACCGGCGCCATCGTCGCCGCCATGACCACCAGCATTCCCGAGGCGCCCGGCAGCCAGCGCAACTGGGACTACCGCTACTGCTGGCTGCGCGACGCTTTTTTTGTGGTGCGCGCGCTCAACAGCCTTTCGGAAGTCGGCACCATGGAGGACTACCTGCGCTGGCTCAGCAATGTGGTGGTGCAGTCCAAGGGCGGGCATATCCAGCCGCTCTACGGCATAGGCCTGGAGCGCGAGCTGCCCGAATCCATCATGGTGCACCTGGGCGGCTACCGCGGCATGGGCCCGGTGCGTGTCGGCAACCAGGCGCAGGAGCACTTCCAGCATGACGTCTACGGCAATGTGGTGCTGGGCGCGGCCCAGTCCTTCCACGACCACCGCCTGCTGCACCGCGCGGGCCTTGCCGAGTTCAAGCGGCTGGAGGACGTCGGCGAGCAGGCCGTGCGCAACTACGACAAGCCCGATGCCGGCATGTGGGAGTTGCGCACGCGCGCGCGCATCCACACTTCCTCGGCCCTGATGTGCTGGGCCGCCTGCGACCGGCTGGCCAAGATCGCGCTGGTGCTCAAGCAGCCGGAGCGCGCCGCCTACTGGCAGGGCCATGCCTCGGTCATGCAGGAACGCATACTGCGCGAGGCCTGGAGCGAGGAACGCCAGTCTTTTGCCGAAAGCTTCGGCGGGCGCGACCTGGACGCCAGCGTGCTGCTGATGATCGAGGTCGGTTTTATCGACCCGAAAGACCCGCGCTTCATCGCCACGGTGGACGCGCTGGAAACCCATTTGTGCGACGGCCCTTATATGCGCCGCTACGAGGCGCCCGACGACTTCGGCAAACCCGAAACCGCCTTCAACATCTGCACCTTCTGGCGCATAGACGCGCTGGCCCGCATAGGCCGCAAGGAGCAGGCCCGCGAAATCTTCAACACCATGCTGGCCGCGCGCAACCATGTGGGCCTGCTGTCGGAAGACACCCATCCCCTGACCGGCGAGATGTGGGGTAATTTTCCGCAGACTTATTCCATGGTCGGCATCATTAACGCGGCGGTAAGGTTATCCACGCCCTGGGAATCCCAAGTATGAGCCGGCTGGTGGTCGTCTCGAACCGCGTGGCGGATCCCCGCAAGGCCGCCGCCGGCGGCCTGGCCGTCGCACTGGGCGATGCGCTGAGCGCCACCGGCGGGCTCTGGTTCGGCTGGAGCGGCAACGTCGTCGAAGGCGGCGCGCCGGGGGAAGGCGAGCTGCATGTGCAGCAGGCCGGCAACGTCAAACTTGCCACGGTGGATTTGTCGGCCGAGGACCATGCCGGTTATTACCTGGGCTACAGCAACGGCGTGCTCTGGCCGGTGTTCCATTACCGGCTGGACCTGGCGCGTTTCGACACGGGTTTTATCGAGGCCTACCGCCGCGTGAACCGGCTGTTCGCGCACAAGCTGATGCCCCTGCTCAAGCCCGACGACATCATCTGGATCCACGACTACCACCTGATCCCCATGGCCGCCGAGCTGCGCGCCATGGGCTGCAACAACCGCATCGGTTTTTTCCTGCACATCCCGCTGCCGCCGCAGCAGATCCTGGCCGCCATTCCCCAGCACGAGTGGCTGATGCGCGCGCTGTTCGCCTACGACCTGGTGGGCTTCCAGAGCGAGAACGACCTGCTGCACTTCTCGCGTTATGTGCAGGCCGAGGCCGGCGCCGTGGCACTGGGCGGCAACCGCTTCAGGGCCTTTCACCGCACGGTGCGCGCGGGCGCCTTTCCCATAGGCATAGACGTGGACGAATTCGCCGCGCTCACGCATGCGCAGGACGCGCGCGACATGTACGAGCGCATGAAAGAGGAGTATTCACGCCGCAAGCTGCTGCTGGGCGTGGAGCGGCTCGACTATTCCAAGGGCCTGCCGCAACGCCTGAAAGCCTTTGAAGCCCTGCTGACGAAGTACCCGGAAAACATCCGCAGCGCCACCCTGATCCAGATCGCCGCCCCCAGCCGCGAAGACATGGGCACCTACACCGATCTGCTGCAGGAACTCGAAAGCCTGTGCGGCGCCACCAACGGCAATTTTGGCGAGCTCGACTGGATGCCGATACGCTACATCCACCGCAACGTGGCGCGCAAACGCCTGCCGGGCCTGTACCGCGTGGCCAGGGTCGCGCTGGTCACGCCGCTGCGCGACGGCATGAACCTGGTGGCCAAGGAATTCATCGCCGCCCAGGACCCGGCCGACCCGGGCGTGCTGGTGCTCTCGCGCTTCGCGGGCTCGGCCGAGCAGCTAGAGGACGCGCTGCTGGTGAATCCCTATGACATCGACGGCACGGCCGACACCATACAACGCGCGCTTCAGATGCCGCTGGAGGAACGCCAGGCGCGGCACCAGAAGCTGCTCAAGAACATCCGTGAGCATGATGTGCATTGGTGGCGGAGGGAGTTTTTGAATGCGTTAGGTTTTGAGGGGCCGGCTTAGTTGATGCCGGGGTTTGAGCCGGGTCTTGCTCCGGCGGGCGCGCTCTCCCTCTTCTCTCCTTCTCCTCTCTTCGTCTTTCTGCCCGCTCTGCTGAGGGCGGCTGGCCGGGACTCGCCCCGGCGGGCGAGGTACTTTTCTTTGCTTCGCCAAAGAAAAGTACCCAAAAGAAAGGCGACCCGCAGTCTGGGTCCCCTACGCTTCGCTACGGGGCAACCTGCGGTGCTCGACTACGGCGGGGTCTCGCGCAAACTCGCCTTCGGCTCAGACAAGCGCGATCCCTGATCCGCCTACGTCTGCGCTCCTCGGCCCAGCCAGGACGGGGCAATCGGGTACGGGAACCGAATACCGAAATACCAAGAAGATAAATACAAACAAGGACACGCCGTGGCGTGTCCTTGTTGTTTTCGGTATTGGTATTTTTCTCCCACCCCTTGTGGATGCGCCGAGGAGCGCAGGGCCAGACGGATCAGGGCTGGCGTTGTCTGAGCGAAGCGCAGCGTAGCGAGTTTAGCCAGACCCCGGCTGGACCGAGCACCGCAGGTTGCCCGCAGCGAAGCGGAGGGACGCAGCAACCAGGGTCGCCTTTTCTTTTGCTTACTTTTCTTTTGGCGAAGCAAAAGAAAAGTGAGTTGCCGCCGGGCAACCCCCGGCCAGCAGGTCCGAGCAGAGGGCGGTGAAGGAAGAAAGGTGGGGAGGGGGAGGCGCACCCGCCGGAGCAAGACCCGGCTAAGAAACGATATAGGCCCCGGCGCCAGTCGAAAACAGCTTGCCGTCGGCCCCCAGAAACTCCATGCGCGTGCTCGCCACGCGCGATCCCAGCCGCATCACCTCAGCCCGCAGTTCAAAGTACTCGCTGATCCCCGGCCGCAGGTAGTCGATGCGCAAATCAATCGTCCCCAGCTTGGCAAAGCGATGCAGCCGCTGCAGCGGCGGCTCGTCCATGTGGCGCGCGCCTATGGCCGCCATCACGGCCAGCCCGCCCATGGCGTCCAGCCCGGCGCTGATCACGCCGCCGTGTATGCGGTTGTGGGCGTAGTGGCCTATCAGTTCGTTGCGCATGTCTATGCGGGCGCTCACCCTTTCGGCCGTCACGGAAGTGATCCTGAGTCCCAGCAGCTTGTTAAAAACGATTTTTTCCTCGAACAGGTCTTTCAGGCCGGCGACGAACTCCGGCTCGAACTCAATCGCGCCTGCGGGGGTGGGCTGTGTTTTGCTCATAGTCCCCATTGTCGTGCAGCGAGGTCCTTCATGATGTCCTCGGCGCCGCCGCCTATCATCATGACCTTGACCTCGCGGTAAATGCGTTCGCTTTTGGTGCCGCGCATATAACCCATGCCGCCCAGGATTTGCACCGCCTGGTCGGCGCAGAACTGCATGGTTTGTGTGGCGTGGTTCTTCAAGAGGCAGACCTGGGCCACCCAGTCAGGGTTGCCTGAGACCTCATCACCCGCATCGGCGCGCAGCGCCAGCGCGTCGGCCCAGGCGCGGGTGGAAGCGATGCGCATCTGCATGTCCACCAGCTTGTGGCGCACCGCCTGGCGCTCAACCAGGGCCGCGCCAAAAGTCTTGCGCTGGCGCGCCCAGTCCAGGGCCTCGTCATAACAAGCCTCAGCAAAACCCAGCGCGGCCACGGCCAGCGCCAGGCGCTCCCCGTTGAAGTTGCCCATGACCATGCGAAAGCCCGCGCCTTCTTCGCCGATCAGGTAGCGGGCCGGCACACGCACATTGTCAAAACGCAGCTGCGCCGTGTCCGAACACCACCAGCCCATTTTTTGCAAAAGGCTGCGCGACAGGCCCGCCGCATCGCCCGGCACCACCAGCAGGGAAATGCCGGCGGGGCCTTTGGCCTCACCGGTACGCGCGGCCACGGTCAGGAAGTCGGCGCGCATGCCCGAGGTGATAAAAACTTTTTCGCCTTCGATCACATAATCGCCGCCGTCGCGCCGCGCCGTGGTGCACAGCGCGGCCACATCCGAGCCGCCGCCGGGTTCGGTAATCGCCAGGGCGGCGATTTTTTCACCGCGCAACACAGGTGTGATGACTTCCTGCTGCAATGCCGGGCTGCCATGGCGCAGCACGGGCGGCAGCGCGATGTTGTGGGAAAACAGGCTGGCCATGACACCGCCGCTGCCGCCATGACGGCACAGGGCCAGCGTGACTGCATTGCGCAGCCGCCAGGAGGCCGGTGTGCCGCCCAAGGCCTCGGGATAGCCCAGGCCCAGCAATCCCAGGCCGGCCGCCTGCGTGTAAAGCGCGCGCGGAAACTCGCCGGCTTCGTCCCATGCCGTGGCATGCGGCGCGATCTCGCGCTCGGCAAAGCGCCGTACGGCATCGGCCATGGCGGCGATCGTTTCTCCACTCTCGCCAGGGATTGGGTGGGGCGCGCTCATGCCTCAAACTTCAGCAAGACCTGGCCGGGCGCGGCCTGCTGGCCGGCCTCCACCATCACGGCCGCCAGCACCGCGTCATGCGGGGCGTTGATCGCGTGTTCCAGTTTCATGGATTCGATCACCAGCAAGGTGTCGCCGCGCCGCACGGCCTGGCCGGGCGCGGCATGCACCGTGATGACCTTGCCGTTAAAGGGCGCGCGCAGCTCCTGCAAGGCCGCCGCGCCGCCCGAAGCTGCGGCGTCAAAGCTCGCGTCTTCCAGGAACAGGTCCACTCCGTCCGCCTGCACATGCCAGCGCCTGGCGGCCTGTCCCACGGCGCCCTGAAGGCGCACGGCCGCCACGCGCTGCTGCGTTTGGCCCATACGCACCGTGACGGCATCGCCAGGCTCCATCGCCAGCGCCAGCTGCAGCATCCGGCCGCCGGCCTCGACTTCCAGGCGCCCCCGGCCCTGCTCGCGCACGCGCAGGTCCAGCAGCTCGCCGCGATGCCGCAACCTCAGCGGTTTGGGAAAGGGGCAAGGCAAATCGGAGGCCGTCCCGTGGAAAAGCGCCGCCAGCCCCAGCGGCACCATCGCCTTCGCCTGTTCCTTTTGCAGTGCTTCCCGCAATCCGGCGCCCTGCTCGGCCAAAAAAGGAATCAGCGCATCGCCGGCACTGAACACCGGATGGCCCAGGCAGCGGGCCAGAAAGGCCCGGTTGGTCGGCAGGCCCAGCACTTCGGTGCGGCCCAGCGCCGCGACAAGCTTGTCCACGGCCTCACCCCGCGTCGCGGCATGCGCCACCAGCTTGCCCAGCATGGAGTCATAGTGCGGCGGCACCACCAGACCGTCAAACAGTGCATGGTCAAAGCGGATGCCGCCCGGCTCGCGAAAGCGCTGGACCACCCCGGTGTAGGGCCTGAAGTCCTCATCCTCGGCGCACAGGCGCACTTCAACGGCATGGCCGGTAAATACCACCTCGTCCTGCGCGAGCGGCAAGGCCTCGCCCTGCGCCACACGCAACTGCCACTCGACCAGGTCCAGCCCGGTCACCGCCTCGGTCACGGGATGCTCCACCTGCAGGCGCGTGTTCATTTCCATCAGGAAGAACTCCGAGCCCTCAACCAGAAACTCCACCGTCCCGGCGCCCACATAACCTGCCGCCTGGGCCAGCGCCACAGCAGCGCCGCACATGCGCGCGCGCAGGGCCGCGTCGACGGCGGGGCTTGGCGTTTCCTCAATGAGTTTCTGGTGGCGCCGCTGCACCGAGCAATCGCGCTCGCCCAGGTGGATGCAGCGGCCGTGTGCGTCGGCAAACACCTGCACCTCGACATGGCGGGGGTTCAGCAAGGCTTTTTCAATCAACAGCTCCTCACTGCCGAACGCCGATGCAGCTTCCGAGCGCGCGCTGTGCAAAGCCGCCCGCAAATTCCCCGCAGCCTCTACCAGCCGCATGCCGCGCCCGCCGCCACCAGCCACGGCTTTGACCATGACGGGATAGCCTATGCGGCCCGCCTCAGCCTCAAAACGCGCGTCGGACTGGTCCGCCCCCTGGTAGCCCGGGAGGCAGGGAACACCTTGCGCCTGCGCCAGCTGCTTGGCGGCCGACTTGCTGCCCAGTTGCCGGATCGCGGCCGGCGGCGGCCCCACCCAGGCAAGTCCCGCCGCGATCACCGCTTCGGCAAAGGCCGCGTTCTCACTGAGAAAGCCATAGCCGGGATGCACCGCATCAGTACCGCAGGCTTGCGCCGCGGCAATGAGCTTGTCAATCCGCAAATAGGTATCGGCCGAGCTGTCCCCACCCAGCGCACAGGCCGTACCGGCCTCGCGCACATGCAGGGCGCCGGCATCGGGGTCCGAATACACGGCCACCGTCCGCATGCCCATGGCGTGGGCGGTGCGCAGGATGCGGCGGGCAATCTCGCCGCGGTTGGCGACCAGCAGGGTCCTGATGCTTTTTGTCATGCGGCCGCCCGTTTCAGGCGGGTTTCTTGCCGGACTTGGCCACGCCCATGATCCTGGCGATGATGCCCATCATGACTTCGTCGGCGCCGCCGCCTATGGAGGCCAGCCTGCCGTCGCGGAACATGCGCGCCACCTTGTTCTCCCAGGTGTAGCCCATGCCGCCCCAGAACTGCAGGCAGGTGTCGGGCACCAGGCGGTTGAGCCGCCCGGCCTTGAGTTTGGCCATGGAGGCGAGCTCGGTCACATCCTGGCCCTGCACATAGAGCTCACAGGCGCGGTAAGTCATGGCGCGCAGGCTTTCGACCTCGGTCTTCATCTCGGCCAACTTGAACTGCACCCATTGCTGGTCTGCCAGCGCGGCGCCGAAGAGCTTGCGCTCATGCGCCCACTCCACCGTCCATTCAATGCAGTTGGCGAGCGACTGGATGCAGCTGGCCGCGCACCAGAGGCGCTCTTCCTGGAACTGCATCATCTGGTAGACAAAACCCGAACCTTCGCTGCCTATCAGGTAACGCTGCGGCACGCGCACTTCGTCAAAGTAGATCAGGCCGGTGTCGGACGAATTCATGCCGATCTTCTTGATCTTCTTCGCCGCTTCAATGCCTTTGCGCAGCTTGCCGTTCTCGCGCATGGGCACCATCACCAGGCTTTTGTTCTTGTGCGCGGGGCCCTCGCCGGTATTGACCAGCATGCACATCCAGTCGGCCTGCAGGCTGTTGGTGATCCACATCTTCTGGCCGCTGATCACATAGTCGCCGCCGTCCTTGCGCGCCTGGCTTTTGATGGAGGCCACGTCGCTGCCCGCGCCGGGCTCGCTCACACCTATGCAGCCCACGGTGTCGCCGGCAATCGCGGGCGCCAGGAACTCGCGCTTGAGCTCGTCACTGCCGAAGCGCGCCAGCGCCGGCGTGCACATGTCGGTCTGCACGCCTATGGCCATGGGAACGCCGCCGCAGTCTATATGGCCCAGCGCTTCGGCCATGGCCATGCCGTAGGAGTAATCCAGGCCGGCACCGCCAAACGCCTCGGGTTTGGTCAAGCCCAGCAGGCCCAGGTTTCCGAGTTTCTTGAAAACCTCGTGCGCGGGAAATATCTCGGCCGCCTCCCATTCATCGACGTGCGGATTGATCTCGGCATCTATAAAGCGCTTGAGGGTTTTCTGGATTTCCAGGTGTTCGTGGCTGTATTGCATTTTTTGTCTCCGTCTTTTTTTGTTTCGCGCGGCCTACATGCGCGCCACGCCGAACTGCATGGGCCTGGGTTGCCGCGCCTCGGCCCGGGCGCAGATGTCCAGGCACTGCGCCAGCACGGCGCGCGTGTCGCGCGGGTCTATCACGCCGTCGTCCAGCACCAGGCCCGAGGTGTAGAACACATCGGCCTGGGCCTCGAACATGGCGACGATCTTGTCGTACTGGGCCTGCGACTGGGCCGGGTCGGGCGCGATGCCCTTGCGCGCCATCGCCGCCTCGCCCACGATCTGCATGGTGCGCGCGGCCTGCTCGCCGCCCATCACCGCCGTTTTGGCGCTGGGCCAGCTGAAGAGAAAGCGCGGCGCGTAGCCACGGCCGCACATGCCGTAGTTGCCCGCGCCGAAGGAGGCGCCGCACTGGAGGGTGATCTGCGGCACCGTGGCGTTGGTGACCGCCTGGATCATCTTGGAGCCGTGCTTGATCATGCCGGCCTGCTCGCTTTCCTTGCCCACCATATAGCCCGTGGTGTTCTGCAGGTAGAGGATGGGGTGGCCCAGCTGGCACATCAGCTGGATGAAATGGGCGGCCTTGTTGGCACCGGCCACGTCGATGGGGCCGTTGTTGCTGAGGATGCCGACGGCATGCCCGCTGATGGACGCCTGCACGCAGACCGTGGCCGCGCCGTAAAGCGCCTTGAAGGGCAAAAAATCCGAACCGTCGACCAGCCGCGCGATCACTTCGTGCATGTCCAGCGGCTGGCGCAGGTCGTCGGGCACCAGGCCCAGCAATTCATCCGCCGGGTACAGCGGGTCTGGTGCCTTGTCCCTGGCAGCGGCCTGCGCCCACCCGGTGCGGGCCACAACTTCGCGCGCCAGGCCCAGTGCCTCGCGGTCGTCTTCAGCCAGCTGCTCGCCCAGGCCGGACACCGCGCTGTGCATCAGCGCGCCGCCCAGTTCCTCTTCCGTTGCTACTTCGCCTGTGGCGGCCATCAGCAGCGGTGGGCCGGCCAGGAAGGCGCGCGAACGGTTGCGCACCATGATGACCACGTCGCTCAGGCCCGGCATGTAGGCGCCGCCGGCCGTACCCGAGCCGTGCTGCACGGTGATGACGGGAATGCCGGCCGCCGACAGGCGCGCCAGGTTGCGAAACAGCGCACCGCCCTGCACAAAACCCTCGACCCGGTAGCGCATGAGGTTGGCGCCCGCGCTTTCCACCAGGTGGACAAAGGGCAGCTTGCCCTGCAAGGCGATCTCCTGCACGCGCAGGATTTTTTCCAGGCCCATGGCCTGCACCGCACCGGCCTCTATGCCCGAGTCGCTGGCCACCACCATGCAGCGCACGCCGCTGACAAACCCTATGCCGGCCACCACACCGCCGCCCGGCACCGACTGCGCCGCGTCCTTGTTGTCCTGCAGATAGCCCGCGAGCGAACACAGCGGCAGCCAGGGCGCGCCGGCGTCCAGCAGCAGCGCCACGCGCTCGCGCGGCAAGAGCTGGCCGCGCTTGTCGAAGGCGGGCCGCGACGTGGCCGAAGCGGCGGCGCTGCGTTCTTCGAGCGCGCGCAGCGCCGCGATGCGCGCCAGCATGGCCTCACGCCGCCGCAAGGCCTGCGGCGACTGCGCATTCCACGCCGACTGGAACAGCGTCATGGCTGAAAGACTTTCGGCGTTTCGGCCAGGTGAAAGCCGTCAAAGGGCTTGACGGCATCGCGCTGAAGCGCCTGAGCATCGGGCCGCTGCATGGGCCAGCCCATGCGCACCTGCGGCCTGGCGCCGTCCACGCGCAGCGTTGTGCCGCTGATGAAATTCGCGGCCTTGCTGAGTAGAAACACCACGGCAGCCGAGGTTTCGCTTTCGGTGCCAAAGCGGCCCAGCGGCACGGTGTTTCGCATCTCGCGCAGCATGGGGCCAGCCTCGGGCGGGTAGTGGTCCATGCCGCTGGAAGCGATATAACCCGGTGCCACCGCATTCACGCGCACCCCGCTTTTGGCCCACTCGGCCGCGGCGGTTTCGGTGAAGCTCACCATGCCGGCGCGCGCCGCGCCGCTGTGGCCCATGCTGGGCATGGAGCCCCACATGTCGGCCACGATGTTGACGATGCTGCCGCCCTTGTCCTGCATGGCCTGCAGGTAACACTCGCGCGCCATCAGGAAGCCGCCCGTGAGGTTGGTGTTGATGACGGCCTCCCAGCCCTTGGCGCTGATGGCTTCCAGCGGCGTGATGTACTGGCCGCCGGCATTGTTGACCAGGCCGTCGATACGGCCCTGGGCCACCACGATGGCGGTGATGGTGGTCTTGACGGCTTCTTCCTGGCGTATGTCGCAGGGGTGGAAGCTGACCCGCCCCCCCTGCGCCACGATTTCACCGGCGACGGCGTGCAGCTTGTCGATCTTGCGGCCTATCAGCACCACATGCGCGCCCAGCGCAGCAAGTTCGTGCGCGATGCAGCGGCCTATGCCCGAACCGCCGCCGGTGACGACGATGACCTGGCCGGCAAACAGGCCAGGCCGGAAAACGGATTGGTAGCTCATGCCAAAGCCTTTGAAGATTTTCCCTGCGCGGGAGCGTGGATAAAAAGCGCCATGGCCGCGTCGGTGAGGTCGTCCAGCGTGGCAGGCTTTTTCGCGTCAAACCACTGCACCGACCAGTTGAGCGCGCCGAACATCAAGAGGCGCGCCAGCTTCACCGGGCCCTTGAGCTGCCCCGCCCGGGCCAGCGCCTGCAGCACGGGCTCCCAGACGGCTTCATAGTCGCCTTGCAGCCTGGTCAGCACGGCGCGCTGGCGGGCCGTGATGGAACGCGATTCATAGAGCATCACCGGGATGAAATCGCTGCCGGGGCCCAGCAGCACACCGAAGTGGTTGCGCACCAGCAGCCGCAGCAGCGCCGGCGCATCGCCATCGGGCAGCCCGGCCGATTGCAGCGCCTGGGCCTGGCGCTGCAGGGCTGAGCGCATGCCCTCCTCCATCACCGCATGGAGCAGCGCGCCCTTGCTTTTGAAATGGTAGAAGGGCGAACCGCTGTGCATGCCGACGGCGGCCGCGATGTCGCGCGTGCTGGTGGCGTCAAAGCCTTTTTTGCGGAACAGCCGGGCGGCGGCCGTGATGAGTTCGAGCCGGCGATTGCCGTCGTCGCGTTCGTCCAGGGTTTTGCGTGGGCGGCCGCGCGGGCGTTTTTCAGCGGCGGCAGCGGGCGTTTTTGAAGGGCGAGGGGCGCGTGCGGCGGTACGCGAACGCGCGGCGGGTTTGTCCATGAGGATGGACCATAGCAAAATCCACTATTTTTAGCAAGCAAGCGCTTTGTAAAAATACCGCAGGCCGGCCCGGCTCACCTGTGTGAACCGCCCGCCTTGCCGCCGGCGGGCGCGCCCACCTGCGGGTGCGCGCCGTGGATGTGCGCCGCAGGGCCGCGTTCGGCCGGCGCGCGGTTCCGGCTTTGCTGCAGCGCGGCTTTTTCCAGGCCGCTGAGGATGCCGCAGTCGCCGGCGGCCTGGCCGCTGGCGCATTGCTCACGCAGCAGCTTGAGGTCTTTTTCCAGCGCCTTGAGCTCGCGTATGCGCGTGGCGACGTGGTGGATGTGCTCATCAAGCAAGGTGTTGACGTCGGTGCAGCTGCCGGCCGGTGCGTCCTTGAAGTTCAGCAGCGTGCGGATCTCGGCCAGCGTCATGTCCAGCGAGCGGCAGTGACGTATGAAGGCCAGGCGCTGCAGATGGCTTTCGTCGTAAATGCGGTAGTTCGAGCCGGTGCGCGCCGCTTCGGGCAGCAAGCCCTCGCGCTCGTAGTAGCGTATGGTTTCCGTCTGGGTTTGCGCGGTTTTGGCCAGTTCCCCGATTTTCATGGCGACCTCCTTCAATACCGTCCCACACGGCGTCAGGGTCACTTGACTCTAAGGCCGCTACAGGGTTTCCAATTAAGCCATGAAATCTGAAAAACACCTTGTTTCCACCCTGGATGCCCCTACCGGCGACTGCTGCGGCAGCACCCATGCCGCACATGCCCCGGCGCCCATGGCGGCCGGTGCCGCGGGCCGGCTATTTCGCATCGCCACCATGGACTGCAGCGCCGAGGAATCAGACATACGCCGCGCACTGGAGCCCATCGCCGGCATACGCTCGCTGGGCTTCCAGCTGGGCGCGCGCACACTGCGCATAGACGCCGGCGAAGAAGCCTATGCACCTGCCCTGGACGCGATCCGCAAAGCGGGCTTTGACCCGCAGCCGGCCCAGTCCACCGCCTCGCAAACGGGTAGCCATGAAGGCCATGACCACGGCCATGCGCACAGCCATGGCAGCCCCTTTGGCGGCGCGACCCGCCTGGTCGCGGCCCTGGTATTGGCCGCGGGCGCCGAGGCCTTGTCCTTTTTCGCCCCGGACCTGCTGGCCTGGAAAATCGCCGGCATGGCGGTGGCCGCCCTGGCCATTGCCCTGGCCGGCCTGGACACCTACAAAAAAGGCTTGGCCGCCCTGCTGCGCGGCAAGCTCAACATCAACGCGCTGATGTCAGTGGCCGTCACCGGTGCCTTCCTGATAGGGCAATGGCCGGAAGCCGCGATGGTGATGGCGCTCTACGCGATTGCCGAGCTGATCGAAGCACGCGCGGTGGACCGCGCCCGCAACGCCATCAAGGGCCTGCTGGACATGGCGCCCGAAGAGGCGCTGATGCAAAGCGAGGACGGCACGTGGACTGTCACGCCGGTGGCCGCCGTGCCATTGCAGGCAGTGCTGCGCATACGCCCTGGCGAGCGTGTGCCGCTGGACGGCGTGGTCACCCAGGGCAGCAGCGCCGTCAACCAAGCCCCCATCACCGGCGAAAGCATTCCCGTCGACAAGGATATCGGCGACGCGGTGTTTGCCGGCACCATCAATGAAACCGGCGAAATCAGCATCCGCGTCACCGCGGCGGCCGGCAACACCACGCTGGCGCGCATCATCCATGCCGTCGAGCAGGCCCAGGGCAGCCGCGCGCCCACGCAACGTTTTGTCGATCGCTTTGCAGCCGTTTACACACCCGCGGTGTTTGCCATCGCCGTCGCGGTTGCCCTGCTGATGCCGTTGCTCGCGGGCATCAACTGGCAGGAGTCGCTTTACAAGGCACTCGTGCTGCTGGTGATTGCCTGCCCCTGCGCGCTGGTGATTTCCACGCCGGTCACCGTCGTGAGCGGCCTGTCGGCCGCCGCGCGGCGCGGCATCCTGGTCAAGGGCGGCACCTATCTTGAGCAGGCGCGCCTGCTCAGGGCCGTCGCACTCGACAAGACCGGCACCATCACCGAAGGCAAACCACAGCTGGTGGACTGGCGCGCCTGGGGCAGCGCCGGCCCCGCGAACCTCACGCAGCTGGCCGCCGGCATGGCCGCGCGCTCCGACCACCCGGTGTCCAAAGCCATCGCGGCCGGTTTGAACAGCGAAGCCGCCGATGTGCAGGACTTCAAGGCCTTGCCGGGGCGCGGCACCTCGGGCGCAGCCGGCGGCCGGCGCCTGGTGCTGGGCAACCACCGGCTCATCCATGAAATGGGTTTGTGCGGCGCGGAACTGGAAGCCGAACTGGCCCGCCACGAACAGCAGGGCCGCACCGTCACCCTGCTGGCCGACGAGAGCCGCGTGCTGGCCTTGTTCGCGGTGGCCGACACCCTCAAGGAAAGCTCGCGCCAGGCGATTGCCGAGCTCAAGGCGCTGGGCGTCACGCCCGTGATGCTGACCGGCGACAACAGCGCCACGGCACGCGCGATTGCAGCCCAGGCCGGCATCGAAGACGCCCGCGGCGACCTGCTGCCCGAAGCCAAGCTCGAGGCGATTCGCGAGATGCAGCAGCGCTACGGCGCCACCGGCATGGCGGGCGACGGCATCAACGACGCGCCCGCGCTGGCCCAGGCCGACATCGGCTTTGCCATGGGCGGGGCCGGCGCCGACACCGCCATGGAAGCGGCCGACGTGGTCATCATGAACGACAAGCTGGAGCGCGTGGCCGAAACCGTGCGCCTGTCGCAGCGCACGCACGCCATCCTGTGGCAGAACATCAGCCTGGCGCTGGGCATCAAAAGTATCTTCCTGGTCCTGGCCGTGTTCGGCACGGCCACCATGTGGATGGCAGTGTTCGCCGATATGGGCGCCAGCCTGCTGGTGGTGGGCAACGGCTTGCGGCTGCTGCGCCGGCGGGCTTAAAGAAGAAATAAAGAAAGAAGGGCTCAAAGAAAAACCCGGAGCGGCATGCCGCTCCGGGTTTTTCTTCACCTGTGAAACAGGCGGGTCCCGGCTGAAAGCTTAGCGCTCGACCGTCTTGTTCCAGCGCGCGTTCCAGGCCGGGCGGTTTTCATTGATCGCGTCCCAGTCCACCGTGGTCGCGGTCTTCATGTACTCGTTCATCTGCGCCACCAGCGCGCCGGCCTTGCCGCCGGCCTTGGTCTTGGGGTTGGACGGGATCTGGTCGCCGAACTCCAGCGCGGCGGCCTGGGCTTCGGGCGACAGCAGGTACTGAGCCAGCTTGTGGGCCAGCGCCGGTTCGCTGTTCTTGGCGATCACGCATTCACCGACGGTCAGCACGGCCGAGCCTTCCTTGGGCTGCACGTATTCCACGGGCAGGCCCTTGTCCTTGAGCACACCGACCGCGGTGGGCGTGAGCGGGAACATCGCGGCTTCGCCGGTCTGCACCATTTCGGCGAGCTTGGCCGAGCTCGGGATGTACTCCAGCACATTCGGGCCAATGGTGGTGGGCCAGGCCTTGAAGCCGGGCTCCACGTTCTTGTCGTTGCCCCCCTGGATGCGGTTGAACAGCAGGAAGCCGTGCAGGCCGAAGGTCGACGAGGACAGCGACTGGAACACCACCTTGCCCTTGTACTTGGGGTTGGCCATGTCCATCCACGAGGTGGGCGGCGCCCAGCCTTTTTCGCTGAACATCTTCTTGTTGTAGGCGATGCCGGTCATGCCGATGTTGACGCCGGCGGCCATGTCGCCCTTGAAGCGCGCGGTCGGGAACAGGTCGTTCAGCGCCGGGCTGGCCTGCATTTTTTCGCACAAGCCCATGCCGATGGCGCGGTACATGATGCCGTCGTCCAGGAACATCACGTGCATCTGCGGGTTGTCCTTGTTGGCCTGGGCCTTGGCCAGGATGTCCGAGGAGGTGCCGGGCACGACCACGACCTTGACGTTGTTGGCTTTCTCGAAGGCGCCGAAAACATGCTCGGTATAGGTTTTTTCCATGGTGCCGCCGTTCATGCCTATGTACAGCGTCTTGGTCTGGGCCATGGCGTTGCCGCCGGCCAGGCCGGCAAGAACGGCAAGCGACACGGCGGTGGCGCGGGCGGTCGGGAATCGCGGGAAGATGTTCATGGAAAACTCCTGGTGGCGTGGGTGAAGAAAAAACTAGACAACAGTGAAAGAGGCAGGCCCGGTGGTTGCCGCACGCGGGCTGGCGGAAAAACGTTGAATCGAAAAAGCGTCTATCGGCGTGGCGCTGCGGCCTTCGCAGACCAGGTCGGCCAGCACCGCACCAACCCCCGGCCCCAGCTGGAAGCCGCCGCCGGCAAAACCGAATGCATGAATCAGGCCCGGTGTGGTGGCGCTGGGGCCCAGCACCGGCAGGCGGTCCGGCAGGTAGCCTTCGGTGCCGCTCCAGGTGCGGATGATGTGGGCGTTCTTCAGCGCCGGCAGCAGCTCGACGGTCTGCTGCATCAGGCCGGCCAGGCCGCTGCGCTGCACGCGGGCGCGCTGGTCGTCCAGCGCATAACCCCGGCCGCCGCCTATGACGCAGTTGCCGCGCGCCACCTGGCGGGCGTAGACGCCGCCGCCTTCCACGCCCAGGCTCAGGTCCATGAAGACGGGCAGCGGCTCAGTCACCGCCATCTCGGGGTGGCCGGACTCCATGGGCACGGTCTCGCCGAATTGCGCGGCGATGCGGTCCGCCCAGGCGCCGGCGCAGTTGAGCAGATGTTTGGCGCGCACTTCCAGCGCATCGCCCGAGCGCAGCACAAAAACCTCCCCGTCGCGCGCGACCTCGTCCACACGGGTCTGCTCGCGGATGTGGGCGCCCAGCCTGTGCGCGGCCAGCGCGAAGGCCGGCGACACCAGGCGCGGGTTGGCCTGGCCGTCGCCCGGGCACAGCGAGGCGCCGACGGCGGCCCGGCCCAGCCAGGGGCAGCGCTCACGCAAGGCGCGCGTGGACAGCATGCGCAAATCCATGCCGAATTCCTGGGTGCGCTCGCGGTAGCTTTCCAGCGAAGCCAGATCGGCCTCGCTGCGTGCGATCTTCAGGTGGCCGGACTGGATGTATTCGCCGTCCGTGCCTATCAGTTCGGGCAGGCGCGCCCACAGGCCTTGCGCGCGCTGCGACAGCGGCAGCTGGCTGGCCGGCCGGCCCTGGCGGCGCACGCCGCCGTAGTTCACGCCGCTGGAGCGCGAGCCGCAAAGGTCGCGCTCGAGCAGCACCACCGTAAAACCCATGCGGCGCAAGAACAGCGCGGCCGACGCACCCATGATGCCGCCGCCCACAATCGCCACGTCAGCCGTGATGCGCTCCATCATGCGGCCTCCTGCCGGGGCGCCGGCGCGGCCATGGCCGAAAACGGCAAGGGCTTGATCGGTGACTGGCCGCGCAGGCGGCCCACGGCACCTGGCTGTACGGCGCAAGCCTGCGCAAGAATCTCGGCGGCCGCGACACCACAGCTGCGGCCCTGGCAGCGGCCCATGCCGACGCGCGTCAGCGCCTTGAGGCGGTTCATCTCGCGCGCGCCGGTATCGGCCACGCAGCGGCGCAATTGCCCCGCCGTGATTTCCTCGCAGCGGCACACCACCAGCTCATTGGGCGCGGCCGCGGCCCAGCCGTCCGGAAAAGGAAAGGCGCGCTCCAGCCCCCGGCGAAACGCGGCGACGCGCGCCAGGCGCTGCTCCAGCCACAAGGCGCGCGAGTTGTCCATGAGCTGCCCGGTATCGGCCAGCAGGGCCAGCGCCGCGCGCTCGCCAGCCCACTCGGCCGCATCGGCGCCCATGATGCCGGCGCCGTCGCCGGCCAGGTAAACGCCGGCCACGCTGGAACGCCCGGCCGCATCGCGCTCGGGCAGCGCGCCGCGCTGCAGGTCGTCATAGGCAAAGCGGCAGCCCAGCAGGTCGGCCAGCTGTGTCTCCGAGCGCAGCGCGTAGCCAAAGCCCACGGCGTCGCAGGCGATGCGGTGCTCGCGGCCGGCCTTGCGCCAATGCATGGCCTGCACGCGCTCGCCGCCCTCGGCAGCGGCCAGCTCCACGCCCTGGTGCACCGCAATGCCGTGTGCGCGCAGCCAGCCCAGGTAATACAGGCCCTTGGCCAGCAGCGCCGGCTGGCGCAGCATGGCGGGCACGGCGGCGGCCTTGTCCGCGAAGCTTGCGGTATCGAGTACCGCCGCGACCTTGGCACCGGCCTTGGCATATTGGTAGGCGATCAGGTACAGCAGCGGTCCGGTGCCGGCAAAGACCACGCGCGAGCCGATGGCGCAGCCCTGGAACTTGAGCGCCACCTGCGCGGCGCCCAGCGTGTAGACACCGGGCAGCGTCCAGCCCGGAAAGGGCAGCACGCGGTCCGTCGCGCCGGTGGCGACGATGAGATGGCTATAGGGCAAGGTGCTCATCGCGCCCTGGTGCAACAGGTCCAGCTTGCCGCCTTCGGCGCTCCAGACCAGGGTGTCGGGCCGGTAGTCGACCTTGTCCAGGATGGCCGCCATCGCGCCGTGCAGCGCATGGGCGCGCCCGGCCTCAAAACCATAAAGCGCCTCTTTGGGCCGCGTGAACCCCTCGGGCGGCTGGCGGTAAATCTGCCCGCCCCAGCGCGGTGCTTCGTCCACCACCACCGGCCGCAGGCCGTGCGCCACCAGGGCCTGGGCCGCGCGCACGCCGGCCGGGCCGGCACCCACAATGACAGGCCGCACGCTCATGCCAGCCCCTCCGCGCCGGTCACCAGCCGCATGCCTTCTTCGATGAAGGTGCCGCAGGCGCGCAGGCGCTTGCCCGACTCGGTGGCGACCCAGCAGTCCTGGCAGGCGCCCATCAGGCAAAAGCCGGCGCGCGGCTCACCGCTGAATTCACTGAAACGCAGCCGCGCGCTGTGCGTGAGCACCGCCGTCAGCACCGTGTCGCCGGCCAGCGCCGTGAGCGGCTGGCCGTTGAGCACAAAGCCCACGGGCTTGCGGCCGCCTTCGGCCACGCGCTGCAGCAATGCCCTGGATTTCCCGGCCGCACCGGGGGTTTCGTCGGATGGCGTCATTTGTGTCCCACCAGAATCTTGTCAAGGCCATAGATGCGGTCCAGCACCAGCATGGCCACCGCGGTCAGCGCCACCATGAGCGCGGAGACCGCCGCCATCAGCGGGTCTATGGACTCGGTCGCGTACATATACATGCGCACCGGAAGCGTCACGGTGGAAGGCGCGGTGACGAAGATGGACATGGTCACCTCGTCAAAGCTGTTGATAAAGGCCAGCAGCCAGCCGCCGGTGACGCCGGGCAAAATCATGGGCAGCGTGACGCGGGTGAACACCGTGGCCTGGCTCGCGCCCAGCGAGAGGGCCGCCTGCTCGGCGCTGCGGTCGCTGCCCTCCACCGAGGCCAGCACCAGGCGCAGCACATAGGGCGTGATGATGACCACGTGCGCGAGCGCCAGCCAGAAGAAGCTGCCGGTCGCGCCTATCAGCGAGAAGGTGCGCAGCAGCGCCACACCCAGCACCAGGTGCGGAATGATGAGCGGCGAGAGGAACAGGCCGTTGAGGAAATCGCGGCCGGGGAAAGTATGGCGCGCGATCGCCAGCCCGGCCGGCACGGCCAGCACGGTCGCCAGCGTGGCCGAAATCGAGGCCAGCCAGAGGCTGTTCTTGAAGGACTGCACAAAGTCCGAATGCGCGAACACCGCGCGGAACCAGCGCAGGGAAAACTCCGTGGTCGGGATGGCCAGCGTGTTGCCCGGCGTGAAAGCCACCACGCAGACGATGACCAGCGGCGCCAGCATGAAGGCGATGACCAGCGCATTGAAGAGCAGCGCGAGGGGACCGTTTTTGGACATGGCGCGCTCCTTATCCGAGTGATTTTTTGTAGGAGCGCTCGAGCACGCGGTTGTAGCTCAGCATGATGGCCAGGTTGGCCAGCAGCAGGGTCAGCGCGATCGCCGCGCCCAGCGGCCAGTTGAGTTCGTGCAGGTATTCGTCATAGACCACGGTGGCCACCATCTTCAGGCGCCGCCCGCCCAGCAGGCCCGGGATCGCGAAGGCGCTGGCGCTCAGGCCGAAAACGATCAGGCTGCCCGAGAGCACGCCCGGCAGCACCTGCGGAAAGATGATGCGGCGCAAGGTGGTGAAGTGCGAGGCCTGCAGCGACAGCGCCGCGTCTTCCACGCCCGGGTCCAGCTTTTGCAGCGAGGTCCACACCGGGATCACCATAAAAGGCAGCATCACGTGCACCAGCGCGATGACCACGGCCCCTTCGGTGTAAAGGATGCGCATGGACGGCAGGCCGACGGCGCGCATGAGCTGGTTGACCACGCCCTCGGGGCCCAGCAGCATGCTCCAGCCGAAGGCACGCACCACCACCGAGACCAGCAGCGGCGCCAGCACCACCAGCAGCAAAATCGAGCGCCAGGGGCTGCGCATGCGGCTCAGCACATAGGCCTCGGGCGCGCCCACCAGCACGCAGATCAGCGTGGTCAGCGCCGAAATCCACAGCGTGCGCCAGAAGATGCCGTGGTAATAGTCGTCCGTCAGCACGGCGGCGTAATGCGCCAGCGTGAAGCTGTTCTTGACGCCGGTGGCGTGGTCGAAGACCTGGAAGGACAGCACCGCCGTGAGCGCCAGCGGCACCAGCAGCAGGCAGGCGAACAGCGTGAAAGCCGGCGCCGACAGCAGCCAGGGCGCGCGCGAGGCGCTTGCCCGGGGCGCAGCAGCCGCGGCGGCGCCGCTCATGCCGGCACCCCTTGCGCGCCGGGCAGCAGGCGCACCTGTTGCGCGGCCCAGTCCAGGCCCACGTTGGCGCCCTCTTCGGCCGGCGCAGTGCCGTCGTTGGGGCAGACCACCGCAAGCTGGCCGGCCGCGGTGGACACCTGGTAGAGCCACTGGCTGCCCAGGAAGAAGCGCTCCTTGACCGTGCCGCCTATGCGGCCCTGGGCCTCGTGCACCAGGCGGATTTTTTCGGGGCGCAGGCTCAGCACCACCGCATCGCCCTGCGACACGCCGGCGGCCTCGACTTCGACCGGCACATTGCCGCCCACATTCACCGTGGTCCAGGGGCCGGTGGCCGCTACGCGGCCTTCGAGCAAATTGGCCTTGCCGACAAAGTTCGAGATAAAGCGGGTCTGCGGGTGTTCATAGAGCCGGTGCGGCTGGTCGATCTGCGTGACGCGGCCGGCTTCCATGACGACCACACGGTCGCTGATGGACATGGCCTCGGTCTGGTCGTGCGTGACCATGATGGTGGTGGTGCCGACCTTGCGCTGGATCTGCCGCAGCTCGAACTGCATTTCTTCGCGCAGCTTGGCGTCCAGGTTGGACAGCGGCTCGTCGAGCAGCAACACGGGCGGCTGAATCACCAGGGCGCGCGCCAAGGCCACGCGCTGGCGCTGCCCGCCCGAAAGCTCGCGCGGGTAGCGATGAGCGTGCCCCTCCAGGTGCACCAGGGCCAGCGCGGCCTTCACGCGTTCGGTGCGCTCTTCCTTGGGAACCCGCCGCATCTCCAGGCCGAAGCTCACGTTGTCGTACACGCTCATGTGCGGGAACAGCGCATAACTCTGGAACACGATGCCCAGGCCGCGCGAATTGGGTTTGGCATGGGTGATGTCGCGGCCGTCCAGCGTGACCTGGCCGGACGTGACCTCACAAAAGCCCGCGATCATCTGCAAGGTGGTGGTCTTGCCGCAGCCCGAGGGGCCCAGCAGCGAGACGAATTCGCCCTTGTCCACCGACAGGTTCATGTCGGCCACGGCACGCGTCGCGCCATAGGACTTGTTCACATTCGCCAGGGTCAAAAAGGACATGGGGAGCACCTCTGCAACAAGGGGGTGGCCAGCGCCGCACGTACCAAACGACGTACAAAACGGTGACACCTTGATGACTTCATGCTAGGGCATGTACGAAAAAATCGTCAATAGGTTATTCCGTATAGAGATATCTTTATTTGATTTATTCCGTTTAACGGAATTTATATACACTTGGGACAATACGGATTCCGCCAAAGGAGAGGCTGTGAAAGACGAAGACAATAGCTCCAGCAGCGTGCAGCGCGCCTTTTCCATCATTCGCGCGCTGGCGGCGACCCAGGCCAAGGGCGGGCGCATCACCCACATCGCCAAGTCCACGGGCCTGACCCAGGCCACCACCCACCGCATCCTGCAAAGCCTGGTGGCCGAGCGTGTGGTGGAGCAGGAAGCCGGCTCCAAGCTCTACCGTTTGAGCATCGAATTTTTTGCGCTGGCCGCCCAGGCCGGCAACGCCATGGACCTGCGCGGCCTGTGCCGGCCGTCCATGCTGCGCCTGTGCGCCAGCCTGGGCGACACCATCTTTTTGCTGGTGCGCAGCGGCTTTGACGCGGTCTGCCTGGACCGCAGCGAGGGGCCCTTCCCGATACGCTCTTTCACCGGCGACATAGGCGGGCGTGTGGCCCTGGGCATGGGCCAGGGCAGCCTGGCCATCCTGGCCTTTCTGCCCGAAACCGAACGCGAGGAAGTGATCCGCTACAACCTGCCGCGCGTGCGCGAGTTCGGCGTGTATGACGAGGTCTACCTGCGCACCGAGATCGAGCGCGTGCGCGAGCTCGGCTACGCCGGGCGCAACACCAACCTGCTGGACGGCATGGCCGGCGTCGGCGTGCCGGTGCTGGATCGCGACGGCCGCGCCGTCGCCGCGCTCAGCGTGGGCACGATTTCCTCGCGCCTGAGCCCGGACCGCCTGCCCACGGTGGTGGAGTTGCTCAAGCGCGAGGCCACGGCCATAGGCGCGCAGATCAATCCGTTTGACAGCACCTTGCGGCGGCCCGCGCAGAGTTTGGCCCCGGCCGACAAGGCCTGAGACACTCTTGACGTTGCAATCCTTCTCCACGCCACTAAGAATGGAAAGGCCTCATGGATAACGACAACAAACTCGCCAAGCAGCAACGTGCGATCCTTTCAGTCAAAGAATGGGCAGTCTTCAAGCTGGGGCTTGCGGCGATCTCGTTTTGCCTGGCCTGGGCGGAATGGCTCACACCTTCCGTTCCGCCCTTTATGGGTAAATGGGCCTGGACACAAACCTGGACTTTCGAGGTGATGGGGCCGCGTGGACTTGTCGGGATCTGGATGGCCCTGGGGACGCTGCTGCTGATGCTCGGCCTCGTGCAGTTATGGACATCGGGAAAGAAAGCCGATTAAAGACCGGCCCAGGCACGCGGCGACCTGCTCGCCGTTCGTTCACTTCAACGAAGCCGATTGCTCGCGCAGCCATTCTCGCAACTGCACCAAGGGCCGCCAGCTGGTCTTTTGCGAAGGCCAGACCAGGTAGTAGGCGAAGTCCGAACTCAGCGAGAGCTCAAAGGGCACGGCCAGCGTGCCGTCGGCGATGTCGTCGGCCACCAGGAAGCGCGGCAGCACGGCCAGGCCCAGGCCGGCCTTGACGGCCTGCGCGATCATGGAGAACAGCTCGTACTTGGGGCCGGCACCGGCGCCCTGCGCGTCGTCAATGCCGGCCAGCTGGAACCAGTCGCGCCAGGCGTGCGGGCGCGTGCTCTGGTGGATCAGGGTGAAATTGAGCACGTCGGCCGGCTCGCGCAGCCGGCGCTCCTTGATCAATGCCGGGCTGCAGACCACCACGCTGTCCTCGCCCATCAGGTATTCCGATTCCGTGCCCGGCCAGTCGGGCCGGCCGTAGTGGATGGCGGCGTCCAGCCCCGTCAATGAAAAGTCGAAGGGCTGCAAGCGCGTGGCCAGGTTCAAAGTCACATGCGGATGCGCCTTCAGGAAAGACGGCATGCGCGGGATCAGCCACTTGGTCGCAAAAGTGGGCACCACGCCCAGCTCCAGCGTGCCGCCCTCGCCTTTGGACGAGACCAGGTCCAGCATCGCGGCTTCCAGCGCATCCAGCGCCGGGCTGACCCGCGCCAGCAGCGAGCGGCCGGCGTCGGTCAATTCCAGCTGGCGCGGCAGGCGGCGGAACAGGCTCACGTCCAGTTCCTGCTCCAGTCCCAGGATCTGGTGGCTGACCGCGCTCTGGCTGACCGACAGGTCTTGCGCCGCCAGGGTAAAGCTGCCGCGGTGGGCGGCTGCCTCAAAGGCCAGCAGGGCCTGGGTGGAGGGGATTTTTCGGCGCATGACATGAATATATCTCATGCATCCATCGAAATTGATCCTTTGTGCGCATGGTTGAAACTGCCGAAAATCCGGCTTTCACCCACCATAAATACGCCTGACATGACCCACCTCCAGAAGCTGCTCGCCGCCTGCCTTCCGCCCGAAGCCGTCCAAGCCATCCATGAACAGATGTACGTCCATCCCGGCCTGCAGCAAGCCGCGACGGGCAGCGTAAGCCGCGCGGAGCTGGCCCAGGCACTGAATATGGCGCTGTTCCACGGCCTGGTGCAGCGGGTGCCGGCCGGGCAGGACTACATCGCCAGCGACGTGCTGGGCCAGCAGCGCAAGGTGGTGTTCGACCACGGCGCGCTGCGCACCGTGCGCTGGCCCAGCGGCGCCCTGCCGGCCGGCGAGGCGGCCTTCACGCGCGTGCTGCGCCCGCTGGGTTTTGAGCTGCAGGGCACCTACCCGCTGCCGCGCCTGAAGATGACGGGCCGCGCCTACAGCCACCGCGATTTCCCCGAAGAGATCGCGCAGTTTTTTGTCTCCGAGCTGCATCCCGAGCAGTTCTCCGCGCCCTTCCAGTCCGCCGTCACGCGCGTGCTGTCGACCTCGCGCGACCCGCTGGGCCCGCAGGACATTGCCGACCTGGAGCAGCTCACGCGCGACGGCGTGCTGCCGCTGGCGCAGGCGCTGCGCCTGCTGCCGCAGCTGCTGCAATGCTTTGACCGCCAGCACGGCGTGTTCGCGATGGACGACTACGAACTGCTGCTGGCCGAATCCGCCGAGATGGCCTGGATTTCCACCGAGGGCAATGCCTTCAACCACGCGACCGACCGCGTAGACGACGTGGACGCGGTGGCGGCACGCCAGCGCGCGCTGGGCCGGCCCATCAAGGACAAGGTCGAAGTCTCCGCCAGCGGCCGCGTGCGCCAGACGGCCTTTCGCGCCGCGGGCGTGCAGCGCGACTTCATCACGCCCGAAGGCCGCGTCTGGCGCGAAGTGCCCGGCTCGTTTTATGAATTCATCACGCGTGATACCTTGCACACGGCCGGCGCGGCCAACGACCCGGTGCAGCCGCGCCTGGACCTGGCCTTTGACGCCGGCAATGCCACCGGCATTTTTGGCATGACGGCCGCCCGCGCATGACGGCCGCGCGCGGGCCGCTGCGCCCGCTCTACGCGCAGGCCAGCGGCTCGCCGATACGCGCCATGCTGGCGCTGGCCGGCCGTGAGGGCATGGTGTCGCTGGCCGGCGGCCACCCCGACCCGGCGCTGCTGCCGGCCGAGTGGCTGCGCGAATCGCTGCTGGAAGTAGCGGGCACGCTGCAAGGCCGCAGCCTGCAATACGGCGCGACCGAAGGCCTGCCCGCGCTGCGCGAAGCCAGCGCGGCGCTGCTGCAGGGACGCGGCCTCACGGCGCAAACGGAGGACGTGCTGATCACCACCGGCTCGCAGCAGGCCATAGACCTGCTCGCGCGGGTGCTGGTCGAGCCCGGCGAAGGCGTGGCCGTGGAATCCTTTAACTATCCCGCCGCACTGCAGGCTTTTCGCTTCGCGGGCGCGCGCCTCGTGGAAGTGCCGACCGATGCGCAAGGCATGGACGTCGAAAAGCTCGAAGCCCTGCTGCGGGCCGAAAGCCCGCGCGTGCTGTATGTGGTTCCCAACTTCGCCAATCCGACCGGCGCCGTGATGCCGCTGGCGCGCCGCCTGCGCCTGCTGGAACTGGCCGCGCAATACGGCGTGACGCTGCTCGAGGACGATCCCTACGGAGAACTCTGGTTTGGCGCGGCGCCGCCGCCCTCACTCGCGCAACTGAACCAGCAGGCCGGCTCGCCCGCGCAGGTCGCTTACATGACCAGCTACTCCAAGGTGGTCGCCCCGGCCCTGCGCCTGGGTGTGCTGCTTGCGCCGACCGACATCGCGCGCGGCGTGGTGCTGGCCAAACAGGCGGCCGATGTGCACAGCGGATCGCTGGAGCAATTGACCTTGGCGCTCATGCTGGCTTCCGGACGCCTGGCATCGCACCTGGACATGCTGCGCCCGGCGTATGCCGCGAAAGGCGATACGCTGGACCAGGCCTTGCGCACGCATTGCGGCGGCTTGCTTGAATTTGACAAGCCGCAAGGCGGCATGTTCATATGGGCAAAGCTGCCCGCGAGCATGCCCTTGCTGTCCACCCAGGCCTGGGTGGACTTCGGCCTCGCCAACCAGGTGCTGGTGGTGCCGGGCGCGGCCTTCAGCATCAGCGGCGCCGCACAGCCCTGGCTGCGCCTGAGTTTTGCCAACCCCGCGCACCAGGCGCTGCGGCAGGGCGCCGAACGCCTGGGCCGCGGCCTGCGCGAGCTTGCCGCCAAAGCCGCGAACAACTGATTTCAAGACACACCAAGAAAGGACTTCATCATGAGTCACGCCAACGACGTTTCATCCCTCTTCAAAGCCCTGGGCCTCGCCGCTGAACTGAACAGCAAGGCGGCCTCGGCCATCACCGTGGCCACACCCATAGACGGCAGCCAGCTGGCCCGCGTGGCCGTGCACAGCGCCGCCGAGGTGGACAGCGCGCTCAACACCGCCCAGCAGCGTTTTCTCCAGTGGCGCAACGTGCCCGCGCCCAAGCGCGGCGAGCTGGTGCGCGCCTTCGGCGAAACCGTGCGCCGCCACAAGGCCGAGCTGGGCCAGCTGATCTCGCTGGAAACCGGCAAGATCCTGCAGGAAGGCCTGGGCGAGGTGCAGGAGGTCATAGACATCTGCGAATTCGCGGTGGGCCTGTCGCGCCAGCTGTACGGCCTGACGATTGCCAGCGAGCGCCCCGACCACAAGCTGCTGGAAACCTGGCACCCCGTGGGCGTGGTCGGCATCATCTCGGCCTTTAACTTCCCGATGGCGGTATTCGCCTGGAATGCCGCGCTGGCCCTGGTCTGCGGCAACACCCTGGCCTGGAAACCTTCGGAAAAAACCCCGCTGTCGGCCATCGCGCTCAACGGCCTGCTGCTGCAGACGGCCAAAGACCTGGGCCTGGCCACCGAAGGCCTGAGCGAGTTGCTGATAGGCGAACGCGCCACCGGCGAGGCGCTGGTGAATCACCCGCATGTGAAACTGGTCAGCGCCACCGGCTCCACCGCCATGGGCAAAAACGTGGCCATCACCTGCGCGGGCCTGTTCAAGCGCTCGCTGCTGGAACTGGGCGGCAACAACGCGGCCATCGTCGCCCCTTCGGCCAACCTGGAACTCGTGGTGCGCGGCGCAGCCTTCGCGGCCGCCGGCACCGCCGGCCAGCGCTGCACCAGCTTGCGCCGCCTCATCGTGCACCGCTCCATCTACCCGGAACTGGTCAAACGCCTGGTCGCCGTGTTTGAACGCCTGCCCATAGGCAACCCGCTCAAAGACGGCACGCTGGTCGGCCCGCTGATAGACGGCCGCGCGTTCGACGCCATGCAGTCTGCCCTGGCCGAAGCCAAAAAGCTGGGCGCCCAGGTGCACTTCGGCGACAAGCAGCCCGGCGAGGGCACGGCCCACTATGTGCGCCCTGCGATTGTGGAACTGAAAGAGCAGGCCGGCCCCATGCTGCACGAGACCTTCGCGCCCATCCTCTACGTCGTGCCTTACGACAGCTTTGAGGACGCGATCGCGATGAACAACGCGGTGGCGCACGGCCTGTCATCGGCCGTCTTCACGCAGGACCTGCGCGAGGCCGAGCTCTTCACCTCGGCGCGCGGCTCGGACTGCGGCATCGCCAACGTCAACATAGGCACCAGCGGCGCCGAGATAGGCGGCGCCTTCGGCGGCGAGAAAGAAACCGGCGGCGGCCGCGAGTCGGGATCCGATTCGTGGAAGGCCTATATGCGCCGCGCGACGAATACCGTCAACTACGGCTCAAGCCTGCCGCTGGCCCAGGGCATACGCTTTGATATTTGATATCTAGTCAGTAGGCCGCGCCGGGCCCGGCCGGCTGCACGGCGCCGGATGGCACAAGGTCCGAAGCCAGGCGCCTGGCGGCGTTGGCATAGACCAGGACGTCGACGCCGACGGCCACAAACGTGCAGCCCAGCGCGAGGTAACGCCTGGCCAGCGCCGGGTCCGAGGTCAGTGTGCCCGCCGCCTTGCCCGAAGCGATGATGGTTTTCATGGCACCCTCGATCGCAGCCTGCACCTCGGGGTGGCCAGGCTTGCCGCGGTGGCCCATGGAGGCGGCCAGGTCGGCCGGTCCTATAAAAACGCCGTCCACGCCCTCCACCGCGCAAATCGCCTCCAGGTTGCCCAGGGCTGTCACGGTTTCCGCCTGCACCAGCAGGCAGACTTCGTCGTCCGCTGCGTCGAGGTAATCGGTGCGCGCGCTCCAGCGCGAAGCACGCCCCACGGCGCTGCCGACGCCGCGGATGCCCAGCGGCGGATAGCGTGTGGCGCTGACCATGGCGCGCGCCTGCTCGGCCGTGTCGACCATGGGAATCAGCAGGTTGTGTGCGCCTATGTCCAGCAATTGCTTGATCAGTGGCACCTCGCCGGCCACCGCGCGCACCACGGGCTGCGCGCGGTAGGGCGCCACGGCCTGCAGCGAAGCCAGTGTGCTACGCACATCGTTGGGTGCATGTTCGCCGTCGATCAACAGCCAGTCGAAGCCGGCCGTGGCGCTGACCTCGGCGAGGTAGGGATCGGCCATGGAAAGCCACAGACCCACCTGGGGCCGGCGGGCAGCGAGAGCGGTTTTGAAGGGATTGTTGGCGGGCATGGAAGTGTCGGGTCGGGTCGGGAAATAAAGGAGCGGCCGGACCGGCTCAAGCCGCCACGAGGTGATGGGCGGGCAAGGTGCCGGTGGCCAGGTAATCCACGATGTTACGCGCGGTGATGTTCGCCACCTGCAGGGCCGCGTCGCGGGTGACGCCCGCGACATGCGGCGTGAGCAGCACATTGGGCAACGCCAGTAGCGGGTGGCCGGCCGGCAGCGGCTCGGTGTCAAAGGTATCCAGCCCGGCACCCTCCAGCTGGCCGGACTGCAAGGCCTCCAGCAGCGCCGCTTCGTCCACGACGGGGCCGCGCGCCGTATTGATGAGCAGGCCGCCGCGCCGCATGAGCGACAGCTCGCGCCGGCCTATCAGGCCGCGTGTGCGTTCGGTCAGCGGGCAGTGCAGGCTCAGGATGTCGACCTGTGCCAGAAAGCGGTCCAGGTCGGGCTCTGTGGCATGGCTGTCCGCCTGCCCATGGGGGCGCAACACCAGCACCCGGGCGCCCAGCGCGGCGGCAAGCCGCGCCGTGCTGCGGCCTATGCTGCCGTAGCCCACGATGCCAACCACGGCACCGCGGAAATCGCGCCCTTGCCAACTGCCGTCGGCCCAGCGACCGCCGCGCACCATGTTGTCGAGCAAAGGCAATTGCCGTGTGAGCGAGAGCATGAGCGCCAGCGCGTGCTCAGCCACGGCATCGGCATTCGCGGCGGGCGCCACGGCGACGGCGACGCCGCGTTGGCGGGCGGCGGCCAGGTCCACGCTGTCCACGCCCGCGCCGTTCTTGGCGACGATCTTCAGCGCCGGGGCGGCGGCCAGCACGCGCGCCGAAATGGGCTTGGAGCCCCGTAGCACCACAGCCTGCGCGCCTGTGGCCGCCAGCTGAGCCGCCAGTACGTCTTCAGTGACGGGATCGGGCAGAAAAGTGATCTGCCCGCCCGCGCCGCGCACGATGTCTTGCGCGGACGAGGCCCAGTGGGCAGCGGTGACGAGAACCTGGAAGTTGGAATCCATGGGCTCAGTCTATGCGGATGCCGCTGGCGGTAATGAGCTTGCCATAGCGGTCCCATTCGTCCTGGGTAAAGCGGGCCAGGTCTTGCGGCGCGCCGGGCTGGGTCCGCACGCCCAGGTTGCCGAATTTTTCCAGAACGTCGGGCTGCTTGAGCACGGCGACAAGCGTCGCGTTGAGGCGGCTGATGACTTCCTTGCTGGTCTTGGCGGGTGCGTACAGCGCATACCAGGCATTGACTTCAAAGCCGGGGTAGCCCGCCTCCGAAAAAGTGGGGACACCCGGCAGCTCGGGCAGGCGTGAGGGCGCCGCGACAGCCAGGGCCCGGACCTTGCCGCCCTTGATCAGCGGCGCGGCGCTGGTCAAGGTATCCAGGATCATGTCGAGCCGGCCGCCCAACAGGTCCATGGTGTGCGCGTTGCCGCCCTTGTAGGGCACATGGCTGATCTGGATATGCGCGCTCTGCTTGAACAGCTCGGCCGCCAGGTGCAGCGGCGAGCCGTTGCCGGCGGAACCATAGTTCAGCGTATTCGGCTGGCGCCGCGCGGCTTCGACCAGCGAGCGCAGGTCGGTGTAGGGCGACTCCTTGGCGACGATCAGCACCATGGGCACCACGCCTATGGTGCCCACGGGGGTGAAGTCGGCGATGGCGTCATAACCGGGCTTGGCATAGAGATGCGGGCTGACCGCGTGGCTCGCCAGCGAGCCCAGCACCAGCGTGTAGCCGTCGGGAGCGGCCTTGGCCGCCGCGGCGGTGCCGATGGTGGTGCCGGCACCGGGGCGGTTGTCGATGACGACCGGCTGCTTGAGGCTCTCGCCCATCTTTTGCCCCACCAGGCGTGCCACGGCATCGTTGGCACCGCCGGCAGGGTATGGCACCAGCAGGGTCAGCGGCTTGCTGGGATAGTCGCTTTGCGCGTGGGCCGCCGGGCTCAGCGCGCAGGCGGCCAGGGCCGCCAGCAGCAGCATGCGGCGGGCGATGCGCCGCACGGTGGGAGTAAGGCTTGGCATGGTCATTGTCTCCTTGTGTATTTTTCAAACGGTCTGGCGCTTCGAGGGCCTTTCAGGCGGATCGCCTCGGCCGGCCCTCCGGCCGCTTGCCATGTGCCGCCCGTCGGGCAGCCCCTGGCGGGATGCTTCAAGCGCAGTCGACAGCTGTTGCGCCACTCAGCTGACGATGCCCAGGTGCCAGGGCACAAATTCGTGGTCGCCCAGGCCCAGCGCCTCGCTCTTGGTCGGCTCGCCCGAGGCGTGGCGCAGGATCTCCTCAAAAATCCGCCGGCCCATCTGCGCGACGTCGAGCTCGCCGTCCAGGATGGCGCCGCAGTTGATGTCCATGTCCTCCTCGAGGCGCTTGAACATGGCCGTGTTGCTGGCCAGCTTGATCGTGGGCGCCGGCTTGGAGCCGAACATGGAGCCCCGGCCGGTGGTAAAGCAGATCAGGTTGGCACCGCTGGCAATCTGGCCGGTCGAGGCCACCGGGTCGTAGCCGGGCGAGTCCATGAAGACAAAGCCGTTCTGGGTGATAGGCTCGGCATATTCATAGACCGCCTGCAGCGGCGTGGTGCCGCCCTTCATGGCCGAGCCCAGCGACTTCTCGAAAATATTGGCCAGCCCGCCGGCCTGGTTGCCGTGACCGACCACACCGTTGAACTGCGCGTTGTGGCCCGCCGTGTATTTTTCCCACCAGGCCAGCCGGTCCAGCAGCTTCTGCCCCACTTCGGGCGTGACGGCGCGGCGGGTGAGCATGTATTCGACGCCGTGGATTTCAGGGGTCTCCGACAGGATGGCGGTGCCGCCGTGGCGCACCAGGATGTCCATGGCCGCGCCCAGCGCCGGGTTGGCCGTGATGCCGGAAAAACCGTCCGAGCCGCCGCACTCAAGGCCTATCTTCAGGTGGCTCGCCGGCACAGGCTGGCGCCTGGCCGCATTCGCTTCAGGCAGCATCTCCAGAACGGCGGCGATACCGGCCTCTATCGTGGCGCGGGTGCCGCCGACCTCCTGCATCACCATCGTGCGCATCAGCTTGCTGGTCTCCAGGCCCTGCGACTCCACCAGCGACGACACCTGGTTGCGCTCGCAGCCTAGGCCGACGATCAGCACGCCGGCCAGGTTGGGGTGGCGCGCATAGCCGGCCAGGGTGCGGCGCAGCACGTCGAAATGCTCGCTGGGGGACGACATGCCGCAGCCGCTGGTCTGCGCGAAGGCCGCCACGCCGTCCACATGGGGGAAGGCCGCCAGCCGCTCAGGCGTGAAGTGGGCCGCGATATTCTTGATGACGGTGGCCGAGCAATTGACCGAGGACAGGATGCCGATGAAATTACGGGTGCCGACGCGGCCGTCGGGGCGCACAAAACCCATGAAGCTGGCGCGCTCGGCCTGCGGCACATAGTCCACCGGCCGCACGTCCTGCCCGAAAGCGGGGTCGCGCTCAAAATCCACCAGCGCCATATTGTGCGAATGCACATAGTCGCCCGCCTCGATGTCGCGGGCGGCCACACCGATCACCGTGTCGTACTTCAGGATGCGCTCGCCCCGCGCGATGCGGCGGGCCGCGACCTTGTGCCCCGCCGGCACCTGCGCCCGCGCGCGCGCGCCGGCTTCCGGCAGTTCCTGGCCCAGCGACAGCGCGGTTTTGGCGACCAGCACGTTGTCGTTGGCGTGCAGGCGTATCAGCGGGCTGGCGGCGGGGGAGCCGGGGAGAGAAGCGGTCGTGGTGGTGGTCATGGTTTCTTTCGGCGCTCGGCGCCGGGCTTCTAGCTCTTCATCAATTCCTTGAGCTTGAGCTTATCGATCAGGGTGGTTTCTTTCTGGTACATGGCGGCCACGTATTTTTCGTAGTCGGGGCCGTCGAGATACAGCACGGGCGCATCTATCCTGTCGGCCACCTGCCTGAACTCGGGGCTGGCCACGGCCACGCGAAAGGCCTCGCGCAGCTTCATGGCCACGGCCGGGTCCAGGCCTTTGGGCGCGCCTATGCCGTTGGGCGCATCGACCACGACGTTGTAGCCCAACTCCTTGAGCGTGGGCGCGTCCTTGAAGCGCGAAGCGCGGCGTTCGCCCCAGGTGGCCAGCAGCCTGAGCTTGCCCGCCTCAACATGCGGCGCCCAGGAACTGGAATCGGCCAGCAGGTCCACATGCCCGCCGAGCACGGCCTGCAGGGCCTCGGCGCCGCCCTTGTAGGGGACATGGTTGAACTGGATGCCCGCGGCCAGCGCGAACTCTTCCATGCCCACGTGCGTGGCGCCGCCGACGCCCGCGTGGGCATAAGTCAGCTTGCCGGGGTTGGCCTTGGCAAAGGCGACGAGCTCCTGCAAGGACTTGAAGCGCGATTCCGCGGGGACGGCCATGCCGAAAGTCTGGCCCGAGGTGCGGGCCAAGTAGGTCAAATCCTTGAGCGGGTCCAATTGCAGTGTGCCCAGCTGCGAAAAGCGCGTGACGGAAATCGGGATCTGGCCGATGGTGTAGCCGTCGGGCTTGGCGGAGGCCATGGCCCGGGTGCCGATCATGCCGGAAGCGCCCGCCTTGTTTTCCACCGCGATGGCCTGGCCCAGCACGCGCGAAGCGACCTGGCACAGGGCGCGCATGGACTGGTCGGCGGTGCCGCCCGCGGGCCAGGGGCAGATGAAGGTGAGGGGCCGCTCGGGATAGCCCTGGGCCGCGGCACCCAGGGGTTTGGCCAGCGCCACGGCGCCGAGCGCGGCGCCGCCGATCAGCAGGCTGCGGCGCCTGGTGTTGACGGGAACAAGGGGAAGCTGGGGGGTCGTTTTCATCGGGTTTGTCTGCCTCTGGGTGGATGTGCGCGGTATTCGCCACGGCGATGGCTGCTGCTTTGCGCATTTCTTGTGCCCCGATTCTTGTCGGCTTCCTCATAACAATCTAATCGAATTTCAGAATCGCTTCATAGCCTTTCGGTTAACATGATTCATGACCCAGATAGACCGCGCCCTGCGTTCCAACATCAAGCTGCGCCATCTGCAGCTGCTGGTGGCGCTGGACCAGTTCCGCCACCTGGGCCGGACCGCCGAGTTCCTGTCGGTCAGCCAGCCCGCCGTCTCGAAAATGCTCTCCGAGGTCGAGAGCATGCTCGAGCTCACCCTGTTCGACCGCTCCACCCGAGGGACAGAACCGACCTCCAGCGGCCAGGCGCTGATCCGGTTTGCCCGCTCGGTGCTGGCCGAATATGAGCGCACGCGCGACGAGATTTCCGCGGTGGCCAGCGGCGCGGCCGGACGCACGCGTGTGGGCGCCATGGTGGTGGCCATGCCCGTGCTGCTGGCGGGCGCCGTCAAGCTGCTCAAGCAGCGTTCAACCCTGGCAACCGTGCTGGTCGAGGAAGGTGACCTGACGCGGCTGTTGCCGCGGCTGCGCATGGGCGAGCTGGACCTGTTCGTCGGCCGCCTGGAGCCAGGCTACGCCGCCCCCGACCTGGTGACGGAGGCGCTGTTCGACGAGCCCATGGTGGCCGTGGTCAAACACGGCCATGCGCTCATGCGCCAGAAAAAACCGGGCTGGAACGACCTGGCCGGCATGCCCTGCGTGCTGCCCCCGCCCTGGGCATCGCTGCGCGTGAAGCTCGAACAGACTTTTTTTCGCCACGGCCTGAACCCGCCCAGCGACATCATCGAGACATCGTCCTTCCTGGCGCTCAGCACCTTTGTGCAGCAGCGTGACGCGGCCGGATTCCTGGCGCGCTCGGTCGCCCTGCACTTCCAGCGGGAAGGTTTGTTCGACGTCCTGGCTATCGAGGTTCCGATCGAACTGCCGCCCATAGGGCTCATCACCGTGCGGGGCCGGCGCTTGACGCCCAGCAGCGAGCAGTTGATGGCCTGCCTGCGCCTGACCGCGGAATCCATCCGGCAATCCGATCCGCAGGCCAAGGCTCGCAAGCCGGCGGCCAGGCGGCGCAGCGTGGCGTGAGTCCTTCCCCCGCTGGGGAAAGGAGCAAGAATCAGACTGCGCTGAAATCCGGCTTGCGCTTGTAGCGAAACCGCCAGCCCGCTTCGCGGTCGTCCTTCGGACGCAGACCTCAGACTGCGCTGAAGTCTGGCCGGCGCTTTTAACGAAACCGCCAGCCCGCTTCGCGGCCGTCCTTCGGACGCAGACTTCAGACTGCGCTGAAGTCTGGCCGGCGCTTTTAACGAAACCGCCAGCCCGCTTCGCGGCCGTCCTTCGGACGCAGACTTCAGACTGCGCTGAAGTCTGGCCGGCGCTTTTAACGAAACCGCCAGCCCGCTTCGCGGCCGTCCTTCGGACGCAGACTTCAGACTGCGCTGAAGTCTGGCCGGCGCTTTTCAAGAAAGGCCGAAAACGCCTCGCGCGCAGCCGGCTCACCCAGCATGCGGCCAAAACTCGCGCCTTCTTCGGCCATGCGCTCGGCCACCAGGGTGGCGTTGCCTTTTTTCATGAGGCGCTTGGTTTCCATCAGCGCGCTCAGCGGCTTGGCGACCAGCTTTTGCGCCTGCCTTTGCGCCAGCGCATTGGCTTCGGTGGGCGGCACGATGCGGTTGATCAAGCCGATTTCGAGCGCGGTCTCCGCCATGAAGGGTTCGCCCAGCAATAGCGCCTCGGCCGCGCGCGGGTAACCCATGAGCTGGGGCACCAGCAGGCTGGACGCCGCCTCGGGGCACAGGCCCAGGTTCACAAAAGGCATGGAGAAAGCGGCATTGTCGCCCGCGTACACCAGGTCGCAATGCAGCAGCAGCGTGGTGCCTATGCCGACGGCCGGGCCGCACACCGAGGCCACCAGCGGCTTGGGAAAGCTGCTGATGCCGCGCAGGAAGCGGAACACCGGCGAGTCCTGCGTCGCGGGCGGCTTGTTCAGGAAGTCGGCAATGTCGTTGCCGGCCGAAAAAATCGTCTCATGGCCCTGGATGACCACGGCGCGCACCGCCGTGTCGTGGTTGGCGGCTTCCAGCGCGTCGGCCATGGCGCCGTACATGGCGGAGGTGATGGAGTTTTTCTTGTCCAGGCGGTTCAGCGTGATGGTCATCACGCCGGCGTCGACATGGCTCAGGATTTCGGGGATAGGGGTGGGAGTGTTCATGGTGTTTCCGTCAAGACCTCAAGTGTCTCATTCCTTGTAATAGACGACCTGCGTGCTGGTGGCCAGCAGCACGCCGGCTTCGCTCCACAGCTGCGCCGTCTGGTCGAAAAAGCCGTTGCGAAAGGCCTGGGCCTTGGCCTGGCCCAGCAAAAAGCCGTCGCCGCATTCGGCAAGCTGCCGGCTGTCCGCATGGAAGTAAGTCGTGATGGAGACCGTGCCGGCCGGCACGCGCGTGGCGCGGCGCAGCCAGACGCGCGGGTAGAACACATCGGACATGGCGGCCAGCGCCGGGAAATCCAGCGGGCGCGGCGGGTCGTCGCGCACCCACAACTGCGTGAGGCTGTCCACGCCGCTGCCGTCCCAGACCTGCGGAATCACGCCGCGCACCGGCCGCATGTCGTAGCGGTTGGTCCAGGCCGACGTGGCAAAACGCAAGCGGCCCGTCGCATCGGCCAGCGTCACCGCGGGCATGGGTGTGTCGTCAAGGCTCCAGGTTTCGCGGCGCACCGCCGTGACGGCCGTGGCTGTCATCACGGCACCGGCGGCATCGCCGTCCTGCGACAGCTCCACCGTCCAGTGCTGGGTGGAGCGGTTGGTGCGCGCCGGTCTGGCCGTCACGCTGAAAGGCCCTTCGGCCATGGCCGCCGCATAGTTCACCGTCAGCGCCACCGGCTCGCCCAGCAAGGCCGGGTGCAGCAGGATGGCACGCAGGGCCGTGGCAGCCGTGGTGCCGCCGAAGGGCCCCACCATGTTCCAGTAGTCGGGGCTGCTGTGGCCCAGCCAGGTGTCCGGCCTGTCGGCGCCGGCGGCTGTTAGCCGCAGCGCCTGGTCAAAAGAATGCATGCTTGTCATGCCGGCAAGTTTGCACGAACTTCGCGACTCAGGCCGTCGTCCTGGCGACGCCGGCCATGCCTTCGATGATTTGCTGGGCGCGCGGCCACAGGGTGTTGTTGAACTGCTCGCGAAAGAATCCGAAATGGCCTATGCGCTTGACCTTCAGGTCCGCCGGCGTGATGCGCTCAAAGGTGCGCGGCGCATTGGCATACAGGTTGATCAGGTTTTGCGTGCCGCGCCAGGTCATCAGTTCATCGTCGGCGATGGACAGCGCCGTGACCGGAAAGCTGACTTTGCCGTAACTCAGGCGCGCGCTTTCGCCCTCGGCGCCCACGCTGTACTGCGGGTTCAAACACCACTTGCGCCACTGCATCATCACGCCGGCCGGCAGGTCGCCGACCTTGCGCAGCGAGCGGCCCGGGAAATAGCCGAAAAGCCGCGTCGCCAGCGGCACCAGCACGTACCAGAAATACAGAATCATGCGCCTGAGCTGGGGTGCGTTGTCGCGCCAGTAGCCGCTGCCCGCCGCAATGCTGACCATGCCGTCAACCTTGTGCTGGTTCTTGAAGAAACCCGGCAGTTGCGCGCCCAGGCTGTGGCCCAAAAGGTAAAGCGGCGCATCGGGCAAGGCCGCCTTGGCGGCATCGACCACGGCCTCGTAGTCGCCGGCCCAGTCCAGCAGGTCGGCCTTGAAGCCGCGCAGGCTGCCACCGGCCGTGGCCGGCAACGAGTCGCCCGAGCCGCGGTAGTCAAAGGTCGTGACACGAAAACCCTGGCTGGACAGCCACTGCGCAAACGGCGCGTAGTAATGCTGCCGCACGCCCATGGCGCCGCCTATCACCACGCTGGTGTGGGCGGCTTGCGTGACGTCATAAACCCGCAGCGAGAGCTGCGCGGTGCCGGTGGCCAGAGTCTGGATTTGCATCGATGTCTCCTGAAAGTATCAGCAATTACCGTCAACTAACTCGGCGCCACGCCCCCCCGCAACAGCCTCAAGGGCGTAGCGAGCGGGATGCAGTGCGAGGCGCGGGTGCCCGAAGAAAACCGGAGCGACCTTCAGGGTCGTGAGGATTTTCTTTGGGCTGCAACGACGCAATGCGCCCGCGCAGTAGCCCCACGCTACACGCGCTCGAAGATGCCGGCTGCGCCCTGTCCCATCCCCACGCACATGGTCACCATGCCGTATCTCAGTTGATGCCTGTGCAAAGCATGAATCACGGTAGCCGCCCGGATCGCTCCCGTCGCGCCCAGCGGATGGCCCAGCGCAATCGCGCCGCCCATGCGGTTGACCTTGGCCGGGTCCAGCTTGAGCGTGTTGATCACGGCCAGCGACTGCGCGGCAAAGGCTTCGTTCAGCTCGATCCAGTCCATGTCGTCCTGCGTAAGGCCGGCATAACGCAGTGCGGCGGGAATCGCCTCAATCGGGCCAATGCCCATGATTTCAGGCGGCACGCCTTTGGCGGCGTAACTCACAAAACGCGCCAGCGGCTTGAGGCCGAACTGTTTGACGGCTTTTTCACTGGCCAGCACCAGCGCGCCCGCGCCGTCGGAGGTCTGCGAGCTGTTGCCGGCGGTGACCGAACCGCGCGCGGCAAACACCGTCTTGAGCTTGGCCAGGCCTTCGAGCGAGGTGTCGGGGCGTGGGCCCTCGTCCAGGCTCACGGTGCGGGTCTTGGCGACCACTTCACCAGTTTCCAGGTTGGCCGTGCGGTCGGTCACTTCGACGGGCGTGATTTCATTGCTGAACTCGCCGGCCTGCTGGGCCTTGATCGCCTTGAGGTGCGACTCGAGCGCGAACTGGTCCTGCGCCTCGCGCGAGACCTTCCACTGCTGGGCCACCTTCTCGGCCGTCAGGCCCATGCCGTAAGCAATGCCGACGTTTTCGTCGTTCATGAACATATTGGGCGACAGCGAAGGCGAGTTGCCCGACATCGGCACCATGCTCATGCTTTCGGTGCCGGCGGCAATCATCACGTCGGCTTCGCCCACGCGGATGCGGTCGGCCGCCATCTGGATGGCCGACAGGCCCGAGGCGCAGAAACGGTTGACGGTGATGCCGCCCACACTGGTCGGCAGGCCGGCCAGCACCGCGCCTATGCGCGCCACGTTCAAGCCCTGCGGGCCTTCGGGAATCGCGCAGCCGCAAATGATGTCTTCAATCGCCTTGGGGTCCAGCGAGGGCACTTGCGCGAGCGCGGCCTGCAGCGCCTTGACCAGCAGGTCGTCGGGCCGCGTGTTGCGGAAATAGCCCCTGTGCGAGCGCCCTATGGGCGTGCGCGTGGCGGCGACGATGTAGGCTTCCTGGACTTGTTTGGCCATGATGGTTTCCTTCAATTTCTCGGTTAACTTTTCCGCGGGCCGGAGGGAATCCAGGCCCAGACAAATTCGCATTCCACCGGGTTCACACCGGCCTCATCGGTCACCACGACCGGCACCTTGACTTCACCCTTGTCGCTGGCCCGCATGGCTGCGCGCTGCTCATCGCTCAGCGTCGCCACGGCGCGCAGGGCGCCGGTGGCGCGCTTTTTGAACGCCATCTTGAGTTCCTTGGCCAGCGGGATGCAGTCGTCGCGCACATTCATGCCCACCACCATGCCGGTGGCGGTTTCCGCCAGCAGGTTCATGGCCGAGGCGTGCACGCCGCCTATGTAGTTTTGCACCTTCTTCTCGTTCCTGATGCCGATCTCGACCCGGCCCGTGCCCATCTCGAGGAAGTCCAGGCCGGCGGTACCGGTGAAGGGCACGGCGCGGCGCAGCACCACGCTGCGAAACCAGGGGCGGGCAAAAGCCGGCACTTCATCGAGCCGCTGCAGTTGCCGCGCCAGGCGGTTGGGTGATTGATCGTTCATCAGTTACGGACCGGTTTGCCGGTGCTCATCATTCCCATGATCCGCTCTTGCGTTTTCGGGTGTTCGAGCAAAGAGCAGAAAGCCTTGCGCTCCAGCGTCATCAAATACTCTTCCGTCACCAGGCTGCCGGCATCGACGTCGCCGCCGCAGACCACACCCGCGATCAGGCCGGCGATGTGGAAGTCATGGGCGCTGATAAAACCGCCGTCGCGCATATTGACCAGCTGGCCCTTGATGGTGGCCAGGCCGTTGCGGCCCACCACGGGAAACTGGCGTTTGTGCGGCGCGCGGTAGCCCGAGTTGAACAGCGCGCGCGCCTCGTTGAGCGCGACGAAGAGCAATTCATCCTTGTTCGGCACGATCACGTCGCTGTCGAGCAAATAGCCGATTTTGCGGCTTTCAATCGCGCTGGTGCCGACCTTGGCCATCGCGGCGGCCGTGAAGCCTTCGGTCAGGAAAGGCAGGATGTCCTTGTTGGTCGAAGTGCTGGCGTTTTCCGCGGCGCGGCGCGCGATGTAAGCCAGGCCGCCGGCGCCGGGCACCAGGCCCACACCGACTTCCACCAGGCCGATATAGCTTTCCATCGCGACCACCCGTTTGGCCGAATGCACCGCCATTTCGCAGCCGCCGCCGAGTGCGATGCCGCGAATCGCCGACACCACGGGCACGGCCGCATAGCGCAGCTTGAGCATCACGTTCTGCAGTTCGGCCTCGGCTCCCTCAATCGCCTTGGCGCCGCCCATCATGAAGGCCGGCAGCATGGCCTGCAGGTCGGCGCCGGCCGAGAACATCTCGTCGTTGGACCAGATGACCATGCCCTTGTAGCTTTTCTCGGCCAGGTCCACGCCCATGGCCAGGCCCTCGGCCACGTCGGGGCTGATGGCGTGCATCTTGGTCTTGATGCTGGCGATCAGCACATCATCGTTCGCACCGCCCAGCGTCCAGAGGCGTATCGCGTCGTCCTCATGCAAGGTGGTGCCGGCGGTTTCGAACGCGGGCGCCTTCGAGCCCAGCACGTCCTCGGGGAAAAACTGGCGCTCGTACACCGGCAGCTTGCGGCGCGGGATGAATTTTTTGGCCGACGCGCTCCACGAGCCTTCGGCCGTGTGCACACCGCCGGCCTCGGCCACCGGGCCCTTGAACACCCACTCGGGCAGCGGCGCCTTGGACAGCGCCTTGCCGGCGTCAATGTCTTCCTGTATCCAGGTGGCGACCTGCTTCCAGCCGGCCTGCTGCCAGAGCTCAAACGGGCCCTGCTTGGAACCAAAGCCCCAGCGCATCGCGAAGTCGATGTCGCGCGCGGTTTCGGCAATGCTTTCCAGGTGCACTGCGGCGTAATGGAACTGGTCGCGCAGTATGGCCCAGAGGAAGCGCGCTTCCGCACCCTCTGCTTCGCGCAGCAGCTTCAGGCGTTCGCCCGCGGGCTTCTTGAGCATGCGGCCGACAACTTCATTGGCCTTGGCGCCGGCGGGCACGTACTCCATGCTCTCCGGGTCCAGGCGCAGGATGTCGCGGCCCTGTTTTTTGTAAAAGCCGGCGCCGGTCTTCTGGCCCAGGCTTTTGGATTCCAGCAGCTTGGCCAGCACAGGCGGCGTGCCGTAGATGTCCGAGAACGGGTCTTCGACCTTGCCGGGGCCCAGGTTGTCCTGCAGCGTCTTGATGACATGGGCCATGGTGTCCAGGCCCACCACGTCGGCGGTGCGGAAAGTGCCCGAGCTTGCGCGGCCCAGCTTCTTGCCGGTCAGGTCGTCGACCACATCGTAGGTGAGTTTGAAGGCTTCGGCTTCCTTGATGGTGGCCAGCATGCTGGCGATGCCCACGCGGTTGGCGATGAAGTTGGGGGTGTCGTGGGCGCGTATCACGCCCTTGCCCAGCGCGCTGGTGACAAAGGCTTCCAGGTCGTCCAGCACCTTGGGTTCGGTGGTCGGCGTATTGATCAGTTCCACCAGCGTCATGTAGCGCGGCGGGTTGAAGAAGTGGATGCCGCAAAACCGCGGCTTGATGGACTCGGGCAAGGCCTCGCTGAGCTTGGTGATGGACAGGCCCGAGGTGTTGCTGGCCACGATGGCGCCGTCGGCGATGAAGGGCGCGATCTTGTGGTACAGGTCGGTCTTCCAGTCCATGCGCTCGGCAATCGCCTCGATGACGAGGTCGCATTCGCGCAGCAGCTCCATGTTCTCTTCGTAGTTGGCCTGCTGGATCAGCGCCGCGTCCTCGGGCACGCCCAGCGGGGCCGGCTTGAGCTTTTTGAGGCCCTCGACCGCCTTGATGACGATGCCGTTCTTGGGACCTTCCTTGGCGGGCAGGTCGAACAGGATCACCGGTACCTTGACGTTGACCAGGTGGGCGGCGATCTGCGCGCCCATGACGCCGGCGCCGAGCACGGCGACTTTTTTGACTTGGAATCGTGACATGGTTAAGACCTTGTTGGGGATGACTGGTTGAAAAATTCGAGCACCGCGCTCCAGTAGCGCTGCGGCTCGTCGCGCATGCCGTGGGTGTGCTCGGCCTTGTCGAGGATCACGCGCTGGATGCGCTCCGGCCTGGAGGCGGCCTGTTGCAGGGCGTCGCCGAAATGCACCGGCGTCCAGCGGTCGGCCCGGCTGTGGATCAGCAACACGTCCACGTCGCGCATATTGGCGAGGTGGTGCACGGGCCGCAGGCGCAGCTCGGCCTGCGGACTGATACGCCGGCTGATATTGAGCACCGCGTGGGCAAAGGGGTAAGCTTTCCAGAAATCGGGCAGCGTGGGCGAGCAACCTTCAGCCACCACCTTGTCGTAGGGGAAATCCGCTTCGGCGATCGCGCTCAGCGTGTTCATCGCGCCGAAGGAGGCCGTCAGCGCATGCACCGGCAGGCCGGCAAACGCGCCGCGTGCCCAATTACCCACCGACAACGCATCGCCGGGAAAATCAAAATTGGTCGACGGGCTTTCGCCAAAGCCGTTGAAGTCGAAAGCCACCACATGAAAGCCGGCATCGAGCAGTGCCTGGGCATGGCCGTGGCGCAGCCAGAAACCCTTGCAGGCATAACCCATGGGATGGGCGCACACCACGACGCCGCGCGGAGGCAGCGGCGTGCGCGCCACGATGGCCTCGAGCCGGCTGCTGCTGCGGCTGGTGATGTGCACCCGCTCCCAGCCTTCCTGCGGCACGTCGGCGGGCCAGCGCCAGGGTTTCATGAAGCGGCCGAAAAACGGCTTCTTGAGCAGGTAATGCCCATACCAGCGGCGCGCGGCCGGCGGGCTGCTTGCAGCGTCGCCAAAAGTCATGGACCGCAGGCGGGAAATTGCTTCACCCATGGCAGCCCCTCGCTTTTATGGCATTCATGGCAAACGCGTCCAGGTCTGGGTACGGCCGAAGGGACCGATGGACCCGCGCACTTCCATCTTTTTGCCGCCTTCAATCGGGGTCATCTTGAGGGAGTAGCTTTTTCCGCTGTCCGGATCCAGGATCTTGCCGCCTTCCCAGACATCGCCGTCGGGCGACTTCCTGGCGCCGCGAATGATTTCCAGGCCCAGGCGTGGCTTGTCCTTGCGGTCATCGGTGCATTCGGTGCAAATGTCGTCGGGCTTGACGCCGGGGGACATGCGTTTTTCGACTTTGCCATTGAGCACACCGCCGGCTTCAGTGATACGGACCTCGAATTTGGGATCACCGGTTTTTTCGTCGAAGCCGCGCCACAAACCCACTGGCGTGTTCTGGGCCAAGGCCGGGATGGCCATCAGGCCCAGAACGATCATCAACAATTTTCTTTTCATGGTCTCTCCCGTCGATCTGTTCAAGAGGCTCAGGCCAGCGCTTCGTCGGTGTCCATCAGCGACTTGCTGCCGGCGCGCGCGGTGCGCATCAGCGTCGCGGTTTCGGGGAACAGCTTGGCGAAGTAAAAACGCGCGGTCTGCAGCTTGGCTACGTAGAACTTGTCGGTGTTGCCGGCGGCGATTTCGCGCAGCGCGGTCTGCGCCATCAGCGCCCAGAAGTAACCGAACACCAGGTGGCCGGCCACGCGCAGGTAGTCGACGGCGGCGGCACCCACTTCGTCGGGGTTCTGGAAGCCCTTGAAGCCCAGTTCAGTGGTGAACTTGGTCATCTGGTCGGCCAGGTAGGCCAGCGGGTTGATGAACTCGGCCATCTTCTCGTTGACGCCTTCCTCGGCGATCAGCGCGGCGATCACCTTGCCGAACTTCTTCAGCGTGGCGCCGTTGTTGCCCAGGATCTTGCGGCCCAGCAGGTCCAGCGACTGGATGGTGTTGGTGCCTTCATAAATCATGTTGATGCGGTTGTCGCGCACGAACTGCTCCATGCCCCATTCCTTGATAAAGCCGTGGCCGCCGAAAACCTGCATGCAGGCATTGGTGGCAATGTGGCCGTTGTCGGTCAGGAAGGCTTTGACGATGGGCGTGAGCAGGGCGACGATCTCGCCGGAGTCCTTGCGCACCTTCTCGTCGGGGTGGTTCAGCTCCTTGTCGAGCAGCAGCGTGCAGTAGATCGCCAGGGCCCGGCCGCCTTCGGCATAGGCCTTGGCCGTCAGCAGCATCTTGCGCACGTCGGGGTGCACGATGATGGGGTCGGCCGGCTTGTCCTTGGCCTTGACGCCTGACAGCGAACGCATCTGGATGCGGTCCTTGGCGTAGGCCAGCGCGTTCTGGTAAGCCACTTCGGTCAGGCCCAGCGACTGGTTGCCCACGCCCAGGCGGGCGGCGTTCATCATCACAAACATCGCGGCCAGGCCCTTGTTGGGCGCACCCACCATGGTGCCCACGGCGCCGTCCAGCACCATCTGCGCGGTGGCGTTGCCGTGTATGCCCATCTTGTGCTCCAGGCCACCGCAGTAGATGTCATTGCGCGAACCGATGGCGCCGTCCTTGCCGATGTTGAACTTGGGCACGGCGAACAGGCTGATGCCCTTGCTGCCCTGGGGCGCGTCCGGCAGGCGGGCCAGCACCAGGTGCACGATGTTGGCAGCCATGTCGTGTTCACCGGCGCTGATGAAGATCTTGTTGCCGGTCAGGCGGTAGGTGCCGTCGGGCTGCGGCTCGGCCTTGGTGCGCAGGAGGCCCAGGTCGGTGCCGCAGTGCGGCTCGGTCAGGCACATGGTGCCTGTCCATTCGCCGCTGGTCAGCTTGGGCAGGTAGAGTTTTTTCTGCTCGTCGGTGCCGTGGGCATGCAGGGCTTCGTAGGCGCCGTGCGACAGACCCGGGTACATGGTCCAGGCCTGGTTGGCCGAGTTCAGCATTTCATACAGGCACTGGTTCACCACAAAAGGCAGGCCCTGGCCGCCGTATTCCGGGTCGCAGCTCAGCGCGGCCCAGCCACCTTCAACGTACTTGGCATAGGCTTCCTTGAAACCCTTGGGCGGCGTGACTTCGTGGGTGGCCTTGTCGAGCTTGCAGCCCTCTTCGTCGCCGCTGATGTTCAGCGGGAAGGTCACTTCGGCGGCGAATTTGCCGGCTTCCTCGAGCACCGCGTTGATGGTGTCCGCATCGACCTCCGCATGCTTGGGGATGGCCTTGAATTCATCGGTGACCTTGAGCACTTCGTGCATGACGAACTGCATGTCGCGCAAGGGTGGGTTGTACTGGGGCATGGTCGGTAGGTCCTTTAGCGTTAAACCGGTTTGGAAGGGGAGGCTTTGCCCGAAGATTTTTTGGGCGAAGCGGTAGAAGGAGTGGAAGAAGCGGCCGTTGCGTCGCCGTAGCGGGCCAGGATGTTGGCAAAGCCCGTGTTGGCGCGGTCCATGGAGCCCGGCGTCTTCAGGAAGCGGGCCTCGTAATGCAGCGCCAGGATCAGGCCGTGGATTTCAAAAGCCATCTGGTGCTCGTCGGCGTCGGGGCGCAGATGGCCGGCTTCCTTGGCCTGCACCACCGCGCGGTACATGGCCGCCAGCCAGGTGCGCACCGAGCCGGCCAGCGCATCGCGCACCGGGCCCGGCCTGTCGTCAAACTCGACGGCGCCGCTGATGTAGAGGCAGCCTGAATCGATTTCCAGCGAGGTGCGCTTCATCCAGTTGTGGAACAGCGCCGCCAGGCGCGGCAGGCCGCGCGGCTGCTGCAGGGCCGGGAAGAAGACTTCTTCCTCGAAACGCACGTGGTACTCGCGGATCACCGAGATCTGCAATTCCTCGCGCGAGCCAAAATGGGCGAACACGCCGGACTTGCTCATGCGCATGACCTCGGCCAGCGCGCCTATGCTCAGGCCCTCCAGCCCGATCTGCGTGGCCAGGCCCAGGGCCGCATCCACAATGGCCGCCTTGGTCTGCTGGCCTTTTTGCTGGCTTTTGGCTACGGCGCTGCCCGCGACGGGGACGCGGGAGGCTTTGGCGGGAAGTTCTGTGACGGGCATGAGGTACTACAAAATAAAACGAACGGTCGTTCTATTTTGCAACACTTTGATGACCATGGGCAAGCCGGGGTTGTTGGCTGCCTGCTTATAGGGGCCCCGTACTAACCGTGGCACGGGTAAACCCTTGGCCGCCTTCAGAGGCGCGACAGCCTGCGCGCAACGCACAGGTCAGGCAATTCTCACTGCGCCAGGCCGAGGGACGCAAGGCTTTGGATAAGCGCCACCCGTGATTTGAGATTTTGTACAGACATTGTCCGGCCGCGGGCAAACACGTCTGAACTGCCCCGCCCAGGCCCGAATAATCCACGGGCCAAAACCGAACCAGTCAAAAGTAAAAGAGGGCAGGGAGCAAAGATGAAACAGCACATTCACAGGGGCGTTGCCGCCGCTGCCATGCTGGCCGCACTCGGCGGGAGCCAGGCGGCCTGGGCCGACACCAAAGTCCGCGCCAGCAGCTTCGAATACGACGCCAGCGGGTTGCTGGTCAAGGAAGTGGTCGAACCGGGCAGCCCCAACGACTGCCTGCAAACCAGCTACGGCTACGACAGCTTCGGCAACAAGAGCAGCGTCACCACATCGGCCTGCGCGGGCGCAACAGGCTACGCAATCTCCAGCGCCACCACACCGCGCAGCGCCAGCAGCAGCTACGGCAGCGATGGCCGCTTTCCGCTCAGCACCAGCAACGTCCTGGGGCAAAGCGAGACCAAGCAGTACGACGCCCGCTTCGGCGCGACGTCCAGCCTCATCGGCCCCAACAACCTGGCCACCCGCTGGGAATACGACGACTTCGGCAGGAAAAGCAAAGAAACCCGTGCCGACAGCACCTACACCAGCTGGGCCTACAAACTCTGCACCGACGCCGGCATCAGCTGCCCCGGCCCCCTGGGCGGGGCTGTGCTCAAGTGGGTCGCCATCGAACAAAGTTATGCGGCCAACGCCACCGTCAACGCCCCCGAGAAGCGCGCTTACTACGACACCCTGAACCGCGTCGTGCGCAGCCAGACAGCGGGCTTTGACGGCACAGGCGCCGCTCCCACCCTGGTCCAGGACACCGAATACGACGCCCTGGGCCGCGTGGCCCGCAAATCCAATGTCTACAAACTGGTCGGCGGCATCGCCTACTGGGCAAGTTACACCTACGACGCACTCGGCCGCGTGATTCGCGAAGAATCCCCCGACCCCGACGCCCCGGGCGGCATCGCCGTCACCACCCAGAGCTACAGCGGCCTGACCACGGTGGTCACCAACAGCAAAGGCCAAACCAGAACCACCACCAGGAACGCCCAGGGCCAGGTGATTGAGGTAAGAGACACCCAAGGCAACATCGTCAGCTACACCTATGACGCGCTGGGCCAGCTGATACAGACCAACGCCGCCGGCTCCATCACCACCCTGGCTTACAACCAGCGCGGGCAAAAGACCAGCATGGCCGACCCCGCCATGGGCGCCTGGGAGTACCGCTACAACGCCTTTGGCGAGCTCGTCTGGCAGCGCGACAGCCTGGGCCAGGTCGTCACCATGGCCTACGACAGCCTGGGCCGCATGACCCAGCGCAGCGAGCCCGACCTGGTCAGCCGCTGGAGCTACGACACCAGGTTTGACGGCAATGCCTGCGGCAAGGGCGTCGGCAAACTCTGCGAGGCCACCGCCGACAACGGCTACAAACGCGTGCACACCTATGATGCACTCGGCCGCCCGAGCAGCACCGCCACCGTGCTGGACAACCCAGCCACGCCAGCGGTGGTCAGCATTGCCTATGACGCCGTCACCGGCCGCATGGCCGGCAAGACCTGGCCCACGGGCTACCAGGCCAGCTATGTCTACAGCGCCACCGGCTACCTGAAACAAGTCAACGGCGGCGGCAGCAATGGCTTTACCCAGACCGTCAGCTACGAAGTGCTGGCCATGGATGCCCAGGGCCATATCACCCAGTACAGGCAGGGCAACCAGGTCAGCACCGTCAGGGCCTACAACGAGGCCACCGGCAAATTGACCGGCCAGACCGCCACCCGGGACGGACAGGCCAGCGGCAATGTGCTGAGCCAGAGCTATACCTATGACTCCCTGGGCAACCTCAAGACCCGGGCCGACAACTCGCCCGGCGTGGGCACCCAGGAGAGCTTTGCTTATGACAGCTTGAACCGGCTGACGCTGGCAACCGTGCTGGGCGGGGCCGTGAGCCCGCCGAGCACGACGGAGGTGATGTACGACGCCAGGGGCAACATCAGCTACAAAAGCGATGTGGGCCGCTACTGGTATGACGGCGCGCGGCCCAACCGCATGACCGGTATCACGCTGGAGACGGCGCCGGGTGCGCAGGTGGCGCTGACAGGAACCCGGGCCCTGGCCTATGCCTTTGATGACTACAAGAGCGGGGCGCAAACGGTCAATGGAACGGCATTGGGCAACGGCAACCTCTGGTACACGGTCAGCCAGGATGCGGTGAACAACAGGCGGACCGTGCGCTGGGAGGGCTATACCAGTTTCAACATGCCCGCCAGGATCGAGTTTGGCGCCCTGGTCAATGCGGCCAATCCCACGGCCACCACCACCGACAAGAGCCTGGCCTTTGTTTACGGCCCTGAGCACCAGCGCATCAAACAGACTGTCACGGGCGGGCCGAATCCGGGCACCACCTGGTACTTGAATGGCGAGGACTCATTGGGCCTCTCCTACGAAAAAGAGGTCAAGGCCACGGGCATCACGGAAAACAAACATTACGTGAGCGCCGGCGGCCTGGTGTTTGCGCTGTTCACCCAAAGAACGGGAACGCTGGGCTCAAGCCCCGCGACGGCCACCAGTTACTTCCACCACGACCATCTGGGCAGCATTGTGGCGGTCAGCGACCAGACGGGCGCCGTGGTCGAGCGCATGGCCTTTGATCCCTGGGGCAAGCGGCGCTTTGTGAACGGCACGCCGGACGTGCTGGACTCCATCGTCGGATTCAACACCGACCGCGGCTACACCCTGCATGAGCACCTTGACGAGATGGGGGTGATTCATATGAATGGGCGGGTCTATGACCCACTTATCGGACGGTTCATGAGTGCCGATCCCTTCATTCAAAGCCCGGAAGACTTGCAGAGCCACAACCGGTATGCCTATGTGATGAACAATCCCTTGGCCTACACGGACCCTAGCGGTTATTTTAATTTGGGAAGCGCCCTGGCAAGTGCCTGGCGTGATGTCTGGCGCAGCACGCTTTTTCAGGCGGTGGCGACAATCTTCATTGCCACGACCGTAGGCCCGGAAGCCGCAGCAATATATACAGGCGCACGCACTACCTATGAAACAGGATCTTTAAAGCAAGGGTTGAAGGCTGCAGCAGTCAGTTACGGAACGGCGCAGGCATTCATTGCCGTTGGCGGCATGCAGCTTGGTGCCGGTACGCCTGAAAACATTGCCGCCCATGCGGCTGTGGGTTGCGTCTCCAGTGTCGCCAGTGGCAGTAATTGCAAATCGGGTGCACTGTCTGCAGGGGTTGCTGAGCTGGCTACGCCGTATGTCAAGTTCGATACCCGCGCGGCCAATGTGGCAGCACGTGCCGTTATCGGTGGTAGTGCTTCGGTGCTTGGTGGCGGGAAGTTTGAGAATGGGGCCGTGACCGCGGCTTTTGGATATCTCTATAACGAATTGCAACACACAGCAGGAACGACGGATCAACGGTACTACTCTGCGGGCTATGCAACCAACGACGAGATTACCAACGCGCGAATTTGGAAACTTGACCCTTGGAATTTTGATCCCAGCATGAAAATTGATACGGTTTCCGGTATCAATGCAGTCGCTAGTGAAATGGGGGTCGACCTACGCATTGTTCAAGGTTTTCGTACATGGCAAGAGCAAGACGATCTGTACGCTTCAGGCCGAACAAAGCCCGGCGCTATCGTCACAATGGCTCCGGGCGGACGAAGCAACCACAACTATGGACTGGCGTTCGACGTTGCCGGACGGATGGCAGGCGGTAGCATTAGCTGGTCAATCAACTATGGTGCAGTCAACGCAGTTCTGAATAGATACGACTTCGAGTGGGGTGGAAATTGGAAGTCGTTTAAAGACCAACCGCACTTCGAACGGAAAGTTCGTACCCGGTAGCAAGTTATTCAATGACCTCAAATCTCGCTATTTGTCCTGCGATCGTGCTGAGTATGAGCAGAGGAATTTCACTCTGCTTACTGGTCATGCTCGCGACTCTCCCGACACAAGCGCTGTCCTTGGGAAGGGCCGGCTGTACCGCGAAGGAGGTCGCGCGAATATTGAGTCTGAATGAACCGAAAACCCGAGGCCGCGTACTCGCCGCGAGTGAAGTGAACTCCACCGAAGGCGCGTCCTGGCTCATCAAAAGCGAACGGGGCCGAGTGACTTTCCTGCGTCGGACGGACTATGGAGAGAACGGGAAATCGCAGACAGACTACTTGTTTCTTCGCAAAGACATGTTTCTCGCGAAACAGGAGACATACACCTACGCAGAGCCGATTTATATCAACAAAGCCGTCGCTCCCAAGCTGACAAAGTCAGAGCTCTTTGTGATGTGCAAAGGGCGGGCCTGGATTTCCGTCAGGAAAGACGAGTCCGTGGACGCGCAAAGGATGCGCGAACCATGGGACATTCAATCAAAAATCGAGACCCCCGAACTCGCCGGGATGGCCTTTGGCATTGAGTGAGTTCGCGCTCGCGAACTCACCGCTCAAAAGCACTAGATTCCTAGCGCAGACTCAAGACCATTAAAGCTTGAACGCCACCACCGTCTGGTGCTGCTCGCCCAAGCCCTCAATTCCCAGCGACATCGTGTCGCCCTTTTTCAGGAAAACCGGCGGCTTCATGCCCAGGCCCACGCCGGGCGGGGTGCCGGTGGTGATCACGTCGCCGGGCTCCAGGGTCATGAACTGGCTCACGTAGCTGATGATCTTGGCCACGCTGAAGATCATTGTTTTGGTAGATCCGTTTTGCACGCGCTTGCCGTTGACTTCCAGCCACATGGACAGCTTTTGCGGGTTCGGCACTTCGTCGCGCGTGACCAGCCAGGGGCCCAGGGGGCCGAAGGTGTCGCAGCCCTTGCCCTTGTCCCAGGTGCCGCCGCGCTCGATCTGGAATTCGCGTTCGCTGACGTCGTTGATGGTGCAGTAGCCGGCCACGTGGTTGAGCGCCTCTTTTTGCGAGACGTAACGCGCCTGCTTGCCGATGATCACGCCGAGCTCGACTTCCCAGTCGGTCTTGACCGAGTTCTTGGGCAGCATGATGGGATCGTTGGGGCCCTGGATGCAGCTGGTGGCCTTCATGAAGACGACGGGCTCGGCCGGAATCGGCAAGCCGGATTCGGCGGCGTGGTCGGCGTAGTTCAGGCCTATGGCGATGAATTTGCGCGTTCCGGTGATGGGGCTGCCGTAGCGCGGCGAGCCCTTGACCAGCGGCAGCTTGTCGGTCTTGAGTTTGGCCAGTTTGGCCAGCGCGGCGTCGCCGAGCTGGTCGGGGCCTATGTCCTTGATGACGCTGCTGAGGTCGCGCAGCTTGCCATTGGCATCGATGAGGCCGGGTTTTTCCTTGCCGGGGTTGCCATAACGAACGAGTTTCATGGTTTTTCCTTTGGATGAATCAGGTTAAAAGTTAATATGTTGAACGGCCGCCGGAGAGGTCAAACACCGCGCCTGTCGAAAAAGAACAATCCTCGGTGCACAGCCAGCTGACCATGGCCGCCACCTCATCGGGCGTGCCGAAGCGGCCCATGGGGATTTTCGAGAGCATGAACTGGATGAACTCGGGTGTCATCTGCTCAAAAATCGGGGTTTTCACCGCGGCCGGCGTCACGCAGTTGACGCGCACGCCGGTGTCGGCGAGCTCCTTGCCCAGCGATTTTGTCAGTGCGATCACCGCCGCCTTGCTGGCGCTGTAGGCGCTGGCATTGGGGTTGCCCTCCTTGCCGGCGACCGAGGCGATGTTGACGATGCGCCCGTAGTTGCGCGCGCGCATGTGCGGCAGGACTTCGCGGCAGCAGAAGAACAGGCCGTTGAGGTTGACCTGCTGCACCTGCATCCATTGCTCGGGCGGGTAGTCCCAGAGCTTGACGTTGGGGCCGGTGATGCCGGCCGAGTTGACCAGCGCGTCTATGACCGGATTGTGGGCAACCGTCTGTTTGACCGCCTCCACCACGCTCGCATGGCTGCCGACGTCAACCGCCACGGTGTGCACACCGGCGCCCAGGCCGGACTTCGCTTTTTCCAGCGCCTCGGGCTTGATATCCCACAAGGTGACGCTTGCGCCCGAGGCCAGCATGCGCTCTGCGATCGCAAAACCCAGGCCGACCGCGCCACCCGTGATCACCGCGTGCCGACCTTTCAGGTCGAGCTGGTTCATATGGTGATGCCGCCGTCGATGTTGTAGGCCTGGCCGGTCACAAAGGCGGATTCGTCGCTGGCCAGGAAGGTCACCAGCGGCGCGATTTCATGCGCCTGGGCCAGGCGTCCCAGCGGCTGGCGCGCGATAAAGGCCTTGCGCGCCTCCACCGGGTCGGCATTGGCGTTGATGCGGTCCTGCAGCGAGGGCGTGTCGACGGTGCCGGGGCAGATGGCGTTGCAGCGCACGCCGTCGGCCACAAAGTCCGCCGCCACGCTTTTGGTGAGGCCTATCACCGCGGCCTTGGTCGTGCCGTAGATAAAGCGGTTGGGCAGGCCCTTGATGCTGCCGCAGACGCTGGCCATGTTGATGATGCTGCCGCGTTTTTGGGCCTGCATTTTCGGCAGCACGGCCTGGATCATCCAGAACTGCGCGCGCACATTGAGCTGGAAGGCGAACTCGAGTTCTTCGTCGGTGGCCTGCAGCGCCGTGCCGCCGTGCACAAAGCCCGCGCAGTTGAACAGCACGTCCAGTGCCGGCAGGCCGCCCACCAGCTTGTGGATGGCGGCCTTGTCGAGCACGTCCAGCGGCAGCGCGGTGATGTTAGCCACGCCTTTGTAGCTTTCCAGCAGCTTGGGGTTCAGGTCGGTGGCCCAGACCTGCGCACCTTCAGCCGCCAGCGCCAGCGCGCTGGCGCGCCCAATGCCCTGGCCGGCTGCGGTAATCAGTGCCTTCTTTCCTTCAAGTCTCATCAGTGCTCCTACAGGGTTTTGCCGGATGTTGTCCCGGGGGTTTCATGGGATTATCAATTGGTCTGACCACTTGTCCAATTCTGGCTTACCCTTAAGCCGCCCATTCTTCTCTTTACCCCCTTTCGCATCGCCTTCCATGCCCCTGCAGACCGTCGAACCGCAACGCCTGTACCGCCAGATCGCCGAGCAGCTGCGCACGCTGATCTCCGCCGGTGAGTGGGCCGTGGGCGCGCGCCTGCCGGCCGAGCGCGACCTGGCGCGCCAGCTTGGTGTGAGCCGGCCCTCGGTGCGCGAGGCGCTGATCGCGATGGAAGTCGAGGGCTGGGTCGAGGTGCGCACCGGCTCCGGCGTCTATGTGCTGGACCGCAGCGGCGCGCCCAGTACCGGCAACGGCCGGGCCGGCGAGATACCCCCCGACGAATGGGGCCCGCTGGAACTGATACGCGCGCGCCGCGTGGTGGAGGGCGAAGTCGCCGCCATGGCCGCCACCCAGGCCAAGCGCAAGCACATAGAGGCGATGGCCAAGGCCATCGCCAGCATGCAGGCCGACGCCGACCGGGGCGTGCTGCCACTGGAAGGCGACCGGGCTTTCCACAGCGCCATCGTCGAGTCCTGCGGCAATGTGGTGCTGATCGAAACCGTACAGCGCTTCTGGGATTCGCGGCGCGGCCCGCTGTTCGAACGCCTGGGCGGCCATTTTGAAACCGTGGAATCCTGGCGATCGGCCATTGCGGAGCACCAGGCAATTTTTGAAGCCGTGCGCGACCGCAACCCCGATGCCGCGCGCGCGGCCATGCATGAACACATGGACCATTCGCACAAACGCTTCAGCGTGAGCTGGCGCCGGACCAAGCACCAGAAGACTCCCAAAAAATAAGAAGAAGCATTCCCGCCCCCGGAGATTTCCCTCAACCGCAACTTGGCACTACAACAAAAGAAAGCGAGACAAACATGAATTTCCTGACCCACACCAAGCGACTGGCCGCGGCGCTGCTGCTGTCCACGGGCCTGTGTGCCATCGCCACGGCCCAGCCCTACCCGAACAAGCCGATTGAAGTGATGGTGGCCTTCCAGCCCGGTGGCGGCACCGACTCGCTGGCGCGCGCCTATGCCGAAGCAGCCAAAAAATACACCACCCAGTCGCTGGTGGTCTATAACAAGCCCGGTGCCAGCGGCGCCATAGGCCTGGCCGATGTGGTGAACGCCAAGCCCGACGGCTACAAGATCGCCATGCTCTTCGTCGAGGTGACCATCCTCCCGCACATGGGCATCACCAAGATCACGCAGGACGACTTCATCCCGATCGCCCGCCTCAACGCCGACCCGGCCGCCATCACGGTGCGCGCCGATTCGCCCTACAACACGATTGAGGATTTCCTCGCCGCCGCCAAAAAGACCGGCAGCGACGTGAAGGTCGGCAACGCCGGCAACGGCTCCATCTGGCACCTGGCCGCCGCCTCGCTCGAAGAGAAAACCGGCGCCAAGTTCAACCACATTCCCTTCCAGGGCGCGGGCCCCGCCGTGCTGGCCCTGCTGGGCGGCCACGTGGACGCCGTGGGCGTGAGCCCGGCCGAAGTCGCGGTGCACGTGGCCGCCGGCAAGCTCAAGATCCTGGGCGTGATGGCCGACCAGCGCGTCAAGGGCTTTGAGAACGTGCCCACGATGAAGGAACGCAAGATAGACCTGTCCATAGGCACCTGGCGCGGACTGGGCGTGGCCAAGGGCACGCCGCCGGAAGTGGTGGACTACATACGCGCCATGACCAAAAAGGCCGCCGACGAACCCATCATGAAAGAAGTCATGGACAAGCTCAACCTGGGCTATGCCTATGCCGACGGCCCCGCCTTCAAGGCGCAGATGGTGCGCGACAACGACACCTTCAAGCAACTGGTGACCAAGCTCAACCTGAAGAACTGAGGCAGCAGGCTTCACGGCCTGCGCGCTGGCGCGCACGGCCGGTTTTCCCTTTCATGCCAGCACACCCTTTGAGGAGACAACCATGAATACCTTCCACACCAAACGATTCGCCGTCAAAACCCTGGCCGCCTGCGCGCTGATGGCAAGCGCCCTGGGCTTTTCCGGCATGGCCTCGGCGCAAACGAAGCTGAAATGGGCGCACGTCTATGAAACTTCGGAGCCCTTCCACAAATGGTCGGTCTGGGCCGGTGACGAAATCAAGAAGCGCACCAACGGCAAGTACGAGATCCAGGTGTTCCCGGCTTCCACGCTGGGCAAGGAGGCCGACATCAACCAGGGCCTGACCCTGGGCACGGTGGACATCATCCTCACCGGCGCGAGTTTTGCCGGCCGCACCTACCAGCCGCTGGCCATCGGTTACTTCCCCTTCATCTTCCGCGACGCCGAGCACCAGCTCAAGTTCGCCAAGAGCGACGTGTTCAAGGAGCTGGCCGCCGGCTACGACCAGAAAAGCGGCAACCACATCACCGCGCTCAATTATTACGGCGCGCGCCATGTGACCTCCAGCGCGGCCCGCCCCATCACCAAGCCTGAAGACATGAAAGGCCTGAAGATCCGCGTGCCCGACGCGCCGGCCTATATGGCTTTTCCCAAGGCGCTGGGCGCCAACCCGACGCCGATTGCCTTTGCCGAGGTCTACCTGGCGCTGCAAAACGGCACGGTGGACGCGCAGGAGAATCCGCTGCCGACCATAGAAGCCAAGAAGTTCTATGAGGTGCAAAAAAACATCTCGCTGACCGGCCATATCGTCGATTCGCTGCTGACCGTGGTCTCGGGCCAGCTCTGGGGCAAGCTCACCGCCGACGAGAAAAAGATCTTCAGCGACGTGATGCTGGAAGCCGCCGAAAAGACCGGCCGCGAGATCATCGCCTCCGAGGCCCGGCTGGTCGATGAGTTCAAAAAGAAGGGCAACAACGTGATCACGGTCGACAAGGACGCCTTCCGCGCGGCGGTGCTCAAGAGCACCACGCCTGCGGACCAGGGTTACCGCCAGGCAGACTACGACCGCATCATCAATCTGCGGTAGCCACCCGTAAAGCTACTGCGCGGCCAGATCTCGCGCCTGTGATGCTCGCCGTACGGAAGTACGGCTGCGCTTCTCGACGCGACCTCTGGCCGCTCGCTACGCTTTCCGGGTGACTACCGGCGCCCTGCTGCACAAAGAGAAAGATTAAGGAAACACGATGACCGAAAAAATCATCAGCGACGACGGTTCATTCCACACCGAGGACGAGGCGGTGGATCTGTCCACCACCACGGCCGAGGGCTGGGTGGCCCTGGCATTTTTCTGGCTGCTGGGCGCCACGGTGCTGTACCAGTTCGTCACGCGTTATGTTTTCAACGACTCGGCCGCCTGGACCGAGGAGATCGCGCGTTACGAGCTGATCGCCGTGGTCTTCATAGGCGCGGCCATAGGCGTGGCCAAGAACAACCACATCCAGGTGGATTTTTTCTACCGCCACATGCCGGCAAAGATGGGCCGCGCCATGTCCACGCTGACGGACCTGCTGCGCATCGCCTTTTACGGCGCGGCGGTGTTCATGACCGGGCAGATGATGGCCAAGATCGGCAACCAGACCCGCATGACCATCGTGGACCTGCCCATGAACATCGTCTACGGCCTGTGCCTGCTGGGCTTTGCGGCCATGCTGGTCCGGTCACTGCAAGTGGCGCTGATCCATTACCGCCGCGGCTACAGCGTGCTGGAGCGCCCCGAATCCACCATGCAAGACCGCTGAACGCGACAGACCCCTCACCATCATGCTCAAAATATTTTTCCTGATCTTCATGGGCGCCGGCATCCCGGTCGCCGTCGCCATGGCGGGCGCCTCGCTGGTCTACATCCTGGTCACCGGCAACCTGCCGCCTTTTGTGGTGATACACCGCATGGTGTCGGGCATAGACAGCTTCCCCTTGCTGGCCGTGCCTTTCTTTATCCTGGCCGGCAACCTGATGAACAACGCCGGCATCACCACCCGCATCTACAACTTCGCGCTGGCGCTGGTGGGCTGGCTCAAGGGCGGCCTGGGCCACGTCAACGTGCTGGGCTCGGTGATCTTTGCCGGCATGAGCGGCACGGCGATCGCCGATGCGGCCGGCCTGGGCACCATTGAAATCAAGGCCATGAAGGAGCACGGTTATTCCTCGGAATTCGCGGTCGGCGTGACAGCCGCCTCGGCCACGCTGGGCCCCATCATCCCGCCCAGCCTGCCTTTTGTGATCTACGGAATGATGGCCAATGTGTCGATTGGCGCTTTGTTCCTGGCCGGCCTGCTGCCGGGCCTGTTGATGGCGGTGCTGATGATGCTGACGGTAGCCTACTTCGCCCACAAGAACAAATGGGGCGCCGACATCAAGTTCTCGGGCAGCAAGCTGGCCAAGGCCCTGGTCGAGCTGGCAGTCGTGGCGGCCTGGCCGCTGGTGCTGTGGGCGCTGATCACCATGGCGGGCGCGCCCGCGCAGGCCACGGTGATTGCCGGGCTGGTGGCACTGTTTGTGCTCGACAAGATTTTTAAATTCGAGGCCGTGCTGCCCATCATGACGCCGGTGCTGCTGATAGGCGGCATGACGACCGGCCTCTTCACGCCCACCGAGGGCGCGATCGCGGCCTGCGTCTGGGCCATGGTGCTGGGCTTTTGGTGGTACAAGGCGCTGAAGTTCAAGATGTTCGTCAAGGTCTGCCTGGACACCGTCGAGACCACCTCCACCGTGCTGTTCATCGTGGCGGCCGCGTCCATCTTCGGCTGGATGCTGACAGCCACCGGCGTGACCACCGCGATCGCCGCCTGGGTGCTGGGCTTTACCCAGAGCCCCTGGGTGTTTTTGCTGCTGGCCAACCTGCTGATGCTGTTTGTGGGCTGCTTCCTGGAGCCCACCGCCGCCATCACCATCCTGGTGCCCATCCTGCTGCCCATCACCGCGCAGCTGGGCATAGACCCTGTGCATTTCGGCCTGGTGATGGTGCTCAACCTCATGATCGGCCTCTTGCACCCGCCCATGGGCATGGTGCTGTTTGTGCTGGCGCGCGTGGCCAATCTTTCGGTGGAGCGCACCACCGTGGCCATATTGCCCTGGCTGGTGCCGCTGCTATTGAGCCTGGGCATCATCACCTACTTCCCCCGCTTGGTACTCTGGTTGCCGAAGATGTTTTACTGAATGCGATACAACCGGGGATACAACGCCCCATCACCTCCACGATGATTTCCATGACGACCACCACGCCCTTTATTCGCCTCCATCCCGCCGACGACGTCCTGATTGCCCGAGCCCAGCTGGTGGGCGGCACCCAGGTCGAAAACATCACCGTGCGCGGCCTGATCCCCTCCGGCCACAAGATCGCCACGCGCGCGCTGGCCGCGGGCGAGCCGGTGCGGCGCTACAACCAGATCATCGGTTTCGCGAGCAAGCCGATTGCGCCCGGCGAGCATGTGCACACGCACAACCTCGACATGGGGCCCGACAAAGGCGACTTCGCGCGCGACTACGCCTTCGGCGCCGACGTGAAGCCGGCGCCCGCCAGGCGCGAGGCGACCTTCATGGGCATCAAGCGGCCCGACGGCCGCGTGGCCACGCGCAATTACATCGGCATACTCTCCAGCGTCAACTGCTCGGCCACGGCGGCGCGCGCGATCGCCGACCATTTTTCGCGGCAGAACAACCCCTCGGCGCTGAAAGACTTTCCCAACGTCGACGGCGTGGTCGCGCTCACGCACGGCACGGGCTGCGGCATGGACTCCGACGGCCTGGGCCTGCAGATCCTGCAGCGCACGCTGACCGGTTATGCCACGCACCCCAACTTCGCGGGCGTGCTGGTGGTAGGCCTGGGCTGCGAGTCCAACCAGATCAACGCCTGGCTGGCCCACGGCAGCCTGCGCGAGGGTGAAACCCTGCGCGTCTTCAGCATCCAGGACACGGGCGGCACGGCCAAGACCGTGGCCAAGGGCATCGCCATGATCAAGGAGATGCTGCCGCAGGCCAACGCCGTGAAACGCGAACCCTGCAGCGCCGCCCACATCACCATAGGTTTGCAGTGCGGCGGCTCCGACGGCTATTCGGGCATCAGCGCCAACCCGGCGCTGGGCGCGGCGGTGGACCTGCTGGTGGCCCACGGCGGCACCGCCATCCTCAGCGAGACGCCCGAAATCTACGGCGCCGAGCATCTGCTCACGCGGCGCGCCGTGCGGCCCGAGATCGCCGAGAAGCTGATCTCGCGCATCAAGTGGTGGGAGCACTACACCGAAATCAACGATGGCGAGATGAACAACAACCCTTCGCCCGGCAACAAGGCCGGCGGGCTGACCACCATCCTCGAAAAATCGCTGGGCGCGGTGGCCAAAGGCGGCACCTCCAACCTCGAGGCGGTGTATGAATACGCCGAACCCGTGGGCGCGCACGGTTTTGTCTATATGGACACGCCGGGCTACGACCCGGTCAGCGCCACGGGCCAGGTGGCCGGCGGCGCCAACATCATCTGCTTTACCACCGGCCGCGGCTCGGCCTATGGCTGCGCGCCCTCGCCTTCGCTCAAGCTCGCCACCAACTCGGCGCTGTGGCAGCGGCAGGAAGAAGACATGGACATCAACTGCGGCGAAATCATCGACGGCGGCGTGTCGGTGCAGGAAATGGGGCAGCGCATCTTCGAGATGGTGCTGGCCACGGCCTCGGGCGAACCCAGCAAGAGCGAAAAACACGGCTACGGCCAGAACGAGTTCGTGCCCTGGCAAGTCGGCGCCGTGATGTAAACCTCACCCTCATCTTCCAAGGTCCATGCAAAAAAACATCCAAGCCCCAGCCCTGCGGGAGCACTGCGCCCGCATCCTCGCCGCGGCCGGCAGCTCGGCGCAAGAAGCCGACAAAGTCGCCTCCAACCTGGTCATGGCCAACCTCAGCGGCCACGACTCGCACGGCGTGGGCATGCTGCCGCGTTATGTGGACGCGGTGCTCGAAGGCGGGCTCACGCCCAATGCGCAGGTCAAGACCGTGCTGGACGCCGGCGCGCTGCTGAGCCTCAACGGCCAGCGCGGCTACGGCCAGGTGGTCGGCGAGCAGGCCATGCTGCTGGGCATGGCCCGCGCCAAAGAGCATGGCAGCTGCATCCTGGCGCTGGCCGAATCGCACCACCTCGGACGCATAGGCCATTTCGCCGAGATGGCGGTGGCGCAGGGCCTGGTGTCGCTGCATTTCGTCAACGTCATGACGCGGCCCGTGGTGGCGCCCTGGGGCGGCGCCGACGGCCGCTACGGCACGAATCCCTGCTGCATAGGGGTGCCGCTGAAGGACGCCCCGCCCTTTGTGTTGGACTTCGCCACCAGCCGCGTAGCCCAGGGCAAGATGCGCGTAGCGCACAACCAGGGCAAATCTGTCCAACCGGGTTTGCTGATTGACGAACACGGCCAGCCCACCACCGACCCCGGCGTGGTGGTGGTGCCGCAGGCCAATGGGTTTTTCGGCGCGCTCATGCCCTTTGGCGAGCACAAAGGCTACGGCCTGGCCGTGGCTTGCGAGCTGCTGGGCGGCGCGCTCACCGGCGGCGGCACCTGGCACCACCCCACTGTCAATACGCGTGCGGTCTACAACAGCATGCTCACCATCCTGATTGACCCCGGCAAACTGGGCACCCAGTCAGCCTTGGAAACCGAGGCGCTGGCTTTCGTCGAGTGGCTGCGCAAAAGCCCGCCGGCCGATGGCGAGCACGGCGTGCAGATTGCCGGCGAGCCCGAGCGCCGCGCGCGCGTGGAGCGCGAGCGTGACGGCATAGACATTGACGCCAGCACCTGGGAGGAAATTGTGGGTGCTGCTAACAAAGTAGGCCTGAACGTTTAATCGAACTGCAGGCCGCCGTTGAGGTCCAGCACCTCGCCGGTAATAAAGCCGCTCATGGGGTGGGCCAGAAACAGCACGCTGTGCGCCAGCTCCTCGAGCTCACAAAAGCGCCCCACTGGAATTTTTTGCCGCAGCTCGGCCTGCCGCTCGGCGCTGACCTGCTCGGTCAGCATCTGGGTTTTGACAAAAGTCGGAGCCAGCGCATTGCAGGTCACGCCGAAGGGCGCGTATTCACGCGCGAAGCTGAAGGTCAGGGAAGTAACGCCTCCCTTGCTGGCCGCGTAAGCGGGCAGCGGCGACAGGCCGCCGGTCTTCGCGCCAAAAGACGATATGTTGACGATGCGGCCGAAGCCGCGCGCCTTCATGCCCGGGGCGACGCGCTGGCTCACATAGAACACACCGTCCAGGTTGATCCTCAGTGTCTTGTGCCAGAGCTCGGGCGTGGTCTGCTCGCAATTGGCGTACTGCAAAAAGCCCGCGTTGTTGACGCAGACGTCGATGCGGTCGAAGTGTTTCTCAATGTCGTCGCAGGCCGATTGCACCTGGGCGTAGTCGCTCACGTCCATGACAAAACAGGCCAACCGGTCGCCGTAAGAGGCCAGCTCGCCGGCGACGGCTTCGGTGCGCAGGTCGGTGGCCGCGACGCGGTAGCCCGCGTCCAGCAATGCGCGCACGGTGGCCAGGCCCATGCCGGCGTTGGCGCCGGTCACAAGGGCGACCTGGTCTTGAATGGGGGGATGTTTGGGGATCATGGTTCAGGTGTTTCCGTGTTCAGTGTTGAGGTTGGTGGTATGCCCGGCCTTGAATTGGGCGAGCGCCGCGCCAAGGCCCAGGGCCTGGACGCGTTCCAGCCAGAAGCCCACGCGCGATGTCCAGCGCGGCTCGGCGGGCAAGGTGTCGCCCCAGATGGCTGGCTGCTGGAGCAAGGCGGCCACCGTGCCGGGCACATCGCCGCGGTGCTGTTGCGCGAGCATCTGCAGGCGCTCGCCGGCGGGGTCTGAAATCGCATAGGCCCGGCCCTGCTCGTCTTCGGCCAGCAGGTAACGCATCCAGACGGCCGCCCCGAAGGCCAGCGGCTCGACATCGGCGCCGGCGGCCAGCCGGGTCTGCAGCGTGGGCAGCCAGCGCAGCGGAATCTTCAGCGAGCTGTCCGAGGCGATCTGGTGTACCTTGTGGTACAGGTCCGGGTTGGCGAAGCGCGCGAGCAGCGCATCGCGGTAGGCCGGCAGGCCGGGGCGCTGCAGCTGCGGCATCACGGTGTCCGTCATCAGGTGGTGCACAAACCAGCGGATGTCAGCATTCGCCACGCAATCGGCCACCGTGGGCAAGCCCATGACGGCGCCCATCAATGCGATGGCGGTGTGGCTGCCGTTGAGCATGCGCAGCTTGGCTTCTTCAAACGGCCTGACGTCTTCCACCACCTGCACGCCCGCGGCCGCCAGGGCGGCGCCGTCGGCGGGGTCCACAAAGTGGCGCTCTATCACCCATTCCCAGAAGGCTTCGGTGCCCAGGGCGCAGGCATCGTCCAGGCCGGTCATGCGGGCGGCGTCATCACGGTGCTGCGCGGTGGCGGCGGGCACGATGCGGTCCACCATGCTGTCGGGAAAGGCGCACTGGCTTTCTATCCACTGCGCCAGCACGCTGTCCTGGGCCGCGGCCGTGTCCAGGCACAGCTGGCGCAGCTTGCCGCCGTTGCCGCTCAGGTTGTCGCAGGAAGCGATGGTCAGGCCACCCAGGCCGGCCGCATGGCGCGCGGCCAGGCCCGCCACAAGCTGCGCCGCGAGCGCGGGGCCATAGGCTTTTTCGGTCACCGTGAGCGTAAGCCAGCGCGTGGTGGGCGCGGCGATGGCGGCCGTCACACGCTCCGGCTCGCGCGCCGCGACGCAGGTGCCCAGGATCGAGCCGACCAGCTGCCAGCGCCGCCCCTCGGCACTGGCGATCTGCAGGGTGTAAAGCCCATCCTGGCGGGCCAGCGCGTCGGCCAGTCCGGTGCTGCGCATGGCCACGCCCAGCACGCCCCAGCGTGCATCGCCGGCTTGCAGCAGGGCGTCGAACACCACGGCCTGGTGGGCTCGGTGGAAGGCGCCCAGGCCCAGGTGCAGCACGCCGGGCGCCAGGGAGGCTCTTGGGTAGCCGGGGGGATGCAGGGAGGATGGAGCCGCTCGGTCGTCCAGAACGGTTTGGGAGAGTGCGCGCATGCCTGTGGTCTGCCGATGAAAGGACTTTATTGGACGATTGGACTGACCACTTATCCATAGTGGTAAACCACTATTGGCTATTTTGGGCGCCAAATTCGATAATTGGTCCAACCAATTTGGGATCCACCATGGCACTCCAACTCATCCAACCGGCCTCCCCCGACGACAGTTCAACGGCGCCCCGGGCGCTGTCCGACCGCTCTTACCAGCGCCTGGCCACGCAGTTGCTGGCGCTGATCGCCCAGGGCGAATTCAAGCTCGGCGAGCGGCTTCCGTCGGAGCGCGCGCTGGCCGAGCGTTTTGACGTGAGCCGTACCTCGGTGCGCGAAGCCATGATCGCGCTGGAACTGCAGGGCGTGGTGGAAGTACGCGGCGGCTCAGGCATTTATGTCACCCAGGTGCGCGGCAACGCGACCACCTCGCCCTTTATGTCAGAGACCGGCCCCGGCCCTTTTGAGCTGCTGCGCGCGCGCTGCCTGATCGAGTCGGAAATCGCCGCGGTCGCGGCGGAAACCCGCAAGGACGGCGACCTGGACCGCATCTTCACTGCCCTCAGCGACATGCGCGAGCACATCGACAACAAGGAAGAAAACGAGGCGGCCGACCAACTGTTCCACCTGCGCATCGCCGAATCCACCGGCAACAGCGTGCTGCTGCAGATGGTGAGCGCCATGTGGGCCCAGGCCAAGGGCCCGGTCTGGACCAAGATAGAACACCACTTCCACACGCCCGAGCTGCGCCTGGCCTCGCACGCCGATCACCAGCGCATCTTCAAGGCGCTGCTGGCGCGCGACCCGATTGCCGCGAGGGCTGCCATGCGCGCGCACCTGGAACGCGTCATTAGCGAATTCGCCCAAGCCTGGAGGTGAATGGTTCCACGCTTTTTTCCAGACAGTTCTTCCCCAAACAACACAACGAGAGACAAGATGAACACGCCCAAACTGAAACTCAAATCCACCCTGGCGGGCCTGGCGATGGGCCTGGCCAGCGCCGCGCTGTTCGCGCAGGCGCCGCCGGCGCCCGGCGCCAGCCCGCGCATAGACGCGATCAAAAAATCCGGCGAGCTGCGCGTGGGTGTTTTGCAAAACTCCCCCTGGCTGCTGGAGAACACCAGCGGCGGCCAGGCCTGGAGCGGCCCGGCCTGGACGTTGGCGACCGAATATGCGCGTCTCCTGAACGTCAAGCTGGTGCCAGTGGCGGTGTCGCATGAGACCAAGGTGCCGGTGCTGGCCGCCAACCAGGTCGACATGACCATCAGTCCGCTGGGCGAAACGCCGGAGCGGCTCAAGGTGGTGGACTTCGTGGTCTATTCGACCACCAGCGTCTGCATGTTCGGCCGCGCAGGCAACGACAAGCTGGCCAAGGTCAAGTCGGTGGACGACCTCAACAGCCCCGACATCACGATTGCCTACTTCACGGGCGGCGCCGAAGAGAACTGGGTCAAGGAACGTTTCCCCAAGGCCAGGTTCCGCGCCGTCGCCAGCTCGGGCGCGACCGCACCCGTGGAAGAAATCATGGCCAGGCGCGCCGATGCGGCACCCATCAACCGTGTGCCCTGGGTCAATCTGAACCAGAAGGTCAAGGGACTGACGGTGTTTCCTCAGGAAAACAACTGCCAGGGCAGCAAGGAAAAAGCCTCGCCCGTGGGCCTGGCCGTCGACAAAAACCAGCAAGCCTTCCTCGACTGGCTGCGCGCGGTGGAAAAAACGCTGGAACCCAAACTCGCGGCCGAAGAAAAGCGCGTGATCGAATCGCTCAAGTAAGCGCCAACGCCGCCCTCCATTCCCGGAATACCCACAAGACCCAAACAGAAAGAGACAAACCATGAACCGCTTCCGTTCTTCCCTGCGCCTGTGCCGCCATCTTGCGCTGGCCGCCGTTGCCGCCGGCATATCGGCCGCCGCCTTGGCCCAGACGCCGCCCGCGCCCGGCGCCAGCCAGCGCATTGATGCGATCCGCAAGGCCGGTGTGCTGCGTGTCGGTGTGGTCAACAACCCGCCCTGGCTGGCGCAGAACACCACCGGCGAGGGTGAGCCCTGGTCCGGCCCCTCCTGGCTGCTGGGCAAGGAGTTCGCCAAGCTGCTGGGCGTGAAGATCGTGCCTGTACCGGTCAGCCATGAAACCAAGGTGCCGGCGCTGATCGCCAACCAGATGGACATCATGATCGGCCCGCTGAACCAGAATGCCGAACGCGCCAAGATCATTGACTTTGTGACTTTCTCGAGCACCGGCGTGTGCATGTTCGGCCGCGCCGACAACCCGAAGTTCACCAATGCCAAGACGCTGGAAGACTTCAACAAGCCCGAGATCACCATGGCCTATTTCTCGGGCGCGGGAGAGGAGCCCCTGGTGCGCGAGCAATTCTCCAAGGCCAAGCTGCGCGGTGTGGCCAATTCAGGCTCGGTCGCGCCGATTGAGGAGGTGCTGGCCGGCCGCTCCGACGTGGCGCCGCTGAACCGCATGCTCTGGCCCAACATCAATAAAAAGGTCAAGGGCCTGGCGGTGTTCCCGAAAGAAAACAACTGCCAGGACAGCAAGATCTTCGAGATCAAGACCGGCATGGGCGTGAACAAGAACGAGCAGGTCTACCTGGACTGGCTGCGTGAGGTCGAAAAGCGCATGGAGCCGCAACTGCAGGCCGAAGAAGCGCGCATGACGCAGAACCTGAAGTAATCCGCCTCCTGTCACATCGCGGTCCGCTGCTTGGCCAGGCGGGCCGCGCCATCCCTATTTCACCCCGGACGGACCTTTCATGGACGTGGATTTTTCACCGATCATCGAGAACTGGCGTTTCTTCGCCGGCGGGCTGGGCATCACCGTGCTGCTCAGCGTGGTCAGCGCGGTGACCAGCATCCTGACCGGGCTGGTGATCGCGCTGCTGCGCCTGTACGGCCCGCGCTGGCTCCGCACCGTGCTGGTGTTTTACGTGGACACCATGCGCGCCATCCCCATCCTGGTGGTGCTGGTGTGGATTTACTTCGCGTTCCCGCTGCTGGCCGGCGTGACCTTTCCGCCCTTCTGGGCGGCGCTGGTGGGGTTGACGCTGCACATCGCGGCCTATGCCTCCGAGATCATCCGCGCCGGCATTGAATCGATACGCCCCGGGCAGACGCGCGCCGGCTTGGCGCTGGGCATGTCGCGCGCGCAGATCCTGCGCAAGATCATCCTGCCGCAGGCCACGATACGCATGCTGCCGGCCTTCGGCTCGGTGCTGACCATGGCGATCAAGGACACGGCCATCGCCACCGTGATCGCCGTGCCCGAGCTGATGCACCGCGCTGAAACCGTGGCCGGCCAGAGCTACCGGCCGGTCGAGGTGTTCACGGCCGTGATGGTGCTGTACTTCCTGGTGCTGTTCCCGGTGACCCGCGTCGTCGACCGCATGTACCAAAAACTCGCACACCTGGGGCGCTCATGAATTTCGACTGGAACGTCATCTGGACGCATCGCGGCGCGCTGTGGGACGGCGCGCTCATGACCGTGGGCCTGACGGTGCTGACCATGCTGCTGGCCGTGCCGGGCGGCATATTGCTGGCGCTGATGCGGCTGTCGTCCAACAAGCTGCTGGGCTCCGTCTCGCTGGCCTTTGTGGAGTTTTTCCGCAACCTGCCGCTGATCCTGGTGATCTACTGGGCCTTCTACGTGATGCCTATCGCCTTCGACGTGCAGTTCTCGGCGCTGACGACGGCGCTGGTCGCGCTGGTGCTCAACATCTCGGCCTACAACGCCGAGACCTTTCGCGCCGGCATCAACTCCATACGCAAGGGCCAGATGGAGGCGGCGCTGGCCATGGGCATGTCGCGCCGCCAGGCCATGTTCAAGGTGGTGATCCCGCAGGCGGCGCGCCGCATCCTGCCGGTGCTGGCCAGCACCTGGATCTCGCTGTTCAAGGACACCTCGCTGGTGTCGGTGATCGCCGTCAGCGAGCTGGCCTATACCTCCATGCAGATACGCGCCCAGACCTTCCGGGTGCTGGAAATGCTGACCGCCATGGCCGCGATTTACTGGCTGATGGGCTACCCCCAGGCAAAACTCGTGGACTGGATCCACAAAAAATACGGAGTCAAGGAATGACATCAGCTACCCGACAAGGCGGCGCCACCGCGGCGCGCAAGGGCGCGGAGCAGCCGCCCGTGCTGGTCTACGAGAACGTGCGCAAGCTCTACGGCGATTTTGTGGCGCTCAACGGCGTCTCGCTGCAAGTGAACAAGGGCGAGGTGATGTGTTTGATCGGGCCATCCGGTTCGGGCAAGTCGACGCTGCTGCGCTGTACCAACGCGCTGGAAACCTTGAACGGCGGGCGCGTGCTGCTGGACGGCATCCCGCTGCCCACGCGGGAGACCGAGGTGCGCAAGGTGCGCCAGCGCATGGGCATGGTGTTCCAGAGTTTTGAGTTGTTCCCGCACAAGACGGCGCTGGACAACGTGGCCATGGGCCCCATCACCGTGCTGGGCATGAGCGAAGCCGACGCGCGCAAACGCGCCATGGCGCTGCTCGAGAAAGTGGGGCTGGAGTCCAAGGCCGGAAACTTCCCGGCCAACCTCTCGGGCGGCCAGCAACAGCGCGTGGCGATAGCCCGCGCGCTGGCCATGGAGCCTGAGGTGATGCTGTTCGACGAGCCGACCTCAGCGCTGGACCCGGAAACCGTGGGCGAGGTGCTCAATGTGATGAAAAAGCTGGCCCAGGAAGGCATGACCATGATCGTGGTCACGCACGAAATGAGTTTTGCGCAGCGCGTGGCGAACTGGGTGGTGGTGTTTGAAAACGGTGCCATCCTGGAAGAAGGCCCGCCCGCGCAGATTTTTGAGAACCCCACGGTGGCGCGCACGCGCGACTTCCTCGGCCACCTCGGCTGGAACGGCTGAAAGCCGCAGCCTCCCCGACTGTCATTCTTTTATTACCCCCTGACCTTTCATGAAAATCACCAACGCCCGCGTCATTGTCTGCAGCCCCGGCCGCAACTTCGTCACCCTCAAGATTGAAACCGACGAAGGCCTGAGCGGCATCGGCGACGCCACGCTCAACGGGCGCGAGCTGGCGGTCGTGAGCTACCTGACCGAACACGTCATTCCCTGCCTGATAGGCCGCGACGCGCACCAGATCGAGGACATCTGGCAATACCTCTACAAGGGCGCTTACTGGCGGCGCGGCCCGGTGACCATGAGCGCGATTGCCGCGGTGGACACCGCCCTCTGGGACATCAAGGCCAAGGCCGCCGGCCTGCCGCTGTACCAGTTGCTGGGCGGGCGCAGCCGCAACGGCGTGATGGTCTACGGCCATGCCAACGGCAGCGACATCGCCCACACGGTGGACGAGGTGCTGCGCTACAAGGAGATGGGCTACCAGGCGATACGCGCGCAAAGCGGCGTGCCGGGCCTGGAAAAAGTCTACGGCGTGGGCAAGGGCAGCATGTTTTACGAGCCGGCCGATGGCAACCTGCCCAGCGAGCACGACTGGAGCAGCGAAAAATACCTGCTTCACACACCCAAGCTGTTCGACGCGGTGCGCCAGGCCGTGGGGCCTGACATCCATCTGCTGCACGACGCGCACCATCGCCTGACGCCCATCGAAGCGGGCCGGCTGGGCAAGTCGCTGGAGCCTTTTCACCTGTTCTGGCTGGAGGACGCGACGCCGGCCGAAAACCAGGAGGCTTTCCGCCTGATACGCCAGCACACCACCACGCCGCTGGCCGTGGGCGAGATCTTCAACACTATCTGGGACTGCAAGGACCTGATCCAGAACCAGTTGATCGACTACATACGCGCCACCGTCGTGCACGCCGGCGGCATCACCCACCTGCGGCGCATCGCCGACTTCGCCTCCCTGCACCAGGTGCGCACCGGCTGCCACGGCGCGACCGATTTGTCACCGGTGTGCATGGGCGCGGCCCTGCACTTCGACACCTGGGTGCCCAACTTCGGCGTGCAGGAATACATGCGCCACACCGAGCAGACCGACGAGGTCTTCCCACACAGCTACCGCTTCGACAAGGGTTTTATGCACTGCGGCGAAACGCCGGGCCACGGCGTGGAAATCGACGAGAAGCTGGCCGCCAAATACCCCTACCAGCGCGCCTACCTGCCGGTGAACCGCTTGCAGCACGACGGCACGCTCTGGAACTGGTAGATAGGCCCCCCTGCTGGCGCTCACTTCGTGTAGCGCCCCCTCCCCTCAAGGGGACAGGCGCCTTGGGACCGGCAAAGCCGGATCCCGGCCCCTGCTGGGGAAGAATCGTCCCTATCGGACGCGCACTCCGTGTCGCGCCTTTTCCCCTTGCAGGGGACGGGCGCCTATGGCCCCCACTAGATAGGAGTCGTCTGTTTAGGCCAGGATTGTCGCCAGGCTGGCTTCTAGATGTTCCGATGGCAGGCGCTTGAAACCCGAGCGGGCAAAACGCTGCAAACGGCCGACCATAAAGGCCACGATGACCGAGGCACGTACCTGGGCGTCCACCGTGGGGGTGGCGGCGCCGCTGGCGGCTGCCGCGTCGCGCAGGCTTTGTTTGAGGCTGGATTCCAGTTTGTCGAAGAACTGGTTCATGCGTTCCTGCAGGCGCTCGTTTTCAAACACCAGGGCATCGCCGACCATGACGCGGGTCATGCCGGGGTTTTTCTCGGCGAACTGCAGCACCATGACCACCAGCTTGCGGGTGCGAATCGAGTGGTCGGGCTCGCGTTCGCCGATCTGGTTGATCAGGGTGAAGACGCTTTGCTCTATGAATTCGATCAGGCCTTCAAACATCTGGGCCTTACTGGCGAAATGGCGGTAAAGCGCCGCTTCGCTGACTTCCAGCCTGGCCGCCAGGGCCGAGGTGGTGATGCGTTCGGCGCCCGGCTGCTCCAGCATGGTCGCCAGCGCCTGCAGGATCTGGACCCGGCGCTCCCCCGGTTTGGGGCGCTTGCGCACCGCAGGCTCGGCGGAGGCTGGCGTGCCCTGGGGGCTCAGTTCGGATTCAGGCGCAAGGTCGGACATAGGCGATCGAGTGGAGAATGTTTCAAAAAACCGGATATCGTTGCAATTCATTCTCGCACAGGGAAGTGACGGTTCAGGGCTTGAACAGCCCGGGTTTTAACGCGTGAGGCGTAGCTACAACGTTCTGTTTCATAACAGCGAGCGCTCACTGTGGCGGGCGGACTACAAACTCAGGCGCACCCGCAATCCGCGCGGTCCCGAGGCCTCTGTGCCGCCGTCGCCCAGCTCCAGCTGCGAATGGTGGACGCGGGCAATTTCGCTGGCGATGGCCAGGCCCAGGCCGTTGCCCTCGCCTTCCGTGCCCTGGACCCGGTAAAAGCGCTGCAAGGCCTTGGCGCGCTCATCGGGCGCAATGCCCGGGCCGTCGTCCTCGACCTCCAGGAACACGCCCCAGCGCGGATGCTCGGGGTCGCCGCCGGCGTCCGGCGGCGGCGAGCCGGCGCTGAGGCCGCAGCGCAGGGTGACGGTGCCGCCGGCCGGCGTGTACTTGACGGCGTTGTCGACCAGGTTGCCCAGCAGTTCGCGCAGCAGCCATTCATAACCCGTGGTCTGGGCGGGCTCGGCCTCCAGCCCCAGGTCTATGCCTTTGCGGGCGGCGGCGTCCAGGTGCAACGGCAGTATGGACTCACAAAGGTCCTTGAGGTCCACCCGCTGCATGGGCTGGGCGGCGGCGGCCGTGGCGTCGGCGCGCGACAGCGCCAGCAGCTGGTTGGCCAGCTGCGAAGTGCGCCGGGTCGCATTGCGCAGCTTGGTGATCTTCTCGGCCGACAGCGTGACGGCGCCGTCCGAACCCGCGGCCTGCGCCACCCGCGCCGCCTGGGCCCAGGCCTCGACCTGCGCCTGCAAGCCGGCCAGCGGCGTGCGCAGCTGGTGCGCGGCGTCGGCCACAAAGCGGCGCTGGCCCTCGGCCTGGTCGTTGACCAGGCCGAACAGCCGGTTCAGCGCGCTGACCAGCGGCTGGACCTCGGCGGGTGTGGTCTGCGGGTCTATGGCGCTCAGGTCGCGCGGGCTGCGGCGCTCCACCGCGTCCTTGAGTTCGATCAGCGGCTTGAGCGCGCGCGTGACGGCCCAGTTGAGCGCAAAACCCGCGGCCATCACCAGGATGAGGTTGGGCAGTATGACCTTGAGCAGCACGGAGCGCACCCACTGCTGGCGCGGGTCTGAGCCGTCGGCCAGCTGCACGATCAACTCGCCCGCGGCCGTGTTGGCGCGCTGGGCCGCGATGCGGTAGGTCACGCCCTTGTGTTCGATGCTGTGGAACTCGGTCTCATGCGTGGCCGGCAGGAGTTCGGGGATCCACTCCTCCCCCGCCATGAATTCGCCCTGGACATCGGAAATCCGGAACCCGGCAAAGCCGATGCGGCCCTTGAGGAAGTCGTCCACGGGTGGCGCCAGCAATAGCAAGGGCTCACGCCCGCCGGGCGTGATGCCGGGCCCCACCACGGAATCGGCCAGCAAGGGGATCAGCCGCGCCAGCTGCTGGTCCTTTTGCAGCGCGACGTTGCCGGCGGTCTGGTAGTCGAAGTAAACGCTGACCAGCGCAAAAATCCCCAGCGGCACCAGCAGCAGCAAGAGCAGGCGGCGCTGCAGGCCGGACTTCATGGCCGGCGGCATCAGGCGGCTGCGGCCGGCTCGCGCGGCCAGGGCGGCCAGTCGGGCCTTGAGGCGGTCGGCCCAGGAACGGCCGGAAGCGTCCATGCGCGCGGCGCTTACTCGGCGCCCGCGCCGGGCAAGCCGGGCGCGGCTTCCGTCAGTTCCAGGCGGTAGCCAAAACCGCGGATGGAGCGCACGGCAATGCCGTGCGGCTCCAGCTTGCCGCGCAGGCGCGAGATATAGACCTCGATGGCGTTGGGCGTGATCTCCTTGTCCCAGCCGGTCATGGCCTGCAGGAGCTTGTCCTTGCTGGCCGGCTTGGGGGCGTTGATCAAGAGGTATTCCATCACCGTCCATTCGCGCGGGCCGAGCTCTACCAGCTGGCCGTTGGCGCGCGCCTCGCGGTTGGCGGTGTCGAGTTCCAGCGCGCCGAAGCTCAGGGTGGCGCTGGTGGCGGCCTGCGAGCGGCGCAGCAGCGCGCGCAGGCGCGCCAGCAGCTCGGGCAGCTCAAAGGGCTTGACCATGTAGTCGTCGGCGCCCAGGTCCAGGCCCTGGACGCGGTCCTGCAGGGCGTCGCGGGCGGTCAGGATCAGCACCGGCATGGCCAGGCCGCCGCGGCGCAGGCGCCGGGTCAGCTCCAGCCCGTCGATGCGCGGCAGGCCGATGTCGATGATGGCGGCGTCAAAGGTTTCGCCCTGCAGGACTTCCTCGGCCCGCTCGGCGCTGCCGACCCAGTCGACCGCATAACCGGCGTCGCTAAGCCCCAGCTTGATGCCGCTGGCCACCATCACGTCGTCTTCAACCAAGAGAAGTCGCATCACGAATTGTCCGGTTCGCTGCCAATGCCTATCTATAGAGCGCCCCGGCCTGTCCTTGTTCTTTTCGGCCCCGCGCCGGTCCGCCAGCCCGCAGTCTGACAGAGCCGCACTTTCACCAGGCTGACGGCTGGCGGCCGCCGGCCTTTCCCGCCGCTTTTCTCAGTGCGAACGGATCATGGTGCCGTAGGCCTGGTCGGTCAGGATCTCCAGCAGCATGGCGTGCGGCACCCGGCCGTCGATGATGTGCACCGAGTTCACGCCGCTCTTGGCCGCATCCAGCGCGCCCTCGATCTTGGGCAGCATGCCGCCCGAGATCGTGCCATCGGCGAACAGTTCGTCGATCTCGCGGGCGCTCAGGTCGGTGAGCAGCTCGCCGGCCTTGTTGAGCACGCCGGGCGTGTTGGTCAGCAGCACCAGCTTCTCGGCTTTGAGCACCGTGGCCAGCTTGCCGGCGACCACGTCGGCGTTGATGTTGTAGCTCTCGTTTTCCTCGCCGAAGCCTATAGGGCTGATCACCGGGATGAAAGCGTCGTCCTGCAGGGCCTTGACCACGCTGGGGTCAATGCTGACGATGTCGCCGACAAAACCGATGTCGTGCTCCTTGGAGGCGTCGTCCTTGTCCAGCATCTTGAGCTTTTGCGCGCGGATCAGGCCGCCGTCGCGCCCGGTCAGGCCCACGGCCTTGCCGCCGGCCTGGTTGATCAGGCCCACGATGTCCTGCTGCACCTGGCCGGCCAGCACCCATTCGACGACTTCCATGGTTTCCTCGTCGGTGACGCGCATGCCCTGGATGAAGTGGCCCTTTTTGCCCAGGCGGTTCAGCGCGGCCTCGATCTGCGGGCCGCCGCCGTGCACCACCACCGGGTTCATGCCCACCAGCTTGAGCAGCACCACGTCCTCGGCGAAGTCGGCTTGCAGGGCCGGGTCGGTCATGGCGTTGCCGCCGTATTTGATGACCAGGGTCTTGCCGTGGAACTTGCGGATGTAGGGCAGCGCCTGGGCCAGGATTTCGGCTTTGTCGCGCGGGCCGACGTGGGAGAGGTCAGGATCAGTCATGGAGGTGTCGCTCATGGCCAAAGGTCTAAAAAGGGAGGATGGCGCCATTGTGCAACATAGCCGGCGCCCCCACGGCACAGGGTGGCCGGGTCAGCGCAGCGTGGTCAGGTAGGCCGGATCGAAGCGGCCCGGGCGGTAGCCGAAGTCGCGCGTGGCGTCCTGGTGGTCGAACACCAGGTCGGCCTGCATGCGCAGCGCCATGTCGGCCGTCAGGTGCGAAAAGCGCGGATGCAGCCGCGCCAGCCGCACCGCGACACGGAAGGCCCAGATCGGGACGGGAATGAACACCGGCTTGCGGCCCAGGGTTTCAAAGATGCGCCGCACCATGTCGACATAGGCCAGGGTTTCGCCGCCGCTGAGGTTGTAGGCCTTGTTGAAACTGGCGGCCACGTCCAGGCTTTGCACGCAGGCCAGGGCCAGGTCGCGCGCATTCACAGGCTGGCGCCGGCCCAGGGCCTGGCCGAAACGCGGGAAAAAGCCGAAGCGGCGTACCAGGCGCGCGATGTCGGCCACGTTGCGGTCCCCGCCGGCGCCGCCGTAAATCAGCGTGGGCCGGAAAATCGTCCAGGCCATGCCCAGCCGCTCGCACTCGGCCGCCAGGTGCTCCTCGGCCGCGATCAGCTTGTTGACCACCTCCAGCTCATAAGGGCTGGCCGAGGCCAGCTTGGTGAAACGGCTGGTCGAGCTGAAGGCAATGACGCGCCGCACGCCGCGCGCGTGGAATTTTTCGAGCCAGCCCGGCAGCAGCCAGAGGCTTGCGGTGTGGATCAGGGCGCCGGCCTGGACCGAGGGCAGTTCCTGCGCGGGCGCGGCCAGGTCCGTCTTGAACCAGGCCAGGCCCGGTGCACGATCCTCCTCAGCCGGGGCTTGGCGTCCCAATGCCTGCACCTGAAGGCCTTGCCGCAACAGCAAAGGAAGCAGCAGCGACCCGATAGTGCTGGTTCGTCCCGTCAAAAAAACGGCAGGCGGCGTTGTGTCTGTCATGTGCTGCCGTACCGATATTGCCGGGCGGTTTCTTTCAGCGCGTCGTCCACGTCCACGGGGGGGGCCCAGCCCAGGACCCGCTGTGTTTTCGAGATGTCCACCTGCAACGAATCACACAATCGCTGCATCACGGCCTCCTGGCCCGCCAGACGCGCAGCCCCCCTGAGTACCATGACCGGCACGGGAATCAGCTTGGCGGACTTGCCCAGCGCCACTCCGGTGCGGCGCAGCAGTCCCGAGATCGAAAGGTCCTCGCCATCACTGGCCAGAAAAACCTGGTTGGTGGCGGCTGGATGCTGCGCACAGACTGCAATCAGGTCCGTCAGGTTGCCCAAGGCCAAAAAACTGCGCCGGTTCGACAAAGCACCCAGCGGAAGGGGTAAGCCCTTGATCAGCCAACGCATCATGGAGTGGAAGTTGGCCTTCACGCCCGGCCCGTAAACCAGCACCGGCCGGATAATGACCACCTCCAGCCCGGTTTCAGCCGCAAGCGTCAACAAGCCTTGTTCGGCTTCAAGCTTGGAGATGCCGTAAGGATCGATAGGATGCGGCGCATCTTCTGCCGTAAAAGGCTGGCCCACCGGCGTCACCTCGCCATTGACCTTGATGGAGCTGATAAAGATAAAACGCCGCACGCCCGCGGCGGCGGCCTGGCGCGCGAGATTCAAGGTCAGGGCCACATTGGTCCGGCGAAATTCAGCAAGAGGGTCCGACGCGGTTTCGCGCATCAAATGAACACGTGCGGCAAGGTGAACAATGGTATCCACGCCATCCAGCGCACCCGACCAATCCGTATTCGCGTCAATTTCATCCATTGACAAGCCCTCAAATTCGCCCTGCGAAACCGTGCGATGCGGATGCCGTACAACACCGCGCACGCGGTAGGCCCTTGACGCCAGGTCGGAACAAACGGCTTTCCCTATAAAACCGTTGGCGCCCGTCACCAGGACGGTCTTTCCCGCGCCCGCCGGAACGGCAGGCCGCGGCGTGCCCGTCTTCCCCGCCCGCACGCCACTTTCCGCGGCATTTTTTCCGGCCAGGCCAGCATCAGCCTTGCTGCTGAACACGCCACCCCACTTTCGCCAATAAAGCAAACCGGAGCGAACGGTCACCAGCCTCGATGCCCACGAGCGATGGGTGTCCCGCGCCCATTGGTGCACAACCTTGACGGAGGGAACATAGACGACCCCTGCCACCTGCAAAGTCCTGCGGCCTATGTCGGCGTCTTCGTAGTGCAGAAAATAATCCGGATCAAATCCCTTGATCCGCTGCAGCACGCTGGTCCGAAAGAACATGCAGGACCCCGTCGGGTACTCCACGCCAAAAATCGGTTTCTCATAGTCGCAATCCAGCATCTCAAATTCGGCAAGCGTCGGCCTGAACCACGATTGCAGCCATTTGGGGGAAAAACTGCGCAGAAACATGACGAGCAGGGTGGGATGGCGCTTGCACAGGTAGTGCCTCTCGCCGTCCTCGCCAAATACCGCCGGCGTCAACAGGCCGGTTTCGGGGTGGTCCTCCAGAAACCGCAATGCTTCCCGCAGCGCGTCGGGCGCCACGAACAGATCGGGGTTTACCACCAGGTGGTAGTCTGAACGGGCCGCTTCAATGACAAGGTTGTTGCCCCTGCCGTAGCCGATATTGCCGGGCGACAGCAGCAGGCTCACCGTCCAATCGGACATGGCGGCACGGCGTGCCTCAAGCCACTGGCCGAGATGCTCGTGCAGGGCGGCATCGCAGGAGTTGTCAACGAGGGTCAGCTCCAGAAGCAGTTCGCGATCCTGTTTGGCCACGCGAGCGGCTTCCTGCAAAGCGAGCAGTGTGCGTTCCAGCGTTGCCAGGTCCGGTTTGTAGATCACCAGTGAGGCGCTTAAAGAAAGGCGAGTCAATTTTTTTCCTGGACGTTTGCGGCTTCAGTGCGAAGAATGATTCTGGCGGGAACCCCGACCGCAACAGCATGGGGGGGAACGTCCTGCAGTACCACGGCATTGGCGCCGACTTTGGCGTGGTCGCCGACCGTGACGCGGCCGATCACTTTGGCCCCGGCGCCCAGAACCACGTCATTGCCTATGACTGGCCGCAGCGACACCGTGAACCCCTTGTCCGGCTCCGCCGTTCCCAGGGTCACCCCTTGCAGGATGGTGACATTGTCGCCAATCTTTTCGGCGCCCAGCACGGTACCCACGGTATGCGGCAAAAACAGCCCGCCGCCTATCTTGACCTGGGGGGATGATTCGATACCGAAGACGGCGACGTTTGCCATGGTGCACAGTTTGGCAAGCACGCCCAATCGCCGCTCAAAGAAAAACTCCGCCAGACGGATCAGGACCACAGGCGCCATGCGCGGGTTGAAGCAATTGGCGAGCAGCCTGAGGGTGGAAACCGGCCCGGCATGCCCCATGAATCGCTGGTAACGCTCGATATCCGCCCGTAGATTTTTCACAGCACCACCCTTTTGTAAGCGACCAGTGATGCGGCGGCCACCGCCGGACCGGCAACCATGGCCAGCCATTGCCCAAGGGTCCAATCCGGCGCAGCCCCCGCACCCGTCAGCACCAGCATCAGCAGCGGAAGCGTTGCCACCAGCAAAAAGGGCCAGATATGCCTGCGCCGCATCAACGGATTTTTATATCCCGCATATTCCACCACAAACACCAGGTACAGAAAGTTCGGCAGCACGAAGGCCCACGCCAGCGCCGCCAGGGAAGAAAAGTTCACAAGCGCAACTTTGACAGTCGCAAGAAGGCCGAGGTTGAGTGCCAGGTCGGAGAGCAACAGGACGCGTGAATTCCTGGTGGCAAGAATCATGGTTCCATACACCCAGGAGATGCTGCGGCAAAGAACCGCGATCACCAGCACGACGAGGACCTGTCCCGACGGCTGGAACGCCGGGCTGTACAGCAGATTGATCAGCGGGCCTTTCAAAAGGACCATGCCATAACAAACCAGCACGCCGCCGGCCAAGACCAGATAGGCCGTTTTGAGCATGCAAGCCTTCTGGCTTTGCGCATCGGTGGCCCGGGTCAGCAGCGGAAGGTATATCGCGCTGCAGGCGGTCAGGAACAGCGTGGTGTAGTTGAAGGTCAATGTCCAGCCCGCATCGAACAGGCCGGCAAATGCCAGTCCGCGCGCCTCAATCACCCAGGACCGGATCAACAGCAATGCCAGGGTGGTGGAAAGCGCCGCTGCAAGGTTGGACAGCGCGAACCGGAGAAAGACACGGCTTTCGGCCTTGGCCAGCCGCGGCGCCGGCAATATGAGGGCGGGCCGGGGCAAACGCGAGACCCCGAACAGGCCCGCAAGACAGGTGATGCCGAAGCACACCACAAAAGACATGGACAGCACAAAAGGATCGGGCGGCAAGCGCCACCACCATGCGACCGCCAGCAGCATCACGAGCGCTGCGGGCCCGGCGATCTGCGCCAGGGCAAGATAGGGGTAGGAGCGATAGCCGTTGAGCACAGCCAGTGCATAAGTCCCGGCGACATTGAGCAGCACGGCCAGCGCAAGCCAGCGTACCGTCGCCACAAGCTCAGGCGCATTGGACGACAGGAAAAACTGGGTCAACACAGGCGCGGCGGCAAGTATTGCCATTACCACCATCACGCCGGATGCACCGACAAGGCGCGCCGCCGTCGCGCGAAATTGCCTGCGGGCTGCTTCTTCCGAACGCTCCGACAGTCCCTGAACGACGGAATTCGTGCCGCCAAACGTCGCGCCCACCGTGGCGGCTTGCGCCATCTGCCTGAGCTGCGAAAAAAGCCCGACGCCTTCCGGCCCCATCCACAGGGCAACGGCCTTGAAACTGAGCAGCCACAAAAAGGCCGAACCGAACACACCCGCCGTGCTGATCAGTATCCCGCCCCTAAGGTTTGCAGAGGGAGTGCTCATGGGGCCGCGCAAAACTCAGCCACGCTGCGACGGCACATGCAAACGCAAGCGTGTGAGCAACAAGCCCCAGAGAAAGTACGCAAAAATTCCCGGGTAAGGCTGCCTCAGCGTGACCTTGAAATTGCTGTCAACCAGCACCAAAAAGGCCACCAGCGCCGCAAGCCACCAGGTCTGGCCCGAAATGGATTTGCGCCGCCGCCAGACCAGGTGCGCGGTAAAGGCAATCAACCCGAACATCGGCAGGAGCGAAACCAGGCCGAAGCTGTACGTGAAATCGAGATACCAATTGTGGGCGCTGGTCTTGACCGCGCGCGGCAGGGGCTCCACATGCCCGAACACCAGCGTGCGGGCGTTTTCGGTGATTCCGTTGCGAAACAGCGCCCAGTCGCCCAGGCGGTCCCGGATATTCACCGGCATCTTGCCCTCCACCAGCGTGTCGAACTTGCCCACGTACTGCCCGTTGTCGTCGGCAACGCTGGTGTTGGTTTTGGCAAGGCTGTAATACACGCCAACGGCCAGGACCGCCGCCACGATGCCCGCACCGAACACCACAAAACTGGTCAGGCGGGCCGTCCTGAGCCCCCACATTTTTTTGGAGAAAAACAGCAGCACAAAAGCGCTGTAAAGGCCCACGGTCAGGAAAGACGCGCTGGCGACGGCATACACCCCCATGACAACGGTCAGGCAGCGCAGCAAGGTCTTGTGGCGCTCCCAGAGGTGCACCACGGCCACGCAGAAGGCGGCGATGAAGATGACGGGCACAAACTGGAAATGCTGGTAAATGCTGAAGACATAGATGTGGTGCGTCAGCGTCAGCGTCTTCTGCCACCACCCAATGGCCAGTTGCACCGGGACCAGCAGAAGCAGCACCCACATAAAGGCCCGGGGAATCACATCCTCTTCATCACGCACCAGCTGGCCCAGCACCAGGCCCATGGTGGGCAGCAGGAACTGCGCCGCAAGCAGGGTCTTGCGCTTTTCAATGTCCAGGTTTTCCCCCGCAAACACCATGGACAACAGCATGGCCGCGGCGAGCACGGCGATAAAAACCGCCGCCGGCAAGGCCTGGCGGCGGTTCTGCGCAAGCGCGAGGATGCCGAAAACACAGGCGCCTATGGAGATCGGCAATGGCAAGGTGCTGAGCACGCCGCCGGAATCGACGACGTAGCGGGGGCTGTTGTAAATGCCGCCGGACAGCTGGATAAACAGCGGAAACAGGAGTGCCGCTCCGATCAGCCAAAGCGTTAAATTGCGGGTTCTGGGTTGCATGAGGTCTCTAGGGGGAGTTTCTGGCTCGGTCCGTTCGCTTCGCCCACGTCGCATCACATGTCGACGGCTGCGGCAAAGCCCGGATTGACGATTGTCGCGAGTATTTGGCTCGGCCAAATTGTGCCGCATCCGGGCACCCCCAAAATCCCGGCATGGACACATAAGCGAGCGCTTTTGCTGCGGCAGGCCGTTTTCCCCGGCAAACTGGCCGGGTTTTCCGCTTTTGCAAGCGAAATGCCGGATCGAAGCCAAATGCAGCTTAAACTTGGCGGCCGCCCTCCCGGGAACGCCGCCCGCCCCGCGAAAACGGCATGCGGATGCCGCGTGGCACCCCATTCAGGAGGCCGACGGGCCTTTCGACCCATTTTCAGCGAAGCAACGGCAAAAGCTAAACTGGCTGCCCAGGCGTCAAAATCCCCGACGGCCGGCACGGCAAAGCCGAGATAGAGCTATTAACAACGCGGACCGGAGTGGGCGGCAACGCCTCTTTCGAAAATCCGAAACAAGTCTTTTGATATGTCGCTGACTCACCCGAACACACTACCCGACATCCGGATCGCGATCATCGGCCTCGGCTATGTAGGCCTTCCGCTGGCGGTGGAGTTCGGAAAAAAAAGGGCCGTCATCGGCTTTGACATCAATGAAGCCCGGATCGCGGAGCTGAAATCGGGCCACGACCACACGCTGGAGACCGAGCCGCAAGAGCTCCAGGCCGCCAGCCACCTCACTTTTACCGCGAACGCGGCCGACCTTGCCGCGGCAAACTGCTTTATCGTCACGGTGCCCACGCCGATTGACGAACACAAGCGGCCGGACCTCACGCCGCTGGTGCGGGCCAGCGAACTGATCGGCAAGGTGCTCAAAGCCGGCGATATCGTCATTTACGAATCCACCGTCTATCCGGGCGCCACCGAAGAGGACTGCGTGCCGGTGCTCGAGAAATTTTCCGGCCTGGTTTTCAACCGGGATTTTTTCGCCGGCTACTCGCCCGAGCGGATCAACCCCGGTGACAAGCAGCATCGCCTGACCAATATCAAAAAAGTCACCTCCGGGTCGACCCCGGAAACCGCCGACCTGGTCGACCGCCTGTACAACGAAATCATCACAGCAGGAACGCACAAGGCGGCCAGCATCAAGGTCGCCGAGGCCGCAAAAGTCATCGAAAACACGCAGCGCGACCTCAACATCGCCCTGATCAACGAGCTGGCCATCATCTTCAACCGCATGGGCATAGACACCGAAGCGGTGTTGCAGGCGGCCGGCAGCAAATGGAATTTCCTGCCCTTCAGGCCCGGACTGGTGGGCGGCCACTGCATCGGGGTGGACCCGTATTACCTGACCCACAAGGCCCAGTCCATCGGCTACCACCCCGAAATCATCCTCGCGGGCAGGCGGCTCAACGACGGCATGGGCGCTTATGTGGTGGCCCAGCTCGTCAAGGCGATGACCAAGCGGCGCATCCACGTGGACGGCGCGAAAGTGCTGGTCATGGGCCTGACCTTCAAGGAAAACTGCCCCGACCTGCGCAACACCCGCGTGATCGACATGGTGGCCGAACTCAAGGACTACAACTGCGTGGTCGACATCTTTGATCCGTGGGCCGACGCGGACGAAGCCCGGCGGGAATACGGCATACCGCTCGTGGCGCAACCGAAGGCGGGCGCCTACGACGCCATCATCCTGGCCGTCGCCCATCACCAGTTCAAGGAAATGGGCGAAGCCGCCATACGGAAACTGGGCGCCGAAACCCATGTCCTGTATGACCTGAAATACCTTCTCCCCGCGCAGGCGTCGGACCTGCGGCTCTAACATGTCAAGCAGCAAGTACCAACAACTGCAGGCCCACCTCCCCGCCCACCCCGCCACCTGGCTGGTGACGGGGGTGGCCGGCTTCATCGGCAGCAACCTGCTGGAGCACCTCCTCAAGCTGGACCAGCGTGTCGTCGGCCTGGACAACTTCGCCACCGGCTACCAGCACAACCTGGACGCCGTGCAGGCCAGCGTCACGGCCGAGCAGTGGTCCAGGTTCAACTTCATCAAAGGCGACATCTGCGTGCTGGAGGATTGCCAGGCAGCCTGCGCCGGCGTGGACTACGTGCTGCACCAGGCGGCCCTGGGCAGCGTCCCGCGCAGCATCGACAACCCGATCGCCACCAACGCAACCAACATCAGCGGCTTCCTGAACATGCTGGTCGCCGGCCGGGACGCCAAGGTCAAGCGTTTTGTCTATGCCGCCAGCAGCTCGACGTACGGCGACCACCCGGCACTGCCCAAGGTCGAGGCCAACATCGGAAAGCCGCTGTCGCCCTATGCCGTCACCAAGTACGTCAACGAACTTTACGCCGACGTTTTCGCCAAAACCTACGGTTTCAAGACCATAGGCCTGCGCTACTTCAACGTGTTCGGTCAACGGCAAAACCCGAACGGCGCTTATGCGGCGGTCATCCCCAAATGGACCGCGTCCCTGCTGGCCGGCGAACCGGTGCTGATCAACGGCGACGGGGAAACCAGCCGCGATTTCTGCTTCATTGAAAATGCGGTGCAGGCGAACCTGCTGGCGGCCACCGCGGACAACCCCGATGCCAGCAATGAGGTCTACAACGTCGCGGTGGGCGACCAGACCACGCTCAACCAGCTGTACCGCTACCTGGTGACCTACTTGTCGCCGGACTTTCCCGCGGTGCGCAACGCCGCCCCGGTTTACCGGGACTTTCGTTCGGGCGATGTCAGGCACTCGCTGGCGGACATCAGCAAGGCCTCGCGGCTGCTGGGATACTCCCCGGCCTACCGGATCGAGGCCGGCCTGCAAAAAGCCACCGCGTGGTACGTGCGCAACCTGCAAGGCCAGGCGGCCGCCGCAGTTTCCCGTTAAACCCGCCACAAGACAGCCACAAGCCCGCACATGCATAAAGATCACACGACCGTTCTCATCACCAGCCGCAAAGGCTGGGGATTCCCGGATATCGGCGAGCTCTGGGGATTTCGCGAACTCATCTGGATACTGGTCACGCGCGACATCAAGATCCGCTACAAGCAGACCGCCATAGGCGTGCTGTGGGCCATTTTGCAACCGCTGCTGACCATGGTGGTGTTCACCGTCATCTTCGGCAAGCTGGGCGGCCTGCCGTCCGACAACCTGCCCTACCCGGTATTCGTCATGACGGCCCTGCTGCCCTGGCAGCTGTTTTCGAAGGCCTTGACGCAGGGCAGCACCAGCATGGTGACCATGGGCGGCATGATGGGGAAAATCTATTTCCCGCGGCTCATCGCACCCCTGTCGTCCATTCTCTCCGGCCTCGTCGACTTCGCCATTTCCTTCGGGATCCTGATCGCGCTGATGGTCTGGTACGGCGTCTATCCGGGCTGGGAGGTTTTGCTGGCGCCGGTTTTCATCCTGCTGGCGCTGGCCTCGGCCATGGCGGTTGCGCTGTGGCTGAGCGCCATCAACGCGAAATACCGCGACGTGCAGCAGGCCATGCCCTTTCTGACGCAGATCTGGATGTTCGTGACACCGGTGATCTACCCGACGTCGATGATCCCTGAAAACTGGAAGTGGCTATTCATGCTCAACCCGATGGTGAGCGTGATAGACGGCTTCAGGTGGTCCCTGCTGGGGGTCAAGCCCCCCGACATGCCCAGCCTGATCGTGTCCTCCCTTTCGATCGTGGTTCTGGCCATTGGCGGGCTGGTGTATTTCGCCCGCTTCGAAAAAGACTTTGTTGATCGGCTTTGAGATTCAGATGACTGCTCCGATACTGCGACTTGACGGCGTTGGCAAACAATACAGGCTGGGCGGCATGGCGCCCTACCAGACCCTGCGCGACAGCGTCGCCGGCCTTTTCTCGCGCAAGGGCGCGGCGGATGCGCAGGAAGACGACAAAGGCTTCTGGGCACTGCGCAACATCTCCTTTGAACTCAAGGAGGGGGAGGTGCTCGGCATCGTCGGCCGCAACGGCGCCGGCAAAAGCACGCTGCTCAAGCTGCTGAGCCGCATCACCACGCCCGACGAAGGTGAAATCAGGGTCCGCGGCCGTATCGGCTCGCTGCTGGAAGTGGGGACCGGTTTCCACCCCGAGCTCACCGGCCGTGAAAACATCTACATGAACGGCGTGCTGCTGGGCATGACGCACCGCGAGGTCGGCCGCAAGTTCGACGAGATCGTCGCGTTCTCGGGCGTCGAGGAATTCCTGGACACCCCGGTCAAAAGATACTCCAGCGGCATGCGCGTGAGGCTCGGCTTCGCGGTGGCCGCGCACCTGGACCCGGAAATCCTGGTCATCGACGAAGTCCTCGCCGTGGGCGATGCCGAATTCCAGCGCAAATGCCTGGGAAGAATGAACACGGTCGCCTCCGAAGGACGCACCGTGCTGTTCGTCAGCCACCAGATGGAGGCCATCCAGTCGCTTTGCACGCGGGCCATCTGGCTGGAGTCGGGCCGCATGAAGCTGGACGGACCCGCCTCGGAAGTGGTCTCCTCCTACCTGGCCTCGACCACGCAGGCCACCGTGTCGGGCATAGGCAGCAGGAAGGACCGTAGCGGCAAGGGCAATCTGCGCATCACGGACCTGACGATTGGCGACGATGCCGGCCGCCCGCCCTCCACGGGACGCCCGGCCAGCATCGTTTTTTCGATTGCCGCCAAAGAGCCGGTGAATGAAAAACTCGTGGCGCGCTTCTCGATCCGGGACAATATGGACCGCATCGTGGCCCTGCTGACCAACGAGTCCCCCGGCCAGGAGCTGGCATTCGAGGGAAGCACCGGCGAGGCCCGCTGCACCATCCCCAAGCTGGCCCTGATGTCCGGCGAATACACGGCCGACGTCTCGCTCTGGAGCAACGGCTACCTCGAAGACAAGGTCAACCAGGCACTGGCTTTCACCGTCATGGCGGGCGACTACTTCGCCCACAAGACCTACCAGATCGGCTCATTCCACGTGGACCAGGACTGGAGCTCCAATTGCTGATACCCCGAAATTCCCGCCTCGGATTCTGGCTGCGGCGCATGCAATGGCTGTTCTGGCCCATGCGCGTGCCCCGCTGCGACGACAGCGTGCGCATCCACCCCACCGCCATCTTCACGGGTTTTCCTGAAAACGTGGAGTTCGGCCGCAACGTCATCATTGACGCCCACGCGATCATCCATTGCCACAAGAGCGGAAAAATCCGCATCGGCGACAGCTCCTACATCGGGCCCGGCGCCATGGTCCATACCGGTAAAAAGGGCGGCTTCGTCACGATCGGGCAAAACTGCACGGTGCAGGCCTATTCGCTGGTGCACGGCCACGGCGGCTGCGAAATCGGCAACGATGTCCGCATCGCCGGGCATACCGTCATCATCCCCGCCAACCACCGCTTTGAGGACACGACGGTCGCCATCCGCGAACAGGGCTTGACCAAGAGCGGCATCAAGATCGAGGATGACGTCTGGATGGGCGCGGGCTGCCGCATCCTGGACGGCGTCACAATCGGAAAAGGCTGCGTGCTGGGCGCGGGCACGGTGGTGCACAAGTCCCTGCCGCCCGGTTCGGTGGCGGTCGGCTCGCCCGCCCGCGTCGTCAGCAACCGCTTTGAATCGCAACCCGAGGCCGGCCAGGAATAGGGCAACTTGCCGCCGGCGCCGAATTTTCTCCACCCATTGACCCAGTGAGTGCTGTCATGAACCAAGAAATCAAAGACCATCTCTACGCCAATCTCGAAAAAGTGGCGATCGTCACCGACCCTTTCCCCTACTTCTACATGCGCGACGTGCTGCCCGCGCAGTACTACGAAACACTGATCGCGGCCCTGCCCCCCAACGAAAGCTACGACCGTTTTCCCGCGCCCTACGAATCGCGCCTGGGCCTGGACCTTTCCAGGAAAACCCTGGATAAATTCCCGGAAGGCGGCCGCGCGATCTGGCAGGAATTCGAAGCCTGGATCCACTCCCAGGAATTCCTGGACAGGATCACCGCCAAATTCCAGCCCTTCCTGGACGTCAACGCCGCCTACCGGAAAGAGCAGCTCAAGAAAGCGGCGATCGGGCCCTCCACGGTCCGCATCGAGCCCCGAAGCCTGTTGGTGCGCGACTACTCCAACTTCGCGATCTCGCCGCACACCGACTCGGGCAGCAAGACCATCGTGGGCGCGTTTTACCTGCCCAAGGATGAAGCCCAAAAGCCCTTCGGCACCAGTTTCTACCGGGCCCGCAACCCGGCTTTCACCGACTGGGACTCCGAACGCTTTGAGTACGCCGACTTCGAAGTCGCGTACACGGCCGAGTACGTGCCCAACTCCATGCTGTTTTTCATGAAGTGCGACCATTCCTTCCACGGCGTCGAGCAGCGCGAGTACTCCAACACCGGCCGCGACGTGCTGTTCTGGACGCCGGCGATCGCCGGAAAGCAGATCACCGACCAGCCGCTGTCCCTGCCCACCGAGCTGTTCGTGAAAAAAAGCGGCTTCCTCAACCAGGTCAAGAAACTCTTTGCCTGACACGGCCTTGCAGCAAGCCGTGGACCAGGCCGCCACCGTCGTTTTTTTAGACCGCGAGGACGTGCTGCTGGCGCCGCCCTTGCCGGCGGGCGCCGCGGCTGTGGCGCTGTCCCCTTCGGCGCTCTTCGCGGCACGTGAGGCGGGTATCGCGGTTCAGGGCACCATTGCCGCCTTTTCCCGCCAGGGACATGAAAAATGTGTCGCCGCGGCGGACGCCGCACTGGCCGATTTTGACGGCGCCGCCGCTTCAGCCGCGCTGCCGCCTTCGGTGGCCCTGATGGCGAGGCAATCCATCTGGGGACACGCCAGCCTCGTGCACCGGCTGCATGAAACCCTGCCGCCAGGGCCCTGGCGCGTCCGCAACCGCGCCGGCGCCTGGGTCGAAGCCGGGGACTGGGCCGCCCTTCACCAGGCCATGTTGCCCAGAATCTGGAGCTACGGCCAGGCCCATTTCATCGCGGGCGCCCGGCCGCCGTGGCCCGCGCTCTATGCGTTTTTAAGCGCAATCGCGGCCCGTATCGCGGCCGGCCCCCGCGGGAAATGGGTGGCGGCCCCCACCCCCAAGCTCAAGAACGGCTTGCGCCAGGCGCTGAAGGACGAGGGCGCAAAAATAGCGGTGTTCCAGCCCACCAAAGGCTCATGGAGCGATTACGCCGATTTGTTCAGGGAGCTGCAAAACCAGGGCGCCGCGCGCACTTTCGCGATCCCGCCGCTGCACCGCGATGAAGCGCGCGTGCGGCAGGTTCTGGCAACACTCGAAGGCATGGGCCACACCCTCCGCGATGAGAAGGTCCGCTCGGCCTGGCGCCTTTACCAGCCGTATTTCGCACAGGTGGTCCCGGTCATGCTGGCCGTCATCACCGAAGGCGCCAGGCTGATGCGCATCCTCGCCGCACCCAGCGCCACCAGCTATGAAGCCAATTCCTGGATCTCCGCCTCCCTGATGGACGCGGCGAAAAAAGCCGGCGCGGCCCGCGTCATCTTTAACCACAATTCCAACCCGCCTTCCGGCTCGCCGCCTGCCGCGGCGGTGCTCGATACCCTTTTCAGCCAGAGGACTTGCAACCGCCTGGTGGACGTGGCGGCGTTCTGGTCACCCGTGAGCGGCCAACGGGACCTGGGCGGCCTGGTGCGGAAATGCGATGTGCGCCTAGCCTACCCGGCCGCCCAAAACAGCCGCCAGCCCGGCCGGCCCCTGCGCATCCTGCATGCGGGCAACTACCAGAACTGGTCGGACTTTTTCCCATGGATCGCGGAAACCGCCGACGAATACATGGACGGCCTGTCGGCATTGGCCGATGCGGTGGAGCGGCTTGACGGCGTCGAGCTCACGATACGCGTCAGGCCCAAGCGCGAAGTCGACTCGCAAGTCGTCCTCTCCCGGCTGGGCCAGCGCCGCAATGTGGTGGTGTGCGGGGTTGAACAGGATTTTCTCGAGCAGCTCGCGGACAGCGACCTGCTGGTCGCCCATTTTTCCACCACGGTTGAACAGGCGCTGCAGATGGGCAAACCCGTGCTGCTGTGGGGCAGCGCGGACCGGTATACCCAGTTCCCGGGCCAGGAGACCCCACCCGCCGGCACATTGAACGACAGCGTTTACGCCGTCCGCGACGCGGCCGCGCTTCCCGCCATGCTGGCGGGCCTTCGCGACGCCATGCGCGCCACCGGCGACGGCGGGCGGCCAGCAGCGGCGTATGCTTTTGACGCGGCGACACCCGGGGTGGCGCAGCTTGCATCCTTCCTGATCAACCCAACAGCCCCGACCGAGGCGGTACACCCATGACCTTGCTATGGCTCCTGCCCATCCTCGCCGCCGCCTGCGGCATCCTGCTGGCCGCCGCCCTGCTGCGCCGCTGGCTGCCCCGCCTGCGCGCCGAATTCAGGCAGCTGCGCGCCGCCGCCCGTGCCGTGGAGGCCATGGCCATGGAGCGGGAACTCGGCTACCAGCTGCAGATGGCAGGCCAGACGCCCGCATTGCCCCCGGCTGGCGGCGCATCCCCTTTTGGCAAGGGCCGCTGGAGCGTGCTCGCCGGCGAGGGCGGCGGCCGCGGTTGGCCGGCCGATGCCTTTTACAAAGTGCGCGGCCTGGCCATGCACCGCGGCACCTTGCATGCGAGCCTGACCGGTCCCAAGGCCGACGGCCCCGGCGGCCAGGTCTGGCGCCTCTCCGATGAAACCTGCACACAGGTCGGCGGCGACCTGGCCGGATCCTGGCGTGCCGGCGACTCTTTTGTCGACCACCTGTTCAGCCTGGATGACAACACCCTGCTGGCCGCCGAAAAAACCGGCGTCTGGCGCCTGGCCGACGGCCAGTGGACGCACATCAGCGAAGGCCTGGCCCTGGGCGAGAAGTGCGGACCCTACAGCTTTGCATCCTGGAACGGCCGGGTCGTGATGGGCCAATGGGGTCATCCACGCGTCGCCCAGCTGGGGCCGGACAATCAATGGACTTACCTGCCCGACCCCGAAGGCGGCTGGGGCGCGGGGGTGCGCACGATTTACTGCCTGGTCGCCTTCAAGGGCGTGCTGTATGCGGGCACCGGCACCGGCAGGCTGACAGGCCCGGCCAGCGCGGTCTGGCGCTATGACGGGACATCCTGGGAAAAAGTCGGCGGCGCCGGCATCCGCGGCAGCTGGGCGCGCGAGGGCCTGCCTTTTGTGCTCAGCCTGGCCGTGTTCGGCGAGTGCCTGGTGGCCACGGTATCGCGCCCCGACAACACGCCCAGCGGCGCCTCCAGCGTGTGGGTGTTCGACGGCGACCGCTGGGGCCCCTTGGCAACAGGCGCAACACCGGCCTTGATGGCCGAGTCGCTCATCATGAACGACGCCATTGTCTACAAGGGCCGCCTGGTGGTGGCGACGGGACACGGCACACGCCGCCCCGCGCAAATCTGGATGCTGGACGGCGCGCAACACTGGCAAGCGGTGGGGCCGCCCGAACTGGGCAACCCCGGGCCCGGCGATGGAGGCTGGTGGGTTTACCGGCTGTGCACCGATGGCGAGAGGCTGTACGCATCGACTGCGGGGCACCGCGGGGCTGCGAAGGTTTTTTGCTTCACACCTGCTTGATCACGGCCCATGCAACGCCGCCCGGACCCAGACCTGAACGTCCATCGCCTCCCATTACGGGCTAATTCCTTTAGCTTTTTCCACCTATAGAGCAAGTTGATTTGCTCTATCTAACGGGCCAAGACCCATGCTCTTCAACAGCTACGGATTCATACTCGTCTTCTTTCCGTTGGTGTTTCTTGTTTTTCGGGCAAGCCTGAATCGCAACTTGCAGTTCGCCTTGGTCTGGCTGACCATTGCCTCGCTTGCCTTCTACGGATGGTGGGACAAGAGATATCTGTTGCTCGTTGTGGCGTCTTTTACAGCCAATTTTGTCATCGGATTTTTCATCAGCCGCAGCAAGGCCGACAGGATTCGCCTGCTCCTGCTGGTGGCGGGTATCACGGCCAATCTCTCGCTGCTGGGGTACTACAAATACTGGAACTTCTTTGTTCATGAACTGGAAAAAACCGGCCTGCACTGGCCAAGCGCGTCCGTTGCCTTACCCCTTGGCATCTCATTTTTCACCTTCACGCAAATAGCCTTTCTCACGGACACCTACCGCAATCTGGCCAATGAGAAAAGTTTTACCCGCTATGCGCTGTTTGTGACCTACTTTCCCCACCTGATAGCCGGGCCGCTGATCCATCACAAGCAGGTCATGTCGCAGTTCGACGCCGGACTGGCCTTTCGCGTCAACAGCGAGACCTTTGCCAGCGGAATGACCTTGTTCGTGATCGGACTCGTCAAGAAAATTTTCCTTGCTGACAATTTCAGCCTCTATGCCACCCCGGTTTTTGAGATGGCGGCATCCGGGTCTTCAATGTCGGCCGCCGACGCCTGGTGCGGAACACTGGCCTACACGCTCCAGCTCTACTTTGATTTCTCTGCTTATTCGGATATGGCGGTGGGTGCCTCCAGATGTTTTGGCATCGAACTCCCGATCAATTTCAATTCGCCCTACAAATCCCGTTCGATCATCGACTTCTGGAGGCGATGGCATATCACGCTGTCAGAGTTCCTTCGCGACTATTTGTACATCCCTCTCGGCGGCAACCGGCACGGAGAATTCAGGCGATACCTCAATCTGGGCATCACCATGTTGCTGGGCGGCTTGTGGCACGGGGCGAACTGGACCTTTCTTGTGTGGGGAGCGTTGCACGGTACGTATTTGATCGCCAATCACCTGCTGGCCGCCAGGCTGCGCCACGCCCTTCATCTCCTTGAAGGCCCGCTGCTGGCGGCTCTGCAGCGCCTGTTCGTTTTCACCCTTGTCGCCATTGCCTGGGTCTTTTTCCGGGCACAGGACCTCAGTTCAGCCTTGACGGTTCTTTCGGCCATGTTCGGGCTTGGAAGTGGATCGGCGACGGTCTCGAATTTCAGCAACACCCTCTGGATCGCGACGGGGCTGGCGATGGTCTGGGGCCTTCCCAACAGCAATGAAATCGTCAGCAAACTCTCCGCTCCGGCAATATCGGGCACCCGCCGGGCCCTCAGCTCGGCGACGCCATGGCTGGTGGGCCTGTCACTGTGGATCTGTCTTCTGATGCTTGATAAAAAATCAGAATTCCTCTACTTTCAATTTTGACCCCCTAGCGCATGTTCAACACACGGTTTCTCATTCGCGCGGCTGGAACAACGGCGTTCATGGTGCTGGCCACCGCGGCGGTCAATCTCTACGTCGACCCTGCCAAGTTGTTCGATTGGGGCCACCAATACGAACGGGGCATGGCGAAAATACTGGGACAAGGCAAATATGTCGTGGGCATGTCCAACTACGACGAACGCATTCTTCAGAAAATGCGGACCGAAGAAACACCCTTGACCGAGCCGGAATGGATAGTCATGGGCTCCTCCCGGTCGATGCAGATCAGTTCCGACATGCTGGGCAAGCCGGTGCTCAACCTCTCGGTCTCGGGTGCCAGCATCGAAGATCACATTGCCATCAGCCAGATGGTCTCAAGCTGGCCTGGCAAGAAATTCATCATGGGAGCCGATCCATGGATATTCAATGCAAATTCCGACCAGGATCGATGGCTCAGTGTCTGCGACGACTATCGCAACGGCCTTGGACTGGTTGGTTTGCCAAACCTTGGCAGCGGCCTGCGCTGCTCGCGCAACGTACGCTGGCGCCAGCTCATGAATTTTGAGTACAGCAAGACCTCGGCTTTGGGCCTGCTGAACCGGATACGCCAGGGACGCTTTGACTACAGCGAAAAGAGGGACACCTCGCCGGACCCCCTGCGCGACACGATTCGTTCCGATGGCTCCCGCATGTACAACCTCAAGCTTGCATCGAGAACACCGGAAGAGACTGCGGCGTACGTTCAAAAACGAAGCCAACCCCCGCTCTACGCATTGAATAAGTACGAAGAGGTCGACGAGAGGTACTGGACGATGTTCTGGGCCCTCATGGCCCACTTGAAAGGGAAAGGAACAGGGAACGTCGTCATCTATTTACCGGCTTACCATCCGGGGATGTATCCGTCGCTGATACGCCACGTTCCGGCCATGAAACATCTGGAGGAAAAAATCCGGGAAAAAGCCGACACTCTGGGAATCGAGGTGCGCGGCTCATACGATCCCGTCGCGGCCAACTGCCAGCCAAGTGAGTTTTATGACGACATACATCCCCGCGAGTCGTGTATTGAACGGCAGTTACTGTCGGCAAAAGCATTGATGCGGTCCAAGTGATGTTGAAAATCGTACTGGCGCTTCTCGCAGGCATATGTGTTGCCCTTTTCGCCATATCAGGCATCAATTCCACCATTGATACCGACGGGCGTTTCACCGCTGGAATCCGGAAGAAAACCGCTGACAGAGCCGACAGCTATGCGAAGAAGCTGTTTGTCTCCAGGGAGGGGCTGGTGGCTGTTGGGGATGAGCGATTGATCAAGCGCGCACTCGTGGTGGCGGGGCCGGGAGATTGCCATGTGATCGGCTCAAGCCGCGCCATGACCATCCAGGCCAAGGCCATCAGGCTGATTGCCCCGGAATGCCGCCACCCCGTCAATCTGGGGGTATCGGGCGGGTCGTTCGAGGACATTCTCATCTATGCTCATCTTGCGATCACCCATCGGTCAAAGCATCTGTTCATCAATATTGACCACTGGACATTCCAGCCCCGGGCGGATGACCGTTTTTACGAACTGGGAGATGAGTACTGCAACGCGGTGCGTTTTTTCTCCCTGCAACGGGCAGATTGCGCGGTTCAGCAGGAAAAAGGCAGGCTCATAGATCCCGCTTACGCATTGAAGAACCTCAGGAGCCTCCCAGGCGCTTCAGCCAACGAGTACCGGGTCATGCCGGCCGAATCAAGGAATAGCAATGAGGCCGCAACCCTGGCCGATGGGAGCCATGAGTATTCCCTTGAATACCGGCAAAAAATGCTGCAAACCTGGGATCCGAGGCACCTCTCCTACAAGTTGGTTTCAACAGCTCCAAACGAGGCAACCCTGGAAGATTTCCGGAAACTCTTGAAGAAGGCTTCCTTAAGCGGCGTTTCCGTGTCGTTCGTACTGGCGCCTTACCACCCGAGGGTTTTTGAGTGCGAAGTTCCTGCGATGTGTCTTGCCCTGCAAACGACACAAGCCGCAGCCACGGGGCTCGCGGAACAGGCCGGAGCCAAGCTGTATGGGTCCTACAAGGTTCCTGCCGTAGGGGCTGAGGACTTCATGAGCGACATGTTTCTCTTTCCTGCTGCATTTGAACGGGTACTGACCTTTCCTCAAGGCAACAAGCTCAGATGAACGCTGGGGGAGTGAGTGGCTCCTTCCCCACCGACAGCCTCACATAAGAGCCCTAGCTGTGTTGAACGGGTTTCCCAGCCTTGGCTGCCAGGCTGCACAGAGACCGCGACCGCAGCCGATCTGAGCTCAAACGGCAGTGCCGGCACCGGAAGGTTCGCCGGGGTAAATGAGGGATACTGGACGGCCTTTTGGACCTCGGCTGTCCATCTAGACCCACGCCGCACGCTTTAAAATACACCTTCCCCTCCGACCACAGTCCCAGCGTTACCTGAAAGCCCGCCTGCGATGTTGAAATTCAATGTAGATAACGACAAGTTCTGGCGCGATGGCTACCTGATCCTCAAGAACATGTTCTCCGCCCAGGAGTTCGCCGCCATGCGGGACGACGTGTTCGCCTCCCTCAAGGGCCGTGAAGAAGGCGGCGAAGCGGTGGTGGATGCGCTTGCCGATCGCCACCTGCAGCACTGGGTGTATGACGAGCGCTTTATCCAGGTGGCCAAAAAGCTTTTGGGCGGCGACAACCTGGCGTACTACGGAGACGGCGGTTACGCCGTCGTGGGCCATGGCTATACCCCAGGCAAGGACGTGGGGGGATGGCACAGGGACAACACGGACCGCTCCGACCTCGACGCCCCGGACTGGAAAAGCCGTTATTCCCTGGTGAGGTTCGGCCTTTACCTGCAGGACCATTCGTCGAGCTCGGGCGGCCTGATTGTCAGGCGTGATTCCCACAACCGGGTGCTTCGCGGCTGGAAAGCCCATTTGCATGACCGCTACCTGAACACCGGCATAGGCGATGCGGGCGTATGGAGCATGCGCATCCAGCATGCCGGCCTGGGCCGCTGCATACGCGGTTTCCCGGGCCTGCCCCTGGGTCCTTACCTGCAGAACAAATTGCCCGAATTCATGCAGGCGCCGTTCCCGCCCGTGGAGAGGACCGGATTCTGGATTTCCTACGCGCTGGACGACCAGCACCTTGAGCGCCACTGCGAATACCTGCTGAACCGCTCCGAGCGGCTGGCCATGTGGGCCCAGGCCCACTATTCGCCGGAAGTCATTGCGCATTGCAATGCCGCGGGCCTGAAGGTCATCGACATGCCGGCCCGGCTACGGGCGGCCATGGCCGCGGGCCAGCCGGTCGGCCAGCACAAACACCATTACCAATTGCCCTACGCGAAAGCCTGACCGGTCTCCCATGAACGATAACGATATTTCAGCCTCCCGCGCAAAGTACGCCCAATTGCACCAGGGCGCCGATGCCGTCGCGAGGTATGAGCGCAAACTCGGCAACCGGATCGATGTGCTGCGCGATGAAATCGAGGTACAGACGCTGGCGCCTTTGCTCAAGGGCACCCTGTTTGACTGCACCATCGGGATTGGCCGGCTGATCGGCAGGATGCCCGGGGTCACCCGCTACGACGGCATGGACCTGTCTGCCGAATTTGTGGAGCACGTGCGGCAAAAGTACCCCGCGTCGCATCTGCAGACCGGCGACCTGACGGCCGGCATCCCGGTGGAAACCGCCTCCTACGACAACGTGATGTGCCTGCGCAGCCTCTCGGGCATAGGCGGGCTGCCGAAAATCCTCCCGGACATGCTGCGCGTCGTGCGCCCCGGCGGGCTGATGGTGTTCGACTACGGCCGCAAACCGACCCTGACCATGGTCAAGGGTCAAAAAATGATCCTGGACGGCGATGACCTCGCCGCGGTGCTCAAGCAGCTGGACGCCTCCGTGGTCACCCGGGTTCGCCTGGATGCCGCGCTGACGCGGGCCAAGATTTACCTCAGGGTGTTCCGCTTTCTCACCGGCCCCCGCGGCGGCATGGTCTCTGACCAGATGCTGCTGAAAATCGAGCGGCTGACCGCCCCGCTGTTCTGGCAGCGCGAAATCATCGTGCTGCGCAAGCACGGCGCCCACTGACGTTCATGGCGCAGCAGCCTCCATCGCAAGCTGTTTTCGCGATCCTGGAGTACGGAGAGTTTCCCGAATTGCTCCGCATCGCGGAGGCCGGACGGAACGCCTTTGGCGCCCCGCCGCTGTTTTTTTTCGCCAAGCGCGGCTACCGCCGGCTGGCGGCCGACAGCGCCGAAGTGGTCGCACGCGGCTTCCAGTGGATGGATGCGGACGGCCGTTTGCACGAGGCCGCCGCGCCTGCCGAGGCGCCTGTCGCGCCCGCCGGCACGGCCACGGTGGCCATAGCCGGCGCGCCCGCGCAATTGCCTGAAGGCAGGCCAGGCCGTTCCACGGCACGCTCGCTGCTGTCGGTGGGACTGGTCCCGCTGTTCGCGGCCGCCAGCTTCTTCGCGGACATGGCAAGCGCGGCCAGAAACCTGGCCCGGGAGCTCGCGAATTTTTGGCGCGATGGCCGCCGCTTTCGCCAGCGCTACCAGACGCTCTCGCGCATTCTTGAATCGCGCAAACCCTCGCTGCTGGTGGTGGGCCAGGATGGCGTGGGCAGCGACCTGTCCTTTTTGCTGATCGCGGCCGGCAAGCTGGGCATCCCCCGCCTGGTCGCGCCTTTCGCCATGTTTTCGCTGCAGGAAACCGCGGACTACGCCATGGCGCGGCCCGACCACGATGCGGCAAGGGGCGCGCTGAACCGCCTGGTGGCCAGGATGTACCCCCACTGGCTGCTGCAGCAGGATGGCCGCGAAGTGCTGCGGCTACCGGGCTACCGGGCGCTCGCGCTGGAAACCAGCGGACTGGTCCACGGCATGCCCTGGACGCCCTTGTCGGAGCCTGCGGAGGCGGTGACCGCGGACTCGAAAGTCGCCGCCGACACCCTGGAACAGCTGGGGCTGGAGCGGTCGCGGCTGCAGGTCATCGGCTCGCCGGTCCAGGACCTGCTGGCGCGCAAGCTCAATACCCGCCGCGAGCTGCGCGAGCAGCTCGGCCAGGCCTACGGTTTCGATGCCGATAAACCGCTGCTCCTTTGCGGCTGGCCCGTCAACATGTTTGCCTGGCTGGGCGGCCGGCCGATTGCCTATGCCAGTTACGAGGAACTTGCGTCCTTCTGGGCCCAGGCGCTGAAGCAGGCGGCGGTGCGGCACGGTGTCAACGTCATCGTCAGCGTGCACCCCAAAACGCTGGATGAGGAATACCTGGCGCCCCGCGCCCAGGGCCTCGCCTGCCAGCGCGGCGGCGTTGAAGACCTGGTCGCCGCCTGCGACATGTTCACGACGCTCAACGGCTCATCCATCACCTCCTGGGCCATTGCCTGCGGCAAGCCGACCCTGCTGTTCGACTGCTTTTTGACGCGCTATCGTGATTTCCTGGAAGTGCCGGGCTGTATCCATGTGGAGTCGGGGCAGGACTTTTCAGCGGAGCTCCAGAGGATCTGCGGGGACACCGCGTGGCGTGAAAGCCTGGCGCAGAAAATGGCGGCTGTTTCCGCCGATTGGGGCCGGCTTGACGGCCAGGCCGGCGCCCGGCTGGAGAAGCTGCTGGCACAGATTGTTTCGCGAGGCCCCCTTTGAAGCGTGTTTTTTACATCGAGTGCGCCGGCGCCGTCTGGCGCTCCATCGCGGACCATTGCCGCCAGAAGGCAGCCTGGCAGCCCGTGCTCTGGACGGCGCCCGCCGACGACGGCCCGGCGGTTCTGGGCCTGGCCCCGCAGGCCGTGTTTATCGCCGGCCCCGATGCGGCGCTCGGCACGCCCGACCAGACCGCCGCCTGGCCCCTGCCCGCCCTGGACGCCGATTTGCTGGCCGCGCTCTCAAGCGCGGAAATCACGGCGCTGCACATGATGGACAGGATGGACATCGCCAGCGGCAAGGGTTTCACCCACGACCAGCGCCGCCGGCACTACTACCGCCTGCTTCGCTACTGGCTGGGCGCGCTGCAGGCCCTGAAGCCGGACTTGATTGTTTTCTCGATTTCACCCCACATTGTTTTTGACTATGTGCTGTTCACGCTGGCCCGCCACCTGGGCATCGCGACTGTCATGTTCGAACGCCTGGGCATGCCGGGCTGGGTCTTCCCGATCGAAAGTTTCACGCAAGGCTCCGATGCCCTGCGTTCAGCGCTGAAGCAGCGTCCCGGCGCGGATGCCTCGGAACTGCCGGGGGACTTCCAGAAATGGTTTGTGAACTCGACCAAAGGCCAGGCCGACGTGCCGGCCAACTATAAGAAGAAGCTCGCCCGCTACGGCCTGCAGGGACGCGCGTCAACGCCCCCGCTGGGGCGGGCCATGTTCTATGAATTGCGGCGCGCGGTGAACCTGTGGCGCAAGTACGGCTTCGGCCCCATGCGCAACTCCTACATCCGGTCCGCGTCCTACCCGCACCAACGCGCCGGCTGGGGCGAAACACTGCTGGCCCGGCTGAGGGGCCTGCTCTTCAAGCGCCGCCTCATGCGGCGCTATGACGCGCTGTGCCGGCCCCTGGAACCCGAGCAGGACTACGTGTTCCTGGCACTGCACTACCAGCCGGAACGCGCCACGGTGCCCCTGGGCGGCGTGTTCGGCGACCAGACCCTGATCGTGGACATGCTGGCGAAAAACCTGCCCAAGGACTGGAAGCTCTATATCAAGGAACATCCCTGGCAGCTGCAGCCCTTCGGCTGGGGTGAAATGCAGCGCGCCGAGGAGTTCTACGACGCCATCGCCGGCTACCCGAATGTGGTGCTGGTGTCGCGCGACGTGGAGACCTCGGAGCTGGTTTCAGGCGCAAAAGCCGTCGCCACCGTCACCGGCAGCGTCGGCTGGGACGCCATGTGCAAAGGCATTCCCGTGTTGCTGTTTGGCGCGGCGTGGTACAGGGACGGCGCGGGTGTGCTGCCCATCGATTCCAGCGCATCACTGTCGCACGCCCTCCAGCGCATCGCGGCCGGCTGGAAGCCGCAGCTGGATGCCGTCGCGGCGCTTTGCCTGGCTTTCTCGCAAATCTGCCTGCAGGGCGTGCTGGAGCCGGAACTGGAACAGGCGGAGCATCTCGCGCACGACGATGCGGCGCAAGCGATGAGCGACGGCCTGATTGCCTTCGTGGAAGCGCGCCACCCATGAGCGCCGCGGGCACGCGTGTCTACCTGCTGTGCAGCCGCCGGCCGATAGTCGCGGAGTTCTGCCTGCTCGCGGAGAAGCTGTCGGCCCAGGGATACAAACCCGTTCTGGTGGTGCCCAACGGCCTCTGGCACCTGCTGCCCCGGCCTTTGCCGCCCGGCGCCGAATTGGTCGGCACGAATTCCCAAGCCTGGCGGCAGGCCGGCATGGTACCCCTGGCGATTTACGTCGCTTACGCCCTTGCGCGCAGGCTGGGGCGCCTGGCCAGGCAATCAGGCCTGCAACTGGCTGCGGATTTCCTGGACACCTCGGAGGCGATTGCCCGGGGCCGAAGCTTCGCCCGGCGCATCCTGAAGCTGGGCACCGAGGGTGCCGCGGTACTGACGGCCGACGACCGCGACATCCGGGTCGACCAAGGGGTGCTTTCCGAAGCGGCCCGCCTGGGTATGCGGACGCTGTCGGTGGCGTTCGGTAAATCCGACGTGGCCACCGATGCCTTCAGGCGCTCAGCCTCCTCCTACCAGCTTGCGAGTGGGCCATGGAAACGCCTGAAAGCCTCTATCGCGCGCAGCTACCCCCAGGGCGTTCGGTCGGATGAAAACGGGCGGCAGGTGCTGTTTTTCAGGCCCGGCGAATACCTGGCGCTGCGCCGCCACGGCCTTCTTTTTCCGGCGCCCTGGTCTTACGGCGGCGGGACAGCCGACAAAGTGAGCGCGACCGACGAAGCCGCCGCCGCGACGATGCGGCAGCTGGGCGTGCCCGCCGGCAAAATCGCCGTGACCGGGCAATGCAGCCATGACACCCTGTGGCGCGTGGGCCAGGATCGCCAGCGCATACGCGCGCAGCTGGACGAGAAGTACGGCTTTTCGCCTTCCCAGGCGCTGGTGCTGGTGGCCCTGCCCCCGCTCAGCGAGCACGGCTTGACCGACAACGAGCTCCAGCAAAACGAGACGGGTTTTCTGTTCGAAACCATGGCCAACCTGAATGGAAAAAACGTCCTGGTGTCCCTGCATCCCCGGCAGGAGCCGGCCAGTTACCAGGCCTTGGCCGCCCGCTTCGGCCTGACGATTGCCACCGAAGCCCTGCGCGAAATCCTGCCGGCCGCGCAATTGTTCGTGGCGTATTCCAGCACCATCTCATGGGCGCAGTTGTTAGGCATTCCTTCCGTCGCGCTTGAGTACTATGGCTTTGGATACACCCTGTTCGCGAACGAACCCGGTGTTGAGTCGGCCCTGACCCGTGAATCCCTCTATCCCTTGTGCGAGACCTGTTTGAAGGACGACAAGGCGCGCCAATCCATGGTGCAGGCCATGTCGCGAATGCCGGCACGCAGCCTTTTTGACGGAGAGGTCTGCACGCGCTTGACCCGCCTCATTGGGAGTGCCAAGGTGGTACCAGCCCATTCAGGCGCCGGCCTGAGCCATCCGTAAACAGGCTGACATGGCAAAGTGCGCCGTCCTCGTCTCCCGCCAGGCCATGCTCGAAGATGCCCGCGCCGTCATGGCCGCGGCCGTTCGCAATGCATGGCCTGAGCCGACGCTGGTCCTGGGAGGCGAACTCGCCGCCGGCGCCGGTTCCGAGGCGCTCCATGGCGGGCAGCCCGATCGCTCATACCGGCGGCGCAAAACCAGAAACCCGCTGCTGCGCATAGGCCTTCTGCGCAGCATCTTCACGCTGCTGGAAATCGCCCGGTGCCGCCGTGAAGTCGGCCGGCAGCTGGCGGCGCTGCGCCCCGATGTGCTGGTGGTTTTTGAAGACAGGGTGCTCCAGCCCGAGATGGTCTGGCTGGACGTGGCGGCCCGCCGCGGCATTCCGGCGCTGCTGGTCAGGTATGCCTCTTCCTCGGCCGAGAGCGATGCCTGGACCCGGCGCGGTAAAACCGCTTATTCCCTGGAGTCCGGGGTTCTGGCCTGGGCGCGTCGCTGCTTCGCGCATTTTTACCCCCGCCACGCACGGCAAACCCCCTGGGGCGGGCAGCTTTTTTATTCGCTGTGGGACAGCGCCGCCCTGGCGCTGGCAGGCATGGCCGATCTGCAGCCCTGGGTGGTGGGAGGCGGCAAGGTGGCCGCTGTGGCCGTCCAGGGCGAGGCGGACTTGCAGGAAGCCCTGTCGCTGTGCGACGCCGCGCCGCGCTTTCATGTCACGGGCCAGCCCTCCTGGGACGGCATGGCCGCCCGCCGCCTGCAGGCGCGCGCCGCGCAGGGCCTTGCCGCCGGCGGGCAGAAGCTGAAGCTGGTCTGTGCCCTGCCGCAATGGGGGGAGCACCTGCAGATGCCCTGGCCGCAGCACATGGCCAGGATCCAGTCCCTGTTTGAAATACTGCAGGCCACCCCATGTGAAGTTTCGCTGTCGCTGCATCCCAAGGCATCCCGGGAGGCCTATGAAAGCCTGGCGGCCCGGCACGGCCTGCGGATAGCCCCGCAGGCCTTGTCTACAATATTGCCGGAAGCGGATATTTTTGTGGCGTCGTGGTCTTCGACACTGCGCTGGTCGGCAATGCTGGGAATTGCCTCCGTGAACCTTGACTGGGCTGGCCAGAATTACGCACTTTTTTCCGCACTGCCCTCGTTGCGCCTGTCGCATGGCCCCTCGGATTTGCCGCCTATGCTGGCAGAACTCGTTCACACGGCACAAGAGCGCTCGGCCCTGGGTGCCCGGTTGCAGCAGGAGTCTCTGGTGTACGGGAAAATCGACGGACAAGCCGGGCAGCGGGTTTTCTCATTACTTTCAAATCTGACAAAAGGGCAGCCATGAGCAAAAAGGTATATGTAATCGCCGAGGTTGGCTCTGTCCATGATGGAAGTTTCGGCAATGCACAGCGCCTGATCGACGTGGCCGTCAGCTGCGGCGCCGACGCGGTCAAGTTCCAGACCCACCTCCCCGCGGCCGAAACCCTTCGCGATGCCCCCATGCCCTCCTATTTCAAGGGAGAGCCCCGCTTTGAGTACTTCGCCCGCACGGGCTTCAGCCTGGAGCAATGGAAAAAGCTCGCGCAGCACGCCGCGGCCGGCGGCATCGAATTCATGTCCTCCCCCTTTTCGGCGGAAGCCGTCGAGATGCTCGAAGACATAGGCATCAGCCGCTACAAGATTCCGTCGGGCGAAGTGTCCAACCTGCCCATGCTGGACGTCATCGCCAAAACCGGAAAACCGGTTTTCCTGTCTTCGGGCATGAGCTCCTGGGCTGAACTGGATGCCGCGGTGGCGACGATTCGCCGCCACCACAACAAGCTGTGGGTCATGCAGTGCACCTCTTCCTACCCCTGCCCGCCCGAGCACGTCGGCCTCAATGTGCTGGGCGAGATGAAGGCGCGCTGGGACGTGCCGGTCGGGTATTCCGACCACTCCATGGAAAACAATGCCTGCCTGGCCGCGGTGGCCCTGGGTGCCACCGTGGTGGAAAAACACCTCACCTTCAGCCGCGCGATGTACGGCTCGGATGCCAAGCACTCGGCGGAACCCGCGCAATTCACCTCGCTGGTCAAGGGCATACGCGAGATCACCGCCATGCTGGAGAACCCGGTGGACAAGAACGACTTGAGCGCCTTCCGCGAAATGAAAGAGATTTTCGAGAAAAGCGTGGTGTCGACCTGCCATATCGCGGCCGGAAGCGTGATCACCCTGGAGATGCTGGGTATCAAAAAGCCCGGCTCCGGCATCCCGGCCGCGCGCCTGAACGAGGTGGTCGGCAGCGTGGCCAAGGTGGACATCAAGAGCGACAGCCTGATCCGCGAAGCCGACCTGGTGGCGCGCCCGGCCTGAGCGCCCGGTGCGGCCTCCATCCCCTGCAAGAACAAGGAATACCGAATGATCCCGATTTTTATTGGATACGACCCCCGGGAAGCCGTTGCGTACCACGTGTGCAGCAACAGCATCGTGCGCCAGGTGTCGCAACCCGTGTCCTTGAATCCGCTGGCCCTGCGCAACCTGGGCTTTTATGTCGAGAAACACACCGACGGCAGCAACCACTTCATCTACAGCCGCTTCCTGGTCCCGCACCTGATGGAGCACCGCGGCTGGGCCATCTTCATGGACGGCGACATGCTGCTGCGCGACGACATCACCCGCCTGTGGGAGCTTCGCGACCCGACCAAGGCCGTGATGGTGGTCAAGCACGACTACAAGACCCGCATGACCGAGAAGTACCTGGGGTCGAAGAATGAAAACTATCCGCGCAAGAACTGGTCGAGCGTGGTGCTGTGGAATTGCGAGCACCCGGCCAACCGCGCCCTCACCCCGGAATTCGTGCAGGGCGCGACGGGTGCCCAGTTGCACCGCTTCACCTGGCTGGATGACGAGCTGATCGGCGAACTTCCCAAAGTCTGGAACTGGCTCCCCGATGAGTTCGGCGCCAATCCCGAGGCCAAGCTCCTTCATTTCACGCTGGGCACCCCCTGCTTCCACGAATTCGCCACCACGCCCATGGCGGACGAATGGCACAGGGAAAGAATGTTGATGGACTATTCACTTCAACGCGTTACCCCACAACCCTGAGTCAATCATGAAAAGAAAAATTTGTGTCGTTGTCGGCTCGCGGGCCAACTACAGCAGCATCAAGGCCGTCATGCGCGCGGTGGATGCGCACCCTGACCTCGAACTCCAGGTCGTCGCCGGGGCTTCCGCGCTTCTGGACCGCTATGGCGCTGTGGTCGACATCATGGAAAAAGACGGCTTCAAGATCGATGCCCGGTTGTTCATGCTCGTCGAGGGCGAAACGCCGGCCACCATGGCCAAGTCCACCGGGCTGGGGTTGATCGAGCTGCCGACCATCTTCGAGAGGCTGCAACCGGACGTGGTACTGACGGTCGGCGACCGTTTTGAAACCATGGCGACCACGCTGGCCGCGGCGTACATGAATATCCCGCTGGCGCACACCATGGGCGGCGAGGTGTCGGGCAACATCGACGAAAACATCCGCCACGCCATCACCAAGTTCGCGACCATTCACTTTCCCGCCTCCGAAGACGCCCGCAACCGCATCGTCAAACTCGGGGAACAGCCGGACACCGTTCACAACGTCGGCTGCCCGCGCATGGACCTGGTGGCCGGCTTTCTACGCAACGAAACCGAGGTCAGCAACCAGCTGCTGAGCGAAGGCGTGGGCAGCAGCTTTGACGTCAAGGGCGATTTCCTGCTGGTGTCGCAGCATCCTGTCACCGGCGAATACGGCAGCGGCGAGCGGCAGGTCGCGGCGACGCTGGGCGCCTGCCTCGAGCTCGGCATGCAGACCCTGGTGCTGTGGCCCAACGCCGACGCCGGCTCCGAGGATGTTGCGCGCGGCATCCGCAAGTTCCGCGAGCAGCATCCGGACGCGCCTTTCAGGTACGTGAAAAACCTCCCGCCTGAAATCTACATGCCGCTCATGGCCCGCACGCGCTGCCTGATCGGGAACTCCTCGAGCGCCATCCGCGAGGGGGCGTTCATCGGGACACCCGCCGTCAACATCGGCTCACGCCAGACGGCACGGGAGCGCGGGCAGAACGTGATCGATGCCGGCTACACCCAGGCCGAAATCCTGGCGGCCATCCGTGACCGCCTGAAGACGGGGCGTTTGCCCTCGAACCCCATTTATGGCGACGGCCATGCCGGGCCGCGCATCGCCGAGATTCTGGCGACCGCGACATTCAACATCAACAAAGTCATCACGTACTGAGCAGTACGGCAATGCAGAGGGAGCCGGTTATGCAAATGCTTGAGCAAGGCGCTGTCGCCGACGAGTCTTCGATCGCCGAAGGCGTGGAGCGCCTGAAGCCGTGGCGCTACGGCCACAGCAATGGCCGCAGCGCGCCCATCGAAGGGGATCCGAGCATCGCGGCCATCGAGCGGAATTTCGACTCGCGCGCGGAATTGACGGCGATGTTTGAATCGATCCTCGACGGGCGCAGCGCAAGCCAGCTGCGGGTGCTCGACATGGGCTGCCTGGAAGGCCACTACACGGCGCTCATCGCCGGGATGGGCTTCAAGGAAGTGGTCGGCATCGACATCAGCGACGAGCATCTACGCCGGGCCGAATTCCTGCTGGGCCAGTACCACGGCTTTAGCAACTACAAGCTGGTGCACTGCGCCGCCACCGACATCGAGGGAATCAGGGCGCTGGGAAAATTCGACATCATTCTTTGCCACGGCCTTTTGTACCACCTGAAAGACCCGCTGCTGGTGTTCGACATGTTCGAGGAACTGGCCGATCCCGCAAAGCCGCTGATTGTCTTGCTGAACACGCAGTTCAAGGGGGACTTCTTCAACCTGGTGACGCGTTCGCCGCTGGCCGAGCTTCAGGTGAAGTTCACCATGGATGCATCCAATTCGGTGGCCGCCAAATACCTGTATTCACCCAAGGACCAGTCCGTCTTCGAGCGCTTGTCCCTGCGCCTGAATCCGGCGGCGCTTCACGCGACGCTGCAGCAATATGGCTACCAGGAAGTCGCGTCGCTCGATACCCCGCGCGGCACGCGTTTCGGCTACTCGATGAACCTGATTTGCCGCAAAGCCCCGCGTGGCGACGCGCCTCGGGCCCTGTCCTGGCTGAGCACGGAAAAACTGCGCCCGGTGTCGGCTTCCGCCACAGCCTGGAGCGGCCGCTCGGTCGACGGGTTTCACTTCGACAAAAATTTCCTGATCCGCGCGTGGCTCGGCCTGGACTGGTTTTTCCGCAAGGCAATCCACGTCATCACGGTGCGCCAGAAAATACGCTACCGGGCCAAAATCCGGTGAAAACCCGCACCGGCCGGTGCCATCCACGCGAGCAGACAAGGACGATTGATTCGTTTCCCCCATGTCCATGAGCCCATTGCGCATCGCCGCCGTGATCCCGGCCCGGGGTGGGTCAAAAGGCATTCCCTATAAAAACCTCGCCGATCTCGGCGGGCGGCCGCTGATCGCCTGGACCATCGCCGCCGCGAAAGCCGCGCACGGACTGGATCGGGTCATCGTATCGACCGACGACGAGAAGATCGCGGCGGCCGCCGCGGAGCATGGCGCCGAGGTGCCCTTTCTGCGCCCGGCCGAGTTTTCCGGCGACAACGCGCCGGCGCTCGATGTGATCAGGCACGCGCTCCAGGCGCTCAGGGCGCGGGACGGCCAGCCCTACGATGCGATTGCCTACCTGCAGCCGACGTCCCCCTTTCGCAGCACCGCCCAGCTCACGGAAGCGATTGCCCTGTTCGCCCGGGAAAAACCCGACACCCTGGTGAGCGTGACGGCCGTTCCGCACAACATGGTGCCGGCATCCCTCATGCAGCCCCTGGGGCCGTCGGCGCCGCTGATGCTCCAGTCCCCGGCCGGGCAGAAACTGCGGCGCCAGGAAAAGGAAAAACTGTTCGCGCGAAACGGCCCGGCCATCCTGATTGTTTCGGCCGCCGACGCGCAATTGCACGGCCGGCTGTATGGGGAGCGTGTGCTGGGCTTTGAAATGGACCGCCTGTCATCGCTGGACATCGACGATCCGATCGACCTGGAGATGGCAAGGCACTTGCTTCCGCTGCTGCAACACCCATCCAGTCCCGCCCTGTGAGCAGTTCCCGCATGCTGACCAATACGGCCTGGAACCTGGCGGGGTTGGGCGTGCCCATTCTCGCAGCGGTCGTGGCCATGCCCTTGCTGATCAGCCAGCTGGGCGATGCGCGGTTCGGCATACTCGCGCTCGGCTGGATGGTCACCGGCTACTTCGCCCTGTTCGATTTCGGGGTCGGAAGGGCCACCACGCGCAGCATGGCGGCGCTGCGCGGGGCCGCGGCGGAGGGCGAACATGCCGCGGTCTTCTGGAATTCCCTCTATGCGCATGCCATCCTGGCGGCGCTGGGAGGCCTGCTTTTTGCCGCCGCCGTGCCCTGGTTTGTCGACACCGCATTTGCCATCCCGCCCGTGCTGCGAAGCGAGGCTTACGCGGCCTTTTACTGGCTGGCGTTCTCGGTGCCGGCGCTGGTCCTGGCGTCGGCCCTGCGCGGCCCGCTGGAGGCGGAGCAGCGCTTTGACCTGGTCAATGCGGTGAAGATGCCGATCAGCGCGCTGAACTACCTGGCGCCCCTGCTGGCGCTGCAATTCACGCAACGCATTGACGCCGTCATCGCCGTGATCGCCTTGTCGCGCTGGCTGGCGACGCTGGTCTACGCCGTGCTGTGCCGGCGGGCCGTCCGGCTGCGGCCGGGCCACCGGGCGCCGCGCCGGGGCACGATCACGGACTTGCTGAAGGACGGGGGTTGGCTGACCGTCACCAGCGTCGCCGTTCCGGCCATCATGATGCTGGACCGCGGCCTGATCGCGCGGCTGGTGTCCCTGGAAGCGGTCACCTACTATGTGGTGCCCTACGAAGTGGTCACGAAAATGTGGGTGCTCTCGGCCAGCCTGCTGGGGGCGGCCTACCCCCTGATGAGCGCCAGCAAGGGGCATGACCTGCACCGGCTTTGCGACCAGAGCCTGCGCTGGCTGCTGGTCACGGCAACGCCGGCGACGCTGGTGGCCGTCATATTCGCCGACGACCTGCTGCGCCTGTGGGTCGGCCCTCATATCGCGGCACACGGTGCCCCGGTGATGCAGTGGCTGGCCGTCGGCGTCTGGGTCAACATCCTCGCGCAGGTCCCCCTGACCGCATTGCAGGCCTCGGGCCGCGCCAGCATCGTCGGCGGCATCCAGCTGCTCGAGCTGCCTGTTTATGCCGCGCTGGCCTGGTGCCTGATCCTGCGCTACGGCACCACGGGCGCCGCCGCGGCCTGGGCGATCAGGGCCGCGATCGAATGGCTGGCCCTGAGTTTTTCCCTGCACCGGACCGAGGCGCGCCCGGGCCGCTGGCCGGGCATCTCCGCGCTTCGCTTCTGCCTGCTGTGCGCAACGATAATTGCAAGCGGCCTGGCCGCCCGCGCAACGCCATTTGCCGTAAAGTGCCTGCTCGCCCTGGCCCTGGTCGCCGGCCTGGCGGCCTGGCATTGGCGCTACCTGCTGACCGCCGAGGAACGCGGCAAGCTCTTGGGACGTATCCGCGGCGCGCGGCCACACAATAACCAGCCATGAACAGCATGCCTCTTGTCTCCATCGTCGTGCCGGCCTACAACCACGCAGGCTATTTGAAGGAATGCATCGAGAGCGTCCTGGCCCAGGACTATCCGCAGGTGGAACTGATCGTGCTCGATGACGGTTCGACCGACGCGACGCCCGGCGTGCTGCGCGCTTACGGACAGCGCTTTCACTGGGAAAGCCAGGCCAACATGGGGCAATCGGCCACCCTCAACAAGGGCTGGGGCATGGCCCGGGGAGAGATCCTGGGCTACCTGAGCGCCGACGACGCCCTGCGGCCGCGGGCGGTATCCGAAGCCGTGGCCGTGCTCAATGCCAGGCCGGAGATCGTCGCGACCTACAGCGATTTCGACTTGATCGACGAGCAGTCGCGAGCCGTCAGGACCATCGCCGCGCGTGACTTCGACGCGCGGGACCTGGTGCTGGACCTGGTCTGCCAGCCCGGGCCCGGAGCCTTCTTCCGGCGTGACGCCTTCCTGCGGGCCGGGCCCTGGAATCCGGAATTGCGCCAGAATCCCGACCTGGATTTCTGGCTGAGGCTTTCCCTGGTCGGAAATTTCCTGAGGATACCCAAGGTACTGGCCGGGTTTCGTGTCCATGAAGGCTCCGCGACCTACCAGTCCACCAACGTCAGCAGGGCCGATGAACCCGTTTTGGTGACCCGCCGCTTCGTCGCCACCGCGGGCCTGCCTGACTGGATCGCCGCGGCAAGCCGTCGGGTCGTCGCAACAGGCTACATCGCCAGCGCGCAGTTGCATTTGCGCGCGGGCCGGCCCGTCATGGCCTTGCAGAGGATAGCTTGCGCCATGCGCGCGAGCATTGTGACGCTGCTCTCCGCACGCGCGGCGCATTTGTTGCTCAGCGCCGTGACAGGGCGGTTTTTCCACCGGGTCCGTTCCACCTGGGCGAGGTGGAGCGCATGATGCGCCGGCCCCCCAAACCCGTTTTTTCCGGCGGCGCCCCACGATGAAAATCACTGAGAGTTATCCCGGCCTGCTGTTTCTGCTGGTCCTCGCGGTTTACCTGCCGGGGCTGCTTGCCGCCGTGCGTCTTCCCAAGCTCGCGGCCATGCCCGTCGTGACCTTCACCTTCCTGGGGATGTTTCTTTTCACCGCGGCGGGAAGCTGGCAGGTCATGACGCAAACACACTATCTGCCTCGTTTGACAAGCGAGGGAGTCTGGATCTCCGTTGCCGCGGGCACGCTGGGAAGCGGCCAGTTCGTCGTCATGCTGCTGACGCAGGCCTTGTTGTTCTATGCGATAGCCGGCCCCTACGTCTACCTGAAAAGGGAGGTCGCGGTGGCGGCACCGGCGGCCGCGCCAGCGGACGAGGTGGTGCGGGCGCTTCTCGCGCTGGGAATGGTGATCGTCCTGTTCCTGTATTACCTCAAGGTCGGCCGGTTCTTGCTGTTTGACCTGCTCGCCGGCAAGATCAACCGGATCAACATCCTCGAGTTCCGGGCCCTGACTTACGGATTGAAGGAGTACCCCTTCTTTCGCCTGGGTTTCCTGGTCTTTCCCGCGCTGGTGGCGGCTTTGTCGATCGGCATCGCCTCCGCGCGGGGCCGCATGAAGTTTTCCGACCTCCTGTGGATCGCCGCCTGTCTCGTTCCGCCCTTGCTGCTGGCTGAAAAAGCGGCCATCCTGAACATGTCGGCCGTGCTGTTCATCGCCTACGGCATCCACCTGGGCCGGCATGGGCGCGCCCTGGGTTCCGCGCTGAACGGCAAAGCCCTTGCCGCCATTGCCCTGGCATTCGTGCCGACGGCGGCGACCTACTTCATTTACTTCAATACCGCGAGCGACAGCCTGCGCGAGATAGCCAGCCAGTTTCTTTTCCGGATAACAGGCGTCTATTCCCAGGCGCTGGCCGCCACCGTGGGATTCGTGGAGGCCCACGGCTACCTGCACGGGACAACACTGCCCAACCTCAAGGGGTTGCTCCCGCACGAGCGCTTCAACCTCGAAGCGGCGATGCAGCTTTTCCTCGGCGGCCTGGAGGTGAGTTCACAATCCGCGGTGGCGGGCGCCACGCCCGTGCCCGCCACCGGCGAGGGTTATGTCAACTTCGGCTGGCCGGGCTTCGTGCTGTTCGGCGGCATCTCCTTCCTGTGCATGGTCCTGATACAGGAAGTGCTGTTGCGAATCCGCGCGGGCGCGACGGCCTGGGCACTCTCGGCCTGGTACGGCTATCTCGGCTTCACACTTTTTACGACCAGCCTTTTCGCCACCTTCATTTCCTTGATCCACACCGTCGTCGCGGTGGGCGTCATTGCGCTATGGCATGTGGCCGGACGCTTTCTGGACCGCAAGCAGCCATGAGAAACGCCGGGACCGGAATCAACAGGAAGGTGCTGGTCGTGCTGCCTTCGCCGATCATGGCGCGCAATTTTCTGCGCACCGACATCCTGCGCCTCCTGGGCTCGGGCGAAGAGACCGAAATTACCGTGGTCTCACCGAACCCCGATGATCGCGAGCTGGTGGAAAAAAACGGGGCGACGTGGCATCCCTACTTTCATCCCCGGCGTTCAAAGATCGCCGGCGAGGAAGGGCTCCTGGCGCGGCTGTTGAGGGCGGGCCGCTACGCCCGCTACCTGGCAGGCCTCTTTCTGCACATGGGCCTGACCTACCGCATCAACACGCTATCGGGTTTTGAGGGATTCTCGGCGCGCCTGCGGCAATCCTTCGGCCTGCGCAAAACCTATCTGCGCGAAGGCCTGCCCATGTCCCGCGTGTTCGGCTTTCCTTTCCCGAAAAGCCTGCCGCTGTACCGCTTTCTCTACCGCTGCTACTACGGGCGCTGGCAGAGCTTCGGGCCGGTCGAGAACTTGATCGCGCAAGTCCAGCCCGACCTCATGATCCTGTCCATGGTGCAGACCCACATGGTCACGCCCTATGCCTTGGCGGCGCGCCATCTCAAGGTGAGGATACTGGGCATCAACGGAAGCTGGGACCAGCCCACCACCAAGGGGCCGGTGTGCCCCGGCATTGAACGCATCGTGGTCCAGAACGACATCGTGCGGGATGAGCTGGTTCGGTACCACCAGATCGCCCCCGGAAAAATAAAGCCCATAGGCTGGCTGCAGATGGACGCCTACTTCCACCAGTCGGAGGTGGCCCGCGAAGAAGTGCTGCGGCGCGCGGGCATACCCGCCGGGCACCGCTACATCCTGTTCGCGGCCAATGCGCCCAGGCTGGGCCTGCATGAGCCGGAAGTGTTCAAGCAGCTGGCCATGCAGGTCCAGGCGAACACATTCGGCGCGGACGTCACCCTCGTCTGCCGCTGCCACCCCCAGGACCGCGACTGGCGCGCTCGCTGGGGATGGGCCTTGGCCATGGAGCGGGTCGTGGTCGACCCGCCCGACCTCGGGCCTCTCGGCCATCTGGCCTCCATGGTCCGCCATGCGGGTGTGGTCATCGCATCGGCGGGGTCCATCAACCTGGACGCCGTGGCGCTGGACACACCGACCATAGGCCTGGCCTGGGAAGACCCGGGCCTGCCCTATTGGGACCGGCCGGCCCGCGCTTATGATCTTGAGCATTTGCGCGAATTGCGCCATGAATCGGGAATGATGTTTGCCCGCGACCTTGCTGAACTGCTTGCGGCCTGCGCACGCTATCTTGCCGACCGGGGGGCTGACGCCGAAGGAAGAGAGCGGCTCAGGCAGCGCTACCTGTACCGCCTCGATGGCGGCGCGGCGGCCCGCCTTGCCGGCGAGGTCAAGGAGATGCTGGCATGACACTTTTTGTGGTCACCGGGGCCAACGGTTTTATCGGCCGCCATCTGGTCGCCAGCCTGGTCTCGGACGGCGTGCGGGTCCGGGCCTTGACCCGCAAGCAGCCCGACGCCAAAGACAGGATTCCCGGCATCGAATGGGTTGTCGGCGACACGGCCGACCGCGAGACCTGGGAAAAGCTGGTGGAGAAGGACTGCATCGTGGTCAACCTCGCCTTCTCCAACACCCGGGCCGGCGCGGCCGCCGTAGACGCGACGGCCCAGATGATCGAAGTCTGCGCCAACGCCGGAATCGCCCACCTGATCCACTGCAGCACCGTGTCCGTTTACGGCCGGGCGGATGAAACCATCCTGACCGAAAACTCGCGCTGCACCCCGCTGGATGCCTACGGCCAGGTGAAGCTGCGCGTGGAGCAGGTGCTGGCCGACAAGGTCAGGGGAAGGTTCTCGGTCACCATCATCCGACCCTCCGCGGTATTCGGGGAAGGCGGTGAAGCGCTGATCAAGCTGCTGGATGAGCTGCTCGAGGGAAGCCGGACCGTCAACTACCTGCGATCCTCCATGTTCGGCGGGCGCAAGACGCACCTTGTTCCCGTGGAAACCGTGGTCGCCGCGCTCAGGTTTATCGGCGCCAGGCCGGGACCGGACGGCATAGAAATGTTCATCGTGTCCGACGACGACGACCCCTTCAACAATTTCCGCGATGTCGAGCGGGTGCTCATGAATGAGCTGAAACTGCCGCCTTACCGCATCCCCCGCCTCCCGCTGCCCCGCATCCTGCTTGAGACATTGATGCGGATCATGGGCCGTGCGAACGTCAACACCCGCACCGAGTACCGCTGCGACAAGCTGTCCAACAGCGGATTCGTCAAGCCGGTGACGCTGAAAGCGGCGCTGCAACAATTCGCGGCGACGCACAAAGCCCTGCATGGCAACAACACGCCATGAGGGTCCTGAACGTCAACCACCTCCTGGATCCGGAAACGGGAGGAGGAACCGCCGAGCGGACTTTCCAGCTCAGCCGCTTTTTGCGCAAGGCGGGCGTCCAGACCAGCGTTCTGGCGCTCGACATCGGCCTGAGCCAGGCGCGGCGGGACACGCTTGAGGGCGTGAAGGTGGTGGCGCTGCCCTGCCTGAACCGGCGTTATTTTGTGCCGTGGACGTCACCGGGCGCCATCCACGCATTGGTCGCGGATGCGGACGTGGTTCATCTCTCGGGGCATTGGACCCTCTTGAATGCGTTCGTGCACAAGTCCTGCCGCCGGCAGGGCAAGCCCCTTGTTTTTTGCCCCGCCGGGGCGCTGACAAGCTTCGGCCGCTCCCTCAAGCTCAAGCGCGCCTACGATGCGTGGGTTGGCCGCGAACTGGCCCAGTCCGCGGCGGCCTGTGTGGCCATTACCGACCAGGAGCGCGCGGATTTCGCCGCATACGGAGTGGCACCCGGGCGGGTGACGGTGATTCCCAACGGCATCGATCCCGGGCAGTACACCGGCAACCCGGACGCGGAACGCCGGGTTCGCGAGCGCCTGGGGATCGGGGCGGCGCCCTATGTCCTGTTCCTGGGCAGGCTTAACGCGATCAAGGGGCCGGACCTGCTGCTCGAGGCATTTTCAAGGGTCGCGGGCCGCTTCCCCGAGTTCCACCTGGTCTTTGCCGGCCCGGATGGAGGATTGTTGGCTTCCTTGATGGAAAGCGCCGGGCAAAGCACCCTGAAAGACAGAATACATTTCCCCGGCTACCTGGCCGGGGCGGACAAGACGGCAGCCCTGAGGGCCGCGACGCTGATGGCAATTCCGTCGCGCCGTGAAGCCATGTCCATTGTTGTGCTTGAGGCCGGGATATGCGGCACGCCGACCTTGTTTACCGATGCCTGCGGCCTGGAGGGCATCGCGGCCGAGGGCGCCGGAACCATGGTGGAGCCCTCCGCGGAGGCGCTGGCCGCCGGGCTGGCGGCTTTGCTGGCCGACAAGGCCTCCATGCGCGCGGCGGCCGCTCGCCTGGAAGCCCTGGTGCGCGAAAAATACCTCTGGGACATGCAGGCGGCACGTTATGTGGCCTTGTATGAGCAAATCCTCGGCAAAGCGCGCGCATGAGGCTGCTCGTCATCAGCCAATACTTTTGGCCGGAAAACTTCAGGATCAACGATCTCGTTGAGGGATTGCTTGAGCGCTCGCACGAAGTCACCGTGCTCACAGGCCTTCCCAACTACCCTTCCGGCAAGCTGTCCCCGGGATTTGGCTTTGGCGGCCCGTACACGGGCCGGTTCGGCGGCGCGCAAGTCATCCGCGTTCCACTGGTACCCCGGGGCAATGGGCGCGCCGTCCGGCTGGTCCTCAACTACCTGTCGTTTGCCTTGACGGCCAGCCTGCTGGGCGGCTGGCGCTGCAAAGGGCCTTATGACGCCATTCTGGTTTTTGAGCCTTCGCCGGTGACGGTCGGCATACCGGCCCGCGTCATTTCAAGCTTAAAAGCCGCGCCCATCCTGTTTTGGGTTCAGGATTTGTGGCCCGAAAGCCTCTCCGCCACCGGAGCGGTCAAGTCGCCGCGGGCCCTGAACGCGGTCGCCGGCCTGGTGCGCTGGATTTACCGGGGCTGCGCGAAAGTACTCGTCCAATCCGAAGCCTTTGTGCAGCCGCTGCTGGACCTGGGCGTGGAGGCGGACAAAATCCGGTACTTTCCCAATAGCGCGGAGGCGATATACCAGGCACCGCCCGCCGGCCAGGCATGGACCGCCCCTGCCTTGCCCACCGGCTTTCGCGTCATGTTCGCGGGGAATATCGGAGCGGCGCAATCCATCGAAACCATGCTGGCGGCCGCGGAAATCCTGCGGGATCACGGGGATATCCACTGGATTGTCGTCGGGGACGGCCGCCTGGCGCCATGGCTCAAAGAGGAAGTGGCGCGGCGGGAACTCGGTGCCCGTATTCATCTGGTGGGGCACTTTCCGCTGGCCGCCATGCCGCAGTGGTTTGCACAGGCCGACCTGATGTTCGCAAGCCTGCGCCGGGACCCGGTCTTTGCCCTGACCATCCCCTCCAAAATCCAGTCCTACCTGGCGTGCGCCAAACCCATTGTCGCGGCCCTGGACGGCGAAGGCGCCCGTGTCGTCAATGTCTCCGGCGCAGGCGTGGCCGTGCCCGCCGAAGACGCCCGGGCACTTGCCGAGGCTGTGCTGAAAATCTATAAAATGGACCCTTCCGGACGCAAGGTATTAGGAGACAATGGCCGGAAGTACTACGAAAAGCACTTTGACCGTGAAAAGCTTCTTGACAAACTGGACGAGTGGCTTTCTGAAGTAACAAAGAAATGACTGCCGGCGTACGCGGCCGATCCGGGGTGGCCGGCGGCGGCGCACCATGTGGGCTTGGACCAAGCCACCGGGATCCATCTCTGAATTTCAGCTGAAAGCGTGCCGGAAGAAGCCGATCTTCAGGCGCGCGTTCAGTTCAAGGTGTAGTTAAACCCTCGTGGCGCCCCATTTGGATTCCCGTCTTACATGACAGAGCATATTCACCGCCCGCCTCATTTTTTGAAGCGGGAACACCCAATCAATCGATGAGCACAGTACTGATTCTTGGCGCAAGCGGAATGCTGGGTAGCGCCGCCTTGCGGGTTTTCGCAGAATCCGGCGCGCATCAGGTTGTCGGTGCCATCCGCTCCAATGCCAGCAAGGCCCTGTTCCCGCCGAACCTGCGCAAACACCTTGTGGTCGGGGGGGACGTTGAAAACCCCGACTCGCTGATCCAGCTGTTCCAGACCGTGCGGCCGCAGGTGGTGATCAACTGCATCGGCCTGATCAAACAGCTGTCGCATGCCGGTGATGCGCTCAGCGCCATTCCGGTCAACGCCCTGCTGCCGCACCGCATAGCGCGACTGTGCGAGCTGGCGGGCGCGCGGCTGGTGCACGTCAGCACCGATTGCGTTTTTTCGGGAAAAAAAGGCGGCTACCTCGAGAGCGATGCGCCCGACGCGGAGGACTTGTACGGCCGCTCCAAGCTGCTGGGCGAGGTGGACTACCCGCACGCGATCACGTTGAGGACCTCCATCATCGGGCACGAGCTGGCCGGCGCCAACGGCCTGATCGGCTGGTTCCTGCAGCAGCAGGGCAGTTGCAAGGGCTATGACAAGGCGATTTTCTCGGGCCTGCCCACCGTGGAGCTGGCCCGCCTTGTCCGGGACGTCGTTCTGCCCAGGCCCGAGCTGCACGGCCTCTACCATGTGGCGTCGTCCCCCATCAACAAATATGAGCTCCTCACCATGGTTGCAGCCGCTTACGGAAAAAAAATCGAGATCACCCCGGACTCACGGCTGGTGATCGATCGTTCATTGAATGCGCAGCGTTTCAACGCGGCAACCGGCTACACCCCGCCGCCTTGGCCCGATCTCGTTGAGACCATGCACCGCTACGAGGTATCCCGCGATGTTTGACAACAAAGTCCTCTTGATCACGGGTGGGACCGGGTCCTTCGGCAATACGGTGCTCAAGCGCTTTCTCGCCACGGACGTGAAGGAAATCCGGGTCTTCAGCCGCGACGAAAAAAAGCAGGAGGACATGCGCATCGAGCTCGGCAACGACAAGGTGAAGTTCTACATCGGCGACGTGCGCTCATGCGAAAGCCTCACGCAGGCGATGGTCGGCGTTGACTATGTGTTTCACGCCGCGGCGCTCAAGCAGGTGCCCTCCTGCGAGTTTTACCCCATGGAGGCCGTGCGGACCAACGTGCTGGGCACCGAGAACGTCCTGAACGCCGCCATCGCCTCCGGTGTGAAACGGGTGGTGGTGCTGAGCACCGACAAGGCCGTGTATCCCATCAACGCGATGGGTATCTCCAAGGCCATGGCGGAAAAACTCATGGTGGCGCGCTCCCGCATGATTCCCGAATCGGGCCCGGTCATTTGCGCCACCCGCTACGGCAATGTGATGGCTTCGAGGGGTTCGGTCATCCCGCTGTTCGTGAACCAGCTCCGCGCCGGCCAGCCGCTGACCTTGACCGACCCGAAGATGACCCGCTTCCTGATGTCGCTCGAGGACTCCGTCGATCTCGTCCTGCATGCGTTTGAACACGCCCAGCAGGGCGACATCTTCATTCAGAAGTCCCCGGCCTCCACGGTCGCCGACCTGGCCCAGGCGCTGCAAGAGCTTTTCGGCCGCGAAGCGCCGGTGAACATCATCGGCACGCGCCACGGCGAAAAGCTCTACGAATCGCTGATTTCCAGGGAGGAAATGGCGAAGGCCGAAGACATGGGCCGCTATTACCGCATTCCGGCGGACAACCGCGACCTCAACTACAAGAAATACTTTGTCGAGGGAGAGCAAAACATCTCCGACCTGGACGACTACACCTCGCATAACACCGAGCGGCTTGACGTGCCGCAAATCAAATCGGTGCTGCTCAAGCTCAGCTACATCCAGGAGATGCTTGGTGCTTAAAGTCATGACGCTGGTCGGCACCCGGCCTGAACTGATCAAGATGAGCCGGGTCATCGCGGAGCTCGACAAGCAGGTCGCGCATGTCCTGGTGCATTCGGGGCAGAACTACGACTACGAGCTGAACCAGGTTTTTTTCGATGAGCTGGGCATCCGCAAGCCCGATCACTTTCTCGAGGCAAGCGGCGAGACGCCCGCGCAGATGATCTCGGAAATCATCGCCAAGGCGGACGCCGTCTTTGCCGCGGAGAAACCCGACGCGCTGCTTTTGTACGGCGACACCAACACCTGCCTTGCCGTGATCGCCGCCAAGCGCCGCAAGATCCCCGTGTTCCACATGGAGGCGGGCAACCGCTGTTTCGACCAGCGGGTGCCGGAAGAGCTCAATCGCAAGGTGCTCGACCACCTGAGCGACATCAACCTGGTGCTGACCGAGCACGCCCGCAGGTACCTGCTGGCGGAGGGCATCCGCCCGGAAACCATCATCAAGACCGGCTCCCACATGGAAGAGGTGCTGGCGCACTACATGCCCGGGATTCTGGCGTCCACCGTGCTGGCGCGCGAAAACCTCACGAAGAACCGGTTTTTCATCGTGAGCGCGCACCGCGAGGAGAACGTCGACACGGCGGAAAACCTCGTCGACTTTCTGGACACCCTGCATGCACTCGCGGATGCCTACCAGTACCCGATCATCGTCTCCACCCATCCGCGTACGCGCAAGCGGCTTGAAGCCCTGGGCAAATCCCTGGATCATCCCCTGATCCGGTTTTCCAAGCCTTTCGGCCTGCTCGATTACATCCACCTGCAGATGGCGGCTTTCTGCGTCCTCTCGGACAGCGGAACCATCACCGAGGAAGCTTCCTTGCTGAATCTGCCGGCAATTACAATCCGGAACGCCCACGAGCGCCCCGAAGGCATGGACGAAGGCACCCTGGTCATGAGCGGCCTGAAGAAGGACCGCGTGCTGGACGCGATTCGTGTCGTGACGAACCAGCACGACCGCGAGAGCCGCGTGATGGCGGTGGTTCCCGACTATCAGGGTGGAGCGGTGTCCAAGCAGGTTGTCAGGATTGTGCTCAGCTATACCGACTATGTGAACCGGACGGTGTGGTCCCGGTGAACGCAAGCCCTTGGAACAGCCCCTCCGTCTGCGCCAGTAACGCAACGCAAGCAAGAATCAAATTTTCAAATTGAGAGAACCATGGAAAAAATTCCTTACCCCAAAGACATCGTCAAAGCGGACTTTACCGGCGAAAATGGTCACCTCAAGGCGAAATACGGGCTGCCCGAGGAGGTCGAGTTTTGCGTGAAATGCGTGATCTCCAACCAGCGGCCCAATTCGGCGGTCGAATACAGCCACACCAAGGATTCGAAGAAAAAAACCATTAACTTCGACGAGCATGGTGTTTGCGATGCATGCAACTTCGCCGAGAAAAAGAAGGCCACCATCGACTGGGAAGAGCGGGAACGCAACCTGATTGAGCTGTGCAATCGCCATCGCAGCACCGACGGCAGCTACGACTGCATCGTGCCGGGCTCGGGGGGCAAGGACAGTTTTTACGCCTCGCACATCCTGCGCACCAAATACGGCATGCACCCCCTGACGGTCACCTGGGCGCCGCACGTTTACACCGACTGGGGATGGAAGAACTTTCAAAGCTGGATCCACGCGGGCCATGACAACCTGCTGATGACGCCCAATGGCCGCGTGCACCGCCTGCTCACGCGCCTGGCGGTGGACAACCTGTTCCACCCTTTTCAGGCCTTCATGTTCGGCCAGAAGGCGCTTGCGCCGAAAATGGCATTGCTGCACAAGATTCCGCTGGTGTTCTATGGCGAAAACGAAGCCGAGTACGGCAACCCGATCGGCGATACCGAAACGGCCAAGCGCGACTGGTCTTACTTCACCGCGGCGGACCAGTCGAAAGTCAGCCTGGGCGGCGTCAGCGTGCCGGACTTGAAGCAACATTTCGGGGTGGAGCACCAGGACCTGCTGCCTTACCTGCCGGCCGACCCGAACCAGATCGAAGAGCAGAAGGTGGAAGTGCACTACCTGGGTTACTACCTTAAATGGCATCCCCAGAGCTGCTACTACTATGCGGTCGAGCACGGCGGCTTCGAGGCCTCCCCCGAGCGCACGCCCGGTACCTACAGCAAATACAACAGCATCGACGATCGCATCGACGACTTCCACTACTACACGACCGGCGTGAAGTTCGGCCTGGGCCGCGCCACCTATGACGCCGCCCAGGAGATTCGCTCGGGCGACATCACGCGCGAGGAAGGGGTGGCGCTGGTCAAGCGCTTCGACCACGAATTCCCGGAGCGCTTTGCCGATGAAATATTCCGCTACCTCAGCATCCCGTCCAAGGAATTTGGGGAAGCTGCCAGCGCGATGTTCGAGCAGCCCGTGCTGGACAGGGAGTACTTCATGAAACTGGCGGACACCTTCCGCTCGCCCCACCTGTGGAAATGGGAAGACGGGCAGTGGAAACTACGGCACGCGGTGTGGCATGGGTAATGTACGCCTGATTCCCCGCCTGGATATCAAGGGCCCCAACCTGATCAAAGGGATCCGGCTGGAAGGCCTGCGGGTGATGGGCGACCCGCAGGAATTCGCCTTGCGTTACTACGAAGCCGGCGCCGACGAGCTCGTCTACATGGACATCGTGGCCAGCCTGTATGGGCGCAACAATCTCAGCGACATCATCCGCCGCGCCGCGGACCAGGTCTACATTCCGATCACGGTCGGCGGCGGCATCCGCTCCGTGGACGACGCCCGCCACATCCTGCGTTCGGGCGCCGACAAGGTCGCCATCAATACCGCCGCCGTGGCCGATCCCAGCCTGATCACCAAGGTCTCGCGCCGCTTCGGCTCGCAGGCCATGGTGCTGTCGATCGAGGCCAAGCTGACCGCCCCCGGCAAATGGGAAGCCTACACCGACAACGGCCGTGAACGAACCGGCCTCGACGTCATCGAATGGGCGCGCAAGGGCGTGGAACTCGGCGCCGGCGAGATTCTGCTGACCTCCGTGGACCGCGAAGGAACGCGCAAAGGCTTCGAAGTCGACCTGATACGCCAGATCAGCCAGGCTGTTCCCATTCCCGTGATCGCCAGCGGCGGGATGGGAACGGTCGAGCACCTGATTGATGCGGCCAAATCGGGAGGAGCGGATGCGGTGGCCATGGCCGACGTGCTGCACTACAAGCGGCTGTCGCTGCCGGACATACGCGCTGCGGCGCTGAAGGCGGGCCTGAACGTAAGGGACGTCCAAGCATGACCCCAAAGATCACCATCGCGGACTATGGCGTGGGCAATCTGCTCAATGTGGCCCGGGCATTCCAGCACTGCGGCGCCGACGTGCATATCACCGAAGACCCCAGTGAAATCGCCGGCGCGCAGCGCCTGGTGGTGCCGGGAGTCGGCGCGTTCGAGGACAGCATCAACGAACTGACGCGGCGCGGTTTCGCCGATGAAATCAAGCGCTACGCCGGATCCGGCCGCCCCCTGTTCGGGATCTGTGTCGGCATGCAGATGCTGTTTGACGTGAGCGAGGAGTTCGGCGAGCACAAGGGGCTGGGCATACTGCCCGGCAGGGTCAAGGCCGTGCCCAACACCACAACGTCCGGCCAGATGCAACGCGTGCCCCATATCGGCTGGGGCCACCTGGTCCATCCCGAAACCGGCCGCAGCTGGCAAGGCACGTTTCTCGAGCCGTTCGAGGCCGCCCGTCCCGCCGTGTATTTTGTCCACTCATTTGCGGCCTACCCCGAGCAGGGCAGCGACCGGCTCGCCGACTGCCTGTACGGCGGGCACCGCATTTGCGCGGCGGTCAAACGCGACAACATCGTCGCCACCCAATTTCATCCTGAGCGAAGCGGTGAAATCGGACTGGCGATGGTGCGCAGCTTTCTTGCCCTTTGATATGCCCGCGGCGCGCCCAGCCCTCGCCGATGCTTGCGAAAAATACCTGATTGTCAGCCTTGGCAGCATAGGCCGGCGGCACCTGGCCAACCTGCGGCAGCTTTGCCCGCACGCCCAGATCGGCGTGCTGCGGCTGCATGCCACGGACAGCGGCAGCGCCGTGCCGGCAGGCGCCGATCACCAGTTTTTCTCCCTCCCGCAGGCCCTGGCATTCGCTCCCTCGGCGGCCATTGTCGCGGGGCCCGCGTCGACCCACCTGGAGGTCGCGGCGGCGCTGGCGGCCGCCGGCATCGCCCTGCTGGTGGAAAAACCGATTGCGCACACCAGCGCGGGCCTGGCCTCCCTGCTGGCCACTTGCGCCCAGGCGGGCATACCACTGATGGTCGGCTACAACCTGCGCTTCCTGCCCTCCCTGGTGGAATGCAAAAGGCTGCTGGATAGCGGGGCCATCGGCCGCGTCCGCGGCGTGCGCGCGGAGGTCGGGCAATACCTTCCGGACTGGCGGCCGGGAACGCGTTACCAGGAAAATGTTTCCGCCCGGCGGGCGCTTGGCGGCGGCGCGCTGCTGGAGCTCAGCCACGAAATCGATTACTTGTACTGGATGTTCGGCATGCCGTCTCGCGTCAGCGCCCGCGGCGGCCGCTACAGCGAACTGGAAATCGACGTGGAGGACATGGTCGAGCTTTGCCTGGAATACGAGGACCCCGCCCGCCTGATCAATATCCACCTGGATTTCCTGCAGCGCTCGCCCTCCCGCAGCTGCAAGTTCATCGGCGACCAGGGGACCCTGGTCTGGAACGGCATCACCGACCGGATCGATGTATTTTCCGCCGAGGCGGGCGCCTGGCAACACATCGACGGCCACGCGCAAGCGGACCGCAACGGCATGTACCTCGCCGAACTGCGCCACTTCCTGGACTGCGCACACCGCCGGGAGCCGGCCCTGTGCGACGGCGCGCAGGGATATGATGTGCTGGCGATTGTGGAAGCAGCCAGGGCGTCCATGCAACATGGCGCGGCTGTACCTGTCCATGGATACACGGGAACCTGAATTGCGCACAATAGCCTTCATCTTCGCACGCGGCGGCTCCAAGGGTGTCCCCGGCAAGAACATCAAGATGCTCGACGGCAAACCGCTGCTCGCCCATTCGATCGCGGTCGCGCGATCATGCCCCGGCATAGAGACCGTGATCGTGTCCACCGACGACGCGGCGATTGCCGCCGTTGCCCGCGAGCACGGCGCCGAAGTGCCGTTCATCAGGCCGGCTGAACTGGCGGCCGATTCAAGCCCGGAATGGCTGGCCTGGCGCCATGCGATCGAATGGGTGCAAAAGGAAAGGGGCGCTTTCGACCTGTTCGTCAGCCTGCCGCCCACTTCGCCCTTTCGCAACCGGCAGGACGTTGAATCGTGCATCCACGCGCTGGCGGAAGATCCCGCGGCCGATATCGTGATCACGGTCAAGGATGCCGACCGCAGCCCTTATTTCAATATGGTCGCGCTCGACCCCGAAGGATATGCCGGCCTGGTGATCAAACCCCAGGCAAGCATTACCCGCAGGCAGGATGCGCCGGTGGTTTACGACATCACGACCGTCGCCTACGCCGCGAGGCCCTCATTCATCCTGAAGGCAAACGGGATTTTTGAAGGCCGCATCAAAACCGTGAAAGTGCCGCCTGAGCGGGCATTGGACATCGACACACCCTACGATTTCATGCTGGCAGAGGCCATTGCAAAAATCAGGGCCTCGCAAACCGGGAATGTTTAGACCATGGCAGCAGAAGAATCTCGCTCGATATCGACCCTGATGGACCTGTCGGGCCGCGTGGCCGTCATCACCGGCGGCGCGGGGCACCTCGGCGAAGCCGTGGCGTCCGCCTTGTCCGAGCTGGGCTGCTCGGTATGCCTGCTGGACCGCAATGCCGAGGCGCTGGAAAAAGCCGCGGGCCGGCTGCGCGCCAAATGGAACAGGCCCGTCGAACAGCTGCTGATCGACCTTGAATCAGAAGACGAGCGCAAAGACGTTTCGGCATGGGTGGCCCGGAAATTCGGACGCGCCGACATACTGGTCAACAACGCCGGTTTTGTGGGCGACAGCACATTGACCGGCTGGGTCGTGCCCTTCGAAGAGCAGGAGATCGGCACATGGCGCCGCGCGGTGGAGGTCAACCTCACCGCCGCATTCCATCTTTCGCAAGTGCTCTCCCCCTTGCTGAAAACCAGCGGCAAGGGCTCCATCATCAATGTGAGCTCCATCTACGGGGTTGTGGGGCCGGACCTGGCCCTGTACGAGGGAACCGCCATGGGCAACCCCGCGGCCTATGCCGCCAGCAAAGGCGGACTTGTCCAGATCACGCGCTGGCTTTCCACGGTGCTGGCCCCGGACATCCGGGTGAACTGCATCAGCCCCGGTGGAGTCGCGCGAAACCAGCCCGAAGCATTCCAGCAGCGTTATATCGAGCGAACGCCGATGCGCCGCATGGGCCGCGAAGAAGACTTCAAGGGAGCGGCCGCCTATTTCGCGAGCGACCTTTCGGCGTGGGTGACCGGGCAAAACCTGATGGTCGACGGCGGGTGGACAGCATGGTGAACATCGCCCCCCAGAAAACCTTCATCATTGCGGAAGCGGGCGTCAACCACAACGGCGACCCAAAACTGGCGATGGAGCTGGTGGACACGGCGGCGCGCTGCGGTGCGGACGCCGTCAAGTTCCAGAGCTTCTCGGCGGACAAGCTCGTCGCGCCCGGCGCCGAAAAGGCCGAGTACCAGAAACGGGAGACCGGGGACGGCGACCAGCATGCCATGCTGAAGGCGCTGGAGATGTCGGAGGAATTGCACCGCGGGCTTTTCTCGCGCTGTGCCGAGATGGGCATCGAATTCATGTCCACGCCTTTTGACGAGGCGGCGGCCGATTTCCTGCTGGCCTTGGGCATGAAGCGCATCAAGGTTCCCTCCGGGGAAATCACCAACGAGCCCTTCCTGGCTTTTCTGGCGGCCAAGGACGTGCCGCTGATTGTCTCCACCGGCATGGCGTCCATGGACGAAATCCGGCGCGCGGTCGAGGTGATTGAAGCCACGCGCAAGAGCAAGGGCTTCAGGCAACCCCTGGCGCAGGTGCTGACGATTCTGCACTGCACGTCCAACTACCCGGCCGAATGCAGCGATGTGAACCTGCGCGCCATGCAAAGCATCGCCCGCGATGTGGCGGTGCCGGTCGGCTATTCCGACCACACCCTCGGCCTGGCGGTGTCCACGGCGGCGGTGGCCATGGGTGCGACGGTCATTGAAAAACACTTCACGCTGGACCGTTCCATGCCCGGGCCCGACCACAAGGCATCGCTCTCGCCCGAAGAGCTCGGGCAACTGGTCAGGCAAATCCGTGATGTCGAGGCCGCCCTGGGTTCCCCGGTCAAACAGCCTACTGCCTCGGAGTTGCCGGTTCGCGCGCTGGTGCGGCGCAGCGTCACCGCGGCCAGGCCCATACGGGCCGGCCAGGCCATTACCGCGGAGGACCTTGTCTTGCTGCGGCCCGGCACAGGCATCCCACCGGGCGACCTTCCAAAGGTGCTCGGCAAGCAGGCCGCGCATGACATCGACGCGGGGGCCACGCTGGGCTGGCCGGACCTGCGATGAAACGCAAGGTTTGCTACATCACGGGCACCAGGGCCGACTTTGGCCTGATGCGCGGCACCCTGGCGGCGCTGCGCGACTCGCAGGCCCTGGAACTGTCCATCGTCGTCACCGGCATGCATCTGTCGGACAAATACGGCAGCACGGCCGACGATATCAAAGCCGCGGGCCTGCCGGTCAATGCCGTAGTGGATGTCGACTTGGCGAGCGCGACCGGCGCCACCATGGCTCGAAACCTCGGGAAAATGGTGGCCGGCTTCGTCGATGCGTTCCTGGACATCAAACCGGACCTGGTCCTGGTTCTGGGCGACCGGGGTGAGATGCTTGCAGGCGCCATCTCGGCCGTGCACCTGAACATTCCCGTGGTGCATATTCACGGAGGCGAGCGGTCCGGCACCATCGACGAATCCATACGCCACGCGATTTCCAAGCTCTCGCACTTTCACTTCGTGTCGACCAGCGAATCGCGCGACCGGCTGGTGCGGATGGGGGAGCAGGCCGCCCATGTGTACCTGACCGGCGCACCGGGATTGGACGGCATAGAGGCACTGGCACTGCACAGCCGGGAAAAGCTGCTCCGGGATGCGGGGCTGGACCCGGCCCGGCCGGTTGCCTTGATGGTGTACCACCCCGTCGTGCAGGAAACGGAAAATGCCGGCGCCGGCACCACGGGGATCCTCGACACCTTGCTGGCGCGCGGGCTCCAGCTGGTGGCCCTGAAGCCGAACTCGGACGCCGGCAGCGACCAGATTCGCGCCGCCCTCGACGCGCACGCGGCCCACGGCGACGTCCGGGTCGTGACGCATTTCCCCCGGGAACTGTTTGTTTCATGGATGGCCGCGGCGGACCTCATGGTAGGCAACTCGAGCGCGGGCATTATCGAGGCGGCCTCGTTCGGCACGCCCGTCGTCAACATCGGCTCACGGCAGAACCTGCGTGAACGCAACGCCAATGTCACGGATGTTGCCGTTGACCCGGCGGCCATAGGCAAAGCCGTGGAGCGGGCCCTGGCGCACGGCCGCTATGAGCGCCGCAACATTTACGGTGACGGCCGCAGCGTTGAACGCATCGCCCGGCTGATTGAGACCCTTCCACTCGACCCATCGGTGATGATGAAATCGAATGCCTACTAAATTGCTCTACCTGATAGGCGCCGGCGGGCACGCAAAGGTCGTGCTGGACGCGCTGCTGTCGTCCGATGCCCTGGCGTACGACGTCCGCGTGCGGGATGGCGCACAACAGCTGCAGGGGCAGCGGCTTCTGGGATACCCGATCGAGGTGCCGGCGGTCGCCGAGGAAATGCAAGGCCGGCCCTTTCACCTCGCCATCGGAAGCGGCCAGGCGCGCCGGCGGCTCTTCGCCGCCCTGCTCGACATCAAGGCGCTCCCGCTGTCCATCGTTCATCCGGCATCCAGCGTTTCGCGCTTCGCCCGTATCGGGGACGGCTCCTTCCTGGCCGCGCACTCCGTGGTCGCGGCGGCCGCCTCACTCGGGCACAGCGTTATCATCAACCACGGCGCGGTCGTGGACCACGACTGCGTGGTGGGCGACTTCTCGCATATCGCGCCCAACGCGGCGCTCAGCGGCGGCGTCGTGGTCGGCGCGGGCGTGTTGGTCGGCGCGGGCGCCAAAGTACTGCCGGGCCTGTCCATCGGCGACGGCGCGGTGGTCGGCGCGGGCGCGGTGGTCACCGCGAACATCAATGCGGGTGAAACATGGGTCGGAGTTCCGGCCCGGAATACGGCTAGGAGCTGAGGTGACGAATATCCAGAATGTGTCGATCACGCGTGATGCCAAGCTGCGTCAAGCCTTGTCAATCCTCGATCAGGCCGGCCTGGGCATACTGCTGCTGACCGACGGGAACGGCCTGTTTGAGCGAACCGTCACCGACGGCGACTTGCGCCGCCTGGTGCTTGCCGGCGCGCAACTGGAGGACACCATCGCCTCGCTGCCGTCCATCAAGTCGCAAGTCATCAATACGCGGGCCTCGAGGCGGGAGGCGCTCGACCTGATGAACCGCCATGCCATCAACCACCTCCCCGTGGTGGACGATTCCGGCAGGGTCGTCGAAATACTGGATCGCAAGGTGATCGACGAGCAGATCCTGCTTTCAACGCCCCACATGGGAAGCGCGGAAAGGGAGTTTGTCGAAGAAGCCTTCCGCACCAACTGGATTGCACCGCTGGGGCCCAATGTGGACGGGTTCGAGCAGGAACTGGCCGAGCTGGTCGGCGTCAGGTACGCGGCCGCGCTGTCCTCGGGAACTGCGGCGATTCATCTCGGCCTTATCCTGCTGGGGGTGCAAAAGGGCGACAAGGTCTTTTGCTCCACGCTGACTTTTTCGGCAAGCGCCAATCCCATTGTTTACCAGGGCGCCGAACCGGTCTTCATCGACTCCGATGAGGAGAGCTGGAACATGTCCCCGGCGGCGCTTGAAAGCGCCTTCCACACGGCCAAGCGCGAAGGCTGGATGCCCAAGGCGGTCATCGTGGTGAACCTGTACGGCCAAAGCGCCGACATGGACCGCCTGATCGACATCTGCAACGCGCACAACGTGCCCGTGCTCGAGGACGCGGCCGAATCGCTGGGCGCGCGCTACAAAGGCAGGGCCAGCGGCAGTTTCGGCAAGCTCGGCGTCTATTCATTCAACGGGAACAAGATCATCACCACCTCGGGTGGCGGCATGCTGGTCTCCGACGACAAGGAGCTCATCGCGAAGGCCCGCTTCCTGGCCACGCAGGCCCGCGACCCCGCGCCGCACTACCAGCACAGCCAGATCGGCTACAACTACCGCATGAGCAATATTCTTGCGGGCGTCGGGCGCGGGCAGCTCAAGGTGCTGGGTGAGCGCGTTGCGGCGCGCCGGGCGGTCTTCGAGGCCTACAAGAGCGCTTTTTCAGGCGTCTCCGAAATCCAGTGGATGCCGGAGCCGGAGTGGAGCTACTCGACCCACTGGTTGACCGCCTGTGTCATCGATCCCTCCGTCGGCATCAACAGCCAGGAACTCACCAAACGCCTGGCCGGGGAACTGATTGAAGCGCGCCCCCTGTGGAAACCCATGCACCTGCAGCCGGTTTTCGCCCATTGCCGCTACTTCCCGGAGCCGGAAAAATCGGTTTCGGACCGCCTGTTCGAGCACGGCATATGCCTGCCTTCAGGATCGAACATGAGTGAATCGCAGATTGCGCGCATCGTCGAGACGGTCCGAAAAATCCTGCGCTGAGCAAGAGGGGGGCTTGCCCTCGAAACGCACCCGGTGAAACAAGCATGGCGGCAGGGACTTTTCACCGATAATCCCTAGGCTGCTTCGCGGGCTGGTGCACGGCACCACGCCCGGTATCCGAGGCGCGAGGAGTATTTAACGCCCGAAGGCCCGCTGACGGGGGGATGAGCACTCATCGAAAAACGGCTTCGTGCAGAACTTTTTTTTGGATGTTTTTCTTGAAGCGAGTGTTTGACCTGGCGTTTGCCATATTTCTGGCTTGTATTCTGGCCTTGCCGATTCTGGCGGTGGCGGCCCTGGTTCGCCTGACATCGCCCGGCCCGGCCCTTTACTGGTCCGACCGTGTCGGTCGTCATAACAAGATCTTTCGGATGCCCAAGTTCCGCAGCATGCGCGTGGGCACGCCGGCCGTCGCCACGCATTTGCTGGCCGATCCACAAGCGCATTTAACGCCGATCGGGCCTTTTTTACGCAAAAGCAGCCTCGATGAGTTGCCCCAGCTGTGGAGCATTCTTACCGGCGACATGAGTTTCGTGGGGCCGAGGCCGGCGCTGTTCAACCAGGCCGACCTGATCGCCCTGCGCACGGCGCAAGGCATAGACGCGCTGGTGCCGGGGCTCACGGGCTGGGCGCAGATCAACGGCCGTGACGAGCTGCCGATACCTGAAAAAGTCGCGCTGGATGCCGAATACCTGCGTCGCCGGTCGCTGTGGCTCGATGTCCGCATCCTCTGGTTAACCGCCGTGAAAGTGCTTCGCCGCGAAGGTGTTTCGCACTGACGGTGCCATCCATGTTTTGAGTCAGATCCTATGATAAGAAATAAACTTCTGAGCCAGCCGCGGCGCGTCAAGCAGCTCGTTGTGCTATTGGCCGACGCGGTGATGGGTGTCGTGGCCGTATGGTGCGCCTACTCCCTGCGACTGGACACCTGGCACTGGCCCTACAGCGTTCACCAGTGGTGGCCGTATGCGCTGGCACCGGTTCTGGCGGCGCCGATTTTTTGGCGCAACGGCCTGTATCGGGCCGTGTTTCGCCACAGCGGTATGGCCGCCATGCGTGCCCTGGCCGTCGCCGTGCTGCTGTATGCCATCCTGTTCTTCGGCGTGCTGATCGTTGCGGGGTGGCCGGATGTCCCGCGCTCCATCGGACTCCTGCAGCCGCTGATCCTGGTTCTCATGGTGGGCGCAAGCCGCGCCGTCGCCCGGCAGTGGCTGAGCAGCCTTTCCGCCGGCCAGCGCCGCAGCATGCCGGTGAGCCATCTGCTGATCTATGGCGCGGGATCCGCCGGCGTTCAAATCGCCAATGCCATCGCCACTTCGCACGAATTCAAGCTGCTCGGGTTTGTGGATGACAGCCCTTCCTTGCAGGGACTGACCATCAACCGCGTTCCGGTTTATGCGCCGGCAAACCTGAGCGCCATAGTGAGTGCCCACGGCATCACCGACATATTGCTGGCCCTGCCATCCATCACCCGCACACGCCGCAACGAGATACTCAATGAGCTGCAGCCCCTGCCGGTGCACGTTCGCTCCCTTCCAGGCCTGACCGATCTGGCCCACGGCCGCGTGGCGCTGGCGGACATCAAGGATCTGGACGTTGAAGATTTGCTGGGACGGGATGCGGTGCCGCCGGATCGCGCCTTGCTGGCCCGCAACCTGCTCGGCAAGGTGGTGCTTGTCACGGGCGCGGCAGGCAGCATCGGCAGCGAGCTGTGCCGCCAGATCCTGCAGGAAAAGCCCGCCCGGCTGATTCTTGTCGAACACAGCGAGTTCGGGCTCTACAGCATCCACCAGGAGCTCCAGCACCTGTGCCAACGCATCGCGGACCGCGAGGGCGCCACCATAGAGCTGGCGCCCTTGCTGGCCAACGTCCGCGACTACGGCCGCATGCTCGAAATCTGCCGGGCCTACCAGCCGCATACCGTCTACCACGCGGCCGCCTACAAGCATGTGCCGCTCGTCGAACACAATCCCGCCGAAGGCGTCGCCAACAACGTGCTGGGCACGCTCAATGCGGCGCGCGCCGCGATAGAGACCGGCGTCAGCCACTTCGTCCTCGTATCCACCGACAAGGCCGTGCGGCCCACCAACGTCATGGGCGCCAGCAAACGCCTCGCCGAAATGGTGCTGCAAGCACTCTCGGCAACGCCGGCTCCGGGTTTCGGCCCCGGGGCCCCCGCCATCAGCAATCGCACGCGTTTTGCCATGGTCCGCTTCGGCAACGTGCTGGGCAGCAGCGGCAGCGTCGTGCCGCTGTTTCGGCGGCAGATTGAAGCCGGCGGCCCGATCACCCTGACGCACGCCGAGGTGACGCGCTATTTCATGACCATCCCGGAGGCCGCCCAGTTGGTGCTGCAGGCGGGCGCCATGGCCGAGGGCGGCGAGGTCTATGTGCTGGACATGGGCCAGCCGGTGCGCATCATCGACCTGGCCCGCCGCATGGTGAAGCTCTCGGGCTTCACGGTGCGCGACGAAAACCGCCCTGACGGCGACATCGCCATCGAGGTCACCGGTTTGCGTCCCGGTGAAAAACTGTATGAAGAGCTGCTGATCGGCGACAACCCCGTCGCAACGCTCCATCCCCGCATCCTGAAGGCGCATGAGGAGTTCGTGCCCTGGGCGGATTTCCGGGGAGACCTGGAGCTGCTCAAGCAGGCCGTGAAAGCCAACGATACCGCCACCTTGCGGACGCTGCTGCTCAAACACGTGAGCGGGTTCACGCCCGACGCCCAGGACAGCGACCTCGTCAGCCTGGCCAGCGTTTAAGAAGCTTCTGTCCGCGCGTCAGGGCGCGGACACCGCCGCCTTGAAAGCCAGCCCCGCGGCGTCCTTGCCCGAAAGCAAAGGGGAGCCGCCCTCCAAAGGCCAGGCGATCCCCAGCGTGGGGTCATTCCACACGATGCAGCGCTCCTGCTCGGGTGCGTAGTAGTCGGTTGTCTTGTATAAAAATTCCGCGCTGTCGCTCAACACCAGGAAGCCGTGCGCCAGGCCGGGCGGCACCCAGAGCTGACGGTGGTTCTCCTCGCTGAGCTCCAGGCCGAACCATTGGCCGAATGTCGGCGATGCCGGGCGGATATCGACAGCCACATCAAAGACCGCCCCCCTCACCACACGGACCAGCTTGCCTTGCGGCTGTCCGAGCTGGTAATGCAAGCCGCGCAGCACGTTTTTGGCCGACCGGCTGTGGTTGTCCTGGACAAAATTGAAATCGGTACCGGTCGCGGCATTGAACGCGCGCTGGTTGAAACTTTCCAGGAAAAAGCCCCGCGAGTCACCGAAAACCTTGGGCTCGATGATCAGCACATCGGCAATGGGCGTGGATGTGACTTTCATGAACGGCCGTTCTCTTTCAGGAGGTGCTGCAGGTACTGGCCGTAGCCGCTTTTTGCGAGCGGCTCCGCGAGTTTCTGCAGCTGGGCGTCATCAATAAACCCGTTGCGCCAGGAAATCTCCTCGGGGCAGGCGATCTTGAGCCCCTGGCGATGCTCGAGGGTCGCGATGAACTGGCTGGCGTCCAGCAGGCTGTCGTGGGTACCGGTGTCCAGCCAGGCATAGCCGCGCTGCATGATTTGCACCTTCAACTGGCCCTGTTCGAGGTAATGCTGGTTGACCGTGGTGATTTCAAGCTCGCCGCGGGCGCTGGGCTTGATCGCCTTGGCGATCTCCACGACCTGGGCATCATAAAAATACAGGCCCGTGACGGCGTAATTGCTTTTTGGCGCGGCCGGTTTTTCTTCAATGCTGCGAGCCCGTCCGGTGGCGTCAAACGCCACCACGCCGTAGCGCTCGGGATCCTTCACGTGATAGGCAAACACCGTCGCGCCCGACGTCTCGGCATCCGCTTCACCGAGCAGCCTGTGCAGGTCATGGCCGTAAAAAATGTTGTCCCCCAGCACCAGGGCGCTGGGCGCGCCGTCCAGGAATTTTTCCCCGATGATGAAGGCCTGGGCCAGCCCGTCGGGGCTGGGCTGCACGGCGTACTGAAGATTCATGCCCCACTGCGACCCATCCCCCAGAAGCTGCTGGAAGCGCGGCGTGTCCTGCGGCGTGCTGATGATCAGCACCTCGCGGATGCCTGCGATCATGAGCGTGCTGAGGGGGTAATACACCATGGGCTTGTCATACACCGGCAGCAGCTGTTTGCTGATGGCCAGTGTGGCCGGATGCAGGCGGGTGCCGGAGCCGCCGGCCAGGATGATGCCTTTGCGTTGAGTCATGTGGGTGTAATCAGGTAATTTCCGCCAGCATGCGGGCCACGCCTTGCTGCCATGCGGGAAGCCGCAGGCCAAAGGCACCGCGGAGTTTGCTGGTGTTCAAACGCGAATTATGCGGGCGTACGGCCGGCGTCGGGAAAGCCGATGTGGGGACAGGGTCCACGGCATCGGGTGACGCCCTGAGCGCCTTGCCGCCTTTCGCGGCGCATTCGAGGACAAAACGCGCATAACCATGCCATGAAGTCTCGCCCGCGGCCGCCACGTGATAAGTGCCGGCAAATCCTGCCCTGGGACCGGCCAGCGCGCTGCGCAGCATGTGGGCCGTGACGTCGGCCAGCAGGTCGGCCCCCGTAGGGGCACCGAACTGGTCGCTCACGACGGTCAGGCGCTCGCGCTCCGCAGCCAGGCGCAGCATGGTTTTGGCGAAGTTGCCGCCCCGCGCCGCATAAACCCAGCTGGTGCGCAGAATCAGGTGTTGGGCACACCGGGCCGCGATGCGCTGCTCGCCTTCGAGCTTGCTGCGGCCGTAGACGCTGAGCGGGCCGGTCGGGTCGCCCTCTTCCCAGGGTTTGCTGCCGCTGCCGTCGAACACATAGTCTGTCGAGTAGTGCAGCAGCCATGCGCCGGCGGCACTGGCAGCCTCGGCCAGCACGCCAGGAGCTTCGGCATTGATGATGCGTGCGTTGTCCGCATCGCTTTCGGCCTTGTCGACGGCGGTGTAGGCGGCGGCATTGACGATGACATCAGGCCGGACCTGGCGCACCGTCTCCCGTATGCCGTCCAGCCTGGCGAGGTCGCCGCAAAAGTCGGCGCTGTGGCGGTCCAGCGCAACCAGCTCACCGAGCGGCGCCAGGCTGCGCTGCAATTCCCAGCCGACCTGGCCGTTCTTGCCGAAAAGCAGTATCTTCATGCGCGCGCTCAGGCCGCGGCCGCGTACTGGGCCTCGACCCAATCGCGGTAGGCGCCGCTTTGCACATGCGTGACCCACTCGGGGTTGTTCAGGTACCACTGCACGGTCTTGCGGATGCCGGTTTCAAAGGTCTCGGCGGGCTTCCATCCCAGTTCCCGCATCATCTTGCTGGCATCAATCGCGTAGCGGCGGTCATGGCCGGGCCTGTCCTTGATGAAGGCCACCTGCTCGCGGTAGCTGCCGCCGGTGCGCGGGCGCAACTCGTCGAGCAGGGCGCACACCGCGTGGACGATGTCGATATTCGGCTTCTCGTTGTTGCCGCCTATGTTGTAGGTCTCACCGGGTTTGCCGGCTTCGAGCACGCGGCGTATGCCGCTGCAGTGGTCCTTGACGTACAGCCAGTCGCGCACCTGCTGGCCGTCGCCGTAAACCGGCAGGGGCTTGCCGGCCAGGGCGTTGACGATCATCAGCGGGATCAGTTTTTCGGGGAAATGGTAGGGGCCGTAATTGTTGGAGCAATTGGTGGTGAGCACCGGCAGGCCGTAGGTGTGGTGGTAGGCCCGGGTCAGGTGGTCACTCGCCGCCTTGCTGGCTGAATAAGGGCTGTTCGGCTCGTAGCGGTTGGCCTCGCTGAAGGCGGGGTCGGCCGGCTGCAGCGAGCCGTACACCTCGTCCGTGGACACCTGCAGAAAGCGGAAGGCGGCTTTCTCGCCGGCCGGCAGCGCCGACCAGTAGCGGCGCACGGCCTCCAGCAGGCGAAAAGTGCCGACGATGTTGGTCTGTATGAAGGCTTCCGGGTCCGAGATGGATCGGTCCACGTGCGACTCGGCCGCGAAATGCACGACGGCGCGCGGCTTGTGCCTGGCCAGCAGGTCCGCGACCAGGGTGCTGTCGCCGATGTCGCCCCGGACAAAAATATGCCGCGGGTCGCCCTTCAGGGGCGCCAGGGTTTCCATATTGCCGGCGTAAGTGAGCTTGTCCAGGTTGACGACCGGCTCGTCGCTGCCCGCCAACCAGTCAAGAACAAAATTGGCGCCGATAAAACCGGCTCCCCCCGTAACCAAAATCATGAGCTCACCCTTCCTTGTGCCGCTGCAATGCGGCATCGGCTCATATTATGCCCCCGGCCTGCGGGCGGAAAGGCCGAAAAAGGCGGCCGGCGGCCGCCGCGGCCCCGGCTAGAAGTGGATGCCGCGCATCATCTGCTGCATGGCCACGGCCTCGGCGGACAGCTGCGGTTTGGCACCCTTCTCACCCTTGGCGGCCGAGGAGTCGGGGAACATGCGGAAGCTGGTGTTCATGGCGATCTGCGCGATGCGCGGCACCAGCGCGTGCAGCAGCTGGCCAGTGATGCCCAGGCGCGTGGCGACACGCACCGGCTTGAAGATGCAGGCCTGCGCGATCATGTCGGCGGCTTCTTCGGGGGATAGCGTCGGCACGTTGTTGTACAGGTTGGTCGGCGCAATCATGGGTGTGCGCACCAGCGGCATGTTGATGGTGGTGAAGCTGATGCCGACGTCGGCGAACTCGCTCGAGGCGCAGCGCGTCCAGGCGTCCAGCGCGGCCTTGGAGGCCACATAGGCCGAAAAGCGCGGCGCGTTGGTCAGCACGCCGATGGAGCTGATGTTGACCACATGGCCCTTGCGCTTGGCCGCCATGCCGGGCAGCAGCCCCATGGTCACGCGCAGGCAGCCGAAGTAATTGAGCTGCATGGTGCGCTCGTAGTCGTGGAAGCGGTCGTAGCTGGCCTCGATCGCGCGGCGTATCGAGCGGCCGGCGTTGTTGATCAGGAAGTCGACGCCGCCGTGGTTGGCGACCAGCAGCTTGAGGAAGCGGTCGCAGTCGGCCATGTCGGCGATGTCGGCCGGGTAGGCCACGAACTGGTAGCCCTTGGCCTTGGCTTCCTTGCAGGCCTCGTCGAGCTTGTCCTGGTCGCGCCCGCAGATGATGGTGGTCGCGCCGGCTTCGGCGAACTTGTGCGCCGCGGCCAGACCTATGCCGGACGAGCCGCCGGTGACCAGCACCACCTTGCCGCCCACCGTGCCGCGCAGCGAGCGGTCTATGTGCAGGTCGGGGTCCAGGTGGCGCTCCCAGTAGTCCCACAGGCGCCAGGCGTAGTCCTTGAGGTTGGGGCATTCAATTCCGGCGCCCTTGAGCGCGGCCATGGTGTCGCGGCAGTCAAAGCGCGTCGGGTAGTTGACGAAAGTCAGCATGTCCTCGGGCAGGCCCAGGTCGGCCATCACCGCGTTGCGCACGCGCCGCACCGGCGCCAGCGCCATCAGGCTCTTCTTGACGCCGCGCGGGATAAAACCCAGCAGGGCGGCGTTGATGAACAGGTTCATCTTGGGTGCGTGGGCCGCGCGGCTGAAGATGTCCAGCACGTCGCCGACGCGGTAGCCCACCGGGTCCACCAGGTGGAAACACTTCTTGGCGATGCCGGTCTTGTGGCTGATGTGGTCCAGCGCGTCGACGACAAAATCGACGGGCACGATGTTGATGCGCCCGCCTTCCAGGCCCACGGCCGGCATCCAGGGCGGCAGCAGCTGGCGCATGCGCTGGATCAGCTTGAAAAAGTAGTAGGGGCCGTCGATCTTGTCCATCTCGCCGGTGGTGCTGTCGCCGACCACCATGGCGGGGCGAAACACCGTCCAGGGCACCTTGCATTCCTTGCGCACGATTTTTTCGCTCTCGTGCTTGGTCATGAAGTAGGGATGGTCGTAGTTTTCGGCCTCCTCGAACATGTCCTCGCGGAACACGCCTTCATAGAGGCCGGCCGCGGCGATGGAGCTCACATGGTGGAAGTGGCCGGCGTCTATGGCCTTGGCGAACTCCACCGCGCTGCGCGTGCCCTCGATGTTGACGGCGATCTGGCTTTGCTCGTCGGCGCCCAGGTCATAGACGGCGGCCAGGTGGTAAAAATGCCCGACCTGGCCCTTGAGCTTTTTGATGTCCTCGCTGCTGACGCCCAGCTTCTTGCTTGTCAGGTCGCCGTGGATGGCGACAGCCCGCGCGGCGCTCACGCCCCAGTACTCCCGCAGCGCCGCGACCTTGCCGGCGCTTTCCTGGCGGATCAGGAAATGAACGGTCGTGCCTTTTCGTTCCAGAAGTTTTTTGACCAGGCGTTTGCCGATGAAGCCTGTGGCCCCCGTGACGAAATAATGCATGTTGTGTTTTCTCCGCTGAACTGTCGATCAAAAAACTGATTCTTGCTTAAACCGCATGACTCCCTATTCAGCAGAAACCCGCGCTCAGCGGCGCGGGGCCTGCTTTTCCATAGAGCGGGGCACCTAAACACCGCCGCGGGGAAGGCTTATATTTTCCAGTCTATGCGGCATACTGTCCGCGCAAATCCACAACCCTCACCGTCTGGAGTCCATCATGGTCAAGAAACTGCAAAAAATGAGCGCCGACAAAAAATCCGGCCCCCAGCTTTCGGGCGCCGTCAAAGAGTCCGCCCAGCAAATCTGGCTGGCCGGCCTGGGTGCATTCTCCAAGGCACAAGAAGAAGGCGGCAAGGTTTTTGAGACCCTGGTCAAGGAAGGCCTGTCCATCCAGCGCAAGACCCAGGCCGTCGCCGAAGAGAAGATCTCCGAAGCCACTAACAAGATGGCCACCATGGCCACCGACATCCAGTCCAAAGCCGGCCACCAGTGGGACAAACTCGAAAACATCTTCGAAGACCGCGTCGCCAAGGCCCTGAACAAACTCGGCGTGCCTTCGGCCAAGGATGTGGACGCGCTGATCGCGCGCATTGACGAACTCAACCGCAATGTGCAAAAACTCAGCGGCAAGGCCCCCGCCGCCAAGAGCGCCGCAAAACCTGCCGCGAAAAAAGCCCCGGCCGCCAAGCGCCCGGCCGCGCGCAAGTCGGCGTAAGCACGGCAAGCTTCATCAAAAAGGGACATACCGTCCCTTTTTTTTCGCCTGTGCGCTTTGCTGCAAAGCAGCAAATATTCCCGGGGCCGCCGTCTACACTTTCTTCCCATGACTTCAGCCAAGCGTTCAAAAAGCAAGCCCTCCAGCAGCCAGCCGCGCATTGCACTGGCACTGGCAGGCGGCGGTCCCCTGGGAGCCATTTACGAGATAGGCGCGCTCTGTGCCCTCGATGAATCCCTGCAGGGCATCTCTTTCACCGAACTGCACCATTACGTCGGCGTCTCGGCCGGCGGCTTTATCGCGGCGGGCCTGGCCAACGGCATGACACCGCGCGAACTCTGCGCGGCCTTTATCGAAAACGACGACAAGGCCTCGGAGGTCTTCGACCCGGCCTGGTTGATGGTGCCGGCCTACGGCGAATTCCTGCGACGCGGCATCACGCTGCCCGGCCTGGCCGCGTCGGCCGCGTGGCGCGCCACCTTTGGGCGCAAGTCTTTTGTCCATGCGCTGGAAGCGCTGGGGCCGGCCTTGCCCACCGGCATTTTTGCCAACGACGAAGTCGACACGCAACTCGAAAAACTGTTTTCCAAGCCCGGCCGCACCAATGACTTTCGCGAACTCCGCACCCGCCTGACGCTGGTGGCAACCAACCTGGACAGCGGCGACGCCGCGCCCTTTGGCCGCCCCGGCTGGGACCACGTACCCATTTCCAGGGCCGTGCAGGCCAGCTCGGCCCTGCCCGGCCTGTTCCCGCCGGTGGAGATCGACAACCATTACTACGTGGACGGCGCCCTCAAGAAGACCATGCACGCCGGCGTGGCCATGGACGAGGGCGTGGACCTGATGTTCTGCCTGAACCCGCTGGTGCCCTTCAACTCCACGCGCGCGCCTCGGCTGGCCATGGACCAGCGCGTCATGCGCCGCGGCCTGCCGACCGAAAAACAGGCCATACCGCGCATCGTCAGCGGCGGCCTGCCCGCGGTCATGAGCCAGACTTTCCGCTCCATGATCCATTCGCGGCTGGAGCTGGGCATGAAGCACTATGAGCACGCTTACCCCGACACCGACATCGTGCTGCTGGAGCCCGACCACCGCGACGCCGAGATGTTCCTGGCCAATACCTTCAGCTACCGGCAGCGCCGCGAACTGGCCGAGCACGCCTACCAGAAGACCCGGCAGATGCTGCGCTCGCGCAAAACCACGCTGTCGGCCAAGCTCGGGCGGCACGGCGTGAGCCTGAACCTGGACGTCCTGGAAGACCCCAAGCGCCACCTGGTGGCCCCAAGGCCGGCCGCCACCCGCGTGGGCCGGGCCATCGCCTCGCTGGAGGAAGTCATGGAAGATTTAAGCCACGCGCTGCGATCGCCTTCCCGCGCGGCGCTGGCGGCGTAACCCAAAGGTTCTCTATGGGCGGACCCGGGTTTTGTGGACTTCCCTAGTTTCGCGCCGGCAGGCGCTGGGTTAGAGTTAAAGAACAATACAAGGTAGACAACTATGGCGAAAAAAGCGCCGCGCCGTACAGCAGAGCGGATCCTGGAGGTCACCCTGGACCTCTTCAACCGCTTTGGCGAGCCCAATGTGTCGACCACGCTGATCTCCGCCGAGCTCAACATCAGCCCCGGCAACCTCTACTACCACTACCCCGCCAAAGACGAGCTCATCAACTCGCTGTTCGACCGCTACGAAAAGTCCCTGAGCGAGCTGCTCAACGCCAGCGACGGCGTGCGCGACGTGGAGGACGCCTGGTTTTTCATGCACACGCTGTTCGAGCTGATCTGGCAGTACCGCTTCCTGTACCGCGACCTCAACGACCTGCTCAGCAAGAACCGCCGGCTGGAAACTCACTTCCAGTGGGTGCTCAAGAACAAGACGCGCGCCGTCAAGGGCCTGCTCGACGGCATGAGCCGCGCCGGCGCCATGACCATCGATTCGCGCGAGGTCGAGGCCACGGCCACCAGCATGGTGGTGGTGCTCACCTACTGGCTCAGCTTCGAGTACGTGCGCGACCCGCGCAACGCGCTGGAGCCCGGCAACGCCCAGGCCGCGCTGCTGCGCGGCGCGCACCACGTGCTCAATTTGCTGATTCCCTACCTGGAGCAAAGCCAGCGCGCGCACCTGCAGGCCCTGGTCGGCGCTTACAGCAGCCCGGCTTGAGTTCCTTCAAACCGCCCTCATCCATAACACAACAATTTTTACCAAGGAGACAAGACACATGGCCAAATGGACTGCCTTTCCCCATGCCGGCGACTACGCATTCGATGCCGCCAGCCTGAAAAAGAGCTGGGCCCGCCTGCACCTGGGCGACTGCGAACCCCTGCCCAAGGACGCCGATGTGCTGCAGGCCTGGGTGCTGTTCCACAACGGTGAATTCCAGAAGGCGTCTGACGCGGGCCTCAAAGCCGGCGGCGACGGCATCACGGTGGCCAACAAGGCCGCCAGCATGTACGCCACCTACCTGGAAACCAAGGAAAAGGCCAAGCTGGACCTCTTCATGGAAGTCGCCGCCCGCGCCGAGGCCCAGCAAAAGGACGACCCGAAAAACGCCAACGCCTGGTACTGGCAGGCTTATGCGCTGGGCCGCTACAGCCAGGGCATCAGCGTGGCCAAGGCCCTGGCGCAAGGCCTGGGCACCAAGGTGAAAAACGCGCTGGAGCAGGCCATCAAGCTCTCGCCCAAACACGCCGACGCCCACATCGCGCTGGCCGCCTTCCACGCCGAGGTCATCGACAAGGTCGGCTCGCTGATAGGCGGCATGACCTACGGCGCCAAAAAGGACGTGGGCCTGTCGCTCTACAAGGACGCCCTGAAGCTGCACCCCGGCTCGGCCATCGGCATGATCGAATATGCCAACGGCATGGTCATGCTCGAAGGCGACAAGAAGATGAAGGAAGCCACCAAGCTGTATGAGCAGGCGGCGGCCAGCAAGCCGCTGGATGCGACGGAGAGGCTTGATGTGGAGATGGCTAAGGCGGAGTTGGAAGACTGAGCCGGGTCTTGCTCCGGCTGGGCGCGCTCTTCCTCCTCTTTCCTCCACTTAGTCCTGCTGGCCGGGTCTCGCCCCGGCGGGCGACTTACTTTCTTTTGCTTCGCCAAAAGAACGTAAGCAAAGAAAAGGCGACCCGCAGTCTGGGTCCCCTCCGCTGCGCTGCGGGGCAACCTGCGGTGCTCGAGCCAAGCGGGGTCTGGCTAAACTCGCTGCGTTTCACTCAGCTCAGACAACGCCAGCCCTGATCCGCTTGTCTCTGCGCTCCTCGGCCCAGCCAGGACGGGGCAATCGGGAACGGGGACAGAAGACAAAAACCCCAAGACAAATACAAACAAGGACACGCCATGGCGTGTCCTTGTGGTTTTCGGTATTGGTATTTTTCTCCCACCCCCTTGTGTATGCGCCGAGGAGCGCAGGTTCAGGCGGATAAGGGATCGCGTTGTTTGAGCGAAGCGAGTTTAGCGAGACCCCGCCTGAACCGAGCACCGCAGGTTGCCCCGGAGCGAAGCGCAGGGAACGCAAACACCAGGGTCGCCTTTTCTTTTGCTTACTTTTGGTGTTTGCGTAACTTCGCTGCGCGAAGTGAGCAAACCCCGCGCGCGTAGCGCGCCGTTTGGCGGACAAAAGAAAACCCGCTTTGCGGGTTTCGATAAAAGTGAGTAGCCGCCGGGCTACCCCCGGCCAACCGCCCTCGGCAGAGAACACAAGGACCAGAGCAGGAGCCGCTCACCCGCTCCAAGGCTCCCCCCGATACCACGCATGCCGCGCCAACCGCAGCATCGGTTTGTCGCCGGACGTATCCCCATAGGCATAGAGCGTCACCCCCTCCAGCCCGGCCGAGCCAAAGCGCCCGGCCGCCCACTCCCGTAGCCTGACAACCTTCTGCTCCCCATGGCAGTTGGGCGTCCGCATACGCCCCGTGAGGCGGCGGGCCTCGCCCTCGCCCGCCGTTTCCATTTCGGTGCAGAGCAACGCATCAAAGCCCAGCTGCCGCGCCACCTGCTTGAGGTAGATGTCGGGCGAGGCGCTGACCATCACGCAGCAGTGGCCGGCCTCGCGGTGCCGGGCCAGGTGTGCCATCGCATCCTCGCGCAGCTGGCCGGGGAAATCTTTTGCCAGCCATTGCGCGGTCCAGCCGTCGATCTCGGCAAGGCTGCGGCCCGCCAGCGTGGCCTGCATGAGCTTGCCTTTGGCGACGTGGTTGGGCACGATGCGCAGCGCATAGCCGGCCAGCCAGGGCGAGCAGCGCAGCAGGGCCCACGCAAAACGCGGCCAGCCCAGGCCGCGCGCGAGGAAAACCGTGAAGGTGTCGCGCCGGGTCAGCGTGCCGTCGAAGTCAAAGGCGGCGACAACCGGGCCGGTGTCCTGGGCGCTTAGCTCGGGCATCGCACCTGGCCGCAATAGCGTTCGCAGAAAGGGCAGCCCGTCATGGGCAGCCATTTGGGAATATTGAAGTAGCGCTTGAACACCGTGCCCAGCACCCCTTCGCGATAAGCCTGGTAGTTAAAGCCCGTGCCTTCGAGGGCGTAAAAAGGCACGCCGTTTTGCTCGAAGCTGAGCACGCGCACCGAGGCGAAATAAGGCGCAAACTCCTCCAGGCGCGGTTTGTCGGCGAGGATGATGCGAATCGTCTTGCCCTGGTACAGCGAAAAATCGACCAGCATGTCGTCCTGGCGCGCATGGAACTTGCCGACACCGAAGACCGGCATGTACTGGCGCCGCTCAAAACCGAATATCGAGGCCGGTGTGTAGGCCTCGCCCATCAGCACCACACCGGGCGCCGTGACCTGCTGGAGCATTTCGGCGGTCTTGTAGCTGCGGATGATTTGCGGATAAAGCTTGGTGCTGCGCCAGGTGTCCAGCGTGGTCATGTAAAGCCCCGCCACCACTAGCACATGCAGGCCGGCGAACACGGCCAGCCCCTTGGCGCAGGCCTTGAGCTTGTCGGCCGGCAGGGCAGAGGCCAGGAAGGCAAACCCAAAGGGGTAAAACGACAGTACCCAGTGCAGGCCGATGATTTTTTTGGCCGACAGCAGTGCGAAGAACAGCAGCGGCACCACCACCAGGCAGGCCAGCAGGCGCTGCGAGCGCGCCGCGGCCAGCAGGGACTGGCGGTAGCGCACCGCCATCCACAGCGCGGCCGGCGTGACCAGGTAGGCCATCATGCCGATATAGGTCAGCGGCTTGCGCCACTCAAAATTGGCATCTTCATTGCGGTTGTACACATTGAACATGATGTTGGACCAGCCGTGCGACATGTTGTAGGCGATGTTGATCGCCGGCCCGGGCAAGGCGCACAACACCAGCAGGGCCAAACCGGCCAGGCGCTCGCGGCGGTACAGCACGAAGTACACGAGGTAGCTGAAGCCCAGCACCACCGAAAAATACTTGGACAAAAAGGCGCAGCCCAGGAAAACGCCGGACAGCGCATACAAACCCCAGGCGGCGCGGTCCATCAGGGCGCGGCGCTCGGCGCGCATCAGCGCGGCGACCGACAGCACCGACCAGAAGATCAGCGGCGTGTCGGTGGTGATCAGGGTGTTGAGCCAGTTCAGCGGCGCCAGCCAGAAAAACAGCACGGCCCAGGCGGCGCGCACCCGGTCCGCGCCCTTCAGCGCCCACCACAGTGCCGCGCCCAGCGCCAGCGGCAGCAGCACAATGGGCAGGCGTATGGACCAGAGGCTGTCGCCCAAGGTGGCGCGCATCAGCGCGATCAGCCAGCCCACCATGGGTGGGTGGTCCGAATAGCCCCAGTCGGGGTACACGCCCCACCAGTAGAAAAAGGCCTCGTCGCCGGTGACCGGGAAGCTCACGGAAATCCACAAGCGCAGCAGCAACGAGAGCAGGCCGGCGGCCAGCAGCCAGCGGCTCAGCGTGACGGGAAAGGCGGCTGAGGCGGCGGGGGTGGCGGGGGTGGCGGAATCGTGGTTCTGGGACATGAAAGCTCAAAAAGGGGAGCGGCGCCGGCGGCAACGCGGCCGCGGGCAAGGCGGGAGCAGGCTAGCGGAAGCTGATTTCCTTGCGGATGGCCGCACTATAAAGCAAGGCCAGCACGCCTATGGCCACGGCCAGCCACAGCGTCAGCAGCCGCGCCAGCACGGTGACGGCCAGCGCCGCCGCGGGCGTCGCGCCATGCGCCACCAGCAGGCCCGTGAGCACGGCTTCGGTGCCGCCCAGGCCGGCGGGCAGCGCGGACAGGGCGCCTGCCACCATGGCGACGGCGTAAAAGCCCGTGGCCGTCAACAGCTCCAGTTGAACGCCCATGCCGCGGCAGACCAGCCAGACCGCGACACCCTGCGCCGCCCAGGCCGCCAGGGTCAGCCCCAGCCAAAGCCAGGGGCGCAGCGCCAGGCAGTGCCAGGCCTCCCGCAGCCAGGACAGGCGCTCAAACAGCCGGTCGCGGTGTTTGAAGAGCAGGCCCAGCACCATCAACAACACCAGCGCCGCGGCCGCCAGCAGGCCACCGAGCAGCGTGGACGCGGCCTGCACCGCGGGATGCCGCAGCACCCAGCCGGCGGCCGGCAGGCACAGCAGCAGCAGGCACAGCAGGTCGGCCAGCCGTTCAGCGCCGAAGATGGCCAGGCTTTGCCCGGCGCCCAGGGGCTGGCGCGCCAGCATCAAGCCGCGCGCCGCCTCGCCGACATTGCCGGGCGTGGGGGTGAAGGCATAGCCCGCCAGGTAGAGGCGCAGGCCCTGCAGCCAGCCGAAATGGCGGCCGTAATGCGCCATCCAGAGCCGCCAGCGCAGGCCGCGCAGCAGGTAGTTGAGCAGGCACAGGCCGGCTGCCTGCGCGCCCGTCCAGGACCAGAGCAGCGCCAGCGAGGCTTTGGGGCTGTCGCCCCAGACCAGCAGCGCGGCCGCATAGGCCGTGGCCACCACGCCCAGCACCAGCAGCAGGCGCTTGAAGGGAAGGCCCGCCGCAACCGGCGCGGAGGAAGCGGGCGCGGGCTTCACAGCCAGCGGCTCAGGAAAATGGCCAGCCAGAGCGCGCCGGCCCCCAGTATCCAGGGGTCGCGCAGCATATCGCGCGCCACGTCTTCGCCGTGGCCGCGGTGCACCTGGTAGGTGTAGCGCAGCATGCCGAAGATCACCACCGGCACGGTGTAGAGCAGGCGCTCGCCGTGCTGCAGCTGCGCCTCGGGGCTGGTGGCGAACAGGCTGTAGGTGGTCAGCGTGGCGGTCATGGTCACGGCCATGAAGGTGTCCAGCAGGGCCGAGGGGTAGTGGGCCATCACCGCACGCTGGCTGGCCTCTTCATGGAAGCTTTCGGCCTTGCGCTTGGCAAAACCGAGGAACAGGGCCACAAAAATGCCGGTCAGCAGCAGCCAGCGCGAGGGCGGAATGCCGACGGCCACGGTGCCGGCCAGGAGGCGCAGCATGAAACCCGAGGCGATGATGGAGACGTCGACCACCGGCACCTGCTTGAGCCGCCATGAGTACGCCAGGTTGAGCAGCACATAGGCCGCCAGCAAAGCCAGCAAAGTGCGGTTGCCGGCCGCCAGCAGCAGGCCCGCCACCAGCAGCAGGCCGGCCAGCACCAGCGCCACGGGCACCGCCACCGCGCCGCTGGCCAGGGGCCGGTGGCGTTTGGTGGGGTGCAGGGCGTCGCTGGCGCGGTCATGCCAGTCGTTGATGATGTAAACCATGCTGGAGAGGCAGCAAAAAGCCGCAAAAGCATGGAAAACGCGCCAGTCCAGCGCCATGTCCTGCCAGTTCTGGCTGAACACCAGGCCGGCGAACACAAAAACGTTTTTCAGCCACTGGTGCGGCCGCATGAGGCGGACCAGGGCCAGCGGGAAAGAAGGGGAAGAGGGCATCGGAAAAGAGGGGTAACACCCCGGGACACCCCCGGGAAGAACGAGCTTGAAGCATAACTGAGCGCCGCCGATTCCCGAATACGGCCAAAATGGGGGCCATGGCTCTTGCACCCTCCCCCACCCTCGCCCCTTCCTCCCCCATCGCCCTGCCCGCCGTCTCGCCCCGCGCCCTGGAGCTGATCCAGGCCCTGGTGCGCATGAACACCGTCAGCGACAACAGCAACCTGGAACTGATCCATTTCGTGCGCGACGAGCTGGCCCGGCTGGGCGTGGCCAGCCGCATCACCACCAATGCCGGCAAGACCAAGGCCAACCTCTTCGCCACGCTGGGCGAAGGCAAGCCGGCCGGCATCATCCTGTCGGGCCATACCGACACCGTGCCCTGGGACGGCCAGGACTGGACGCTGGATCCGCTGTCGGCCGCCATCGAGGGCGGGCGGCTCTACGGGCGCGGCAGCTGCGACATGAAGGGCTTTATCGGCATGGCCCTGGCCCATGCCGGGGACTTCCTGAACAGCCAGGCGCCCTTTGCGCTGCACCTGGCGCTGAGCTACGACGAGGAAGTCGGCTGCCTGGGCGTGAGGGAGCTGATCGCCGACATGAAGGACGCCGGCATCGCGCCGCTGGCCTGCATCGTCGGTGAGCCGACCAACATGGTGCCGGCCACCGCGCACAAGGGCGTGTACCGCTACAAATGCTGCGTGCGCGGCAAAGAGGCGCACTCCTCGCTCACGCCGCAGTCGGTCAACGCCATCGAGATGGCGGCGCGCGTGGTCGGCAAGCTGCGCGACATGGCCGAGGGCTTTGAGGCCAGCGAGCCGCGCTACGAGGGTTTTGACGTGCCCTTCAGCACCGCCAGCGTCGGGCAGTTCCACGGCGGCATTGCCGACAATGTGGTGCCGCGCGACGCCGAGTTCCGCTATGAATTCCGCAACCTGCCTACAGCCGACGCGCATGCGATGCAAAAAGAGATTCTGGCCTATGCGCAGCGCGCGCAGCCGGCGATGCAAAAAGTCGCACCCGATGCCGGCTTCCGCTTTGAGACGATTTGTGAGGTGCCGGCCTTTCTGGGCTCGGCCGGCGACGACGTGACCCGGCTTGCGCAGCGCCTGGCCGGCACGCGGGAAACCACGCTGGTGGCCTTCGGCACCGAAGCGGGCATCTTCAAGGGCGCCGGCATTCCCACCGTGGTCTGCGGGCCCGGCAGCATCACCCAGGCGCACCAGCCCGACGAATTTGTGAGCCTGGAGCAGCTGGCGCGCTGCCAGGACTTCATGAAAGGCCTGGTGAACACGCGCGAGCTGCGCTAGGCCTGTCTTTCAAGCTCAAGGCTTGGCGGCAACGGGCTCCATGCCAGTGCCGCGCACAATGAATGCGGCCGCAGGCGAAGCCAGGAAGCGGATCAGGTGTCGGGCCGCTTCGGGTTCCCTGGCACCCGTCATGAGGCCCGCTGAAAAGAAGATGGTCTGCTGGACTTCATCGGGCAGGGGCCCCACAAAGTCCAGCTCCTTGAAGGGCAGCAATTCACTGACTTGCTGGAAGCCGATCTCGGCATCGCCCCGCGCCACCACCGTCCCGACCCGCTCACTGAAAATCTTGCGGGCCTTGTCCTTGATCTGGTCGGCCACGCCCAGGCGCTGAAAAAGCTCCGTCGACAGATAAGTGCCGCTGGCGCTCGCGGAATAGGCAATCGACTTCGCGTTCAGCAAGGTCTGGCGCAAGGCATCCACCGTGCTGATGTCCGGCTTGGGTGTGCCTTTGCGCACCGACATGCCGATCACGGAGCGCGCCAGATCGACGCGGCTGCCTGGAGTGACCTTGCCCTCCTTGACCAGCGTCTCCAGCCCGGCGTCGGCCAGGATCACGATGTCAAAGGTCTCGCCGCGCGCCAGCCGGCTGGGAATCGAGTCCGGCGCATTGCCAATGGAGGCGCCGTAGCTGGTGATGACCTTGTTCTGGCTGGCCTGCTCATAAAGGGGTATCAATTGCTGGTAGGCGGCGGTGAAGCCGCCCGAACTGATCACCCGGATATCGGCGGCCAGGGCATGGCCGGCAAGCAGCACGAGGCTGAAGGCGGCCAGGACGACGCGTCGTATCCGCTGGAATGTGAATGTCATGGCAAAGGTCTCCTTCTGTCGTTGGTTTGTCGGCACATGCGCCAGTGATGTGGCTCGATGCGTGGCTGAAGCCGGGAATTCAGTCTTCCTTCATGTTGGCGGCCTTGGCGATCGGGCCGAGCCTGGCCTTCTCACCCGCCAGGAATTTGCTGAAGTCGGCGCGGCTGCCGTTGACCGGGTCTATGCCCTGCGGGATCAGGCGGGCGCGCAGTTCCGGGGACTTGAGCGCCGCATTGATCGCGCCATTCATTTTTTCCAGGATGTCTTCCGGCGTGCCGCGTGGGGCAAACACACCGGACCAGTGGCCGATGAACACATTGGGGTAGCCCTGCTCTTCGGCGGTCGGCAGATCCGGCAGTGCCGCAATGCGGCGGTTCCAGGTCGACGCGATGGCGCGCAGCTTGCCGCCCTTGACCTGCGGCAGGACCACCACGCTGGCTTCGGAGGTGGCGTCGACCTGCTTGCCGATCACGGCCACCATGCCCTCCGAGCCGCTCTTGTAGGGAATCACCTCAAGCTTCGCGCCGGACTTGAGCTTGAGCATCTCGGCGACGAAGTGCGGCGTGCTGCCGGTGCCGGCGGTTGAAAAGTTCAATCCGCGGCCCGTTTTTGCCGCGGCTAACAAGCCCTTGAGGTCCTTGATCGGCGAGTCGGCGGACACCACGATGACCGACGGGCTGACCGCCATCATGGCCACGGGCACCATGTCTTCTTCCTTGTAGGGCATTTTGGTCTTGATCCGCGCATTGGTGATCACGCCGCCGGCAGGTGTCAGGAAGGTATAGCCATCGGGCAAGGCCTTGGCCACCAAGTCGGCGCCCAGCACCGAGCCCGCGCCCGGCTTGTTTTCCACAATGATGGGTTGGCCCAGTTGTTTCGATGCCGCCTCCGCCACGGCGCGGGCCACCAGATCGTTGGCGCCGCCTGGGCCGAAGGGCACGACGAAGCGGATGGGCCGGGACGGCCAGGTATCGGCCATTGCCGACAGTGCGGTGGCGGCCAGTGCAAGGGCCACGGCAAGACGGGGAAGTAGGTGTTTCATGGGCAACGGCAGCGTCGATTGAAGAGAAAGCGATGCTAGATGGGGCACAATCATTTGTACATTGCAACTTTCTGACCGATTAGTGCATGAAACGGATCAATTTCGGGCTGGACGAGCTCCAGGCTTTTGTGGCGGTCGCCGAAAAGGCCAGTTTCAGGGTGGCGGCAGAAGACCTGTCCATTTCTCCGCCGGCCCTCAGCCGCCGCATCGACAAGCTGGAGGCGACGCTCGGCAGCCGCCTGCTGGACCGCACCACCCGGCGCGTGTCCCTGACCAACGTGGGGCGGCAGTTCCTGGAGGAGGCACGCGCCGCCCTCAACGGCCTCGAAGATGCCGTGCTCAGGCTGGCGGACAACGCCAGCTTGCGGCGCGGCCAGGTGACGGTTGCCTGCCTGCCGTCGGTGGCGCACCACCTGCTGCCCGGCGTGCTCAAGCGCTTTGCCGACCGGTTTCCCAGCGTCCGGATCAAGGTGGTGGATGAGAGCGCCAATGCGGTGCTGACCAGCGTGCTGTCCGGCGATGCGGACTTCGGTGTGAATTTCGTGGGCGTGCAGGAGCCCGAGATCCGTTTCGAGGCCCTGCGGCAGGAAGACTACGTGCTGGTCATGCCGCGCGACCATCCCTGGGCGCATCGTGACTCGATTGCCTGGGAAGAGCTGGCTGATGAAAAGATGGTGGCTTTGTCGCGCCAAAGCGGCAACCGGCTGCTGTTGGACAGCATCCTTTCAAGCCTGCGCCGGCCGCCCAGCGCCTTTTACGAAGTCAACCACGTGACGGGTGCACTCGCGCTGGTGGAAGCCGGGCTGGGGCTGGCGGCGCTGCCGGGCCTGTCATTGCCGCAAACACATGCCACGCTCAAGGGGGTTGCGCTGGTCGAGCCCGGCATCCACCGCCTGCTGGGACTGATTGCGCGCAAAGACCGGCCTTTGCAGCCGGCTGCGGCCATGCTGTATGGGATGTTGAAAGAGCTGGCAGGATGAGCGCCACTCACAATGCCCGCGCCCAAAAAGAAAACGCCTGACTGAGTCAGGCGTTTTTCATGCGGGCCGCTGCGGGGCCGGGGAGTCAAATACTTCAGGTCCTCACGCGGCCGTCACCCGTCAGCATGGACAGCTCCACAAAGCTGGAGGCCACGTGATCCGTCGCCGAGAAGGTCACGGAGAAACCGCCCAGTGACTGGCTGCCCATGCCCTCCAGGCCGGCGATCAGCGACTCGCGGCTGACCTTGGCGGCCCCGCCGCGCTTGAGCCCGTCCACAAAGACCTTGGCGGCCACATAACCCTCCATGCTGGAGAAATTGACCTGGGCATTGCCCGCCGCCTTGGCCGCATCGACGAACTCGCGCGCGATGAGGCGGGCCGTGTTGTAGGGCGAGGGCATGACCTGCGAGACCACCACGCCCGCGCCGTCCTTGCCGAGTTCGTCGGCCAGCGCCTGCGTGCCGACAAAGGACACGTTGTAAAAGGTGCCGCCGTAGCCGGCCTTGCGGGCCTCGCGGATAAAGGCCGCGCAGGCCTTGTAGGCGCCAATCTGCACCACCGCGTCGGGCCCGGCCGCGACCAGGGTCTTGACCGCGCCGGCCACATTCACCGTGTTGCGCTCCACCGTCGCCAGCGCCACCGGCTTGAGATTTTGCGCCGCCAGGGCCAGCGTGACGCCGTCCAGGCCGGCCTTGCCGTAGGCGTCGTTCTGGTAGAACACGGCGATTTTTTTCAGGCCCAGGCCGGTCAGCTGTTTGACGATGAGGCCGGTTTCGTCGTTGTACGAAGCACGCACATGGAAGGCGTATTTGTTGAAGGGGTCGCGCAGCGCCATGGCGCCGGTGAAAGGGGCGAAAAACGGCACCTTGTCCTTGGTCGCCAGCGGCAACGCGGCGATGCTGGTGGGCGTGCCTATGTAGCCGAACAGCGCGAACACGTCGTCGGCGATCAGCTTGCGGGTGTTTTCGGCGCAGCGCTCGGGCTCGTAGCCGTCGTCGAGATTGCGGATCTCAATGAGGCGCTTGCCGATGCCGCCCTGGGCGTTGACCTGGTCGAAATAGACCTTGGCACCCTGGTGGAACTGTATGCCCAGTTGCGCGGCCGGACCGGTGAAGGCGGCGGACTGGCCCAGGATGATTTTGTCGGCCTGGGCATGGGCGACATTAAAGCCGGCCAGCGTGGAGGCGCCGGCCAGGATGGAAAATTTTCTGCGAGTGAGGTTCATCCCTCGATTCTCGCAACACAACTTACAGCCTGGTTACCCCCATTCGTAACAGTAGGAAAGCCTGTGCGATAGGTCACTACTTTGGGCTTACACGGAAGGCCGGCCGTCAGCAAATTGCCAGCTTTCCAAGGGAATAGCCCTATTCCCGGACCCGCCCAGCGCTATTCCCTGACCCGTCCCATCGCATCGATCAGGCTGAGCTCGACCAGCTTGGAGCCCACGCGGTCGCCGTCGAAGTGGACACGAAAGCCGCCCAGGTTCAGGTCCTGCAGGCTGTCCAGCGCCTTGCGCAGCTTGGCCCGGGTCGGGTCCTTGCCGGCCCTGCGCAGGGCTTCGGTGTAGGTCCAGGCGGCGATATAGCCTTCCAGCATGTAGACATTGGACTTGCCGAGCTTGGCCGCCAGCGCATCGGCCTGCATTTCGCGCACCAGCACGCTTTTGGCGTTGTCCGACTTGGGCGTCACGCGCACCACCACCACGCCGGCACCGGCCGCGCCCAGCTGTTCGGCCAGCAGGCTTTCACCGGTGCTCGAAAAACCGTAGATAGGCCCGCGAAAGCCCTTGGCGCGCAGGTCGCGTATCGCATTGGCCGCGCCCGAGGCGTCGCTGATCACCAGCACCGATTCCGGTTTTTTGGCCAGCACCTGGTCCACGCTGGTGGCCACGCTGCCGCCCGAAAGCGCTGACTTGGCCACCAGGTTGGCACCCAGGCCGCCCATGGTGCGCTCGGCCGAATCCAGCGCCGCGAGCGACTCCGGGTCCTTGCCGTGCAGGATGGCCAGCTTGCGCATGCCCAGGGTCTCGGCGTGGCGCGTGATCATCGCGGCCTCTTCGGAATAGCCGGGCCGCACCGAATAGACATTCGGGTAGAGCGAGCCGCGCAGCTCGTCGGCGCCGGCCATGGGCGCGAACAGCAGGATGTCCGTGTCCTTGAGCAGCGGATTGACGGCGGTGACCTGCGGCGAGCCGTAGTAGCCGAATAAAGAGAACACCTTCTGGTCCAGCAGCTTCTTGGTGTTGGCCACCGTGGTGTCGGGGTTGCCCATGTCGTCCAGCGTGGTGAGCTCTATCTTGCGGCCGTTGACGCCGCCGCCCGCGTTGACCCGATCGAAATAAAGCCGCGCGCCCTGCGCGAAGGGCAGGGCCAGCGTGGCGCCGGGCCCGGTCATGGCCAGGGACTGGCCCAGGGTGACGGCGGTCTTGCTGACGCCGTCCTCGGCATTGACCCCTGCCGCGAGCAGGCCGGCCAGGGCCGCTACCATGGTGATTCTGGCGGCGGCGCGGAATGCCGGCATTCCGTTCATTGTTGTTGTCATGCTGTGTCTCCCCCGGGATGCGACGATCAAGCCAATATAAAGTTGAACCATGAGCAATACCATCAGCATCTCCCCTAGGACCGAGGCCAACCCTGACAACCGGCTGAAGCCGGGCGCCGTGCAGGTGCTGGGCGCCTGCCCGCACGATTGCCCCGACACCTGTTCGCTGCTGACCACGGTGGAGAACGGCATCGCCACCCGCGTGCAGGGCAACCCCGCGCATCCCCATACCGGCGGTGTGCTGTGCAACAAGGTTTCGCGCTACACCGAGCGCAGCTACCACCCCGAGCGCCTGCTGGGCCCGCTCAAGCGCAGCGGTCCCAAAGGCAGCGGGCAGTTCGAGCCGGTGAGTTGGGAGGCCGCGCTGGCCGACATCGCGGCGCGCCTCAAGGCCATCGCGGCGCGCGACCCCGAGGCCATCGTCCCCTACAGCTATGCCGGCACCATGGGCCAGGTGCAGGGCGAAAGCATGGCCGGGCGTTTCTTCAACCAGCTGGGCGCATCATTCCTGGACCGCACCATCTGCTCCTCGGCCGGCGGCGAAGCCCTGGTGCAGACCCTGGGCGGCAAGGTCGGCATGCGGGTGGAGTTTTTCGCCGAATCCAAACTCATCATCATCTGGGGCAGCAACTCCATAGGCAGCAACCTGCATTTCTGGCGTTATGCGCAGCAGGCCAAGCGCGACGGCGCCAAACTCGTCTGCATAGACCCGCGCCGCAGCGAAACCGCCGAGAAATGCCATGAGCACATCGCGCTGCTGCCCGGCACCGACGCCGCGCTGGCGCTCGCGCTGATGCACGAACTCATCATCCACGACTGGCTGGACCACGACTACATCGCGCGCCACACCCTGGGCTGGGAAAGCCCGCAGGGCGGGCTGCGCGAACGTGCGCTGCAGTGGAGCCCCGAGCGCGCCGCCGCCGTCTGCGGCGTGCCGGCCGAGCAGATCCGATCGCTGGCCCGCGCCTGGGGTGAATGCATGGTGAACAAGCAACCGGCCGCCATACGCCTGAACTACGGCATGCAGCGCGTGCACGGCGGCGGCAACGCGGCCCGTGCCATCGCCTGCCTGCCCGCGCTCACGGGTGCCTGGCGGCACCGCGCCGGCGGCGTGCTGCTGAGCAGTTCGGGCCTGTTCCCGGTGGACAAGGCCGCGCTGCAGCGGCCCGAGCTGCTCAAGGGCCGGCAGCCGCGCACCATCAACATGAGCACCATAGGCAATGCGCTGCTGGCGCCTGCCTCGCCGCTGTTCGGCCCGAAGATCGAGGCCCTCATCGTCTACAACAGCAACCCGGTGGCGGTCGCCCCCGAGTCCGGCAAGGTGGTGCAGGGCTTTGCGCGCGAAGACCTGTTCACCGTGGTGCTCGAACACTTCCAGACCGACACCGCCGATTACGCCGACTACATCCTGCCGGCCACCACGCAGCTGGAGCACTGGGATGTGCACGGCGCCTACGGCCACACCGACGTGCTGCTGAACCGCCCGGCCATCGCGCCGCTGGGCCAGGCCAAACCCAACACCCAGATCTTTCGCGAGCTGGCGGCCCACATGGGATTTACCGATCCGTGTTTTTCCGACAGCGACGAACAGCTGTGCCGCGCGGTGTTCGGCGACAAGGTCGACTTCCAGCAGCTGCTGGACAAGGGTTTTGCCACGCTGGACCTGCCAGACGCGCCCTTTGCCGAGGGCCGCTTCCCCACGGCCTCGGGCCGCTGCGAGTTTTTCAGCGCGCGGCTGGCGGCCGAAGGCGCCGACGGCCTGCCCGGCCATGTGCCCAACCATGAGGCGGCGGGCTCTTCCGCGCAGTTCCCGCTGGCCATGATCTCGCCGCCGGCGCGCAACTTCCTGAACTCCAGTTTCGTCAACGTCAAAAGCCTGCGCGACATCGAGGCCGAGCCGGTGCTGGAAATCCACGCCGACGATGCCGCTGCGCGCGGCATCACCACCGGCGCCATCGTCAAGGTGTTCAACCAGCGCGGCGAATACCGGGTCAAGGCCGAGGTCTCCGCGCGGGCCCGGCCCGGCGTGGTCAACGGCCTGGGCATCTGGTGGCGCAAGCTGGGCCTGGACGGCACCAACGTCAATGAACTCACCAGCCAGCAGCTGACCGACATGGGCCGCGGCCCGGTGTTTTACGACTGCCTGGTGCAGGTGCAGCGCGAGGCGCAAGCCGCCTGAGCTTGCCCATGAAACGCGGCACGCTGAAGCGGACCCTGGCCGTGGCGCTGGCCGCGGCCCTGGGCCTGGCGGGCTGCGCCGACCTGGGCTACTACTGGCAGTCCGTCAGCGGCCATCTGCAGATGCTCAACGCGGCCCGGCCGGTGGACGAGTGGCTCAATGACACGCAGGCCTCCGGGCAGCTCAAAGACCGGCTGGCGCTGTCGCAGCGCATACGCAGCTTCGCCGTGAGCGAGCTCAAGCTGCCCGACAACCCCAGCTACCGGCGCTACGCCGACCTGCGCCGCAGCGCCGTGGTCTGGAACGTGGTGGCCGCGCCCGAGTTCTCGCTGACGCTCAAGACCTGGTGTTTCCCGGTCACGGGCTGCGTGGGCTACCGCGGCTACTTCAGCGAGGCCGAGGCGCGCGCCGAGGCCGACCGGCTGAAGGCGCAAGGACTGGAAACCAGCGTCTACGGCGTGCCCGCCTATTCCACGCTGGGCTGGATGAACTGGGCCGGCGGCGACCCGCTGCTCAACACCTTCATCGGCTACCCGGAAGGCGAACTCGCGCGCCTGATCTTCCATGAACTCGCGCACCAGGTGGTTTACGCCAAAGACGACACCATGTTCAACGAGTCCTTCGCCACCGCCGTGGAGCGCATGGGCAGCCAGCGCTGGCTGGACAGCGAGGCCGCCCACGGCAACGATAAAGCCCGCCAGGATTACCTCCAGTTCGACGGACGGCGCCGGCAGTTCCGCGCGCTGGCGCTGGCCACACGGCTGGAACTGGCCGCGATCTACGACCAGAAGCCGGCCACGGACGCCGACAAAGCCGCGCAGGCGGCCTCGAAAGCCCAGGCCTTCTCGCGCTTTCGCGAGGACTACACCGCACTCAAGGCCTCCTGGGGCGGCTTCGCGGGCTACGACCCCTGGGTGGCACGCGCCAACAACGCGGCGTTCGGCGCGCAGGCCGCCTATGATGAACTGGTGCCCGGCTTCGAAATGCTGTTCGAACGCGAGGGCCGCGACTGGCAACGGTTTTATGATGCGGTGAAAAGGCTGGCCGGCCTGCCCAAGGAAGAACGGCGCAAGGCGCTTGACATCCACAACAACACGGAGACATCGAATGGCTGACATCCACATCCAGCGCGAACACGGCCTGGGCCTTGCCGAGGCACGCAAAATCGCCTTCAAGTGGGCCGAGCAGGTCGAAGAAAAATTCGACATGGAATGCACCTATGAAGAAGGCAAGACCGAAGACCTCGTGAGCTTCACCCGCTCGGGCGTCAGCGGCACGCTGGTGGTCACCAAAGACAGCTTCGACCTGAACGCCAAGCTCGGCTTCCTGCTGGGCGCGTTCAAGGACAAGATCGAAGGCGAGATCGTGAAAAACCTGGACACGCTGATCGCGAAAAAGCCCGCTGCAAAAAAGGCGGCCGCCAAAAAGAAGGTCGCCTGAAAATCGAAGGGCGCGGCCCGTGAGCTACAACCTCGCCCGCTTCGACCTGGTGTCCGTGCGGCTGGCCGTGGCTTGCGCCCAGACCGGCAGCCTGACCGCGGCGGCGCGCGATTCGCACCTGGCGCTGGCCGCGGCCAGCCGGCGCATACGCGAGCTCGAGGACGCCCTGGGCGAGGCCCTGTTCGAGCGCCACGCGCGCGGCCTGCTGCCCACCGCGGCCGGCCGCGTCTTCGTCAAGCACGGCCTGACCCTGCTGCAGACCATGGAGCAACTGGGCGGCGAACTGGCCGACCTGAGGCGCGGCATCGCGCGCCACATACGCCTGTGCGCCAGCAGCGCCGCCATCAGCCAGTTTTTGCCCCCGCTGCTGGCGCGCTACGGCGAGCTGCAGCCGCAGGTGCACATAGACCTGGAAGAGCAGGTGTCCGAGGCCGTGGTGGCCACCCTGCGCGAAGGCCGGGCCGACGCGGCGGTGTTTGTCGAGGGGCCGGACACCACGGGGCTGGACACGCGCCTGTTTCGCGAGGACGAACTGGTGCTGATACTGCCGGCCGGCCATGCGCTGGCGCGCAGCAAGGCGCCGCTGGCTTTCGCCGACGCGCTCGACGAGGAATGGATCAGCCTGACGGCTGGTGCCGCCATGCTGCAAAAGCAGCAGCAGGCCGCGCTGGCCGCGAACCGGCCGCTGAAACTGCGCATGCAGGTGCGCAGCTTCGACGCGGTATGCCATATGGTGGCCTCGGGCCTGGGCGTGGCCGTGCTGCCCAAAGGTGCCACGCTGCCCCTCATCAAAAGCATGAAGCTGGGCTGGCGGCCGCTGGCCGATGCCTGGGCCAGGCGCCGCCTGCTCGCGGCCACCATGGCGGGCCAGCCCGACGCGGCCATCACGGCGCTGGTGGATTTCCTGGTGGCGCCTGTTGGGCCTGGGAGGTCGAAAGGCGCCCTGCCTTCGCAAAATGCGAAAGCCAGGGGCCCAAAGCGGTAATGGACGCGGCAGGCCCCGGGCGGCACACTGCCGGCCATGGCCTCCACTGAAACTTCCCCTCCCGCCCCCACCGCCGCCGGCCCGCTCGCCGGCCTCAAGGTACTGGAGCTGGGCCAGCTGATCGCCGGGCCCTTTGCCGCCAAGACACTGGCGGACTTCGGCGCCGACATCATCAAGATCGAAACCCCGGGCGCGGGCGACCCGCTGCGCAAATGGCGTTTGCTCAAGGATGGCACTTCCGTGTGGTGGCAGGTGCAGTCGCGCAACAAGCGCTCGGTGGCGCTGGACCTCAAAAGCCCCGAGGCGCAGGACATCGTGCGCCGGCTGGCGCTTGACGCCGACGTGCTGATCGAAAACTTCCGCCCCGGCGCCATGGAAGGCTGGGGCCTGGGCCCTGAAGAACTGCTGGCGCTGAACCCGCGCCTCATCATGCTGCGCATCAGCGGCTACGGCCAGACCGGCCCCTACCGCGACAAGCCGGGCTTCGGCGTGGTGGCCGAGGCCATGAGCGGCCTGCGCCACCTGACGGCCGAACCGGGCCGCGTGCCTGTGCGCGTCGGCGTGAGCATTGGCGACACGCTGGCCGCGCTGCACGGCGTGATCGGCATCCTGCTGGCCATGCAGGAGCGCCAGCGCTCCGGCAAGGGCCAGGTGATCGACGTGGCCCTCTACGAAGCGGTGTTCAACTGCATGGAAAGCCTGCTGCCCGAATACAGCGCGTTCGGCGCGGTGCGCGGTGCGGCCGGCAGCGCCCTGCCCGGCATCGCGCCCAGCAATGCCTACCTCTGCAAGGACGGGGGCTACGCGCTGGTGGCCGGTAACGGCGACAGCATTTTCAAGCGCCTCATGGCCACCATAGGCCGGGGCGACCTGGGCAGCGACCCGGCGCTGGCCGACAACGCTGGCCGTGTGGCGCGCGTGGAAGAAATCGACGCTGCCATAGGCCGGTGGACGGCAGGCCTCACGGTGGACGAGGTGCTGGCGGCGCTCGACAAGGTGTCGGTGCCCGCGGGCCGCATCTACACCGTGGCCGACATCGCGGCCGACCCGCACTACCAGGCGCGCGGCATGCTCGACGAAGTGCGCATGGACGACGGCAGCGTCCTGGCCGTACCCGGCATCGTGCCCAAGCTCTCGCGCACGCCGGGCGGCCACCGCCGCAATGCGCCGCAGGTGGGACAGGACACCGATGCGGTGCTGCGGGAGATGGGACTTTCTGCCGAGCAGATCCAGGCGCTCAAGGACAAGGGCATCGCGGCCGGGAAGGACGCAACATGAAAAAGCGCATCTTTTTTAACGAGGTTGCCACGCGCGATGGCTTCCAGATCGAGCCCAACTTCATCGCGACCGACGACAAGGTCGCGCTGGTCGATGCGCTGAGCGGCTGCGGCTACGCCAAGATCGAGGTGACCTCTTTCACCTCGCCCAAGGCCATTCCCATGCTGCGCGACGCCGAGGAAGTGATGGGCCGCATACGCCGCGCGCCCGGCGTGGAATACACCGTGCTGGTGCCCAACCTGCGCGGGGCAGAACGCGCGCTGGAGTCGCGCGCCGACGAGCTCAACCTGGTGATGTCGGTCTCGGAAACCCACAACCTGGCCAATCTGCGCATGCCGCGCGAGAAAAGTTTTGCCGCGCTGTCCGACGTGATTCGCCACGTGGACGGCCGCACGCCCATCAATATCTCGCTCTCATGTTGTTTCGGCTGCCCCATGGAGGGCGAGGTGGCCGAGGAAGAGGTGCTGCGCTGGAGCGAGCGTTTTGCCGCTTTCGGCGCGGACCGCGTGCGCGGCCTCACGATTTGCGACACCACGGGCATGGCGCACCCGGCGCAAGTCAGCCGCATGGTCGAGGTGCTGCTGCAGCGTTTTGCCGGCCTGCAGCTGACGCTGCACTTTCACAACACGCGCGGCATGGGCCTGGCCAATGTGCTGGCCGCGGTGCAAGGCGGCATCACGCGCTTTGACGGCTCGCTGGGCGGCCTGGGCGGCTGCCCTTACGCGCCCGGCGCCAGCGGCAATATCAGCAGCGAGGACGCCATCCACATGCTGGACGCCATGGGCTACGACACCGGCATGGACATCTCACGGCTGCTGGAAGTGGCGCGGCAGATGCCGGCCATCGTCGGCCATGAAGTCCCCGGCCAGGTCGCCAAGGCCGGCCGCATCAGCGACCTGCATGCGCCGCCGCCCTATGTGGCGGAACTTCGGGAGGCATCCAGATGATCAGCCATCTCGACCACCTGGTGCTGACCACGTCGGACGAAGCGGCCTGCGTGGACTTCTACACCCGCGTGCTGGGCATGGCGCTGGAAACCTTCACCGGCGGCACGCCGCCCGTGGAGCGCAAGGCCTTTAAATTCGGCAGCCAGAAGATCAACCTGCACGTCAAGGGCCGTGAGTTCGAACCCAAGGCCCATTTGCCGGTGCCGGGTGCGCTGGACCTGTGTTTTCTGGCCGGTATCCCCCTTGCCGAGGTGATCACCCGCCTTGAGCGCGAGCGCTGGCCCGTGATCGAAGGCCCCGTGCTACGCACGGGTGCCACGCAAAAAATCCGCTCGGTCTATGTGCGCGATCCCGACCTCAATTTGATAGAGATTTCCGAACCCGCCTGAAAACGGCAAACCTACAACTACGACTGGAGACAAGACCATGACTTTCATTTCCCGCAGGACACTGCTGACCGTCGCCGGGCTCAGCACCGCCGCCTGGCTGAATCCGGTGCGCGCGCAGCTCGCCGGCAAGCCCATCACGCTGGTGGTGCCCACGGCGGCCGGCGGCACCACCGACATCGCGGCGCGCATGCTGGCCGAACCGCTGGGCAAGATTTTGCAGACCTCGGTGGTGGTGGACAACCGCGGCGGCGGCAACGGCAACATCGCCGGCCAGCTGGTGGCGCGCGGCCCGGCCGACGGCAGCAGCCTGCTGGTGCAGTATTCGGGCTACCAGTGCATCACGCCGCTGATCCAGCCGGTGCCGGGTTTTGACCCGGCCACCAGCCTCAAGCCCCTGGGCCACCTGATCGACGCGCCGCAGCTGCTGGTGGTGCGCGGCAACTTCCCGGCCGACAACTTCGCGGACTTCCTCAAGTACGTCAAGGCCAACCCGGGCAAGGTCAACTACGCCTCCAGCGGCAACGGCTCGCTGCAGCACGTGACCACCGAGCTGCTCAAGGACCTGACCAAGACCTTTATGGTGCACATCCCCTACCGAGGCACCGGCCCGGCGCTGACCGACCTGCTGGCCGGCACAGTGGACTTCACCATCACCACGCCGCCGCCGCTGCTGCCGCACATACGCGCGGGCAAGCTCAAGGCGCTGATGGTGACCGGCCGCACACGCCTGGCCGCCCAGCCCAATGTGCCGACCGCCACCGAGGCCGGTGTGCCGCTGGTGGCCTCGTCGTGGTTCGCGGTCTATGGGCCCACGGGCCTGTCCGCCGACCTGCAGGGCCGGCTCTCGCTGGCGATCAAGCAGGTGGTGGAATCGGAGAACTTCAAAAAGCGCGCCGAAGAGCAAGGCGCCAAGGCCGTGGTCATGAGCGGCGCCGAGCTGGCAGCCCTGGGTGACAGCGAACGCAAGATGTGGGGCCGCATTGTGAAGCTGGCCAATATCAAGGCAGACTGAAGCCGCCTACGGGCAACAAAAAAGCGGCACAGCCCCCACGCAGTTTGCGCCGGGGCTGTGCCGCTTTTTTCGTTCGAAACCGGAAGGCTTTAGCTCAGATCAGCAATCAGATCAATGTACTGCTGCATGGCATCGTCCTGCGAAGTGCCCTTAAGACTATTCCAGGCATCCCACTTGGCGCGCGCGACCATGTCGCCGAAGCCGGGTTTTTTGTCGGTGTTGTCGCCGCTGCTGCCTTGCTTGTAGAGCGCATAAATCTTCAGCAGCGTGGCGTTGTCAGGGCGCTCGCTGAGGTTTTTCGAATCGGCCATGGCTTTGTCGAAGGCGGCTTTCAGGTCTGACATGAGGGATCTCCGTTTTTAGAAGTGGGTCACCAATGAGGTGCTTGGGGTAACTGCCCGGTATCTTAGCGAGGCCGTTCCCGCCAAAATAGGGAACTTACCCCATCCGGGGTGGATTCGCAGCAGTTTTGCATTTGGGAGTGTTCATGGTTACACGCGTTACCGCCCAGGCCGCCGGCCGGAAAGTGGCAAAAAACGTCCAGAAGAACGTCAAGCGGGCCGTCTCGGGAACCCTGGGCATTTCGGGGGAACGCATGAGCAAGGTCGACACGGCCTGGCTGCGCATGGACAACGATGCCAACCTCATGATGATCGTGGGCGTGTGGCAGCTGGCACCCGGCGTCAAGCACGCGGCGGTCTGCGAACGTATTGAAAACAGCCTGCTCAAGTACGACCGCTTCAAGCAGCGCGTAATGGAAGACGCGGCCGGCGCCACCTGGGTGATGGACCGCAATTTCGACCTGGCCAACCATGTGGTGGCCGAGAAACTGCCGAAATCGGCCAACCAGGAGCAGGCCCTGCAGGACCGTGTGGCCGAGCTGGCCACCCAGCGCCTGGACCCGAAACGCCCGCTGTGGCAGATCCACCTGATTGAGGACTACACCGGACCCGACGGCGTCAAGGGCAGCGCCATGATCGTGCGCATCCACCACTGCATCGCCGACGGCATCGCGCTGATTTCAGTGACCATGTCGCTGGTCGACGGCGGCGCGCCGCCGCCCGAGCGGCGCAAGAAGGCGGCGGCCGCCGGCCCGGAAGACTGGATTACCGACACCCTGCTCAAGCCCTTTACCGACATCACGGTCAAGGCGCTGGGTGCCGTGGGCGAAGGCGCGGCGCGCTCGCTGGGCATGCTGGGGGACCCGAAAAAAGGCATGGAGCAAGGCGTGAGCGGCTCCTTCGACATGGCCAAGGTGCTGTTCCAGCTGCTGTCCGACTCGGCCGCGCTGGCCCTGATGCCCGACGACTCCAAGACGCGGCTCAAGGGCAAGCCCGGCGGCGCCAAAAAAGTGGCCTGGTGCCAGCCGATCCCGCTGGACGAGGTCAAGGCCGTGGGCAAGGCGCTCAACTGCTCCATCAACGACGTGCTGCTGAGCTGCGTGGCCGGCGCCCTGGGCGAGTACCTGAAAACCTTTGGCGACGATGTGGCGGGCCAGGAAATCCGCGCCATGGTGCCGGTGAACCTGCGGCCCCTGGACCAGGCCCACAAGCTGGGCAACCGCTTCGGCCTGGTGCCGCTGGTGCTGCCCATAGGCATAGACAACCCGATCGAGCGCGTCTACGAGGTGCGCCGCCGCATGGCCGCGCTCAAGGGGAGCTACCAGCCGCTGCTGGCCTTCAGCCTGCTGGCGGTGGCAGGCCTGCTCATCAAGCCGGCGCAGGACATGATGCTCAACCTGTTCGCCAAAAAAACCACGGCGGTCATGACCAATGTGCCGGGCCCGCGCGAGAAGCTCAAGTTCTGCGGCTCCACACTGGAACAAAGCATGTTCTGGGTGCCGCAGTCGGGCGACATGGGCCTGGGCGTTTCCATCCTGAGCTACGGCGGCGGCGTGCAGTTCGGCGTGATCACCGATAGCACGCTGTGCCCGGAGCCGCAGCGCATCATCGACGAGTTTGTGCCCGAGTTCGCCAAGCTTTCGATCGTGACGCTGATGCTGCCTTGGGGCGAGTAATATTCCGGGAGGCGGCGAGGGTCTGCGGTTCTCCGCTGCAAAACCTTCGCCACGGCCGCCGCGCCATTGCCGGAGATGCGGTCAGGGCCGGATTGCCATTTGAAATTCAATAACACCGAGGGAGAAGTACATGGGTTCGTCAGGTCGCGGCTTCAATCTGGCCATTTTTGCCTTCATCACCATTTTTACCTTGCCCTGCTGGGGACAGGCACCGGCCCCGGTTGAGCCAGCCAGCCCGCAACTGCTGGAGCATATTTATAAACAGATCGAGCAGCGTGAACGCCCCAGCCAGGTCTCGGGCTTCCCGGGCATATCGGCGGCGTCCAGTGCGGCACTCGCTGCGATGGATTTCAGCACTACGCGCACCCAGCTGAGGAGACTTGGGCCCAAGGCGTATCCCCTGGCACCCCGCGTCGCGGATTTGCTGCTCAAGACCGAAAAAAACCAGTACGACCTGGCGTGGATACTGTTCGAGATGACTGTCCAGGAAGAGGACGTCCCAGCCACTGTCAACGGCGTTTTGGCCAGCTATCGGTCGGAATCAGGTGCCGGCAAGCTCGTCCAGCTCGCCAGGCTGGGCAAGATCCGGTCGGCCACGGTGGTGCCGGAGTTGCAGGCCGCCACAACGGATGCCTCTCCTCCTTCACGGCTCCTTGGCATCATCAGCCTGGGTTTCGCAGGCACTTCCTCACCCGACAAGGCCACCGGCACTTTGGCCAAAGCCCTGAGCGACACTGACAAGGTCAATCGCATGGCTGCAGCGAACTCCCTGAGATTGCTTGGCCCGCGCGCAGAAGCGGGCGCGCCTGCTCTCATCGAATACCTGAAAACCCGGGAGAACGTGTCCCTGGCGGCGGCTGCATTGAACCTGATGCCTATCGCCGCCGTCCGTCCGGCCAAAACCGAACTCGAAAACATACTGGGCGACGCCAGGCTGAGCGAATTCCAGAAAAGGGATGTGGCGAACCTGCTGGTGCGAATGGAAAACGAAAAATAGCAGAGGTCTGGGCGCTTTACGCCGCAAAGCGCCGCGAGGCAATCTCCAGCAGGCCGTCAAAAATCAGGCTGTCCACGAGTTCGAACTTCACCGACATGCTGGGCGCCATCTTCCAGCCCGCGCCGCCGGTCATGATGCACTCGGGCGTCTCGCCGCAGTGGCGCGTGATGTTTTCGACCATGCGCTGGACGGCGCCGGCAATCGCGAAGGTGCCGCCGCTGGTCAGCGCGTCGCTGGTGTTGGTGGGAAAGTCGCGCACCTCGCCGGTGGGCACATGCAGGCCGGCCGTGCCGGACTCGAGCGCGCGCAGCATGATGCCGTGGCCCGGCAGGATGATGCCGCCCAGAAATTTGCCGGAGGCGTCTATGGCCTCGACGGTGACCGCGGTGCCCACCATGACGACCACACAGGGCTTGTGCACGCCGCGCGCCAGCAGGCGGTGGCGCGCCCCAATGATGGCGACCCAGCGGTCGGCGCCCAGGCGGGCCGGGTGGTCGTAGCCGTTGCTCACGCCGGCCTCCTGCGGGCTGGAGACCACCCAGCGCGGCGCAACGTCCCAGAGTTCCATCTGCTCGGCCACACGCCGCTTGATGGCGTCGCCGGCGACGATGCAGCCCAGGGTGCGCGAAGGGATGGGCAGGCCGTTCCACTCCTCCTCCGCAAGCCTGTCGATGTTCTCCAGGAACACCGCCCCCTGTGCCAGCAGTTTGGCGCCGGCCGCGGGCGCCTCGTACTGGGCCCATTTCAGGCGGGTGTTACCCACATCAAGCGCTAGGAAGGTCATTTGGCGGATTATGAACAGGTTTGGCGCCGCGCCCCGGCCGGCGGCCTAGGGGTTTCCAGTAGGGCTCTGGGCGAAATACCCGCTCAAATGAGGCCAAACCAGCAGGCGCGCTGGATGGCGGCCAGCTTGTTGTCGACCCTGAGCTTGGTCATGGCATTGGAGAGGTGGAAATTGACGGTGCGCTCGCTGCAGGCCAGCAGCTCGCCGCTTTCACGCGCCGTCATGCCCTGGAAGGCCAGGCTCAGGCACTCGAGTTCGCGCGGGCTCAGCGGGCTGCGCGCCTCGGCCAGCGCGCGCTTGAGCAGCGGCCAGATGTTGAGCGCCGACCAGGCCAGCAGGGCCGCCTCGCTGCGGTCGTGCCACTGGCGCGGGCTGAACAGGTAGCACTCGAAGGCGCGGCCCACGGTGAGCGGAAAGGCGATGCGCACCACGCTTTGGTAGCCATGGGCCAGCCAGAGCCGGCGCCAGCGGCCCAGGCTCTCGAAAGCCGATTTGGAGATATCCTGCCAGGCCACCAGGGGCGCATCGGAGTCGCGCCAGGGAGCGCCGAAATCGCGGCTTTCGGCCAGAGCCTCGGCCGCCTCGAGCAGGCGCGGCGGGTGGATGGCCAGCACCAGCCGGTCCTCCTGGCCCGCAAAAGGGTCGGGGCCCAGCACCATCAGGGCCTCGACCGAAAATTCGCGCAGGGCGCACAGCCAGTCGCTGATGACGCCATCGAGGCTCACGCTGTCAAAGTTGGCAGGTAATAGCATTAGCTTGACGGAAAAAGAACCAGGACAATACAGTCACATGTCAAATGCATCATCAGTCAGGTTCCCTGTTGTGCTGGAGAGATCTTTAAAGTGAGGAGCGCCCGCTTCCACGCGTGGCTGGCGCAGCGCCCCTTGCTCCAGTGGCTGCGCGAGGAGCTGGTACTCGCCCCGCTGGAGCCCATTTTGCATCCATCGCCGCGGCGTCTGTGGTGGCTGGGACTTTCTTTTTTTTCGGGCAATGCCCTGTTCGCCTGGATCTGGTCGGCCTGGCTGCCCCAGCCCTATGAAAACCTGCCCCTGCGCGTGATGGCCAGCCTGCTGGGCTACAGCCTGATGACGCGGCGCGTGAACCACGACCCGAGCAGCCGCCTGGCGCAAAGGGTGTTCGGCCTGGTGTTCTGGGTGGAACTGCCGGTGCTGTTCAGCTGGATGTACCTGTGCAACAGCGGCAGCACGGTGTGGCTGGCCACCATGGCGGCCATGGTGCTGATCTACTACCACGTGACCGACTGGCGCCTGGCCACGCTGGGCACCATCACGGGGGGCCTGCTGGCCTTCGGGGCCTTCATGGCCATCGGGCCCGCGGTTCCCTTGCTGCCGCCGGAGCAGCGCGCCGTCCATGCCGTGGTCTTTGCCTTTGCCTGGTCGATCGCGCTGGTGCTCAACCTCTCTTCGGCCAACCTGCGGCGCGAGCAACTCTCCAGCACGCTGACCACCATAGGCATCATGGCCCATGAACTTCGCACACCGCTGTCGACGGCGGCCCTGCTGGGCGACGCGATCCAGCTGGAGGTGCAGCGCCAGCCCGACAACCCGCGCGCGCAGCAGCTGGACAAGCTGGCGCTGCGCCTGCACGCCCTGGTGCGCAACATGAACCACCAGATCGACACCCAGATTGCCAATGCCAAGCTGCTGCAGCTGCCGCGCTACACCGAGCGGGTCTGGGCCAGCAAGGTGGTGCAGGACGTTGTGGTGGCCTATCCCTACCAGTCGAGCCGCCAGCGCGACTGTGTCAAGGTCATCATTCATGACGATTTCAGTTTCCGCTCTTCCGCCACCCAGTTTTCCCAGGTGCTGGACAACCTGATCAAGAACGCCCTGCACTCCCTGATGGCGGCCGACTCGAAATACCCGGCCGGCGCGCTGCGCATCGAGGTGGGCCATTCGCAGTATCGCGGCCGCATTATCGTGGCGGACGAGGGCATGGGCATAGACGCCGCCTTGCTGCCGCAGATTTTCAAGCCTTTTTTCTCCAGCAACCGCGGCACCGGCCACGGCCTGGGTTTGGCGTTTTGCCAGCAAGTGGTACAAAGTGCAGGCGGCAACATTCATGTGAAATCCGAGTTTGCCGTGGGCGCCGTTTTTACCATTGAACTGCCCATGGCGCCCTGATGCCCCTGAAAGCCTGTTTGCGACTTTGTACGACTGCTTTTGACAACCCACCCTAAAACGACAAACATGTCCTTTGCACTCTACCGCCGACCGGGAGGCGTGGTCTTTCTGGACGACGACCCGGACTATCTTGAAATGCTGGCCGAGGTCATGCCGCTGGACTGGTATGTGCGCCTGTTCCTGCGGCCCGTGGCCTGCATAGACCTGCTGCTCAAGGAGCCGGCGCGCTGGGAAGCCGACGCCTGGCGCCAGCAGGAAATCATCAACCGCTGGCGCGAGGGCGCGGCCCTGATCCCGCAAATCCTGCAGTACTGGCGCGAAGACGGCACGGCGCGCTTTGCGCTGACCCAGGTCTGCGTGGTCGACTACTCGATGCCGGCGATGAGCGGGCTGCGGGTGCTCAGCGAGCTGACGGGCTGGTCCGGCGCGCGCGTGCTGCTGACCGGGCGCGCCGACGAGCAGCTCGCCGTCTCGGCCTTCAACCGCGGGCTGATCGAGCAATTCATCCCCAAGCAGTCCCCCGAGATCCGGCTGCGCCTGACCGACGCCATCCAGGCGCTGCTGCGCCAGCCCGACGGGCGGCACCAGCAGACCTGGCGCTCCACGCTGTCGCGCGAGCAGCACGCCCTGCTGTGCGAGCCCACCATCGCCCAGGAACTCGAAAACCTGGCGCTGCGCCAGGGCTGGATAGAGCACGTGGTGATAGGTGCGCCTTTCGGCGTGCTGGCGCTGGACCGCAAGGGCAGCGCCAGCTGGCTGCAACTGGAGCCGGCGGCCAACCTGCGCGAACTCGCGGAGATCGCCGAGTCCCAGGGCTGGGACGCGGCCACCGTGCAGGATGTGGCCGCGGGCAGAAAACTCATAGACCTCGAACTGCAGCTGGCGCTGGGCGCCGGGCAGAAGCCGCAGCCGCGCCAGGCCTTCGCCATCGCCTCGGGCACGGCCGTGCTGCACGCCGCGCTGTTCAGCGTCGGCGAGGCCTTCAGCCCGGGCTTTATGACCAGCCACGAGCGCTTTATCGCCACCTCCGGCGAACGGCAGCTGCAAGACTAACTATGCCTCGGCCTGGCCGGCCCGGGCGCGCCGCGCGATCGGCCAGTCCCAGGGTTTGACGATGGGCGCGATCTCGCGGGCCACGGCCTCCACATGCTCCAGCTCCGACTCGGTCAGGCCGGCGTTCAGCGTCATGCGCATCATGGCGCGCTTGGCGCTGGTGGCCGGCGCGCAGAACATCGAGGAAAACACATTGCGCTCCTCCAGCCGGTCGCGCAGCACCATGGTGTCGCTTTCCGAGCCGACTTCCAGCGCGATGATCTGCTGGCTGCCCTGGTGAATGGGGTAGCCGAGCTCGCTCAGCGAGGCGCGCAGCCGGCGCGTGTTCGCGTGCAGGCGCTTGCGCGCGTCGTCGCTGCCCCGGATCAGCTCCAGCGTCGCGGCCAGGCCCGCGATCTCGTGCGGCAGCAGGCTGGAGCTGAAGATGTTGGGGAAACTCGAGCACAGGATGTAGTAGCGCATATGGGCCGGGGCGGTGAAAAAGCCGGCGCGGCCCGCGAAGGCCTTGGCCAGGCTGGCGGTGATGAAGTGCACCCGGTCCGTCAGGCCCAGTTCGGCGCACAGGCCCGCGCCCTGGGGGCCGTGCGTGCCCAGCGAGTGCGACTCGTCAACCAGCATCATGCAGCCGTGGGCCTCGGCCACGTCCACCATTTCCACCAGCGGGCTGACGGCGCCGGTGGTGCTGTAGACCGAATCCACCACCACGATGCCGGGACCGTTGCGCGCGATCATGCGCGCCAGGTGGGCCGGGTCGTTGTGGCGGAAGGCGAAGGCCGGCGCGCGCGCCGCGTGGGCGCCTTCCCACAGCGAGGCATGGGCCAGGGTGTCCAGGTAGACCGGTGTCTGCGCGTCGGCAATCGCCTGCAGCAGGCCGACGTTGGCCGCGTAGCCCGACTGGCAGATGAAACCGTCGTCCTTGCCGACCCAGGCGGCCAGGGCCGTCTCCAGGGCATGCGTGGGATGCTGGTTCAGGTGGAAGACGCCGGACTGCACCACGAACTCCTGCGCCTTGCGCAAGGACTCGACCTGGGCATGCACGATCTGCGGATGCCCCGTGATGCTCAGGTAGTCGTTGCCGTCCAGGCGTATGGCGTTGGAGTCGGGCGTGCGGCCATGGAGCATGAATTTCCCGCCCCATTGCTGGTCCCAGCGCGGCTTGAAGTCGCGCGCGATGCGCTGGCTCAGCTGGGCCCCCAGGGCGGGATTGATGGGTGCCTTGGCGGCAGGTGAAAGTTCGCGTTCGAGTACTTGCATGGGGAGCTCCGTTAGAAAGAGGAACCCCCATTGAAAGCGCTCAAACAAATTGATACGTGTTATCCCCTGTCAGAACTGACAGGGGTCACCCCCATACACCAATTTTCAGAAAAAGTAATGTGAACTATTCACTTCATTTTTTCCAAACTCTCACCTATTGCCTTACATGGCGAAGTTACAAAAGGTACGGCCACCCCGGGATTGCCGGGGATATTCCGGGCATTTTTTATCCCTGCTTCCACGGCAGGCCCTGCAAACGCCAGCCGCCCTTGTGGCCGCGCTGTCCCTGTTCGTCGGCGTCGCCCTCAAAGCCCTCCAGGATGTTGTAGGCCTCCAGGCCCAGCTCCGCCGCGCGCTTGGCGGCCGCCACCGAACGCACACCGCTGCGGCATAGCAGCACGGCCTTCTTGCCGGCGGGCACCGCCGCCTTCAGCCCCTCGTCAAAGCCCGCATTCATCGCCATGCCTGGCCATTGCTTCCAGGCCAGCGGCACGGCGCCGGGCACATAGCCCACCCATTCGCGCTCGGCATCGGTGCGCACGTCCACCAGCACGGCCTGGCCCGACTGCATCCATTCAAACGCCAGGCGCGCGGGGATGTCTCCGGCATAGCCGGCGGCCGGCCGGACTTGAAACGGGGAGCCGGCGTTCGCTGCAGTGGAGCTGGTCATGTCATTGCCTGTCATATAAAAGAAGAGGAAAAAGCGGAAAAGTGAGAGCGTCCATGCAGTTTATTCCCGGGCCGCGGCCCGCGGCAACAGCAGGGAAAAAGCACGGCAGGCACAATCACAGCGGCAAGCCCGCCCACCGCTGACCGGAGACATCGATGCCGACCACCCGCACAGACCCGCCTCTTTTCCCCGACACCGCGGCCGGCAAGGCGGAGCTCAAGGCACTGGCCAGGCTGCTGGCCCGGTGGCAGCCACCGCCAACCGGCATGGACGGCCAGCCGCCCTCCGGCAAAAAATCCGGCAAACCCTGGGCGCTGGCCGACCTGGACCCGGCCGCCAAGCCCTTTTCCTGCGGCGACAAGCAGCGCGACAAGGCCCTGGTCGAGACCCTGGCGGCGGAACTCGACGAGTTGCAGAACCTGTTCTACGCCGACAAGCGCTTCAAGCTGCTGGTCATCCTGCAGGGCACCGACACCGCCGGCAAGGACGGCACCCTGCGCGGCGTGTTCGGCCGCATCAGCCCGCTGGGCGTGCATACCGTGAGCTGGCGCGCGCCCAATGAGGCCGAGCGCGCCCACGACTACCTGTGGCGCATCCACCAGCAGGTCCCGGCGGCCGGCGAGATCACCCTCTTCAACCGCAGCCACTATGAGGACGTGCTGGTGCCGCCCGTCAAGGGCTGGATCACGCCGGCGCAGACGGCCCAGCGCTACCGCCACATCAACGACTTCGAGCGCCTGCTTGCGCAGACCGGCACCGTGGTCCTCAAGTTCATGCTGCACATCGGCCGCAACGAGCAGCGTGAGCGCCTGCAGGCGCGGCTGGACGACCCGACCAAGCAGTGGAAGTTCAACCTCGACGACCTGGAGGCGCGCAAGCAGTGGAAGCAGTACCAGCAGGCTTACGAGGACCTGCTGCGAGCCACCAGCACGCCCTGGGCGCCGTGGACGGTGGTGCCCGCCGACTCCAAGACCCACCGCAACCTGATGATCGCCACCGTGGTCCGCGCCACCCTGGTGCAGCTGGGCCTGCGCTTTCCGCCCTGCGATCCCGCGCTCAAGGACGTGAAAGTCCGCTGAGATTGAAGCCTGCCGCGCGATTCCCGCCCGGACTGCAAAAACAGTTTCACCCGTATCGGGGGTAATCGAAGAACCCTCCAGCCGTTGCGTTGGTGGAAACCCTCTTTGTAAGCCTTGGGCAAGGCGGAATGATGAGTGTTCTTAGTGTTCGTATGTTTTCCAACAACAGGAGACAGTCATGACCGAGAGCAAAAGCCCCCGCAGGCGCGGCCTGCTGAAAGGCGCCGCGATTGCCGCCGGCGCCCTGTCCGCCCCCATGGTCGCCATGGCGCAGACAACCTCCTTTCGCTTCCAGAGCACCTGGCCGGCCAAGGACATCTTCCACGAGTTTGCCAACGACTTCGCGAAAAAAGTCAACGACATGGCCGGCGGCCGCCTCAAGATAGAGGTGCTGCCCTCGGGCGCGGTCGTGCCGGCCTTCCAGCTGCTGGAAGCCGTGAACAAGGGCACGCTGGACGGCGGACATGGCGTGGTGGCCTACCACTACGGAAAAAATTCGGCGCTGGCCCTGTGGGGCTCCGGCCCCGGCTACGGCATGGACTCCAACATGGTGCTGGCCTGGCACAACTACGGCGGCGGCAAGGCCCTGCTCGAAGAAATCTACAAAGCCATCAACATGGACGTGGTGTCCTACCTCTACGGCCCCATGACCACCCAGCCGCTGGGCTGGTTCAAAAAACCCATTGCCAAGGCCGATGACCTCAAGGGCCTGAAGTACCGCACCGTGGGCCTGGCCGTGGACATGTTCACGCTGATGGGCGCCGCGGTCAACCCCCTGCCCGGCGGCGAAATCGTGCCGGCCCTGGACCGCGGCCTGATCGATGCGGCCGAGTTCAACAACGCCTCCTCAGACCGGGTCCTGGGTTTTCCGGACGTGGTGAAAAACTGCATGCTGCAGAGTTTTCACCAAAGCGGCGAGCAGTTCGAGATCCTGTTCAACAAGACCAAATACAACACCTTGCCGGCCGAACTCAAGGCCATCATCGACTATGCGGTGCAGGCGGCCAGTGCCGACATGAGCTGGAAGATGATAGACCGCAACTCCAGCGACTACATCGAGATGAAAAAGCAGGGGATCAAGTTCTACAAGACCTCGGACGCCGTGCTGCGCGCCCAGCTGGACGCCTGGGACAAGACCATCGCCAAGAAGGCCGGCGAGAACCCGCTGTTCCAGAAGGTGCTGGATTCGCAGAAGGCGTTCGCCCAGCGGGCCGTATCCTGGCACAACGACTATTCCGTCGACTTCAAGATGGCCTACAACCACTATTTCTCCGGCAAGAAAGCCTGACCGCCGGCGCTCGAGTTTGAGCCTGAAGCACAGCAGCCATCCGGTTCCACCTGGATGGCTGCTTTTCTTTGTCACCGCACGCCACCGGAACTGCCATGAACGTTCAACGTCTCCTGCACACCGCCGACGCCATCAGCACCTGGGTGGGCAAGGCTTTTGCCTGGCTCATCGTGGTGCTGATGCTGCTGGTCTGCGCCGAGGTCTTCAAGCGCTACGCGCTCAACGCGCCGACGGCCTGGATCTTCGATGCCAACAACATGCTCTACGGCACGCTGTTCATGATGGGCGGCGCCTACACCCTGGCCCATGACGGCCATGTGCGCGGGGACTTCCTGTACGGCAACATGAAGCCGCGCACCCAGGCCCTGCTGGACCTGGTGCTCTACGTCCTGTTCTTCCTGCCCGGCATCGCCGCGCTGACCTGGGCCGGCTGGACTTATTTCAACGACTCGTGGTCCATCCACGAGCAGACCTTCAACGCCGACCCGATCCCGCTTTACCCCTTCAAGTTCGTGATCCCGCTGGCCGGCGCCATCGTGCTGATGCAGGGAATCGCCGAGATGATCCGCTGCGTGGTCTGCCTCAGGACCGGCGCATGGACGCCCCGGCTCAAGGACGCCGAGGAAGCCGACGTGGTGGCCCAGCAACTGGCCGGCAGCGAATTCGTCGACGAGGACGCCAAGCGGCTTGCCATCGAAAAATCCAAGGGAATGAAGGGATAAATGATGAGCAATGCAGCACTCGGCATGACCATGCTCTGCCTCATCGTGGTCGTGATCATGCTGGGCTTTCCCACCGCCTTCACCCTGATGGGCCTGGGCATCATGTTCGGCTTCGTCGCCTTCTACGACCCGTCGGCGCACTGGCTGGACAACAAGATATTCGACCTCATGGTGCAGCGCGCCTTCGGGGCCATGACCAATGAGACCCTGTTGTCCATCCCGCTTTTTGTGCTGATGGGTTATGTGATGGAGCGCGGCGCGCTGGTGGACAAGATGTTCCACAGCGTGCAGCTGGCCTTTCGCAGCGTGCCGGGCTCGCTGGCCGTCACCACGCTGATCATCTGCACCTTCTGGGGCATCGCCAGCGGCCTGGTGGGCGCGGTCGTGGTGCTGATGGGCGTGATCGCCATGCGGCCCATGCTCAACGCCGGCTACGACACCCGGCTGGCGGCCGGCGTGATCACCGCCGGCGGCACACTGGGCATCCTGATCCCGCCCTCGGTGATGATCATCGTCTACGCCGCCGTCGCCGGCCAGTCGGTGGTCAAGCTGTACGCCGCCGCCATGTTTCCCGGCTTCTTCCTGGCCCTGCTCTACCTCGTCTACATCATCGTCTGGGTGTTGATCAATCCGAAGATCGCGCCCAAGCTGCCGCCCGAGCAGCAGCAGGTGCCGGTGCCGCCCTGGCTACACGCCGTTGCCGGCGCCTACTCGCGCCGCATGCTGCCCGCGCTGCTGGCCGCCACCGCCTCACCCGGCCGCGCCCTGAAGGCCGGCGTGGACGGCGTGAAGATCACGCGCGGCCTGCTGGCGCGCAGCCTGGGCCTGGCGCTGGTACCGCTGGCGCTGGCCGCCGTCACCCTGGGCGCCGTCTGGTGGTATGTGGTGATCCACTCCCAGGAAGACAACGTCGCCAGCGCCGCGGCGCAAGTCACCCAGCGGGCCCAGGCGCCCGCGGCGGCGGGCGCCGGCACCGGCCTGCAGGAAGCCCCCGGCGCCGAGGCGGTCCCCGCGCCGCCGTCCGCCAGCGGCGTGCAGGAACCGCCGGCCGAAACCAGCGGCCTGCAGGAGCTGTCGGCCCCGCCCGGCGCCGTCGGCGAACCGGCCGCCAGCCCCGCCAAGGACGAGCCCATGCAGCAGTTCGGCGACCCGGCGGCCGAAGGGCCGCGCACCGCCGCCGTTCCCGAGCTGTTCTTCACCGGCTTCTGGATCGCCTGCGCCATCACCTTGCTGCTGCTGGCCTGGTACTACTGGAAGTTCGACGCGGAGCAGTTCGAGATCCTGCGCCTGCTGGTCTCTTCCGTCATGCCGCTGGCCATACTCACCTTCGTCGTGCTGGCGGTGATCCTGTTCGGCATCACGACGGCCACCGAATCCGCGGCGGTCGGCGCGGCAGGCGCCTTCCTGATGGCCTGGCACGCCAAGACCCTGAACTTCCAGCGCATCAAGGAGGCGGTTTTCCTGACCGCCAAGACCACCTCCATGGTGTGCTGGCTGTTTGTCGGCTCGGCGCTGTTTTCGGCCGTGTTCGCCTTGCTGGGCGGGCAGGCCGTGATCGAGAGATGGGTGCTGTCGATGGAGCTCACGCCGCTGCAGTTCCTGCTGGTGTCGCAGGCCATCATCTTCATCCTCGGCTGGCCGCTCGAGTGGACCGAGATCATCGTGATCTTTGTGCCCATCTTCCTGCCGCTGCTGCAGCATTTCCAGATCGACCCCATCCTCTGGGGCGTGCTGGTCTTCGTCAACCTGCAGGCGGCCTTCCTGTCGCCACCCGTCGCGATGAGCGCCTTCTACCTCAAAGGCGTTTCGCCTTCGCACGTGACCCTGAACCAGATCTTCGCCGGCATGATGCCCTACATGCTGATCGTGATCCTGTGCATGGTCTTCATGTACATCTGGCCGGGCATGACGCTCTGGCTGCCCAAATTCCTGTACGGCGGCGGCTGAACGGCCGGTTCCGGCCCTGGGGGGGGCCCCCAATTCCCCGCCCCGGGGCGGGCGCTTGAAGAGCCCCCGCTTACGGAGTAAGATTGACGTTTACGTAAACGTCAACTACAGTGGGCAGGGCACCAATATGCCACCGCCCGGAGACAACCATGACCGACATGTCCGCTGAATACAAAGCGCTCGCCAGCTATCGCCCCACGCACAAGGTGCGCTTCATCACGGCGGCCAGCCTGTTCGACGGGCATGACGCGGCCATCAACATCATGCGGCGCATCCTGCAAAGCATGGGCGCCGAGGTCATCCACCTGGGCCACAACCGCAGCGTCGACGAGGTCGTGACGGCGGCCCTGCAGGAAGACGCCCAGGGCATCGCCATCAGCTCCTACCAGGGCGGGCATGTCGAGTACTTCAAGTACATGGTCGACCTGCTCAAAAGCCGCGGCGGCGAGCACATCCAGGTTTTCGGCGGCGGCGGCGGCGTGATCGTGCCGCCCGAGATCCGCGAGCTGCATGCCTACGGCGTCACCCGCATCTACAGCCCCGAAGACGGCCAGAAGATGGGCCTGGCCGGCATGATCGGCGAGATGGTCATGCGCTGCGACAAGGACCTGACCGGCTTTGCGCCCAAAAACGTCAAGGCCATTGAAGGCCATGGCGAGATGAACTGGCGGGCCCTGGCCCAGCTGATCACTGCGCTTGAGAATGGAAAGGCCGATGCGGCGCTGGTCGATAAGGTACGCACGCAAGCCGCCGCCAGCAAGATCCCCGTGCTCGGCATCACCGGCACCGGCGGCGCCGGCAAGTCCTCGCTGACCGACGAACTCATACGCCGCCTGCGCCTGGACCAGAACGACAAGCTGCGTGTGGCCGTCATCAGCATTGACCCCTCACGCCGCAAAAGCGGCGGCGCGCTGCTCGGCGACCGCATCCGCATGAACGCCATCAACCCCTGGACGGTTCCTGCGGCCGGCCAGAAAAACACCGACAGCGGCCAGCGCGTCTTCATGCGCTCCCTGGCCACACGCGACTTCGGCTCCGAAATCAGCCAGGCCTTGCCCGACGTGATCGCCGCCTGCAAATGCGCGGGCTTTGATTTGATCGTCGTCGAGACCTCGGGCATAGGCCAGGGCGATGCCGCCATCGTGCCGCATGTGGATGTGCCCATGTATGTGATGACGCCCGAGTTCGGCGCGGCCAGCCAGCTCGAAAAAATCGACATGCTGGACTTCGCCGAGTTCATCGCCATCAACAAGTTCGACCGCAAGGGCTCGCTCGATGCCTTGCGCGATGTCTCCAAGCAGGTGCAGCGCAACAAGGAAGCCTGGGGCACGCCGGCCGACAAGATGCCGGTCTTCGGCACCATGGCCGCGCGCTTTAACGACGACGGCGTGACCGCGCTGTACCAGGCGCTCAAGCCGCGCCTGGCCGCGCTGGGCCTGGCGCTCGAGGGCGGCGTGCTGCCCGCGGCCGGCGTGCGCCACAGCACCAACCAGACACCGGTGGTGCCGGCCGCGCGCACGCGCTACCTGGCCGAGATCAGCGACACGGTGCGCGGCTACAAAAAGCGCGCGCGCGCCCAGGCCCAGCTGGCGCGCGAGGTGCAGCAGCTCAAGGCGGCCGCCGCCATGCTGAAAATCGACAAGCCCGACCGCGCACCCGCCGCCGAGGCCGCGCTGGACCTGGCAGGCCACCGCAAGGCCCGCATGGACGCCGACGCCCGCGCCCTGCTGGCCCAGTGGCCCGACATGCAGGCCGCCTATGCCGGCGACGAATATGTCGTGAAAATCCGCGACAAGGAAATCCGCACCGCGCTGACCACCAAGTCACTCTCGGGCACCACCATACGCAAGGTGGCCCTGCCGCAGTACGAAGACCACGGCGAAATCCTCAAATGGCTGATGCTGGACAACGTGCCCGGCAGCTATCCCTATACCGCCGGCACCTTCGCCTTCAAGCGCGAGGGCGAGGACCCGACCCGCATGTTCGCCGGCGAGGGCGACCCCTTCCGCACCAACACCCGCTTCAAGCTGCTCAGCGAAGGCATGGCCGCCAAACGCCTGTCCACCGCCTTCGACTCGGTCACGCTTTACGGCAACGACCCGGCCCTGCGTCCCGACATCTACGGCAAAGTCGGCAACTCGGGCGTGTCGATCGCCACACTCGACGACATGAAGGTGCTGTACGACGGCTTTGACCTGTGCAACCCCTCGACCTCGGTCTCCATGACCATCAACGGCCCGGCGCCCACCATCCTGGCGATGTTCATGAACACGGCGATAGACCAGAATCTGGCCAAGTTCAAGAATGACAACGGCCGCGACCCGACGGCCACCGAAGCCGCCAAGATACGCGAATGGGTGCAGGAGAATGTGCGCGGCACGGTGCAGGCCGACATCCTGAAAGAAGACCAGGGCCAGAACACCTGCATCTTCTCCACCGAGTTCAGCCTCAAAGTCATGGGCGACATCGCCCAGTATTTTGTGCACAACCGGGTGCGCAACTTCTACAGCGTCTCCATCAGCGGCTACCACATCGCCGAAGCCGGCGCGAATCCCATCAGCCAGCTGGCTTTCACGCTGTCCAACGGCTTCACCTTTGTCGAAGCGTATCTCGCGCGCGGCATGCACATCGACGACTTCGCGCCCAACCTGAGCTTTTTCTTCAGCAACGGCATGGACCCGGAGTACACCGTGATGGGCCGCGTCGCGCGCCGCATCTGGGCCGTGGCCATGAAGGAAAAATACGGCGCCAACGAACGCAGCCAGAAACTCAAATACCACATCCAGACCTCGGGCCGCAGCCTGCACGCGCAGGAAATCCAGTTCAACGACATACGCACCACGCTGCAGGCGCTGATCGCGATTTATGACAACTGCAACTCGCTGCACACCAACGCGTTCGACGAAGCCATCACCACACCCACCGAGGAATCGGTGCGCCGCGCCATGGCCATCCAGCTCATCATCAACCGCGAATGGGGCCTGGCCAAGAACGAAAACCCCTCGCAGGGCGCGTTCATCATCGAGGAGCTCACCGAGCTGCTCGAGGAAGCGGTACTCAGCGAGTTCGAGCGCATCGCCGAGCGCGGCGGCGTGCTGGGCGCCATGGAAACCGGCTACCAGCGCGGCCGCATCCAGGACGAGTCCATGCACTACGAGATGCTCAAGCACACCGGCGAGCTGCCCATCATCGGCGTCAACACCTTCCGCAACCCGCACGGCGATGCGGTACAGGACAAGCTCGAACTGGCCCGCTCCACCGAGGAAGAAAAACAAAGCCAGCTCAAGCGCCTGGACGACTTCCACCGCCGCCACGCCGCCGAATCACCGGCCATGCTCAAGCGCCTGCAGCAGGCCGTGATTGAAAATCTCAATGTCTTCGAGGTACTGATGGACGCCGTGCGCGTCTGCTCCCTGGGGCAGATCACCAATGCGCTGTTTGAGGTGGGTGGGCAGTACCGGCGGAATATGTAAATCGCCGGGGGCTGCTATGACCCACTGATCAATGGCAAATTATTGGAGCTATTGACGAATCCTTCCAGCACTGGTGACGATGGATAACTCGACGAAGCTGGAGCCGGAGTGCTGTCCAGGTTTAAAGCTGATCAAGTAACCACCAAGGTCAAAATGACTCATGCCGTCCAAGGCTAGAACGGTCCCTTCTCGGTTGGGCCTGCTGCCTTGGCGGCGTATCGCCTCGGAAATGACACGAGCGGCGATGTAGCCCTCCATCATGGCGTAGCTCACAGGCACTTCCAGGTTACGCGCCTTGGCTGCAATGTCGGCAAATTCCTTGACGAGCGGGTTGGAGACTTTGTACGGACTTGGCGTCACTTGGGCGATAGCCACACCTTGCATTTGCTCCGGAGACAGCCGTTTGGAGAGTTGCTCGATGTCGGCGCCCGAATGCGCAAGCAGTTGAGCCGCGCCGCCAGCGATACGGTACTTCTCAATAAAGCCGGCCGCGGCAGCCCCGCTGGAAACCATGATGATCGCTTGCGGCTGCATGTTCATGAAAGTGTCCACGGCGTCAGTGACGTTGACCGTGTTTGCGACGTAGGAGCCGCGGCCCTCAATAGTTGCCCCGGCTTTCCTGGCCGCATCCTCGGCCGCGGCGATGACCGAAGTCGAACCCGGCCCAGCCTCATGGAAAAACCCCAGGCGCTTGATCCCGATGGTGGCCAAATGCTCAATGAGTCTGGAAATCTCGTCGCGCAGGCCTGCCCGCACGCTATACAGGTAGGGAACGTCCGGCTGGATCTCCGAAGTGCGGTAGCCCACCAGGGCAATCTTCTCTTTTGCCAAAATGCCCGCAGACACCAGACCGGCCACATTCCTGCCGCCAAAGTAGCCGGCCAGGACCATCGGGTTGTCCTCGGCAATCATCTGCTTTGTCAAGGTGACTGTGTCCTCGGGTGCTCCCCCGTCGTCCTTGCGCAAGAGTGTGAACTTATGGCCGTTGATACCGCCGGCCTTGTTCAGGGCGGTGAAATGCAATTGCATGCCGGCGGCGTAAGCGCGGCCCTGGCCGGCCTCCGGCCCTGACATGGGGCCGACCTGGCCCACCACGATCTCGGCGGCGAGTATCGGACCCGTTCCCGTCACAAGGGCAGCCACGGCCAGTGCCGTCAGGGCCTTGACGAAAGCCGACGATAAACAACGGTTGCGCATGATGAGAGCTTCCTTTTGTGCTGCGAATCCGACGGACCTGGGTATCGATCAGTGGTCAGCAAGGCTGTATTCCATGGATCAAGGAAGGGGCCCCGGCCCGCCTCTTCGTGGGCGGCCGAAACGCGTGCCGTCATCGACCTCGGCCTCGAACTGCAGCTGCGCCAGCAGTTGGCGAACCTTGACGCCTTGCGGTCTGGCAAGGCTGTCGCGAAGCGGTGCCAGGCGCTCCTCCGGAAGGATGCCCGCTGTGCATTGTTCGAATTTGACTTGCCGCTCCAAGGCCGAAAACGGATTCAGGAATGACCCTTTGGCGTGTTGAACGACGCGTTCCAGGCGTCGTCCGTCCTTCAAGGTCACGGCTGTGGTGTGGGGAAGCAGCTGCGTCGCGGTTTCTGTACGTGCCGGGTTCAAGCGCAATTCGACGCGTGGCATGAGCCGCCGGGTCATATCGTCATGCACCGCTTGCGGCGTGAAATCGGCCAAGGTGACCGTGCGGTAACGGAGCATCGTGGCCACCGCGTAAGGCATGGAGAACATGGCTTCGCGGGGATTCTCGGGCTCCGGGTATTTGAGGTTCACCAGGTTGACGCGCCCTACCCATGTTTCGACACGCTCAACGTCCTCCATGCCGAACCGGTTTTCGGTGGCGAGGGCTTGTAACGCGTCCAGACAGCGGTGTGTGGACGCACAGTTGGGATACAGCTTGAACGCCAGGCCGTGGCTGTCGATCGCCAGCGGGCCATCACCGACCGCAGCCACGGACTGCCAGTCGGCCGCAGAGCCCCCGGCGTAGAGCGCGCCAAACCCGTGCGGGCCTTCCAGGGCTTTCTCGCTGCCCGTGACACCCGACGCTGCAAGCGATGCGGCCAGGACACCGCCTTGCGCCGCCAATCCGGCATGTACGGGTTTCATGTCGGTGCCGAACTGGACCTTGGGTCCAGCTGCCATGGAAACGGCCAGGCTCAGGGCATGCGTCATCCTGGCCGCGTCCAGCCCAAGCAGTCTGCCGCAAGCCACTGCGGCAGCGATCACGCCAATGGTTTGAGTGCCGTGCCAGCCTTTTTCGGCATGAGACCGGTCCATCGCCATCCCGACGCGGGCCATCACCTCGCTCCCGACGATCAACGCGTCCAGCACGGCGTCCAGCGTGGCGTCCATCTCGTGGGCTTGCGCGAGGATGGCTGGGATCACAGCGCAGCCAAAATGGCCACCGGCGACGAAAAACATCTCATCCAGCTCCCGCGCATGGGCGGCCGTGCCGTTGGCCAGCGCACTGAAGGCGGCACAAGTCCCGGTGTTGCTGCCCACCACCGGGACCGGTCCCGCGACACGCAATCCCGCCCGCACCGAGGCGCAAACCGGGTCCCCCGCACCCGCCACCATGGCGGCGATGGTGTCCTCCAGGGAGTGCTCTGCCGTGCGCAGGGTGGATTCGCCCCAATGATTGGGGACCGTGGCGGCCCAGTGCGCGAGAACACGAGTAGCGGGAACGGAGGAACTGGGCATGCTTGTCTTTGAGGTGTGTTTGGTATGGGGTGCGCCTGTCAGCGCATCCTTGTGTGAAGCGAGTAGCCGAAACGCAACTGCAGGCCTACGCGAAAGGCCAGGCAACATCAGTCAAGCTTTACTCCGGCGGTACGGATGACGTCACCCCATTTTTTCGCCTCGCTATCGATATGCGTCTTAAAGAACTCAGGGCTTCCCCCGAGTGCGACCTGCCCTGTTTGCGCGAATTCGGCCTTTGTCGCAGGCGCCTGCAGCCAGTTGTTGATCTCGCGGTTCAGGCGCAAGATCACCGGCCGGGGCGTGCCGGACGGCGCCACAATGCCGCCCCAGGCGACTACCTCGAAGCCTGCAATGCCCGCCTCTTCCATGGTCGGCACGTCGGGCAGCAACGCCGAGCGACGTTTGCTGGTAACCGCGAGCGGACGCACCTTGCCCGACTGGATGGCGCCCACCATGGACGGCAGGTTGTCGAACATGAAATCGATTTGCCCGCCGATCAGGTCCGTCTGCGCCTGCGGGGCCCCACGGTAGGGAATGTGGCTGAAGCTGATGCCGGCTTTTTCCTTGAGGATTTCGCCGCTGAGGTGGCTGGTGGTGCCGTTGCCGCCCGAGCCCATGGCCAGGCGGCCCGGGTGGCTCTTGGCATAGATGACCAATTCGCGCACCGAGGTGATGGGCAAACCCTGGCGAACCACCAGGACGTTGGGGACCTGCGAGAGCACGGCCACCGGTGCCAAGTCCTTGTCGGGGTTGTAGGGCATCTTGGCGATCAGGCCGCGGTTGATGGCCATGGTCACGATATTGCCGAAGCCCAGCGTGTAACCGTCGGGCTTCGCGGTAGCCACCGCCTGCATGGCGATGGTGCCTGCCGCGCCCGGGCGATTCTCGACGATCACCGATTGCTTGAGCTTGTCCTGCAGGTAGTAGGCCAGCTTGCGGCTGGTCAGGTCGGGCGTACCGCCGGCGGACGAGGGCACGATCAGTTTGATAGGCTGGGTGGCGGGCCAATCCGCCGCCAGGACGGTGCCAGCCAGCGTGGCCGCCGCCAGCAGCAGTACAAGGCGTGCTTGAAATTTCGACATCTATGACTCCAACTTCTGTTCTTGAGGGGCGCCTTACCGGGCGCCCTGAATATCCGACATGCGCGATGGCCTGTCCAACGGAATAAGCGCATACCCCCCTGCATTTATTTCATGGCCACACAGCCTTTTTCATTGCGGACGAATGGATGCCACGCCAATAATGGCCGTAACCGCCATGAAATATCCGACGCAGCGCCACCTGCCCTCCATCGTCAACCTCAACACCTTCGAGGTGATTGCACGGCGCCTGAGCATCACGGCCGCAGCCGATGAACTGGGCCTGACGCAAAGCGCGGTGAGCCGCCAGCTGTCGGACCTGGAGGGCTTTGTCGGCGTTGCGCTGTGCCGGCGCACAACCAGCGGGATGGAGCTGACGGTTGACGGTGCCAGCTACCTGCGGCGGGTGAGAACTCTGCTGGACGAGCTGGAGTCGGCGACCATCGCCGCGTCCATGGGCTCCATGCCGGGCAAGATACTGCGGCTGTCTGTGCCCACCACCTTTGGCACGCTGTGGGCCATGCCACGGCTGTGCGCCTTCGCCACCGCGCACCGGCAGATCCAGCTGGACGTGGCCACGCATACCGGGCCCATCAGCATGCGCGACTCGGGGCTGGACGCGGCCATCGTCCACTGCGAAGGGCCGGAGCCTGGCTGCGTGGCCGACCTGCTGCACCCTCTGCACTCTTTTCCTCTTGCGGCGCCCACGCTGAGCCGGCTGGCGGCGCCGCTGACGGGCGCGCAAATGGCAGCACTGCCCTTGCTGCACCAGAGCATGGCGCCCAACTCATGGCCGGCCTACCTGCGGCAGCTGGGCGCGTCTGTAGAGGTCCCGATGCCGGGCGCCCACTACGGTCTGCTGTCGCTTGGATTGATGGCGGCAGAGGCCGGCCTGGGCGTCGCACTGGCGCCGGACTATGCGAGCGCCTCAGCGCTGCAAGCCGGGCGCCTGGTCAAGCTCAATGACAAGCCCTTCATTTCGCCGCGCAGTTACTTTCTGGTGACGACGAACGAGCGCGCCAAGGCGCCCGTCATCCAATCGCTGCGCCAGTGGTTGACAGGCCAGTCGCCGCCTGGCCCCTGACGCTGCGGCGGCTGCGCAGATGCGGGAAGATCACCAATACGCGGTGTGAGGTGGGCGGGCAGTGCCGGCGGAATAAGTAGGCTGCCCCCCGGTGGGCCAGCCCGAAGGAGCACCCTGAAGACCCATAAGAGGTGCAATGCCCATACTTATTCAGCCTTGATGCCGCGTTTGCGGGCCAGTGCGCCCCACCGCGTCATTTCGCTGGCGAGCAGTGCGCTGAACTCCTCTGGCTTCCCACCCGCCACGGACAGGCCGTCCTGTGCCATTCCCGCCTCCATGCCCGGTGCCGTCAGTGCGTCGTTGATCGCCCGATTGAGCTTGGCCTGAATTTCTTTTGGAAGCCCCTTTGGGGCCACCACGCCGTGCCAGTTGGTGACCTGGTAGCCAGGAAAGCCCGCTTCCATCACCGTCGGCACATCCGGGAGCGCGGGCAAGCGCTTGGGGGTGGTGACGGCCAACGCCCGTAGCTGCCCGGACTTCACGAAGGGCATTGTGGAGGCCACGGTTCCGAAGACCAGCTGGATGTGGCCGGCGATCGCATCGGTGAGGGCCGGCGAGGTGCCCTTATAAGGGGCGTGAACAACCTCGATGCCCGCGGTGTCCAGGAAGTATTCGGAAACCATGTGGACGATGCTTCCGTTGCCCGCTGAGCCATAGGTCAATTTTCCTGGCTGCTTTCTTGCCAAATCCACCAGTTCCTGCAAGTTCCTGGCCGGAACCTTCGGATTGACGGCAACGATGAAGGGGCCACGGGCCAACTGCGCGATGGGCGTGATGTCGTTGAGCGAATCGAAGGACAGCTTGTAAAGGCTGGGGTTGACTGTGTAGCTCGCGGCCGCAAGAAACAGCGTGTAGCCGTCAGCGGGCGCCTTCAGCGCCAGCTCGGCGCCCAGATTGCCGCCGGCCCCGGGCCTGTTCTCCACGATGACGGGTTGCCCGAGCTTTTCGCCCAGCCTGACTGCCAGAAGGCGTGCAATGAAATCCGAGCCGCCGCCCGGCGCAAAGGCCACGACGATCTTGACGGGTTTGGATGGGTAGCTGGGTTGTGCAACGGCCATTGAGCCAAGTCCGAAGGAGGTGGCCGCCACCATGCCGGCCGTCAAGATCCGGCGGCCTCGCTGACAGGTCCATCGCTTGATGGACCACCATGAAACGGCCCGCAGCAGCCGCGGCCCTGCAAGCCTGCCGGCCAAGGTTTTTATCGTGGGGTACATATCTGTCTCCTGTAGGTTTTGATGAAAAAAATGAACCGAGGTGTCAAAACAAGAATCCGCCAATTTGTATTAAGTGATCACTTTAAACATTAACAGGCGTGCTTAAAGATTCGAGGTTGAACAAAGATCTAGCGAGTGAAGACGTCCTTGCCGTGGACTTTTCCGCGACGGGCGCCATCGAGGTGTGCCCGCATCAGGGAGGCGGCCTGCAGGAACTCGTGCTGATTGATGGCGTCGAGGATGCCCAGGTGTTCCTGTGCCTGCGTTTGACGCGCCCCCCGCTTCGAAGCTTGCCGATACTCCACCAGGCGGCGAAGCTGGTTGATTCGCCTGACGGATTGCAGGACAAAGCGGTTGTTTGACCACTGCGCCAAGGTCTCGTGAAAGCGGCTGTTGGCTTCGAACAGCTCGATGGCGGTCATGGTCTTGAAGCCGCCGTCGACGATAAGCTGCTGCTCGCGGCGAAGCTCCTTCAACTGGCCGGCGTCGAACCGGAACGACGGGCCCAGCAGGCCGGTTGGCTCCACGGCCTGCCGGAATAGATAGCTCTCTTCATAGGCCTCGGGCGAATCGATCATCGAACTGAAGCACCATCCGTGTCCCACGCGCTGCTCGATCCAGCCCTCCTCGCTGATGCGCGCCAACACCTTGCGCAAAGTGCTGCGCGCGACATTAAAACGGCGCATCAGCTCGGCTTCAGTCACCTCGTCGGATAGCTTGCCCGCCTGGCGCTCCTCGGCGATGGCGAGATACAACGGGTCGTCGGGCTGGCTCGAGAACCTGGCGGCGACTGCGTCCCAGGCCTTGGCGTCCTGCACCAGAAAATAGCCGCGGTTGAGATCCTGCTGCAGGACTCCAAGTTTTGACAAGTGCCGCAGTGCGGCCTGCACGGGGGATCGGGAGGTTCCAATCTGCTCGGACAGGTGCACCTCCGGCAAGTGCTCACCGGCGCGCCGGCCTTCCCGGCGTACAAGCGCGACGATTTCCCTGGCAACCTTGGTTTGCAGGGGGGTGAGTTCGCGGGATGATGAAGTACTCATCAGCATAGTCTAGCCCGTCGCCTGGATTCCGCTGAGTCAGTCGATCTTCATGTTGAACTGCTTGATCAGCTTGGCCCAGCGAGCGCTTTCCTGCGCAATCAGCCGTCCAAAATCCTGCGGACTGGAACCGACAGGCTCGGTCATACCGGATTGCAGCCGCTCGCTGATCTCAGGCGTCTTGAGCGCCCCGGCCGCGGCGAAGTTGAGCCGCGAAATCACTTCTTGTGGCGTTCTCTTGGGGACAACCAGGCCAAACCAGGAGGCAAACTCATAACCCTTTACCCCGCTTTCTGCCACCGTCGGCACATTGGGGAGCGCTTTGGAGCGCTTGCTGCCCGTCACGGCCAAAGCCTTGAGTTTTCCGGCCCTGATGTGGGGGAGCGCACCCAGCGGGAAAGCCAGTACCAGATTGGTCTCGCCGCCCAATGTGCCGACGATGGCGGGGCCGCCACCCCGGTAGGGAACGTGGGTCAGGTCGACCTTGGCCATGGCCTTGAGCATCTCGCCGGCCATATGGTTTGCGCTGCCGCTGCCGGCCGTGCCATAGGTAAACCGGCCCGGCTCCTTGCGCGCCAGCTCCAGCAACTCCTTCAATGTATTCGCGGGAACCCCGGGATTCGCGCAGATCACCAGGTCGATTGAAGCAAGCTGGGTGACCGGCTCGAACTGGTCCAGCTTGAAACCCGGATTGAGATACAGGTGCGGATTGAAAACCATCGTGCCCTGGTTGACAAAGGTCACGGTGTAGCCATCAGGCGCGGCCTTGGCCCCGAGCGCCGTTCCAATGTTCCCGGCAGCGCCGCCACGGTTATCGATGATGACCGGTTGCCCGAGCAATTCCTGCATCTTGGCCTGGAGAGTCCGGCATACCGCATCCGCATCGCCGCCGGCGGGCTGCGGAACGATCAGGGTAATGGGCTTGCTGGGGTAGCGGCCCTGGGCACCGGCTGCCTGGGGAAGGAATCCGCCAAGCGTGGGCAGTGCCGCACCGGACATGGCTTTGAGAAGGGCTCTGCGGTCAATGGTGTTCATGGCGTCTCCTATCAATAAGTACGTCGATTGACGATTGTTGAATGTGATCATAAAATACAATCAACAAAGAATCAACCTGCCGCTTATCCGGACAAACCATGACCTCCATCGCCCCCATTCCCCTGCCTGGCACCAAGCTCACTTACTACGATGTCCGATCCGCGATCGAGGCCGCGGCCCCGGGCGCGTTTGTAAAGTTGCCCTATACGTCCCGCGTGTTCGCGGAGAACCTTTTGAGGAAAAGCACGGCGCAAACCCTGACAGGAGGCTTGCCCGCCCTCCTGAGTGCGCTCGCCGTGCGCAGCCACGACAAGGATTTCCCGTTCTATCCGGCGCGTGTCGTACTGCAGGACCTGCTGGGTACGCCGGCGCTGGTTGACCTGGCGGGAATGCGCGATGCGGTCGCGGAAGCTGGCGGCGACCCGCGCCGGGTGAATCCGGTTGTTCCAACGCAGCTGGTCGTTGACCATTCGCTCAACGTTGAAGTGGCAGGCTCGGAAGCAGATGCCATGAGCAGGAACATGGAAAGCGAACAGCGCAAGAACGCCGAGCGCTTCGAATTCCTGGCCTGGTGCAAGAAGGCTTTCACCAACCTGGATGTCCTGATGCCAGGCAGCGGCATCCTCCACCAGATCAACATCGAACGCATGTCGCCGGTCATCCAGGTGGACAAGGGCGTCGCTTACCCGGATACGCTGGTCGGCACGGACAGCCACACCACGATGATCGATGCTTTGGGTGTCGTGGGATGGGGCGTCGGCGGATTGGAGGCTGAGTCAGTAATGCTCGGCCGTGCGATCTGGATGCGCCTGCCTCAACTCGTCAAGATGCAGCTAGAAGGGGCCGTCCGTCCTGGCGTACTCGCAACCGATGTGGTACTGGCCTTGACCGAGTTCCTGCGTGGGCAAAATGTCGTAGGCGCGATTCTTGAGTTTCACGGATCCGGTGCCGCGGCACTTCCACTGGCCGACAGAGCCACCATCTCGAACATGGCACCGGAGTTCGGCGCCACGGCGGCAATGTTTGCCATCGACGAACGCACGCTCGACTACATGTTGCTGACGGGGCGCACCGGGGCCCAGGTCGACCTGACCCGTGCTTATGCCAAGGCACAAGGACTGTGGGCCGACCAGTTCTCCGAAGCGGAGTTCGACCGAACGCTGTCGTTTGACCTGGGAACCGTCGTCCGGTCGTTGGCGGGACCCAGCGACCCACATCAGCGGATTTCTCTGGCAAGCCTCAGGACCAAAGGCATTGCCCAGGAATCCCCAAACGTACCGACAAGCGGCCCGATACCCGATGGAGCGGTGCTGATCGCGGCCATCACCAGTTGCACCAACACCTCCAATCCACGCAGCATGATCGCCGCGGGACTGTTGGCCCGCAAGGCCGTCGAACGGGGATTGACGCGCAAACCCTGGGTAAAAACATCACTTGCGCCCGGCTCCAAAGCCGTTGAGCTGTACCTTGCATCGGCCGGACTGTTGGAGCCCCTCCAACAACTGGGCTTCGGCATCATCGGTTTCGGGTGTACATCGTGCAATGGCATGTCGGGCCCGCTGGCACCGGCCATTGAAAGTGAAGTTCTTTCCCGCAAGGTGCATACCACCGCCGTGCTGTCCGGCAACAGAAACTTCGACGGCCGGGTGCACCCCCATGTGAAGGAGGCTTTCCTGGCATCGCCTGCGCTGGTCGTGGCCTATGCCATCACGGGCTCCATCCGCGTCGACATGGAGTCGGGCGTCCTGATCAAGGATGCCGACGGCGCGGACGTTCTGCTGTCGCAGCTCTGGCCCTCGGATGCCGAGATTGACGAGGCGCTGCAAGCCAGCGTCAAGCCCGAACAGTTCACCAGCGTCTATGACCCCATGTTCAACCGCGGTTCAGGCCAGGCATCAGGAACCGAGGAAGAAGTACCGGTGCGGTTTGCCTGGCGCGCGTCCAGCACCTACATCCGCCGCCCGCCTTACTGGGAGGACGAATTCACCACAGTGGGCAAGTTCACGGGCCTGCGCCCGCTCGCGGTTCTGGGCGACAACGTGACCACCGACCACCTGTCGCCATCGGGCGCCATTCTCGCGGACAGCGCCGCTGGAGAATTCCTGCAATCGCACGGCGTTGCACCAGCGGACTTCAACTCATACGGTACCCGCCGTGGCAACCATATAGCGGCAATTCGCGCTACCTTCGCCAACCACCGCCTGAAGAATGAAATGGCCGGCCGGGAAGGATCGCTCACACGCCTGCAGCCCGACAGTGTCGTGATGAGGCTTTTCGACGCCGCCGAGACCTATATGCAGCGGGGCCAGCCGCTCATCATCGTTGCCGGTAAAAACTACGGGTCGGGATCGTCACGGGACTGGGCCGCCAAGGGCGTTCGACTGATCGGCGTCAAGGTTGTGGTTTGCGAGAACTTCGAACGCATACACCGCACAAATCTTGTGGGCATGGGCGTACTGCCGCTTGAATTTCGCACTGGTGTGACGAGAAAAACCCTGGAGATTAACGGAACCGAAACATTCGACATCGAGGGAATTGAAGAGGCGTCTCCAGGCCCTGGCTCAGAGTTGACGCTGGTCATTCATCGCCTGGGAGGATCCGTCGCGCGCGTTCCCGTGGTGTGCAGGATAGATACCGAAGAGGAGCGGCAGATCTTTGCCGCTGGAGGCCTGTTGCAGCGCATTGAAACGGAGTTCATGAAAGCGGCCGCTTGATGCCAGCTTCTGCCTATCGCTGGTTTGCCTACGTCGGCTCCAGAACCACCCGCGAGCGCAACGCCCGCGGAAAAGGGCTGTCTGTCTATGGAGTTCCCGCAAGCGGCCCGTGGGAGCTGGTGCAACAGATCACAGGCCTCGTCAATCCTTCATTTCTGTGCCTGGCGTTCTCCGGGGCCGCGCTCTATACCGTGCATGGGGATCACAGCCATGTCAGCTCTTTCAGCATCGACCCGCGTAGCGGCATGGTGGAGCAGACCGGAGAGCAAGACGCGGGCGGGAAAAATCCGGTTCACTTGGTGCTTTCCCGTTCGCAGCGCTGGCTTCTGGTCGCCAACTACGCGACCGGAAATGTGGTGTCACTTCCAGTGCGGCCTGACGGTTCCTTGGGGCAGATGGCCAGTTCGCTGAGCCTGCCGGGCGCCCACGGCCCACACTCCCAGCAGAAGGGATCGCATCCGCACCAGATCTGCATGGACTCCATGGGCCGGTGGCTGTATGTCCCCGACAAAGGCCTGGACAAGGTATTCAGCTTGTCTTTGCATGAAGCAAGCGGTGAGCTCAAACTTGCCGGCACACTGGAATTTCCATCCGGCACCGGCCCACGCCATATGGCCATGCACCCAAGCTTGCCCAGGGCTTATGTCGTCGGCGAACTGGATCGAACGGTTTCCGCCTGCCGAGTCAACCCCGCAACCGGGGTGCTTGACTTGCTGGATACGGTATCCACCGTACCCGCCGGCGCCGATTCCGGCTCCGCCGCGGGCATCGTCATCGCAAGCGCGAGCCGGTCCTTGCATGTTTCCAATCGAGGACAGGACAGTGTTGCGTCCTTCCGAATCAGTGGCGATACAGGGGCTTTGACCGACCCGACATGGGCATCGACAGGTGGCGCGACCCCTCGCTTTATCAGTTGCATGCCCGATGGCGATCTGCTTCTGGCCGCCAACGAAGACACCGACAGCTTGACGGCTGCGGCATTGAACGCCACCCGCCACGAAGCTTTGAAATTTCAACCACTCCTTCAGACCGAAAGCCCGGTTTGCGTTATCTTCAGGAAAGCACAGCCATGAGCTCACAACAACAGATCGGAATCAAAGCCACCTATATGCGGGGAGGCACCAGCAAGGGCGTCTTCTTCACACCCGAGGACCTGCCCGCCCCGGCTCAAAGGGATTCAGCGCTGCGCGACGCCATCATGCTGCGTGTCGTCGGAAGCCCGGACCCTTATGGCAAACACATCGACGGCATGGGTGGCGCAACATCCAGCACCAGCAAAGTGGTTCTGGTTGGCCCCAGCTCCCGGCCGGACTGCGACGTGGATTACTCTTTTGGCGCCGTGTCCATCGACACAGCCGTGGTGGATTGGAGCGGGAATTGTGGCAACCTGACCGCGGCTGTAGGTCCTTTTGCGATCGCTCGCGGCCTGGTCAAAGCGCCTTCAGAGGGTATGGCCGTGGTTCGAATCTGGCAGGCCAATATCGGCAAAAAAATCGTGGCCCACGTGCCAATGGCCGGAGGCCAGGTCCAGGAACTGGGCGACTTTGAACTCGACGGGGTGACCTTTCCAGCCGCTGAGATCAAGCTGGAGTTTCTCGATCCCGGCGCCGACGAGGACAGCGAAGGCGGCGCCATGTTCCCGACAGGCAACATGATTGACCGGATAGACATTCCCGGTGTCGGCACTGTAGAGGCAACCCTGATCAATGCCGGCAACCCCACCATCTTCATTGATGCCGCGACAGTGGGTTTAAAAGGCAATGAGTTGCAGGATGCAGTCAATTCGAACGCGGAATTCCTGGCCCGCTGCGAGGCCATCCGTGCTCATTGTGCGGTTCTCATGGGGCTGGCAAGCACCGCAGCAGAAGCGACCGAAAAGCGCTTCCATACACCCAAACTCGCTTTTGCGGCCAAGCCGTTGGACTACACATCATCGAATGGAAAGTTTGTTGCCGCGGCGGACATCGACCTCCTGGTACGCATCATGTCCATGGGCAAGCTGCACCATGCAATGACGGGAACAGGTGCCGTAGCGATTGCTGTGGCCGGTGCCATTCCCGGAACACTTGTGAGCCGTCTTCTTCCTTCAGGTTCCAGCGCGGCCGTACGTTTCGGCCACCCCTCGGGTGCGCTCAGTGTCGGTGCGCTGGCTCAGGAGACACCTGATGGCTGGGTGGTGACCCAGGCTGTGATGAGCCGGAGTGCGCGCCGTCTGATGATGGGAGAAGTGCTCATTCCCCCGCCCCAGGCGTAGCACGGCACTTCGATGGCGCCGGTTAGCATCAGAGTAAAGCCATCATTGTCATTGCGGTTCTCCCAAACTCGCTTTTACAGATTACTCGCTGCTAATAACCCACGCTACGGTCCACGGCATTTAGCACCGGCCGGCCGCTGCGCACGCGCTGCAGGTTGTCCAGGATCTGGCCAACGATGGCCGCCGGCTGCGCGGCCGAAGCCATGTGCGGCGTGACCACCACCCGTGGGTGCTTCCATAGCGGGTTCGATGCCGGCAACGGTTCCTGGGCAAATACATCGAGCACCGCACCGCGCAGATGGCCTTGGTCCAGCGCCTGCAGCAGGTCCTCGACCACCAAATGCTCGCCCCGGCCGCAATGCACCAGCGCCGCACCGGGTTTCATGGCCTGCAAGAACTCGCGGTTCAACAGCCCGCGGGTGGCGTCGGTCAGCGGCAGCAGGCAGACCAGCACATCGGGCTCGCGCAGGAAAGCCTTCAGCGTCTGCGGTCCCGCATAAGCAGTGACACCGTCGATGGCGTGCGCCGAGCGCGACCAGCCGCTGACGGCAAAACCCTGGGCCCGCAGCACCCGGGCCACGTGGCTGCCCAGTACACCCAGGCCCAGCAGCCCTACATGGGTTTGGCCGGCGGCTTTTTGTGCCGGCATCTTCCACAGGCGCTGCGCCTGCTGCTGCTGCGCCTGGTCCAGCGCACGGTGGTAGTACAGCACGGCCCACAGCACGTACTCGGCCATGCCGGCGGCCAGGCCGGGGTCCACGATGCGGCAGACCGGCACCTCGGGACGCGGCTGGGCCGGGCCTAGAACATGGTCAACCCCGGCGGCAATCGACGAGGCCAGGCGCAGATTCGGCAGGCTGCGCATCAAACCGGCGGGCGGATACCAGCCGGCCACGGCCTCGACATCGACGGGATCGGGCATGTCGGGCCACAGGCGTACCTGCAGGCCGGGCACGCAGCGCGCGGCCTCGTGCTGGAAGAGCGTGTGCAGGTCGCTCAGGTCATCGGTGGCACTACAGAGCAGCAGGGTCGGCATGCAGGTACAGGGTCAATCGCGGTAAGAGGGATCGATGCGGTCCAGCCGGCGCAGCCAGGCCTGCCAGAGGACCTGGCGCTCGTGCTCCACGCTCTGCAGCTGCTCGCAGGCGTGCTGGCTCAGGTGCGCGGGGATTTCGGTGACCGGGCCGGCGGTGGCGGCCATCTGGCTGGCCGCCATCTGGATCTCGCAGGCGCGGTTCAGGTAGAACATGATGCAGAACGCGTCGGCCACGGTACTACCCACCGACAACAGGCCATGGTGCCGCAGCAGCAAGGCGATGTTCGCGCCCAGCGACTGCTGGATGCGCTCGCGCTCGCCCAGGTCAAACGCCACGCCCTCGTAGGCATGCACGCCCACACGCTGGTAGAACTCGGCGCTGATCTGGTTCAGCTGCAGCAACCCGCCCTGGCAGGCCGCCACCGCCATGCCGGCCAGGGTGTGGGTGTGCAGCACGCAGTGCGCGTCGTCGCGCGCCATGTGCACGGCGCTGTGGATGGTGAAGCCGGCCACGTTGTAATCGGAGCCACCCGACACCACGCGGCCGCGCATGTCCACCACCAGCAGGTCGCTGGCGCGCACTTCCTCAAACAGCAGGCCGAAGGGGTTGATCAGGAAGCGGTCGTCTTGCGGCGCCGCGCCGTCCGCGCGCGGCAGCCGCACCGAGAAGTGGGTGTACAGCGTGTCGTCCCAGCCGAACAGTGCGGCCAGGCGATAAGCGGCCGCCAGGTCGCGGCGCAGAGTGGCTTCATCAGAGCTAGGGCTCATGTCAGGATTCCAATCCCATGAATCGACGCACGCGCTGCGTTGTACCATCCGGCGCGTCGGGTTGTTGTATCTGCCGCGGCGCGGCGTCGAGCTGGATCAGGCCGTTCTCCATGAACAGCACACGGTCGGAGATCGCCAGCGCGAAGTCCATTTCGTGGGTCACGATGACCATGGTCATGCCCTCTTGCGCCAGGTCCTGGATCACCTTCAGCACCTCGCCGACCAGTTCGGGGTCGAGGGCCGAGGTCGGCTCGTCGAACAGCATCACGTCGGGCGACATGGCCAGCGCACGGGCAATCGCCACGCGCTGCTGCTGGCCGCCGGACAGCTGGTGCGGGTATTTGTGCTGGTGCGCCAGCAGGCCCACCTTGTCAAGCAGCTGCTGGGCCCGGGCCTGGCGCTGCCCGGCATCCGCGGGCTGGCCGTGGTAGCACGGCGCCAGCAGCACGTTGCCCAGCACGCTCAGGTGCGGGAACAGGTTGAAGCTCTGGAAGGCCATGCCGATGCGGCGGATGCCCTTGCGCACCCGGCTGCTGTCCAGGGACTCGTGGGCGTGGATGTGGCTTTCGCCGAACAGGATGATCTCGCCCTGGTCGATCTTCTCCAGCGCGTTGATGGTGCGGATCAGCGAGGTTTTCCCCGAGCCGGACGGGCCGATGATGGAGATCACCTGGCCTGCGCCAACCTGCAAACTGACGCCCTTGAGCACCTGGTGCGCACCGTAGGCCTTGTGGATGTTGCGCAGCTCCAGCGCGGCCGGCTGGCCGGGCGCCGCAACCACCGGGCGTATCGCCGCCGGGCCGCCGAGACGGCTGCGCAGGCTGGCGCAGGTCGCATCGTCCAAAGTGGTGGGGCGGCGCAGCTGCAGGTCCAGGCGCTTTTCCAGCCAGCCCAGTAGCGTGCTGAATACGGTGACCAGCATCACGTAATACACCGCCACGCCCAGCAGGGTTTCCATCACCAGGAAATTTTGCGAATACAGCCGCAAGCCGGTCATCAGGAGCTCGGGCAACGAAATCACCGAGACCAGCGAGGTCAGCTTGATGATGGTGACGAATTCGTTGATCAGCGTGGGCAGCGCAATGCGAAACGCCTGCGGCACCACGATCAGCCGCATCGCGCCAAAGCGGCCCAAGGCCAGCGCCCGGCCTGCCTCGCGCTGGCCGCGCGCCACCGACAGCAGGCCGCCGCGGTGAATTTCCGCCATGTAGGCGGCCTCGGTCAGCACCATGGCAACCAGGCCGGCAAAGAAGGGTTCGCCTATCACGCTGCGGCTTGCCGGAAAGATCTGCGGCAGGTTGAACACCACCACCACCACCACCAGCAGCGGCACGCTGCGGAACAGCCAGATATAAACCCCCGCCAATGCACGGATCCAGCGCGTGGTGGAAATGCGGGCGCAGGCCAGGAAGAAACCCAGCACCAGGCCCAGCGTCCAGGCCAGTGAGCCCAGTTGCACCACGGTCACGCACGCCCGCCAGAAAATCCCCATGGAGAACAAGGACCAAAAATACGACCAATCTAGATCCATGCGGACGCTCCAGGAGGCAAAACTATCGAAAAGGCGCGGCAGCGCCACGCCCTCGCGTGTTGACTTGCTTGACAACGGCTCCCCAGGCGCGGGCAGGCAGGATGCCCCCTCCCGCAGAAGCCGTGGAACCGGCTTCGCCGGGCCACGGGTATCGCTCCGTGCAAGAGGGCAGGCGAAAGATGCGCAGCACTGCAGCCTGGGGGTGAGACCTTACTTTGCCGCGATCGGCTCAAGGTCGTACTTCTTGACCAGGGCCGCGTACTCGCCGCTGGCTTTCACGGCGGCCAGAGCTTTCTCAAACGCCTGGTACAGGGCCGTGTTGCCTTTCTTCACGTAGATGCCCAGGGTTTGCGGATACACCAGGCCCGTCGAGCTGATGGCGATGCGGCCCTTGCTGCGCTCTGCAAGCATCTTCGCGGCACCGGCGATTTCCAGCTGCGCCTGGACGTTCTTGGACAGCAGGGCTTGCGACACCTCGGGCGCGGTGGGGAACTCGCTCACCGCCACGGCGGGCTTGCCGTTCGGCACGCAGTATTCGGCGGACAGCTTTTTCAGCGCGGCAACCCAGCTGGTGCCCTGCTGCAGGCCCACTTTGAGGCCGCACAACTCCTGCTCGGTCTTGGGTGCGACGCCGCCGTCCTTGGCCACCATGATGGACGCGCCGGTGCGGGCATAGGCGATGGCATCGGCCTGGGCGGTGCGCTCCGGGGTGATGTACATGCCGGAGATCACCGTGTCGAACTGGCCGCTGCCCAGGCCGAGAATCAGGCTGGGAAACTTGGTGTCCACGAAGGCGGGCTTGGTCTTCATCTCGCGGCCCAGCATTTCGGCCATATCGGGGTCGAAGCCCACCACCTTGTCGCCTTGCCAGGATTCAAATGGAGGATAGGTGATCTCCATGCCGACCTTGATCTGGCCGGGCACGATGGTTTGGGCGAACGCGGCTGCCGGCAGCAAGGCCGCCAGTGCGACAGCCAGCAGGCTGCGGTTGAGGGACGCGGTACGGATGGTTTTCATCATGGTAGCTAACTCCTGGGGTGGGTGGACGAACAAGGGGAACGAAAAAGGGTTCAGGCGCCGGCCTGGGACTTCAGGTGGCCGAAGCTGTTCGGCTTCAGCGCGCCGTCGGGCAACGCAATCTCACCGGCCTGCAGCTTGCGTTTGAGGTAGGTGTAGGTCTGCTGGGCTTGCGAATACATGTGCTCGCCGATCGACAGCTCGCTGTAACGGGTGGTCGCGGCGCCATTCGCAAACTGCGGCAGCGGCCGGATGCGGGTGTGGTAATCGCAGGCGAAGAACAGCGGGAAGGAATAGCGCTCATGCTGCACCTTGCGGACACGGTGCGAGGTGGCGGGGAACGCGCCGGCGGTCATCACTTCCAGCATGTCGCCGATGTTGATCACGAAAGCCTCTTCACCGTTTGGGCCGGCTTCGGCATACGGCGGCGCATCGATCCATGCGCCCTGGTCGTTCAGCACCTCCAGGCCCGGCTGGTCGGCCAGCAGCAGGGTGAAGCACTCGTAGTCGGTATGCGCGCCTATGCCGGGGGCGTCGACGGCCTCGGTGTCCACCGGGTAGTGGATCAGCCGCAACTTGGACGGCGGGCAGGTCACCAGGGCCTCGAACGCGTCTTCGGGCTGGCCCAGCGACAAGGCAAAACCACGGAACAGCTGGCGGCCGAGCGCGAACACGGCCGCGTAGTAGCCGGCCACGGCGGCTTTGAATCCGGGCAGATCCGGCCACTTGTTGTTGCCGATCAGCGGTGTGCCGGCCAGTACCAGCGGGTGGTCATCCGGCGCCTCGAAGCCGATGTCAAACGCCTCCTTGTGGTCGGGCCGGCCTTTGGAATACACCTCTTCGCCCTCGGGCACATAGCCTTTATGGCCCCAGGATTCACCGATGTAGTAGCGCATCTTCCACTCCATCCGCTGCGCGAACAGGGTGCGGCTGGCCTGGCGCAGGCCGGCGATCAGCCCGGCATCGATGCCGTGGCCGACGACGTAGAAAAAGCCCACATCGCGGGCTGCCGCACCGAGTGCGTCGGCCACCGCCTGGCGTTGCGCCAGGCTGTCGCTAAAGAGGCCGCGGATGTTGATCACGGGCAAGGCCGTGAAATTACGTTGTCCGGGTTGCATGGTCAGGGTCCTGCCGTGGTGTGAGGTTGAGACAGAGGTGGTGTTGCGACCAGCGTTCGAAATGCCGCCGTTCTTCCAGCGCCATCCAGCGATTCACCTGCCACAGGTCCGCCACCGGGCTGCGGGTGTAGGGCAGCAGATGCATGTAGCCGTCGGGGCCGAACTCGGGGGTCAGCGTGGTGGTGGCGTAGCCCTTGCGCAGCTGCAGCGCCCAGACCGACTCCCAGATGCGTTGGTGGAACGCCAGCTCGGCGGCGTATTCGGGCGCGGCCGGATCGGGCACCTGCGGGCCCTGGGCGTAGGCCACGCGGGCCTGAACATGGTGCACGCGCTCCAGGAACGGCGTCAGGTCGTCCAGCGGGTCGTCCAGCAGGCGCTCGCACACCACCACCCAGTGGCTGATGTCGGCCGTGTACTGCAGCTGCGGCAGCTGGCGAACGATGTCCAGCGTGACCCAGGGGCTGTACAGCGAGCTTGCGCGGTGGGTTTCAAAAGTGCAGGCGATGCCCGCGGCATCGGCCAGGGCCTGGGTCCGGCCCAGAAATTCCACCTGCGCCGCCAGCGGCCAGCGGTCGTTGCCGGCCAGCAGGTTGACGAAACGGGGAGCCAGTTCCGCCGCGGCATCGAAGGCCCGTGCCAGGTGCCGTAAATGCACCTGCGGCCCGTCTTGCTGGCGCGGAATCACATCGGCGCCGCTGAACACGGTGGCGATGTAGTCCAGCGCTTCGGCCTGCAGGCTGCCACGCAGCGCGCGCCGCGCCGGTGCATCCATCGGCAGGCGGGCTTCCAGGCCGGCGCAACCGGCTTCGCGCAGCTGGGCCACGCACGCGGCCATATCGCCTTGCGCACCCCAGGTAGAGCGGAATATCTTGAGTTCCATGGACAAAGAGCTGTTAGCGGTACGCCACGCCGGGCAGTACACACAGCATTTCGTAAAGCAAGTTCGCTGCCAGCTGGGAGGTATTGCCGCTGAGGTCATACGGCGGCGACACCTCGACCAGGTCACAGCCGACGATGTTCATGCCACGGCAGCCGCGCACGATTTCCAGCGCCTGGATGGCGGTCAGGCCGCCGACCTCGGGTGTACCGGTGCCGGGTGCCCAGGCGGGGTCTATGCCGTCGATGTCAAATGTGAGGTACACCGGCCTGTCGCCGATCTGGGCCCGCGCCTCGGCCATCAGCGGCGCCAGCGACTGGTACCAGCATTGCTCGGCCTGCACCAGGCGAAAGCCCTGGTCCACGCCCCACTGGAAGTCGCCGCTCGCATAGCCTTGCGCGCGCTGGCCGATCTGGACCACGCGGCCGCAGTCCAGCAAGCCCTCTTCCACCGCACGCCGGAAGGTGGTGCCGTGGGCGATTTTTTCACCGAACATGTCGTCGTTGGTGTCGGTATGGGCGTCCACATGCACCAGGGCCACGGGGCCGTGCTTGCGCGCGATGGCCCGCAGAATCGGCAGGGTGATGGTGTGGTCGCCGCCCAGGGTCATGGGCACCACCGGGTACTGCATCAGCCGGGTATAGCTGTCCTCGATGATGCGCACCGACTCCAGCAGGTTGTAGGTATTGATGGCCACGTCGCCGATGTCCGCCACGGCCAGGGAATCGAAGGGGGCGGCGCCCGTGGCCATGTTGTAGGGCCGGATCATCACGGACTCGGCCCGGATCTGGCGCGGCCCGAAGCGGGTGCCGGCGCGCAGCGAGGTACCAATGTCCAGGGGCACGCCGATAAAGGCCGCATCCAGGCCCTCGGCCGTCTCCATGGCGGGCAGCCGCATCATGGTGGCGCGGCCGGCAAACCGGGGCATCTCGTTGCCGCTTTGGGGTTGGTACAGAACTTTGGACACCATGCATCGGCCTTTTCATGTGGCAGCTCGCCTGCGTGCTGCGATGGGTCGAACTTTAGCCAGTCTGGGTTATGAAAAAATAGCAGTAACCAAATAATCAGTTTTAGAATTTCATAACTAAATACAAGGTTGTCCCATGGCACAAAGCGCTGACCTCAAGCTGTTGCGGATTTTTGCGGCCGTGGCCCGCCACCAGGGTTTTGCCCGGGCGCAGCAGGAGTTGAACCTCACCACCTCGGCCATCAGCACCTATATGGCCCAGCTGGAAAGTGATGTCGGCTTCTCGCTGTGCCGGCGCGGCCGTGGCGGCTTTGCGCTGACGGCCAAGGGTGAGCTGCTGCTGTCGGAAACCCTGCGCGTGCTGGGCGAACTGGACAGCTTTGAGCTCTACACCCGGTCGCTCAAGGGCGAGCTCGGCGGTACGCTGAAGATGGGCGTGCTCGACACCACGGTGACCGATGCCTCGCTGCCGCTGGCCCAGGCGATAGGGGTGTTTTCCGGCAAGTACCCGGGCATGCACCTGAGCCTGATGATCCGCAGCCCCTATGAGCTGCAGAAGGGCCTCCTCGACAACGAACTCGACATCGCCGTGGGCTTCTTCCCCGCCAAAGCCAATGGCCTCGTCTATCAGCCGCTCTACCGCGAGCAGCAATGGCTGTACTGCAGCGACCGGCATCCCTGCTTTACACAGAAGAAACTGCTGCCCGCGGTGGTTTCCGAACTCAACGTGGTGAGCCGCAGCTACTGGAGCCAGACCGAGCTGGGCCGGCATGGCTTCAAGCGCAGCGTGGCCACGGTGGAGAGCATGGAAGCCCAGCTGATCCTGATACTGTCGGGCGGTTACATCGGCTATCTGCCGGAGCACTATGCCCAGTCCTGGGTCGAGCAGGGCCGGCTGAAGGTGCTGCTGCCCGCCGAGTTTGGCTACCAGTCGCAGTTCTCTCTGGCCTTGCGCCGGGGCCGCAGCCGCGAACTGCCGCTGCAGGCCATGCGCGAGCTGCTGCAAAAGCTTTAGCTGCCTGCAGCGGTATATCGGCCCGATTGGACACGGCTTCGCCGGGCTCAAGGCCTCGATGCAAGACCCCTGGCGCGCTTTTGATGCAAAGATGGGGACAGACTTCAGCGCGAATCAACACCTATGCACAAAACCATGATTTCCATGATCGCCGCGTCCATCGCCGCTGCGGCGCTCCTGGCTTTCTGGATCAAGCGCGAGCACAAGCCGGAAGAGGCCATCGCCGCGACCCGAGCCTACATCGAAGGCGTGGACACCGCCCCCGGCTGGAAAGCCCGGCTGCGCGGCTGTATCAACCCGAGCTCGTTCACACCCTTCCAGACCTATGGCAACCGCCTTCGCCGCCTGGCGGGCAAGCAGGACCCGGACCCGCCAGAAGTCACCGTGGATTTTTTTGATTGCTCGGTTCGCTTCTACCTGCGCAAGCAGAGCTCAGGGGCCTGGCAGGTCTACAAGGTTCAGAGCCATGCGGGCTAGGGCCTGTGCCTTTTAATCCAGTCGACCTGCTGGCGTGCGGACACTCCTCCAGCACACGGCACAATCCGAAGAAAATCACCAACATCCTCGCCACCTGAAAAAGGAAACCTCGATGGCCACCAACGCCTCGCTTGCCAAGCTGTTCGCGCCAACCGGAACGCTGCGCGCCTCCATCAACCTGGGCAACCCCATCCTGGCCAATGCCGACCCGGCCACGGGCGCGCCTTTCGGTGTGTCCATAGACCTGGCGAAAGCCTTTGCGCAGCGGCTGGGCGTGCCCCTGGAGCTGGTGGTGCTGGATACCGCGGCCAAGTCCGTGCAGGCGGTGAACGAGGAGCGTGCCGATTTCGGTTTTTTTGCGATCGACCCGGTGCGCGGCAAGGAGATCGCCTTCACCGCGCCCTATGTGCTGATCGAGGGCTGCTACCTGGTGCGCGAAGACTCTCCGTTAAGCGCAAACGAAGAGGTGGACAAAGCCGGCCGCCGCGTCGCGGTGGGCCTGGGCAGCGCTTACGACCTGTTCCTGACCCGGGAACTCAAGCACGCCGAAATCGTCAGGGCGCCAAGCTCACCGACCACAGTGGCCACTTTTGTGGAGCAGAACCTGGATGTCGCGGCCGGCGTCAAGCAACAGCTGGAAGCCGATGCCCGGCAGAGGGGTGGATTGCGTTTGCTGCCGGGCCACTTCATGGTGATACGGCAGGCCATGGGCGTGCCCAAGACGCGCGGCGAAGCGGCCGCCGATGCGCTGCGCGCTTTTGTCGAGCAAATGAAAGCCAGCGGTTTTGTGGCCGAGGCCCTGGCGCGCCACGGCATAGAGGGCGCCGCGGTCGCGCCACCGGGCTAGAGCTTTAGCGTCAGCCGCCGCCAGGCGCCTTCCTGCTGGTCCTGTGCGAGTACCCCACCGGCAAAGCTGAGCTTGCGTTGCTCGGCGGCGGGCAGCAACAAGACCAGGGTGTCCTGAGCCGGCGGCCGTTGGCCTTCGCGAGAGACCGTGACGTGCAGGCTTTGCGAGCCGGACTCAACACGCAAGCGCCACTGCCCATAAGCCCCGCTGCGCCAGGCCTGGCTATGGCCGTCGTCTTCAAAACAGCTGGCCTCAAAACTGCCCTCGCCTCGCTGCGGAAAGACCTGGAAGCCGCGCACATCCTGCGCGTTCGCGAAATGGACCTCGCCAAGGTTGAGCGGTATGGCGCAGCCTTCGCGCGCGAGCAAGGGGGGTGGACCGTCCAGCGGCGCCTCCAGCGTGATCGATTGGCCGGCATCAAAGCGCCGCGCCGTGTGCACTTCGTACCAGCCCCCGGTGCCTGGCAGCCACACGGGGCGCCGCGTCTGGCCGGGCTCGACCACCGAGGCCACCAGCAAGTTGGCGCCCAGCAGCATGTCGTCGTTTTCTTCCAGGCAGCGCGCGTCTTCGGGGAAGTCGTGGTAGGTCGGGCGGATGATGGGCTCGTAGGCGCTGTGGTAACGCCACACCAGGTCGTAAAGGTAGGGCATGAGCCGGTAGCGCAGGCCTATCAGCGCGCGCACCTGGGGCGTGGCCTCGGGGTACATCCAGGGTTCGTTGACGGTCTTGTCGTCGTTCCAGGAGTGGATGCTGAAGCGCGGCAAAAAGATGCCGTGCTGCACCCAGCGCAGCAGCAGCTCGGGCCCGGGCGCGGGTCCGGAGAAGCCGCCTATGTCATGCCCGGTGTTGGACACGCCCGACATCGCGAGACCCAGGCCCATGCGGATGTTGTAGCGCAGCGTCTCCCAGGCCGTGTAGTTGTCGCCCGACCAGGTCTGCACATAACGCTGCATGCCGGCGGCGCCTGAGCGCGACACCAGGTAGGGCCGCTCGGCGGGCGCGAACTCGGACTGCGCGGCGTGCGAGGCCTGCATCATCAGCAGGGTCTGCAGCGGGCGCACCTCGCGCGCGGGCCGCGGCGCGCCAAAGCCGTGGGCCAGCGCCTTGTCGCTCCAGATCTCGTATTCGTTGTTGTCGTTCCAGGTGGCCGGAATGCCGTATTGCAGCAGCTGTTCGGTGACCTGTTTCTTCCACCAGGCAATCGTCTTGGGATTGGTGAAGTCGAGGTAGGCGCCGGTGCCGTCCCAGAACTGGATGGCGGTGGGCTGGCCGTCCGGGTCCTGCACCAGCAGGCCGGCCTGCCGGGCTTCCTCGAAGCGCGGGTGGTTGCCGAGCAGCGCGGGCTTGATGTTGGGCACCAGGCGCACGCCGCGGTCGAGGTAGCTCTGCACAAAGCGCGCGGGGTCGGGGAATTTGTCGCGGTTCCAGTGGAACACATAGCGCCCCCCGCCTATGGAGGTATAGCCCGAGGACAGGTGAAAGGAGTCGCAGGGAATGTCGTGTTCCTCGCAACGCTCGAGGAATTCGCCCATGCGCTCCTGCGCATTGGGCGCGTCGGTGTAGCTCATGGTCGAGCCCGAATAACCCAGCGCGTAGCGCGGCGGGAAGATGGGCCGGCCGGTGAGCCAGGTGTAGCGGCGCGTGATGGCGGCCGGGCCGTCGCCGGCGATGTAATACAGGTCGAGGTCGCCGTGGTCGGCCACGAAGTAGCGGTAGTGGCCGTGGTAGTTGTCCATCTCGCGGCCCATGTCGAAGCTGCAGTCGGACAAGGTGTCGTAAAACAGGCCGTAGCAAAGGCCCGCATCCTTCTCGCCGCCATCACCTGGTTTTCGCGTGATGTAGAAGGGGATGTGTTTGTACAGCGGGTCGGTGCTGCGCGCGCTGTAGCCCATGGGGTCCAGGTTGCACATGCGGTAGCGCTGGCCGGCGCGGTTGGCGTCGCCGGCGCGCTCGCCCAGGCCGAAGTAGGCCTCGCCGCGCTCGCGCTGCAAATAGTGGTAGACCTTCTCGTCCCACCAGCCGAAGTTGTAGCTCTGGGTCGGGCGGTCGGCGGCGCTGGCCTGCCAGCGGCCCTGGTGCCGGCTTTCCCAATTGCAGAAGAAGCCCTTGAGCGTGATGCTCAGGCGCACGGCGGCGGTGCTGATGCGCAGCTGCGTGCCGTCCTGCTCAAGCTCGCACTCAAAGGCGGGCAACGAAAAGCCGCTCACGTCAAACCGGTCGCGGCCTTCGGCGGGCAGGTTCTCCAGGCCGGGCGCCACCGTCCAGCTGCGCGGCATTTGCAGTTGGCCTTGCGGCAGCAGCATCACGCGCACGATGTCTTCTTCAAGCACCCAGATGTGGGCCACGGCGGCGCCGTCGCTGCCCAGCACAAGGTGGTTACCGCTGCGGGATTGCAGGGCGAATACGGGGGGATGGTCCAGGCGCATGGCGGGCGTGTCGTGTGGGATGGGCATGGCGCTCACAGGCGCAGGCCGTTCTGGTCGAAATAATGCAGCTGCTCCGCGGGTGCGCTCACGCGCACGGTGTCGCCGCGCTTGATGCTTGTCTGGCCGCTCAGGATCAGCTCGAAAGGCGCGCCGTCCACCACCGTGCCGTGCAGGATGCTGGTGCTGCCCAGTTGCTCGACCTGCGACACCGCCAGTTGCAGCGGGCCGTCGTCCGCCAGTCGCGCGTGCTCGGGCCTGATGCCCACGGTCTGGGCGCCGGCCTTGGCGCCGGGCATTTCGGCCGCCGGCACGAAGTTCATGCGCGGGCTGCCGATAAAGCCGGCCACAAACTGGTTGCAGGGCCGGTTGTACAGTTCCAGCGGCGAGCCGACCTGCTCGATGCGGCCGGCGCGCAGCACCACGATCTTGTCGGCCATGGTCATGGCCTCGACCTGGTCGTGGGTCACATAAATCATGGTCGCGCCCAGGCGGGCGTGCAGGTCGCGGATTTCGGCGCGCATGGAGACGCGCAGCTCGGCATCAAGGTTGGACAGCGGCTCGTCAAACAAAAACAGCTTGGGCTCGCGCACGATGGAGCGGCCTATGGCCACGCGCTGGCGCTGGCCGCCGGAAAGCTGGGTCGGCTTGCGCTGCAGCAGCGGCGTGAGCTGCAGCAGGGCGGCGGCAGCGCTGACCTTGCTTTCGATGACTGGCTTGGCCACGCCCAGGTTCTCCAGGCCGAAGGCCATGTTGTCGTAAACGCTCATGTGCGGATATAGCGCATAGGACTGGAACACCATGGAGCAGCCGCGGTGGGCGGCGCTGACCTCGTTGACGCGCTGGCCGTCTATGCGGATGTCGCCGCTGCTGGCCGGCTCCAGCCCCGAGATGATGCGCAGCAGCGTGGATTTGCCGCAGCCCGAGGGGCCGACGAAGACCACAAATTCACCGTCGGAGACGGCCAGGTCCACACCATGGATGATGGTGGCTTTGTCGAAGGTTTTGACGACGTTGGCGAGTTCAAGAGTGGCCACGGGAGAGTCCTCGGTTTATTTGACGCCGGCGCTGGCAATGCCGGTCGCGATGTATTTCTGCAGGAAGGCAAAGACCAGGGTGATCGGAATCAGCGTGATCACGGTCATCGCCAGCAGGTAGTGCCACTGCGTGTTGAGTTCGCCCTGGAAGGCGTTGAGCGCGAGCTGCAGGGTGAAGTGCTCCGATTTGGACAGCACGATCAGCGGCCAGAGGAAATCGTTCCAGCGCCACATGAAGGAGAAGATGGCCAGCACTGCCATGGCCGGCGCGGCCAGCGGCAGGATGATCTTCCAATAGATGCGCCATTCGCTGGCGTTGTCCATGCGCGCGGCCTCCAGCAGCTCGTCGGGAATGGTCAGCATGTACTGGCGCAGCAGGAACACGCCGGTGGGCGTGGCCACCGCGGGCAGGATCACGCCCCAGAGGTTGTTGAGCAGGTTGAGCTCCGAGATCACCAGGAAGGCCGGCACCAGGATGATGGTGGGCGGAATCATCAGCGTGGCGATGATCAGCACGAACACCGTTTTCTGCCCGGTGAACTGGTACTTGGACAGCGCAAAGGCCGCCATGGAGTTGAACAGCAGCGTGAGCAGGGTGGCCACCACGGTGATGAACACGCTGTTCCACAAATAGGTGCCGAAGGCGAACTTGCCGAAGATTTCGGTGTAGTTGCTGCCGGCGAATTTGAGTTCGTTGACCGGCTTGCGGTCGTTGATGTTGACGCGCAACTCGGTCTGCGGCGCCGCGGGGTCGACCATGGTGGCGACCAAGCCTATGCGCCGCACCTGGGCCAGCTCGCGGGTCTTGCCCTGCTCATCCTTAGCCTGATACAACGGCAGCGGTTTGTCGTAGCCGGCCACCACCACTTCCTTCTGGGTGTAGGGCAAAAAGGTGGGCGGGAACTGGCTCAGCGCGCTTTCGGTCTTGAAGGACGACATCACCAGCCAGAGCACCGGGCCGAACATCACGATCAGGCCGGCCAGCAGGTAGGCGTAGGAAACCCAGTCGGTCCAATGCAGGCTGGTGCCACCGTATTTATGGCCCTTGGTGCGGGTAAAGAAATTTGCCATGACCCTTGTCCTGTTCTCTGCTTATTTCTTTGTCTTGCCGGCTTCGCTGGCCTTGGACAGCCGCAGCTGCGCAAGCGTCAGGGCCATCAGGCCGGCGGCCAGGATCAGCGAGGCTGCTGCCGCCAGGCCGTAGAGGTGGATCTGCTCGGCAAAGCCGGTCTGGTAGATGTACTGCACGATGAAGGTGGTGGCCGAGCCCGGGCCGCCGCCGGTGAGCACAAAGACCTCGTCAAAGCTTTGCACCGCGCGGATCATCACCAGCACCAGCACCACGATCAGGTTGGGCATGAGCAGCGGCAGCGTGATGCGCCTGAGCACGCGCCAGGGCGGCGCGGCGTCCATCTCGGCGGCTTCATAGACATCCTTCGGAATGGCCTGCAGACCGGCCAGCAGGATCAGCGTGTAAAAACCCATGTGGGCCCAGATCGACACCACCACCACCCAGAAGAAGGCCCAGTGCCTGTCCAGCAGCCAGTCCATGGGCGAGCCGCCCATGGCCACCAGGCCCGCATTGAACACGCCCTGGCTTTGCAGCAGCCATTTCCAGATCAGCGCCACCACCACCGGCGACAACAACACCGGGTAGAAGAACACGCCACGCCAGAAACCGCGGCCTATGATTTTTCGGTTCAGCACCAGGGCCGTGGCCAGCGAAAAGAACACCATCAAGGCCACCTGGATCAGGCTGAACTTGACCGTGTTGGCAATGGATCGCCAGAAGATGTCGGTGCGGCAGGTCTGCAGGTCCGCATAGTCGCGGCATTCCAGCAGGATGGCGAAATTCTCCAGCCCGGTGAAGGGCCGCTGCGTGGGCAGCAGGTTCACCCCGCCGGTCACCGCATACACCAGGTTCACCACAATCGGCAAAAAGGTGAAGATGCTGATGATCACCAGGTTGGGCCCGACAAAAAGCCAGCCTATGCGCGATGCGCCCAGCCATTTCTGGCCCAGCCGGAAGACCGGCTCGAACAGGTTGAACAAAAAGCCCAGAAAGGCCGAGAAGATTGACATACCGACTCCGATCTACTGTCCCAAGGGCACTCGCTACGCCCCGGCCTTATGCCAGTGACAGCGCGGAACCGGCTTTGCCGGGCCGCAGCTGTCGCCCCCTGCAAGGGGGAGGCGCGCACGCAGTGCGCGCCACGGGGGTGTGCTCTACTTCTCGGCTTGTTTGACCGCCTCGGCCATGTCGGTGCCGATCTTGGTCACGGCTTCGTCCACGCTGATCTCCCCCACGATGGCCTGGGTGACGCGGGTCACGGTCGGCAGCATCAGGGCGCGGTTGTACTTGTAGCCTTGCAGCGCGTAGGCCGGGGCCGCGATGGTGCCGGTGCCGTTGGTAAAGACGGTGAGCGCCGCCTTGGCGGCCGGGCCCGCACTGGTGTACGCCAGGCCTCGCTTGGCCACCCCGGTGTGGGCTGGAATGGTATTGGTGCGCGATGCGAATTCAGCGACGTTGGCCTCCTGCGCCATGAAGTCCAGGAAACGGCCCACCTCTTTCGGGGACTTGGTGGTTTTCAGCGCCACCCAGGCCGCGCCGCCGGGCATGCCCGAGCAGGCGGCGGGACCGCAAGGGTTGGGCACGGCGACCCAGTCGAAGGCATTGCCGATTTCCTTTTGCATGCGGTTGATCTGCCAGGAACCCGACAGGATCATCACCACACGGCCGTTTTTGAATTCACCCACCGCATCGGCATAGCTGGAGCCGCCCGAGCCGCCCCAGACGTCCTTGAGCATGGTGCCGTCCTTGTGCCAGCCGACGAACTTGCCCACGGCGGTCTTGTAGCCCGCGTCAACCGTGAGGTTGCCCTTGGCGTCGAAGATCTTCGCGCCGTAGCTGACGGCGGGGCCCGCGAAGCGGTGGCCCGAGCGGTCCCAGGCCATGGCGGCCGGGGTCTGCGTGGCCTTGGCCACCTTGCGCGCCGCATCGGCCCACTCTTCCCAGGTGGCCTTGGGGCCGGGCATGGGCACCTTGGCCTGCTCGAACAAGGTCTTGTTGACGAAGGGGCCGGTCATGGTCATTTGCGACAGGAAACCGTAAATGCCCTTGTCGCCCGCCTTGTTGCGCATCCAGGGCAGGGTGCTGCCGAAGTTGTCTTCCCAGTACTTGCGGTCCTTCACATAGGCACTGATGTCGATGTAGTTCTTCGACAGGCCGCCGATCTCGGCGACACGCGCGATGTCGGGCCCCTGGCCGGCCGCGAGCTGCACGGGCAACTGCTCAACCACGGTCTTGTAGGGCACCACGTCGAGGATCACCTTGGCGCCGGCGTTCTGGGCTTCATAACGCTTGATGAGGTCGGCCGTGACATCACATTCATTGCCGTCCTGGTAGCACATGACACGGATGTCGGCGAAAGCGCTGGTGGCCAGCGTGGCAACGGCGGCGCCCAGGAGGCCGGCGCGCATGGCGTGCCTGGCGAGGGAACGGAGCTGGAAGTTCATGGTCATGGTTGTCTCTTTCTGGAAAAAAAGAAGGTGGGCCGATCGGTCGTCGGCTTCAGGAATGCGCGTCGGCTGCCGGCGATGTGAAAACCATGTCGTCCTGTGCCGTGGGTTTGCGATTATTGGGAGCTTTGGAGTATTATGGCAAACGTTTGCCAACGCTTGGCAATCGTTTGCCATACTTGTCAGTCGCGGTTTTCTCGGTTATATGTTGTTGATGGCACGCACCGATCGCGCCGCCGGTCGGCCACCCGCCGTCGCCCCTTGTTTTCACACAATACGCCCCATCGATGCTTCGCTTTCCACTCGCCGGACTCCCGCCTCGCCATCCGCCTGTCCGGCCTTCGCGCCAACCTGACATTCGCTGCGGCGTCCAGACCCGGCAGGCCTGCCGCCCGCAGCGATGACCGACGACACCCCGCGCAGGCGCAAGGGCGTCGGCCCGGTTTCGCTGAGCGAAGTCGCCGTGCAGGCCGGCGTCTCCATCTCCACCGTCTCGCGCATCGTGAACGGCGAGACCCGGCGGGCTTCGCCGGAGACGCTGGCGCGCGTGCGCGAGGCGATCAAGACCGTGGGCTACCACCCGAACCAGCTGGGGCGCGCGCTACGCAGCCGTGAGAGCCGCCTGGTCGCGATGCTGGCCGCCAACCTCGACAACCCGGTGATGGCCACGCTGGCCGCCTCCACCGAGGCCGCGCTGCGCCAGGCCGGCTACACGATGATCCTGTGCGACACGCACGACCGGCCGGAGCTGCAGGACGACTATCTCAACGCCATGCGTTCGCAGGTCGTGCAGGGCTACGTGATGGTCGCGGCGCAGCCCAGTGACGGCCTGCGCGACTTCGTGGAGCGCGGTGCGCCCATGGTCTTCGTGAGCCGGCGCAGCCCGTTCGGCACCTGCGCCTTCGTGGGGCCGGACAACCTGGCGGCCGGCGGCGCCGCCGCGGACTACCTGCTCGACCGCGGCATCGATGCGCCGGCCGTGGTATTTCCGTCGCGCGGATCGTCCACGACCCGGGAACGCGTGCAGGGCTTCTGCGAGCGGGCCGTCGCCAGGGGCTTGTCGGCCGACCGGATCCGCCGGGTGGAGGCCCCCGGCATCTCGCACCTGGAAATCGGCTACGCCGCCGCGGCCCAGTTCGCGGCGCCCGGTGGCTGGCCGCGCGGCGCGATGTGCATCAGCGACCAGGTCGCCTATGGGCTGCACCGCGTGGCCCGCGAGAGCGGAATCCGGGTGCCCGGCGACTGCGAGCTGGTCGGCATCGACGGCAACCCGATCAATGCCTGGCTCGCCCCGTGGCTCACCTCGGTCGAAATTCCGCACCAGGATTTCGGACCGGTCATCGTCGACCTGATGCTAAGCCTCTGGGGCGGCGCAGCGCCACGCGAACGCCTCATGCCGCACCGCATGGCGGCTGCGCTCGAGCGCTGAAACCGGCCAGGCCCGCGCCGGCTGCGTCACGCGCCGGGTTTAGGTCTTTTCCAGATCACGCCGTCCACCAGGTAGTGATGGAAATTCACGGTGAAATGCAGGATGAACACGGTGGGCAGGCCCAGCCAGACCAATTGCTGGCCGGCCACCGACAGCGCCTGGTACATCACTGCACCCAGCACCAGGCATACGGCCAGGTATTTGCCCGCGTTTTTCAAGGGCTTCACCAGGCGCTGAAGATCCTGGGTATCGATAGGCCCCTGCGCATTACGCCGGACATTTTGCAGCCAGACAAACAGCAGGTATTGCAGGTTGTGCCAGATATTGACCACCAGCCACCCTGACGTGATGTCCGTGACCCACAGGTAGGCCACGCTGATGACAAGCAGGTGCGATGCCACAAACAGGCTGTGTCCCACGTTAAGCCGCCCCGCCAGCGCAAGGCGTATCTGCCGATATGCCCACCATGCGCCGGCAAGGATGGCGACTATGCCTGTTGCGTCGGCCAACGCAGCGTTAACAGGCGGAAGATAGATGGGATATCCATAGAAAAAGTCGGGGGCCGCTGCACACCGATGCATCAAACCCCACAGGGGAAAGAGATAGATCAGGCTTTCCGACAAACGATCAGGGCCCGCCGCTTGCGGGTCGGCCCTTCTGTACGCCCTTGAAATACCGAAGGACTGCCGGGTGACATGGTAGGTCTGGGCAATGAAATACAGGGTGAACAGGCCACCCAGCTCATAGGCCAGCGCGACCATCGTGACCAGAACCAGCACGATGGGCGGCAAAGCAAAAACCAGGAACCAGTGCTTTTTGACGCGGGCTTTGTCAAACCCGATCCGGGTATAGGTGGCAATGACGTGAGGGCTGGCGAACAACCAGACATCCACCAACACCACCGCCACAAACATCGCCGGTGAGATCATGGCCAAAGCGCCCAGGACCAGCGCGATGCCTACTGTGCCGAAGAGGAACAGCCCGTCAAACCACGGTCCGTAGAGAAGCGGGCCGTGATTGGCCGGGCCAACCAGCAAGCGCAGACTCATGTCGGAGGAAGAGGAGGCGGCAGCGGTGAGCCCGGTGGAACAAGTTTTGCTTGCCGTGTGAACTGTGTTCTTGGCCGAAGATAGCGCAGCGTAGCCGCCTCGGTTCGATCGTATGCGCTGTTGAGGCCAGACTCAAACCGCGAAGCCAGCGTCAGCCTGCCGGACATTGCAGACAGACCAGCGGGCGGCAATGTTTGGTAAGGGTTATACACCGGCTTAGTTTCGCAAGGGTAGCAAAGGCCGTCGGCATCAAACTGGCTCGAAATTCGAATGGCGTAGGCCACCCCATCGGGTTTATCGCTGTCAATCGGGAATGAGAATGCCAAGACGGAGTCAGAAGCATCAGCGGCAGGATTGCTGTCGCGCAGCAGAATGAACCCGGAATCCGTGAAGGAACGAACCAATTCACGCTTCAAATCCGGCAATTTGACCTTGACGTAGGAGTTGTCGTAACCCGGGCGATTTCGCTCCCCGCTCCACATGTTTTTGTAATCAAACCCGTGTTGAGGATCCAGGTAGTTCAGCGACTTGTTTTTAATGGACGCATACGCTTGATCGATGTCCTGGTAAAGCCGGCTGGTCAGATCGTACTGGGCCATCCACGGCAGTTTCGCTATGTTGCCCTCGTTCCGTATCCCGCCCCACCGCAAAAAGCAGTTCATGCATTTGTTATTGACAACGGTGCCGTCGACTTTGAATTCAAAAATCACGGTGTCGGATTTGCCGTTCTTATCGATGGGATAGGAGAACTCAAAGGCCGTGGCGCCGTCGGCGTCTTTTCTGGCGCCCAGCGGGGAAAAGTTGAACCCCGAGAATGAAGCGACCAGTATCTGGTTCAAATCCTTCACGCTGATGTTCCGGTAGATCGCCACGGGAAATGTATGTGTGGTTCTTGTCTCTACCGCTGCCATGCGGTTTGTCACCGGCTGGCCGCTTGAAATGGAAAACCATCCGCACCCCAGGACCAGGAGCACCGCAATTCTGGACAACATTCTTGAATTCCCCCCGATGACGTATGGAGTGATTAGAAATCAAGCCGGGCTGCCGTCAAGGGGCGTTTTTACGATGAGTCCAGGCTTTTTTCTAAATTTCTCACCTATTGGGCATGAAAAAAGCGCCTGAAAAGGCGCTTTTTTCATGGATGCGACCTGGGCCGCATCAACAGAACCGGCTCAACCCTGGTGAGGACGCTTGCCTGGGTTCTTTTTGCTGCGGGTGTGCGAACCGCGCTCCAGGCTGATCTTCTGGCCGCGGCCGGTGGTGATGGTGTAGCCCTTGGGAGGGACTGGCTTTGGGGCGCAGATGTCGGCTTCGACTCTGATTTTCTTGGGCATGGAGAACTCCGGTTAAAAATGGCGTAGCCCGTGATTTTAAGCCACTCCGGGCTCCGGGCCGCTGCAGGGGGCGATCAGCCGTACAGGGCGGCCGGCGCCAGCTCCCTGGCACATTGCTTCTGGACCGCCGTCAGCGCGCGCGACACGGGCTCCCAGGTACTGGCATAGGCCGGCAGCGCGTCGGGCGCGAAGGCGGTATGCGGCCAGTCGGAGCCCCAGACCAGGCGACGGCCGAACAGCGCCGCCATTCGCCGGATCACGTCATAAAGCGCCTCATACGGCGCCTGCGCGCCCAGGCGGTACCAGCCCGAAAGCTTGACCCAGGCGTCCTGGGCGGTGAGCTGCTCCAGCGCGCGCCAGGCCGGGTGGCCGGGCGCTATCCCCGCGTGCATGCCCGCCAGGTGGTCCAGCACCGCGGGCACCGGGTGGGCGGCATGCAGGGCGGCGATCGCCGGCAGGTCCTCGGGCGAGGCATACCACTGCACATGCCAGCCCAGCGCGCGCAGGCGCGGCGCCAGGGCCTGGAAACGCTCCATCGCGCCGCTCTGCGCCGCTTTCAGGCTGTCGCCGACGGGCGATACCAGGTTAAAGCGCACACCGCGCACCCCCAGCGCATGCATGGCGGCCAGCGCCGCGTCGTCCACCGAGGGCGGCAGCACCACCACGCCGCGGTGCCGCCCCCGGCCGGCGCGCAGCGCGTCGAGCAGCACGCTGTTGTCGGTGCCGTAGACGCTGGGCTGCACCAGCACCAGGTGGCCGAAGCCGTAGGCCTGGGCCAGTTGCTCAATGTCGGCCAGCGGCCGGTGCACAGGACGGTAATGGCCCGCGGCCACGGGCGCTTGCGCATCGAACACATGGACATGGCTGTCCCAGCCGGGCGCCACCGGTGCTATCGCTGCATGCCGCATGTCTTAGCCTGCGGTGATCTTGCGGTCTTTGATGATGCGGCCCCACTTGAGCTGCTGGGCCTTGAGGAAGGCCACGGTCAGCGCTTCGGGGCCGTCGGGGAAGACTTCGCCGCTCAGGCTGCGAATACGGCCCAGCACCTCGGGGTCGGCCATGGTCTTACGGATGGCCGCGACCAGCGCGGCCTTCGATTTGGCGTCTATGCCGGCGGGGGCCAGCACCGGGTTCCACTCGAGCACCTCGTAGGCCGGCACGCCGGCTTCTTCCATGGTCGGCATGTCGGGCAGCGAGCGCGTGCGGCGTCGGCTGGTCACCGCCAGCGGGCGCAGCCGGCCCGACTGGATCTGCCCCAGCGACGAGGCCACGTTGGCGAAGAACAGTGGCACCTGGCCGGCCATCACATCGTTCATGGCCGGGCCGCCGCCGCGGTACGGCACGTGCACCAGCTTGACGCCGGCCAGGTCCTCGAACAGCGCGCCGGCCAAATGCTGGGCCGAGCCGTTGCCCGAGGAGGCATAGGCGATCTGCCCGGGTTTGGCCTTGGCCAGGCGTATCAGGTCCTTGACGCTTTTGGCTTCAAAGCCGGGCGTGCAGACCAGCACATTGGGAAACTGCGCCAGCACGGCCAGCGGCGCGAAGGCCGTGTCGACGTCGTAAGGCAGCTTGGGATACAGCGCGGGATTGACCGCGAAGGACGAGGCATCGACCAGCAGTTGCGTGCCGTCGGGCGTGGCGCGCGCCACCTGGGTGGCGGCGATCTGGCCGCCGGCGCCGGGTTTGTTGTCCACCAGCACGGGCTGGCCCAGGAACTCCGCCAGGCGCGGCGCGATCAGGCGCGCCATCAGGTCGGCGCCGCCGCCCGCGGCATAAGACACGACCAGCGTGATCGGCTTGCCGCCGGCGATCTGGCCGGCCGCGCTGGCGGCAAAAGCCCAGGGTGCGGCGACGGCCGCGCCGGTGGCCTGCAGCATGAGGCGGCGCGAGCGGTTCAACGGCCGGGCCGCGGTTGCGGGGTGATGGGGTTTGGCTGGCATGGTTTCTCCGGTGTCAGGGATGGTTCAGGGACGTGCAAGAACGTGTTCAGGTGATGGTGACGGTGTAGTGAAAGGCATGGGCGTCGCCGCGCGTGTGGCGCACTTCCACGCAGCGGCCGGCCAGGTCGTAGGCGCTGCGCGTGACCAGCGCGCAGGGGTGGCCGGCCGACAGGGCCAGGTGCCTGGCCTGCGCCGCGGTCAGCACGCCGAAGGCAATTTCATCGACCGCACGGGCCACGTGCACGCCGCAGCGCTCGGCGAACATCGGGTAGAGCAAATCGCCCCAGGCGGCGGTATCGCCCTCGGCGAGCCCGGCGAACAAGGCCAGCGGCAGCCAGATTTCCTCATAAACACAGGGCTGGCCCGACAGCGAACGCACACGCTGCAGGCGCAGCGCGGTGTCGCCGCGCGCCAGGCCCAGGCGGCGCGCCACCTCGGCGGGCGCGAGCAGCAGCTGGCGCGACACGATGCGCGAGACCGGCACCTCGCCCGTGCCCTCGCCGAAGCGAAAGAAACGCATCATGGTGCCGCCCGTCAAGCCGGCGCGCACAAAAGTGCCGCGGCCGTGGATGCGTTCAATCAGGCCCTGGCCGGCCAGCAGTTCCAGCGCGCGGCGCAGTGTGCCCAGCGCCACGCCGTGCTCGGCGGCCAGGGTCTGCTCGGCCGGCAGCGCGCTGCCCGGCGGCCATTCGCCCGCCACCACGCGCGCTCGCAAGGCGGCGGCCAGCGCGGCATAGCGGCTTTGGCCCGGCTCGGCGGGCACCACGGTCAGGAGAGGTGCGCTCATGATTGATCTAGTCCTATAGATGACTAGATCATGTCATGCGCCTTGGCTTTCGCCTCCTAGGGTTTTCACGTAGCGATTGGAGCCTGCCCGAAAAAAAAGCGGCGCCCTGATGGACGCCGCCTTATGCAGGAAGCAAGCCTTGAAAAAAGCGCTTATTCGATGGTCGCGCCGGAAGCCTGCACGATGCTCTTCCATTTCACATAGTCGGTCTTGAGCAGGCTGGAGAACTGCTCGGGCGTCATGTTCTGCACCTCGGCGCCCTGGGCGTGGATGGCGGCCTTCATGTCGGCCGTGGCCAGCAGCTTGTTGACCTCGGCATTGACGGTGGCCACGATGTCCTTGGGCGTGCCGGCCGGCATGAAGAGGCCGTACCAGGTGCTGACGTCAAAGTCCTTGTAGCCCAGCTCGGCCACGGTGGGCACCTCGGGCAGCGAGGTGCTGCGGCGCGCCGAGGTGACGGCCAGCGGGCGCAGCTTGCCCGACTTGATCTGGGCGATGGCCGAGGGCAGCGAGGACACCATCAGGTCCACATTGCCAGCCAGCACGTCCATCATGGCCGGGTTGGAGCCCTTGTAGGGCACGTGGCGCAGCTTGATGTTGGCGGCGCTGTTGAAAATTTCGCCGGCCAGGTGGATGGTGGTGCCGTTGCCGGGCGAGCCGTAGGTGACGCTGTCGGGCGCGGCCTTGGCGGCAGCCACCACGTCGGCCAGGGTCTTGAAGCGCGACTGCACGCCCGTGACGATGACCACCGGCGTGTAGGCCACGTGGGCCACGGCCACGAGGTCCTTGGTCGGGTCGTAGCTCAGGTTTTTGTAGAGCCAGGGCGCGACGACCAGGTTGTCCTTCTGGCCCATGACCATGTCGTAGCCCGTGGGCGCGGCGCGCACGGCTTCGGCAATGCCTATGGTGCCGCCCGCGCCGCCGCGGTTGTCGGGAATCACCGTCCACTTGCTGGCCTCCGTGAGTTTGGTGGCCACCAGGCGCGACAGGATGTCGGTGCCGCCGCCGGGCGGGAAAGGCACGATCAGGCGGATGGGCTTGGTGGGATAACTCTGGGCCTGCGCGGCACAGAGCACGAACGCGAGGGCAAGAAAGGACAGGATTTTGCGAAGCATGGGGGAAGGTCTCCAGATGGGGCTTGCAAGCATAAGGCCAATGATGGGCGCCCCGCGTGCAGCCGGTTTTTGACCCTCGATTTTATTCGCCGACCTGTCTATACAAGGCCTGGATGGGCCGTGATCCGCGGGGGCCGGCCTCGCGGCCGGCGATGGGCCCGTGGCAATTCGCCGTTTCCAGTGCAACAGCGGCCTATGTCACATGACCTTGCGGGATCAGGTATGAGCGAATCATGGCCACGATTTCGCGCTTCAGCTCCGGTGATTTCAATGCCCCCCTGCGGGCAGCGTTGTGGATCACGCCTTCCACCGCCGAGGAAAGCACCTGCACCATGACCTCGGTCACCAAGCCCTCCCCGCGGCCGGACATGGCAACAATCGCTCGATAGCGCTCCAGGTACTCGGACTCGAACGCGCGATGCGCGGCTCCTCCGGCGTCGCCGGGCACCTCGTCCAGCAACACCCGATGGAGCGCCGGATGAAGACTGTGCGCCGCAACCATGCCGTCCACAAGATCATCAATCAGCTGGTCCAGCGACACGCCCTGCCCGGCCTTTCGCAGCACCCCCAGCACGTCGTCCAGGTGATGGCGCCGGATGGCATCTACCAACACCAGTTTGTCGGGGAAATATTGGTAAATGGAGCCAATGCTGACGCCGGCGACCTCGGCCACCTCGTTCGTCGTGAAGCCGGCCCAGCCCCGGTCGGCCAGAACGCGAGCCCCGGCCCGAACGATGACCTCCACCGTAGCCCGGGAACGCGCTTGGCGCGGCTCTTTGCGCATCGATGACCGTGCCGCTGAAATGCGAGTAGACACGTGACCCCATTCCCATGAATATGTGTACATGGTACTCACATTTCTCGAACGACAAAGGACACCTTCAACATGAGCGCTATCGCATTGCTGCGGACCCTTTTTAGCTACCGCGCCTGGGCCAATGCCGAGTTCCTGGACAAGATGAAGGGCTTCGATGCCAAGCTGCATGCCGAAGACCAGCAGGCCGCCCTGCGGCTGCTCAACCACAACTACATCGTTGACCGGATATTCGCGGCGCATCTCGTCGGTGCTCCGCACAACTTTGCCGCAGACAACACGCCGGACACACCCACACTCGAAGACCTGCGCCAGGCGCTGACGGCTTCCGACCGCTGGTACCTGAACTACCTGGAAACCGCCACGCCTGAACTGTTGTCCGAATCCGTGCCCTTTGTGTTCACCGACGGGGACCAAGGGTGCATGTCACGCGAGGAAATTCTGACCCACCTTGTCATCCATAGTGGCTACCATCGCGGCGAGATCGGACGCATCATGTCGCGGCTCGCAATCAGCATCCCATGGGACACCTTCGCGGTATACCTGCACCAGACCGACCCGTCGCGCCGGTTGAAGGCGTAAGACGAGCCGATCAAGCGGCGCAGCGCACTGGGCTAGATCATCTCCAGCGGAACCGGTTTTGTCGGCGGCAGGAACAGCGCGTCCAGTTCAGCCAGCTGACCGGCACAGAGCTCAATGCCGGCCGCCGCGACGTTCTCACGCAAGCGGTCCGGGTGGCTGGTCTTGGGGATCGCGATCACGCCTTGCTGCGCCAGCAGCCAGGCCAGCGCAGCCTGGGAAGGCGTCATGCCGTGGTTTTTGGCGAAGCGGGCCAGGCCCGCATGGCGCAAGAGGCGCGCCTGCTCAATCGGTGAATAGGCCATTACCGGCACGCGGCGCTCGCGCAGCCAAGGCAGCAAGTCCCACTCGATGCCGCGCCGCGTGAGGTTGTAGAGCAGCTGGTTGGCCTGCACGCCCTGCCCACCCGGCAAAGCCCACAGTTCTTTCATATCGGCGATGTCCAGGTTGCTGATGCCGTAGTGCCTGATCTTGCCGGCCTTTTGCAGCGCCATGAAAGCCTGCAGGGTTTCGGCCAGCGGCACCGAACCGCGCCAATGCAACAAATAGAGGTCAAGGCGGTCGGTGCGCAAGCGGCGCAGGCTGCGCTCGCAGGCCGCCACCATGCCGGCCTTCGACGCATTGTGCGGATAGACCTTGCTCACGACAAAGGCCTCATCGCGCCGGCCTTGCAGCGCTTCGCCGACCAGTTCCTCGGACAGGCCTTCGCCATACATTTCCGCGGTATCGACCATCGTGCAGCCCAGGTCCAGGCCCAGCCGCAAGGTCGCAAGTTCATCGGCGCGCCGCGAGCGCGCATCGCCCATGTTCCAGGTGCCCATGCCGAGGGCGGGAACGGCTTCGCCACCGGGCAGCAATACGGTTTTCATGCGGTCATCTTAGCCCTCGGCCGCTCATGTCAGTGATGCGGATACGGAATCAATCCACACCGAAGAATTCATGTTTGCGGCGGCCCCGCGACGTAGCATGGCGTGGCTTTCATTGCGCCACGCGCTCACCTGTTGGAGACCCACATGAAGATCATTCGAAGCAAGGATTTCACCGCGACACGCGCCTGGGGCGCGATGACGGTGGCCAATATGCAGGGCATCACCACCCGGCTGCACTGGACCGACAAGCCCTACAAGTGGCACATCAACGAAGGCGAGGAAGTGTTTGCCGTGCTCGATGGCCGCGTCGAGATGCGCTACCGCGACAACTGCGGCCAATGCTCGGTGATGCTGGAAACCGGCGACATCTTTTTCGCGAGCGCCGGCACCGAGCATGTCGCCTCGCCGGTGGGCGAGGCCCGCGTATTGGTGGTGGAGGTGGAGGGCAGCGACTGAGAGCCGTTCACAAAACCCTCCTGGCGTTGTTGCGCCGCCTTGCCGTGCTGGTGCACTGTCTGCGGCGACGCGCCTAGCCAGGACCGCTTCGCTGGATTTTCTGAACGGCTCTTACCCCAGCACGCGATCAGGAGGCCGCGTCCGGCAGCGGCAGGTTGACCAGCAGGTTTTGCGGCTTGAGCCTGAGCACGCCGCCGGCGTCCATCGTCATTCCCAGGTAGACCGGCTTGCCCGCCACGTCGGCGCGCATCTCGCGCGGGTCGGCAAACTCCAGCCGGAACAGGCTGACCAGCCGCTGCAGGCGCGCCGGCTCCACCTCGCGGCCTTCATACAAATCATTGAGCAGCGCCGTGGCCCCGGCGTCCAGGCCCACATGCCAGCGCCAGGCTTCATCGTCCACCTTTTGCACTGGCCGAATGGTGACGGCCACGCCCAGCAAATGGGCAATCCATTTCTGCAGCACGGCGGCCAGCGCTTTCAGGCCCGAGTGCGCGCGCACCACGGTCAGCACCAGGCCGTGGCCCAGCTCATTGTTGAGCTCATGCGTGAGGTCCAGCAGAAAACGGTGGCCGCCCGCCCCTTCGGTCTCTTGCCAATAGGCGGCCGCATTGTCCTCAGCCAGCACCCGCAGTTCAATGGCGGGCACAGGCGCGCCGGCCTCGGCCAGGAAGCGGCCGAAGTCACCCACGCCGCCGGTGTCATGGAGCATGTCCAGCACCGCCAGGTCGCCGCTGAGCACCCGCCCGCCTTCGGTGCTGATGCGCTGCGGGCGAAACAGCATTTCGGCCGCGCGCACTTCATAGGCATCGGTGCAATCGTCCAGCAGGCTGCGCAGCATGGCCTGCACCATCAGGTCGATAAAGAGCGGCGGAACGTCCACGCGGCCCGTGCCGTCGCGCGGAAACAGGCCCAGGTAGTAGGCCTCCAGCGTGCCCGCGGCCAGCAGGCCGTCGCGAAAGCGCAGGAAATGCGCATAGTTGTCCCGCGCGTCGGCGTCCTCCAGCGCTTGCAGTTCGGCTGGCGCCACCGGCTTTGAGGGCGCAGCCGCCAGCGCGGCATGCAGGGCACGCTCGGCTTCGCAGGACTCCGGCACCAGGGCCAGTTCGGGCCGCGCGAGGAACAGCCGCAGGTAATCGTCGGTGGGCTGCAGCCAGCCGCGCGGGCTGCGGCGCAATTGTTTGAAGCCGCTGGAAGGCCAGAAATCTTGCATGGACGACATCGTCGCACATCGTTTAGGTGTGTTTCGGTGCCCGTGCCTTACATCCTGTTTCATCGCCCCCGCGAATGGCGCAATCTTTACCGCTTGTTAGCACTCCATCCATCTTCAGGCGCGTTGTCATGGGTATGGTGGTCCTCATAGGGCCACAGCCTCCATACGGACTATCCATCGGCCTCATCCGCGATGAGCCCGCAACGACAGGAAGAGAGCGTGCACCATGACCCGCACCGACATCGAACCATTGCGCGACGACACCGGCCATGATTTCCGGGGCTTTCGCTTTTCCGACCTCTACTGGTACCTCGTGCTGCTGGCGGTTGCCTTTGTGCTGGCGCTGCTGCAGCCCGTGGCCTGGGCCCAGCAGCCCGCGCCGCAGGCCGATGCGCTGGACCCGCCCGGCCGCGTGGCCCGGCTCAACCTGGCCGAAGGCGCCGTGAGTTTTGCGCCCGCCGACGCCAGCGATGCCTGGACACCCGCCGCGCTGAACCGCCCGCTGACCGCCGGCGACAGGCTGTGGACGGGCCCGCAGGCCCGCGCCGAACTCCATGCCGGCTCCACCGCCGTGCGCATGAACGGCCAGACCAGCCTGGACCTGCTCGCGCTGGACGACAACAGCACCCAGCTGCGCCTGGCCCAGGGCACGCTCAAGCTGCGCGTGCGCCAGCTGTTTGACGGCCAGCGCCTGGAAATCGACACACCCAACCTGGCTTTTGTGGTCTCGCAGCCCGGCGACTACCGCCTCGACGTGGACCCGGCCGGCAACACCACGCGCGTCATCGCGCAAACGGGCGGCGGCGTGATTTACGGCGACAACTCGGCCTCGGTCAACCTGGGTGCCGGCCAGCAGGCCAACTTCAGCGGCACGCAGCTGGTGCCGGCCGGGCCGGGCGCCTCGCGCCAGGATGACTTCGACCAATGGGCCGCGAACCGCGACCGGCTCGAGGACCAGTCGGTGTCCGCGCGTTATGTGCCGCGCGAAACCGTGGGCTACCAGCAGCTTGACAGCTACGGCAGCTGGAGCCAGGACCCCAGCTACGGCGCCATCTGGATACCGCGCGCCGTGCCCGTCAACTGGGCGCCCTACCGCATGGGCCACTGGGCCTGGGTCTCGCCCTGGGGCTGGACCTGGGTGGACGACGCGCCCTGGGGCTTCGCGCCCTTTCACTACGGCCGCTGGGCGCAGATAGGCCCGCGCTGGGCCTGGGTGCCCGGGCGGCTCGCACCGCGGCCGGTGTACGCGCCCGCGCTGGTCGCTTTTGTGGGCGGCAGCAGCGGTGGCGTGAGCTGGAACATCTCAGTAGGCGGCGCGCCGCGCCCCGGCGTGGGCTGGTTCCCGCTGGCGCCCGGCGAGGCCTTCCGCCCGGCCTACCGCGTGAGCCCACGCTACGTCACGCAGGTGAACAACAACATCGTGGTCAACAAGACCGTCAACGTGACCAACAACGTCACCAATGTGTACCGCTACCAGCGCCTGCCCGCCGCCGTGACGGCTGTCAGCCGCGAAGACTTCGAGCGCGGCCGGCCGGTACGCGTGCAGCAGGCGCTGAGCCGTGCCGACCTGGGCCGCGCGCAACTCGTGGCGGACCGCGGCGCACTGCCGCAACGCCCCAACCCCGCGGAGCTTCGTGAACGGCAGCGCCCCGCTGCCGCCTTGCCGCCACCGGCGGTGGCCGCACGGCCCGTGCCCGTGGTCAGCAGCCGGGACGACAGGCGCGATGAGCGCCGTGATGGCCGTGACGGCCGCCGCGATGACAGCAACCGCGATGAGCGGCGCGCCGGCCCCGCCGCACCCGTTGCCGCGGGAGCCGCACGTCCCGCGCCCGCACCGGAACGCAGCGCCCCCGAAGCCAGCCAGCACGCGCAGCGCGAACTGCAACGCCAGCAACGAGAGCAGAAGGAACAGCTGCAGGCCCCCCAGCTGGAGCAGCAGCGCCGCTCGGGTGAAGAGCCCATAGGCCAGCGCGCACTGCGCGAGCAGGCCCAGCGCGACGCGCGGGCCCGCAACGAGGCGCAGGAACGCGCCCAGGCAGCCAATGCCGGCGCGCAAGCCCGCGCCGAGGCCGAGCGCCATGCCGCCGAACAGGCCCAGCGCAGCCAGCAGCAAGCCCAGCGCGAACAGCAGCGGCAGCAGAGAGAACAGCGGGAACAAAGGGAAAAGCTGCAAGCCCCCCAGCTGGAACAACAGCGCCGCTCGGGTGAAGAAGCCATAGGCCAGCGCGCCCTGCGCGAACAGGCCCAGCGCGACCAGGAAAACGCGCGCCAGCAGCAGGCCGCGCAACGGCAGCAACAGCAACAACATCTGCAACAACAGCAGCACCTGCAACAACAGCAGCAACAGCAACAACAGCTGCGCGCCCAGCAGGAGCAGCAACGCCAGCACCAGGCCCAAGCGCAGGCTCAAGCCCAGGAACAGCAACAGCGGCGGCAACAGCAATTGCAACAGCAACAGGCGCAGCGCGAAGCCGCCCAGGCCAGGGAGGCCACCGCCGACAAACCCACCCGCCAGGCGCGCGGCGAAGGAAACCCCAACCGAAACCGCGAGCAATAAAAAACGCAAAAGGCCAGTGGCAGGCAACGGTTTTTACCGGGATGCGGCACTCTTCCTCAAGCAGGGGCCGCGGAACCGGCTTTGCCGGGCCGCAGGCGCAGCGCCGCCGAGGGGCTGGAGCCTGCGGCTCTAAAGCTGCTTGAGCAGCTTTGGACAGGCGACAGAGGCGAAGCGTCTCGCGAGCCGCGGCCTGCAAGGCCTCGCGCATTACACGAAGCCGAAGGCGAAGTGAAAAGCGTGGGGGCTTTAGATCACGCAAAACTACCTAAGGGTCTGACCGGGTACCGCCTGCGGAGGTGGGTGGCTAGGATGACCAGCTGTGTTTCACGGGCCTATGCCCGCGGCTGCATACCCGCCGCGGCCGCCCTGGCGCCCCGTGATGTCCAACCCCTTACCTGCCGGAGAGCGATTTGTCCGTGGAGTTCATTCTCGAAACACGAGGGCTGACCAAGGAATTCAAGGGATTCGTGGCCGTCAACAACGTGGACCTCAAGGTCCAGCGCGGGCATATCCACGCGCTGATCGGGCCCAACGGCGCCGGCAAGACCACCTTCTTCAACCTGCTCACCAAGTTCCTCACGCCCACGCGCGGCAGCATCGTCTACAACGGCAGCGACATCACCTTCGAGCAGCCCGCGCAGACCGCGCGGCGCGGCATCGTGCGCTCCTTCCAGATTTCGGCCGTGTTCCCGCACATGACGGTGCTGGAAAACGTGCGCGCGGCGCTGCAGCGCAACCTGGGTACCTCCTTCCATTTCTGGAAAGCCGAGGACAGCCTGTTCCACCTGCACGGCCGCGCCCGCGAGCTGCTGGCCGAGGTCGACCTCAGCGCTTTCGCCGACGAGCTGACCGTGAACCTGCCCTATGGCCGCAAGCGCGCGCTGGAACTCGCCACCACGCTGGCGCTGGAGCCCGAGCTGATGCTGCTGGATGAACCCACCCAGGGCATGGGCCACGAAGACGTGGACCGCGTGACGCAGCTGATCAAAAAAGTCTCGGCCGGCCGCACCATCCTGATGGTGGAGCACAACATGAACGTGGTGTCCTCGATTGCCGACCGCATCACCGTGCTGCAGCGCGGCGCCATCATCGCCGACGGCCCCTATGCCGAAGTGGCCAAAAACCCGCTGGTGATCGAAGCCTATATGGGCACGGCGAACACCGAACTGCAGGGAGCCCACTAGATGACCAAAGAGCTCCTCAAGATAGAAGACCTGCACGCCTGGTACGGCGAATCGCACATCCTGCACGGCGTGAACCTCACGGTCAACGAAGGCGAAGTGGTGACCCTGCTGGGCCGCAACGGCGCCGGGCGCACCACCACCATGCGCGCCATCGTCGGCATGACCGGCGCGCGCAAGGGTTCCATCAGGATCAACGGCGAGGAAGCCATCAAGCTCGCGCCGCACAAGGTGGCCCGGCTGGGCGTGGGCTACTGCCCCGAAGAGCGCGGCATTTTTGCCAGCCTCACGGCCGAGGAAAACCTGATGCTGCCGCCCACCATAGGCCCGGGCGGCATGAGCCTGGATGAGATCTACACGATGTTCCCCAACCTCAAGGAGCGCGCGGGCAGCCCCGGCACGCGGCTGTCGGGCGGTGAGCAGCAGATGCTGGCCGTCGCGCGCATCCTGCGCACCGGCGCCCGCCTCCTGCTGCTTGATGAAATCTCCGAAGGCCTGGCGCCCGTCATCGTGCAAAAACTCGCCGAGATGATCCTCACGCTCAAGGCCAAGGGCTACACCATCGTGCTGGTGGAGCAGAACTTCCGTTTCGCCGCGCCCCTGGCCGACCGCTTCTACGTCATGGAGCACGGCCGCATCGTCAAGCAGTTCGCCCAGGCCGAGCTGGCCGGCAACATGGGCATGCTGCAGGAATACCTCGGCGTCTGAGGCCGCCACGCCTGCCCTTGTTAAATCCTTTCGATCCCCCGTTCACCCCATCCATCACAGGAGACACCATGAAACTCAAAACACTTGCTGCCGCGCTCGCCCTGGGCCTGACCGGCGCCGCCTTTGCGCAAAACACCGGCCCGATCAAGATCGGCATCATCACCGACATGTCCAGCCTGTACGCCGACATCGACGGCCCCGCCGGCGCCGAAATGCTCAGGTGGGCAGCGCAGGATTTCGGCGGCAAGGTGCTGAACCGCCCCATCGAGGTGCTGAGCGCCGACCACCAGAACAAGGCCGACGTCGCCTCGTCCAAGGCGCGTGAGTGGATAGACAAGGACGGCCTGCAGATGCTGATAGGCGGCACCAATTCCGGCACGGCGCTGGCCATGTCCAAGGTCACCACCGAAAAGAAAAAGCCCTTCCTCGTCATCGGCGCCGGCTCGGCCCGCCTGACCAATGAGGACTGCTCGCCCTACACCGTCCACTACGCCTACGACACGGTCTCGCTGGCCAAGGTGGCCGGCTCCGCCCTGGTCAAGGCCGGCAACAAGAGCTGGTACTTCCTGACCGCCGACTATGCCTTCGGCTACTCGCTCGAAGGCGACGCCTCCAATGTGGTCAAGGCCAACGGCGGCACCGTCGCCGGCACCGTGCGCCACCCGCTGAACGCTTCCGACTTCTCGTCCTTCCTGCTGCAGGCGCAGTCTTCCAAGGCGCAGATCCTGGCCCTGGCCAATGCCGGCGGTGACTTCACCAACGCCATGAAGGCCGCCAAGGAATTCGGCATCGGCAAGACCATGAAGGTGGCCGGCCTGCTGGTGTTCATCAACGACGTGCACTCCCTGGGCCTGGCCAACACCGAAGGCCTGCAGCTGGCCGACAGCTGGTACTGGAACCAGGACGACGCCTCGCGCAAGTTCGCCAAGCGCTTCTTCGACAAATACAAACGCATGCCTTCGAGCCTGCAGGCCGCCGACTACTCGGCCACCATGAGCTACCTGAAGGCCGTGCAGGCCGCCGGCACCACCGACTCCGACAAGGTCATGAGCACGCTCAAGGGCATGAAGATCGATGACTTCTACAACAAGGGCCAGATCCGCGCCGACGGCCGCATGATCCACGACATGTATTTGTTCCAGGTCAAGGGCTCCAAGGAGTCCACCACGCCCTGGGACTACTACAAGACCGTGGCCAAGGTGCCGGGCGAGCAGGCCTTCACCACGGTGGCCGAATCCAAGTGCGCGGCCGTGAAGAAGTAATGGCGCAAGCCTTGAACTGACAAGAAAAGAGAAAACGGAGAAGAACGAGGGGTTTGGTCCAGCCGGTCATTTCGCAGAAATGACCGGCTGCTTCCTTCAAAGCCCCTACGGCTTTCGCCACGACTAACGGCAATCGGTGTCCTGACAGGTTCCCATGGAAATTTTCGGTATTCCCCTGCAAGCATTTATGGGCCAGCTGATGCTGGGCCTGGTCAATGGCGCCTTCTACGCCATGCTGAGCCTGGGGCTCGCGGTGATTTTCGGGCTGCTGGGCATCGTCAACTTCGCGCACGGCGCGCTTTACATGCTGGGCGCCTTCGCCGCCTGGATCATGCTGGACCAGTTCGGCATGAATTACTGGTTCGCGCTGGTGCTGGCGCCGCTGGTGGTCGGCATCCTCGGCGTGGTTATCGAACGGCTTTTCCTCAAACATCTGTACAAGCTGGACCCGCTCTACGGCCTGCTGCTGACCTTCGGCCTGGCCCTGGTGTTTGAAGGCGTGTTCCGTGAAATCTACGGCGTGTCGGGCCAGAACTACAACGTGCCCGACCTGCTGGCCGGCGCGATGGACCTGGGCTTTATGCGCCTGCCGATTTACCGCGCCTGGGTGGTGGCGGTCTCGCTGGTGGTCTGCCTGGGCACCTGGTTCCTGATCGAGCGCACCCGGCTGGGCGCCTACCTGCGCGCCGGCACCGAAAACGCGCCGCTGGTGCAGGCCTTCGGCGTCAACGTGCCCATGATGGTGATGCTGACCTACGGCGCGGGCGCCGGGCTGGCGGCCCTGGCCGGCGTGCTGGCCGCGCCCATCATCCAGGTCAACCCGCTGATGGGCTCCAACCTGATCATCGTGGTCTTCGCCGTCGTCGTGATTGGCGGCATGGGCTCCATACTGGGCTCGGTCATCACCGGCCTGGGCCTGGGCATTGTCGAAGGACTGACCCGCGTGTTTTACCCCGAAGCCTCCAACATCGTGGTGTTCGTCATCATGGTCATCGTGCTGATGTTCCGGCCCGCCGGCCTCTTCGGGAAAGAAGTCTGAGCATGAGCGCCCTCTCCACCAAAGCCACCAACATGCTGCGCATCACCTACCTCGTCCTGCTGGCGCTTGCACTGGCCGCGCCTTCCCTGGGCCTGTATCCGGTGTTTGTGATGAAGCTGCTGTGCTTCGCGCTGTTCGCCTGCGCCTTCAACCTGCTGCTGGGTTTTACCGGCCTGCTGTCTTTCGGCCATGCGGCCTTCTTCGGTTCGGCCGCTTATGTCACCGGCTGGTTCATCAAGTCGCAAAACTGGACGCCCGAGCTGGCCCTGCTGGCCGGCGCGGTGGCGGCCGGGCTGATAGGCCTGCTGGTCGGCCTGGTGGCCATACGCCGCCAGGGCATTTATTTCGCGATGATCACGCTGGCGATTGCGCAGATGGTTTATTTCGTCTGCCTGCAGGCGAGTTTTACCGGCGGCGAAGACGGCCTGCAGGGCGTGCCGCGCGGCAAGCTCTTCGGCCTGTTGCCGCTCGAATCCGACATCAACCTCTATTACGTGGTGGTGGCGATTTTTGTGGCCTGCTTTCTGTTCATCTCGCGCATCGTGCATTCGCCTTTCGGCCAGGTGCTCAAGATGATCCGCGAGAACGAGCCACGCGCCATCTCGCTGGGCTACAACGTGGACCGCTACAAGCTGCTAGCCTTTGTGCTGTCGGCCGCGCTGGCCGGTTTGGCCGGCTCGATGAAAACCCTGGTCATGGGTTTTGCCACGCTGTCCGACGTGCACTGGTCCATGTCGGGCGAGGTCATCCTGATGACGCTGCTGGGCGGTGTCGGCACCTTCTTCGGCCCGGTCATGGGCTCGGGCATCGTGATCGCGCTGCAAAACCTGCTGGCCGACAAGGTCGGCTCCTGGGTCACCGTCATCATCGGCGTGATCTTTGTGATCTGCGTGCTGGCCTTCCGCAAGGGCGTGATCGGCGAGCTGCAGGCCTTTCTGGAACGCCGCCGCAACGCCGCCAAGGCGGCATCGCAGCACACCTGAGCGGCACACGACCCACCCACAAAAGCGCGCAATGCCTGCGCGCTTTTTTAATTGGGCAGCCCGCTTCAGGCGATCAGGGCCCGTCGGTCGACAGCGCGTAGTTCACATGCTGGGGCAGCACCAGCTGGCCCAAGCTGTTGGGCACGGCCTCGATGCGGACCTGCGGCTGCGCCGCGCGCACGCTGCCGAAAATCGTGGCAAAGGCGATGTCGGCCGCGTCACGCCCCGTGGCAAAGCGCACAAAACCCATGGGAATCGCCGTGCCCGAGGGATCGAAGAGGTACCAGCGGTCGCCCAGGTAGACCTCCACATAGGCATGGAAATCCGGCGGGCCCAGCGCGGGGTCGGCCCCGTAGTCCATGCCGCTGGCCATGCGCGCCGGCAGGCTGGCCGCGCGGCACAGCGCGATCATCAAATGCGCGAAGTCGCGGCACACGCCCACCCGCTCTATCAGGGTGTCTATGGCCGAGGTCGTGCTGTTGCTGGTATTGCCCTGGAAACTCACATGCTGCTGCACCCAGTCGCAGATCGCCCGCGCCCGGCCGTAGCCCAGCGGCAGGTGGCCGAACTGGCTGTTGGCCAGGGTCAGCAGGCGGTCCGACTGGCAATAGCGGCTGGGATACAGATAAGGCAGCACCTCGCCGGGCAGGGCCAGCGGGCTCAGCTCGGGCAGCGAGCCCGGCTGCGCCTCGTAGTGAACCAAGTCCACCACCGCCGTATAGCTCAGCGTGAAGTGGCCGGGTTCGGCGTGCAGGCGCAGAAAGCGGCTTTGCGTGGCGGGGTCGGTATAGCTGCTGGTGGCCACCGGCTGGCTCAGGCCCAGCGATTCATGCATCACCAGCTGCCGCGGTGTGTAGGCGGCCTGGATGTTGAAGATGAAATCGCAGCCGGGTGCCATCACCTCGTAATCCAGCACGGCGGAAAATTCAAGCCTGACCATAGGGTGTCTTGTGCCTTGGAGATTGGCTCCGCAAAAGGAGCCGGTAGTTGCGCAGCAACGGGAACCCGCCACCATCGCTACCCATTAGGCGCGCAAAAAAGGCCGCTATTCGCGCCTGGCGATATTTGCCGGGAAACCCTGGCCGCCAAGGCCGACACCGCGGCGTCGCCCGCGCCTACAACACATCAGGCGGAGCGAAACTCGCGCCGGTAGGCCGAGGGCGAAGTCCCCAGCGTTGCCGCGAAATGCTGGCGCAGCGACACCGCCGAGCCAAAACCCGCATCGAGCGCGATCTGCTCCATGGAGCGGTCCGTCGATTCAAGCTGGCGCTGCGCCAGGCCCAGGCGCTGGCTGGTGAGCCACTGGCCCACCGTGGTGCCCGTGACCTGCCGGAAATGCCGCGTGAAGCTGCGCCGGCTCATCAGCGCACGCGACGCCAGGGCATCCAGGCTGTGCGGCTGGTCCAGGTTTTTCTGCACCCAGGCCAGGATGGCCGACAGCCGATGGCCCGCGCCCGTGGCCGGCAAGGGCTGCTCCACATACTGCGCCTGCCCGCCCTGGCGCTGCGGCGCCACCACCATGCGGCGCGCCACGCGGTTCGCCACCTCGGCGCCATAGTCCAGGCGCAACACATGCAGGCAGCAGTCTATGCCCGCCGCCGTGCCGGCCGAGGTCAGCACGTCACCGTCGTCCACATACAGCACATCGGGCTGCAGCCGCACCTGCGGATAGCGCGCGGCAAATTCACCAGCCAGCGCCCAGTGCGTGGTCGCCGGCCGGCCATCGAGCAGGCCGGCCTCGGCCAGCACAAACGCGCCCAGGCACAGGCCCACAATGCGCGCGCCGCGTTGGTGCGCGGCCTGCAAAGCCTTGAGCAAGGCCTCGGGCGGGCGCTCCATCGGGTCGCGCCAGGAGGGCACCACGATGGTCTGCGCCTTCGCGAGCGCAGCCAGGCCTTTTTGCACGCTGATGCCGAAGCCCGAGGTGGTGCTCAGGGTGCCCGGCTCTTCAGCGCAGACCACCAGCTTGAAGCGCGGCAGGTCGGCCCCCGAAAAATCGTTGCCGAACACCATGCAGGGCACCGACAGATGAAAAGGGCTGATGCCGTCGAACGCGACCACGGCCACACTGCCGTCCTGTTTTGCGGGCCTGGCAGGCTTGGCGGCTTTTTGGCGTGGTTTCAGGGTGCGTGGCGACATGGCCCGATTCTATCGAGTATTGGCATTTGGGCCACTGTCAACAAAACGGGCGCCGGCCAACAATCCCTCCATCAACCACCGCTTTCAACACAGGAAACTTTTCATGACCGCAAGCAACACCCCCAAAGCCCCACGCCGCGCCCTCGTTGTCATTGACGTGCAAATGGAGTACTTCAACGGCGGCCTGCTGATCGAGTACCCGCCCGTGGCCCAGACATTACCCAACATAGGCCGCGCCATGGACGCCGCCCGCGCGGCCGGCATTCCGGTCGTCGTGGTGCAGCACAGCGAGTCCGCCGCCGCGCCGGTCTTCGCCAAGGGCTCCGCCACCTGGGCACTGCACGAAGCCGTGGCCAGCCGCCCGCGCGACCACTACATTGAAAAAGCCTGGCCCAGCGTCTACACCGGCACCGACTTTGCCGCCTGGCTGGAACAACACGGCATAGACACCCTGACGGTGGTCGGCTACATGACGCACAACTGCGACGCCTCGACCATCTTTGAAGCCACGCACCGCGGCCTGCACGTCGAGTTTTTGAGCGACGCCACCGGCGCCCTGCCCTATGCCAACGAAGCCGGCAGCGCCAGCGCCGAGGAAATCCACCGCGTGTTCAGCGTCGTCTTCCATTCGCGCTTTGCCGCGGCCGGGTCCACCGATGCCTGGATCAAGGCCATAGAAGCCGGTGGCCGGCTTGAGAAAGGCAATATCCTGGCGTCCAACCGCGCGGCGCTGGCCGCGCGCTGAGCTCAGTGCCAGCTGGCGGCCAGCACAGGCGCCAGCGCCGTCTGCTGTGCGGCCGTCAAGCTGGTCTGGCCCATGGCCGGCGGCGTGAAGGCGGCCATGGCCTGCACCAGGGCTTGCACCTGCGTGTCCAGCAGCAGCTTGCCGTCGCCGGCCTTGATCTGTTCCACGTGGTAGGCGTTGCCCAGGTACCAGTTCTGCACAACGGCCTTGTCGGCCGTGCCTATGATGCTGACCTCCAGGTTGTTGCTCGCCTTGCGGAACCACAGCTGGTCCGCGCTGGTGCCGGCCATGAACTGCAGCACATCGGTATTGCCGGCCGTGGCGTCGCTCTCCTGGACGGTGTCGCTTCCATAACCCCGGTCCATCTGGTAACGGTCATTGCCCGCACCGCCGGCCATGATGTCATTGCCCAGGCCGCCGTCCAGCACATTGGCCGCGCCATTGCCCGTCAGCGTGTTGGCCAAGGCATTGCCCGTGCCGCTGAGGGCGGCAGTCCCCGCCAGCGTGAGATTCTCGACATTGGCCGTGAGTGTGTAGCTGATGGAGCTGCTGACGCCGTCCAGGCCTTCGTTGAGGTTTTCGACCACCACATCACCCGCGTCATTCACCGTGTAGCTGTCATTGCCGGCCAGGCCCTCGAGCCGGTCGGCACCCACCGTGCCGGCCAGCGCCTCGGCGCCCGCGCTGCCCACCATACGGTTGACCGCCGCGGTTGCCGCACTCACCGTACTTTCAAGCGTGCCGCCGCCATCGGTATAACTGACGGCCACACGCACGTTCTGCCCGGCCAGCCCCGGCGTGAGCGTGAAGGTGGCCGCCGTGGCGCCCGCGATATCGCTCCAACTCGCACCACCATTCAGCGCGCTTTGCCACTGGTACTTGAGGCTCCCGAGCCCGTCGGCATCGGCCAGCGTGCTGGCAATCGACAGGATGTTTCCCTGCTGCACCGTGGTGGTGGCCGTCACCGCCACGCCGCTACGCAGCAGGCTGACACCGCCCGTGGGCGCGTCATTGACATTGGCCACCGCCGCCGTGGCCGTGCTGGCAACGCTTTCAAGCTTCCCAAAGCCGTCCGTGTAAGAAGCCTTGACGCTGATGGCCTTGCCCACCTGGGCCTGGGCCAAAGTAAGCGTGGCGCCGGTGGCCCCGCTGACCGCCGCGCCATTGGCCAGCCACTGGTAGCTCACCGTCCCCAGGCCGTCCGTGTCTGCCAGGGTATGGGCCGCGCTTAAGACCTGGTTTTGTGCGGCCGTACCGCTGATCGTGACCACGCCTGTCGGCGCATCGTTGACATTGGCGACCTTGGCCGTGGCCGCGCTGAGCACACTTTCGGCCGTGCCAAAGCCGTCGATATAGCTAACCCTGACACTCATGGCCTGGCCGACCTGGGCCTGGCCCAGCGTAAAGGTTTTACCGACAGCGCCGGCGATCACCGCGCCGCCGGCCAGCCACTGGTAGCCCAGCGCACCCAGCCCATCGACATCAGCCAATGTGCTGTTGGCGGTCAAGACACTGTTCTGCGCGGCGCTGCCACTGATGCTGACCGCACCTGTGGGTGCGTCATTGACCGGCGTGACGTTGAAAGCCAGGGTTTTGGGTGAAGAGTCAAACGCGCCGTACTGGTCCTTGACCGAGAAACTCAGGCCGGCATAACCATTGCCATTCGCATTGGCGGCCGGGCTGAACACCAGGCGGCCGGCGGCCAGGTCGGCGGCGCTGATGACTTGCGCCTTCACCACGCCGACCCCATTGAGCTTGAGGCTGCCGGCCAGGGGCGGGCTGTCGATACGCACGGCGCTCAGGCTGTCGCCGGCATTGGCGTCCAGGAACCCCAGGTCGGCAGCGCTGATTTTGCAGCTGCCGTCTTCATTGAGCGTCAAGATTTTGCCGGAGCCGCGGGGGGCGAGGTTGGCCAAAGCGTTAAGCCAGGCGACGTCTTTGACGCTGCCGTCGGCGAACTGGAACTGCTCAATCGCATAGCCGCCCAGGGTGGGCGCGGCAAAGCGGATGCTGTCGCCGGGTGCCACCGACAGCGTGACCTGGCCGTTCGCCAGGCCGGCCGTGACTTGCGCGGCCGTGATGCCAGCGCCAAAAACAATGCGGTCATTGCCACCGGCGTCCACAATCGTGTCCTGCCCGCCGCCCAGGCCAAAGAGGTAGCGGTCATCGCCTGTGCCGCCATCGAGCACATTGCTGGCCGCATTGCCGGCCAGGGTGTTGTTCAGGGCGTTGCCGGTGCCATTGAGGGCTGCAGTGCCGGTCAGGGTCAGGTTTTCGACATTGGCGCCCAGGGTGTAGTTGATGCCGCTCAGCACCGTGTCCGTGCCGGCACCCACCGTTTCAAGCACCATATCGCCCGCGTTATCGACGACGTAGGCATCGTTACCAGAATCACCCGCCATGGTGTCAGCGCCTGCGCCGCCGTCCAGCGTGTCGTTGCCGGCAAAGCTGCTCAGGCTGTCATTGCCGGCCAGGGCCGACAAGGTGGTGTTTTGGTTGCTGAAGGCGAACAGCTGGTCGTCGCCTTCGGTAGCCAGCGCGGCCGCCGCGGCCATGCCAGCGGCATCCCATCCCGTACCATCGGAGAATTCGATGCGTTCCAGCGTGGCGCTGGGATCGGTGAAGTGGTTGGTGACGGTGATCTGCTCGGCGCCGATATTGACGTATAGATTGGCGGCGTCGCGGCTAAGGCGGACTTCAGCTGCCTGCACGTCCAGCAGCTTGAAGGTGTCCGCCGCCACGGCGCCGGTGTCGCCCCCTTCGTTGATGCTGTCGTTGCCGTCGCCCTTAGACCAGAGATAAGTATCGGCGCCATAGTCGCCGTAAAGAACATCGGCCCCAAGGCCTCCCGCGAATACATCGTTGGCATAGGTGCCGCAGATCGTGTCTGCGTCCGTAGTACCGCGAAAGGGGGCCGCATTCAGGTCGGCCAGCAGCAGCGGATCACCACTGGAAAATTCGATGCGCTCCAGGCTGGAACCATAACCGCTGAAATGGTCCGTGACTTGGATCCTTTCACCGGTGGACAAGATGGTCACATACAGGTGTGCCGGATCACGGCTGAGCTGGACGCCTTCGCGCGCCACGTCGGCGAGCCTCAGCGTGTCGGTGTTGTTGCCTTCGCTGTCGTATTCCCAAATGGTGTCATTGCCGTCCCCCTTGACCCAGACGTAGGAATCGCTACCGGATCCTCCCCGGAGTTCGTCCGCGCCTTTGCCGCCAACAAAGGTTTCGCCGCTATCGGTCCCCGACAGGCTGTCTCTGCCATCGCCGCCGCGATAGGGCGCGGCATTCAGGTCAGCCAGTAGCAGCGGATCACCCATGGAGAACTCAATGCGCTCCAGGTCGGCGCCATAGCCGCCGAAATGGTCCACGACTCGGATCCTCTCACCGGTGGGCAAGATGGTGACATACAGGTGCGCCGGATCACGGCTGAGTTGGACTTCAGCGGCACTGACGTCCAGAAACGCCAAAGTGTCCACCACTGCAGCGCCCTGAACACCCAGGTCGTTGATGGTGTCGTTGCCGTCGCCTTTGGCCCAGGAATAGGTATCGGAGCCATCGCTGCCGTTGAGGGTGTCGGCACCTTTGCCGGCGATGAAGAAGTTGTCCACGCCAGCCATGCCATTCAGAATATCCTCACCTATCGTGCCCACAATCGGATTGCCGCCCAAGGTGGCTAAGTACAGATCAAATCCCTGGCCCTGACGGTCGCCCTGCTGTTGCAGCTTGGTGCGAATCTGGGCACCTGCCTCCTCCATGGCTTTAAGGGTGTCTGCAAAACTGGCAATCATGGCCAGGCCCTGCACCGCATCGGCGTCGTATTGGGCCCTCAGCGTCGCCACCGCGGCGTCGACGCTCCAGTCAAGGCTTTGGCTGGCTGCATCCCAGCTCAGGCCTATGCTTTCATACAGCGGCTTGGTCAGGATTTGCGCCAGCAGTTGGTGGTCCACCCACTGGGCTAACTGATCGTAAGCATCGAGCAGGAGTGGTGCGGCCCGGCCGTGCGGGTTGGGGTCCCTCTCACCCCCGCACCAGGTGCCCAGATAGTCCTCACCGAGAAAAGCCTCCAGCGTGGCGAGCTTGCGCGCGTCGCCAATAATGTTGCCGTAGATCTGCGTGGCGGCCCGGCTGGCGGGGTCTATGTCCTGCACACCGGCCCAGCGGTAGATGATGTCGTTGAGGATGCTGGCGCGCACGGCCGCATCGCTGGCACCGGCATACTGCTGCATCAAAGCTTGCAGCCTGCCGCTGCCGTCGCGCGCCATGGCCTGGTGCAGACTGTGCACATTGCCAAAACCTGCCATGTCCGGCAAAGCGGCAATGGCGTCGTTGACGGCCACCAGCTCGGTATCGATGGTGCGGGCCGTGTCCACGGCAAACCAGACGTCGTCCATGGCGCGGGTCTGCCCGGCCGTGGTGGTGAAGCTGCCGGCTTGCAGGTGCTGGTTGCCGTTGGCGTCGGTACTTGTCTGGTTGGTGTAACCGGTATTCAGGCTTTGCACGCCGGCTTCAGCCAAGGTGAGTAATTCGCCGGCATCGACGACGCCGTTGCTGTTCGCATCTTTAAAAACACGCAGCTGGCTGGAGGTGGCATCGCTTGCATCCACCTTGCCATCCTTGTTGGAATCGAGTTCGGCCAGCACGGCAAAACCATTGGCGGCTTTGTCCCCGCTGTTGAGAACCGTGTTATTGCCGAACAGCTCGGCGCCATTGTCGATCTGGTTGTTGCCGTTTTTGTCCCAGACCAACAGGCCGTCGTTCTTACCGACCCAGCCGGTCAGCTCGGCAAAGTTGTTGCCGTCGTGGTCGAAGTGAATGTCGGCGGATTTGCCGAGGGTTTCCGCGCCGTTCTGGCCATCAAGGTCGAGGATCAGGGGACTACGGGTTTTTTCGGCTTGGCCGAACTGGGTTTGAAGGGAGGTGATGAGGTTCTTAATAGCCGCGCCTACATCGCCGACGGTGTATCCATTCCGATTGGAAACCAATTGGGTAGCTGCAGCTGTAAGCCCTAAAACCCCAATCAAAGGTGCCGCGACAGTTGCACCGGTTGTCACGGCTACAACTGCCGCTACAACCGTAGCGGCCCCAGCAACGACTTGAATAACGTCGCCAAGGCTGATGTCACTTGGCGAGACATCATGGTTCAATTCCGCAGCAATCTTGACAAGGGTAAAGCCACCAAGCACGGCTTGAATTTGTCCATTAACAGCCAGGGTTGTAAATGGCCCGGCGAAAGAGGCAAATATGTTCCCCCCCGCGATGCCAACTCCACCAATACTGCCAGAAGTTTGACCGGAGAATGCATCTGAAATTGACGAACCGTTGTCTAGAACGGTTGGGACTATCGCAACGATATCGATGGTTGAAGCCATTCTTACTCCAATTAGTTTTTATCAAAAAAAATAAACAAACTCGCCGCAACATACATATTCAGGAATGCCAGCGCGAGCAGACGTGCTCCCGGTTTTTTACTTTTTAGAACTCTTTTCAAATTCGAATAAAAAGACTCTCCATTCCTCATCTCATTGAGAAACGGGAAGCTCGCAGCCAGAAAGAGAATTCCGGAGAGAGTGAAATAGGCCAGTTTGTATAAAAGCACTGTGAGATAACTTTCCATGTTTGCAGCAATAGCGCGACTCCTCGCCCAACAACAAAAAGGGCCAAGTACGACTCATCTCCATCGGCCATATCGCTGATAGACATATCGAGCCGATTGAAGGTCATTTGCGCAAGCCGTCCTACCCCATCAAAGACCCAATCCATCAGCCCCACATTCCTTCCTTGAGCATCTAGGCACTTGCAACGACCCACACCACGAATGTGAAAACAGCAGCCAGCGCCGCCAGCAAAATACCGATCAGCTCGTAAGCCCCATCACTCAGATTTCTTTTGCGCGTAAATTCAAAAGGCAAGGCGCGCCAAACTGTTCGACCCAAGCAGCAGCAAAGAAATTCCAAAATATCCCACTCCATACTGGTCGCTGCTCCTTCTATGGAAGCCCCTCTTATCTGGCGCCCTTATTTCGCTTTTGCCTCAGCACCGCCAGCCAGGTGACCGCCCATGCAATGAAGAGCAAACCAATCAGCACAAGCAATCGGGATATCCGTTTGCACCGACAAGCCGAATCGCCAGACGCCTGAGCCATTCCCACTTGGCCGACACCCATGACAAAGGCTCCAGGTATTCCATCCAGCCCATGCAGATCGCAAGAGCGCCTATCGCTATTTGCGCTCTTTCGCTGTCGCCCAGTTTGAAATTCCATCGACTGGGCAGGGAGGAATTTTTCAATGTCATCTTTCTTTGCAATCCATCAGTCGCTGGACTGTAAAGACATGCTGCCAAACACGCCAATAGTGTTTAAACATCCGCGCATACGCTTCCCTCATAGAGAGAATGGACACAAACTGCGGCGTGGACACAGACCCAGACGGGCGCGCGCCTGCCTGCGCAGCTCATGCATGCAAGTGAAAAAACAGGACTGAATACGGAGGGCGCGGATGTCCCTCGGAGATTTTTCGTTAGCGAAAATCAGGCGAAGCGAAAGCTCGCAGCAGAGGCGCGGCAGGATGCCGGCATTCGAACGGACTCAGGAGAAAGGGCGTGTCACGCGAGCCGGTGAACGCCCCAGGTCTCAATCTTCCAGTAGCCGCACCTTCACGCTCTTGCCTTTAACCTTGCCGGTCGAGAGCTTGTTCAGCGCTTCATTCGCAATGCGGCGGTCCACCGCGACATAGGTCGAGAACTCATTGACATTGATCTTGCCGACCTGCTCGCGCGTAAAACCCGCCTCGCCGGTCAGCGCGCCCAGCACGTCGCCGGCGCGGATTTTTTCTTTTCGGCCGCCGACGATCTGCAGGGTCACCATGGGCGGCAGCAGCGGCTCATTGCTGGCGGGCGTCAGTTCGGCCAGCTTGTGCCATTCTGATTCGGCTTTCTGCAGCACTTCGATTTTTCCGACGTGGCCCATCTCGTCCATGCTGGCCAGGCTGATGGCCCAGCCTTCTTCGTCGGCGCGGCCGGTGCGGCCTATGCGGTGGATGTGCACCTCGGCGTCGGGTGTGACGTCGACGTTGATGACCATCGCGAGTTGCGCGATGTCCAGGCCGCGCGCGGCGACGTCGGTGGCGACCAGCACCGAGCAGCTGCGGTTGGCGAACTGCACCAGCACCTGGTCGCGCTCGCGCTGCTCGAGTTCACCGAACAGGGCCAGCGCACTGAAACCCTGGTCTTTCAGATAGGCCACCAGGGCGCGGCACTGCGACTTGGTGTTGCAAAAGGCCAGCGTGCTGGCCGGGCGGAAGTGCCGCAGCACCTGCGCGACGGCGCCCAGGCGGGCTTCGTCATGGTCGCTGTCGGGCACCTGGTACCAGCGCTGCTGTATCTTGGTTTTTTCATGCTGGGCCTGGACCGTGATGGTTTGCGGCGCCTTCATGAACTGCTGGCTGAGCTTGGCGATGCCTTCGGGATAGGTGGCCGAGAACAGCAGGGTCTGCCGCTCCTTGGGGCATTGTTTGGCGACGGTGACGATGTCCTCAAAGAAACCCATGTCCAGCATGCGGTCGGCTTCGTCGAGCACCAGGGTGTTGAGCGCCTCGAGCGTGAGGTTGCCGCGCGCCAGGTGGTCCATGATGCGGCCGGGCGTGCCGACCACGATGTGGGCGCCGTTTTCCAGGCTGGCTGTCTGGTTGCGCAGCGGCACACCGCCGCACAGCACCACGACTTTGGTGTTTTCTTCGGCGCGCGCCAGGCGCCGGATTTCGGTGGCCACCTGGTCGGCCAGTTCGCGCGTGGGGCACAGCACCATGGCCTGCACCGCGAAGCGGCGCGCATTGAGGTTGGCCAGCAGCGGAATCGCAAAAGCGGCGGTCTTGCCGCTGCCGGTCTTGGCCTGGGCGATCAGGTCCTTGCCGAGCAGCGCCACCGGCAGGCTGGCCGCCTGGATAGGTGTCATGCTGAGGTAGCCCAGCTGCTGCAGGTTGGCCAGCATGGCGGGGTTCAGCGAAAGGCTCGCGAAATCGGTGTTTGCCGCGCCGGATGCGGGTGTCTTGGAAGGAATGCTCATGCACCGATTATCGGCGCATGGGTATCCAGGGCCTTCAGGCGCCGGTTTGCGCCACGATGGGCAGGAGCAGCTGCGAGGGGTATTTCGCCGACAGATGCACCCGGTTGACGGCTGACTGCCTGTGCTGCGCCTGGCCTTCGGGCTCGCCTGAGTTGGGGTTCACATCAAAGCGCGGGAAGTTGCTGCTGGAGATGTCGAGGCGGATGCGATGCCCTTTTTTGAACAGGTTGGAGGTGGGCATGGGCTCGATGGTGATCTCGGCCACCTCACCGGGTGCCAGCAGTTCGGGGTTTTCCCAGGACCGCCGGTAACGGCAGCGCAGGATGCCGTCGGTGAGGTTCATGGCATAACCCTGCGGGTAGTCGGCATTGGGCGGGTGCACATCGATCAGCTTGGCGGTGAAGTCGGTATCGGGCGCGCTCGAGGAAACCCACAGCCTGATGACAACGGGCCCCGTCACTTCGAGGTCGTCCTCGAGCACGGGGGTCTCAAACACCAGAATATCCGGCCTTGCCGCGAGCGGCAGGTAAGGCGGCTTCGCGCCGAAAATCCCGCTGTGCGTGCGCTGGTCGTAGGCACCGGCGGTCATCAGAGGCTCGCCCGAGGTGATGGAGCCGCCTATGGTCGGGACCGGGCAGGCCGGATCGAACTCAAACGCCATCGCGGCGTCCCGCAGCGGGAGCTGGGCTTGCAAGCTGCCGTCTTGCTGCAGGTAATAAGACCGGAACTCGGTGCCGGGAACCGGCCAATCACCGGCCGTGCACCAGCGGCCGCCGTGGTCCAGCCGTCCGCTCGCGGTGCGGCGCCCCGAGCCGCCGCCCATGCGGAAATAGCGCACTGCCGGATCATCCGCGACGTGATCGGCGCCCTCCGGCGCATCGCCCTTGAGCCAGCGGTCAAACCAGGCCAGCCGAAAAGCCAGGTGGTCCCGGGCGAGGTTTCCATCGAGCGTGGCTTGCGGGCCAAAGTCGACGTCCCCGGCGAAGGTGACGCTGCGCTCGCCGTGGGTCCACGGCCCGAGCATCAGGCGCGCCATGCCCTTGGCGCGGCGCGAAATGCCGAGGTAGTTGTCCGTGGTGGTCTGCGCGTAGGGGTCCCACCAGCCGCACATCAGCAGGGTGGGGATGCCGTCAAAGCTGTCGTAGTGCCCCGCGGCGTATAGCTCCGGCTGGCGCCAGTAGACGTCGAAGCGGCCGTGCTCCCATTGCTCGAACAGGTAGTTCTCATATTCGGGCACCCATTTCAGCGGTGAATGCCCGCGCTTCCAGGGCATGGCGGCGAACCAGGCGGCGATGTCCTCGGCAGCCAGTGCCGCCCGGATGACGGGGTCGCGCAGCGCGGGGCCGGTCCGCTGGGCATTGGTATAGGCCCAGGTCGCCTGCTTGAGTTCAAAGGCGCCGCCGTGGCGGATGCCGCCGCGATAGGCGTTGGCAAAGCCGCCGGCCTCCAGGAACATCGCCGCAAGGCCGGCCGGGCGCTGGCTCACCAGCGCGGTCTGTGTGTGCGCCGCATAGGACAAGCCCAGTGTGCCGATGCGGCCGTTGCACCAGGGCTGCGCGGCAACCCAGGCCAGCGTGTCATGGCCGTCGTTGGCCTCTCCCAGGTATTTGGTGAAGACCCCTTCCGACGCGAAGCGCCCCCGGCAGTCCTGCAAGACCACGGCATAGCCGCGGCGCGCGAACCTCGCCGCCACCTCGGCGCGGGAGACGGGGCGCGGATCGCGCGCCGTGCGCTCGCGGACGGTTTCGTTGGTTTTGCCGTAGGGCGTGCGCTCCACCAGCACCGGGAACGGCCCCGGCAGGGCCCGGCCATCGCAAGCCGGCAGGTACACGTCGGTCGCCAGCTGTATGCCGTCGCGCATCACCACCATGACATCGCTTTGGCTTGCCACCTCATGCGCCGGGGCCGTTTGCGGCCCTTGCTTCAGATCGTTCATACCACGCATCCCCGGTCAATCGATCTTGAGCTTGCGCTCGGCGATCAGCTGGGTCCAGCGCGCCGTGTCTTCCCGGATGTAACGGGCCAGGTCCTGCACGCTGCCGGGTGCCGGCTCGCTACCCTGCGCCACCAGTTGCCTGGCCACCTCGGGGTCGCGCAGTGCCCGCTGCAAGTCCGCGCTGACCTTGTCCACCAGCGCGGCCGGCGTGCGGGCCGGCGCAAACAGGCCATACCAGATGTCGTACTCAAAACCCGGCACGCCCGCTTCAGCCATGGTGGGAAGCCGCGGCAGCAAGGGGGAGCGCCTGGCGCTGGCCACAGCCAGGGCCGTGAGCTTGCCGGCACTGATCTGGTGGGCCACGCTGGGCACCGCATTGATGCCCAGTTGCACATGCCCGCCTACCAGCTCATTGACGGAAGGCGCAGCGCCTTTGTAGGGCACGTGGACCATCTCGGTCCCCGTCATCGCCAGGAACATTTCCATGGCCAGGTGGTTGGGGCCGCCCGTGCCGCTGGAGCTGTAATTCAGTTGCCCCGGCCTGCTTTTTGCCAGCGCGATGAGTTCCTTGACGGTTTTCACGCCGACCGAAGGATGGGTGGTCAGCACCGGGGTGTTGGTCAGCACCTTGCCCACGGGTGTGAAATCGCGGGAGGGGTTGTAGGGCAGTTTGCTGTTCAGGAGCGGCGTGGTCACGATGCCGGAGCCGGCGCCCAGCAACAAGGTGTAGCCGTCGGCAGGCGCCGCCGCCGCGGCCTGCATGCCCGGAACGCCGGGGCGGTTGTCGACAATGACGGGCTGGCCCCAGTACTCCGAGAGCTTGCGCGTGACCACACGCATGGCGTTGTCCGCCGCGGCCCCCGGTGGAAACGGGATGATGATGCGCACGGGCTTGTCGGGGTAGCCGGCGGCCCGGGCGGCACCGGCCGCGGCCAGTCCGGCGAAGGTGCAGAAAGCGGCGGTCAGCAGGAAGAGGCGTCTGCGCATGGAAGTATTCTCCGGGAGAAGGGATGTATGGTGCTGTCGGGGATGTCGGTGCTCATCAAGCCCCGGCATCAAAAATCGTGGCGGATGCCGGCGCCCACCGAGCGGATGGCGGCGCCGGCCTTGCTTGAGTCCACACCGTCGCGGTCATAAAAGGCCTGCAGTTCGGTGCGCTTGGACAGCGCGTAGGTGTAGGCCAGTTGCTGGCGCCTGCGAATGCCGTTCGGTGAAGCCTGCACATCCCTGCGCAACAGGTTCAGCACGAGGGCATGGGCACCCTGGCTGTATTTGGCGCCCGCGATCCAGTAATTCACATAGCGGCGTGTGAGCGCGGTGTTCTGGTATTTGTCCTGCCCGGCCAGCACATAGGGCTCCACCGCGCCGAAGGCGTAGCGCACACCGGCCTGCCACTTGCCCGAAAACTCGTTGGCCAGCAAGCCGGACGGACGCGTGTCTTTCCCGAACCCGATCCCGGCCTTGATCGGCCCGGCGGCGTAGTTGAGCCCCAGGTCCAGCGATTTGGAGCCATCCTCGACATCGGGCGTGGCGACCGCGCCGCGCAGGTAATAACGGGCCCGGACGTCAAAGCCCGACAGAGTGGGACTCGCGTATCCCACGGCATTGGAGGTGCGGTTGCGCGCGTTCAGCATGGACGTGCCGATGGCGGTGGCGCCGGCATCGTTCGCGGCGAAACTGGTGATGGCGGTCACCTGCGAATAAAGGGGCGAGCCGGTGGGGTTGGCGGAATCCAGGCGTCCCAGCGCCAGGGCGCCCCAGTCGCCGCGCAGCCCGACATAGCTGTTGCGATAGGCCGGAACGGTGGCGGCCCCGGTATCCGCGTCGATGCCCATCTCCATCCCGAACAAGGCCGCCAGGCCCCCGCCCAGGTCTTCGCTGCCGCGAATCCCCAGGCGCGACGCGTTGTCGCGCATTTCCGTCATTTCTCCCGCGGGAGCAGCCTTGGTGCTGTTGAGCGTCAGGCGTATCTGCCCATAAATGACGTTCTGGCCGGCCGCCGGCACAGCGGCCGCGGCGAGCAGGAGGCCGCCGAGAAGGATTGCGCACGCATGAAGGTTCATGAAAAAGGTCTCCCGTCGTTGGTTGGATGGATGGCAGAGGGCTGCTGCGACGGGATTCTGGTGCGCGGGTTCGGGGCCCGCAACGCTATGATGAATCCGCATTGGGCTATGCGATTCGCAAACAAGTGGCGGTGCGCCCGCAGCTGCAATAGCATGGCCCGGACAGCACGAACGGACGGCGGGCGACATGAATTTCAAGCAACTCGAAGTTTTCCAGGCGGTCATGGCCTCGGGCTCGACCACGGGCGCGGCGCAGCGGCTGGACTTGTCGCAGTCGGCAGTCAGCCGCCTGCTGGCCCAGTTTGAGGAAGACCTGGGCCTGCGCCTTTTTGTGCGTGAAAAGGGACGGCTGCTTCCCACGCGCGAAGCCCAGGCCCTGCTGCAGGACACCCAGGGGCTGGTCGACGCCGCACAATGCTTTCGCCGCCATACCGAACAGCTGCGCCTGGGCGGGTTCAATCGCCAGCTGCTAAAGGTCGCGGTGCCCGGCACCCTGTCCCAGCAGCTCATGCCGTCCGTGGTGGACAGCTTTGTGCGGCTGCATCCGGGCGTGGTGCTTGAGGTGCTGTCCGGTTCCTATTCGGACGCCGAACGGGCCGTGTTGAGCCGCGAGGCCGATATGGGGCTGGTCAGGCTGCCGGTGGAAATCGCCGGCCTCCAGGCAAAGGCCTGCCTCGAGGCGGAGGCCGTCTGCATCATGCCCCGGGGCCACCCTTTGGAGAAACTGGAAACCGTCGGCGTGCTGGACCTGGCCGATGTGTCGCTGGTCCTGCTGGGCCGCCAGCGGCTGATCCGCCACGAGATCGACATGGCGTTCCGGCAGGCTCGTGTGATGCCGCGCATAGGCGCCGAAGTGCACTCCGTGGGCGTGGCCTGCGCTTTCGTGGCGCAGGGCCTGGGGGTGTCCATCGTCAACGCGCTGTTGGCCAGCTATTGCCGCGACATGAATTTCAGCAGCCGCCCGTTTCGCCCCCGCATTGCCTACCAGCTGGGTATCGCCTCGCTGGAAAAGTCACCGCTGTCCGCGCTGGGGGAGGCGTTCTCGCGGCACCTGGTCGACGCCATCATGGCGGCGGTGCGGCCTGAAGACTGCACGCGCCGGATCTGAAAAAAGGGCTTCAGCGGTGGCAAAACACCGCCGGCCGCTTCTCCACGAACGCAGCCGTTCCCTCGCGCGCATCCCGCGAGGCCGCTGCAACCATGAACTGCGTGGCCTCCATCGCCAGGCCTTCGTCGATGGGGACATTGAGCCCGCGCGTGACGGCGCGCAGCGAAGCCGCCACGGCGACGGCGGAGTTCTCGGCGATGCGGTCGGCCATGCGCAAACAGGCCGGCAGCAGCTCATGGGCCGGGACCACATGGTTGATGAGGCCTATGAGCAGCGCCTCTTCGGCGCTGATGGCGTCGCCGGTGAGGATCATTTCATTGGCGCGTTTGCGGCCTATGTGGCGCGGCAGGCGCTGCGTGCCGCCAAAGGGCGGCGGAAAGCCCAGGCGTATCTCGGGTTTGGCAAAGCTGGCGTGCTCGGCCGCGATGGCGATGCTGCAGGCCTCCATGGTTTCGCAGCCGCCGCCGAAGGCGATGCCGTTGACGGCCGCGATGATGGGCTTGGGGTAGTTTTCGACACGCCGTGTCATGGCCTGGCCGCGCATGACGAAATTCCGGTACGCGGTTTCGGGTGACGCAGCAATATCAGGTGCAAAGCCCGCAATATCAGCGCCGGCACTAAAAGCCTTGTCGCCCTGCCCCGTCAGCACCAGGCAGCGCACGCTGTCGTCGCGCTCCAGGGCGTTAAGCCTGTCCATGAGTTCGTCGATCAAGGCATAGCTCAGCGCGTTGAGTTTTTCGGGCCGGTTCAAGGTGAGCACCACATGCTGGCCGCGACGTTCGGTTTCTATCAGCATGCGGTCTCCGTGCCTTGGGGGGCGGGTGAAAAATCCAGCACGCCGCAACCGCGCGGCGCGCCCACAAAATAGGTGGCGGCTTGCGGCGTGACAAAGGACTGGCCGCTTTCCAGCACGATGTCGCTGTCGCGGCGGCCTGCCAGCGCATCGCTGGTGATCCAGAGGCAGCCGCCGGTGCAGGTCAGGACTTCGCCGCGCGGCAGGCGAAAGCGTTCCGGGATAGGCCCGAGCTTGAGCGGGGTTTGCGGGATTTGTGAGGCATGCATGGCGGACTCCTTGGAAAGTGTGGTTTGATTCTTCTTTGGAACCGGCCCCAGCGGCCGGATGGTTTGTCATCCGGGGTATTCCTCCTGCTCATACCGCTCATGCCATGCTGAACCCTTCTTCCTCCCACGCGCTGCGCGCCATGTCGCTGGACGCGATACGCGGTTTTGAATCGGCGGCACGGCACCTGAGCTTCACCGCCGCGGCCGAGGAGCTGTGCATCACGCAGTCGGCGGTCAGCAAGCAGGTCAAAAGCCTGGAGGACGCGCTGGGCGCGCCGCTGTTCCTGCGCGGCGGCAAAGGGCTGAGCCTCACGCCCCAGGGCCGGGAGCTCTATGAGGCGGCGCGCGCCGCGCTGTCGCAACTGGCCTCGGCCGTGGACCGCCTGCTGGCGGTGGACAGGGCCTCGGTGGCGGTCACCACCACGCCCTCTTTCGCCGCGCTGTGGCTGGCGCCCAAGCTGGCGAAATTCCAGCAGCGGGAGCCGGCCATCGACGTGCGGGTCGACGCTTCGGAAGCGCGTGTCAACCTCGAGCGTGAAGGCATGGACCTGGCCGTGCGGCTCTATCCGGTGCAGCCTGGCGACGAGAGCCCGCCGCTGTTGCAGGAGCAGGCCTTGCTGGTGGCGGCGCCGGCCGTCGCGGCGCGCATCCATTCGGCGGCCGATATCGCGCACATGCCGCTGCTGGTGTATTACGACCCAGCCACACGTTTCCCCTGGATGTCGTGGCCGGACTGGTATGAGCGCCTGGGCTTAAAACAATCTGCGCAGCAGCCCTGTTTGTATTTTTCGCAGTACGAGCATGTGCTGAACGCAGCCGTGCAGGGCGGCGGCATTGCCATAGGCCGCACACCGCTGGTGCTGCCGCTGCTGCGCGGCGGCCAGCTCACGGTGGTCCTGCCGGGCCAGACGGTGGACGGCCTGGGCTACCGCATCATCACCTCGGCCCACAGCGCGGACAGGCCGGCGGTGCAGAAATTCCGAGCCTGGCTGGAGCGCGAACTGGCGCTCGAAGCGATAGGCTAAGGTTGCCTGGTCCAGGTACCTGTGGCTTCCAGCACCGGCGACAGTTCCGCCTCGCCCCAGCGCAGCGGCAAGGAAGACTCCACCAGGCGCATGGACTGCACCTTGAAACGCATCAGGCGCTGCGCGCCGGCAAAAGCATCCACCTCAGGGCCGTCCCAGACGATGTCGGCCGTGACGGCCAGGTAGAGCAAATCGCCGGTGTCGAAATCGATGAACAGCAGGCCGGCGCGCGGGTTCACCACCAGGTTGCCCAGGGTGTTGAAAAAGTAGTTGCCGACAAAGTCCGGCACGGTCAGCGTGCCGTCGGCTTCCACGCGCACAAAGCCGGGCTTGCCGCCGCGGTGCGAGACGTCCACGCCGCCGGCGCGGCCGGCCCGCGTTTCGTCGCCCGCGTAGGCCGTGGCGATAAACAGGGTGTCGGCCTGCTCCATCATGCGGCGCGCTGCATCATGGAGTTGCGCCGACTCGTGCACCACCGGCCCGGCCGTTGAGGCGGGCCGGTCCGCATAGACCGGCTCGCGCGCCTGGATGTATTTGGGGCAATTCCCGAAACTCTGGCTCAGCTCCACCGCAAAGCCCTCGGCATGGAGGCCGCGGACTATGCCGTTCATGCGGTTGCGCCTGCGTGTGTGCGGCTCTATCCCCAGCAGGCCTATCGCGGCGCCGTCGGCCAGCGTGGCTTGCAGAGGGTCGCCGGCCAGCGGCCGGGCCCGCACAGTCAGGTGGCGGGCATCAGGCGAATGGATAAAACCCGGAGGCTGGGCCAGCACCGAGGCCCAGGGCTGGCCGCCAGCGTCCACCGTGCCGGCAATGACAAAAGGCAGTTGCTCAAAAAACTCGCGGTGCTGGTCGGGCATGAAGTCGCGTATCACGCGCGGACCGATTTCTTCCATGCGCTCGCGCACGGCCGCACCGACGCGCGCTTGCGCCGCGCGCTCGCCTTCATGAAAAGCCGGGGCGTTCATGCGGCCAGTCCTATGGGCGTGCGCACCATGGGCACAAAACGCGGCAAGGCTTCTATGCGGGCCAGCCAGGCGCGCAGGCGCGGATAGGCCTCAAGCGAGACATTGCCCTCGGGCGCATGGGCCGCGTAGCTGTAGTTGGCGATGTCGGCCAGCGTGGGCGTGCTGCCCGCGAGGAACGCGGTCTGGCCCAGCTGCTGCTCCATCACCGCGAACAGCGCGTGCGCGCGCTCAATGGCTTCGGGGTTGTCCGGGCGCTTGAACAATTGCACGACGCGCGCGGCCGCCGGGCCGAAAGCCAGCTGGCCGGCCGCCACCGAGAACCAGCGCTGCACCGCCGCGGCGGCCAGCGGGTCGCGCGGCAGCCACTGCTCGGCATCCGGCGCGTAGCGCGCATTGAGGTAGACCAGGATGGCGTTGGAGTCGGCCAGCGTGACGTCGCCGTCCTGGATCACCGGCACCTGGCCGAAGGCATTCATGGCCAGGAAGGCCGGCGTCTTGTGCGCCTTGGCGGCCAGGTCGATTTCGATGCGCTCAAAAGGCAGGCCCAGCAGCGAGAGGAACAGCTCCACCCGGTGTGAATGGCCGGAAATGGCGAAACGGTAAAAGCGTATGGGCTGGGCAGGCTGGGCTTTGGCGGCGGGTGTGCTCATGGCGGACTTTCGGTGGGTTGCAATGAAGAATCTCTGTGATGGATTCTGTTTGAACCGATATCCTGAATAAATGGTTCGACCTGCATTTAACTAATCCACTAACTGGATTAATTGCCGCCACAGGCGTAGCATTCCGGCCATGGACAAACTCAAAGCCATGCAGGCCTTTATCCACATTGCCGAGCAAGGCAGCCTCACGGCCGCGGCCCAGGTCATGGAGTCCTCCTTGCCGGCCATGGTGCGCACGCTGGCGGGTTTTGAGGCGCAGCTGGGCGTGCGGCTTTTCAACCGCACGACACGGCGCATCTCGCTGACCGAGGAAGGCCGGCGCCACCTGGAGAGCTGCCGCCAGCTGCTGGCCGCGCTGGCCGATGCCGAGTCGGCGCTTTCGGCCGACGCGGCCGAACCCGCGGGCCAGCTGACCATTACCGCGCCCATGCTGTTCGGGCAAATGCATGTGGCGCCCGCCGTCACGCGTTTTGTGCAGCAGCACGAGAAGATGCGCTGCTCCATGGTGCTGCTGGACCGCGTGGTCAACCTGCTGGAAGAAGGCATAGACGTGGGCATACGCATAGGCGAACCCGAGGACTCCAGCCTGGTGGCGCAGAAGGTGGGCCAGATACGCCGCCTGGTGGTGGCCAGCCCGGCCTGGCTGCGCCGCCACGGCGTGCCCAAACACCCGAAAGACCTGTTCAAGGCCAACTGCGTGCGCGTGACCGACCATTCCCCCACATGGGGCCCGTTCATGGACCAGGGCAAGCCGCTTCGCCTGGCGGTCAGTGGTAATCTGGAGTTCAACCAGATCGCGCCGGCCGTGGCGGCCTGCGCGGCGGGTGCGGGTTTCGGCTCGTTCTTCTCTTACCAGGTGGCGCCGTTCCTGCAAACAAAGCAGCTGCGCACCGTGCTGGAGGAGTTCGAGCCGCCGCCCCGGCCCATCAACATTGTTTACCCGCACGCCCGGCTGCTGCCCATGCGCACCCGGGTGTTTATTGAGTGGATGAAACAGGAACTCAAGGAGTTCCAGCCTTGAGGGCCGGCATTCAGGCACCAGATAAGAGAAGACGATAAGAAGGAACACAGCGCATGCAGACATTTGACTTTGACCTCTTTGTGATCGGCGGCGGCAGCGGCGGCGTGCGCGCCGCGCGCATGTCGGCCCAGCGCGGCGCACGCGTGGGCCTGGCCGAAGTCGCGGCCATGGGCGGCACCTGCGTGAACGTGGGCTGCATCCCGAAAAAACTCTACAGCTACGCCGCGCACTACGGCGACAGCTTTGAGGAGTCGCACGGCTTCGGCTGGGTCGGCGAGAAGCCGGTGTTCGACTGGGACATCCTCAAGGCCAACCGCGCGCGCGAAATCTCGCGGCTCAATGGCGTGTATGTGCAGTTGCTCGAAAGCGCGGGCGTGAAGATCATCAAGGGCTGGGCGCGGCTGCTCGATGAACACACCATAGAAGTCGACGACCAGAAATTCACCGCCAAACACATCCTGGTCTCCACCGGCGGCACCGCCACCGTGCCGGCGCTGCCGGGCCGCGAGCATGTGCTGACCTCGGACCATATGTTCGACCTCAGCCCTTTTCCCAAACGCCTGATGGTGGTGGGCGGCGGCTACATCGCCTGCGAGTTCGCTTCCATCTTCAACGGCCTGGGCTCGGAAGTGACGCAGGTGCACCGCCGCGACATGCTGCTCACGGGTTTTGACGAGGATGTGCGCCGCTTTATCGCCGCCGAGATGGGCAAGACCGGCATCACGCTGCGGCTGGGCACCGAAGTGAGCGCCATCACGAAAACCGACACCGGCCTGCAGGTCGAGTTCAAGGGCGGCGGCGCGGGCCTGGAAGTGGACGCGGTGCTTTACGCCACGGGCCGCGTGCCGAATGCGAGCGGCATAGGCCTGGAAACCGCGGGCGTGGCGGTCAACGCGGCCGGCGCGATCCAGGTCAACGAGCACTACCAGACCTCCGTGCCCTCGATCTACGCGCTGGGCGACGTGACGGCGCGCCTGCAGCTCACGCCGGTGGCACTGGGCGAGGCCATGGTGGTGGTGGACCAGCTTTTCGGGCCGGCCGCGGGCAAGAAGCCGCGCAACATGAGTTATGAGTTCGTGCCGACCGCCGTCTTCACCCACCCCAACATCGGCACCGTCGGTTATTCAGAAGCCGACGCGCGCGCCAAATTCGGCAAGGTCACGGTGTTCCGCGCCGACTTCAAGGCGCTCAAGCACACGCTGAGCGGCAGCACCGAGCGCACGCTGATGAAGCTGCTGGTCGAGGACGCCAGCGACCGCGTGGTGGGCCTGCACATGGTGGGCCCGGACGCCGGCGAGATCGTCCAGGGTTTTGCCGTGGCCATGAAGGCCGGCGCGACCAAGGCGGTTTTTGACAGCACCATCGGAATACATCCGACGGTGGCGGAGGAATTCGTCACCATGCGAGAGCCGATGAAATCCTAGTCAGCATCCGGATCTTCTGGCGTGTCGGCATCCGGCTCACGATCCTTGAGGCGCTCATCCAGCCGCTTGCGAATCGAGCCGGCCTCATCCAGAAACTGCGCCACCGGCACGGCAGGTGCCATGCGCAATGAGGGCGGGTACAGCGTGGACAGGTAAAGCTTGTTGGACAGGCGCTTGTTCTGCAGCCAGTTGCTGCCCAGCAAGGCCACCGTGGCCAGCACGGCGATGCCGGCCACCAGCGCGGCCAGGCCGCGGCGGCGCTGCGGCGCGATGACGGTGAGATGCACATAGATGCCGGCCGCGGCGCCCAGCAGCAGCATCAGGCCCTCAAAGCGCGCCAGGCTTTCGAGCGAGAACATAAAGGCCAGCAGGCCGGCCAGGGTGGACACCGCCTGTACCGCGAGCGAGCTGAAGCAGGCGATGCGCACATGGCGCCAGAACTGCAGGTGGCCGGTGAACAGCTTGGTGGCCAGGGCCCACAGCCCGGCCCAGACGCTGACCGCCAGGACCACCCCGCCCAGCACGCCGGGCAATTGCCGCGCGAGCTGCGAGGGCTCGGTCAGCGTGAGCCAGGACTGGCCCAGCACCAGGGCCAGCATGCCGGCCAGGGCCAGCAAGGTCCAGCCGGTGGTGCGCCAGGGGAAATGCGGCAACAGCTCCTCGGCCGCCACCGGCGCCTCGGCCAGGCGCAGGCCCAGCTTGAGGCGGCCCAGGGCCAGCGCCTCGCCGGCCGGCCAGTCGAACTGCGCACCCTGGCCATGCCGGGCGCGGCCCAGGGTCACGCCGTTGACGCTGTCCAGCACCTGCACGCTGACGCCGCCCTCGGGCCTGCGGTCTATGCGCAAATGCTCGCCGGCCACGTGGCTGTCGTCCAGCACCAGGTCGGCCGTGAGCGCGCGCCCCACGGTGACAGGCCAGTGCCGCACCTCGAGGCGGGCGACCAGGGCGCCGGTTCGGTCGGTGGCCTGCAGCAGGCCCAGGATAGGGGTGGCGCTCATTTGGCGGCCTCCCACTTGAAGCCGGCGAGGTAATGCGCGACCAGCTTGAGGCCGTTCTCGAAACTCACGCCCTGCGCATCCATGCGGCCCTGCACGCCGCGTGTGGACTGGTTGACCGACATGGTCAGCACCGACACGTCGTAAAGGCCGGCCAGCTTGCGGTAGGCGCTCATGCAGACCACGGCGCGCATGGGCATGCCGCCGGTCTCGATAAAGCGTTCCGAGCATTCGGCCGGCGTGGCCTTGCGCGAGCCGCGCGTGGCGAAAAATTCATTGGCAAAGCTTTGCGAGTACATCGCGGAAAAGCGCAGGGGCCCGAGCTTGGGCGCGTTGTAGGCCTCGTAGCGCAGGCGTATGTAGCCGGTGTTGAAGTCGCCGGCGAACACGTGGCTGTCGATCTGGCAGTCGGTGCGCTCCAGGTCAAAAGCCTTGAAGTCGGGTTCGCGCCCGCGGCCCCAGCAGCGGGCCAGCGCGTCGTCGGGCACGGGCACGCTGTAGCCGCCGTGCTTTTGCGCGGTCAGCGGCTGGGCGGTGAAGCGCTTGGTCAACAGGGCCTGGTGCTCGCCGAGCTGGCGCGCGACCTCGGCATGCGCGGGTTTGGTGATGGGCTGGGCCGTGGCCGCCCTCGCCAGCAGGGCCTGGGCGAATTCGGCGGGAATCAAAAAGCTCAGCAGATCGCCGTCCAGCCGCTTGGAGACGTTGACGCCGACCACCTGGCCCGCGTCGTCAAGCGCGGGGCCGCCGCTCATGCCGGGATTGAGCGCGCCGCCGAAAAAGATGCGCGGGTAAAAACTGCGCTGCACCAGGCCGTTGTACGTGCCTTCGGTGACGGCAAAGCCTATATCCAGCGGGTTGCCCAGCGAATAGATGCGTTCGCCGCGCGCCAGCGGGCGATCGGCGCCGCGAAAGGCCAGCTGCGGCGTCGCGCCCGCGGCCGGCGCCTTCACGCGCAGCAGGGCCAGGTCGTTGCGCACGTCAAAGGCCAGCAGTTCGACCTCGGCCTCCTTGCCGTCCACCGGTACATAGACGCCGCGGTAGCGCTCTGGCTCCAGCGCGAGCTGGCTGGCCACGTGGAAGTTGGTGATGATCAGGCCGTTGGCCGAGACAAAAAAGCCCGAGCCCACGCTGGCCTGGGTGTTGGAGTTGCGCAGCAGGGTGCGAATCTGCACCAGCTTGTCGCGCGTGGTTTCATAGGCGCGCTGGGCGTCGCGGGAAATCTGGGCCGGCGCCGCGGCCGGCGCGGGGGCCTGGGCATGGGCGGCCTGAAGGCACAAGGCCCCCAGAAGAACGAGGGCGCCCCGCATCGCGCGCAACAGCCCAAAGAGTTGCCCAAAGGGCCTGGATGGATTCATCGACGCATTCTAGGGTCTGAAGATGAAGCACGGCTTCCGGGGAGTTGCCGCACAATGGCAACATACACAGTACACAGCAGAAAGACAGGCCCGCCCTTCATGCCCTATCTCCCTCCCTTTATCGCCCCCACCCGTTACAGCGACCCGGCCGCCGCGCTGGCCCAGGTCCGCGCGATTTACGACCAGCAGATCGCCCATTTGCGCGACGCGATGCAGCGTTACGTGGCCGGCGAAACCCTTCCCGGCCATGTGCGCGCCTGCTACCCCTTTGTGCGCATACACACCGACACGGTGGCGCGCGCCATCCTGGAGACGCCCGACATCGCGCAGTTGAGCTTCGGTTTTGTCGCCGGCCCCGGCCGCTTTGAAACCACGCTGACGCGGCCCGACCTCTTCGGCAACTACTACCTTGAGCAGTTCCGCCTCTTGATGCAGAACCACGACGTGGAGCTGGAAGTCGGCACCAGCGCGCAACCGATACCCATCCACTTCTCCTTCGCGGAGAACGACCACATCGAAGGCAGTATGACGGCGGCGCGCCGCATGCTGATGCGCGATGTCTTCGACTTACCCGACCTGAGCGCCATGGACGACGGCATCGCCAACGGCACTTACGAGCCCCTGCCCGGCGAACCGCAACCGCTGGCGCTGTTCACCGCGGCGCGCGTCGATTATTCGCTGCAGCGCCTGCGCCACTACACCGGCACCTCGCCGCACTGGTTCCAGAACTTCGTGCTGTTCACCAACTACCAGTTCTATATCGACGAGTTCGTGCGCCTGGGCCATGAAGCCATGGCCGACCCGGACAGCGAGTACATCGCCTTCATCGAGCCCGGCAACGTGGTGACCCGGCGCACCGGCCTGCCCGCCGCCGAGGGCGACGATCTCGGCGTGCCGCCGCCGCGCCTGCCGCAGATGCCGGGCTACCACCTGCTGCGCGCCGACCACAGCGGCATCACCATGGTCAACATCGGTGTGGGCCCTGCCAATGCCAAGAACATCACCGACCACATCGCGGTGCTGCGCCCGCACGCCTGGGTCATGCTGGGCCACTGCGCGGGCCTGCGCAACAGCCAGCAGCTGGGCGACTACGTGCTGGCCCACGGTTATGTGCGCGAAGACCACGTGCTGGACGAGGAGCTGCCTTTGTGGGTGCCTATCCCGGCGCTGGCCGAAATCCAGGTCGCGCTGGAAAAAGCCGTGGCCGACGTGACCCATGCGGTCGGGCCCGACCTCAAGCGCATCATGCGCACCGGCACCGTGGCCTCCACCGACAACCGCAACTGGGAACTGCTGCCCGGCAACCAGCCGCAGCGCCGCTTCAGCCAGAGCCGCGCGGTGGCGCTGGACATGGAAAGCGCGACCATCGCAGCCAACGGTTTTCGCTTTCGCGTGCCCTACGGCACCCTGCTGTGCGTGAGCGACAAGCCGCTGCACGGCGAGATCAAGCTGCCGGGCATGGCCAACCATTTCTACCGCGAGCGCGTGGACCAGCACCTGCGCATAGGCATACGCGCCATCGAGCTGCTGCGCGCCGAGGGCATCACGCAGCTGCACAGCCGCAAGCTGCGCAGTTTTTCGGAAGTGGCTTTCCAGTAAGCCGGCTCAGGGCGAGGCGGCGACGGACTTGCCCTCGCAGGCGCTGCGCAGGTCGGCGGCATAGGCCTTCAGCGCCTCGGCCATGCCGAGGTTCAGGGTCGCCATGTACTCGGCGTTGCCGTTGGCGAAGTTCATCTTGGTGCCGAAGCCGTGGTAGCGCTTTTTGACCTCGCCCGCGGGCGTGGGCACGGTGGCCTGCAGCATCACGTAGGAATGCATGTTCAGGCCTGAAGTCCAGGCCTGCGCCAGGCGCAGGGCGACTTCCGCCGAACGGTTCCCGGCCGCCGCCTCGCTCGCCTCGGTCTGCACGCCGGAGGCCTTGAGCGAGGGAAGCGCGCTGGTGGTCCACTTCAGGCCGTCGCCGCTGAGCAGCGACGCACCGCCCAGCGGCACTCCGGTCGCGCCGGGCATCATGAAAATCGAGCTCCCCACGGTTTCGGTGTTCAGGCGCAAATCCTCCACCTTGCGAACATGGATGCGGCAGCCGCGCGGATATTGAACCGGCGCGGGGGCTGCCTGGGTCGGCCTGCCGAAGCTGTTGGGGGCCGGCTCTTCAAACACCATGCTGAGGGCTTCGGTGTCGGTCAGCGCATGGGCCGCCGGCGGCAGGCCGCAGGCAAGGGCCACCAGGGCGGGGATGGCGCGGAGAAGGTGATGTGCGTTCATGGGAAATCCTTTTACTTCTGCACCGAGAACAGGATGCCGCCCTTGTCGCGCAGGACCACGCGGTCGCCCTCCCTGGCGACGAGGTCGCCGGCCAGGGGCACACGCGTGCCGCCCATGGCAAACGTGTACTGGGGCTTGGCATCGGCCTTGCGGGGCGCGGCAGACGTAGCGGACGTAGCGGACGTGGCTGGCGCCGGCTGGTTGATATCCAGGCTGGCCATGCGCAGGGTCTGCAGCACGGCGCGCCGCATCATCTCGCGCACCGCGGCGGCTTCCGCGCCGGGCGCGGCGCCTGCCAGCGCGGCCGGTGCCGCCTCCTGGTAAATAAAGCTGCCGGCGTAGCTGCGCTCCGCCGCGCCGTCCTGCCACATCTGCGCATGGCTGCGGGTGGTCAGGGTGAGGGATTTCGGGTCCAGCGTGTAATAGACCAACAGGCGCATGAAAGCGCTGCCGCCTTTTGTTTTGGCGATGCGCGCGTCAAGGGCGCTCTTGGTCGGGATGCGGGCCAGCACTTCGGCGTTGCTCACCTTGAGCGCGAAGCCGGACGTGCCGTCGGCCAGCGCCGCCTTGCTCTCGCCGCGAAAGTCGATGTCGGCCAGGCGGTCCAGGAAAACGCCCATTTCGCCGCTCATTGCCTCCTGGCGGGACTTCTGCACCGACGCGTCAATGAGCGCGCCTATCAGGCCGCCGCCCAGGGCCGCGGAGACGTTGGGCGAATCGGCGCTGAAGATCACGGTTTCCTGCGGCATCAGCACCTGCACGTCGACATCGCGCACACGGTTGCGGTTTTCGGTGGTCAGCGCCTTGTTGAACATGGGCGCGCAGCCCTGCAACACGCCGCAAAAAGCCAGCAGCAGGCACGGGCGCAGCAGCGCCGACAAGGATGGACTCATGGGGGACGGCTCCTCGATAGTGCCCCCCCGCGGGGGTCGGTTGTTATGGATTTCGGGGCAGTATAAGTTGGCACCCCGGCTAAACTGTCCCAGGGCCAACAATCTTGTAGCACTTTTGTAGCAAGCCCACCACAAGTCCTTCCCTGTCACGATTGCGCCGCACCATGCCGCCTTCCAGTCCCCTCGTCCAGATCCGGGAAGCCACGCACGATGTCGTGATCGACATGATGTATGCACGGCCCGACAACTTCACCGGCCAGGTGATCTACGGCCACACACTCTGCTTTCTGCACCCCGAGGCCGAGGCCTGCCTGCGGCGCGCGGTGGCGGGCGCGCGCGCCTTTGGTTTCAAGCTGAAGATTTTTGACGCCTTCCGCCCGCATGAGGCGCAGGAAGCGCTCTGGGCGGTGCTGCCCGTGCCCGGTTATGTGGCCGACCCGGCCAAGGGCTCCAACCACACGCGCGGCGTGGCGGTGGACCTGACCCTGCTGGACGAGCAGGGCCATGAGCTGGACATGGGCACGCCGGTGGACACCATGACGGCGGCCTCGCACCACTTTTACCCCGACCTGCCGGCCGCCGTGCAGCTCAACCGCATGAAGCTGCTGACCATCATGCTGGAGGCCGGCTTTGTGCACCACCCCATGGAGTGGTGGCACTACCAGCTGCCCGAGGCCAAGGAGTTTGAGCTGGTCAGCAGCGCGGTGTTTGCCGGCTGCCTGGACGCCGCGGCCTGACGGACGGAGGAACGCCGGATGGGCTTTCTGGGGCAACAGGCAAAAGAGCAGCAGGATATCTCTGCGGAGCAGGACCGGTATCCACGGCAGCCTGGCGAGCGTAAAAAGCTGCGTCGCCGAGGGTTCGTCTGGCTGGTGATTGGCTGCACCGCGCTGGTATTGGTCGGGCTTTTCTTCCTGGGCGCTGGCTGGATAGGCTGGACCAGCGGCGAAGTCAGGATTCAGATGAAAGGGCAAGCTTCCTATGCGGCAAAGGAGCACGGCCTTCACGAACTGGATTTTTATCTCTACACATGGGGTGCCATGGTGGGGGGCGCCGTCGCCGCGTTGGCGGGACTGTTCGCGCTGGTATCTCTTCCCTTCCGCCCGGCAGTCGAACGCGACATTCTTCTGGAGGAACTGGGGCGACCGCCCGCGAGGTCAAGGGACTCGGAGGTGCCGGGATGGGCAGTTGTCATGGTGCTGGCTGGATTTTTTGCCACGCTGATCTGGATACTCCTTCGCCACTAGCACCATTGGCACCCCAGCGGCCCGCACTCAGGTCGTACGGATGGCCTGCGAATCCGGCATCGTGGAAGCCCGGGGCCTTAAACCTGCGGCGGCAGCTGCCCGGTCGGCTCCGCGCCCTGGGGGCCTTCAACGCCGCCGGTGACCTCGGCGCGCATCATAGGCAGGAACTGCGGGTACTCGCGCTGCAAAAAATCCACCAGCGCCTCGCGCACCTTGCAGCGCAAATCCCAGTTCAGGCCCGAGTTGCCCGAGGTCACCAGCACACGCAGCTGCATGCTGCGCTCGCCGGCTTCCACCACCTGCAGCAGGCACAAACGCTTGTCCCATTCAGGCGCGGCCTCACAGGCGCGGCGCGCGGCCTGGCGCAGCGGCTCCAGCGGCATGCGGTAGTCCACCCACAGGAAGACCGTGCCTATGATCTGCGCGCTGTTGCGCGTCCAGTTCTGGAAGGGGTTTTCGATGAACCACTGCAGCGGGATGATCATGCGCCGCTCGTCCCAGATCTTGAGCACCACATAGGTGCCGGTGATTTCCTCGACGCGGCCCCACTCGCCCTGCACGATAAGCACGTCGTCGATGCGCAGCGGCTGGGCCAGCGCCAGCTGCAGGCCGGCGATCAGGTTGCTGAACACCGGCCGGGCCGCGATACCGGCGACGATGCCGATCACGCCGGCCGAGGCCAGCAGGCTGGCGCCCAGCTGGCGCGCGCCCGGGAAGGTCATCAGCATCAGCGACAGTCCCGCCACCAGCACCATGAAGCCGGCGGTGCGCGCGAGCAGCCGCGTCTGGGTATGGATGCGGCGCGCATTGAGGTTGTCTTCGACCTCGACCGAATGCTGGCCGATCACGCCCTGGGCCACGCCGTCGATGGCGCGCAATGCCAGCCAGGTCAGGGTGGCCAGCAGCAGCAGGGCATTACCGTGGCGCACCTGGGAGATCAGCGGCAGCGCATCGGGCGCGGCCTGCCAGACGGCCTGCAGCGCGACCAGGGGCAGGGCGAAGCGTGTGGGCCGCCAGCTGCGGCGCGCCACCGCGCTGGAGATGGGCAGGTTACGGGTGAGGCGCCAGATCACCGCGGCGCCCACGCGGTGCACCACCAGGGCCAGCACCACGGCCACGACGGCCGAGATCAACACCCGCCAGGCGGAATCCTCCAGCAGGTGAAGATCGGCGAAATTCATCGCGAAGAGCTTCTCATCCGGCCTTGCGCGGGCGCACCAGCGCGGCCGCCGTCTTGGCGTTGATGCGCGCGGTTTCGACGTCGGCATCGAAGGCCAGTGCCACGCCCATGCGGCGTTTCACAAAACTCTCGGGCTTGCCGAAGAGGCGGATATCGGAATTGGGCACGCGCAGCGCCTCGGCCACGCCGTCGAAGACGATGCCCTGGGCATCGACGCCGCCGTAAATCACGGCGCTGGCGCCCGGGCTCTTGAGCGCGGTGTTGACCGGCAGGCCCAGGATGGCGCGCGCATGGAGTTCGAATTCGTTCTGCCACTGCGTGCACATCGTCACCATGCCGGTGTCGTGCGGGCGCGGGCTCACTTCGCTGAACCAGACGTCCTCGCCCTTGACGAACAGCTCGACGCCGAACAGGCCCTGGCCGCCCAGGTTGTCGGTCACGGCCTTGCAGATCTCGCGGCATTTTTGCAGCGCGGCCGGGCGCATGGGGTGCGGCTGCCAGCTTTCCACATAGTCGCCGCTGACCTGCACATGGCCTATGGGCTCACAAAAGTGGGTTTCCACCTTGCCGTCGGCGCCCAGGGCGCGCACGGTGAGCTGGGTGATCTCGTAGTCGAAGTCGATAAAACCCTCGACGATCACGCGGCCGTGGCTCACGCGGCCGCCGGCCATGGCGTAGTCCCAGGCTTTTTTCACGTCGGCGGGCCCGGAAATCTTGCTCTGGCCCTTGCCTGAGGAACTCATCACCGGCTTGACGACGCAGGGGTAGCCGGTGGTCGAATCAATCGCGGCCTGCAGCTCTTCCAGCGAATCGCAGAACACGTAGGGGCTGGTCGGCAGGCCCAGGGTTTCGGCGGCCAGGCGGCGTATGCCTTCGCGGTCCATGGTCAGGCGCGCGGCGCGGGCCGTGGGGATCACGCGCACCGTGCCGGCGGCCTCGAGCTCTTCGAGCATGGGCGTGGCAATGGCTTCGATCTCGGGCACGACCAGGTCGGGTTTTTCTTTTTCAATCAGGGCCTTGAGCTGGGCCGGGTCGCTCATGGTGATGGTGCGCGCATGGTGGGCCACCTGCTGGCCGGGCGCGTTTTCATAACGGTCGGTGGCAATCGTCTCCACGCCCAGGCGCTGCAGCGCGATCAGCACCTCCTTGCCCAGCTCGCCGGAGCCGAGCAGCATGACTTTGGTGGCGTGGGGGGACAAGGGGGTTCCGAAAGTTGTCATAGATATAGGTATAGGTAAGCGCTGAAGGGGACGTGGGGAAAGAGAGGGCGGGTAAAGCCGGGGGGCGCCGCCTGGGCTTACTTTACTGCACGGGGCGCGCGCCCCTGGGTAGGACACTTTCTTGCTTAGCCCTTGCAAAGCACCGGATATTGCCCAAGATGATAATTATTCTCAACTAGAACACTTCACCCAGCTTGCGCATAAAGCGCAGCCCTTTTGAAAGACACCATGTCCACCCTAGCCGCTTCCCCCTCCGCACCCGAGGCCGCACCGCGCAAACGCCGTCCGCCGCGCCGCGTGCAAGTCACCCGCGTGCAGACCTTGAGCCCGCTGATGCGCCGCATCACCCTGCAGGGTGCGGAGCTTGAAGGCTTTGAGGTCAACGACCCGGCCAGTTATATGAAGCTGATTTTTCCCGAGCCCGGCCAGGCCGAGCCGGAGCGCCCGCTGCCCGATGGCCCCAGGCCCAAGTCCATGCGCACTTACACGCCGCTGGCCGTGCGCGCGGATGTGCACGAAGTCGACGTCGACTTTGTGCTGCACGGCGACGGCCCTGCATCCACCTGGGCCGCGCAGGCACAAGCTGGCCAGGTGCTGTTCTTGATGGGGCCCGGCCCGGGCTACAAACTCGCGCTGGACGCGCCGGTCCACCTGCTGATAGGCGACGACAGCGCCCTGCCCGCGTTTGAAACCATTCTGGCCGCCCTGCCCGCGAGCACACAGGCGCAGGTGCTGGTCGAAGTGGTGGACGCTGGCGAAGAACGCCCGCTGCACAGCGCTGCAAAAGTGCAGGCCCGCTGGGTGGCGCGCGGCGCCGACAACAGCAAGGCCGGCACCGCGCTGGAAGCCGCCTTGCGCCAGGCCGGCGCGCCCGCGGCCGACGCCCGCATTTACCTGGCCTGCGAAGCTGCGGCTATGCGGCGCCTACGCCAGTTGCTGATAGAGGAGCTCGGTGTGGAGCGCAGCCGCATTGTGGGTCGGGGCTACTGGAAGCTTGGCACCGTCAATCACCCGGACCACGATTACGGCGAGGATTAAGCCCCCTCATTGCCGTGCGTAGCTGACCGTCAGCATCTCCCACTGGTGCCCCTCAGGCTCGTTCCAGTAAACACCCTTGCCACCAAACTGCGTGTCGACCTGATGGTCCATGGGGCCGCGCACCGTGCTGCGGTAAGGAATGCCGGCCGCCTGGATGCGCGCCAGGATGGCGTCGAACTCCTGCGGGCTCACCCGAAAACAGAAGTGCTGGACGGGGAAGTCCTCGTCCGTGTCAATGAAATCCAGCGTCAGGCCTTCATTGACATAGACGGCGGAGAAAGGCCCCAGCGCCGTGGGCGCCCAGGGCACGCCCAGCAACTCCGCGAGCTGCCGGGCCGCGGCCACCTTGTCGCGGGCCGAAACGATGGAATGGTCGAGTTCAATGGTCATGCAGGCCTCCCGTTGGGGAAACTGCTTTTATAGACCTTTAACACCCGGCCCGTCACACGCGGGCGTCACAAGCCCCCACGCGTTCACAGGTCGAAAAACACCGTTTCCTTGTCACCCTGCATATGGATGTCAAAGCGGTACTGCGGCCCGGCGCCCGTCATCTCGCGCTTGGCGACCAGGGTGGCGCGCCGCGCGGCCGGCACGCTGGCCAGCACCGCGTCCTTGGCATTCGCCTCGGCTTCATCCTCAAAGTAGATGCGCGTAAAGGTGTGCACCAGCAAGCCGCGCATGGTCACGCAGACGTTGATAAAGGGCGCCTGCCCCGCCGCGGCCACGCCGGGCTTGACGGTGAAGAACTCGTAGTGGCTTTGCGGCAGGGTGCCGGTGCCGCAGCGGCCGAAGCCGGTGAAGCCGCGCGCTTCGGCATCCTCCACCGAGGTGATGGGCTGACCGCTGCCGTCGGGCTGGGCGATCTCGACCATGGCGTCCATGATGGCGTTGCCGGCGCCGTCAAAGACCTGGCCGGTGATGCGTATGTGTTCGCCTTGGGCATTCGGCTGGGCCAGCACGGGCGTGAACAGGCTTTTGAGGTCGTAGCCGTACTGCGTGGGCGTGAGGCCGTAGGCGAAGAAGGGGCCGACGGTCTGGGAAGGGGTTTGTTTGAGCTGGCTCATGGGGTGTCTTTCCGCCGCTTATTCAAAACGCGTGGCCTTGGGGCCGCGCAGCACGATGTCGAACACATAACCGAGCGCGTAGTCGGGCTGGGTCACGTCCAGGCTGAATTTGGAGACCATCAGCTCACGCACGCTGTCGGGCGCGCCCATGTACATGGGGTCGTAGCTCAGCAGCGGGTCGCCGGGGAAATACATCTGCGTGACCAGGCGGCTCGCGAAGTAGTCGCCGAACAGCGAGAAGTGGATATGCTGCGGCCGCCAGGCGTTGGGGTGGTTGCCCCAGGGATAGGCGCCTGGCTTGATGGTCTTGAAGCTGTAGCGGCCCTGGTCGTCGGTCATGCAGCGGCCGGCACCCAGGAAGTTGGGGTCCAGCGGCGCGTCGTGCTGGTCGACCTTGTGCACATAACGGCCGGCGGCGTTGGCCTGCCAGACTTCGACCAGGGTGTTGCGCACGGGCCGGCCGTCTTCGTCCATCACGCGGCCGGTGACGATGATGCGTTCGCCGAGCGGGTCGCCGTTCATGACGGCGTTTTTGGTGAGGTCGTTGTCCAGCGGGCCGAACTGTTCTATGCCGTAGACCGGCGCGTTGAGCTGGGCCAGCGCCTGCTTGATAGGCACCAGGGGCTGCTTGGGGCCGCGCAGCAGTGTGGATTTGTAGCCGGGGTAGATATGCGGCGAATGGCTGGTCCAGTCGCGCGGGGCGAGAAAGCTGTTGTTCAGGTCGGGTTTCATGCTGGGTGTCTCCGTGGGTCAGATGGGCAGCCTGGACGCTTTTTGAGGCGAATTCCGGCGCTGGAATGACTTTAATCGCACTGAATGGTTATGTATATTGAGATTTTTTCGCTTTATCCATAACCAAATAGGCCGATGATGGTTAAATCACGCCATGGTCGATGAACGTATCAAGTACCGGCATTTGCAGTGCTTCCTGGCGGTGGCGCAGCACGGCAGCCTGCAAAAAGCGGCCGACGTGCTGGCCGTCACCCAGCCGGCCGTTTCCAAAACCCTGAAAGAGCTCGAAGACCTGCTGGCCGTGCGCCTGTTTGAGCGCGGACGCCGGGGCGCGGTGCCCACGCGTGAGGGCGAGGCTTTTTTGCGCCATGCCGGCGCCAGCGTGAGCGCGCTGCGCGAGGCCGTGGCCAGCGTGGCGCAGACGCGGCGCCAGGGCAATGCCGTGGTCGCGATCGGCGTGCTGCCCACGGTGGCGCCCTGGCTGCTGCCGCAACTGCTGCTGCGCCAGGATGCCGAAGCCGGGGAAGGCGCGCACACCAGCCTGCGCATACACACAGGCGCCAACCCCGAATTGCTGGCGCGCCTGCGGCAGCGCGAGCTGGACCTGGTCATAGGCCGCTTTGCCGAGCCGGCCCATATGCTGGGCCTGAGTTTTGAGCACCTGTATGCCGACCCGCTGGTGCTGGCGGTGCGGCCCGGCCACCCGCTGCTGGAACACGCCGCGCTGAAGGCCGACGTGCTGGCCGGCCTGCAGGCCTTCACGGTGGTACTGCCCACCCAGGGCACGGCGATCCGCCACACGGCGGACGGCTTTTTCCTCTCGCGCGGCCTGGCTCTGCCGGCGCGCACGATTGAAACGCTGTCGGTGTCGATTGCGCGCGGCTACACGCTGCAAAGCGATGCGGTCTGGGTCTCGCCGCTGGGCGCGGTGCGGCCCGAGCTGGACAGCGGTGCACTGCTGCAGTTGCCCGTCAGCATGGCGGGCACCGAGGAACTGGTGGGGCTCACGCTGCGCGCCGACATGGCGCCCACGCCGGCTCAGCAGGCGCTGATTGCGAATATCCGGCAACTGGCCGCGGACCGCCGCGGCCAGGCTACGCCCCAGGCTTAGGCCGGCTCGGCCTGGACGCCGAAACGCGCCGTCAACTCGCCCAGGCCCAGCTCATCGAGCACCTCGCGCAAGCGCGCTTGCGCCGCGCGGGTCTTGCCGGCCTGGGGCTGGGCCGGGCGGCTGGCCAGAATCAACTCGTTCTTCATCGAGTGCTCCCAGCCCACGAGTTCGGTCACGGTGACCTGGTAGCCGTTGGCTTCGAGCTGCAGGCAGCGCAGCACATTGGTGATCTGGCTGCCGAATTCGCGCGTGTGCAGCGGGTGGCGCCAGAGTTCGGCCAGCGGGGTTTTGGCCAGTGACAGGGCCCGGCTTTTCTTGAGCACGCCGGCCACCTCGGCCTGGCAGCAGGGCACCAGCACCATGTGGCTCGCGCCTTTGGCCAGGCCGAAAGCAATCGCGTCGTCGGTGGCGGTGTCGCAGGCATGCAGCGCGGTGACGATGTCGACGGCGGGCGGCAGCTGGTCCGAGATGGTGGCCTCCTGCACCGTCAGATTCAGGAAGGACATGCGCGCAAAGCCCAGTCGCGCGGCCAGGCTGCGGGATTTTTCGACGAGTTCGGCGCGCGTTTCTATGCCGTAGACATGGCCGGCCACGGGCTCGCCCGCATGCGCCACGTTGAAGAACAGGTCGTACAGGATGAAACCCAGGTAGGACTTGCCGGCGCCGTGGTCGGCCAGGGTGAAGCCGGCTTTCTGCGCAGCGGCATCCTTGAGCAAAGGCTCTATGAACTGGTAGAGGTGGTAAACCTGCTTGAGCTTGCGCCGCGTGTCCTGGTTGAGCTTGCCCTCGCGCGTGAGGATGTGCAGTTCCTTGAGCAGCTCAATCGACTGCCCGGGGCGCAGCTCTTCAATGACCTGCGCGGCGGGCGCGGGCCTGGTATTGCCCTTGTGTGGTTTTGCGGCGCGCGCGCTGCTGGGGGTTTGCATGGCCCCGAGTTTAGTGGGAGGGCCTGGAGCCTGGCCCCAGCCGGTGCAAAGCCCTTTTCGTCACGCTCTCTTCCAGGGGGAAAGGGAGCAGAACCAGCGAAAGAAAAACTAAAAGAGGGCTTTTGGCACTTATGGGCGCATAATCGAGCAGTACGGGTTGCAAAACACCCGCACAAGTTGGTGATCGGTCAGTTTCGCGCGCTACGGCGTTACTTTTGAGTTTGTTGTGCTTTCGGGACCCCATCGCTTTGTTTTTATGTGTTTTTAGGAGTCCCCATGGGCAATAAACTTTACGTCGGCAATCTGCCATACACGGTCCGCGACGAAGACCTGCAACAATCTTTCGGCGCCTTCGGCTCCATTACCAGCGCCAAAGTCATGATGGAGCGCGACACCGGCCGCTCCAAGGGTTTTGGTTTCGTCGAAATGGGCAGCGATGCCGAAGCACAAGCCGCAATCGCCGGCATGAACGGCCAGTCCCTGGGCGGCCGTAGCATCACCGTGAACGAAGCCCGTCCGATGGAGGCACGTCCTCCCCGTACCGGCGGCTTCGGCGGCGGTGGTGGCGGTTACGGTGGTGGCGGCGATCGCTCCGGCGGTGGCGGCTACGGCGGCGGCGGTGGCGGCCGCTCCGGTGGCGGCGGCTACGGCGGTGGTGGTGGCGGCCGCGGCGGCTACTAAGCCCTGCGAACCCGCTGACTCAGCCCCGCGCTGAGCAAAGCCTGAAAGGCTTCAAAACTTCGGTTTTGAAGCCTTTTTCTTTTGGCGCATGCCCCGGTAGCTCGGAAGCCTGGAAACATCTCTCAACCAATTAACTTGCACACAATTTAATTGTGAGCTACAATCCACTCCATGCCCAACAAAACCGACTCCGTGGACGCCATGCTGCAGCTGGACAACCAGCTGTGTTTTGCGCTGTATTCCACCTCGCTGGCCATGACCAAGCTCTACAAGCCCCTGCTCGAGGATCTGGGCCTGACCTACCCGCAATACCTCGCGATGCTGGTGCTGTGGGAGCAGGACGGCCTCACGGTGTCCGAGCTCGGCGAGCGGCTGTACCTCGATTCGGGCACGCTGACGCCTTTGCTCAAGCGCATGGAAACGGCCGGGCTGGTCTCGCGCCTGCGCGCCGTGCAGGATGAGCGCCGCGTGCACATCACATTGACGGCCGCTGGCCGCAAGCTCAAGGACAAGGCCGCGAAGATCCCGGGCTGCATCCTGAGCGCCACGCAGTGCTCGATTCCCGAACTGGTGTCGCTGACGCAGCAAGTCCAGTCTTTCCGCAAGCGCCTCACGGCTTGACCCCTTTTACTTTTCACCGATTTTTAACCCGCCCCTGACCGGGGTATTTTTCAAAGGAAGCCACCATGACCACGCTCGAAAAAGTTCTCTACACCGCCCACGCCCACACCACCGGCGGCCGTGACGGCAAGTCCAAGACCGACGACGGCCGCCTGGACGTCACCCTGAGCTCGCCCGGCACCTCGGGCACCGGCACCAACCCTGAGCAGCTGTTCGCGGCCGGCTACGCAGCCTGCTTCATCGGCGCCATGAAGGCCGTGGGCGGCATGAAGAAGATCGACGTCCCCGCCGACGTGTCGATTGACTCCAGCGTCGACCTGGGCAAGATCCCCAACGGCTACGGCATCGCCGTGCGCCTGGACGTGACCCTGCCCGGCATGGACCGCGCCGCCGCCCAGGCCCTGGTCGACGCAGCCCACCAGGTTTGCCCGTACTCCAACGCAACCCGCGGCAATATCGACGTGACGATTACCCTGAAGTAATCAGGCCTCAGTGTCACTAATGCGGCCCGCCGGTGTTGAACCGGCGGGCCGTTTCATTTACGGTGCGGTGATGAACATCGCCACCTTCCAGGTCCGCAAGGACTCCCTTACCGAAACCCGCTGGCAAACCGCAGCCCCGCTTGCGCTGGCCCCCGGCCAGGTGCGGCTGGCCATCGAGTCCTTCGCACTCACGTCCAACAACATCACCTACGCGGCCTTTGGCGAGGCCATGAATTACTGGCAGTTCTTCCCGACCGGCGACGACGCATGGGGCTGCATCCCGGTCTGGGGTTTCGCCGTGGTGACGCAATCGCAGTGCGAGGGTGTCGCCGTGGGCGAGAAGTTTTACGGCTACTACCCCATGGGCAGCGAGCTGGTGGCGCAGCCCGCGCGCGTGACATCCGCGGGCTTTTTTGACGGCGCTGCTCACCGGCAGGCGCTGCCGGTGGTCTACAACCAGTACATGCGCTGCGCCACCGACCCGTTTTACGACGCCGCCACCGAGGATGTGCAGTCGCTGCTGCGACCGCTGTTCATCACCTCCTTCCTGATCGACGATTTCCTGGCCGACAACGATTTTTTCGGCGGAGGCACCACCCTGCTGCTGTCCAGCGCATCGAGCAAGACCGCTTACGGCACGGCCTTCCAGCTCGCCAGGCGCGCCGGCCTGCAGGTCGTGGGCCTGACCTCGCCGGGCAACACGGCTTTTTGTGAAAGCCTGGGCTGCTACAGCCGCGTGCTGGGCTACGAACAGCTGGACAGCCTGGCCGCCGATACGCCCTGCATTTATGTCGATTTCGCGGGCAGCGCCCCCTTGCGCCAGCGCATCCACGGCCGCTTCGGCCAGCTGCGCTACAACTGCTCCATAGGCGGCACCCATGTCGACGAGCTCGCGGCCAAGGGCGGCAGCCGGGATTTGCCGGGTCCCAGGCCGGTGCTGTTTTTCGCGCCGGCCCAGGTCAAAAAACGCGTCGCCGATTGGGGCGCGGAAGCCTTCGGCCGCAAGCTCGCGCAAGCCTGGCAGGACTTCACCGGGCAGGTGGGCAGCGCCCAGCCGCCCTGGCTCAGCCCCCAGCGGCATGCCGGCCGGGCGGCCGTGCAGGCGGTGTACCAGGAGGTGCTCGCCGGCAAAGGCGACCCGCGCACCGGCCACATCCTGCGGCCCTGAGAAGCTGTTCACGGGAACAGCCATTTACACGCCCCCGCTGGCTGGGCCCGGCAACTGCGCCGACAATCGGTGCATGACCGAGAAAAGCCAAGCCCCCGCCAGCGCCGCGCTGCATGCGTACGAGACGCTGACCCCTGACCGCGTGCTGGACGCGCTGGCCAGCGTGGGCCTGCTGGGCGACGGCCGCCTGATGGCGCTGTCCAGCTACGAAAACCGGGTCTACCAGGTGCATCTCGAAAGCCCGGTCGGCGAAGCCGAGCTGGCGGGCGATGTGGTGGTCGCCAAGTTCTACCGGCCGGACCGCTGGAGCGACGCGCAAATCATCGAAGAGCACGCCTTCGCCGCCGAGCTGATGGCCGCCGAGATCCCGGTGGTCGGCCCGCTGCTGCTGGAAGGCGCCACGCTGCACCACTTCGGCGGCTTCAGCTTCAGCGTCTCGCCCAGCCGCGGCGGGCGCCGGCCCGAGCTCGACAACCTCGAGGTGCTGGAATGGATAGGCCGCTTCCTGGCGCGCATCCACACCGTGGGCAGCGCAAAACCCTTTGTCCATCGCCCCGCGCTCAACCTGCAGACCTTCGGCTTTGCCCCGCGCGACATCCTGCTGGGCGGCGATCATGGTGCGAAAGGCGCCCACGGCTACATCCCGCTGGACATGGAGTCGCGCTGGCGCAAGGCCTTTGACGAAGCCATGCTGGTGGCGCAAACCGTGTTCGAGAGCGTGGGCGACGTGCGCACCCTGCGCCTGCACGGCGACTGCCACCCCGGCAATATCTTGTGGACGCCCGAAGGCCTGCCGCTGGCGGGGCCGCATTTTGTCGACCTCGACGACGCCCGCAGCGGCCCGGCCGTGCAGGATTTGTGGATGCTGGTCTCCGGCGACCGGGCCCAGAGCACCCGGCAGCTGGGCGCGCTGGTCGACGGCTACGAGGAGTTCCGCGAATTCGACCGGCGCGAGCTCGCGCTGATCGAGCCGCTGCGCACCCTGCGCCTGGTGCACTACAGCGCCTGGCTGGCGCAGCGCTGGCACGACCCGATTTTCCCCATCAATTTCCCGTGGTTCGGCTCCAGCGACTACTGGAAGGGCCAGGTCGACATGCTCGAAGAGCAGACCGAGGCCATGCAGGAAGCGCCGCTGGTCGTCTAGCCGGGAGACGGCGCGGCGACGCTCAGGCTAGCAGGGCATTGACCCGCCGCACATAGGCTGCCGGGTCGTTCGGCATGCCGCCTTCGGCCAGCAGGGCCTGGTCGAACAGGATGTGGGCGAGGTCGTCGAAGTGTTCGCCGCTTTCGAGCTTTTTGACCAGCGGATGCTGGGCGTTGACTTCCAGGATGGGCTTGACCTCGGGCACGGCCTGGCCGGCCTGCTTGAGCATGCGGGCCAGCTGGGTCGACATGTCACCGTCCTGCACCACCAGGCAGGCCGGTGAGTCGACCAGACGCGTGGTGGCGCGCACGTCCTTGGCCTTGTCCTTGAGGGCTTCCTTGAGCTTGTCGAGGACGGGCTTGAACTGGGTCTGCGCCTCTTCAGCGGCCTTTTTCTCGTCCTCGTCCTGCAGCTTGCCCAGGTCCACCGCGCCCTTGGCGACCGACTGCAGCGGCGTGCCGTCGAAGTCGTGCAGGTAGTTCAGCGCCCATTCGTCGACGCGGTCGGCCATCAGCAGCACTTCTATGCCCTTCTTGCGGAAGATCTCGAGCTGCGGGCTGTTCTTCGCGGCGGCCAGCGTGTCGGCGGTGATGTAGTAGATCGCGTCCTGGCCTTCCTTCATGCGCGCCTTGTAGTCGGCAAAACCCACGCTCACCGTGTCGGTGGTCGAAGAAGCGAAGCGCAGCAGTTTGGCCAGGCGCTCGCGATTCGCGAAATCCTCGCCCAGGCCTTCCTTGAGCACGGCGCCGAACTCGGCGTAAAAGGTCTTGAACTTTTCGGCATCGTTGGCGGCCAGGTCTTCGATCATGCCCAGCACGCGCTTGGTGCAGCCTTCGCGTATGGCCTTGACGGCGCGGCTTTCCTGCAGCAGTTCACGCGAGACATTGAGCGGCAGGTCGGACGAGTCCACCACGCCCTTGACGAAACGCAAATAGGTCGGCATCAGCGCCTGGGCGTCGTCCATGATGAAGACGCGCTTGACATACAGCTTCACGCCCGCGGCCTTGTCGCGGTTGAACATGTCCATGGGCGCCTTGGCCGGGATGAACAGCAGCTGCGTGTACTCGGTCGCGCCCTCCACGCGGTTGTGCGTGGTGGCCAGCGGCGCCTCGCTGTCGTAGCTCAGTTGCCGGTAGAACTCGTCGTACTGGTCCTGGGTGATGTCCTTCTTGGCGCGCGTCCACAGGGCCGCGGCCTGGTTCACGGTTTCCCACTCGCCGGTCGTCACCATCTCGCCGGGCTGGTCGTTTTCGCCCTCTTTCCATTCCTCTTTCTGCATCAGGATGGGCAGCGAGATGTGGTCGGAGTATTTGTTGATGATGCCCTTGAGCTTCCAGGCGTTGAGGTAGTCGAGCGAGTCCTCCTTGAGGTGCAGGATGATGCTGGTGCCGCGCTCGGCGCGCTCGATATCGCTGACCTCGAACTCGCCGGTGCCGTCGCTGGCCCAGCGCACGCCCTGGCCCGCCGGCAGGCCCGCGCGGCGGCTTTCCACCGTGATCTTGTCCGCCACGATAAAGCCCGAATAAAAGCCCACGCCGAACTGGCCTATCAGCTGCGCGTCGTTCTTCTGGTCGCCCGAGAGTTTGGCCATGAAATCGCGCGTGCCGCTCTTGGCGATGGTGCCCAGGTTGTCGATGGCTTCCTGCTGTGACAGGCCTATGCCGTTGTCGGTGATGGTCAGTGTGCTCGCGGCCTTGTCGAAGCTCACGCGCACCTTGAGTTCGGCGTCGTTCTCGTAGAGCGAAGCGTCGTTGAGCGCCTCGAAGCGCAGCTTGTCGCAGGCATCCGACGCATTGGAAATCAGCTCGCGCAGAAAGATCTCGGGGTTCGAATACAGGGAGTGGGTGACCAGCTTGAGCAGCTGCGCCACCTCGGCCTGGAAGGAAAGGGTTTGTTTTTGCATGGTCTGGGTCATGGTTGTTTCAAATCTGTTACTAGCTCGCTATTTGGACGGGAAATAACTGCCTTTATTGGTTGTATTTACCTTTGTTACGTGTAATTCTTTTGGATTCATTTACGAATAAATCCAATCTTTTCAACGATCTGACGTGATAAATTCCCCACTCCGGTGCTCTGTTACGGTTACAAATGTGCGTTTTTATGAAATACCTAGTTACAGTTCACTCACCTTCACATTTTGTCCCCCGTCCACTCGCTCACTCAACCGGAGAACAGTCATGAAAAAGCTTATTTTAGTAATCGCCCTCGGCCTTGCCGCTATCGCCGCCGTACCTGCCCAGGCAGCCACGGCCACTGGACAGTTCGATGTCACCATCAACCTGACCAGCACCTGCAAATACGTCAAGACCTCGGACGTGGTGTTCAACTACACCTCGTTCCAGGCATCGGCCCAAGCTCAAACCACCGCTGGTGGTTTCACGGTCCAGTGCACCAAAACCCTGCCTTACACCCTGGCGCTTGATTCCACCGCCGTGACCGATGACGCGGTTGACCTGGACTACACGCTGGCACTGAGCGCAACCAGCGGCACCGGCAACGGTAACACCCAGGCTTACTCGGTGACCGGTTCGATTGCCGCCAACCAGGCCGGCAAGTGCGCCACCGCCGGCGGCGCCTGCTCGAACAGCGCAGCGACCAACAAAACCCGCACCCTGACGATCACGTACTGATACCGGCCGGCTCTTGAGCTTGCGGACCTTGACCATGAAAACACCGATGCGCTCGCTTGCAAAGCTGGCTCTCGGTGTTTCCCTGCTTCTGGCGGGCGTCTGCAGTTTCTCCGGTACCGCCGGTGGGCAGTTCGGGGTACAGATTAACCTGAACGGCGGCGACCCCGCGAACGTCTGCACCAGCGCCACGGGCTCGGTGAGCGGCGGGACCTCGATACAGGTCAGCTGCAACTCCAACGTCTTTGTCAATATCGCGCAGGTCCGCAACGTCAGCGCCCTGGGGAATTCCCGGTTCATGCCAGGCTACCGCCCCACCCGCGACTCCCTGCTGCCCGATTACTGCCGCAGCGAAGCATCCCGCAACGACCCGGCCCCCCGCATGGCCTGCCGGCTGGATGACCAGCGCCAGGCCTCGGCCGGTGATGAAGCCGACGATGGCTGGGAATTTGAAAGCCGGCGCTATGCCATGGGCCCGGAAGCCGCCGAGATCGAAAAACAGGCCCGCTTGCGCTTTCAGGACATCCGCGGAACGCTCACGGCCGTGCGCCTGGCCCACGCTGGTAATCAGCCGAAATCTATCGAGATGCTGGTATCCTTCTAGGGATGAACGTCCCAAAGCGCCGAAGCAGCCTCGTCACCTATGCTCTCCTGCTGAGTCTGCTTGCGTCCTGGGGCCCCGCCACGGCCGGCGTGTTTTCCGTGACACCCGTGCGCCTCTACATGACCCCGCGCGATCGCGCCATCGCCGTCACCCTGACCAACGAAGCGGACACCGAAGTCGTCCTGCAAGCCGACATCAACACCTGGAGCCAGAAGCCGGACGGCACCGACGAGCTGGTGCTGACGGAAGACCTGATCCTGGCGCCGCCCATCATCAAGCTGGCGCCCAAGGCACGGCAGGTGGTCCGCCTGGCCTTGCTCAAACCCGCCGATGCAAGCCGGCAGCTGACCTACCGCATGATCATCCGCGAGGTGCCGGAAGCCCTGCCCGCGTCCGGCATTCAGGTTCCCATCGCGCTGGCCCTGAGCATGCCGGTGTTCATCACCCCGCCGGCGGCCAAGCGCGAGGTCAGTTGCACCAACCAGGCGGCAGACGCCAAGACCCTCACCCTGCAGTGCAGCAATACCGGCTCGGCTTACGCGCAAATACGGGAAGCCGTCGTGACGCGGGGCCCACAGACGCTGGCCCGCTTTGAAGGCGGCAGCTACATCCTCCCGGGCGCCCGTAAAACCGTCAGCCTCAAAGGCGAGCAAGCCTTGACCGCAGGCCAGGCCCAGCTGGTGGTGACCTTTGACGACGGACAAAGCCTGACGACCAGTATCGCGCTGCCCTGACGGGCACCCTATCCCATGAGGTGTAGATGGGCTCTGCGCAAACACCCCGTAGCCATAGGCATCGCCGTCCTTTGTTACGGCCTTGTGGCCCAGGCGCAGGTGGCGGCTTCCTCCAATGCGCCGCCCGCTGCCCGCGCCGCCAATGACCGCCTGCTTCCGCTGGAAGTCTTCATCAACAGCACCAAGGGCGGCGTCTGGACGCTGCTGGAGCGCAACGGCATTCTGTATGCGCCCGAGGACGCTTTCGAGGAATGGCGGCTGAACCGCCGCCCCAGCGCGCAGGACATTGATTTCCAGGGCCAGCGCTGGTATGCCCTCTCATCCATCCCGGGCTTCGAGGCGCGCCTGAATTTTGCCGAGCAGTCGGTCGACCTGGTGTTTTCCCCCTCGGCCTTCAATGCCGTGCGCCTGACGCAGGAGTCGGCCATGCGGCCTCCGCTGTCGCCGTCGATCCCGGCGTTCTTTGCCAACTACGACCTCAACTACCTCACCAGCCGCAACCGCGACTCTATCGGCGGCAACACCGTGGCCCGCGACCTGGGCGCCCTGACCGAATTCGGGTTCTCAGGGCAGTGGGGGCTGTTGACCAGCAGCTATGTGGGCCGCAACCTCGTGAGCCAGGACCCGACGCTCAAGGCCTCCTGGCGGCGGCTGGAAACCACCTATACGCGCAATTTCCTGGAGTCCAACAGCACCCTGCGCCTGGGCGACAGCAGCACGCGCACCGGCATCTCTGGGCGGTCGGTCTACTTCGGTGGTGTGCAGTTTGCGAAAAATTTCTCCCTGCAGCCCGGCTTCGTCACCCAGCCCATCCCGACCGTCACCGGGCTGTCGGCCGCGCCCAGCACCGTGGAGCTCTACGTCAACGACGCGTTGCGGCAGACCTCCAAGGTGCCCTCGGGTCCTTTCAGCATAGACAACTTCCCCGCGCTGACGGGCGCCGGCGAGGCGCGGGTGGTGGTGCGCGACATCCTGGGCCGCGAGACCGTCATCACCCAGTCCTTTTTCAGCAATGCCAACCTGCTGGAGGAAAACCTCAGCGACTGGAGCTTCGAGCTGGGCGCCATACGCAACCAGCTGGGCATCGAGAACGCCGACTACGGCCCGCGCTTTGTGTCGGGCCTGTGGCGCCAGGGCCTGACCAAAAGCATCACCGTCGAGGCCAACGGCGAATGGTCCCGGCCGCTGGCGCGCGTGGGCGCGGGCGCCAGCTATGAGCTGCCCTTCCAGATGCTGGGCCAGACCGCGGTCTCCTTCAGCCGCAGCGACACCGCCGGCCGCGGCCACAACTGGCTGGTCGGCATAGAGCGCACCGGCTTGCGCCACGGCGTCTCGCTGAGCGCCGAAGGCGCCTCGCGCGGCTACCGGCAACTGGGCATAGACACGGCAAACCCGATGCCGCGGCTGCAGACCACCGCCAGCTACAGTTACAGCACCGACAAGTTCGGGGCCTTCAACATCAGCTATGCGGGCTTTGACAACTATGACCTGGGCAAACTCGACACCCTCAGCGTCAACTACACCATGCGGCTCGGGCCGCACAGCGCGCTAACGCTCAGCGCCACACGGCTCAGCGGAATCTCCACCGGCACCTCGGTGGGCGCAACCCTGATCGTGCCGCTGGAAAACCGCGTCACGATTGCCTCAGGCGTCACCCGCCGCAGCGGCACCACCGAAAGTTACGTGAATGCCAGCCGGGCCCTGAGCGCAGAGACCGGCTGGGGCTGGCGCACGGCGCTGGGTTCGCGCGCCGACGGCGGCTACACCGAGGGCGGCGCCTACTACCAGGGCAGCAAAGGCCTGTTTTCAGCCGACGTCAGCGCGGGGCAGACCCAGCAGAACCTGCGCCTGGGCCTGATTGGGGGATTGGTGATGGCCGAAGGCCAGGCGTTCGCCACACGCCGGGTACAGGACAGTTTCGCCATTGTCGAAGTGCCGGGCTACGCCAATGTCGGCGTGGGCTTTCAGGGCAGCACGCTGACCCGCACCGACGAGAAGGGCATCGCGCTGCTGCCGCGCTTGCTGCCCTTCCAGCGCAACAGCGTGCGGCTGGACCCGACCGAGCTGCCCATCAGCGCCGAGCTCGACTCCATCGAGCGTGAGGCCGTGCCGGCCCTGCGCGGCGCGGTCAAGATCAGCTTCCCCGTGCGCTCGGGCCGCGGCGCCCTGATACGCATCGTGCTTGACAATGGCGAGCCCGCGCCGGCCGGCGCCGAAATCGAGCTGGTCGGGGACAAGAAGGAGTTTTTTGTCGCCCGGCGCGGCGAAGCCTTCGTCACCGGCCTGCAAACCACCAACAGCCTGCGCCTGAAATGGAATGGCGCGAGCTGCACCTTTAGCGTCGAGCTGCCGCCCGGCAGCCTCGAAGACATCACCCGCGTGGGCCCGGTCCACTGCCCAGGAGTCAAACCTTGAATCTCATGAAAACCTGGCGCATTGGCGCCGCGGCGGCAGGCCTGTCCCTGCTGGGCGCGGCGCCGGCCATGGCCGCGCTGGTCTGCAACGCCACCGCGACACCCGTGCAGATGGTGTACTTTGAGAACGACCCCAACCCCACCGACGGCGCCTGGACCGTGACCATCAATTGCACACGCGGCCCCGCGGACCCGACCACCTCGGCCTACACCCTGCGGGCCGACGACGGCTTCAACCCGGGCGCAGGCAGCAGCAACCAGGCGGTGAACGGCACCGGCACGGCCAACCAGATCGCCTATGACCTGTTCCGAACGGCGCCGGGTATCGGGGAATGGGGCTATACCAATGCCACGGATTTCGCAGGCACCATCAACTTCGGCACGGCCCTGACGGCCAGCGCCACGCATGTCTTCTACAGCCGCATCGCGGCCGGGCTCAACAAGAACGCCAAGATCTTCACCGACACCGTGACCATGCGCCTGCGCTATGACAATGGCCCCGGCAATACGGACGTCTTTCCGACTTTCCCCGTGAGCATCAACAACCAGTCCGTCTGCCTGCTCAGCACGCCGCCCGGCAACATCCAGTTCAACTACACCTCGTTCCAGGCGGCCGCGGCCACGGCCAGCACGGCTTATGCCGTGCGCTGTACCCAGGGCGAAACCTACACCATGGCCCTGGACGCAACGACGGGAACCCTGCTCACGCTCACTTACACCCTGTCCTTGAGCACCCTGGCCGGGCAGACCGGCACGGGCTTTCCGCAGAATTTCACGATCAACGGCAGCATCCCGGGCGGCCAGTCCGGCACCTGCGGCATGGGCAGCTGCACCAGCGCGCCGCAGACGCGGACCCTGACCATCAGCTATTGAGCCGCTTTCACCCCAGGGCCTCGCACGCCGGCATCCTGGCAGCCCATCGGCCCGTACAGTGTGACTTTTGTCACGAATTTGCGGTGCCTGGGTCTTCGAAAACGGCGCAAAACGACACCATTCACGATACTGCTACAAGACGTTACTATCACCGGATAACAGTCGTCGCACTCGCAAAGGCCTGGGCGATGTCACGGAGTCATCGATGAGTGTCTCTTATGTATTGCGCCTCGCCCTGGCCGCCCTGCTGTGCACCTGTGCGCTGCAGGCCGAGGCTGCCATCACCTGCACGCTCACCACCACGTCGGTCAACCTCAATTACACCAACGGGCAGGGGACCAACGCCAATGCCAGCGGCACCATCACCGTGAACTGCACACGGCTGTCGACGGACCCCACCAGCACGACCTACTGGGTCAGCATCGACTACGGCAGCCGAACAGGCCTCACCCGCCGGGTTTTCCGCCATGGGGGAGGAACCACCAACATCGACCGGCTCGATGTCAGCGTCTACAAGAGTGGGACCACGACCGACTGGATCAATACCGGCACCGGGCGCGTGAACGGGACATTGAATTTCGGCGCCGCGCTGAGCGCCAGCGTGCCACTGACTTACGACTTCCGGGTGGGTGCGGGGCAAACCGGCAACAACGCAGGGATCTTTGACGAGACCTTCATCACCAGCCTTCAGCTCACCACCGCCGGGGCCGTTGTCGCAACCGCCAGCTTCACGCCGACGGTCAGCATCACCGCCCAGTGCTTCGTGGGCCAGGTCGCTTCCGGCAACGCGGCGCCCGGCGCGATTTCACCTTCCACGCTGACCTTGAACTACACCTCTTTTGTAGCCACACCGCAGACCGCCACCATGAATTTCACGGTGGACTGCACGCGCGGCACCCCCTATACCCTGGCGCTTTTGCCGACCTCCGGCACGCTGCTGGGCCTCAACTACACCCTGGCGCTCAGCAGCACGGGCACAACAGGGACCGGCTTCGCCCAGCCGTATACGGTCACGGGCAGCATCGCGGCCAACCAGGCGGGCACCTGTTCAACAGGCACTTGCACCGCCACCCAGACCGGGGTCACGGTCACCATCACTTACTAGGGTGGGGCGCCCGCCCGGGCATCCATCAAGCCCACCGGCCGCCGCCCAGACGCGGCATTTTTGCCGCCTTTCGCTGCCGCAAAATTGATAAAACGCCTGTTTTATTGCCAAAAATCCCTGCAAAAACTATTAATTTGAAGAAGAAATCAAATTAAGCCGGTGATTTGTGTGAAAAATCACCAATTAACAGTTTTATTGTTAATTTTACCAATTGCTTCAAATTATCAGATTCGCTAGCATGGACCGCAACAGCTCATCCTCTTGAAGGAGTTGCGCCATGAAGACCGTCAAATTTGCCTTTGTCCTTGCCTTGTCCATCCAGTCCCTGCTGGGGCTTCACGGCGCGGCGCAGGCGCAGACGGCTTCCGGCTCCTTTGACGTGACCATCGTGCTGCGCACTTTCAGTGAAGCCGTGACGGCTGACCATCGCTGCACCCACCGCGGACAGCCCGACGGCAATGCAGGAACCCTGCGTATCAGTTGCCCGGCCACGGTGGACGTCAAGGCCATTGCCAGCGCTTCAGCCAGCAGAAGCGGCCAAACGCAGCGCATGAACACCCTGCCCGATTCCGCCGGCAACCGCCTGGCCGTGGTGGCGGGCAAGCCCATGCATTCCCTGGAACCGGTGGAATTGACGATTTCGTGGTGAGCACTCGCTAGCGGCACCCAGTTGCCCTGCATTCGTCCGCAACAAAGGCTAGGAGGGCCGGCCACCCAGCCAGGACACCAGCTGCCGCGTCACCTCCGGCCGCCTCAGCAGCTCCAGGTGGTTCATGCCCTGCGCAATCCACTGGTTCTCGGGCGGAAAGGCCAGGCAGCGGCCCGGCTCCGCATGCAGGCCCAGCGCGCTGTCCAGCGACACCAGGCCGTCACCCACCATCTTGCGCGCCAGCGCCTCCCGCACCGCCACCATGGCGCCCTTGCCGGGCGCCAGCGTGGTGGCCGCCACGGTGTAGCAGGCCACGCCGGCCGGCAAAGGCACGGGCTGGCGCGTGTCCGGCCTGCGCTCGAAGCGCGCCGCATCGTGCCAGTCGGCACGCAGCAGATTGCCGTGGCGCAGGTCGGTGATGCCGGCGCTGCGCAACTGGCCGATCTTCGCGAAGGGTTTGGTCACGATGTTGCCGCCCAGCACGCCATCCACCCAGCTACCCAGGCGCTCCAGCGGCGCGCCGTGGTGGGGCGTTCCCAGGAACACCAGGGCCTTGAGCTGCGCCAGCCAGCTGTAGCCGGCCGCAGCCGCCTGGTGGCAGGCGCTGCGCGCGACCAGGCCGCCCATGCTGTGCGCCAGCAGCGTGATCTCCTCCACCGGCCGCGGCCAGGCTTTGGCCAGTTGCTGCAGCAGGCCGGCCAGTTGCTCGCCATTGTCCGAGGTGTGCAGGCCGGTGTTGTAGTGCAAATAAAGCGGGGTGTAGCCCAGCTCGCGCGCCAGCTGTTCCCCGTGGCCACCGGCAGGCGCATCGCTGTTCCACTGCAGGTCGTTCATGCACAGCCCGTGCAGCATCACCAGCAGCTTGCCGCCCGCGCCCGGCAAGCGCCCGGCCAGCGCCTGCGGCTCCAGCAGCAGCGGCTGGCCCGCTGAGCGCAAACGCATGGGAATCACGAGCGGGTTGGCCGTCTCCAGCAGACGGTCGCCGAGCACACCATTGAGCGCCGACAGCATGGCCTCGCGCTGCGGCGTCGAGGGGCGCTGGTCCGCCGGCACCGCGGCGCGCGACAGCAGCGCGTTGGCCGCGCCGCCGGCCAGCCGCGTCACGCCCTTGATGCCGCCGTAGACCAGGCCGGTGATGCCCCGCGCACGCACGCCGCTGCCGCCCGGCATGCGGTCTATGAACTTCGCGCCCAGCGGGCCGAAGGGCTTGGCGACAGCTTTGTAGACATTGCCCTGCACGCTTTCGGCCAGGCCCGTGACGCCCAGGGTGGCCTGGGTGGCGAGCTGCGCCAGTCCCTGGATGTCGGAGACATGCAGCCAGGTGGGCAGCAACCCGCCGGGGAAAGAAGGTGGCGCGGAAGCCGGCGCGCTGCCGGGCTGCTCGGGTGTAGACATGCCCGATTGTGGGGGCAGGGCCCCGCACGCGCCAGCGAATGTTGCGGCGCGCTTATTTGCAGAGGCTGAACAGCTCCGCCGGCGCAACCGGCTCGACGATACCGCCGCCGGGCGGCAGCGCCGGCACCGGTTCGGGCGCGCCCGGGTTGAGCACATTGTGGATGCGCGCGGCCAGCACAAAACGCGGGTAGGCCGCGTCGCCAATGGTGTTGCTGCCGTTGGCCAGCAACACCACGTCATAGCCGCTGCCGTAGCTCGCGTTGGCCGCGGCGAAGCTGACCGTCTGCCCGGCCGCGCCGTAGCTGCCCGGCCCGCCCAGCGCCGCCAGCCCCATGCCTATGGGCGCGAACTTGCCGCCGCCCAGCGCGGCCGGCGTGCGCATGCGCGCCAGGCTGGCCGCCGAGACCACGGCGCCGCTCTTGAGCGCGCCGTTCCAGCGCACCATGTCCGAGGCGGTGGAGACCACACCCCCGGTCGCGTCAAAACCCGAATTGAGGTCGGGGCAGACGCGCCAGGCGTCGCCGGGCTTGACGCGGTAGTGGCCGATGGCGACGCCGGGCCGCGGCTGCGGGCCCATCAGGTAGGAGGCCGCCATGCCCGCGGGCTTGAACAGCAGCTGCGCGTAAGCCGCCTCCAGCGGTTGCCCGCCGGCGCGTTCGATCACGCGGCCCAGCACGATGTAGCCGGCATTCGAATAGTCATAGGCCGTGCCCGGCGCGGCGAACAGGCCCGTCGCCTGCATGTTGGCGAACAGCCTCGCCCGGCTGAGGGGCGGCTCCTGCAGCACGGCCGGCATGCCGTCCAGCAGCAGGTCGTCGGGGTCTTTCTCGGCGCCGGGAATGCCCGCCACCATGCCCATGACCTGGGCAATCGTCGGGTCCGGCTGGTAACGCAGTTCGGGTATCCAGCGCGACAGCGGGTCCGCCAGCGAGAGCTTGCCCAGCTCCTGCAGCTTGAGCAGCGCGGCCGCCGTGAGCTGCTTGGTGACCGAGCCTATCTTCACCGGCGTGCTGGGCGTCATGGGCACACCGGCGCGCACATCGGCCGCGCCATAGCCGCGCGTGTACAGCACGGCGCCGCCCCTGCCGACCGCGAGCTGCAGGCCCGGCAAGGCGCCGGGCACATATTCGGCAACCAGCGCGTCGATCTGCGCGGCCACGGCCGGCGTGATCGGAGGCGGCGCTTCGGCCTGGGCCTGCACGGCGCCGGCCGCCAGCGCCAGACTGCAGGCCGCCGCCACGCGGGCCAGCGAGTAAGTGAAGCTCCCCTCGGCAGGATGGTAAGCGCGCATCGGTGATCCCTCCATGGTTGTGGGCGCGAGCTTACTGTCTTTGCAGCCGGTTCCGCAACAGCTGCGGGGCGCCGCGCCGCCCGCCAGGCCTGCCGCTCAACCCCGTGACGGCGTCCTGTGCGGCGCCGGGGCGGCGACCGCCGCGCGCAGGCGCGACACCGCCAGGAGCTGGGCCTGCCGGTTTTCCGGCTCCGCTTCATGGGAGGTCTGTTCCGCGCAGTAGGCGAACAAGTCCTCCAGTTCGCTGGATTTGTCGAACACCGCGTCGGCGCCCAGATCCGCGGCACGGCGGCGGATTTCTTCCGTGGCGTAGTTGGTGAGCACCACCACCTTCTGGTAGGGCTCGCGCTTGCGGCAGCCCGCCAGCACACCCAGGCCGTTGCCTTCCTTGAGGAACAGGTCGACGATGGCCAGGTGCCACTCGCCGTTGTGCGAACTCAGCCACTGGCTGGCCTCGGCCTGGGTGGCCCCATGGCCCGTGACCTGGACAGCGGCGATTTCCTGGAGCGCCTCCATCAGGTTTTCCAGGACGATCTCGTTGTCTTCGACCAGGTAAGTAATCAGTGCCATGAAGCCCACTTTAGGCCGCTGCCGGGCGGGTGCTGCCATCCGTTGGCCTGCATGCAGGTAGGACAGGGCAGTACCTGCCGACCCTGCGCCGCGCAAGGTTTAAGAGGCCCCTAGAAGTGCTCGTGCGGCGCCAGATAACGCCACTGGCCCACCGGCAAATGCCCCAGGTTGACCCGGCCTATGCGCACGCGCTTGAGCCCGGTCACAAGCAGCCCCACCTGCTCGCACATGCGGCGTATCTGGCGTTTTTTGCCCTCCTTGAGCACAAAACGCAGCTGCTCGGGGTTTTGCCAGGAGACCTGGGCCGGCCGCAGCGCCTGGCCGTCCAGGCTCAGGCCGTGGTTCAGCAGCGCCAGTTTCTCGGGCGGGAACAAGGCCTGCACATTGACGGTTTCCGGCCCGTAGCTGACCCGTACCAGGTACTCTTTTTCAATCTCGGAGTCTTCGCCTATCAGCTGGCGCGCCACGCGGCCGTCCTGCGTCAGCACCAGCAGGCCTATGGAGTCGATGTCCAGCCGGCCGGCCGGCGCCAGGCCGCGCAGTTGTTCATGGCCCCAGCGCATGCGGCTGTTGCATTCGCGCCAGCGGTTTTGCGGCTGCACCAGCGCCACGGCCGGCTCATGGCCGTCCTCGGCCTGGCCGCTGACATAGCCCACCGGCTTGTTGATCAGGATGGTGACCTGCAGGCGCTGCTGTTGCTCGGCCTGGCGGTCGACCTCGATGCGCGCGTCCACGGCCACGGGCTGGCCCATCACGGCGGGCGCGCCGTTCACGCGCACCCAGCCGCGCGCGATCCAGTCGTCGGCCTCGCGGCGCGAGCACAGGCCCAGTTCGGCCATGCGCTTGTTCAGCCGCACGGTGGCCGCGGGCACGCCCGGCGCGGCGGCTTGTTTGGGGATGCGAACAGCGGCGCCCACGGGTTTGGGGCCGGCGCCGGGTTTGAGGGGGTTTTGCATTTGCTGGGTACTTTTAAAGCGGCCTGGGCGGCCGGATCGCCGCTTATTGTCCCACTCAGCCCATCAGCCCACCCAAAGCCGGTAACCCACCGCGGTTTCCGTCAGCAGGTGTTTGGGCTGGGCCGGGTCGGCTTCGAGCTTCTGGCGCAAATGGCCCATATAGATGCGCAAATAGTGGTTTTGCCCCGCATGCGAGGGGCCCCAGACCTCGCGCAGCAGCTGCCGGTGCGTCAGCACCCGGCCGGCATGGCCGACCAGCACCGTGAGCAGGCGGTATTCGATGGGCGTGAGGTGCACTTCCACGCCGGCGCGCCGCACCAGGCGCGCCTGGCGGTCCACCTCCACCTCGCCGAAGCTGAACAGCGGCTCCTCGGGCGTGCCGTCGGTGCCGGCCCCGCGCGGGCGGCGCAGGTTGGCGCGCACCCGGGCCAGCAACTCGCCCACGCCAAAGGGCTTGGTCAGGTAGTCGTCGGCGCCGGCATCCAGCGCGGCGATCTTGTCGGCCTCGTCGGTGCGCGCCGAGAGCACCACGATGGGCACGGCCGACCAGCCGCGCACGTCGCGAATCACCTCCAGGCCGTCGCCGTCGGGCAGGCCCAGGTCCAGCACCAGCAGGTCGGGCTTGCGCGTGCCGGCCTCGGTCAGCCCGCGCTGGGCGGTGTCGGCCTCAAAGACCTGCCAGCCTTCGGCCTCCAGCGCCGCGCGCACAAAACGGCGTATCTGCGGCTCGTCTTCAATGACGATGGCAACGGGTGCGGGATGCGACATGGTGTGATCAGGCGGTTTCGGGCAGGCCCTGGGGCGGCGGGCGCCGCGGCAGGGTGATGCTGAATTCTGCACCACCGCCGGCCGCCTGCGGCAGGCTCGCGGCCGTGATCTGCCCGCGGTGCGCCTGCACCACCGCCTGGCAAATGGCCAGGCCCAGGCCCACACCCGGCGTCGCCGACTCGGCCTCGCCGCGCGTGAATTTTTCAAACAGCTCCTGCTCGCGGCCCTTGAGCGCGGTCGGCAGGCCGGGCCCATGGTCGCGCACCGCCAGCAGCAAGGCCGTGTCCGTCACCTCGGCACGGACCTCTATGGGCGGCTGGCCGTACTTGGCGGCATTTTCCAGCAGGTTGACCAGCACACGCTCCATCAGCGCCGCGTCAAACTCCACCAGCGGCAGGTCGGCCGGCAATGCAGTCACCACGGCCCGGCCGGCCAGCGCATGCTGCGCCTGGCGTATCGCCGAGCCGACGATTTCCTCGACCGACTGCCAGTCGCTGCGCAGGTTCACCGCGCCGCTTTGCAGCCGCGCCATGTCCAGCAGGTTGTTGACCAGCGCGCTCAGGTGGCGCGCCTCGCCGGCAATGGCGCGCGCCGCCTGCGACTGTTCTTCACTGAGCGGCGGTGCCGTGCGCTGCAGCGAATCGGCCAGGCCTATCAGCGCGGTGAGCGGTGTGCGCACGTCATGCGAGATCGCCGCGAGCAGCATGTTGCGCAGTTTTTCGGACTCCATCTGCACCACCGCCTGCTGGGCCACGTCCACGTAATGCACACGCTCCAGCGCGATCGCGACCTGGCGCGCCAGGGTCTCGAGCTGCTGCACCTGCTCGGGAATCAGCAGCCAGCGCGCCTGCGCGGGCTTGACGGCCAGCACGCCGCGCACACGCATCGGCGCCTTCAGCGGCAGGTAATGCCAGGCCTGGGCCGACAGCGTGGCGGTGGCCAGCCCGGCCGGCTGTTCATTGCGAAACACCCAATCGGCCACGCTGGCGTCAAAATCCGCGGGCGGCTTCGCCGGCGGCAGCAGCTGGTCGTGGCCGTCGGTCGCCAGCACCAGCGCCTGCCCGCCGAAGTTGCGCTGCGCGGCCGCTTCGCCGAGTTCCACAACCTGCTCGCTCAGCAAGGCCGCCGACAGGTCGCGCGTGAGCTCGAACAGCGACTGCGCGCGGCGCTCGCGGCTGGCCGCGATGCGCGCCTGGAAACGCAGGCCCGCCGTGAGCTGGCCGGTCAGCAAGCCCACCACCAGCATCACGCCGAAGGTCACCAGGTATTGCACGTCGCTGACGGCGAAGGACAGTCGCGGCGCCACAAAGAAGTAATCAAAGGCCGCGACGTTGAGAAAGGCCGCCAGCGCCGCCGGCCCGCGCCCGAACTTCAGCGCCACCAGCACCGTGCCCAGCAGGAACAGCATCACGATGTTGGCCAGGTCAAAAAAATTCAGCAAGGGGTGGGCCAGAACGGTGATGGCCGCGCTGGCGGCCGCGGCCCAGGCATAACCGGCCAGCTTGCCGCGCCAGGCCGCGGCTTCCTCATCCTCGGCCGAGCGCTGCACCGCGCGCGCCAGCCGCCGCGCGCTGTCGGCGTGGCCCACCTCCACAATGTCCAGGGTGGGCGCCAGCATGGCCAGCCGGCGCGTCATGCTGGGGCCGCGCCAGAGGGCGCGCCAGCCCGGCAGCTGCGGCCGCCCCACCACCAGCGTGGCGCAATTGAGCTGCTGGGCCTGCGCCACCAGCGCCGCGGCGGCATCGCCGCCCGTCAGCACCGCCGTGGCCGCGCCCAGCTCTTCGGCCAGCTGGATCACCGCCAGGATGCGGTCGCGGCTGGCGACCTCCAGCAGCTGCAGGCGCGGCGTTTCCACATACGCCGCATGCCAGCGCACATTGAGCTGGCCGGCCAGGCGCGCGGCCGTGCGCACCGTCTGCTCGGCACCCTCGCGCGGGCCTATGCAGGCCAGGATGGCGCCTTCGGTGTTCCAGACCGGGGTGATGGATTTTTCGACGCGGTAGCTGCGCACGTCGTCTTCCACATGCTCGGCCGTGCGCCTGAGCGCGATCTCGCGCAGCGCGATCAAATTGCCCTTGCGGAAAAAATTCTGCGCCGCGCGCTCGGCCTGCTGGGGCATGTAGACCTTGCCGGCCTTGAGCCGCGCCATCAGCTCGTCGGGCGTGACGTCGACCAGGATGATTTCATCGGCGCCGTCCAGCACCGTGTCCGGCACGGTTTCATGCACACGTATGCCGGTGATGGCGCCCACCGTGCCGTTCAGGCTCTCCAGGTGCTGCACATTGACGGCCGACCAGACGTCGATGCCGGCCTCCAGCAGCTCATGCACATCCTGCCAGCGCTTGGCGTGGCGCGAGCCCTCTACATTGCTGTGCGCGAGCTCGTCGACCAGCAGCACCGCCGGCTTGCGCGCCAGCGCCGCGTCCAGGTCGAACTCCTTGAGCGTGCGCCCGCGGTAGGCCACCTCGCGCAAGGGCAGTTGCGCCAGCCCGGCCAGCAGCTCCAGGGTTTCGCTGCGGCCATGGGTTTCCACCACACCGACCAGCACATCGCGGCCGGCCTTGCGCTCGCGCTGCGCGGCGCTCAGCATGGCGTAGGTCTTGCCCACGCCGGCGCTGGCGCCGAAATAAATGCGCAAACGGCCCCGGCGCGCTTTCTCCTCCTCGCCGCGCAGGCGGTCCAGGAGCTCGTCGGGGTCGGGGCGGGAATCGGGAAAGCTGGCCATGGATTTTCTAAACGTGCCTCATGGTATCGGCTTAACGCAAAGCCTCCAGCGCCAGGTTAAGCCGCAGCACATGGACCTGGGGCTCGCCCAGAAAGCCCAGCAAAGGCTGCTCGGTGTGCTGCCCGACCAGGGCCCGCACTTTTTCCAGCGGCAGATTGCGCGCCTTGGCCACGCGGGCCGCCTGGTAAAGCGCCGCGGCCGGGCTGATGTGCGGGTCCAGCCCGCTGGCCGAGGCCGTGACCAGGTCCACCGGCACAGGGGCGCTGTTGCCGGGATCGGCCGCCTTGAGCGCTGCGATGCGGCCCTTGACGGCATCGACCAGCGCGGGATTGAGCGGTCCCTGGTTGGCGCCGCTGGAGGCTGCGGCGTTGTAGGGCATGGGGCCCGTGGCCGAGGGTCGGCCCCAGAAGTGGCCGGGGTCGCTGAAGTTCTGGCCTATCAGCGCGGAACCCACCGGCTTGCCATCACGAATGACAAGGCTGCCGCCGGCCTGTTTCGGAAACAGGGTCTGGGCCGTGCCAGTCACCACCAGCGGGTAGGCCACGCCGGTGGCCAGGGTCAGCACGGCAAACAGCACGAGTGCGGGACGAAGAATGTTTTTCATGGGTTTTCCTTAAACAAGATTCATGGCCACCAGCAGCAAGTCAATCGCCTTGATGCCGATAAAAGGCACAACCAGGCCGCCCAATCCGTAAATCAACAGGTTGCGGCGCAACAGCGTGGCGGCGCCCACAGCGCGGTACTTCACGCCCTTGAGCGCCAACGGGATCAAAAACATGATGACCAGCGCGTTGAAGATCACCGCCGACAGGATCGCCGTCGAAGGGCTGCCCAGGCGCATCACATTGAGCGCGGCCAGCTGCGGGTAGGTGCTCACAAAAATCGCCGGGATGATGGCGAAATACTTGGCCACGTCGTTGGCAATCGAAAACGTGGTCAGCGAGCCGCGCGTCATCAGCAAGGCCTTGCCGGTTTCCACGATCTCCAGCAGCTTGGTGGGGTTGGAGTCCAGGTCCACCATGTTGCCGGCCTCCTTGGCGGCCTGGGTGCCGCTGTTCATGGCCACCGCCACGTCGGCCTGGGCCAGGGCCGGCGCGTCGTTGGTGCCGTCGCCGGTCATCGCCACCAGGCGGCCTTCGGCCTGGTACCCGCGTATCAGTTTCAGCTTGTCTTCGGGTGTGGCCTCGGCCAGGAAATCGTCGACACCGGCCTCGGCGGCGATCGCGGCTGCCGTGAGCTTGTTGTCGCCGGTGATCATCACCGTCTTGATGCCCATGCGGCGCAGCTCGCCGAAACGCTCCTTGATGCCGGCCTTGACGATGTCCTTGAGCTCCACAATGCCCAGCACCATGGCGCCGTCAGCCACCGCCAGCGGCGTGCTGCCGCGGCGCGAGACTTCATCCGACGCGCGCATCACCTCGGCCGGCACGCTGCCGCCCAGCGCCTCCACATGCTTGCGCACCGCATCGACCGCGCCCTTGCGCAGCTGGCGTGTGCTGCCGTCGGGGCGCTGCACATCCATGCCGCTCATGCGGGTCTGCGCCGTGAAGGGCACCTCGTGGCTGTTGCCTACCAGGGCTTCGCTGGCGCCCATGCGCTGCGCCAGCGCCACAATGCTGCGGCCCTCGGGTGTTTCGTCGGCCATGGAGGCCTGCATCGCGGCGGTGGCCAGTTTGGCGCCGGTCATGCCGGGCGCCGGCAAAAAACTCGATGCCTGGCGGTTGCCGTGGGTGATGGTGCCGGTCTTGTCCAGCAGCAGCACATCCACGTCGCCGGCGGCCTCCACCGCGCGGCCCGAGGTGGCGATCACATTGGCCTGCATCATGCGGCTCATGCCGGCCACGCCCACGGCCGACAGCAGGCCGCCTATGGTGGTGGGGATCAGGCAGACCAGCAAGGCCACCAGCGCGGTGATGCTGACCACCGTGCCCGAGCCCGCGGCCTGCACGCTGAACACCGAATAAGGCAGCAGCGTGACCGTGACCACCAGGAAGACGATGGTCAGCGCCACCAGCAGAATCGTCAGTGCGATCTCATTGGGCGTCTTCTGGCGTTTGGCACCCTCGACCATGCTGATCATGCGGTCCAGGAAGGACTCGCCGGGGTTGACCACAATGCGCACCACCAGCCAGTCGGACAGCACACGGGTGCCGCCGGTCACGGCCGAGAAGTCGCCGCCCGACTCGCGCACCACCGGCGCCGATTCGCCGGTGATGGCGCTTTCATCGACCGAGGCCACGCCTTCGATGACCTCGCCGTCCAGCGGAATCATGTCGCCGGCTTCGACCAGCACCACCGCGCCCTTGCGCAGGTTTTCGGCCTGCTCGGGCAGCCAGGCCGTGCCGTGGAAAACCTTGCTGCTGGTTTCCTTGAACTTCTTGGCCCAGGTGCTTTTCTTGAGACTGCGCAAAGAGGCGGCCTGCGCCTTGCTGCGGCCTTCAGCCAGCGCCTCGGCGAAGTTGGCGAACAGCACGGTGAACCACAGCCAGATCGCCACGGCAAAGATAAAACCGGCCGGCGCCTCGCCCTGCCCCTGCAAGGCCTGCAGGCCCAGCAAGGTGGTCAGAATGCTGCCGATGTAGACGACAAACATCACGGGGTTGCGCCATTGCACGCGCGGGCTCAGCTTGGTGAAGGAGGCCGCGATGGCGGGTTTGAGCAGCGCGGGGTCCAGCAGCACAAAAGGTTTTTGGGTAGTCATATCGGTGTGTCTTTCGCGGCGGTTCAATGGGCGGGCCAGAGCATCAAATGCTCGACCACGGGGCCCAGCGCCAGGGCCGGCACGTAATTGAGCAGGCCCACCAGCAACACGGTGCCTATCAGCAGCAGCACAAACAACGGGCCGTGCGTGGGCATGGTGCCGGCCGTGACCGGCAGGCGCTTCTTGGCGGCCAGCGCGCCGGCAATCGCCAGCACCGGCACGATGACGCCGAAGCGGCCCAGCCACATCACCACGCCCAGCAGCGTGTTGTAGAAGGGCGTGTTGGCCGACAGGCCCGCGAAGGCGCTGCCGTTGTTGTTGCCGGCCGAAGTCAGCGCGTAAAGGATTTCCGAAAAACCATGCGCGCCGGGATTCGCGATACCGGCCTTGCCGGCGCCGGCCAGCACCGCCACCGCCGTGCCGGCCAACACCAGGATGGGCGTGACCAGGATGACGATGGAAGTCAGCTTCATCTCGTGCGACTCGATCTTCTTGCCCAGGTATTCGGGCGTGCGGCCAATCATGAGGCCGGCGATGAACACCGCGAGGATGGCAAAAATCAGCATGCCGTAAAGCCCGGTGCCGACACCGCCAAACACCACCTCGCCCAGCTGCATCATCACCATGGGCACCATGCCGCCCAGCGGCGTGAAGGAGTCGTGCATGGCATTGACCGCGCCGCACGAGGCCGCCGTGGTGATGACCGCAAACAGGCTGGAGGCATTGATGCCGAAGCGGGTTTCCTTGCCTTCCATATTGCCGCCGGCCTGCAGCGCGCTGGCCGCCTGGTCCACGCCCAGGGGCGGCAGCAGCGGGTTGCCGGCCTGTTCAGCCGGGGTGATTGCCGCCACCGCGACCACAAAGATCAGCGTCATCGCGGCCAGCACGGCCCAGCCCTGGCGCGTATCGCCCACCGCGCGGCCAAAGGCAAAACACAGGGCCGCGGGAATCAGGAAGATGGACAGCATCTGGAAGAAGTTGCTCAGCGCCGTCGGGTTTTCATAGGGATGGGCCGAGTTGGCGTTGAAGAAGCCGCCGCCGTTGGTGCCCAGCATCTTGATGGCCTCCTGCGAGGCGACAGGGCCCATGGTCAGGGTCTGCTTGTCGGTCCTGGCGTCTTCCATGACGGGATTGCCCTTGTCGTCTTTCAGCGCCTGGCCGTCAGGGCCGTTTTTGGGCTGCTGGTAGCTGGTGACTTCGAGCGTGCTCACGTCCTTGTAAGCGTCAAAGTTCTGGATCACCCCCTGCCCTACCAGGAAAATCGCGAACACCAGCGACAGCGGCAGCAGCAGCCAGGCCGTGACGCGTGTGATGTCCACCCAGAAATTGCCGATGGCGCCGGTGGCGCGCGCGGCAAAACCGCGAAACAGCGCAAAGACCACGGCAATACCGGTGGCGGCCGAGAAAAAATTCTGCACGGCCAGCACCAGCATCTGCGTGAGGTAGCTCATGGTCGACTCACCGGCATAACCCTGCCAGTTGGTGTTGGAGACAAAGCTGATGGCGGTGTTAAAGGCCGAGTCGGGCGAGATGGCGGCCATGCCGGCCGGGTTCAGCGGCAGCCCGGCCTGCAGGCGCTGCAGGGCATAGACAGCGACCACGCCCAGCGCATTAAAGGCCAGCAGCGCCAGCGCGTACTGCGACCATTTCATGTTGGTATCGGCCGAGGTGCCGGCCAGGCGGTACAACGGCGCTTCCACCCTGTGCATCCAGCCGGGCAGCCGGCCCGCATACAGGCGCGCCAGCCACAGGCCCAGCGGCCAGGCGGTGGCCAGCAGCGCGGCCAGGAAAAGGGCCAGCAGGCCCCAGCTTGAGGCGTTCATCAAAACTCCTCGGCGCAGATCAGCGCATACACGAGGTAGGTCAGCAGCAGGATGGCGCAGACGCCGCCAAAGCCGTACAAAACGTCAAGGGGGATCATGAGCGGCCCCCTTCGGGTTTTTCGAGCTTCTCAAAGCCCCAGACCAGCAGGACCGTCACACCCCAAAGGGCGGCGGCGCCAACCATAAACGCAAGATCCATGATCTTTCTCCAAACAACAACGATGGAGAAAGTGTCGGAGCCGGCGTGTAAAAACGGGGATGAAAGACGGGCGGCGGGTATAAAGAAAGCGTAAAAACCGGCCCCAAAACCGCGCCAGCGCCTGGGTCTGCAGGCCTTTAGCCTGCAAGCCAGCGTATGGCGCTGCCAATCACCATATAAAGGCCTATGGCCAGCAAGCCCGCAAAAAACAGGCGCTTGAAGGTTTTTTCATCCAGCCGGCCGCGCAGCACCTGGCCCGCCGCCATTCCCAGCAAGGCCGCGGGCAAGGCCACCAGCCAGCCCCAGCCGCCGGGCAAGGCAGCCGCCGAGAACGACCCTTCAAGCACCAGGCGCCCAAAAAGCGCGACCGTGGAAACGGTGAAGGACAGGCCCAGCGCCTGCACGAGTTCATCCTTCCTGAAAGCCAGGGCCTGCAGGTAAGGCACCGCCGGAAACACAAACACACCGGTGGCCGAAGTGATGGCGCCGGTGATCAGTCCAATGGCCAACGAAGAGACCCGCTCGCCGCGACGAGGCACGGCCAGCGGAACGGCCACCAGCCCCAGCACGGCATAGGCCATCAATGCCGCCCCAAGACCCGCCGATGCCGCATTGGCATTGAGGGTGACCAGGCTCACCGGCGCCCACAGCGTTCCGGCGACCACGCCCAGTTGCAGCGGCCAGAGGCGCCTGAGCAGCCGGCCCAGCGCGGCCCCGTCCCACATCTGCCAGGCATTCGTCAAAAACGAAGGCAGTATCAAAATCACCGCCGCCTGCGCGGGCGGCATCACGCCGGCCAGCAGGCCCATGGACAGCGTCGGCAAGCCCAGGCCGACCACGCCCTTGACCAGGCCGGCCAGCAAAAATACGGCAGCGACGATGGCGACCAGCAGGGTATCGTGCCCCATGCCCGCGAAATTGTGCAAGTTCATGAGGCCGATTCTGCGCAGCGACGCGCCCCGCGCTCAAGCGGTAATATGCGCTGGCAGCCTTAGCCATTTCCGAAGGCTCAACAGGCTCCCTCACTGCCATGCCCGCCAACATCCGCTTTGACTTGGTCGACCTCCGGCTGTTTCTGCATGTGGTCGACACCGGCAGCATCACGGCCGGCAGCAGGCTTTCGCACCTGGCGCTGGCTTCGGCCAGCGCGCGCATACGCGGCATGGAGGACGCCCTGGGCGTGCCGCTGCTGGATCGCCTGCGCGGCGGCGTCAAGCCGACCAAGGCCGGCCTCGCCGTGGCCCACCATGCGCGCCTGGTGCTGCAGCAGGTAGAGCGCATGCAGGGCGAAATCGCCGACTACGCGGGCGGGCTGGCCGGCCGGGTGCGCCTGCTGTCCAACACCGCCGCCATCACCGACTACCTGCCGCAGGCGCTTGCGGCCTTCCTCAACACCCATCCGGCCATAGACGTGGACCTCGAAGAGCGCCCCAGCCACCTGATCGTCTCGCAGCTGCTGGCCCAGGCGGCCGAGCTCGGCATCGTGGCCGACTCCGCGGATGTTTCCAGCCTGGAATCCAGGCCTTTCCGGCGCGACCGGCTGGTGCTGGTGGTGCCCACGCGCAGTGATTTCGGCCGCCGGCGGCAGGTCCTCTTTGAACAAGCCCTGGCCCATGACTTTGTCGGCTTGGGCGAGGACAGCGCGCTGCAGCAGCACCTGGCCCTGCAGGCCGAGCGCCTGGGGCTGCGCATGCGCACACGCATACGGCTGCGCAGTTTTGAGGCCGTCTGCCGCATGGTGGAGGCCGGCGTCGGCGTGGCCGTGGTTCCGGCCGTCGCGGCCGAAGGCCATGCGGGCGCGGGCAAGCTGCGCGTGCTCAAGCTCTCCGACGCCTGGGCCGATCGGCAGCTGCTGATTTGCGCGCGCAGCTTCGAGCAGCTGTCGGTGCCCGCCCTCAGGCTGGTGGATGCGCTATGCGCGTCCCAAACACCAAAGCGATAAAGTCATGCCATGAACGCACAAGCCGACCCCCACGCCATCACCAGCCTGCCGCAGCTCGAGGCGCTGTTCGGCGCCGTCGGCGAAGCCTCCCTTAAAAAAGAGGTGGACTATTTGCACCCGGCCTACCAGGCGCTGATCCAGGCCTCGCCTTTCGCTGTGCTGGCCACCGCGGGGCCGGGCGGGCTCGATGCCTCGCCGCGCGGAGACCCGCCGGGCTTTGTCGCCATCCAGGACGAAAAAACCCTGCTGCTGCCCGAGCGCCGCGGCAACAACCGCATCGACAGCCTGCGCAACCTGCTGGTCGACCCGCGCGTGGCGCTGCTGTTCCTGGTGCCCGGCGTCGGCGAGACGCTGCGCGTGAACGGCCGTGCCCGCATCACGGTCGCGCCCGAGATGCTGCAGCGCTTTTCCATGGAGGGAAAGCCGCCGCACTGCGTGCTGGTGATCAGCGTGGAATCGGTGTTCTTCCAGTGCGCGCGGGCCTTGCAGCGCTCCAAGCTCTGGCAGGCCGCGCCGCCAAGCCGGCCCGATGTGCCCACGCCGGGCGCCATGCTGCAGGCGCTGACGGCGGCGGCCATCGACGGCGAAACATACGACCGCGAACTGCCCGCGCGGCAAAAGTCCACACTCTACTGATGGCACATCCCACGCCCGAATCCATGGACCTGCTGGCCCGCTCCTGGCGGCGCTGTACCAGCGCGCTCGTGCCGAGGACCATCACCGGCAGCGTGTTTGACGAATTGCTGGCGCGCTATTCGGAGCCGCACCGCCAGTACCACACGCTGCAGCACCTTGCGGAATGCCTTGCACATGTCGAGGCCGTCCGCCACCTGGCCGAACAACCGGGCGAAGTCGAGTTCGCGCTGTGGTTCCATGACGGCATTTACGACACACAGCGCCATGACAACGAGCGCCAAAGCGCCGACTGGGCACGCGCCGTATTGCAGGGCCATGGTGCGGTGCCGGCCGCCGTGCAGCGGGTGGACGAACTCATCATGGCCACCTGCCACAGCGCGCTGCCGGTAACGCCCGACGCGCAGCTGCTGGTGGATGTGGACCTGTCCATTCTGGGCGCCTTGCCCGCGCGTTTTGCCGAATATGAGGAGCAGATACGGCAGGAATATGCCTTTGTGCCCGAGGACCTCTTTCGCCAGAAACGCGGCGAGATTCTGCGCGCCTTCCTCGCCCGGCCAGCGATTTACAGCACACCGCATTTCCAGGCCGCGCTGGAAGCCCGCGCCCGGGGCAACCTGCGCCTGGCCATCGCCGGCCTCGGCGGCTAGGTCACCGGCCAGGCCTTAGCGGCCAGGGTTGGTGCGCGCGGCCAGGCCCTCATCTTTGGCCGCGAACACGCTGGAGCGCAGCGCCTCCAGGTCCAGCACGCGCAGGCCGCCGTATTCGATGCGGATAAAACCCTGGTCCTGCAGGGCGCTGAGCGCCTCGTTCACGCGCTGGCGCGACAGGCCCACCAGGTAGGCCATCTCCTGCTGCGTGATGCGCAGCATCTGGCCCACGCCCGGGTACAGCACCGGGTTGAACAGCGCGGCCAGGCTACGCGCCACGCGGATGTCGGGGTTGTTCATGCGGTCGATTTCGCGCGCGGCGATGAACTGGCCCAGGCGCTCGTTGAGCTGGTTCATCACAAAGCGGTTGAAACCGATGGAGTGGTCCAGCAGCCAGTGGAAGGTGTCTATCGGCAAACCGGCCACCACACTTTTGCGCAGCGCCTGAATGTTGTAGCGGTAGGGCTCGCGCTTGAGCGCCGTGCCTTCGCCGAACCAGCCACCGGGCGGCAGGCCGGCAAATGTCATGGTCATGCCCTGGGCGTTGTCGCTGCTCATCTTGAGCAGGCCTTCCACCACGCCGAACCAGTAAGTCACCGGCCTGCTGACACGGCAGACATAGTCGCCCGGCGCGGCGTCACCGACCTGCAGCACCGCGACCGCGCGTGCGCGCTCATCCGGCAGCAGCAGGGGCAGCCAGGGAATGCCGCGCAGCTCGTCCGGCGTGGGCGCCCTGCGGCGCAGGTGAAGGGGTGACTCAGTGGCCATGCTCGCAATGTTCAAGCAAGAAAGCGGGTGGGTAGATCAGGGAAAGCCCGGGCGGGCGCAACCCTTGGATTGTCGTTGGGCAGACAGTTGGCCGCGCCTCCAAAGCATAGCATCGGCCTCGCGTAGACAGGCCGTCAAGAGCCCACCGCAATCCCCTCACGACCAGGAGACACCCGCCATGACAAGCCTTTTCACCGCCTCAAAAGCCGGTTTACCGCCGCCCGCTGATCACCTGACACGCCGCCGCATGCTGGGCGCCCTCGCGGCCATTCCAGCCGCCCTGTACGGTCCCGCGCACGCGCAAGACAGCAGCCCGGTGCGCATCGCGCAATCCATCGCACTGAGCGGGCCGCTGGGCGAGCTGGGCCAGGCCATGCACCAAGGCGCCAAGGCCTGCTTTGCCGGCATCAACGCCAGGGGCGGCGTGAACGGCCGGCCCATAGAGCTCACGGTGGCCGACGACGGCTACGACGTCAAACGCGCGCTGGGCAACGTCAAGGGCTTTATCGACGACAAAAGCACATTCGCGCTCTTCAACTGCATGGGCACGCCCATGATAGAAGCCATGCTGCCGCAGGTGATCGACTCGGGCATGCCGTTTTTCGCGCCGTTTTCGGGCGCGCTGTCGGCGCGGCCGGCCAACGCGCGCAATGTCTTCAACATACGCGCCAGCTACGCCGACGAGGCCGAGCAGCTGGTGCAGCACCTGGCGACCATAGGCATACGGCGCATCGCCATCGTCTACCAGAACAACTCCTTCGGCAAGGAAGTCTTCGACGCCACCCAGCGCTCCATGGCCAAACACAAGCTGGAGGCGACCGTGACGGTCACCGTGGAAAACAACGCCTCGGACGCCGGTCCGGCAGCCGAAAAAATCGCGGCCTCCAACCCCGAAGCCGTGCTGGTGGGCCTGGCCGGCAAGCCGACCATCGATTTCGTGAAAGCCATACGCGCGCAGCGCAAGGGGCTGTCGCTGTATGCGCTGTCCATCATGGGCGCGGCCGCCACGCTCAAGGCCATGGGCGAGGACGCCACCGGCATCGCGGTCTCGCAGGTGGTGCCGCTGCCGGGCAACACCGTGGTGCCCATGGTGCGTGAATTCCAGCAGGCCTGGAAGGCCGCCGGCGTGGCGCTGGAGCCTTCGCACCTGGCGCTGGAAGGCTATATCAATGCCCGCGTGTTCGCCGAGGCGCTGCGCCGCGCCGGCAAAAACCCGACGCGCGCAGCCTTCATCGACAGCACCTGGAATTTAAAGCGCTACGACCTGGGCGGCTTTGAAGTGAGCTTCAGCGATTCGGCCCGCAACGCCTCGCGTTTCGTGGAACTGACCATGGTTTCGCGCGACGGGCGCTTTATCCGATAAACCGGCCGGACCCCGGGGACACCCCAGTAGGACTTACCCGGAAATTGTCGTCGTAATGACACCATAGCGTCAAAGCCGGTCCTACTATTCGCCCATACCAGCGGTTTTCCTGAAAAACCGCGCACAACGGAGACAAGAAGCGAATGCAGACCACGTTCCCACGATTGCTGCTCAAACATGCGGCCGAACGCCCCGGCGCCCCGGCCATGCGGGAGAAAGAGTACGGCATCTGGCAGGCGCACAGCTGGGCCGGCATGGCGCAGCTCGTGGAGCACATCGCCTGCGGCCTGCACCTGCTGGGCCTGCAGCGCGGCGAGCACATGGTCATCATCGGCGCCAACCGGCCGCGCCTCTATGCCACCATGCTGGCCGCGCAGGCGCTGGGCGCCATACCGATTCCGCTGTACCAGGACGCGGTGGGCGCCGAATGTATTTTCCCGGTCAACAACGCCGACGTGCGTTTCGCACTGGTGGAAGACCAGGAGCAGGTCGACAAGCTGCTGGAAATACGCGGCCAGTGCCCGCAGCTGGCGCACATTGTTTACGACGACCCGCGCGGCCTGCGCAACTATGTAGAGGACGGCCTGCAGTCGCTGGACGCGTTGCTGGACGCGGGCCGCGGTTTTGCCACCGGCCAGCCGGGCTTCTTCCGGGCCGAGGTCGAAAAAGCCCTCCCCGACGACGTGGCCGCGATGTTTTTCACCTCGGGCACCACGGGCAACCCCAAGGGCGTGGTCCACACCCACAACACCTTGCTGGACCGCGCCAAGGCCGGCGCCGATTTCGACAGGCTGACGTCGAGCGAGGAAGTGCTGGCCTATTTGCCGCCGGCCTGGATAGGCCAGAACATCTTCAGCTACGCCCAGTGGCTGGCCTGCGGTTATGTGGTCAACTGCCCCGAAAGCGCGAGCACGGTGACGATTGACCTGAAAGAAGTCGGCCCGACCTATTACTTCGCGCCGCCGCGCATTTTTGAAGGCCTGCTGACCACGGTGATGATCCGCATGGAGGACGCGGGCCGTATCAAGCGCGGCATGTTCCATTACTTCATGGGCGTGGCCAAGCGCGCCGGCCCCGCGCTGATGGACGGCAAGCCCGTGGGCGCGCTGGACCGCGTGCTGTACGCGCTGGGCGGCCTGCTGGTCTACGGCCCGCTGCGCAACACCCTGGGCTTTTCGCGCGTACGCGTGGCCTACACCGCCGGCGAGGCAATCGGCCCCGACCTCTTTACCTTTTACCGCTCCATCGGCATCAACCTCAAGCAGCTTTACGGCTCGACCGAGACCGCCGTGTTCGTCTGCCTGCAGCCCGACAACCAGGCGCGCGCCGACACCGTGGGCGTGCCCATCCAGGGCGTGCAGATCAAGGTGGCCGAGAACGGCGAGATCCTGGTGAAGTCGGCCGGCCTGCTCAAGGAATACTACAAAAACCCCACCGCCACCGCCGAGGTGCTGAACGCCGACGGCTGGTACCACACCAGCGACGCGGGCTTTATCGACGCCAGCGGCCACCTCAAGATCATCGACCGCGTGAAGGACGTGGGCCGCATCAAGGGCGGCGCCAACGACGGCGCCATGTTCGCGCCCAAGTATGTGGAAAACAAGCTCAAGTTCTTCCCGCACATCAAGGAAGCCGTGGCCTACGGCGACGGCCGCGAGAAATGCTGCGTGATGCTCAACATCGACTTCGACGCCGTGGGCAACTGGGCCGAGCGCCGCAACCTGCCCTATGCCGGCTACACCGACCTGGCGCAAAAACCCGAGGTCTACCAGCTCATCAAGGAATGCGTGGAAAAGGTCAACGCCGACCTCAGCGTGGACGCCCTGCTGGCCGGCTCGCAGATCAGCCGCTTCCTGGTGCTGCACAAGGAGCTGGACGCCGACGACGGCGAACTCACGCGCACCAACAAGGTCAGGCGCGGGTTTATCGCCGAGAAATACCAGCCGCTGATCGACGCGCTTTACGGCGGCAAGGCCGAGCAGTTCATTGAAACCGTGGTGAAGTTTGAAGACGGCCGCAGCGGCAGCGTGAGCGCGACGCTCAAGATCAGCGACACCCAGACCTTTGCCCCCGTGAAGGTCGCAGCATGAGCAAAAAAATCGGTGACGTCATTCTCGACGTCAAAAATATCTCCCTGAGCTTCGGCGGTGTGAAGGCGCTGTCGGATATTTCCTTCAATGTGAAGGAGCACGAGATACGCGCCATCATCGGCCCCAACGGCGCCGGCAAAAGCTCCATGCTCAACTGCATCAACGGCGTCTATGCGCCGCAGCAAGGCTCCATCACCTTTCGCGGCCAGACCTTCAAGCACATGAACAGCCACCAGGTGGCCGTGATGGGCGTGGCGCGCACCTTCCAGAACCTGGCGCTGTTCAAGGGCATGAGCGTGCTCGACAACATCATGTCGGGCCGCAACCTGAAAATCAAAAGCAACCTGCTGCTGCAGGCGCTGCGCATAGGCCCGGCCGAAAAAGAAGAAATCAGGCACCGCGAGGCGGTCGAAAAAATCATCGACTTCCTGGAGATCCAGGCCTACCGCAAAACGCCCGTAGGGCAGCTGCCCTACGGCCTGCAAAAACGCGTGGACCTGGGCCGCGCCCTGGCCATGGAGCCGCAGGTGCTGTTGCTCGACGAACCCATGGCCGGCATGAACGTCGAGGAAAAACAGGACATGTGCCGCTTTGTGCTCGACGTCAACGACGAGTTCGGCACCACCGTGGTCCTGATCGAGCATGACATGGGCGTAGTCATGGACATCTCCGACCGCGTGGTCGTTCTCGACTACGGCAAAAAAATCGGCGACGGCACCCCCGACGAAGTCCGCAACAACGAAGACGTGATCCGGGCCTACCTCGGCACCAGCCACTGACTATGTACAACAACACTCACACCACTTTGAATCGCCCCGCCTTCGCCAGCGGCCGCCGCGGAACCGGCTTTGCCGGGCCGCTGGCGGCGTCCCCCGGAGGGGGAGAGGCGGCTACACGAAGTGAGCCCGCAACAGGGGGGAACTCGTGATGGGTTCGTTCCTGGAAACCATCATCGGCGGCCTGATGTCGGGCATGCTGTATTCGCTGGTCGCGCTGGGCTTTGTCCTGATCTACAAGGCCTCGGGCGTCTTTAATTTCGCGCAGGGCGCCATGGTGCTGTTCGCGGCGCTGGCCATGGCGCGCTTTTCCGAATGGATCCCGCAGTGGACCGGCCTGGACAGCAAATTCATCAACAACGCGCTGGCCTTCGCGGCCGCGCTGGCCATCATGGTGGTGGTCGCCTGGCTGATCGAAAAACTGGTGCTCGGCAAACTGGTGAACCAGGAAGGCGTCGCGCTGCTGATGGCGACCCTGGGCATCTCGTATTTCCTGGACGGTTTCGGCCAGACCATCTTCGGCTCCAGCATCTACAAGATCGACGTGGGCATGCCCAAGGACCCCATCTTCCTGCTCGAAAGCGTGTTCCAGGGCGGCCTGCTGGTGAACCAGGAAGACCTGGTCGCCGCGCTGATCGCCACCGCCCTGGTGGCGGCGCTGGCCGCCTTCTTCCAGTACACCGGTACCGGCCGCGCACTGCGGGCCGTGGCCGACGACCACCAGGCCGCGCAGTCCATAGGCATACCGCTGAACCGCATCTGGGTCATCGTCTGGAGCGTCGCGGGTTTTGTGGCCCTGGTGTCCGGCGTGATCTGGGGCAGCAAGCTGGGCGTGCAGTTTTCGCTGTCGGTGCTGGCGCTCAAGGCGCTGCCGCTGGTGATCCTGGGCGGCCTGACCTCGGTGCCCGGCGCCATCGTGGGCGGCCTGATCCTGGGGGTAGGCGAAAAACTCGCCGAAGTGTTTATCGGGCCGTATGTGGGCGGCGGTATTGAAATCTGGTTTGCCTATGTCCTCGCACTGTGTGTCCTTCTGGTCCGGCCGCAAGGATTGTTTGGCGAGAAAATTATTGATCGTGTTTAAAGCCGCTTCTACCTAAAGAAAAATCATGTTCTACAGAGAAAACGGCCAATTCAAAACCAGCTACCGGTCCGACCAGCAGATCTTTCCCATCCTGCAGGACCGCATCGCCATAGGCCTGCTGCTGGCCTTTGCCTTTGTCGCCGTGCCCCTGCTGGCCAGCGACTATTTGTTCCGCGCCATCCTGATCCCTTTCCTGATCTTTTCGCTCGCGGCTGTCGGGGTCAACATCCTGGTCGGCTACTGCGGGCAGATCTCGCTGGGCTCGGGCGCCTTTATGGCGGTGGGCGCTTATGGCGCCTACAACTTCTTTGTGCGCATTCCCGGCATGCCGCTGATCCCCGCGCTGATCCTGGGCGGCCTGTGCGCCATGCTGTTCGGCATTTTGTTCGGCCTGCCCAGCCTGCGCGTCAAGGGCCTGTACCTGGCGGTGACCACGCTGGCCGCGCAGTTCTTCAGCGACTGGATGTTCCTGCGCATCAAGTGGTTCACCATGGACACGCCCTCGGGCTCGGTGTCGGTGTCCAATCTGCAGGTCTTCGGCCTGCCGATTGAAAGCGCCGTCAGCAAATACCTGTTCTGCCTGGTCATCGTGGTGGTGATCACCCTGCTGGCCAAAAACCTGGTGCGCAGCGCCATAGGCCGCGAGTGGATGGCGATTCGCGACATGGACGTGGCCGCCGCGGTAATCGGCATACGCCCCATGTACGCCAAGCTCAGCGCCTTCGCGGTCAGCTCCTTCATCATCGGCATCGCCGGCGGCCTCTGGGCCTTTATCTACCTGGGCGCCTGGGAGCCTGCCGCCTTCTCGGTGGACTACTCCTTCCGTCTGCTGTTCATGGTGATCATCGGCGGCATGGGGGCCATCATGGGCAGCTTCTTCGGCGCCGCCTTTATCGTGGTGCTGCCGATTGTGCTGAGCCAGCTGCTGCCGGTGCTGGCCGGCTGGCTGGGCATTTCGATTTCCACCGCGGGTGTCTCGCACGCGGAGCTGATGATTTTCGGCGGGCTGATTGTGTGGTTTTTGATTGTGGAGCCGCATGGGCTGGCCAAGCTGTGGGCCGTGGGCAAACAGAAGCTCAGGCTTTGGCCATTTCCCCATTAAGGCATTCCGGTGCGCCGGCCCTAGGGTTAAGGATTACTCGAAATCACCGATGCGCGGTGGATGGTTAGGTCGTTTACTGAAGTGCCCTTTTTTTCGCGGTGTTTATAAATTTTCCAGGAGACAACAATGAAGATTCGTAATGTGATGTTGGCGGTGGCAATCCTCGCCACCGGCGCTTCGTCCCTTGTGACGACCAGCGCATTCGCCCAGGCCAAGGAGCAGTTCTTCCCGGTGCTGTCCTACCGCACCGGGCCTTACGCGCCCAACGGCGTGCCCTGGGCCAACGGCTATGTGGACTACCTCAAGCTGGTCAACGCGCGCGGCGGCATCAACGGCGTGAAGATCTCGTTCGAGGAATGCGAAACCGGCTACGACACCGCGCGCAGCGTGGAATGTTATGAACGCCTGAAGGGCAAGAACGGCGGCGCCACCCTGGTGCAGCCGCTGTCCACCGGCGCCACCTTCGCCATCACCGAAAAAGCCCCGGTCGACAAGATCCCGGTGGTGACCGTGGGCTACGGCCGCAGCGAAAGCGCGGACGGCTCCATCTTCAAGTGGAACTTCCCCATCGCCGGCACCTACTGGGTCGCCGCCGACGCCATCCTCCAGGCCATCGCCAAGAAGGAAGGCGGCTTCGACAAGCTCAAGGGCAAACGCATCGCGCTGGTCTACCACGACTCGCCCTTCGGCAAGGAGCCCATCCCACTGATGCAGGAGCGCGCCGCCATGCACGGCTTCACGCTGCAGCTGCTGCCCGTGACCGCGCCCGGTGTCGAGCAGAAAGCCACCTGGCTGCAGATTCGCCAGTCGCGCCCCGACTACGTGGCGCTGTGGGGCTGGGGCATCATGAACACCACCGCCATCAAGGAAGCGCAAGCTACCGGCTACCCGCGCGAGAAGATGTACGGCGTGTGGTGGGCCGGCGCCGAGCCTGACGTGAAAGACGTGGCCGAGGGCGCCAAGGGCTACAACGCCGTGACCATGCAGCACGGCGCCGAACCCAACTCCAAGCTGGTCAAGGACGTCATGACGCTGGTCCACGGCAAAGGCCAGGGCACGGGCCCCAAGGAAGAAGTCGGCCAGGTGCTCTACATGCGCGGCGCCATGAGTGCCATGCTGGGCGTGGAAGGCCTGCGCGCCGCGCAGGACCGCTTCGGCAAGGGAAAAATCATGACGGGCGAGCAGGTCCGCTGGGGCCTGGAGAACCTGAACCTGACCCAGGCCAAGCTGGACGCGCTGGGTTTTGCCGGCGTGATGCGGCCCATCAGCACCTCCTGCACCGACCACATGGGTTCGGCCTGGGCGCGCATACACACCTGGGACGGCAAGGAGTGGAAGTTCACCTCCGACTGGCTGCAGGCCGACGAACAGGTGATCAAGCCCCTGGTCAAGGCCACGGCCGCCAAGTACGCGACCGAGAAAAAACTGACGGCGCGCACACCGGCCGACTGCCAGTCTTGAGCGGCGTAGCCGCTCAAGCTGGCTTTGCCATGTACTGACGGCACCCACCCCAACCCCTCCCGCCAGGCGGGAGGGGCGCGGCTCTCGCGAGCCGCCAGCCTTGAGGGCTGATCGCCTTTCCGGCAGCTCTCAAGATTGGTCAGGAAAAAATATGGACACACCTAACATCGTTCTCAACGTCAACGGCATCGAGGTTATCTACAACCACGTGATCCTGGTGCTCAAGGGCGTCTCGCTGCAGGTGCCGCAGGGCCGCATCGTGGCCATCCTGGGCGGCAACGGCGCGGGCAAGACCACCACGCTGCGCGCGATCTCCAACCTGCTCAAGGGCGAGCGCGGCGAGGTCACCAAGGGCTCCATCGAGCTGCGCGGCGAGCGCATCGAAAACCTCTCGCCGGCCGACCTGGTCAAGCGCGGCGTGGTGCAGGTCATGGAAGGGCGGCACTGCTTTGCCCACCTGACCATCGAAGAAAACCTGCTGACCGGCGCCTACACGCGCAGCAGCAAGGCCGAAGTCGCGGCCAACCTCGAAAAGGTCTACAACTACTTTCCGCGCCTCAAAACCCGGCGCACCTCGCAGGCGGCCTACACCTCGGGCGGCGAGCAGCAGATGTGCGCCATAGGCCGCGCGCTGATGGCCAACCCCTCCATGGTGCTGCTGGACGAGCCCTCCATGGGCCTGGCGCCGCAAATCGTCGAGGAGGTCTTCAACATCGTGCAGGACCTGAACCAGAAAGAGAAGGTCACTTTTTTGCTGGCCGAGCAGAACACCAATATGGCGCTCAAGTACGCCGACTACGGCTACATCATGGAAAGCGGCCGCGTGGTGATGGACGGCGCGGCCGCCGACCTGGCCAACAACGAGGACGTGAAAGAGTTTTACCTCGGCGTGGGCGGCGGCGAACGCAAGAGTTTCAAGGATGTCAAAAGCTACAAACGCCGCAAGCGTTGGCTGGCCTGAGGGTACGAACATGAGCAATTTTTTCGACACCCTCGAACACCGGCCGCACGCAGAACGCGAAGCCGCCCAGCTCGCCGCGCTGCCGCAACAGCTCGCGCATGCAAAAGCGCATGCCCCGGCTTTCACCGACATCCTCAAGGACGTGGACGCCTCGGCCGTCACGTCGCGCGCCGCGCTGGCGCGCCTGCCGGTCACGCGCAAGTACGAGCTGCTGGCACTCCAGCAAGCCTCGCGCGAAGCGGGCGGCGATCCTTTCGGCGGCTTCAGCGCGCTGCGTTATGGCGCCGCCATGCCGCGCGTGTTCGCCAGCCCCGGCACGATTTACGAGCCCGACAGCACACGCAAGGACTACTGGCGCATGGCACGGGCCCTGCACGCCGCGGGCTTTCGGCCCGGGCAGCTGGTGCACAACTGCTTCAGCTACCACTTCGTGCCGGCCGGCACCATGATGGAAAGCGGCGCCCATGCGCTGGGCTGCACCGTCTTCCCGGGCGGCACCGGGCAGACCGAGCAGCAGGTACAGGCCATGGCCGAGCTCAAGCCCGCCGGTTATGTCGGCACGCCCAGCTTCCTCAAGATCATTGTCGACAAGGCCGCCGAAATGAAGATCGGGCTGCCCAGCGTGACGCGCGCCATGGTCTCGGGCGAGGCCTGCCCGCCCAGCCTGCGCGACTGGTTCGCTGAACGCGGCATCGCCGCCTACCAGTGTTATGCCTCGGCCGACCTGGGACTGATCGCCTATGAAACCGAGGCCCGCGAAGGCCTGGTGCTGGACGAAGGCGTGATTGTGGAAATCGTGCGCCCCGGCACCGGCGACCCGGTCGCCGAGGGCGAGGTCGGCGAACTGGTGGTCACCACGCTGAACCCCGACTACCCACTGGTCCGTTTCGGCACGGGCGACCTCTCAGCCGTGCTGCCCGGCAGTTGCCCCACCGGCCGCAGCAACACGCGCATCAAGGGCTGGATGGGCCGGGCCGACCAGACCGTCAAGGTGCGCGGCATGTTTGTGCACCCGGGCCAGGTCGCCGACATCGCCCGTCGTTTTCCCGAAGTGCTCAAGGCCAGGCTGGTGGTCAGCGGCGAGATGGCCAACGACAGCATGCACTTCCAGGCCGAGGCCGCCTCCATGCCCGAGGGGCTGGACCAGCGCATCAGCGAAGCGATACGCGACGTCACCAAGCTGCGCGGTACCGTGCAGCTGCTGGCGCCCGGCAGTCTCCCCAACGACGGCAAGGTTATTGAGGACGCACGAAGTTACAAGTAGAGCCCCCACGGTCGCTCACTGCGTGTAGCTCCCGAGGCCTTGCAGGCCGCGGCTCGCGGGACGCTTCGCCTCTGTCGCCCGTCCAAGCCTGCGCAGGCAGGCTTGGAGCCGCGGGCTCCAGCCCCTCCGGGGCGCTGCGCCTGCGGTCTGGCAAAGCCAGTCCCGCGGCTCATGCTGGGTTGAAGAATCCTGTGCGTGCGAAGGGTGGGTATTCACCAGTGGGGGCCGCGGGTCCGGCTTTGCCGGCCCCAGGCGCCGCCCCCTTGAGGGGGAGCAGGCTACACGCAGTGAGCCTGTACAGGGGTGACCGGGGGCTAGCCCTTACGTAGTTCCCGCGATGTTGGGGCGGTAAGGGGACCGTAAACTTGGCGCCTTCAGATACAAGGAGACGCTCATGAAACGCCTGTTAGTCCTCGCCGCCGCCGCAACGGCCATGTTTGCCGCCCATGCGCAAGCCCCCGCCTTCCCCGGCTCCAAGCCCATCAGCCTGGTGGTGCCTTTCGCCGCCGGCGGCCCGACCGACCGCGTCGCGCGCGACCTGGCCGAAGCCATGCGCAAGGCCATGGGCGGCAGCGCCAACTTCGTCGTGGAGAACGTCAACGGTGCCGGCGGCACCATCGGCGCAGCCAAGGTGGCACGCGCCACGCCCGACGGCCACACCCTGCTGGTCCACCACATCGGCATGGCCGCGGCAACGGGCCTGTACCGCAAGCTGCCTTACAAAGTGCCTGAAGATTTTGAGTTCCTGGGCATGATCAATGAAGTGCCCATGACCATCATCGGCAAGCCGCAGCTGCCCGCCAACAACTACCGCGACTTCGAGAACTACATACGCGCCAATTCCGGCAAGCTCAACATCGCCCACGCCGGCCTGGGTTCGGCCTCGCACCTGTGCGGCCTGATGTGGCAAGCGGCCATCAACGCCAAGGACGCGATGACCACCATCCCCTTCGGCGGCACCGCGCCGGCCATGAATGCGCTGGTCGGCGGCCAGGTCGACATGATGTGCGACCAGACCACCAACACCACCGGCCAGATCGAAGCCGGCCGCGTCAAGGCTTTTGCCGTGACCACCGCCAAGCCGCTGAGCAGCAACAAGCTGCTCAAGGACTACCCCACGCTGCAGGAAATGGGCCTCAAAGGCTTTGACCTGACCGTCTGGCACGGCATCTACGCACCCAAGGGCACGCCCCCGGCCGTGCTGACCCAGCTCAACAACGCCCTGAAGGTCGCACTCAAAGACCCCGACTTCATCAAGAAGCAGGAAGGCCTGGGCGCCGTGGTGGTCACCGACAACCGCGTCGAACCCGCCGCCCACCGGGCGTTTGTGGTCGGCCAGATCGCCAAGCTCAAGCCCGTGATCGAAGCCGCCGGCAAGTTTGCCGACTGATTGATTCCACGCTGACCTGATTGCCAAGCCGCCCGGTGAACGCCGGGCGGCTTTTTCTTTTTCAGGCGCCCGGGTTTAACCCCCTTGAAGCGCCTGCCCACGGACGTTATGTTCGTGTGGTCCCCGGCCACGTGCCGGCCATCCCCTGGAGAGCCTCTTGAATTACAAACCACCTTTTCTTTCGCACCGCTATACAGGCCTGGTGGCCACCGCGATCGCCGCCCTCAGCACCTTTATGGCCACGCCCTCGGCCTGGGCGCAAACCGCGAACTGGCCCGCCAAGCCCGTGAAGATCGTCGTGCCCTTCGCGCCCGGCGGCACCACCGACATCCTGGCCCGCGCCATGGCGCCTGAACTCTCCAAGGCTTTCGGCCAGCCCTTTGTCGTCGAGAACCGCGCCGGCGCCGGCGGCAACATAGGCGCCGACATCGTCGCCAAATCCGCGCCCGACGGCTACACCCTGCTCATGGGCACCGTGGGCACCCACGGTATCAACAAGTCCCTCTACACAAAGATGGCCTTCGACCCGCAAAAAGACTTCGCGCCCATCACCCTGGTCGCGGGCGTTCCCAACGTCATGGTCGTCAACACCGAAAAAGCCAAGGCCGCCGGCATCAACAATGTGACCGACTTCATACGCGCGGCCAAGGCCAAGCCCGGCACCTTCAACATGGCCTCCAGCGGCAACGGCACCTCCATCCACCTGGCCGGCGAGCTGTTCAAGACCATGAGCGGCACCTATATGACCCACTTCCCCTACAGCGGCTCCGGCCCTGCGCTGCTCGCGCTGGTGGGCGGCGACATGGACGTCATGTTCGACAACCTGCCCTCTTCCATGGCCCTCATCAAGTCCGGCAAGCTCAAGGCATTAGCAGTAACCAGCTCAGAACGCTCAGCCGCCCTGCCGGACATTCCCACCCTAGAACAGGCCGGCGGCCCGGCCCTGAAAGGCTACGACGCGAGCTCCTGGTTCGGCCTGCTGGCCCCCGCCGGCACGCCCCCCGACATCGTCAACCGTATCCAGCAGGAAGCATCGAAGGCATTGGGCACGCCGGCGATGAAAGAGAAGTTGCTCGCGCAGGGCGCGATTCCTTCGGGCAATACGCCGGCCCAGTTCACGGCGTTTATCAACGCCGAGCACAAGAAGTGGGCGCAGGTGGTGAAGGCTTCGGGGGCGAAGGTGGACTGAACAACTGCCGAAAATCTTGCGATAGAGAAGCACTCAACGCAGAACACCAGGCCTCGCGCACAACCATTTGACAGACGCCATGGAAGCGAAACTCAACGAACTGTTGGTGCGAACGCAAGCTTTCCACAATGCGGCCATGGCACACGCGCGTCGGCTACGACCTGTACGTGATCTGCGCCACCTAGTCGCATTTCAAGCAGGGGGCGTGGCACTAGGGCACTCACTCGCGATACGCTCCCTTATCGCCGATGATCATCTTCCTTCAGCATTTGCTCTGTTTCGCCCCCAGTTTGAAAGCTTAGTCCGCGGCATATGGCTGCTTCATGCTGCGAACGACACATGGATTGAAAAGCTCGGCCAACCACTCACGGAAGAAAGCGCCAAGCAGGCCAATGCAGCGCCCGGGTTCGCCGACATGCTCAAGGAGCTTGAATCGAGTTCAACGTCGCCAGATCACATCGTGATGCAGCTACGCGAATTCAAGGAGGCGACCTGGAAAGCGCTCAATAGCTACACGCACGGCGGTATCCACCCATTGAACCGGTTTCTGAGTGGCTACCCGCCTGAGTTGACATACAGCGCACTGCGAAATTCCAATGCTGTAGTGGCGCTAACGCTGCAGCTGCTATCGATCCTGAGTGGAGACATCCGCAACATGGAGCCGGTGCGGCACATGCACGAAGAGTTTGTCGACTGCTTCAATCTGCTGCCGCCATATGCAGGCACCTGATACATCCAATTCTGACAATACGCCCTCATCAATATGTTGCCCCCGGGTTTCCACCCTCCTCCAATTAGAGGAGCTAGCGGGAACACGCCAGCGCAGTTCACCACCTTTATCAGTGCTGAGCACAAGAAATAGGCGAAGGTGGTGAAGGCTTCGGGGCGAAAATGGATTGAGGGTTCAGCGCTAGTGATTGAGCCCTAGCCATCGCTTTAGATCGCAGACGGTACGTCGACGGGGCGCGCTTCAACTCACGCGTGCCGTGAGCACCGAACGCTTGGAGAGTTACCGACAATATGCATAATGAACTTGCCGGGGATAGAAGGCGTTAATACGCAAGCGATCAATAAGAACTAAGGACTTCATATGGCGAAGGCTAAGGAGATAGCTGTCCGCACTCTTTCAGAGTTTTTGGCGGCAGTGGAGGGGATTCAAAGAAGTACCTCAAACTCTCTGTGGTACCGCGGCGTGGGCAACGCCACTTACAAGCTGGTTCCCGCGCTATATCGACATAAAAAAACCAAAGGTGTCGATGGTCTGGCGACACTAGAACGTCAAATCATGACGCGGTTCCGTCAACGAAGTCTGCCTTACCACGACAGATCGCTAGGGGATGACTGGGACGCACTATTCTTTATGCAGCACTACGGCGTGCCAACCCGACTACTTGATTGGACCGAGAACCCGTTTGTTGCACTTCATTTCGCGCTGATGAGTGCGAGAAGCAATGTGACACCTAGTGGAAAGGCAACATTTTCCAGCGAAGCGGCACTTTGGATTCTGGACCCAATTGTCTGGAACAGGCATGCACTACGACACATCAGCTATTCTGGCGGAGTGCTCACACCAGACGATGATGCCCTTAAAAGTTATCGACCGACGCCTGGCTTTAGTGGCATGCAGAATCTTCCCGTAGCAATCTATGGCGCTCACAACAGCGCGCGAATTGTGGCACAGCAGGGTGTTTTTACCGTGTTTGGGCGAGAAGCTTCGGCGATGGAGGATGCCTTTGCAAAGGATATTTTCCCCAAATCTTGTCTTACTAAAGTTGTGTTTTCTAGAAGTGCTATTCCCGGGATGAAAAAAGCCATGCTCAGCCATGGCATGACTGAGTCCGTCGTCTTTCCCGATCTAGAAGGATTGGCGAGAGAGACAAAACGAATTTTTGATTTTGAAGGTTGAGTATGGCAACGAAACTCAAGGATGTATTTAAGGTTGCTCCATTTGAAGCGAAGACTCTGTCTTGGTGGAAGGCGCGTAGATCAAAGATTGATATGTCACCGCCTTATCAACGGAGGGGGCGACTGTGGTCCTCGACTGACAAGGCGTACTTGATTGATTCAATCATCAATGGGTTTGATGTTCCAAAGCTATATATGGCCGATTTCAGCTGGGGCGACTCAACGCTGAATAAGAAAAAATTACCTTATGCAATCATCGACGGCAAACAACGGCTCGAAGCGCTTTTTGACTTCTACGACGGAACCATCACACTGAACGAAGATTTCGTTTACAGACCCGACCCGTCGCTCAAACTTGCGGGATTGGGATACAAGGATTTAGTTCAGAATTTTGGCGAAATTGCCGAAATATTTGACACATACAACTTGTCTGTAATGAGCGTGGTTGCGACATCGGAGGAACCGATAAATGAACTATTTGTTCGACTCAATCGGAACAAACCGCTCACTGGTGCAGAGATTCGGAATGCCATGAGCGGCCCGGCACCTGCAATGTTCCGACGCATCGCTGGACATGAGTTCTTTACAGACTATGCTGCATTTGCAGTGCAACGGGGCCAGGATTTAAACACCGCAGCAAAACTGGTTATGTTTGAATTCCTTGAAGGACTTACAAGCACCAAGAAAACGAATATGGATCAGTTTGTCAAGACCGCGGCAAAGAACAGAGCCAAGTTAGAGTTGTCAGCCAGGCGTGTGATGGATACTTTAGAGCTGATGACAGAGATATTCTTACCGAGGGACCGGCTACTAGGGTCCGCAGGTACGGTTCCGGTTTACTACTGGTTTGTTAGGTCACTTCAACCAAAACAGCACGCCACAGTGCGCCCATTTCTTAACTGGTTCGAAGAGTCACGAAAAATGAATCGGCAGACAGCTGCGATTGGAGGATCTGCCGCCAAAGTCAATGCAGATTTAACTACGTATGACAACCTAAACCGTAGTACCAACGATGAAACCAGTCATATTGGACGGTTTCAAATACTCTCCAAGAGCTTTCAGTCTTACTCCTAAACAGGACTTACTCGAAGAGCAGCTCTGAAATCGCGGGGAATCCGGCATCAACCTTTTCATCACACGCTAGTCACTAATCAAGCTTACCGCTTGCAGCCACCAGCGTTTGCCGTTGTTCAGTGGGGGCGAGCCAATCAAGGGCCGCGCTCAGATTGGGGCTCTATTGTTGGCGATGAGAATGTCAACGACATTGGGCGATATAAACTAATCGCCATAACTCAGCGTCAAGACGTTTCACAACCCGCGTACGGATGAGGAGCGAAATGCTTAGATCCAAAATCAGGCGCGCAGCGCAGGTTCGCTTAAATCAACATAGCCTACACGCGGCCAGACTGGAGAAGCATTGGGCGGACGTGTGGCTGCAACGACTTAGCCACGTTGCACAATTTGGCCTGTTCCTATTCACGCTCGGCATTTCCTATTTCACGGTGCTGCCTCTTTATCAAAAGGCTGTGCTTGAGGAGGCGATTGCCAAGAAGGAGATTGAACTTGGCACTCTTAACAAATCGCTAGAAACGTCGTATGCAAAACTGCGTGCATATGCGATTAGGGAGTTCCACATAGCGGCGATGCCTTCATGCGGAGGATTGTTTGTCGAGCGGGGAATGAATTTAGACGAAACTCCGAAGAAAACACGAGCCGAGCTAATTTTTCAGATTGACGTCTCGAGCTGCCTACTAGCGCTTGCGAATAAAGTAAGTGCCCTAAAAGATCTTAAAGCTGATGATCGGAAGATCTTTGACGCCGCGCTGCTCAAGATTACTCAGGAGATCGCGACACAGCGAAAGCAATCAATGGTCGATTATGAGCATGCACCTCAACGAGTCACTGCTGCAGACATAGCCAAACTACCGCGCGATTCGTTTCGAGTTCGTGCACAGGAGCTGATCGAACAGCTACGCGGGGGAACTCCAGACATGGTTGCTCGCCGGAAGATAGCCGAGACTATTGCGAAAGAAAAGGTGGGTACTCTGTATGAGGACTTCATCCGAGACCGCATAGTATCTTTACGCGGTATCAAATGGGAGCCTTTATAAGCTTCTGCCATCTGCTCTAAGTCTCAAAAATCAGCCTCAATCGAGTGGCACAAAAAAGCGGCGCTGCAGGGCCTGGAGCCTGCCAAGGATGCCTTGAAGCGGCTGGGCGTGAGCGATTTCTAAGTCCTAAGGCGCCCCATTAAAAAAGCCCTGTCACCAGGGCTTTTTTTATTCCTACCTATATAAAGAGAGTCAGGCCGCCCCAGCGGCCGGGAGCGCCTACACCCCCCAAACCACCTCATGCCCCGCCTTGAGGTTGCGCTGCAGCATGTCAATAAAGGGCACGGCGCGCTGGCGCAGGCCCAGGCCGTCGCCGGGGACCACGCCGTCTTCGGCATTGGCGTCGTGGGCTTCCTCGTGCGCGATGGCTTCCTTCAGGGCGGCGATGGCGGCGGGCATCTGCTCGGGCAGGATGATGCCTTTGGGGGCGGGGTCCTTGCCGATGATTTCGAGGACCTTGCGGCCGTTGGCTTCGAGCATGATCACATCGCCGGCGTCTTTGGATTTGAATTTGTAAAGCATGGATGGCTCCTCAGGTTGTGCAGACAGACCATTATGGAAAGGTTTGAGCGGCCTGCGTGTAGGTAAGTTTCACCTTTTTAGCCGCCAAGGGGTTTCCGCCGGCGGGGGCCGGGCAGCCCGCCGGGCTCAAGCAAAATAGCAGCCTATGTTCAATATCGCCACTGTCCCCAAGTCGGCCCGCCAGGCGCTCAGCCAGGACGGCCTGAGCCTGCTGAACCCGGCCGAACTGACGGCCACGCTGGAGCTGGGCGATGCCTGGGCGCCGGCCTGGAATGCCCTGGTGCCCTCCTGGGACCGGCTGCCGCCCGACGCCCACCTGAAGGACGGCGGGCATTACCGCAAGCGCCGGCACTCGTGTTTTGTGCAGGAGCTTGCCACGGGCACGCTGGTGCAAACGCCGCACCGCGCCCACTGGCAGCCGACGGACTACAACGCGCTGCACGGCGGCTTTGAGCGCTGGTTCGAGCCGGTGGAGCCGGCCGGGGCCACGGCCGCGGCCTGGACAAACTTGATCGCCGGCCTGGGCCGGCTGTTTGCCCAGGTGCAGCCGGCCCAGCGCTGGCACGTCGAGGCGCACCAGTTCCGCATCGACACGGCCGGCGGCGTGGGCCGCCCCACGCCCGAGGGCGCACACCGCGACGGCGTGGACTTTGTGGTGGTGATGATGGTGGGCCGCCACGGCGTGAAGGGCGGCGAAACCCGGGTGTTTGACGCCAACGGCCCGCACGGCGTGCGTTTTGTGATGCGGGAGCCGCTCACGGCGCTACTGCTGGACGACGCCCGGGTGATTCACGAGACCACGCCCATCCTGCCGGCCGACGACCAGCCCGGCCCCGGATTCCGCGACACGCTGGTGCTCACTTACCGCGCAGCGGCCTTCCAGTCTCCCTGAGGGCTGGCGCGCCGGGGCCAGGCGCCCCGGCAAACATCTGCTTTCCAACCGGCGGAAAACCCTGCTTGACGGATTTACTTTAAACCTAAACAATTAAGGCAAGATTAATCCAGAGAGTACGCTTTCATGCACATTCTTTGCCTGGGCGGTGGTCCCGCAGGTTTGTATTTCGCCCTGCTGATGAAGCTGCAGAACCCGGCCCACCAGGTGACGGTGGTCGAGCGCAACCGGCCTTTCGACACCTTCGGCTGGGGCGTGGTGCTGTCGGACCAGACCCTGGGCAACCTGCGCGCGGCCGACCCGGTCAGCGCGCAGCTGATAGGCGATGCCTTCAACCACTGGGATGACGTGGAGGTCTTCTTCAAGGGACGCTCGGTGCGCTCGGGCGGCCACGGCTTTTGCGGCATAGGCCGCAAGCGCCTGCTCAACATCCTGCAGGAGCGCTGCATGGCGCTGGGCGTGTCGCTGGTGTTTGAAACCGACGTCCAGGACGACCAGGCCATTGCGGCGCAGTACGGCGCCGACCTGGTGGTCGCCAGCGACGGCCTGAACAGCCGCATCCGCAACCGCTACGCGGACACCTTCAAGCCCGACGTGGAGCTGCGCGCCTGCCGTTTTGTCTGGCTGGGCACACGCAAGACCTTTGACGCCTTCACCTTCGCGTTTGAGCAGACTGAGCACGGCTGGTTTGCCGCGCATGCCTACAAGTTTGACGAGAACACCTCGACCTTTATCGTCGAGACGCCCGAGGCGGTATGGAAGGCGCACGGCCTGGACCAGATGAGCCAGGAGGACGGCATCGCCTTCTGCGAGCGCCTGTTCGCCAAATACCTGGACGGCAACGCGCTGATGAACAACGCCACCCATGTGCGCGGCTCGGCGATCTGGATACGTTTCCCGCGTGTGGTCTGCGAGCGCTGGGTGCATGAAGCCGCCATCAACGGCAAGCAGGTGCCCATCGTGCTGATGGGCGATGCGGCGCATACCGCGCATTTCTCCATCGGCAGCGGCACCAAGCTGGCGCTGGAAGACGCGATTGAGCTGAGCCACTGCTTCGCCCAGCACGGCGATGCCACGGCGGCGCTGCAGGCTTATGAAGCGCTGCGTTCCGTCGAGGTGCTGAAGATCCAGAACGCGGCGCGCAACTCCACCGAGTGGTTCGAGAACGTGGACCGATACAGCGGCATGGAGGCTGAACAATTCTTTTATTCGCTGCTGACCCGCTCGCAGCGCATCAGCCATGAAAACCTGCGCGTGCGTGACGCCGCCTGGCTGCAAGGCTATGAGCAGTGGCTGGCCAAAAGCAATGCGCCGCATGCGCCGCCGCCCATGCTGCTGCCGCTCAAGGTACGCGAGCTTTCACTGAAGAACCGCATCGTCGTGTCGCCCATGGCGACCTACAGCGCGGTGGACGGCATGCCGCAGGACTTTCACCTGGTGCACCTGGGCGCGCGCGCCCTGGGCGGCGCCGGCCTGGTGTTTGTGGAAATGACCTCGCCCTGCCCCGAAGGCCGCATCACGCCGGGTTGCCCGGGTTTGTGGAACGAGGCGCAGGCCAAGGGCTTCAAGCGCATTGTGGATTTTGTGCATGCCTCGGGCGCGGGCGCCAAGATCGGCATGCAGCTGGGCCACAGCGGGCCCAAGGGCTCGACCCAAGTGGGCTGGGAAGCGCCCGACGAGCCGCTGCCGGCTGGCAACTGGCCGCTGCTGGCAGCCAGTGCCGTGGCCTACGGCCCCACCAACCAGCTGCCCCAGGCCATGACGCGCACCGACATGGACCGCGTGAAAGCTGAGTTTGTGCAGTCCACGCGTTACGCGGCCGAGGCCGGCTTTGACTGGCTGGAGCTGCATTGCGCGCACGGCTATTTGCTGTCGAGCTTTATCACGCCGCTGACCAACCAGCGCAGCGACGAATACGGCGGCAGCCTGGAAAACCGCTGCCGCTTCCCGCTCGAAGTGTTTGCCGCCATGCGTGCCGTGTGGCCGGCCCACCTGCCCATGAGTGTGCGCATCTCGGCGCACGACTGGGCGCCGGGCGGCAATACGGCCGACGATGCGGTGGCGATCGCGCGCCTGTTCAAGGCCGCGGGCGCTGACTTCATCGACGTGTCATCGGGCCAGACCACGCGCGCGGCCAAGCCGGTGTACGGCCGCATGTACCAGACGCCGTTTGCCGACCGCATACGCAACGAGGTGGGCATACAGACCATTGCCGTGGGCGCGATCTCGGAAGTCGACCACGTCAACAGCATCATCGCGGCCGGCCGCGCCGACCTGTGCGCGATTGCCCGCCCGCACCTGGCCGACCCGGCCTGGACGCTGCACGAAGCCGCCAAGCTGCAAAGCCGCCATGTGAACTGGCCCAAGCCCTACCTGAGCGGGCGCGACCAGCTGTACCGCGAAATCGCCAAGCAGCAGGCACTCGCGGCGCAGCCCGCGGCCGGCAAATAAAAAAGCAAAAGCCAATACACCAAGGAGACCCGCATGGACATGGAAGCACGAGGCCACAGCGAACACCCCGAGGCATTGCGCCTCTGGCTGCGCATGCTGACCTGCACGCAGCTGGTGGAAAAACAGGTGCGCACCCAGCTGCGCGAGCAGTTCGACACCACGCTGCCGCGCTTCGACCTGATGGCGCAGCTCGAGCGCAGCCCCGAGGGCCTGAAGATGAACGAGCTGTCGCGCCGCATGATGGTGACGGGCGGCAACGTCACCGGCATCACCGACCAGCTGGTGGCCGAAGGCCTGGTCGAGCGCGTGGACGTGGAGGGCGACCGGCGCGCCTACCGCGTGCGCCTGACATCGCGCGGACGCAAGCTTTTTGACGAAATGGCGACCGAGCACGAGGCCTGGATCGTCTCGGCCTTTGAGGCCTTGTCACCGCGCGAAGTCGAATCGCTGCACAAGCTGCTGGGCAAGGTCAAGCAGCACCACAACCAACTCGCCGACGCAAAACTGGAAACCCCATGAAACACTACATAGGCCTGGCCAACCCCATGCACGCGCATTTTGATGCGATGGCTCACTACCAGGCGGAGCATTTCGCGTATTCGTTCGAGGACGGCGTCGCGACGCTGACCCTGAACCGCCCCGAACGCAAAAACCCGCTGACCTTTGACTCCTACGCGGAGCTGCGCGATTTGTTCCGCACGCTGAACAGCGCGACCGACGTGAAGACCGTGGTCATCACCGGCGCGGGCGGCAATTTCTGCTCGGGCGGCGACGTGCACGAAATCATCGGGCCGCTCACCAAGATGAGCATGCCCGAGCTGCTGGAGTTCACGCGCATGACGGGTGACCTGATCAAGGCCATGCGCCTGTGCCCGCAGCCCATCATCGCGGCCATCGACGGCATCTGCGCCGGCGCGGGCGCCATGATGGCGCTGGCGGCCGACATGCGCCTGGGCACGGCCCAGGCCAAGACGGCGTTTTTGTTCACGCGCGTGGGCCTGGCCGGCGCCGACATGGGCGCCTGCGCGCTGCTGCCGCGCCTGATAGGCCAGGGCCGCGCGTCGGAGCTGCTGTTCACCGGCCGCGCCATGAGCGCGCAGGAAGGCCTGCAGTGGGGTTTCTTCAACGCGCTGCATGAGCCGCAAGAGCTGCTGGCGCAGGCGCAAAAACTCGCGCGCGAACTGGCCGAGGGCCCGACCTTCGCGCACGGCATGACCAAGACCATGCTGCACCAGGAATGGGCCATGACGCTGGACCAGGCCATAGAGGCCGAGGCGCAGGCCCAGGCCATCTGCATGCAGACCAAGGACTTCACGCGCGCCTACGAGGCCTTCGCGGCCAGACAAAAACCGGTGTTTCGCGGCGACTGAGCACAGCACAACAAGGATTCAGGCATGAAATCGAGCACCGCCCACCTGGCTTTGCCTTTTTTTGACGAGGTTCACCGCGAGCTGGGCCGGCGCCTGGCCGACTGGGCGCCTCAGCAGCAGGTCGACGAGAGCGACGACCGCAGGGCCTGCAAGGAATGGGTGGCCCTGTTGGGCCAGCAGGGCTGGCTGCGCTACTGCGTGCCGGCCGGCAGGGATGGCGCGCTGGGCGGCGCGCTGGAGAAACTGGACTCGCGTGCGCTGGTGATCCTGCGCGAGACCCTGGCCTTTCATTCGCCTTTGGCAGATTTTGCGTTCGCGATGCAGGGCCTGGGCAGCGGCGCCATCACGCTGGCGGGCACGCCGGCGCAGCAGGCGGCCTACCTGCCGCTGGTGGCCAGCGGCAAAAAAATCGCGGCCTTTGCCCTGAGCGAGCCCGACGCGGGCTCGGACGCCGGCGCCATGGCGACCTCGGCCACCGACACGGGCGAAGGCTGGACATTGAACGGCAGCAAGACCTGGATCAGCAACGGCGGCATCGCGGATTTTTATGTGACCTTTGCCAAGACCGACCCGCAGGCCGGCACGCGCGGCATCACGGCCTTTATCGTCGATGCGGACAGCACGGGCCTGGACAGCAGCGAGCACATCGCCGTGATGGCGCCGCACCCGCTGGCCACGCTGAAGTTCGCGCACTGCAAGCTGCCCAAAGACGCGCAACTGGGCGCGCTGCATGGCGGCTTCAAGCTGGCCATGCAGACGCTGGACATCTTCCGCGCCTCGGTGGCGGCCGCCGCGCTGGGCATGGCGCGCCGCGCGCTGGCCGAGGCGGTGCGCTTTTCGAAAGAACGAAAAATGTTCGGCCAGACCCTGGCCGACTTCCAGCTGACCCAGGCCAAGCTCGGTGAAATGGCGGCCTTGGTCGACGCGGCCGCGCTGCTGACCTACCGCGCCGCCTGGATGCGCGACGAAAGCGAACGCCTGGGCAGCGGCGCGCGCATCACCGCCGAGGCCGCCATGGCCAAGATGGCGGCCACCGAAAACGCGCAGAAAGTCATCGACATGGCGCTGCAAATGCACGGCGGCCTGGGCGTGAAGGTGGGCACCAAGGTGGAAAGCCTGTACCGCGACATACGCTCGCTGCGCATTTATGAAGGCGCGACCGAAGTGCAGCAACTCATTATTGGAAAGGCCCAATTGCAATCATGAGCACCTCCGTCTCCGACACTCTCGAAAGCCTTGCCGCGGCGCCCTCCGCCCCTTCCGCGCAGCCGGACCGTTTTGTGCACGAGCGCCTGCCGGCGCCCGAGCAGTTGCCGCGCATGGAATACGCGCTGCCCGAGCTGCGCATCCCGGCGCAGGCCAACCTGGTGCAGTCTCTGTTCGACAAGGCGATTCGCGAGGGCCGCGGCGACAAGCCGCTGCTGCGCTCGGACAAGATCACGCTGACATATACCGAAGCCCTGGAGCGCGTGAACCGCATCGCGCAGGTGCTGACCGAGGACTTCGGCCTCAAGCCCGGCAACCGCGTGCTGCTGCGCGGCGGCAATTCCATAGGCATGGCACTGGCCTGGCTGGGTGTGGTGCAGGCCGGGCTGGTGGCGGTGGCGACCATGCCGCTGCTGCGCGCCAAGGAGCTCGGCGAGATCGTCGAAAAAGCCCGGCCCGCGCTGGCCCTGTGCGACGCGACCCTGCTCGATGAGCTGCAGGCGGCCCAGGCGCCCAGCGCCGCGCTGCCCACCATCGTGCCTTTTAATGTGATGGATGCGCCGGGCTCGCTGGCCGTGCTGTCTGCGCAGAAGGACGGCCGGTTCAAGCCCTGCCCGGTATCGGCCGACGACATCGCGCTGATGGCTTTTACCTCGGGCACCACGGGCAAGCCCAAGGCCGCGGTGCACACGCACCGCGACGTGCTGGCCGCCTGCGAAGCCTGGCCGCGCCACGTGCTCAAGGCCAGGCCCGACGACATCGTGGTCGGTTCGCCACCGCTGGCTTTCACCTTCGGCCTGGGCGGCATGCTGATTTTCCCGATGTGGGCCGGCGCCTCGGTGTATTACCCCTCCATAGGCTACACGCCGGAGGCCATGGTCAAGCTGATCAAACAGGTGGGCGCGACGGTCTGCTACACCGCGCCCACGTTTTACCGGCAGATGGCACCCTTTGCCAGACAGCACGGCGTGCCCGGCCTGCGCCTGTGCGTGAGCGCCGGCGAAAGCCTGCCGGACGCCACGCGCCAGCTGTGGAAGGACGCCACCGGCATCGAAATGATTGACGGCATAGGCGCGACCGAGATGTTCCACATCTTTATCTCGGCGGCCGGCGCCGACGTGCGCCGCGGCGCCATCGGCAAGGTCGTGCCTGGTTATACCGCCAAGGTGGTGGATGACAGCGGCGCCGAGGTGCCGCGCGGCACCATAGGCAAGCTGGCCGTGGTCGGGCCCACGGGCTGCCGCTACCTCGAGGACGTGCGCCAGGGCAACTATGTGAAGAACGGCTGGAACTACCCGGGCGACGCCTTCATGCAGGACGCCGACGGTTATTTCTTCTACCAGGCGCGCGCCGACGACATGATCATCACCGCCGGCTACAACGTGGCCGGCCCCGAGGTGGAAGACGCGCTGCTCAAGCACCCGGCCGTGGCCGAGTGCGGTGTGGTGGGCCTGCCCGACGAGGAGCGCGGCATGATCGTGAAGGCCTTTATCGTGCTCAAGCCTGGCGAAGCGGCCGGTGACGCCACGGCCAAGGCCTTGCAGGACCATGTGAAAGCGACGCTGGCGCCCTTTAAATATCCGCGCCAGGTCGAGTTCGTCGACAAGCTGCCGCGCACCGAAACCGGCAAGCTGCAACGCTTCAAGCTGCGCCAGCCATGAAATTCAGCGTTCCCAAGCGCGTGCGCTTTCACCACTGCGACCCGGCCGGCATTGTTTTTTACCCGCAATTTTTTTACCTGCTGCATGAGGTGCAGGAGGACTTCCTGGAACACATCGGCTTTCCCGAGCACCGGCTGATCGCCAGCGGCGTCGGTGTGCCCATCGTGGACCTCAAGACCGAATTCCTGGGCATGTGCCGCAACGGCGACGCGCTCACCATCACGCTGGAGCTCACGCGCATAGGCGGCTCCAGCATAGGCATGCAGTACGAGATCCACGGCGAGGCCGGCGACACCCGGCTCAAGGCCCACGGCGTGATCGTGTATTCCGAAGTTCCCAACGGCAAGCCCATGCGCATTCCCGACGCGCTGCGCGAGGCTTTGCTGCCCTATTTAAAAACATCCCCTGGAGACCCGCCCCATGATCAAAAAAATTCAACCCCCTGACTGGGCCGAACCCAAGGGTTACGCCAACGGCATGCTCGCGCGCGGCGCGCTGCTTTTTGTCGGCGGCCAGATCGGCTGGAACGCAAAGCAGGAATTCGAGAGCGACGACTTCGTCGCGCAGACCAAACAGGCGCTGCAAAACATCGCGGCCGTGCTGAAAGCCGGCGGCGCTGGGCCCGAACACATGGTGCGCATGACCTGGTATGTGGTGGACCGCGTCGAGTACGTGGCCAGGCTCAAGGAACTGGGCGCCGCCTACCGAGAAGTCATGGGAAAAAACTTCCCGGCCATGACCTGCGTTGAAGTGGCGGGCCTGGTCGAGGACCGCGCGCAGGTGGAGATTGAGGTTACGGCGGTGGTGCCGGACTAAAGCTGAAGACCCTGTCGCGGCGCGCATGATGAATGCAAGCCGGAAAGCAAAACGCCTGCATGATGCAGGCGTTTTGGGTTTGGTTGCGCGGGCAAGATTTGAACTTACGACCTTTGGGTTATGAGCCCAACGAGCTACCAGGCTGCTCCACCGCGCGGTATATCTGTATTGTAGCTTACTCTGCCTTGGCCGCGTCAGCGGTAGTGTCTTCCGACACTTCAGGGCGGTCCACCAGTTCGACCAGGGCCATGGGCGCATTGTCGCCAACGCGGAAACCCATCTTCAGGATGCGGGTGTAGCCGCCGGGACGGGCCTTGTAGCGAGGGCCGATTTCAGCGAACAGCTTGACGACCATGTCACGGTCGCGCAGGCGGTCGAATGCCAGGCGCTTGTTGGCCAGGGTGGGTTCCTTGCCCAGGGTGATCATGGGCTCGACCACGCGGCGCAATTCCTTGGCCTTGGGCAGAGTGGTCTTGATGACTTCGTGCTGCAGCAGCGAGTTCATCATGTTGCGCAGCATGGCGAGGCGGTGCTCGCTGGTGCGGTTGAGTTTACGTAGTCCGTGTCCGTGGCGCATGATCAATTTCCTTTTTTAAAATCCGGGCAGCCGTATCAGGTACTGCCCGTGCGAGACCCCTTTGAGGCGGGTCTTGTGGGTTCAACAACTAATTAACGCTTGTCCAGGCCGGCGGGAGGCCAGCTTTCCAGGCGCATGCCGAGGGTGAGGCCGCGGGAGGCCAGCACTTCCTTGATTTCATTGAGGGATTTACGTCCCAGATTGGGGGTCTTGAGCAGCTCGTTTTCAGTGCGCTGGATCAGATCGCCAATGTAGTAAATGTTTTCGGCCTTGAGGCAGTTGGCCGAGCGCACGGTGAGTTCGAGCTCGTCGACGGGGCGCAGCAGGATGGGGTCGAACTGCTGCGAGCTGCGCTGAACGGGCGCGTCGAACGCGGCCAGTTCATTGCCTTCGAGCTGCGCGAACACCGCGAGCTGCTCAACCAGGATCTTGGCCGAGGCACGGACTGCGTCTTCAGCAGTTACGGCGCCGTTGGTTTCGATTTCCAGCACGAGCTTGTCGAGGTCGGTGCGCTGCTCGACGCGGGCGCTTTCGACGGTGTAGCTCACGCGCTTGACGGGCGAGAACGAGGCGTCCAGCACGATGCGGCCGATGGATTTCGGCGACTCGTCGCCGTAGCGGCGCTGGTTGCCGGGCACATAGCCGCGGCCGTTTTCAACCTTGATCTGCATGTCGATCTTGCCGCCGTGCGACAGGTTCACGATGACGTGCTCAGGGTTGATGATTTCCACGTCGTGCGGCGTCTGGATGTCGGCGGCGGTGACGGGGCCTTCGCCGTCCTTGCGCAGGCTCAGCGTGACTTCATCGCGGTTGTGGAGCTTGAACACCACACCCTTGAGGTTCAACAGGATGTTGACGACGTCTTCCTGCACACCGTCGATGGACGAGTACTCGTGCAGGACACCCGCGATGGTGACTTCGGTGGCGGCGTGGCCGACCATGGACGACAACAGTACGCGGCGCAGTGCGTTGCCCAGCGTGTGGCCGTAGCCGCGCTCGAAGGGCTCCAGAGTCACCTTGGCGCGGTTGGCGCCAAGCTGCTCAACATTGATGGTTTTTGGTTTCAACAAATTGGTCTGCATGCAGTCTTCCTCTCAATACCCTCGGTTCGTTACACCGATAAGGCCGGCGAAGCACACCCTGGCGGCACGGTGCCCCGTGCCGCAGGAACGAAAATTAGCGTGAGTACAACTCGACGATCAACGATTCGTTGATGTCGGCGGCGAACTCATCGCGGTCAGGAACCTTCTTGAAGGTGCCTTCGCCCTTGTCGGCGTTCACATCGACCCAGGCGGGCAGGCCGACCTGTTTTGCGAGCTCGAGGGCTTCGGTGATGCGGGTCTGCTTCTTCGACTTCTCGCGCACGGCGATAACGTCGCCGGTCTTGACCATGTACGAAGGAATGTTGACCGTGCCGCCGTTGACCGTGATGGCCTTGTGCGACACCAGCTGGCGTGCTTCAGCGCGGGTCGAGCCGAAGCCCATGCGGTACACCACGTTGTCCAGGCGGCATTCCAGGATGAACAACAGGTTGGCGCCGGTGTTGCCCTTGCGGCGATCGGCTTCTTCGAAGTAGCGGCGGAATTGCTTCTCGAGCACGCCGTACATGCGCTTGACTTTTTGCTTTTCGCGCAGTTGCAGGCCGAAGTCGGAAGTACGGGTACCGGAGGTACGGCCGTGCTGGCCCGGCTTGGAGTCGAATTTGGCCTTGTCGCTGATGGCGCGGCGGGCGCTCTTCAGGAACAGGTCGGTGCCTTCACGGCGGGATAGTTTGGCCTTGGGGCCGAGATAACGTGCCACTTGAGTGTCCTTTTTTCATCTGCTGCATTTACATGCAGGAGCCGGAGGTCGTGACCTGCCGGCGGTGGGCTTGGTAAAAATGCCTGGTATCTGACGGGCTATAACGCCCGCCGGACAGCCAGGCACGGGGGATTAAATGCGGCGGCGCTTTTGCGGGCGGCAGCCGTTGTGCGGAACCGGGGTCACGTCGGCAATGGAATTGATCCGGATGCCCAGTGCGCCCAATGCGCGAACAGACGATTCACGGCCGGGACCAGGACCCTTGATTTCGACGTCAAGGTTCTTGATGCCCTGCTCAATGGCGGCGCGGCCGGCGACTTCCGAAGCGACCTGCGCTGCGAAAGGCGTGGATTTGCGCGAGCCCTTGAAGCCCTGGCCACCGGAGGAAGCCCAGGACAAGGCATTGCCCTGGCGATCCGTGATGGTGATGATCGTGTTGTTGAAAGAAGCGTGCACGTGGGCGATGCCATCGGCCACGTTCTTGCGAACTTTCTTGCGAACGCGCTGTGCGGCGTTATTGCTTGGTGATTTTGCCATGACGACCTCTCAATTATTTCTTCAAAGCTGCAGCGGCCTTGCGCGGACCCTTGCGGGTGCGGGCGTTGGTCCGGGTGCGCTGGCCGCGCATGGGCAGGCCACGACGGTGGCGGAAGCCGCGGTAGCAGCCGATGTCCATCAGGCGCTTGATGTTCATCGTGGTTTCACGACGCAAGTCACCTTCGATGGTGAACAGGGCGATCTGCTCACGGATTTTTTCCAGGTCGCCGTCGGTCAGGTCTTTGACCTTCTTGGCGTAGGCGATGTCGCATGCTTCGCAAATCTTGCGAGCGCGCGTGCGACCGATGCCAAAGATAGCAGTCAAGCCGATTTCGGCGTGCTGCTGCGGCGGAATATTGATACCAGCGATACGAGCCATGTTCGTCCTCTAAAACTCTTGAAATCAGCCTTGACGCTGTTTGTGGCGCGGGTCCGTGCAGATCACACGGACAACGCCCTTGCGACGGATAACCTTGCAGTTGCGGCAAATCTTCTTGACCGAAGCTGAAACTCTCATTTCTATTACTCCTAAACTTTCACTCTGTGCCTACTTGGCACGGAAAACAATGCGTGCCCGCGATAAATCGTAAGGCGTCAATTCAACCGTCACCTTGTCACCGGGAAGGATGCGGATGTAGTGCATACGCATTTTTCCCGAGATGTGCCCCAGTACTACATGTCCATTTTCAAGCTTCACCCTGAAAGTTGCATTGGGGAGGTTTTCCACAACCTCGCCTTGCATCTGGATCACATCGTCTTTAGACATATCCCATCAAATACCCAGTTAACCGCCCAGTGACGTCTTGAAGTTCGCCTTTTTAAGCAACGACTCATACTGTTGCGACATCATGTAGTTCTGCACCTGGGCCATGAAATCCATGGTCACCACGACAATAATCATCAACGACGTGCCGCCGAAATAGAAAGGCACGTTGTATTTCAAAATCAGAAACTCCGGCAGCAGACACACGAATGTGATGTACACCGCACCTGCCAGCGTCAAGCGCACCAGGATTTTGTCAATGTAGCGCGCCGTCTGGTCACCAGGCCGGATGCCGGGAATGAAGGCGCCGCTCTTTTTCAGGTTGTCCGCCGTTTCACGGCTGTTGAACACCAGGGCCGTGTAGAAGAAGCAGAAAAACACAATCGCGCTGGCATACAGCATCACGTAGATCGGCTGGCCGGGTGTCAGCGTGCTGGCGATGTCTTTCAGCCAACGCATGCTGTCACCGGCGCTGAACCAGCCCACCACCGTCGCCGGCAACAGGATGATCGACGAGGCGAAGATCGGAGGGATCACGCCCGCCATGTTCAGCTTCAGCGGCAAGTGCGACGACTGGCCGCCGTAGACCTTGTTGCCCACCTGGCGCCGCGCGTAATTCACGAGAATCTTGCGCTGCCCGCGTTCAACGAACACCACGAAATAGGTCACCAGCACGACGACCAGGACAATGATGATCGCCACAATAATGCTCATGGCGCCGGTACGCACCAGCTCCAGCAAACCGCCCATCGCGTTCGGCAAACCGGCCGCGATACCCGCAAAGATCAGGATCGAGATACCGTTGCCCAGGCCGCGCTCGGTGATCTGCTCACCCAGCCACATCAGGAACATGGTGCCGGCCGTCAGGCTGAAAACCGCCGTCATGCGGAACCCGAAACCAGGCGCCAGCACCAGACCCGGCGAGCTTTCCAGTGCCACGGCAATGCCCATGGACTGGAACAAAGCCAGGGCCAGCGTGCCGTAGCGCGTGTACTGGGTAATCTTGCGGCGGCCGCTTTCACCCTCTTTTTTCATCTGCTCGAACGTCGGAACGACGTAGGTCATCAGTTGCATGATGATCGAGGCCGAGATGTAGGGCATGATGCCCAGGGCAAACACGGTGAATCGCGACAGGGCACCACCCGAGAACATATTGAACAGGTTCAATATGCCGCCTTGCTGGCCCTTGAAAAGCTCTTTCAGCTGGCCAGGGTCTATCCCAGGCACCGGGATGTGCGCGCCAATGCGGTACACCACCAGGGCCAGCAGCAAAAACACAAGCCTGTTGCGCAGGTCACCGTACTTGCCGGTTTTCGCAATTTGAGCCGAGTTGGTTGCCACTGATTTGTCCAGTCAGGTATTTAAGCGATGGAGCCGCCGGCGGCTTCGATCACGGCCTTGGCAGCCGCCGTGGCGGAAATGCCGTTCAGCTTCACAGCCTTGGTCAGTTCGCCGGTCTTGATGACCTTGACGTTCTTGGCCAGCTGGCCCACCAGGCCGGCCGTCTTCAGCGCCAGCAGATCCACTTCGGCCAGGCCGAGCTGCTCCAGCGCGCCGAGGGTGACCTCTGCGTTGAACTTCAGCAGGTGCGACTTGAAGCCGCGCTTGGGCAGGCGACGCTGCATGGGCATTTGACCGCCCTCGAAGCCCACCTTGTGGTAGCCGCCCGCACGGGACTTCTGGCCCTTGTGGCCGCGACCCGACGTTTTGCCCAGGCCGGAGCCGATGCCGCGGCCGACACGGCGCTTGGCATGTTTGGCGCCTTGGCCAGGCTTGATTCCGTTCAATTCCATGATGAGTCTCCGCTCAGACAATCTTGACCAGATAGCTGATCTTGTTGATCATGCCGCGCACTGCGGGCGTGTCCTGCAGTTCGCTGACGCTATTGACGCCACGCAGGCCCAGACCGCGCACGGTGGCGCGATGCGATTCCTTGGTGCCAATCGGGCTGCGAACCAGCTGGACTTTGAGTTTGGTTTCTTTGGTCATTTCAATGCCGCCTTAACCGAAGATTTCTTCGACAGACTTGCCACGCTTGGCCGCGATTTCCGAGGCGGTCGTGGAGTTGTTCAGTGCATCCATGGTGGCACGCACCATGTTGTAGGGATTGCTCGAACCATGGCTCTTGGCCACGATGTCGGTAATGCCCATGACTTCAAAAACAGCGCGCATCGGGCCGCCGGCAATGATGCCGGTACCCTTGGGAGCCGGCGCCATCATGACGCTGGCCGCACCGTGGTGGCCGAACACATTGTGGTGAAGGGTACCGTTCTTCAACGAGACCTTGGTCATGTTGCGGCGCGCTTCTTCCATGGCCTTTTGCACGGCTGCTGGCACTTCTTTCGACTTGCCCTTGCCCATGCCGACGCGGCCGTCACCGTCACCAACCACCGTGAGTGCGGCGAAACCGAGGATACGGCCGCCCTTCACGACTTTGGTCACGCGGTTAACCGCGATCATTTTTTCCTTCAGACCATCGTCTGGAGCGTCGTTGTTCGATTTTGCTTGAAACTTAGCCATACTTAATTCCAGTCTGCTTAGAACTGCAAACCAGCTTCGCGAGCCGCATCAGCCAGCGCTTTGACGCGGCCGTGGTACGCAAAACCGGCGCGATCAAACGCCACTTTTTCTACACCTGCTGCTTTTGCCTTCTCGGCAATGCGCTTGCCAATGGCTTGCGCGGCAGCAACGTTTCCGCCTTTACCCGAGGCGCCGATTTCCTTGCGCACTTCGACTTCCGCGGTGGAAGCGGCAGCCAGAACCTTGGTGCCGTCGCCAGAGATAACGCTGGCGTAGATGTGCAGATTGGTGCGGTTGACGGTCAGACGGGCAACGCCTTGCGTGGCAATGCGGATGCGGGTCTGGCGTGAACGACGAAGGCGCTGCTCTTTTTTGGTCAACATGATGCAGCTCCTTATTTCTTCTTGGTTTCTTTGATCGTGATTTTCTCATCCGCATAACGGATGCCCTTGCCCTTGTAAGGCTCGGGAGGACGGACGGCGCGCACTTCGGCGGCGATCTGTCCCACACGCTGGCGATCGGAACCCTTGATCACGACTTCGGTCGGGGTGGGCGTTTCGACCTTGATACCGGCCGGCATGTCCATCACCACCGGATGGGAGTAACCCACCGTCAGGTTCAGCTTGGCGCCTTGGGCCTGGGCTTTGTAACCCACGCCGATCAGGCTGAGCTTCTTCTCGAAGCCCTTGGTCACGCCCGTCACCATGTTGTTCACGAGCTGGCGCATCGTGCCGCTCATGGCGTTGGCTTCACGCGAGTCGTTGGCCGGCGCAAAGGTCAGCTTGCCGGCATCGTTCTTGATGGTGACAAGCGCGTTCTGGGCCAGCGCCAGGGTGCCGAGGGCGCCCTTGACGTTGATCTGGTCGTCTTTCATGGCCACGTCCACGCCCTGGGGGACGGAGACCGGCATTTTTCCTACACGAGACATTTCAGTTTCTCCTCAATGCCGCCGTTAGGCCACGTAGCAAAGCACTTCACCACCGATACCGGTAGCGCGGGCTTTACGATCGGTCATGACGCCTTTCGGGGTCGTGACAATTGCCACACCAAGGCCGTTCATGACCTGGGGGATGGCGCCATGGCCTTTGTAGACGCGGAGACCGGGGCGGCTGACGCGCTCGATGCGCTCAATCACGGGGCGGCCTGCGTAATACTTCAGGGCGATTTCCAGCTGGGACTTGCCGTCGTCGGTCTTGACGGAGAAGCCATCGATGTAGCCCTCATCCTTCAGCACCTGCGCGATGGCAACTTTGACTTTCGACGACGGCACCAGCACAACGGCTTTTTCAACCATTTGTGCATTGCGGATGCGGGTCAACATGTCGGCGATAGGATCACTCATGCTCATTTTGCGGTTCTCCTATGCTTACCAGCTTGCCTTGGTGATACCAGGGATATCACCAGCAAAAGCCAACTCGCGAATCTTGGCGCGAGCCAGGCCGAATTGACGGAACGTACCGCGCGGGCGACCCGTGATCTCGCAGCGGTTGCGCTGGCGAGTCGGGTTGGCGTTGCGGGGCAACTTTTGCAGCTCAAGGCGAGCCAGGGCGCGCTCTTCATCGGAGCGCTTGGCGTCGTTGGACGCAGCCTTGAGTTCAGCGTATTTTTTGGCGAACTTGGCGGCGAGTTTCTCGCGCTTCAGTTCACGTTGCAGTAAAGCTTGTTTTGCCATGTCCCGCCTCAGTTCTTGAACGGAAAACGGAAAGCGGTGAGGAGCGCCTTGCACTCTTCATCGGTCTTTGCCGTGGTGGTGATGCTGATATTGAGACCGCGCAGGGCGTCAACCTTGTCGTACTCGATCTCAGGGAAAATGATCTGCTCTTTCACGCCGATGTTGTAGTTTCCGCGGCCGTCGAAGGCCCGGCCGGAAATACCGCGGAAGTCGCGCACGCGAGGCAGAGCCACGGTGACGAAACGATCGAGGAACTCATACATCTTCACGCCGCGCAGGGTCACCATGCAGCCGATGGGCAGGTCTTCGCGGATCTTGAAACCGGCGATAGCCTTCTTGGCCTTGGTCACGACGGGCTTCTGGCCGGCGATCTTGGTCATGTCGCCGACGGCGTTGTCCATGACCTTCTTGTCGGCGACAGCCTCGCTCACACCCATGTTGAGCGTGATCTTGGTGATGCGGGGAACCTGCATCGGCGAGGTGTAGCCGAATTTTTCAACCAGGCTGGGGGCGATTTTTTCGCGGTACTGGGTTTGCAGGCGGGCCTGCAAAGCAGCTTGTGCTGCGGGTGCGGTCTTTGCCATGTTATGCAACCTTGATTTCTTCGCCGCTGGACTTGAAGACGCGCACTTTCTTGCCGTCAGCCAGGAGCTTGATGCCAACGCGATCCGCCTTGCCGGTTGCGGCATTGAAGATTGCCACGTTCGACTGGTGAATCGGCATGCTTTTTTCGACGATGCCGCCGGTGGTGCCCTTCAGAGGGTTGGGCTTGGTGTGTTTTTTCACCAGGTTAATGCCCTCAACCACGACATGGCCGTCGTCTTTGCGCAGCGAAATCTTGCCGCGCTTGCCTTTGTCGCGACCGGCGATCACGATGATCTCGTCGCCCTTACGAATCTTGTTCATGGCGCGTCCTTACAGAACTTCAGGAGCCAGGGACACGATCTTCATGAACTTTTCAGTGCGCAGTTCGCGCGTCACTGGTCCGAAGATGCGGGTGCCGATAGGCTCCAGCTTGGCGTTAAGCAACACGGCTGCGTTGCCATCGAATTTGACGAGGGAGCCGTCACCGCGGCGGATGCCCTTGGCGGTGCGAACGACCACAGCGCTGTAAACCTCGCCTTTTTTGACGCGGCCACGCGGAGCGGCTTCTTTGATGCTCACCTTGATGACGTCACCAACGCTGGCGTACCGGCGCTTGGAGCCGCCCAGAACCTTGATGCACATCACGGACTTGGCACCCGTGTTGTCAGCAACATCGAGCTTGGATTGCGTTTGAATCATTTAAATGTGTTCCCAACTTGCACCGGAAGACAACCCCTTGAGATCGCCAGCCAATCAGTCTTGGGCCTGTCGTCCACACCACAAACCACTTGTGATGCTTCCGTTAGGCAGAATTCCTCGCCTTTTTAGAGCGAAGCCCACGATTATCACTGAATCGCCTGGCAGTGTCAACCGGCTGGTGTGAAAATATCCCAACAGCGCTTTTGCATGCGGGCCTGGCGGCCCAGGAACCGCAAAGCCGCGGCTGGAACCGGTGCCCCCGAGGGAGTGAATTTCAGGGATGAAATCTAGCCTGGCATCAATACCAGAAAGAAAAGTCCGCTATAAAAAGCGGAGCGATTCAGGGCAGTACTCAGTCGGGCAGGCTCAGGTATTGGCCGCAGAGCGCCAAAAATGCGTCGAGCTGCGGATCCACCCCGTTTTCCTGCTGCAGCAGGGCCGCCACTTCCGGCCCCAGGGTCCGGGCCAGCGCGGCGTCCAGGAACAGCAGCCGCGAACGCCGCGCCAGCACGTCTTCCACCGTGCGCGCATATTCATGGCGGGCGGCAAAGCGCACCATGGCCTCGGTCAGGCCGCCGCCCAGCTCGTGGCCGGCGCCCGGCAGGCTGTCCAGGGAAGCCGCCTCGCTGCCATATAGATGAGGGCCGGGGGCCTCGCTGATCTTATGACCCGAGTTGTGAGCGCCAACTAACTTCAAATGCGCGGTGGTGCTGGCGGCCCGCGCGGGCAGCAGGGCCGCGCCAAAACATTTGTCCAGCACGTCCTCCGCCATGGCGCGGTAAGTGGTCCATTTGCCGCCGGTCACCGTGACCAGGCCGCTTTTGCTGACCAGCACCGTGTGCTCGCGCGACAGGGCCTGGGTGCTGCCGGCATCCTCGTCCGGCGGCTTGACCAGCGGCCGCAGGCCCACCCAAATGCTTTTGATGTCAGCCGGGCCCGGGGCGCGGCTCAGGTAACGCGCCGACTCGCGCAGGATGAAATCGACCTCTTCCCGGAAAGGCAGCGGCTCGCGGGCCAGGTCGTGGCGCGGCGTGTCGGTGGTGCCCAAAATGGTTTTGCCCAGCCAGGGCACGGCAAACAGCACCCGGCCGTCGGCCGTCTTGGGCACCAGCAGGGCATGGTCGGTGGGCAAAAACGAGCGGTCCACCACGATATGGACACCCTGGCTGGGCGCAACCATGGGCTTGGTGTCGCGGCCTATGGCCTGGCCGTCCTGCAGGCGCAGCTGGTCCACCCAGACGCCGGCGGCGTTCACCACGCAGCTCGCGCGGATCTCAAATGTGCGGCCGGTTTCCTGGTCGCGCGCATGCAGGCCGGCCAGCTTGCCGCCTTCATGGATCAGGCCGGTGGCCTCACAGTAATTGACCAGCAGCGCTCCCTGGCGCGCGGCTGTGCGGGCCAGCGCCAGCGCCAGCCGCGCGTCGTCGAACTGGCCGTCCCAGTACTTGACGCCGCCCTTGAGGTCGCGCGGCTGCACCGTCGGCAAATACGCCAGGGTTTCCTGGCGATTGAGGAATTCGGTCGCGCCCAGGCCGGCCTTGCCGGCCAGCGCGTCGTACATCTTGAGCCCTATGCCGTAGAACGGCGCCTCCCAGAATTTGTAGGAAGGCATGACAAAAGGCAGCGGCTGCGCCAGATGCGGTGCATTGGCCAGCAAGGTGGTGCGCTCCAGCAAGGCCTCGCGCACCAGTGAAATATTGCCCTGCGCGAGGTAGCGCACGCCGCCGTGCACCAGCTTGGTGGCGCGCGAGGAGGTGCCCTTGGCAAAGTCGTGCGACTCCACCAGCACCACGGAAAACCCGCGCGCGGCGGCGTCAAGCGCCACGCCCAGGCCGGTGGCGCCGCCGCCGATGATGGCGATGTCGTAGTGGCGAGGCGCGGCCAGGCTGTCCATCAAGTCCTGGCGCCGCGTGGCGGCAGCAGGTGCGAATTCAGTCGACATGGGCTTTGATTCCCGTTCCATACAAACCCATTTTTTTAAAGTGGCGACGAGCTTACCCCAGCGCCGTGGCGGCAAGCGCCGCCCTCATCCGCAAAAAAGGGCCGTGCGGCACCCAAGCGCCGCACGGCCCCGCGGTTTAACGCACCTTGCCGTCTTTCCAGGCCTGCAGCAACTTGTCGTAGTTGATGGTTTCGCCCTTGGGCTTTTCATTGGCCAGCTTGGCCCATGGCGCGCCCTTGTCGCTCAGCCATTTGGCCGGGTCGCTCTTGGGGTTGAGCTTGGGCGCGCAGTGGGCCATGCCGGCGCGCTCCAGGCGTCCCATCACCTGGTCCATCTCGTCGGCCAGGTTGTCCATCGCGCCTTGCGGCGTTTTTTCACCCGTCACAGCCTGCGCCACGTTCTTCCACCAGAGCTGCGCCAGCTTGGGGTAGTCGGGCACGTTGTTGCCGGTCGGCGTCCAGGCCACGCGGGCCGGGCTGCGGTAGAACTCGATCAGGCCGCCGTAGTTGGCGGCGTTCTTGGTGAAGTACTCGTGGTGGATGTCGCTGTCGCGGATGAAGGTCAGGCCCACCACCGATTTTTTGGCCGAAACGGTCTTGGAGGTGATGAACTGCGCATACAGCCAGGCGGCGGCGACCTTGTTGGCATCATGGTCCTTGAAGAAGGTCCAGGAGCCCACGTCCTGGTAGCCGTTTTGCATGCCCTGCTTCCAGTAGGGGCCGTTGGGGCCGGGCGCCATGCGCCACTTCGGCGTGCCGTCGGCGTTCACGACCGGCAGGCCCTTCTTGGTCATGTCGGCGGTAAAGGCCGTGTACCAGAAGATCTGCTGGGCGATCTGACCCTGGGCCGGCACCGGGCCGGCCTCGCCGAAGGTCATGCCGCTAGCTTCCTTGGGTGCGTACTTCTTCATCCAGTCCACATACTTGGTCAGCGCGTACACCGCGGCCGGCGAATTGGTGGCGCCGCCGCGCGCCACCGAGGCGCCCACCGGCGTGCACTTGTCGGCCGCCACGCGGATACCCCACTCGTCCACCGGCATGCCGTTGGGAATGCCCTTGTCGGCGGTCCCGGCCATGGACAGCCAGGCGTCGGTAAAGCGCCAGCCCAGCGACGGATCCTTTTTGCCGTAGTCCATGTGGCCGTAAATGGGCTTGCCGTCTATGGTCTTCACGTCGTTGGTGAAGAACTCGGCGATGTCTTCATAGGCGCTCCAGTTCAGCGGCACGCCCAAGTCGTAGCCGTATTTGGCCTTGAACTTGTCCTGCAGGTCCTTGCGCGCGAACAGGTCGGCGCGGAACCAGTAAAGGTTGGCGAACTGCTGGTCGGGCAGCTGGTAGAGCTTGCCATCGGGCGCCGTCGTGAAGCTGGTGCCGATGAAGTCCTTGAGGTCCAGGCCCGGGTTGGTGTATTCCTTGCCCGCGCCGGCCATATAGTCGGACAGCGCCAGGATCTTGCCGTAGCGGTAGTGGGTGCCTATCAGGTCGGAGTCGGAGATCCAGCCGTCGTAAATCGACTTGCCCGATTGCATGGAGGTCTGCAGTTTTTCAACCACGTCGCCTTCCTGGATGATGTCGTGCTTGACCTTGATACCGGTGATTTCCTCAAAGGCCTTGGCCAGCGTCTTGGATTCGTACTCGTGGGTGGTGATGGTCTCGGACACCACCGAGATTTCCTTCACGCCCTTGGCCTGCAGCTTCTTGGCCGCGTCGATGAACCACTTCATCTCCGCCTGCTGCTTGTCCTTGGACAGCGTGGAAGGCTGGAATTCGCTGTCGATCCATTTCTTCGCTTCGGCCTCGCCGGCCCAGCCGGGGCTGGCCATGGCACACACCGCGGCCACTGCCAGTGCCGTATAACGCATCTTCATGACTTGTCTCCTCATTGGTTCACTCCCCGTGGTTGAAGGCTTGTTCGGCTCCGGGGAATATGAGCCGGGTTCCTTTTTCTGCGCACTTCTTTCTTCCTCACGTCCTGCCTAGCCCTTGCGCATGATCCATGCGAGCAAGACCATGGACAGCACAAAACTGATCCAGATGGAGGGGTCCGCCTCCAGCCCCAGCCAGCCGGCCAGCTTGCCGCTGATGCCGACAAAAATCAGGTTCACATAGGCCGCGCTGAGCAGGCCTATGAACAATCGGTCGCCGCGCGTGGTTTCCAGCGGCAGGAAGCCGCGCCGCATCGTCGTCGGCGACTTGATCTCCCACACCGTCATGCCCACCAGCATCAGCACGATGCAGCTGAAAAAAACCGCCACCGGCGTCGTCCAGGCCATCCACTCAAACATCTGTCATCTCCTTCTAGACCCTGCCCATCGCGAAACCCTTCGCGATGTAATTGCGCACAAACCAGATCACGATCGCGCCCGGGACTATGGTCAGCACGCCGGCCGCCGCCAGCGTGGCCCAGTCCATGCCCGAGGCCGACACCGTGCGCGTCATGGTCGCGACGATGGGCTTGGCGTTGACGCTGGTCAGCGTGCGCGCCAGCAGCAGCTCCACCCAGCTGAACATGAAGCAGAAAAAAGCCGCCACGCCCACGCCGGCCTTGATCAGCGGCAGGAAGATGCGCGTGAAAAAGCGCGGGAAGGAATAACCGTCGATGTAGGCGGTCTCGTCGATCTCGCGCGGAATGCCGCTCATGAAGCCTTCCAGGATCCACACCGCCAGCGGCACGTTGAACAGCAGGTGGGCCAGCGCCACCGCGATGTGGGTGTCCATCAGGCCCACCGTGGTGTAGAGCTGGAAGAAGGGCAGCAAAAACACCGCGGGCGGGGTCATGCGGTTGGTCAGCAGCCAGAAGAACACATGCTTGTCGCCCAGGAAGCTGTAGCGCGAGAACGCATAGGCGGCCGGCAAGGCCACGGTGATGGAGATCACCGTGTTGATGGCGACGTAGATCAGGCTGTTGATGTAGCCCGAATACCAGGACGGATCGGTGAAGATGGTCTTGTAGTTGTCCCAGGTGAATTGCTGGGGAAAGAAGGAAAAGCTCGACAGGATCTCGCTGTTGGTCTTGAAGCTCATGTTGACCATCCAGTAGATGGGCAGCAGCGCGAACAGGATGTAGGCGATGAGGAACAGCGTGCGAGCCTGGAATTTCGGTGTGTTCATTCCACGCCCTCCTTCTCCTGCGTACCCACCCGCTGCATCCAGTTATAGAGGATGAAGCACAGCAGCAGGATGATCAAAAAGTAAATCAGCGAGAAAGCCGCCGCCGGGCCCAGGTCGAACTGGCCGACGGCTTTTTGCGTGAGGTATTGCGACAGGAAGGTCGTGGCATTGCCCGGCCCGCCGCCCGTGAGCACAAAAGGCTCGGTGTAGATCATGAAGCTGTCCATGAAGCGCAGCAGCACGGCGATCATCAGCACACCGCGCATTTTCGGCAGCTGGATGTAGCGGAACACCGCGAACTTGCTGGCGCCGTCTATGCGCGCGGCCTGGTAGTAGGCGTCGGGAATCGAGCGCAGGCCGGCGTAACCCAGCAAGGCCACCAGCGGCGTCCAGTGCCAGACATCCATCATCAGCACCGTGATCCAGGCGTGCGTGGCATTGCCGGTGTAGCTGTAGTCAAAGCCCACCTTCTGCAGCATCGCGCCCAGCAGGCCTATGTCGGCCCGGCCGTAGATCTGCCAGATGGTGCCGACCACATTCCAGGGGATCAGCAGCGACAGGGCGACCAGCACCAGCACCAGCGAGGCTTTCCAGCCCTGCGCCGGCATGGACAGCGCCAGCGCGATGCCCAGCGGGATCTCGACCGCCAGCACCGCCAGCGAGAACGTGAGCTGCCGCCACAGCGCCGCATGCAAATCCTCGTCACGCATGACGGACGCAAACCACTCGGTGCCGACAAACACGCGGCGCTCGGGCGAGATGATGTCCTGCACCGAATAGTTGACCACCGTCATCAGCGGCAGGATGGCGGAAAAGGCCACGCAGATGATGACCGGCAGCACCAGCAGCCAGGCCTTCTGGTTAACAGGCTTCGTCGTCGTGCTCATGCTTCCACCAGTTCATCGTTGAGGTACAGGCAGGTGTGCGTGCCCATGACCTGCAGCCAGATCTCTTCGCCGACCTGCGGTGCGCGTGAGGCGGGGTTCAGGCGGGCTTTCAGGGTGTGCTCGCCGATGCGCGCCGTCAGCATCCAGTGCGTGCCTATGTCCTGCACCAGCGTGACGGTGAAGGGCAGCGCCGCCGGGTCGCCGGGCGCGGTCTTCACCACATACTCGGGGCGCACGCCCAGCTTGAGCTCGCCGTCGGGCATGGCGCGCCCGGGCGGCAGTGCCAGCGGCCGGTCCGCGACGCGCAGCGCACCGCCGGACACCGTGGCCGGCAGGAAGTTCATGCCGGGCGAGCCGATGAAGTGGCCGACAAAGGTATGGCGGGGCCGCTCGAACAGCGCGTCGGCCGAGCCGGTCTGCACCGCGCGGCCGCGCGTCATCACCACCACCTCTTCGGCAAAGGTCAGCGCCTCGACCTGGTCGTGCGTGACGTAGATCAGCGTGAGCTTGAGCTCGTGGTGGATCTGCTTGAGCTTGCGCCGCAGCTGCCATTTGAGGTGCGGGTCGATCACGGTGAGCGGCTCGTCGAACAGCACGGCCGACACGTCGGGCCGCACCAGGCCGCGGCCCAGCGAGATCTTCTGCTTGGCGTCCGCCGCCAGCCCGGCCGCGCGCTGGTTGAGCTGGCCGCTCATGTCCAGCATCTCGGCGATTTCGCCCACGCGTTTTTTGATCTGCTCTTCGGGCACCTTGCGGTTGCGCAGCGGAAAGGCCAGGTTCTCGGCCACCGTCATGGTGTCGTAGATCACCGGGAACTGGAAAACCTGCGCGATGTTGCGCTGCTGCGGCGTCGCGCGCGTCACGTCCACGCCGTCGAACTTGACGCTGCCCTGCGAGGGCACCAGCAGGCCGGACATGATGTTGAGCATGGTGGTTTTACCGCAGCCCGAGGGGCCCAGCAGCGCGTAGGCGCCGCCGTCGCGAAAGCTCATGGTCAGCGGCAGCAGCGCGTAGTCGCTGTCCTCGCGCGGGTTGGGCCGGTAGGCATGGGCCAGGTCCAGGTCAATGCGCGCCATGAGACCTCCGTGGAGCCAAAAGCAACGCGCCTTCGGCGTCGAAAACATAAACCTGCGCCGGGTCCAGGTACAGGGTGACGGGCGCGCCCAGGTCAAAGTAGTGCACACCCGTGAGCTGCGCCACCAGTTCGCCCACGGCCGTTGCCACGTGGACAAAGGTGTCGGAGCCCGAGATCTCGGCCAGCTCGACCTTGCCGGGCAGTGCCACGTCGCCTTCGCGGGCCGTGACGCGCAGGGCGCTTCCGCGAACCCCTGCCGTGAAAGAGGCCAGGCGCTGCGCCGGTGCGTCCGGCAGCTTCAGCGCCAGCGCCGGGCCGCCCGCCAGCTGCAGGCCCTGGGCGGCGGGCAGCGCCGCGACCAGATTCATGGGCGGGTCGCTGAAGGCCCGCGCCACACGCAGCGACTGCGGCGCGTGGAAAACCTCGGCCGTCGGGCCATACTGCAGCAGCTCACCGCCGTCCATCACGGCGGTGTAGCCCCCCAGCAGCAGGGCTTCGCCGGGCTCGGTGGTGGCGTAAATGACCGTGGAGTCGCCCGCGGCGAAGAGCTGGGTCAGTTCCTCGCGCAATTCCTCGCGCAGCTTGTAGTCGAGGTTGACCAGCGGCTCGTCCAGCAGCATCAGCGGCGCGCCCTTGGCCAGCGCACGCGCCAGGGCCACGCGCTGCTGCTGCCCGCCCGAGAGTTCAGCCGGGTAGCGGTCCAGAAACATGTCGATGTGCAGGCGCTCGGCCAGGCCGCGCACCTTGCGCTCTATGTCTTTTTCGCCGCGCAGCTTGAGCGGCGAGGCGATGTTGTCGGCCACGCGCAGCGAGGGGTAGTTGATGAACTGCTGGTAGACCATGGCAACGTTGCGCTCGCGCACCGGCATGCCGGTCACGTCGGCCTGGTTGACCAGGACCTTGCCGTGCGTGGGGACGTCCAGGCCGGCCATGATGCGCATCAGGCTGGTCTTGCCGGCCTGCGTGGCGCCCAGCAAGACCGTGACTTCGCCGCTGCGCGGCGCCAGGCTCATGTCGTACAGCCATTGCTCGGCGCCGACCTTTTTGCTGATCTGGTCCAGGGACAGCTGCATCACGCCGCTCCCCCGCCCCGCTGGGGCCGGAACAGGCCGCCGGGCACCCCGGACGGGGCCAGGGCAGGCAAGAAATTTGAAACAGTCAACAAGAAAGCGTCTCCCGAGGATTTGTAGACAGAACTTGATAAGTTCGGTTTTTTTCTATTTTTCTTCCTTTCTGATTGTTTTATCTAATTGTTTTCCCTTATCTGTTTCCTTTTGTTTCGATATAAAGTTTCCCCAAGGCCATACAGCTGTCATTCTTAGGTCCTTTTAATTCCCCGATTTCCCCTTAGATCCCCCCAGACTTGGACCCGCGTGAACTCCAATCCCAGGCAAATCAAGCTTCTTGACGTGGTCCGCGCCCACGGCTCGGCCTCCGTCGAGCAGCTTGCCGACAAGCTCAACGTCACCCTGCAGACCGTCAGGCGGGACGTGCAGCGCCTGTCCGAAGCCGGCTTGCTGACGCGCTTTCACGGCGGCGTGCGGGTGCCCACGTCGACCATTGAAAACATCGCGCACCGCCAACGCGAAAGCCTGAATGCCGAAGGCAAGGCGCGTATCGCCGAGGCGGTTGCCAGGCGCATCCCCAACGACTGCTCGCTGATCCTGAACATAGGCACCACCACCGAAGCCGTCGCCAAGGCCTTGCTGAACCACAAGGGACTGCGCGTCATCACCAACAACCTCAATGTGGCGGCCATCCTGTGCGGCAACACCGACTGCGAGGTCATCGTGGCCGGCGGCGTGGTGCGCGCGCGCGACCGCGGCATCGTGGGCGAGGCGGCGGTGGACTTCATGCGCCAGTTCCGCGTCGACATCGCCGTCATCGGCATTTCCGGCATAGAGCCCGACGGCTCGCTGCGCGACTTCGACTACCGCGAGGTCAAGGTCGCGCAGACCATCATCGAGCACGCCCGCGAGGTCTGGCTGGCCGCCGACAGCAGCAAATTCAACCGCCCGGCCATGGTCGAGCTGGCCAGGCTTTCACAGATCGACCGGCTGTTCACCGACATGCCGCCGCCCGAGCCCTTCCCGGCCCTGCTGGAGGAAGCGGACGTGAGCTGCGAAGTGGCCCATTCCTGAGCGCCGGGCAACAGCGGTTTTCATACACTCCAGCGCATGACCTACCTCCTTGCCCTCGACCAGGGAACCTCGAGTTCCCGCAGCATCGTGTTTGACGAACACGGCCACATCGTGGCCCTGGCGCAGCAGGAGCTGCCGCAGATCTACCCCCGGCCCGGCTGGGTCGAGCACGACTTGAATGAAATCTGGCGCACCCAGCTGGCCACGGCGCGCGAGGTGCTGGCCAAAGCGAACATCAAGGCCGGCGACATACGCGCGCTGGGCATCACCAACCAGCGCGAAACCACCGCCCTCTGGAACCGCAAGACCGGCCAGCCGGTGCACCACGCCATCGTCTGGCAGGACAGGCGCGCCGAAGCCACCTGCGCCGAACTGCGCGAGCAGGGCAAGGAAAAACTGATCCAGTCCAAAACCGGCCTGCTGGTTGATGCCTATTTTTCAGGCACCAAGCTCAAGTGGCTGCTCGACAACGTGCCCGGCGCGCGCGCGCAGGCCGAGCGCGGCGAACTGGCTTTCGGCACCATAGACAGCTGGCTGATGTGGCAGCTCACGGGCGGCGCGCTGCATGCCACCGACGTCAGCAACGCCTCGCGCACCATGCTGTTCAATGTGCACAACAACCAGTGGGACACGGAACTGCTGGACCTGCTGGGCATCCCGGCCTCGCTGATGCCCCAGGTGCTGCCCTCCAGCGCGCATTACGGCGAGGTGCGGCCCGAGCTGCTGGGCCATGCGATTGCCATCGGCGGCGTCGCCGGCGACCAGCAAAGCGCCCTCTTCGGGCAGGCCTGCTTCAAGGCCGGCATGGCGAAAAACACCTACGGCACGGGCTGCTTCATGCTGATGCACACGGGCGGGCAGTTCCAGACTTCCCACAACGGCCTGCTGACCACCAGTGCAGCACAAGCGACCCCGCAAACCCAGTTCGCCATCGAGGGCAGCGTGTTTGTGGGCGGCGCCGTGGTGCAGTGGCTGCGCGACGGCCTGCATGCCATCAAGGGCAGCGCCGAAGTGCAGGCGCTGGCCGAAAGCGTGCCCGACTCGGGCGGCGTGATGATGGTGCCGGCCTTTACCGGCCTGGGCGCGCCCTACTGGAAACCCGACGCGCGCGGCACCATCACCGGGCTCACGCGCGGCACCACCGTCGCCCACATCGCGCGCGCCGCGCTGGAAAGCATCGCCTACCAGAGTGCGGCCCTGCTGCAGGCCATGAGCCGCGACGCGGTCGGCGCCGGTGCCGCACCCGTGGCCGAGCTGCGCGTGGACGGCGGCGCCTGCGTCAACGACCTGCTGATGCAGTTCCAGGCCGACCTGCTGGGCATCCCGGTGATACGCCCGGCCGTGATTGAAACCACCGCGCTGGGCGCCGCCTACCTGGCGGGGCTTTCCAGCGGCGTGTACCGCAGCACCGAAGAACTCTCGGGCATGTGGCGCGCCGAGCGCAAGTTTTTGCCCACCCTGGGCGCGGACCGGGCGGCCGAGCTGATGGCGCGCTGGGAGCAGGCGGTGCGGCAGACCGTGCTGCAGTGAACGCTGCCTGCGCCGCTGTCACATTTCCCACAGGGGCGGCCGCTAGACTGGCCGCATGAACACCCCCGCCACGCCTCTTTCGAAGCGCCGGCTCATCCTCGGCGCCGGCGCGGCCGCCGTGCTGGGCCTGGCCGGCTGCGCGGCACCGCCGTTGCCGCCCGCGGCGGGCCAGCCGCCCCGCGCACGCCTGCGCCTGATCGGCGAATCCCGTTTTGCGCACCGCCTGCAATTCCAGGGCAGCACCGTGGGCGGGCTGTCGGGCATGGACTACGACCCGGCCGGCGACCTCTATTACCTGATCAGCGACGACAGCTCCAGCATCAACCCGGCGCGCTTTTACACCGCGCGCATCGCGCTGGGCATGGACAGCCTGGGCGCGCCCGAGCTGCTGGGCGTGGCCACGCTGCGCCAGGCTGACGGTAGCCCCTATCCTCCGGCGCTGCGGGGCGGGCCGGTGCCCGACCCGGAAGCGATTCGCTGGCGCGCGGCCAGCAACACCCTGCTGTGGACCAGCGAAGGCCATGCGCCCAGCGGCACCGCGCCCTGGCTGCGCGAAGCGCGTCCCGACGGCGGCTTTGTGCGCGAATTCGCCCTGCCGGCGATGTTCAATTTCCAGGCCGGCGCGGGGCCGCGCGGCAACCTGACGCTCGAAGGCCTGGCGCTGGCGCCCGACGGCCGCACGGCCTGGATCGCCATGGAAAACGCCTTGCTGCAGGACGGCCCCGTGCCCAGCGTAGAGGCGCCGGGCGGCCCCTGCCGCTTCACCCAGATAGACCTGGCCAGCGGCAAGGCCCTGCGGCAGATTGCCTATGTACCCGACGCCATCCCGCGCGCGCCCGTGCCGCCCACCGCCTTTGCCGACAACGGCGTGGCGGAAATCCTGATGCTGGACGCCGAGCGCATGCTGGTGCTGGAGCGGGCCTACGTGACGGGTTCGGGCAATTCGCTGCGCCTTTACCTGATCGATACCCGCCAGGCCGGCGACACGCTGGAGCTTCCCACCCTGCGGCCGGGCGCTTACCGGCCGGCCGGCAAAACCCTGCTGGCGGATTTTTCGGCCTTTACCGGCCCTGGCGCCGGCCCGCGGCTCAAACAGCTGGACAATAGCGAAGGCATGAGCTGGGGCCCGGTGCTTCCCAACGGGCGCCGCAGCCTGATGTTCATCAGCGACGACAACTTCAGCCCCCGGCAAATCAGCCAGTGGCTGGCCTTTGAATTTTTGGACTGACAACGCATGACTTCCACCTCCCGCGCAAACAACGAGCACATCGCCTTCATAGGCGGCGGCAACATGGCCAGCGCCATCATCGGCGGCCTGCTCAAGCAGGGCCTGCCGGCCGGCCAGATCCAGGTGGTCGAGCCTTTCGCCGAGCAGCGCGCCAAGCTCGCGCAGCAATTCGGTATTGAGCTCCACGAAGGCCCGGGCGCCTGGCTGGCCGCCGCCGGCCTGGTCGTCTGGGCGGTCAAGCCGCAGGTCTTCAAGGATGCGGCCCTGCAAACGCGCTTTCACACCAAAACCGCCCTGCACCTGAGCGTGGCGGCCGGCGTGCGCTCCGGCAGCATTGCGCACTGGCTGGGCACCGAGCGCGTGGTGCGCGCCATGCCCAACACGCCGGCGCTGGTCGGCAAGGGCATGACGGCGCTGTTCGCCCGCGAGGCCGCCACCGGCGCCGACAGGCAGGCGATCGAAAAAGTACTCAAGCCCACGGGCGACTACCTGTGGCTGGCCGAGGAAGCCCAGCTGGACGCGGTGACCGCGCTGTCCGGCTCAGGCCCGGCCTATGTGTTTTATTTCATCGAGGCCATGATCGAGGCCGGCACTGACATGGGCCTGCCCCTGGCGCAGGCGCGCCAGCTCGCGATCGGCACCTTTGTGGGCGCCTCCGCGCTGGCACAGGCCTCCGATGAGCCGCCGCAGGAGCTGCGCGCGCGGGTCACCTCCAAAGGCGGCACGACTTACGCTGCGCTGACATCGATGGAGCAGGACCGCGTCAAGATGCAGTTCATGCGCGCCATCCACGCCGCCCGGCAACGCGCCGCCGAGCTGGGCGACGAGTTCGGCGGCGCCTGAAAGACGCGTCAACCGCCCGGCGGCGGCAAACGTTGAACAGGAGCGTACGTGCAGCTTGTCTTGATCCACACCCTGTGGGACACCCCGGCAGCATCCGCGTTACAACTTTTCCCAACATCCGGAGCTTCACATGAACAAACTTCTGTCCACCCTCATCAGCGCAGCCGTCCTCGCCATGCCCCTGGCCGTGATTTCCACGTCCGCATCGGCCCAGGCTCCCGCCGCAGCACCTGCAGCAGCCCCCGCTGCCGCGCCTGCCGCAGCACCCGCCCAAAAAGCAGCCCCCGCCACCAAGGCAAAGGCCAAGAAAGCCAAGCGCAAGGCAAAGGCCAAGAAGGCCGCCGTCTGACCAGCTCAGGCTGACGCAAAAAAGCCCGCTTCACGCGGGCTTTTTTATGGGCGCCTTCCGGGCCTTGCGCGGTCAGCGGCCCAGGTAAGACAGGGCGATGCCCGCAAAAACCGCAAAACCCAGCCAGTGGTTGAGGCGAAAGGCCTTGAAGCAGTCCTCGCGCCCGCGCTTGCGAATCAGCCAGCCATGCCACAAGGCCTGCAGCAGGGCTACGCCCATGGCGACCCAAAAAACGGGCGATTGGCGCACCATGTCCGGCAGGACCCAGGCCCAGACCACCAGGTAGGCGGCGTAGCACACCATCACCGCCGCCACGTCAAAACGGCCCAGCGTGATGGCCGAGGTTTTCATGCCTATCTTGAGGTCGTCGTCGCGGTCCACCATGGCGTATTCGGTGTCGTAAGCCACCACCCAGAACAGGTTGCCCAGCAGCAGCACCCAGGCCAGCAGCGGCACGCGCGACTGCACGGCGGCAAAAGCCATGGGAATGCCGAAGCTGAAGGCCACGCCCAGCACGGCCTGCGGCATGGACACATAACGCTTGGCAAAAGGGTAGGCCAGCGCGATCGCCAGCGCCGCGAACGACCAGGCGATGGTGGCGGTATTGGTGGTGAGCACCAGGCCGAAGGCCAGCAGCGCGAGCACCGCGCCGACGATGAGCGCTTCGCGCACCGACAGCGCGCCGCTGGTGACCGGCCGCTGGGCCGTGCGTTTGACGTGGCGGTCAAAGTCCCGGTCGGCCACGTCGTTGACGCAGCAACCCGCGCTGCGCATCAATATGGTTCCCAGCGTGAACACCGCCACCAGGTGCCAGCCCGGAAAGCCGTGCGAAGCCACCCACAGCGCCGACAGCGTGGGCCACAGCAGCAGCAGCCAGCCCGCCGGGCGGTTCCAGCGGATCAGCTGAAGATAGAGGGCGAGCTTATTCTTCAAGCAGCGAGCGCAGCATCCACGCGGTCTGCTCATGCACCGTCAGGCGCTGGGTCAGCAAATCGGCCGTCGGTTCGTCATGGGCCTTGTCGGCCAGCGGGAACAGCTCGCGCGCGGTGCGCGCCACGGCTTCATGGCCCTGCACCAGGATGCGCACCATCTCGAGCGCCTTGGGCGGCAGCACCGGCACATCGGGAATCGAAGCCAGCTTGCTGAACTGCGCATAAGAGCCCGGCGCGGGATGGCCCAGCGAGCGTATGCGTTCGGCGACGGGGTCGACCGCGGCCCAGAGTTCGGTGTACTGCGTCATGAACATCAGGTGCAGTGTATTGAACATGGGGCCCGTCACATTCCAGTGGAAGTTGTGGGTGGTGAGGTAGAGCGTGTAGGTGTCGGCCAGCAGGCGGCTCAGGCCCTTGGCGATGGCCGCGCGGTCTTTTTCGCTGATGCCGATGTTGATGGAGGGTGCGGCTTTTCCATTGGGTTTGGCGGAAGGCTTGGCCATTGGGTTTCCTTTTTTTGAAAATTCAGGGGCAACTTTAACGAAATCGGGATGGCGGCCGCAACAGCCGCCGTCAATGCGCGCCATAGGCGGGATTCAAGACAGGCGGATGACGCCGGGCAGCTCGCAGGCGTAGATGGCGTTGCGCAGCGCGGCGATCGCTTCATAACGCGTGAAGCTGCGCCGCCAGGCCAGTACCACGCGCCGGCTCGGCACGTCGCCCTCGAAGGGCAGGTATTTGATGAACGAAGGTTGCTCTGCGGCCACCTTGCCGCGGCCCGGGGCGGTTTTTCCTTTCCCCGCCTTTTTGGCGGCGGCCTGCTCGGCCAGCGCTTCCTTGGGCACGCCCAAACGGGGTACCAGCGTAATGCCCATGCCGGCCGCCACCATGTGCTTGATGGTCTCCAGCGACGAGCCCTCAAAGCTTTTGCTGATACCTTCGGCGCTGCTGGAAAAGCGCGCGAACTCGGGGCAGACCTCCAGCACATGGTCGCGAAAGCAGTGGCCGGTACCCAGCAGCAGCATGGTTTCCTTCTTGAGCTCCTCGGCCGTCACGCCGCCGCGCGCGGCCAGCGCATGCGCGCTGGGCACGGCCGCCATGAAGGGCTCGTCATAGAGCGGCGCGATCGCCAGGTTGGCGTCCGGGAAGGGCTCGGCCAGGATGGCGCAGTCGATTTCGCCGGTGCGCAGTTCCTCGAGCAGCTTGACGGTGAAATTCTCCTGCAGCATCAGCGGCATCTGCGGCGTCATCGCGATGGCCTGGCGCACCAGGTCGGGCAGCAGGTAAGGGCCTATGGTGTAAATGACGCCCAGGCGCAGCGGGCCGGACAGCGGGTCCTTGCCGCGCTTGGCGATTTCACGGATGTTGTCGGCCTGCTCGAGCACGCTCTGGGCCTGGCGCACGATCTCCTCGCCCAGCGGGGTGACCGTGATTTCATTGGCATTGCGCTCAAACAGCTTGACCTGCAACTCCTCTTCCAGCTTCTTGATGGCCACGCTGAGCGTGGGCTGGGAAACGTGGCAGGCATCGGCGCCCTTGCCGAAATGCTTTTCCCGGGCAACGGCAACGATGTATTTGAGTTCGGTCAGCGTCATGGGCTTATTGTCCTGCTTTTCTCGCCTGCCGTATCGCGGTGTTCAGGCCTTGAGGTACTCCGCCTTGCCGCCCAGCCAGCGCAGGATGTGCCGGTGCGCGAGTTCCGCATGCCGGTCCAGCATGGTGGGCGCCAGGCCGCGCGCCCAGGCCAGCAATTCCGTGTCGGTGGCCAGGTCGGCAAAACGCAGCAGCGGCGCCCCCGACTGCCGCGCGCCCAGAAATTCGCCCGGCCCGCGGATTTCCAGGTCGCGCCGGGCGATTTCGAAGCCGTCGTTGGTCTGCGCCATGGCCTTGAGACGCTCGCGCGCCATTTCACCGAGCCGGGACGCATCGCCGGTGGAATACAGCAGCACGCAGGCCGAAGCCGCCGCCCCGCGCCCGACCCGGCCGCGTAGCTGGTGCAGCTGGCTCAGGCCGAAACGCTCGGCGTGCTCTATCACCATCAGCGAGGCATTGGGCACGTCCACGCCCACCTCTATCACCGTGGTGCTGACCAGCACGCCCATCTGCCCACCGGTGAACAGCGCCATCACCGCCTTTTTTTCCGCCAGCGGCATGCGCGAATGCAGCAAACCGACCATCACGCCGGGCAAGGCGGCGCTCAGGGCTTCATGGGTCTGGGTCGCGTTGACGAGGTCGATGGACTCGCTTTCCTCGATCAGCGGGCAGACCCAGTAAATCTGCCGCCCCTCGGCGAGCTGGCCGCGTATGCGAGTGATCACCTCGTCGCGCCGCGCGTCGCTGACCACCTTGGTCACGATGGGCGTGCGGCCGGGCGGCAGCTCGTCGATGGTGGAGACGTCGAGGTCGGCGTAATAACTCATGGCCAGGGTGCGAGGGATCGGGGTGGCGGTCATCATGAGCAAATGAGGTTCTTCGCCGCCTTCAGTCATCTTGCTGCGCAGGGCCAGGCGCTGCGCCACGCCGAAGCGGTGCTGCTCGTCGATGATGGCCAGCGCCAGGTTCTTGAACTTCACCTTGTCCTGGATCACCGCATGCGTGCCCACCACCAGGCCGGCGTCGCCGCTTTCTATCATCGCCAGCATCTCACGCCGCTCCTTGGCCTTCTGGCTGCCGGTCAGCCAGGCGGTCTTGATGCCCAGGGGCTCCAGCCAGCCAATGAGCTTGCGGAAATGCTGCTCGGCCAGGATTTCGGTGGGTGCCATCAGCGCGCATTGCCAGCCCGCGTCCATGCAGCGGGCCGCGGCCAGCGCCGCCACCACGGTCTTGCCGGCGCCCACGTCGCCCTGCAGCAGGCGGTGCATGGGGATGTTTTTCTTCAGGTCCGCCTCGATTTCGCCGCACACGCGCTGCTGGGCCGCGGTGAGCCGGAAGGGCAGGCGTTCCAGCAATTGTTCTTCCAGCGTGCATTGCGGGCCGCGCATGGCCGGGCCCGTGAGCGCCGGCGCGCGCATGGCCGCGCGTATGCGCCTGGCCTGCAGCTGCGACAGCTGCTGGGCCAGCAGCTCCTCGGCTTTCAGGCGCTGCCAGGCCGGGTGGCTGCGGTCTTCCAGCGTGGCCAGCGACACGTCGGGCGTCGGGTGGTGCAGGAACTGCAGCGCCTCGCGCAGGCTCCACAGGGCTTGCGGCAAGCCCTTGCCCAGCACTTCCTGGGGAAGTGTCTCGCGCAGGTCGGCGCGGAACAGCCCGCTGAGCACCGCCTTGCGCAAATAGTTCTGCGGCAGGCCGGCCACCGTGGGATAGACCGGCGTCAACGCGCCCGGCAGCTCGCCTTCGGCCAGCCTGAAACTGGGGTGGATCATCTCGCGGCCCACAAAACCGCTGCGTAGCTCGCCGCGCACGCGCACGCGCGCGCCCACGCTCAGCGTCTTCTGGTGGGCCGGGTAAAAATTGATGAAGCGCAGCACGCAGGTGTCGCTGCCGTCGTCCACCGTCACGCGCAGCTGCCGGCGCGGGCGGAAGGCGACGTCGCTGTGCGTCACCACGCCCTCGATCTGCACCAGGTCGCCGTCGCGGGCGTCGGCCAGGCGCACGATGCGGGTTTCGTCCTCGTAGCGCAGGGGTAAATGCAAGGCCAGGTCGATGTCGCGGCGCAGGCCCAGTTTTTCCAGGGCTTTTTGCGCCGGCGACTTGGCCGGGGCTTTTTCAGGCCTGGCCTGGGCCGCAGCCAGTTCTCCGGCCTCGGGCGGGGCGGGTTTGCGGGCAGGAGCACCAGGTGGCGACATGGGACAATTGTGCCTTCATGAGCACCCATTTCACCCTCAGCGATTTTGATTTCACGCTGCCCGAAGAACTCATAGCCCAGCACCCCGCCGCCCAGCGCAGCGCCTCGCGCCTGCTTGACGGGCAGGGCAGCCCGCCGGTGGACCGGCGTTTCACCGAACTCCCCGGCCTGCTGCAGCCCGGCGACCTGCTGGTCTTTAACGACACCAAGGTGGTCAAGGCCCGCCTCTTCGGCCAGAAAGCCAGCGGCGGCAAGCTGGAGCTGCTGATAGAGCGGGTGCTGTCGCCCCATGCGGACCAGGGCCACGAAGTCGCCGCCCACATGAAGGTCAGCAAAAAACCGCTGCCGGGCGCGGTGCTGCAAATGGACGGCGGCTTCACCGCCACCTTGCTGGGCCGCTGGCCCGAGGAAAGCGGGCCGCTGTACCGCTTTCGCCTGAGCAGCGACCCCTACGCGCTGATGGCGCAGCACGGCCATGTGCCGCTGCCGCCCTACATCACCCACACCGATTCCGCCGAGGACGAGCAGCGCTACCAGACGGTGTTCGCCAAAAACCCGGGCGCCGTGGCGGCGCCCACGGCCGCACTGCATTTTGACGAGGCTGTGCTGGCCGAGCTGGAGGCGCGCGGCATCGGGCGGGCCAGCGTGACCCTGCATGTGGGCGCGGGCACCTTCCAGCCCGTCAAGGCCGAAAACATCGCCGAACACACCATGCACTTTGAGCGCTTTGAGGTGCCCCCGGCCACGCGCGAGGCCGTCGCCGCCTGCAAGGCGCGCGGCGGCCGCGTGGTGGCCGTGGGCACGACCACGGTGCGCGCGCTGGAGTCGCACGCCAAGTTCGGCCCCGAGTGCAATGACACCAACATCTTCATCACGCCGGGCTTCGAGTTCGCCGTGGTCGACCTGTTGCTGACCAACTTCCACCTGCCCAAAAGCACCTTGATGATGCTGGTCAGCGCGTTTTCGGGCTATGAGCACATCATGGCGCTGTACCGGCATGCGATCGCCCAGCGTTACCGCTTTTTCAGCTATGGCGACGCCATGCTGCTGGCGCGCAAAACCCCTCTGGCCCGCAACTGACGGGGCCTGAGGGCGCCTGAATCTCCCCGCGTACACCTGCGACAATCCCAAGATGCTCGAATTTGAAGTTCTGAAGACCGACGCGCCGGCCGGCGAAGGCGCCGGCGCCTATCTCGGCAGCTACGCCCGCCGCGGCAAGCTGACGCTCAACCACGGCGTGGTGCAAACCCCCATCTTCATGCCGGTCGGCACCTACGGCACGGTCAAGGGCGTGATGCCGCAATCGCTGCACGATATGGGTGCGCAAATCATCCTGGGCAACACCTTCCACCTCTGGATGCGGCCCGGCCTGGACGTGATGCAGCAATTCGGCGGCCTGCACAAGTTTGAAAGCTGGAACAAGCCGATACTGACCGACAGCGGCGGCTTCCAGGTCTGGTCGCTGGGCGAGATGCGCAAGATTTCCGAAGAGGGCGTGAAGTTCGCCTCGCCCGTCAACGGCGACAAGCTGTTCCTGACACCCGAAATCTCCATGCAGATCCAGACCGTGCTCAACAGCGACATCGTGATGCAGTTCGACGAATGCACGCCTTACGACACCAAGGGCCACATCACCACCGAAAGCGAAGCGCGCCATTCCATGGAGCTGAGCCTGCGCTGGGCCGGCCGCTGCGTCGCCGAATTCAACAAGCTGGAGAACCCCAACGCGCTGTTCGGCATCGTGCAGGGCGGCATGTTTGAAAACCTGCGCCAGGAATCGCTGGACGCGCTGGTCCAGCTGGACCTGCCGGGCTATGCCGTGGGCGGCGTCAGCGTGGGCGAGCCCAAGGAAGAGATGCAGCGCATCATGGCGCACACGCCGCACCGCCTGCCGGCGCACAAGCCGCGCTACCTGATGGGCGTGGGCACACCCGAAGACCTGGTCGAGGGCGTGGCCGCCGGCGTCGACATGTTCGACTGCGTGATGCCGACCCGTAATGCCCGCAACGGCCATATGTTCACCCGCTTCGGCGACCTGAAGATACGCAACGCGCGCTACAAGACCGAAGACCAGCCGGTGGACGCGACCTGCAGCTGCTACACCTGCAAGAACTTCTCGCGTGCCTATATGCACCACCTGGATCGCTGCGGCGAAATGCTGGGCCCCATGCTGTCCAGCATCCACAACCTGCACTACTACCTGAACCTCATGCAGGAAGTGCGCGACGCGCTGGACGCCGGCCGTTTCGGCGAATTCAGCGCGCGGTTCCGTGCCGACCGGCAGCGGGGGGTGTAATGAACATCAAGCTGCAACGCTGGATAGACCGCTGGGCCGGCATTCCGCTGTGCGCGGCCGTTTCCGCGGTGGACGCCGTGGCGCGGCGCTTTCGCAAGGATTCGGGTGCCGACGCGGCGCCGCGCGCCATCGTGGTGATTTTGCTGTCGGAAATGGGCAGCCTGGTGCTGGCCCACGAGATGTTCGCGCGCCTCAAACAGCGCTACCCCGATGCGCCGCTGCATGCCCTGCTGTTCGGCAAGAACCGCGAAATCCTGGACCTCATGCGGGTGGTGGACCCGGCCAACGTGCACACGGTGGACGACAAGTCGCTGGGCGGCCTGCTGTCCAGCCTGTGGAAGGCGATCGGCGAGCTGCGCCGCGCGCATGTCGACGTGGCGATTGACTGCGAGCTGTTCTCGCGCATCAGCAGCTTGCTGTCGTACGCCAGCGGCGCGCGCATCCGCGTGGGCTTTCACCGCCACACGCAGGAAGGCCTGTACCGCGGCTCGCACATCAACCGGCCGGTTCCCTACAACCCCTACCACCACATCAGCGCGCAGTTCCTGACGCTGGCGCGTGCGATTGATTCGACGGCCGTGCCCAAGTCCAAACTGCCGGCCAACCTGGCGGCCGCGGGCACCGGCAAAGCGCCGCCGCACGTGCAGTTGGACCCGGCGCTGGTGCCGGGCATCCAGGTCCGCCTCGCGCAGGACTTCCCCGCGATCGCCGGCAAGCCGCTGGTGCTGGTCTACCCGGGCGGCGGCATCCTGCCGATACGCGCCTGGCCGCTGGATTCCTACACCGCGCTGTGCCGGGGCCTGGTGGCCGACGGCTGCGCCGTGGCCGTGATAGGCCTGAAGGACGACCAGGCACTGGCGCGGCAACTGGTGGCCAATGTGCAGGCAGCCTTTCCAGCCAGCCCGGTGATCGATCTCACCGGCTACACGCGCTCTATCTCCGAGCTGCTGGCGCTGTTCCATGTGGCGCGCCTCCTGGTCACCAACGACGGCGGGCCGGGCCAGTTCGCGGCGCTCACGCCGATCTGGACGCTGATGCTGTTCGGTCCCGAAACCCCGGGCCTGTACGCGCCGCTGACGCCGCAGTGCCATTCCTTTTACAGCCAGTGGCCCTGCTCGCCCTGCCTGACCGCCTACAACCACCGCTCATCCTATTGCGACGGCGACAACCAGTGCCTGAAGGTCATCGCACCGGACACCGTATTGGCCAAGGCGCGCGAGTGCCTGGCGGCGCCCTGAACCCATACCCCCTGATGTCCACACTCCGATCTTTTGCCGAGGCCGTGATCCGGCGCCTGCCCGCGCGCCTGCAGCCCATGGTGCGCTGGCGCTTCATCAAGTTCGGCGTGGTGGGTGCCAGCGGTACGGTGGTCAACCTCGCGGTGCTCTACCTCGCGCAGGAGTTTTTGTTCAACTGGATCGCGGACTTCCATGACCGGCTCAACTACTCCATCGCGCTGGCCATCACCGTCGCCACCATCAGCAACTTCTACTGGAACCGGCGCCTGACCTGGCGCGACCGCAAGCACGAAGTCCACCATTCGGCGCTGTTCCTCTTCTCCAAGTACGTGATGGCCGCCGGCCTGGCCATCGTGCTGCAGTCGCTGCTGACCAAATGGCTGGCCCTGTATATGCACTACCTGCTGGCCAATGTGCTGGCCATCGTACTGTCCAGCGTCTGCAATTTTGTGGCCAACGACCGCATGACTTTCCGCCGCCGCCGCGCCAAAATTGCAGCCGATGCCGCCGCGCACCCACCGCCCGCCGATGTCCATGACAAGCCCTGAGTCCCTGAAAACACGCTTTCCCGCCCACCGCATCTGGATAGGGCTGGCCCTGCTGGTCGCCCTGGGCTATTTGTTCGGCCTGGCCGGCGACCACATCCCGCGCAACGGCGACGAGCTGGTCTACGCTCACATCGCGCGGCTCACGGCGCAAACCGGCCACTGGCTGCCGCTGGTGAGTTCCTACGACTTCATGCGCAACACCAAGCCGCCGGTGCTGTTCTGGCAGGCCATGGTGGCCGGCGGCTGGGGTGAGCACTGGACGCTGCTCAACCTGCGCCTGCCCAGTATTGCCTATACCTGGGCCATCGCCCTGATGACAGCGCTGCTGGCCTGGAAGGTCGTCCACGGTGAAACCGCGCCGGCCGACCGCCGCCGCCACGCGCTGGCCATGGGCGCCATCGCCGCCATCGTCTACCTGTCCTTCTTCAGCACCTACCGCTACGGCCGGCCCTACCTGACGAGCGCACCCGAAACCTTCTGGCTGTTCGGCGTGTTGTTTGCGATTGCCTGGTCGCCCGCAAAGCTGCTGGCCTCGCGCTGGCAGTTTCCGCTGCTGGCGGGCATCGCCATCGGCATAGGCTGTCTTTACAAGTCTTTTGTCATGGTGGTGCCGGTGGGCTTTGCGCTGGCGCTGTGCTACCAGCTGCTGGGTGCGCGCAAGCCGGCCTGGGAAATTTTCCGGCCCGGCATCGTCGGCGACGGCCTCAAGGTGGCGGCCATCTGCGCGCTGGCCCTGGCGATTTTCGGCCTGTGGTTTGCCATAGACCCGCAGCCGGGCGAGGTCTGGCGCGAATTCGTCGTCGGCGAGAACGCCGGCAAGATGAACTCGTCCAAAGGCTACTTCGCCATTGCCTTTAGCGGCAGCAGCGGCATCCTGACCATCCTGACGGGCTATTACTCCAACGCGCTGTTCCTGCTGCCTGTCGCGGTGGGCTGTACCTGGGCGGCATGGAAAGCCTGGCGCCAGCGCAAAGCCACGGGCCAGTCCATCAGCGATACCGAAAAAGCGCTGTGGATATGGCTGCTGGCCTTCGCACTGGTGTTCATGGTGCCCACGCAGCGCTCCACGCGTTACCTGATTCCCGCCATGCCGGCGCTGGCCGTGCTGATCGCGCTCTACTGGGAGCGCATCGCGCGGATCTGGTTCAGCCTGACCCTGGTGATCTGCCTCATAGGCGCGCTGGCCATGGGCCTGATCGGCTACGGCGGCGTGCGCGCCACGCAGGACACCTGGCTGTTCTCGCCGCTGTACTGGATCTTCCTGGCCGTGCTGGCCGCCGCCTGCATCGCGGGCATGGCCAAACCCCGATGGACCCGGCCCGTCGCCGCGCTCAGCAGTTTTGCGGTGCTGTTCGCGCTGGCCTGGGTCACTGCGCCCTTCAACGGCGACATGGGCCGCTTCCGCGCGGAAACCAATGCGCTGCTCAAAGGCCAGGCGGTATCGGTGCCCAGCAACTTCAATGGGCATTTCGAGCGCTACGAGTTCATCATCCCCGGCGCCAAAATCGTGCCCTACTTCGCCGCGCAACCGGTGGATTACCAGGACATGGACGCGCTCTTCAAGAACACGCGCTACGCCCTGGTGCAGCGCCGCCCCGGGGAAAAGCCCTGCGAGCCATGCCGCGTCATTGACGAGCGCTGGGACCTGCGTTCGCGCCAGGACGAAAAAGAAGGTACGCTGGGCGCCTTCAAGTCGCCGGAAACCTTCTGGTACGCCAAAGAGTACCTGGTCGAGCGGGCCGCGCCGTAATCCCTTGCGGCTCCACCCCTGCAAACAAACAACAACGAGGAAACACCATGCTCCGACTCACCCGATTTGCAGGGATGTTGGCCCTGGCGGCCATGCTGGGGCTGGGCGGCTGCGCCACGGCCATCAAGCCGCATGAAACCAGCGGCGCGCCTACATTGGGCTTCCAGAACATGGCGCTCAACCCGGGCAACGGGGGGGAACTGGTCAACGCCGACACGCTGCGCCCGGGCGACATCATCCTCACCGCCGAAAACGGGCTGAACTCGGTCGGCATACGCCTGATCACGCTGTCGCCCGTGAGCCATGCCGCGGTCTACATGGGCAACCGGCAGATCGCCGAAGCCGTGGGTTCGGGCATACGCATCCGCAGCGTGGACGCGATGCTGGAAGACGAAGCGACGGTGGTGGCCTTTCGCCACCCCGACCTCACGGCTGGGCAGGCCGTGAAGATCAACAGCTTTGTGGCCCGCCACGAAGGCCAGAAATACAACTACGTCGGTGTGATGCTGCAGGCCCCGTTCGCGCTGGAGCGGCGCATGTGCGAATTGCCGCTGGTGCCGTCCATGGTGCGCGACTTCTGCATACGCGGCATCGCGGCCGTGCAGCTGGGCCTGGGACGCAACGACCAGTTCTTCTGCTCGCAGTTCATCCTGGAGGCCTACCGCAGCGCCGGCCTGCCGCTCACCGACGCCGATCCGCGCCTGATCAACCCCGGCGACCTGCTGCACATGAGGGAGGGCGACGTGCCCTCCATCCGGATTCACAAGCCGCTGCAGTATGTGGGCCACCTCAAGGCGGCCCCGCAGGTCGCGGCGGCCGAGCAGTTCGGGCAGTAAGCCCGTTCCGCGCCAGGTTCAGCCGCCCACATGCATGGTGAACTCGGCGCCGTTGGACAGCCTGCACTGCCCGGTGCCCAGGGTGGACGAGTTCATCTGATAGCGGCAGCTGATGTAGTTGCCCCGGCTGCCCGAACCATTGGCCACGCCTTCACGCGTCGATGAACCCGCGATGCGCGTGGCCTCTCCGGTAAAGCTCTCGCCGTTGATGTTGGTGGTGAACGTCCCGCGCCCGTTCATGTCGTTGGTCACCACCGCCCCCACCATGCCGTAGGCACGGGCCATGTCGTTGGCCGGGTAGAGCCGCGCCGCAAAGGTCGTGCTGGCCGGGACAGCCGGCGTGACGTAGACCGTGGAAGTGACCGGCGGATGTGCAGGCTGCACCGGCACAACATAGCAGCCCGTCAGGGCCGTGGCGCCCAGCACCGCGGCGGCCAGAGCCGTGCGACGCGACAACCGTGAGAGGCGTGACAGGGGGAACAGGGAAGACAAGGAAGAAGCGATCTTCATAAATAACCCGAAGGCCCAAGCACATGCTTGTGGGCGCAGTGTGCGGGGGGGCGTTCAAAAGGTTGCATTTAAAGATACAAGATCATCTGATTTGTACGATAAGCATCAAATTCAGATACTTCACCGAAATTCCGGACGCCGGCCACCCGCGAAATAGCCGACCCACAGCGCAAGACAACAAGCTGAGGCAACATCAGGCCCTTCCCCTTTATTGTTTTTTTGCCGCAAAGATGACCATGCAATACCGCCGCCTTGGAAACAGCAACCTCAAAGTCTCCGTCCTGTGCCTGGGCACCATGATGTTCGGCAAGCAGACGCCTTTTGAAGAAGCGGCACGCATCGTGGCCTCGGCGCGCGAGCACGGCCTCAACTTCATAGACACCGCCGACGTCTACAACCAGGGCCAGTCCGAAAAGGATGTGGGCAAGCTGCTGGCCGGCCAGCGGCAGCACTGGGTGCTGGCCAGCAAGCTGGGCAATGCGGTCAGCGACAGCATCAATGAAAGCCATTACTCGCGCCGCTGGCTGGTGCAGCAGACCGACGCCATCCTCGCGCGGCTGCAGACCGACTACCTGGACATCCTCTACCTGCACCGCGACTACCACGAGGAAAACCTCGAGGAAGCGGTGCGCGCGCTGGGCGATTTGATACGCGCGGGCAAGCTGCGCAGCTTCGGCCTGTCCAACTTCCGCGGCTGGCGCATCGCCGAGGTGGTGCGCCTGTGCAAGGAACTGGGCGTGCCGCAGCCCGCGGTGTGCCAGCCTTATTACAACCTGCTCAATCGCGGCCCGGAAGTCGAAATCCTGCCGGCCTGCGGCCACTACGGCCTGGGTGTGGTGCCCTACAGCCCGCTGGCGCGCGGCGTGCTCACCGGCAAATACCCGCCCGGCCAGCCGCCGGCCGAAGGCACGCGCGCCGGCAGCGGCGACAAACGCATCCTGGAAACCGAGTTTCGCGAGGAGTCACTGCTGATCGCGCAGAAGATCAAGGCCCGCTGCGAAGGCAAAAGCCAGGTGCCCGGCCAATTCGCCGCGGCCTGGGTGCTGGCCAACCCGCTGGTCAGCTCGGTCATCGTGGGCCCACGCACCCTGCCGCACCTGGAAGACGTGTACGGCGCGGTGGAGCTGGTGCTGGACAAGGACGACGAAGCTTTTGTCAACGAGCTGGTGGTGCCAGGCCACGCGTCCAGCCACGGCTATAACGACCCGGGCTATCCCTTCTTCGGCCGTCCAGTCTGACTGGCGATATACCCTTTCCACGGCCTTCGGTATGTCATCAATAACAACTTGCGCCGGCGAGACGAGGGTAACCCGCGCAACAGGCCCGGAATGCCTAGTTCTGTTTCTGGAACAGCTCCAGCCGAGACTCGGTGGCGAGCTCCGCTTTACGCGCGGTCATGGCAATTTCATAACGAGTACCAGGCAGGGGCAGGCGCGGTGAAAAACTGAAGGAGAAGTTTCCTGCGCCGTCCGCCTGGACCCGCTCGGAAAGCACATCCTGCGCCACACCGAACAGACCGGCAACCGGTGCAATGGCATGGACCTTGACGTCGACCGTGGCGCCTGGCGCAGTCTTTCCGCGCACTGTGGTGGAATTGCCCTCCACAGCGGTATTGTTGGCATGGCTGGTGACCTGCAGCGGCACCGTGGTGAGGACGGCGGCAGCAGCCCCGCCCACGTCAAAGACCCAGACCTTGTTCATCGTATTGCCCACCAGGTCTTTGGCTGACACGTCCACCGTATAGCGTCCGGGCGGCAGGTCGCCGCGGTAGCTGAAGAACTGCGCTGTGATGTTGCTCTCGGCAGTCACGTTGCGGCCGGACAGCAGGATGCGAACACTCTTCGGGTCTACACCAACACCGCCCGCATCGTCAAAAGATGCCGACACCGAAGTGGCGGCGTTGCTCGCCACGACTTCGCCTTCACGAGGGGACAGGTTGCGCAGCACGGGTGCCTTGGCATCCATCGTCAAGGGCTGGGCCAGGGTGGAAGTGACAACCTTGTCGCCCATGCGCAGCCGGGCCACGATAGGCCGGGACGGCGCCAGGTTGTCGAGCCGCCGGACGGTGTAGTTGCCTTCATAGACGCCGGGGCGGGTTTCGCGCATGGCAACGTTGTCCATGACGCCGGGGATGTCAAAAGTAGCGGTCGCGCCAGGCATGCCATTGAGCATAAATCGTAGTTCGGCGCCTGGCTCTATCTTCTCGACAGGCGCCACGGCAAAGCGATCAATTTTCAGCACTGCGGGTGGCGGTCCTGCCACCACGGGCGGTGCTGCAGCGACCGGGTTACCCGAAAATCCGGCGGGAAAACTGTAGTCGGCAGCAGCGCTACGGTTGCGTACTTTGATGGTCGCACGGATCAGGCTGGTCTCGGCAATTCGGTCCTGGCGCCTGACGGTGTATTCGCCGCGGTAAACGCCCCGCGAAACTTCCTTGAGCGGAATGTTGCGCTGGACCCCGCGAATACGCAAGCTGGCTTGTCCGCGCGGTGTCGCTTCAACGGTGAATTCAAGGTCAGCACCCGAGCTCAAACCTCCATCGGAATTAACCTGCAGGGAGCGGACTTCGGGCATGGCAGCCTGGGCCATCACCGTGGCTGGCATCAGCGCGCCGACAGCGGCAACAACCGGCAAGAGAAAAAACAGCGATGCCACCTGATGACGAATATGTGCTTTCACGATGGAACCTTTTGTAAGTTAGATGACTGAATGTGCGCGCATCCACAGACTTCGTCTGTAGGCAAAGGGAGGCGCCCCGAGTAGTCATAGAACGTCCTGCGCCAGTCATGTTCTGCCCAAACTCAAGGTATGGCGGCGTCCTGCTGCGAACCAGCTGCGGTTGCACCGCAGGCATGGCAAAACTTCGCAAAAGCGCTCTTGCGCGTGGCGCATTGGAGGCAATGGTCAAACAGGCCTATGCCGCAGTGCGGGCAGAAATCGATCTCCGTGTTCTTGAGGTCCACGGCCCGCTCGCAGCCGGGGCACACGCTTTTTGACAGGCGCTTGAGTGCCGTGTCGTAGCTCAGTTCCTCGCGGCGTTGTGCGTCGGGCAACTGCTCGGCCAGTTTCTGCTTTTCGAGGTAGCGGTTCAGCGCGACGATGGCCTGCCGGCCCACCAGCGCCGTGACGATGATGCCCACGATGTAGCGCACATAACCGCCGTAGCTGGGCAGGTAGGGCACCAGCTCGACGAAGAAGGCGAACAGCGCAAAGAAGATAAAGCCCCAGACAAAAGGCCAGTAAGTGCTTTTGCGTTTTTTCGCGAACAGCCAGCCGGCCGCCGCCAGCAGCGGAAGCGTCAGGGCCAGGCGGTACAAAAACACGCGCAATTCCACACGCCGGTATTCGGCGTTGAGCTGCACTTGCGCGGCTTCTTCCATCTCGCGGAGCTTGCGGCGTTCGCGCGCGGCGCCCTGGCGCGCATCGAGCGCGGCCTGCTGCTGGGCCTCGACGGCCGCACCGGCCGCGCGCTCGCGCTCCTTGAGCGCATCCAGCGCCCGCGTGCGCGAGACCAGCTCCGGGTCCTGCTCGGCCAGTTGCGTGGCGTGCCGCGTGGACAGCCAGTTGTTAAAGGTTTCGCGCGCGGCCGCCGAATCAGCCTGGGCCGCCCGGCGCTTGAGCTGCGCCTGTTCCAGCGCGGCCTGGGCGTCCTGCCCTGCGCGCTCGGCGGCCTTGATGGCATTGCGCAGCGCGGTGCTGGCGTTGGCATCCATGTAATCGTCGAGCGAGAGCTGTTTCTCGACCTTGGGGAGGTCACCCACCACGGTGCCGCCCAAGCCTATCAGGAAGCCGGCGAACACAAAAGCCACCAGCCAGAGGCCGCGGTGCATCCATTTTTCCGTCAATCGCAGGGTATTGGCCATGCTTGTCTCCAGTTTCCGAACATCACAAACGCATCACTCACAGCCCGACCACCACCACAGGCTTGCCGTCCGTCATGCGGGCCCGTTGCAGCCAGGCGAAGACCGAGTCCACCGTGACGGTTTCAATGCGGTCGGCAAAACGCTTGTCGTTGGGGTGGTCGTCGAACGCGACGTTCGCGGCCGTCATGCGGCCGCCCAGCCGGGTCAAAGGGCCCAGCTTGAGCACCGTGGGCTCGTAGCCCTTGAACTGCAGCCAGGCCTGCGCCTGCTCGCGCGTGGCCACGCCGGGCTCCGCGGCGGCAGCCATGGTTTCTATGGCCCACTGGTTGGACTGCTGGTATTTGCGGCCCCAGACATAACTGACGATGCTGTAGGGCTTGTGGTGCATGGCCGTGATCCGTGCCGGGTCCTGCAACAGCGCCAGCAGCTGCGCCTGGGCTTGCGGCGATGGCGCGACCCAGGCCGCTTCGAAGCGCCACAAGTCGTCAAGAAAGAACTCGCCCAGCCCCTGGCGGTAAATCGCCGAGTCGCTGGTGCCACAGCTGTTGAGCTTGTGCACCACGCGCCAGGTCATGCCACCCTGCCCGTCCGGTAACTGGTAGGCCAGGCCGAGGTGCGAATAGCGCAACCCGTATTTACCGAGATCCTGGCCGGCCCGCGCCAGCAGCACGACTTTTTCGCCGCTGGCGTTGAGCGAAGCCAGGGTCTTTTCGGCGAGCACCATGGCCCGCTCCACGGTCTGGGGGGTGGTCTTGCGCGCTTCGCAGGAGCGCCCGGCATGGGCGGCAGGTGCCGCACCTAACGCGACGGCCAGCAGCAGCGGCAAAAGGGCTTTGAAGATTTTCATGGGATGGCTCCGGCTTATTGGGTCAGGCGTTCGTTGTGCAGCAAGGCGCGCCCCAGCGCATTGGGGATAAAGGCAATCGCCTCCCCGGCCGCCGACAGCACCACACCCGCGCCCACCACGCTGACGACCACGGCCGTCCCGGCCACCACGGACACGCCGGCCACACCCCGGCCCACCACCTCTATGCTGGCGCGGGCGCCGTCGGAGGCGCGCTCCAGCACATACAGAGTTCCGCGGGCCGTGCTCTCGACGGTCTTGACCACCAGCACGGTGCCCGCCGTGGACAACACCACCGGAATGGCCACGACGGAACCCGCGGCGGCACTGGCGCCGACCACCACGGAAGCCACAGGCAGGGCCGACACGGCGCTCAGGGCCGAGGCTTCCGACTGGGCTTGCGCGTTGAACGCGGCGCTTCCCGCCAGGGCGATGCAGACAGCGGACAGATAAGTGGCAAGTCGATTTTTCATGATGGCTCCTTGTGCGTGTGGGGGTGTTTATTCGTTGGCCGCATGGCTGCGGGCGGCGCGGCCCATGCGGGCTTCGCTGAGGTCGGCTTCATGGCTGTCGCGCAGGGTCTTGGCCAAGGTGAAGCTGCAGGTGATCAGGTAGAGCCAGCTCACGCCCAGGAAAGCCTTGTAGGTTTCGTTGATCTCCATGCGCCACAGGCCCCAGCCGGTCAGGGACATGGCCAGGAAGAAGCCGCCCCACACCACCAGCCTGAACATGGGCGTGTCGGCCAGCTTGCCTTCGGCCCTGCTTTGCTGCTGGTCGCGCACATACTTGGCCAGCACAAAGGCCGCCGACAGGCAGAAGAAATAACCCATGATCATGAAAGCGCGGTCCAGGTCCCGGCCGGGCAGGTAGGACAAGCCCACGGCGCAGAGGAAAACAGCGATCAGGAAAGAAGCCCAGACCTGCAGTTGCCAGGGTTTGGAGTCACGGTGTATCAGCGTCTGCATAAAAAACCTTGCGGTTGTTGAGGTGCCGCTAATGTGCGGCCGCCTCACGCCAAAGTCATGCAGATAGCGATACAGTTTCCTTGAAATGGCCGACAAGCATCGAATTTCGATACTTTTTGCGCTTCAGGCTTCCAACAATGCGGCGACCCGCGCGCGCAAGGCCTCGGGCTGTACTTCGGCCGGCGTGAGCGCCGGCCCTGCGTTCAAGCCCACCCGGCTGAAAACCCCTCGCCGGAAAGGCCTGACCATGGCCGTGCCTTTTTCCACGCGGCTGAAGAACGATCCCCAGAGGTTGGTCAGCGCCATGGGCACGACCGGCACCTGCAGGCCGTCGCGCTCGGCGTTTTCCAGGATCTTCATGATGCCGCCCTTGAAAGCCTGGAGCTCGCCGTTCTTGGTGATGCCGCCCTCCGGGAAGATGGCCAGCAGGTCGCCATCGCGCAGCACCTTGGCAGCCGCTTCGAAGGCCGCTTCGTAGAGCGCCGGGTCTTCGGTGCGCGGCGCGATGGGGATGGCCTTGGCCAGGCGGAACAGCCAGCCCAGCACCGGCATTTTGAAGATGCGGTGGTCCATCACGAAGTAAATGGGGCGCGGGCTGGCCGCCATCAACAGCACCGGGTCGACAAAACTCACGTGGTTGCAGGTCAGCACGGCCGCGCCCTGCGCCGGGATGTTGTCGTCGCCGGTGATCTTGAAGCGGTAAACCAGGCGCGAGGAAATCAGCGCGATGAAGCGCAGCAGGTACTCGGGCACCAGCATGAAGATGTAGAAGGCCACCACCGCATTGGCCAAGCCCACGAACAGGAAGATCTGCGGGATGCTGAAGCCGGACTTGAGCAGGGCGCCGGCCAGGACGGCGCTGACGATCATGAACAGGGCGTTCAGAATGTTGTTGGCCGCGATGATGCGAGCCCGGTGCGTGGGCTGGCTGCGCAGCTGGATCAAGGCATACATAGGCACGCTGTACAGGCCCGCGAACAGGCTCAGCAGCGCGAGGTCAATCATCACGCGCCAGTGGGCATGCTGCGCCATGAATTCGCCCACGCTCATGATGGGCACGGCGGGCAGGCCGCGCGAGGCGAAATACAGGTCCACCGCGAACACGCTCATGCCGATGGCACCCACCGGCACCAGGCCGATTTCAACGTGGCGCTTGCTGAGCACCTCGCAGAGCAGCGAGCCGGTCGCGATGCCGACGGAGAACACCACCAGCAGCAGGGACGCCACCTGCTCGTTGCCATGCAGCACTTCCTTGGCAAAGCTCGGGAACTGGCTCAGGAACACGGCGCCGAAAAACCACATCCAGCTGATGCCCAGCATGGAGCGGAACACCACCAGGTTGTCGCTGGCAAGTTTGAGGTTGCGCCAGGTTTCCGTCACCGGGTTCCAGTTGATCTTCAGGCCCGGGTCGGTCGCCGGCGTGAGCGGAATGAACTGCGACACCAGCCGGCCCACCAGGGCCAGGCCCACGCAGGCCATGGCCACATAGTCGGGCCCGACCTGCGGCACGGCCACCATCAGCCCGCCTACGACCTGGCCCAGCAGGATGGCCACAAACGTGCCCATCTCGACCATGCCGTTGCCGCCCGTGAGTTCACGCTCGTTGAGCGCCTGCGGCAGGTAGGCGAACTTGACCGGGCCGAAGATCGTGGAGTGCAGCCCCATCAGAAAGGTGCAGCCCAGCAGCACTGGCACCTGCACGTTGGCGTTGCCGCTCATAAAACCGACGGCCGCGATCAGCATGATCACGACTTCGAGGTTTTTGACGAAACGGATCACGCGCGTTTTTTCGAACTTGTCGGTGAGCTGGCCACTGGTGGCCGAGAACAGCAGGAAGGGCAGGATGAACAGCGCGCCTATGGCCAGCCCGGCCAGCGCCGGAGGCAGCCAGCTCACACTGAGCTGGTAGGTCACCATCACGGTGAAGGCGAACTTGAAGAGGTTGTCGTTGGCCGCGCCGGAAAACTGCGTCCAGAAAAAAGGCGCGAAGCGGCGCTGCTTGAGCAGCGCGAACTGGTTCGGGTGCCCCTGGACAGGCGGCGGCGACACCGGCGTAGCCTTATCAACACTCATGCGTGACTCCTCGTTTTGATTGTTGTGCGGCGGGCTTCGCGCCGAAGCGGCTGGCCGGCTCTGTTTTTGAATGGTGCATGGGATTCTGCACTGATTTTTCGCGCGACCAGCAGGGCCGACACCACGGGCCAGGCGGCGCAGGCGGCCACCATGTGTTTGAGGCTGTGGCCCGATACCAGCTGGCCGGTCCATTCGTAGACCGCGTGGTCGCCCAGCTCCAGCAGCTTGGCCAGTGCATAGATGGCGATCACCAGACCCCAGCGCACCGGCAGTTCCCAGGCCTGCGCTGGACGCAGGCAGGCAAAGCCCAGGATCAGCGCCATGCCGCCTCCCTGCAAGACCGCCCAGGGCAGCACATTGCCGCCCAGCGACCAGGCGTAGACGGAAAGCGGCCCCAGCACCAGCACGGCCGTGGCAAGCGCCATGCCGGCGCGCGTGCTGACGGCCCGCATCGCCGCCAGGCCCAGCAGCCCGGCAAAGGCCAGCACCATGCCGCCGCGGTCCCAGGCCAGGCCGGCGTCACCGGGCTGCAGGTGGTAGGCCGCGGACACCGCCGCCGTCGCCCACAGGCCGCCGAAAAAAAGCCCGGCCATGGCCGCCGCCGCAGCGCTGACGGCGCGCTCGCGGACAGCCCGCAGCAGCGCCCAGATACCCACCATGCCCCATAGCGCGAAGGGCAGGTTGCTGATGACGTCCATCGCGTGCGGCAGCCAGCCCCAACTGCGCTGGTCGGCAAAGTCATGGTAGTGGGCGGGCTGGGCCACCGAAGGCCCCAGCAGCGCGGCCGCCAGCAACAGCAAGAAGACAGCAGCAAGGATGCATTCACGGCGCCAGGCCAGGGCAGCCGGGCGCGCGTGCCAGGGGAGCGGCTCAACCCGGCGGTGAAGAATGGAGGGGATGGTCTGCATGCGGAAAGCTCCTGTCTATATATGTGAGTGAGCCGCACTGTGGGGGCGGAAAGAACCGCAAGCATCAAAATTCAGCGCGGTGGAGCCTCTTCAACCCCAAAGTACCGATAATCGATACCCATGAGCACCACCGCCGACCTCGTCACCGTCCTCAAAAAAGAACTCAAGGCCGCGCGCATGACTTATGCGGACCTGGCCGCCAAACTGGGCATGGCCGAATCCAGCGTCAAACGCATGCTGGCCAAGGGGGACATGCCGCTGTCGCGCATAGATGCGATCTGCCGCGCGCTCAAGCTGGACTTTGCCGACCTCGCCAGGCGCATCGCCGACACCCAGCCGCTGCTGGCCGAACTGACCGAGGCGCAGGAGAAAGCCGTGGTCGCCGATAAAAAGCTGCTGCTGACCGCGATTTGTGTGCTCTCGCAATGGACACTGGAGCAGATCACCAGCAGCTACCGGCTCTCGGAGGCCGAGTGCATCAAATACCTGGCGCAGCTGGACCGCATAGGCATCATCGAACTCAAGCCCCTGAACCGCTACCGGCTCAAACTCGCCAAGACCTTTCGCTGGCGCCCGCATGGGCCGGTGATGGATTACTTCCGTGAAAACGCCCTGCTCGACTATTTTTCAGGCGGCTTCGACGGCAACGGCGAGGGCCTGCTGCTGGTGCACGGCGCCATCAGCCGCGGCCTGGCACCCTCCTTCCTGGAGCGCATGCAGCGCGTGGCCCAGGATTTTGCCCAGCAGCACCAGACGGACCAGAAGCTGGGCGACAAGGACCGCGAGGGTTTTACGCTGCTGCTGGCCATGCGGAGCTGGGAGTTTGAGGCTTTCGCCGCATTGAGGAGGTAACACCCCCGTCCAGGCTCACTGCGTGTAGCCTGTTCCCCCCTCAAGGGGGCGGCGCCTTGGGCCGGCGAAGCCGGACCCTTGGCCCCCGCTGGTTGGTTAGGCGTGACGTAAATTGCATGCAATTATATTAGTCAACTAATAAAATATCGCGCTTGCTGGTAATATTCAGCCGTTTTAAGCCGAAAACACGAATTTTGTGCATGCAATTCTTAACGGAACCGCGATGACCCCAAGCTCCACCTACGTCGGCCTGCCCATCCCCGTGGCGGCCAACCTGACCGACACCAAATACTTTTTCCAGGCGCTGGACAATTTTTCACGCGTGATGGCGATACGCCCGGGGGACAGGGTGTTGATGCTGGCCGACCCGCTGCTGGATCCGCGGGTGATCGACGCGGTGATCGGCATCGCCAAATCGCGCGGGGCCGAGGTGCGCATCTACATGGAGCCCAGCACCCAGGTGACGGCGGTGCCGGAAGAAGTGCATGCCATGCTCCAGAAAGCCACTTTTGTGGTGTCGACCTGGTTCTGCTCCATCCTGGATCCGCTTTGCATCAAGCTGCGCCGCGCCGGCCAGCGCTGGGTCAAGATCACCTACTTTCGCAACCTCGATTTGCTGCACACGCCGCAGGCGCGCTTTCCGGTCGACCTGATCGGCGAGATCATCCGCGGCACAGCCGCCCGCTATCCGACCGAAGGCGGCTTCGACCTGCGCTTTACCGACCCGCGCGGCAGCGACTTCCGCATCAGCTTCACGCAGGAAATGCGCGCCAACCAGCTGGCCACCAACCGCTGGCGCGGCCAGATGACGGCCGAGGAGGACGGCTGTTATGTGCACTACCTGCCGACGCACGGCCCCAACCTCTGGGACCACAACTCGGTCAAAAACGACTTCAAGGCCGTGGTGCCCATGGCCGGCGTGCTGTACCCGCAGTGGGCCGTCGGTTTTGCCAAACCCTTTGAGGAAAAAATCGCCGTGCATTTTGAGGGCGACACGATTGCCGCGGTCGAGGGCATTTCGGAAGAGGCGGTCATCCTGCGCGAAATGCTGGTGGGCGGCCGCATGATCGAAGGCGGCGGCTGCGGCTTCAACCCCAAGGCGCCGCGCCACACGGTCTACCCGGCCGGCTCCAACGCGCCGGGCGCGCTGCACTTCGGCATAGACCTGGCCCAGCCCAGCGACTACATACGCCGCGTCATGCCCGACTGGGAAGAGCCGCCGGTGCACATGGACCTGATCACGCTGGATGCGACGGTGACCGCGGGCGGCAACACCTTGATCAAGGACGGCTTTTTGTGCGCACTGCGCGACCCGGCCGTGGTAGCGCTGGCCGCGCGTTACGGCGACCCTGTGGAGTTGCTGGAAGCGCAGGTGCTCTAAGCGGGCGCCGTAAATACGGTCAGCACGCCGGTGTAACCGTAGAGGTGATGGCGAGCGATTTCGCCGCCGGCAAAAAAACCCACCAGCGGCACATCGCCCAGCGCGCGCCGCACGATCTGCATCTCGGCGCTGGGCGCGCCGAAGTGCGGCCCGCCCCGGCCTGAGCAGCTCACATAAACCGCGCCGGCAATGCGCCGCGCGGCATGCGGTGCCGATTCGGCTTCCGATGCGCTCAGGGCGCTGGCGACTTCCAGCGTGACTTCCTCGGGCTCCAGCTCTTCGCGGATTTCAGCGCAAACGCGGATCAGGTCGGCGCGCGCGGCTTCCATATTGCGTTCGCAAAAGGCCAGCTTCATGCCCACGGCCGGCACCTCGGCAATCGCGATGCCCCGGCGCGACGGGTCCAGCCCTATCAGGTGGCGCACCCGCACCTCGGCACCAAACTGCCCCGCGCGCCGGCCCGCGGCATGGGCCGCGCCGTCATCGGGAATGTCGGCCGGCCGGCTCAGGCCGACCAGGGTGGTGCGCACCTTGGCCAGCGCCTCGCGCGGCTGGTCCAGCGACACGGCCAGGTCCGCCAGCATGACGTCCAGCGCGGGCTTGCCGTCAAGCTCCGTCACCACATTGGACTCACAGGCGGTGATTTCATGGTCGGCCGACACCGGCCGGCAGCCCTGGGTGATGCGCGACATCAGCGCCGCGCCCCGGCCGAAAGCCACGCCGCTCAGGCCACCGCTGAACACGCCGCCGGCGGCCCCCTGCCCCTTGACGTTGCCATGCCCGCTGAGCGCGAACTGCACCGTGCCTGAGCGGCTGGACGCCAGGCCGCCGAACACATAACCGCTGTCGGTGCGCTCGGCCATTTCGGCGATCAGTTCGGCCACATCGGGCGTGCCAGCATCGGCGTGCACCAGCGCGGTATGCGCCTTGAAGCGGCCGCTGCTGGCCGGCGGCAGCGGCGACACGCCGGAAAACACCCGGTACTGGTCGTGCGGCAGCTCGCACAGCATCACCGTGAGGGCCGGCTCGTCGAAGTACTCGACATTGTTGGAGGCGATGCCCACGCCCACCGTGCCGCTCCAGTCGGTGATGTCGGGCAGCTCGGCGCTCAGGTGGTCGAGGATGTCCTGCGCATGGGCCGCGTAATGGTCGGTGATGTAAAGCAACGCCAGCGTGGGCGACTTGGCGTAGCCGGGCAGCGCCTGGTAGGCGCGCAGCTGCGCCAGCACCAGGCCGGCCGCCATCTGCCATTGCGGATGGGTGGCGTGGCCGTAGGGGAAAAGCTTCATGGGGTCCTGGTGAAATTCAGTGGAGATGGAAGTCGGGGGTGAATCCGGCGCGGTTCAGCGTGCGGTTTTGCGCGCAGCCGCCTTGCGCGCCGGCGCCTTGGCCCTGGTTTTGGCGGCGGCGTTCCCGGCAGTTTTTGCAGGCGCCTTGCCGGCGGCCGGCGTGGGCCAGCCCTGGCTGCTGCGCAGCGCGGTGTTCATGGCCGCGCGCGCGCCGCCCGCCATGGTTTTGCCCGCCGTTTCGGCCATGTTGCGGGCCATGCCCGTGGCCATGCCGGTGGCGGTTTTCACCGCGTCCTTGGCCAGGCCCGCGGCCAGGTTCTTGGTCGTGTCCACCGCGGCTTTTTTGGCCGCATCCTTCATGGCGTCGGTCGCGATCGCCTGGAACTGCTGGGTCAGCGCGCCCCACCACTGCATGGGGTCGACCACCCCGGCCGGCGCGGCGGCGGCCTTGCCCGCGGCAGGGGCTTTGGCCTTTGCGGCGGGCTTGCCCGTCCCAAAACTCGAGGGAGGCACTTCCAGCCCCGAAAACGTCCTGGCCTTGTCGGCCACGCGCTGCACGCCGCCGGCCACGCTGTCGGCGACCTTGAGCTTGAAGGCGTTCGCCACATCGCCCATGTTGAAGTTCATGCCCTTGAGCGTGGCCAGCGTCATCTTCTGCACTTCCAGCGCCTGGATGGTGGCCTTGAGCGCCGTGGCGTTCTGGTCCAGCCAGAACTGCACGGCCTTGAGCTCCTCGATGCGCTTGTCGAGCTCCTCGACGTTGAGCGTGGGCGCCACCCAGTTCCCGAGGTTGGGCAGCTGCGGGATGCTTTGCGTGGCGCTGCCGGCCGCCTGTTTGGCCAGGTTCTGCAGAAAATCAAAGCCGGGCACCAGCTTGCCGAAACCGGGGAAAGAAGGGTTGTCTGCGTCACTCATGAATGTGTCTCCTGGCATGTTGTGCATGATGGCATTGAAGGGCGGGGCGGCAGGGCATCCCGGCTCGCGCCCTTGTCTTCATTGTGCAGCGCCGTGGCGGGACGTCAACCGGTTTTTGGCCCTCGCCCGCGGGCACGGCCTGATAAGCTTGCGCCATGGCCTATACCTTCGCCTCCGCCACGGTGCTCCTGCTGCTGATCACCGACCCTTTCGGCAACATCCCGATTTTTGCCAATGCCCTCAAAGGCGTGGCGCCGGAACGGCGCATGTTCGTCATCCTGCGCGAGGTGCTGATCGCCTTTTTGCTGCTGCTGGCCTTCATGTTCGTCGGCGACGGTTTTCTGCGCCTCATGAACCTCAGCGACCTGTCGCTGCAGATCGCCGGCGCCGTCGTGATGTTTTTGATCGCGCTGCGCATGATTTTCCCCTCGGACCAGCCCGAGGCCGCGCCCCTGCTGGGCGAGCCGCTGATCGTGCCGCTGGCCATTCCCGCGCTGGCCGGCCCCTCGGCGCTGGCCACCGTGATGCTGCTGGTGTCGCAGGCGCCGGAGCGCCGGCTTGAATGGGTTGCCGCGCTCTGCGTCACCATGGCCGTCTGCGCCGTGGTGCTGGTGCTGTCCGAGCGCATACAGCGCGTGGCCGGCGACCGCGTCATGATGGCGTTCGAGCGGCTCATGGGCCTGATCCTGGTGGCGATTTCGGTCGAGATGTTCCTGCGCGGCATACGCCTGTTCATCACCCAGACCGGGGCCGCCGCATGAAAACATCCTTGCAACGCCTGGTCCTTCTTGCTGCGTGCGCACTGGCCTCGCCCTGGGCGCATGCCGTGCAGGACTGTGAAATCAACGGCGAAAGCGTCAACCCCAACAACGGAAACACCACCGCCGGCAAGACCGGCATCATGCGCTGCAAGGACCGGGACTCGGGCCAGCTGATGCGTGAGCAGGAACTGCAGGGCGGCAAGTTCATGGGCCTGGTGCGCTTCTACCAGAACGGCAAGCTGCAGCGCGAATACAGCGAAAACGAGCGCGGCAACCGGCACGGCCGCGCGCGCGAATTCGCAGCCGACGGCCAGGTGCTGCGCGACGCCGTGTACGACAACGGCACCGAGGCCGGCCTGGCGCGCAGCTTTCACGCCAATGGGCAACTGCGGCGCATTGTGTTTTACGGGCCGCGCGCGGGCGGCAGCGTCGAGCAGGCCTATGCCGAATTCAACGATCGCGGCCAGCTCCAGGCCTTGCGCTGCGGCGACAAGCCGCTGCTGGCGGCGCCGGCCGACGACACCCGCTGGTGCGGTTTTTCGGGCGGCGCCTCCAAGGTCGAACTGTTCGGCAGCAAGGGCGTGCTGAACGGCAGCAGCAGTTACCTGGCCGGAAAACGCATACGCCATGAAACACTGGGCGAGGGCGGCAAGCCCGATTACCTGGACGAGGTATCGGGCAGCACCCGCATTGAGCGCCATTTCAACAACGCCGGTGTCAAGCGGCGCGAAATCCAGTGGAAGCTGGACAGTGAAACGCCCAGGAATTCGCTCAAGGAGCGGGAGCAAGAGTTTGCCGACAGCGGCACCCTGACACGCGACAGGAAATGGTCCGAAGGCAAACTGGTGAGCGACCAGTCTTATTACCTCAACGGCCAGCCGCGCAGCAAAACCGAATTCGGCGGCGATGGCGACAGCGCCTGGCTGCAAGCCACCGATTTTTTCGACAACGGGAAAATCGCCAGGACAGGCCGCTACAGCAATTCCAGCCGCTACCGGCAATTGCCGCTGGGCACACACCAGCGCTTCAACGAGGCCGGAAAGCTGGTGGCCGAATCAAGCTACGACGACCGCGGCCGCATCACGCGCGAAAAAACCTGGGACAACGAAGGCAAATTGCTGAGCGACGATGCGGTCTTTGAAGACGGCTCGCGGAAAACTTACGCTAAATAGCCCTCACACAGGGTGGCTCAGACAGCCTCGACCACTTTTTGGTCGATGGCACCGAAGACCGATTGCCCATCCTTGCCTTTGGCCTCGATGCGAATCGTGTCGCCGTATTTCATGAACTCGGTCTTGGGCTTGCCGTCTTCTATGGTCTCAATCGCGCGTTTTTCGGCGATGCAGCTGTAGCCGTGGCTCCAGTCCTTGTTGCTGACGGTGCCCGAGCCCACGATGCTGCCGGCGCGCACATTGCGGGTCTTGCAGATGTGAGCAATCAGCTGGCCGAAGTGGAAGGTCATTTCGGGGCCGGCCTCGCACATGCCGACCTTGCGGCCGTTCCAGGTGCTTTGCAGGGTCAGGTGCAAACGGCCCTTGTCCCAGGCATCGCCCACCTCGTCGGGCGTCACCGCCACCGGGCTGAAGGCCGTGGCCGGCTTGCTCTGGAAGAAGCCAAAGCCCTTGGCCAGCTCGTTGGGGATCAGGTTGCGCAGCGAAACGTCATTGGCCAGCATCAGGAGGCGCACGCCCTCGAGCGCCTGGGCCGGCGTGGCGCCCATGGGCACGTCGCCCGTGATCACGGCGACCTCGGCCTCGAAGTCGATGCCGAAATCCTCGCTGGCCACCACCACGTCATCGCAGGGGCCTATGAAGTCGTCGCTGCCGCCCTGGTACATCAGCGGGTCGCTGTAAAAGCTTTCGGGCACTTCGGCGTTGCGGGCCTTGCGCACCAGCTCCACATGGTTGATGTAGGCCGAGCCGTCGGCCCACTGGTAGGCGCGCGGCAGCGGCGCCATGCAGCGCGAGGGTTCGAAGGGAAAGGCATGGCGCGCCTTGCCGTTGTTCAGCGTTTCATAGAGGTCCTGCAGCTGCGGCGACATGAAGTTCCAGTCGTCCAGCACCTGCTGCAGTTTGCCCGCAATGCCGGTCGCATAATGGGCCGTGGAGAGATCGCGCGACACCACGACGAGCTGGCCGTCGCGTGAAGAGTCTTTGTAAGTGGCGAGTTTCATCGATATCCTGGTGGGTGGCTGCCGGCTTTCGCCGCAGGCCTTGATTGTGCCGTGTATGCCGCGGCCGGCGGTGGGGTCCGGACCCGCGTTACGATCCATGCATCCACAGCCCCACGGCAACCTGAAATTCTAGTCAAGCCCATGAAAGCAAGCCCCGGCGCCACCGCCCCCGCACGCCGCAGCACGGCGCCGCAGCGCGCGGGCATACAGTCGCTCGAGGTCGGGTTTGCCCTGCTGGAAGTGCTCTCCACCTCGCCCGGCGCCCTGATGCTGCGCGACCTGGCGGCGGCGGCCGGCATGAGCGCAGCCAAGGCCCACCGCTACCTGGTGAGCTTCCAGCGGCTGGGACTGGTGGTCCAGGACCCGGCCACCACGCTGTACGACCTGGGCCCGGCGGCGCTCAAGCTGGGGCTGGCTTCCCTTTCCAGGCTGGACAGCGTGAAACTGGCCCGGCAGCGCCTGCAGCCCCTGATGGCGCAGACCGGCCAGACCCTGGCCCTGGCCGTCTGGGGCAACCAGGGACCCACGCTGGTGCACTGGGAAGAATCGCCGCGGGCGGTGACGGTCAACCTGCGGCTGGGCGACGTGATGCCGCTGCTGTCTTCGGCCACCGGCCTGTGCTTTACCGCGTTTTCATCGCCGCGCCTGCTGGCCGCCGGCAAGCCGCAGGGCCGGCTGGCGCTGCTGGTCAAGGAGGAGCTGGCGCGCAACCAGAAGCTGGCGCGCCAGGACGTCCCCACCACCATGGCCGGCCTGGCCGAGGTGCTGGAGGACGTGCGCCGCCGCGGCATGGCGCGCGCCGTCAATACATTGCTGCCGGGCGTGGCCGGCTTTTGCGCGCCGGTCTTCGACGCCGACGGCCACCTGGCCCTGGGCATGGTGGCGCTGGGCTCGCTGGCCACCTTTGACGCCGACTGGGACGGCGTAGTGGCCCGGCCCCTGGCGGCGGCGGCCCGGCAACTTTCCCGCGACCTGGGCTTCAAAGCGGCATGAGCACGCTGGCCGCCTCTTCCTATCCCGCGCCGCCCCGGCGCGCGCTGGCCTTGCTGGCCGTGCTGGTGCTGATCGTGCACACGCTGGTGCTGACCTTTGTGCCGGCGCACTTCGGCCTGGGGCGGGACAGCGCGCCGCTGCCCGCGCGGCCCTTTGAGACGCGCAGCATTGCGCCGCCGCCACCGGCCCCGCAGCCCGAGGCCGCGCCCGCGAGGAAAACGCCGGTGGCGGCCAGGGCAGAACCCGCGCAGGAGGACAACGAGGCCGAGCCGGTCCGGGTGCCCAAGCAGCGGCCGGCCGACTACGTGCCCGATGCGCCCACGCCCTCAGACCTGCTCGCGGAAGCAGCCGCCAGGGCCGAAGCCCCCGCCGCGAGCGCATCCGAAGCGGCGCCCGCCATCCCCGTCGAGGCACCGGTGGCCGCCATCGCCTTGCCCGCCAGCATGGTGCTCGACTACAAAATGACTGGCAGCGCCAAGGGCTTGAACTACCACGCGAACGCCGAGCTGCGCTGGCAGAACAGCGGCGACGCCTACGACGTCCTGATGCGCGTCAGCGCCCTGTTCCTCGGTTCGCGCAGCATGGCCAGCACCGGACAGCTCAGCCCCGAGGGCCTGGCACCCGCGCGTTTTTCCGACAAATCCCGAACCGAAGTGGCCGCGCATTTTGAGCCCGAGAAAAACCAGATTAGCTTCAGCGCCAACACGCCCACGCTGCCCTGGGTCAAGGGCGCACAGGACCGGGTCAGCGTGTTCATGCAGCTGGGCGGCATGCTGGCGGGCAACCCGGCCGGCTTCCCGGCGGGGTCGACGATCTCGATCTATACCGTGGGCCCGCGCGATGCCGAAACCTGGACCTTCCTGGTGGAAGCCGAGGAAAAAATCTCCCTGCCCTTCGGCGAACTGGCCGCGGTCAAGCTCACGCGCCAGCCGCGGCGCGAATTCGACCAGAAGGTGGAGATCTGGTACGCGCCCTCGCTGGGTTATCTGCCCGTGCGCAACAAGATCACCCAGTCCAATGGGGATTTCATCGACCAGCAGCTTAGCGCCCTTAGCAAAGGTTGAGGGCCCCTTTATCCCGCGCTGGGCCGCGCTAAGCCGCGTTGCGAATGCCGCACGCTGGCGCCCGCTTTATGTGCGGTTTCACACGATGTCGCGCGTCTTTACCGAACACTTGCATACCGGATGGTGCGGACTCTTGAACTTGGCCTCATCGTAGCTATCTGACGAGAAAGGACTTCACCATGCACATGCTTTACGACTCCGACTCCTTTGCCGTGCTGCAGATTCACGCGAACGCGTCGGAAGAATCCGCGCCCGCTCCCGCCATTCCCCAGCTGGCCCGCCACGGCTTTGAAATCGTGGACAAGCGCTCGGGCAAAGAGGTCTACCTGGACGGCTCCTGGGCCGAAATGTTCCAGCAACGTTTGAGCGCATGGGCACAGAACACGCCCACGCAGGAAGAAATCGAAGACACGCTGGAAGGTTATAGCGGGCTGGCAAACACGCCCATGTCGATGCACTGAGCCCACGGTTGCTCATTCCGCCGGCGGGATTTCGGCTTGCGCTGCTGAGCGCTTCTCGTAGATCCACCGGTACATGGGTTCGGCCAGCAGCAGCACGGCCGCCAGCCTGGTGACGTGAAAGGCCGTGACCACCGGCACCCCCAGTTGCAGGACCTTGGCCGTGATGGCCATTTCGGCGATGCCGCCCGGTGAGGTGCCCAGCAGCAGCGTGGCCCAGTGCAGGCTGGTGAACTGCGCCAGCGACCACGCAAACCCCGCGCACAGCGCGATCATTCCCACCGTGGCCAGCGCCACCGAACCCAGCCAGCGCGGTGCCATGTGCACAAAGCCGCTGGTAAAACGCACACCCAGGCTGATGCCTATGACCAGCTGCGCGGCATTGGTCATCCACTGCGGCAGGGCTGAGAGCGTGAAACCAAAGGCCGTCAGCAGCAGCGACACCACCAAGGCACCTATAAACCAGGGGTTGGTGCGCTCCAGCTTGAGCATGACCCAGCAGCCTGCGCCGGTCAGCACGGCCAGCAGGGCCAAGCCCGGCCACTGCACCACGCGCGCGCCCGGCAGGGTGGCGTCCAGCCCGTGCAGGCCCGCCCACTGGAAACCGAAGGGAATGACCAGCGTGACCAGCAGCACGCGCAGGCTGTGCGCCGAGGCCACCAGGTCGGTCTGCGCGCCGTGGCGCTCGGCCATCAGCGTCATTTCCGAGGCCGCGCCTATGGGCGCGGCAAAGTAGGTTGTGATGCGAGAAAGCCCTTTGACCTGCAGCGGCCCCGGCCCATGGTGCACCCGGTAAAGCCAGGCCCCAAAAGCCAGCCCCAGGGCCAATGCCCAGACAATGTTCAGCGCAATCGCCCACCACAGGCCGGCGAGCAGGGTGACGACCTGCGGCGTGAAGTACAGCCCCAGCGCGCAGCCGATCACCCATTGCCCGGTGTTGCGCAGCGGCGTCCAGCTGGCCGTCGGGCCGCCCAGCATGGAGGCCACGGCGGTCGCCAGCAGCGGGCCAATCATCCACGGTAAAGGCGTGCGCAGCCAGACGCACAGGGAGGCGGCGGCCCAGGCCATGAGCAGCGTCAGGACAACGCGCACGGGAAAAGCGCGGGCAGGGAGCGAAAAGGACGGCATGGCTTAGGGCGTGGCCGACAAAAACCGGCTGGAGGCAGTAGTATCCATCGATGCCTTATTTTGCCGCCCCTCGTCCTTTGGCATGGCTGCTGTGCACCGCCGCGATGGCCCTGGCCGCCGGCTGCGCGGGCCGGCCCGAGGCGCCCATGCTGCAGGCGCCCGGCGGCGACAGCGCGCAAACCTCGGCTCGCCTGGAAGCCGTGCTTCCGGCGGAGATTCTTATCCTCGGCGAACAGCACGATGCGGCCGAACACCAGCAGATCCAGCAGCAGGTCGTCGCCCTGCTGGCGGCGCGCGGCACATTGGCCGCGCTGGCGCTGGAAATGGCCGATACCGGCGCCAGCACCTCGGCGCTCAAGCCCAGCGCCACCGAGCAGCAGGTGCGCAACGCCCTGGCCTGGAACGACAAGGGCTGGCCTTGGGCCGCCTACGGCCCCGCCGTGATGACGGCCGTGCGCGCCGGCGTGCCGGTGCTGGGCGCCAACCTGCCGCGTGCGCTGATGCCGGCCCGCATGGCCGACAGCCGGCTCGACCTGCAGCTGCCCGGCCCGGCCCTGAAGGCGCAGCAGCAATTGATGCGCAGCGGCCACTGCAACCTGCTGCCCGAGAGCCAGGTCACGCCCATGGCGCGCCTGCAGATCGCCAAGGACGTCACCATGGCCAACACCCTGGCCCAGGCCGCCTTGCCGGGAAAAACCGTGCTGCTGCTGGCCGGCAGCGGCCACGCGGACCGCCAGCTGGGCGTACCGCAGCACCTGCCTGCCGATGTGAAGGCCAAAGCCGTCCGCCTGCGCGCCGGCGGCGCCGCGGCCAGTGACAAGGCAGAGGCCTTCGATGCGGTGTGGGAAACGCCCGCGCTGCCCGAAAAAGACTACTGCGCGGGACTGGACAAGCAGCTAGTACCGCAACCCTGAGCACCTGCCTCAGGCGTGTTTGCGGATCGCGTCGGCCACCACGTTGACGATACGGTCTATGTGCGCTTTCTCGACGATATAGGGCGGGCAGACCACGATGTTGTCGGCCGCCGGCCGCACCAGCACGCCGTGGTGAAAGCACTCCATGAAGACGTCATAAGCGCGCTTGCCGGGCGCGCCGGCCACGGGCGCCAGTTCCACCGCGCCGGCCAGGCCCAGGGCGCGGATGCCGATCACATTGGGCAGGCCCTTGAGGCCGCTGTGCATGGCATCGCCCAGCACCTTGCCCATTTGCCCGGCGCGCTCATAGAGCTTTTCTTCCTTGAACAGGTTGAGCGTCGCGATCGCCGCCGCGCAGGCCACCGGGTGGCCCGAATAGGTGTAGCCGTGGAAAAACTCGATGGCATGCTCGGGCGCACCGCTGTTGGCGTTCATCATGCCGTCGTAAATGCGGTCCGAGCAGATCACGCCGCCCAGCGGGATCACGCCGTTGGTCACGCACTTGGCGAAATTCAGCATGTCGGGCACCACGCCGTAGTAGTCGGCACCGAAGCCCGTGCCCAGGCGGCCGAAGCCGGTGATGACCTCATCAAAAATCAGCAAGATGCCGTGCTTGTCGCAGATCTCGCGCAGGCGCTTGAGGTAGCCCTTGGGCGGCAGATACCAGCCGGCGCTGCCGGCCACCGGCTCCACGATGACGGCGGCCACATTGCTGGGGTCGTGCAGCGGCAGGATGCGGTTTTCGAGTTCCAGCAGCAGGTCTTCTTCCCACACGGGTTCGGCTCCGTTGATATAGGCGTGCTTGACCGGGTCGTGGATGAAGCGCATGTGGTCCACGCGTGGCAGCAGGGCGGCGCCGTAGACCTTGCGGTTGGCCGGAATGCCGCCCACGCTCATGCCGCCAAAGCCGACGCCGTGGTAGCCCTTTTCACGGCCTATGAAGATGTTGCGGTGGCCTTCGCCGCGCGCGCGGTGGTAGGCCAGCGCGACCTTGAGCGAGGTGTCGGCCGCCTCCGAGCCCGAGTTGCAGAACAGCACCTTGTTGAGGTCGCCGGGCGCCATGCCCGCGATGACTTCGGCAGCCTTGAAGGCCTGGTCGTTGCTGGCCTGGAAGGCGGTCGCGTAGTCCAGCGTGTCCAGCTGCTTCTTGATGGCGTCGTTGATGGGTTTGCGGTTGTGGCCGGCGCCGACGCACCACAGGCTGGAGATCCCGTCTATGACCTGGCGGCCGTCGTGCGTGGTGAAGTGCATGCCGTCGGCGGCCACGAACACACGCGGGTCCTTCTTGAAGCTGCGGTTGGGCGTGAAAGGGAGCCAGTGGTGCTCCATGTTGAAGTCCTGATAGGCCATGGCGTGTTTCCTGCGTCTGAAAAGGGGGTGTTCCGGCATTCTGGCACTTCCGGGCGGGTACCGGCCTCACCTGCGACAATTCATCCCCTATGAATCACGCTTATATCCTCACCCTGTCCTGCCCGGACCGTATGGGCATTGTTCATGCCGTGTCCGGCTTCCTGCTGGACAACGGCGGCAATATCGAAGAAGCCGCGCAGTACAACGACCACGACACGGGCCTGTTTTTCATGCGGGTGCAGTTCGCCTGCGACAGGCTGAGCCATGAGGAGCTCTCCGGCCAGCTCAAGGCCTTTGCCCAGCCCTTCGGCATGAGCTGGAAGCTGCATGCCACCACCCAGCCCATGCGCACCGTCATCATGGTCAGCAAGGAAGGCCACTGCCTCAACGACCTGCTGTTTCGCTGCAAGTCGGGCCTCTTGCCGGTCGACGTGCGCGCCATCGTCTCCAACCACCGCGAGTTCTACCAGCTGGCGGCCAGCTACAACATTCCTTTTCACCACATCCCCGTCACGGCGGCCACCAAGGCCCAGGCCGAGGCAAAGCAGCTGGAAATCATCGAGTCCGAAGGCGCTGAACTCGTGGTGCTGGCGCGCTACATGCAGGTGCTCTCCAACGAGCTGTGCCAGAAGCTCTCGGGCCGCGCCATCAACATCCACCACTCCTTCCTGCCCAGCTTCAAGGGCGCCAAGCCCTACTACCAGGCGCATGACCGCGGCGTGAAGCTGATAGGCGCGACAGCGCACTATGTGACGGCCGACCTCGACGAAGGCCCCATCATCGAGCAAGACGTGGCGCGCGCCGACCACAGCAAGACCGTGGAAGACCTCACCGCCATGGGCCGCGACACCGAAAGCCAGGTGCTGGCCCGCGCCGTCAAATGGCACAGCGAGCACCGGGTGCTGCTGAACGGCCACAAGACCGTCATCTTCAAGTAAGCCCACAGCTCACGCCCCATGACAACGCGATTGCGGCGTCTCGTGTTCAGCAGCGTGCTGCTGTGCCTTTGCCTGAGCACGGCGCACGCCGACAAACTCGACGATGACTTGCAAACGGTTTGGGAAAGCTTGTGGGACGAGCGAGGCACGCCGTGGCAGCTGATGCGCTGGGAGCACCAGGTCCGGTATCGCATCTTTGGCGCCGACGCGCCCCGACACCGGGAACACATCATTCGCGCCCTGGAAGCCGCCGGCCAGGCAACGCGCTTGCGAATGATCAATGTTTCGGACGATGCCGATGGAGAAAAAACCGCCGCATTGCAGATTGAAGTGGCCGATGACAACGACCCAGGCCTGCCGGACCATCAAGCGTGCTTTATGCGCCCTCTCCAGTGGACGAATCGTATCTTCAGCAAAGTGCAGATCAGAATGCGATCCCGGTCCACATGGGGCTGCACCTTTCATGAAGTCATGCATGCCATGGGCATACCAGGCCATCCATCCGGCAAAACCGTCTTGAGCTATTTTCCCTACCGCCGCGACACCTTGATGGATCTGGACAAACTGATGCTGGCCGCGTGGTACTCCCCGGCAATGCCACGTGAGGCCACTCCCTTTGAGGCATTGGCGGTGCTCAGCGAAGCGGTGGCGCGGCAAGCCGATCTCGGCCTGCCGCCAGAGGACGCGCAAAAGAAGGCAGCGGCCTTTACCCTCGCCATCTTCAAGGAAATGGAAGCCTTCGCCTCGGGTCAAGGCGACATCCCCACCATCATCAAACGCTCAGGCAAAGCCAGCGGCACGCATATGGACACTGCCCGGCAGCAAATTGGCCTTTTTGTCGGCCGGGCCTACCTGCAGGGAACCATCGTTGCCAAAGACACGTCCCTGGCCGCGCAATGGTTCAAGCGAACGGCTGAGCAAGGGTATGCCCCTGCGCAGATCATGTGGGGCCTGACCCTGGCTCGCGGAACAGGCGTGGAGAGAGACCCGCAAGCTGCCTGTACGTGGTACACCCGGGCGGCTCCGTCGTACAGCACCATGAAAAAAACCGAGCTGCGCAGGCTTGAACTCACCCTGTGTCCCCCACGCATTGAGCCGGAGATCGCCCAGACCTCCCCGTCGCAATAGGAGGCTGAATCATGAGCAGAATTCCGCCCATTCAATGCCTTCTGACGTTTGAAGCGCTGGCACGCCTGCGCAGCGTGACGCAGGCGGCCGAGGAGTTGTGCGTCACGCCCAGCGCGGTCAGCCACCGGGTCAAGCAGCTCGAGCAGATCATTGGCACCAAGCTCTTCGGGCGCGCCGATTTTTCACTGACCACCGAAGGCAGCGAATACCTGGCCCATGTGCGCGAAGGCCTGGCCACCTTGCAGAAATTCCCGGGCGCGGCCGGCCAGAGCAGCGCGCCCGGCAAGCGCAAGCTGCGCCTGGCGGTCACGCCGACCTTTGCGCGCTCCATCCTGATTCCGCGCCTGCGCCAGTTCACCGACGCCTATCCCGAAATCGACCTGACCCTGCAGGTGTCGATTCCGCTGCTGGACGTGGTGGCCGAGGATGCCGACCTGATCGTGCGCTTCGGCACCGGCCGCTATGCGGACCTCGAACACGTCTGCCTGAGCAAGGACGAAGTCGCGCCGCTGGCCTCGCCCGCCTTTGTGCGCGAGCACGGCCCTTTTGAAGCGGCCGAAGACCTGGAGGGCGAAAGCCTGCTGCGTTCGCCGCTGGAGCCCTGGCGCACCTGGTTTGCCGCCCATAAACTCGATTGGCCCGAGCCCGCCGACGGCTCCCAGTTCAACGACATAGGCCTGATGTGCGACGCCGCCGCGGCCGGCATGGGCATCGCGCTGATACGCCTCAAGCTGGGCGCGCCCTGGCTGGAAAACGGCTCGCTGGTGCGCCTGGGCAGCAACGCGGTGTTTGCCGGCAATGTCCCCAGCCCGCATGCGCACTACCTGTGCTGGCGCACCGGCACCATGGACCGCTGGGAATGCGCCGCTTTTGCCGACTGGCTGCGGAAAAGCCTGGGCTAGCAGTACTAGGGCCCCCAAGCGCGTGAATGGGAACGCCTCTACCCGGCGTGCAAAGCCTTAACGAGCGCTCACCCTGCCGGGGCTTTGCATCCTGTTCAAGGCCTTTTTGACTTGTAGCGCATTTTGCGTACGCCGATAGCGTTAACGCATCCCATGCGTCCGACAAGTGGTTTTGCGCTCATACCGCCATCATGCCTATGATGGGCTGGCCGTGGCACCCTACGAGGACCCGGCCAGCGGCGCATGGTCAAAAAATCAACTTCTTCAACGAGGGGAATTCTCATGAGAAAAAATCAATTAGCCGCCGGTCTGGCCGGCATCCTGCTCTCCATGCTGGCCATTTCACCCCTGGCTCACGCCGAGGGCAAAGCGGCCGGCAAATCCGTCAAACCCGGCACCTTCTGCACCATCCAGGACGCCAAGGCCTGCCAGGACGCGGTCACGCCCGCGCAAATCCTGTCGCGCTTCAAGGCCGGCAATACGCGCTTTGTCTCGGGCAAGCCGCGCCACCAGAACTACCTCAAGGAAATGAAGGCCACGGCGGACGGCCAGTTCCCGCTGGCCAGCGTGGTGTCCTGCATAGACTCGCGCGCACCGGCCGAAATCGTGTTCGACCAGGGCATAGGCGACCTTTTCAATGCGCGCGTGGCCGGCAACATCGTCAACGAAGACATCCTGGGCAGCCTGGAATTCGCGCACAAGGTCGTGGGCGCCAAACTGCTGGTGGTGATGGGCCACACCAGTTGCGGCGCCATCAAGGGCGCGTGTGACGATGCCCAGCTGGGCAACCTGACCGGCCTGATCGGCAAGATCAAGCCGGCCGCCAACCTGGTCTCCGCCGACATCAAGGACCGCACCTCCAAAAACTACGCCTTTGTCGAGATGGTGGCCGAGAGCAATGTACGCCTCACGGTCGAGACCATCCGAGAAAAGAGCCCCATCCTGCGCGAGATGGAGCAAAAGGGCGAGATCATGATCGTGGGCGCCATGTACGACGTGAAGACCGGCAAGGTGAAGTTCTACGACACGCCGGGCGCCAGCAAGGCACCGGGCACGAAGTCCTGAAGCCCCGGGTGGCATTTCACGCACGGCTTTAAATTTCTTCAACCCGGCGGGGGCCGATTGGCCTACAGTCTGATTTCATCTTTGGAGCCAGACCATGAACGCCCCCGCCTCGCCTGAACAACACAGCCTGCTTGAAAGATCAGAGCGGCAGTCGCAGGTGGTGCGCGCGCTGCAGGCCGCGCTGCCCGCGCATGCCCTGCTCTGGAACAACGAAGACACCACACCTTACGAATGCGACGGCCTGACCGCCTACCGCCAGCGGCCGCTGGTGGTGGCCCTGCCTGAAACCTATGCGCAGGTGCAAGCCGTGCTCAGGGCCTGCCATGCGCTGGACGTGCCGGTGGTCGCGCGCGGCGCCGGCACCGGGCTTTCCGGCGGCGCCATGCCGCACAAGCTGGGTGTCACGCTCTCGCTGGCCAAATTCAACAAAATCCTCAAACTCGATGCCGCCAGCCGGACGGCCGTGGTGCAGGGCGGCGTGCGCAACCTTGCAATCTCCGAGGCGGCCGCGCCGCTGGGCCTGTATTACGCGCCCGACCCTTCCAGCCAGATCGCCTGCACCATAGGCGGCAACGTCGCCGAGAACTCGGGCGGCGTGCACTGCCTCAAGTACGGCCTGACGGTGCACAACGTGCTCAAGGTCAAGGGCTTCACGATTGAAGGCGAGGAGGTCGAGTTCGGCGGCGAGGCGCTCGACGCCCCCGGCTTCGACCTGCTGAGCATCATCATCGGCAGCGAAGGCATGCTGGCCGTGACCACCGAAGTCACCGTGAAGCTGGTGCCCAAACCCCGGCTGGCGCGCTGCATCATGGCCAGCTTTGACGACCTGCGCAAGGCCGGCGACGCCGTGGCCGCGGTGATCGCCGCCGGCATCATCCCGGCCGGGCTGGAAATGATGGACAAGCCCATGACGGCTGCCGTGGAGGATTTTGTGCATGCCGGCTACGACCTCAACGCCGAAGCGATCTTGCTGTGCGAAAGCGACGGCACGCCCGAGGAGGTCGAAGAAGAAGTCGGCCGCATGAGCGAAGTGCTGCGCCGCTGCGGCGCGACCGCCATCGCGGTGAGCCGCGACGAAGCCGAACGCCTGCGCTTCTGGAGCGGCCGCAAGAACGCCTTCCCGGCCTCGGGCCGCATCAGCCCCGACTACATGTGTATGGACTCCACGATCCCGCGCAAGCGCCTGGCCGACATCCTGCTGGCGATCGCCGGGATGGAAAAGAAGTACCAGTTGCGCTGCGCCAATGTGTTCCACGCGGGCGACGGCAACCTGCACCCGCTGATTTTGTTCGACGCCAACGACCCCGACCAGTTGCACCGCTGCGAACTCTTCGGCGCCGACATCCTGGAGACCAGCGTCGCCATGGGCGGCACGGTGACGGGCGAGCACGGTGTGGGCGTGGAAAAACTCAACTCCATGTGCGTGCAGTTTTCGGCCGAGGAAAACGAGCAGATGTTCGGCGTCAAACGCGCCTTTGACAGCAAGGGCCTGCTCAACCCCGGCAAGGTGATCCCCACCTTGAACCGCTGCGCCGAGTACGGAAAAATGCTGGTGCGGGCCGGGCAGATCAAACATCCTGACTTGCCGCGGTTCTAAACAAAGGCCGGGGCACGGCCGGATCGGGATCACGTAGACTGCGCAAAAAAACCCGAGGCAAGGTCATGCACACAACACGGTCCAGCGGCGCCAGCACTTCCCTCACCACACCTGGACGGCTTCTTTGCGCCCTCGCAGGCGTCTTGCTCGCATGGCTTCCGCAATCGGGGCTCTGCCAACAAGGCTCTTCATTGCCCAAGCTCGAGCCCTTCGACAAGGCCGTGCTGGAGGTCATGAAGAAACACGACATCCCCGGCGCCAGCCTGGCCGTGGCCAAGGACGGCAGGCTGCTGCTTGCCAAGGGCTATGGTTATGCCGACAAGGACAAACAGGAGGCCATGACGCCGCAAACCCTCACCCGCATGGGCAGCATCAACAAGACCTTGACGGCGGTCATGGTGCTCAAGCTTGCGGAGGACGGGAAACTGAAACTGGACGACCCGGTGCTGCCCCTGTTCGAGAAAGCCGGGATAGCCCCCGCTTCGCCCGCCGACCCGCGCGCGAAGGACATCCGCATACGCCACCTGTTGCAGCACTCGGGCGGCTTTGACCGGGAGCGTTCGGGTGACCCCTTCTTCCAGCCGCGGCTCAGGGACGTTGCCCGCCGGCAAGGCGTGTCGCCCGTCAGCTGCGACGCCATCATCCGCGATTCGCTGCAGGAGAAACTGGACTTCACGCCCGGCGAGCGTTTCGCCTATTCGAACACCGGCTACTGCATGCTGGGGCGGGTGGTGGAGATCGTCAGCGGCGAATCCTACCGGGCCTTCAGCAGCCGGGAGTTTCTGCAGCCCGTCATCGGCAAAGGCTTTCAGGCCGCCAGCAGCACCGAAAGCCGGCCCGGCGAAACCAAGTACTACCCATTTCCCGGCGAGCCGCTGCAGCGAGGCGCGCCCGGCGTCTCGAACGCGAACGTGCCCAGCCCCTATGGCTCCTATTCGGTCGAAAACATGGATGCGCTGGGTGCCTGGATTGCGACGCCGACGGAGGTCCTGAAATTTTTCCTGGCAATAGACGGCACCCGCGGAAAGCGCCTGCTCAACGAGGAATCGTTGCGGGCCATGCGCAGCGAGCCTGTGCTGGCCAAAGAAGGCAACCCGCGCGCCTTCTACGGGGCGGGCATCCATGTGGTCAGAAGCGACAAGGGCGACAACTGGTGGCACACCGGCAGCCAGCCGGGCCTGCAAACCCTGGCACTCAGGACCCGGCAGGGTTATGCCTGGGTGGTGGCCTTCAATTCCAGGCCCGAGCATGCCGAGCGCCGCGCCTTCTTCAAGGACATAGACCAGGCGCTGTGGGGCGCGGCCAATGCGGTCAAGGAATGGCCGCAAGGAGACCTGTTTGCCAACAACCCCTAAAGGCTTGACGCGATGACAGCGCTGCGCGGATTGGCCTGGTTACTGGTTTTTCAATCCATGGGGGAACTGCTTTCGCGCGGCTTTTCCCTGCCGTTTCCGGGGCCGGTGATAGGCATGGTTTTGCTGCTGATGGGCCTGCGTTCAGAGCTGGTGCGAAGCCCTGTGTCAGTGTGCGCAGACTTTCTGCTCTCGCACCTTTCGTTACTCTTTGTACCCGTCGGCGTGGGGGTCATGACCCATCTTTCGCTGGTCAGCCAGTACGGCGCGCGCATTTTGCTGGCCGTGGTGGTGTCCACCTTGGCGGGTTTGTTCGTCACCGTGCTGACCTTGCACCTGCTGCGGGACCGCGGCGAAGCGAAGCCGCAGGAGCCGCCGCATGCCTAAATTTGTCGAACTCTGGGTCTACCTGTCGGCCACGCCGCTGTTCGGCCTGACGGCCACGCTGGTGGTTTATGTGCTGGCGCAAGCGGTGTATGCCCGCCTGGGGCAGGCGCCCTGGGCCAACCCGGTGCTCTGGACCGTGGTGTGCCTGGCCGGCGCGCTGCTGGCCACCGGCGTGCCTTATCCCACCTACTTCGCGGGCGCGCAGTTCATCCATTTCCTGCTGGGCCCCGCGGTGGTGGCGCTGGCCTGGCCGCTGTGGCTGCGCCGCGAGGAACTGCGGCGGCGCTGGGGCCGGCTCTTGCTGGCCGCGCTGGCCGGCGGCATCGCGGCCGGCGGCTCGGCGCTGCTGATGGGCTGGGCGCTGGGCCTGCCTTCGGAAGTGACTTTGTCGCTGGCCCCCAAATCGGTCACCGCGCCCGTGGCCATGGGCATTGCCGAAAAAATAGGCGGAATCCCCGCGCTGGCGGCGGTGTTCGCGGTGATCACCGGCCTGGTGGGTGCGCTCAGCGGCAAATACCTGTTTGACGCCCTTCGTATCCCGCGCGACGCTTCTGGTTGGGCCGCGCGCGGCTTCGCATTGGGCACGGTGTCACACGGATTGGGCGCGGCGCGCGCGCTCCAGGTCAACGCCGACGCGGGCGCCTACGCCGGACTCGCGCTGGGCCTTCAGGTGGTGTTGGCCTCCGCGCTGATACCGCTAGTCTTTCGCTTCCTGTAGGCAAACGCGAAGACGCCGCATCACCTTCCTGCCACGAACGGCGGGGAAGTGATGTGGCTTGTTCGTTGGGGCGGCTGGACCGCGCCCTTTTTTTGCTTTAAGTCTCCTACACCGCCTGCAGTCCTGGTTTCACAGCGGCCGGCTTGGCAGCGGCCAGCGCGCCAAACAGGATCTCGCCCGAAAGCTGGCCGCCTTCTTCAATCACCAGCTTGCCGTAGCGGATGATGCCCGTGACCTTGCCGGTCGAGTAAATCACCAGCTTCTGGCGCACCGTGAGGTTGCCGTTGAACTCGCCGCGAATTTCCGCCACGTCGATTTCCGCCGAGCCCTTGAAGGCACCCTGCTCGGAGATCTGGATCACGCGCGAATCCATGGTGGCTTCCACCAGGCCTTCGACGACCAGGGTGTCGCAGTCGGTGATCTCCACGCCCTTGAGCTTGATGTTGGGCCCCACCGTGAGCTTGCTGCCGCCTTCCTTGGTCGCGGTGGTGGAAGGCGAGGCTTCGTTCACGGCTTTGGCGGCATTGTTCTGCTGGCCGGACAGCGGGGCCGAATGCAGCGTGCTGGCGGAGCCGGTATTGCTGTAGCCGTTTCCGGGGCTGTTGCGCAGGCCCGTCGGTGTCTCGTTTTCTCGCTTGCCAAAGAACGGTGTTGCCATGTGAGTTCCTTCAAAAAAGAAGGCATGGTACGTCTGCGAAAAATTAAAAGCTTGAGCAGCATGCAAGAGAGGTAACGAAATTAATTCTTACATTCCCCCTCAGATGTCCTGGGAACAGCCTACGCGTGTAGCATGTGGCGCACCATGATTGCCGACAGCGAACCTCACGGCTTCACGCTTTTTGCCACCGCCATAGGGCAGTGCGCGCTGGTGTGGAACGAACACGGCATCGCCGCCGTGCGCCTGCCCGAGCAAACCGAAGGCCGCATGCTGTCGCGACTGCACCGGCGATTCCCGCTGCTGGAGGCCGCCGCGCCGCCGCCCGCCATGCAGCAAGCCATAGACGCCATGGTGGCCCTGTTCGAAGGCCAGGCCCGCGACCTGCGCTTTTGCGCGCTGGACCTGCGCCACGAGACGCCCTTCCACCGGCGCGTTTATGCGGCCGCGCAGGACATCCCGTCGGGCAAGACCAAGACCTATGGCGAGATCGCCACCCTGCTGGGCGAGCCCGGTGCGTCGCGCGCCGTGGGCCAGGCGCTGGGCCACAACCCTTTTCCGGTCATCGTGCCCTGCCACCGCGTGCTGGCTTCGGGCGCGCGCTCGGGCGGCTTTTCGGCGCCCGGCGGCGTGTCGACCAAGCTGCGCATGCTGCTGATCGAGGGCGCCGAGATAGGCGGCGCGCCCGGCCTGTTTGACCGTGAGCCGCCGCCTTCCTCACATTGAATTTTTTGGCTTCATACGAAACACCCACACCCATGGCCTCCACACCCAATTCCGCATCGCCATCCCTACGCCTGTACTCGGCCCGCCTCAGCATGTTCGGCGCCAAGGTGCAGATCGCCGCCATCGAAAAAGGCATAAACCTGGAGGTCGTCATGGTGCCTTTCTCGCAGGCCCAAGGCTATTCGCCCAAAGACCCCGAGGTGGTGCGCATCAACCCCAAGAAGCAGGTGCCGGTGCTGGTGCACGGCGACGTGGAGGTCTTCGACTCGACGCAGATCCTGGAATACCTTGAAGACCTCAAGCCCGAGCCGGCACTGTGGCTCACCGGCATCCACAAGCGCGCACTGGCCCGCCAGCTGGAGCACCGCTCGGACGAGGTCTACTTTCCGCACGTCATCAAACTCATGGGCCTGCAGGACAGACTGGACGACCCGCAGGCCGTCGCGGCGCTGCAGGGCGCGCGGGATTTTTACCGCTACCTTGAAGCGCTGCTGGGCACGCAGGACTACATGCTCGGGGAGTTTTCCAATGCCGACATCGCCCTCTACATGGCCATGGTGTTCGGCGAGCGCATGAGCGCCCCTCTCACCGCCGAAACGCCGCGGCTGCTGGCCTGGCGGGGCAGGATGAGCGCGCGCGCCTCGGTGCGGCAGGTGCTGCGGCCCATGGCCGAATACCTGCTGCACGACGGCCATGGCCGGCCTTTGCCTGCCTTTATGGCGGCAATGCTGCAAGGCGACTGAGTTTCAGGCCTGCCACCAGCATGGCTGCTGCAAATGAGCCATGCAAAAAGCGCCGCTTTGGCGCAAACTGGCGGGCCCGGCCACGCCAACAACTCCAAGAAGCGCAGGCCGGGTCATAAAGGAGTTCAGCATGCCCCGCCATACCCCCATAGAGCGCTACCGCAATATCGGCATCAGCGCGCACATCGACGCCGGCAAGACCACCACGACCGAGCGCATCCTGTTTTACACCGGTGTGAACTACAAGATCGGCGAGGTCCATGAGGGCACGGCCACCATGGACTGGATGGAGCAGGAGCAGGAGCGCGGCATCACCATCACCTCGGCCGCGACCACGGCCTTCTGGAAAGGCATGGCGGGCAACTACCCCGAGCACCGCATCAACATCATCGACACGCCCGGCCACGTGGACTTCACCATCGAGGTGGAGCGCTCCATGCGCGTGCTCGACGGCGCCGTGATGGTGTACGACGCCGTGGGCGGCGTGCAGCCGCAGTCGGAGACCGTCTGGCGCCAGGCCAACAAGTACAAGGTGCCGCGCCTGGCCTTCGTCAACAAGATGGACCGCGTGGGCGCCGACTTTTTCCGTGTGCAGCGCCAGATCAGCGAGCGCCTCAAGGGCGTGGCCGTGCCGGTGCAGATTCCGGTGGGCGCGGAAGAGCATTTCCAGGGCGTGGTGGACCTCGTCAAGATGAAAGCCATCATCTGGGACGACACCAGCCAGGGCGTGCACTTCGAGTACGGCGACATCCCGGCGGAGCTGCTGGAAACCGCCAATGAATGGCGTACCAAAATGATTGAGGCGGCCGCCGAGGCCAACGACGAGCTCCTGAACAAATACCTGGCGGGCGAGCCCCTGAGCGAGGACGAGATCAAACAAGGCCTGCGCCAGCGCACCATCGCCAACGAGATCGTGCCCATGCTCTGCGGCAGCGCCTTCAAGAACAAGGGCGTGCAGGCCATGCTGGACGCGGTGATCGACTACATGCCCTCGCCAGCCGACGTGCCCGCCATCCTGGGCCACACCGAGGATGACGTGGGCGAGGCCGAGCGCCACCCGAACGACGACGAGCCCTTCTCGGCGCTGGCCTTCAAGATCATGACCGACCCCTACGTCGGCCAGCTGATTTTCTTTCGCGTGTATTCGGGCGTGGTCAAAGCCGGCGATACGGTCTACAACCCCGTCAAGGGCAAGCGCGAACGGCTGGGCCGCATCCTGCAGATGCACGCCAATGAACGCAACGAGGTCAAGGAAGTGCGCGCCGGTGACATCGCCGCGGCCGTGGGCCTCAAAGACGCGACCACCGGCGACACCCTGTGCGACCCGGCCCATGTGATCATCCTTGAGAAGATGGTGTTCCCCGAACCGGTGATCTCGCAGGCGGTGGAACCCAAGACCCAGGCCGACCAGGAAAAAATGGGCATCGCGCTGAACCGCCTCGCGCAGGAGGACCCGTCCTTCCGTGTGCACACGGACGAGGAGTCGGGCCAGACCATCATCTCGGGCATGGGCGAGCTGCACCTGGAAATCCTGGTGGACCGCATGAAGCGCGAGTTCAGTGTCGAGGCCAATGTCGGCAAGCCGCAGGTGGCTTACCGCGAAACCATCAGGCAGGCGGTGAACGACGTCGAGGGCAAGTTCATCAAGCAGTCGGGCGGGCGCGGGCAGTACGGCCACGCGGTGCTCAACCTGGAGCCGCAGCCTTCAGGCAAGGGCTATGAGTTCGTCGACGCCATCAAGGGCGGCGTGATCCCGCGCGAGTACATTCCCGCCGTCAACAAGGGCATCCTGGAGACGCTCAAGGCCGGCGTGCTCGCGGGCTACCCGGTGGTCGACGTGAAGGCCACGCTGGTGTTCGGCTCCTACCATGACGTGGACTCTAACGAAAACGCCTTCCGCATGGCCGGCTCGCTGGCCTTCAAGGAAGCCATGCGCCGCGCCAAGCCTGTGCTGCTGGAGCCGGTGATGGCGGTGGAAGTGGAAACGCCCGAGGACTTCATGGGCAATGTGATGGGCGACCTCTCGTCGCGGCGCGGCATGGTGCAGGGCATGGAGGACATCGCGGGCGGCGGCGGCAAACTGGTGCGCGCCGAGGTTCCGCTGTCGGAGATGTTCGGCTATTCCACCACCCTGCGCTCGCTGACCCAGGGCCGCGCGACCTACACCATGGAGTTCAAGCGTTATGCCGAGACCACGTCCGACGTGGCCGCGGCCATCATGCGCGGCAAGGGCGGCTGAGGAAGCGCCCGAAGCCTAAAGACATCTACGCCCTCAGGGTCTGCCGGCCTTCGTTGCGTATTTCCACCGGAGTTCTACACTGAAATTCCCTTGGCTATACACGGAGGTTGTCATGGATACCCTCAATCGTTGGCAAGACAGGCTGGAGATTTTCGCGGGACTCTGGCTGTGCATCGCGCCATGGGCGCTGGCGCTGCCCGCGGCGGCCGCATGGTGCTCGGTGGTCGTGGGCGTTTCAGTCATCGTCCTCGCATCACAAGACCTTTTCCTGCCCAACCACATGGACGACTGGGCCAATGTCCTGCTGGGCGTGGGCCTGATGATCTCGCCCTGGGTCTGGGGCTACAGCGGGCACGACAACGCCCTGCTCAATGCGCTGCTCATGGGCTTGGTGGTGGCACTGACTTCGGGCTGGGCCCTGGAGCGGGTGCTTTATGACAAGTTCAAGGTCTGGAGAGAACATCATCACGCGCATTGAGGCCGGGTCTTGCGCCGGCGGGCGCGGGCTCTTCTTCTGCTCTCTCTGCTGAGGGCTGCTGGCCGGGTCTCGCCCCGGCGGGCGACTTACTTTTCTTTGCTTCGCCAAAGAAAAGTAAGCAAAAGAAAGGCGACCCGCAGTCTGGGTCCCTACGCTTCGCTACGGGCAACCTGCGGTGCTCGAGCCAAGCGGGGTCCGGCTAAACTCGCTTCGCTCAGACAACGCCGGCCCTGATCCGCTTGTCTCTGCGCTCCTCGGCCCAGCCAGGACGGGGCAAGCGGGAGCGGGAACCAAATACCGAAGACCAGGAAGACAAATACAAACAAGGACACGCCTTGGCGTGTCCTTTTGGTTTTCGGTATTCGGGTTTTGTCTTCGGCTGTTTGGTATTCCTGTCCCCACCCCCTTGTGGATGCGCCGAGGAGCGCAGGGCCAGACGGGTCAGGGCAAAAACTTGTTTGAGCCGAAGGCGAGTTGTTTTTGACCCCGTCTGGACCGAGCACCGCAGGTTGCCCGTAGCGAAGCGTAGGGACGCAGCAACCAGGGTCGCCTTTCTTTTGCTTACTTTTCTTTGGCGAAGCAAAGAAAAGTGAGTTGCCGCCGGGCAACCCCGGCCAGCAAGCCTCAGCAGAGAAAGCAAAAAGACGAAGAGAGGAGACGGAGAGAAGGGGAAGAGCGCGCCCAGCCGGAGCAAGACCCGGCCCTCCAACCCCTGCCAAAATCCCCCAAATGCAATTCTTCAAAGACCTTAACCTCTCCGCCTTCACCGCCGGCTTTGTGGCCGTACTGGTCGGCTTTACCAGTTCGGTCGCCATCGTGTTCCAGGCCGCGCAGGCCTTCCATGCCACGCCGGCTGAAATCGCCTCGTGGATGTGGGCGCTGGGCATGGGCATGGGGCTGTGCTCGGTGATTCCCTCGCTGTGGCTCAAAAAGCCGGTGATGGTGGCCTGGTCCACGCCGGGTGCCGCGGTGCTGGCCACGGCCGGGCTGGCCGGCGGGTTTTCGATGGGGGAGGCGGTGGCGGCTTTTATGGTCAGCGCCGCACTGATCACGCTGTTCGGTATCACCGGCTGGTTTGAAAAAGCCATGAACCGGATTCCCGTGGCGATTGCGTCGGCGCTGCTGGCCGGCGTGCTGGCGCGTTTCGGCATCCAGGCTTTTTCGGCGGCGCAGACGGCCCTGCCGCTGGTGCTGCTGATGCTGGCCATCTATCTGCTCGGCAAACGCCTGTTGCCACGTTATGCCGTGGTGCTGACGCTGGTCGGCGCAGTGGTGTTTGTGGCTGCGCGCGGGCAGCTGGCCTGGTCGGAAATGGCGTTTTCTTTCGCCATGCCGGTGTTCGTGATGCCCAAGTTCAGCTTCGCGGCCGTCGTGAGCCTGGCGATTCCGCTGTTTGTGGTGACCATGGCCTCGCAAAACCTGCCGGGTGTGGCGGCCATTTACGCGGCGGGCTACGGGCCGGACAGCGCGGACGGCGGCATTCCGATCTCCAAAGTCATCACGCTGAGCGGTATTGCCACGCTGGTGCTGGCGCCCTTCGGCGCCTTCGCGCTCAACCTGGGCGCCATCACGGCCGCCATCTGCATGGGCCGGGAAGCGCATGAGGACCCGGCCAGGCGCTACACGGCGGCGGTATCCTGCGGCGCAATGTACATCGTGATCGGCATTTTCGGCGCGGCCATCACCGGCCTGCTCACGGCCTTCCCCAAGGAGCTGGTGGTGGCCATCGCGGGGCTGGCGCTGCTGGGCTCCATAGGCAGCGGGCTGGCGGCGGCGGTGAAGGACGAATCGCACCGGGAAGCCGCACTTATCACGTTTCTTGTCACCTTGTCGGGCGTGGTAATAGCCGGTGTGGGTTCGGCCTTTTGGGGAGTGGTCGCGGGCGCGCTGGCGCTGTTTGTACAACAATACGGCCAGCAAGGCCGTGAATCCCTGTCCGCCCCGGCGCCGGACGCCCGAACCATTTCCAAACCATGAACCTTCTTTTTGTCGCCGATCCGCTTGAATCCTTCAAGATCTACAAGGACACCACCTTCGCGATGATGCGCGAGGCGCAAAGGCGCGGCCACCGCATCAGCGCCTGCCTGCCGGCCGACATGAACTGGCAGACCGGCGCCAAAGTCACGGCCCAGGTGCGCCACATCCGGCTGACGGGTGACGCCGACACCTGGTTCACGGCGGACACCTCACGCCCCGATGCGCGCGAAACCGTCGCCGGTTTTGACGCGGTGGTGATGCGCAAGGACCCGCCCTTCGACAGCGAGTATTTCTACAGCACCCACCTGCTGGAGCAGGCCGAGCGCGAGGGCGCCAAGGTCTTCAACAAGCCGCGCGCGCTGCGCGACCACCCGGAAAAGCTCGCCATCCTCGAATTCGCGCAATTCAGCGGCCCGACGCTGGTCACGCGCAGCGCGGCCGACATCAAACGTTTCCATGCCGAGCACAAGGACATCATCCTCAAGCCGCTGGACGGCATGGGCGGCATGGGCATCTTCCGCGTGAAGGAAGACGGCCTGAACCTGGGCAGCATCACCGAGACGCTGAACCGTGACGGCGCGCAAAGCGTGATGGTGCAGAAGTTCCTGCCCGAGATCGCCAAGGGCGACAAGCGCGTGCTGGTCATAGGCGGCAAACCCGTGCCTTTCAGCCTGGCGCGGATCCCCCAAGGCAGCGAGGTGCGCGGCAACCTGGCGGCCGGCGGCCTGGGCGTGGCGCAGCCGCTGTCCAAACGCGACTTTGAAATCGCCGAGGCGCTGGGCCCGGTGCTGGCCGCGCGCGGCCTGCTGCTGGCCGGCGTCGACGTGATCGGCGACTACGTGACCGAGATCAACGTCACCAGCCCGACCTGTTTCCAGGAAATCCACGACCAGGCCGGTTTTGACGTGGCGGCCATGTTCATCGATGCGCTGGAGGCGGCGCTGAAGGCTTGACGCCGCCGGCGCGCCGGTTAAGCTGGCAGGCCCCGTCCACGAGGCCTAAGCCATGAAACCCGCCCGCCGATTCCCTTCATTGCGCCGCGCGCTGCGCCCGCTTGCCCTGATCGCCTGCACCGCACTGCCGCTGCTGGCGCAGGCGGCCGAGCAAAAAATCATTTTCATCCGCCACGCGGAAAAGCCCGACCCGGGCCTGGGCCAGCTCAACTGCCAGGGCCTGAACCGCGCGCTGGCCCTGCCGGCCGTGCTGCTGGCGAAATTCGGCAAACCGGATTTTGTGTTCGCGTCCGACCCGCACGAGAAAAAACCCGACGGCGGCCAGCTGTACAACTATGTGCGGCCGCTGCTGACCGTCGCGCCCACGGCCGTGCAGGCCGGCTTGCCGATCAACACCTCTTTCGGCTTCGAGGACATCAAGGGACTGCAGCGGGAGCTGGCGGCGCCGCGCTACCAGAACGCGGTGGTGCTGGTCGCCTGGGAGCATAAAAAGCTCGAGGACATGGTCAAGGCCATGCTGGCGGGCATGGGCGGCCAGCCCGACGCCGTGCCGCACTGGAAGGGCAGCGACTTCGACAGCATTTATGTGCTGACCGTGCAGCGCGACGGGGGCAAGACCGTCGCGAGCTTTCGCCATGAGCAGCAGCAGCTGGATGGGCAGGCCGCGGCCTGCCCCAAACCTTAGGGAAAGCTAGGCGGCTGCCAGCGCGCCGTCCTCAAACACCTTGAGTTCGCCCGGCGCGAAGGCCGTCCACTGCTCGTTGGTGGTCAGCGGCGCCGTGACGACCACGGCCACCTTGTCGGTGGGCCGGGTGTGCTCGGCGAAGTTCACGCTCACGTCCTCATCGCTCAGCGTGGCATGGGCAAAGGGATGCTTGCGCTCCACGTAATACAGGTTCGTGGAGGCATGGGCCCACAGCGCCTGGCCGTTGCTGAGCAAAAAATTGAAGGTGCCGTGGCCGGCGATCTGCGCCGCGAGTTCGCGCAGCGTGATGCTGAGCTCCCGCACGCTGGGCACACCGGCGTGCGATTTGGCCATCTCCTGCATGATCCAGCAAAAGGCGCGCTCGCTGTCGGTGCTGCCCACGGGCCGGAAGCTGCCGTGCAGGCGCGGCGAAAAATCCTTCAGGTCGCCGTTGTGCGCGAACACCCAGTAGCGGCCCCAGAGCTCGCGCACAAAGGGGTGGCAGTTCTCCAGCGCCACGCGGCCTTGCGTGGCCTTGCGGATGTGCGAAATCACGTTGCGGCTTTTGATGGGGTAGCGGCTGATCAGCTCGGCCACCGGCGAACTGCTGGCCGGCTGGTGGTCGACGAAATGGCGCAGGCCCTTGTCGCCGGCGCCGGCCACGCTGTCATCGCCTTCAAAAAATGCGATGCCCCAGCCGTCGGCATGGTGGTCGGTATGGCCGCCGCGCTGCGCGAAACCGCGAAAGCTGAAGGTCACGTCGGTAGGGGCGTTGCAGTTCATGCCCAGGAGTTGGCACATGGTCAGCCTGCTTTCTGTGGGTCGTTGGGAAGGCCGGCCACCGGCGCGCGGAGCTGCCAGGCCGCCACCATGGCCAGCAGGCACAGCGCGGCCAGCATCAAAAACGCTTCGTTGAAGGCGGCCAGGCGCGCCGGGCTGCTGGTGCTGTTGGCCAAAGAGTCGCCATGGGCGGCCAGCCGCCATTCGAGCACGATGCCGCACAGGCTCACGCCGATGGCGCCGCCCAGCATGCGCAAAAAGTTGATCGCGCTCGCCCCCTGCGAGATCAAATGCTCGTGCAGCGGCCGCAGCGACCCGAGGTTCAGCGAAGGCAGGATAAAGCCCAGGCCTATGCGGCCCAGCGTGGCCCAGGCCACCAGCATCCACAGGCCGGAGGCCAGGCTCACCGTGAGCATCAAGGCGAAGGAGGCGGCCAGCAGCGCCAGGCCTGTGCTGACCAGCAGCCAGGTCGGGTGCTTGTCGGCCAGGCGGCCCACGCCGGCAATCGTGGCGGCCAGCACCAGCCCGGCCGGCAGCAGGATGGTGCCCACATGCGAGGCCGAGAGCTTCAGGCCCAGCTGCAAATAGACCGGCAGCAGGTAGGTCGAGCCGAACAGGGCCGTGCCGTAAATAAAGGCGACGATGCTGCCCATGGCGAAAGGCCGGTAGCCGAAAAGCGCCAGGTTCATCAGCGGTGCGCCGCCGTTGGCGGCCAGGCGGCGCTGCCACCAGACAAAAGCCGCGAGCGCGGCCGCCGCGCCGCCGAGCAACACAAAAGCCTGAGCGCCGCCGCCCGCGCCATGCAGCTGGACCATGCCGTTGAGCAGGCACAGCGTGCCCAGCGCGCCCAGCAGCAGGCCGCGCCAGTCGATCATGGCCGTGTTGCGATTGGCCGCCACGCCGCCGGGCGCGGTGTCGGGCACATAGCGGTAGGCCATCCACAGCGAGACCAGGCACAGCGGGATGACCATGAAAAAAATCGAACGCCAGCCGAACAAATCCACCAGCACGCCGCCTATGCTGGGCCCGACCGCCGGCGCCAGCACCACGCCCATGCCGAAGAGGCCGCTGGCACGGCCCTGCTCGTGCGGGCCGAAGGCGCGCATGATGATGATGGCGGGAATCGGCTGCACCACGCCGGCCGCCAGGCCCTCGGCCACGCGCGCGCCCAGCACCAGGCTGAAATGGTTGGACAGGCCGCCGACGATGCCGCCGGCCATGAGCAGCAGCATGGTGCCCGCATAAGTGCGGCGGTAGCCGTAGCGCGCCAGCAGCCAGGGCGTGGTCAGCATGGAGACCGTCATGGCCACCATAAAACCCGAACTGACCCATTGCGCGCGCTCCTGCCCCAGCGTGAAGTGCTGGCTCATGTCGGGGATCGCCACGTTGACGATGGTCGACGACATGATGGAGGCCATCGTGCCTATCATGACCGACAGCAGGAGCAGCCAGCGGTAACGCGGGCCGTGGCGCGCCTGCAGGTCGGCGAGTGAAGCGGACATGCGGCTGGCCTGGTCTTTAATCCCTGGGTTCGGACCAGAGCTTGCCGCCGGTGGCCCAGTTCTCGCGCTTGATGTCGGTGATCAGGATGTCCACCGACTCGGGCTGGCCGCCCAGGATTTCAACGCTGACGCGGGTAATGGCTTCAACGAGCTTTTTCTTCTGCTCGATGGTGCGGCCTTCCATCATTTCGACGTGGTAAGTGGGCATGGTTTCCTCTGGAATGAAGTGCCTGCGGCGGGATTGCCGCGGGGCGTGTGAATACCCGATGATAAAAGCAAGCGCCGCGGGCGGTTTTGTCGGCCTGCGGGGACGGCGATGAAGTACGGGCGGTAACGTCGATTGCCGAGTCGACTGGGCCGATGACCTTTCATTTGGCCTGCGGACCGGCTGGTTGGCACAACGCCGACCCGACGGCAAGGTTATCGAACCCGATTGGGCCCCGCCTCTTCGAGCATCTTGGGCACGCCCAGCTGGTGGGCGCAGTGCACGACCGCCTCTCGAAGGGCCGCCTGCCAGGCGCTGCCGATACTGTCGCCGTAGAAGGTGGCCATCGCCTTGCAGGCGATGGGGCGACCCTGGTGGTCCAGGGTCAAATCGACGTAGAGCGGGAGAGGACCGTCGTGACTGACCATGGCGGGCACAGCTCGGGAAGCGATGAGACCGCCAATCAAGCCGCCGATGGCAAAGGGCGCGTATTCGGCACGGGTGGCGGGTCGGCCCAGCCGTTCGCCAACTGCGACGTTCAGAGCGGTCAACCGCAACTGCCCGCTGAGCTTTACCCGCAATTGCTCGTCCAGTTGTTCAGCCAACGCACCTCTGAGTGCTTCGATCGGCATCTGTTCAAAAGCGCTGTCTTCCAGCCGCTCGGCTTCGCCTTGGGGCGTGACGACCTTGCGTGCCAACTGGCCGGCGGGAGGGCGACCGTCGATCATGATCAATTCGGCGCTTCCAGGCGCATCGAGCGAGCCGGTGACGGTGTACGGTGCAGCGCCCATCACTGAAAAAGACCAAGCGGCACCGATTGCCGCGACGAGTATTCCGCGCGAATTCAACTTCATCGGGCCTCCCTGGCCATTGTGTCGCTGTAATTTAAGTCACTACGGGTGTTCGGCGGGCAGGCCCGCACACACGTCTGACACCCGATGATAAAAGCAAGCGGCCCGCGTTGTTTTGTCGGCCTGCACTGACAGCATGACAGGCGTTGCCGCCGGGCCCCGGAACGCCTTGCCGGCGATATCCTGTACCTTCGCCTTAGATTTCCCGTCGAGTGCTTGCGCTTTCCAGCTGTGCAGGCCCATAACCTATCCGGGCAAGCTACTTGTTTCTCACCACCTCCGCCCCTTCCACCGACCCCCCTCTTCCCCTGCTGGCGGGCCGCAACTACCGCTGCCAGTGCGGGCAGCCGGTATTCTTTCGCAACAGCAAATGCCTGGCCTGCAACACGCCGCTGGGCTATGACTGCGAGCGCGGCCTGCTGCTGCCCCTGATGCCGGGACCGCACAAAGGCAGCTGGCGCGAGTGGCAGGCGGGCGCCGCACCGGCCACGCCGCCGCCCGACGACACGCAGCCCCCCTCGCTGGATGAGATTCCCGGCCAGGAGTCCGCACCCGACGCCGCGCCAGCGCTGTCCGCCGAACCGGATGGCGAGGCCGGCGATGACGACGGTATCCCGACCTACAAACGCTGCCTCAACCTCTCCACCCCCGCCTCCTGCAACTGGCTTGTGGCCTGGCACGACCCCGCGGACATGTGCCGGGCCTGCCGGCTGAACCGCACGATTCCCGACCTGACGAACCCGGAACAGCCCGACAACGGCTACCTCTGGGGGCGCATAGAGCTGGCCAAGCGGCGGCTGGTGTCCTCGCTGATCCTGCTGGGACTGCCGGTGGCCTCGCGCATGAGCGAAGACCCGGAGCGCGGCCTGATGTTCGATTTCCTGCGCTCGCCCGTCAACGGGCCGCACATCATGACCGGGCACAACACCGGCCTGATCACGCTCAACATCGACGAGGCCGACGACGCCAAGCGCGAGGCGGTGCGCAAGGCCATGCGCGAGCCCTACCGCACCCTGCTGGGCCACTTGCGCCACGAGGTAGGCCACTATTACTGGGACCGGCTGGTGGCCGGCACGCCGTGGCTGGAGGGCTTTCACGAACTCTTCGGCGACGAAACGCAGGACTACGCGGCCGCCCTGCAGCGCAACTACGACGAAGGCCCGCCCTCCGACTGGCCGCAGCATTTCGTGAGCGCCTATGCCAGCACCCACCCCTGGGAAGACTGGGCCGAATGTTGGGCGCACTACATGCACATGCGTGACGCCATAGACACCGCGCTGAGCTTCGGCCTGAGCGTGGACCGCTTCGACCTCGAATTCACGCCCTTCACGCTGGACGCGCTGTACCGGCCGGAGCATCCCGATGCGGCGCAGTTCCTGGCCTTCATCAACCACTGGACCCGGCTGACCACCATGCTCAACGAGATGTCGCGCAGCATGGGCCAGCCCGACTTTTATCCTTTTGTGCTGCCCCTGGACGCGGTGGGCAAGCTGCAATTCATCCACCTGCTGGTGGTCTCGGGCAGCTGGCGCGAGCCGGAGGCAAGCCAGGCGGGACAGGCGCAGACACAAGAGGCGCCGCAAGCGCAGCCGGCGGGGTAAACGCGGGCCGGGCGCGGCACGTGCGCTACAGTGGTGGCGCCATGCCGCGCCGCCCCAAAAGCCATCACTACAGCGTCTATGTGATCGAGCTCGCGCCCGAGGTCTGGGACCTGCCGCGCTTTCGCCGCGCCAACCCGGACTACCAGCTGGGCAAACCTTTCGTTTATGTGGGTATGACCGGGCTGGATCCGGATGTGCGCTTTGACAAGCACAAGGCCGGCATACAGTCCAACCGCTTCGCGCGCGATTTCGGCCTGCGCCTGCTGCCCCGGCTTTACGAGATGTACAACCCCATGCCCTACGATGCGGCGCGCGACATGGAGGTCGAGCTGGGCATCGCCCTGCGCGAGGCGGGCTACGGGGTCTGGCAGGCCTGAGCCGGCCTGCCGGCGCTTATTCCAGCGCGCTCACGCGGACGCCGCGCTGGCCGGAGAACGCCTGCAGGATGCCGGCGATCTCGCCATCCTGCAGCGTGGTGGTCAGCTCCACGAGCTTGTTGCCGCCGCCTTTGTGGCTGTCGCTCACCGTCACGGTGGCCGCGGGGTCGCCCGCGGCGAACAGCTTTTGAAGCGACGGGCCCAACGAGGCCATCACGCCGTCGCGCTCGTCCTTGCCGGCGTTCGTACCTTCCTCGTACTGCACTTCAAATGAAAAATTGGTCTTGGGGCTCATGGGAATGTGCTCCAGTGCAAGGTCACTTATTTGAGCAGGGTGGCCGCAAGGGTGATTTCGGGCACGCTGGCCAGGGCTTTTGACAGCGGGCAGGCTTTCTTGGCCCCCTCGGCGATTTCCTGGAACTTGGCCTCGTCGATGCCGGGGATGCTGGCCTCCAGCGTCAGCGCGATGCGATCGATCAGAAAACCGTCGCCCTGAGGTACCAAGCGGACCTTGGCACGGGTGTCGACCGAGGCGGTGGCAAAACCGGCCTTGTCGCAGGCAAAGGAAAACGCCATGGTGAAACAGGCCGCATGCGCAGCACCCAGCAACTCTTCCGGGTTGGTGCCGCTGCGGTCATCTTCGAACCGGCTGCCGAAGCCATAGGGATAACTCTTGAGCGCGCCGGTGTCGGTGCTGATGCGGCCCTGGCCTTTTTTGCCGGCGCCTTTCCAGTGAACGGAAGCATTTTTTTCAATCATGGAAGCCCCTTGAAGGTGAAAGCGAATTCACCAATGTGCGCGCCGGCGGCGAGCGCGGATGTCGGACAGCGCCGCGTGCGGCGCGCCGCGCGCTGCCTACAAGGGCTAGGGGGTGTTACGCGGTTTCCGGCTCGGCCTGGGTGGCCGGAGAAACGACTTCCGAGGCGACCGCGTCCAGTGCCTGTGCCACCACACCCTGGCTGTCCACCGGCCTGAGCAGGCGTTCCCGGATCAGGCGTTCACAGCTGCGTTTGGTCATGGAGTGCGGCTGCCCGCCATGGCTCACGAACATGAACAGCGTGCCCTTGGTGCTGGCCCAGATCAGCTGGGCGCGCAGCCAGCGGCGGCGCGAGTACAAATCGACCCAGTGGCCGGCCCGCAAGCTCATCAGCAGGCGCTCGGCTTCGCCCTGGGCCAGGGCCGGCGCGGCGTTGGGCGAAGCCTCCTGCTCGGCGAGCAGCTCGGCATGGGAGGAGTCGACCTCTTCCCCCACAGAGTCCGCGGTCTCCATGCCCGAGGATGTTGCGTGTTCTTCCTCCAGCGGCATGAGCTCGCCCGGCGCCGTCGGCAGCGTGTCTTCAAAGCCGGCGGCATCGAGTTCGTCGCGCGCCAGCCAGGGGTGGGCGGCCGCTTTGGCCAGGCGCTGCTCGGGCGTGGCCGGCAGCTCCTCGGGCTCCAGCGGCATGGCGCCCGACTCTTCGGCGTCGCGCTGGCTTTTGAGGCGGCGCAGCTTGAGCACCGGCCGGTGCAGCTTCATCAGGCCCTCAAAAAAGGGCTCGCTCTCGCGCGGATCCTGTCCCAGCAGTTCCAACCCTTCGTGCAGCTTGGCCAGCAGGCTGGGGATCATCTCGATCAGCTTGGCCGGCCGCTTGAGGGTCACTTCCCGTTTGACGCTCCAGAGCAGGTCGGGCACCACCGAGCCGAAGCCCATGGGGTCTATCTGGTTGCGCGTGTCGACGAGCTTGGCGTGGGCCATGGCCAGCGCCCAGGGGCCGAACAGGAAATCGAGCACCAGGCCGGGCACCTTGTCCAGGTCGGAGCGCGTGCTGAGCTCAAAGGCGATCTGGTCGGCCTGCGTCTGGCGCTCTTCGGCAAAACGCAGTGCCTGCAGCACGTTGTTGCGGTTTTCCGCCTCGAGCTGGTCCTGTTCGTCCCAGCCGTACTCCAGTTTGGCCAGCGCCATGCCGAAGGGCTGGGCATCCTCAATCGTAAGGCTGTTGAGCTCGTTGAAGGCGTGGGTGACCGGTTCGAAGAAGGCCAGGAACTCGGGGCTGAATTCGTCGTTGTACTTGAAGCTGCGCTGCGCCACCCGCTCCATGACGCGGCGCCCGGCATGGCCTTCGTCGCTGAAAAAGCGCGGGTCCACCATGGCCAGGCGCAGCAGCGAAGGCTCCAGCGCCACGATGGCCTCGCGCACCGGCACCAGGAGGCGCGGGTCCTGCGCCACCTGGTTGACCAGCTTGCGCACCACCTCCAGGCCCAGCACCTGGCCGACCTGGCGGGCTTCCTTCTTGAGCTGGGTGCGCACGATGGCGCGCTCCCGGGGTTTGGCATACGAGCCCCAGACCTGGGGGCTGAGCTGGCTGCGCTCGTCGACCAGGCGCTGCGGCCGGTCCACGGCCGGCATGCCCTCATAGTCAGACATGTAGCCGGGGCGTGACTCGGCCAGCGGTGCGGAACCGGAGTCTGGCGTGGCGTGGAGGGCGGCGAGTTCCTCTTCGACGGTCTCGTAATAAGAGGGCGCCAGGCCGTGGTGGGCATTGCTGCCGCCGTTGAACAAAAAGTCCTGGAACAGCTCGTCCCGGATCTCGTAGTTGGACAGGTCGGCGTATTGCGGCACCGGCTGGCCACCGCCCTCGCCAAATCCGCCTTCGCCGCCACCTCCACCGCCGCCGTTTGCGTCACCTTCGACAGCGCCGCCGGGGCCCGTCGGGCTGGAACCGTTTCCGCCGCGGCCGCGCCCGCGTCCGACGCTGGCCGGCGTGGGCAGCACGCGGTAGCTGGCGCCCTGGACGTTGGCGAGTTCGAGCTGGTTGACCAGCCGCTCATACAGCCGCTTGAGCTCACGGCCCAGCGGGTCGGCCATGTACTTGAGCCACAGCGAGACCACCGCCGGCTCGGCCTTGCTCGCCACCGCCATTTCGCGCAGGGTTTGCGCAAAGACTTCGGGGCGCAGCGGGTTGAGTTCGGGCCTCACATTGGGCAGGCCCTGCACCGTGCTGATCAGCTTGTTGAGTTCGGCCAGAACGTGGTCCACGGCCGGCAACACCTGCTGGAGCAGCCGGGAGGATTCAATCGCCTTGGAGACGTCCTGGTCGTCGACCAGCGAGAAGCTCGCATGGCTCAGGGCGGCGAAGGCGCTGGACGAGGCCGCGGCCGAAGCGGCCAGTTGCTCGCTTGAAGCTTCGGGGGCTCGCGCCGCCTGGGCCGCGGCGGCCACATTGGCCTTGAAATGGACCAGCAGGTCGGCGGGGTATTGCACGCTCCAGGCGGTCTTGTTTTTGAGCAGTTCGCGCCAGGCCGTGGCCAGTTCGTCGCGTTCGGCCACCTTCATGCTTTGGGTTTCGGCCACCTGCAGGCCCGCCACGGCATCTTCCACGCACTTTTCCAGAGCAGACCGCGCCGCTGTGGCCGCCGACTGGAGACAGGATTGAAGAACGTCAGGTTGCGAAGCCATCTGGAGCCAGGATTTCCGGAAATAAAAGGTGAGAGCGCTCAGCCAGCCAGCTTGCAACCATACGTGCCGGGGGCCAGACAGATGTCAAGGGTAAAGGCCAACCGTGTTTCCTTTGAGATGCTTGCAAAGTGTTTCATTTGGTTTCTCCTGTACACATACGATTTCTGCCGCGCTCTTGGGGCAACTCGGCGCAAGCTGCCGCTTAAATCCCCCGAACGCACGGCTGGAGGAGGGTTTTTTGTAAGATCGGCGCTTCTTTGTAAAGGTCGGTTCGGCGCAACACTTTCAGCGCCGCGGCGGCCCCAAACCTCCACGGAGCCTGTTTTGGCGTCATTTAGGCCTGTTTTCGCCGGTTTCCGGCTTCCCTGGCTGGCGGCCGGCGCGCTCTGGATGTGTGCCAGCGCCTGGTCCCACACCGTGCTGGACAACGCCGCCCTGCTGGGCATGAGCGCCGAACAGGTCACCGCCGCCCTGCCTGGCGCCCAGCCGGTGCGGTCCCCGCGGCGTTTGCCCTCGGGCGCGCTGGGCTCGCTGCGTGTGCCCGACGCGCTCTGCGAGGGCGCCCATTTCGAGCAGACCTTGTTTTTCGCGCACCAGAAGCTCGCGCAGATGGACTTGGTGCTGCTCAACCCCGCCTCCGGCCCGGGCGCCGAGGAAGCACTGGCCAAAGCCCAGGCGGCCTTGCTGCAGTCGCTGCGCGCGAAGCTGGGCCCGGAACTGGCCGCCTTCGGCGCCGTGCCGGGCGCCGCGGCCGACAGCGCATCATGGGCCGGTGCGGACGCCGAGGTGATGCTGTTCCGCTCGGGCAGGCCGGGCCATCCCAGCCTGCGCGTTGTCATCCGCCAGCGGCAGCTGGTGGATGCGGGCGAGCTTTAAGCTGTCCCGGCCTTCACCTTCAAGCGCCAGGCGTGCAGCAAGGGCTCGGTGTAGCCGCTGGGCTGCTCCAGGCCCTTGAAGACCAGGTCGCAGGCCGCCTTGTAGGCCGCCGAGCTGCCAAAGTGCCCGGCCATGGGCTGGTACAGCGGGTCGCCGGCGTTTTGCCTGTCGACGACGGCGGCCATGCGTTCAAAGGTTTCCGTCACCTGCGCCTTGCTCACCACACCGTGTAGCAGCCAGTTGGCCATGTGCTGGCTTGAGATGCGCAGCGTGGCGCGGTCTTCCATCAGGCCCACGTTGTGGATGTCGGGCACCTTGGAGCAGCCCACGCCCTGGTCTATCCAGCGCACCACGTAGCCGAGGATGCCCTGGGCGTTGTTGTCCAGCTCCTGCTGTTTGGCTTCGGCGCTCCAGGCCGGCGTGCGTGTCACGGGGATTTGCAGCAAGCCGTTAAGCAGCGCGTCGCGCTCCTTGTTGGCGTCCACCCTCTCCAGCTCTCTTTGCACCTTGCCGACCTTGACCTGGTGGTAGTGCAGCGCGTGCAGCGTGGCGCCCGTGGGGCTGGGCACCCAGGCGGTGTTGGCGCCGGCTTTGGGGTGGGCGATCTTCTGCTCCATCATGGCCTTCATGAGGTCGGGCATGGCCCACATGCCCTTGCCGATCTGCGCCTTGCCGCGCAGGCCGCAGGACAGGCCCACCAGCACATTGTTTTTCTCATAGGCCGCGATCCAGGCGCTGGTCTTCATGTCGCCCTTGCGGATCATGGGGCCGGCATGCATGGCGGTATGCATCTCGTCGCCGGTGCGGTCCAGGAAGCCGGTGTTGATGAAGGCCACCCGGCTGGAAGCGGCGGCGATGCAGGCCTTGAGGTTGACGCTGGTGCGGCGCTCTTCGTCCATGATGCCGAGCTTGACGGTGCTGCCCGGCAGGCCCAGCATTTTTTCAACGCGGCTGAAGAGTTCGGCGGCAAACGCGACCTCGGCCGGGCCGTGCATCTTGGGCTTGACGATGTAGACCGAGCCTTTGCGCGAATTCTTGATGCCGGGCTTGCCCTTGCGCTTGAGGTCGTGGATGGCGATCGTGGTCGTGACCACGGCGTCCAGGATGCCCTCGGGGATTTCGCGCGTGGCGCCGTCCGCCCCGGTGTACAGCACCGCCGGGTTGGTCATCAGGTGGCCGACGTTGCGCACGAACATCAGCGAGCGGCCGTGCAAGGTGACGGGCTGGCCCTTGGGCGAGGTGTATTCGCGGTCCGGGTTCAGGCCGCGGGTGAAGGTCTTGCCGTCCTTGGTCACGCTTTCGGTCAGCGTGCCCTGCAAAATGCCGAGCCAGTTGCGGTAGGCCAGCACCTTGTCCTGCGCATCGACCACGGCGACCGAGTCCTCCAGGTCCAGAATCGTCGACAGCGCCGCTTCGACAACCAGGTCGCTCACGCCGGCCGCATCCGTGCGGCCTATGGGCGTGTCGCGGTCCATGCGGATGTCCAGGTGCAGGCCGTTGTGCTGCAGCAGCACCGACGTGGGCTCCGAGGCCTTGCCCTGGTAGCCCACGAACTGGCTGCTGTCCTTGAGCGTGGTGGTCTTCTCGCCCTTCTTGCCGTCCTTGAGCGTGACGACCAGCTCGCCGCCCCTGACCGCGTAGCCGGTCGAGTCGATGTGGGAGCCTTTTTTCAGCGGCACGGTGCGGTCCAGCACGTAACGCGCGTATTCAATCACCTTGGCGCCGCGCACCGGGTTGTAGCCCTTGCCTTTTTCCGCGCCGTCGGTTTCGGCGATCACATCGGTGCCGTAGAGCGCGTCATAAAGGCTGCCCCAGCGCGCGTTGGCCGCGTTGAGCGCGTAGCGCGCGTTCAGGATGGGCACCACAAGCTGGGGGCCGGCCTGCAGCGCCAGCTCGTCGTCCACCTTGGCCGTCGTGATGCCGATTTTTTTGGGCTGCGGCACCAGGTAGCCGATCTTTTCCAGGAAGCCGCGGTAGGCCGCCATGTCAGCGATGGGGCCGGGGTTGGCCTTGTGCCAGGCGTCGAGTTCTGCTTGCAGGCGGTCGCGCTCGGCCAGCAAGGCGATGTTTTTCGGGGCCAGGTCGGCGACGATGCCGTCAAAGCCCTTCCAGAACGCGCTGCTGGCCACGCCGGTGCCGGGCAGCACATGGTCCTCGATGAAGCGGTAAAGCTCCGTCGCGACCTGCAGGCGGTAGCTGCCGGTGCGCGCGGTGTTGCTGGCGGAGTTGGTGCTCATGGTGTTGTCCCTTTTTTCAATAAACCAAGAATAAAACGTAAAACGGGTGTCAATGGAAAGGCAGCGCCAGCACGTCGCGCAGGCTGCTGCCGGTGTACACGGGTTGCGTGCCGAGCTCTTCAAACGGCAGCTGGTAGCGGTTGACCCACAGCGTGCGGTAGCCGTACCAGGTGGCGGCCAGCGCGTCCCAGCCGTTGCAGCTCACGAAAGCGATCTGCCTGGCCTCCAGCCCGGTGGCCTCAAGCCCCAGCGCATAGGCCTCGGGGGCGGTCTTGTATTTGCGGATGCTGTCCACGCTGATCACATGGTCCAGCAGGCCCTCGAGCCCGGCGGATCGCACGGCCACGCCCAGCATGGACGGGTCGCCGTTGGACAGGATGCCGGTGACCACGCCGCGCGCCTTCAGCGCCTGCAGGACCTCCCGGTTTTCCGGAAAGGCCGACAGGTGGCGGTACTGGTTCATGAGCTGGTCTTCCTGGCCCGGCCCCAGGTCCAGCCCCAGGCGCTTGCAGGCATAACGCAGGCCGGCGCGCGTGAGCTCCCAGAACGGCTGGTAGTGCGCGCCGCCGTTGCTGGTGGTCACCAGCCGCGTGTATTCAATCTGTTTGTCGCGCCACAGCAGGCCCAGCGCCTGGCCTTTTCCGGGGAACAGCTGCTCGGCCAGCAGGCCCACGCTGTAGACGTCGAATAGCGTGCCGTAGGCGTCGAACAGCACCGCGCGTAGCGCGGCGGGCGGATGGGAACGGGGCTTTTCCATGGCCCTCTACTGTATTTGATACAAGGACCGCGATTAATTAACGTGAAATCGCTTAATCCATGACATTTACAGCCGTAATTTCGCCAGCAAGCCATAAGCCGGTAGCGACGGCGCAGGTCTGGACCCCGCGCCCGGGGCGGCCCCGGCGCCTAGCGCCCCCAGCGCAGCACCAGCGGATCCAGCCGCCTGGCGGTGGCCAGCAGCCCGGCGCGCGTGTCCGGATGCATGGCCGGGAAAGGATGGCGCGGCGTCTCGCAGGCGATCACGCCGCCTTCCTTCATCAAGGCCTTGGCGGCCAGCAGCCCGGCCTGGCGGTTTTCGTAATTGATCAGGGGCAGCCACTGCTGGTAAAGGGCGTAAGCCTTTTCGTGGTCGCCGGCGCGGTGCGCCTCGATGATGGGACGAATGCCGTCGGGGTAGCCGCCGCCGGTCATGGAGCCGGTCGCGCCGGCGTCGAGGTCGGGCAACAGGGTGATGGCCTCCTCGCCGTCCCAGGGGCCCTCCACGGCGCGGCCGCCCAGGCGGATCAGCTCGCGCAGCTTGGAGGCCGCGCCGGCGGTCTCGATCTTGAAATAGGCGACGTGTTCGATCTCGCGGGCCATGCGCGCGAGGAAGCAGGCCGACAGCACGGTGCCGCTGGCGGGGGCATCCTGGATCATGATGGGGATGTTCACCGCATCCGACAGGCGCGCATAAAACTCGTAGATCTGCGGCTCGCTGACGCGAAAGGTGGCGCCGTGGTAGGGCGGCATGACCATCAGCATGGCGGCGCCCATGTCCTGCGCGCGGCGGCTGCGTTCGGCGCAGATCTTGGTGCCGAAGTGGGTGGTGGTCACGATCACCGGCACGCGCCCGGCCACATGTTCAAGGACGGTGCGGGTCAGGGTTTCGCGCTCTTCGTCCGACAGCACAAACTGCTCGGAGAAATTGGCCAGGATGCAGATGCCGTCGGAGCCGGCGTCGATCATGAAGTCGATGCAGCGCTTCTGGCTTTCCAGGTCCAGCTCACCGGTTTCGGTGAAGGTGGTGGGAGCGACGGGGAAGATGCCGCGGTAGCGCGGCTGGCGGGGCGTGGTCATAGAGGTAGGGAGTCAGGTTGGAGGAAGCTTCACGGGTTCGCAGACCGGCTGCCTAGTGGGAATGGCGGGGAACTTCGGAGCCGCGGCAGCCGACCAGGAAATCAAAATCGCAGCCCTCGTCGGCTTGCAGCACATGGTCGACGTACAGGCGCTGGTAGCCGCCGCGCATGCCCGCGGCGGCCTTGCCCTGCAGCGCCGCAAGGCGTTCGGCGAGTTCGGCATCGCTGATGTCCAGGTGCAGGCGGCCCTGGTCGCAGTCGAGTTCTATCCAGTCGCCGTCGCGCACGGCGGCCAGCGGCCCGCCAGCCGCGGCTTCGGGCGCCACGTGCAGCACCACGGTGCCGTAGGCGGTGCCGCTCATGCGCGCGTCGGAGATCCGCACCATGTCCTTGACGCCCTGGCGCAGCAGCTTGGGCGGCAGGCCCATGTTGCCGACCTCGGCCATGCCGGGGTAGCCCTTGGGACCGCAGTTTTTCATGACCATGACGCAGCTGGCGTCAATGTCGAGGTTTTCGTCGACGATGCGCTCCTTGTAGTGCTCCAGGTTCTCGAACACGACCGCGCGGCCGCGGTGCTTGAGCAGCTCCGGCGAAGCCGCGGAGGGTTTGAGCACCGCGCCGCGCGGCGCCAGGTTGCCGCGCAGGATGCAGATGCCGCCGTCGGCAATCAAGGGATTGTCGAGCGGGCGAATCACCTCGTCGTTGTACTGCGGGGCCTCGCGCACGTTGTCCCATAGAGCCCGGCCGTTGACGGTGAGGGCATTGGGGTGCGGCAGCAGGCCGTTCTCCCCCAGGCGGCGCAGCACGGCGGGCAGGCCGCCGGCGTAGTAAAACTCTTCCATCAGGAAACGGCCGGAAGGCTGCAGGTCGACCAGGGTGGGTGTGTTGCGGCCTATGCGCGTCCAGTCTTCCAGGTCCAGCTGCACGCCGATGCGGCCGGCGATGGCCTTGAGGTGAATCACCGCGTTGGTGGAGCCGCCTATGGCGGCGTTGACGCGGATCGCATTTTCGAAAGCTTCGCGCGTGAGGATTTTCGACAGCGTCAGCCCTTCGCGCGCCATCTCGACGGCGCGCGCGCCCGACATCTGCGCCAGCACGTAGCGGCGCGCATCGACCGCGGGAATCGCCGCGTTGTGCGGCAGGGAAGTGCCCAGCGCCTCGGCCATGCAGGCCATGGTGGAGGCCGTGCCCATGGTGTTGCAGGTGCCGGCGGAACGCGACATGCCGCCCTCGGCCGCCAGGAACTGGTGCAGCTGGATTTCGCCCGCCTTCAGCGACTCGTGCAGCTGCCACACCGCCGTGCCGGAGCCGATGTTTTTGCCTTCAAGCTTGCCGTTGAGCATGGGCCCGCCGGTCACCACAATGGCCGGGATGTCGCAGCTCGCCGCGCCCATCAGCAATGCGGGCGTGGTCTTGTCGCAACCGGTGAGCAGCACCACGGCATCAATCGGGTTGCCGCGAATCGCCTCTTCCACATCCATGCTGGCCAGGTTGCGCGTGAGCATGGCGGTGGGCCGCAGGTTGGACTCGCCGTTGGAGAACACCGGGAACTCCACCGGGAAGCCTCCCGCCTCCGAGATGCCGCGCTTCACATGCTCGGCGATCTTGCGGAAGTGCGCATTGCAGGGCGTGAGTTCCGACCAGGTGTTGCAGATGCCGATGATGGGCCGGCCGTCGAACTCGTGGTCGGGAATGCCCTGGTTCTTCATCCAGCTGCGGTACATAAAGCCGTTTTTGTCGGCCGAGCCGAACCATTCGGTGGAACGTAATTTTTTCTTGGTGCTTGTCATGGGGTGGTGTAGGGTCGTTTCAGGAAGAGGTGGGTGTGCGCTTCACCAGCAGCCGTTGCAGCAGGCAAAAAACAAACAGCAGGACGCCGACGACAATGCGCGTCCACCAGGAACTCAGGCTGCCGTCGAAAGAAATCAGGGTCTGGATGATGCCCAGCATCAACACGCCGAACAGGGTGCCGGCCACATAACCCACGCCGCCGCTGAGCAGGGTGCCGCCTATCACCACGGCGGCAATGGCGTCCAGCTCCAGGCCGGTGGCGTGCAGGCCGTAACCCGACAGCATGTAGAAAGTGAAAACCACGCCGGCCAGCGCCGAGCAGAAGCCGGAAAGCGTGTAAACCCCCACCAGCGTGCGGCGCACCGGCAAGCCCATCAGCAGCGCGGACTGCTCATTGCCGCCGACGGCATAGACGGTGCGGCCGAAAGGCGTGCAGTGCGCGATGAACACCGCCGCCAGCAGCACCGCGACTGCAATCAGGGCGCTGATCGAGAGCGAGGCGTCTTCCCACAGGGGAATGCGCAACTGCGAGACCTCCGAATAAAACTCGTTGGTGATGCTGATGGAGTCGACGCTGATCAGGTAGCACAGGCCGCGCGCCAGAAACATCCCGGCCAGCGTCACGATAAAGGGCTGCAGGCGAAAACGCTCAATCAGAAAACCCATGAAGGCGCCGAAGGCCGTGCCCATGAGCAGCACCAGCGGAATCACCGCGGCCGGGCTCCAGCCGTGGTGCTCCACCAGCGCGGCCGACACCATGGTGGTCAGCGCCACCACGGAACCGACGGACAGGTCTATGCCGCCCGAAAGAATCACAAAGGTCATGCCCACGGCGACGATGACCAGGAAGGCGTTGTCCACCAGCAGGTTGAGGAAGACCTGCGCCGAAAAAAAGCCGGTGTAGAGCACCGAGCCCAGGCTCGCCATGGCGACAAACAGCGAAATGGTGGCCGCCAGCGGCAGGTACTTGGGATTGAAGCGCGAAGCCGGCGCGGCCGGCAGCTGTGGCCGGGGCGCGATTTTTTCGACGGGTGCTTTCAGCGTCGCGCTCATGGCCGCATTCCCCGCACGGCCGGCCGCCGTACCCAGATGGCGACCTCGGCCCGGAACTCCGGCGACTGCAGCAGCATCACGGCAAACACCACCACGGCCTTGACCACCAGGTTGATCTCGGGCGGCACGCCCAGCGAATAAATGGCATAGGTCAGGGTCTGGATGATCAGCGCGCCTATCACGCTGCCCACCAGGCTGAAGCGCCCGCCGGTGAGCGCGGTGCCGCCCAGCGTGACCGCCAGGATGGCGTCAAGCTCGAGCAGCTGGCCCGCATTGTTGCCGTCGGCGCTTTTGACGTTGGAGCTGATCAGCAGGCCCGCAATGCCCGCGCACAGGCCGCAGAAAGCGTAGGCCGCGACGATCAGGCGCCGCGCCTGCACGCCGGCAACGCGCGCCGCGGTCGGGTTGATGCCCACGGCCTGGATGAACAGCCCGAGTGCGGTGCGCGTCACCGCCAGGTACAGCAGGACAAACACCGCCACCACGATAAACAGCGAGAAAGGCAGGCCCAGCAGGTAGCCGCTGCCCAGGAAGAAAAACGGCGCGTAATAAATGGTGATGATCTGCCCGCCGGTGATGAGCTGCGCGATGCCGCGGCCCGCCACCATGAGGATCAGCGTGGCGATGATGGGCTGCATGCCCACCCTGGCGACCAGCAGCCCGTTCCACAGCCCGCACAGCAGCGCGATGCCCAGCGCCGCCAGAATCGCCAGCGGCATCGGGAAGCGGCTCACGCCCGCCGCCACCGAGCCGCCTATCATCCAGGCGGCCAGCGCGGCGGCGATGGCCACCACGGCGCCCACGGAAATGTCGATGCCGCGGGTGGCGATCACCATGGTCATGCCCAGCGACACCAGCACCAGCGGCGCTGCGCGGTTGAGGATGTCCACCAGGCTGCCGTAGAGGTGGCCGTCGCGCCACTCGACGTGCAGAAAGCTGGCATTGAACACCGTGTTCACCACCAGCAGCAGGAGCAGCGTGAGCAGCGGCCAGGCCAGCCGGTGCCGCATGACACTGGGGGAGTGATTTTTTTCAAGCATGCTCGGCCGCAATCAGTTCATAGACGGCGTCTTCGCTGCTGCCCGCCGGCAGCTCGCCCACCTTGCGGCGGTCGCGCAGCACCACGATGCGGTGCGCCACACGAACCACCTCGCTCATTTCGGAGGAGATGAAGATCACGGCCATGCCGGCCTGCGCCAGGCGCAGGATCTGCTCCATGATTTCCTGCTTGGCGGCCACGTCGATGCCGCGCGTCGGCTCGTCCAGGATCAAGAGGCGCGGCTCGGTCGCGAGCCAGCGCGCGATCATGGCTTTTTGCTGGTTGCCGCCCGACAGCAGGCCTATGGGCGTGTCCACACTCGCGGTCTTGATGCCCATGGCCTGGACAAAACGTTCGGCCAGCGCGGTCTGCTCGGCCCGCGACAAAAAGCGGCGCATGCCCATGCGGGCTTGCAGCGCCAGCGCGATGTTTTCGCGCAGCGACAGCTCGGCCACGATGCCGTCGGTCTTGCGTTCCTCGGGGCACAGGGCCAGACCGTGGCGGATCGCGTCGGCGGGGCTGGAGAAAGCCACTGTCTCGCCGTCTATCCTGAGCACCCCGCGGTCCGGCGCCTCCAGCCCGAACAGCAGGCGCGCCAGCTCCGTGCGGCCCGCGCCCAGCAGGCCGGCAAGGCCCAGCACCTCGCCGGCACGCACGCGCAGGTCCACGGGCTGCAACTGGCCGCTTTGGCCCAGGCCTTCGGCCTGCAATAGCGCCGGCTGCGCGTCATCAAACGCAGACGTTGCCGGGGCGCTTGCGGATTGCGCGGCCAGCTCCCGGCCCAGCATGGCCGCGATCAATGCCTGCGGCCCCAGTTCGCTGGCCCGCCACTCCCCGACCCAGCCGCCGTTGCGCAGCACCGTGATGCGGTCGGACACCGCATAGACCTGGTTCAGGAAATGGGTCACAAAAACAATGGCCAGGCCCTCGCCGCGCAGGCGGCGCAAGACCTCAAAGAGTTTTTGCACTTCGTCGTCGTCAAGGCTGGAAGTGGGTTCGTCCAGGATCAGCACCTTGGCTTCGATGCTGATGGCGCGCGCGATGGCCACCAGCTGCTGCACCGCGACCGGGTAGCTGGACAGAAGGCGCGTGACGTCGATGTCCAGGCCGACGCGCGCGACGAGTTCGCGCGCGCGGCGGTTCAGCTCGGCCCAGGCGATGCCGTATCCCTGCGCAAAGCCGCGCCGCGGGTAGCGGCCCGCGAAAATGTTTTCCGCCACGGACAAGTTGGGGCAGAGATTGACTTCCTGGTAGACCGTGCTGATGCCCAGGCGCTGCGCGGCCAGGGGAGAAGCCGGCCACACCGGCTGGCCGGCCAGTTCCATCCGGCCGCCGCTGGCTTCCAGCACGCCGGTCAGGACCTTGATGAGCGTGGACTTGCCCGCGCCGTTTTGCCCCATCAGGGCATGGATTTCACCGGGATACAGGCGCAGGCGCACATCGCGCAGCGCATCGATGCCGGCAAACTTCTTGTGGATGCCCGAGAGCTCCAGCACGGGAGCGATATCGGCGGGGGTATCGGCCGGGGTCATGGGGCAAGCCCGGCGCCGTGCGCCGCGGTATTCGCCTTGGGGACGGCCGCAGGGTTCATGCCTTGTTTTTGTTATAGACGTCGACAAACACGGCGGCCAGCAGCACCACGCCCTTGATGACCTGCTGGTAGTCGATGCCGACGCCCAGGATGGACATGCCGTTGTTCATCACGCCCATCACGAACGCGCCTATCACCGCGCCCATGACTTTGCCGACGCCGCCCGAGGCCGATGCCCCGCCGATAAAGCAGGCGGCAATCACGTCGAGCTCAAAACCCAGGCCGGCCTTGGGCGTGGCGGTATTCAGGCGCGCGGCGAACACCAGCCCCGCCAGCGCCGCCAGCACGCCCATGTTGACGAAGGTGTAGAAAGACAGGCGCTCGGTCTTGATGCCCGAGAGCTTGGCCGCCTTTTCGTTGCCGCCCAGCGCATAGACACGCCGCCCTATGGTGGTGTGCCCGGTGATGAAGTGGAACAGGAAGATCAGCACGGCCATCACGATGAGCACATTGGGCAAGCCCTGGTAGGAAGCCAGCAGGTAGCTGAAATAAATCAGCAGCGCGGCGAACACCGCGGTTTTGACAAAAAAGAACATGGCGGGCTCGGCCTGGATGCCGTGCTTGATCTGGCGGGCCCGCGCGCGCAAGCCGGCGGCCGCCAGCACGGCGGCAAGGATCACGCCCAGCAGCAGTGACGTCATGCGCAGGCCCTCGCTGCTCAGCAGGTCCGGCATGAAGCCGGAGCTGAGCTTCTGGAAGGACTCGGGGAAGGGCCCCACCGACTGGCCCTGCAGCAGCGCCAGCGCAAGTCCCTTGAACACCAGCATGCCCGCCAGCGTGACGATAAAGGAGGGAATCCGGAAGAAGGCGACGAACCATCCCTGCACCGCGCCTATCAGCGCGCCGCAAGTCAGGCACAGCAGCGAGGCCGGCACGAAGTTCCAGTCGTACTGCACCATCAGCACGGCGGCCAATGCGCCTATGAAGCCGCAGACCGAGCCCACCGACAGGTCGATATGCCCCGCCACGATGACCAGCAGCATGCCCAGGGCCATGATGACGATGTAGCTGTTTTGCAGCACCAGGTTGGTCAGGTTGAGGGGCTGCATCAGCGTGCCCTCGGTCATGTACTGGAAGAAGGCCATGATGGCCACCAGCGTGACCAGCATGCCGTATTCGCGGAAGTTGTGCTTCAGGTAGTCCAGCGGTGATTTGTCGCCCGCGGACGCGGCTTTGGCCGGTGGCATGGTGGCGTTGGAGGATTCGTTCTTCATTTCAGCTTGCTTTCACGATCGCGCGCATGATTTTTTCCTGGGAGGCTTCGGCCGTCGGCATCTCGGCGATGAAGCGGCCTTCGTTCATGACGTAGATGCGATCCGTCATACCCAGCAGTTCCGGCATTTCCGAAGAAATGACGATGATGCATTTCCCCTCGGCCGCAAGCTGGGCCATCAGGGTGTAAATCTCGTACTTGGCGCCCACGTCGATGCCGCGCGTGGGCTCGTCGAGGATGAGCACCTCGGGGCTGGTGAACAGCCACTTCCCGAGCACCACCTTTTGCTGGTTCCCGCCCGAGAGGTTGAGGACTTTCTGGCCGACGCCGGAGCAGCGTATGCGCAGTTTTTCCCGGTAGCGCTGCGCCACCTGGTATTCGCTGCCGCTGTCGATCACGGTCGCGGTCGACACGCCCTTGAGATTGGCCAGCGACACATTGAACTGGATGTCTTCGTTCAGCACCAGCCCGTTGCCCTTGCGGTCCTCGGTCACATAAGCCAGGCCGTGGCGAACGGCTTTTTCCACCGTGCCGACGTCGATGGGCTTGCCGTTCAGCAGGACCTGGCCGCTGATACGGCGACCCCACGATCGGCCGAAGATGCTCATGGCAAGCTCCGTGCGCCCCGCGCCCATCAGCCCGGCAATGCCGATGATTTCACCGCGCCGCACCTGCAGGCTCACGTCCTTGATGAATTTCCTGTCCGTGTGCAGCGGGTGGTAAACATTCCAGTCGCGCACCTCAAACACGGTTTCGCCGATTTCCGGCTGGCGCGGCGGGTAGCGGTCTGCCATCTCGCGGCCCACCATGCCGCGGATGACGCGGTCCTCGCTGACGGCCTCTTCGCGGCAGTCCAGCGTTTCCACGGTGCTGCCGTCGCGCAGGATAGTGATGGCGTCCGCCACGCGGGAGATCTCATTGAGCTTGTGCGAAATAAGGATGCAGGTGATGCCATGGCCCTTGAGTTCGAGCAACAGGTCGAGCAGCGCCTGGCTGTCGTTTTCGTTGAGGCTGGCCGTGGGCTCGTCGAGGATGAGCAGCTTGACCTGCCTGGACAGGGCCTTGGCGATTTCCACCAGCTGTTGCTTGCCCACGCCGATGTCCGTGATCAGCGTGGCGGGTGATTCCTTGAGGCCGACTTTTTTCAGCAGGGCCTGCGTCTTGCTGTGCGCGGCCATCCAGTCGATCACGCCGTGCTGCGCGGTCTCGTTGCCCAGGAAGATGTTCTCGGCGATGGACAGCAGCGGAACCAGGGCCAGTTCCTGGTGGATGATGATGACGCCCAGTTGCTCGCTGTCGTGGATGCCGAGGAAGCGGCGCTCCTGCCCTTCGTAGACGATGTCGCCGCTGTAAGAGCCATGCGGGTAGACACCGGAGAGGACCTTCATCAAGGTCGATTTTCCGGCGCCGTTCTCGCCGACGATGGCATGGATCTCACCGGCGCGCACGCGCAGGTTGACCTTGTTCAGCGCGACAACACCGGGGAAGGTCTTGCGGATGTCGCGCATCTCCAGAATCGTTTCCAATGCCTGTCCTTTGATGCAAGGTGATTGCCACCTCTTGGCGTTGACGGCCCCGCGCCTTGCGGCGTGGGGCCGTTTGTTCCGTTTTGTTTTCAGCGAATGCTTACTTGATCTGGGATTCTTTGTAGTAACCGCTGCCAATCAGCACCTGGTTCCAGTTCGACGCATCGACGGCCACGGGTTTGAGCAGATAGGAGGGCACCACTTTCACGCCGTTGTTGTAAGTCTTGGTGTCGTTGATCTCGGGCTGTTTGCCGGACAGCATGGCGTCCACCATGTTGGCCGTGACCTTGGCGAGTTCACGCGTGTCCTTGAAGATGGTCGAGTACTGCTCGCCTTTCAGGATGGACTTGACGGAAGCGATTTCTGCGTCCTGGCCGCTGACCACCGGGCAGGGTTGCTGCGCGGTGCAGTAACCCACGCCCTTCAGGGAGGACAGGATGCCGATGGACAGGCCGTCATACGGCGACAACACCGCGTGGACTTTTTCCTTGCCGTAGTAGGCCGACAGCAGGTTGTCCATGCGCGCCTGCGCCACCGCGCCGTCCCAGCGCAGGGTGCCCACCTTGTTCATGCCCATCTGCTTGCTGCGCACCACCAGCTTGCCGCTGTCGATGTAGGGCTTTAGCACGCTCATGGCGCCGTCGTAGAAGAAGAAAGCGTTATTGTCGTCGGGCGAACCACCGAAAAGCTCAATGTTGAAGGGACCTTTGCCCTGCTTGAGGCCCAGCTTGTCGACGATGGTGGTGGCCTGCAGCACGCCGACCTGGAAGTTGTCGAAGGTGGCGTAGTAGTCCACGTTCTTGGAACCCTTGATCAGGCGGTCGTAGGCAATGACCTTGATGCCTTTGTCGGCCGCGTTTTGCAGGGCCTTGGACAAGGTGGTGCCGTCGATGGAGGCGATCACCAGCACCTTCACGCCCTTGGTGATCATGTTCTCGATCTGGGCCAGCTGGTTCGGGATGTCGTCCTCGGCGTACTGCAGGTCGGTCTTGTAGCCGCGCTCCTTGAGCACCTTGACCATGTTGTCGCCGTCGGCGATCCAGCGGGCAGAGGACTTGGTCGGCATCGAGATGCCGATGCTGCCCTTGTCCTGCGCATGGGCCAGCGGTGCGATACCGACGGCGGCCAGGGCCAGGCTGGCCAGCAAAGTCTTCAGAAAAATACGCTTCATGAATTGTCTCCTTGTGTGTTGTCAGTGATTCTTGAGTATCCGCGCGCCCTTGCAGGCGCCCCATCAGTACTTACGCTTGGGAAATTCCGCGGCTGCCACTTCCATCGGAAAAATCCCTTCTTCAGTAACGATTCGTTTCTGGACCGGCTTGCCGGCCTTGATGTCTTTCACCGCGGCCATCAACTGGGGCCCTAGCAAGGGGCTGCATTCCACGGAGACGTTGAGCTTGCCGGCCATCATGGCCTCGAAGGCGCCCTTCACGGCGTCGATGGAGATGATGGTGATGTCCTTCGCCGGCTTCATGCCGGCCTCTTCGATCGCCTGGATCGCGCCTATCGCCATGTCGTCGTTGTGCGCGTACAGCACATTGATCTTCTTGCCCTCGGCCTTGAGGAAGGCTTCCATCACTTCCTTGCCCTTGGCCCGGGTGAAATCGCCTGTCTGCGAACGGATGATCTTGAACTTCGGGTCGGCCTTGATGATTTCCTCAAAACCTTTTTTGCGGTCTATGGCCGGCGCGGAACCGACGGTGCCCTGCAGCTCGACGATGTTGACCTGCCCGCTGCTTCCCTTCATTTTTTCCACCAGCCAGCGGCCCGCCTTGCGGCCTTCTTCCACAAAGTCGGAGCCCATGAAGGAGACATACAGCGAGGTGTCCTTCACGTTGACGGAGCGGTCGGTCAGCACGACCGGGATCTTCGCCGCCTTGGCTTCACGCAGCACGGTTTCCCAGCCCGACTCGACAACCGGCGAGAAGGCGATCACGTCCACCTTTTGCGCGATGAAGGAGCGGATGGCCTTGATCTGGTTTTCCTGTTTTTGCTGGGCATCCGAAAACTTGAGCTCGATGCCGGCGTCCTTGGCGGCCGATTTGATGGATTCGGTGTTGGCGGTGCGCCACTCGCTTTCCGCGCCCACCTGGCTGAAACCCAGCACGATGGCTTTTTGCGCCCATGCGGAAGCCGGCAGCAAACCGGCAAGGGGGGCGCAGGCGAGCGCTGCGGCGAGGGTACGGCGTTGGATCTTCATGTTGTCTCCTTTGGTTGAAATTAAACTGACAAGTCTCCCGTGATCCGAAGTGGTTCAGGCCAGCACGTAGCCGGTCTTGACCGTCGTGTAAAACTCCGCGGCGTAGCGGCCCTGCTCGCGCGGGCCGTAACTCGAACCCTTGCGCCCGCCGAAAGGCACGTGAAAGTCAACGCCCGCGGTCGGCAGGTTGACCATGGTCATGCCGACCTCGGCGTTGCGCTTGAAATGCGTGGCGTGCTTCAGGGATGTGGTGCAGATGCCCGCGCACAGGCCGAAGGGCGTGTCGTTGGCCAGGGCCAGCGCGTGTTCAAAATCATCGGCCTGCAGCACACAGGCGACCGGCCCGAAGATTTCTTCGCGCGCGATGCGGTGCTCCGGCTTGGCCAGGAAAAGCGCCGGGCTCATGTAGTGCCCCGGGGTGGCACGTTCGAGCAACTCGCCGCCCCAGACATGCTCGGCGCCCTCGTTGCGTCCTATCTCCAGGTAGGACTGGTTGTTGTCCAGCTGGCCCTGGTCGACCACGGGACCTATTTCGATGCCTTGCTCCAGCGCGTGGCCCACCTTGAGCGAGGCGACGCGGTGGCGCAGCCGGGCGACGAAGGCGTCGTGCACGGACGCCTCCACAATCAGGCGGCTCGAGGCGGTGCAGCGCTGGCCGGTCGAAAAATACGAGCCTTGCACCGCGCATTCGACGGCCTGGTCAAGATCGGCATCGGCCAGCACCACCAGCGGGTTTTTGCCGCCCATTTCAAGCTGCACCTTGGCGCGGCGCGCGGCCGCGGACTGCAGGATGCGCTCGCCGGTCGCCACCGAGCCCGTGAAACTCAGCGCATTGACCAGGGGATGGTCGACCAGCGCCTGCCCGACTTCCCGGCCGCTGCCCATGACCAGGTTGAACACGCCCGCGGGCAGCCCGCAGCGGCTGATGATTTCGGCCAGCGCCCAGGCGCAGGTGGCGACCAGCTCGGCCGGCTTGAAGACCACCGTGTTGCCGTAAGCCAGTGCCGGCGCGATCTTCCAGGCCGGGATCGCCAGCGGAAAATTCCACGGCGCGATGATGCCCACCACGCCGACGGGTTCACGCGTCACGTCCACCTGGATGCCGGGCCGCACCGATGCCAGGGTCTCCCCCTGGACGCGCAGCGCCTCGCCCGCGAAAAACTTGAAGATCTGGCCCGCCCGCGCCGCTTCGCCCACGCCTTCGGGCAAGGTTTTCCCTTCTTCCCGCGCCAGCAGCATGCCCAGCTCATCCTTGCGCGCCAGGATCTCGCTGCCTATCTGGTCGAGCACATCGGCGCGGCGCTGCGGGGTGCTGTGGCTCCAGTGCGGCAAAGCCTCGGAGGCCGCGCGGATCGCCACTTCGGTCTGGTTGCGGTCGGCACGCGCATACTCGCTCACCACTTCGCGGGTGTCCGAGGGGTTGCTGCTGATGCCCGTGGTGGTGCCGGTTTCCCAGCGCCCATTGATGTAATGCCGGGCGGTGTGCTGCAGTTCGCCGAATCTCATGAGAAGAGATGTTTTTTCATAACGACGCAGTCTAGAATCGATTTTGATATCAATCTAATCGTTTTTTTGACAAAATTGATATCGTTCTACGCATTCTGGAAAACCCGATGACCACCTACAACCACTGGTTCATACGCGCAAGGCTCAAAACCCGGCAATTGCTGTTGCTGGTCGCGCTGGCCGAAGAAGGCAATATCCACCGCGCGGCGCAGGTGCTCAGCATGACCCAGCCGGCGGCCTCCAAGCTGCTCAAGGACCTGGAAGACGTACTGGAGGTGCCGCTGTTCGAGCGCCTGCCCCGCGGCATGCGGCCGACCTGGTATGGCGAAACCATGATCCGGCATGCGCGCATGGCGCTGGCCAGCCTGAACCAGGCGCATGACGAACTCACCGCGCTCAAGACCGGGCACTTCGGCCACGTCGCCGTCGGCGCGATCACCTCGCCGGGCCTGGCCTTGCTGCCCTCCGCGGTGGCCGTGGTCAAGCAGGAGCACCCCAGCCTGCGCATCTCGCTGGACATCGAAACCAGCCCGGTGCTGCTGGAGCGGCTGGAGCAGGGCAAGCTCGACATCCTGGTGGCGCGCCTTTTTGCCGAGCACGACAAAACCCATTTGCGTTATGAGCCCCTGGTCGAGGAGCCGGTGTGCGCCATGGCCAGACCGGGCCATCCCTTGCTGGGGGTGTCGGGCCTGACCCTGCGCGACGTGGTGGCGGCCGCCTGGATCGTGCCGCCCGCGGGCAGCGTGCTGAGGCACCGCTTCGAGCTGATGTTCCAGGAGGACGGGCTCGCGCCGCCGATCAACGTGGTCGAGTCTTCGGCGCTGCTTTTCATCACGCGCATGCTGCAGCAAAGCGATATGGTGGCCGTGGTCGCGGCCGACGTGGCGCGGTATTACGCGGCGCACGGCCTCGTCGCGATGCTGCCGCTGGACATGCCCTGCCATATGGACGCCTTCGGCATCATCACCCGGACCGACCGCCTGCCTTCACCCGCCGCCAAGGTCATGATGAAGGCGCTGAAGGCGGCGAGCCTCACGCTCTATGGGCGTAGGCTGGAAGTGGACCTGGCCTGAAGCTCAAACCCAGCCGGCATCCACCTTGAACTCCTGCGCGGTGCACATGGCGGCGTCGTCGGAGGCCAGGAACAGCACCATGCGCGCGATGTCGTGGGGCAGCAGCTTGTCGGGCAGGCACTGGTTGCGCTCGAGTTCCTTTTCGCCTTCGGCATCCAGCCAGAGCTTGATCTGCCGCTCGGTCATGACCCAGCCCGGCGACACGGTGTTGACGCGGATGCGGTCGCGGCCCAGTGTTTTCGCCAGGCCGCGCGTCAGGCCGTTCACCGAAGACTTGGCGATGGCATAGCAGGGATAGCCGGCGCCCTTGCCCTGCCAGCCGGTGGAGCCCAGGTTGATGATGGAGCCGGCGCCCAGCCGCTGCATGCCAGGCACCACTGACTGGATCGCAAAAAAGGCGGGCCGCTCGTTGATCGCGATGCGCTCGTCGTAGTAGGCGGGCGTCACGGATTCCAGGCTGTGGCGGTCATCGCTGGCCACGTTGTTGACCAGCACCGAAAAATCGCCCAGCGCCTGCGCCGCCTCGGCAATCGCCGCTTGCAGCGCGGCCACATCCCGCACATCGCAAACGCGCCACCAGGGGCGGGCATGTCCCGCATCCGCCAATTGCTGGGCCAGCGCCTCGCTGGCTTCCTTCGCGACATCAATGAATGCGACACGCGCACCCTGCTGGGCAAACGCCGTCACGATGGCGGCGCCTATGCCGCTGCCGCCGCCGGTGACAAACACCGACCGGTTTTTCAGGCTGGGAAAGACGGAGAGGGTGTCGCTCGCGGGAGCGGAACGCATGGAGGCAGGGCTCGAAATATTTGACATTGCAATTTATATATAGATTGATTTAAAAACAATAGGTTTTCAACATCACTATGCATTGATATCATGCATCGCGTCAAGAGCCAAGGCGCCATGCACAGGCCCGCAACAGGGAGACATCAGTGACATCGATTCAGGATACCCTCGCGGACATGCACAGGCCGCAGCCGGCCACACCGGCGCCCGGCACAGCGCATTGCGTGGACCCGGCGGGGGCCCTGCTGGGTGAAGGCACTTTGTGGTCGCCGCGTGAGCAGGCCCTGTACTGGGTGGACATTCTGGGGCGCCGCCTGCACCGCTTTGACCCGGCCTCCGGCGAGCGCAAGAACTGGTCTTTTGGCGAGGAAATTTCCGCGCTGGCCGAACGGGCCCACGCGCCCGGCCTGATCGTCACCCTGCGGCGCGGCTTTGCGCTGTTTGACCCGGCTACGGGCGGCGAGCCGCACTACCTGCACCAGCCGGAGCTGGCCTTGCCGGGCAATCGCTTTAATGACGGCAAGTGTGATGCGCAGGGCAGCTTCTGGGCGGGCACCATGGACTTTGATTGCGTGGCCCCCACCGGCGGGCTGTACCGCTACGACCCCGACGGCCGCTGCACCTGCCATGACCAGGGTTTTGCGGTGACCAACGGCCCGACCTGGTCGGCCGACGGGCGCTGCCTGTATTTCAACGACACGGTCAAGGGCCGCATCCATGCCTACGACTTCGACAGCGCGGCAGGGACCTTGTCGAACAAACGGCTTTGGCTTGCCTTTGCAGCCGGCGACGGTGTGCCCGACGGCATGACCACCGACGCGGCAGGCCGCCTGTGGATCGCCCACTGGGGAGGGGCTTGCGTCAGCTGCCACGACCCGGTTACCGCCCAGGAGCTATGCCGTGTGCCGCTGCCCACCAGCCATGTGACCAACTGCGCCTTCGGCGGGCCGGACCTGCGCACACTGTTTATCAGCACGGCCCGCACCGGGCTCACGCCGGAGCAACTCGCCGCGCAGCCGCTGGCCGGCGGCCTGTTCGCGGTGGCCATGGACAGCCCGGGCGTGCCGGCCGGCCTGTTCGGCGGCTGATGCCGCGAACAAAGCAGATCTACCCGCCTTCATCCGCCTCCATCCGCCTTCACCGTGAAAGACTTTCGATGACCGATCCCGCACACCCTGTTGCCTGGCTGCGCCACGCCGGCCAGCGCTTGGGGCTGCTGCCCTCGCTGGGCGGCAGCGTGGCCGCCTGGCAGCTCGAGCGTCCGCAAGGGCCGCTGGATCTCTGGCGGCCTTGGGACGGCAAAACCGCAGACCTCTACCAGACCGCTTCGTTTGCCATGGTGCCGTGGTCCAACCGCATCAGCGGCGGCGGCTTCAAGCACGCGGGGCAGTTTCACGCGATGCGGCCCAATCGCAAGGGCGAGCCCTATCCCATCCATGGCGACGGCTGGCTGCAGCCCTGGGAGCTTTCGCAGCCCGCCGCCGACACGCTGGTGATGACGCTGGTGTCGCACGGCTTCGACGGCAACCCGTATGACTATGAAGCCGTGCAGACCTTCCGGCTGGTTGAGGGCGGGCTGGACCAGCGGGTGCAGGTGCGCCACCTGGGCGTTGCGCCGCTGCCCTATGGCCTGGGCGTGCATCCCTGGTTCCCGCGCACGCCGCAGACGCGGATCACCGCGCCTGTGCAAGGCCTTTGGCTTTGCGGTGACGACCCGCTGCCGGTGGCGCACACCACCGATTTTCCGGCGGGCTGGGACCTGAGCGGGGGCGCGCCGGCCAACGGCCCGCTCATCGACAACGGCTACACCGGCTGGGGCGGCAAGGCCAGCATCGCCTGGCCCGAACTGGGCCTGCAGGTCACGGCCGGCATGCCAGACTTTGAGCGCGACGGCGGCGCCGCGCGGCACTTCTGCCTGGTCTACCGGCCGCCGCAGGGGAGCGCCTTTTGTTTTGAGCCCATCACGCAGCCTATCGATGCCTTCCACCTGCCGGGCCAGCCCGGCCTGCGTGTGCTGGGGCCGGGGGAACAGTTTTCGCTCAAGATCCAGTGGCGCATCGAGCCCCTGGCCGCGCAGGGCTGAGCCGATGCAGCCCTAAGCCCCCTTAACCCGCTTAAAGCTGGCCCGTCAGGCGGCGGGCGGCCTCAAGCACCGGCTTGACATGGGCTTCGCTGTAACGGTTGGCCGGCATGGTCAGCGTCACCGCGCCCGCCAGTACGCCGTCGGCCCTGAACACCGGCGCTGAAATCCCGGCCACCTCGGCCAGCCGGTCGCCAACCGCCGTGTAGTAACCCTGTTCGCGAATCCTGGCGTAAAGCGGGTGGTCTTTTCGTCCGGCGGCTTTTGCCCTGTCGGTGTCGAAGGCGATCAGGATGCGGGCGCCCGTGCCGCGGTCGGCGGGCAGCAAGTCGCCGGCCCGGATGTGGTCGCGGATCGGCTGCGGCGAGTCCACCCGGTAAAGGCACAGGCGGGCCTCGCCCTGGCGCACATGGTAGGCCGCGCTCTCGCCGGTGGCCGCGACCAGCTCGCGCAGCACCGGCAGCACCACGCGGTCCAGCGAAAACGAGGCGGCATACACCGCGTTGAGGCGCGCCACCTCGTTGCCCAGCCCGTAGTTGCCGTCGTCCAGGCGCTGCACCAGGCGCGCGTGCTCCAGCGAGGCCAGCAGGCGCAGCGTCGTGCTTTTGTACAGCTGCGTGCGGCTCGCGAGTTCCGCCAGGCTCAGCGAGGTGTCGCCCGCCCGGAAGGCCGACAGCAGGGTCAGGGCGCGGTCCACCGCCGCGGCGCCGCCAGGCGCAGCGTGGCTGTCGGCAAGGGATTCGATCTGGGCTTTGCGGGGCATACGCGGCTTTCAAGGCTTGGCGCGGCGCGCGGCTTGACAAGCCGGCGTTTAGCGTGGAATATTTCATTAGAGAGAACTATATTCCATCCTACAGAACTATGACCACGAATGCAAGCGCCTCCCGGGCATCCCGGCCGCCCCCCGAGGTGCTGATCAGCGAAGTCGGCCCGCGCGACGGCCTGCAGTCGGTCAAGGCCGTGATGCCGACGGCGCACAAGCTGCGCTGGATCAGCGCCCTCTACGAAGCCGGCCTGCGCGAGATCGAGGTCGCATCGTTTGTGCCGGCCAGGCTGCTGCCGCAGATGGCCGACGCGGCCGAGGTGGTGCGGCATGCCCTGACTTTGCCCGGCCTGACCGTCATGGCGCTGGTGCCCAACCTGCGCGGCGCGCACGCGGCCCTGGCGGCCGGCGTGCACAAGCTTACCCTGCCGGTGTCGGCCAGCGCCGCGCATTCGCTGGCGAATGTGCGCAAGAGCCGCGAGGAGATGGTCGAAGAGGTGCGCGCCATCGCGGCGCTGCGGCGCGACACCGCGCCGCACGTCAAAGTCGAGGCCGGTATTTCCACCGCCTTCGGCTGCACGCTGCAGGGCGAGGTCGCCGAGGACGAGGTGATACGCCTGGCCGCGCAGTGCATTGCCGCGGGCGCCGACGAATCGGGCCTGTCGGACACCACGGGTTACGCCAACCCGGCGCAGGTCAGGCGCCTGTTCCGCCGGCTGCGCGCGGAAATCGGCGAACACGCCGGCGCGGCCCATATGCACAACACGCGCGGCCTGGGCCTGGCCAACTGCCTGGCCGCCTACGAGGAAGGCGTGCGCACCTTTGACTCGTCCCTGGGCGGCCTGGGCGGTTGCCCTTATGCGCCGGGTGCCTCGGGCAATGTGGTCACCGAGGACCTGGTCTTCATGTTCGAGGCCATGGGTGTTGCCACCGGCGTGGACCTCGCCAGGCTGATGGCCGCCCGGGAACCGCTGCGGGCCGGGCTGCCGGGCGAGGCGATTTACGGCATGACACCCGAGGCGGGTTTGCCCAAGGGCTTTGTGCAAGGAGCCGTCCATGTCTGATACCAGCGCGCCACCGAACGGGCCCGCCAGGGAACTGCCCTACGCGGGCCTGCGCGTCGTCGAATTCACCCACATGGTCATGGGGCCGACCTGCGGCATGCTGCTGGCCGACCTGGGGGCCGAGGTCATCAAGGTCGAGCCGATTGCCGGGGACAACACGCGCAAGCTGATCGGCTCGGGCGCGGGCTTTTTCCCCATGTTCAACCGCAACAAAAAAAGCCTTGCCGTGGACCTGCAGACGCCCGAAGGTCGCGAACTGGTGCTCAAGCTGGTCGCGACGGCCGACGTGGTCAGCGAAAACTTCAAGCCCGGCACCATGAAGAAGCTGGGCCTGGACTATGCCTCGCTCAGCAAGCTCAACGAGCGGCTGATCTACGTGAGCCACAAGGGTTTCCTGCCCGGCCCCTACGACCACCGCACGGCGCTCGATGAAGTGGTGCAGATGATGGGCGGCCTGGCCTATATGACGGGCCGCGCCGGCGATCCGCTGCGCGCCGGCAGCAGCGTCAACGACATCATGGGCGGCATGTTCGGCGCGATAGGCGCGATGGCGGCGCTGGCCGCGCGCGAAAAAAGCGGCAAAGGCCAGGAAGTGCAGGCCGCGCTGTTCGAGAACAACGTGTTCCTGGTGGCCCAGCACATGATGCAGTTCGCCGTCACCGGCCAGCCCGCCGCGCCCATGCCCAGCCGGATCTCGGCCTGGGCGGTGTACGACGTGTTCACGGTCAAGGACGGCGAGCAGATTTTCCTCGCCGTGGTCAGCGACACGCAGTGGGCGGTTTTCTGCGAGGCCTTCGGCCTGCAGGAGCTGCGGGCCGACCCGCGGCTGCAAAGCAACAACGACCGCGTGCGCGCGCGCGACTGGCTGATGCCGCTGCTGCGCTCGCAGCTGGCCGGGCACAGCGCCGCCGAGCTGGGCGCGGTGTTCGAAAAACACGCGCTGCCGTTTGCGCCCATCACCCGGCCTCAAGACCTGTTCGAGGACCCGCACCTCAAGGCCACCGGCGGCCTGGCGCCCATCACGCTGGCCGACGGCGAGCGCGCGGGGCAAACCACCTCCACCGTGCTGCTGCCGCTCACGCTGGGCGGGGAACGGCCGGGCGTGCGCATGAACCCGCCGCGGCTGGGCGAGCACACGCGGGAGCTGCTGCAGGAGCTCGGTTACTCAGGCGAGGCCATCGCGGCCTTGCAGGCCGGCGGCATCACGCGCTGAGCATTCCAGAACAAAACCACAGAACACACACGGAGACAGACATGAACAACAAGCTGAAAGCGGTTTTGCTGGCGGCGGGCCTGGGCCTGGCCCAGCTCACGGCAGGGGCGCAAACCGCCTGGCCCGCCAAGCCGATACGCATCATCGTGCCCTTCCCGGCGGGCGGGCCGACCGACATCACGGCGCGCGTCCTGGGGCAGGCTATCGGCGAGTCGCTCAAGACGCCGGTGATTGTGGAAAACAAGGCGGGCGGCCACGGTTTCATTGGCGTGGGCGAGGCGGCCAAAGCGCCGGCGGACGGCTACACCCTGATGATGGCCAGCATAGGCACCATGGCCATCAACCCCAGGCTGCACGAGAAGATCCCCTACGACGCCAACAAGGATTTCGCGCCGGTATCCCTGGTGGTGACCGTGCCTATCGTGGTGGTGGCCAATCCGCGGGTGCTGCCGGTGGCGACCTTGCCGGAACTCGTGGAGCGGCTTAAGGCCAACCCCGGCAAGATCAATTTTGCGTCGGCCGGCAACGGCGGCTCCTCACACCTGGTGCCCGAGTACTTCAAGTACCGCACGGGCACTTTCATGACGCACATTCCCTACAAGGGCTCGGGTCCCGCCATCGGCGACGTGGTGGCCGGCCAGGTGCAGCTGATGTTTGACACTTTGCTGACCAGCACGCCCTTTGTGAAAAGCGGCAAGCTCAGGATGCTGGGCGTCACCACCGCGCAGCGCCTGCCGCAGTACCCCGATGTGCCCACGGTCGCGGAGGCGCTGAACATGAAGGACTTCGAGGCCTCGTCCTGGTATGCGCTCTATGCACCCGCCGGCACGCCGCCCGACATCGTCAAGCGCCTGTCCGCCGAGGTGGATGCGGCGCTCAAACAGCCGGCAGTGGCCAAACGCCTGACGGACCTGGGCGCCATACCCGCCGGAGGCACGCCGGAGAAACTGGCCGCGTTCCAGCGCCTGGAGCAGGACAAATGGGGCAAGGTGATCCAGCTTGCGCACGTCAAGCCGGACTGAGCCGGCCTCTTGAGCGGCCCGCCGGCCGGGCGGGCACCGCCGCACGACATCCACATCAACGGAGACACGCATGCACAAAAACCTGAAAACCATTTTTATCGCCGCGGGCCTGGGCCTGGCCCAGCTCACGGCGGGGGCGCAAACCGCCTGGCCCGAAAAGCCGGTGCGCATCATCGTGCCCTACGCGCCCGGCGGCACCACCGACTACGCGGCGCGGCAGATCGCGCAAAAACTCACCGAGCAGACCAAACAGTCCTTTTATGTCGAGAACAAGGCCGGCGCCAGCGGCACCATAGGCACGGACCTGGTGGCCAAGGCCGCGCCCGACGGCTACACCTTGCTGACCAACGACACCACCTATGCGATGCTGCCTTCGCTGTTCAACAAGCTGCCCTGGGACCATGCCAACGGCCTGGTGCCGGTGACCACCATCGCGCTGACGCCGGTGGTGCTGGTGGTGGGCGTCAACTCGCCCTACAAGACGCTGGCCGAGCTGCTGGCCTTCGCCCAGAAGAACCCGGGCAAACTCAATTTCGGCTCGGGCGGCCCCGGCAGTTCCACCCACCTGTCGGCCGAGCTGCTGAAGAAGGAAGGCAAGTTCTTCATGACGCACATCCCCTACAAAGGCGCCGGCGAGGCCATGCTGGCCGTAGTGTCTGGGCAGGTCGACGTGCTGGTCACCGCCAGCCCCACGGCGATCCCGCAGGTCAAGGGCGGCAAGCTGCGCGCGCTGGCCGTCACCGGCGACAAGCGCCTGTCCAGCCTGCCCGATGTGCCCACCTTCCGGGAAGCGGGCCTGCGCGGCTACACGGTCACCAACTGGTTCGGCCTGGTGGCACCCAGGGGCACGCCGCCCGAGCTGGTCGGCAAGCTGCAGGCGGAAGTCAAGAAAGCGCTGGCCGACCCGGCCCTGCGCGAACGCCTGGCGCAGCAGGGCGCGCAGCCCGGCGGCATGGCGCCGGCCGACTTTGCCGGTTTCATCAAGCAGGAAACCCTGATCTGGGGCACGGTGGCCAAACTCGCCGGCGTGAAGCCCGAATAAGGCCGCGCAGCATGTGGAACCTGTCCTTCACGCCGCCGCAAGTCATTGAAGCCCGGGTGCTGACCCGCCTGCCGGACAACCTGCGCCAGTCCCGGCCCACGGCCTGGGTGGACGCCAACAAGCCCGGCCATGTCATGGACAGCTTTCTCGAGGGCCCGGCCTTCGACCGCGCCGGCAACCTGTACCTGGCCGACATTCCCTACGGCCGCATCTTCCGCGTGAGCCCCGAGCTGCAATGGACGCAAATCGCGCAGTACGAGGGCTGGCCCAACGGCCTGGCCGTGCACCGCGACGGCAGCGTCTGGATCGCGGACTACCGGCGCGGCATCCTGAAACTGGACCCGGCCACGGGCCGCGTGGACACGGTTCTGGGCCACCGCAACAGCGAGTCCTTCAAGGGGGTGAACGACCTCACTTTCGACGCGCAGGGCCAGTGCTATTTCACCGACCAGGGGCAGACCGGCCTGCACGACCCCACGGGCCGCGTCTACCGGCTGCGCGAAAACGGCCAGCTTGACCTGCTGCTGGGCAACGCGCCCAGCCCCAACGGCATCGCGCTGAGTGCCGACGGCAAGCTGCTGTTTGTCGCCGTGACGCGCGGCAACGCGGTGTGGCGCGCGCCGCTGCTGCCCGACGGTTCCCTCTCAAAAATGGGCGCCTTCCAGACTTTTTTCGGCGCCAGCGGCCCCGACGGCATGGCGCTGGACGCCGAGGGCCGGCTGGTGGTCGCGCATGCCAGCCTGGGCGGCGCTTTTGTGCTCAATGCGCGCGGCGAAGTCACGCATTTTGTGCGCAGCCCCGTGGGCGCCACGGTCACCAATGTCGCTTTCCGGCCGGGCACGCGCGAGCTGCTCATGACGGAATCGCAGACCGGCAGCGTGCTGGCGGCGGAACTGCCCGCGCCAGGCCAGCTTTTGTATTCACACGACACTCCGGGGTGAACGGCGGAATAAGCGGAGATTCTCTGTTGATTACTGACATTCATGCGCATAATGAAGGCGCATGGACAAACTCAAACAGCTGGAATCCTTTGTCTCGGTGGTGGCGCGCGGCAGCCTGACGGCGGCCGCCAAATCCGAGGGCGTGGCGCCGGCCATCATGGGCCGGCGGCTGGACGCGCTGGAAGAGCGGCTGGGCGTGAAGCTGCTGGTGCGCACCACGCGGCGCATCGCGCTCACGCATGAAGGCAGTGCCTTCCTCGAAGACTGCCAGCGCCTGCTGGCCGACCTGGCCAATGCGGAGGCCAGCGTGTCGGCCGGCGGCGTCAAGGCCAGCGGCCATTTGCGCATCACGGCGCCGGCGGGTTTCGGGCGCCGGCACGTCGCGCCGCTGGTGACCCGCTTTCGCGAGCAGCATGCCGACGTGACGATTTCGCTGAACCTCAGCGACCGCGTGGTCGACCTGGCGGGCGAGGGCTTTGACTGCGCGGTGCGCGTGGGCGACCTGCCCGACTCCTCGCTGGTCAGCGTGCGCATGGCCGACAACCGGCGCCTGTGCGTGGCCACGCCGCGCTACCTCAAGACCCACGGCACGCCGCAGCACCCCAGCGAGCTGGCGCGCTTTGACTGCCTCACGCTGTCCAGCGATGCCTCGCAGACGCGGGGCTGGGCCTTCCAGGTGGGCGGCGAGCTGGTGCACCTCAAGCCGGGCGGGCCGCTCGACTGCTCCGACGGCCAGGTCCTGCACGACTGGTGCCTGGCCGACTGCGGCATTGCCTGGCGCAGCACCTGGGAGGTCGAATCGGAGATCGCCGCCGGGCGGCTGACGGCGGTGCTCGAAGACTTTGCCGCGCCGCCCAACGGCATTTACGCCGTGTTCCCGCAGCGCAAACATTTGCCGCTGCGGGTGCGGCTGTGGGTAGACTTCCTCAAACACCATTACAGCCAGCCCGAGTTCTGGCGCACCCCGTCGGCCTCCGCCGCCGCCAAGCCCTGACACCCCAACAAAGAAAAGAAGGGCCCCGCGATGACGCTCGAAGCCCTGCTGGCTTATGCCCACCTGCTGGCGATTCTCACCATGGTGGTTTTTCTCGCGAGCGAGGCGGCGCTGTGCCGCGTCGAATGGCTGAATGCCGCCGTGGTCGAACGGCTGGGCAAGATAGACATGGTCTACGGCATCTCCGCGGGCCTGGTCCTGGCGACCGGCCTGGCGCGCGTGTTCCTGGGCAGCAAAGGCGCGGCCTGGTATGCGCACAATCCCCTGCTTTATTTAAAGCTGGCCATGTTCCTGGTGATGGGACTGATCTCCATCAAGCCGACGCTGATGTTTGTGCGCTGGCGGCGCGCGCTGCGCGCCAATGGCGCCCTGCCCGACGCGGTGGAGGTCAAGAAAGCGCGCCGGCTGGTGATGGTGCAGGCGCACATCCTGCCTTTTATTCCGCTGGTGGCGGTGTTCCTGGCCCGGGGTTTTGGCTAGGGCCTAAAGCACGGAGGGAACCGCAAAACTGGCCGGCGGGTCTCCGCGCTGATGTCTTTCCCACATCAACGTATAGGCGGACTCCATATGGGCGCAAAAGCACTTTGCGTTGAACAGAGGGTATTCAGACCGGTTTCGCGACAACCTGGCGCGAATATCTGACAACAGGTCTGGGCATCTTGCCAGCTTCAGGGCCAAAGCTTCATAGTCCGCCAGGCTTTCGGTGATCAGTTCAGGCAAGCCCACCGCGCTCAACAAACTGGCGGCCACCCGGCCGGGAAACGTCGGTCCCATACAGGTCAGAACGGGCAAACCGGCCCATAAGGCATCGCTGGCGGTGGTATGCGCGTTGTAGGGGCGCGTATCCAGAAACAAGTCCGCCAGCTGGTGCCGCGCCAAGTGCCTGTCCAGGTCCAAGCGCGGCGCAAAGACCAATCGCTGCGCCGCAACACCGCGCCGCAGTGCCTCGGAACGCAGGTTCCGCGAAACCGCCGCGTTATCCTCCAGCAACCACAATACGCTGCCGCTGACTTCGGTCAGCAGGCGCATCCAGACATCGAAGACAGCGGGCGTTATTTTGTAATTGTTATTGAAGCAACAAAAAACAAAACCGGACGCCGGCAGCCCGCATTCCGCCCGGGTAGGCGTTGTTTTGGCAATCTGCCGCCGCGTATCGTTGGCTTGATAGCTATCCGGCAGCCATACGATTTTTTCGGAATAAAACCGCTGGTGTTCCTCGGGAACAACGTAGCGGTCCGCGAGGATGTAGTCGATATATTCCGCGCCCATGGTTCCGGGAAAGCCCAAGTAGTTGACCTGAACCGGAGCAGGCCTCTGGGCCAGAATGGAGGGCCGGCTGTCGGTGGTAAAACCCTTCAAATCAATCGCGATGTCGATCTCCATGTCCCTGAGCAATCCGGCCGCCTCCCGGTCGCTCTTTGCCCGAACGTCAATAAAGCGGTCAAACGAACGCAGCAAGCGCTGGCGCATCGCTCCTTTGGAATCAGGGCCAAACGATAGCGCGACAATCTCAAACCGCTCGTGGTCATGGCGCTCAAACAGTTCAGCCATCAAATAAGCGGTTGCATGGTCATGGAAATCCGCGGAAAGATAGGCCACCCGGATCTTGTCATGCGCGTAGCGCTGGCCGCTCCACAAGGGCTTGTCCGAGAGTGGACAGGCATCAGCAACATTTGTCCGCGCGCACTGCAACAGCGCGGCCATTGACTCTGTCGCCGCCAGCAGGGTGAATGGCTCGGCAGCCTTTTTCCCCTGCATGACCGCGCTGTTCAAGCGCTCCAGGTCCAACTCATGCCGCGACCAATCGCACGAATACATCCTCGAGGCAAACAGGTTCCCAATGGCATAGGGATACTCCGGCTCGATGTCGATCAATCGCGCGAGGGCGTGCGCGGCATCATCGTGCCGGCGCAGGCAGCTCAACATTTCACCAAGGTTCCCCCATGCATTGGCATGCCGCGGCTCCAGCGCCAATACCCGCTCAAAGGAGGCCAAGGCCTCTTCATGCCGGCCCAGCGCCCCAAGCACGATGCCGCGGTCGTTGAAAGCCTCCGCGGAGGCCGGCTGTAGACCGACCAGCTTGTCGTAACTTGCCAGTGCATCCTCAAGCCTGTTGGATCTGCGGAACAGGTTTCCCAGGCTGCCATGAACCTGCGCATGATCCGGGCTGAGCTGCAGCGCGTTCTGAAAATACTGGATTGCCCGCGGCAAATCGTTCTCGTACGCATACAGCTGGCCAAGATGGGCGTGAAAATCCGCCACCTCCGGGCATGCGGCTATCCCTTTGAGCACAATCTCCTTGGCGCGCTCGATTTGCCCGCTTTCCAGCAACATCTGGCATAAATCGCCATAAACAATCTCGAAGTCCCGTTTGAGGTCGAGCGCCCGGACGAAGTTTTCTATAGTGATCGTTGCCCTGCCTTGCTTCTTGGCGATGACGCCGAGAAGATAAAAGGCGTCGGCCAGTGCCGGATTGATCTCCAGGCTCCGCTGGAGCGCATGTTCCGCCTCTTGGTAACGCTGTTGTTTCCCGAGGGCAAACCCGAGATTGAGGCAGGCGTCGGCGTCCAGCGGGTTGACCGCAATGGCTTCACGGTAGCTGCCTGATGCCAGGTCCAGCTTGCCTTCGGCAAGAAAGGCATTTCCGCGGCGCCTCAAAATATCGCCTTGGGATGTTGGATCGGGTGCCGTCGATGTGCCGCGCGCACTTTCCGGCGCTCCAGCAGGGCTCGCTTGCTTCTCCGCGGTGAAGATGCCTTTTCTCAACCAGTTGAACACCCCCATACGCTTCCTTTTGCGACCAAAGACCCTTACTGCAGCGTGCCCCCATGCAGCACGGCGGCCACCCATGCAATCGAAACCTTGGGCGCCTGTTTCAGTGGAACCCCTATTTTGAACCGCTGGCGCCGCACCCAATTTTTAAAGCAACCCTCGCACCAGCCAGAAGGCCGTACCCCACATCATCAGCGCCACCAGCAAGTCCATGGCGCGCCAGACGGCCGGTGAATTGAGCCTGCGGCCCACGCACCACAGCGCCACACCCAGGCCGGTGAACCACAGCAGCGAGCCGGTGATGGCGCCCAGGCCGAACACCGCGTTGTCGGGCTGCGCATAGGCCAGCGAGGCCGTGCCTATGACCACGGCCGTGTCCAGCCAGGCATGGGGATTGAGCCAGGACAGCGCCAGCGCCAGGCCCACCGCCTTGCGGCGCGAAATGAGCTCGGCTTCGGCCGGCGCACCGTCAGCCGCCTGCGGTGCCGGTTGCAAAAAGCGCCGCATCGCCTGGGCGCCATAGACCAGCAGCACCAGCGCGCCCGCACCGGTCATCGCGCCCAGCAGCTTGTCGGACAGTCCACCCAGCTGCGCCAGCCCCATCACACCGAGGGCGATCAGCGCCACGTCGGTCAACACACAGAGGGCGACCGTGAGCCACAGGTGCTGGCGCAGCAGGCCCATGCGTATGACATGGGCGTTCTGCGGGCCTATGGCCATGATCAGCGAGAGGCTCAGGACCATACCGGTCAGGAAGGCGGGGGCGGCAAGCGGGTTCATGGTGCTTCTTCAAAGGTTCAGGAGAGTCGGCTTGCACGCAGTGTCGGGCAAAGCCCATAATGCTTAAACAAAGTTAACTAAAACTTAGATTGATTAATTAATACTTGATTCATACCCACCATGCTCGACGCCCGACAACTCGATGCCCTGGCCGCCGTGATTGAGCACGGCAGCTTTGGCGAGGCCGCCAAAGCCCTGAGCCTGACGCTGGCCGCCGTCTCGCTGCGCATCAAGTCGCTGGAAGGCGAGCTGGGCCAGCGCCTGCTGGTGCGGGGCAAGCAGGTGCGCGCCACGCCGGCTGGCCAGGCCTTGCTGGGCCATGTGCGGCAGCTGCGGCTGATGGAGTCCGACCTGCTCGCGGGCCTGCAGGGCGGCGGCAAGGCCGGGCGCCTGCAAAGCCTGAGCGTGGCGGTGAATGCCGACTCCCTGAGCAGCTGGTTTTTGCCGGGCGTGGCGCCGGTGCTGCAGGGCCACGGCCTGCTGCTGGACGTGGTGGTGGACGACCAGGACCACACCCACGACGCGCTCAAGAGCGGCGACGTCACAGGCTGCGTGACCACGCTGGCCCAGGCCATGCGCGGCTGCGTGGCCGAGCCGCTGGGCGTGATGCGTTACCGCTGCATGGCCTCGCCGGCGCTGCTCGCGCAGTGGAACGAGCCCACGACGGGCGGCCAGGCGGCGGGGCCGAACCGTCTGGCCCATCGCCTGCTGGCCAGCCCGGCCGTGATCTTCAACCGCAAGGACGCGCTGCAGGACACTTTCCTGGCCCAGCATTTCAAGCTCAAGGATGCGCTCTACCCGCGCCATTTCGTGCCCGCCGTCGATGCCTTCGAGCTCGCGCTGGAACTGGGCATGGGCTGGGGCATGGTGCCCGACATCCTGCTGGCCGCGCGCGCGCGCCGCCCGCCGCTGCAGGAGGTGTTGCCGGGTTGCGCGGTCGATGTGCGGCTTTACTGGCAGCACTGGGCGCGCGAACCGCTGGCGGCGCAGCGCCTCACGCAGGCCGTCAGGCAGGCGGCGAAAGAGCAGTTACTGCAGGACTGACGCGGGAAAAAAAAAGCCTGCCGGGTTGTCCCCAGCAGGCTTTTTAGGGTTTGTGAGAAACGCAGCGGCTTTACTTGCTCAGGCACTCTTTCATGAAAGCCTTGCGTTCATCGCCTTTTTTGCCCTTGGCGTCGACGTTGCAGCTTTTCATCTTCTCTTGCTGCGTGGCCTTCTTGGCGCTCAGGCATTCCTTCATGAAGGCTTTGCGTTCGTCGCCCTTCTTGCCCTCGGCATCCTTGTTGCAGGCGCCCATCTTGGTTTGCTGCGCGGTCTTGGCGGGAGCGTCCTGGGCATGCGCCACGGGAGACAGGATCATGGTGGCGGCAAAAGCGAAGGCGGTCAGGGATAACAGCTTTTTCATGGTGGCTCCAATGGGTTGGGAATCGGGATTGAGTTCCGGCTGGAATTCCAACACATAACGCCGGGCCAGGCAAATTCGATGACCGGGCATGCGCGCGCGCCGGGCGGCGCATGGCTTAACCGTAAAATCAGCCCATGCTCTCGATTAAAAAAGACCTGCTCGCGGCCCTGGCCGCGGGCCTGGAAGAACTTTCCCCCGGCGCGGGCGACAAAGCCGCGTTTGAATCCCCCAAGGTGGCGGCCCACGGCGACTTTGCCTGCACGGCCGCGATGCAGCTGGCCAAGCCGCTCAAGCTCAATCCGCGCCAGCTCGCCGAAAACCTGCGCGCCGTTTTGCTCAAGGCCCCGGCCTTCGAGCGCTGGGTGGACGCCATCGAGATCGCCGGCCCCGGCTTCATCAACATCCGCCTCAAGCCCGCCGCCAAGCAGGAAACCGTGCGCGAGGTGCTACAGGCCGGCGCCGCCTACGGCACGCAGGCCGCAGGCAGCGGACGGCGCATGATCGTCGAGTTCGTTTCCGCCAACCCCACCGGACCGCTGCACGTGGGCCACGGCCGGCAGGCCGCGCTGGGCGACGCGATCTGCAACCTCTTCGCCACCCAGGGCGCGCAGGTCTGGCGCGAGTTCTATTACAACGACGCGGGCGTGCAGATCCAGACCCTGGCCGCCAGCACGCAGGCGCGCGCCAAGGGCCTCAAGCCCGGCGACGCCGGCTGGCCCGAATCGGCCTACAACGGCGACTACATCGCCGACATCGCGGCCGACTTCCTGGCGAAAAAGACGGTCAGCTCGGACGACCGCGAGTTCACCGCTTCCGGCGATGTGGAGGACATGGACTCGATACGCCAGTTCGCCGTGGCCTACTTGCGCCACGAGCAGGACCTGGACCTCAAGGCCTTCTCGGTGAAGTTCGACAACTATTACCTTGAGTCCAGCCTGTACAGCTCGGGCCGCGTCGACGCCACGGTGGCAAAACTGAAAGACGCCGGCAAGACCTATGAACAGGACGGCGCGCTGTGGCTGAAGTCGACCGATTACGGCGACGACAAAGACCGCGTGATGAAAAAGAGCGACGGCAGCTACACCTACTTCGTGCCCGACGTCGCCTACCACCTGGCCAAGTGGGAGCGCGGCTTCGGCAAGGCGATCAACATCCAGGGCATGGACCACCACGGCACCATCGCCCGCGTGCGCGCCGGGCTGCAGGCCGCCGGCGAGGGCATTCCCCAGGGCTATCCCGACTACGTGCTGCACACCATGGTGCGCGTCATGCGCAACGGCGAGGAGGTCAAGATCTCCAAGCGCGCCGGCAGCTACGTCACGCTGCGCGACCTGATCGAATGGACCAGCGCCGACGCCGTGCGTTTCTTTTTGCTCAGCCGCAAGCCCGACACCGAGTACATCTTCGACATCGACCTGGCGCTGGCCAAGAACAACGAAAACCCGGTGTACTACGTGCAGTATGCGCACGCGCGCATCTGCTCCATCCTCACCACCTGGGCCGAGCAGGGCGGCGACGAAGCCAGCCTGAAGTCCGCCGACCTCTCGGCGCTGGACAGCCCGCAGGCCCAGGCGCTGATGCTGCTGCTCGCCAAATACCCCGAGATGCTGGCCAACGCAGCCGCCGGCCTAGCGCCGCACGACGTGGCGTTTTACCTGCGCGAGCTGGCCGCCTGCTACCACAGCTACTACGATGCCGAACGCATCCTGGTCGATGACGAGGCCGTCAAGCGCGCCCGGCTGGCACTGGTCGCGGCGACCGCGCAGGTGTTGCACAATGGCCTGGCGGTGCTGGGCGTGAGCGCCCCGCGCAAGATGTAAGAACGCCGGTAGCACCCGGATTTTCAGGACAAGGCAATGAACGTGGGCAAGGGTATGAATACACAACGAGGCGGGACGCTGCTGGGTTTGATCATTGGCGCGCTGATAGGCCTGGGCGCCGCGCTGGCCGTGGCGGTCTATATCACCAAGGTGCCCGTGCCTTTCATGAACAAGAGCCAGGCGCGCAATCCCGACAGCGATGCCGCGGAAGCCAAGAAGAACAAGGACTGGAACCCGAACGCGCCACTGGCCGGCAAGAACCAGCCCAAGCCGCCGCCGGCCGCGGCCACCCCTGAAGTGAGCGGTGTTGCCGTTCCCGACCCCGCCGCACCCAAGGCCGCCGCCTCGGCGCCTGCCAAAACCGCCGCCGCCAAGCCCGCCCCCGCGGCCGACCCGCTGGGCGACCTGGCCAAGGCCAAGGTCGAAGGCCTGTCGTCCGGCCCCAGCGTGGATCCTTTCAGCTACTTCATCCAGGCCGGCGCCTTCCGCACGCCTGAAGACGCCGAACAGCAGCGCGCCAAGCTGCTGCTGCTGGGCATGCAGGCCAAGGTCACCGAGCGCGAGCAGGCCGGCCGTACCGTGTACCGCGTGCGCCTCGGGCCTTTCGACAAAAAGGAAGACGCCGACAAGGCCAAGGAGCGGCTGGACAACAATTCCATTGAAACGGCCCTGGTCCGCGTGCAGCGCTGACCCCCTGTTGCGGATAAGCTGAACTTTTCACGGGGCCGGTGTACAAACCCCTGTGCCCCGCAATACGAGGCCGCCGTCCGCAGGGGCGGCTTACCCACCCTTTCTGTCATACCAGGAGAAGAATCTGATGCAACGCCGTGAGTTTTCGTTTTCAGCCGCCTCGGCGGCCGTCGCCAGCCTGAGCGGCATCGCCCTTCCCACGCTGGCGCAAGCCCAGGCCAAGGCCCCCAAGGACGGCGCCGACTATGTGACGCTGGACAAGCCGGCGCCCACCGAGGTCCCCGCGGGCCAGGTCGAGGTGGTGGAGTTCTTCTGGTACAGCTGCCCGCATTGCAATGCCTTTGAGCCGACGCTCGAGGCCTGGATGAAGCAGGCGCCCAAGGATGTGACGGTGCGGCGCGTGCCGGTCGCCTTCCGCCCCGATTTCGAGCCCCAGCAGCGCCTTTTTTATGTGCTCGAGGCCATGGGCAAGGTCGAGGAACTCCACAAAAAGGTGTTTTACGCGATCCACGTGGAAAAGTTCGCGCTCAACACCGCCGACTCCATCGCCGCCTGGGCCGAAAAGCAAGGCCTGGACAAGGCCAAGTTCATCGAGATGTACAACTCCTTCACCGTCACCACCAAGGCCCGCAAGGCCACGCAGCTGCAGGACATCTACAAGGTCGACGGCGTGCCGGCGCTGGGCATTGCGGGGCGTTACTACACCTCGGCCACCCTGGCCCAAAGCATGGTCCGCGCGCTGCAGGTCACCGATTACCTGATCGCGCAGTCGCGCACCAAAAAGTAAGGCCGTAAGGCATCCGTCCAGGGCCGCAGCGGCCCACGCCGAAAAACCCGCCTCGTTCCAGGCGGGTTTTTTTATGCCCCTAATATTCACCCGTGCAAGCCATTCCCACAGCTTGCATGGCTACAATGGCCCAACCCAAAGCAGCAAGATTCGTGCCTTATGAAACACCCCCTTTATTTCCTCGTCCTGCCGGCCGCTTTGGCGCTGGGGGCGGCGTTTCCGGCCTGGGCCGAAAAAGCCGACCGGGACAAGCCCATGAACGCGGAGGCCGATGCCCTGCGTTATGACGACCTGAAGCAAACCAGCGTGTTCACCGGCAACGTGGTGATCACCAAGGGCACGACCATCGTGCGCGGCGCGCGGGTCGACGTGAGCCAGGACCCCGAGGGCTACCAGCAGGCGATCGCCATCGCGGCGCCCGGCAAGCTGGCCTTCTACCGCAAGAAACGCGACGGCGTCGACGAATACATCGAAGGCGAGGGCGAGCGCATCGAATACGACAGCCGCGCCGACCTGGTCAAATTCATCAAGCGCGCCGTGGTGCGCCGCTACAACGGCGCCACCCTGGTGGATGAAACCACGGGCGCCGTGATCGTCTACGACAACAACACCGACGTCTTCACCGTGGACGGCGGCGCGCAGAACAGCACCGCCGCCAACCCGAGCGGGCGCATACGCGCCATGCTGTCGCCCCGCGCCGCCGCATCGGCCCCGGGCGCCGCGCCCGCCCCCGCAGCCCCGCCCGCTGCCTTGCGCCCCAGCACCACGCTGGGCAGTGAAAAGAAATAGAAAGAACCTGCACAGATGGATGTGGTGACTGACACTTCGGCGGCCAAGGCCGCAACCCCCAGCCGCCTGGTGGCGCAGGGGCTGCAAAAATCCTACGGCAGCCGCAAGGTCGTGCAGGACGTTTCGGTGGCCGTGCAAAAAGGCGAGGTCGTGGGCCTGCTGGGGCCCAACGGCGCCGGCAAGACGACCTCCTTCTACATGATCGTGGGCCTGGTGCGCGCCGACGCCGGCGAGATTTCCATCGACGGCCAGTCGGTCGAGCACATGCCGATTCACCTGCGCGCCCGCCTGGGCCTGAGCTACCTGCCGCAGGAAGCCTCGATTTTCCGCAAGCTCACGGTGGAAGAAAACGTGCGCGCCGTGCTTGAACTGCAGCTGGACGCGAACGGCAAGCCGTTGGGCCGCGCCGACATCGAGTCGCGGCTCGATGCCCTGCTGCAGGACCTGCGGGTGGACCATTTGCGCAATTCGCCGGCGCCGGCGCTGTCGGGCGGTGAACGCCGCCGCGTCGAGATCGCCCGCGCCCTGGCGACCCAGCCGCGCTTCATCCTGCTTGACGAACCCTTCGCCGGCATAGACCCGATCGCCGTGATCGAGATCCAGCGCATCATCGGCTTCCTGAAGTCGCGCGGCATCGGCGTGCTGATCACCGACCACAATGTGCGCGAAACGCTGGGCATCTGCGACCATGCCTACATCATCAGCGACGGCCACGTGCTGGCCCAGGGCACGCCGTCCGAAATCGTGAACAACGCCGATGTGCGCCGCGTCTATCTGGGCGAGCACTTCAAAATGTAAAGATGGCTCCCCCCCTTTGTCGCTCACTTCGTGTAGCTCCCTCCCCCCTCGAGGGGGCGGCGCCTGCGGCCTGGCAAAGCCAGATCCGCGGCCCCCGCTCGCACTTTTTCTGCGCTTCCTTCAAAGCTCCTTGACATGAAGCAGGGCCTCTCGCTCCGCGTCTCGCAGCATCTTGCGCTGACGCCCCAGCTGCAGCAGTCGATACGCCTGCTGCAGCTGTCCACGCTCGAGCTGAGCCAGGAAGTCGAGCAGATGCTCGACGAAAACCCGTTTCTCGAGGTGTCGGACGAAACCGCGGTGCGCGAGGAGTTCGGCCTGGAGCATGTCAACACGCCGGTCAGCCAGGACAGCCGCGAGTTTGAATCGGCCGCCGATGCAACGGCCGGCGGCGGCGCGGAAGACGCGGGCCTTTCAGCGGCCGGCGAAGCCGAGGTCAGCGCGGAACCCAAGCTCGAGGAAAGCTGGGAAGGCGACGGCACGGTGGAGACCACGCCCGACGACAGCGAATGGGGCAGCGATGCGCCTGCGCGCAAGAACAACAACGAGGAAAGCGAGGCCGAGGCCTCGGACCTCACGGGCGGCCATGAGTCGCTGCAAGACCATTTGCACCGCCAGTCGCTGGGCCTGCGCCTCTCAGAGGAAGACCGCGCGGCCCTGCATTTCCTGATCGAGTCGCTCAATGACGACGGTTACCTCGAAGACAGCCTGGCCTCGCTCGCGGCCGGCCTGGCCGGCGGCGACCTGGAACAGGCCGAGGACCTCGAGCAGCGTTTTGCCATGGCGCTCAAGCTGCTGCACCACATGGAGCCGGCCGGCGTGGGCGCGCGCAACCTGGCCGAATGCCTGAGCCTGCAGCTGCTCGACTGCAAGGACTGCGAGGAGACCCGCGCCGCCATCGCCGTGTGCAAGCACCCCATGGAGCTGCTGGCCAAACGCGACGTGAAGCGCCTGTCCTACCTGTGCGGGTTCACCGAGGCGGCCATCAAGGGCGCGATCGCCGTGATAGGCCGGCTGGACCCCAAACCCGGGCGCCGCTTCGTCAACGTGGAACGCAACCTGATCGTGCCCGACGTCATCGTCGTGAAGTCGGGCCGGGGCTTCAAGGTCACGCTCAACGGCGACGTGATGCCGCGCCTGCGCGTGCACGACATCTACGCCAATGCCCTCAAGCAGCACAAGGGCCAGGACGGCCAGGCGCTGCAGCAACGCCTGCAGGAGGCGCGCTGGTTCATCAAGAACATCCAGCAGCGCTTTGACACCATACTGCGCGTGAGCAGCGCCATCGTCGAGCGGCAAAAGAGTTTCTTCACGCACGGCGAACTCGCGATGCGCCCGCTGGTACTGCGCGAAATCGCCGACGAACTGGGCCTGCACGAATCCACGATTTCACGCGTGACCACCGCCAAGTACATGGGCACGCCGTTCGGCACCTTTGAACTGAAGTATTTCTTCGGCTCCGCGCTGGGCACCGAAACCGGCGGCAACGCCTCGAGCACGGCGGTGCGCGCGCTGATCAAGCAGTTCGTCTCCTCCGAAAGCGCGAAAAAACCGCTCAGCGACAACCAGATTTCCGAAATGCTCAAGGAGCAGGGCATTGAATGTGCGCGCCGCACCGTGGCCAAGTACCGCGAAGCGCTGCGCATCGCGCCGGCTAATTTACGCAAATCACTCTAGCCGCGGTCAGGCAGCGCTGCCCCGTCCCTCAAAGTCAGTCATGAACCAACTTCAACTCTTTTTACCCTGCGCCGCGGGCGTCGAAGCCCTGCTGGCCGCCGAGGTGCAGCGCATCATCGGCATCCAGGGCAAGGCCTGGCGCGCCGGCGTGCAATTGCAGGCTTCCTGGCGCGATGCGCTGCAGCTCAACCTGCACAGCCGCCTGGCGCAGCGCGTGCTCATCGAGCTGCAGCACAACCAGTACCGCGGCGAGCAGGACCTCTACAACGCCGCCGCCAACGTGGCCTGGGAGATCTGGTTCACGCCCAAACAGACCTTCAAGGTCGAGATCACCGCCCAGCACAGCCCGCTGACCAGCCTGAACTTCGCGGCGCTGAAGATCAAGGACGCGATCGCCGACCGTTTTCGCGCCAAATTCGACGACGTACGGCCCAGCGTCGACACGCGCTGGCCCGACGTGCGTGTCTATGTGCACCTGACGACGGACACCGTCACGATTTACATCGACACCTCGGGCGAGCCCCTCTTCAAGCGCGGCTGGCGCGAGGACAAGGGCGACGCGCCGCTGAAGGAAACCCTGGCCGCCGCGATGATCGCCGCCAGCGGCTGGGACCAGCTGTGCAAAACCGGCGTGCCGCTTTACGACCCCTGCTGCGGCTCGGGCACCATTGCCATCGAGGCCGCGCAGATCGCCTGCAACATCGCGCCCGGCATCAACCGGCGCTTTGCTTTCCAGAAGTATCTGCCCTTCCAGGGCCATGTGTGGGACGGCCTGCTGGACCAGGCCGAAGCCGCCATCACCGAGCCCACGGCACCGGTGTTCGGCAGTGACGTCTCTTTCCGCATGGTCGACTTCGCCGAGCGCAATGCCGAACGTGCCGGCGTGGCCAATGCGGTGGAATTCCGCGGCGGCGACGCGCTGCAGCGCATGCCGCCCGCGCCTTCGGGCGTGATGCTGGTGAACCCGCCTTATGGCGAGCGCATCGACGTTGCCGGTGTGGCCGGCATCACCGGCGTGCAGGGCCGCGACCAGCGCCGCCAGCAAGGACATGCCGAAGGGCGCGTGCAGCACGACCACCGCAACCAGCCGATTGACGAGTTCGGCCAGCCCTTGGGGCCCGACAGCGGCGACACGCGTGAAGAGCCCGCTTTCGAGACCTCGCGCGACCGCTCAGCCAACCCGGGCCGCGAACAGGCGCAGAACGCCTGGGGCGAGGAAGCCGCCGACTTCTTTCCGCAGCTGGCCGCGCACTGGAAGAAAAATTACGCGGGCTGGACTGCCCACGTGCTGACGCCCGACCTCAAGCTGCCCGGCAAGATGCGCCTGAAGGAATCGCGCCGCGTGCCCATGTGGAACGGCCCCATTGAATGCCGGCTGTTTCGCTTCGACATGGTGGCCGGCTCCGCGCGCGGCAAGCCGGGCTCGACGGTCGCGGCGCGCGAGCCGGCGCCGTGACCGCGCTGGCGCGCCAGCCCGTGGTGCTGGACACCAACATCGTCCTCGACCTGTTTGTCTTCAATGATGCGGCCGCGCAGCCGCTGAAGCAGGCGCTGCAAGCCGGCGAACTCGACTGGCTGGCCACTGCGCCCATGCGCGACGAACTCGCGCGCGTGCTGGCCTACCCGCAGATCGCGCCGCGGCTGGCGTTTTACCAATTGAGCGCCGACGACGTGCTCGCGGCCTTTGACCGCCACGCCCGGCTGCTGGAGGCGGCGCCCAAGGCAAGCGTCACCTGCAGCGATGCCGACGACCAGAAATTCATAGACCTGGCGGTGGCGGCGAAAGCGACGCTGCTGAGTAAGGACAGAGCCGTGCTCTCCATGGCCAAACGGCTGGGCAGCCTCGGCGTCAGGGCGCAGAGCGCCCTGCGGGCTTAGCGGCAGCAGGCCTGTTCAGGCCGCCGCGACGCTGGCGCCCGAAACCGCAGCGCCGTCCGGCCCGGCCGGCGCCTGCATGGCGGCGCCATTGGCGCGAAAGCTGTGCGCGCTGGCCAGCGGCCAGTAGTAGCTGAACACGGTGTTCTGTTTTTCCAGCGAACCCAGCAGTGCGCCGGGCTCCACCCGCATGATGAGGTTGCTGAGCAGGCGCACCTCGGTGTCGGTCAGGCGGCGCACGATGTGGTGGGCGTTGACCTCTCGCGGGTGGCACAGGCCCGCGGCCTGCACCAGCTCCTGCAGCGCATGCAGCGTGCTGCGGTGGAAGTTGCGCACGCGCTCGGCCTTGTCGGGCACCACCAGGGCCTGCTGGCGCACCGGGTCCTGCGTGGTGACGCCGGTCGGGCACTTGCCGGTGTGGCAGCTTTGCGCCTGGATGCAGCCCAGCGCCATCATGAAGCCGCGCCCTGCGTTGCACCAGTCGGCGCCCAGCGCCATCAGCCGCACCATGTCGAAGGCGCTGACGACCTTGCCGGCCGCGCCTATGGAGATGCGGCTGCGCAGGTTCACGCCGATCAGCGTGTTGTGCACCAGCAGCAGGCCTTCCTGCAGCGGCGCGCCCACATGGTCGGTGAACTCCACCGGCGCAGCGCCCGTGCCGCCCTCGGCGCCGTCCACCACGATGAAGTCCGGCGTGATGCCGGTCTCCAGCATGGCCTTGACGATGGCGAACCACTCCCAGGGGTGGCCTATGCAAAACTTGAAGCCGGTCGGCTTGCCGCCCGAGAGCTTTCGCAGCCTGGCGATGAAATGCATCATTTCCACCGGGGTGGAAAACGCGCTGTGGCTGGAGGGCGAGATGCAGTCCTTGCCTTGCGGCACGCCGCGCGCGGCGGCGATCTCCGCGGTGACCTTGGGGCCGGGCAGTATGCCGCCGTGGCCGGGCTTGGCGCCCTGGCTCATCTTGATCTCGACCAGCTTGACCTGCGGGTCGCGCGCATTGGCGGCGAAACGCTCCTCGCTGAAGCTGCCGTCCTCGTTGCGGCAGCCGAAGTAGCCCGAGCCGATTTCCCAGATCAGGTCGCCGCCGTGCAGCCGGTGGTGCTGCGAGATCGAGCCTTCCCCCGTGTCATGCGCGAAGCCGCCCAGCTTGGCACCCTTGTTGAGCGCCATGATGGCGTTGGCCGAGAGCGAGCCGAAGCTCAGCGCCGAGATGTTGAAGACGCTGGCATGGTAGGGCTGGGTGCAGGGCTCGACCGAGGGCGAGGGATGCTCGGGCGAGCCGCCTATCCAGACGCGGAAGTCGTGCGAAGCCAGTTTGGTCGGCGACATCGAATGATTGACCCATTCATAACCCTGCGCGCCCACGTCGAGCTGCGTGCCGAAGGGCCGGTTGTCGGGCTCGCCCTTGGCGCGCTGGTAGACCAGCGAGCGCTGGGCACGCGAAAACGGCGTGGCCTCGCTGTCGCTTTCAATGAAGTACTGGCGCATCTCGGGCCGTATGAACTCGAACAGAAAGCGCATATGGCCTATGACCGGGTAGTTGCGCAACACCGCGTGCCGGGTTTGCCGCAAGTCGTGCACCCCCACGCCAACCAGCGCGATACACGCCAGCAGGGCCAGCAGGGTCAACCGGCCCACGCCGAAGACCGCCAGGCTGAGCAGCGCCAGCAGCACGCCCAGCGCGCACAAGGCCATGAAGGAGTAACGAACCGGGAACCGGGCATCCAGACGCTGGAGGAACATGGTGGCGCTTCCGTGGGGGAGGGGCAGAATAACCGCGATGCGGCAGATACACTTTGCATCATAAGAGCCTCGCGTGAGGCTCAGGACTGTTTTTCATGAAGCCCACCCCCAAATCCGCCATACCCTCAACGCCCGCGCCGGAGCCGGCTTTCCTTGAAGCCGAGGACTTTGACGCGCTCGACGCCATCCTCGACGACTTGCGCACCCGCTACGACGAGACGCCGCAGTGGGAGTTTTGCGAAGGTTTTATGGCCGCCGTGATCTGCTCGCGCCGGCCTATCGCCGCCGACGAATACCTGCCCGTGCTGCTGGCCGTGCCCGCCGAGGGCGAGGCGCCGGACCCGGAAGGCGGCTCCTTCGCGGACGATGGCCAACGTGAGCGCTTCCTCACGCTGTGGAACCGGCGCTGGCAGGAAGTCGCCGTCGCGCTGGATTCGGAAGTCGATTCGCTGGAAGACGACAACTGCTACCACCCCGAGGTGATGGACATACGCGGCGCCGTGGCCGAGATGGCGCCCGAGGAACGCGCGGCCTTCAAGCGCGAGGACCTTCCCGCATTTGCGCAGGTCTGGGCGCTGGGTTTTATGTTCGCGGTCGAAAGCTGGCCCGACGAATGGATGGCGCCGCGCGACAAGGACGCCGCCAAATGGCTGGACGGCGCGCTGCAGGCCGTGGTGGCCATGACCGAGGACGACACGGCCGCGCCCGAAGTTTCACCGCTGAGCGAAAACGGCGCGCCCAGCACCAGCATCGCCCGGCTCAATGCTTTTGGCGAGGCCATCTGGGCGGTGTACGACCTGCGCGAGCTGTGGAAGACGCTGGGGCCCAAAGTGGAGACGGTGCGCGCCCAGGCCACGCCGGGGCGCAATGACCTCTGCCACTGCGGCAGCGGGAAAAAATACAAGAAGTGCCACGGCGCGGGCTGAGGTTTCCCCGCTGCGGTCAAGGCTCCAGCGACAGCAGCAGCTTCTCCACAATCGCATGCGCGTAGCGGCTCGCCACTTCCTCGACAAAGCGCGGGAAATCCACATGCGCGCTGTCGTCCGCGCGGTCCGAGATGGTGCGCACGGCCGCAAAGGGTACACCGTAGTCGTGGCACACCTGCGCCACAGCCGCACCCTCCATCTCGACCGCGAGCACCTCATGGCCCGCGCCCGTGAGCGCGGCATGCAGGCCTCGCGACTCGCCGGCGCCTGAGACAAAACGGTCGCCGCTGGCGATCAGCCCCTGGTGCACGCGCGCGCCCGGGAAGGCCGCGCTGGCGCCGCCATCACCGAGCGCCGCCGAGGCCGCGCTGAACAGCAGTGCCGTGAGCGCCGCGTCGCCCTCAAAACGGCTGCGGCCGTACAGCGGCACCTCGTAGCGCGGAAACAGTGGCGAGGCATCGAAGTCGTGCTGCACAAAATCGCTGGCCACCACGACGTCGCCCACATTCACGCCGGCACCCAGGCCGCCGGCCACGCCGGTGAAGACCATGCGGCGCACGCCAAAGCGTTCGATCAGCGCGGTTGCCGTGGTGGCCGCCGCCACTTTGCCGATTTTCGACAAGGCCAGCACCACCGGCCGACCATGCAAGTCGCCCAGCCAGAAGTCGCGGCCGGCGTGCCTGACCTTGTGCGGCTGGTGCAGCAACTCCATGAGGCCTTGCTGCTCCTGCAACAGGGCGCTGAGGATGGCGATCGGGGCGGCGGAGGAAATCGGCATGAAGGGATTGTGCCCAGAAAGCATGGACGCAAAAAAGGGCGACTTGCGCCGCCCCTTAGAAAACCTTTGCAGGCTCTAAAACTGTTTACCGATAAGTTATTTTTTATCTCGCAGCTCGCGCCGCAGAATCTTGCCGACCGGTGTCTTGGGCAGCTCGGTGCGGAACTCCACCACCTTGGGCTGCTTGTAGCCGGTCAGGTTGGTCTTGCAGTATTCGCGCACCTGGGCTTCGGTGAGGTCCGGGTTTTTCTTGACGATCACCAGCTTGACGGCTTCGCCGGACTTGTCGTCGGCCACGCCCACGCAGGCGCATTCCATCACGCCGGCCAGCTTGGCCACCACGTCCTCGATCTCGTTGGGGTAGACGTTGAAGCCGCTCACCAGGATCATGTCCTTCTTGCGGTCGACGATCCTGAAGAAGCCGTTTTCATCGAGCACGCCAATGTCGCCAGACTTGAAGTAGCCGTCGGGCGTCATGACCTTGGCGGTTTCGTCGGGGCGCTGCCAGTAGCCGGCCATGACCTGCGGGCCCTTGATGGCGATCTCGCCGGGCTGGCCCTGCGGCACTTCGTTGCCGTCATCGTCGAGCAGCTTGAACCAGGTGCCGGGAATCGGCACACCTATGGTGCCGGTGAAGGCCTTGCTGTTGGTCGGGTTGCAGCTGGCCGAGGGCGAGGTCTCGGACAGGCCGTAGCCCTCGCAGATCGGGCAGCCGGTTTTTTCGAGCCACAGTTTGGCGACAGCGCTTTGCACGGCCATGCCGCCGCCCAGCGAGATCTTCAGGTGCGACCAGTCCACCGTATTGAAGTCCGGGTGGTTGGCCAGGCCGTTGAACAGCGTGTTGACGGCCGGGAAGCTGTTGACCTTGTGCTTGGAGAGTTCCTTGAGCACCGCGGGCAGGTCGCGCGGATTGGGGATCAGGATATTCTTGCCGCCGGTGCGCATGCCCAGCATCATGTTCACGGTGAAGGCGAAGATGTGGTACAGCGGCAGCGCGCAGACATAGGTAGGCTGGTTGCCGGCCTGCATGCTGGCCATGGCCGGGCCGTTCCAGGCTTCGGACTGCAGCACGTTGGCGATCACATTGCGGTGCAGCAGCACCGCGCCCTTGGACACGCCGGTGGTGCCGCCGGTGTATTGCAGCACGGCCACGTCGTCGGGCTTGATGTCGGGGCGCTTGAGCGTCAGGCGCGTGCCCTGTGCCACGGCGTCATTGAAGCGCACGGCGCCCGGCAGGTTGAAAGCCGGCACCATCTTCTTGACGTTGCGCACCACGTAGTTGACCAGCGCGCCCTTGAGCATGCCCAGCTGGTCGCCCATGGCGCACAGCACCACGTGCTTGACCGGGGTGGCGGCGATGCACTGCTCCAGCGTGTTGGCGAAGTTCTCGATGATGACGATGGCCTTGGAACCCGAATCCTTGAGCTGGTGCTCGAGTTCGCGCGGCGTGTACAGCGGATTGACGTTGACCACCACATAACCTGCGCGCAGGATGGCCGCCACAGCCACGGGGTATTGCGGCACGTTGGGCATCATGATGGCGACGCGGTCGCCCTTGGTCAGGCCCAGGCTTTGCAGGTAGGCACCGAAGGCCAGCGAAAGGCTGTCGGTCTGGCCGAAGGTGACGTCCTTGCCCATGAAGCTGTAAGCGACGCGGCTGCCGTGCTTTTTGAAGCTTTCTTCCATCAAGGCCACCAGCGACGGGTACTGCGACGCGTCGATGTCGGTGGGAACGCCCGGCGGGTAGGCCTTGAGCCATGGGCGGTCAATGGTCGCTGCATTCATGCTTGTCTTCTCCATTATGTTTTGCTTACAGCCATGGATTCTCACGGCCTGCCCTCTTCGTGGCTATTGCGTTTTCCCTAGGAAACCCGGGAAATCAGAAGGGAAGCCCCTCTAAAGTGGATAGTCCCGCGGCGCACGGCCGCGGGCAAACTCCCAGTCCGCGCTTATTCGATGGCCTTGCCCATGTCCTCGATCACCTTTTTGGCATCGCCGAACACCATCATGGTTTTGTCCATGTAGAAGAGTTCGTTGTCCAGGCCCGCGTAGCCGGCCGCCATGGAGCGCTTGTTGACGATGACAGTCTTGGCCTTGTAGGCCTCCAGGATGGGCATGCCATAGATGGGGCTGCCCTTGACGTGCGCGGCGGGGTTCACCACGTCGTTGGCGCCCAGGATGATGGCCACGTCGGCCTGGCCGAACTCGGCGTTGATGTCTTCCATTTCATGCACCTGGTCGTAGGGCACTTCGGCCTCGGCCAGCAGCACGTTCATGTGGCCCGGCATGCGGCCGGCCACCGGGTGGATGGCGTACTTGACGTTGACGCCCTTGTCGATGAGCTTTTGCGCCAGTTCCTTGACCGAATGCTGCGCGCGCGCCACCGCCAGGCCGTAGCCCGGCACGATGATCACGGTTTCGGCATTGCTCAGGATGAAGGCGGCGTCGTCGGCCGAGCCCGACTTGACGGGCCGCTGCTCCTTGGCGCCCGCGGCGGCCGCGCCGGCCTCGCCGCCGAAGCCGCCCAGGATCACGTTGAAGAAGGAGCGGTTCATCGCCTTGCACATGATGTACGAGAGGATGGCACCCGAGGAGCCGACCAGCGAGCCGGCGATGATCAGCATGGAGTTGTTCAGCGAAAAACCGATGCCGGCCGCGGCCCAGCCCGAGTAGCTGTTGAGCATGGACACCACCACCGGCATGTCGGCGCCGCCGATAGGGATGATGATGAGCACGCCCATCACGAAGCTCAGCGCCAGCATCGCGAAAAAGGCGGGCCAGCTGCCCGTGAACATGAACACCAGCCCCAGGCCTATGGTCAGCAGGCCCAGGACCAGGTTCAGCTTGTGCTGGCCGGCGAACTGCACCGGCGCACCCTGGAACAGGCGGAATTTGTAGGTGCCCGACAGTTTGCCGAAGGCGATCACCGAGCCGCTGAAGGTGATGGCGCCAATGGCGGCACCCAGGAACAGCTCCAGGCGGTTGCCGGTGGGAATGGCGCTGCCCTTGGCCGCAATGCCAAAGGCATAGGGCTCAGCCACGGCGGCCACGGCGATAAAGACCGCGGCCAGACCGATCATGCTGTGGAAGAAGGCCACCAGCTCGGGCATCTTGGTCATCTCGACCGTCTTGGCGCGCCAGGCGCCATAGCCCCCGCCGACCACCAGGCCCAGCAGGACATAGCCCATGCCCAGAGCCTTGCCGCCCGAGATCTCGACGATCAGCGCGGCCGTGGTCAGCGCGGCAATGGCCATGCCCACCATGCCGAACAGGTTGCCGCGTATCGAGCTGGTGGGATGCGACAGGCCCTTGAGCGCCTGAATAAAACAAACAGAGGCCACCAGGTACAGCAGCGTGACGAGGTTCATGCTCATTTGGCGGCTCCTTCAGCGGGCGCGGCGGCCTTCTTTTCTTTTTTGCGGAACATCTCCAGCATGCGGCGCGTCACCAGAAAGCCGCCGAAGATATTGACGGCCGCCAGCGCCACGGCCAGCACGCCCATGGTTTTGCCCAGCGGCGTTTCGGTCAGCGCGGCTGCGAGCATGGCGCCCACGATCACGATGGCCGAGATCGCGTTGGTCACCGCCATCAGCGGCGTGTGCAGCGCCGGCGTGACGGTCCACACCACGTGGTAGCCCACGTAGATGGCCAGTACAAAAATAATCAGGTTGATGATGGTGGGGGAAACTGCTTCCATGATCGCCTATTGAGAGGTTGATGAAGTAACACGGGGAGTGGCAAAGGCCAGGGGTGGGAGGGCCATGTTGCCGCTCATGGAGTAGACGCTGCCCTTGACGGCCGCGGCCAGCTGGCGCGCCCACACAAACTGGCCGGGTTTCAGGTACGCCGGAAGGCTTGAAGCTTCTTCGCCCTGCAAACCCAGAAAGCCCGGCACCACCAGCAGATTCACGTGCATGCTGGTGCCGCCGGAGCTCCCTACCGTCACGCCGATGGCTTGCAAGGCCGGCGGCACGGTCATGCCGCTGTTTTCCATGGCACTCAGCACCTCGGGCATGGCACGCTTGAGATAGAGCTCCGCCTTCAAAGGGATTGACGCGCGGATGCATTCGAGCGCATTGGGATCTTTCGTCAGGTTCAGGGCATGGACATTCTGGTTGCTCGTGCAGGTATTGACCCAGTTGACACGCAGCCCCCCGCCCTTCGACGAGTCCACATAAAGAATGGCCATCACGCGGCCGCCCGAGATGAAGGCAAACGAACGGGTTTCGGTAGGCAGCGCACCCCCCGTGCCATTGCCGTCCACTTTGTCTTGTCCGTCGCTGGTCGTCAGCGCTTTCCAGTTTCCCTCCGGCAGCTCGATGTTGGCCCTGCCCACCTTGACGGTTTCGGCATGCGCAGGCAATGCAGCCATTGCGGCTGCCAGCATCACCAGCGAAAGCAGCCTGCCGGTCATTTTTTCTTCACCTCGCCGCCCTGCGTCATCAGGCAGGCCGCGACGATGTCGTCTTCCAGGTCGACCTTGAGCTCACCCTCTTTGGTGATGATGAGCTTGAGGAAGTCGAGCAGGTTGCGCGCATAAAGCGCGCTGGCGTCGGCCGCGACCAGCGCCGGCACATTGGTTTCGCCGATCAAGGTCACACCGTGCTTGACCACGGTCTTGCCGGCTTCGGTCAGCGGGCAGTTGCCGCCCTGCGGCGCGGCCAGGTCGACGATCACGCTGCCGGGCTTCATGGCCTTGACCATCTCTTCGGTCACCAGCACCGGTGCCGCGCGACCCGGGATCAGTGCCGTGGTGATGACCACGTCGGCCTGCGCCACGCGTTTGGCGACCTCGGCCTTTTGCCGCTCCAGCCAGCTGGGCGGCATGGGCTTGGCATAACCGCCCACGCCGACGGCGGCTTCGCGCTCTTCGTCGGTTTCATAGGGCACGTCGATGAACTTGCCGCCCAGCGATTCGACCTGCTCCTTCACGCTGGGGCGCACGTCGCTGGCCTCAATCACCGCGCCCAGGCGCTTGGCCGTGGCGATGGCCTGCAGGCCGGCAACGCCGACGCCCAGGATCACCACGCGCGCGGCCTTGACCGTGCCGGCCGCCGTCATCAGCATGGGGAAAAAGCGCTGGTAGCGGTCGGCGGCCATCATCACGGCCTTGTAGCCGGCGATATTGGCCTGCGAGGACAGCACGTCCATGCTTTGCGCGCGGCTGGTGCGCGGCGCGGCTTCAAGGGCAAAGGCGGTCAGCTTGCCGGCGGCCAGGCGCTGCAGGCCGGCCGCATCGAAAGGATTGAGCATGCCGACCAGCACGCCGCCGGCTTTGGCCAAGCCCATTTCGCTGTCCAGCGGGCAGCGCACCTTGAGCACGATGTCGGCGCCGTAGGCGCCCGCCGCATCGGTGATCTCGGCGCCGACGGCCGTGTAGGCCTCGTCGGGAACGCTGGCGGCGACGCCGGCGCCCGACTGCACACGGACGGTGTGCCCCTGGGCCTTGAGTTTTTTGGCCGTCTCGGGCGTGATAGCGACGCGTGTTTCTCCGGCCGTGATTTCGGCGGGTACCCCAATCAGCATGGGTCTCTCCTCAGTACGTTGGTATGGGCTTGGTGGACATCAGCCCGTGGATGGGCTTGTGCGTGATCTGTCTTCTGCGTGTCTGTATTTGTACCTGTCATGAAGCTTACATGAGATTTTTGCGATTTTTTGTCAGGGCAGTCTATAGTTTTTGCGTGACCGGGGGGCGCCCGAAAAAAAAGCCCCGCCAGCCGCCATGCGGCCGACGGGGCTTTCTCAGCCTGTCTTGCCTTGGACTACTTGGCCGTTGGCATCACGAATTCGGCACCTTTGCCAATGCTTTCGGGCCAGCGCTGCATGATGGATTTCTGCTTGGTGTAAAAGCGCACGCCCTCTTCGCCATAGGCGTGCATATCGCCAAAGAGGCTCTTTTTCCAGCCGCCGAAGCCGTGCCAGGCCATGGGCACGGGAATGGGCACATTGATGCCGACCATGCCGACCTGGATGCGGCGGCTGAATTCGCGCGCCACATGGCCGTCGCGGGTAAAGCAGCTCACACCATTGCCGAACTCATGGGCGTTGATAAGCTCCACCGCCTCGGCGAAATCCTTCACGCGCACGCAGCCCAGCACCGGGCCGAAGATCTCTTCCTTGTAGATGCGCATGCCGGGCGTGACGTGGTCGAACAGCGTGCCGCCCATCCAGAAGCCCTTGTCGCAGCCGGCGCCGGCCTGCGCGCCCTTGAAGCCGCGGCCGTCGACCAGCAGCTTTGCGCCTTCCTTCACGCCGGTGTCTATATAGCCGGTGATGCGCTGGTGCGCGGCCGCGGTGACGATGGGGCCCATCTCAGCGTCGAGCTCCACGCCGTTCTTGACCACCAGCGTTTTGGCGCGCGCCTCCAGCATGGGCACCAGCTTGTCGGCCACATTGCCGACCAGCACCGCCACCGAGATCGCCATGCAGCGCTCGCCGGCCGAGCCGTAGCCCGCGCCTACCAGCGCGTCCACTGCCTGCTCGAGGTCGGCGTCGGGCATGACCACCATGTGGTTCTTCGCGCCGCCCAGGGCCTGCACGCGCTTGCCGTGGCGGGCGCCGGTTTCATAGATGTAGTTGGCAATCGGCGTGGAGCCGACAAAAGACACGGCCTTGACGTCCGGGTGCACCAGCAGCGCGTCGACCGCCTCCTTGTCGCCCTGTACCACGTTGAAGACGCCGTCGGGCAGGCCCGCCTGCTTGAGCAGGTCGGCCATGAACAGGCTGGGGCTGGGGTCTATGGGGCTGGGCTTGAGCACAAAACAGTTGCCGGCGGCAATCGCCACCGGGAACATCCACATTGGCACCATCACCGGGAAGTTGAAAGGCGTGATGCCGGCCACCACGCCCAGGGGCTGGCGCAGCGTCCAGTTGTCGATGCCGGTGCTGACCTGGTCGGTGAAATCGCCCTTGAGCAGTTGCGGGATGCCGCAGGCGAATTCCACGATATCGATGCCGCGCGAAACCTCGCCCTGCGCATCGGTGAAGACCTTGCCGTGCTCGGCGGTGATCATGTGGGCCAGCTTGTCCTTGTTCTGGTTGAGCAGCTCCAGGAACTTGAACAGCACGCGCGCGCGGCGCAGCGGCGGCGTGTCGGCCCAGGCCGGGAAGGCCGCCTGCGCGGACGCCACGGCGGCGTCGCCCTCGGCCGTGCTGGCCAGCGCGACGTGGCCCGACACCGCGCCGGTCGCGGGGTTGAAGACCTCCTGGCTGCGGCCCGAGGTCGGTGCGGCGACGCGGCCGTTGAGGTAGTGGCCAATGGTGGCCTGGGGAGCGGCGGCGGGTGATAAAGACATGGGGAAATCCTCTGGAGGTGGCCTGGCGGCCGGCGGGAGCCCGAAAGGGGCGGCCTGCTGGCAGTCTAGGCCTGCAGGGCCGGATTGATAACTCCCTCATTTGTGATTACATTGTTCATATTCCTGAACAATCAAGGACTGGGGCGACCCGGCGCCCGCACCATGTCTTCCGACCAGCTCTCCCCTCTTGTGGCCGACCTGCACCTGCTGACGGTGCTGGCGGCCACCCGCAGCTTCACCGAGACGGCGCGCCGCCTGGGCGTCTCCAAGGCTTCGGCCAGCATGCGCATCAGCGAGTTGGAGCGCGCCGCCGGCGTGATGTTGGTGCGGCGCACCACACGCTCGGTGGGCCTGACCGAAGCCGGCCAGCAGCTGGTCAACGGCATGCAGCCGGCCTTTGCCCGCATCAGCGAAAGCTATTCGGCCGTGAAAGACCTGGTGGGCACGCCGCGCGGGCTGATACGCGTGACGGCGCCGGTGGCACTGGGGCGCCAGCACCTGGCGCCCTGCGTGGCGGCCTTCCTCAAGCGCTTTCCCGAAATCCACATTGAGCTCGAGCTGACCGACCGCTTCGTGAACCTGGCCAACGAGGGCTTCGACCTGGCGATACGCCACACCAACACGCCGCCCGACACCCATGTGGCCTGGGTGCTGTGCGAAACGCGCTCCATCCTGCTGGCCAGCCCCGATTACCTGGCGCGGCGCGGCGTGCCCACCCAGCCCGCGGAACTCGCGGGCCACGACTGCCTGCTCTACCTGGGCAACCACAACACGGCCAGCTGGACCTTTATGCGCAACGGCAAACGCAAGTCACGCGAGCAGGTCGGCGTCAGCATCAGCGGCACGCTCAAGGCCAACAACAGCGAGGTGCTGCGCGAAGCGCTGGTGGCCGGCCTGGGCATAGGGCTGCTGCCGGACTTCAGCGTGCCCCCGGGTGTCGGCCAGCAGGCGCCCCTGGTCCATGTGCTGCCCGACTGGCAGGTGCAGGGCTTCTTCGGCGAGCGTATCTATGCCCTGAGGCCCTGGTCGGCCCAGGTGCCCAAGGCCGTGCAGTGCTTTGTCGAGCACCTGCGCGAGAGTTTTGCCCGCGGCTTCGGCGCCGTGCAGCCGGCGCCGGCACAGCGACAAGCTGGCGAGGAAAAACACCCGGAAGCACTGTCACGCGCGCCACGGATAATCAAAGCATGAACAATCGATGGAAGCCCAGCGTCACGGTCGCTGCGGTCATAGAAAAAATAATCGACGGCGTCCCCAGGTTCCTGCTGGTGGAGGAGGAGACCCGGGACGGCCTCAAGCTCAACAACCCCGCCGGCCACCTGGACCCAGGCGAAAGCCCGGTTCAGGCTTGCGCCCGCGAAACGCTGGAGGAGGCCGCCTGGCACTTCAAGCCGACGGCCATCGTCGGCGTCTACCTGTCGCGCTTCGAGCGCGCCGTGCCCGGCCAGGACCAGCCGCTGGACATCACCTATTTGCGCTTCGCGTTTTGCGGCGAGCTCGGCGAGCACGTGCCCGGCCAGGCGCTGGACGAAGGCATTGTGCGCACCGTCTGGCTGACGGCCGACGAGATCCGGGCCAGCGTGCCCATGCACCGCAGCCCCCTGCTGCTGACCTGCCTGGAAGACTACCTGGCCGGCAAACGCTACCCGCTGGAGCTGGTGACCACGGATGCCAGCGTGCATGCACCCCTGGGCCAGGGCGGGACTCAGTAAAAAATCCGCTGCGCCACGGGCGGCGGCGCCCACTGGTACAGCCAGGTTTCCGTCAAGGGCTGGCCGTCGACCTGCAAATGCATGCGCAGGTTGATGGGTGCCGTGCTCTCGCCCTCGGGGCGCAGGTCGAACATGGCGCGCCAGCCCTTGATGGCGTCCAGCGGCCGGGCCGAGGTCAATTCAAGCGTGCCGCGCGAGGCGGTGATCACGGCCTTGACCGGGGCCCCGGCTTTCAGCAGGGCAAGGTCGCCGCCCGCAAAATCAACCGCAAAGCGCCGTGAGTAGGCGGTGCGCTTTTGCCCGACCACGCCGCCCAGGCCGGTGCGTGTGGCCACGCAGCGCGCCAGCGGCCCTTGCGCGGCGGGCGGCTGGCCGCCCCAGTGCAGCCTGTAGGAAAACAGCAGTTCCTGCCCCGCCTGCGGCTTGTCCTTGGGGTTCCAGAAGGCCACGATGTTGTCAAAGGTTTCGTCCACGGTCGGGATCTCCACCAGCTGCACCGCGCCCGCGCCCCAGCCCGCCTTGGGCTCGACCCACAGGCTGGGGCGCTTTTCGTAGAACACGCCGTCGTCCTGGTAGTGGTCAAAGTTCCGGTCGCGCTGCATCAGGCCGAAACCGCGCGGGTTGTCGTCCTGGAAGGCGTTGAACTGCAGTTGCGCCGGGTTGGTCAAGGGGCGCCACAGCCATTCGCCCGTGCCGCTGTGCATGGCCAGGCCGTCGGTGTCGTGGATTTCGCCGCGCCAGTCCCAGCCCATGCGCCTGTCGTTTTCGCCGGTCTGGAACATGCTGGTGCACGGCGCGATGCCCAGGCGGTCTATGGTCTTGCGCGGGTACAGCGCCACGTCCAGGTCCATGATCTGCGTGTCGCCCGGCGTGATCACAAAGCGGTAGGCGCCGCTGACGCTCGGCGAGTCCAGCAGGGCGTAGACGGTCAGTGAGGCCGCGTTTGGGTCCGGTTTTTCGAGCCAGTAGCCGATGAAATCCGGAAACTCCTCCGGGAAGGTTTGCGCCGTGTCGACGGCCAGGCCCCGTGCCGACTGGCCGTACTGCCATTCGCCGCCCACCGCGCGAAAGTAGCTGGCGCCCAGGAAGGCCGCCACGTCACGCACCGGGTCGGTGTGGAAATTGAGGCGAAAGCCGGCAAAACCGAGGTCGGCGGGCAGTTGCTCGCCCCGCACGCCGCTTTTCCCGTAGTCGAACATGGCCGGGTCATAGGCCAGTTCCTGGGCTTGGCCGTTGCTCACTTCGTGCATGCGCACCGGCGTCTTGAAATACAGGCCGAGGTGGAAAAATTTGGCCACAAACCGCAGCTTGTCATCGCCCCACAAGGCATGGTCGTCCCGAAAGCGGATGGCCTGGTGCTGGTCCCAGTTCAGGTCCGCAATACCGGACGGCAAGGCCACGGCCCGGCTCCGGTAGGGTTTGGCGGCCAGGTCGCGCGCCTGGCCCTTGAGCGCCGCGTAGTCGAAGGCCTGGGCCTTGCCCACGGGTTTGAGGCCCGCGGCCTGGGCCAGCGACAAAAGCCATGGCAGCCCGGCGGCCATGCCGGCAGCCGCGGCGGCCCGGCCGGTGCGGGAAAGAAATTGACGTCTTTGCAAAGTGGCAGCTCCTGCAAGAAAGGGCTTTCCATTGTGCTGGAAACATGCGCGGCGACGCGCCGCGGCCCTCGACATTAGTCCGAATGGCTCAGCAAACCCGGTGATTTTCCCCTGGCGGGCGCCCGCCTTTGGCCTACAGCCGTAGGGCCGGCAGGGCCGTAAGGCCCGAAGCCGGCGCAAAAGCCTTCGCCTTTTTACAATGGGGCCATGGGCAACCCGCAAATCAACACACACAGCCACGGCGGCAAGCGGCAACGCATCGTCGTCGGCCTGAGCGGCGGGGTGGACTCCGCGGTGACGGCGCACCTGCTCAAACAGCAGGGCCACGAGGTCATAGGCATCTTCATGAAGAACTGGGAAGATGACGACGACAGCGAGTATTGCTCGTCCAACATCGATTTTGTCGACGCCGCCGCGGTGGCCGACGTCATCGGCATAGAAATAGAACACGTCAATTTCGCGGCCGACTACAAGGACCGCGTGTTCGCCGAATTCCTGCGCGAATACCAGGCCGGCCGCACGCCCAACCCCGACATCCTGTGCAACGCCGAGATCAAGTTCAAGGCCTTCCTGGACCACGCCATGCGCCTGGGTGCCGAAAAAATCGCCACCGGCCACTATGCGAGAGTCCGCAGGAATGAAGCCACCGGCCTGCACGAACTGCTCAAGGGCCTGGACCCGGCCAAGGACCAGAGCTATTTCCTGCACCGCCTGAACCAGGCGCAGCTGTCAAAGACACTGTTCCCGGTGGGCGAGCTGCACAAGACCGAGGTTCGCCGCATCGCCGACGAGATCGGCCTGCCCAATGCGAAGAAAAAAGACTCGACCGGCATCTGCTTTATCGGCGAGCGCCCCTTCCGCGATTTCCTGAACCGCTACATCGCCAAGGCGCCCGGCCAGATCAAAAACGACAAGGGCCGCGTGCTCGGCGAACATGTGGGACTGTCCTTCTACACGCTGGGCCAGCGCCAGGGCCTGGGCATAGGCGGCGTCAAAGCCAGGGGCGCCGACCTCAAGGCCGCGCAGGCGCGCGGGCTGCGCGGCGTGGGCGAGCACGAACCCTGGTTTGTGGCGCGCAAGGACCTCGAGACGAACACGCTGTGGGTGGTGCAGGGCCATGATCATCCCTGGCTGCAATCGACGGTGCTGACGGCGCAGGACTGCAGCTGGGTGGCCGGCCATGCGCCCGCGCCCGGCGCCATGGCCGCCAAGGCGCGCTACCGGCAGGCCGACGCGGCCTGCGAGCTGCGCCAGGTCTCCAGCGACAGCTGCGAGCTGGCCTTTGCCGATGCGCAGTGGGCGGTCACGCCCGGGCAGTCGGCCGTGCTTTACCAGGGCGAGGTCTGCCTGGGCGGCGGCGTGATCACCGCCAGCAATGTGCAGAACCAGCCCGCGGCCACGCCGCCCCACGCTGGCGCGGCGCGTCACAGCGCCGTTTCGACGTAGGTGTAGATGTAGTTGGAGCCGCCGTTGACGTTGCCCAGCAGGCGCGACGAGCCAAAAATGCCCGAGCGGTGCGACACGCCGAAGCCGATATAGGTTTCCTTGAGCGGCCGGTAGCCGATCAAATCACCCAGGCTCACGTCCAGGGTCGGGTCCAGGAAGTTGAGCATGCGCGAGGCCGGCTTGCCGTTGGCCGCCAGGCTGGAAGACTCGATGTAAGGGGCGCGTTGCGCCATCGACACCCCCACGCCCAGGCCCAGCCGGGTCTTCACGCGGCCGCTCCAGGGGAAGCCCGAGTACACGGCCTTCATGAACAGATCGAGCTGCACGCCGTTGGCCTGCAGGCCGCGCTCGTTGTGCTGCGTCAGGCCCACATAGCCGATGAAGTCCAGCGGCCAGCCGTTCATGTTGTTGAGGAAAGGCTTGCCGACCTGGATGCCGGTGATGCTGGTGGCATTGGTCTTGGCCGTCGACAGGCACTGCGCCGTGATGATTTTGGCCAGGTGGCAGCCGTCCTCGGTGGACTTGCCGTACAGCACCTTGAAGTAGGTGGGCGTGTCGTTCTCGGCCCATTCGCGCTTGTGGCCGCCGAAGTCGTAGGCCGCGCCCACATACACCGCGGGCAGCACGCTTTTTTGCACGATGGGGCTGTCCTTGACCTTGTTGCCCAGGAAGGTCGCCGACACGCCGGCCAGCAGGCGCCAGCGCTCCGTCAGGTCGTAAGAACCGTAAAGCCCCAGGGAAGTCTGCACACCCGCGCCCGGTGCATAGGCGGGACGGCTGGCCGTGGCCTCGCCGGCCTGCACCCCGTAGTAATAGTTGTTGAGCTTGGCATCGCGAAACGCCACCGTCAGGCTGGGGCGCAGCATCCAGGGGCCGGAGCGCCAGTCATAGGTGTAGCCCAGGCGAAATTCATTGCCCTTGTAGGTGTTGCCGATGTCGTGCACCAGCTCGGCTTGCAGCGTGCCCCAGGGCTGGCGCCAGCGGTAGGCCAGGCCCAGGTCGATGGCGGAATCGCGTGCCGACATGCCGGCCAGGCTGGCCGGCAGGCGCTCGGTGGGAAAGCCTTCCAGGCGCTGCTCCACAAAAAGGTCCAGCCGCCGCTCGTCGCCGTTGAGCAGCTTCACGCCGCCGCGGTTGGCATGCAGGAACAGCCGCTCGCCTTCGTAAAGGTAGAGCGGCAGCAGGTCGTAGCGGCTGCCCGCGTCCTTGTAGGGCGAGCGCTCGACGCGCATCACCATGCCAAGCCCGGCGCTGCCCGTGGCCGGGAGAATGTCGGTAATCGGCTCGACGTTGCCGCCGGCCAGGGCAGTCGCGGCCGCGCACAGCCCGCCCAGCGCAAGGGCGAAACCGCGCAGGATGCCGCGCGGCAAAGAGAGCAAAGGGAGACGGTTCATCATTTTTTTAAAGGTGTTGGATGCCGGCCGTGCCCGGGCAGGCGTGGCAAACACCCTCGATGCTATCCACGAACAATGCATTTCCCCCGGCCGATTTGTAAGAAAACAGGCACAGATCGGATAGGCCGATGTCTTCATGCGGGGCTTTACCCTCACACGCCGGCTCACACGTACACTGCCTATCGTCGGGTCTCCATTCACTCAACGGAGACTGTTATGCCCAAATTCGTGATCGAACGTGCCATCCCCGGACTCGGCGCCCTCAAGCCAGCCGAGCTGCACTCCATTTCCCAGAAATCGTGCGGCGTGCTGCGCGAACTCGGCCCCGAGGTGCAGTGGGTGCAAAGCTACCTGACGGGAGGCAAGATGTACTGCGTCTACAACGCCGCCAGCGAGGAACTCGTGAGGGAACATGCGCGCAGGGGCGGCTTCCCGGCGGACTCCGTCGCGCGGGTCACCGGCGTCATAGACCCCACCACCGCCGAAGCCTGAGGCCCGCCCGTGGATCCGCAAGCCCCGAACGACATGCCGCCTTTGGGGCTTGCCATCCACCTGCTCGGCCCGCCGCGGGTGGAGCGGGACGGCAAACCCCTGCCGGCGCCGCGCGGCCACAAGGTCTGGGGCCTGCTGGCCTACCTGGTCCGCAGCGAGTCGCCGGTCAGCCGCAAGCAGCTGGCGGGGCTGCTGTTCGAGGATGCCGAAGACCCGCTGGCCGCCTTGCGCTGGAACCTCAGTGAACTGCGGCGCCTGCTGGACAGCGCGGATTTGCGCGGCGACCTGCTGGCGCTTGCGCTGCCGCCCGCGACCTACCTCGACCTCGGGGCCGTGCTGTCGGGAAGCTGGGCGCAAGCCTTGTGCGTGCCCGGCCTGGACCGCGAGCTGCTCGAAGGCATGAATTTTTCAGGCAGCCCGGCCTTCGAGGTCTGGCTCGCCACGGAACGCCGCCACCTTCAGGCCGCCGCCGAGGCCGTGCTGCGTGAGGCCGCGCTGGCCCGCATGGCGGCAGGCGCCATGGCCGAAGCCGCCACACTGGCCGCCCGGTTGGTGCGCCACAACCCGCTGGACGAAAACTACCAGGCGCTGCTGGTGCGCAGCTTGGCCGCTTGCGGCGACGGTGTGGGCGCGGCGCGCCAGGCCGCCGCCTGCCGTGAATTGTTCCAGCGCGAACTCGGCGTGCAGCCGGGCGCCACACTGGATGCCGCCCTGCGCACTGCCACCGCGACGCCCACCGCGCGGCCGGCCACCAGGCGCGCCGCGGCACTGGCGCAGCTGGAGGCCGGGGAGGCCGCCATAGGCGCCGGAGCGCTCGACGCCGGCCTGCAATGCCTGCGCCGCGCCATCGTCGAGGCCGACGCCACCGGCGACACGGCGCTGCGCGCGCGTGCCCGCGTGGCCCTGGGCGGCGCGCTGGTGCATGCCGCCCGCGGCCGCGACGAGGAAGGCGCCACGGCGCTTCACGAAGCCCTGGAGGTGGGCCGGGATGCCTCACCTGCGCTCGCCGCGGCGGCTTGCCGCGAGCTCGGTTATGTCGAATTCCTGCGCGGCCGCTACGAGCGCACGCTGGCCTGGCTGCAGCGCGCCGCGCCGCTGGCAGGCAGCGACCGCGCGGAGCAGGCGCGCATCGCCACCGTGCACGGCAGCGCGCTCAGCGACACCGCGCACTACGCGGCCGCCATCAGCTTGCTGCGCGAAGCCGAGGCGCTGGGCGCCGCGGCTGGCGACCCCAAACAGCTCGCCTATGCGCTGTCCATGCTGGGGCGCGCGCTGCTGCTGCACGGCGAGCTGGACGCCGCCGCCGACGCCCTGGACCGCTCGGTGGCCCTGGCCCAGCCGGGCTGGACCGCTTTTGTGCCCTGGCCGCAATCGCTGCGGGCCGAGGTCGACCTGCTGCGCGGCGACGTGGAGGCCGCCGCGAACCGTTTCGAGCATGCCTTTGCGCTCGGCTGCCAGATCGGCGACCCTTGCTGGGAAGGCATTGCCGGCCGCGGATTGGGGCGGGTGGCCATGGCGCGTGGCGAACCGCGGCGCGCGGCCGAAATCCTGGTCGACGCGCTGGCGCGCTGCGTGCGCCTGCCCGACGCCTACCTGTGGGGCAAGGGCTATGCGCTCGATGCGCTGTGCGGCGTCGCGGTGGCCGATGCCATGCCCCAGGCCTCGGCCTGGATCAACGAGCTGCAGGACCTGGCCGCGCGCAGTGGCATGCGCGAGCTCACGGTGCGCGCCTGCCTGCACCGCGGCGCGCTGGGCGACAGCGCGAGCACGGCCGCGGCCGGCTTGCTCGCCGGCCAGATCGACAACCCCGTGCTGCACGCCCTCGCCGGGCTTTGACGGCGGCGACGACACCCCAAGAGCTTGATGATGAAGACAAAACCCAAAGACGCCGTGTTTCGCGGTGGAACCCGGCGCCTGCTGCCAGGCCAGGCGCTGCGCCTGCCCCGGCGCGGCGGTGAATTGACGGTGCTGCGCGGCCGGCTCTGGCTCACGCGGGGCAAGGACCCCGGCGACCACTTCATCGCTGCCGGCCAACGCGTGCGCCTTGGCGACCACGAGAACGCGGTGATCGAGCCCGCGGAAAGCACGCGGGGCGTGAGCCTGCACTGGGAGCCCCGCCGCCCGGCCCTGGCCGGCGCCCTGCTGGCCCGGCCCTTGGGCGGCGCGGCCTTCCTGGCTTTGTGGCGGCCCGCGGCTTCGCGGCGCTGGCGCGCCAGGCCGCAGCGGCTGCCAGGCGCGCGCGCGGCCACGGCGAAATTAGCGAGGTCCATGCCTTGTTCATCGCGCTGGAAGGCGGCCAGACGCGGAAGCCGGGCCGGCACTGTTGAAACTCAGCCTTCCTGAACCTCGCTGACGGCCTGCCCTTGCTGCGCCCTGTCCGCCAGCAGGTCGACAAAGGCGCGGACCTTGGCGGGACGAAAGCGCGCGGCCGGAAACACCGCGTGGATGCCGCCTGAAGGCAGCTGCCATTGCGGCAGGACCTCGATGAGACGGCCGGCCGCAAGGTCGCCGGCCACCGCATAGTCCGGCAGCACCGAGAGCCCCGCACCCTGGCATACGGCTTCGCGCACGGCCAGTGTGGCATCGAGAAAAATCGAGGCCTGCACAGTCACGGCCTCGCGCTTTATCTCGTTGAGCGAGAAATTCCAGCTGAGGTGCTCACGCAAGGCGGTATTGGCGACGAAAGGCAGCGTGGCGATGTCTTGCGGACGCGTGAGCCGCGCCACCTGTGCCTTCATGGCCGGCGGCGCCACCAGCAGTTGCCGGAAGGAGCCGATTTTTCGGGCCTGCAAGCTGGTTTCAGCCAGCCAGCCGACACGGATCGCCAGTTCGAAGTTGCCGGACATCAGGTCCATGGTCTGGTCACTCAGCACCGCATCGACCTTGCACGCGGGGTAGCGCCGGGTAAAGGCGGCGATGGCCGGCACCACGACACCAACGCCATAGTCAAAGGGGGCGGTGAGCCGCAGCATGCCCGACGGCTCCGCCGAAGTTTCAGCCAGGTCGTCGAAGGCATTCCCGGCCTCGCGCAGGATCAGTGCGCAACGCAGGTAAAAGGCCTGGCCCAGTGCGGTGGGCTGCACCTTGCGCGTGGTGCGCACCAGCAGCGAGGTGCGGAACTCGCGCTCCAGCCGGGCTACCTGCTGGCTGACCACGGCCTTGGTGATGCCCAGCCGATCCGCCGCCGCGGTGAAAGAGCCGGTTTCCACCACCGCCGCGAAGTAGGCCAGGCGCCTCAGGTTTCCCAACCCCCCAAGGCTGCTGTCGTCGTGATTGTTTGCTTTAAACATACATTGTGTTTATCAGAGATGTCTTTAACAGTCAATTGATAGTGCCTACGATCACAGCCAGTGAGCCAACAAACCATGACCAAGACCCTGCATTACCTCTTCGACCCGCTGTGCGGCTGGTGCTACGGCGCCACGCCGGTGCTCTCCGCCTTGCTGGAAATCCCCGACGTCAGCGTCGAATTGCTGCCCACCGGCTTGTTCTCCGGCGCGGGCGCAAGACCCATGGACAGCGAGTTCGCCGCCTACGCCTGGTCCAACGACCAGCGCATAGAGCGCCTGACCGGTCAGCGCTTCAGCGAGCAGTACCGGCAGCAGGTTCTCGGTGATCGCCAGCGGCTTTTCGACAGCGGCCCCGCTACGGTGGCGCTGACGGCCGTGTCATTGACCGCGCCGGCCAGGGAGCTCGAAGCCCTCAAGGCCATACAAAGTGCGCGTTATGTGGACGGCAAGGATGTGAGCTCCTTGGCCACACTGGCGGACGTTCTGCGCGGGCTGGGCCTTGAGCAGGCGGCAACCATGGTCATGCAGCCCGATGAAGCACTTCTCACGGCGAACCGAGCCCGCACCGGCCGGGCACAGGCCCTGATGCGGGAGTTCGGCGCCCGCGGCGTGCCGACCCTGGTTGCGGAATCGGGCGCGAAGCGCTGGATCGTGAATCACGCGGCCTTCTATTCCAACCCCCGTGCGCTGATCAGCGAGCTTGAAACGGCCTGAGCCGGGCCTGAATTGAAGCTCGTGCCAGCGAATTTTTTTTAGTTAACCGTGAGAAAGCGAACCATGACAACACGAAGAGAAACCCTCAAAACCGTAGCCGCCGCGGGTGTCGCGACGGCCATCTTAGGAGTGAAAAGCGCTATGGCTGCCAATACCAATCTGACCTGGAAACACTTTCCCGCCGGCGAGCATGGATTCTTCCGCGCCCCGGTCCTCATCTCCGGCGATCGCGAGGCCGTCTTGATCGATGGCGGCTTCACGCTTCCCGACGGCAAGGCGCTGGCCGAGGCCATCAAGGCCACGGGCAAAAAGCTCACGACCATTTACATCAGCCAGAGCGACCCTGACTACTACTTCAGCCTCGCGCCCATCAAGGCGGCATTTCCCGATGCCAAGGTGATCGCCGCGCCGGCCACGATAGCGGCCATCAAGGGCAATGTGGAAAAGAAACTGGCGACCTGGGGCCCCCAGCTCAAGGAAAACGGCCCGCAGGCCCTGGCCGACATCGTGATGCCCGAAGCCTTCGACGGCCGGACCCTGACCCTGGAAGGCCAGGCCCTGGAGATCGTCGACGTCGACGGTCTTGCGAATCGCCGCTATATCTGGGTGCCTTCGCTGAACGCCATCTTCGGCGGCGTGCTGCTGTTCTCCGGCGTTCACGTGTGGACCGCCGACACGCAGGGCGCGGAGGCCCGCGCCGCATGGGTGAAGGCACTTGACGCCATGGCCGCGCGCAAACCCGCCGTGGTCGTCCCCGGCCACATGGCTGTCACGGCGGCGGTGGACGCAAGCGCGATCCAATACACACGCGACTACCTCGTGGCTTTCGAGGAAGTGCTGGCCAAGTCCGCCGACAGCGCCGCCCTGATCGCGGCCATGACCCGGCGCTACCCGAACGCCGGCATGGGCGTGGCGCTGCAAATCGGCGCCAAAGTCGCCAAGGGCGAGATGAAGTGGGGTTGAGGCCATGATGTCGAACATCGACATCGTCCGCGCGCACTATGCCGCGTCGGCGCAGGGAAACATCGACGCAATGATGGCCCATGTGTCGCCCCAGGTGCGCTGGACCGAGATGGCGGGGTTTCCCTGCGCGGGCACCTGGGTCGGGCCGCAAGCGGTGGCCGAGAACGTCTTTGCCGTACTGGGCAGGGACTGGATCGGCTATCGCTTCGAGCTGCAAAGCCTGATCGACGGCGGCGAGCACATCGTCGGGGTGGGAAGCTACCGCGGCACTTATCGCGCCACGGGAAAGGACCTGCAGGCCCGCGTCACCCACATCTGGCATCTGCAAAACGGCAAGATCGTGGCCTTCGAGCAGTTCACGGACACGCTGCTGGTCCGCCAGGCCATGGGCAGCAACTAAGAAAAAAAAGAAAAAGCCCGCCCTCCTCTCGGAGCGCGGGCCTTAGTCAAAAGACTGTTGATAGGGCAACCGATGTGCTTGTGCTGAACAAGCCGATCGAACCGGGTGCCACGCATTTGCGCGCCGGCATCGAGCACAGCCGCTAAAATTCCCACCGGAAGCAAAGGGCACCGGGAGGTTGATCGCCTCGTTGTTGAAGGCAAAACATGGCAATAAACCATCTTGAGGTGGATGACGGGGCAATACACCCCGGCACGCGCACCTCGCTATTCCTGCCTTCGCCCTTGCTCGCGGATTGCGTGTGCGCTTATGTGGTGCGCGACACCTTGGACGCCCAACTGAGTCCCCAACAAAGCTTCAGTCATTTACCGGTGTCTCCGCTGGTCAGCATGGTTTGGTTGATTCAAGGTGGAAGATCGTCAATACCTCTTGGCGATGGTGAATGGCCCGCGTCGTCAAGACGGGTTGTCTTGCGCGGCCCTCGCACGCAACCCACGGTTTGGCAAAGCCACGGCCCGGCCCTTGGATTTTCACTGACTATTTTTCCGGATGCGTTTCACGCGCTGACACATTTGAATGTGACTGGTTTGCTTGACCAGGCCAGGAACCTGCAAACCGTGCTCGGCAAAGACTGGCAGCAGATGGCGATTTCCGTCCTGCGGGCCGGCGATGATCTGGAACGCATTCAAATCATTGAGGCCTTTTTAACGCCTCGCTGGACACCTGTGCGTGCGCCGCGGCCGGTGGCAACGCCGCCGGATGGCCTGTCCTTGTTCAATGACTGGGTTGATGCGGTAGCACTGCGTTCATCCGCTTCAGGGCAAAGCACGCGCCAACGGGAGCGGCTCATCAAGGGCCAATTGGGACTTCCCATGCGTGCGATCCGTGGGCTGGTGCGCATGGAGTCAACATTGACGCGGGGACACGGCTCCAACGCGTTTGGAGGCCCGTCTTTGGTGGACGTCGCCCATGCCATGGGATTCTCCGACCAGGCGCACTTGTGTCGGGAAGTCAAACGCTACTCGGGCTTGAATCCAACGGACCTGCAACGCGCCATTGAAACCCAGGAGTCCTATTGGCCTTACCGCTTGAGGCAGGCGCTGAAGGCGCGCTGACGGCTCTGGACCTTGTCCACGGGCCGCAATTCCTGTTGCGTCCAATTCCACCATACGCGCCGCAAATGTCGTTTTGATTCAAGACCGCCTCCTCGCGCTTGCGTAACATCCAAGTCTTTTGTTTGCCCGGCTCGCCCCACCATGCGCTTGCAGATCAGTCCCAAACTTCTCGGCCTCAGCCTGGCCGTGCTGTCCGTTGCCTCTGTGAGCCACGCTCAGGGCGTCTACAAATGGGTGGACGCACAGGGCAAAACCCACTACGACCAGCAGCCGCCCGCCAACGATAAACCCAGTGAGGCGCTGAAACTGCACAGCAACAGCAGCTTTGGCGGTGACAACAACGGCAAGGTACGCCCCACCGAGTACAACGCCGACGGCACCAAAAAGATTCCCAAAGACGTGCAGGACTTTGCCAAGGGCATGGAAAAGGCCCTGGGAACCAAAGACAGCAAAGAGGTGCCGCTGGACTGCAGCAGCGCGGTCAGGAATGCGCAGGAGCAGGCGGATACGGCGCTGGAAGTCAGTGCCAAGAACCTGAAAACCGGCTACATCACCCAGGCGGACTACGACAACAATGCCGCCAGGCTGCGTCGCGCCAAGGCAGAGACCAACCTGGCCAGCTGCCAGTCCGCCACGGGCAAGGACCGCGCCTTCTACCAGTGCATGTCCAACGGCAACAACCACTTCACGGCTTGCATCAAGTAGACAAGCACTGCGCAACTTCGATGGACTTGATCGACTGCCCCAGACCCGGCGCGCAGTTCCCGATCCCACCGGCCTCCATAAACCGCAGGCAATTCAAATGCCCTGCTTCACAGCAAGATGAAGGTCAGTAGTACCCCATGTCAGAAGTAAGAACGATTGCCACCCTCTGCTTTGAAAATGACGATATCAGCCAGCGCTGGATGGAAGCCTTCCAGCTTGCATCCGGTGATGCGTGGGATGCCGCCAGCCAAGCCTTGATCGCCATGGGTTTGCGCTGCGTTCAGCCGCATGCAGGTGAACGGATTCAGGTCGAGCGCCTGGAGCGCTTTGGCAGGCGACTGGAATTGCGGTTTATGGAGCTTGGCCTGGACAGCCAGACGCTGCTGAGCGAGCTGATTGAATTGGGCGCCACGCACCTGCGCGCCAGCATCGATGACAGCCGCACGGGCGATGTCACCAAAGTCATTCGAATCGGCAAGACCAAGGCCAAAGAGGCGGAGTTTGTGGCCGCCGTGGCCGAGTTCGATGACGACTTTGCGTTCCTCACGGCCCTGGAAAAAGGCAAATCGGCGGAGATCAAAAGGCTTCTGGCCAAAGGCATCAGCCCGAACCAGGAAGTACGCCCCGGTGTGTACCCCATCCATCTGGCGGCGCTGAATGACAAGAAGCCCATCGTCAAGCTGTTGATTGCTGCAGGCGCGGACGTGAACGTCCAGACGCCTGCCAAGCGATTCAAAGAGGAAGGGCTGAGAACGCCGCTGCATCTGGCCATCAACAACCAATCGCTTGACGTCATCGAGATGCTGGTCAAGGGCGGAGCAGACCTCACGCGCCGAAACGCTGCCGGGCAAACGCCGCTGCACTACGCCATCGTTTACCGGCACCAGGACGCCTGCAAACTGCTGATGGCGCATGGCGCGGACCCGTCCACATTGAATGCCGACGGCGTACCGGCATTGCTCGACCTGCGAACGCACAGCCAGGAAGAAATTCCGGCGTTCCTGGCCTTTGCCGATTCGATCGGGCTGGACCTCAACGTCAAACAGGAAGATGGGAGAAATCTCTACTGGAAGCTTGGATACATCAAGGGTGCGGTGGATTACCTGAAGGCGCGGGGCATGGTTTCTTCACCACCCGCCGACGCCTACACGGGTGAATTGCCGCGTGATCTGTACAAGGCCATTCGTGGGCATGACCTGGCGAAGATCAGGGCTATGACAAAGTTGGGCGTTGATCTGGATACGCTGTATGCGGCTCTTGATATCTCCACGCCCGAACCACCAATACTTCGCGCGGCAAGCGATGGGCATACCGACGTGGTTGAACTGCTGTTGAATGCTGGTTGCAATGTCAACGCGATTGGCGCTTACAACGAAACGTTATTACACAAGGCTGCATATAGCGGGAGCGTTGACCTCGTCAATTTGCTGCTCAGTCGCGGCGCTAATCCCAATGCGATTCAACTTTATGAATCTGTGATAAATCAAGAAAGTATTGATCCCCTGCTTAAGGCGCTGGAGGGAGGTCATATCGAAGCAGCAAAAATTCTGATGGCGCATTGGTTGCCCGATCAAACCCGTCTGGAGAAAGCCAAGATGCTGCTTGAATATCACATCAAGCACAAGAACAAGGGTGCGGATGCGGTGAATATGCTGAAGACGATTGAAGCGCGACTTGCTGGGCTTTTGTGATCGCTTTAAGGAACACAAATCATGTTGAAAATTGCGTTGGCAATACTGGTGCTATTGGCAAACCAGGCATACGCCCTCGAAGTGAGTGAAAGCTCTCTGAAGGGCAGTTGGAAAATTGTCTCGTACAACGGCAACCCCACCGATGACGAAGACGACCGATGGGAATTCAGCGGCAATCACATGACGCAGGTAACGTATTCCGCGAACGGGAAAATTCGTTCCATGAGTCCGTCCGTTTTCTACATTACCGACGGTCATCTGCTGGAAATTGATTTGGGTGTTGTGAATATCAGCCAACTCGATAAGCAGGTCATGAAAGCCACCGTGATTGGTATCGATTTCGTTTTTCATAAAGTTAGCGATGAGGTTTATGTCAAACCGCGCGCAAAAGAAAAAACAATCCCGGAAGAGACCGCCGCCATGGCATCCGGAATGGCGAAGGCTCTTTTTGAAAAAGGCGAAGAGAACGCCAAAGAACTGAGTTGCCACAAAGCGGTCAAAGACACTTGGCGTTTCCTGGACCAGTCCATGCTTCAGGGCGAAGTCAACTTCAACGACGGATACATCACCAAGCAAGAACTCGCTGACGCCAGCAAAAAATTCAACACCCTCCGGGACGCCATTGACGTGAAGTCATGTGAGAGCTCCCAAGGTAATGCAAAGAACTTTTATCTTTGCCTGAGCAATCCGAAAAACATCATTTTGTATTGCGCGAATAAATACACATTCAATGTGAGTCAGCCCAAATAATTAAAGTCAATCCGGCTTATCAATGTCAGAACCATTCTCTTTAAAAGTCAAAAAGACCAATGGCCCAAAGATCTGGAGAAGGCCCGGCACTATATACAAATGGGGGCTGACCTGGGGTCTTGGCGTTGCAAAGACTATTTGCCCTGGATTCTCGGGCATCTGCAGTGATGCACTCGAAGTGACGGGGCCTGAGTGGCTCCATCAGCCACCCGGTCGAAACCAGCCATGAAAGACTAAAGGATGCAAGACTTCAGCGCAGAGATCCTGTTTAAAGCAGAAACGGATGCGGAATCCTTTGACCAGAGAATCGTTGCGCAACTCGGCGCGACGGAGTCGTATTTCGACAAGGCGCTTCAAAGCCTGGGCGCGGCGCTGCCCGGTGCGTGCAATGAGTTCTCCGTGGAACGCTTTCGGCGCTATCGGAATGTGGTGAGTGTGCAGTTTTATGCCGGGGATCGCTCGGAATACAGGCCCGTTATTTCGGCCCTTTTCCAGCTCGGCGCGCACATGGTCAAACTGCATGTCGGGGCCGACGACTACAACGAGGTCGAACTCTATTCGGCTGGCAAACAGACCAAAAAGAAAGCAGCCTTCCTCAAAGAATTTCAGTCCATTGCGCTGCCAGACCCGACTTCGGATTTCCAGCGGGCGCTCGCCAACAGGAACTTCAAGCGTGCCGAAGCCCTGATCCCCCAGATTGACGTGACCAGAGTAACGCTTGACGACGAGATTCTCGAAGGCTTGATGCTGCGGGAGGCATCGCCTATTGCACTGCATTTGATCGAACAGGGCGTCATTCGTGAAAATCGCCGTATCGGGCAGTATGCCGCGCCGCTCACGATCCGTGCGGCATATTGGTGCAACCTGCCGGTGTTGAAAGCGCTCTGTGCTCTGGGATTCGACCCCTATGAAACCAACACCGACGGCGAAACTGTATTGCATATTGTCCTGTCGTCAGAACAATTCGAGGCCATTGAAACCTGCCGATGGGTCGTTGAGCGATGCAAGAGCAATCTGAATCCCGTCACCCAGTGTGGTAGCCCGATTTGGCATTCGTTCGACAGAGGTGAAAATTCCTTAGGCGCACGGATTTTCAGGGAGCGGGGTGCGCTTTTGATCGCGCCTGAAGGGTTCTATGAAAGCCTGTCGCGTGATGAAGTCGTTGTCGAGTCCGCGAAGCACAACGACGTTGATACCCTGAAGACACAGTACCAAGATCAGGATCGGGAAGCTGTTCTCTGCACTGCCGTGGAGCACGCTGCACTGGATGTGATTTTGTGGATGAACGACCAGCAAGCAATAGACTGGTTTTCCGAGGTCAAAAGCGTCAATGGGCGCAGCAATGACCCTCCCCTCGCGCCCCTGTATGAGCAAGCGTTTCTGTGGGTGGACGCAGGGAACACCGATCTTGTGTTCCTTGACCACCTGATCAACGGGATTGCGTCCAGCGTGGAAGCGTTGGACCTGGTCGCAGTCTATATTTCGGGCCACAGCGAAACAGCCCCAGCCTTGAAAAGGCTTCGTCAATTGGGCGCCACCTTGGGGCAAGCGACGCTCTGCAACGGTGATTCGATTTTCCCGTTGTGGCGAGCGATGACGGAAGGTCGCGTTGACAATGCCAGGACGCTGCTGGAACTGGGCGCGCCTATACCGGACGAGGAAAACGGCGAGCCATTGGCGAAGACATTCGTGGAGCTAGCCGTGGAGTATCGCGATGACGTTGATCCGGCGGCCTGGGAAGCTCTTTTCAAGCAATACGGCTTGCTTTGAGCGTCAGCAGTGATGCACCCGAAGTGATACCCGTTTTATTACCTCAAGAGAAAACCATGTCATCGATTTTGTCAAAAACCGTAGCCGCCGCAAACAAGTTAATTACGGCGCCGAGCCAGGAGGAATTGAGAGAGCTTTGGCCGAGCACCAGCGAAGTTAATTCGGTGGCTGAAATCTATGGCAAGTGGATTGATCAGAAAAGTGTCGAAGGGTTCATGGAGGTCGTGATCAAACTCAATGGGGATGGAACTGGCACTTATTTCCATTCAAGGAGGGCTGACATGGGCGACTGGGCTTTCAATTATTCCGTTGAAGGCTCGGTATTGACGATGGCGCTAGAGGCCGTAGACAGTGAGGGCATTAGATACAAGCATCTGGACGCCCGGCTTTTTGAGAAGAAGCTCTTGTTGAACGACAACGGTGACGTTTCTGTTTATGTATTGGACAGCGCATCCGAATAAAGGGACTCACGCATACCCTTGAAATCGTGCCGTCATCAAGTACGCGGCAGGCCACAAATCTTTGTATTGGGAAAGAAAAAGGCCCGCGCTCCCTATGGAGCACAGGCCTTTACCCACAAAAAACCGGGTTTCCGTAGTTAGAACGGAATATCGTCATCCATGTCGTCAAAACCGCTGGCCTGCTTGGAGGCCGCCGGGGCCTGGCGTGGCGCGGCTGCCGCCGGCGCGCGCGCTGGGGCCGACTGGCGCGGGGCTTCGTAGCCGCCGCCACCGCCGTCGTCCCCACCGGGGCCGCCCATGCCCTGGCGGCTGCCCAGCATCTGCATCTGGTCGGCGCGGATTTCGGTGGTGTATTTTTCGATGCCGTCCTTGTCGGTCCACTTGCGCGTGCGCAGCGAACCTTCCACATAGACCTGCGAGCCCTTGCGCAGGTACTGGCCGACGATTTCGGCCAGGCGGCCGTTGAACACCACGCGGTGCCATTCGGTGGCTTCCTTCATTTCGCCGGTCTGCTTGTCTTTCCACCGGTCGGTGGTGGCGATGGTGACGTTGGCGACCTGGTCGCCGCTCGGGAAGCTGCGCATTTCGGGGTCGCGGCCCAAATTGCCGACGACGATGACTTTATTGACGGATGCCATGAGGGGTTCTCCTGAGCTGATCTACAGAGCGGGGCCCTGCTATTTATGAATAACTCACAGTTTAACTGGCCGGCCCGGCAAGGCTTCCTCGCCAGTGGCCGTAACGGCCGCATGGCGCCCGGGCGCCCGCATGGGCCAGGCCACCAGCAGCCAGGCCAGCATCAGGCCGCCGCACAGCATAAAAAGCCCCGCCGCGCCATGGGTTTTGGTGACCCAGCCGCCGATAGCGCCGCCGGCAAAAAAGCCCAGCGACTGCAAGGTGTTGTACACCCCCAGCGCCGCCCCGCGCGCATGGGCGGGCGCCACGCGGGAGGCCAGGCTGGGCTGGGTGGCTTCCAGCACATTAAAACCGCAGAAAAACAGGAACAGCAAGGCCGCCAGCAGGCCCAGGCCGTGCGGCCCCGGGCTTGAGGACACCGCCCACAGCAGGCCCAGCTGCACCACAAAAACCAGGCCCACAGCGCCCAGGAAGGCGGCGCGCAGGTAGCCGCGCCGCTCCAGCGGGAACAGCGTCATGCCCATCACCAGGAAGGACGCCAGCACCGCCGGCAGGTAGACCTGCCAGTGGCGGGCCTTGTCGAGGCCGGCTGCCACCAGCAGCGCCGGTATCGCCACCCACATGGCCAGCTGCACCGCATGCAGCACAAAAACGCCGAAGTCCAGCCGCAGCAGGGCTGGGTCCCTGAGGACTTCGAGCACGCTGCCGCGCGGGCGGTTCGCATGCTCCAACGGCTCGGGCGGCACCCACCACAGGACCACCGCGATGCCGCCCAAGGCCAGCGCGCCGGTCAGGGAAAACAGGCCGTGCAGGCCGATGGAGGCCGCCAGCAGGGGCGCCACGAGCAGCGAGAGCGCGAACATCAGTGCGATGCTGCTGCCCACCAGCGCCATGGCCTTGGTGCGCACCTCGTCGCGCGTGGAGTCGGCCAGCAGCGCGGTGACGGCCGCCGAAATCGCGCCCGCACCCTGCAGCGCCCGGCCGGCGACCAGCCAGTCCAGGTCGGGCGCCCAGGCCGCGATAAAGCTGCCCAGGGCAAATATCACCAGGCCGGAAATAATCACAGGTTTGCGGCCCCACCAGTCCGAGGCGATGCCGAAGGGAATCTGCAGCAGGCCCTGGGTCAGCCCGTAAATGCCCATGGCCAGGCCAACGCGCGCCGGGTCGTCGCCGCCCGGGTATCTGGCCGCTTCCAGCGCGAACACCGGCAGCACCAGGAACAGGCCCAGCATGCGCAGCGCAAAAATCGACGCCAGCGAGGCGCTGGCGCGGCGCTCGGTGGCGGTCATGGGGTAAGACGGGGGAGCGGAGGACTCGGACAAGGGATAAACAGGCAAAAAAGGCTCAAAACCGGACAAAAGACGGCCCAAATCGGGAACAAACCCGGAATTTGGCCGCCGTGGCGCGGCAAGCCAGGCCGTCCCCAAACGGCTATTGTGCTTGAAACGGTGCTTCGGTCTATGATGGAGAGTTTTGCGGCTGCCACATCTTGAACTCTCCCGACGACAGCAAATACCTCGCCTCCCAGGCCGCAGAAGGCCGTCACGTGGCTGAGCCCCCGGCCCGCTACCTGGCCCAGGCCCTGGCGGCGCAGCGCATCAGCATCCGCGGCGCGCGCACGCACAACCTCAAGAACATCGACCTGGACATCCCGCGCAACCAGCTGGTGGTCATCACCGGGCTGAGCGGATCCGGCAAGTCCAGCCTGGCCTTCGACACGCTGTACGCCGAAGGCCAGCGCCGTTACGTTGAAAGCCTGTCCACCTACGCGCGCCAGTTTTTGCAGTTGATGGACAAGCCCGACGTGGACATGATCGAGGGCCTGTCGCCCGCGATCTCCATCGAGCAGAAGGCCACCTCGCACAACCCGCGCTCCACCGTGGGCACGGTGACCGAGATCCACGACTACCTGCGCCTTTTGTTCGCGCGCGCCGGCACGCCGTTCTGCCCCATCCACGACCTGCCGCTGCAGGCGCAAAGCGTCAGCGAGATGGTCGACACGGTGCTGGCCCTGCCGGAAGACACCAAGCTGATGATCCTGGCGCCGGTGGCGCGCGACCGCAAGGGCGAGTTCGTGGACCTGTTCGCCGAAATGCAGTCCCAGGGTTATGTGCGCTTTCGCGTCGACGGCACGGCCTACGAGTTCGACGAGTTGCCCAAACTCAAGAAAACCGAGAAGCACAACATCGACGTGGTGATAGACCGCGTCAAGGTGCGGGCCGACCTGCAGCAGCGCCTGGCCGAAAGCTTCGAGGCCGCGCTGCGCCTGGCCGACGGCAAGGCCCTCGCGCTGGAGATGGACACCGGCAAGGAGCACCTGTTCAGCGCCAAGTTCTCCTGCCCGGTCTGCGACTACTCACTCAGCGAGATGGAGCCGCGGCTCTTTTCCTTCAATTCGCCGGTGGGCGCCTGCCCCACCTGCGACGGCCTGGGCCACATGGAGTTTTTCGACCCGGCGCGCGTGGTGGCCTTCCCTTCGCTCAGCCTGGCCAGCGGCGCCGTCAAGGGCTGGGACAGGCGCAACGGCTATTACTTCGCCATGCTGGAGAGCCTGGCCAAGCACTACAAGTTCAACATCGACACGGCCTTTGAGGAGCTGCCCGAGAACGTGCAGCAGGTCGTGCTGCACGGCTCGGGCGACGAGGAAATCAAGTTCAGCTACGTGATGGACTCGGGCAACTTCGCCGGCAAGAAGATCAGCAAGAAGCACCCCTTCGAAGGCGTGATCACCAACTTCGAGCGCCGCTACCGCGAAACCGACTCCGCCGCCGTGCGCGAGGAACTGGCCCGCTACCGCAGCGTGCAGCCTTGCCCCGAATGCGAAGGCACGCGGCTGCGCACCGAGGCGCGCCACGTCTACCTGGTCAGCGCGCCCGAAGGCGGCGCCCAGCCCGGGCGCAAGGCCATCTACGAGATCAGCCATGCGACGCTGCGCGAGAGTTTTGAGTACTTCAACGTCCTTAAGATGGAAGGCGCCAAGGCCGAGATCGCGGCCAAGGTGGTGCGCGAGATCGGCCTACGCCTGAAATTCCTCAACGACGTGGGCCTCAACTACCTGAGCCTGGACCGCAGCGCCGAAACGCTGTCGGGCGGCGAATCGCAGCGCATACGCCTGGCCTCGCAGATAGGCTCGGGCCTGACCGGCGTGATGTATGTGCTGGACGAGCCCAGCATAGGCCTGCACCAGCGCGACAACGACAGGCTGATCGGCACGCTCAAGCATTTGCGCGACATCGGCAACAGCGTGCTGGTGGTCGAGCACGACGAGGACATGATTCGCGCGGCCGACCACGTCATCGACATGGGGCCGGGCGCCGGCATCCACGGCGGTCGCGTGATGGCCCAGGGCACGTTTGACGAAGTCAAGAACAACCCCGACTCGCTGACCGGCAAATACCTGGCGCAGACGCTGCAGATCGCCGTGCCCAAACGCCGCACGCCCTGGCTGCCGACGGTGAAGGCGGTGGAAGCCGCCGAGAAGAAAAAAGCCTCGCGCTTTCCGCAAAGCCCGGCCGCCGAACGCCGCGCCGCGCGCGAAGCCGTGCACCAGGCCACGCTGGGCGACATGCAGGCGCTGCGCGTCATCAAGGCGACCGGCCACAACCTGAAGGGCGTGAGCGTCGAGTTCCCGGTGGGCCTCTTGACCTGCGTGACCGGCGTCTCCGGCTCGGGCAAGTCCACGCTGGTCAACGACACGCTTTACGCCGCCGTGGCCCGCACGCTGTACCGCGCGCATGAAGAGCCCGCCGCGCACGAGTCCATCGAAGGCATAGAACATTTCGACAAGGTCATCAACGTCGACCAGTCGCCGATAGGCCGCACGCCGCGCAGCAACCCGGCCACCTATACCGGCCTCTTCACGCCGATACGCGAGCTGATGGCCGAGATGAACACCGCCCGCGAACGCGGCTACGGCGCGGGGCGCTTTTCCTTCAACGTCGCCGGTGGCCGCTGCGAAGCCTGCCAGGGCGACGGCGTGGTCAAGGTCGAGATGCACTTTTTGCCCGACGTGTACGTGCCCTGCGACGTCTGCAAAGGCATGCGCTACAACCGCGAGACGCTGGAAGTCCAGTACAAGGGCAAAAACATCGCGCAGATCCTGGACCTCACGGTCGAGGTCGCGGCCGAGTTCTTCAAGGCCGTGCCCACCATCGCGCGCAAGCTGCAGACCTTGCTGGACGTGGGCCTGTCCTACATCAAGCTGGGCCAGGCCGCGACCACACTCTCGGGCGGCGAGGCGCAGCGCGTCAAGCTCGCGCTGGAACTGAGCAAGCGCGACACCGGGCGCACGCTGTACATCCTCGACGAGCCGACGACGGGCCTGCATTTTGCCGACATCGACCTGTTGCTCAAGGTGCTGCACCAGCTGCGCGACGCGGGCAACACGATTGTCGTGATCGAGCACAACCTGGACGTCATCAAGACGGCCGACTGGCTGGTCGACATGGGCCCCGAGGGGGGAGCCGGCGGCGGCACCGTGGTGGGCGTGGGCACGCCGGAAGACATCGCGGCGAACCCGGCCAGCCATACCGGCCGTTATCTCGCGCGCCTGCTCTAGGCTTTTTTGTTTGCCATGCCTGGGCGCCTGTAGCGCTCAGGCCGCGCCTTTTCTTTTTTTCAACGGATTCCGGTTTTGAACAGCTCCACCTTTTTCACCCAGCGCAAAATCGTTTTCCTGCTGGCCTCGCTGTGCTGCCTGCTCTGGGGCAGCGCCTACCCGGCGATCAAGAACGGCTATGTGCTGTTCCATATCACCGCCGACGACATTCCCTCCAAGCTGGTGTTCGCGGGCTGGCGTTTTCTTTTTGCCGGCCTGGTGCTGCTGGTGTTCGCCTTCATCGGCCGCAAGCCGGTGCTCCAGCTGGACCGCCGGACCTTCGGCCAGGTCGCCATCGTCGGCCTCACGCAGACCAGCCTGCAGTATGTGTTCTTCTACATCGGCCTGGCCTACGCCACCGGCGTGAAGAGCTCCATCATGAATGCGACCGGCACTTTTTTCAGCGTGCTGCTGGCGCACTACATCTACAAAAACGACAGGCTCAGCTTCAACAAGGTGCTGGGCTGCCTGGTGGGTTTTGCGGGCGTGATGGTGGTGAACTTCAGCGAAAGCCTGCTCAGCTTCGACTTCACGCTGCTCGGTGAAGGTTTTGTCGTGATCGCCGCCTTTGTGCTCTCGGCCGCCAGCATCTACGGCAAAAAAGTCTCGCAGCGCGTGGACTCGGTGGTGCTGACCGGCTGGCAACTGGCCATAGGCGGCCTGGCCCTGTTGCTGATCGGCTTTGCCACCGGTGGTTCGCTGACGGGCTTCACCCTCAAGTCCACCTTGCTGATGGTGTACCTGGTAGTGCTGTCATCGGCCGCGTTTTCCCTGTGGACGATTTTGCTGAAGTACAACCGCGTGAGCATGATCACCGTTTTTAATTTCATGGTGCCGATTTTTGGGACCATGCTGTCGGCGGTGTTCCTCGACGAGCGTTTCCTCGAGTGGAAAAACGGCCTGGCCCTGGTGCTGGTTTGTTATGGGATTTGGTTGGTGACGAAAGAAGAGAAGGGTGGTTGAGCCGGGTCTTGCTCCGGCGGGCGCGCTCTTCCTCTTCATCCTCCTCTTTCCTCTTCTTGGTTCAGCTGGCCGGGTCTCGCCCCGGCGGGCGAGGCACTTTTCTTTGCTTCGCCAAAGAAAAGTACCCAAAAGAAAGGCGACCCGCAGTCTGGGTCCCTACGCTTCGCTACGGGCAACCTGCGGTGCTCGAGCCAAGCGGGGTCCGGCTAAACTCGCCTTCGGCTCAGACAACGCCGGCCCTGATCCGCTTGTCTCTGCGCTCCTCGGCCCAGCCAGGACGGGGCAATCGGGATCGGGAACCGAATACCGAAATACCAAGAAGACAAATACAAACAAGGACTCGCCATAGCGAGTCCTTGTGGTTTTCTGTCTTGGTATTTTTTCTCCCCACCCTTTGTGTATGCGCCGAGGAGCGCAGGTTCAGGCGGATAAGGGATCGCGTTGTTTGAGCGAAGTGAAACGTAGCGAGTTTAGCGAGACCCCGGCTGAACCGAGCACCGCAGGTTGCCCGTAGCGAAGCGAAGGGACGCAGACACCAGGGTCGCCTTTTCTTTTGCTTACTTTTCTTTTGGCGAAGCAAAAGAAAAGTGAGTTGCCGCCGGGCAACCCCCGGCCAGCAGCTCTCAGCAGAGGGAGCAGGCGCGCAAGCCGGAGCAAGACCCGGCAAGCCCCCCGCTGCATGGCCAATCAGCGTTAATTGGCCGCCGTAAACCGGCGCCGTATGTGCCGCGGCGTCTCCACCTCATCCACAATCGCCACGGCCAGGTCGGCCACCGAGATTCCGGCTGGCTTATCCCCCTGGCCGGACAGCAGTTCGTCAGCGCCGAGACGGTACTTGCCCGTACGCTCACCGGGCGCCAAGCCAATGGGAGGCGAGACAAAACTCCAGTCCAGCGAGGTTTCGAGCTTGAGCTGGTTGAGCGCTTCGCGCGCGGCCAGCGCGCCCTGTTTGTATTCGGCGGGGAACTGCGGCGTGTCCACCAGTTGCAGGCCGGGCGCCACATACAGGCTGCCCGCGCCGCCCACCACCAGCAGGCGCTTCACGCCGGCCTGCTTGACGCCGGTCACGATGGCCTGGCTGGCCTGCAGGTGCAGGTCGTAAATCTTCGGTTCGCCCCAGCCGGGGTTGTAGGCGCTGATGACAGCGTCATGGCCGGCCACGGCCCTGGCGACCTGGCCGGCGTCCAGCGCGTCCGCGGCGACGACCTTGAGGCCGGTTTGCGGCGCGACTTTGCCGGGGTTGCGGGCCAGCACCGTGACCTTGTGGCCGCGGCCCAGCAGTTCGGAAAGAATCGGTGCGCCTACAAAACCGGTGGCGCCTATGAGTGCGATGTTCATGATGGAAATTGCCCTGTGGTTGAAAGAAGCTGTTAGTTTGGTTGCTTCACAAGCAGCTGAATAGACGGCAAAATTCAACAACACTGTGAAGTACAACTAATCAATGAGTGACAAATCCCTGGACCAGCTCAAGCGCATGGCCGTCTTTGCCGAGGTGGTGGCGGCGGGCTCACTCACTGCGGCGGCGCGCCGCCTGGGCATGACGCCCTCGGCCGTGAGCCAGCATTTGCGCCAGCTCGAGCAGGCGCTGGGCCTGGCGCTGCTGCATCGCTCGACGCGGCGCATCACCTTGACCGAGGCCGGCGAGCGCTACCACGCCGGTTGCGCGGCCATGGTGGGCGCCGCGCGCGAGGCCGAGCAGGCCCTGGTGCGCCTGCGCGACGAACCCGAGGGCGAACTGCGCCTGACAGCGCCTGTCGGCTTTGGCAGCCTGCTGGCAGCAGCGCTGGCGCCGCTGCGCGGGCATCCCAAACTCACACTGTGCCTGCTGCTGGACGACACGCTGATCGACCTGGTTGAAGAGCGCATAGACATCGCTTTGCGCGTCGGCTCGTTGGCGGACTCATCCCTGGTGGCACGCAAGCTCGGCGTCATGAAGCGCCAGCTTTGCGCTTCCCCGGCCTACCTGGCTGAACGCGGCTGGCCCGCGCATCCAAGAGACCTGCTGCAGCACGACTGGCTGGCGAGCAAGCCGCAAACCGCCGGCGTCGACATGCTGGAACTCACGGGGCCGGAGGGGGAGCGGCAAACCCTGCGGCTGGAGCCGCGCGTGCAGGCATCGCAGGTATCGGCGCTGCATGCGCTATACCTCGCGGGCTGGGGCATAGGCATGGCGGTGAGCGAGGACGATCGCACGGCGCTGGCCGAGGGCCGTTTGCTGCCGATACTTCCGGGCTGGCGCATGACGGATGTGCCGGTGTATGCCGTCACGCCGCGCCGCGGCGAGCAACCGGCCAAGGTGCGCTACACGCTGGAGCTGCTGGCAGCCTGGTTTGGCGAGGCGCAGGCCGCCAACCTCAAGCCTGCTGCGAGCGCGGCCTGAGCACCAGCCCGCCCAGCATCACACAGGCCAGCGCGGCCACCACGAAAGCCACACCGGCCCATTGCCAGGCCGTGACGACCTCGCCCAGCACCAGCATGCCGGTGGCCAGACCGACGACGGGCACACCCAGGCTGAAAGGCGCAACGCGGTTCGCGGGGTGGCGCTTGAGCAGGTTGGTCCACAGGCCGTAGCCCAGGATGGTGGCGGCCCAGCCCAGGTAAGCCACGGCGGCCCAGCTCGACGCGCGTGCCTCCAGCCAATGCCAGCGTAGGGGCTCGGGGTCAAAAGCCCAGGACAGCGCGGCAAAGGGCAGCACCGCGACCAGGCTGCTCCACACCACAAAAGCCAGCGGCGAATAGTCCTTGTAAGTCTGCTGCACGCGGCGCGCCACGATGTTGGACATGGCCCACATGGCCGCCGCGCAAAGCGTGAGCACAAAACCCAGCGGCGTGGTGGCGCTGCTGCCGTCCGTGCCCACGTAGTTGAGCGCGAAGCAGGCCAGGCCCAGGGCCGCGAGCGCCAGGCCGGCCTGCAGCGGGCGGCTGGCGCGCTCATGCAACAGCACAAAACCAAACAGCGCCGTCCAGAACACCTGGGTCTGCTGCAGCACCGAGGCCAGCGCCGCCGTCATGCCGACCTTGAGTGCGAGAAACAAGATGCCGAATTGCCCCACACCCTGGAAGAGGCCATAGAACACAATCCACTTCCACGCGATCTTGGGCGGGCGTATCAGCAGCACCAAGGGCAGCGCGGCAAACACATACCGCGCCGTGCCGAGCTGAAACGGCGTGAAGTCGCGCAGCGCGAATTTCATGACCACAAAATTGACGCCCCACAGCACGACCACGGTCAGGGCGGCCGCCAGGTCGCGGCTCGTCAGGGAGTTACTTTGCATCAGTGGAACGAGACAGGCGCGGCTCAGGACAGCTGCATGCTGCGCGCGGCGTCCAGGTGCGCCTTGACGCGCTGGGCCAGCGCGACGTCGCCGGGGGTCTCGGGCCGCCATTCCTGGGCGGGCAGGGCCTTGCCGTCCAGGTCCACCGCGACAAATACCACCAGGCATTCGGTGATCACCGCCATCTGGCCGACTTTCATGTCGCCGGCGCGCACTTCCACCGAGATGTTCAGGCTGGTCTTGCCGGTGTAGGCCAGCCGGGCTTCGACTTCGACCAGGTCGCCGATCATGATGGGGCGCTGAAAACGTATGCTGCCCACCGAGACGGTCACGCAGTAGCGCTTGGCCCAGCTGGTGGCGCAGGCATAACCGGCCTCGTCAATCCATTTCATGACGGTGCCGCCATGGACTTTGCCGCCGAAGTTGACGGTGCTGGGTTCGGCCAGGAAACGAAGCGTGATGGAGGACATGGGAAGCTGCCGGTGGGTTGCGGGATGTTCAGGCGTGCTGCCAGGCGATGCCGGCCACACGCATCATATTGTCGCCCATCACGCCCTCGATTTCGGCCGCGCCCAGGCCCACCTGGCGCAGCGCCTCCGGCAACAGCCGCCAGGTTTCGACCGGCGTGTAAGTCATGCGCTGCACGCTGCGGTCATAACCGGCAGCCTTGGGCCACCAGTAGTCCGGGTCGTAGTCGCCGGGCGGGTTGTCGTTGAGCTCGTCCTGGCGGAAGCTGATGTCCAGGCCTATGCCCACATGCTGCGCGCCCACCAGGCCGGCCACATAGGCCACATGCCGCGCCATGTCGCCTGCGTCGGGCGTGGGGGTGCCGAGAAAGGCCGACACGCCCGAGATACAAACCACGCCGCCGGTGGCCGCGCAGGCGCGTATCTGCTCGTCAGTGATATTGCGGCCGTGCTCCACCAGCGCCAGCGGGTTGGCGTGGCTGAAGATCACCGGCTTTGACGAAGCCGCCATGATGTCCAGGCTGCAGCGCCGGCCGGTGTGCGAACAGTCCATGAGCAGGCCGGCCTTGTTGACGGCCCGCACCATGCGCAGGCCCAGCGGTGTGAGGCCGCGCGCCTCGTCATGGCAGCCGTCGGCCACGCTGTTGTTGCGGTTGTAGGCAAAGTGGATTTGCCGCACGCCGAGCTCGCGGTACAGCGCCACCATCTCGGTGTGCTCCTGCAAGGGCATCGCGCCTTCGAGGTCAAAGCCGATGGCGAGTACGCCCGCCGCGGCGGCTTCGCGGATCTCCTCCACGCTGGAGACCAGTCGGTAGCGATCCGGGTTCGCCGCGATCCTGGTGCGGAAGGCGGCGATCACCGCCATGATTTGCGACACCGGGTTCATGTCCATGCCAACGTTGATGGACACATAGTTGACGCCGGCGGCGCGCAAGGCGTCCATGGGCGAAAAGTCGGCCGCCGGGTGCAGCGGCAGGCAGGCATGGGCTTCCCAGTTGATCATGTCGGAGGCCTCCGTGGGTGAAAAGAAATTAAAACACGCGCACGCCCGATGCGCCAGTCAAGAATAGCCACCACTATGCCGTGGTGGCCACCCCGGCCGCGGCGCGGCGCTTGAAACCGGTGGAAGCTTCCATCAGGCTCAGTGTGTAGGCATTGGTGACCTTGTGCGCCGCCAGGTCGGCCGAAGGCAGCATCTCCACCGTCTGGCCGCGCTGCATCACCATGAGCCGCTCACACAGATGGGTGACGACGGCCAGGTCATGGCTCACCATGATGAAAGTCAGGCCGCGCCGGCGCCGCAGCTCCTCGAGCAGGTTGAGCACCTCGGCCTGCACCGAGGCGTCCAGCGCCGAAGTGGGCTCGTCCAACAGCAGGATTTGCGGCTCCAGGATCAAGGCCCGCGCGATCGCGATGCGCTGGCGTTGCCCACCCGAAAGCTGGTGCGGATAGCGAAAACGAAAGCCCGTGCCCAAACCGACTTCCTCGAGCGCGCGCTCTATGCGCGCCTCCGCATCGAGGATGCCGTGGATGGCCAGCGGCTCGGCCAGGATGCGGTCCACCGTGTGGCGCGGGTGCAGCGAACCATAAGGGTCCTGGAACACCATCTGCACCTGGCGCCTGAAGGCCTTGCTGCCGGGCGCGCTGTCCTGTCCCAGCAACCGCACCGTGCCGGCCGTGCGCGGCGCCAGCCCGCAGATGGCGCGCAGCACCGTGGACTTGCCCGAACCCGATTCACCGACGATGCCGAAGCTCTCGCCGGGGTTCACGGTAAAGGTGGTGCCGACCACCGCGACAAAACCGTCGTATTCGACGCGCAGGCCGCTGGCCTCCAAGCCCAGCGCTTTGGCTCTGCTCGCCGCGCTCACAGCGCCCACTCCGGTTTCCGGTCCAGCGTGGCCAGCGGATGGGTGGACGCGCCCAGCCTGGGCAGGCAGGCCATCAGGCCGCGCGTGTAGGGATGTTTGGCCTGGGCCAGGCCGCCGGCGGCGAGCTCCTCCACCACACGGCCGGCATACATCACAAGGATGCGGTCGCAGAAGGTGGACACCAGCCGCAGGTCGTGCGAGACCAATATCAGGCCCATGCCGCGCTCGGCCACCAGGGTGTCGAGTATGGACAGCACCTGCAGCTGCACCGTGACGTCCAGCGCCGAGGTGGGCTCGTCGGCGATCAGCAGGTCGGGGTCGGCGATCAGCATCATGGCGATCATCGCGCGCTGGCCCATGCCGCCCGAGACCTCATGCGGGTAGAGCCTGAAGACGCGCGCCGGGTCGTCAATGCGCACCGACTCCAGCGCGGCGAGCGCGCGTTTTTTGGCTTCCGCGGGCGACACGCGGGTGTGGGCCTGCAACGTCTCCACGATCTGCGCGCCAATCGTCATGACCGGGTTCAGCGAAAACTTCGGGTCCTGCAACACCATGGCGATGCGGCCGCCGCGCAGCGCGCGGCGTTGCGCCGGCGCGCAGTTAAGCAGGTCCGTGCCGGAAAACTCCAGGCGCCTGGCGCTGATGCGGCCCTCCGGTGCGGTCAGCCCCATGATGGCGCGGCCGGTCTGCGACTTGCCCGACCCTGATTCCCCGACGATGCCCAGGCGCTCGCGGCCCAGGCTGAAAGACACGCCGCGCACCGCCTCGGTCATGCCGCCGCCGCGGCGCGGAAAGCTGACGCACAGATCGTCAACCACCAGCAGAGGAACGTTGGCGTCCGTCATTTGGCCGCCTTGGGATCCAGCGCGTCGCGCAAGCCGTCGCCCAGCAGGTTGAAAGCCAGGCTCACGATAAAAATCGCGGCGCCGGGCGCAGCCGCCACCCACCACTGGTCCAGCACATACAGGCGGCCGTTGGCGATCATCGCGCCCCACTCCGGCATGGGCGGCTGCGCGCCCAGGCCCAGAAAGCCCAGGCCGGCGGCCGTCAGGATGATGCCGGCCATGTCCAGCGTGACGCGCACGATCACCGAGGACAGGCACAGCGGCATGATGTGGCCCAGCACGATGCGCCAGGGCGAGGCGCCCAGCAGCTGCACGGCGGCGATGTAGTCGGTCTGGCGAATCGTCAGCGTCTCGGCGCGCGCCATGCGCGCATAAGGCGGCCAGGAGGTGATGGCAATCGCGATCACCGCGTTCTGTATGCCGGGGCCCAGCGCCGCAACAAAGGCCAGTGCCAGGATGAGGCGCGGAAACGCGAGAAATATGTCGGTGATGCGCATCAGCACCGCATCGACCCAGCCGCCGGCATAACCGGCCACGGTGCCGACGATCAGGCCCAGCGGCGCGGCCAGCACCGCCACCAGGATCACCACCATCAGCGTGATGCGCGAGCCGATGATGATGCGCGAAAAGATGTCGCGCCCCTGGTCGTCGGTGCCGAACCAGTGCGTCCACGAGGGCGGCAGCAGGCGTGTGGTCCGCAGGTCGCCGGTATAGGCCGAGTAAGGCGCCAGCAGCTCGGCAAAGATCGCCACCCCGACCAGGCCCAGCACGATAAAGAGGCCCAGCATGGCCAGCCGGTTGCGCGAAAAATCACGGCAGCCGTGGTAGACCCGGCCCATAAAGGCCTGGCGGCGCGAGGCGGGCCTGTCGGTGTCCAGCCAGCTGCGCAAGGATGCGACTTTGGAAGTCATCGAATGCGGGTCCTTGGATCGAGCTGCTTGTAGAGCACGTCGGAGAGCAGGTTCAGCCCCACAAAAATCGAGCCCACGATGATGGTGCCGCCCAGCACCGCATTCATGTCGGCGTTCTGCAGCGAGTTGGTGATGTACAGGCCCAGGCCCGGCCAGGCGAACACGGTCTCGGTCAGCACCGAGCCTTCGAGCAGGCCGGCATAGGACAGCGCGATCACCGTCACCAGCGGCACCATGGCATTGCGCAGCGCGTGGCGCCAGATGATGCGCGACTCCGACAAACCCTTGGCGCGCGCGGCGATCACGTATTCCTGCGCGAGTTCGTTGAGCATGAAGGAACGCGTCATGCGGCTGATGTAGGCCAGCGCGAAATAACCGAGCAGCGAGGCCGGCAGTATCAGGTGCGAAAACACATTGCGAAAAGCCTCCCACTCGCCGGCCATGGCGGTGTCCAGCAGCAACAGGCCGGTGACGGGCGCGAGCGTGTATTCATAGCTGACGTCGATGCGGCCCGGCCCCGAGACCCAGCCCAGGCGCGCATAAAACACCACCAGTGCCATCAGCCCCAGCCAGAAGATGGGCACCGAATAACCGACCAGGCCTATCACGCGCACCACTTGGTCCACCAGCTTGCCGCGCCGCACCGCCGCCCACACGCCCAGCGGCACGCCCAGGCCCGCGCCTATCAAGATGCCCAGGCTGGCCAGCTCCAGCGTTGCCGGAAAAGCGCGCTTGATGTCCGTCATCACCGGGTTGGCGGTCAGCACCGAGGTGCCGAAGTCGCCCTTGAGCACCTTGCCCAGGTAGATGTAGAACTGCTGGTAGAGCGGCCTGTCCAGCCCCAGCTCTTCACGCACGCGCGCGATCACATGGGCCGGCGCCCGGTCGCCCACGATGGCCAGCACCGGGTCTATCGGGATCACCCGGCCTATGAAAAAGGTCACCGCGAGCAGGCCCAGGTAGGTGAGCAGTATCACCACCAGGAAGTTGCCAAAGCTCCTGGCGTGGGGTGCAAGGCGTTGGCCGGCCGTGCGCGTGCTCACCGCGCTGAGCGGCGCCACGCCGGCGGCCGTGGGATCGGGGATGGCCAAAGTCGGTGGAGCCGTCAGTGCTTGGACACGTTGAACACGTAGTTGCTGTCGAAGGTCGGGCCCAGCTTCAGGCCGTCGACGTTGCTGCGGTAGGCCGCCACCTCGGTCTGCTGGTACAGCATGATGAAGGGGCTGGTCTTGCGGAACTCGGCCTGCAGCTCCTCGTACATCTTCTTGCGCTTGCCGGCGTCGCGCTCCAGCACGGCGGCGTCCGACTGCTTGGTCAGCTCGGGAATCGCCCAGGCATTGCGCCATGCCAGGGGCTTGGCCTTGGCGTCATCGGCGTTGTCGGGGTTGCGCGTGAAGGTGTCGGCGTTCGAATGCGGGTCCCAGTAGTCGGCGCCCCACTGGCCTATGTACATGTCGTGGGTGCGCGCGCGGTACTTGGTCAGCGTCTGCTTGCCGTCGCCGGGAATGATCTCGACGTCTATGCCGGCCTGCTTGGCCGTCTGCTGGAAGGCCTCGGTGATGCCCTGCACCGGCTGTATGGTGCGCATGTCTATGGTGACCTTGAAGCCGTTGGGCAGGCCGGCCTTGGCCAGCAGCTGTTTCGCCTTGGCCACGTCGAGTTTGTACGGCTTTTCGGTGCTGGCGCCCAGCAGGCCCTGCGGCAGGAAGTTCTGGTTGACAACGCCGATGTTTTTGATCAGCGTGTCGCCGATGGCGCCGTAGTCGACCAGGTATTTCATGGCCTCGCGCACTTCGGGCTTGGCCAGGTTGGGGTTCTTCTGGTTCAGGCTGATGTAGTAGACCGTGCCCTTGGGTGTGGAGGTGAGCTTCACGTCCTTGTTGGCCGAGAGCGCCGCGATGTCCTGCGGGCTCAGGTTGCGCGCGATGTCGATATCGCCTTTTTCCAGCAGCAGGCGCTGCGTGGCCGATTCCTTCACGTGGCGGTAGATCACGCGCGCGAGTTTGGATTTGGTGCCGTAGTAGTTGTCGTTGCGCTCCAGCGCCACGATTTCATTGGCGCGCCACTCGCGCAGCTTGAGCGGGCCGGAGCCGGCGTAGTTGGTCTTGAGCCAGGCATAACCCCAGTCGCCGTTGACCTCCTTGGACTGCACCAGCTTCATGTCGACAATGCCGGCCACATTGGCCGTCAGGCAGTTGAAGACGAAGGTCGGCGCGTAGGCTTTGTCGGTCTCCATGGTCAGCACGGTCGGGCTGGTGGCCTTGATCTTGTCCTTGACGTTGGCCTTGGAAAAGCCGAACTGCGTGAGGATGAAGGCCGGCGATTTGTCCAGCATCACGGCGCGCTGCAGCGAGTAGGCCACCTCTTCGGCCGTCAGCGGGTTGCCCGAGGCGAATTTGAGGCCGGGCTTGATCTCGAAGGTATAGGTCTTGCCGTCGGCCGAAACATTCCAGGACTTGGCCACGTCGCCCACCAGCTTGGATGGGTCGTTCACGTCGAGGCGCAGCAGGCGGTCGTAGGTGTTGCCCATGACTTCGCCGGCGGACAGCTCGAAGGCTTCGGCCGGGTCCATGGTGATGATGTCGTCAAAGCCGAATGCCAGCACCAGCGTGTCCTTGGGCGTGGCGGCCAGCGCGGCACCGGCGCCGCAGGCCAGCATGGCGGCCGCGGCCGTGGCGCAGAGCACGCGGCGGCTGATGAGGGGGAGCATGTGGTTCAAGATGGTTTCCTTCTGTTGGACGGTTCAAAAAGAATGCGCTGCGCCGCTTGTGGCGGCTGCGCCCTGGCCCTGGGAGGCTTTAGAGGAGAGCACGAACCGTGCCCATATGCCCCGCTGGTTGCCGCTCGTAACTTGTACATACAAGCTCGGCAGCTGATGCATTCTGCGCCGCTGCCCGCTCGCGTCAAGACCCGGGTTTTCCGCGATTGCCGAACGAACCAAAAAGGGGCGTCGGGTCTGTCTCCAGGGATTTCATGGCGCTTTTGCCGCCGGCGGCAAAGCTGCGCCCAAACACCGGTTTACGGAGGAAAACACCTAGCAAAACCGCGCTCATCCGGCTTGACGGTTAATTTGGTGTAACGATACAGTAAATCGTTCTACAAAGAACGCCGAAATTCCCCAGCGCACCGTAAAACACATCAGGAGACAAAAAATGGGTTCACTTTCACGCCGCCGCTTTGTCCAGGCCACTTCTGCCGCCTCCGTTGCCATGGCGACGGGGTTTTCCGGCCTGGCCAAGGCCCAGTCCACCGTCGCGCTACGCCTGTCGTCCGCGCACCTGCCCGACCTCAATTCCTCGCACTTCGCCTGGCAGCAGCTCATGGAGGCCAACCTCAAGAAGGCCGTGGGCGACAAGATACGCATCGACTACTTTCCCAACAACCAGCTCGGCAAGGAAAGCGACGTGGTGCAGCAGGTCAAGGTCGGCTCCATCGACATGATGCTGACCGGCTCGTCCATCTGGGCCACGGTGACGCCGCAGCTGGGCATGCTGGACCTGGGCTACCTCTTCGACAGCTACGAGCATGTGGCCAAGGCGCTGGACAGCGGCGTGGGCGCCAAGCTCAACGAGATGCTGCAAAAAAGCACCGGCTGCCAGGTCATCACCTGGAGCGCGCACTACGGCGCCCGCAATGTCTACACCAAGCAGCCGGTCAAGTCGCTGGCCGACATCAAGAACGTCAAGCTGCGCGTGCTGCCGACGCCGGCCTTTATCGAGACCTTCAAGATCATGGGCGCCATCCCCACGCCGATTTCCTTCGGCGAGCTCTACATGGCCGCGCAGACCGGCGTGGTCGACGGCTTTGAACACGATTCGGGTACGGTGCTGGCCAGCAAGCTCAACGAGGTGGTCAAGCATTGCTGGATGACGGAGCACCTGTTCAGCCCCATGGTCTGCATCATGGGCAAGCGCGGCATAGAGCGGATCCCGGCCGAGCTGCGCCCGGCCTTCATGAAGGCCGCCGCCGATTCGACGGTGCAGCTGCGCAAGACCGGCACCGAAAAAGGCCTGCAGGGCATAGAAGACCTGAAGAAACTCGGCATCACTTTCACGCCCATGGCCAAAAACGAGCGCGACCAGGTGCGCAAGGAAATGGAAACCAAACTCTGGGCCGGCTTTGCCAAGCAATACCCTGAAACCGCGCCGCTGTTCACGGCCATCAGCGCGGCACGGGGCTGAGCATGGAAGCCAGCCTGTCGGCGGCCCTGCCCGGTACCGCGGCCGCCAGCCCCCCAGCCCCGTCCCACAACCCGGCGCAGGCCTCGGCGCCCGGCTTCAGCGTCGGCCATTCGCCGGGCCGCTGGCTGGCCTGGCTGATGCGCATGACCGAGTACGTCGCGGGCGCGGTGCTGGCCGTCGACGTGCTGGTGGTGTTTGCCTCGGTGGTGTTTCGTTACTTCCTGCACGAGCCCTTTGACTGGGCCGAGGAAGTGGCGCGCGCGCTGATGATCGTGCTGGTGTTTTTCGGCGCGGCAACCGTCCTGGCGCGCAGCCAGCATGTGGGCGTGGACATCTTCCGCGGCCTGTTGCCCGCGCGCTGGCAGCCGGCGCTGGTCCAGTTCGCGAGCTGGATCATCGTGGGGGTTTCGGCCAGCCTCTTCGTCTCGTCGGTCGGCCTGCTGGTGGACTCCTGGTCCAGTACCACGCCCATAGGCCTGCCCCAATGGATCTACACCTTCCCCGTCGTGATCGGCAGCCTGTTCATGACCCTGTTCGGCATCGCCAACGCGGTCAACGGGCCTTCGCGCGTGGTCTGGTCCACGCTGGGAATCGGCATCGCCATGGTGGCGGCGGTGGTGGGCTGGAACATGCTGCTGCCCGGCCTGGCCGTCAAACCCTGGATGCTGCTGACCGCCGGCTTCCTGGGCGGGCTGCTGCTGGGCGTGCCGATTGCCTTTGTGCTGGGCCTGTCCTCCCTGGTGTTCTTCATGGCCGACCCGTCCCTGCCCATGCTGGTGTATTCGCAGCAGGTGATGGCGGGCACCGACCACTATGTGCTGCTGGCGATTCCCTTTTTTGTGCTGGCCGGGCTGCTGATGGAGTCCAACGGCATGTCGTCCCGCCTCATTGAACTGCTGCTGCGCATGTTCGGCCGGGTGCGCGGCGGGCTGGGGCTGATCACCATCACGGCGACCGCCTTCTTCTCGGGCGTGTCGGGCTCCAAGCTGGCCGACATCGCGGCAGTGGGCGGCATCATCATGCCGGCCGTGCGCAAGACCAAACAGGACCCGAACGAGACCGCGGGCCTCTTGGCTTGCACCGCCGTGATGGCTGAGACCATCCCGCCCTGCATCAACATGATCATCATGGGCTTTGTCGCCAACATCTCGATTGCCGGCCTCTTCATGGCCGGGCTGGTGCCGGCGGCCGTGCTGGCGCTGTCGCTGGCGGCGGTGACGGTTTACGTGGGCACGCGCATCAACCCCGACGAGGCCTTTGACGTGCGCACGCCGATGCTGCGCCTGCTGGGCGGCGCCATGGTGGCGCTCATCATGGTGGCCATGATCGGCAAGGGCGTGACCTCGGGCGTGGCGACCTCCACCGAGGTCTCGGCCTTTGCCGTGGTCTATGCGCTGGTGGTGGGCTGGATGGCGTTTCGCGAGCTCACGGTGAGGTCGGTGGCGCAGCTCTTTGTGCGCTCGGCCTCCATGGCCGGCGGCATCCTCTTTATCGTGGCGGCAGCGTCCAGCGTGTCGTTTGCGCTGACCATACAGCAGATCCCGCAATACCTGTCGACTTTCATGATCGGTTTTGCGCATGCCTACGGCAGCACCATGTTCGTGATTCTTTCGGTGCTCATCATGATCGTCTTCGGCGCCGTGCTGGAGGGCGCGCCCGCGCTGATCATTTTCGGCCCCCTGCTGACGCCGATTGCCTCCCAGCTGGGCGTCAATCCATTACATTTTGGGACCGTCATGGTGATTGCCATGGGATTGGGCTTGTTCGCGCCGCCGGTCGGGTTGGGCTTGTTCGCCACCTGCGCCATCACCGGCACGCACGTCAAGGACGTGGCCCGGCCCATGATGAAATACCTGGCGGTGCTGTTCGTCACGCTTATCCTGCTGGTGCTGGTGCCGCAATTTTCGCTGTGGCTCCCGACCCGCATGGGGCTGTGACCGCCTTCAAACCTTGATGAAAAGACAAACGCCGTGAGCAAGATCCGAGATGTCGCCAGCCTGGCCGGGGTTTCCACCAGTACCGTGTCCAACGTGCTCAACGGCCGTGCCAACCGCATGGCCGCCGAGACGCTGGCACGCGTGGAAGCCGCGATCGCCGAGCTCAAGTACCGGCCCAACTCCACGGCGCGCCAGCTCAAGACCGGCTACACGCCGCTGATAGGCCTCTTGGTGCCGTCCATGGCCAACCCCATGTACGGCTTCATCGCGCGCGAGATCGAAACCCTGGCGCAGGAGCGCTACGGCTTTCGCATCATGATAGGCAACACCTACCGCGACAGGGACAAGGAGACGCGCTTCTTCGACGACCTGCTGGCCCACGGCGTGCGCGGCGTGATCATCATCTCCTCGCTGATCGACGAGCAGCACGTGGAGGCCGCGGCCGAACGCGGCATGGTGATGGTGAGCTACGACAGGCGCGCCACGCCGAACAGGCGCTCCATCGTCGACCACGTCACGGTGGACAGCTTCGAGTCGGCGCGCATCGCCACGCAGCACCTGATAGACCTGGGCCACCACCGCCTGGCGTTTGTCACGCCGGCCGGCCGCACCATGAGCCGTAACGAAAAAATCGCCGGCTTTATGGCAGCCGCCAAAAGCGCGGGGCTGGAAGGCAGCGCCCGCGTCGTCGAAGGCACGCCGGTCGACGAGTACGGGGACTCCATGATGAGCGAAGTCGGCCGCGCCCAGGCCGGCCTGCTGGCCCAAGGGCCCGAGCGGCCCACCGGCGTGATAGGCGTCAACGACCTGATGGCTTTCGGCCTGATGGCGGGTTTTCGCGACGCGGGCCTGGCCGTGCCCGAAGACGTGTCGGTGATCGGCATCGACAACGTGTTCCTCTCCACCCTGATGCACCCGGCCATGACCAGCGTGCGCCTGCCGGTGCCCGAGATGGCGCAGGTCATGGTCGAACGCGTGATGAGCCGGCTGGCCGACCCTTCCATAGAGACCCGGGAATACATCTTCCAGCCCACGCTGGTGGCGCGCGATTCCGCCGTGAGATACCAGGCCCGCGGGCGCTGATTTTTGGTACGAACTGAACACAAGGTTTTTGAATGGCAACGGTTTTTGTCAGCCACCCCCAAAGCAAGCTCGGGCACTACTTCGGCGACCGCGCGATCGCCGCGCTGCGGGCCTTCGCCGAGGTGCGCTTCAACCCGGGCGACACCGACCTTTCCTCCAGCGAACTGGCCGCGCTGGCCGCCGGCAGCGAGGTCATCATTTCCTACCGCCAGACGGTGGGCGACGAGGCGCTGTTCGCCGGCCTGCCGCGCCTGCTGGCCTTTGTACGCTGCGCCATCGACATCCGCAACATCGACGTGCCGGCCGCCAGCCGCCACGGCGTGCTGGTCACCCAGGCCAGCGCGGGTTTTATCCCCTCGGTCAGCGAATGGATTGTCGGCGTGATGATTGATTTGAGCCGCCACATCAGCAGGGCCGCGGCCGACTACCACGCGGGCCGGCCCGTGCTGCCCGCCATGGGCCGCGAGCTGCGCGGCGCCACGCTGGGCGTGATCGGTTACGGGCAGATCAGCCGCTACCTCTGCGACGTGGCGCTGGCGCTGGGCATGCGCATCGTGGTGCACGACCCCTATACGCCGACCGGCCGCAAGGAGCTTGAACAGGTCGAGCTGCTGCCCTTGCTGCAGCGTTCCGACTACGTGGTCTGCCTGGCCGCCGCGACGGAAGCCACCGAGAATTTGATGAACGCCGCCACCTTCGCGGCCATGAAGCCCGGCGCGTTTTTCATCAACGCCTCGCGCGGCAACCTGGTCGATGATGACGCGCTGATCGCCGCGCTGGACGCCGGCACGATTGCCGGCTGCGCCGTCGACGTGGGCCGCGCGCCCGACCAGATGCCCTCGCCGCGCGTGGCCGCGCACCCGCGCGTGATCGCCTCGCCCCATATAGGCGGCCTCACGCCGCCCGCGGTGGAGCACCAGGCCATGGAAACCGTGGCCCAGGTGGCTGAACTGCTGCAAGGGCGCGCGCCGCAGGGCGCGGTGAACGCGGCGCAGGCCCACCGATGGCAGCAGGCAACCCAGGCGCCGCAGCCGGCCTGAGTACCGTCCTTACTTCCCCTCTTTTTGCGAAAGCCCTTCCTTTCATCATGCAAGCCACCCAGAACAAAACCTATACCGGCGCCTGCGACTGCCACGTACATATCTACGAAGACAAATACCCCATGGTGCCCAACGTGGCCTGGGTGCCGCCGCATTTGCCGGTGGCCACTTACCGCGAAGTGCAAAAGGCCCTGGGCCTGAGCCGCGCCGTCATCGTCCAGCCCTCGGCCTACGGCTTTGACAACAGCTGCACGCTGGACGCCGTGGCGCAGCTCGGCGAGGGCGGCCGCGGCATCGCGCTGGTGGCACCCGAGGTGACGGATGCCGAACTGCGGCGCCTGCACGACGGCGGCATCTGCGGCGTGCGCTACATGATGATCAACCCGGTGCTGGAATGGAGTTCGCTCGAGCCCATGGCGGCGCGCCTGGCCGCCATGGACTGGATGGTCAACCTGCAACTCGACGGGCGCAATTTCCCTGAGCATGAAGAAATGCTCAAGCGCCTGCCCTGCAAGCTGGTGATAGACCACAACGGCAAGTTCCTCGAACCCGTCAAGCCCGAGCATCCCGCCTTCCAGTCGCTGCTGCGTGTACTGGACACGGGCAATGTGTGGATCAAGCTGTCGGCGCCGTATGAGACCTCGAAGATCGGCGCACCCGGCTATGACGATGTGAGCCTGATCGCGCGCACGCTGGCCGAAAAATTTCCAGAACGTTGTCTGTGGGCCAGCAACTGGCCGCATCCGGGGCGCAATCCGCCGCCTTCCGAGGTCGACCTCTATGACTTGCTGTTTTCCTGGGTGCCGTCGGATGCTGTCCGGCGGAAGGTTCTTGTCGACAACCCGGCGGGACTGTACGGGTTTCGGTGAGTTTCAGGGTTTTATAGCTCTAGCCTAATGACTGCGAAGACCATTGCTCCTGGCTTAATAGCAACCAGGCGTATAGGCAGATTAACGGGTGCTTGCCCCGGTCTTGCCGGACCCTGGAGCTTTGCCAGGTGCTTTGGGCTCGGCAAGTACCGAGAAGAACGCTCCGGCGATGCCTATGAGAAAAAATGCCGTGATTCTCGTGAGGAAAGAAGAATGCTCCTCCCATCGCTTCAATAGCTCGGCATCCGACACTGAATAGATCGTTCGGTAACCCTCGCGAATCTCGGCAACGACAAGCACGTCGCCATAGAAACTAGGTATGCTCACAATTTCGGCGACGACCTCTTTCCCCTTGTAGGCAGGGTCGCAGCCCCCTCTTGAACCATAAGCAGAGGCAGAGCAAATCACATACGCTTCCCCGATTCTGCTTACCCGGGCGCGCTTGGAACTCTCATCGATGTATTTGCCTGAAACCTGCCAACCGCGTTGTAACTTCGTCTCCGCAGGAAGCGCAATGGATTTCACGGCCACGGTGAGGCCAACAAACACCGCCAGCGCCAGCAGACAGGTATAGGCGATAGGTTTGGCGTAGGAAGGATCCCAGAAAGGCTTGTTCTGATGGGGATCTTCCATGCTCTATCAGCGCGCTAGCCGCGTGCGGCCTGCAGCATGTCGCGCGTCTTCAAGGCCTCACGCCGCGCGGCTTCAGCGAAATCGTCATTGGACGACGCATAAATAATCGCGCGTGACGAGTTGACGATGATGGGAGCGCCGGGTTTCCAGCCTGCACGCACCGTGGCCACGGCGTCCCCCCCCTGCGCACCTACGCCGGGAATCAACAAGGGCAAGGTGGGCGCAACAGCGCGCACACGCTCAATCTCCGCCGGGTAAGTCGCCCCCACCACCAGGCCGAGCTGGCCGTTCAGGTTCCACGGCCCTTGCGCCAGGCGCGCCACGTGCTCATACAGCAGCGGCTGGCCCTCAATGGAGGCAAAGCGCTGGTTCTGCAAATCATCGCCACCCGGGTTGGAGGTGCGGCACAGCAAAAATGCGCCCTTGCCTTGGTATTTCAGATAAGGCGCGACCGAGTCAAAACCCATGAAGGGGGAAAGCGTCACCGCATCGGCGCCGTAGCGCTCAAACGCTTCCTTGGCGTACTGCTCGGCGGTGGAGCCTATGTCGCCGCGTTTGGCATCCAGGATGATGGGCACCTGGGGTGCGACGCGGCGCATGTGCTCCATCAGGCGTTCGAGCTGGCCTTCGGCGCGGTGGGCCGCGAAGTAGGCGATTTGCGGCTTGAAGGAAATTACCAGGTCGGCGGTGGCGTCGACGATCGCGGCGCAGAAATCGTAAATCTTGTTGGCGTCGCCCTTGAGCTTGCCGGGGAATTTGGTCGGCTCCGGGTCCAGGCCGACGCAGAGCATGGAGTTGTTTTGGCGTTCTGCGGCGCCCAGCATGTCGAGGAAAGTCATACCCCATATTGTAAGAAGGTGGCTCTTCAGCAGGTTTTGCCTCAAAACGGGACAATCGCGCAAACCATCAGACCACCCTGCATGCAACTCTCCCAACGCCAACTCGTCCTCCTGGTCCTGCTCACCCTGGTCTGGGGCCTGAACTGGCCGGTGATGAAGATGGGCGTCGCGGACTACCCGCCGCTGACCTTTCGCGCGATCTCGATCTGGCTGGGCATTCCGGTGCTGGGCCTGGCCATGGTGCTGCTCAAGGTGCCGTTTTTGGTGCCGCGCGACAAATGGCGCGAGTTGTTCTGGCTGGCGGCGGCGAACATGTTTGTCTGGCATGCGCTCATCATCCTGGCGGTGAAAAACCTGAGCAGCGGGCGCGCCGCCATCCTGGGTTACACCATGCCGATTTTTTCGGCGCTGCTGGGCGCCTGGTTTTTCGGCGCCAAGCTCAAACCGCGCAACTGGCTGGGCGTGGCCGCCGCGGCGCTGGGCGTGGCCCTGCTGCTCTGGTATGAGCTGACCAACCTGACGGGCCGGCCGCTGGGCGTGCTGTGCGCGCTGGTGGCGGCCGCCGTGTGGGCGCTGGGCACGCAGCTGCTGCGCAAGACCACGATTGAGGCCGCAACCTTGACGATCTCGTTCTGGATGACGGTCATGACGGCCGTGGTGATGAGCGGGCTGGGCATGGCGTTCGAGCTGCCGCAGTGGAAAGCGCCTTCGCCCACGGCCTGGGCGGCGATTGTCTACAACGCGGTGCTGATCTTCGGTTTTGCCCACGCGGCCTGGTTCACGCTGGCGCGCGCACTGCCGCCCGTGGCCTCGACGCTGAGCGTGATGATGATTCCCATCCTGGGGGTGTTTTCAGGCGCGCTGGGCCTGGGCGAGGTGCTGCACTGGCAGGACTGGGCCGCGGTGCTGCTGATGGTGGCGGCGATCGCCTCGGTGCTGGCGCCCAGCCGGGACGGCAGCACCAAAACCTGACAAAAATCAGCCGGACAGTACCAAGCTCATGGCCAGGCACAGGTCATCCCAGGCCTTGGCCTTGTCAGAGGGGTTGCGCAGCAAATAGGTGGCGTCATAAGTCACCACCGCCTGTGCGCCGTGCAGGGCGTGCACCTGGCCGCGCAACCTGCCGAAGGGCTCACTCGATTGCAGCAAGGCCTGCGCGGCCAAGCGGCCCATGACCAGCACGATGTCGGGCTGCGCGCTGGCCAGCAGGGCCGGCAGCGCCTCGGGCAGGGCAGCACCCACACCGGCCGCCGCGCCGCGCACCAGCGGCGCGAGAAGCACCACGCCGGCCTTGTGCAGGCGGGCGGCGCGCAGCATGTTGTCGAGCAGCTTGCCGGCATCGCCCTCGAAAGGGTTGAAGGGTTCGCGTTGCAGCGCGGCCACCGGTGTTTCGGCCAGCACCAGCCAGCGCGCACCCTGGTCATGGGCGGCCTCGGCATACAAAGCCTGGGCCGCGCCCATGCTCCAGGCGCCTGAGATATTGGGTGCGGCGGCTTCACGCGCTTCGGCGGTCGGCGCGGCCACCGGCGCGCGAGGGGGCGGGGTGCGCAGCGGCGGCGGCGCTTCGCGCGCCACGGGGGCCGCCGCCGGCGTGGCTTGCGGCAGGGCTGCCGCGGGGCTTGCCACTGCGCCGGCGCGGGCAACAGCCGCGTCCATCACCGCTTCAGCCGCGGGCGCCGCCTGCGGCAGCCACACGCGCACACCCATCTCGCGCAGCATGGCGCGGTGCCGTTTGTCGAGGTCCAGGCTCATAGGGCCAGGCTCATGACCACGGCATCTTCGCGCGCGGAGGCGCCGGCCGGGTAGTAATTGCGGCGCGTGCCGACATGGCGAAAGCCGTAGCTCTCGTACACCGCCTTGGCGCGCGCATTGCTCACACGCACTTCCAGCCACAGCCACTGCGCGCCCTGGGCGCGCGACCAGATGGCCAAGCCGTCGAGCATGATGCGGGCCCAGCCCTGGCGCTGGTGTTCAGGTGCGACAGTGATGTTGAGCAGGTGCACCTCGTCCACGCCCTTCATGGCCACGAAGTAGCCCAGCAGCCGGGCGTCGGGGGCGTTGCCGGCGGTCAGCAGCTGCGCCTGGTAGCCGGCATTGAGCGAATCGAGGAAGTTGCCCTGGGTCCAGGGCTGGCTGTAGGCGCTTTGCTCCACCCGCAGCACCGCGTCCAGCCAGGCGGGCGTCATGGCTTCGAACTGGGCTTCCAGGGGTTTGAGGATGGCGTTCATGGTGAAAGGGGCGGGGCCTCAGCGAGGAGCTTGGCGGCCTTGACCTGCTCGCGCTCCTCGGTGGTGAGCGCTACTTTATCGCGAACGTAAAGCGGCAGGGCAAGCTCTGCGCTCACGCAGTGCCCGGCGGCGGCCAGCATGGGCGCCAGACGCAGCAAGGCAGCGGCCGTGGGCAGGGCCTCGGCCTGCGCGGGCATGGCGGCCGGCAGGCGCCCGGCGTAGACGGCAAACACATTGCCGGCCAGCAGCCCGGCCGCCGCATCGGGCACAAAGTCCTCGGGCCGCAGCAGCTCGCATTCGCCCAGCGCGCGGCACTGGCCATCGCTGAATTCAAAGCTTTGCACATACATCTCGTCCATGCGCGCGTCGAGCAGCGCCGTGATGGTGGACGGCTTGGCGCCGGCCTGCTGCGAGCGCGCTTCCTCGGCCACCGCCATCAGCGTGTCTATGGGCAGTACCGGCATGCCGGCGCCGTTCCTGGCGCCCAAGGCCAGGCCCTGGGCCACGGCGCAGGCGGTGCGCAGGCCGGTAAACGAGCCCGGGCCGCGCCCGAAGGCGATGGCGTCCAGCTCGCCCAGCGCCAGCCCGGCTTCGGCCAGCAACGCGAGGACGGCCGGGATCAGCGTGGTCGAGGCCTGCGCGCCGCCCGGTCCGCTGTGCTGCCAGGTCCGCGCGCCGTCGGTCACGGCCACCGACATGCGGTCGGTGCTGGTGTCAAAGGCGAGGAATTTGAGGAATGGAGGCATGCGGTCGGTCGGGTGTATCGAGGGCCGGCAGCGCTTGATTAAAGGGGCTGGCGGGCAGGTGCACCTCGATTATCCCCGCCAATGGCCGGCGCGCTGCCGCGATAATCCCCGCATGACCCAAGACCCGCCGCGCCCGCGCGCGCCGCATGCCCTCGCGCGGGGCCTGCTGGCCGCCGCGCTGATCGCCGCCCTGCCCTGCATTCCCCGTACCGCCCTGGCGCAAGCCCCGCGCCTGCCCGCCCCGATCGAAAAAGCCCTGGCGCGCGCCAAGGTGCCGCGCGACGCGGTGTCCATGCTGGTGGTCGAAGCGGCCAGCGGCAAGCCGGTGCCGCGCCTGAGCTGGCGCATAGACACGCCGATGAACCCGGCTTCGGTCATGAAGCTGGTCACCACCTACTCGGCGCTGGACGCGCTGGGGCGCGATTTCACCTGGAAGACCCGGGTGATATTGGACGGCAGCACCTCGGGCGGCCTGCTGAGCGGCAACCTGGTGGTGCAGGGCGGAGGAGACCCCAAACTCGTCGTGGAGCGCCTGCAGGCCCTGCTGGCCCAGGTGCAGGCCGGCGGCGCGCGGGTGGTTCGCGGCGACATCGTGCTGGACCGCAGCGCCTTCAGCGTGCCCGCCACCGACCCGGGCGAATTCGACGGCGAGCCGCTGCGGCCCTACAACGCGCGGCCCGACGCGCTGCTCATCAACTTCAAGTCCATCGTGATGACGTTCACGCCGGACCTGCCCAGCGGCCGCGCGCTGGTGCGCTACGAGCCGCCGCTGGCGGGCGTGCAGGTGGGCGCCAGCGTGCCCCTGGTGCGCGTGGCGCGCTGCGGCGACTGGCGCAGCGAGTTGCGCGCCAGCGTCGAAAACCCGCTCAACATCGAATTCCTCGGCACCTATTCATCGGCCTGCGGCGAAAAAGTCTGGCCCAGCGCCTATGCCGACCCGGCCAGCTTTGCCGCGCGCGCCATCGAGGGCTCATGGCGCCAGCTGGGCGGGCTGCTGACCGGCACCGCGCGCGACGCCACGCCGCAGGAACTGGCCATGCTGCGCAGCACCGGCACGCTCTCGGGCGAAAAAGCCTCGATACGGTTTGAGCACCAGTCGCCGCCGCTGCTGGAAGTGGTGCGCGACATCAACAAATATTCGAACAACGTGATGGCCCAACACGTCTTTTTGACGCTGGGCCTGCATGCCGGCCTGGGCCAGCCCAAAAGCGGCACGCTCGATTCGGCGCATGCGGCGCTGGCCGCCTGGTGGAAAAAAAACCTGCCAGGCACGGCGCCGCCCTTGATGGACAACGGCTCAGGCCTGAGCCGCCAGGAGCGCGTGACGGCGGCGGCCCTGTCGGCCCTGCTGCTGCATGCCGCCAGAAGCCCGCTGGCCGCGGACTTTGCCGATTCGCTGCCCGTGGCGGGTGTGGACGGCACGCTGCGCGAGCGCGGCAAAAACGTGGCGGGGCTGGCCTTCCTGAAGACCGGCTCGCTGCGCGACGTGAGCGCGATCGCGGGTTACGCCAACGGCCACAGCGGCACGCGGTATATCGTGGTGGGGCTCATCAACCACCCGAACGCCGGCGCCGCGCGCCCGGCGCTGGACGCGCTGCTGGAATGGACCGTGAAAGAAGCGGCCCGCTAGGGAATTTTTCGGCCCCGGAGCGTGCAAGTTATCCCTGGGGGGTGTGGACAAAGCTGTTGATGACCCCGGGGCTTGAGGGCCAAAACCCCATCCGGCGCGGCTTGCGCCACAATGCCTGAAATTTGGGCAGCCGCCTGCCCGGCGCGGCAGGCTGAACCGGAGCCTCACCATGCAAGCAGCCAGCCCCTCCCCCAACAGTAACAAGGCGTACTGCCTCGTGCTGACCACAACGGCCACGGCGCAGGAAGCACAAAGCCTGGCCCAAGCCATTGTCGAAGCCCGATTGGCCGCCTGCGTGCAGATCCAGCCCATCCAGAGCATTTACCGCTGGCAGGGCAGGCTTTGCGACGAAACGGAGTTTCGCCTGTCGGTCAAAACGCCGCAGGCGCGCTACGCGGCGCTGGAGCGCTTCATCAGTGCGCACCACGGCTACGAAACACCGGAGATTGTGCAGATACCGATCACCGCGGGTTCCGCGGCCTATTTGCAATGGCTCGATGAAGAAGCGCAGGGCGGGCCGGACGAGCCTGAGCCCGAGAGGCAGTTCGCGCTGCCTTAAAAACCGTTTAAGACCGCGCCTCGCGCAAGGAGGCTGCCAACAGCCCCAGGCCCAATGCGCCCACAGCCACCGAGGCGATACGGTCGGCCGTCCCACGCGTGCGGGCATAGGCCAGTCGCACCCGCTCCCGCGAGAACAGGTAAGCCAGCAAGGTATGCCAGCACAGCGCATTGGCCACGATCATGGCGACCGCCGCTGCCTGCAGCGCCGGACTGGGCGATGCCGGGAATGATGCGGCAAAAACGCTGCCGAAAAACAGCGCTGACTTGGGGTTGGTGATGTTGGTCAAAAAGCCAAGCCGGAAAGCCGCCGGCGAAGACACCGTGGGGCCGCTATTGCCCAGCGCCACGCCGCCGGAGCGCCAGAGACGGCTCGCCACATACAGCAGGTACAGGCCGCCGGCTACCTGGAGCGCCAGGCGCAGCCCCGGAAAGACCTGAAAGACCGCATTGACGCCCAGCACCGCGCAGAGCGCCCAGATAGCCGCCCCCGCCGTCACACCCAGGGCCGCGAACACCGCGCTGCGCGCACGGTCGCTGGCAGCGAGCTGCGAGACCAGCAGCACGTTGGCGCCGGGACTCATCATGGCCGCGACGTGGAGAAACCAGATGGTGAGGAGGATGGAGAGCATGGTCGTCCTGGAATGGCCGTCTGTCAGAGCGCATACCGGGTCAAGGCGCAGGCAGGTCGCTTCTTTGCAGCAATATGGCTCGCTGATCCATGACCCGGATGGTCCAGCGCCCGCTGGCCCAGCTTGGCAGCTTTATAAGGGACTGAAAATCCTGCCAGTTGAGCAGCATATAGCGAACATCGTAATTTTTCACGAATTCCCTGAGCAGCGCATCGTCGCGAAACAGGCGCGCGTTCAGCAACATATAGGCAGCTCCATAGGAGTCGATGCGTGAATCAATTGAGGGGCGAAGCCGCGGATAGGCCCGGTAGACCAGTTCCGCCCCGAGGTCATAGGAATTGATGACGTTGCCCCTCATGTCGGGCGCATTCAACTGCTTGACCATGGAACTGGTGAAGCTGGGATTCATCATCCCCAACGCCTTATGCGGAAAGGCGCCGAAGGCATTGCCGAATTGGGAGGCCAAGCCCAACACCAGGGCAGCCGTGGCGGTGCAAATCGCATAATCCCGAATCTGTGTCCTGGCGCCCTGATCCCCACTGGGCACCAGTGCAGAAAGCACAAATGCCGAGACCATGCCCACATACACGAGAAACCGGACGGTCGTGAGCGCCAGGATCAGGAACATCAGGAACATCAGCGTATCCACGGCACTAAGCTTGCGCCATTGAACCAACATCACCGCTCCGGTAACGACAGCACATCCAACCCCAATCCATACACCGGGCAGCCCCTCCCAGCCTGCGGCAAAAGTCGGTAACCATTCATTGACCATCATCTTCGTATCACTGTGGCCGAAATTCACCACAAACCGCAGGAGTTCCGGGCCGACGGGGTTGACCAGGGTCGCGACCAGGGCGGCAATGGCGAAGACTGCGAATGCTTTCGGAAGCTGTTTCTGGCGTAAATCCCCCAAGGCCACCGCCCTGCGCCCGTCCACCCACAGGCCCACCGCATAGATCGCCGCGATAATCGGCGCAAAGATAAAGGACCCATGGGTATTGGTCCAAAGAACGACCACCAGCAACGCGCCAATCCATGCCAGCACCTGCGGCTTCCGGCGACACGCCTCCAGCAGGAGCCAATAAAAGCCAAGAAGGAATAGCGAAACCAGTTCAGGGCGCAGGAAATGGCGCTGGTTTTCCACTCCAACAGCCAAAAACCCCAATAGCAAGGCGACCGGCAAGTTTTTGTCACTGCGTCGATAGGCAATCCAGGCCATGAGGAAAAACAGCGCGAGCCCGGCAACGCCCATGACCAGGGGCAACCCATCCTCGCCAATGAGATTGATCAGCCAGTAGAACATCAGCGACGGCAACCATTCATGCGCGTTAAAACGCGCATCGCGTATTTCCGTAAAGGGAAACAAAATGGTTTTCGGAATGACGTGATCCCGGGCAATGATCTCCCCCACCTTTGCCTGTAGCCAGAAGTCATTGGACACCTGCGGCGCGACGCTGATGAAGGCCACCGCGGCGAAGATCGCCAGCAAGGCTGTAATGCGCCAGAATTTTGGCCACAGATCCGCTTGGGAGGCACTCGCGGTCAAGATGCTCAAAGAAGGTTGCGAAACTGGGTGATTCAAGACACGGACTTTCTATGGTTGCTCGAGCAAGACCGATTCGCTTCAACTCGCGGCCGCGCGCCCCAGCCGGTCGCGCACGCCGTCCCATTCGGCATCGCGGGGCGGGTTCTCGACCCAGATCAGCTTGACGCCCTTGGCGTCGAAGTCGCGCAGCACGGCGAACAGCTGCTGCGCGGTAGCCAGCGCGTCGTCGGGCATCCGGCGGTACAGCACTTTTTCGGACTTGATGCGCACAATGCTGCGGGCATACACCGCGATGTGGGCCGCGTCGGCGCCCAGCAGGTCCAGCGCGGTTTGTATGGCCCCGGCGTCCATCAGGCGCAGCTTGGCATTGGGGGCGTAATGCGCTTCCAGCGTGCCGGAGGCGCGCGGCGCATCGCCCAGGGCCTGCTGCTCGAATTCATCCTTACCAAGTACGGCCTCACCGCAAGCTGCCTCGAGCTGCGCGCGCGTGAGCACGCCCGGGCGCAGCAGCACGGGCCGGCCGCGCGTGCAGTCGACGATGCTGGACTCTATGCCGACGTCGCAGGGGCCGCCGTCCAGCACCAGCAGGCCGTCGCCGAACTCCTGGCGCACATGCTGCGCGGTGGTGGGGCTGACGCGGCCAAAGCGGTTGGCGCTGGGGCCGGCCACGCCGGTGTCGCAGGCCTTCAGGAAGGCCAGCGCGACAGGGTGTGCGGGACAGCGCAGGCCAATGGAATCCTGGCCGCCGGCGGCGGCCGCGGCGACGCCGGGCTTGCGCGGCAGGATGACCGTGAGCGGCCCGGGCCAGAAGGCTTGCATCAGGCGCGCCGCAAACGGCGGCACGCCGCTCGCATAAGCCTCTACATGCGCGGCGTCGGCCACATGCACGATGAGCGGATGGTCCGCCGGCCGGCCCTTGGCCGCAAAAATGCCGGCGACGGCGCTGTCGCTGGACGCGTCGGCACCCAGGCCGTACACCGTTTCTGTCGGGAAGCCGACCAGTTCGCCGGCCTGGATGCGGTGGGCGGCCTCAGCAATGGCCTGTGGATCGGTGCCGGACAAAATCATCGGAAGTCGATCAGATGTCTTCAAGCCCGGGCAAGCCCAGGATGGCGGCCGCCTGGCGCGCCGTGGCCTTGACCGTGGCGATATCGGCGCCGGTGATGTTGAGGTGGCCCATCTTGCGGCCGGCGCGCGCTTCGGTCTTGCCGTAAAGGTGCAAATGCGTGCCGGGCAGCGCCAGCGCGGCCTGCCAGTCGGGCGTGCGCGAACGGCCATCGGCATCGAGCCAGACGTCGCCGAGCAGGTTGAGCATGACGGCCGGCGAATGCTGGCGCGGCTGCGGCAGCGGCAAGCCGGCCATGGCGTGCACCTGCAGGTCGAACTGCGAAACATCGCAGGCATCCATCGTGTAGTGGCCGCTGTTGTGCGGTCGCGGTGCCATCTCGTTCACCACCAGCGCGCCGTCGGCGCTGCCGTCGTCGACCAGGAAAAATTCGACGCAGAGCACGCCCACATAGCCGACGTGATTGGCGATGACGTGGGTCGCGGCCAATGCGCGTTGCGCCAGGGTGGCCGGCATATTGCCCTCATAGGCCTGGGTGACGGCCAGGATACCGTCCACATGCACATTGCGCTGCGGCGCGAAGCTCACGATGCGGCCGTCCCAGCCGCGCGCCACGATGACCGAGCATTCGGCCTTGAGTGGCAGCATTTTTTCGAGCACGCAGGGCGCTTGCTTGAGGCCGGCCCAAGCGGCGGCGAGTTCGGCCGCGTTCTTGACGCGGACCTGGCCCTTGCCGTCGTAGCCCATGCGCGCGGTTTTTAAAATCCCGGGCAGCAAGCCGGCCGGCACGGCAGCGAGCTGCGCCTCGGTTTCTATGACCGCATAAGGCGCGCAGCTGACGCCGGCCAGCGCGCCCGACTCGGCGGCGCTGGCGGTGAAGTGGGATTTTTCCTCGATGCGGTTTTGCGCGATGGCGACGGCGGCCGCCCCCGGCGCCACGGGCCGGCTGGCGGCCAGGGCCTGGAGCGCGCCCGCGGGCACGTTTTCAAATTCGGTGGTGATGGCGGCACACAGCGCGGCCAGTTGCTTGAGGCCTTGCTCGTCGGCGTAACCGGTCTGGATGTGGTGGTGGCTGACCAGGCCGGCCGGGCTTTGCGCGTCGGGATCCAGCACGGCGGTGAAATAACCCAGGCGCTGCGCGGCATGCACAAACATGCGGCCCAGCTGGCCGCCGCCCATCACGCCCAGCGTGGCGGGCCGGCCGGAGTCGGAAACGGTGCCGGGGAAAACAGGGAGGCCGGAAGGAAGGCTCATGCGGGCGGCAGGGTCATGGCGTGGGCGGCGGCGGTCTGCTCGGCGCGGAAGGCCTGCAGTTGGGCGGCCAGCGCCTTGTCGTGCAGGGCCAGCATGGCGACGGCGAACAGGGCCGCATTGGCCGCGCCGGCATTGCCGATGGCGAAGGTCGCGACGGGAATGCCCTTGGGCATCTGCACGATGCTGTGCAGCGAGTCGACGCCTTGCAGGTGCTTGCTGGCCACCGGCACGCCCAACACCGGCACAACGGTCTTGGCGGCCAGCATGCCGGGCAGGTGGGCCGCGCCGCCGGCGCCGGCGATGATGGCCTGCAGGCCGCGGCCCGCGGCGGCTTCGGCATAGGCGAACAGCTCGTCGGGCATGCGGTGGGCCGACACCACGCGCGCTTCATGCGCCACGCCGAACTGCGTGAGGATCTGCACCGCGTGCTGCATGGTCTCCCAGTCGCTGCTGGAGCCCATCACCACGCCCACCAGGGGGGCGGCCGGATTGTTTGTCGTCGTCATTGGGACCTTCTGGGTCTTGGGGTTTGCAGGCTGCGCGCCCGTAACCCCTGATTTTAAGGGCTAGGGCCTGCATGCTATCGTTTGGGCTTGCGCCCGGGCCCCGCCGGGCCGCCGCCACCCCGCGCCGCGACGGTTGAAACCTCTCTTTCCAGCCCCACTTTTCACTGAATCATGATAGACGTCACCATTGCCAATTTCGAAGCGGAAGTCGTTGCCGCTTCCATGACCACTCCCGTGCTGATCGATTTCTGGGCGCCCTGGTGCGGCCCCTGCAAGTCGCTGGGCCCTATCCTGGAAAAAGTCGAGGCCGAGTACGCCGGGCGCTTCAAGCTCGTGAAAATCGACTCCGACCAGGAGCAGCAGCTGGGCGCGGCCTTCGGCATACGCAGCATCCCGACCTGCATCCTGATGATGAACGGCCAGCCGGTGGACGGCTTTGCCGGCGCCCTGCCCGAAGGCAAGGTCAAGGAGTTCCTGGACAAGCACCTGCCGCCGGCCGGCGAGCCCGAGGAAGCCGAACTGGCGCTCGAGGAAGAAAGCACCGACCCGGCCGACGTGCTCGAAAAACTGCAGCACGCCGTGGCCGCCAACCCGGCCGACGACAACGCGCGCTTTGACTACGTGAAGCTGCTGCTGCAGATGGGCCGCGAGGACGACGCCAAGGTGGCGTTTGCGCCGGTGATCGCTCAAACCACAGTGGTGCGGCGTTTTGACTCGCTCAAGCGCTGGATGGACGCCATGGATTTTGCCGCCACGCAGGGCGCGGGCGGCGCTGCCGGCCTGGACGCCAGGATCGCGGCCAACAAGCGCGATTTCGAGGCGCGTTTTGACAAGGCGCGCGGGCTGATGGTGCAGCAACGCTGGACCGACGCTCTTGACGAGTTGCTGGAAATCCTGATGCGCGACAAGGCCTGGAACGAGGAGCTCGCGCGCAAGACCTACATCGCCATCCTCGACATCATGGAAGCGCCCAAACCCAAGGTCGCCGACGGGCAGATTCCGCCGGAAGACCCGGTCGTGGCGACCTACCGCCGCCGCCTCAGCAGCGTGGTGTTGAGCTAAGTCCCGCTCACGAACCAAAAAGCCAGCGGGTCAGGGCAAAGGCAAAACCGAAGAGCGCGGCGTAGCCGGCAACCTCCAGGCTGAATTCGCGGCGCGATTCGCGCCAGGCGCGCAGCCGCTCGACCAGCAGGCCCGCCACCACGGGCGCCAGCAGCAGGTTGAGGATTTGCAGCCAGTGCAGGCGTATCGCCAGGTGGGGCACGACCAGCACGGTCAGGATGCCGGCGCCAATGCCGGTCATGACGGACCACGCCGCTTCCTGCGCCGCCGTCAGTTCGTGGTCGCGCCCGCGCAGCTTGTACCAGGCGGCCTTGAACGCCCCGCCGAACATCTCGCCAAAAAGCTGCAGAAACAGCTCGCCGAAAAACTCGAACAGCAGTTCCAGCAGGAATTCCATCGCGGCGCCGGGCTGGGCCTGGGCTTCAGGCCGTCAACCGGGTCAGCGCTTCCTGGTATTTGGCCGCCGTTTTGGCGACCACATCGGCCGGCAGGTGCGGCGAGGGGGGGGTCTTGTCCCAGGGCTTGCCGTTGATGCGCACGGCTTCGAGCCAGTCGCGCACGAACTGCTTGTCGTAGCTGGGCGGGTTCGCACCTAGAGCGTAGGCGGCTTCATAGCCTTCTATGGGCCAGTAGCGCGAGGAGTCGGGCGTCAGCACTTCGTCCATCAAGGTCAGCGTGCCGTTTTCGTCGAGGCCGAACTCAAACTTGGTGTCGGCAATGATGATGCCTTTGGTCAGCGCGAAGGCCGCGGCCGTGCTGTAAATCTCTATGCTGATTTTTTTGATCTGCGCGGCGAGTTCAGGGCCGACAACCTTGACCACCTGCTCGTAGCTGATGTTCTCGTCGTGCTCGCCGGCTTCGGCTTTGGCGGCCGGCGTGAAGATGGGCTCGGGCAGCTTGCCGGCGTTCTTCAGGCCCGCGGGCAGCGGCACGCCGCAAACGGCCTGGCTCTCCTGGTATTCCTTCCAGCCGCTGCCGGCCAGGTAGCCGCGCACCACCGCCTCGACCGGGATGGGCTTGAGGCGCTTGACCAGCATGGAGCGGTTCACCACCTGCGGCACTTCGGCCGGCGTGACCACGCTTTCGGGCGCCTCGCCGGTCAGGTGGTTGGGGCAGATGTGGCCCAGCTTGCCGAACCAGAACAGCGCCATCTGCGTGAGCAGCGCGCCCTTGCCGGGAATCGGCTCGCCGAGGATGACGTCGAAGGCGCTGAGCCGGTCGCTGGCCACCATCAGCAGCCTGTCCTTGCCCACGGCGTAGTTGTCGCGCACCTTGCCGCGCGCGAGCAGGGGCAGGGAGGTCAGGGCGGAGGTATGGAGTGCTTGGGTCATGGTGCAGGCGTGGGAGGGGGAGTCAACGTAAAAAGCCCGCGACTCGCAAGAGCCGCGGGCTTTGAATTATCGCCAATCCGCGCGGGCGGACGGCGGGAATTTTCAATGCACCACTTGAGCCAGTTCACCCTTGGCATATTTGGCGGCCACGGCCTGCAGGGTGTCGCCCTTGATCTTGGCGCCCTGGCCTTCGCAGCCGAACTGGATGTAGCGCTGCTTGCAGATCTGCTTGGCAGCTTCGCGGGCGGGCTTGAGCCATTCGCGGGCATCGAACTTTTCGGGGTTTTCGGCCAGGAACTTGCGCACCGCGGCCGTCATGGCCAGGCGGATGTCGGTGTCGATGTTGATCTTGCGCACGCCGTGCTTGATGGCTTCCTGGATTTCCTCGACGGGCACGCCGTAGGTTTCCTTCATGTTGCCGCCGTACTGGCGGATCAGGGCCAGCAGCTCCTGCGGCACCGAGGAGGAGCCGTGCATCACCAGGTGGGTGCTGGGAATGCGCTTGTGGATTTCCTTGATGCGGTCAATCGCCAGGATGTCGCCGGTGGGCTTGCGCGTGAATTTGTAGGCGCCGTGGCTGGTGCCTATGGCGATCGCCAGCGCATCGATCTGCGTGCGTTTGACGAAATCGGCTGCCTGCTCGGGGTCAGTCAGCAGCTGCTCGCGCGTCATGGTCGCGTCGGTGCCGTGGCCGTCTTCCTTGTCGCCCTTCATGGTTTCCAGCGAACCCAGGCAGCCGAGCTCGCCTTCGACGGTGACACCGTACTTGTGGGCCAGCTGCGAGACCTTTTTTGTCACCTCGACGTTGTAGTCGTAACTGGCAATGGTCTTGCCGTCGGCTTCCAGCGAGCCGTCCATCATCACCGACGAAAAGCCGAGGTCGATGGCGCCCTGGCAGACGTCGGGGTTCTGGCCGTGGTCCTGGTGCATGACCAGGGGGATGTTGGGGTACATCTCGATGGCGGCCTGGATCAGGTGCTTGATGAAGGGCTCACCGGCATATTTGCGCGCGCCGGCGCTGGCCTGCAGGATCACGGGCGCGCCGGTTTCCTTGGCCGCTTCCATGACGGCTTGCACCTGCTCGAGGTTGTTGACGTTAAAAGCCGGAATGCCGTAGCCGTTGACTGCCGCATGGTCCAGCAGCTCGCGCATCGAAACGAGTGCCATGATCAGAATCCCCAGAAAGTTAAAAACGCTGCCGAAAAAGGCGAGGTCCCCGCGGAGGGCCGCGCAGCACGAGGGCTGCCTGCATGGGCCGTAACCGCCAAGTAACCGAGGCCTTCATTCTACCGGCTGCGTAAAGACCACTTATTTAGGGAGTTAGCGGCAGAACCATGCGGTAACAGCGTGTAAAAGGCGCGGGCGCGGCTGGCTGGGTAAATCGGCCGCCGTGCACGTCCATCACGCGGCCGACGATTTTGTGGCCCAGGCCCAGCCTTTCGGCGGAAGGCGCCACGGCGCCGGGACGGGCCTGGCCGTCATCGCAGACCTGCAGCCACGCCGCGTCGGCGTCGCGGCCCCACTGGACACAGACGAAAGTGCCCCGGGCCGTATGCTGCAGGGCGTTGTCGACGAGGTTGCGCAGGGCCAGTTCCAGCAGCAGCGGATGGGCCAGGACCTCAAGCCCCTCCTCGCCCTGCACGCTGAGCGTATGCCCGCTTTCCCAGGAAGCCTGCGCGTACCCCGCCACCACCCGCCCGGCCAGGGTCCCCAGGTCCAGGCGCTGCATCTGCTGCTGCAAGTCCGCGCGGCTGGCCCGCGCCAGTGAAAGCAGCTGGGTGATGACGTGCCCGGCACGCATCGCGTCGGCACCGATTTGCGCCAGCGCCTGCTCGCGCGCGGCGGGCGAAAGCTCGCCGCGCAGCGAGGCCGCCTGCAGCGCGATGGAAGACAGTGGGGTGCGCAATTCATGGGCCACCTCGCTGGCCAGCTGCCGCTCGCGCTCCAGCGACGCCTGCTGCTGGCCCACCAGCGTGTTGATGGAACGCACGACCGAATTGAATTCGCGGTAGGGATGGCGGGCCTCCAGGCGCTCGGCCTTGTCCACTTCAAGCTCGGCCACGTCGCGCGACAGCGCCTGCAGGGGGCGCAAGCCGCGCCAGATGGCCGCGCCCAGCGCGAGCGCCACCACGGGCAGCAGCCACAGGCCCGGCTCCGCCAGCTGCCCGGCAACGTCGGCGGCCATCTCGTCGCGCTCGTCGGCACGCACCAGCACGGTGACCTGCCGCGCGTGCGAGGCGTCCCACTGTGAAAAGCTGCGCCAGGTGGCCGGTGGCGTGCCCAGTTCGAGGTCGGCGAAACCGGAGCGTTCGCTGAAAGGCGGCACAGGTGCGTCGCCCGAGCGGGCCAGCAGCCGGCCGCCGGCGCCGCGCACCAGCACGCTGAGGGAAGGCTGGTAGTCATGGCTCTTGAGCGTGGGAATGGCGGGACGGACGGTTTCCCTCGCCGCGTCGACGAAGGGCGGCAAGTCCAGGTTGAGCATCAGGGCCGCGGTACCGGCCAGGTGCCCGTCGGTCAGTTCGCCCGCCTCATGGATACCGGTGCGGTAACCCACCGCCACAAAGCCGGCCCACACCAGCAGCAGCGCCGCCAGCACCCACAGCAGCAGGCGGCGCGTGAGCGAAGCCTGCGCAGGCAGCGCGGGCTTCATGCGCCGTCCTCCCGCGGTATGAAGTAGCCGACGCCGCGCAAGGTCTGGATCAGGCCCTCGCCCAGCTTGCGCCGCAGATGGTGAACGTGGACCTCCACCGCATTGCTGCCGACGGCATCCTGCCAGTTGTAGAGGCGCGCTTCGAGCTGCTGGCGCGACAGCACCCGGCCGCGCGACTCCAGCAGCAGGAGCAGCAAGGCGAATTCGCGCGGCGCCAGCTCCACGCCCTCACCCGCGCGCAGCACCGTGCGGGCCGCCGGGTCTATCACCAGGTCGCCGTGAACCAGCAGCGGATGGGCCCGGCCCGCCGCGCGCCGCAGCAGCGCGCGCATGCGCGCCTCGAGCTCGTCGAGGTCAAAAGGCTTGACCAGGTAGTCGTCGGCACCCAGGTTCAGGCCCGAGATGCGGTCTGCGACCTGGTCGCGCGCGGTCATGATGAGCACCGGTGTCAGCGGGTCGGGCAACGCCCCGGGCGCGCCCGCACGGGCCTGGCGCAGCCGCAGCAGCAGGTCGCCACCGTCGCCGTCGGCCAGCCCCAGGTCCAGCAGCACCAGGTCAAACGGCTCGCTGGACAGGGCGGCCCAGGCCGATCCCAGACTGGCGCAGACATCGACCGCATAGCCCCGCTGCTGCAGATTGGTCCGCAGGCCCAGGGCGATGCCCGCATCGTCTTCGACCACCAGGATTCGCATGGGGGCCATTGTCGGCGTTGCGGGCCGCGGCGGGGGCGTTTCACCGCCCGCCGCAGGGCCTTAAGGGTGAGTTAAGACGCTCACCCTATCTTGCGGCATCCCCTGCCCACCCGCTTGCGCGACATGCCCATGACCGCTTCCCGCTCCCTTCACGACAGCGCCCCTGTTTCATCCCAAGTGTTCCTGGCAAGCCTGCTCGGCCTGGCGCTGCTGCTGGCCTGGGACCATTCAGGCCTGGACCTGTGGATGGCGCACTGGTTCGGCTCCGCCACCGGCTTTGCCTATGAAGACCACTGGTTCTGGCGCGGCACGCTGCACGACGACATACGCTGGCTGCCATGGACGGTCGAACTGGCGCTGCTGGCGGCCGTGGCGCGGCCTTTCGGCGCCCTGCGAGGGTTGGCCGTAGAGCGCCGGGTGCAGCTGGCGCTGAGCACGCTGGTCTCGCTGCTGGTGGTGTCCACCCTCAAGCTGCACAGCCTCACGAGTTGCCCCTGGGAGCTGCGCGAGTTCGGCGGTACGGTGGCCTATGTGTCGCACTGGGCCTGGGGCCTGCGCGACGGCGGCAGCGGCGGCTGCTTTCCGGGCGGCCACGCCTCGGCGGGTTTTGCGTTTATCGGTGGCTTTTTTGCGCTGCGCCATACCCTGCCCCGGGCGGCGCGGCGCTGGCTGGCAGGGGCCCTGGCGGCGGGTCTGGCACTGGGGCTGGCGCAGCAGGTGCGCGGCGCCCATTACATGAGCCACACGCTCTGGACCGCCTGGCTGTGCTGGGCCTCGGCGGCGCTGGTCGACAACATCGTCACCCAGATGCTTTCGCAAAAGCCGTCACCGGCCCGGGCGCAGGTGCCCATGCTCGCACCGGGACGCTAGTCCGCAGCAGTAAGGTTCAGGCTACTCTGCAAATTTTCAGCATGTTGGTGCCACCGGGCGCGCCCATGGGCTCGCCGCAGGTGATGGCATACACATCACCGCTTTGCACGATATTGCGGCGCAGCAGGTGGCCTTCGGCCTGCTCGAGCGCGGTGTCGCGATCGGCGCTGGTGTCCATCAGCAGGGGGCGCACGTTGCGGTACAGCGCCATCTTGCGCTGCGTGGCCAGGCGCGGCGTGAGCGCGTAGATCGGCACGCGGATATCGTGGCGGCTCATCCACAAGGGGGTGGAGCCGCTGTCGGTCAGCGCCACGATGGCCTTGGCGCCCAGGTGGTGGGCGGTGAACAGCGCACCCATGGCGATGGACTGGTCGATGCGGCTGAAGGTCTTGCCGGAAAAATCGCCTTCCAGTTCCTTGTATTCGGCTTTCTCGGCTTCCTCGCAGATCTTGGCCATTTCCTCGACGGTCTCCAGCGGGTACTTGCCGGCGGCGGTTTCGGCGCTGAGCATCACCGCGTCGGTGCCGTCCAGCACCGCGTTGGCGACGTCGCTGACCTCGGCGCGCGTGGGCACCGGGTTGACGATCATGGACTCCATCATCTGCGTGGCGGTGATGACGACCTTGTCGCCGGCTCGCGCCATCTTGATCATGCGTTTTTGCAGGGCTGGCACGGCGGCGTTGCCGACTTCCACGGCCAGGTCGCCGCGGGCCACCATGATGCCGTCGCTGACCTGCAGGATTTCCTCGAGCTTGGGGATCGCTTCGGCGCGTTCGATCTTGGCGATCAGGCCGGGCTTGTGTTTATAGGGCGCGGCGGCCACGTTGCACAGCTGGCGCGCCATTTCCATGTCGGTGGCGTTCTTGGGAAAGCTCACGGCCACATAGTCGGCCTGGAAGCTCATGGCCGTCTTGATGTCTTCCATGTCTTTGGCGGTCAGCGCCGGGGCGGTGAGGCCACCGCCCTGCTTGTTGATGCCCTTGTTGTTGGACAGCTCGCCGCCCAGCTTGACGGTGGTGTGCACTTCTTCGCCGCGCACCATGTCGACGGTGAGCACGATCAGGCCGTCATTGAGCAGCAGCACGTCGCCGGCTTTCACGTCGCGCGGCAGTTCCTTGTAGTCCAGGCCCACGCCCTTGAGATCGCCGGGTTCGGTGCGCGAGGCATCGAGGATGAACTTCTCGCCGGGCTCGAGCTGGACCTTGCCTTCGGCGAACTTGCCGACGCGTATCTTGGGGCCCTGCAGGTCGGCCATGATGGCGACTTCGCGGCCGGCGCGCTGGGCGGCTTCGCGCACCAGCTGGGCCCGGTCCACATGATCCTGGGCAGTACCGTGGCTGAAATTGAGGCGCACCACGTTGACGCCGGCACGGATCATTTTCTCCAGCAGTGCAGGGTCGCTGGAGGCGGGTCCGAGGGTGGCAACGATCTTGGTGGCGCGACGCGGCATAGTGAATGTCTCCATGTAATTTAGTTTCCGATTTTCACACGGAAATAGTTACAAAGGCGTTACCAATTCGGCGCCCGTGGTCATCCCGGGGGCCTTGCGGCGGGAAAGAAGGCGCTCAGCCCGCGGCGCGTTTTTGCAAAATCTCGAAGGCCGGCAAGGTCTTGCCTTCCAGCACTTCGAGGAAAGCGCCGCCGCCGGTGGAGATATAACCGACCTGCTTTTCGATGCCGTACTTGGCGATCGCGGCCAGCGTGTCACCGCCGCCGGCAATGGAAAATGCGCTGCTTTCGGCGATGGCGCGCGCAATGCCTTCGGTGCCCTTGGCGAAGGCGTCGAATTCGAACACGCCGACCGGGCCGTTCCAGACGATGGTGCCGGCGGCCTTGAGCTGCGCGGCCAGCCGCGCCGTGGTTTGCGGGCCTATGTCGAGGATCAGGTCGTCATCGGCCACGTCGGTGGCGGCCTTGACGGTGGCCGGCGCATCGGCGGCAAAAGTCTTGGCGGTGACCACGTCGGTCGGGATCGGCACTTCGGCGCCGCGCGCCTTCATGGCGTCGATCACGGCCTTGGCTTCGGCCAGCAAATCGGCTTCGGCCAGGCTTTTGCCAATCTTGAGGCCGGCGGCCAGCATAAAGGTGTTGGCGATGCCGCCGCCCACGATGAGCTGGTCCACATTGGCGGCCAACGACTTGAGGATGGTCAGCTTGGTGGACACCTTGCTGCCGGCCACGATGGCGACCAGCGGCCGGCGCGGGCTGGACAGCGCCTTGGAGATCGCGTCCATTTCAGCGGCCAGCAGCGGGCCGGCGCTGGCCACGGGCGCGTACTGCGCGATGCCGTAGGTGGAGGCCTCGGCGCGGTGGGCGGTGCCGAAGGCGTCATGCACAAAGATGTCGCAAAGTGCGGCCATCTTGCGTGCGAGTTCTTCGCTGTTTTTCTTCTCGCCCTTGTTGAGGCGGCAGTTCTCGAGCAGCACCAGCTGGCCGGGTTTGACGTCGACGCCGTCCACCCAGTTGGGCACCAGGGCCACGTCGCGGCCCATGAGTTCGCCCAGGCGTTTGGCCACGGGCGCCAGCGAATCGGCGGGCTTGAACTCGCCCTCGACGGGGCGCCCGAGGTGGGAGGTCACCATGACCGCGGCACCGGCATCCAGCGCCATCTGTATGCAGGGAATCGAGGCGCGCACGCGCGTGTCTTCGGTGATGTTGCCGGCATCGTCCTGCGGCACATTGAGGTCGGCACGGATGAAGACGCGCTTGCCGGCAACTTTGCCGCTGGCGCACAGGTCGGAAAAACGGATGAAATTCATGGGAAGGCTCGCAAGGGAAGTGAAGTTTCAGGCCGGTGCCGGCCTGAGCTGCCGCAATTGTAGGCGGGCGTTTTTCCTGCAAGCCCGGCTGCGAGGCGCCTTTGCGTTTGCTTACCTACCAACCTAAAACGATATGCAGCGGCAAGTAAACCGCCATGCCGGCCAGGATGGTACCCAGCACGCCATGGCGCCAGTAATACCAGGCCGTGCCCGCGACGACGGCAAAGAGGCGCGCGTCCTTCCAGGTGGCGATCAGGTGGCCCTGGCTCATCACCATTTCGGGGATGATGACCGCCGCCAGCGCGGCAATGGGCGCGTAATGCAGGCCGCGCTGGGCCCAGGCCGGCAGGGTCCAGGGCTTGTCCGACAGGAAAAAGAAGCAGCGCGTGATGACGGTGATGGCCGTCATGCCGAGTATGGTGGCCACGGTCCAGAGATCGGTCTGGTTCATGCGGCGTCTCCGGTACCGGGGGCGGGTGCTGCGGATTTGGCCACCGGTTTTTCCAGCAGCAGGCAGACGGCCACCGCCGCGGCGATGGCCACCAGGATGTTGAGCTTGAGCGGCAGGGCAAAAGCGGCGACCGCCGCCGCGCCGGCAATGCCGGCCGACACCACGCGCAGCCGCGTGGTGGCCAGCGAGCACATGATGCCCAGCAAGGCCAGGATGCCGGCGAAGCCCAGGCCCCAGGACAGCGGGATGGAATTGGCCAGCGCGATGCCCAGCAGGCTGGCGCCCACCCAGCTGACCCAGCTGACGCCGCAGCTGCCGGCCCAGTAGGCCTCCTGCCCCTTGATCACCAGCGGGTCGCTGGATGGGTGCGGAAAACGCTTGGTGAACAGCACGTAGTTGAGGTCGGCCATGGCATAGCCGTAAAACAGGCGCCGCCACAGGCTCTGGTGCATCACATAAGGACGCAGGTGGGCGCTGAAGACCATGAAGCGCAGGTTCACGCAAAACGAGGTGGCCAGGATCACCCACATGGGAGCGCCGGCCACGATGAGCGGAAGGGCCGCCAGCTGGGAGCTGCCGGCAAATACCAGTATCGCCATCAGCAGCACCTCGATCAGGCTCATGCCCGACTTGGCCATGGCCACGCCGGTCATCAGGCCCCAGGCGGCAATGCCGGGCGCCACCGCCGCGAGTTCGCTGGCTCCGATGCGGAACTCCGGATGCTTGAACAATGTCTTCACAAAACCCTCATTCCTATTGATCTGCCGGCGCCTGGCTGAACACCATGCCGGGCCGGATGTCGAAACCGCGCAAAAAATCGGCCGCATCCAGCGCCTTGCCGCCGGCTTTTTGCAGGCGGCTCACACGCAGCACACCGTCGGCGGCCGCGATGTCTATGCCTTCAGCGCCGGCGGCCAGCACCTGGCCGACCTCCGCACCGGCAGGCCGGGCCGCGCCGGCGACGATTTCGGCGCGCCAGAACTTGAGGGTCTGGCCCTCCAGCACGCCGGCCGCGCCCGGAAAGGGGTTGAAGGCGCGTATGCGGCGCTCCAGCACGGCGGCGCGTTGCGCCCAGTCCATCATGGCCTCGTGCTTTTCAATCTTGTGGGCATAGGTCACGCCCTCGGCCGGCTGGGGCGTGGCCGTGAGGCCGCCGCAGGCCGCCAGTTCGAGCGCCTCAACAATGAGCCGCCCGCCGAGGCCGGCCAGCCTGTCGTGCAGGGAAGCGGTGGTGTCATCCGCGGCAATGCGCAGCTTGTCCACCAGCAGCATGTCGCCGGTATCAAGCCCGGCATCCATTTGCATGATGGTGATGCCGGTTTCCGCGTCGCCGGCCTCGATGGCGCGGTGTATGGGCGCGGCGCCGCGCCAGCGCGGCAGCAAGGAGGCATGGATATTGAGGCAGCCCAGCCGGGGGGTGTCCAGCACCCATTGGGGAAGGATCAGCCCGTAGGCGGCAACCACCATGAGGTCCGCTTTGGCCGCCAGGATGGCCTCACGGGCTGAAGCCGCGTCGTCGGGAAATTTGCCGTCCAGCCGCAGGCTGCGCGGCTGGGCGACGGGGATGTGGGCGCTTGCCGCCCATTGTTTGACGGGGGAAGCCTGCAGTTTCATGCCGCGGCCGGCGGGGCGGTCGGGCTGGGTCAGGACCAGGGGGATTTCAAAACCGGCTGCGTGCAATCTTTCAAGGGCCACGCGGGCGAACTCAGGGGTACCGGCAAATATGACGCGCATGGCGTCCGATTCTAAAGACCCCTGGGGAAATCCCGGGGTAGCGGCGGCAAAGCCCCGCGTATCACGCAAGCCGGCCGTGAACGAACGCTCAGCCGGCGGACTCGCGCTCCTCGTCCTTTTTCTGCTTGATCATCTTGGTCTTGATGCGGTTGCGCTTCAAGGGTGAGAGGTATTCCACAAACACCTTGCCCAGCAGATGGTCCATTTCATGCTGAATGCAGACCGCCAGCATGCCTTCGGCTTCATAGACCTGGGACTTGCCGTCCAGGTCCAGGGCCTGGACCTTGATGGCGATGGAGCGTTCGACCCCGTCATAAATACCGGGCACCGACAGGCAGCCTTCGTCGCCAACACGCTTTTCCTCGCTGGCCCAGAGGATTTCGGGGTTGATCAGCACCATGGGCTGGTTGCGCTCTTCGCTCACGTCGATGACGATCAGGCGCTCATGCACATTGACCTGGGTGGCGGCCAGGCCTATGCCGGAGGCCTCGTACATGGTTTCAAACATGTCGTCGGCCAGCTTGCGCAGGCGTGCATCAACGGCGGCCACGGGTTTGGCCACCGTGTGCAGGCGGGGGTCGGGGTAACGAAGAATGGTCAGCTGGCTCATGGGGGAAAGCAAGGGGAAATGAAGGCCCGAGGGGGAGATGTCGCTATTTTCGCCACTTTTCTCGGTTTTTCGGCATCCTGATATTCCCAGAATCGTGTATTCGTTGCTTAATCAAGGGCTTAGGTACAAAATCGTTAGTAATTTATCAAGATATGACACGACCATTTCCGCCTGATTCCGCTGCGGATCGCGCCGTGCCAATCCCCTAAAAGCGCCGAAGGCCTACAAAGATGCAAACAATTTTTGGTCGTTTCAGTCAAATTTCAATAGCCGCCACCGCCCTTCTGGGCCTCGCCGGCGGCCTGCATGCCCAGAATTTCCCCATCACACCGGGCCAAAAAGCAACAGCTGCCCAGGTGGCCCAGGCCGGGGTCCCTCTCAGTGAGCTGGCGCCCAATGCACCGGACGAATACACGGTCAAGCGCGGCGACACGCTGTGGGCCATCTCCGGCCTGTTCCTCAAAAGCCCGTGGCGCTGGCCGGAACTGTGGGGCATGAACCTGCAGGACATCCGCAACCCGCACCGTATCTACCCGGGCCAGCACCTGTACCTGGACAAAACCGGCGGCCGCGCCACCCTGCGCACGCGCCAGGCCTCCAGCGACGGCCCACCGACCGACACGGTGCGCGTTTCGCCCCGCACCCGCTATGAGTCCCTGGCCGACAACTCCATTCCCACACTGTCGCCCAACGTCATCGAACCCTTCCTCTCGGAAGCCGTCCTGGTGGACGACGCGACTTTCTCCAGGGCGCCCCGCATCGTCGCCGCCCAGGAAGGCCGCGTGCTGCTCAGCCGTGGCGACCGCGCCTATGCGCGCGGCGAATACGTGGGCGGTGTGGCCACCGGCACCCCTTTGAGCGATGCCAAAGACCAGCCGCTGGACTACCGCGTCTACCGCAATGCCACCCCCCTGAAAGACCCGACCACCCAGCAGATCCTGGGCTACGAGGCGCAATACATCGGCAAGGCCGAGTTGATGCGCGGCGAGTCCGTCATGCAGGTGCCGGGCAAGGACGGCAATCCGCACCCGGAAATCGTGCCCGCCACGATTGATATCGTCTCCACCAAGGAAGAAATGCGGGTCGGAGACCGCCTGCTTCCCGACCCGCCTCGGGAGATGGTCAGCTACGTTCCGCATGCACCCGCCACCCCGGTCACGGGCCAGATCGTGTCGATTTACGGCAGCGCCGTGGCGAATGCGGCGGAAAACCAGGTTGTGGTGATCAACCGGGGCGCCAAGGACGGCCTGGAGCGCGGCCATGTCGTGGCCATCCTCAAGGACGGCGAACGGCTGGCCGACAAAACCGACAGCGCGCGGCCGCAAATCAAGCTGCCCAATGAGCGCAACGGCCTGATGATGGTGTTCCGCACCTTCGACAAGCTTTCCTACGCGCTGATCCTGCAGATCACCGACGGCGTGAAAGTCGGCGACCGCTTCACCAACCCGAACTAAGGGCGCTGCCTGCGGCCGGGCGCGCCGTGGCGCGGCCCACCGGCAGCGGCTTCCCCGCCCGTCCAGACCGACGTGGATACCCAAGAGCTTCAGGCCTGGCTGCGGCTGACGCTTTCCCCCGGTGTGGGAAACGACACCGCGCGCAAATTGCTGGCCGCTTTTGGCTCGGCGCAAGCCATCTTTGGCCAGAGCGCGGCCGCCCTCAGGCAACTCGGCACCGAAAAACTGGCCAAAGCCATCCTGGAGGAGCCGCCGGCGCTGGCGGCCCAGTTGCGGCTCACCCTCGAATGGCTGCAGGCCGGCGACGACAGGCAGCTCGCCACGCTGGGCGATGCCGCCTACCCGGCGGCCTTGCTCGACATCGAAGACCCGCCCCTGATGCTTTACATGCTGGGCACGCTGGCCGGGAAGCCGGCAACGGCGCCCCATATTGCCATCGTGGGCAGCCGCAACCCGACGCCGCAGGGTGAAGCCAACGCCCGGCAGTTCGCCAAGGCCTTCGGCTCTGCCGGACTTTGTGTGGTGTCGGGTCTGGCCCTCGGCGTTGACGGTGCGGCGCATGACGGCGCTTTGCTGGGCGGCGGCGAGACGATTGCGGTGGTGGGCACCGGCCTGGACAGGGTCTATCCCAAAAAACATCTCGCGCTGGCGCACCGGATCACGCAGCAGGGCATGATCGTCAGCGAATTTCCTCTCGGTACGCCGCCGCTGGCGGCCAATTTCCCGCGGCGCAACCGCATCATTTCGGGCCTGTCCCGCGGCACCCTGGTCGTGGAGGCCGCGCTGCAATCGGGCTCGCTGATCACGGCGCGGCTGGCGGCCGAGCAGGGCAAAGAGGTCTTTGCGATTCCCGGCTCCATCCACTCACCCCAGTCGCGCGGCTGCCACGCGCTGATCAAACAGGGCGCCAAACTGGTGGAAGTGGCGCAGGATGTCCTGGAAGAGCTGAATCTCTCCGCCGCAGTCCCCGCGCCCAGCGGCGACGATGCGGCGGCGGGGCCACACGCCGCTGATCCGCTGGTCGCGGCCCTGGGCTTTGACCCTGTGAGCCTGGACGCCTTGCAGGCGCGCACCGGGCTGGACACCCCGCGGCTGCAGGCCGGGCTGCTGGAGCTTGAGCTGTGCGGGCAGGTGGTGCGCCTGCCGGGCGGACTGTTCCAGCGCCTGGCCACCGGTTGAGGCCTGCGGATTTCCCGCACGCGGCGAACCTCGCCGGGGGTTTGACACGGCCGGCGGCATCTGCGTTATATTGGGTGCATGTTTGAAGTACTGGTGTACGTCTACGAGAATTACTGGCAAGGTGACGCTTGTCCCGAACTCCACCGACTGAGCCGCAAACTCACCGCGGCGGGATTCGATGCCGAGGAAATCCAGGCGGCCCTTGTCTGGCTCGACGGCCTGAATGTCGCGGCCCAGGGCACGCAGATCAGCCTGCCGGCCAAAACCCCGCAGGCAGGCGATGAATCCCCCGCAAGCTCTCCCGCCATCCAGCCGCAATCGGCCGCCAGCCTGCGCGTGTACTCCGTCGCCGAGCAGGTGCACCTGGGCGCGCAAAGCCTGGGTTTTGTGAGCTTTCTTGAGTCCTCCGGCGTGCTGCCGCCGCACATGCGCGAGATCGTCATAGACCGCGCCATGGCGGCCCCCGGCGACCCGGTGACGCTGGACGACCTCAAAATCATCGTCCTCATGGTGTATTGGAGCTTTGGCGAAGAGCCCGACGCGCTGGTGCTCGATGAACTGTGCGACGACACGGAGTTCCGCCTGGCCCACTGAGCGCCAGGGGCCGCTCCCCCAAATACGTAAATTAAAGGCCTAGCCCAGCAGGCGCTCGGGATTGGCGTCCAGCTTGGCCAGCGCATCGCGCGTAGCGCGCACCGTCAGCGCTTCTTCTTCCGTCGGCACCAGCAAGCCCGCCTGCAGGTAGGCCGCAAGGCGGCGCGCCTGGATCAGGAAATTGCGGCCGTCGGCGGAGGCAAACAGGTGCAGCTGCTTGCGGCCGCTGCACCAGGCGAACTGCACATGGCTGACCTTGCCGTTGTGGTCCAGGCTGAACCAGGAACCCAACTGCAATTCCTTGGCCCAGGCGCGCATGGCCTCGGTGGGGTGGCTGCCGCCGTCGGCGATCACCTCGATGTCGGTGGCATCTATGCCGATCATGGTCACAAGGCTGTCGGTGTCCAGGGGCAGGTCCCCGACATCTTCATCGGACAGGTAATCCTCGAGGTTGGTCAGGCGCTTGGCCATGGCCTCCACCTTCTCCACGGGAATGGCCTCGGTTTTGGACATGAAAGCATCGGCCAGCGTATCGCTGATGACTTTCAGGTGCCCGTCCTGGTCGGCGACACTCAGGCCCAGCATGGACATCCCCAGGCGCAGCAGCTGCAGCAGCTTGGGCAGGTCGGCGATGACGCGCGCGCGGTCATTGCGGTTGGGTTTGGCGCTCGCCGCCCACACCAGGTCGACGGCGGCCCGCTTGAGCGTCAGGGTCTCTTCATGCTGCGGGCCGTTCTTCATGGCGGCGATCGCCAGCACCTCGGCCCATACCTTGAACAGGAACTCGCGGATTTCATCGCGCACCGACATGTCATTGAGCATGTTGCGCATCTCAATGGTGTACTGGATGGTCATGGTCTCTTTTTGCTCGACCTGCTGGGCCACGCTCACCACGCGGGCGGCGTTGCCGTGCTCCGAAAGAAACCGGGACAGGAATTTGTCGAATTCATCGTAGACGAGCTGGAACACCCGGCGACCGGTTTCGGGGTATTGCTCGATCACCTGCACGACGCGCTTGATCTCGGCTTCCAGCACGCCGCCCGCCACCGTGACGTCGAAGCCGAGCACGCACGAGCCCATGCGGTCTATCAGCCGGCGCGCGGGATGCTGCAGCGACTCGAAGAACTCGGGCTCCGAGATCGCCACGCGCAGCACCGGCATTTGCAGGCGCGCGAACCAGACACGGATCACCGCGGGAATCCGGTCTTCCGCGAGGATGCTCTGGAACATCAGGGCCACGATTTCAATCGTCGCCTTCTCGGAGGAAGTGGACGCGGCCTCCTTGAGCTTGGTGGTACGTTCGCGCAGGACGCCCACAGCGTGGTCCACCTGCGCCTGGCCGTAGACTTGTCCCGGCGCATCCACCAGCAGCGTACGCTCCCCGCCGGTTTCCTGCACGCGCTCCACGCTGGCCATGGCCTGCGCCAGCTGCGGCGAGGCCTGGCTGGGCCGCGTATCGTCGAAGCCCGCCGCCTGGTTTGACAGCAGGCGCTTGAGTTGCCCCATCACGCCCTGGGCGCGCATGCGCGCCCGGGCCAGGGGCGTGGTGGCGGTCTGCAGGCGGGTTTCGTCGTACACCCCCTGGCCGGGGCCCGTGGTGGCTTCCGGGCCTTTTGCCGCTTGGTGCTGGCCGGCGTGTACGGCACCGTTGCCTGGGCCGCCCTGGAAGCCCGGACCGGCCGCGCCGGCGCCCATGAAGCGGCCGCCACCCTGCCCGCCTCGCGCACCGCCACCGGCCGCGGCACCTGCTGCGCCCCGCGCAGCACTGCCGGCACCAGCGCCGGTGCCGCCGTAGGCAGATTCAGCGCCGCCGGCCCTGGACGAAGCCACGCCGGAAGCGCCTCCCCGGGCGACGCCGCCACGGACGCCACCCATGGAAGCCGGGCCGCGGCCGCCGGATAAGGACGGGCCTGCGCTTCCGGTGGATTCACCATAAGAAGGGGAGGCATTGCCGCCGCCGGCGCCGCCGTAAGCCCCGCCGCCCCCCATGCCGGAGCCGGCCGGACCGCCCTCACCCTGCGGATCTCTTCCCCTTTGCGCTTCGGGTGCCGTTTTGGCCGGGACGCCGGTGCCGGCGGCCGAGGGCGTGCGCTTGACCAGCGGCCTCAGGTCGATCTCGGCCATCACGCCCTGCTGCACCAGGAATTCGTTGGTGGCATGGTAGGTTTCGAGCAGGTGCTCGCCCATGTCCTTCTGGATGCCGCTCTGGACCGCCAGCCAGACCTCGCGCGGCAGGCCGGCCTTGCCCCATTGCTCCACCAGGTGCTGGGCGAGCACTTCGGGGCGCAGGATGTCCTGCTTGTGGAGCTCGGCGATCCCCTCCAGGTTCTGGATGCGCAAACGAAGGTCGTTGAGTTCCCAGCTCGTGAAATCGAGCAGGCGCAAGGCCAAGCGTGAGGCGAGGATCTTGTCCTCCATCACGTCGTTGTCCATCAATTCGAATTTTCCGCTGTCCAGGAAGCGGGCCGGCGAATTGGCGGCGGGGATGGTCCGCGCATTGGCCCAGGCGGCGGTCGTGCCGCGGACCCAGGCATCGCCGCTTTTCTGGAAGGCCAGCCAGCCGTCGCGCCTTTCCTGCATGTCGCGGGCGCTGCCCGGCTGGTCGACCAGCGCGGACAGCTTGTCTTGAATGGTTTTGGCCAGCGCGGGCAATATCCGTGCGGCACGCTCCGTAAACAGCGCGCGAGCCTGCTCGACCAGAAGACTGTTATTTTTGTTGCTTGGCACGACCGCCCTGGGTGATTAACCTATAGCTTACACCGTAGCCCCTGCGTTGGGGTCATTCGGATCTTCGCCTTTTTTGGCCGGCGCCTTGACCAGGTCTTCCCGCTTGATGCCCAGCCACATCGCGATCGCGGCGGCCACAAAAACCGAGGAATAAATACCGAACAGAATGCCTATGGTCAGCGCCAGGGCGAAGTAGAACAGCGTCGGGCCGCCGAACAGCAACATCGACAACACCATGATCTGGGTCGAGCCGTGGGTGATGATGGTGCGGCTGATGGTGGAAGTGATCGCGTTGTCGATGATCTCTACGGTGTTCATCTTGCGGTAACGGCGGAAGTTCTCGCGGATCCGGTCGAAGATCACCACCGACTCATTGACGGAATAGCCCAGCACCGCCAGCACGGCGGCCAGCACGGCCAGCGAAAACTCCCACTGGAAGAACGCGAAGAAGCCCAGGATGATGACGACGTCGTGCAGGTTGGCGATGATGGCCGCCACCGCGTATTTCCATTCAAAACGGAAGGCCAGGTAGACCATGATGCCGAACACCACCATGGCCAGCGCCTTGAGCCCGTCGTGGGCCAATTCCTCACCGACCTGCGGGCCGACAAATTCCGTGCGGCGCAGCGTCACCTCGGGGCTGGCCGCCTTCAGGGCCGCCAGCACCTTGTCGCTTTGCTGGGCGGTGCTTACCCCCTTCTGGGCCGGCAAGCGGATCATGACATCGCGCGAGGTGCCGAAGTTCTGCACCTGCACGTCGGTGAATCCCAGGCCGGCCACGGTGTCGCGGATTTTGCCGACGTCAGCCGCCTGGGTGTAGTTCACCTCCATCAAGGTGCCGCCGGTGAACTCGACCGACAGGTGCAGGCCGCGCGTGATCAGGAAGAAGACGGCCAGCGCGAAGGTGGCAAAACTGATGACATTAAAAATCAGGGCATGCCGCATGAACGGGATGTCGCGCCGGATTTTGAAGAATTCCATCTGGGGTCCTTGGGGAAACTCGAGAAAAAGGCCGGGATTATTTAGTCGCCACGGCGCCGGAGGCGGCGGGCCGCCACACGGTGCCAATGGAGACCGACTTGAGCTTTTTCTGGCGGCCGTACCAGAGGTTGACCAGGCCGCGCGAGAAAAACACCGCCGAGAACATGCTGGTCAGAATGCCTATGCAGTGCACCACCGCAAAGCCGCGCACCGGGCCTGAGCCGAAGGCCAGCAATGCCAGACCGGCGATCAGCGTCGAGATGTTGGAGTCCAGGATGGTGGCCCAGGCCCGTTCGTAGCCGGCGTGGATGGCCGCCTGCGGCGACGACCCGTTGCGCAGCTCCTCACGCACGCGTTCGTTGATCAGCACGTTGGAGTCGATGGCCATGCCCAGCGCCAGCGCCATGGCCGCCATGCCGGGCAATGTCAGGGTCGCCTGCAGCATGGACAGCACCGCCACCAGCAGCAGCAGGTTGACGGCCAGGGCCAGGCCGGAGAACAAGCCAAACAGCATGTAATAGGCCGCCATGAACGCGACGATCACGACAAACCCCCAGGACACGCTGTGAAAGCCCTTGGAGATGTTGTCGGCGCCCAGGGTCGGGCCTATGGTGCGCTCCTCGATGATTTCCATGGGCGCGGCCAGCGAGCCGGCGCGCAGCAGCAGCGCCAGGTCATTGGCCTCGGTCACGCTCATGGAGCCGGAAATCTGGAAGCGGTTGCCGAGTTCGCCCTGGATGACGGGCGCGGTCAGCACCTCGCCCTTGCCTTTTTCGAACAGCAAAATGGCCATGCGCTTCTTGAGGTTCTCGCGGCTGGTGTCGCGCATGATGCGCCCGCCCTTGGCGTCGACCGTGAGGTCCACCTTGGGCTGCTGGTTCTGCGAATCAAAGCCGGGCTGCGCGTCCGTCAGGCTCTCGCCAGTCAGGATCACCTGTTTCTTGACGATCACCGCCTGGCCGTTGCGCTCGAAGAAGCGCTCGTCGCCGAAAGGAACCGCGCCGGTATTGCTGGCGGCGGCCCGGGCTTCGGCACTGTCGTCCACCAGGCGCATTTCCAGCGTGGCGGTGCGGCCCAGGATGTCCTTGGCCTTGGCCGTGTCCTGCACGCCGGGCAGTTGCACCACGATGCGGTCTATGCCCTGCTGCTGGATCACCGGCTCGGCAACGCCCAGCTCGTTGATGCGGTTGTGCAGGGTCACGATGTTCTGCTTGAGCGCCTGGTCCTGGATGCGGCGCGCGGCTTCGGGCTTGATGGACGCCGTCAGCTTGTACTCCGTGCCGTCCGGCACATCGACAGTCTGCAGGTCGGCGAACTGGTCCTGGATCAGCCCCTTGGCCGAGGCCAGGGTGGCGGAGTCGCGCAGCCTGATCTCAATGGCCTGGCCGTTGCGGCTGATGCCGCCGTGGCGGATGTTCTTTTCGCGCAGGGACAGGCGGATGTCGCCGGCCAGGGACTCGGCGCGTTTGGTCAGCGCCGCCTGCATGTCCACCTGCAGCATGAAGTGGACGCCGCCGCGCAGGTCCAGCCCCAGGTACATCGGGAAAGCGTGCAGCGAGGTCAGCCAGGCGGGCGAGCGCGACAGCAGGTTGAGCGCGACCACGTAGGCCGGGTCGTTCGCGTCGGGCGCCAGGGCTTTCTGGATGGCGTCCTTGGCCTTGAGCTGCGTGTCGGTGTCGCCGAAACGCGCCTTGATCGAACTGCCCTCGAGCGTGATGGCGTCGGCCGCGATGCCGGTGTCCTTCAGAGCCTGCTCGACCTTGGCCAGCGTCGTGCTGTCGACCTTGATGGTGGATTTGCTGCTGGATACCTGTACCGCGGGCGCTTCGCCGAAGAAATTGGGCAGCGTATACAAAGCCGCGATCAGCAGCGCGACCACGATGATGGCGTACTTCCAGGCCGGATAACGATTCATGGGAGGGCTGTTCCTGGTGGACAAATGAACAAAAGGGGCGCCCGCATCAAGCCGCAGCAGCCCCGATATACCGAAAAGCCCCGTGAAGCTTCACGGGGCCTTGAAGACTTACTTGGCCGTGCTGATCGCGCCCTTGGGCAGGACCTGGATGATGGCGCTGCGCTGCAGCTGCACCTCAACGCCGGGGGCCAGTTCCAGGGTCAGGTAAGCATCGCCCAGCTTGGTCACCTTGCCGAGCAGGCCGCCGGCCGTCGCGACTTCATCGCCCTTGGCCAGCGCGTCGATCATGGCGCGGTGCTCTTTTTGCTTCTTCATCTGCGGGCGGATCATGACGAAATACAGCACCACAAACATCAGCACCAGGGGCAGCATGCCCGTCAGCGAGGACATCATGTCACCACCGGCGGCTGCAGCGGGAGCGGTTTGGGCAAAGGCGGAAGAAATGAACACGGCTAACTCCACAACATAATAAAAACACACTGGCGCGCGCGCCGTCCGGCACGGACGGTGCACGGAGTCCACGATTGTATGCGGCGGGGCAAGCGCCCCAAGGGGTAACTGGCGCGCGCCAGGGGCTTTTCAAGCCGGCTTTACGCGCAAAGGGCCGCCGCGGGCATGGCCGCGGCGGCCCTCATCGGGAGGGAAAGGCCCGGGCGGGCTCAGGCCGCTTTCCGCTGGACGGTAGATCCGGGGCTACGAAAGGCTTGCATCAAGGCGGCCCACTGCGGCCGCGCGGCGGCCAGATGGCGCACCTTGACATGGCCATAACCCTTGATCATTTCGGGAATCCGGGCGATTTCCAGTGCCGTGGCATGGTTTTCGGCCGTCAGCCCCGCCAGCACTTCCGAAAGGCTGGCCTTGTATTCCTCGATCAGGGCGCGCTCGGTGCGCCGCTCTTCGGTGCGGCCGAACACATCCAGCGGCGTGCCGCGCAAGCCCTTCAGGCGGGCCAGCAGCTTGAACGCTCCCAGCATCCAGGGGCCAAATTGCTTCTTCTGCAGCTCGCCCTTGTCGTTTTTGGCGGCGATCAGGGGCGGCGCCAGGTGGTAATGCAGCTTGAAGTCGCCTTCAAACATGGCGTTGACCTTGCCCAGGAAGGCCGTGTCGGTGTGCAGGCGCGCCACTTCATACTCGTCCTTGTAGGCCATCAGCTTGAACAGGTAGCGCGCCACGGCTTCGGTCAGCGTCGTTTTGCCCAGCACCGCCTCGGCACCCCGCACCTGTTCGACAAAGGACTGGTAGGCCTGGGCGTAGGCGGCGTTCTGGTAGGCCGTGAGGAAGTCCACGCGCTTGGCCAGCATTTCGGCCAGGGCCGGCTTCTTCACGAATTCGATGACCTGCGCCGCCTTGAACAGCGCCCGCACCGAGGCCAGGTCGTGCGCGCAGCGACGGCCCCATTCAAAAGCCGCCTTGTTGTTGTCGACCTGCACGCCGTTGAGCTCGATGGCCCGCATCAGCGCGGCATGCGACAGCGGCACGCGTCCCTTTTGCCAGGCAAAGCCCAGCATCAACGGGTTGGTGTAAATCGAGTCGCCCACCAGCTGCACCGCCACCTCCTCGGCATCGAAGCTGCCCAGCAAGTCAGCGCCCACTGCGGAAGTTACGGCGCTTTCGCAATTGCCGCCGGGGAACTGCCAGCCCGGGTTCTTCACAAAGGCCGCCGTCGGCGTGCCGTGCGAATTCATGGCCACGTAGGTGCGGCCCGGCTGCATGACGGTGAGGGTGTATTTGCTGGCGGCCACGATCGGGTCGCAGCCTATGACCAGGTCGGCCTTGGCGGTGTCCACCTTGGTGGTGTAGATCGCCTCGGGGCGGTTGGCGATCTGGATGTGGCTCCAGGTGGCGCCGCCTTTTTGCGCCAGGCCGCCCGCATCCTGCGTGACCACGCCCTTGCCTTCCATGTGGGCCGCCATGCCCAGCAACTGGCCTATGGTGATGACGCCGGTGCCGCCCACGCCGCCCACGACAATGCCCCAGGCGTTTTCCGCCACGGGCAATACCGGCTCGGGAACCGGCGGCAGGCCGGAGACGCCGCCCTTCTTTTCTTTCTTCGGTTTCTTCAGCTGCCCGCCCTCGATGGTGATGAAGCTGGGGCAGAAGCCCTTCACGCAGGAATAGTCCTTGTTGCAGGTGTTCTGGTTGATGCGGCGCTTGCGGCCGAATTCGGTTTCCAGCGGCTCGACCGACAGGCAGTTGGACTGCACCGAGCAGTCGCCGCAGCCCTCGCAGACCAGCTCGTTGATCACCACGCGCTTTTCCGGGTCCACCAGGGTGCCGCGTTTGCGGCGCCGGCGCTTTTCCGTCGCGCAGGTCTGGTCGTAAATGATGGCGGTCGTGCCCTTGATCTCGCGGAACTCGCGCTGGATGCGGTCCAGCTCGTCGCGGTGGTGCACGGTCACGCCCTCAAGCAGCGGCGCGCCGTCGTATTTCTGCGGTTCGTCGGTCACGATCACCAGCTTGGCCACGCCTTCGGCGCGCAGGCTTTGCATGATCTGCAGCACCGAGTGGCCCTCGGGCCGCTCGCCGACCTGCTGGCCGCCCGTCATGGCGACCGCATCGTTGTAGAGGATTTTGTAGGTGATGTTCACGCCCGAGGCGATGGCCTGGCGTATCGCCAGCAACCCGCTGTGGAAGTAGGTGCCGTCGCCGAGGTTGGCAAAAATGTGCTGGTCGGTCGTGAAGGCCGCCTGGCCCACCCAGGTCACGCCTTCGCCGCCCATCTGCGTGAAGGTGGAGGTGGAGCGGTCCATCCAGGTCGCCATGTAGTGGCAGCCTATGCCGGCGACGGCGCGCGAGCCCTCGGGCACGCGCGTGCTGGTGTTGTGCGGGCAGCCGCTGCAAAACCAGGGCGCGCGCTCGCCGGTGTCGGCCTTGGCTTCGGCCAGCGCGCGCTCGCGCGCCTCGATCACGGCCAGGCGCTCGTCCATGCGCGAGACCACGTCGGCCGGCACGCCCAGTTTTTTCAAGCGCTTGGCGATCGCCTTGGCGATGATGGCCGGCGTCAGGTCGGCCTTGGCGCGCAGCAGCCAGTTGTCGCTCGGGTTGGAGCGGCCCCATTCACCGCCGGACTGGTCGCCTTCGGGCTCGTCGAACTTGCCCAGCACATTGGGCCGCACGTCGGCGCGCCAGTTGTAGAGCTCTTCCTTGAGCTGGTATTCGATGACCTGGCGTTTTTCCTCCACCACCAGGATTTCCTGCAGGCCTTCGGCGAAGTCGCGCGTGATGGTCGCCTCCAGCGGCCAGACCACGTTGACCTTGTGCAGGCGTATGCCCAGCTGGTGGCAGGTGGGCTCATCCAGCCCGAGGTCGGCCAGGGCCTGGCGCGTGTCGTTGAAGGCCTTGCCGCTGGCGATCAGGCCGAAACGGTCCTTGGGGCCCGCGATGACGTTGTAATTGAGCTTGTTGGCGCGGATGTACGCGAGCGCCGCATACCATTTGTAGTCCATCAGCCGGGCTTCCTGCTCCAGCGGCGCGTCGGGCCAGCGGATGTGCAGGCCGCCGGGCGGCATTTCGAAGTCTTCGGGCAGGATGATCTTCACGCGGTCGGGGTCGACCAGGATGGAGCTCGACGACTCCACGACTTCCTGGATGGTTTTCATGCCCGACCAGACCCCCGAAAAACGGCTCATGGCAAAGGCATGCAGCCCCATGTCCAGGATGTCCTGCACATTGGACGGGAAGAACACCGGCAGGCCGCAGGCCTTGAAGATGTGGTCGCTCTGGTGGGCGGCGGTGGAACTCTTGGAGACATGGTCGTCACCGGCAATCGCGATCACGCCGCCGTGTTTGGCGGTGCCCGCCATGTTGGCGTGCTTGAAGACGTCCGAGCAGCGGTCCACGCCCGGGCCCTTGCCGTACCAGATGCCGAACACGCCGTCGAATTTTTTGCTTTGCGGGTACAGGTCCAGCTGCTGGGTGCCCCAGACGGCGGTGGCGCCCAGTTCCTCGTTGACGCCGGGCTGGAACACGATGTTCTGCGCGGCCAGGTGCTTTTTGGCGGCCCACAGCGCCTGGTCGTAGCCGCCCAGCGGCGAGCCGCGGTAGCCGCTGACAAAACCCGCCGTGTTCAGGCCCGCCATGGCATCGCGCGTGCGCTGCAGCATGGGCAGGCGGACCAGCGCCTGCACGCCGCTCATGAAAGCGCGGCCGTGCCCTAAAGAATATTTATCGTCAAGCGTGACGGTTTCCAGGGCCTTGCGGATGTGTTCAGGTAGGGGCGCGTTCATGTTCGTGGGTCTCCAGGACTGTTTTTGATACCGCCTTGTGGGCAGCTGCAAAAGGGCCGCCGCCCGCTTAGGGCGGGCCCTCTATATGCATGCAAAGTGTATGCCGCCGGCCCTGATATGTCTTTGCTTTGTTTGCCCTATTTAGCCCACTTTCAGAAAGAATCTTGCTGCAAAATGGCAAATATGGAAACATTAGACAAGTTTGACATCGCCATCCTGAATGAGTTGCAGCGCGACGCGCGGCTGACCAACACCGAACTGGCTTCGCGCGTGGGCCTGTCAGCCGCGCCCTGCTGGCGGCGCGTGCGGGCGCTGGAAGAAAGCGGTTTCATCACCGGCTACCGGGCCGAGATCAATCGCCACAAGATAGGGTTGGGCGTGCTGGCTTTTGTGCGGCTGGACGCCGACCGCAACAGCGGCGACGCCACGCGCCAGCTGGAGGAGGCCATCAAAAAGCTGCCGGAAATTGTGTCCTGCCACTACATCAGCGGCACCGGCACGTTTGAACTGCAGGTGGTGGCGCAGGACCTGGAGGCCTTCAGCAAGTTTGCGCTGCAGAACCTGATCAACCTGCCCAATGTGAAGGACCTGCACACCAGTTTTTCACTGGGGGAGGTCAAGGCCAGCAGCGCGCTGCCGCTGGGGCATTTAGCCTAGATGCACGCGGGCAAGTGCTTGCAAAAGTGAGGTGCTTGTATGGCTGGAGATCGCCCAGGGCTTTATTTCCGGGACGGTTTCTCGCCATTCACCATTCTGCCGTCGGGCAGGATTACCCACTTGTCGGTATTGATCATATTGCCGTCAACGTTGATTCGCCATTTGCCCAAATCCATATAGGCGACGACGGAGTGGCAATTTGCCGAGGAAGTGCAAAGTAAAAACTGGGCCAGCCCGTCCGAGGCGCTATTTTTGAAATACCAGGAAGACCACCACTTAAAGTAGACAGGCTTATTGGCTTCATTTGAGTTCGTGGCAACCAGATACGCCGCCACGCCTTTTTTGGCCGGCGGAAACATTTCCGAGGAAACGATGCGATAGGCACCGATGCCGACGCTGGCGGCATACGCGGCAACAATGCCAAAAATCCAGGCGATGACTTTTGTTTTCGGGCTCATGGGGAACACAGGTTTGGGCGCGGCGCTCATGGCCTCTATGGCGTGAAACGGCAATTGCCCGGCTGACTTCAGTACGATGTTAGCTTGCCTTGACGCAAGCGGGTACTTTATCTCCCCGTGAGGCCGCCCTTTTCGTTTTTCCTCTTTGCCACCCCGGAGCCCGCCATGACGAAATTCCGCAATGCCATTTGCGCGCTGTTCCTGATGACCTTCATGCTGGCACCAGGCAGCCTGATGGCGCAGCCGGCCGGCCCCGAGGCGCTGCCCATGCGCAACCTGCAGATCGAAGTGCGGCAAGCCGGCAGCAGCCTGCGCTCGCAAAGTGCCCTGGGCGCGCAGGGCGGGATCGTGCTGCAGCCGGGCCGCTCGGGCGCCAATGCCCACATCACGGCCCAGGACAACCAACGCAGCGACACGCGCGATCTGGTGCAGCGTGTGCTGGTGCTCAACGGCCGCCCCGCCAACATCAACCTGGGCAACAGCCAGCCGCTGCGGCTGGTGCAGGGACGCCAGGCCGCCACCGTGTTCATCGATGCCAACAGCGGTTTTTCGGCCCGACCGCTCTGGTATGGCGGCGACAGCGTGGAGCTGGAACTGGCCGCGGGGCAGGCCAGCCGCACCGGCTCGTCGCCGATGGCGCCCTTGTCCTCATCGTCCACCAGCACGTCGCTGAGCGTGCGCCTCGGGGAATGGGTCACCGTGGCGGAGTCCGACGACGCGAGCGCCGGCAACAGCAGCGGCATCGCCGACAGCCGGCAATCCACCCGGCGGGACGGAATGCGGGTCGAAGTCCGCCTCTCCGTACGTTAGAAAAGAATTCAGTCGCGCACGCAGCGCGCGACGAGAGGCAGCAGGGGATAACGCAGCACCGCCTCGCGTCCGCTGGCGCCCAGGCCGAATTCGGCGCGCATGCGCGGGTTGCTGTACACCGTCTGCCGCGGTCCCTCGCCGCCGGCATCGCGCTGCAGCAGGTCCTGGCCGCCGGGTCCTTCCAGCAGCGCGGTGTCGTCGATGAATTTGACGCGGAACGTTATGCCGTGCTCGCAGCGGTACAGCGGGCCGTCGGCCTGCCAGTTGCCGCCGGCGCAGCCGCCCAATGCCGCCGCGGCCAGCAGCGCCGCACAGATGTTCCATGGCTTGTTCATTGATGGCTCCTGGAGGGTTCAGCGGGGCCAGAGCACCCACAGCCGCAACGGCTGGTTCATGCGCGCGGCGAGCTGGCCGGCCTCGGGCCCGGTGCCGGCGAAATAGTCGGCCCGCACCGCGCCCACGATGGCGCTGCCGGTGTCCTGGGCCAGCACCAGTTTTTGCAGGCTGCCGGCCCCGCCGCGCGAGGCCAGCCACACGGGCGTGCCGTAGGGAATGCTGCCCGGATCGACCGCGATGGAGCGACCCGGCGTGAGCGCCACGCCCTGCGCGCCCTTGGGGCCGAATGCGGCGTCGAGCTCGCTCAGGGGCTGCTCCTGGAAAAAGGTGTAGCGCGGGTTGCTCCAGAGCATCTGCTGCACGCGCTGCGGCGGGTTTCTCGCGGCCCAGGCCTTGGTGGATTCGACCCAGGGTGCCGTCATGCGGCCTTCGCCCTGGTCCAGCAGCCATTGGGTGACGCTGCGAAAGGGCTGCTCGTTGGAGCCGGCATAGGCCACGCGCACCATGCGCTGCGAGCCGTCGGCCTCGGTCAGGCTGAGCCGGCCCGAGCCCTGGATGTGCAGCGACATGGCCTCGACCGGGTCGGCCAGCCAAGCGATCTCGCGGCCGCGCAGCGCCGCCCTGGCTTCGGGCAGGGTGTCGATTTCCTGGCGCGAGTACCAGGGCTTGCGGCTGGCCAGCGAGGCCGGCGGGCGGTACAGCGGCACTTCGTAGCCGGCGCCGGCCTGGCGGCTGGCCTTGAGCACGGGTTCGTAATAACTGGTCAGCAGCCCGTCGGCCGCGCCCTGCAGGTTCTCGACCCGGTAGGGCTGCAGCCGGCTCACCATCCAGTTGCGCTGCGCTTCGGCCGAGGCGATGCTCAGGCGCCTGACCTCGGCGCACAGGGGCGCAAACACCGGGCCCGGCCGCTCGCAGCTCTTGAGCCAGGCGTTCCAACCCTCGAACAGCGCGTCCTCCTCAAAGCCCGGCAGTTCGGCCCAGCGCACCGCGACCCAGCGGCTTTTGCCCTGCAGCATGGGCGCGGGCAAGGGGCCGGAATCGCCGGGGCGGCTGCCGGCTGCGGTGGGCTCTCCCGGTACCGATGAAGGCGGCAGCGGCGGGCTGGCGCAGGAGGCCAGCAAAGCCGCGATGGCGATAATCGTCCCCATCCGCATGGAGCGCATGGGACGCCTTTCATGCCTGGCGCGTATCGACGGAATCCAAGGAAATGTCATGGCCTTACTTTTGCTGGAAGCCCTGGGGGCATTGCTGCTGCTGGTGTTCATTGTGTGGTGGACGATGTTTTCAGGCCGCAAGAACGGCGAACTGAAGGAGCCGGAACCGCCGGCGCCCGCCGCACAGCCCCGCAAGGATTAAATCCGGCCTGCGGCACTACAGGTTGCGCAGCAGGTTGGCGAGCTCCACCGCCGATTTGACACCCATTTTGTCAAACACCCGCGCGCGGTGGACTTCCACGGTACGCACGCTGATATCCAGCTGGTCCGCGACCAGCTTGTTGGGCAGGCCGCCCACGACCAGCCGCATCACGTCGCGCTCGCGGTCGGTGAGGCCGTCGATGCGGGACTGCAGACCGGTGGACTCGCTGTGCTGCGCCAGCGCCGCGGCGGAATGTTTGAGCGCCTGCTCGATGCGGTCCACCAGCGCATTGTCCGAAAACGGTTTTTCGCAAAAATCAAAGGCCCCGCGCTTGACGGCGTCGACGGCGGTGGGGACGTCGGCATGGCCCGTGAGAAAAATCACCGGCAAGGTCGGCAGCAAGCCATAGCCGATCAGTTTTTCAAACATGGCCAGGCCGCTCAGGCCGGCCATGCGCACATCCAGCAGCAGGCAGGAGGGCGAGCGCACCTCGAAGCCCTTGGACACCCGGGCGTCAAAGGCCTCGGCACTGTCGAAGGTCTCGCTCAACAGGCGGCGCGAACGCAGCAGCCAGGCCAGTGCGTCGCGCACGCTGGCGTCGTCGTCGACGATGTAGACCGTGGCATTGTGAATCGGTTCCATGGCTGTCCTTCAGGCTTGCGGTGGATCGCCGTCCCGGGGCGGCGCCGCGGGCAGGGTGAAACTGAAAATCGTACCCTGCGGCTCGGCGGCTTCAAATCCGAGGAAACCGCCGTGCTGTTCTATCACGGTGCGGCACAGGCTGAGTCCCAGGCCCATGCCTTCTTCCTTGGTAGTGAAAAAGGGCGTGAACAGCCGCTCCGCGACGTCCCCGGCAATGCCCTCGCCGCGATCGATCACCGCGAACTCGACCCAGCGGCTGTGCGCGTTGGAAGCGGCCGGGCGTATGCGCAGGGTCAGCACCTTTTCGGCCTGCGCCGCGCCGCCGGCCGGCTGCGCGCCTTCGGCCAGGGCCTGCATGGCCTGCATGCCGTTGCGCGAGAGGTTGAGCAGCACCTGCTCGACCATGGTGCGGTCGCACAACACGGGCTCGCAGGCTTCATCGACCTCGATGACGACGCGCACGCCGAGCTTGCGGGCTTGCAGGCTCACCAGCGGCATGATGGCGTCGAGCAGCGCGCGCGGCTGGACCGCCTCGCGCACCTGGTCGCGCCGGCGCACGAAGTCGTGCACGCTCTTGATGACCTTGCCGGCGCGCTCGGCCTGCTCGGCGATGCGGCGCATGGCCAACTGCAGGTCTTCGGACAGCGGGGCCGGCGTCGGGGCAGCCGCGCCGGTTTCCTCCTGCAGCAGGTTGAGCGATCCGGTGGCGTAACTCGAAATCGCCGCCAGCGGCTGGTTCAGTTCGTGGCTCAGCAGCGAGGCCATTTCACCGACCATGGCCAGCCTGGCCGTGGCCTGCAGGCGGTCCTGGCTGGCGCGCGAGAGCTCCTCGACGCGGCGCTGCTCGCTCACGTCCAGGATGGCGCTCATCCAGCCGGTGTGCTTGCCCACGGCGTTGATCAGCGGGGCCTCCATGATCAGCACCGGAAAGCGCGTGCCGTCGCGCCGCATGAACACCGACTCATGGCCTTCGCGCGGCAGGTTGCTGCCCGCCAGCCGGATTTCCTGGCGCTGCTGGTAGACACCGGCGAGCTCCGGCGGCCAGTAGGGCGAGGGAAAACTCTGGTTCAGCAAATCCTTGGCTTCCACGCCCACCATCTTGCAAAAAGCCGGATTCACATAGGTGATGCGGCCCTGCAGGTCGCGCGCGCGCAGCCCGGTGAGCACCGAGTCCTCCATGGCCTTGCGAAAGGCCAGCGCCTCGCCCAGGTCGTGTTCGACCTTGAGCCTGCGCCGCATGTCCCTGGCCAGCAGGAAGAGCACCGCCATCAGCGCCAGCGACATGGCGGTCACCAGCGCGGTCAGCACGTTGGGAAACAGGGCCGGCGTGCCCAGCCGGCTCTCCATGCGCACGACCAGCGTGTTGCCCGGCAGGTCCAGCAGCTGCTGCGCGATGTAGATGCGGTTGCCACGCGAGGGTACGCCGTGCAGCGCCAGCCGCGTGCCGTCGGCCTCGGTGAAGGACAGGCCGACGCCGCGCGCCAGCTGCCGGCCCACCAGCTCGCCCAGAATGTCCTGCAGCGAATAGGTGGCCACGGTGTAGCCCGCGAGGCGGCCGCCCACCACGATGGGCAGGCACATGTCCAGCACCTCCAGGCCCAGGCCGTCGGGCTGCGGCATGAAATAGCTGGTGGAATAGGCCGAGCCGCTCAGGCGCCGGGCCGTGGTGCAGGTCAGGGCCACGTCGGCCTGCATGCTGGCCCTGCCCAGCCGCTCGAACACCGAAGTGCGGTAGGGAGTCTCGACAAAGGCCAGCACGTCCAGCGACTCGCTGCGCCATTCGAGCCGCATGATCTCGCGGTGCTCGCGCAGCACTTCGGCGGCCGGCGCATGCCAGGCCCCGGGGGTGCGCTCGCCGGACTGCAGCGCCTGGAAAGTCTGGATGTTGCGCGTGAGGCCCGAGCGGATGTCGGTGACGGTTTCAGCGGCGTCGTGCTCGAGCCGGCTTTGCACCATGCTGGATTCATAGCGCCCCGCCAGCCACACCAGGATGCCCAGCAAGGCGACGACCAGCGCCACCAGCAGGCCCCACAGCGCCCATCGCCGGCTGGCCCGGCTCACGTTGATGCGCGCAAACTTCACGCCCTGCGGCTCCTCACAGGACGCGGTGGCCCAAGGCCGGCAGGCGCTCGCGCACGCCGCGCAGGTTGGCGGCCTGGACTTCGGCCATCACCACCCCCGCGCCCTCCTCGCGCTCGGCGAGGATCTGCCCCCAGGGATCGACGGCCATGGTGTGGCCCCAGGTATGGCGCCCGTTTTCATGGACACCGCCTTGGGCCGCCGCCAGCACATAGGCCTGGTTTTCGATGGCCCGCGCGCGCAGCAGGACTTCCCAGTGCGCCTGGCCGGTGGTGTAGGTGAAGGCGCTGGGCACCAGCAGCACGTCGGCCTGCAAGGCGCGGTACAGCTCGGGAAAGCGCAGGTCGTAGCAGACGCTCATGCCTATGGTGTAGACATGGCCGTCGCGCGACGCAAGCTCGAAACGCACGGGCTGCGCGCCGGGTTCCAGCACGCGCCTTTCGTCGTAGTCTTCCTGGCCCTGGGCGAAGCGAAACAGGTGGATCTTGTCGTAGCGGGCCGCGCTTTCCCCCGAAGGCGCGTAGGCCAGCGAGCAGTTGCGCGCGCGGGCAGGATCCTCCGTGGCCATGGGCAGGGTGCCACCCACGATCCAGAGTCCCAGTTCGCGCGCCGAGCGGCCCAGGAAATCCTGGATGGGCCCCTGCCCCGGAGACTCCTGGAACTGCAGCTTGTCGGTGTCCTTGCGGCCCATGATGCAGAAGTACTCGGGAAGCACCGCGAGTTCGGCGCCCTGCGCCGCGGCTTGCCCGAGCAACTGGCGCGCCACCTCGAGGTTGTCCTCGATGCGGGTGCCCGACACCATTTGAATAGCGGCTACTTTCATGGTCAGCGCGTCTCCGTGGAAGCCTGGCTGGGCTTGCTGTCGGCCTGGGCCTTGCGGTCCAGCTTGGTGACCCGGGGGTCGGACCAGGTGCCGTCGATGTGGAACTCCTGGGTGGCCGCCTGTATCAGGGGCCGGCGCAAAAACATCTGCGCCAGGAAGCTGCCCAGCCCTATGGCCGGGTTGATGGCGGTGGCGATCAGCGAAGCCGTGCCGGCGTTGATCTCGGGCACCACCACGACCTTGATGTCCTGCGTCTCCCTGGCGATGTCGGCCGAGCCCTCCATGAGCACGGCGGCATTGACGCCGCGCATCTGCAGGTTGTTGGTATAGGCCACGCCCTGGTTGATGTTGACGTCGCCGCGCACGAAGTCGAAGGCGAAGCCTTCGGAGAAAACGTCGCGGAAATCCAGCGCCAGCCGGCGCGGCAGGGATTGCAGGCTCAGCACGCCCAGCAACTTGGCGATGCCGGGGTCGGCCTTGACGAACTGCCCCGATTCGACATTGACGTTGAATTGCCCGCTCATGGACGGATAGTCAAAGCTCAGCGGCGAGCCCACCCAGGCCACCTGGCCTTCGAGCTTGCCCTTGCCGCGGCGAATCACCTCGCCCATGCCGAAACGCTTGAGCAGGGCTCCCGAGTCGGCGACTTCGAGCTTGAAATTCATCACCGTGCGGCGGCGTTCGGCGGCCGCACGCGCGGCGCGGTTGCCGCCCGCGGCAGCGACGGCCTGCGCGTTCAGGGCCACCCAGTTGCCGTTGGCCGTCAGCACGGCCTCGGGGAGGATCACGTTGAGTTTGTTCAGCCGCCATTCGCGCACGCCGTCGCGCGCCGCGCTGGAGGCCCCGCGGTTGACGGCGTCGATCTCGACCCGTCCCAGTTTCTTGCCGCGCAGTTCCAGGTCTTCCACGACGATGTCCAGGGCCGGGATGCTGGCCGGCTGCTCGTTCAGGATGGCTTCCACCTCGTTGGCCGCGCCGGGTTCCAGGCTCAGGCGCGAGAGCCGCGCATAGACGCGCCCGGCGCCCAAGCCGCCGGGCTGGCGGAATTCAACATAACCATTGAGCTCGCTGGCGTCGATGTTGGCGCGCCAGGTGAAGCCTTCGCGCGAGCCGCCCACCACCACGTTGTTGAGCTTGCGCCCTTCCACCACCAGTTCGCGGGCGCGTATGGCCATGGTGGTCGGCAGGTAGCTCATGGCGGCGTTCGCGGCCGAGCGGTTGAGCGCCGCGGACGCCGCCGGCGGGGCCGCCTGCAAGGTTCCGCCGACCGTGGAGTCGCCCAGCAGCCTCTGCCAGGCGTCGAGGTCCACATGGGCCAGGTTGATGTTGGCCGCCACGCCGGTCTCCTGCATGGGCGCGGCTTCGCCGGGCTCCAGGCCCACGGCGATGCCGCCGCGAATCACGCGCGGCTCGCTGCCGCTCAGGTCGCGTACGTAGACCACCGAGGCCGTGCGCCCTATCGAGACCGACAGCTGGTCTTCAAGTTTTTGCCCGGGGCCCATGGAAGCCTGCAGCAAGGCATTTTCAAAGCGCAGCGGCAGCATCGCGTCGGCAGTTTTGTTCAAGGGCGCGGGCAGGTTCAGCGCCATGCCCTGCAGGTTGCTGGAAATCGCCAGCTCCGGCACGCCGCGGCGAAACCCGAGCGTCGCGGTGTAGGCCGTGCTGCCGCTGGCGTTTTGCGCCATGCGCGCCAGCGGGCCCAGCTCCCTGGCCTGGCGCATGCCTTCGGCGCTCACGCTGCCTTGCGCCTTGAAGGTCGCGACGGTTTCCGTCTCGGCGCTGCCCGTGGCACGCGGCTGCGAACTCAGGCCGCCGTCAAAGCGTACATCGCCGCCTAGCAGTTTGGCCTGGCCGCCAGCGACGGAGAAACCCTTTTCGCTGACGTTCACCACGCCCTTGAGTTTTGCCAGCATGGGCACGGCCGCCGCGAACTGCACGTCATTGCCGGGCAGGGTGACCGTGCCTTCGACGCGCGATTTGTCGATCGAATGAATGGGCAGCTCCAGGCGAAAGCGGTAGTCGCCCGTGCCGCCGGCCTTGGCCCCGGCCAGCGCGTGGCCGGTCATGCTGCCCACCGGCGACTGGTTGACGAAGCCCAGCGCGTCGGCCAGCGCCCCCTTGAGTTCGACATTCACGTGGACCGTCGAATCATGGGTCAGGTCCGGAATACGCGCCTCGCCCTTGGCCAGCTGCAGGCCCGGCAGGCCGGCGACCTTGCCGCTGGCGCCATTCACTTCCAGCGAGGCGCGATCGAAGACCAGTTCGCCGCCCAGCTCGGCCAGGGCCGGCCAGGGCGCCGTGCCGGCCGGCTGTATGGTTTTGGGTACATAGGCGAAGTGGCCGCCGTGAATTTTGGCGGACACCCGGAAATCCCCCTGCGCCGGGTTGGTGAAGGGCAGGTGCTCGAGCGGGCCCTTGACCTTGAACTTCACGTCGCTGACCTGGCCCTGCACCACCGCGTCGCGCACGTAGTGGCGAACCTGCTCGGGCAACACCAGCGGCAAGTAGCGGTGCACCCGCGCGCCGTCGCCCCGGCTCAGGCTGCCCTGCAGGTCGAGCACGCCGGGAAAACGCAGGTCGGGCGCGCCCGCGGCGGGCGCCGGGCCGGCCACGTCCTCCGTGCGCCAGCTGGCCTGCGCCTGGCCCTGCGCGTCGGCATTGGCGAACTGCAGGTTGCGCAGCTGCGCCTCGATTTTGCGGCCCGAGAACTTCCATTGGGCCTCGACAGCCAGCTGGTCGAAGGGCACCAGGGAATCCTCAAAAACGCCGGGCAGGTCGAGCGCGCCGTTGGCGATCTTGACCTTGGCCTGCCCGCCTTCGTGGGTGAGGTCAAAGTCAATCGCGGCGCCGCTGATGCCCGGCCTGCCGGTCTTGGGATGCACCGCGGCATGCGGCGCAGCGGGTGCGGGAGCGGCCGCCGCCGGCGGCTGGGGTGCCGGCAGCGCCGCAACACTCAGGCCGGCCACCCGGCCTTTCGCGGCATAGGTGCTGGGCGCGGCGATGGGCCCTTGCCAGCGCGCCTCGACGGTCTCGACCAGCCCCTTGGGCGCGAAGGAGGCGATGAAACCGTGCGTGGCGGCATCGAGCGGCAGGCGGTTGGCAATCTGCGCGAGCGCGGCCAGGTCGAGCTTGTCGGCCTTGAGCTCGGTGTGCTGCGGCACGCCGGCCTCGTCGCCGGTGTGCGCCAGGGCCACATTGCCGCCCGGCCACTGCAGGCCGTCACGGGTGCGAAAGCGCAGGCCCTCGGTGCTGAAGTCAAAGCCGTTGGCGCGCTGGCCACCGCCTATGCGCCCCGCGACGGATTCGAAGGCCAGCGGCTGGAGCTTGGCGCCGAAGCGCGCATCCACGTCCTGCAACGCCACGTCGGCGGTGCCGCCGGTGATGCGGCCCTTGCTCACGTCGGCCCAGGCGCGCAGCGCGCCGTTGCCGCGCGCCAGCTCCACGCCCAGTGTGTCCATGTTCAGGTATTGGCGGATGCGCGACGCGTCCACACGGACGAATTCGGCAAACAGCTGCCCGGTCCAGGCGTCGAAGTCGCCGGCGCTGCCGGACAGCAGGGATTGGCGGAATATGCCCCTGACGGTGAAGCGGTCGCCCCATTCGGGGGGCGGCGTGGCGTCCAGGCGCAAGAGGTGGCGGCGACGCGCGTTGCGCATGACCCAATCGACCTGCGTGAGCGCCAGCGGCGGCGCCCGCTGCAATTCGTCGGTCCAGCGCACGGTGCCGCCGCGTATGGCGAATTCGGTTTGCGAAAAAAACCAGTCGGCCGCGGCGCTCTGGCCGCCGGCCCGGTCCTGCGAGACGTCCAGCCCGCCCACATAGATTTTCCCGTCCGCGGCGCGGCGTATGTCCAATTCGGGCTTGTCGATGTAGATCTGCTCAAAGCCCAGCCCCCAGATCGAGGAAGGCGACAGGGCGCCCAGCACGCGCGGCAGCCTCAGGGCTTCGCGGCCCTGCGCGTCCAGCAAGGTGACGTCGCTCAACTCGAAGGAAGGGATCATGCCCTGGGAATGCGCGGTGATGCCGCCTATGCGCACAGGCACCCCCAAGGCCTTGCTGGCCTCTATTTCCAGGCGCGGACGGAATTCGCCGATTCGCGGCACAATCCAGCCATGCAGCACGAACCAGCTCAGGCCAAAGAGCAGCCAGGCCGCGGCGACAAGCCACAACAGGATGCGCAGGATCAAGGCAAGCCAGTGCAGGCGGCGCGGCGGCAGGGTGGACAGGCTGGGAATCGTTGGCTCCATTGACCAGAGAATTATGACCGCCGGGGCGCTTATCCGCCCGGCGGGGGACCATGAAGTTTTGTGAAGTAGTGTGATGACCGTTGCCCTGACCGCCAGCCCTGACTCTCCCTCCGCCGCCGGGCCGGCCGCGTCAGGTTATTCCCGCTTTGTCCAGCGCGTGCGCCGCCGCTACGCCGAATGGCTCCCGCTGCTACCCCCCGGCGCACCAGTTCGGGCAAGCATGCAGACCGCCCTGGATGCCCTGCTGGCGCAGGGGCTGGAAACCGGCGCCGCGCTGCGGGTGCTGCGCCAGCTCGTGATGGAAAGGCTGGTGGTGCTCGATTGCGACGGCGCCAGCGAAGACCAGGCGCCGCTGAAAGTCGTGACCTGCGCCATGACCGAGCTGGCGGAACTGGCGCTCGATGTGGCCATGCGGGAGTCGGCGCGCATGCTAGACGCCCAGCACGGCGCGCCGCAAGCCCCCGGTGGGGAGCGCGCCCGGATGTGGGTGGTCGGCATGGGCAAGCTGGGCGCGCGCGAACTCAATGTCTCCAGCGACATCGACCTGATCTATGTCTACGACCACCACGGCGAAACCGCCGGGCGCAGCGACGGCCGCGGGCAGATCTCGAACCACGAATACTTCGCGCACCAGGTCAAGGCCGTCTTCAGCCTGATCGGCGACGCCACCGAGCACGGCTTTGTTTTCCGGGTGGACCTGGCGCTCAGGCCCAACGGCAATTCCGGCCCCGCCGCCGTCTCGCTCAGCGCGCTGGAGGAATATTTCCAGGCGCAGGGCCGCGAATGGGAGCGTTTTGCCTGGCTCAAGAGCCGTGTGGTGGCACCGCTGGCGTGCGTGCAAAGCGGCGCCGCGCAGGCGCTGCGCGGCCCGGTGCTGCCCTTTGTGTTCAGGCGCTACCTCGACTACAACGTGTTCGACGCGCTGCGCACCCTGCACCGGCAGATTCGCGAGCATGCGGCCAAACGTTGCGCCGGCCATCCCGAACGCGCCAACGACGTCAAGATGTCGCGCGGCGGTATACGCGAAATCGAATTCACCGTGCAGCTGCTGCAGGTGGTGCGCGGCGGGCAGTTTCCGGAGCTGCGCACCCGCCCCACGGTGGACGCCCTGCAGCGCGTGGCCCGCGCGGGCCTGATGCCGCAGGAAACGGCCGACGCGCTGGCGCGGGCCTACGATTTCCTGCGCCGGGTAGAGCACCGCATCCAGTACCTGGACGACCAGCAGACCCACGTGCTGCCCACACGCGACGACGACCTGGCCTGGATCGCGGAAACACTGGGCTACGGCAACTGCTGCCCCTTTCTCAGCGAGCTCGACGCGCACCGCGAACTGGTGGCCGGCGAGTTCGACAAGCTGCTGGGCGGCAAGGCCGACTGCAAGGGCTGCGGCGGCAAGGCTAAGGCCGCGCCGCAGCAGCTTGACGACCTGCTGGAGCAGCTCTCGGAACAATGGCCCGAACAGTTCCGCGCCCGCCTGGCGCTGTGGCGCCAGCATCCCCGCGTGCTGGGCCTGCGCGAGGATTCGCGCGCGCGCCTGACGCGGCTGGTGCAGCGCACCGCCGCCTGGCTGGCCGAGGGCACGGTGACGGAAGAAGCCGCGGTGCGCATCATCGACTGGATAGAACCCCTGCTCAGGCGCGAAAGCTACCTGGCGCTGCTGCTGGAACGTCCGGCCGTGCATGAACGCCTGCTGCGCCTGCTGGGCGCGGCCAAATGGCCCGCGCGCTACCTGCTGCAGCACCCCGGCGTGATTGACGAGTTGGCCAGCGATGAGCTGCTCAAGGAACGCTTTGACGGCGCGGCTTTCGCCCGCGACGTTGAGCAGCGGCTGGCGGCTCTGCGCAGCACCGGCGAGGACGACGAGGAAACCTGCCTGAACCTGCTGCGCCGCGCCCACCATGCCGAGGTCTTTCGTACGCTGGCGCGCGACCTCGAAGGCGTGCTCACGGTCGAGCAGGTGGCCGACGACCTGAGCGCGCTGGCCGAGGCGATTCTGGACATCACCGCGCGCTGGTGCTGGCAGCGCCTGAAAAACCGCCACCGCGAAACGCCGCAGTTCGCCATCATTGCCTACGGCAAGCTGGGCGGCAAGGAGCTCGGCTACGGCAGCGACCTGGACATCGTCTTCGTCTACGAGGACGAGGACGAACGCGCGCCCGAGGTCTATGCGGCCTTTGTGCGCAAGCTGATCAACTGGCTGACCATCAAGACCGGCGAAGGCGACCTGTTCGAGATCGACACGGCCCTGCGCCCCAACGGCAATTCGGGCCTGCTGGTCACCAGCTTCGAGGCCTACACCCGCTACCAGCAGCAGCGCGGCAGCAACACCGCCTGGACCTGGGAACACCAGGCCATGACGCGCGCGCGCTGCGTGCTCGGCGGCGATTCGCTGCGCCAGCGCTTTGACCAGGTGCGCGAGACCGTCATCACCGCCCCGCGCGACACCGCGGCGCTGCGCGGGGAAATCGTCGCCATGCGCGAGAAGGTGCGCAGCGCGCGCCCGGTGCGGGGCGACAAATTCGACGTGAAACACAGCCCCGGCGGCATGGTGGACGCCGAGTTCGCCGTGCAATTCCTGGTGCTGTCCGAATCCGCGCGGCACCCGGAGCTGATCGCCAACGTGGGCAACATCTCCCTGCTGCAGCGCGCCGAGGCCGCCGGCCTGCTGCCGCCCGGCGTGGGCCAGCGCGCGGCCGCCGCCTACCGCGAACTGCGGCGCGTGCAGCACCGCGCGCGCCTCAACGAGGAGCCGACCCAGGTCAGCCCGCCGGCACTGCAGGCCGAGTGCGACGCCATCCGGCAGTTGTGGATATCCACCTTCAAATCAAACGATTGATTTAATTCAATCAATTGTTTGACTCATGTGCTCTAATGCGGGCACATGACTGCCGATCCACGCCCCAAAACAGTTTCGCGCTCCGCCGGCACTGAAGGCGAAACCCGCAAGCAGCGCTCCGACGGCGCCCACGCCAGGGCGCACCTGCTGCACGCGGCGCTGCGCCTGTTCTCCGAGAAGGGTTTTGCCAAGACCTCGATACGCGACATCGCCCAGGCCGCCAGCGCCAACGTGGCGGCCATCAGCTATTACTTCGGCGACAAGGCGGGGCTGTACCGCGCCGTGTTCACCGAACCGCTGGGCAGCGCGCGCGACGACATCGCGCTGTACGACCAGCCGAGCTTCACGCTGCGCCAGTCGCTGGAAGGTTTTTTCGCGGGTTTCCTGGAGCCTTTGCGCCAGGGGGAATTGGTGCAGCTGTCGACCCGGCTGCATTTTCGCGAAATGCTGGAGCCCACGGGCCTGTGGGCCGAAGAAATCGACAACGGCATCAAGCCCGCGCACGCGGCCCTGGTGAAGGTGCTGTGCCGCCACCTGGGGCTCGCCAAGGCCGACGACGAGGTGCACAGGCTGGCCTTTTCCATCACCGGCCTGGCCATCCACATGTTCATCAGCCGCGAGGTGGTGGATGCGATCCGGCCCCAGCTATTCGGCACGCCCGACGCCGTGGAGCAGTGGGCCGCCAGCCTGGTGGCCTATGCCGAAGCCATGGTCGCCGTCGAAGCGGCCCGGCGCAAACACCTTCCCGACCATCCCGCGGCCGGCACGCCGCACCTGAAAACCGCAAGCCATGAAAAAACCTGATTCCCGGGGCACGCCGTCCCGCCTGCCGGCGCTGGGGCTTTTGGCCGCCTGTGCACTGCTGCTGGCCGGCTGCGCCACGGACCTGCCTCACAACACACCGGCCGCCCCCGTGCCCACGCAATGGCAGGCGCCCTTGCCGGCTGCGGCGGCGGGCACCACCGCGGCACTGCCCCACAGCGGCAGCCTGGCCGGGCTGTCCCGCTGGTGGGAGCAGCAAAACGACCCGCTGCTGGTGGAACTGATCATGGCAGCCGAGGCCGCCAGCCCCAGCGTCTCGACGGCGCGCTCCAACATCGAGCAGGCGCGGGCTTCGCGCGTGGCTTCCGGCGCGGCCATGCTGCCCACGCTGGACGCCATCGGCAGCGCCAGCCGCGGGCGCTCGGCCCCGGTGAACCGGGCAACGCCGCCGATCGCCACGACGCTGGAGGCAGGCCTGCAGACGTCCTGGGAAATCGACCTGTTCGGCCAGTACGCGGCCAGCCGGGATGCCGACCAGCAGCGCCTTGAAGGTTCGCAGGCCCTGTGGCATGCGGCGCGCGTCTCGGTTGCTGCCGAAGTCGCGACGCAGTATTACAGCTTGCGCGCCTGCGAAAAACTGCTGGAGGTCGCGCGCGCCGACGCCGCCTCGCGGGCCGAAACCGCGCGGCTCGCCGAGCTGAGCACCAAAGCCGGCTTCCAGGCACCCGCCACCGCGGCATTGGCCCGCGCCAGCGCCGCGGAAGGGCACGGCAACGCCATCCAGCAGCGCACACTGTGCGACCTGGACATCAAGTCACTGGTGGCGCTCACGGCCCTCGAAGAGCCCGCCCTGCGGCAAAAACTCGCCACCGCGCCCGCCGACCTGGCGCGCGAGTCGATGGCGCCCATCATCAGCGTGCCCGCCGAGGTCCTGGCCCAGCGGCCCGACATCTTCAACGCGGCGCGCGAGGTGGATGCGGCCCACCTGGAAGTGGGCAGCGCGCGCGCGCAACGCTTCCCGAGGCTCAGCCTGAGCGGCTCGGTGTTCACCACCAAGTCGCGCACCAGCGCCTCCACGCAGCGTTTTGACACCTGGACGGTCGGGCCGCTGCAGCTGACGGTTCCGCTGTTTGACGGCGGCGCCAGCGAGGCCAATGTGGAGGCTGCCAAGGCCCGCTACGAGGACGCCGTGGCCCAGTACCGTGCCAGCGTGCGCAAAGCCGTGCAGGAGGTGGAGGAAGCGCTGGTCAAGCTGCAAAGCACCGCCGAGCGCAACGACGACGCGCGGGTCGCCGCGCAAGGCTACCGCGCCTCCTTCACCGGCACCGAGGCCCGCTACAAGAGCGGGCTGGCCAGCCTGGTCGAACTCGAGGACGCGCGCCGCACGCTGCTGGCGGCGCAAAGCAATGTGGTCACGCTGCAGCGCGAGCGCCGCAGCGCCTGGGTCGCGTTGTACCGCGCGCTGGGTGGCGGCTGGACGACGGCCGAGCCGCCGGTGCCGCCCCTGGTGTCGGACGTGCCCGCCCCATTCACCCCCGCCGCCATCACCGCGCCCTGAGGCCGCCACGCCATCACTCCGCCACCTTTGACAGAGCCCTTGCACACCATGCCCAAACTCAAGCCCACCCCTTTTGCCATCGCCTTGATCGCCGCTGCCGTGCTGGTGGCGGGAGGCGCCGCCTTTTTCCTTTCCCGCTCGGAGGCCAAAGGCGATGCCCCGCCCACCGCCAAGCCGGCCCTGACCGTCGCCACGGCGCTGCCGCGGCAGATGAGCCTGCCGGTCAAGCTCAGCGCCAACGGCAACATCACGGCCTGGCAGGAAGCCGTGATCGGCTCCGAGTCCAACGGCTTGCGGCTGGTGCAGGTGCAGGCCAACGTCGGCGACCAGGTCAAGGCCGGGCAGGTGCTCGCGGTGTTCTCGGGCGACAGCGTGCAAGCCGACACCGCGCAGGCCCGCGCCAGCCTGATCGAGGCGCAGGCCAACGCGGCCGACGCGGCCGACAATGCGGCGCGCGCGCGCACCCTGGCCAGCTCGGGCGCGCTGAGCGACCAGCAGATCAACCAGTACAACACCGCCGAGCAGACCGCCAAGGCGCGTGTCGAGGCGGCCAAGGCCGTGCTTGACGCGCAGCAGCTGCGCGGCAAGAACACCCAGGTGCTGGCGCCCGACAGCGGCGTGATCTCCGCGCGCACCGCGACGGTGGGCTCGGTGGTGCCCCAGGGCACCGAGTTGTTCCGCCTGATACGGGGCGGGCGCCTCGAGTGGCGCGCGGAGGTGACCTCGGCCGAGCTGGGCCGTATCAAGGCCGGCACCACGGCCAGGGTGGTGGCCGCCAGCGGTGCCGAACTCAAGGGCCGGGTGCGCATGATCGCCCCCAGCGTGGACCCGCAAACCCGCGCGGCGCTGGTCTATGTGGACCTGCCGGTTTCCGCCGGCATGGCCTCGCCGGCCAAGGCCGGCATGTTCGCGCGCGGGGAATTCGAGCTGGGCGAGACGCCCGCACTGACCGTGCCCCAGCCGGCGCTGGTGGTGCGCGACGGCTTTAACTACCTGTTTCGCCTCAATGCCGATAACCGCATCAGCCAGCTCAAGGTGCAGACCGGCCGGCTGGCAGGCGACAGGGTCGAGATCACCTCCGGCCTGGCCGCGGACGCGCGCATCATCGTCAGCGGCGCGGGCTTCCTGAACGACGGCGACCTGGTCAGGGTCAGCGATGCCGTCCCCGCCGCACCGGCCACCGCCAGGCCGGCGACGGCCGCCAGCAAGTAAGGAGCAGGCCCATGAATGTCTCCTCCTGGTCGATCAAGAACCCGATTCCGGCGGTCATGCTGTTTGTGCTGCTGACTTTCGCCGGCATGCTGTCCTTCAAGGCGATGAAGGTGCAAAACTTTCCCGACATCGACCTGCCCACGGTGACGGTGTCGGCCTCGCTGCCGGGCGCGGCGCCCGCCCAGCTTGAAACCGAAGTGGCGCGCAAGCTGGAAAACTCCATCGCCACGGTGCAGGGCCTCAAGCACATCTATACCAAGGTGCAGGACGGCGGCGCCACCATCACGGCCGAGTTCCGGCTCGAAAAACCCGTGCAGGAAGCCGTGGACGACGTGCGCGCCGCGGTGTCCAAGGTGCGCAGCGAACTGCCCGCCGACGTGCGCGAACCGGTGGTCTCCAAGATGGACCTGGCCGGCCAGCCCGTGCTGGCCTTCACCATCCGCTCGCCGCGCATGGACGAGGAGGCACTGTCCTGGTTCGTCGACAACGACGTTTCGCGCAAGCTGCTGGCGGTGCGCGGCGTGGGCGCGGTCAACCGCGTGGGCGGCGTCTCGCGCGAGGTGCGCGTGGCGCTGGATCCGTCGCGCCTGCAGGCCCTGGGCGCCACGGCGTCCGATATCTCGCGCCAGCTGCGCCAGGTGCAGACGGAAAGCGCCGGTGGGCGCGCCGACCTGGGCGGCAGCGAGCAGCCCATGCGCACCCTGGCGACGGTGAAGTCGGCCGCGGAACTGGCCGGCATCGAGCTGGCCCTGAGCGACGGCCGGCGCATACGGCTGGATCAGGTCGCCACCGTGACCGACACCACCGCCGAGCCGCGCGCGGCCGCGCTGCTGGACGGCAAACCTGTGGTCGGGTTCGAGGTCTCGCGCAGCCGCGGGGAAAGTGAAGTGGCCGTGGGCGCCGCCGTGCAGGCCGCGCTGGCCGAACTCAAGCGGCAATACCCCGACGTGGAACTTGTGGAAGCCTTCAACTTCGTCAAGCCGGTGCAAGAGGAATACGACGGCTCCATGCACCTGCTCTACGAGGGCGGCATCCTGGCCGTGCTGGTGGTGTGGCTGTTCCTGCGCGACTGGCGCGCCACCTTCGTCTCCGCGGTGGCGCTGCCGCTGTCGGTGATCCCGGCCTTCATCGGCATGCACTTGCTGGGCTTTTCCATCAATGTGATCACGCTGCTGGCGCTCTCGCTGGTGATAGGTATCCTGGTGGACGACGCCATCGTCGAGGTGGAAAACATCGTGCGCCACCTGCGCATGGGGAAAACGCCTTATGAGGCCGCGATGGAAGCGGCCGACGAAATCGGCCTGGCGGTGATTGCCACCACCTTCACCCTGATCGCTGTGTTCCTGCCCACCGCCTTCATGAGCGGCGTGGCCGGCAAATTCTTCAAGCAGTTCGGCTGGACCGCCTCGCTGGCCGTGTTCGCCTCGCTGGTGGTAGCGCGGGTGCTCACGCCCATGATGGCGGCCTACATCCTCAAGCCCGTGGTGGGCACGCACACCGACCCGGGCTGGATGCGGTGGTACATGCGGGCCGCCACCTGGTGCCTGCATCACCGCGTGAAGACCATGGCCATGGCCACGCTGTTTTTCTTCGGCTCGGTGGCGCTGGTGCCGCTGCTGCCCACGGGTTTCATCCCACCCGACGACAACTCGCAGACCCAGGTTTACCTGGAGCTGCCGCCCGGCGCGACACTGGCGCAGACCAGGGCCTCGGCCGAGCATGCGCGCCAGCTCATCAGCAAGGTCGAGCACGTCAAGAACGTCTACACCACCATAGGCGGGGGCACGGCCGGCGGCGACCCCTTTGCCATGCAGGGCGCGGCGGAAACCCGCAAGGCCACGCTGACCGTGCTGCTCGATGAGCGCAACGAACGCCCGCGCAAGCAGGGCATCGAAAACAAGATGCGCGCGGCCCTGGAATCTTTGCCCGGCGTGCGCAGCAAGGTCGGCCTGGGCGGATCCGGCGAAGCCTATATGCTGGTGCTGACGGCCGAAGACGCCAACGCCCTGCAGGCCGCCGCAATGGCGGTGGAAAAAGATTTGCGCACCATTCCCGGCCTGGGCAATATTTCATCGAGCGCCAGCCTGGTGCGGCCTGAAATCGCCATCAAGCCGGACTTCGCGCGCGCGGCCGACCTGGGCGTGACCAGCGCGGCCATGGGCGAGACACTGCGTATCGCGACGGTCGGCGACTACGAGGAATCGCTGCCCAAGCTCAACCTCTCGCAGCGCCAGGTGCCCATCGTCGTCAAGCTCGACGATGCGGCCCGCAAGGACCTGAGTGTGCTCGAGCGTCTGGCCGTGCCCAGCGTCAAGCCCGGCGTCGGCCCGGTCATGCTGGGCCAGGTGGCCACGCTGGAAATCACCGGCGGGCCGGCGGTCATAGACCGCTACGACCGGTCGCGCAACGTCAAGTTCGAGATCGAGCTCTCGGGCCGGGCCCTGGGCGACATCACCGAGGCCGTCAAGCAGTTGCCGGCCATCAAGAACCTGCCGGCGGGCGTCAAGGTGGTGGAAATCGGCGATGCCGAGGTCATGGGAGAGCTGTTTGCCAGCTTCGGCCTGGCCATGCTGACCGGCGTGCTGTGCATCTACATCGTGCTGGTGTTGCTGTTCAAGGACTTCCTGCATCCGGTCACCATTCTGGCGGCCCTGCCGCTGTCCCTGGGCGGCGCCTTCGTCGGCCTGCTGGTCGCACAGAAGAGCTTCTCCATGCCTTCGCTGATCGGCTTGATCATGCTGATGGGCATCGCCACCAAGAATTCCATCCTGCTGGTGGAGTACGCCATCGTGGCGCGGCGCGACCACAATATGTCGCGCTGGGACGCGCTGCTGGACGCCTGCCACAAGCGCGCGCGGCCCATCATCATGACCACGCTGGCCATGGGCGCCGGCATGATGCCTATCGCGCTGGGCCTGGGCGCGGCCGACCCGAGCTTTCGCTCGCCGATGTCGATTGCCGTGATCGGCGGCCTGATCACCTCCACCGTGCTCAGCCTGCTGGTGGTGCCCGCGGTGTTCACCTATATCGACGACCTGGAGCACTTCGTCCGGCGCACCAGCAGGCGATTGCGCGGCCGGCACGGCGACGCCCCCGCTCCGGCGCAGGCCGGGGAATAAGCCGGGTGCGGCGAGGGGGCTCTTGCCTGCTCGCCAAAAAAAGCCCGGCCGGCGTGCGATTGTGCTGATTTAGACGGTTTCGCCCAGCCGGGTTTTGTAGCCTCCTGAGATGGGCTGGCTTATACTCACTGGTTCAGCTTTACATTTCTTCACATGTCTAAACGCGTACTGCTTTCGGGCGCAACCGGCCTGATTGGCGGCGAGTTAATGCTTCTTCTGGCCGCGCGCGGCGTCTACAGCACCGCTGTGGTGCGCGCCGCCGATTCGAACCAAGCCCGTGACCGCCTCCTGGAGCGCCTGAAAAAGAGCGTTCTGTGGAAACCCGAATTCGCCGAAATGGTGTCCGCCGAAGCCGGCGACGTCATCGAGCCCAATTTCGGCCTGAGCACGGCCGTGCTGCAGTCCGCCGACGTGATCCTGCACTCGGCGGCCAGCACCTCCTTCAAGCCCGGCGCAGGGGTTTACCCTATCAACATCAAGGCCGCCGAGCAGTTTTCCGGCATCCTTAAAAACCTGGCTCCGTCGCAGCGCGGCTTTTTTGTCGGCACCGCGGCGGTTACCACCGAGCCGCGCGGCGTGATCACGGAAGACATGCCATTCGCCGGCTACGCCAATGACTACATCCGGTCCAAGCGCGACGCCGAAACCTTGCTGCGCGCCGCCGGCAGCCCCTTTGTCAGCCTGCGCCCCGGCATCGTGCTGTCGCGCGGCATTGACGACGCCAAGCTTTCCCGCAATATGCTGTGGTCGATTCCCGTGATGGCCGAGTTAGGGGACGTTCCCCTGGATCCCTTGGCCAAGCTCGATTTCGCGCCTGTGGACTTCATCGCCGGCGCTTTCGCCGAAATGCTGCTCAAGGGCGAACTGGCCCACGACTGCTACCACGTGTCAACCGGCGAAGACTCCATGACGTTCAAAGTGCTGGCCGACGAGTTGACGGCCACCATGCCGGGCATAGGCAAGCTGGTGATGCGGGGGCGCGACTTCGTGCCGACACCCAAATTCGCCCGCCAGCGCTGGATGTTCGAGGCACTGCAACCCTACCTGCCTTTTTTGACAGCCGATGCGGTGTTCAGCAACGCCCGTTTGCGCGCTGAAATCGGCGCGGCGGCCGTTGCACCGGCGCCTGTCAGCTATTTAGGGGAGCTCCTGGGAACGTTCAGCCTGTCGGATGCCGTCCGGCAGATGTACACCCCCTGAAGCACAAAAACAACGCCACCGCTTTTGTAAAATAACCTCGAGGTTTGAACAAAGGTCAGCTGTCACGGCGATGGTGGGACAATGACGCTTTGCATATACGTACTGGTTGGGTGATGAATTCTGATTTGATCAAACTTTTTGCCGAGACATTTGGCATCAGCGAGGAAAAACTGCTGCCTGATGCCACGCTGGAAAGCCTTGGATTGGACTCCCTGGCGGTCATCGAATTCCTCTTCCAGATTGAAGACCAGTTCGGCATCCAGATTCCCGACCAGGCCAATCCGCCCCGGACCCTGGCCGAAATGGTCCAGCTGATCGAGCCTTTGCTGCCATCGGGCAAGCCCGCCGCTTAAGCCCCTGGCGGGCGCCCCAGGACATCCATGCGTCGCGTTGCCATCACGGGTCTGGGCGTTATTTCCGCCGTGGGGACCGGCACCCCGGCTTTTTTTGACGCCCTGCTGACCGCCCGCTCCGGCATCCGCGCCGTCGACATTCCCTTTCCCACCGGCACCGAAAGCGTGCTGGCCGGCGCGATCGATTTTGATCCCGACCCCCATTTCCCGCGCGCCCGGCTGCTGACCATGGACCGCGTCAGCCAGTTTGCGCTGGTGGCGGGCCGCGAAGCCATGTCGCAGGCCGGCCTGGGAGACCCCGCCGCCGTGCACAACAGCTTTGCCGCCGAGCGCTTTGGCGTATCCCTGGGCACGGGCAGCGGCGGCGCCAGCTCCACCGACGTGGCTTACACGGCCTTGCTCGAGCAAAAGGTTGCCCGCCTGCGCCCCATGACCGTGGTGCTGGCAATGAATAACGCGATTGCCGCCCATGTATCGATGGAGTTCGGCCTGAAGGGGCCGAGCAGCACCATCTCCAACGCCTGCGCTTCCTCGGCCGCTTCCATTGGCGAGGCCTTCCGGCAAATCCGCCATGGCTATGCCGACGCCATGCTGGCCGGCGGCTCGGAAGCGCTGCTCAACCGCGGCACCATCAAGGCCTGGCAGGCCATGCACACCCTGGCCAAGCCCCACGCCGACGGCCCCGAAACATCCTGCCGCCCGTTCTCTTCCGACCGCAGCGGCCTGGTGCTGGCCGAAGGCGCTGCCATGCTGGTGCTCGAAGAATGGGAAAGCGCCAAACGCCGCGGCGCCACCATCCTGGCCGAGCTCTGCGGCTACGCCTCCACCACCGATGCCCATCACCTGACGCAGCCCGACGCCCAAGGCCAGGCGCGCGCCATGACGTTGGCGCTGGCGGATGCGGGAATGCGGGCCTCCGATATCGGCTACCTCAATGCCCACGGCACCGCGACCGACGTAGGCGACGTGGTGGAAACCAGCGCCATCAAGCTGGCCTTCCAGGACCTTGCCTGGGACCTGCCCATCAGTTCCAGCAAGGGCGTGCACGGCCATGCCATGGGCGCGGCCGGCGCCATGGAATTCATCGCGAGCGTGATGGCCCTGCGCGCCGGGCAACTGCCGCCCACGGCCTTTTTGCACCAGCCCGACCCGCGCTGCGACCTGGACTACGTCCCGCTGACGCCGCGCGGCGCCAAGGGCCTGCGTGCGGTGATGTCCAATTCCTTTGCCTTTGGCGGCTCCAATGCCGTGCTGATCGCCAAGACGGCCTGACGCTGCCGCACCGGCCTCAAGTGCCGCCTGCAGCCCTGATTTTTTTCACCAGCGCCGTGGTGGAGTAGCCGTCCACAAACGGGATCGCCCGGGCGTCGCCGCCATAGGCCCTGACCACCGCCGTTTCGGCGAGCTTGTCCATGTCATAGTCGCCACCCTTGACCAGCAGGTCGGGCCGCAGCTCGGAAATCAGCTCCAGCGGCGTGTCCTCGTCGAACCAGGTGACCAGGCTCACCGACTCCAGCGCGGCCATCATGACGGCTCGGTCCTGCTCGTTGTTGAGCGGCCGGTCAGGCCCCTTGCCGAGCCGCCGGGCCGAGGCGTCGGTGTTCAGGGCAACCACCAGGCTACCGCCCAGCGCGCGCGCCTGGGCCAGGTAGCTGGCATGCCCGCGGTGCAGCACGTCAAACACCCCGTTGGTAAAGACGATAGGGCGGGGCAGCGCGGCCAGGCGCCGCGGCGCCTCCTCTCGGGAGACGATTTTTTTCAGGAATTCGGGGGGCTGGGGATGGCTGGACATCCCGAGACTTTAACGGAAGGCCTGGGCCACGATCTCGACCAGCAGGCCACCGTCCAGCTCGGCGCCCACCACGGCACGCTGGGGCCAGGCGGCGCTGTCCTCGCCTACCCACGCGCGCCAAACGGCGTCCAATTGTTTCTTGTGCCGCATGTCGGGCAGGAAGATCTGCACGCTCAGCAGCGATGCACGCGAAGCGCCTACATGCGCCAGGTGGGCATCAAGCATCTCCAGCGTCTGCGAAAGCTGGCCATCAAAATCCAGCAGGGGGTCGCTGGCGTTCGCCACCGCGAATACCTGCGCGCCGCGCGCGACCACCCGGCTTCGGCCGCCGGCGCTGCTCGGCCAGCGCAGGTCCTGCATCAGGCCCCGGCGGGAGACGGCTTGGCGCTGATGGAATCGGCAAGCTCCTTGCCGATCTCCTTGCGGTAACGGTTGAGCTCCTGCACGGTCTTGAAGCTCTGGTTCATCAGCAGGCTCAGGTTGTGCAGGATGCGCTCGACCACCTTGCCTTCCCACACCGCGTCGAACTTGATCTGCGTGTCCAGCCAGTGCTCCAGCCATTCCGGGTTGGGCAAGCGGCTCTGGATGGTGTCGCGCGGAAACAGGCTCTTGTTCACGTGCAGATTGGTCGGGTGCAGGGCCTGCGCCGTACGGCGGGCACTGGCCATCAGCACGCCGACCTTGGTGAAGGCGGATTTCGCTTCATTGCCGAAGTTGTTGATGGCGCGCTTCATGTAGCGCAGGTAGGCGCCGCCGTGGCGCGCTTCGTCCTGGCTCAGCTGGGTGTAAATCTGCTTGATGACCGGCTCGGTGTGCCATTCGCTGGCACGGCGATACCAGTGGTTCAGGCGGATCTCGCCGCAAAAATGCAGCATCAGGGTTTCCAGCGCGGGCGCGGGTTCGAACTCGAAGCGAACCTCGTGCAGTTCTTTTTCGGTGGGGGCGAGGTCGGGCCGGAAGCGCTTGAGGTATTCCATCAGCACCAGCGAGTGTTTTTGCTCCTCGAAGAACCAGATCGACATGAAGGCCGAAAAATCGCTGTCATCCTTGTTGTCGCGCAGGAACATTTCCGTGGCGGGCAATGCGGACCATTCGGTGATGGCATTCATCTTGATGGTCTGGGCCTGCTCATCGGTCAGCTTGGCAGGGTCAAAACTGGCCCATGGAATGTCCTTATCCATGTCCCAACGGACGGATTCAAGTTGTTTGAACAGTTCGGGGTAAAGCATTGAGAACTCCTTCGCGATCGAATTCGCGGATAAATCTGCCTCGGACGCTGCCGGGCGCATCCTGGGTATTAGGGGGTGATTTTAGGCGGCTAATGTGACAACTTGCGATTTGTCGGCAATTTACCGGCAAATCAGGCAAATTCAGGCTTATTCCGGCATGTTTGCCTACGTGGAGTTCGATTTCGACCGCATTGTTCACTCAAAACGCGGCTTGAATTCCGCAAGTGCCGCAGCGCCGGCTGTGGGGTCTCCCGCGCAGGCGATTTGTGCCGCTAGCCGAACAGCGCCAGAATGAGCCGCCGTCCACCCATCACCCAATTGCCCGTGAGTTTAACCATGCCCGCCTTCCAGCCCCGAAGCCTCCTGCGGGCCATGTTTTATTGCGGCGCCCTGCTGGCCGCCTCCCTCGCGTCGGCCGCTCCGGCCAGCCCGACGCCCGCGGCTTGCCCGGGTCTTTTGCAACAAAGCTTTTTGCGCCTGCAGGATGAAAAGCCGCAGTCGCTGTGCCAGTACAGGGGAAAAGTGGTGGTCGTGGTCAACACCGCCAGTTTTTGCGGCTTCACGCCCCAATACCAGGGGCTGGAAGCGCTCTACGCCAGGTACAAGGACCGGGGGCTGGTGGTACTGGGCTTTCCCTCCAACGACTTTTCGCAGGAAACCGGCAGCAACAAGGAAATCGCGGACTTCTGCGAAAACACCTTCGGGGTGAAATTTCCCATGTTCACCAAAACCAGTGTGACCGGCAAAGACGCCAATCCGCTTTTCAAGCAGCTGGCGGCCAAAACAGGCACCATGCCGCGCTGGAATTTCTACAAATACGTGATCGCGCGGGACGGCAGCAGCGTCACCAGTTTCAACTCCACGGCTGATCCGGCCGGCCGAGCCTTCATCCAGGAGATCGAAAAACAGCTGGCAGTGGCGCCGTGAAGCGCAATGCCATCCGCGGCCATTTCGGCTCGCCATACCGGCCGCTGCGTCGTTAACAAAAATTTACCTGATGCAGCCTACCCGGGGGGAACTCCGGGCGGCTTGTGCGCTCATACTTACGCAAGCGCATTTGCCGTCACAAGCAAACAGCGCTGGCACAAAACAGTTTCATTGTTGCGAAGCCTTCTGAGCCGTCCAGGTTCAGCTGCAATCCCGGGGCGCTCCTCCTCCTCCCTCCCTCCCTCGTTCGCGCCGGGGCGCTTCGCAGCATTTTTATATTCCAGCCAGCAAGGCCCCGCCCATGGGCGGCGTGTCCTTGCGCGTTGCGGTCCTTTGGGTCCGGGCGCTCGCCCCGCCGCGGCGAATGACCGGGCGGAAGCCAATCCCTGTTTTTGATCAGCCCGGTGGAATCGTTTCCGCGAAGCTGGGGCGCTGCATCAATTTGTCCTGCAGCTTGGCAAGATTGGGATAGAGTTCGCGCCAGTTGACCTGCGTGAAGCGCAGATCAAGATAACCCAGCGCGCAGCCGACCGCCACGTCCGACAGGCTGAAGTGGATGCCGCTGCAAAAGGCCTTGTCGCCCAGGCCGGTGCTCATGGCCTTGAGGGTGGCGTCTATCTTGCCCATCTGGCGGTCGATCCAGGCGTCGCTGCGCTGCTTGGCGCTGCGGCCGCTCCAGGTGGCTTCCAGGCGCGCCAGGATGGCGGCGTCGATAAGGCCGTCGGCCAGGGCTTCCCAGGTTTTGACTTCGGCACGCTCACGGCCCTGGGTCGGGATCAGCTTGCCGACGGGCGACAGGGTGTCCAGGTATTCGACGATCACGCGGGAGTCGAACACGGCTTCGCCGCCTTCCATGACCAGGCAGGGCACCTTGCCCAGGGGGTTGGACGCGCTGATGGTGGTGTTCGCCGCCCAGACATCTTCCAGGATGAACTGGAAGTCGAGCTTTTTCTCGGCCATTACGATGCGCACTTTGCGCACATAGGGGCTGGTGGCGGATCCGATGAGTTTCATGGTGGTGTGAGATCGTGGTCCGAGGGAAGTGCATTCTATCGAGTAAGCCCGGGCGCCGGCTGACAGGCTCCTCCAAACGTCGCAAATCTGGACAGTCCCGCAGACCGGCCCCCGGGGCCGCCCCTACAATTGGAGGATGAGCTCTTCCACCCCGTTTTCCACCATCAACGCGCTGTCCCCGCTGGACGGCCGCTACGCCGGCAAGCTTGCCCAGTTACGCCCCCTGATGTCCGAGCAGGGCTATATGCACCGCCGCGTCCAGGTGGAGGTGGCCTGGTTCATCGCGCTGTCCGACGCCAAATTCGCCGAATTCAAGCCGCTGAGCCCGGGCGCCCGCACCTATCTGCTGGGCCTGGTCAAGAATTTCTCGGAAAGCGACGCCGCGGCCATCAAGGACATCGAAAAAACCACCAACCACGACGTGAAAGCCGTCGAGTACTGGATCAAGTCCAAATTCGAGGCCAGGCCCGAACTCAAGGGCGCCAGCGAATTTGTGCACTTTGCCTGCACCAGCGAAGACATCAACAACACCAGCCACGCGCTGCAGCTCAAAAGCGGCCGCGACCTGGTGGTGCTGCCGGCGCTCGACAAGGTGATCGCCCAGCTGCGCGACATGGCCCATCTGTTCGCCGCCGAGCCCATGCTCAGCCGCACGCACGGCCAGACCGCCAGCCCGACCACGGTCGGCAAGGAAATCGCCAACGTCGTGGTGCGCCTGGCCAATGCGCGCGAGAAGATCGCCGCGGTCAAGCTGATGGGCAAAATGAACGGCGCCGTGGGTAACTACAACGCCCACCTCTCGGCCTGGCCCGATTTCGACTGGGAGGCCTTCAGCCGCAGCGTCATCGAAACGCCCGAGCCGCTGGGCCTGGGCCTGACCTTCCAGCCCTATAGCATCCAGATCGAGCCGCACGACTACATGGCCGAGCTGTTCGACGCCGTGGCGCGCGCCAACACCATCCTGATTGACCTGGCCCGCGATATCTGGGGCTATGTGAGCGTGGGCTACTTCAAGCAGCGCTTGAAAGACGGTGAAATCGGCTCCTCCACCATGCCGCACAAGGTCAACCCGATTGACTTTGAAAACGCCGAAGGCAACCTGGGGCTGGCCAACGCGCTGCTGCGCCACCTGAGCGAGAAGCTGCCGATCTCCCGCTGGCAGCGCGACCTGACGGACTCCACCGTGCTGCGCAACATGGGCGTGGCGCTGGGCTATGCCGTGCTGGCCTACAACTCCCTGAGCGTGGGCCTGAACAAGCTCGAGCTGAACCGCGAGGCGCTCAGCGACGACCTCAACAATTCCTGGGAAGTGCTGGCCGAGCCGATACAGACCGTCATGCGCCGCTACGGCGTACAGGGCGCCTATGAAAAGCTCAAGGAGGTCACGCGCGGCAAAACCGTGAAGGCCGAGGACCTGCATGCGCTGATTCGCTCGCTGGAAATTCCCGAAGCCGAAAAAACGCGTCTGCTGGCCATGACGCCGGGTAGCTACGTCGGCCTGGCGGCCGAGCTAGCCAAACGCGTCTAGGCAGACGCCACAGGCGGCACCGGCATGTCGGCGCCGCACTGCCAGCACTGCTCAAACCCGCCTTCCACCATTTCGCCGCAGGTGCACAGCCAGCGCCGCTGCGGGATGTTCTGCAAGCTGTGCAGCAACTCCTTCGCGCGCGCCTCCTCGTGGTCGTGTGTGAGCCAGACTTCGGGCAGGCACTGGTCAGGCGGCAATTCGCCGGCCACGCTGCCCAGGAAATAACGCTGCACACTGGCCGCAAAACCGGCCTGCTGCAAAGCGTCCACCCATAGCGCGGCAATGGCGATATTGGGGGCGCGGGCCAGTCTGAGCATGCAGCCAGTTTAGCCCGCCCGGCCGCCCACCGCTGCCAGATTAATCGCTGACGGCCTCAGGCCTTCTCATCGGCAGGGACCGGTGTTTTCCCCTCCAGCGCCCGGTCGGCATAACGGCCAAAGCGCCAGGCGCTGGCCTCCTGCGTGATGCGCCGCCAGGTCGCCCGCTTTTCGCCGGGCGTCATTTCGGGCCAGCGCTGCACTTCGTCGAAAGTGCGTCCGCAGCCCTTGCACAAAGCATCGCCCTGGCTGGTCGAGCAGATGGCGATGCAGGGCGTGTCGGCGGTGGTGTCGTACCAGGCGCGCCAGGCCGCGAGCGCCTTGGGCGGGAAGGTTTTTTCGTCGGCCTCGTCCTCATGGTAGAAAACCATGAGCGCATAAACCTCGGCCAGGGCGCGCAGTTCGGGCGCCAGGGTCACGCCGTCGGGCGAGGGCTTTTTGTCGCGCCAGTAATTGATGGCGGCTTCGATATCGGTGATGTGGATGCCGGGCATGGAAAATAAAGTACCAAATTAGGGGGCTGGCCGCGCCAAGGAAAAAGGATGCGCGAAGCCGCAGAGCCGGGCCGTTCATTATCGGCCAGACGGCAAAATCGCTTTCCCCGCCCGGGTTTAGCCGCCATCAGGACGACCTGGCGGCCAGCCCCCAGAAGAATAGGGCCCCACAGCCCAGCAGCCCCACCCACTTGGTCAGCGCAGCCACGGTCATGGCCAGCCCCAGCAGCGGCTCCACCCCGGCCAGCAAGGGCCAGGGAAAGGCCGACACCAGGGCCAGCGTCAGCAGGTTTTCCGCCGCGTCGCCCAGCACGGCCACCATGGCGGCCAGCCCCAGCGCATTGAGCAAGCCCGGCGGCCTGTGCCCGGCGCGCTGCACACGCACGATGCGGGCAAACGCCCAGGTCGCGGCGCGGGCCAGAATGAAGGCATAAGCGGCCACCAGGCCGAAATCGGCCCATACAGCACCGGCCACGCGGGCAGCCGCTTGCGGCAGTGTGGCCAGCGGATAGGCCCAGGACGCCACCCAGCCAATCTGCCAGCGGGCCAGCGCCAGGTTGGCGGCCGCCGCCTGGCCGGCATCCCGGCCCAAGGCCAGCAGGCATTCCCACAGCGTCATGCGGGCCGGCACGATGCTACCGTTCAACAACCCGCCTGCCAGCAGCCAGAAAACCACGGCCAGCCCCAGCGCCACCAGCAGACCCGCCACGGGCCGGTGGCGCGCCCAGACCGTATCAGCGGGAAAGGACAGGCCCAGCGCCGCCACCGAAGGGTGCTCCACCGGCACCACCTGCTGCGGCTTCCCGGCGTCGAGCACCACATGCGGGTTGCGCTGCTGCAGGCCGGCCAGCGCCCACAGGGCCGTGGAATAAGTCTCGCTGTGGATGCGAGGCCGGGGAGGCGGTCCGCCAGGGGTGGGCGGTGCCAGCGCGGCCAGCACCGCCTGTGTGTCGAGCTGGCTCGCGGCATCCACCATGCCGGCGCGCAAGCGCAGCTGGCAGGCCGCCGCTTCCTGCAGCATCCAGAACAGCGGATCGCGCGACAGGCGTGACTCGGCCTGGGCGTAACCCCCGCCCACGTCGCAATGCGCGCCCGAAAACCACAGCTGGGCAATGCTTTGCCCGCCGGCCGCGTAGTCGTGCGCGGGATCCACGTAGTAGGGACGCGGCTCGAAAGAGCGGCGGTATTCGTCGAGGGCCAGCGCCTGGCGCACATGGTGAAAGCGCTTGCCGACAATGGTCGGCGAGGCGGTGATGGTGCGGCTCAGCAAGGGCGCGCCCACTGAAGACACGGTTTCCCAGACACCGACAAACCAGACCGGCGCCGCGCGGGCCTGCTCGGAGCCAAAGAGCCGGCTGATCTGGTCGCGGATCGCGGTGTATTTGCGTGCGCCCCGCTCGCGGTCCGAAAAATAGACGTGCAGCAGGGTGGGCACCAGGCCTTCCATCTCAGGGCGCAGCAGGCCGAACTGCGTCACCAGCCCGCCTATGCTGCGCGCCGTGAAGGCGCCGCGCGAAAAGCCGAACAGGAAAAGCTGGTCGCCGGGCCGGTAGTGCCGCATCAGGAACACATAAGCCTCGGCGATGTTTTCATACACGCCCTTGCCGAAGGCCAGGCCGTGCAGCCGCTCGAAAATGCGGCTGAGGCTGTCGGTCAGAGACGCGCCGGGCAGCTCGCCGGGGTTGCCCACGCCGGGGTCGTAGTACAGCAACTGGTCGTTGTCGTCCGGCGCCAGCAGGCCGCACAGCTTGGTGACGTTGGTGTCCCTGGCGCCACCGGTCAGGTTGTTGTTGGTGCCGTCGCAGCAGATGATCAATTGCCTGTTCATGGACGCGCTCCTTCGCCGTGGGTGGGGGAACGGGAGCAACCTTAAGCCCGGCGCGGGCTGCTGTCACCCCCCGGATGGAGGAGCAGGGCGCGCCAGGCCCGGATGAACAGGGGGATTTGCAAAAAATCCATTTTTATTGTCAAATATCCGGACGAAGGGGAGTAACTCCCTCGTTTTGCTGCAATATTCGATAACAGACACCACAGCAAAATCGCTAACAGCAAGTCGTCATTACGAAGTTCACACTTCCGGCTTGTTGGGCATGCAGCGACACTGCATGTCGAGCCAGACCTTCGATTGAAACCTGAACAGGTTTGATCGAGGCGTTCGCGGCACCCTTACCCGACCCGAACCACCCACAAACCTGTTCCGGTTTCACGAGCCCGGAAATCCGCCCGTTCGGATTTCCAAGTCGAAACTTGACATGGAGTGTGAGCTTTGGAACTATTTACCGCCCCCTGGTGGTCCGCCCTGCTGGCGATCATCCTCATTGACCTGGTACTCGCCGGCGACAACGCCATCGTGATCGCCCTGGCCGCGCGCAACCTGCCGTCCCACCTGCAGAAAAAAGCCATCGTCTGGGGCACAGTGGGCGCCATCGTGGTCCGCTCGGCCATGACCGTCGGCGTGGTGTGGCTGCTGAAAATCCCCGGCCTGATGCTGGTCGGCGGCCTGGGATTGCTGTGGATCGCCTACAAGCTGCTGGCCGACCAGGGCGACAAAGAGCACGACGGCCCCGTCGCCAGCACTTTCTGGGGCGCGATGAAAACCATTGTGGTGGCAGACGCCCTGATGGGCATTGACAACGTGCTGGGCGTGGCCGGCGCCGCGCACGGCTCTTTCGACCTGGTCGTCATCGGCCTGCTGGTGAGCATCCCCATCGTGGTGTTCGGCAGCACCCTGGTGCTCAAGCTGGTGGAACGCTTCCCCGTCATCATCAACATCGGCGCCGCGGTGCTGGCCTTCACCGCCGCCAAGATGATCGTGAGCGAACAGCTGCTCGACCCGATTTACGGCGGACCCGGCGCCTTGCCCTCCGCCGCCACCCTGCACACGGCCGCCCAGTGGATCACCTACGCGGTGGCGGTGGCCGGCGTGCTAGGCGCGGGCTGGTGGGCCACCCGGCGCAACCGCTCCACCCGCGACGCAGACCTGATCCCGCACTGAAACCCGCAACCAGCAAGCTTTCTAAAACGACGACAACTCAAGGAGAACTTCATGGACAACATCATCGTGTACGTTGACGACGCCGCATATGCCCTGCAGATGCTGCAACCCATGCTGCCCACGGGCGGCGCCCGCAACCCCACTCGCTGGATCGTGGTCGGCTGCGCACCCCGCGTGACGCACCGCGTCAGCAAATGGGTGACGCACAGCGCGCGCGAAAGCTGGCGCGGAAAGTGGGCGGAAAAAGTCTTCGCCCAGCTGATGCCCCTGCTGGAACAAGAGGGTGACACGGTGCTGACCCAGCTGGCGCAAACCACCCTGATCGCCCAGACCGAGTCGCTGATCAAGCAGCACGGCGCGGCACGCGTGCTGGATGCCCGCCGGCCGAAGTTCGGCCAGGACATGCAGCCGGTCACGGCCTCACAAGCCCAGGAAAGCCACGGGGTGCTGGGTTACGCCACCGCGCTGGCGGGCGCCGGCCTGCTGGTCGCGACCGACTGACGGGAGCTGCCGCCCCTTGCCAATGCGCCCCCAGGGGCGCATTTTTCTTTGGGCGGCCCGATGGTATTCTTCGGGCATGAAACTCATCCTCAAATGGATTTTCAGCGCGGCCGCCCTGCTCGCGGTCACCTACCTGTATTCGGGCGTGGTGGTGAGCAGCTTTACCGGCGCGCTGATCGCGGCTGCCGTGCTGGGCGCGCTCAACATGGTGGTGCGCCCCATCCTCGTGCTGCTGACGCTGCCCGTGACGCTGGTGACGCTTGGGCTGTTCCTCTTCGTCGTCAACGCGCTCATGTTCTGGGCCGCGGCCGGCCTGACCAGCAACCTGATGAACGTCACGGGTTTCGTCGCCGCGCTGATAGGCTCACTGATTTATTCAGCGCTGCAGCTAGTGATCGACTTTGTCCTGGAGCGCCTGTTCCTTGATAAGTGATTCCGTCTGGCGCGTTCGCGTGTCGAGGATGGAGCCTTCCACATAATCGGCGCTGCCGGGGTTGCTGCGCATCAAGGCCTGCGCCGCCTTGAACCGGTCCAGCGCCGCCGGATAGTCCAGCTGCGCCGCCCGGCTTTCCGCGTCGGCGCGGATCGCCCGCACATTCTGGTTCTGGTTGCCGTAGGCGACCGCGAGCAGCTGCCAGGCCGTCGCATCCTTGGGATGCGCGGCCACCCAGGTCTGCAACCGGCTTGACACATCCTGGGCCCGCTGCGCGGCCAGCAGCGAGCGCGCCTGGGTCAAGACCTCCGCGCGCGAGGCCGCCTTTGAAATATCGAAGCTCGCGGCCGTGGCCGGGACTACGCCGGCCAGCAGGTCGATGTCGACGGCCAGCAAATCCGCCGCGCCAGCCGCCTGCGGCACCTCCGCGACCAGCGGCCTGAGTTTTGCCAGCAGGCTTCGGGCGCCCGCGAAATCGCGCAGCTGCGCCGCCGCATAAGCGCCCGCGTACACAACGCCGGCATCGCGCACGTTGTCGGCCGAGGCCGGCGACTGCAAAACCAGGGGCGCGGTGCGGCGCTGGGCCTCCGCCACCATGGAGCGCAGGGCGTCAACCCCGGGCGCCGCCAGAATGCGCGCGCGCGCGGCCATCATCGCGTGCAGCACACGGGCCTTGCCGGCCTCGACCAGCTTTTCACGCGAAGGCTTTTCGGCCTCGGCGGAGGCCAGCTGCACGCGCGCCTGCGCCGCGGCAATCCGTTCGGTGGTCAGCGGATGGGAGCGCAGGTAGGGAAAGGAGCCGTTGTCGTTCAGGCGCGAGGCCTGCTGCAGCTTTTCGAACATGGTGGTCACGCCGCGGCTTTCAAAACCGGCATCGGTCATCACGCCGAAGCCGATGCGGTCCGCTTCCCTTTCCATGTCCCTTGAGAAATTGAGCTGGTTTTGCACCGCGACCGCCTGGCCGCCGACGATGGCAGCGCTGGCGGCGTCGCCGTTTTTCCCGGCCGCCAGGGCGCCCAGGATCATGGCGGCAATCATCCACGGCGTCTGGCGCGACTGCTGCGTCAGCATGCGCGAAATGTGCCGCTGCGTGACGTGGCTGAGCTCGTGGCCGAGCACGGCGGCCATTTCGTCCGCATTGCCGACCGCGGCGATCAGGCCCAGGTGCACGCCGAAGTACCCGCCGGGCAAGGCAAACGCATTGATGCTGCGGTCCCGGATCAGGAACACCTGCCAGGCAAAGCGCTCTTCAAGCTCGGCATGCAGCTCCCCGCGCGTGCGCGCGGCGGCCACCAGCGGCAGCCAGATACTTTGCAGGTAGTCGGTCAGCACCGGATCGTCGATGTAATCCGGGTCCCGGTAAATGCTCGCGGCGATGCGGTCGCCGATCCGGCGCTCCGCGGCAGCCGCCAGTTCAGACGTTTCACCCAGCGAGGGCAAGGAGCCCGCCGTGGTGCCGGGCACGCTGGCGGGCGCCTGGGCCAGCGAGAGGTTGGCTGAAGCCACCCATGCGAGCACAGCCAGCGCCAGCCGGCCCAAAACAGGGCCTCGCCTCGGCGGCCGGATCTGCCTAGAACGAATCAATGGGTACAAAAGCGATGACCTCTGCGGTGTTGGTGTCCAGCAAAACCGTCCAGAATGTTTTGCGCCCCACCATGGGGATATAGCCTACAGGCCTGGGCTTGTCACTCCCGCCGGAGGCTGACTTCAGCGCGGCGTCAATTTCGGCCACCTGGGCCGGAAAACGTTTTTTGAGTTCCTCCAGTGGCTTGGCACGTGCCAAGACCTGGGACTTACCCTGATCGTAGCGCTGCCAGAACCCGGGACGCGTGCCCAGGGGCTTGCCCGCCAGGGCCTCAAAAGTCGTATCGGAGCGCTCCTTGTCGTCCTTGAACTCGCGCACCGAGAGCAATGTGGGTCCCGTCAGCGGTAGCGTACCCAAACCCGCCGGCGCCCGTGCCAGCTCGTCCCTGGGTACCTCAATGGCATGAACGGCTCTGAACCGGTCTATTTCGAACACCAGGTGCACGGGGCGCACCACGGCCACCGTCCATAAGCCGTAGGCCAGCGCGGCCAGCTGGAACAGGCCGATCACCATCAGATCGCGCCTCAGCACCTTGGGGGCTTTCTTGATGTTGAACACCGCCAGGGTCAACAAAGGCCCCATGACCACGTCAACGGCCACCACGATCATGAACAACTCGCGGCCGCCTGAGATTTCCCGGTAAGGATAGGGATACCAGACGACAAAAACCAGCGCCGCCGCGAAAGCCGCAATGGTCAGGCTGATACCAAAATGCACACCCGCCGCCAGCAAACGGCTCTTGAGGGGACTTTGACTCGCAAACATGGTCTTATGATGAGGGCCCGTTGTAAAGGTTTCGTAAAAGCATGGCCCCCCCTCCCGCACTCACCCACTTTGACGGCCAAGGCCAGGCTCACATGGTTGACGTGGCGGGCAAGGCGGCCACACACCGTGTCGCCATTGCGCAGGGCCGTATCGTAATGAATCCGGCGACCTTGTCCATCATTCTTGAAGGCAACGCCAAAAAAGGAGACGTCCTGGGCATCGCGCGTGTGGCCGGCATCATGGCCGCCAAAAAAACCAGCGAGCTGATTCCCCTGTGCCATCCGCTGGCCCTGACCCGCGTGGCCATCGACTTCCTGCCGCAGGAGAGCGATTCCAGCGTCGCCTGCCGCGCCACCGTGGAAACCGTCGGCCCCACGGGAGTGGAAATGGAGGCCCTCACCGCAGTACAGGTGGCCTTGCTGACGATTTACGACATGTGCAAGGCGGCCGACCGCGCCATGACCATCACCGACGTGAAGCTGCTCGAAAAGCACGGCGGGAAATCCGGCAGCTTCACCAATTCCTGAGCTAAGGCAAACGCTCAATACCGTCGGGCAAGCCGGTCTTTGCCGCTGCCCAGCGCGCGTGCTCCTTCGGGAAAGCCGCCCGGTAACGCGCCAAATGCATCAGGGCCTCGTCGTCAAGCCCCAGCATGACAGCGCTTTCAATCACTTTTTCAATCATGGACGGCTCGGGCGAATAGTGCAGCAGGGCCGTCGCCGTATCAAAGGTCCACCGGGCGTTGTCACGCGTCAAGGGCGTCAGGTTCAGCTCGGCAAAACTGACCTGGTTGCGAAACAGCCATGAGTCCCGGATCTTGGCCAGGGTACCGTCACGGTAAGCCGCATCGCGGTCCTGAGGAGCCAGGTAAATCTGGCTGACACGGTGGTAGTCCCATACGGCGTAGGCGCAGCACACCATCGCCGCCACGGCCAGCAGCCGCCTCCAAACAGGCGCTCCTGGCGCGCCAGACACCGTCGCGTCGCCGCCGCTGCGCCACAGCAAGCCTACGCACAAGCCGAAAGCAATCTGGAACGGCCCATACCACAGGGGGTATTCGAGCAGGCTGTGCAGCAGGATCACCGCCAGCACGCTCCAGGCCAGCTGGCGTGCTGCATCCGTCTCGCGCCACGGCCGCCGCCGCAGTATCCACCACCCGCCAAAGCCGCAAACCAGCACCGCCACCGGGACGCCCAGCTCAACCGCCAAATGCAAAGGCAGGTTATGGGCATTGTCGAGAATCTCGCAGAACCGCGGCCCGGCATACAAAGTGGCGTAATGCGCATAGTCCAGTTCCCCCCAGCCCCAACCCAGCCAGGGTTTAAGCGCAATCAGGTCCAGCACGTTGGACCACAACACCTTGCGGCTCGCACATGCCAGTTCGCCGCCGCGCAGCCGGGCCAGCATGCCGTGCGCCGCCGGGTCAAACCCCAACAACCAGGGCAGCGCCAGCGTCGCCACGGCATAGGCCAGCACCGCCGCGAGCAAAAGGCGCAAAACGCGTGGCTGGCGCCATGCACCCCACAACCCGGCCAGGACACAAAGCACGACCAGCTCCAGCAAGCCCGCGCGCGAGGAAGATGCGGCATTGCCGGCCGCCAGCAAGCAAGCCCCCAAATACACCAGCCACTGGCGAGGCCCGTCTGCACTGCGCCGGCTGGCAACCCAGATCAGAGCCGCCAGGGCGATATTGGTGAGGCTGGCAAACTGGTTGCGCTGGCGAAGGTTGGCGAATGCCTCCCCGGGCACTGGCGTCTGGCTTACCCACGCCCCCAGCGCCGCCGTGGCGCCGAAGTATTGGAACAAGCCTATCAGGCTGCTGAGCAGGCCGGCAAGCAGCCAGGCCCAGGCCGCCGCTGCCACCCAGCGCTGGGCAAAAGAAGCTTCACTTGAGGGCTGGCCCGAAACAGCGCGCAGCGGGGCCAGGCACACCAGGGCCGCCGCCGCGGCGAGCGACACCAGCCAGGGCACCACGCCTGGCGAGGGGCCGGGCGCAAGCGGGTTAAGCCAGGGGAGTGCCAGAAAAAGGATGGCGATCAATTGCATAAAGGTGGGACGCCGGAAGGCTCGAAGCGATCACTCACCCGAAAACGATGAGAACAAGACCGAAGCTTGCGAGGTTAACTGATCCGGGCGACGGGGGACTTATCCGGGCACAGGCGGATGGCCAGCACGGCATCGGGGTCAATCCGCAGCCGCCGGTCCGCCAGCTCGCACCGGCAAGACATTCGAGGCGCAACAGCACCGTCTTTTCAGGGTCTCATGCGTTAGCATCGTGGTGGTACGCCTTGAAACCGTGTAAGAACAAGGCTTTTCGCGCCGGTACAGCCATCCATCACCGAAAAATATGCACACCCCCTGCGAACAAGCGCGACCCAAGCTCACTCGAGCCGGGCTTGCGACCTTAACCGATGGAGCGCTTGCCAAGTCATGAGCGCGGTTGTTTTAAACCCTCTTCGGATCGCGTCCGATATCTGGCGTCACCGCTATCTCCTTGGCCAGCTTATCAAACGGGACGTGCTGCTGCGCTACAGGGGCGCGATGTTCGGCGTGTTGTGGATTTTCCTCAGCCCGCTGCTGATGCTCGCGATCTTCGCCTTTATCTTCGGCCAGATTTTCCAGGCGCGCTGGCCCCAGCAAAACAGCGGATTGCCCTTCTGGCTGCTGCTCTACAGCGGCTTGATCACTTTTAATGTCTTTGCCGAGACGGTTTCCCGTGCGCCAGCTGCTGTGCGCGGTTACCCCAGCTTTGTGAAGAAGATCATCTTCCCCGTGGATATCCTGCCGGTCGTTCCGCTGGGGGCCGCCCTGGTCCATGGCACCTTCAACTTCCTGATCCTGGTGGCAGCGCTGGCATGGGTGGGCGGCCTGCACGGCCAGATCGTGCTCTTCCCGCTTCTGCTGCTTCCCGTTCTGTTGCTGGCCTTGGGCCTCTCCTGGTTTGTAGCGGCCTGGGGCGTATTCATCAAGGACATGACCCAGATCCTGCCGGTGTTTGTGCAGATGCTGATGTTTCTGTCGCCCGTGTTCTATCCGATGAGCGCAGTGCCGGCCGCCTTGCGCCCCGTTTACTACTACAACCCCCTGGGCATAGTCATTGAGGCCTCCCGCGCCGTTGTCACCGGGCAAGCCATTGACTGGAGCGCATGGGCCACGGCGCTCGGCTTTTGCTTGGCTGTATCGGTGCTGGGCTACGCCTTCTTCCAGCACAGCCGGGAGGAGTTTGCCGATGCACTCTGATGTCGCCATCTCCGTCAAGAACCTGAGCAAGACTTACCGCATCTTTGGTCATCCCGGCGACCGGATCAAGCAAGCGCTGACCTTTGGCCGGATGCGCTTTCACCGGGAATTCACCGCACTGAAAGACGTCTCTTTTGAAATCAAAAAAGGGGAGACGGTTGGCATCATTGGCCGAAATGGGGCCGGCAAAAGCACGCTGCTGCAGCTGATCTGCGGGATCCTCAAGGCGACCGAGGGCGCCGTGCAGGTCAATGGGCGTGTCGTTGCCCTGCTGGAGCTCGGCGCGGGCTTCAATCCTGAATTCACAGGCCGCGAGAACGTCTATTTTCAGGGCGCACTGATGGGTTTCACGAAAGCGCAAATGGACGAGCGCTTTGACGACATCGCGGACTTCGCCGAAATCGGCGAGTTCATGGAGCAGCCGGTACGCACTTTCTCCAGCGGCATGTTCGTACGGCTGGCATTTTCAACCGCCATGCATCTGATGCCCGAGATTCTTGTCGTCGACGAGGCTCTGGCCGTGGGCGACGCTGGATTTCAGAAAAAATGCTTCGACCGAATTGATGCCGTAAGAGAACGTGGGGGGGTGGTCCTCCTTGTATCTCATTCCATGGAGCAAATAGCGCATCATTGCGACCGCGTCATACTCTTGGAAGGCGGTACGGTGGCATTTTCCGGGAAACCGTCTGAAGCAATTCATCGGTATATGGGCCTGTTCAATGGCCCGCAAGGACAAGAGAGGCCCACAAAGAGTGCCCTGAATCTGTCCAGCGATGACAAGCTGATTCACCGCCTCAACTACAACCCCGCCGAAACCCGCTGGGGTGACCGTGCGTCTACCATCCTTGATGCCTGCCTCGTACAAAACGGCATCGAAGACCCGCCGTTCCTGATCTTGGGCGTCCAAACTGAACTCAAATTCTGGAGCGCCTGTCACGTCGACAGCGAAAAACTCGTCTTCGGCCTTGCGATTAAATCCCGCACGGGCGCAATGGTGCTGGCCACGAATTCACGATCCTTGCTGGGGCCTGGCGAGCCTTTGAAACAGATGGCCGGTAGCACGCTCTGCACCAGCTTTTTCTTCACGCCATTTTTTGAGCCTGGGGACTATCTTGTTTCGATAGGTGTGACGAGTGAGGTGGGAGCGGGCTTGGTAGCTCATGATAGACGCTACGACTCCATCAGCCTGAACTTAAGAGCCCCCCAGCCGAATGACGAGAACTCCAATGCAGGCTTGAGTTGCCGAATCGACGTGATTCAGGCGCCAGCAGCTATCGACAGATAATCATCCACCATTTTTTACATCCCGGCATGGCAATCACACCCTTGGTTAAAGCTCTTCCTGAGGTCTATCAGCCGATCTATGGGCACCCGGAATTCACTGCGCTTGCATCCCGGCCATGCGATGATCGATTGCAGTTAATCACGTCCATCTATACGCACTTGACCGGTGCGATCGGTCGTCCGCTGCGCGTCCTTGACCTGGGCTGTGCCCAAGGCTATTTCAGCCTCCATCTCGCTGAACGAGGTGCAACTGTAAAAGGCATAGACCGCCTCGAAGAGAACATCAAGTTGTGTCGCGGACTGGCCGAGGAACACCCAAGTTATTCAGCACAATTTGAAGTCGGAAGCATTGAAGATGTAGTGAGCAAGCTTATTCCTGGCGAAATCGATTTGGTGATTGGCATGAGCGTCATGCACCACCTGTGCGCGGAAAAGGGTGCCGAACCGACTCGAGCGATCTTGAAAGAATTGAGCGGCAAGATCGAAGCTGGCGTATTCGAGGTTGCCCTGAAAGAGGAACCGCTACCGTGGGCTGCGCAGCAGCCTGATACGCCTGATTGGCTTTACCAGGATTTTGCCTTTCTGGCATGTGCCGGAGAGTTCGCCACGCATCTTTCCGACACGGCGCGTCCCGTTTACTTCGCGAGCAACAAATTTTGGTTGGCGAACGACGCAATCTCGCGATTCCATCACTGGACACCGCTCGCGCACGAGTTCGATGTACCCGGCCTTGATCGTCGTCGTCGTTATTTCGATACCAGCGATCAGTTCTTGAAGCTCTTTCGCTTCCATGGCCCTCAAGGGGCCTTGAATCGACAGGAGCTCGAGAGGGAAATTGCATGCCTCAATCGCCCAGACGCCGCGGCACTGGGACTTCCGAAGCTTGCGGCTCACTTCATGGGGCAGCATGAAGGCTGGATACTGCGGGAGCGGGTTTCCGGCACCCTGCTCAGCACCTGCCTGCTTAACGGCGAAAAACTGGACAGCGCAGCAATTGTTGACTCCCTGCTACAACAGCTGGCGGCCTTGGAAGGGGCTGGGCTGTTTCACCAAGACCTGCGTGCGTGGAATATCCTTGTGCGCCCCGACGGGCTCGCAACACTCATCGACTATGGCTCCATCTCCGGAGAGTGCACGGATCGTGACTACCCTCGGGACTGGAGGATACCCCTGTTGATTTTTCTCAGTCAGCTCTTTAAATCGCAGGATGCGCTCTCCTGGCCGCCAAAGTTTATAGATTTGCATCCCACTAATCTACCGATGCCGGCGTCAGGCCTTGCATGGAAACTTTGGCACGACACCCCGGAGGAATGGAGCTGGGCAAAAATTGCGCGCGAGTGGTCGAACGTTTCCAACGCTAAACCTCGCCCCCCAGCCGTCAGCCTGAGAGAGAGTCTTCAGATCGGTATTGACGAGGAAACGCAGCAGCTGGCGACGCGTATTGCCACTTTGAAGACAGAGGTTGATGCCATCCAGAATCGGCTTAATCAGTGGAGCCGCTACCTTGCTTTTTTGAAGCCACTGTTTAGCGTAGTGACAACAGTTTTCCCCGCGAAAAATCTGCTCAAACCATCCCTCAAAACATTCGACCTGCGCCCTCAACGGGTGATTTGCCATGTCTGCCAGCACAACATATGCAGACCTTACGCTGGATCGAACTGGGCTGCCGACGCTGGCTACACCTTACTTCAGTGCGACTCCTGCAACTCGGTTTTCTCCAATCCGCTACCAAGTGACGAAATATTGTTGAATCTATATCAAAGCAGTTTTGACTATCGCTGGTATCAGGATCACTATCACGCGAAACTCAATGACTGCCGCGCCCGCGTTAAAGAGTATGGCCCGTTGCTAGGCAGACGTGTGCTGGACTTTGGCGGCGGTGTAGGGTATTTTTCGCGAGCAGTGAGAGAGGCCGGGCTGGACAGCGTGACCTACGACCCCTACGTCACAGCGGCCCCGCCCCCGAAAATGGCATGGGACTGCGTCGTTGCTTTGCACGTGCTTGAGCATTCCAACGACCTGGAAAGAACACTGTCCGAGATCAAGGGGTTTCTGGTGCCTGGCGGCAAAGTTGTGTTTGCCGTACCCAACTTTGAATCGTCAGGCTACCGAGATCAAGGGATGCGTTGGGTATGGGCTCAACCACCCTTGATCCATGTCTTTCATTTCACGGCTGCAGGCCTGACAGCGTTGCTCGCACGGCACGGATTCGAGAACGTCCAGATTTCTTATCACGAACGCTGGGACGCGAATCACCATGCCGATGTCCTGCATGCGGAGCATTTCCGGCGCTGGGATGCGGCCTGGGGCTTGCGCTGGTTTCGCTCCATTCCGGGCTACCGAAAGCTCATTGCGACAATAAACTCGCGACGCCGTTATCGCGCCCTCGAGAAGTCGACGGAGACTCCAATGAAGGACCGCGCCGAGTTGCAAATTTCCGCAACATTTGGTGTCAAATGACTATCGCTCTCAACTCATGAAAATCGACTTCTGCACCATTGCAAGTGCCAATTACCTACCCAGGGTTAAGGTGCTGGAGCAATCACTCAAGGCATATCACCCTGAATCCAGGCTGCATATCCTGCTGTGTGAACACCCTCAGGAAGTTGCCGCGCTTTCACAAGAGGCAGGGCATGCCTTTCTGGCACCTGATGCAATCTGCAGCGATTGGCAAACGCTGGCCTTTCGGTACGAAATTACTGAGTACAACACAGCCTTAAAGCCGTATCTGCTGGAATTTCTGCTGAATACGCATTGCGACGCGGTGATCTACCTCGATCCGGATATTGAGGTTTTTTCACCCCTCGATTCGGTGATGGCACTGTTCGAAAGTCATGACTTGCTATTGACTCCCCATGTCTGCCTGCCTCTTGAAGTGGACGGGCTTCGCTCTGGGATGGATGACATCATTCGGGCGGGTGTCTACAATTTAGGTTTTATCGGCATATCGGGCAGGGACGAGGCGCGTCGCGCTTTGCGCTGGTGGCGCGACGTTTGCCGAGACTATTGCTATTTTGCCGAGCACCGATACTTTGTTGATCAGTTCTGGGCAGCTGCGCTGCCCGCCTTCATTCAGCGATTTCATTGCCTGCGCGATCCCGGATGCAACGTCGCCTACTGGAATATTTTTCAGCGTCGCCTCGCCAAATCGGGAAACCGGTGGCTGGTCGACAACGATGATCTGAAGTTTTTTCACTTTAGTGGGCTGCCCGAGGACCTTCGTTTGGTCTCGCGACATCAAAATCGCGTGACAACCGACTCTGGTACTGATCTTTACGAGTTGCTGGCCAGCTACCAGGCCAAGGTTTCGCAAAACAGTTGGGACATATTCAGTGCCCACCCGTATTCATTTGGAAGCTACTCGGATCATTCCCCGATCAAGGCCATTGAGCGGCTCACCTACGATGAAATGACCACTCGAGAACGCGTCGAACTGGGTAATCCCTTTGAACAATCGGCGCGGATGCTGGCCGCTGGCAGGCGGCGGGCCCCTCGTTCCTTTTCGCAAAAATACTTTCGTCTCTTGGCCGCCAAAGGGTTTGTCGCCGGCCACCACACCCTTTTCGCATACCTTGGCGGCCAGATCGCGCAACGCATCAAGGGAATCCAAAAGAGTTTATGAACAGCCTGTCCCGCATCGCCTTTGGCGCCATCTCGGACAACGAGCTCGTGTTCAAAGATTCCGAGGGGAATCCGGCTAGCTTTCACGCGTTTTCGATTGCGCCTGAGCAGCCATCGTGGAGCCGCATTCCGGATTCCGCGTTTGCCACGCCAGCGCGGTACATCCAGGAAATTTTCTGGCGCCTCACGCAGGTTGATGCCTTGTCAAGCGAGGGGATGCGCTTTGTGTTCAATCCGTTTTTTGCCACGACGCGCGCCAGTATTCTCACCGTCATAGCGGTGCTCCGCGCCGCAAGTAATCTGTCGAGCCCCGCGGTAATTGCCGATCAGGATGGATTGCCTGTGGGTTACCTGCTACCAGGCAGCTTCACCCGTGATGACTCCAAGTACCTGTCCTTGCTATCTGCAGTGGACACGACCTTGGATGCCTCATTGCTGGAGCTTTTGTGCTTCTCAAAACCGTTGGTCATATCTGCCCCGCGACTGTGCTTGTCAAAGCATTGGCGCAACGGATTTGAAGACCACGGACTCCGGCCAGTTTACAGATGGATTACACAGCACGCGATATCCCGCCTGCTTGTCAAGCCGGGGCCACATTCTTCGCCTATTGATCCTGCCGCCGCCCGAAAACATCGGAACTCGATTCCATTCACGGCCATCATGCCCAACCACGCCGGGGATGCCTTGTTCTTTGCACTCGCATTCAACGAGATCGCTACGCACTTTCAGGGTATAGCGGTCAACAAAGCCTACGTCGACATCATCCAGAACGCGGCGCCACGGCTTCAGGTCACTGCAGTCGAACCATCACAAGCCAAGCCCGGTTCCGTCACTGTCGGCGGCAAGGCGATTTCCGACACCGAATACTTCCAGTCGTACAAAGACTCGTTGCCAACGGAAAGTTTTTACGCCTACTGCCGTCCCTCTCGGAACTACAACACCACTGAATTTCATCTTATTGACCACTTTGCATTCGCGCTTGGCCACAGCCCCCTCAGCGAGAATGAACTTCTTATCCGGACCCGGCCGATGCCCGCGCGCCTGGTCGCCCCCCGTACACCCCATTCGCCAGCGAGAATTCTTCTGCATTTCGATGCAGGATGGCCGCTGAAGGTCTACCCATCTTCCCTGCAAACGGTGCTTATTGAATTGCTGCGATCACGCGGCCACGAAATCACGGTGCTCGCGCCTCCAGGCTACTCTCACCCCGGCGTCAAGGCGACCACCTTTACCCGGCTGACCGACTTCATTGCTCTTGCCAATACAAACCATCTCCTTGTCGGCATGGACTCGTTTCCCAGCCATTACTGCGCGCACATGCTCGGCCTGCCAACCCTCTGCTTGTTTGCAAATACCAAGCCTGCAAATTCAAATGCCATGGCTTCACCGCATTACATGTTCCTGGAACAAGCATTAAGCTGCCGGCCATGTCATGCCACCACGCACTGCCCGGTCTACGGAGGGATCGAATGCAGAAATTTCGCGTCGCCAATGATGATTGCCGATCAGATTGAGGCGCTACTAATTGGGGCGGCGCAAACACACAAGCATCCTAACCCCATCGATACTTTTCCGGCCCGCAACAAAATCAATGTTCATCTGCGCTTCATTGAGATTCAAGCGCGTATTGCCAGCGCTATGCCATCCTCGTCATTCTTGATGGCCCTGCCATATGAGTTTGTCAGAGCCATTCGCCGCGAAGGGTTGATCGCGGCAATCCGCCGATCCGGCAGGTTTTTGGCCAAAAAATACCGCGCCTCACCATAGCCAGAACCCATTTAACCGGTTTGATGCATTCAAAAGTCGGCGGCGATTTCCCCCTTTGATGCAAGCACCAGTATGTGGTGCGGAGCAACCTCTTCGACGGCACAAATTTTGAAACCGGCATAGCTGAGTAGATCCGCAGCCAAAAGAGTATCAAATACATGGTGATGTAAACAACGGTTTTCCACATTGCGCAGGGAACGCGCCTTGAACGCCTCCATGTTCCCGGCATCGGGATCGCGCTCCAGATCGTGCAGTGCCAGAATCTCCGGCAAATGCGTCAGGTCATCCTCTCCCATTTCGGCGTTGAAGTCGGCGATCAGATGCGACAGCGTTGTCACCGGGCGGCGGTGATCAAAGGTGTGGCGCCTGTCGGGCAGCAAAAGCACCAGGGTTCCACCGTCGGCCAGCAAGCGCTTCCACTCCAGCAGGGCGAGTATGGGGTTGGCGGTGTGTTCCAACATGTGCGAGGACAGCACAAAGTCGTAGGCTCCGGATGGAAGCTCGCTCAATGCCGTTGTTTCCGCAAGGTACTGTTGGCCGGCGGGCTTTGCCGGATCAAACACAAAGGTTTTCCCTTGCTGGAGAATCCCCTCCCACACCGTGCTTGCGCTGAAATTGCAGTTGTCGAGATTTCCGACCATGGGGTAGACGGGAAAGACGCCTCTTCGTGAAAAGGCCTGGCTGGGTCCGCCAATCTCGATTCCGGATTTGCCTATAAACCTGTCCTGGTAAGTCGGCAACAGCGGGGATGGTTTCGCCAACAAGCCGCGCGCGCGGACTATCACGGCGCGCGCAAGGCCCCTGATTCCCCGCGATTGCAATATATGAATGGCTCTTCGAATCATGGCGTTACGACCAAGAGTTCAGGACTGGAGGCGGGAATGGGTTGGCGACCAAAACATGCGTTGAATGAGCTCAGGATATCCCGGAGCGAGGTCGCAGCGCCGACTCCCTCGTGCAAGGGCCCATGCGCCCGCGCAAGCCGTCCGCGACGCCACCCGCGAATGCGCGGACTTTGGCGAAGCCCTGCTTCTCCAGAAGTGCCATGCCTCCCAGCCCCAGCAACAGGCGCGCCAGCCGCCGCAAGCACCATTCGGGCTCTTGCCGCCAATAGGTCCTCACGGTAACCACCGTATTGCGGGCGATGTAGTACTTGCGCACCGGCGGATGATTCGGAAGTACGCCCAATAAGGGAAGACGCACCCCGCCGGACTCACCCACGCTATGCGTCATGACCGGCTTGCGACTGATGACCACCTGATGCCCATGTGCCCTGGCCCGCAGGCAGAACTCGTGATCCACCTGGTCGATGAAATAGTCTTCCCGGAATCCTCCTATAGCCAGCGCATGACGCACGTCAACCAGGCAACCGGAGGTGATAACTGTTTTTCGCACCAGGAAGGCCCCGGCCTCCCCGATCGCAACCTCGGGGCGCTTGCTCCTTGGGTCCAGGTAGTTACCCCCGACGACTGCCGGCGTTGGCGTGCATGCTGCGGACACGCCAAGAAGCGTGCTCACCATATCCGCAAAACATTGGGTGTCCTGGTCCAGTGTCAGCGCCCATTTGCATCCGGCATTCAAGGCATGGTGAAGGCCCTGGTTGAGCGCGGCTGAAATACCCAGATTGGCCCGGTTGGAAATCAGGTGGACGTTCGCCTGGCCCTCCGGCAGATCCAGTTGGCGCGCGGCGTTTTCCGCCGGCGTATTGTCCACAATGACCACACACGCCACCTGAGGTAGCAGCTTGCGAAGCCGTGCCTTGAATTCTTCGTCAGGGTAATAGGCGACGACAACCGCGCACACCAAGCCCGAGGGCAAGTCGAAGGCGTCTTCCTGCGAAGAGGCGGCCGCCATCCGGGCATCTGACACTGCGTTTCCCGTAAGGCTTGATGTCATGACTGATGCAAAAGCCATTCCCAGCTTCCCTTGATCCCTTCTTCAAGAGCAAGCTGTGGGGTCCAGGACAAGCAGTTTTCCAGCAGGGAAATGTCCAGCACGATCTCGCGCACATCCACCGCGCGGGCCGGGCGATAGGTTCTCTTCACAACGCGCCCGCCAACGTTCTCCGCGATACGCAGCACCTCGTTGACGCTATGCCCTTTGCCGCTGCCAAGGTTGTAAGTTCCGCTGTCTTGCGGAAGGTTCACCAGTCGCGCGCACGCCTCGGCGACGTCATCAACGTGAATGAAGTCGCGCACACTCTCACCATCGCCCCAGATTTCCATCTCCGTGCCCAGTCGGGCATGCTCAAGCACGGTTCGCACCAAGCCGAAACCGCTTTTCACCGTTTGCCCGGGGCCGTAAGCATTCGAGGGGCGAAGGATTGTGACGGCATGGCCGCGGGCCCGCAATGCGCCGCAAAAAGCCTCTTGTGAGGCCTTGCTTGCTCCATGGTTGGAAAGCGGCGCGATAACACTGTCCTCCGTCACGGGCAAGGTTTGGGGGTTGCCATACACAGTTCCCCCGGAGGAAAAAAAGATCAGATGTGTCTGTGGCTGGCTTTTCAGCAAGTCCAGCAGGTGCAGGGTTAAGGCGAGGTTACCCAGTTCCAGGCCGGGGTTGGCGGCGGATGCGCCCGGCGTGGTGGAACAGGCGAGGTGCACCACCGTGCCGCATTGAGGCAACACCCGCTCAAGCTGTGTCTCCTGCTGGCGGCCGAGGATATGCACAGTCCTCTTCTCTCTTTGCAGGCGTCTGGCCAAGGCGCTGCCGATGAAGCCGGCGCCACCCAGCAGCAATACGCCATCGCGCCTCACGCGCTGCGCTCCAGCAGATTCTGGTAGGCGGCCACATAACGGCCGGCGCAGCCGTCCCAGGTGCCTATCGTGTCCCTGATCCAGCCTCGAGCCGCTTGCCCTGTAGTCTGATTTTGCTGAGGGTCTTCCAGCCATCCCAGGCCCTGGGACAGCTCCTCACGGCTGGCCGCAAGCCAGCCCGTGATGCGATGCCGCACCATGTCGCGATGGGCCGGCAAGTCGGAAGCAAGGACCGGCAGGCCCGCGGCCATGGCCTCCAGCATCACTTGCGGCCGCCCCTCGTCGTGGCGACTGAGCGTGATCAATCCGCAGGCCTGGGGGAACCAGTTTTTCAGCAAGTCGGCCGGATGTGTCGGACCGTGGTAGCGCACCCAGGATGGAAGTTCGAGCGTCTCCTGCATGGGGCCAAACAAGTGCAATTGCCGCTCGTCGCCAAAAAGGCCATCGCCCCAGGCGAACAGGTCACCGATCTTGTCGCGGGTCAGCCGGGTCACCGCCAGCCATTGCCGCGCATTGCCTGCCGCAGGCCGGCGCACCACCTCAAACCAGGGATCGTCCACCCCAAAGGCAATCGGACGGATTTCGGCAAGGTCGCCAAAGGCCTGCTCCAGCGCCGGCCGCATCCACTCGGCGTTGGGTGCCAGGATCGCGCGGCGCTGCCGCAACACGGCACGCAGCAAGGCCTTCATGCCGGGCAGGCGCAGCAGGCCAAAATCGCTGCCCAGCACGGTGATCAGCGCCGGTGTTGTGGTGCCCCACAAGGGCAGGGCGTTCTGGAGCCAGTTAACGTGGACCACGTCGGCCGGCTGGCGGCGATAGGCACGGCCCAGGCGCATGAGCAGGACCAGGATGGTTCCGGCGGCCAGCGCCTTCCGGGTGCGCAACAGGTGCGCGATACCGCCTTGCCGTGACACCCCTCCGAGCCAGCGCGCATCGGCAGGAGTCGTCGCGGCGGCCACGCCGGCAGGCAGCTCACCAGGCGGCGCCCATAGCGAAAGGCTGACATCGCCACGCCGTGCCAGCGCGCCGGCCTGGTTGGCAATGAAACGGCCACGCCAATCCTGCGGGCTTTCCGGGTAGGAGGTGCTGCTCATCAGGATGTTCAAACTATGACTTTCCAAATCGGCGTGCCATCAATTAGCATACATCGACGGTACGGCTTTCCCGGAAGGCCACAGCAGCCGCCATTGCGGCTTTTCCTTCAGGCAGTCCACGGCCCATTCCGGCAATTTCGCGGCACCGATAAACAGCATGCCACCATCCGGCACATCCTTCCAGTATGCGCAGCCATTGCCTGGGGAATACACCTTCGCCCCGGTCAAATACCTGAGGTAAAGGGCGCGATAATCGGTCAGAACGACTGTGGACGAGGTGACCGGACCGATACTCTCCTTGAGCGCACGGCTGACCGGTGAGGTATCGCGCAGATCCCGGAATCCAAGGCCGAAGTTGGAACGCCAGCCAGGCATTCCATCAGATGCGTAGCTTTGGTGGACTCTCTGCGCCTGATCCAGACCGGCGTAAACCAGCAGACCCAGCAGCAAGGCCATCAATACTTTGCGGGTTTCCAAGCAGCCGTCCGAGAATGCGGCACTGACCGCAGGCGCCATCGCGAGAAGCAGAAAGGGAAAGCCCACTGCCAGCATGCGCAGGTCCAGATCGACCGTGACCTGGATTTTCCTGGCGTAAAGCAGGAACAGCAGATAGCCAGCCAGCCAGACAAGAGGCAGCCAGATTTCAGGGGGCCGAAGCCACTGAGTACCGCTGCGGCGAAAAGCCTTATAGGCCACAAAAGCCGCCGCCATGAGTATTGGAACCTCCAGGTTCGCACGCAACACCATGCTGAAGGCAAAGAAGGAATGTTCAAACAGATCCAGAATGGTCGCCATGTCTTCAAAGAACCTGTCGACCCTGGTCACGCCTCCGCGGCTTGAACCCGAAATGTTCCCGGTCAGTTGCCAGTTGCGAAGCCACAGCGGACAGGCCACCGCGGCGCCCAGTAGCATGGCGCCGGCGGCATGCGCGATCCGCTTGCCCACAACGGAGCCCGACGCCGCAAGAACCGAGAACCCCAGCAGGGGCAGGAAAACCACCCCTGCGTACCTCACCCAGTTGCTGCTTCCTATCAGGACGGCAGCGACGGCAAGCCAGATGATTTTCTCCTGGGATATCCGATACTTCCAGAATGCCGCGTAGGCCAGCAGCAACAGGGAAATAAAAAGGGTTTCGCTCCACGCGTGGCCATACACGATCATGCTCATCGGTGTGAACGCGTTGACGACCGCCAGGATGCCGGCGATGACCGCTCTGCCGGTGACCATCCAGCAAATCCAGAAGATGGACAGGCTGCTGATCGCCAGCAGCATCGGGTTCAGCACGGCAGAGACTCTGTCGATATCGCCGCCTCCCAGGCTCAGGGCAGCCGCCCACAGTGCCGGATAGGCGGGTGGCCAATGAACCAGGGGCTGGAACTCGGGGACCGGCGAGGACACATTGGTGGCCTGCATCGGGCGACCCGAGAGGAACTGGAGCGCGGCATCGCGGTAGGTCAACGAGTCCATCGTATAGGCGACTCGCCCACCCGTCGCATACTGCATCAACCCCAACACCGACGCCAGTATCACCAGAACGATAAGGCCCAGCCTCATGGAAGGCGGGATGCTGCGGAAAAATTTGGGAAGGATGAAGCTATGGATCATGGTCAGGGCGAGCCTGCAGGGCGGTGATGGACGGAAGGCCCTGCACCGCGGCTGGGCTAGTCGTTTTCGCCGTCGCTGGTGTCGATGTTCTTGTAATGCAATGCCGAAATCTGTTCTGAAACGATGCCGATCAAGAAAGTAAAGATTGCGGAGATAAACAACAGCGCGCTCATATTCGTGAAGCGACCGGCAGTCAGATAGGTATACAGGTAATAGGCAAGGCCTGTCAGGAAGAAGCCTGCACTGATGGGGAGAAAGAGTTTCTGCGGCGAAAAAAGTGTGCCTATCTTGATGATGATCAACAAGAAGCGCACACCGTCGCGCAGGGGATGAATGTGGCTGGAGCCGTTGGCCCGGCGGGGTGAGTGAATCGGGACATAAGCCACACCGTAACCCGCGCGGAAAAAGCTCATGGTGATTGTCGTTGGATACGAAAACCCATTGGGCAACAAATACAGGAATTGGCGGAACCGGGCAGCGCGGACCACCCGAAATCCCGAGGTAAGGTCGGCAATCGGCTGCGTCACCATCCAGCTCGCGAAGCGGCTGAAGATGTCGTTGGCGGCCGCACGGTGCAGTCCGGCCTGCGAGCCCGCCTGCCGCGCGCCCACCACCATGTCGTAGCCCTTGTTGAACTCCTCAAGCAAACCGGGAATGTCTTCGGGCTTGTGCTGGCCGTCGCCGTCCATAAAAACAATCACTTCGCCCTGCGCGGCACGGGCCCCGGTCTTGATGGCCGCGCCATTGCCCTTGGGGTAGGGATGCCTCAGGTGCCTGACCCGGGACTCAAGGCATACGGCGGCCGTGTCGTCGGTCGAGCCGTCATCGACAACCAGTATCTCCGCATCCGGCACGAGCGCAACGAGCTGGGGCAAGAGGGTGCGCAAACTTGCCGCTTCATTTCTGGCGGGTATGACGACCGAGAGTTTGACTGTGTGGATCATTGGAAACCTGGGTGGTTCGCGTCAGCGCCGTGTCATGTTATTTTGCCGCCAGCAGCTCGTTAATTGTTTGCCGCTCCTCTGCCGAGAAACTCTCGCCCTGCAATTCAAGCAGCAAGCGCCGCGCCTGTTCGCGCTCCCCCGAAATGAACAGCAACTGCGCCCATTTGAGGCGGTTGCTCGGATTGCCCGGGTTCAGCGCCAGTGATCGCCCAAGGGCGTTGCGGGCTGCCGCGACGTCGCGCTCGTGCAACCACAGATAGTCCGCGCGCCAGGAATGCAGGATGGACTGTACCGCAGGCGAGGCACCGGGATTGGCAAGCGCGGCCGCGAACAAGCCGTCAACGTCCGCCCTGTTCAGGCAGGCCGTGCCCGCAATGACCATTGCCTTGAGACTGTACAGCACGCCTGTGTCGCCCGGCGCAAAACGTGTTTCACGCAAGCGGCGGGACAGCTCATTGATTTCAGCCCGTTCCACCACCTTTTTGGCCTTGCAGTCCAGCTGGATCAAGCCAAGCAGACTCATCTTGAAGTTCGGATCGGCTTCGGTGGCAGCCACATAGTGCCCGCGGGCGAGAGCGTAGGTTCGCGAGTCCGGCAAAATCGCATCCGGAAGGTCGGACAGCGCGAGACCCGCCTCATGGCGGGCACGGGCAGAGGCCGGATGGTGCAGGGCCTCGATCTGGGTGCGTCGCACTTCCTCGCCGAATTGGTTGGCGCGAAGCCCCGTGAGCAAAGCGGAATAGACCAGCACCACGCCCGCCAGCAGGATGCCTGCCGTCCTGGCCCGTTTAGTACCCTCCAGGGCGCGAAGCAGCGCCCATCCGGCCACCAGCAAAACGCCGAGAAGCGGAAGGTAGTTGCGATGCTCATGGGCGAGCTCCAGCGGCAGCACGGTGGATTCCAGGGCGTGCCCGACCAGGAACCACGCGATGCCAAAGGCCGCGAGCGGCGCACTTCTGCGCAGCCGCCAGGCCAGCCAGGCCAGGCCTGCCAAGCCGAGCAAGGCGGGCAAAGTCGTCCATGGGGAGAAGAGGCTGGTGGAAACCGCGATGTCGTCGTGGTACAGGCCGAAAGCCTCACTGCGCGGCACCACCATCAGGCCGAGATAAAACCAGAGTATCCGTCCTTCCGACAGCAGCCGTTCGACAAGCGAGAACGGCCGAAGATCGTAGCCGGCCCACAACCATTGCGCGCGCCCCAGGAGCACATACAGGGCCACCCCCGCCAGCAAAAGCCCGGCCAAGGCAATAAAGCCAAGGGCAAAGCGGTCCAGCTTGCCAAGTGAAGCTCTGCGCAGAATCACCTCCCAGGCCAGGACAAACAAGGGCAGAAGTGCGCCTGTTTCCTTGCTGAGAAAGGACAGCGGCCACAAAATCGCCCACGCCAGCAGGATCCAGGCGGCGCCGGCGCGGCCGCCTTGTTCCCGTCCATAGATATGAAGCAGCAGTGCGGCGAGAAGAAAAAAAGCGGACAAGCTCGTCATGCGCTGCACCACGAGCAGAACGGGAAGCAACTGGATAGGCTGGAACAGCCACAATGCGGCCACCGCACCGGAAGCGATAAACGTAGTGCCTTGCTTCGCCGCGTTCCCGCCCGCCGCCGTCAGCAAGCGATACGCCAGGCAGAACACCAGGAAACCGCAAGCGAGGTGAATCGCAAGATTGCTTGCCTTGAAGACAAAGGGATTAAAACCGCTGAAGTAGTAGTTGAGCGCAAAGCTCAGTTGGGCCACCGGACGTCCGGAAGGGCCGGCGCCGCCGCTCACAAGCGCTTGATGAATCGATTCGCGCGACAGGCTTTCGAGGCGCACGCCTTGCGCAAAGAGGATGCTGGGCCCGTCATCGAAAAAGAATCCCCCCTGCAAACCCGGCCAATAGATGGCAATGAGCACCGAGCTCGCGACGAGTGCAGCCAGGGCGACGATGTGCGGGGCGCGCATGGAAATAAAGAAGGAAAGATGGAAGAGGCAAAGAAAAAGCCCCTTGGCGAAAGGCCAAGGGGCTTTTTTGACAATTCAATCGATCAGAAGTCTTTGCAAGAACTTGGCAGGTACTTGGCTTCGACGGGGCTGGTGCCGCCACCGCAGGTCCACTTCACCTGGCCGGTGCTCGTGTCATTAACCTGGCCACGCAGCACCACCGTCTTGCCGGAAGCGCCGGTAGGCAGGCCAGCGTTGGTCTGGGTCGTCACGATGATGTCACCCTGGGTGGCACTTGCACCGCTATAGGTCACGGAAGCCACGTACTTCGAGCTTTGATTTTGCACACCCATCGAAAGTGCCGTCAGCGTCATGGTGTTCTTCTGTGCGTAGGTTTCCGCGACAGCCGTACGGCCCGAGGAACCAGCCAGGATCACTTCAGACATTTTGGCGCGAACCATGTAGTCCTGGTAAGCAGGCAAAGCCACGGCGGCCAGAATACCGATGATCGCGACAACGATCATCAATTCGATCAGGGTAAAACCCTGCTGGAGGGAACGTTTCATGAAAAACTCCTTAGATGAAAAACAATAAAAACCAAAAGGCCTTAAGTCTCTGCAGTTTTCATGCCAGCACTTGCCAACCCCTTTGAACACCTATTGGCGCCATGGAGATCGCCGGGAAAGCAGGGTTTTGATGCAGTTTTTGTCACCTTGGATTTTTGGCATGACACTTTTGTCATGCCAAAAATCCGGCCGGCTCTCATCGTTTACCCAACCCGCTGAATCACCCAGCGTGTCATCTCGTCCGCGTAGTCTGCTGAAATGCCGGCATCAAGAAGCGTCCACTTAAAAACGTTCCCGAGCTGGGCCTTCTTGTAAGTGTTCAATTTATGCTGTGCCTTGAATTGGACAATCTGCACCGCCATTTTTTCCAGGACGTAATCGACTTTTTTGGCAAATTCCTTGTCTCTCTTTTCCGTTACCTTGGGAATTCTTTCCAGGAAAAACTGGGCAAGAGAGGTGCCGAATTTTTTTGCCTCGCTGGCGTCAAACCAAGCTAATGCCATATCGATCCCTGATAGTGTTGCTCGAGCGCTGATTATAGAATCAGCAACGTTTCGCACCAAAGACCAAGCGCTGACGCTTTAGCCGGCGCTTGATTCACGCAATCCCGGCCAACGCCAGTGGCCTACAGAGTCAGCGAACAATGGGCCTTTTTGATCGATTCGCGCAACGCGCAAGCACCCCCTCGAAATCCATTGGCGATGCGGCTTCAAGTTCCGCCCTGGACGCCGGGCAATGGCTGGACAAAGGCATGCTGCTTGAGCAACAAGGCCAAATGGACGAGGCTTTAAGCTGTTATGAGTCCGCTATCGGCTTGGCACCGACGCTCGCGCGGGCCTATTTCAACCGCGGCAACATCCTGCTGGATCGTGGCGACGCGCAGAACGCACTGGGCGCCTATCTGGAGGCCATCAAGCACAAACCGGATTCGGCCGCTGCGCATTTCAACATAGGCAACGCCCATCTGCGCCTCGGCGCACCCGAAGCCGCCGTCGCGGCCTACCGGCAGGCGGTGGCACTCAAGCCTGATTTTGCGGATGCCCATGTCGCGCTTGAGCTCGCGCTGGGGCTTGAGTCCGATCAAGCCGAGGTCTATTTTCGTCAAGGCCTCGCCGAACAGGATCTGGAGCAGTTCGATCGTGCAAAAGCGCTCTATCGCCAGGCCCTGGCCATCAATCCCGATCACATAGCAGCCTGCAACAACCTCGGCGGCATCTTGCTTCGTGAGGGCCAAGCCGATAGGGCCGCACCGTATTTCCGGCGCGCAGCCGAGGCCGACCCCAGCAACGCGTCAACCCAGATGAACCTCGGTGATGCCCTGAAAGCCCTTGGCCAGATGGAGGAAGCGATGGCCAGTTACCGCCGGTCGGTGGAAGCCGCGCCCGACAATGCGGCCGCACTGGTTCGACTCGGTAATACGCAGGGAGACCATGGCCTGCAGCAGGAGGCCATCGCCAGCTACCGCCGCGCATTGGAAATCGAGCCCGACAACCCCGAGGCCAACCTGAACCAAGGTAGCGCCTTGCTGGAACTCGGGCAACTTGATCCTGCGGAGAAGTGTTTCCGTCGCACCCTTGAGATCGAACCTGGCTCGGCGGAAGCACATAACAACCTGGGCCTCGTCATGAAGAGGCGGCAGAACATGGACGCTGCCTTGGTTTGTTTTGAAAAAGCCCTGTCCCTACGCTCCGAGTTCGCGGAAGTGTATGTGAACATGGGCAGCGTGTTGCAAGCCCTCGGGCAAATTGATGCCGCGGCACAAAGCTATCGGCGGGCGTTGGACATCGCCCCCAACTCCGCTATCGCGCACTCCAACTACGGCAGCGTATTGGAAGAACTCGACAAACTCGACCTCGCCGAGGCAAGTTTTTTTCGGGCACTGGAAATCGACCCGGAGTATGTTCAAGCTCACAACAATCTTGGTCTTTTTTTCGGTCGCACCAGCAGGCTCGCCGAATCTATCGCAAGCTTTGAGCGTGCCATCAAGATCAAACCCGATTACGCTGACGCCTACGGGAATCTCGGCAGCGTCCTCAAAGATGTCGGACGCATTGCGGAAGCATCGGAAACCCTGCGTCGGGCGCTTGAAATTGATCCGAAAAGCTTCCTGGCGCACCACAACCTGCTGTTCATCCATAACTACGTGGCCGACCTGCCGACCAAAGAACTGTTAGCGGATGCGCAGCGATTTGGCGAGGTCGCCGCGCGTCTGGCGCATCCCTTCACGCATTGGAACAATTCACCGGACCCCGACCGGACATTGCGCGTGGGATTTGTATCCGGCGACCTCAGCGCCCATCCGGTGGGATTTTTTCTGGAGAGCGTACTGGCGGCACTTACCTCCAAGCCCAAGCTGGAGTTGTTCGCCTATCCGACCCGCACCTGTGATGACGGGATCAGTGCAAAGCTGCGCGCATGCTGCAAGGGCTGGCATCCGGCGATGGGGCTTTCCGATGAAGCATTGGCCCAACGCATCAGAGCGGATGGCATCGACATCCTGATTGACCTTTCCGGACACACCGGGAACAACCGGCTGGCAATGTTCGCCTGGAAACCGGCCCCCGTCCAGGTGAGCTGGCTCGGCTATTTTGCAACGACCGGTTTGGCGGCCATTGACTACTTTATCGCCGACCCGTGGACGCTGCCGCCGGACCAGGAGGCCAGTTTCAGCGAGCAGATCTGGCGCCTGCCGGAGACCCGCCTGTGCTTCACGCCGCCGGCCGCCAACGTGGCCGTCGGCCCTTTGCCCGCGCTGGCAAATGGTTACGTCACCTTCGGATGCTTCAACAATCTGAGCAAGATGAACGACGCCGTGGTGGCATTGTGGGCTCAGGTCTTGAACGCGGTGCCGGACAGCCGCCTGTTTCTCAAGTACCAGCAACTTGGGGAGGCATCCGTGCGGCAGCACACGTGTGAACGCTTCGCCGTCCACGGCATCGAATCCGGAAGATTGATTTTTGAAAATTACGTTCCCCGGTCAAACTACCTGGCGGCCTACCAGCGGGTGGACATCGGCCTGGATCCATTTCCCTTTCCCGGAGGCACCACCACGGCCGAAGCCTTGTGGATGGGGGTGCCCGTGCTGACGCTGGCCGGTGAGCGCTTTTTGTCGCGCCAGGGCGTGGGCCTGCTGATGAACGCCGGCCTGCCCGACTGGATCGCAAACGACCCCGCTGATTACCTGGCGCGCGCGGTGTCACATGCCGGCGACCTGCAACGCCTGGCGTCGTTACGGGGCGGTTTGCGACAGCAAGTCCTTGATTCGCCCGTCTTTGACGCGCCCCGCTTTGCGGGGCATTTCGAGGCGGCATTGCGCGGCATGTGGAGCACCTGGTGCAAGCAGGATCTCCGCCCACCATCACCCAAATAGGCCGGCAAGTGGGAATATTTGACCGCTTCCTCAAAGTGAAGCCCGACGCTGTCGGCAAAACCGGCATGCCGGCGTTGGCCGGGCCCGACGATGCCGGCCATATTTTTGAGGAAGGCATTGCCCTTGAGGAACGCGGGCAACACGAGGAGGCCTTGAAGCGCTACGAAGCGGCGATTCAACTCAGGCCCGAGTTTGCACGCGCCCACTTCAGCCGCGGCAACCTGTTGCTGGACAAGGGCGAGGCGGCAGGCGCGCTGGACGCTTATCGGCTAGCCCTGAAGTACAAACCCGACTCGGCCGCGGCGTACTACAACATGGGCAATGCCCACCTTCGCCTGGGCAACACCCGCGACGCGATCGCCGCCTGCCGCGAGGCCATCCGGCTGAAACCCGAATTTGCCGATGCTCACGTCAGCCTCGGGATGGCTCTTGGGCAGCTGGGAGAGCATCGCGACGCGATCGGTAGTTACAGGCGCGCCGCGGAACTCAAGCCGGACTCGGCGGAGCTGCACCATACATTGGGCCGGGTCATGATGGAAAGCGAAAAGGCCTCGGAAGCAATTGACTGCTTTGACACCGCCTTGGCCCTCAAACCCGACTTCGCGGAGGCGCATCACAGCCGGGGCATCGCCCTGCAGGACCTTGGGCGGTTCGACGAAGCCGTTGCCAGCTATCGGCGTGCCCTGGGCCTCGACCCCGGTCTGGTCCATGCGCACAGCAATCTCGGAAGCGCTTTGAAGGAGCTCGGTGACCTGGACGAAGCCATCGCCAGCTATGGCCGGGCTCTCAGCCTCAACCCCGGGTTGGCCGAGGTGTACCACAATCTCGGCCTGGCCTTGCAGGAGCAAGGGAAATTCGAGCAGGCAGTGGCCAGCTACCGGAGAGCCCTGGAAATCCGGACTGGCTATACGCAAGCCCATAACAGCATGGGGGCCGCGCTGGGTCAACTTGGCCAGTATGAAAAAGCGCTGGAACATTTCCGTCAGGCGATAAAGAACGAACCGGATAACGCGGATGGGCACCTCAACCTGGGCATCACATTGACGACGATCGGCCAAGCCGATCAGGCCATCGCAAGTTTCCGGCGTTCCCTGGAAATACGTCCTGACAGCGCGGACGCCTACGTTGGTTTGACCAACGCGTTGAAGGATCTTGGCCAGTTTGAAGCAGCGTTGGACGGCGTGCGCCGGGCGCTTGAACTGGACCCCGACTGCGCCCTGGCGCACAACAACCTGCTCTTCATTCACAACTACGTGACTGACCAACCCGCTGCGGTGTTGCTCGCGGATGCCCAGCGCTTCGGCGCCATGGCCGCGCGGTTGGCGCGTCCTTATGCGGATTGGCCGAACTCGACCGATCCCGGTCGATGCCTGCGCGTGGGTTTTGTCTCCGGTGATCTGCGCAACCATCCCGTGGGCTATTTTCTGGAAAGCGTGCTGGCAGCCCTCTCCTCACAGTCTTCCGGACGTTTGGCGCTTTTCGCCTATTCCAACTACAACGGCAGCGACGACGAGACCAGCAGGCGCCTGCAAGCCCACTGCAAAGGCTGGCATGACATCGCGCGCCTGTCCGATAAAGCCTTGGCTCAACGCATACGGGATGACGGAATCGACATCCTCATAGACCTCTCGGGACATACGGCACAGAACCGGCTACCCCTGTTTGCCTGGAAGCCGGCACCCGTCCAGGCGAGCTGGCTCGGCTATTTCGCCACAACCGGGGTGGCGGCCATTGATTACTTCATTGCCGACCCCTGGACGCTTTCGCCGGATCAGGAGGCCCATTTCAGCGAGCGGATCTGGCGCCTGCCGGAAACCCGCCTTTGCTTTACACCGCCGGACGCCGAGGTGGCTGCCGGCCCACTGCCGGCGCTGGCCAACGGCTTTGTCACCTTCGGATGTTTCAACAACCTGAGCAAGATGAACGATGCTGTGGTGGCTCTATGGGCGCGGGTGCTCAATGCGGTACCGGACAGCCGCCTGTTCCTCAAATACAAGCAGCTTGGGGAGGCCTCGGTCCGGCAAAGCACTTGCGAGCGCTTCGCCGTTCACGGTATCAAACCCGAACGGTTGATCTTTGAGGGTTACGTTCCCAGGGCCAACTACCTGGCGTCCTACCAGCGGGTGGACATCGGCCTGGATCCCTTCCCTTTTCCCGGTGGCACGACCACAGTGGAGGCCTTGTGGATGGGCGTGCCCGTGCTGACGCTGGCCGGCGAGCGCTTTTTGTCGCGCCAGGGCGTCGGCTTGCTGATGAATGCCGGTTTACCCGAGTGGGTTGCCACCGACCCCGAGGACTATGTCGCCCGTGCCGTCTCGCATGCCGCTGACTTGCAAAGCCTGGCCAGGCTGCGCGCGGGTTTGCGGCAGCAGGTGCTGGCCTCGCCCATCTTCGACGCACCGCGCTTTGCCGCCCATTTCGAGGCCGCCCTGCGCGGCATGTGGCAATTGTGGTGCGAGCAGAACCCCCTACCCGCCGCGGCAAGCTGAAGAGGCGATCAATGGGACTATTTGACAGATTTGTGCAAGGGGCGCGTGCTGCCACAGAAGCAGACGCACCTGCTGTGACGGGTCCGGGATTGAGTGCCGATGATCTGCTTGCACAGGGCATGGAACTTGAACAGCAAGGGCAGCCGGAAGAGGCTTTACGGTGCTATGACCAGGCGATTGCCCTGGCGCCCGACCTGGCCCGGGCGCACTTCAACCGCGGCACCCTGCTGCTTGACCGGGGCGATGCACAGGATGCACTGCAGGCTTTTGCCGAGGCCGTGCAGCACAAACCGGACTCGGCCGGTGGCCACTTCAACATCGGAGCCGCCCACGCACGGCTGGCTCAGCACGAGGCGGCCGCGCGGGCCTACCGCCGGGCACTCGCACTCAAGCCGGAGTTCGTGGAGGCGGAAGTCGCCCTGGGGGCAGCGCTGGAAGAGCTGGGGCAGGATGAAGCAGCCGTGGAGAGCTATCGCCGCGCCTTGAAGATCAAGCCCGACCATGTCCCAGCCCGTGAAAAGCAGGTCGACTTCCTGACGCGGCTTGGGCGGTCCAGTGAGCTGGTGATCGCCTACCGCCAGATGCTGGAACTCGATCCCGACAATGCGGACTGGCTCAACAAGCTGGGAGCCGCCCAGAGACAGCAGGGACTGTTCAAGGATGCGGCCAACAGCTTTCGTCAGGCACTGTTGGTCGACCCGGAAGATGCACTGGCACACAACAACCTGGGTGCCACCTTGCGTTCGCTCGGGCAACTGACGGATGCGGCGCAGAGCTACCGCCGGGCGCTGGAGATCCAGCCGAACTTCATCGAGGTTCATCACAACCTGGGAAATCTTCTCGCAGAATTGGGGCAGGTCGAGCTCTCCGTGTCGAGCTACCGCCAAGCACTTGCGATCAATCCCGATTTCGCCGAGTCGATCACAGCCATGGGGGTTATTTTTCAGACGCAAGGGCGATTTGACGAAGCAATTGCCTGTCACCAGCGGGCTCTGGCCATCAAGCCCGACTACGCGGACGCCCACCGCAATCTGGGAAACACCCTGCAGGATATCGGGCAGCTCGAAAGCTCTCTTGAGAGCACCCGCCGCGCACTGGAACTCACGCCCGATTCCAGCGAAGCCTATAACAACCTGCTTTTCGCGCACAACTACTTGGCCAATCAATCCGCATCGGATTTGCTGATCGAGGCCAGGCGCTTTGGCGACATGCTTGCCCGCTCCGCCCGTCGGCAACTTGTTTGGGCCAATACGCCCGACCCCAAGCGCAAGCTGCGCGTTGGCCTGGTATCAGGGGATCTCTGCGGTCACCCTGTCGGCCATTTTCTGGAGGGTGTCCTCACGGCCTTGGCATCTACTACCTCGGGCCTGGAGCTGTTCGCGTACCCCACGCACATCTGCAATGACGCGCTCAGCCAAAGAATCCAGGCCGCCTGCAGCGCGTGGCATCCAGTCGTAGGACTCTCCGATGAACATGCGGCTGAGCTGATACGCAACGATGAGATTGACATCTTGATCGATCTTTCGGGACATACCGCCTACAACCGCCTGCCCGTGTTTGCCTGGAAACCCGCGCCTGTGCAATTGTCCTGGCTGGGCTATTTCGCGACCACTGGCGTGGCAGCAATGGACTACCTTCTCGCCGACCCCTGGACGCTGCCGGCGAGCGAAGAGAGTCATTTCACGGAAAAGATCTGGCGGCTGCCGGAAACCCGCCTTTGTTTTACATCACCCGACGCGGATGTGGCCATCGGTCCGCTACCCGCGCTGGCAAACGGCTTTGTCACCTTCGGTTGCTTCAACAACCTGACCAAGATGAACGACGCAGTGGTGGAACTGTGGGCGCGCGTGCTGAGCGCCGTACCGGCGAGCCGCCTGTTTCTCAGAGGCCGGCAGATCCGGGAGCTTCCAGGACAGCGTAAGGTCATTGATCGCTTCGCCGCACATGGGATTGCGGCCGACCGGCTGATTCTGGAAGACTATGGCTCACGCGAGAGCTATCTGGTGGCTTATCAACGGGTAGACATTGCCCTTGACCCCTTTCCCTACCCGGGCGGCGCGACCACAGTGGAGGCCTTGTGGATGGGCGTGCCCGTATTAACGCTGACCGGCGAGCGCTTTTTGTCGCGCCAGGGCGTCGGCTTGCTGATGAATGCCGGTTTACCAGAATGGGTCGCCATCGATCCGGAGGACTATGTGAGCCGTGCGGTGGCGCATGCCGGTGACTTGCAAAGTCTGGCCAGGCTGCGCGCAGGTTTGCGGCAGCAGGTGCTGGCCTCGCCCGTCTTCGACGCGCCGCGCTTTGCCGTCCATTTCGAAGCCGCCCTGCGCGGCATGTGGCAAGTGTGGTGCGAACAGAACCCCGTACCTGCCGCGGCAAGCTGAAGAGGCCGGCAATGGGATTATTCGACAGATTTGCGCGAGGGACGCGCGCCGCCACAGAAGCAGGGGTGCCTGCCGCGCCGGATCCGGGTTTGGGTGCCGATGACCTGCTTGCACAGGGTATGGAGCTTGAACAGCAGGGGCAAGCGCAAGAGGCTTTGCGGCGCTATGACCAGGCGATTGCCCTGGCACCCGACCTGGCCCGGGCGCACTTCAACCGGGGCAGCATACTGCTTGACCGGGGCGATGCACAGGATGCATTGGGGGCCTTTGCCAAGGCCGTGCAATACAAGCCGGACTCGGCCGGGGCCCACTTCAACATCGGGGCCGCCCACGCGCGGCTGGCTCAGCATGAGGCGGCTGCGCGGGCCTACCGCCGGGCACTCGCGCTCAAGCCGGAGTTCGTGGAGGCGGAAGTCGCCCTGGGGGTGGCACTGGAAGAGCTGGGGCAGCATGAAGCAGCTGTGGAGAGCTATCGCCGCGCCTTGAAGGTCAAGCCCGACCATGCCCAGGCCCATGAAAAGCAGGCCGACCTCCTGAAACGGCTGGGGCGCTCCAGTGAACTGGCTATCGCTTACCGCCAGATGCTGGAACTCGACCCCGACAATGTGGACATACTCTACAGCCTGGGTTTGGTCTTGCACCATCTGGGCCAGCTGCGTGACGCCGTGCCCAATCTCCAACGCGCAGCGGAACTCAAGCCCGATTTTGTCAACACCCATTGCCATCTCGGTGACATTTTTATGGGATTGCAGTTGTTCGACGAAGCGGCGGCAAGTTATGGCAGGGCGCTCCAGCTCGAGCCCCAGAATGCCGAGGTGCACCACAACCTGGGCGCCGCCTTCAAAGGCCTTGACCAATTCGATGATGCGCTGAAAAGTTATCGCAACGCGCTGGCCATCAAGCCGGATTTCCCTATCGCGCAAAGCAATCTTTTGTGGACTCAGCATTTTCTGCCCGGCCTTTCACCCGAACAGTTGCGAGACGAGGCCCAGCGCTTCGGCGTGATGGTCGCCAGACTGGCCCCGCCCCCTGCCAGCCTGGAGAACCATGTGGATCCCGACAGACGCTTGCGCGTCGGCTTTGTCTCGGCAGATCTGCGCTCGCATCCCGTGGCTTACTTTATCGAGAGCGTGCTGGCGGCTTTGTCGACCGAGGCGGCCGGCCGGCTGGAGTTTTTTGCCTATTCCAACTCACCGGATGCCGACGATGTCACGGAGCGGCTCAAGACCTGCCTGCAAGGCTGGTACCTGACGGTAGGCCAACCCGATGAAGTCCTGGCCAAGCGTATCCGCGATGACGGGATCGATATCCTGATTGACCTCTCCGGACATACCGGCAAGAACCGCCTGCCGGTTTTTGCCTGGAAGGCTGCCCCCGTGCAAATCAGCTGGCTGGGTTATTTCGCCACCACGGGTGTCGCGGCCATCGACTACCTGATTGCCGACCCATGGACCCTGCCGGAAAGCGAAGAGGGCAATTTCACGGAAAAGATCCTGCGCCTGCCGGAAACCCGGCTTTGCTTCACGCCACCCGCGTTCGATGTGGGGATCACGCCTCTTCCCGCCCTGCGAAACGGCTACGTGACCTTTGCCTGCTTCAACAGCCTGTCAAAGATGAATGACGACGTCGTCGCCCTATGGGCCCGCATACTGCGGGCCGTGCCCGGCAGCCGCCTGCATCTCATGGCGCCGCGCGACCACGAAGTCCGCGTGCAGCGCAGCGTGGCCGGACGTTTCGCCGCGCACGGCATCACCACCGACAGGCTGATCGTACAGGGCGCCGTGCCCCGCGCGGCCTATCTTGCGACCTACCAGCAGGTCGATATCGCCCTGGATCCATTTCCCTACACCGGTGGAACCACCACGGCCGAAGCCCTATGGATGGGCGTGCCGGTGCTCACGCTGGCCGGCAAGAGTTTCCTGTCACGCCAGGGCGTCGGCCTGCTGATGAACGCAGGCCTGCCCGAGTGGGTGGCCGAAGACGCTGATGACTATGTGAGGAAGGCTGTCTCGCATGCCGGCGACCTGCCGCGCCTGGCATCGCTGCGCGCGGGCATGCGAGATCAGGTGCTGGCTTCACCGGTTTTCGACGCGCCGCGCTTTGCCCGGCATTTTGAGCAAGCCCTGCGCAACGTGTGGCGCAAGTGGTGCGAGGAACAGGCGGCATCGAAATCGCGGGCACAGACCTGAGCCCCCGCGCGTTGCAGTTCCCGGCAAACCCTTACTTGATACAGACCGAGCGAACCATCTTCAAGTCGGTCAGGCCCATCAGCACTTTTTCCATGCCGTCCATCTTCAGCGTGCGCATGCCGCTGCTGACCGCGCTGGCGAACAGTTCCGCGACACGGGCGCGTTCCTGGATCAGTTTTTTCGCGGCGTCGTCGGCGATCATGAGTTCGTGCAGGCCGACGCGGCCTTTGTAGCCGGTCTTGCCGCATTTATCGCAGCCCACGGCGCGGTACACGGTGAGCTTGCCGTCCTTGCCGTAGCGCTCCATCCAGTCTTCAAACAGCTTTTGCGACTCGCCACCCTCATCGGCCTTCCAGGCGTCGGTGTGTCGCAACTCTTCAGAGTATTCCTTGATGAAATCCTTGATTTCCTGCGAACTCAAGACATGAGCCTCCTTGCAGTCGCATAATTTTTTGGCCAGGCGCTGCGCCAGGATGCCCAGCAGCGCGTCGGCAAAATTGAAAGGGTCCATGCCCATGTCCAGCAGGCGCGTGATGGATTCGGGCGCCGAGTTGGTGTGCAGGGTCGAGAACACCATGTGGCCGGTCAGCGAAGCCTCGACGCCCATGGCCACCGTTTCCTTGTCGCGCGACTCGCCGACCATGATGATGTCCGGGTCGGCCCGCAGGAAGGCGCGCATGACCAGCGCAAAGTCGATGCCGGCTTTGCGGTTGATCTGCACCTGGCGCAGGCCTTTCTGGGTGATTTCAACCGGGTCCTCGGCGGTCCAGATCTTGGTGTCCGGCGTGTTGAGGAATTTCAGGATGGAATGCAGCGTGGTGGTCTTGCCCGAACCCGTGGGGCCGCAAACATAAAAGAGGCCGTAGGGTTTGGAGACGGTTTTTTCCAGCCGCTCCTTGTTGTGCGCCGTCAACCCGAGCTTTTCCAGCGGAATCGGCTCGCCCGCGGCCAGGATCCGCATGACCACGTCTTCCACACCGCCGGCCGAGGGGATCGTGGCGACGCGCAGCTCGATGTCGAGCGGGCCGTACTTCTTGAACTTGATCTTGCCGTCCTGCGGCTTGCGCTTTTCGGAAATGTCCAGGTCGCACATGATCTTGAGCCGCGTGACCATGGCCTGGCGGAACTGGGCCGGCACCTCGATATAGGGCTGCAGGGTGCCGTCCACACGAAAGCGTATGCCGGTCTTGGCCTTGCCGGGCATGGGCTCGATGTGGATGTCCGAAACCTTCTGGTTGTAGGCGTCGATGATGACCTTGTTGACGAACTTGACCAGCTCGTTATCGGCCGCCGCGGACTCCAGTGAGGAATCGTCGGCGGATTCGCCTTCCAGCGGCGAGTCCATGTCCGCCAGCAACTGGTCGATGGAGCTGCTGTCCGCGCCGGCGCCGAACAGCTGGTTCAGCGTCTCCTCAAACTCGGTCTGGGTGGTGACGCGGTAAGCGAACTTGGTGATGCGCGGAAACACCTGCGGCACGACGCGCGCCCCGCGCACGGCTTCCGGGTCCATGCACATGATCACCAGGCCTTCGGTGGTTTCTTCCAGCGGTATCCAGCCCTGCTGCTCGATGAAATCGCGCTTGAGCGGGCCGTGCAGCATTTCAGAGCGTATGCGGCCGGTGTTGAAAGACTCGTAGCCCACGCCAAAAAACTTCGCCAGGGATTGGCCGATCTGGGCGGGGCGCAGATGGTAGTTGGCCATCAGCATGTGCTCGACCGACTTGCCCTCCTCGCGCGCCTGCTGGATGCATTGCTGCAGTTCGTTCTGCGACAGCACGCCTTCGGTGACCAGCCCGTCGTACTTGGTCGCCTTGCGGCGCTGGCCGTCCTCCGCCCTCTGCATGCGCTGGCGTATCGCGATGCCCAGTGTTTTGCAGAGCTGGCGCGCGCCGTCCTCCTCGAGCTTGCCGAAGGGCTGGTCGCTGCGGTTGTTGATGACCTGCAGTACGCCGTACAGCGTGTCGCCGTCCATGACGGGCGCCACCAGCATCTGCTTGGTCCTGTAGCCCGAGCGCTTGTCGACCTCCTGGAGGAAGCTCAGGGCCGGGTGGATTTTCTTGAGGGCCTCTTCGTCGTAGACATCGGCGATGTTGACCATCTGCCGGGACATGGCCACATAGCCGGCGATGCTTTGCGCGCTGACCGGAAGTTTCAGGTCGCGGCTGGTGTTGAGGCCGGTCTTGACCTTGGAGACGATGGACGTGCGGTCCTCGTTGACGGCGTAGAGGGTCAGCCGGTCGGCGTTGAAGAGCTTGCAGATGTCCTGGCTCGCCTCCAGCATGATCTGGTCGATGTTTTCGGTCTCATGGATGCGGTTGGTGACCAGCTGCAGCTGCCGGAAGTACAGCGCCTCGAAGGTGACGCCGCGCTCCTGCGGCGGCAGCATCTGCGAGTCGAAAAACTCGTCCTGGGGATCGCGTTGCAGTACGGCGCTCATAGTTCAAACTCCTGGCCTGCCCGCAGCCACCGGATGTCGTGCGTCACATTGGGGCCAAACGGCCGTGTCTGGTCGAAACGCTGTATCTCGGCCATGATGAGATCGGTCTCGGCGGGCTTGGTGTGGGTGATGTAAATCGGATAATTTTTGCCGCGCTCTATGCAGTCGAGCTCGTTGGCCAGCGCATGGGGGGACAGGTGCAGGCTGCGCTTGGCAAGGTCACGCTCGCGGTTGCTGAAGGCGGTTTCGATGACCAGCATGGCCACGTTCATCTGGTTGATGCGGGCCCACAGCGCCGGGTTCTGCTCGGTATCGCCGGTGAACACCCAGCAGCCCTTGCCGGTGGCCACGGCGTATCCCACGGCCGGCACGGTGTGCACGGCGGGCAGCACTTCCACGTGCTTTCCCGCCAGCAGCAGGGTCTGCCCCACATCCAGGGGGTGAAAGCTGACGAACGGCGCCTGCGGCGTGGGAATCCTGGAAAAATCCGGCCAGATGGTGTTGTTGAAGATATGCGCTTTCAGCGCTTCGATCGTGCCTTGCAGCGCGTGTATCTGTATCGGCGTGGTACGCCGCGCCGCGATGGCGTCCACCATCAGCGGCAGCGCGGCGACGTGGTCCAGGTGCGAGTGCGTCAGCAGCACGTGGTCTATGCCGGCCATCTCGTCGAGCGTGAGGTCGCCCACGCCCGTGCCCGCATCGACCAGCAAATCATGGTCCAGCAGAAAAGACGTGGTCCGGCAGTCCTTGGCGATGGCTCCCGAGCAGCCTAGTACACGTACTTTCATGTGGTTTTCCGGTTGGCCCTGAGTTGGTCTTTGTATTATTTGGTCTCAAAATTGGTTGCGCCATCCCACTCCGGATCAAACGGCAACAGCCTCATCGAGGCTACACGCTCCGCGTACAGCCGGTAAAGGAACTTTTTGCCATTTGCCCGCTGCAAATTTAGTAACTGCACGTCACATTGGTCCCAATCCTGGGCCCGATAGGCCTTCAAAGCCAGGCCCCAGGTCTTCAATTCGTCGGCATTGTCCTTGTCGATCCGGTCCGCCGGCGCCAATGGCCAAAAAATGGCCACAGCCTGATCTTTGCCCTTCACGCGGACTTTGTCCAGCTCCTGCCATGCAAAGTCCCCAGCCAGTTTGCGGGTGGACTCGCTGACCACGATATCGACACCATAGGTTTTGGACAAGCCCTCCAGGCGCGAGCCCAGGTTCACGGCGTCGCCGATCACGGTGTAGCTGCGGCGGATGTCCGATCCCATATCGCCCACGCACATGGTGCCGGTGTTCAGGCCTATGCCGATGCCGATCTCGGGTAAACCCTTGGTCCTGTGCTCTTCATTGATCCTGCGCACGGCGTTTGACATCTCGAGCGCGGTTTTCACGGCCAGCGCGGCATGGTCGGGCGTGTCAACAGGGGCGCCCCAGAACGCCATGACGCAGTCGCCCATGTATTTGTCGATGGTGCCGCGGTTGCCGCGTATCAGGTCCGTCAGGCGGCTGAAGACGCTGTTGAGCAGCGCCTGCAGCTGGGTCGGCTCCATGGTTTCCGACATCTTGGTGAAGCCGCGCATGTCGCAGAACATGACGGTCAGCTCCTTGGTGGTCGCCTTCATGTTGTAACTGTCGGGGTCTTTCACCATCTCGTCGACCAGCTCGGGCGGTACATAGGTGCCGAACAGGTTGGCCAGCTCGCGCTTGGAGCGGCTTTCCACGAAATAGCCGTAGCTCATGTTGAGCGCGAAGGCCGTCAGTGCCATGACCAGCGCGCTGGCCAGCGGCAGCACCAGGCCGTAACCCGCATACAGCCAGAAATTCAGCCCGCCGATGGCGGCGATCACGGCCAGGCTGACCAGAACCGCGCGGGAAGCCGAGAGCATGGGCAGCGCGAAAGCCAGCGTCAGGCCCGACAGCAGCAGGATGACGACCTCAAAGCCGACGGCGTAATCGGGCTTGACGAACACCTTGCCGTCCAGGAAACCCGAGATCACGTTGGCATGGGTTTCCACGCCGGGGTAGGTCTCCCCGACCGGCGTCACCCGCAAATCAAGCAGGCCGGGTGCCGTGGTGCCTATCAGGACGATTTTGTCCTTGAGCGCGCCGGGCGCCAGGCGCTTGCCCAGCACGTCGGCCGCCGAGATGTAACGGAAGGAGCCACCGTTGGCGCCGCCATGGCCCCGGAACGGCACCAAGGTGGCGACCCGGTCATCGACCGGAATCGCCAGGGTCTTGCTGCCCTGCTTGAGCAATATGCTTTCCAACCCCTGGTAATTGCGCGTGAGAAATTTTTCCGGCGGAAAACCGGGCTCGACCCGGGGCAGGCCCGCCAGCATGCGGAACATGGCCAGCGCCAGCGATTCGTAGTATTGCCCCTTGTATTCCGCCAGCAGGGGGATGGAGCGCACCACGCCGTCGCCCTCGGTGATGGAATTGAAAAAGCCGCCCAGCGGCGCGGCTTTGGCCAGTTGCTCGATGTTGGCGCCGTAGCCGTTCCAGCTGGTGAACTTGATGGGGCGGCCGGCCAGCGCATCGCGGCCCATGACGGGCGCCGGCAGGACGCCGTTGACGCGCCCATCGCGGTCGCTGGTGAAGTAATAGCCCATCACGACGGGCCGCTTTTCGATCGCCTTGGCGAACACCGCGTCGTAGTCCAGCCCGGCCTGCAGCTGGTTGAGTTTTTCCGCGAAACCGGGCTGGTCCTTGAGCTCGGCCTGCGCCAGCTGCTTGAGCCGCTTCAGGCCCGAACTGTCGTCGGCCTCGGCGAACACCACGTCAAAGCCCAGCAGGGCCGTCTTCTGGCGGTCCTGCAGTTCCTCGACCAGTTCCGCGAGCTTGTTGCGCCCCCAGGGCCAGCGGCCGACCTCGGCCAGGCTTTTTTCGTCGATGTCGACGATGACGATGCGTTCATCGAGCGTGCGCGGCATGGTTGCCCGAAGCCGCGCGTCGTAGAAGATGTCGTCCAGCCGCTGCAACACCCCGAGGCGCATGACACCGCCGGCATGCAGCAGGGCAAACACAAGCGGGATCAGCGTGACAGCGATGCGGGGCCAGTGCCGGGAGAGGAGTCTCATGAGACCTCGGGTGTTGGGTGCTGACGGTCCGCGTTACGGCGAAGCCCGGGCGGGCACCCGGGTCAATGTTGGACGAACTGCATCTGCGTTCCGGCCAGCTCAAGCATGTCGCCGTTTTTCAGGATGACAGGCTCGGCCCCGATAGGCGCACCGTTGAGGGTCGGTTTCCCGGCGCCTTCCACGTGGGCTACGACAAAGCCCTGGGGCCGTTTGGTGATCGCGGCCACCGCGACGCCCGGCTTGCCGATGGTGGTCACCACCTTGACCAGCGCCACTTCGCGGCCGGCAGCGGCCCCCGACATGACCTTGATGGCCGCGCTGATGTTGCCGCCCACGTCGGCGGCGGCGGGCGCCGCCGCCGGCGCACCGGCAGGAGGCGCGACCAGACCCGCGGAACCGGCCTTGATGATCATGGTTTTTTCGAAACCGGCAGGCTGGGCCTCGTTCACGTACTTGATCTTGTACTTGCCGATTTCCACCGTGTCGCTGTTTTGCAGCAACAGTTTTTTCACGGCCTTGCCGTTGACATAGGTGCCGTTGGTGCTGTTGAGGTCTTCAAGGTACACCTCGTTACCGGACATCTGCAGGACGGCGTGCTCCCCGCTGACAGCGAGGTTGTCAATGACGATATCGTTGTAGGGCCTGCGGCCCAGGGACGTCCTGTCTTTCGTCAACTGGACTTCCTTGATCACAACGCCGTCAATAGAGACGATCATTTTCGGCATGGCCGACTCCTGTCTGTTTTTAAATTTTCAGTCACCGCTTATTTTCCCAGCATTCTCGACAAAAGGCCGCGCTTGGCCGAGTCTTCTTTCGCATAAGCCAGCAAGACGGAAATATTATCGCGTCCGCCGGCCTCGTTCGCCGCCGCAATCAGCTGCTTTGACTTCTGCTCCAGCGTCCCGGCGCCCGTCAGGATGGCGGCAATACCCGGGTCCACCACCATGTCCGACAGGCCGTCGGAACACATCAGGTAAAGATCGCCCGGCTCCACGCGGTGCTCGTTGACCTCCACCAGCACGGTGTCTTCCACGCCCAGGGCGCGCGTCACCAGGTTCTTGTTCAGGGAGGTCAGCGCCTGCTCGGGCGTGATCAGCCCGGCGTCGATCTGCTCCTGGAGCAGCGAATGGTCCTTGGTGATCTGCTGGAGTTCCTGGCCGCGCAGGCGGTAGCAGCGCGAATCGCCGATATGGCCCAGCATCAGGCGCCCGTCCTGGAAGACGCCCACGACCAGCGTGGTGCCCATGCCCGTGTACTGGGGGTTGGAGTTGGCCGCGTTGAAAATCGAATGATTGGCGTTTTCCACGCAGATTTCCATTGCCCGGCGCACTTCCTTGGCATTCGCATGCCGGCCGGCCTGGGACAGCCAGCGTCCCATTTCCGACTTGATGAAGGCCACGGCCATGCCGCTGGCGATCTCGCCGGCGTTGTAGCCGCCCATGCCGTCCGCCAGGATGCAAAGCCGCGTCGCCGGGTCAAACGCCACCGCATCCTCGTTGTTGTCCCGCGTCAGCCCTGGGTCGGTATGTGTACAAATCTCGTAGATCATCTTGTTCGTGTTGTCACTGGGAATCTTTGTCGGCGGCGGGCGGCCTGGAGACAACGGTTTTTTCGAAGGTCTGGGCGCCGCCGGCATTCAAGGCCTGGGTGGCATCATAGGCCCTGGGCTCGGCCGCCTGCGCGGCGGGGGCGGATTGCACCACCGTGGCGTCGAATGTGGCCGCGGGCGCGGCCGGCGGGGCGGCATGGGGCGAAGGAGCGGGGGCGGACAGGGGTGCGCCGCCGTCCAGGGACGCGATGATTTCGCGCAGGTCGGCGGCGAAACGGTCGCCGTCCTGGTAGCGAAGCTCGGGCTTTTTGGCCAGCGACAGCGCGACCACCTCGGCCAGCCGGGCGGGCAGCTCCTTGCGGATGATGCGGATGTCCGGTGCCTCTTCGTTGGCGATCTTGTACATCAGCTCGGCCATGGAATCGCCCCGGAAAGGCAGCACGCCGGCCAGCATCTGGAACAGCATCACCCCCAGCGAATACAGGTCCGAGCGCCCGTCGACCTTCTTGCCGGCGATCTGCTCGGGCGACATGAAGCTGGGCGTGCCCAGCACCAGGCCGGTCTTGGTCTTGCTGGAGTCGGTGATGCGGGCGATGCCGAAGTCGGTCACCTTCACCGTATCGCTGTCGATCTCATACATGATGTTGGCCGGCTTGATGTCCCGGTGCACCACATTCTGTTTGTGCGCGTAGGCCAGGGCTTCGGCCACCCGCGCCACGATCGACAGGACCTTGGGCACCGGCAGCAGGCTGCCGTCCTTGGTGACGTCGGCCAGGTCCTTGCCCTTGAGGAATTCCATCGCGATGTAGGCCAGGTCGTGCTCTTCGCCCGCATCAAAAATCGTCACGATGTTCTGGTGCTGCAGGCGCCCGGCCGTCTCGGCCTCGCGGAAGAAGCGCTCGCGCGCGTCGTCGAGTTCCTCGCCCTCGAACTCCTGGCTCAGCGCCATGGTCTTGATGGCCACGACACGGCCTATCTTGGGGTCCTTGCCGAGGTAGACCACGCCCATGGCGCCCTTGCCCAGCTCTTTTTCCACCTGGTAACGGCCCAGCATGGGTTTTTCGACGGCGCCGCCGTCCAGCAGCATGGTGCCGCCGGGGTGGGAGCCGCCGCCGCCCAGGATGACCGTCTCCGACAGGTTTTTGGCGCGGTTGAGCTTGGACTGCAGGTCTTTGTGGTTCTTGTTGTAGGTGGCCATGTACTCATACACGGCCTGGGCCTTGTTGAACTGACGCTTGCGCTCGAAGTCCAGCGCGAGGTTGTTCATGTTGTCCATCAGCGCGTCGGTGAAGGGCACGCGGCGGAAGCGGTCAAAGGCCATGTCCAGCTGGCCCTGGCCTTGCAGCGCCAGGCCCATCATGCGGTTGGTTTCGGCCGACTCTTCGTCGGACTTGAGCTTGCCCGCCTCGGTCATGAGGAAGCGCTTGGTGGTCAGCGCCAGGTGGCCTATGACCAGCAGCGCGGCGGGGAAGACAAATTTGAGCCAGGTCGCGGCCGCCGACAGCAGGCTGAACTCGACCACCAGCAGCACCACGAAAAGCAGCAAGGTGACGATGGCCGCCTTGCCCGCCGACAGCCTGGGCAGGCCCGCGATCAGGTAGCCGGCCACCAGCAGCAGCACCCCCAGCGTGGCCCACACGCCCCAGCCCGGCTGCACGATGAAATGCTCGCTCAGGATGCTGGAGGTGATGTGCGCGATGGTTTCCGCCGGCGACAGCCCGGGGCCGGCCGGGGTCGGGAACTGGGTGCCCACGCCCGCGGCGGTGGCACCGATGATCACGATCTTGTCCGCGTACTTGGCGACCGGGATCTTGCCGGAAATCACGTCGTAGAACGAGTCCACCGCGAAAGCGGGCCGGCCGTCCCTGCCTTTGTAGAACTGCGGCAGCATCAGCGCCGATTCGTCGGTCTTGACCATCAGCTTGCCGATCTGCACCGACTCGCCCACATTGAGCTTGATGTCCGCCGGCCCGAGGTTCAGGCTCTTGGCCGCCACCAGCAGGCTCATGGAGGGTACGGCCTTGCCGTAGTAATTGATCAGCAGCGGCTCCTGGCGCACGGCGCCGTCCACGTCGGGCAGCTGGTTGAGGTGGGCGATGCCGGCGGCCGCCGCGCCTATCTGCTCGATGGGCTGCTGCCCGCGTATGGCCGGCAGCGAGAAGTTGTTGGTTTCATCGACCGCGCTCTTCAGGGCATAGGCCGGCAGCGGGTTGTCGGGGCGGCCCTGCGGCACACCCAGCTGGAAAACCGAGGGCACCAGGACGTTGCCGGCCTTGCCCATGCTGGCCGCGAGCTTGGCGTCGGTATCCAGGGCGACTTCGGCCTCGGCGATGACCTTGCCGAGCTGCTCGGGCAGCCCACCCTGGGCCGCCGTCGCCGGATCGGCGGCCGGGCCGAGCGCTTCCTTCATCTTGCGGATGAACACCAGCCCGCGGTCCGTCTGCGGCTCAAAGAAAAAGGCCGTGTGCGCGATGGTTTTGGCCTTGGCGGCCGAAAGCTGGTCGATCAGCTGCGCATGCACGTCGCGCGGCCAGGGCCAGCGCCCGATGTTGGCAATGCTCTGGTCGTCGATGGCGATGATCGCGATGCGGTCGGAAGGCTGGCGCGAGGTGCTGGTGCTCGCGAAGTCGTAATAGCGGCGCTCCAGCGTGCCGAAAAAATCGGTCAGGCCGTGCAGAAAAAGGACGGCCAGCACCACCAGGACCCCGACAAACCAGTCGGCCCGCCAGAACTGACTCAGCTTTCTAGATGATTTGGCCACTACCCGTCCCTTGTCCTGTTTCGCTGTGCATAAGCTAGACGATTTTTAATTGCTTTGTATTACCGGCCGCCCGGCGACGCCGTCGTTTTGGCGCACCAAGCAACGCCCGCCGCCCTTTGTTTCGGCAGGTTACAAGTCTCCTGATAAGGGACATTAACAGACGGGGTGCGGCTGGACAAGGGACTTTTGCACGGCAGCCGTGCCGACTGTTGCAAATAAGTGGTATTTCAGCGGATGTGCAAAAGCCCGCGGTATGCGGGCTTGAGGCAAGTGCAGGCCTTTCGCCCCGCGGCTGCGGGACGGGCGGGTGGATTTCAGGCGGAAGGGGCTTTTTTCTGCTGCCGTTTGGTGAGATAAGTGCCTAGCGCCACGACCAGCACAGCGCCCAGAATCCCGCCAAAGGTCACGGTTTGCTCGCTGACGGCGCCGAAATAGCCGGCCACGGCCGGGTCGGTCAGCAGCATTTCGCCGGCCAGGAAGCCGAGCAGGGCGGCGCCTATGGTGATGATGATGGGGAAACGTTCCATGACCTTGGTCAGCAAGGTGGCGCCGAAAATGATCAGCGGGATGCTCACCAGCAGGCCCAGGACCAGCAGCGGCAGGTTGCCCTTGGCGGCGGCGGCCACGGCCAGCACGTTGTCCAGGCTCATGACCAGGTCGGCGATCAGGATGGTGCGGATGGCGGCCATCATCCCGTTGATTTCATGGCCTTCACCGTCTTCGTCTTCCTCGCCCTTGAGCAAGTCCACGCCGATATAGACCAGCAGGATGGCGCCTATGAGCTTCAGGTAGGGCAGGGTCAGCAGCTGGATGGCCACAATGGTCAGCACGATACGCATGACGATGGCCGCGGCGCTGCCCCAGAAGATGGCTTTGCCGCGCTGCTCGGGCTTGAGCGTGCGCGCCGCCATGGCGATCACCACGGCGTTGTCGCCCGACAGCACGATGTTGGCGAGGATGATGGAGCCAAAAGCGCTCCAGAAAAGCGGGGACGCGAGGTCCAGTCCGAAAATCATGGCTATCTCCTGTTATGAATGAAAAAAAGCGCTGTGCAGCGCTTTTTTTGTTTTTGCGAGTTTAGCCCGTATGGGCGCAGGCGGCGTTCGTAGTAATGCTTACGACCGCCGCCCCGGCCTTACAGCCTTACAGCAGGCCCTTGAGCAGCTTGCCCATTTCCGAAGGATTGCGCGTCACCGTGAAGCCGCAGGCTTCCATGATGGCCAGCTTGGCGTCGGCCGTATCGGCGCCGCCGGAGATCAGCGCACCCGCATGGCCCATGCGCTTGCCGGCCGGGGCCGTCACGCCGGCGATAAAGCCGACGATAGGTTTTTTCATGTTGGCCTTGCACCATTGGGCGGCTTCGGCTTCATCGGGGCCGCCGATTTCGCCGATCATGATGACGGCGTCGGTGTCCGGGTCGTCATTGAAGGCCTTCATCACGTCGATGTGCTTGAGGCCGTTGATCGGGTCGCCGCCGATGCCGACGGCGCTGGACTGGCCCAGGCCGATTTCGGTCAGTTGCGCCACGGCTTCATAGGTCAGCGTGCCGGAGCGGCTGACCACGCCGATGCGGCCCTTGCGGTGGATGTGGCCGGGCATGATGCCGATCTTGATTTCGTCGGGCGTGATCAGGCCGGGGCAGTTGGGGCCCAGCAGCAGGGTTTTCTTGCCGCCGGCGGCTTCCTTGGCCTTCATGCGGTTGCGCACTTCCAGCATGTCCTTGACCGGAATGCCTTCGGTGATGCAGATCGCCAGGTCCAGGTTGGCCTCCACGGCTTCCCAGATCGCGGCTGCCGCGCCCGCGGGCGGCACGTAGATGACGGACACCGTGGCGCCGGTGGCCTTGGCGGCCTCGGTCACGTTGGCGAAAATCGGGATGCCTTCGAAGTCTTCGCCGGCTTTCTTGGGGTTCACACCGGCCACAAAGGCCTCTTTGCCGTTCGCGTAGTCGCGGCACATGCGGGTGTGGAACTGGCCGGTCTTGCCGGTGATGCCCTGGGTGATGACTTTGGTGTGTTTGTTGATGTAGATCGACATGCTTGTGTTCTCCTGGGCTTACTTGACGGCGGCCACGATTTTGGTCGCGGCTTCGGCCATGGTGTCTGCGGCAATGATGGGCAGACCGGAGTCGGCCAGCATCTTCTTGCCCAGGTCTTCGTTGGTGCCCTTCATGCGCACGACCAGCGGCACGGAGAGGTTCACGGCCTTGCAGGCGGTGATGACGCCGTCGGCGATGGTGTCGCACTTCATGATGCCGCCGAAGATGTTGACCAGGATGCCTTTGACATCGGGGTTCTTCAGCATGATCTTGAAGGCTTCGGTGACTTTTTCAGCCGTCGCGCCGCCGCCCACGTCCAGGAAGTTGGCCGGCTCGCCGCCGAACAGCTTGATGGTGTCCATGGTCGCCATGGCCAGGCCCGCGCCGTTGACCAGGCAGCCGATGTTGCCGTCCAGGCTGATGTAGGCCAGGTCGAACTTGCTGGCTTCGACTTCGGCCGGGTCTTCCTCGTCCAGGTCGCGGTAGGCGACGATTTCGGGGTGGCGGAACAGCGCGTTGGCGTCGAAGTTGAACTTCGCGTCCAGCGCCATGACTTCGCCCTTGCTGTTGCGGTTCAGCGGGTTGATTTCAACCAGCGAGGCGTCGGTGTCCATGTAGCACTTGTAGAGCTTTTGCAGGATGTCGACGGTCTGCGGCACGGAGTCGGCGGGCATGCCGATGCCGCTCGCGATTTCCTTGGCCTGGGCGTCCGTCATGCCGACCAGCGGATCGACAAACACCTTGATGATCTTTTCGGGGTGGGAGTGGGCCACCTCTTCGATGTCCATGCCGCCTTCGCTGGAGGCGATAAAGGCCACCTTTTGCGATTCGCGGTCGGTCACGGCCGAGACGTAATATTCTTTCTGGATGTCGGCGCCGTCTTCAATATAGAGGCGGCGGACTTTCTGTCCTTCGGGGCCGGTCTGGTGCGTCTTGAGCTGCATGCCCAGAATTTCGCCGGCGATGCGCTTGACGTCCTCAATGGTCTTGGCGACCTTCACGCCGCCGCCCTTGCCGCGGCCGCCCGCGTGGATTTGCGCCTTGACCACCCATACCGGGCCGCCTAGCTTCTGGGCGGCTTCCACCGCTTCCTGCACCGTGAACGCCGGAATGCCGCGCGGCACAGGCACACCAAAATTGCGCAAGATTTCCTTGCCCTGGTACTCGTGAATTTTCATGAAAAACCTTCAGAATTCAGTAAAAGAGGGGGTGCAACTGGGATTTGGACAGGGCTGTGGGGTGTCGGAAACAGGCCACACCGGCCCAAAAAACCACGTCGGCGGTCACTGCAGGCAGCAACGCAGAACTGTATCATGGTGCGACGCACAATTCTTGTGCCCGGCTTACACCCCAAAATAGCCCCGAATTGGGCATTTTTAAGCTGTTTTTGGCCTGCCAGCACACCTCCTGGGTTTGCCTTGTTGGCGCATTTCGTTCTGTTGTCAGTACCTGGAAGTCCTCATCCATGCCCAAAGTTTTTATTGACGGAGAAGCCGGCACCACGGGCCTGCAAATCCGCGAGCGGCTGCAAGCCATGCCGCAGATCGAGCTGGTCAGCATCGCGCCCGAACTGCGCAAGGATGCGGCAGCCAAGCGTGCGTTGATGGCGCAGGTGGACATGGTGATCCTGTGCCTGCACGACGACGCGGCGCGCGAATCGGTGGCCATGATTGATTCACTGCCCGGCAAAAAACCCAAGGTCATTGATGCCTCCACCGCGCACCGCACCGTGCCCGGCTGGGTCTATGGCTTTCCCGAACTGACGCAGACGCAGCGCGCCGCCGTGGCGGCCGCCGAGCGCGTCGGCAACCCCGGCTGCTATGCCACCGGTGCGATCGCGCTGATCCGCCCGCTGGTCGACGCCGGTGCGATACCGGCCGATTTCCCCCTGAGCCTTCCCGCCGTGAGCGGTTACTCCGGCGGCGGGCGGCAAATGATTGAAGACTACGAGGCCGGCACCGCGCCCGCGTTTGAGCTCTACGGCCTGGGCCTGAAGCACAAACACCTGCCCGAGATCATGAAATACACCGGCCTGTCACGCCGCCCTGTGTTCATTCCTTCCGTCGGCAATTTCAAGCAGGGCATGCTGGTGCAGCTGCCGCTGCACCTGGACCTGCTGCCCGGCAAGCCGACCGGCGTGCAGTTGCAGGACATGCTGGCCAAACATTACGCCGGCAGCGAATGGGTGACCGTGGAAGCCGCGCCCGAATCGAACAAACTCGATGCGCTGGCGCTCAACGACACCAACAAGATGGAACTGCGCGTGTTCGCCAATGAAGAGCACCGCCAGGCCGTGCTGGTGGCGCGGCTGGACAACCTGGGCAAGGGCGCTTCAGGCGCCGCTGTGCAGAACCTCAAGCTGATGCTCGGGTTGTAAGCTCAATCCTCATCTGCCTGCACCACGCGGCGTATCACCTCGCCGCCAAAGCCCCGGGCCGCCAGAAAGCGCATTTGTTTGGCGCGGCCGGCCGCGTCGGGCGCCGGCCCCTCGAATTTTTTGCGCCAGATCTCGCGGGCGCGTTCCAGCTCGCTGCCCTTGAGGCTGTCCATGGCGCCGGCCACGCGCTCCGCGCTGAGGCCTTTGCCCAGCAATTCATGCTTGATGCGCGCCGCGCCAAAACGGCCGGCGCGCCGGTTGATCACCGATTCGACCACACGCGCTTCACTGATGAAATCCTTGGCCTGCAAATCGTCCAGCACCTGGGCCAGCTGGCCCGGCGTTTCCTCATGGGGCGCGAGTTTGCGTTCCAGCTCAGCCCGTGAATGCTCGCGCCCGGCCAGGTAGCGCAGGGCGCGGCCCTTGAGCGAAAGGCCAAAACCCGCACGGGTGGCGGGTTTCGGGGGTTTGCGATCTGAGGGCTTGTCCATGGTCAACGCGCCTGGGCCGCGCAAGCACTGCCTTTTGACGGCTGCTCCGCGCTCCCAGGCTGGCTGCCAGCTATCAGGCTGCGGCCTTGGCGGGTTTTTCAGCTTTCTCAGCCTTGGCCGGCTTCTCGGCCGGGGCATCGACACTGCCGGCAACCTGCACCAGCGGGATGCCCAGCGATTCACGCACCTTGTTTTCGATCTCGATCGCGAGTTCGGGGTTTTCCTTGAGGAATTCACGCGAGTTGTCGCGGCCCTGGCCGATTTTTTCGCCGTTGAAGGCGTACCAGGCACCGGCTTTCTCAACGATGTGGCCGGCCACCCCCAGGTCCAGTACCTCGCCCAGGCGGCTGATGCCCTCGCCGTAAAGAATGTCGAACTCCGCCGTCTTGAAGGGCGAAGCCACCTTGTTCTTGACCACCTTGACGCGGGTCTCGTTGCCGATCACCTCTTCGCCCTTCTTGATCGAGCCGATGCGGCGGATGTCCAGGCGTACCGAGGCGTAGAACTTCAGCGCATTGCCGCCCGTGGTGGTTTCGGGCGAGCCGAACATCACGCCAATCTTCATGCGGATCTGGTTGATGAAGATGACCGTGCAATTGGCCTTCTTGATGGTGGCGGTGAGCTTGCGCAGCGCCTGGCTCATCAAACGGGCCTGCAGGCCGGGCAGCGAGTCGCCCATTTCGCCTTCGAGCTCGGCCTTGGGCGTGAGCGCCGCCACCGAGTCGACGATGATCAGGTCCACCGCGCCGGAGCGGGTCAGGGAGTCGACGATTTCAAGCGCCTGCTCGCCGGTGTCGGGCTGGGAAATCAGCAGGTCCTGCAGGTTCACGCCCAGCTTTTGCGCGTACTGGATGTCCAGCGCGTGCTCGGCGTCCACAAAAGCGCAGGTGCCGCCCAGTTTTTGCATTTCGGCGATGACCTGCAGGGTCAGCGTGGTCTTGCCGGACGATTCCGGGCCGTAGATTTCGACCACCCGGCCGCGCGGCAGGCCGCCCACGCCCAGGGCGATGTCCAGGCCCAGGGAGCCGGTGGAAACGACCTGGATGTCCTCAATCACTTCGCCGTCGCCCAGCTTCATGATGGTGCCCTTGCCGAACTGCTTTTCGATCTGGGCCAGCGCGGCTTGCAAGGCTTTGGCCTTTTCGGTGTTCAGGGCGGCGCTTTGCACGGGGTTCTGGGCGGGGTTCAGCTTGTTGGTCAGTTCCATGAAAAACTCCTTGAAAATCAATGATGTAAAACTTGTTGCCTGGATTCCAGCCTCTGCTTTTATTCACAGCGCTGGATGCATGACCAGTACTTTATGGGCGCTATAAAAATAAGTAAACCCTATTTTTAGTCAGTTTGCCTGATCAAATGGCTTACCATGCTTTTATGGCAGAAACGACACTCCCAGCCCCCATGCCCAGCCCCTTTGGTGCGACCGAGGCCGGCTGGCGGCAGACCCACCTGGGGCGGCTCATGGGCCATGCGCTGCGCCGCTTCGACGAGCGCGTGCTCTCGCTGATGGCCAGCAGCGTGGAGGTGCCGCTGGCGCTGTCCAACCTGGCGGCGCGCGACCAGGTCGGCGCCGCCCACATCCACATCACGCGCCACCTGGCCGTGGCCGGTTCGCGCCTGACCGACCTGGCGCAGAGCGCCGGCATGAGCAAGCAGGCCATGGGCGACCTGGTCGACCAGTGCGAGGCCTGGGGCCTGGTCATACGCCAGCCCGACCCGCACGACAAACGCGCCCGCCGGGTGGTGTTCACCGAGTCAGGCCTGCTCTGGCTGGAAGCCTTCCACCAGGCGGTGCGCCAGGCCGAGGAGGAATTCCGCCAGGCCGTGGGGCATGATGTGGCCACCGTGGTGGCGCTGGGGCTGGAGGCTTATGCGGGAGCTTGAAGATCTCAACTCCCCATTCCAGCAGGGGCCGCGGAACCGGCTTTGCCGGGCCGCAGGCGCAGCGGCCCCCGAGGGGCTGGAGCCCGCGGCTCCAAGCCTGCCTGCGCAGGCTTGGACGGGCGACAGAGGCGAAGCGTCTCGCAAGCCGCGGCCTGCAAGGCCTCGGGAGCCACACGAAGTGAGCGACCGTGGGGGCCCTATTCGAGCCTAGAATTTGCCGAAGAACACAAACCCACCCGCAGGCCGCAACAGGCCGGCAAATGGAGACTGGAGACAACCATGCGTATTCTGATTGCCGAAGACGACCAGGTACTGGCCGATGGCCTGCTGCGCACGCTGCGCGCCTCCGGCGCGGCGGCCGACCACGTGGCCAGCGGCACCGAGGCCGACGCCGCGCTGCTCACCAACACCGAATTCGATTTGCTGATCCTGGACCTGGGCCTGCCGCGCATGCACGGCCTGGAGGTGCTCAAGCGCCTGCGCGCGCGCGGCTCGGCCATGCCGGTGCTGATCCTGACGGCCGCCGACAGCGTGGAAGAGCGCGTCAAAGGCCTGGACTACGGCGCCGACGACTACATGGCCAAACCGTTTTCGCTGCAGGAACTCGAAGCCCGCGTACGCGCGCTGATACGCCGCGGCATGGGCGGCGCCAGCAGCACCATCAAGCACGGCCCGCTGGTCTACGACCAGGCCGGCCGCGTCGCCACCATAGACGGCCAGATGCTGGAGCTGTCGGCGCGCGAACTCGGTTTGCTTGAAGTGCTGCTGCAGCGCGCCGGCCGGCTGGTCAGCAAGGACCAGCTGGTGGAGCGCCTCTGCGAATGGGGCGAGGAGGTCAGCAACAACGCGATCGAGGTCTACATCCACCGCCTGCGCAAAAAGATTGAAAAAGGCCCGGTGCGGATCGCGACCGTGCGCGGCCTCGGTTACTGCCTCGAAAAAATACCAGGGTGAACGATGCCCCCACGGTCGCTCACTTCGTGTAGCTTCCTGCCCCCCGAGGGGGCCGCTGCGCCTACGGCCCGGCAAAGCCGGTTCCGCGGCCCCTGCTGGCGTGAAGAAAACGCCCAGCGGACAAACGCTTCCCACGTTTGTTGATCTGTGGCTCTTAGACTCTTCCAGCGCGAACGCCGCAGCCTCTTCGGCGAGATCCTCGACTGGATGCTCACGCCGCTGCTGCTGCTGTGGCCCATCAGCCTGGCGCTGACCTGGCTGGTGGCGCAGAACATCGCGGGCAAGCCTTTTGACCGCGCGCTCGAATACAACGTGCAGGCGCTGGCCAAGCTGGTGGTGGTCAAGAACAACCAGGTGCAGTTCACCCTCACGGCGCCTGCGCGCGAAATCCTGCGTGCCGACGACACCGACCTCGTTTACTACCAGGTGGTGGGCACGCAGGGCGAGCACCTGAGCGGCGAGCACGACCTGCCCGCGCCGCCCGACGAAGACAAGCCCACCAACGGCGAGGTGCGGCTGCGCGAGGACGTGATCCAGGGCGAGGACGTGCGCGTGGCCTACACCTGGCTCAAGGTGGACGTGAAGGCCACGCCCGCCGGCTCGCAGCCGGTACTGGTGCTGGTGCAGGTGGCCGAGACGCTGGAAAAACGCAAGACGCTGGCCACCGAAATCGTCAAGGGCACCATGGTGCCGCAATTCGTCACGCTGCCGCTGGCCGTGCTGCTGGTGTGGCTGGCGCTGGTGCGCGGCATCAAGCCGCTGGCCCAGCTTGAAAAGCGCATACGCGCGCGCAAGTCCGACGACATGAGCCCGCTGGACGAGACCGCGGTGCCCGAGGAAGTCGCGCCGCTGGTGTCCTCCATCAACGACCTGCTGAGCCGGCTCAAGGTCTCGCTGACCACGCAAAAACGCTTCCTGGCCGATGCGGCCCACCAGCTCAAGACGCCGCTGGCAGGCCTGCGCATGCAGGCCGACCTGGCGCAGCGCGAGACCGATGCCGACGAACTCAAGAAGTCGCTCAAGCACATAGGCCGCGCCAGCATCCGCGCCACCCACACCGTCAACCAGCTGCTGGCCCTGGCGCGCGCCGAGACCACGGGCCGCAGCCTGGCCAAGCAGCACATCGACCTGGTGCACATCGTCTCGGAAGTCATGGCCGACTCGGTGCCGCGCGCGCTCGAAAAGCAGATAGACCTGGGCTACGACGGGCCCGATGCCGGCGAACAGGCCACGCAGCTCGAAGGCAATGCGACCCTGCTCAAGGAGCTGGTGCGCAACCTGCTGGACAACGCCATCAACTACACGCCCGAAAAAGGCCAGGTCACGCTGCGGCTGATGACGGACCGTTTCAGCGGCGTGCTGGTGCTGCTGGTGGAAGACTCGGGGCCCGGCATCCTGGAGTCGGAACGCGAGCTGGTGTTCCAGCCTTTTTACCGCGCGCTGGGCACCAATGTGGACGGCTCGGGCCTGGGCCTGGCAATCGTCCTGGAGATCGCCAAGCAGCACGGCGCGACGATTTCGATCGAGGATGCCGCCCTGCCGGGCCATCCACAAACCCCGGGCACGCGTGTCACCGTGCGTTTTGTCGGCATGGATCTGCCCGAGGGTGTATAGGCGCTCAGGGCTTTGCGGGCCAGCGGTCGTAAAGCTTCACGCCCACACGCTCGCCCCACAGCTCAATCTGCGCCGGCGTTCCGTCATGCGACTGGTTGGCGCCGGCGCCGCGTACATAGCCCAGCGCCACGCAGGCGCCGGCCAGCGGGCTCCAGCCGACCGAGGAGATCTCTCCCACCGATTGCCCGCCCAGCACGATGGCTTCGCCGCCCCAGGCAAAGGCGTCCGGCGTATCGAACACCAGCGTCACCAGCTTCTTGCGCAGCGCCAAGCCCTGTGAATTGAGCAGCGCGGCCCTGCCGACGAAGTCGGCCGGCTTGTCCAGTTTGACGCTGAAGGCCAACCCGGCCTCCCACGGCGATTCGTCCGGGCCCAGCTCCGCCCCCCAGGCGCGCCGGCCCTGCTCAATGCGCAAGGCATCCAGCGCGTAATAACCCGCGTCGCGAATGCCCAGTGGCTTGCCGGCCTCCATCAGGGCGAGGTAGACATGGCGCGCCATTTCAACCGGCACGTACAGCTCAAAACCCGGCCCGCCCACATAACTCATGCGCGCCGCGCGCACACGCGCAAAGCCCAGGTCTATCTCTTTCGTCCACGAGAACTTCAAGGCCTCGGGCGACAGCTCGTCGGGGCTGACCCGCGCCAGCAGCTCGCGCGCTTTCGGCCCCATGAGCGACAGCACCGAATACAGGGCCGACACATCGGTCAACACCGCGTGTTCGGTGTCGGCTATGTGCCGCGTGATCCAGTCGAAGTCGCGCACGGTCTGCGCCGAGCCGGTGATGACCATAAAGCGGTCCGCGGCTTGCCGCATCACGGTCAGGTCGCTTTCAAAACCGCCGCGCTCGTTGAGCATGGCGGTGTAAACCATCTTGCCCACGGGCATGTCCATCTCGTTGGCACACAGGCGCTGCAACACGGCCAGCGCGTCACGGCCCTGCAGCAGGTATTTGGAGAAGGACGTCTGGTCGTAAAGGGCCACGGCTTCGCGCGTGGCCTTCTGCTCTTCAATCATCCAGGGCAACCAGCCGGGTTTGCCCAGGGTGTGTTCGGGCCTGGGCAGGCCTTGAGGCCGGAAATAGCTCGCCCGCTCCCAGCCATTCTTGCTGCCGAACTCCGCGCCCTTGGCGGCCAGGATGTCGTACAGCGGCGAGGTGCGCAGCGGCCTTGCCGTTTCCAGCTCCTGCCTCGGCCAGCGCATGGCGTAATGCAGGCCCAGGGTTTCGCCGGTGCGCTCGGCCAATGCCTTGCGATTGCCGGTAAAGCTGCCGAAGCGACGTATGTCCACGTCCCACAAATCGGTGCCGGGCTCGCCGCCCACAATCCATTCGGCCATGAGCCGGCCCGCGCCGCCGCTGTTGGCGATGCCGGCCGAGTTGAAGCCGGCGCAGACAAAATAATTGCGCAGCTCGGGCGCTTCGCCCAGGATGAAGTTACCGTCGGGCGTGAAACTTTCGGGGCCGTTGAGCAGCATCTTGACCTCGGCCGTCTCCAGGCAGGGTGTGCGGTGCAGCGCGGCGGTCATCAGAGGCTCGAACTGGTCCCAGTCCTCGTCCAGCAGCTCGAACTGGAAGGTCGAAGGAATCGGGTCCATCTTCCAGGGCTTGGCTTGGGGTTCGAAGCCGCCCATCACCAGGCCGCCGACTTCTTCCTTGTAGTAGATGTAGCCGTCCGGGTCGCGCATCACCGGCAGCATGGGGTGCACCCCGGGAATTTTGCCGGTGACGATGTAAAAATGCTCGGCCGAATACAAGGGCACGTTCACACCCGCGAGCCGGCCGAACTGGCGCGCCCACTGGCCGGCGCAGTTGACGAGGACCTCGCAGCGCACCTCGCCCTGCGCGGTGCGCACGCCCACCGCCTTGCCGTTCTCGGTGATGACACCCGTCACTTCGATGCCTTCCAGCATCTTCACGCCGCGGTTGCGCGCGCCCTTGGCCAGCGACATGCACAGGTCGGCCGGGTTGGCCTTGCCGTCACCGGGCAGCCAGATCGCGCCCTGCAAGTCGTCGGTGCGCATGATGGGGTATCTGTCGCCGGCTTCCTGGGGCGATATCTCATGGCACTCCACACCAAAGCTGTTGGCCATGGCCACCTGCTTCCTGAGCACCTTCATGCGCTCGGGCGTGCGCGCCACATTGACGCTGCCGCATTGTTTCCAGCCCGTGGCCAGGCCCGTCTCGGCCTCCAGCGACGCATACAGCTCTATGCCGTACTTGCTCATCTGGGTCATATTGCGATTCGGCCGCATCTGGCCGACCAGGCCGGCCGCATGCCAGGTGGTACCGCTGGTGAGCTTGCCTTGCTCCAGCAGCAGCACGTCGGTCTTGCCCATTTTGGCCAGGTGGTAGGCCACCGAACAGCCGGCGATGCCGCCGCCGACAATCACGACCTGTGCGTGCGAAGGGAGCATCAAGGTGCGCGCAGCCTCAGTTGCTCCAGCTCGGCGCGCGCCTGCGCCAGCTCGCTGCGCGCCGTGACCAGGTCGATGTGGATGAAGTCGTCCCAGACGCAGGGGCCGCACGCAAAGAATCGCTTCAGATGCAATTGCTCCTTGGCAACATAGAACCGGTTCACCTCATCGAAATAGACGAACTCATAGTCACAGGCGAGCAGCAAGGGTTCCCAGCCCATATGATTGGGCACAGGCCGTCCAGGTTCGACGCTCTCGAGCATGATGACCCAGGGCCGGTACCGCCGCAGGTCCAGCCCCTCCAGCACGGCCCGCTCGCCGCCCTCCACGTCGATGCTCATGCAGTGAATGTCGCCGTTGGGGCGGTGCCTGGCGAGCACGTCGTTCAAGGAAACCAGAGGGACCACCGTTGTCTTGACCGGCGCGCCCTTGGAACGATGCTGGTCGGCGGTCTGGGGTGTCGTCGTCGAATACTGCTGAATGTCACCGAAGGTGAAAAACGTTGTGTGGCCGCTTCCCGCGCCGGCCGCGGCCTGTACCAGGACGTCGTCGGGACGCAATTCGGCCCACAGGCTCGCCATGGCAGGCGCCGGTTCGATCGCCACGCCGCGCCAGCCGCGCAGATACATTGCGTAGGTGTTGCTGTCGACGGCCGGGTGGTAGGCGCCCACATCCACATAAAAGCCCTGCGGGACCGAGTCGAATACGCGATTGAGCATCACGTCCTCGAAGTTGCGTGTGTATGAGACGAAAGGCATAGTGTCAGTATAGAGAGGGTCACCCCATGCGCAGCGCCATCACGCCCGCGACGATGGCGGCCGTGCCGATAGCGCGCCGCGCGGTGAAGGCTTCTTTCAGGAACATCGCGCCGAGCAAGACGGCGAACAGCACCGAAGTTTCACGCAGCGCCGCCACCGTCGCAACCGGTGCGCGCGTCATGGCCCACAGCGCTATGCCGTAAGAGCCCAGCGAAGCCAGCGCGCCGCCGGTGGCCACGGGCCAGCGGTGGCGCGCGTAATCGGCCATGGCCCGCCCGCGGCGCGCCATCATCAGGAGGCCGAAGGGCCAGCCGTCGAGCAGGAACAAGGTGGCGACATATTGCAGCGCATTGCCCGAAACCCGAACACCCAAGCCATCGACCACGGTGTAGATCGCGATGATGACCGCATTGGCCAGCGCGAAGCCGACGGCCTTGCGCGCATGCAACGCGTGGCGGCTCAAGCCCAGCACCAGCACGCCGCAGCATATGCCCAGGATGCCGGCCCAGGCCAGCGGCGTCAAGGTCTCGCCCAGCGTGAAGGTGGCCGACAGCGCCACCAGCAGCGGCGCTACGCCGCGCATCAAGGGATAGGTCAGGCCCAGGTCGCCATGCTTGTAGGCCTGGGTGGTGGCGATGTAATAACCGATGTGGATCAGCACCGAGGCGCCTATGAAGGGCCAGGCTTCCATGCGCGGCAGGCCCGCCAGCAGCACCAGCGGCAAGGCCAGCACCGAGCCGATCAAATGGATGACCGCCATGTCCATGGACTTGTCCGCGCTGGACTTGACCAGCGCGTTCCAACCCGCGTGCAGCAGCGCGCCGAACAGCACGGCGCATAGCACCGGCCAGGTCAGGGCCAGGACTTCAGGCGGCAAGCGAGGGCTCTGCGGCGGGAAGGGCGCAGCGCCGGGCCCGCGCCAGGTAGTGCGCCAGCGGCGGCGTGGCCTTGTTCGCGTCCTTCGCGAGGTCGTCCCAGAGGCGCAGTTTTACCGCGTCTTCCGCGCCGGGCTGGGCCATGAAACGCGCGGCTTCCTCGGCCGTAAAGATGCCGCCCTGCAGCAGCAGGCTGCGCTTGGAATCCGCCGAGAGGCTGGAGTGGTAGCCGCGCCGGGCCGCGCACAGATAGCGCTTGGCGTCCACATGCAGCTTGATGGCATCCAGCACCGCGTCGGGAAACAGGCCGCGCAAAAAGGGCAGCGCGCGGTATTGGTGCACATCGTCCACGCCACGCAGCGAAGGTGTCTCGCCCAGGTCATGCAGCAAATGGCCCAGGTCGTGCAGCAGGGCAGCGGTGACCAGCGCGTCGTTCGCGCCTTCGGCCTCAGCCAACGCGGCGGTCTGCAGCGCGTGCTGCAGCTGCGTCACGGGCTCACCGCTGTACTGTTCGCCGCCGCGCTCTTCGAAGAGTCGTTCGATGTCGTCAAAGCTCAGCATATGAGTTCCTCAGAGGTCAGGCATTCCAGGGGAGGGAATAGGTCTTGAGGTTGGTAAAGCTCTTGATCGCTTCCTGCACACCTTCCTTATACCCCAGGCCCGAATCCTTGATGCCACCGAAGGGCGTGAGCTCCAGGCGGTAGCCCGGCACTTCGCGCACATTGACCGTCCCGACATGCAGCTCGCTCACAAAACGGTTGATGTAGTCCAGGCGGTTGGTGCACACCGCACTTGACAGGCCGTAGGCCGTGCCGTTGGAAATCTCGATGGCTTCGTCGATGCTCTTGAAACGTATGACCGGCGAAACCGGCCCGAAGGTTTCCTCGCGCGCCACCGTCATCTGCGGCAACACATGGTCCAGCAGCGTGGGCGAATACAGCGCGCCCCGGCGCTGGTTGCCGGCCAGCAGTTTCGCGCCCTGCGCCACGGCCTCGTTGACGCGCGACTCGAACAGCATGGCGGCCTGCTCGTCGATCACCGTTCCCATGTCGTTGGCCTTGTCGCAGGGGTCGCCGTATTTCCAGGCCAGGGTCTTGGCCCGCACCTGCTCCACAAACTCGCCGGCCACCGCCTCGTGCACCAGAAGCCGTTTGATGGCGGTGCAGCGCTGGCCCGAGTTTTTGTAGGAGCCCTGCACGGCCAGGGTGGAGGCTTCGTCAATGTCGGCATCCTCCATCACGATGATGGGGTCGTTGCCGCCCAGCTCCAGCACCACGCGGCGGTAGCCGGCTTTTGAAGCGATGTACTTGCCTATGGCCACGCCACCGGTAAAGGTCACCAGGTCGACCAGCGGGTTGGTGATCAGCTCGTCGGCGATCTCGCGCGGGTCGCCCGTCACCACGCTGAGCATCTCGGGCGGCAGCCCGGCCTCGTACAGGATGTCGGCAAACAGCAGGGCCGAAAAGGGCACCTTCTCGGACGGCTTGAGCACCATGCGGTTGTTGGTCGCGATGCTGGGCACCACCTTGTGCGCCACCTGGTTCATCGGATGGTTAAAAGGCGTGATCGCGGTGATCACGCCCAGCAGCGGCGAACGGTGCGTGTAGACCCGGCGCTTTTTGCCATGGGGCGTGAGGTCGCAGCTGAAGATCTGGCCGTCGTCCTTGAGCACCTCGGTCGCGCCGAACAGCAGCACGTCGCTGACGCGGCCGGCTTCATAAATCGCATCCTTCAGGCACAGGCCCGCTTCGGCGGTGATCAGGTTGGCGACCTCGGACAAGCGCGACTGGATGATGGCGGCCGCGCGGTTCAGGATGGCCGCGCGTTCGTAGCGCGTGAGCTGGGGCTTGTAGGCATGGGCCCTGGCAAAGGTCTGCCGCACCTCCTCCAGCGTGGCCTTGGGCACGGTGCCCATTTTTTTTTCGGTGTAGGGGTTGAACACCGCGATGGCGCGGTCGCCGCCCCGGCCCGAGCCGACCTTGCGGCCCGACAGGCGCATGGCATTGAGCTGGTGGTCGCGGATGTATTGGTCAATCACTCTGCGGCTTTCATGGCGTGGGGCCTGGACTTACTGGGCGTAATTGAGCGCCAGGTCAAAAGCATCAAAATTGCGGAAGCGCCGGTTGCGGTCCAGCCCGGGCAGCGCGCGGTTCACGATCAGCGGCACGCGCTGCTCGCTCATGCCGCCGTGCGAGCGCAGCGGCACTTCCAGCGCCGAAAGGTCATGGCGCGACACCGAGGTGCCTATCACGGTGAAGCGCTCGGACACCGCCACGATGTCGCCGATCCGGTCGGCCGGCAGTTCAAAGCGTTCGGCGGCCTGCTCGCGCGAAAGCACCAGCTCCATGCCCTTGAGCGCCGCGAGCCGCTTGCGCGCGACCTCGATGTTGGTGCCCTCCGGCAGGTAGACCGTGGCAAAAGAGCCCAGGGCACCATGGTGCACCACATAGGGGTCGGTGATGGGCAGGATCACGCGCGCGATGGTGGCGCCCAGCCAGTTGTCGAACCAGTCCTGCAGGTAAATCACGTCGGGCGTGCCGTCCATGGCGACCTTGGCGTTCATGCCGTGGTCGGCCGTGAGCACGATCACGCAGCCCAGGTCCTCGAGCTGCTGCATATAGCCGTCCATCATGCGGTAGAAGGCGTTCGCCCCTTCGGTGCCCGGCGCGTGCTTGTGCTGCACATAGTCGGTGGTCGAGAGGTACATCACGTCGGGCTTGTGCTTTTGCATGATCTTCACGCCGGCCGCGAAGACAAACTCCGACAGGTCGGCGCTGTAGACGCTGGGCAGCGGCAGCCCCACCAGTCCCAGCACATCCTCAATGCCGTTTTCTTCCAGCGACACCTGGTCGGCCTTCTCTGACGAAAAGCAGATGCCCTTCATCTGGTGGCCCAGCAGCTTGCGCAGCTTGTCCTTGGCCGTCACCACCGCCAGGGACTTGCCGGCGCCGGACAGTGCGGCCAGCAAGGTGGGCGCGCGCAGCCACTTGGGGTCGTTCATCATGACCTCGGTGCCGCTGGCCGTGTCGAACAGGTAGTTGCCGCAAATGCCGTGCACGCTGGGCGGCGCGCCGGTCACGATGGACAGGTTGTTCGGGTTGGTGAAACTGGGCACCACACAATCGCCCGTCAGGCCGGAGCCCAACGCCAGCGTGCGCTTGAGCCAGGGCATCTGGCCCGTGGCCACGGCCTGCGCCAGGTAATCGGGCTCGCAGCCGTCCACACAGACCACCACCGTGGGCTGGGCCGGCAGCTTGTACGTCCTGCCGTTCACCGTCAATTCGCCATTCGGCTCAGTGTTTGCCACGTGACGGTCCTTCCTTGTTTTTGTCCTTGCGCGCGGCTGTGGTGCTGGAGACGAGCTTGACCGGAGCCGGCTTGCCGGCCGCGGCTTTCTCCGCCCCCGCTCCCACCGCATCGGCTTGCCCGGCCTGGCGCCGCAGGTCGTTTTCTATCGTGCGCTCCTTGCTTTCGATCACATGCTGGAACATCGCGCGGCCGGCCGCGTCGGCGTCGCCCGAGGCGATGGCCTTGACGATCAGCCGGTGCTCGTTGGCCGACATCGGCATCAGCCAGCCGTCGGCGAGGTTCAGGCGCCGGAACAGCGACAGCTCCTTGATCAGCTTGCGGTAGATCTCGGTCAGCTTGCGGTTGCCCGCCATCTCGACCATGCGGTCGTGAAAGCTCAGGTTCAGCAGGTGGTAGGCCTGGGGGTCTTCAGCCTTGACGGCTTTTTCCATGGCGTCGACCAGGGCCTTGAGCTCCTTGACCTGGGGCCCCGTGATGTTTTCCGCGAGCCGGCGGCCCACGAGTTCATCCATGGCCGCGCGCAAATCGAATATCTCGACGGCTTCGTCGATCGGGATGTCGCGCACAAAGACGCCGCGGTTTTTCTCGGTGCGCACCAGGCCGGCCTCTTCGAGCATGCGAAAGGCCTCGCGCACCGGGCCGCGCGAGACGCCCATTTTTTCGGCCAGCGTGGCCTCTATCAATTTGCTGCCGGGCTCGTACTCGCCGGCAAGAATCGCGCGCTCGATTTCCTGTTGCACCACTGTGGTGAGGGAGCTGTTCTGGAGTTGCGCGATGGTGGGATGCAAAGCAGCGTTCATGCCCTGAATTGAAGCACAGAAATGTAGATTGTCAACAATCTGCAATAAACAATTGACAAGATAGAAGGGTCGGCGTTAAATAAAAAACGAGCTGGGTTGACGGGCCTGCACTCAGGTTGGTCATCGCAGTGTCAGCGCCGACACGAACGAGTCAACAACATTGCAGGCTTTGCCACAAAGGACTTTTTATGCAACTGGCTTCCCATCTCAAATCCCTGTCAAAGGCGATCGCTCTTCTTGGCCTGCTGGCCGCCTCCACCGGCGCCTTCGCCCAGAAAACCCAGTTGCTGGTTTACACCGCGCTGGAAACCGACCAGATCAAGGCCTACCAGGAAGGCTTCAACAAGGTGTATCCCGACATCGAAATCAAATGGGTGCGCGACTCGACCGGCGTGATCACCGCCAAGCTGCTGGCGGAAAAATCCAATCCCCAGGCCGACACCATCATGGGCGTGGCCGCCTCCAGCCTGGCGCTGCTCGACAAGCAGGGCATGCTCGAGCCCTATGCGCCCATCAATCTTGACGGGATCATGAGTCAGTACCGTGACAAGAAAAAAGTCCCCGCCTGGTTCGGCATGGACGTGTGGGGCGCCACCGTGTGCTTCAACACCGTCGAGGCCAAGAAGAAAAACATCCCCACGCCCGAAACCTGGCAGGACCTGACCAAGCCCATCTACAAGGGCCAGATCGTCATGCCCAACCCCGCCTCCAGCGGCACCGGTTATTTCGACGTGACCGCCTGGCTCACGCTGTTCGGCGACAAGGACGGCAAGGGCGGCGGCTGGAAGTACATGGACGCGCTGCATGAAAACATCGCGCAGTACACCCACTCGGGTTCCAAGCCCTGCAACATGGCAGCCGCCGGCGAGTTCCTGGCCGGCATCTCGTTTGAGTACCGCGGCAACACCAACAAGGCCAAGGGCGCGCCCATAGACCTGGTGTTCCCCAAGGAAGGCCTGGGCTGGGACCTGGAAGCCTTTGCCATCCACAAGGGCACCAAAAAACTGGACGCCGCCAAAAAGCTGGCCGACTGGGCTTCGAGCAAGGACGCCATGATGCTCTACGGCAAGAACTTCGCGATCACCGCGCAGCCCGGCCTGGCGCCGCCGCTGGCCAATGTACCCAAGGACTATGAGGCCCGTCTCGTCAAGATGGACTTCAACTGGGCCGCCGACAACCGCGAGCGCATCCTCAACGAGTGGACCAAGCGCTACAACAGCAAAACCGAAAAAAAGTAGCCCCCTGTCAGCGGCCTTCGGCCGCTGTCTCCCCCTCAGGGGGACAGCCGCTGTGGCCCGGCTAAGCCGGTTCCACGCGGCTGCTTGCTTGGTACTGTGCCGCTCGTCCAGGTAATCCACGAATGAACAATGACATCTTTCTGAACCTGCGCCATATCCGCAAGGAGTTCGGCGGTTTCACCGCGCTGCAAGACATCAACCTGGACATACGCAAGGGCGAGTTTGTGTGTTTCCTCGGGCCCTCGGGCTGCGGCAAGACGACCTTGCTGCGCATCATCGCGGGGCTGGAAGTGCAGACCTCCGGTGAGGTGCACCAGGGCGGGCGCGACATCTCTCGGCTGCCGCCGGCGCTGCGCGACTACGGCATCGTGTTCCAGAGTTATGCGCTGTTTCCCAACCTCAGCGTGGCCGACAACGTGGCCTATGGCCTGGTCAACCGCAAGACGCCCAGGGCCGAAGCCGCCAAACGTGTGAGCGAACTCGTCAAGCTCGTGGGCCTGCCGGGCAGCGAAAGCAAATACCCCAGCCAGCTCTCGGGCGGCCAGCAGCAGCGCATTGCGCTGGCGCGGGCGCTGGCCACTTCGCCGGGCCTGCTGCTGCTGGACGAGCCGCTGTCGGCCCTCGACGCGCTGGAGCGTGTGCGCCTGCGCCAGGAGATACGCGCGCTGCAGCAAAAGCTGGGTGTGACCACCATCATGGTCACGCACGACCAGGAAGAAGCGCTCAGCGTGGCCGACCGCATCGTGGTGATGAACCACGGCCTGATCGAGCAGGTCGGCACGCCCATGGAGATTTACCGCGAACCGGCCTCGCCCTTTGTGGCCGACTTTGTCGGCAAGGTCAATGTGATGCCGGTGCGCGTGAGCGAAGGCCAGATGAAGTTCGGCGCGCTGTGCCTGCCCTGCGACGGCGCCGACCGCGAGGCCAAGATCTACCTGCGGCCCGAGGACGTGCTGGCCCGGCCGATTGCCGCCGGCGACCCCCATGTGTTTGACGCCACCATCGAGAAGATCGAGTTCCTGGGCTCCTTCTGCCATGTGCATGTGGCCTCGCCCGCGCTGGGCGGCCACAAGCTCACGGTCTACCTCTCGCTCAATTTCCTGTCGGAGCAGTCGCTGCAGGTGGGCTCCTCCCTGCCCCTGAAGCTGCTGCCCGAGCGCATCAAGGTATTCTGATGCCGGTCTTCACGCCCCCCGCGCCGCCCATGGTCAGGCAGCGCGCGCACTGGATAGACCACCTTGCCTACGCGGCCCTGGCGTTGGCCGCGCTGGTCCTGGTCGTGTTCCTCGCGGCGCCGCTGCTGGCCATCCTGCAGCAGGCGCTGCTGAGCAAGTCCGGCGACTTCATCTGGCTCGACAACTTCATCGAGTACGCCAAGACCCCGGCGCTGCTCGAAAGCCTGTGGAACAGCCTGTGGGTGTCCAGCGTGGTCACGCTGGTTGCCGTGCCGCTGGCTTTCGGTTTTGCCTATGCGCTGGCGCGCTCCTGCATGCAATACAAGGCGCTGTTTCGCGGCATCACCCTGATCCCGCTGCTGGCGCCTTCGCTGCTGTCGGCGATTTCGCTGATCTACTGGTTCGGCAACCAGGGCGTGCTCAAGGGCTGGATGCAGGGCCTGGGCATAGAACAGATCTACGGCGCGCCCGGCATCGTGGTGGCCGAATGCTTCGCGGTGTTCCCGCATGCGCTGATGATCCTGGTCACGGCGCTCACGCTGTCGGACGCGCGCCTCTACGAAGCCGCCAACGCCATGGGCACCAGCGCGCGGCGCAAGTTTTTCACCATCACCCTGCCCGGCGCCAAGTACGGCCTGATTTCCGCCGCGCTGGTCACCTTCACGCTGGTCATGACCGACTTCGGGATTCCCAAGGTGATAGGCGGCAATTTCAACGTGCTGGCCACCGACGTCTTCAAGCTGGTCATAGGCCAGCAGGATTTCGCCAAGGGCGCGGTCGTCGCCATCCTGCTGCTGGCGCCTGCCGTGCTGACCTTCGCGGTCGACCACTACGTCAGCAAACGCCAGACCGCGATGCTGACGGCGCGCGCCGTGCCCTACCGGCCCACGCCCTCGCGCGGCTACGACTGGGTCATGACGCTGTACTGCAGCGCCATCGCCCTGCTGGTGCTGGCCATGCTGGGCATGGCGGTGTTCGCCTCCTTTGCCAGCTTCTGGCCCTACAACCTCACGCCCAGCCTGCGCCACTACACCATGGGCCTGGTCGATGCGGAAGTCGGCGTCGGCTTCGTCAACAGCCTCAAGATGGCGGCGGGCACGGCCGTCTTCGGCACGGCGCTGGTGTTTGTCAGCGCCTACCTGCTCGAAAAAACCAAGGGCATGGACGGCCTGCGCGGTTTTGTGCGCATGCTGGCCATGCTGCCCATGGCCGTGCCCGGCCTGGTGCTGGGCCTGGGCTACATCTTCTTTTTCAACGCACCCGACAACCCGCTGAACGGGCTGTACCACACGCTGACCCTGCTCACGCTGTGCACCATCGTGCACTTCTACACCACCGGCCACCTGACGGCGGTGACGGCGCTCAAGGCGCTGGACGGCGAATTCGAGGCCGTGAGCGCCTCGCTCAAGGTGCCCTTCTTCAAGACCTTCTGGCGCGTCACGCTGCCGATCTGCACGCCGGCCCTGGTCGACATCGCGCGCTACTTTTTCATCAACGCGATGACGACCATCTCCGCCGTGGTCTTTCTTTATTCGCCCGAAACCAAGGTCGCCTCCATCGCCATCCTGAACCTCGACGAGGCCGGCGAGATAGGCGCCGCGGCGGCCATGGCGGTGCTGATAGGCGCCGCCTCGACGGTCGCCACCTTGTTGTTCATGGCGCTTGCCTGGTGGGTCAACCGCCGCACCCAAGCCTGGCGCACCAGTTCACGCTGATGCTCACCCTTTTCCGCGACTACATAAAAGAGAAGAGACAAATCCATGGACAGAGACAAGATATTGCTGACTCCCGGACCCCTCACAACAACGCTGCGCACCAAGCTCGCGATGCTGAAAGACTGGGGTTCCTGGGACAGCGATTTCAACGCCGTCACCGCCAGTGTGCGCAAAAGCCTGCTGGCCGTCATCCATGGGCAGGATTCGCACGTCGTTGTGCCGCTCCAGGGCAGCGGCACCTTCAGCGTGGAGGCGGCGGTGGCCACCGTGGTGCCGCGCGACGGCCATGTGCTGGTCATGGACAACGGCGCCTACTGCAAGCGCGCGGCCAAACTCACCTCGCTGATGGGCCGGCGCTGCACCGTCATGCCTTTTGACGAAGCCGCCCAGGTGTCGCCGGCCGCGCTGGACGCCATGCTGGAAGCCGACACCAGCATCACCCACGTGATGCTGATCCACTGCGAGACCGGCGCCGGCGTGCTCAATCCGCTGCAGGAAGTCGCCGACGTCTGCAAGACCCACGGCAAGGGCCTGCTGGTCGACGCCATGAGTTCTTTCGCCGCGATAGAAATCGATGCGCGCAAGGTGCATTTCGACGCGCTGGTGGCCGCCAGCGGCAAATGCCTGGAGGGCGTGCCCGGCATGGGGTTTGTGTTTATCCGCGAGGCGGTGCTGGAGGGCTGCGCCGGCCGCAGCCAGTCGCTGGCCATGGACCTGCACGACCAGTACACCTATATGGAAAAAACCACGCAGTGGCGCTTCACGCCGCCCACCCATGTGGTGGTGGCGCTGGCCGAAGCGATTGCCCAGTTCGAGGAGGAAGGCGGCCAGCCCGCGCGCCTGGCGCGCTACGAGAGCAACTACCGCACGCTGGTCGCGGGCATGGCAAAACTCGGCTTCAAGCCCTTCCTGGACCCGGCCATCCAGGCACCCATCATCGTGACCTTCCACGCACCGGCCGACAACCGCTACGACTTCAAGGCCTTTTATGCTGCCGCGCGAAATCGCGGCTTTGTCCTCTACCCCGGCAAGCTGACCCAGGTGGAGACTTTCCGGGTCGGCTGCATAGGCGCCATAGGCCCCAACGAAATGGCGCAGGCGGTACAGGCCGTGGCGGCCGCCCTGCAGGACATGGGCATACGCTCCGCCGCGCCGTCTGTCTGAGCAAAGAGCCACACGCAGTGTGGCGAGCTGGGAGCTCCCTTACCAGCATGAGCCGTGGAACCGGCTTTGCCGGGCCACAGGCGGGCGGCCCCCTCGGGGGGCAGCGAACCACACGAAGTGGGGAGCGTGGGGGCGTTAATGGTTTCGGCGAAATGCTTCAGAAGGAAGCTCGCCAAACATTTGCTGGTAGTCGTGCGCGAAATGACCAAAATGCCAAAACCCCAGGTGCGTTGCAGCCGCCGTCACGGACGTAGCGGTCTTCAGCGCCTGCCTGGCGGCGTTCAGGCGCACGGCGCGCAGATAAGCCAGCGGGCTGATGCCCAGCGCTGTCTGAAAGCCGTTCTGCAGGGTTCGCCGGCTCACGCCGAGCTGCTCGCACAGTGCCAGGACAGTGGGCGGCTGGTCGAGCTGCGCATGCACCAGCTCGCGGGCGCGGCGCGTCAGCGTCCAATGCCCGTGGATGCCCACCGAATCGACGCCGCCCGTCGGCGCAAGAACGCGGCCGAGCTGCTCCACCACGCTGTCGAGCATGGCGGCTTGCACGGCAGGGGAGCGCAGCAGCGCAGGGGCCGCCTCCACCGTATCCAGCACCCCAACCAGGCACTGCCTGAGCCCCGCCTGCGCCGCGCCGTCCAGCCGGCGCAAGCCGGCCTGCGCGCCCAGCCGGGCCTGCAGCGCCGGGTCATGCTCGCCGCAGCGGCGCCAGGCGGCCTCATCAAGCTCCAGCCCCAGCATCACATGGCGCCGGGACGAGCGGAACTCAAAACCCGACACACCCGAAAATACATGCAGCGCATCAGCATCGCTGGGCGCACCACAAAACACACTGGGCCCCTGGACCTGCAGCGGCAGGCCCAGGGCCAGCGCACCGTCACGGATCTGGCCTGTCTGGTACACCGACTCCCGCAGGCTTTCCACAAAGAGCCGCAGGCCCGCGAATTCCAGCTGCCGCACCTCGCCGCCAAAGGCGCCGCGCGAGAGCTGGAGGTAGCTCTGATTCCAGCCCGTGAGCGCTGCCGCCTGCTCGTCCGCATCGGCAAACGACGCGCGGGACAGCAGGGCCGGTGGGGCCGGCTCGGCGGTATCGGAAGGATGTGCCATCGCCGCATTCTTGCAGGATTCGTGCCGCATGCAAGCTACGCTTTGAAACAGTTCGACTTACTTGCGCTCACTTCGCTGGCATCTCTTGCGCATCATTTGCCGAAATGGGATTTCAGCGCGCCCACCCCCGCCCTAGGATGCAAGTCGGCCCCACCGGGCCGCCCATCCAGCCATCTTTAGGGAGCCACCATGTCAGAACGTTCCGGCGTCCAGTACGCGAAAGTCGACGGCAGCTACTTTGAAAAGAGGGGACTGCGCCGCTATGCCGGCGTCTGGTCGCTCTGGGCCCTCGGTGTGGGGGCCGTGATCTCGGGCCACTTCGCGGGCTGGAACCTGGGCCTGGCCAACGGCTGGGGCAGCATGCTGCTGGCCACCATCATCATTTCCGTGATGTACCTGGGGCTGACCTTTTCGCTGGCCGAAATGTCGCCCGCGCTGCCGCACACCGGCGGCGCCTATTCCTTCGCGCGCACCGCCATGGGGCCCTGGGGCGGTTTCCTGACCGGGCTGGCCGAGAACGTGGAATACGTGTTGACGCCGGCCGTCATCGTGTTTTTCATCGGCAGCTACATGGGCAGCATCTTCGGCACGCCGCCGGCCTGGCAGCCGCTGTGGTGGATAGGCTTTTACGTCGTCTTCATAGGCCTGAACATCGTGGGCGTCGAGCTGTCCTTCAAGATCACGCTGGCCGTCACGCTGCTGGCGCTGGCCTGCCTGGTGGCCTTCTGGGTCAGCGCTTTCCCGCGCATAGACTTCGCGCGCTGGGCCATGAACGTGGGCGCCGCCGGCGCCGCGCTGCCCGAGGGCCGCGGCCCCTTCCTGCCGCTGGGCCTGGGCGGCGTGCTCGCGGCCCTGCCCTTCGCCGTGTGGCTGTTCCTGGCCATCGAGCAGCTGCCGCTGGCGGCCGAAGAGTCGGTGGACCCGCGCCGCGACATGCCGCGCGGCATCATCGCCGGCATCTTCACGCTCATCCTCTCGGCCTTCATGATCCTGTGGCTCAACCCCTCGGTCGCGGGCATAGGCTCGCACGCGCTCAGCACCTCGGCCGAGCCGCTGCTGGACGGCTTCAAGGCCATCTACGGCGGCGGCATCGCCAAGGTGCTGGCGCTGGTCGCGGTGCTGGGCCTGGTGGCGAGTTTCCACACCATCATCTTCGCCAAGGGCCGGCAGATCTATTCGCTGAGCCGGGCTGGTTATTTCCCCTCGGCGCTGTCGGTCACCCACGGCAGCCGCAAGACGCCGCACATCGCCATGGTCGTCGGCTCGGTGGTCGCGCTGGTGGTGATGTTTGTGCTGTGGTTCACGCTGGGCGTGGACAAGGGCTCGGCCGTGATTGGCGGCACGCTGCTCAACATGGCGGTGTTCGGCGCCATGTTTTCCTATGTGATGCAGGCGCTGTCCTTCATACGGCTGCGCAGCAAGCTGCCGCACATGGAGCGCCCCTACCGCAGCCCGCTGGGCGTGACAGGCGCCGTACTGACCCTGCTGATCGCACTGGTCACCATTTACTTCCAGCTCAGCGACCCGGTCTACAGGGTCGGCGTGCTCTGGGTCGCGCTGTGGTTCGCCATCGGCGTGAGCTACTTTGCCGTGGCCGGCCGGCACCGCCTGATCCTCTCGCCCGAAGAAGAATTCGCGATCAGCCTGGCCGAAAAAGGCCGGGCTGCCGCCTCTACCTGAACCATAAGGCGCACACACCATGGCCAAAAAAGCTCCCACCCCTTCCGCATCCCGCGGCGTGCTGGACTCCCTGCGCAAGTCGGGCGCCAACAAGATGAAGGTCGCCGTCAGCGACATCGACGGCGTGCTGCGCGGCAAATACCTGCACCGGGACAAATTCCTGGGCGCGGCCGAGCCTTATCCCGCCGGCGGCTTCGGCTTTTGCGACGTGGTCATGGGCTGGGACATGATGGACAGCTGCTACGACAACACCACGGTGACTGGCTGGCAGCACGGCTTTCCCGATGCGCTGGCCCGGCTGGACCTGGCCACCCTGCGCCACGTGCCCTGGGACAACAAAGTGCCTTTTGTGCTCGGCGAGTTCGTCAACGCCGACGGCTCGCCGCATGCCGTCTGCCCGCGCCAGACGCTCAAGCGTGTCCTGAAGCGCGCCGAAAAAATGGGTTTCATGCCCATGACGGGCATGGAGTTCGAGTGGTTCAACTTCCTCGAAACCCCGCACAGCTGGGCCGCCAAAAACGGCGTGGGGGCCGAAAAACTCACGCCCGGCATGTTCGGCTATTCGCTGCTGCGCATGAACCAGAACCAGGGCTTCTTCAATGCCATCATGGACGAGATGCTGGCCTTCGGCATCCCGATCGAGGGCCTGCACACCGAGACCGGCCCCGGCGTCTACGAAGTCGCCATCGCCTTCAGCGAAGCGCTGGAGCAGGCCGACCGCGCCATCCTGTTCAAGACCGGCACCAAGGAAATCGGTTCGCGCTTCGGCATCATGCCCAGCTTCATGGCCAAGCCCCACCAGCAGCTGCCGGGCTGCAGCGGCCACATCCACCAAAGCCTGTCCGACGGCAAGAACAACCTGTTCTACGACGCGAAGAACCCGCGCAAGATGAGCAAGCTGTTCGAGAGCTACATCGCCGGCCAGGTCGCCTGCATGATGGAGTTCGGCCCCATGATCTGGCCCACCATCAACAGCTACAAGCGCCTGGTCGACGGTTTCTGGGCGCCGGTGAAACCGACCTGGGGCATGGACAACCGCACCGCGAGCTTTCGTGTGATCGCCGGCAGCCCCAAGGCCACCCGGCTGGAGACCCGTTGCCCGGGCGCCGACGTGAACCCCTACCTGGCCATGGCGGCGGTGATCGCGGCCGGCCTGCACGGCGTCGAAAAAGGCCTGAAGCTGGGCGCGCCCATCACCGGCACCAATGCCGGGGCCGAGCACATCCCGCGCGCGCCGCGCACCCTGATAGAAACCACGCGGATTTTCCAGAAATCGGCCATCGCGCGCGACTGGTTGGGCGATACTTTCGTGGATCACTTCGCGGCCACGCGCGAGTGGGAATGGCGGCAATGGCTGGATGCCGTGACCGACTGGGAAATGAAACGCTATTTCGAGATCATCTGATTGAACCATCCGAACCCCCTGATGCAGATTCGCCGCCTTGAAGTTCCCGACGCACCGGTGTACCGGGAACTGCGCCTGCGCGGTCTGCGCGAGCACCCCGACGCCTTCACCTCCAGCTTCGAGGAAGAAAACCTGCGCCCGCCGGCCGACACCGAAAAGCGGCTGTCGCCCGCCTCGGACACCATCATGTGGGGCGCTTTTGTGGGCGGCACGCTGGCCGGGGTGGTCGGCATGACGCGCGAGACGCGCCTGAAAAACCGCCACAAGGCCACCCTGGTCGCGATGTACGTCGCGCCCGAGTACAGCGGCCAGGGCCTGGGCCTGGCCCTGGTCAACACCGTGGTGCAGGCCGCCAAGGCCGCGGGCGTGGAGCTGCTGGTGCTGACCGTGACCGAGGGCAACAAGCAGGCCGCGGCCCTTTATGCCCGCGCCGGCTTCGCGCCCTTCGGTATAGAACCCGACGCCATACGCGTGAACGGCGTACCGTTCGGCAAACAGCATATGGTCCTGCAACTGCCTTCCGCCACCTGACCCCATCTGACCCTTACAGCCCTTCCAAAGAAGACACCCCATGAGCACCACCAACTTCTCCTTCCCCACCGCCATCCGTTTCGGCGCCGGCGCGCGCAAGCAGGTCGCCGAAACCCTGCTGGCCGCCGGCTGCAAGCGGCCGCTGATCGTGACCGACAAGGCGCTGGCCGCGCTGCCGGTGCTGGCCGAGTTCAAGACCCACCTGGGCGGGCTGGACGTGGCCGTGTTCTCGGGCGTGTTCGGCAACCCGACCTGCAGCCAGGTCATGGACGGTGCCGCGGCCTACAAGGCCCACAAGGCCGACTGCGTGATCGGCTTCGGCGGCGGCGCGGCGCTGGACGTGGCCAAGGTGGTGGGCATTGCCGCCACCCACGAGGGCGACATCCTCGAATACGTCTGGGACCACCCCCAGGTGCGGCCCATCGTCAACGAGCTGCCCTACTTCGTGGCCCTGCCCACCACCTCGGGCACGGGCTCCGAGGTCGGCCGCTCCTCGGTGGTGAGCGAAAACGACACGCACCTCAAACGCGTGGTCTTCAGCCCCAAGATCCTGGCCAAGGTGGTGTTCGCCGACCCGGAACTCACGCTGGGCCTGCCGCCCCATGTGACGGCTGCCACCGGCATGGACGCGCTGACCCACAACATCGAGAGCTACCTCTCGCCGGCCTACCACCCGCTGTGCGACGGCATCGCGCTCGAGGGCACGCGCATTGCGGCCCATGCCCTGCTCAAGGCCGTCAAGGAGCCGTCCAACCTGCAGGCGCGCAGCGACATGATGATGGCCTCCATGATGGGCGCCATCGCCTTCCAGAAAGACCTGGGCGCGGTGCACTCCTGCGCGCACGCGCTGGGCGCCGTCTGCGACCTGCACCACGGCCTGGCCAATGCGCTGATGATCGACACCGTGCTGGCCTGGAACTACGAGTCGGCGCCCGCCAAGTTCGACGAGCTGGCCCATGTCTGCGGCGTGGCCGGCGGCGGCAAGGCCCTGGTGCCCTGGCTCAAGCAGCTGAAAGAAAGCGTGGGCATCACCGGCCCGCTGTCGGCCCATGGCGTCAAGCGCGAACAGCTGCCGCGCCTGGTCGAGATCGCCACGGCCGATATCTGCCACCAGACCAACCCGCGGCCTTGCAAGGCCGAGGACTTCCAGCGTTTATTCGAGGCAGCCCTGTGATCGCCGCCAGCCGCTTGAAGATCGGTTTGTCGGCCTGCTTCTCGCATGCCGACCCGACGCGCTCCTTCTTCACCGGCAAGACGCTGCAATACGTCGAGCAATCCATCGCGCACTGGGTCATGTCCTCGGGCGCCATGGTGGTCATGGTGCCCTGCCCCACGGGCAGCACGCAGCGCGGCGACGTGACCTATGAACACTACGCGCAGTGGCTGGACGGCCTGGTGCTGCACGGCGGCGCCGACGTCTGGCCGGGCAGCTACGGCGAGGAGCCGCTGGACGAAAAATGGTCGGGCGACCGCATCCGCGACGAATACGACAAAGCCCTGGTGGCCGCGTTCGAAAAAGCCGGCAAGCCGGTCTTCGGCGTCTGCCGCGGCCTGCAGCTGCTCAACGTCGCCTTCGGCGGCACGCTCTACCAGGACATCAACACCCAGGTGCCCGAGTCTTTTGTGCACCGCGACGCCGCGACCTACGACCTGAACTTCCACAGCGTCAACATCGTCCAGGGCTCCAGGCTGTCGGCGCTGTACCCCGGCGTGGAGCGCGTGCGCGTTAACAGCATCCACCACCAGGGCATCAAGGACCTGTCGCCCGAGTTCGAGGCCGAAGCCTTCAGCGTGGACGACGGCATCGTCGAAGCCATACGCCGCAAGGACAAGAACAAGAGTTATATCGCCGCCACCCAGTGGCACCCCGAATTCCACAAACCCGGCTCCGACACGATTGACGACGCCGCCGTGCTCGACGACTTCCTCACGGCCGTGGCCGCCGCCAAACACAAGGCAAAACAAGCATGAACACACTCGCCGTCCACAATCCCGCCACCGGCGCGCAGATCGCCGAATTGCCCGCCGACGACGCGGCCTCCGTCGCCGCCAAGGCACGCCGCGCACGCGCGGCGCAGCCCGCCTGGGCGGCCGTGCCCATGGCCGAACGCAAGGCCTGCATCACGCGCTTTCGCGCCGGAATCGTCGCCGAGCTCGACGCGCTGGCCGCCGTCATGACGCGCGAAACCGGCAAGCCGCTCAAGATGTCGCGCAACGAACTCAACGGCCTGCTGGGGCGCATCGATTTCTTCCTTGCGGAAGTCGGCGGTGCCACCGGCACGCAGACCGTGTTCAACGAGGGCGGCATGACCGAGCAGATCGAGCACACGCCGCTGGGCGTGGTCGCCAACATCTCGGCCTGGAACTACCCCTGGTTTGTGGGCGGCAATGTTTTTATCCCGGCGCTGCTCACGGGCAACGCGGTGCTCTACAAACCCTCGGAATACGCCGCGATGTCGGGCCTGGCCATGGCGCGCCTGCTGCATGCGGCCGGTGTGCCGCAGGACGTGTTCATCCCGCTGATAGGCGGCGGCGCGGTGGGCGCGGCGCTGATGGAGCAAAAAATCGACGGGCTGTTTTTCACCGGCTCGCACGCCACCGGCGCCAAAATCGCGCAGGCGCTGGGCCCGCGCCTGGTCAAGCTGCAGCTCGAGCTGGGCGGCAAGGACCCGACCTATGTCAGCGAAGACGCCAACGTCAGGAACGCGGCCGAATCGCTGGCCGACGGCGCGATGTACAACACCGGCCAGAGCTGCTGCTCGGTCGAGCGCATTTATGTGCACGAGAAAATTTACGACGCCTTTGTCACCGCCTTCCTGGAAACGGTGAAAACCTTCAAGACCGGCGACCCCATGAGCGAAGACACCTATATAGGCGCGATCACGCGCGCGCCGCAGCTCGATGTGCTGGACGCCCAGGTGGCCGACGCCAAGGCCAAGGGCGCCACCCTGCTGGCCGGCGGCAAGCGCGGGGCCGGCCCCGGCAACTGGTATGAGCCCACGGTGTTCGGCAACGTCAACCACAGCATGGAACTGATGCGCGAGGAAAGCTTCGGCCCCCTGATCGGCATCCAGAAGGTCTCGGGCGATGCCGAAGCCGTCAAGCTCATGAACGACACGCGCTACGGCCTGACGGCTGGCATGTTCACGCCCGATGAGGCGCGCGCCAAGGCCTTGCTGGCCCAAGTCAACGCCGGCAGCGTCTACTGGAACTGCTGCGACCGCGTAAGCCCGCGCCTGCCCTGGAGTGGTTACGGCGATTCGGGCGTGGGCCTGACGCTGTCGACCTACGGCATACAGACCTTCACGCGCCCCAAGGCCTGGCATTTACGCCAACCTTGACCATGAGGCTGACCCTGTTCGACCTGGACCACACCGTGCTCAACGGTGACAGCGATGTGCTGTGGTGCGATTTCCTGATCGAGAAGGGCTTGCTGGGCAAAACCGAATTCACCGCGCGCAATGCCGACATGGCGGCGCGCTACAAGGCCGGCACCGTCGGTCTCAAGGAGTTCGCCGATTTTTACGTGGGCACGCTGGCCGGCCGCACCGTGCAGCAGTGGGAGCCGCTGCGCCAGGAGTTCCTGGCCGACTGGATAGTGCCGCGCATCACGCCGGCCGCCGTCGCGCTGGTCGACAAACACCTGGAGGCGGGCGACCTGGTGGTCATGACCACGGCCACCAACCGTTTCATCACCGAACTCACGGCGATCTACTTCGACATCGAGCACCTGATCGCCACCGAACCCGAGATGCGCGGCGACCTGTTCACCGGCAGCACCACCGGCGTGCTCAATATGCGCGAAGGCAAGGTCGAGCGCCTGCACGCCTGGCTCACGGCACGCGGCCTGCGCTTCAAGGATTGCAAGAGCACGGCCTACAGCGACTCCATCAACGACCTGCCGCTGCTGGAAGCCGTCAAGCACCCGGTCATGGTGAATGCCGACGCGACGCTGGCCGCGATTGGCGGCGAGCGGGGCTGGCCGGCATTGCAATTGCATTGAGCGCGGTGCCGGGCCCATCGCGCGTCCGTTAACGGCCAGCAGGGCCGGGCCATCGCGGGCAGAATGGCAGCCTCATCCGGCTTGGCCCCTATGCACACTCCACTTCCACTTTCCTTCCAGCGCCTGGCCTGGTCCAACCTCGCGGCCCAATCGGCCGAACAGCTGAGCCTGGCGGCCGTGCCGCTGGTCGCGGTGCTGATGCTGGGCGCGGGGCCTGGCGAAATCGGCCTGCTCGCGGCGCTGCAGACCTTGCCTTTTCTGCTGCTGGCGATTCCGCTGGGTTTGCTGGCCGACCGCGTCTCGCGCTGCCGCCTGATGGTGGCGGCCGAAAGCCTGCGCGCGCTGTCCCTGGTAGCGCTGCTGGCCATGGTGCTGTCGGGCCAGCTCTCGATCGCGGGGCTGGCGCTGCTGGGATTCATAGGCGCGGTGGGCACCGTCTGCTTCAACGTGGCGGCGCCGGCCCTGGTGCCGGCCATCGTGCCGCGCACGCTGCTGGCGCGCGCCAACGGCCGGCTGGAACTGGCGCGCAGCATGGCTTTCGCGGCCGGGCCGGCGCTGGCCGGGGCGCTGGTCGCCTGGACCGGCGCGCCCTCGGCCTTTGTGCTGGCGACCCTGCTGTCCGGCGCGGCCGTGGCCCTGCTGCTGCAACTGGCCGAGCCGGCGCGCGCGCCCACCGCGAGGCGCCATGCGCTGCTCGAGATCCGCGACGGCGCGCAGTTTGTCTGGCGCCAGACCTATTTGCGGCCCATGGTGATCGCCGGCACGGTCTGGAACATCGCCTGGTTTGTGTTGCAGGCCGCCTATGTGCCTTATGCGGTGCGCGTGCTGGGCCTGACGGCGCAGGGTGTTGGCATCACGCTGGGCGCTTATGGGGCGGGAATGGTCGTAGGTGCGCTGCTGTCGCCGCGCGTGGTGGCGGCCATGCCTTTTGGCCGCGCCATCCAGCTGGGCCCGGCCGTCTCGGTGCTGGCCGCCGCGGCCATGGCGGCCACACTGTTTGTTCCCAGCGGCGTGCTGGCGGGCACGGCGTTTTTCCTGTTCGGCGTCGGGCCCATCGTCTGGACCATCACCTCGACCACCTTGCGCCAGAGCGTCACGCCGCACGCCATGCTGGGCCGGGTCTCGGCCGTGTTCCTGGCCGTCAATGCCGGTTCGCGCCCCCTGGGCGCGGCGCTGGGCGGCGTGGTGGGTGCGTCCATGGGCGAAGCCGCCTGCCTGTGGCTGGCGCTGGCCGGCTTTGTGCTGCAGGCGGCGGTGATTTTTGCGTCGCAGCTGCACGCGCTGCGGCAGCTGCCCGAGCCTGTGGCCTGAGTACGCTAGGAGCGGTTTATCTTGCTCCTTCCCCCGCTGGGGGAAGGCGGGGATGGGGGCCTTGCGGCTGTGGCAAAAACGCTTCCCCACCCGCCCCTACCCCCCACCCCGGCCCTCCCCCAGCGGGGGAGGGAGTAAGGACCGGGAGTTTCTTATTCCGCCGTCAGGTGTTTGCCGACAATGCCGGCCAATTCAAACATCGTGACCTGCGGCTTGCCGAACACCGGCAGCAGCTTGGCGTCGGCATTGATGGCGCGCTTGTTGGCCGCGTCCTGCAGGCCTTCAGCCTTGATGTAGTCCCAGAGCTTTTTGATGACCTGGGTGCGCGCCACTGGTTCGGTGCCTATCACCGCGGCCAGCGCATCGCTGGGCTTGAGGCCGGCGCCCGGCTTGGCGACACGCGGCGCTTTGGGCTTGGCGGTTTTGGCCGCGGGCGCTTTTTTGGCCGCGGCTTTTTTCGCGGCCGGTGCTTTCGCCGCCTTGGCCGCAACGGTCTTGCCGAAAGGCGTTTTCACCGTGCCGGTCTTGGCGGCCGCCGGCTTGCGCGGCGGGAACTTGGAGGGCGCGAATTCAAAGTTCACCTTGTCGGCCTCCTTGTCCCAGGCCAGCATGGCCTTGAAGGGCCGGCGCGTGCGCATGGAGACAAACTTGTCGAGCAGGTCGGTCTTGCCGGTTTCCAGCAGCTTGTGCATCTGCTCGCGCTCTATCGGCTGCTGCAGGATGACCTGGCCGGTCTTGAAGGTGCAGCTGGGTGTCGGCTGGGCCAGCGTGGGCACGGATTTTTCGCAGACATAGTTCTTGCCGAGCTCGAACACGCGCGAGGCGCAGCGCGGGCAGGGGCCCAGCGACTGCTGGCCGGCGAAGTCGACGATCTCGCCGGTCTCGGCATTCTTGTCGTCGCCGAAATCAAACTCGAGTTTGTAGTTCTTCGTCTCTTCGTCGAACTTGATCACCATCTCGGCGGTGAAAGGCCAGCCGGCCTTGGAGCGGAAGCCGTCCAGCGGGCCGATTTTTTTGTCGCGCAGGAACTGCTCGACCTCGGCCACCTCGAAGGTGCGGCCGGCCGGCGTCTTGCCGAAACTGAAGCCGCAGCCGTCGTCGCCGTTCTTGCCGGTGCAGGTGTAGCGCCGGTAGTTTTCCTTCATGACGCCGCCGCAGTTGGGGCAGGGCGCGGACAGCGTGGCATAGTCGCCGGGAATCGTGTCCTTGTCGTAGCCCTTGGCCTTGTTGACCAGGTTTTCCGTCATGGCGGCGATCTCGGCCATGAATGTTTCGCGGCTCAGCTTGCCGTGCTCCATCTGCGCGAGCTTGTGTTCCCACTCGCCGGTCAGCTCGGCCTTGGAGAGTTCCTCCACGCCCAGGCCGCGCAACAAGGTCATGAGCTGGAAGGCCTTGGCCGTGGGGATCAGCTCGCGGCCTTCGCGCAGCATGTATTTCTCGGCGATCAGGCCTTCAATCGTGGCGGCGCGCGTGGCCGGCGTGCCCAGGCCTTTTTCCTGCATGGCTTCGCGCAGCTCGTCGTCGTCAATCGTCTTGCCGGCGCCTTCCATGGCGCCCAGCAGGGTGGCTTCCGAATAACGCGCGGGCGGCCGGGTCTTCAGGCCCTTGGCCTCGACCACCTCGGCGCGCACCATCTCGCCGGGCTTGACCGGCACCAGGCTCTGGCCCTTGTCGCCGTCCTTGGCGTCGGCCACCTCGTCGGCGGCTTCCTTGCCGTAAATCGCGAGCCAGCCCGGCTTGACCAGCACCTTGCCCTCGGTCTTGAAGCTGTGGCCCACGGCCTGCGAGATACGCGTGGTCACCAGGTATTCGGCGCTCGGGAAGAACACCGCCATGAAGCGGCGCACCACCAGGTCGTACAGTTTCTGCTCGGCTTCGCTCAGGCCGCTGGGCGCCTGCAGCGTCGGGATGATGGCGAAGTGGTCGCTGACCTTGGCGTTGTCGAAGATGCGCTTGCTGGGCTTGATGTAGCCGCCCTTGAGCGCCGTCGCCGCATGCGGCGCCAGGTGTTTCATGCCGCTGTCGGCCAGCATTTCAAAGGTCTGCTTGACCACCGGCAGGTAGTCCTCGGGCAGCGCGCGCGAATCGGTACGCGGGTAGGTCAGCGCCTTGTGGCGCTCATACAGGCTTTGCGCAATCGCCAGCGTGGTCTTGGCCGAGAAGCCGAACTTGCCATTGGCCTCGCGCTGCAAAGAGGTCAAATCAAACAGCAGGCCGGCCGCCTGCGTGGTGGGCTTGCTTTCTTCCGTCACCGTGGCGGCCTTGCCGCGCACGGCCTCGGCAATGGCCATCGCCTCGCGCTCGGACCAGACACGGTCGGCCTTTAGTTCGGGGTCGGGCTCCGCACCCTCGCCGTTGGCGGCATTGGCCGCGGCCTTTTTCCACTTGGGGTCAAACCACTTGGCCGGGTATTCGCCGGCCTCGGCCAGGAAGGTCGCGTGGATTTCCCAGTAGTCGCGGCTCACGAACTTGCGGATTTTTTCCTCGCGCTCGACCACCACCGACAGCGTCGGCGTCTGCACGCGGCCCACGGTGGTCAAGAAGAAACCGCCGTCGCGCGAGTTGAAAGCCGTCATGGCGCGTGTGCCGTTGATGCCGACCATCCAGTCGGCCTCCGAGCGGGACCGCGCGGCGTCGGCCAGGCCCTGCATCTGCTTTTCGCTGCGCAGGCTGTCAAAGCCCTCGCGGATCGCGGCCGGCGTCATGGACTGCAGCCACAGGCGCTTGACCGGCAGCTTGCTGCTGGCGTACTGCTGGATCAGCCGGAAGATCAGCTCGCCCTCGCGGCCCGCGTCGCAGGCGTTGACCAGCGCGCCCACATCCTTGCGCTTGGCCAGCTTGACGATGGCGTTGAGCCGCGTCTTGGTCTTGTCGATGGGCTTCAAGTCAAAGTAGGGCGGGATCACCGGCAGGTTGGCAAAACTCCATTTGCCGCGCTTGACGTCGAACTCCTCGGGCGCCTGGATCTCGACCAGGTGGCCCACGGCCGAGGTCACCAGCCACTCGTCGCTCTCGAAATATTCATCGTGTTTTTCGAACTTGCCCGCCGTCGGCGTGATGGCGCGGACGATGTCCTGCGCCACCGAGGGCTTTTCTGCAATCACCAGGGTTTTCATATGTACTTCTTCAAACCTTCTACATCTTCGGGGAACATTTCCCCGCTTTCCGCGAATACGACTTTGCCTTCACGGCCGTCCGCCGACACCTTGAGCACCACCACCACGGGCAGTCCGGCCGGCTTGGGCAGGCGCCTGGCGACTTCCGGCGTCAGCATCCCGGCGGGGAAACTGTAGCCCTTGGCCTTCATATAGGCCGCGGCGGCGGCCGGCTGCTTGTCGATGGACAGCGCCAGCACCTCCAGCCCCTTGGCCTTCTGGGCCCGCCACAGCGCTTCTATATGGGGCGATTGCACCGCGCAAAAAGGGCACCAGCTGGCCCACCAGTACACCACAAGCGTCTTTCCACCCACATCGGCGGGCTTCCAGGCGCTGCCGTCCAGCAGCGCCACGGCCGGCAAAGCCAGGCTGCTGCCGACCTTGGGCAGGGGGCTTTCCCCGCTCTTGGCCCACGCCGGCAGGCCCAGCCCGGCCACAAGGGCGGCGGTCGTCTGCAACAGGTTTCGGCGCTTGAACATGAGGGGCTCCTGGGGTGCGTCACGATGCATCACTACAATAGCGGCTTCTCGCGCATGTACGCGCGCGGGTGCGCACGCATACGCGCGCACGCGCACATGCATGAATTAACCATACCAAAAAAATATCCCGTGTCAAAAAACCAGGCCAATGCGCCCATCGCGCCCCTTTCTTCCATGCCCCCCGCGCCGGCGCCCGCCGCCGACGGCCGGCGTATCCAGACACGGCGCTCCGGCGTGCACGGCAAGGGCGTGTTCGCCGTGCAGGACCTGGCCGAGGGCGAGACCCTGATCGAGTACGTGGGCGAGGTCATCAACTGGAAGGAAGCGCTGCGCCGCCACCCGCACGACCCCAAGGACCCGAACCACACCTTCTACTTCCACATCGACGAAGACCATGTGATTGACGCCAAGCACGGCGGCAATTCCTCGCGCTGGATCAACCACAGCTGCAAGCCCAACTGCGAAGCCGACGAGGAAGAAGGCCGGGTCTTCATCAAGGCGCTGCGCAACATCAAGGCCGGCGAAGAGCTGTTCTATGACTACGGCCTGATCATCGACGCGCCCTATACCAAGAAACTGCTGGCCGAATACCCCTGCTGGTGCGGCGCCAAGAACTGCCGCGGCACCCTGCTGGCGCCCAAGGACGACGAAAAGAAAAAAGCCAAAGGCAAGAAGAAATCCGGCAAAAAGGCCGAAGCCAAAGCCGACAAGAAGAAGTCGGAAAAGAAGGCTGACAAGAAAGCCGACAAAAAGCCCAAGAAGAAAAAGAAGGACTGAGCCGGTACTCACCGGTTCCCAGGCCGGCCCCGGCCGGATCCCCGGGCCCCTGAGCTTTTCATGAGCACCCCCTCACCCAACCCCATACGCTGGCCCGCCGAGGCCCTCTGGGAGGCCCTGGCGCCCTCGCTGCCGGGCTTCACGGTCGAGGTGCTGCCCGAGATCGACTCCAGCAACACCGAACTCATGCGCCGCTTCCGCGGCAGCCCCGGCGTGGAGCCCAGGCCCGAACCGCTGCTGTTGGTGGCCGAGCAGCAAACCGCCGGCCGCGGCCGCCTGGGCCGCCAGTGGCAAAGCCGGCGCGGCGACAGCCTGACCTTCTCCCTGGGCCTGCCGCTGGCGCCCACCGACTGGTCGGGCCTGTCGCTGGTGGCCGGCGTCAGCGTGGCCGACAGCCTGGAGCCCCTGGCGCCGGGCGGCAAACCGCGCATAGGCCTTAAATGGCCCAACGACCTCTGGCTGTCCACGCCCCAGGGCGAGCGCAAGCTGGCCGGCATCCTGGTCGAGACCGCGAGCTGGGAAGGCATTCGTTATGTGGTCATAGGCATAGGCATCAACATCCGCGCCATGGCGCTGGATCCGGCCACACCTGCGGCATCGGCGGCAGCCCTGCCCGCCATCCCGCCCGGCGGCCTGCAGGAGCTGCTGCCCGAACTCGACGCGCCGGCCACCCTGCTGCGCATCATCCCGCCGCTGGTGCAGGCGGTGCAGGCCTTTGAGCGCTTCGGTTTCGCGCCCTTCCAGGCGCGTTTCGCGGCGCGCGACGTGCTCGCGGGCCGCGCCGTGCAGCTGTCCGACGGCACCACCGGCACGGCCCACGGCGCCGCCGAAAACGGCGCGCTGCTGGTGCATACTGCGGCTGGCATGAAAGAAATCACCAGTTCCGAAGTCAGCGTGCGGCCCGTGTCAGCCCACAACCCGCAAGGCGCGCGCCCATGCTGAGGCTGCTGGTGCTGGCCCTGCTGCTGGCCAATGCCGGCTATTTCGCCTGGACGCACGGCCTGCTGGCCGACTACGGTTTTGCCCCGGCCGTCCAGGCCGAGCCGCAGCGCCTGGCCCAGCAAATACGGCCCGAGGCCATGCGGCTGCTCACCACCGCCGAGGCACGCCAGATCGAAAGCGAACCCAGCCCCGCGCCCGCGGCGCAGCCCGCCCCCGAATGCCTGCAGGCCGGCCTCTTCAGCCCCGAACAAAGCAGCGCGCTGCGCGCCGGCCTTGAAAGCAGCTTCCCCATAGGCAGCTGGACGCTGGAAAGCGGCGTGGAGCCGGGCCGCTGGATCGTCTACATGGGCAAGTACAGCAACGAGGACGCCCTCAACAAAAAACGCAGCGAGCTGCGCGGCCTGGGCGTGTCCTTTGAAGCCCTGGTCAATCCCGCGCTGGGACCCGGCCTGTCACTGGGCCACTACACATCCCAGGCGGAAGCCGAACGCGAACTGGCCAAGGTGGCCACGCGCGGCGTGCGCACCGCCAAGGTGGTGCTGGAGCGGCCCGAATCGCGCGGCCAGCTGCTCAAGCTGCCGGCCGCCGACGCGGCGCTCAAGGCCAAGCTGGAAGCACTCAAGCCGCAGCTGGCCGGCAAGCCACTCCAGGCCTGCCAGTAAATCTCAAACTGCCTTCCAGGCCCTTAACGGCACACAAGTCTGCAGCCGTGTGACCGCCTGGTCCATCAGCGCCGGGTGCAGCTCATGGCCCAGCGAGCGGGCCACGTCCAGGGTTGCGTCGGCGCCCAGCTCCATCAGGTGGTCAAAATCGCTGCGTGTGCGCGCCAGCGGCACGACCTCGTCGTTCTGGCCGTGCAGCAAATGCAGGGTGGTCAGCGCGGGTGCGCGGGCCGGCCAGACCTGGTAGCCGCCGCCAAAGGACAGCAGGCGGCCCGCCAGGCCGTCGTGCGCATCGCTGAGCGCCAGCGCCAGGCTGGCGCCCGCGCCAAAGCCGGCCAGCGCGGTGTCCGACTGCAGCACCTCAAAGCGCTGCTGCTGCGCGCGCAGATAGGCAGCCAATGCCTCCACGCGCGCGGCCAGTGCCGCCGCATCGTCCAGCCCGGCCGCGGCGGCGCCGGCCGCATCGGCATGCGGGCCCGTCAGGCCCTCGGGGATCAGCACGGCGGCCTCGGGAAAGGCGCCGCCCAGCAGGTTGCCCAGCTCCAGCATGTCGGCGGCCGAGCCGCCCGCGTCGTGCAGCAGCACAAACAGCTGGCGCGGTGTGGCGCCGGCAGGCAGCAGTTCAATGGTGACGGTGTCCAGGGGATTCATGGCGGGGCAGGGCAGTAGAAGGGGCTGAAAAAAGGCAATTGGGGCCTTCGCGGCGGCTTTCAACCACTTTAGCCGAGCCCGCTATGCCGGGGCCGTTTCGCCGCTGTGCGCGTCCTGCATCACCAGCGAGGCATGCAGGCCTATGCCGGCCGCCACGCCGCTCGCGCAGGCAAAAGTGATGCTGTGCGGCACGCGGGCCATGTCGCCGCCCGCATAGACACCGGCCACGCTGGTCTGGCCCCAGGCATCGACGCGCACGACGGGCCCCATGGGCGTGTCGTCAAGGGCGCAGCCCAGCGCCGCGGCCAGCGGGCAGGCCATGCGCACCTGGGCGCCCACCAGCAGCGCCTTGAGCGGCACCCGGCGGCCGTCCCGCAGCAGCACACCGTCCAGCGCGGGCGCGGCACCCTGCAATTCGGTGATGGGCGAAGCCTCGACCTTCACCTTGCGCACGGCCAGCGAGGCCCTGTCTTCGGGCGACAGCTGCACCACATCTTGCGTGAACAGCGTCACCTCGCCCCAGTCGGCAAACAGCAGCGCCTGGTGCACCGACATGGGCCCGGCGCCCAGCACGCCCACCGCGCCACCGCCAATCTCGTAACCATGGCAATAAGGGCAGTGCACCACGGTCTTGCCCCAGCGTTCCTGCAGCCCGGGTATCTCGGGCAGCACGTCGGCCACGCCGGTGGCCAGCAGCAGGCGGCGACCGGTGAACCAGCGCATGCCCTCATCGGCTTCCACCACAAAACCGGCCTCACCGCTGTCCACGCGGCTCACGCGGCCGCTGAAGAGTTTCACCGTCGGGTAGGCCTGCAGCTGCTGCCTGGCCTCGGCCAGGACCTGCGCGCCCGGCTTGCCGTCATGGCCCAGCACGCCGTGCGATTCGGCGGCAAAGCGGTTGCGCGGCAGGCCCGCGTCTATCACCAGCACCTGCCGCCTGGCGCGCGCCAGCTGCAGCGCGGCGGACAGCCCGGCAAAGCTGCCGCCCACAATGATGGCGTCATGCAGCATGGGGGGCCTCCGGCGAGGGATGGCGCGCCGCATGGGCGGCCATGGCACGGTTGAAATCGGCCGACAGGTCGGCCAGCGTGACCTCGCCCAGGCGCTTCATCAGCAAGGCCTCGGCCTCGCGCAGGCTGCCGGCCAGCGCACGCTGCACCGACTGCTCGATGACGCAGCCGTCGGCATGCGGGCCGTCGCCATCCGCCGCGCCGCCGGCATCACCAACGGCCATCTGCACATCCAGCAAGGTGACCGATGCCAGGTCGCGCGCCAGCACCCAGCCGCCGCCGTGGCCGCGCTCGGACACCACAAAACCCGCCTCGCGCAGGCCGGCCATGGTGCGCCGCACCACCACCGCGTGCGTGCGCAGGCAGGCCGCGAGTTCCTCCGACGTCATGGGCCCGCCGCGGTGGGCCATGTGCAGCAGGGCATGCAGCACGGCCGAAAGCCGGCCTTTGGATTTCATGTAACTTATCATGTTGCATGATTCTAGGGATGCGGCCGCCGCCCGCCGGCCGGGCCACCCCAAAGCCCCACGCGGCCAGGGGCCAATGCCTCCGAATCCGGTGCCGTCCGGCCCGCCGGCGCCGGCTGGGCGAAAATCAGCGCTTTTATGCACGGGACATGCATCCCGGATACCCGGAAAAACACCATGAAAATCGCAAAAGACACCGCCGTCACACTTAGCTACAAGGTGGCGGACGCCCAGGGCAAGCTGGTTGAACAAAGCAACGCGCCCATGGTTTACCTGCACGGCGGCTACGGCAACACCCTGCCCAAGATCGAGGAAGCGCTGGACGGCAAGGAGCCGGGCTTCCAGACCGTGCTGGCGCTGGAGCCGCAGGACGCTTTTGGCCTGCGCGACGAAAGCCTGGTGCAGACCATTCCGCGCACGCAGTTCCCGCCCGGAGTCAAGGTCGGCGGCCAGCTCGAGGGCCGCGGCGAAGACGGCCGCCGGCATGTCTTCAACGTCACCAAGATCAAGGGCGACACCGTCATGCTGGACGGCAACCACCCGCTGGCCGGCAAGGCCCTGCGCTTTACCCTCAAGGTGACCGACGTGCGCGCCGCCTCTGAAGAGGAAATCGCCCACCGCCACGTCCACGGCGAGCACGGCCACCACCACTGATATTTACAAATCGCCACTGGTCGCCGCCAGCCAACCGGCCGGCGGATGGCGGCCGGTAATATTGCCCGCGTTACCCGTAGTTACGGCTAAAAGACGGCCGTTGTCCTAAAGTGGGACTCAGCCTACACATCCCGAAGGAGCCCGACGACAGGTAGGGCGCGGGATGGCGGCTAACTTCATGGATTAACTTCGGGGGCTCCATGGTCATCAACGCGTTTCTTGTCGAGGACAAGCCGGACATACGCAATACCTTGGTGGAAGCCATGGAAGAAATCGCGCCGCTGCGCTTTGTCGGCCACGCCGATTCCGAAACCGGCGCACGACAGTGGTTAGGCTCTCACCAGGATTGGGACCTGGCCATCGTCGACCTGTTCCTCGCCGAGGGTTCGGGCTTCGGCGTGCTCAAGGACTGCCAGCACCGCAAACCCAGCCAGAAGGTCGTGGTGCTGACCAGCCACAACCAGGAGAACCTCATGATTCGTTGCCGCGAGCTGGGGGCGGATGAGATTTTTGACAAGTCGCATGATGTAGAGAAGCTGGTGAGGTTTTGCCAACGCCATGCCGACAGCCTTGACGGGGTTCTGCCCCCGACGCAGTAACAGCCGGGTCTTGCTCCAGCGGGGCGCTCCCCTCTGACTCCTGCTGGCCGGGGTTGCCCGGCGGCAACTCACTTTTCTTTGCTTCGCCAAAGAAAAGTAAGCAAAAGAAAGGCGACCCTGGTGTCTGCGTCCCTCCGCTTCGCTACGGGCAACCTGCGGTGCTCGGTTCAGGCGGGGTCTCGCTAAACTCGCTTCGCTCAAACAACGCGATCCCTGATCCGCCTGAACCTGCGCTCCTCGGCGCATACACAAGGGGTGGGGACAAAAATACCAATACCAAAAACCACAAGGACACGCCATGGCGTGTCCTTGTTTGTATTGATTTTTTCTTTGGTATTTGTCTTCTGTCCCCGCTCCCGCTTGCCCCGTCCTGGCTGGGCCGAGCAGCGCAGACGGAGGAGGGATAAGGGCTGGCGTTGTTTGAGCGAAGCGCAGCGTAGCGAGTTTAGCCAGACCCCCTCCGCAGTCGAGCAGCGCAGGTTGCCCGTAGCGCAGCGGAGGGACCCAGACTGCGGGTCGCCTTTCTTTTGCTTACTTTTCTTTGGCGAAGCAAAGAAAAGTGAGTTGCCGCCGGGCAACCCCGGCCAGCAACTCTCAGAGATGGACACGCCGTCGGAACAAACAAGAACCCCGCCGGCGCAGCCAATCCTCAATCAGCAACCGTCACAACGTTATTAACAAAGCTGATCCGGTCGCCAGCATCCGGCACCAACTGAATAGCCGGTACGTTGGCCAGCGTAATCGGATTCGCAACAGTGCCTGTCTGCCCGCGCGGCACAGTCCGCACAACCTGACTACCCGGCAGCGGCGCGCCGGTCTTGAGGTGGGCGTACATCATGTCCATCGCCTGAATGAAATACCGGTGCAGCGGCACCAGGCGCGCGCCGTACCCCGGAAATCCCAAAAAGGCGTCGAAGTGCTGGGCGTTGGTGACTTCGATGTAGGAGAGCTTGCTGGCCTGGCCTTCGACCATTTTGTTGAGGCCGAAGTAGGGCCGTGAAGTCAGTGCCACCGGCACCAGGGTGTCGGAGCGGCCGTGCACGATGAGGGCCGGCTTGCCTTGCAGGTTGGCGGTGCGCAGCACTTGTTGTATGCCTTCGCGCACGCGCAGGCCTGCGGGGCTGTTGCCGGCCACCAGGGCGCGCAGGCACAGTGCGCCCTGGCTGTTGTAGTCCTGCACATTGCCGGCCGACACCGAGGCCGCGTCCAGCAGCGGGCCGCCCACGCTGAGGTTGTTGACGATGCTGACGCCGGCCGTGGGCGGCACGCCGTTGCCGGTGCCGAAGGAGGTCGCCAGTGCGGCGGGGGAAACCGGCACCGGCACATTCGGTGTGGGTGCGGTGGCCGGGGCCGTGGCGGCAAAGCTGTAGCCGCACAGGTTGTCCTGCACGCCGAAACGGCCATAGGCATTGGCATAGGTCAGCGCCACCGGCAAGGTGGCAAATGAATAGTGCGAGGCCTGCAGGTCGTTGCTTTCGGGTTGCCAGCCCGCGGCCTGCAGCACCGCCATGGCGCCTGCCGCCTGCTCGGCCGGAGTGTTGCCGTTGACAAGGCCCTGGGCCTTGAGCGCCGCGCAGCGGTTCGCGGCAATCGCCGGGTTGATGGTGTTAAACACATTGGTCGCGGGCGAGAGCAGCGCGGCGCAGGGCTGCAGCAGATTGGCCAGCGTGGTGTAGTCGTACAGCGGCCGGCCGGTGCCGGCCAGCGTGGTGTTGCCGCGCCGCACGCTGAGCCGGCTGTCGGGCACCAGCTGCACCTGCGGCTCGCCGACCGCCACGCCGCTGATCAGCCCGCGCGTGTCGAGCTCGGCCGCGGCCAGCGCCGCGCCCGCGCCGTTGGACACGCTGGAGGCGATCACGATGGTGTTGGCCGGTGTCAGCGTGCGCAGGCGCGACACGCCGTCGCGCGCCGGCGCGCCATAACGTTCGTTGAGCACATAGTAGGCAAACTCCACCGCCTGCAAGGTGAAGCGGCCCCAGTCTTTTTCGGAGTTCTGCTGCGAATGCGCATGCTTGACGGCAAAACGGTTGGGCGTGGCCGCGTTAAAGGCCGTGCGCTCGGCCGGGCTGATGGCGGCCGTGAAGTTGGACGTGATGCCGGCCGCCACCGCATCGGCGCGCAGGCCGTTCTGCAAATGCACGGTGTTGTTTTGCAGGTCGTGCATGCCGCTGCCAGTGCCCTTGTCGGTATAGGCCACGGCGCAGCCGTTCTTCAAACCCCATTCGCCGGATGAGCCTATCGCGCCGTAAACGCCGCGCGAGCCGCTGGAGGTGCCGGTCACGATGCAGGCGCTGGCCGGGTTAAAGCTGGCCGGTACCTGCACCATCATGGTCACGTTGTGGCGGCCGCTGCCGTCGTCCGAGTAGGCGATGTATTCGGTGCCGGGGATCTTGCCCTCGCCGGTGGTGACGACGCCGCGCGCATCCACATTCGGGCCGTAGAGCGTGCCGTAACCGCCGGCCGGCGAGATGTCGAGAATCGCGCGGTAGTTGTTGTAAATCGCGATGCGGCGCAGCTCGGCCGGCGTCGGCTTCAGCGGGTCCGCCGGCTGCGGCGCCGCGCCGCCCAGCCCGGTCTTGCCCAGGCCCGCGGTCAGCAGGTCGTCGTTACCGCCGTCGTACACACCGACGCTGATGGGGCCCAGAAAGGCCGGCTTGGTGTTCTTGGGTTCGCCCGCGCCGCTGCCGCAGCCGGCCAGCAAGGCGGCCGCCGTGAGCAGGCCCAGGCCTGTGGTGATGGTGTTTTGCATCTCGTCCTCCGTGGTGTTGTCCGGCTGCTGCCGCGACCATCATCATCGGGTCAAGCGCGCCTGGCTGCGCGCTTTTGGCGGATTCATTTGTAAGGGTTTTGCCTCTGGGCTTTTGTGCGGCCGTCGGCCCTCACCCTAACCCTCTCCCAGAGGGAGCGGGGACTTACTCCCTCTCCCTCTGGGAGAGGGCAGGGGTGAGGGCCAGCGGCCGCCGAATCCCTACTTCGCGTCGCTGTACACCGTAGCCCGCGACACCCCCATGTGCGCGGCCGCGATCTCCGCGCCGCGGCGTATCTCCAGGTAGCCGGCCTTCTTCAAGTCCTGCACCAGCTGCTTGCGGTCCGCCGGCCGCAGCGAGCGCGCGGTCGTCGCGCGCGCGGCGGCGAAGTCGTCTATGCACTGCTGGATGCGGTCGGCGTTCGCCGCGTCCAGGGTCTCGGTCACGGCGCTGCTTTCAATCGCGGTGAACTGGCCCATCGCGGCCTGGAAGCCGTTGAACAGGGTCAGGTCCACATTGAGGCAGATGGCGGCCACATAGTCGCCTTCCTCATTGCGTATGCCCACCGAGGTGCTTTTGACCTTGCGGCCGTCGGCGAACTGGTTGGCGTAGTTGGCGATCACCGCGGGGTAGTCCGGGTCCTGGATGCGCGCAAGGCCCAGCTCGGTCGCGGGCTGGCCCACGCGCCGGCCGCTTAAATTGTTTTCAATCGCGAGGATGGCGTTTTTGGGATGCGTGAGGTCGTGCACCACCACCTCGCAAAAGGGCGCAAAAGTCTTGCCCAGGCCTTCGGCGATGTTTTTCAGCTCGGCGAGCAGGTGCTTGTTGCTGGGCTTGCTGGCGGGCTGGGGGGGCTTGGCGGGTGCTTTGGGCATGGCGGTGGTTTTCAGAATTCAGACAAATTGTCTGGTGGCCCATCGTATCCGAGTGTGTGGATTTGGAGGCCGCTGGCCCCCACCCCAGCCCTCCCCCAGCGGGGGAGGGAGTGAGAGCAGATGTTTGACTATTTGTCTAGTACTAGATATATTATCCAGAAACTGGACTTTGTTTCAAGCACCTGAAAGCCCCCATGCAAGCCCACTACCTAGACCCCCGCACCGGCAAACACTATCCGCTGAGCGACCGCCGCTGGCGCTCCGACGCCGGCAACCCCCTGATGCTGAGCGCGCTGCCCGGCATCAGCCGCGACGAGATCGACACACGCGAGCGCTCGCTCTGGCGCTACCGCGCGGCCCTGCCGCTGCCAATCGACAGCCGCGCCAGCATGGGCGAAGGCTGCACGCCCCTGGTCGAAAAATCCTGGGGCGGGCTCTCGCCGCTGTTCAAGCTCGAATGGTTCAACCCCACCAGCAGTTTTAAAGACCGCGGTGCCAGCGTGATGGTGTCCTTCCTCAAGCAGCTGGGCATAGCCCACATCCTCGAAGACAGCTCGGGCAACGGCGGTGCGGCGATTGCGGCCGCGGGCGCGGCGGCCGGCATCCAAGTCAAGATACTCGCGCCCAGCTACACGCCGCTACCGAAGGTCGCGCAGATACGCGCTTTTGGCGCCGAGGTGCAGCTGGTCGAAGGCCCGCGCGAGGAATCCGAATACGAGGCGATACGCCAGTCGGACAACATCTTCTACGCCAGCCACAACTGGCATCCCTTCTTTTTGCAGGGCACCAAGTCCATCGCCTATGAACTCTGGGAAGACCTGGGCTTCAAGGCGCCCGACAACATCATCATCCCGGCGGGTGCCGGCAGCAATGTGCTGGGCTGCCACATTGGCTTCAGCGAGCTGCTGGCTTCGGGCCAGATCAAGAAGCTGCCCAAACTCTTCGCGGCCCAGCCGCTCAACTGTTCGCCCATAGACGCGAGCTTCAAGGCCGGCAACGACGGCCCCGTGGAGCGCGCCGTCAAACCCACGATCGCCGAAGGCACGGCCATCAAGCGGCCCATACGCCTGCCGGAACTGCTCCAGGCGATACGCGAATCGGGCGGCGGCACCGTGGCCCTGACAGAAGCGCAGATCGCCGCGGCCGTGCGCCGCCTGGCCGGCATGGGCCTGTATGCCGAGCCCACCAGTTCCTCGGCCGCCGCGGCGCTGGAAGTGTTGCAGGCCTCGGGTGCGATCAAGGCGAGTGAAAGCACGGTGGTGCTGCTGACCGGCACGGGACTCAAGTCCACGCAGTTCATGACGGAGCTGTTTGGCGGCTAGTGTTCCTCTTCTTTCCCTCCCCCGCTGGGGGAGGGTAGGGTGGGGGCCAGTACGGCCTTCAAACAGGCGCGGCGCAACATCACCCGCCGCCGGCCCCCATCCCAACCTTCCCCCAGCGGGGGAAGGCGTAAAAACCCCGCCCTCCCAAGCCCCAATTCCCGCATAATTTCCCTGTCTACTAAAGGACTACAAACGCCGGCATGGGCCCCACCCGCGCGGCAATGACAACACCATTTCCTTGGAGGGAAAGAACCATGATGAGTTTGGGATTGAAGGCGCTCGTCGCCAGGCTGGCGCTGGGCATGTTTGTGCTGTTCGCGGGCGGCCAGGCCATGGCCGCGGGCTCGCTGGCCATCGATTCGCTGCAGGGCGAAAAATACGGCTTCTCGTTTAACCACCCCAGCACCGACCAGGCCGACGCGCGCGCCATGCGCGAATGCGGCAGCGACTGCGCCGTCGTGCTGCGCTTTGGCGGCGGCCAATGCGGCGCCTATGCCGCCGACCAGGCCAAGGGCTCCAACGCCTATGGCTGGGGCACGGCCGCCAACAGTTCCAACGCCCAGGCTCGCGCCATGTCTGAATGCCGCGAAAGAGGCGGCTCCAGCTGCAAGGTGCGCTCCTGGGGCTGCGATGCCACCAAGACCTCGGTCGAAGCAGCGCCCACTCCCCAAGTCAGCAGCAACAGCAATAACAACAACAGCAGCAAACCGGCCGCCGGCGGCTTCGCCATGCTGGGCGAATGGCTGGTGGACTACGTCTCGCCCACCGGCTACACCGCCAACGGCAGCCTGCGCGTGACCCAGAGCACGGGCAACAACAGCTACCGCGGCGTACTGGTGCTGGCTTTTGTCAACACCGAAGGCATCGCCAAACGCGTGCAGCAGGATGCGTCTATTACCGTGCAAGGCAACACCGTGATCGTCAACGGCAGCAACCCGGTTTACCTGCAGGGCACGGGCGTCTACAACGCCGACAACTACACCCTGACCATAGGCAGCAACAACCTGCTGCGGGGCAATAACTCCGACGCCAAGGGCGTGGGTGGCGCGGTGGTCATCAGTCGGAAGTAGGCGTTTAAGCACAGTCCCCGTTTCACTCCCTCCCCCGCTGGGGGAGGGTAGGGTGGCCTTCAAACAGGCGCGGCGAAACATCAAGCGCCCCAGGCCCCCATCCCAGCCTTCCCCCAGCGGGGGAAGGAGCGAAGCAGCAGCGATATAGTGACAGCCACCCCAAAGGAATCCGCCATGCTGTTGTTGACCGAAGTCTCCTGGCTGCTGTTTATCCTCACCTCGCTGGTCGTGATCATCACGCCCGGGCAGGACATGGTCCTCGTCATGTCACGCTCCGTTGCGCAGGGCTCCGCGGCCGGCGTGGCCACCGCCGCCGGTGTCAGCGTCGGCCTTATAGGCCACACCGTGCTGGCCACCCTGGGCCTGGGCGCGATCTTGCGCACGTCCGAATGGCTGTTTGTCGCGCTCAAACTCGTGGGCGCCGCTTACCTGATCTACATCGGCATAGGCCTGCTGCGCAGCAAGGACAGCACGCTGCAGGTCGAAGGCGCGGCCCCGCGCTCCATGGGCCGGCTGTTCCTGGACGGCGCGCTGTCCAATGTCTCCAACCCCAAGGTCGCAGTCTTTTATTTCGCCTTTTTGCCGCAGTTCGTCATGCCCGGCGCCAGCCACCCCACACTCGCCGTCTTTGCGCTGGGCCTGAGTTTTGCCATCCTGACCTTTGTCGTCAAAGGCCCGGTCGGCTACGGCGCCGGCAGGCTCTCGGGCTGGCTGCGCAGCCGGCCCGCGGTGCTCAAGTGGGTGTACCGCAGCAGCGGCGCCATCCTGGTCGGGCTGGGACTCAAGCTGGCGTTTGAGCGCCGGCCTTAATCAAGCGTCTTTCCCCCTCTCTCCCAGGGGAAGACGGAAAAACACCGCCGTCCGCCTTCTCCTACACCTGCGCGGATTTCCCGCCGATAGGCCGCAGCACCGGTGCCCGCCACGCTATCAGGGGCAGGCACGGGGCCGGCCGCAAGGGCCGCCCGGCAGGCAAGCGCCCCCGCAACATCCATCACCAGGAGAGAACAACATGACCATACTCTGGACCATTCTTATCGGCTTTCTGATCGGCCTTGTCGCCAAGTTCCTGATGCCAGGCCGCGACCCCGGCGGCTTCATCATCACCGTGCTCATCGGTATTGCCGGCTCCTTCATCGCCACCTATGTAGGCGCGGCCATGGGCTGGTACCAGAACGGCGAGACGGCAGGCTTTATCGCCGGCGTGCTGGGCGCCATCGTGCTGCTGCTGGTTTACCGAATGGTGGTGGCCAGGAAGTAGCCCGCACGACAGCCCGCACGCGCAGTCCGGGCGTGCGGGGCCTGTCCCTGCGCCTCCCCGGTCTGGCGCCCTCTTCCTCCGGGAAAGGGCCAGGGTGGGGGCAGGCGGCCGCCAAACGGGCGCGGCGATTTGCGAAAAAAGTCTTAAAAATTCCGGCGCGCCCCCCGCAACAAACCGCCGCAACAACCAGCAAACGCAAACGCGCTTTTGCCCCTCTTGAAATTCGCCGCCGAATTCCTAATTCCTCCATCCGGGCGCCGAGCCGCCGGTCCGGCGCCATTCATGACCATGTTCAACCTGAATGGAGGTAATCGCCATGTTTCGATCCCTGTTTCCCTACGACATGTTCGGGGAGATGGACCGCCTGCAACGCGAGATTCAGCAGGCGCTTGAGCTGTCTCCCAACATACGCGGCTTCGGCCGCGGCGGCTTTCCCGCCCTCAACATAGGCGGCACGCCGCAGACGGTGGAGGTCTATGCCTTCGCCCCCGGCGTAGACCCCAAAACCCTGGAGATTGACCTGGAGCGCGGCATGCTCACCATCGCCGGCGAGCGCAAGTCCGAGCTGCCCCAGGCCCAGGCCGGCGCGCAGTCCACGCTGCACATCAACGAGCGTTTTGCCGGCAGCTTCCGCCGCGTGATCAGCCTGCCCGAGGATGCCGACCCCGACGCCGTCGAGGCCAGCTTCAAGGACGGCCTGGTCCATATCAGCATCCAGCGCCGCGCGGCCGCACAGCCGCGCCGCATCACCATCCACTAACGGGCACATTGATTGGCAAAGAAAGGAGGCCAAACATGTTCGGCAACAAATCCACCCAAAGCACCGGTAACACCACCAACCCCGCCAGCAACGGCTACGGCAACGCAGCCCTGCAGAACGGCGACACGTCCAACGAACTCGCGCGGCAGTCGCAGCAGCGTGGCCGGCAGCCGGCGCGTTATGCCAATGCCACGCTCACGCCACCCGTCGACGTGGTCGAGGACAGCACAGGCATCACCCTGTATGCCGACCTACCCGGCGTGCCCAAGGAGAACCTCAAGCTGCAGGTCGAGGCCGACACCCTGACCATTGAGGCCGACTCCGCCCTGGCCGCGCCCGAAGGCCTGCAGTCCAGCCACACCGAGGTGGGCCTGGGACGTTTTCACCGCGTCTTCAGCCTCAGCAAGGAGCTGGACACCGAGAACGTGACGGCCGAACTCGCCCAGGGCGTGCTCAAGCTGCGCATCCCCAAGGCCGCGCACGCGCAGCCGCGGCGGATTAACGTCAAGGTGGCTTGAGCGGAAAGAACGGGCCGGGGCGCTCGCCCTGTCCCCTCTCCCCTGACTGACTCCCTCCCCCACTGGGGGAGGGTTGGGGTGGGGGCCAGCGGCCTTTAAGCAGACGCAGCGAAACACCAGCCGCCACCAGCCCCCCTCCCCACCTTCCCCCAGCGAGCGAAGGAGTTCTCCAACTAAGGCTTCTTGGCCCCAGGCTCAGCCAACGGGTCCGCATGCCTGTGCACCAGCTTCCAGGCATCGCCCTCCAGCCGAAACACTTCAGTCACCCGCAGCGTCATCGGAATCGCCTCAGGCTTGCCCTTCATATGGGCCTGCGCTTTTTGATACCCCGTCCAGTAGGCGACGGTGTCACCCGCCGCCATGTCCAGGATTTCAAACTCCGTGGTGCTGCCCGGCTCAAACAGCTGGGCATCGTGCTCATAACGCGACCACACCGCGTCCGCGCCCTGCACGGTACCGCCGCCCGGCCCCATAAAGGTGGCCGGCGATGCATGCGCGACCACACGCGCAAGCGGCGCGGCATTGCCGCTGACATACGCGCTCGCGGCATGCTGGCGCGCCTTCATAAAGGACTGGAAGTCCTGGTGCTGGCTCATGGCTTGTCCCCTTAAAAGGAGCAAGGTAAGCCGAGGGCGCGGGGCGTGGCGTAGGACAAGGGAGGAGGGGGAAAGCGGAGAAGTCGCACCACGCGAGCGGTTTGGTGAATATTCACGCGCGAAATAACTATCTGGATCGCAAAAGCACCATGGCCACGACACAGCTTCGGGTTCATGATGCTTGTCACAAAGTGTTAGGGGCGTATTGGGCCTGTCTCTCATGTCGCATCCAAGAGAAACTGCTATGAGATTCAGCCTCCAACCTTCGACGACCATGTCCTTTTTTAGAGACAGTCGTAACTCCGATTCCCATACGACATCAAACCAGGAGGGGGCCATATGAACGGAACCATGAAGATCAGGATCTGGGATGTACAGCATGGCGCATGTGCCATGCTTTTACACAGTAACTCTTCGAAGCTTGCAATGATCGATTCCGGTCACAACAATGATGAGGATTGGTATCCCAGCAAACACATCAAAGATGTCCTCAAGCGCACTGAGCTTGACTACCTTTTCATAACGAACGCTGACCACGATCACATGAGTGACCTAGATGGACTGTGGAAAGCAAATGTCAATGTCAAAGCCCTAATTCGTAATGGAAAAATTAGTGCTGCAGATCTTCGAGCGATCAAACAAAAGTCAGCTGGCAATGCCAAACTTTCTGACGACATCGAGCGATTCTTGAGTATTCACGAGACGTACACCCATCCAATAGCTGCCCCTTTTGATTCGAATATGGGAGGCATCACGTTCACTTCGTTCAGCAATAGCTATCCCGCATTCCAAAACACCAACGATCTGAGTCTTGCCGTGTTTTTTGAGTACGGTAATTTCAAGATACTTTTTCCGGGCGATCTAGAGCGAGCGGGATGGCTTTCCCTCCTCAAGGACCCCAAGTTCGTCGCGAAATTGGCGGGTACCAATGTGCTCGTAGCGTCACACCATGGGCGAGAGAGTGGGTACTGCAAAGAAATATTTGACCACTTTAAGCCGCATTGCGTGGTCTTTTCGGATAAGCAGATTGATCACGAGACGCAGAAGGGAATGAGCCAGACATACAAAAATCACTGCGGCGGAGTAAAGCTGACAGACGGTACCACTCGCTACGTACTAACAACACGAGACGACGGGTGGATTCACTTCGATGTGGCTCAAAATTTCACGGTCCGCACAGAGGTAATTAGTGGCTAATACTGGAAAGTCGCTAAAGGCACAAAACTTGCCGTGGATCTGCGCAGCTCTTGCCCTTGATATTGCACTGTTAGTAGCCACGGTCTGTCTGGAGTATCTTGGCGAATGGCCAACGAAGGCCATGGCTGCGCGATTCGCGCTTACAACTTTCTTGCCGATAGTTGCACTACTCTTGATCGCCATCATTCCCGTTGAATTAAAGGACACTTTGACTTATTGGCGAGTCACTGAAGTTCTTCCGGGTCATAGAGCATTCACGGTGTATGGGCCGAAAGACAGCAGAATTGACATGGTTGCCTTAGAAAAAATTGTCGGCCCACTACCGAATAAACCTAAAGAACAGAACACTTTTTGGTATGCGCTCTACAAAAAAGTGGGTAGCGAGGTGTCAGTAGTAGAAAGTCACAAGCTGTCATTACTCTTTCGTGAGCTAGCCGCGCTTTCTTTTTCGCTCTTAGTCATGGTCCCAATTGGGCTGTACTTTGTTTTCTCGCAAGCGGCGATTCCAGCTTTTATACTGTTTTTTATTCAGTACCTGCTGTGCGCTCTTGCCGGTAGAAACTCGGGAATTCGCTTCGTCACGAATGTGCTCGTGCTTCACTCTTCAACAGATCCAAAGAAGTCAACCGTGAAGAGGACCTCGAAAGCAAAAAGTCCCACAGTCTAATCAGGGCTGTCATCGCAGCAGAATCCATAACCCCGCAAAAACCACCGCCACCAGCGAAAGTATCGATAAGACAGCGACGAAGAGACTGGCGCCCACGGGATGCTTGTCCATGGTCGTAATCAGCTTAGATGGACTGGGTAAGTGGTCGAACTTGATATTCATGATCTCTTCCGTAAAGCGATGGATTCTTTTGCGGAAAGCTTACGCCAGGTTTCAAATTTCGCGCGGGATAAGGCTGTGGATAACCGGGGGAAATAGGGTGCAAAACCCTCCTAAAATTTCGGCTTGCTTCAGGGTTTTCCTATGAAACCTCGGGAGTTAGCGTTCTGCACACCAGAATCTGTGGATAAATTCACCACGGCCAATCTTCGACAGTCCGAGATGTCGTGCTTGATGTCGTCGACTTCACGAAACGACAATCAACGCAACGCTCCTTGAATTCGTCAATAGAGTTGCGCAGGACGTACTCATCGCACGGGTCATGCGGCCAGTCAACTCACCTTCAATCTTTCCATGCCCCACGCCGTCTCCCGCCTGCGCACAGCCCGCCTGGCGCGTGCCTCCAAGCCTTTTTTAGCCCGTGGCGGGCCGCGTAACGTCCGTTGTGCCGGTTGCCGGCTGGTGCCCAGCCACTGCATGTGTGCCTTGCGGCCGGTGACGCCGCATGTCAATGCCGGTGTGTGCCTGGTGATGGCGGATATCGAGGCGCTCAAGCCCAGCAACACGGGCTGGCTGATTGCCGATGTGGTGGCCGATACGTTTGCCTTTGGCTGGGCACGCACCGAGGTGGAGCCTGGCTTGCTGGCTTTGCTGGCGGACCCGCAGTGGCAACCGTATCTGGTCTTCCCCGGCGAGTTTGTGGCGGCGGAGCGGGTGGTGACGGAGTTGCCGGCCATCATCGCGCCAGCCGATAACAACAATAGTCACCAAGCCAAGCGCCCGCTGTTTGTGCTGCTGGACGCGACCTGGCCCGAGGCGCGAAAAATGTTTCGCAAAAGCCCTTACCTCAACCATTTGCCGGTGCTCAGTTTGCAGAGCGAGCAGCTTTCGCGCTACAAGCTCAGGCGCTCGCAGAAGGATGAACATTTCTGCACCTCGGAAGTGGCGGCTTTGTGTTTTGCGCTGGCCGGTGAGGCGCGGGTGGCCGAGACGCTGGAGGCTTACCTGGACGTGTTCACGAATCACTATTTAAAAGCCAAGCAGCAGCAGCCTTTGGATCTGGAAGACGCGGCGCACCGGCGTTTAAGTGGGCTGCGGTTACCTCCCGCAGGTACGTCCTGATGTGCAGCCCCCTGACCCTGCTGCATGCCTTGGCCATCATCGGGTTGGTGGGTGCCTTCATCGGTGGGGCGCTGCGCGAGGGAAAGCTGGCATCCCATTTGCGGCAAAAGCATCCCGAGGTGTGGGCGGACCTGGCCCAGCGCAAGCTCTGGTTTGTGGAGGGTGACATGCAGAGCGCTGCCATGCAGCAGTACTTGTGGCGTGGTGAGCATAAGAAGCTCCAGGATGCAGAGCTCGACTCCATGGTTCTTACAGGCTGGCTATGGGCTGCGCTTTTTCTCGGCAGCGCGGTGGCCTTGATGTTTGTTCAAGCCCAGATATCCACGGACACCTACCGCGCCTGCTTTGGCCTTCTCTAGGCAAACACAACTGCCATACATTGACTGACCCAACTTCACCAGACTGCCCATGCACCCACGCCTTCAGCTTCTGAACACCACGCTTGCCACTTTCACCCTCTGCCTGCTGCCGCTGGCCGCCGCGCAGGCGCTGACCGAGGCCGAGAAGCCCTATGTGGGCGGCTACACCCAGGGCTCGGTGGATTCGCGGACGCAGCTGATGCTGCTGGACGACAACACCTTTTGTTTTGCTTTTATGGGCGGCTCGCTGGACATGCTGGCCGGCGGGCGCTGGAAGGCCGAGGGCCATGGTGTACGCCTGGAGGAAGTGCGGCAAATCGGCTCCGTCTTCCCCGCCTTTGGCCGCGCGGCGGCTGAGCAGAAGGCGAGCGTGGCGTTTGACTTTCATGGCAGCTCGCTTTCTGACGCGACGTCACCGGTGTTTGCCACCTCGGGCGACGAAGCGCTGCCCACCACGATGCGCCCGCTGTTCAACGCCGACCACAACGGCTGGTCTTCAAGCTACAAGCTGCCGCCCATGCCGGCGGCGCAGGTGCGCTACTTTTATATGGGCGACGTGGAAGGTGATGACATGCGCCAACCCAAGCGGCTGCGCGTGGTGCAGTACCGGCGTGGCGATGTGAACATGCTGCGCGTGGGCTACAACCGGGCGTTTGGCAGCCCGCCGCTGGACTTGCGCGCCACACTGAAAGACGACGAGGTGCTGCATGTGGACGGCCGCCGCTTTGGCGTGCGCAAGGAACTGCCGGAAAAAGCGCTGCAAAGGATTCGCACCGCCTGCATACAGCCAGCGCTGGCCGAGGCCAAACGCCCCAGCGATGAAGAAGCCGCAGAGATAGCGGCCGGGCGCGCGACATCCGTGAAACCGCCGCCGTTGGTGCCGGTGAAAACGTTTTATCTGCCACTGACGGCGATACAGGGCGCGCCTTACTTTCCCGGCACGGACAAGTAAACAAGCGATCGGCCAGGCTGCTTGCCTGGCTTTTTTTTGCGCGTGGCCCCATTCATCGCTTGCGCCCGCGCACCGCGCCGGGATTGCCGGCCCATGCGCCCAGAAAGTACATCGAAAAAAGCGGCAAGGCGGGCGGGGCGCAGGGCTCGCGCTTGAGCGGGCGCGGGCTTTCTGCACCGGCAAGGGATGCGGGTTTCGCGGCCGGGGAAGCTGCGGAAGAGGCGGCGTCAGGGCGGGCTTGGCGTTTTGTCATGCTGGTGTGTCCGGTTTCAAAAAAAGGAAAGGGAAAGCAAAGGCGCTGATGGTGGGCGCTGGCTGTCGCCGGGATGTCGCGATGCGTGTTTCGCGGCCGCGACATCTCCGCGACAGCGGGGCGGCACAGTGCGTGCAGCCCGGCGGTCCGCCGGCGGCCTTTTTCCAGAAACCGTCCAGGAGGAGTTCCCTATGAAGCGCAGATCTGCTGTCGTTGTTCCCGCCGCTGTGGTGTTGCTGTCGGCATTGACGGGCACTACGGGCGTTTATGCGCAGCCCAGGCCCGAGCCCGGGGACTCACCCTGGGGCCTGGGGCTGGGGGTGGCGGCCAGGACCGACATTTATGCCGGGGAAAGTGCCAAACTTCGGGCGGTGCCGCTGGTCAGCTACCAGGGCGAGAAGTTCTTCTGGCGCGGGATCAGCGGGGGTTACCACCTGCTCAGCCGCGACGGTTTCACATTCGATGCCACCCTGGGCGCCCGGCTGGGCGGCATCAAGAAAGAGGATTTCGGCGTGGCCGAGCTCGCGGCCCGGGGCATCAACCGCAGCCTGCTGGAAGACCGCGACAACGGCCTGGACCTGGGGATTGCCGGGTCTTTCAAAGGCACGATGGGCGTGGTGGAGCTGGCGCTGAAGGCCGATGTGTCGGGCGCGAGCAAGGGTTACGAGGCCTCGGCCAAGTATGGCTATCCGCTGCAGTGGGGACCGGCCACGGTCACGCCCCACGTCGCGGTCAGCCATTACTCCAGCAAGCTGGCCAACTACTACTACGGCACGCTGGACGCGGAAGTGGCGCGGGGTGTGGTGAACTACAAGCCGGGCAGCGCGGTGATTCCGCGTGTCGGGGTGGACGTGACGCGGCCCTTCGCGGACAAGTGGATTCTGGCGGGCGGCCTGTCTTACAGCGCGCTGCCGGGCAAGATCCGCAACAGCCCCTTGGTGGACAGGGACGCCAAGGGCGTAACCTCCGTGTTTGTCGGCGTTTCCCGAAAATTCTGAAGCCGGCGGATGTCGGACCGATAGGGAACCGAGATGAAGGACCGAGATGGAGATGATTGAAGGCCCGCTCAGCATCCTGATCGTCGAGGACAACGCGCCCATGGCGGCGAACATCTACGACTACCTGGAGGCCTGCGGCCACAAGCCCGACGCCGCGCCCGACGGCAAGTCGGGCCTGGGCATGGTGCAGGCGAACCACTACGACGCGATCGTGCTGGACTGGATGATGCCGCGCATGGACGGCCTGGCCATGCTCACGCAGCTGCGGGACCAACTCAAGTCGAGGACGCCGGTGATCATGCTGACGGCGAAAGACCAGCTGGACAGCAAGCTGCAGGGCTTTGCGGCCGGGGCCGACGACTACCTTGTCAAGCCGGTCGCGCTGCCTGAACTGGAAATGCGGCTGCGGGTGCTGGTGACGCGCAGCCATGCGGCGCAGGCCCCGGGGCAGGTGCTGCAAGCCGGTGACCTGCGCTTTAACCTGCAGTCGCTGGTGATCACCCGGGGAGACCGCGAGCTGTCGCTGTCACCGATACGGCGGCAGATACTGGAGGTCTTGATGCGCCGCTCGCCGCACATCGTGAGCCGCGAACACCTGGAAGCGCAGATCTGGGGCGAGCGGACCCTGGACAAGGACATCCTGAGGTCGCACATGCACTTGCTGCGAAAGGAAGTCGATGGCGAGGGGGACCGCAAAATCCTGCACACGGTGTTCGGGCAGGGCTACAGCATACGGGTGCAGGATGGCGAATAAAACACGCATGTTCGACTTGCACTGGCGCATCAGCGCGCTGTTTGTCGCGTTCGGGGTGTTGCTGGCTGTGGGCGTCACCGTCTCGGTGGGCTTCGGCCAGGTGATGATCACGCACCCGGTGTGGGAGCAGATACTGCGCTCGACCACTGAGCATTACATTGCCGGCAGCAAGGGCACGCAGCCCGTGTCTTTGCCGACACAGGGCGCCTACAGGGGATGGCACGTCAGGAACGGCACGGCATTGCCTGCCGACATGCCGGCCTACCTGGCCACGCTGCCCGCCGGGTTCTACAGCGAAGAGGACCTGGACCGGTTTGACGAGCACGACTACGCGGCCCTGGTGACGCCGGTCGCGGACGGCCGCGTGGTCACCGTCATCGACATGACCGACATCGAGCAGCTGCAGAACAAGGTCGGCATAGGCGGCCTGGTCTTTGTGCTGGTCAACCTGGCGCTGGTGGGCGCGACGCTGCTGTGGCTTCACGGCAGCCTGCGCAAGCCGGCCAGGGCGCTGGCGCAGCGCATGGAGGCCCTGGACCCGGAGCAGCCCTCGCAGCGGCTGTCGGTCGACTACCCGCAGGCGGAGCTGCACGACATCGCGGTGCAAGTCAATCGCCACCTGGAAAGGGTGGAGCGCTTTATCGAGCGGGAACGCAGCCTGCTGGACCAGGCCAGCCATGAGTTCCGCACCCCGGTCGCGGTGATCAGCGGCGCGGTGGACGTGCTGGCCAGGCAAACGCTGCCCGCGCAGGCGAAAGGCCCGCTGGAGCGGATTCGCGGCACGGTCGACAACCTGACCGAAACCATGGGCGCCCTGCTGTACCTGTCGCGCGAGCCGGACGGCAACGCGAGGATGGAAACCACCCGGGTCGACCTGATTTTGCAGGAGCTGATGCAGGACCATGAACACCTGCTGGCCTTCAAGCCCGCGCGCTTTGTGCTGGTGGAGTGCGCGAGCCTTTCGGTCAACGCGCCGGAAGCGATGGTCAGGATCGTCATTGCCAACCTTCTGCGGAACGCGGCCGAGAACACCCAGAAGGGGGACGTCACGGTCAGCCTCACGCCGCAAAGGCTGCGGGTGAGCGACTCCGGGGAGGGCTTTGACGCGGTGGAGGCCGCGCGCAGCTACAGCGTGGCCTTGCAGACGTCCATGAAGCCCGGCGGCGGCCGGGGGTTGGGGCTGTTTTTGACGAAGCGGATCTGCGAGCGCTTCAAATGGTCGCTCGCGATTTCGTCGGCGGTGGCCAAAGGCTCGGTGGTGGAGATCCGCTTCTAGCCGCTTCTAGTTTCTAACTTCAGACATTCACCAAGCCCAGAAACGACGCCGGGTAGCGCAAACCGGCGGCGGCATCAGGCGGGAAAGCCTTGTCCAGCTCGGCCAGTTCGGCGCCACTCAGCTTCACATCGAGCGCGGCAATGTTCTGGTCCAGATAAGTGCGGCGCTTGGTGCCGGGAATCGGGATGATGTCTTCGCCCTGGGCCAGCACCCAGGCCAGCGCGATTTGCGAAGCGGTCACGCCCTTGGCGGCGGCCAGGCTTTTGACGGCGTCGACCAGCGCGAGGTTGCGCTTGAAGTTTTCTTCGGCAAAGCGCGGCGAGAACTTGCGGCGGTAGTCGTCGGCGGGCAGGTCTTCAGGTTTGCTGAAGGCGCCCGTCAAAAAGCCGCGGCCCAGCGGCGAGTAGGCGACAAAGGCCACGCCGTTTTCACGGCAGGCGGCCAGGGTGCCTGTGGCTTCGGGGTCGCGTGTCCACAGCGAGTACTCGCTTTGCAGCGCGGCAATCGGGTGGACCTTGCAGGCGCGCGTGAGGGTGGCGGCCGAGGCTTCCGACAAGCCCAGGTAACGCACCTTGCCGGCCTTCACCAGCTCGGCCATGGCGCCTACCGTGTCTTCAATCGGCACGGTTTTGTCGACGCGGTGCTGGTAATACAGGTCTATCTGCTCAATGCCGAGGCGCTTGAGGCTGGCCTCGCAGGCGGCTTTGACATATTCGGGCCGGCCGTTGACACCGCGCACGGCATCATTGGCCGGGTCGCGGGTGATGCCGAATTTTGTGGCGATGAACACGTCCTTGCGCCGGCCGGCGATGGCCTTGCCTATCAGTAGCTCGTTGGTGTGCGGGCCGTAGATGTCGGAGGTGTCGAGGAAGTTGAGGCCTTTGTCCAGCGCATGGTGAAGGGTGGCGATGGATTCGGTGTCGTCGCGGTTCGCATAAAACTCGCTCATGCCCATGCAGCCCAGGCCGATGGCGGAGACTTGCGGGCCGTTTCGGCCCAGGGTACGGGTTTTGATCATGGTGTGTGTCCTTTAACAGTGGGTTGGGTGGATGGGGGTATGGAGTCAGGGGGTCAAGCGCGTTTGGCGAGCTTGGCGGGTTGGGGCTGGTCGCGCATCTCTTCATAGAGGCGGATTTTTTTGCGTATATAGGCCAGGGTCTCGCGCTGGGTGCGTATCTCGGCCTCGAGGCGTTCGGCATGGGCCTCGAGCAGGGCCTGGCGTTCAGCCATGCTGGCCGCGGAAGAATTGCCTATGCGCAGCAGCTGGGCATAACGCTGCATGTCGCGCATGGACATGCCGGTGGCGCGCAGCCGCACCAGAAAGTCCAGCCAGCGCATGTCGGCATCGTTGTAGCGGCGCGCGCCGCTGCGCCTGTCTATGGGGGCGATCAGGCCTATCTGTTCGTAATAGCGCAGGGTGTAGGCGCTCAGGCCCGAGGCCTGGGCGGCTTCGGCGATGGTCAGGGAAACAGTGGGTGCATCAGTCATGGCTTGACTTTAAGACTTCGAGCGCGCTCTAAGTCAAGCGAGTCCGCCGAAAAAACCCTATTGGCATTGTTGGGTCGTTGTGCCGAGGCCTGTGCCTTGAATGCAGGCCCTTCATTTGAATTTATCCGCAGATTACGCAGATTTACACAGATGAAGACATCCGACCACAGGATCAAAAAGCTCTGAAAATCTTGCCGGCGTTGTTGTACCGCCTCCATGCCAAGACATCCGTCCTGTCTTGGACGCGGACCCCTTGTTTTTAATCTGTGTAAATCTGCGTCATCTGCGGATTTGAATTCTGCGGACCCGAATTCATCCGCAGATGACGCAGATGAACGCAGATAAAGACATCCTGAGCAACAGGATCAAAAAAACTTTGATCTGTCTCGCTCGCCAGCGCTTAGCGCGTAATCACCACCAGCACACTGCAGGGCGCATGTGCGATCAGTGATTTGGAGACCGAGCCGCGCCACCAGCGGGCGGCCCAGCCTTCGAGGTGTTTGTGGCCGACGACGATCAGGTCGGCGTCCATCTGTTTGGCGTAGTTCGCGATTTCATCGACGGTTTCGCCGTAGAGCACTTCGCCCTTGGCCTCATGGCCGGCTTCTATGAGCCGGCGCAGGCCGTCGTTGAGGATGCCCTGGTACCTGGCCTTGTCTTCCTCGATGATGCTTTGTTCGTAGATCACACCTTCGGCGGCGACGACCCGCCGCTGCAGGGACATCACGGCGATCAGTGTCAAGGAGGCCCCGCTCCACTGCGCGATCTCGCGGCAGTCCAGCAAGGCTTTCTGGCCGGGTGTGGAACCGTCGTAAGCCAGCAAAATTCGTTTGTACATGATGTGTCTCCCGAATGAAGTGACTGGGCGATTCCAGAATAGGCCTGCCGTGGGTGCCGGTCAAATGATCGCCCCTGCGGCAGCAGGGTCGCCGCACTGGCGGTGGGGAAATACACAGGCGACAATCGGAACTCAGCCCCGATTTTTCCGACGACTCCCCGACCCCACAAAGCAGCCCATGACCCAAGACCCCCAGCGCGCACAGGAACTCAAGAAGATGGAACTTTGCGAGTCCTGCGCGGGCATACAGCGCCACTGGCGCAAGGCGCCCGGCCACCCGGAGCTGGTGCAGGGCGACCCGCGCCATGAAACGCGGCGCCACGGCCTGATCACCATCACGCGCTACAAATGCGACCGTTGCGGCACGGCCTGGGAATACGAGAACGACAAGACCAACCAGAAGGCCGGCTGGTCTGTGGTGGGGCGCTGAAGGGCCCCTGCTTTACGCGAGGTTCACGCGATTGCGGCATTGGCTGACGCCGGAAACTCTGCATGGGGTGCAGCATCGAAGGGATGATGAAAGCACCCGACCCACAACACTCCCCGCAACGGCGCCGCTTATTGGCCGCCACCACACACCTGGCCATAGGCGGCGCGGCCTGGCTGGCGCTGTCTGGCGCGCAGGCCCAGCCCAGCTACACGGTGACGACGGCCCAGCTGCAGGACGCGGTTGCCAAGCGCTTTCCGCTGCGCAAACGCGCCGAGGGCATCCTGGACATCACGGTGCAGGCGCCGCAGCTGCGCATGATGCCCGAGCTGAACCGGCTGGGCGCGGTGATGGCCGTCGAAGCCGGCGGCCCCGCACTGCGGCGCGCCTACCCCGGCACCTTTGACCTGGACTTCGCGCTGCGTTATGAGGCCAGCGACATGACCATACGCGCGCACCAGCTGCGCGTGAACACGCTGCAGTTCGAGGGTGTGCCGCCCGAGATCTCCCTGCTGCTGGCCAGCTACGGGCCGCAGCTGGCGGAGCAGGCGCTGCAGGGCGCGGTGCTGCACACACTCAAACCGCAAGACCTGGCGCTGCCCGACAGCATGGGCGTGCAGCCGGGCAGCATCACGGTGACGGCCAGGGGGCTGGTGATTGGGTTTGTGAACAAGCAGCAGCCTTGAGGGGTCTTGCTCCTTCCCCCGCTGGGGGAAGGCAGGGATGGGGGCTTGCGGCGTTTGAAACTTCGCCGGCATGTGCTTGAAGGCCGCTGGCCCCCACCCCAACCCCCCCCAGCGGGGGAGGGAGTTAAAACTCAAAGCGCGGAGAGGCCCGGCTTAGCAGCTGCGCCCTGGGCTCGGTGGGCCAGGCGGCTATCAGCTCCTGCGCCAGGGTATTGAGCAAGCGTGCCACGTCCTCGGCCGCCGAAGCATGCAGGGCTTCGGCCACGATGAGCACGTCGCGTGTGCCTACGCTGACGGCGGACAGGCCGCTTTGCCGGTTCGTCCAGCGGCGCGCATGGGCGTTGGGGGCCGCTTCTGCTGCTTCAGTGGCGTCGGCGAATATCACCTCGCCGGGCTCGGGGTGTTCGATCTCGCCGCCAAAGGTCTGGTAGTTTTCAGCGCCTGTGGCGTAGCGCACTTCAAGCTGTTGCGACACCCTGGCGATGTCAAACACGGCAATCGGAATCGCAAAGGCCAGCGAGACGGCATTGCACAAATCGACCAGCGGATGCAGCGGGGGCAAGGCGTTCTCCTTGCGAAAGCGCCGCAGCAGCGACTCGGAGGCGCAGCGGTATTGCGTGGGCTTGAGGCCCATGCTGGAAAACACCCGCCGCCAGGCCTGCACTTCGGGAAACTCGCTTTCGGGGCCGGCGGCCAGCCGGGCTTGCGCGATGGCGTTAAAGCGGGCGACCTGCGGGGCGACGTCCACATTCGCGCTGATGCCACCGGCGTGCAGCACGCCGGGCACCAGGTTGGGGTAGTCGGCCCAGAGGGCGTCTGAATGGCGAAACAACATGTAGGCGCTCCGGTGGTCTGTGAGGAGAAACACCGCGCAGTCTGCCCCCGCGCCGGGCCGGCGTCTTGAACGTTATTGCAGCGTGCCGCCGGCCGCGCGTGCCGTGGCTTGCTGCCAGGCGCCGGGCGTGAAGCCGAACTGGCGCGTGAAGAGGCGCGTCATATGGCTCTGGTCGGCAAAGCCGCAGGCGGCGGCCGCCTGGGCCAGGCCGGTGCCGCCGCGTATCAGGCTGCGCGCGCGCTCGGCGCGCTGCTGCAGCAGCCAGGCGTGGGGCGTGAGGCCAAAGGCTTTTTCAAAATGCCGCAGCAGCTGGAAGCGGCTCAGGCCCGCCATGCGCGCCATCTCGGCCAGGGTGGGTGGCGCGAGCAGATCGGCGGCGATGCGCTCGCGCACCTGGTGGATGTGCGGGTTGATGGCCGCGATGGCCGTGACGGGTTTGGCGGGGCGCTCAGCGGCCAGGGTGTGGCGCTGCGTGAGCAGTTCACAGACGCGCGCCAGCGACTCTTCGCAGGCGAGTGCATCGATGCCCGCACTGCCGCCGCTCCATTGCTGGAGGCGCAGCAGCAGCTGCTCCAGCGCCAGCCTGAGCCGCGCATCCTGGGCGACGGGCCGGGTCAGCTCTATCGAGGCCGCATAGTGCACGCCCAGCGCGGCGGCCATGGCGGCGGGCTCGAGGTAGAGCATGCGCCAGCGCCGCGAAGGCCCGCCCAGCGGCTGGCCGTCATGCACCTCGCCGGGGTTGCACATCAGGATGTCGCCGGCATAGGCCTGAACCTGGCCGCGGCCGCTGGCCGAGGTTTGCGCGCCCTGCTGCAGCCAGCCCACGCCAAAGACGGCATGCGAATGGCGGCGGTAGTGGCGCGCGCTGTCGATGTGCGTGCCATACACGCCGTCCCAGGGCGTAGCCAGGACGCGGCATTGGTGCGGGGGCGGGGCGGGCATGAAGGGGATGATGCCACCGGCCAGGCCGGTGCGCCATGCCTTGCGCGGCCGCGGCTTCAGCGCCGCTGGAGCTGCTCAAGCGCCCCGTGCCAGTCTTCCACGTGGTAGCTCAGCACGATTTTGTTGTCCTCGACCGTGTGGATGTCGATGGCCATGATCTCGAAGCCGCGGCCCGTGAAGGGCGCCCCCATGAAGGGCGCGACAGGCGTGGCGGTGGCACGGCCGCGAACCACAAAACGATTGCCGGCCTGCAGGATTTCCTCGACCTTCCAGCTCAGGTTGGGGAGGGCGCCGCCCACCCGCTGCAGCTGCGCGAGGAACTGGTCGCGTGTCTTCACCGGGCTTGCGTAGTCGCCTATGCTTTGCCAGCCAGGCGAGAGCACCCTGGCCATGCGTGCCGGCAGGTCGGGGCTGGTGGTGGCGCTCAGCACGTCGCTGTAGAGCGCCTGCACCACATCCCGGTCGGCGGCCTGGACCGCGCCGGCGAGGCCGCTTGCCAGGGCGAGGGCCGTGAGGGCTTTTTTCATGTGTTGACTCCGTGTTGTGGGTGAACAAGCCGCTCAGTGCGATGCCCGCACGATGACCTTGCCGCGGGCATGGCCGCCCGCCACCTGCTCGAGGGCGGCGCGCGCGTCGTCGAGTGGGTGGATCGTGTCCAGCACGATCTGCAACTGCTTGGCCTTGAAGCTCTCCAGAATCCCAGACAGGGCCGCGGCATCGTGCTGGAAGAACACAAAGGTGCCCGCCTGGTTGCCGCGCGGCTTGACGGCGAAGTCGACGGTGCTCACCACCGCGCCCCGGGGCGCGAGCACCTGCCATGAACGCTCGAGCGTGTCGCCGCCCACCGTGTCTAGGACCAGGTCCACCCCGCGCAGCAGGCCGGCGAAGTCCTGGCGCTGGTAGTCGATCACCTCGTGGGCGCCCAGCTCCCCGGCCAGGCCCATGTTGCGCGCCGAGGCGGTGACGATGACATGCGCCCCGGCCTGCCTGGCGAATTGCACGGCAAAGCTGCCGACACCGCCCGCTGCCGCATGGACGAGCACGCGTTGCCCGGCTTGCAGCTTGCCGGCACCGAACAAAGCGAGCCAGGCCGTGCCCGCGGCGGTCGGCAATGCGGCGGCCTGCTCGAAACTCATGTCGGCCGGCATGGGGCTCAGGGCCTGCTCGGGGACGACGGCCGCCTGCGCGAAAGCGCCGCCGACTGTGGGCTCCAGGCGGCCCACCACGCGGTCGCCGGGTTTGAACCGGGCCACGCCGGGGCCGGCCTGCAAGACCACACCGGCCAGGTCGGTGCCCAGCGTGTAGGGCAGGTTCACCGGGAACACCTGCTGCATATGGCCGGCCAGCATCTTGAGGTCCAGCGGGTTCACACTGGCGGCTTCTATGCGCAGGGACACCTGGCCGGGGCCGGGTTCGGCCGGCGCGAGGTCTTCGAGCACGGCCAGGCTGGGGTTGCCGAATTCGTGGATACGCAGCGCTTTCATGCCGTGCCCTCGCCAGCCTGCTTACCGAGTGCCGGAAAGGCGCCCAGCTGCTGGAACAGGCCGAACCAGTCCTCCATATGCCAGGTCCGCTTGATGCGCTCGCCCTCGAATTCGTGGAACTCATGGATGCGAAAGCTGACCTTCCTGCCGGTGGCCGCGATGCCGAAGAGGGGCCCCAGGTGGGTGCCGGTGATCTCGGCGCGCACCGCGGCGCGGCCCTGGTCCATCAGCACCTCATGGGCCGTGATGCGCACGTCGGGCAGCGCTTCGATGAAGCCGCGGATGATGGGCTTGAGGCCTTCGGGCCCGGGGCCCTGGCCGGGCGCCAGGGGGATGTCGTCCCAGTCGGCGGTGACGGCGTCATCCAGGAGATCGGGGTTCTGGTCGCTGAACGCGCGGTACAGCAGGTCTATGGACTGGCGCCGCGCCTGGTCCTGCGCGCTGGGGTTGCCGGGGTTGGAATGGCTCATGAAGTGATCCTTGTTGGGGTGGTGAAGTGGTGAAGCAACGGCGGAATTCTGGGCACCGCGTTACCATCTGTCCAACAAATGATCTGTATAAATGAGTATTTGATTTATGGATTTTCATGGGATAGACCTGAACCTGCTCGCGGCTTTTGACGCGTTGGTGGAGGAGCGCAACGTGACCCGCGCCGCGGTGCGCATGGGCGTGAGCCAGCCGGCGATGAGCGCCGCGCTGTCGCGCCTGCGCACGCTGTTTGAAGACCCCTTGTTTCTGCGCAGCGCCGAAGGCCTGCTGCCCACGCCGCGCGCCAGGGACCTCGCCGGGCCCGTGGCGGATGCGCTGCGGCGGCTGGAGGCGGCCCTGGTGAAAAAGCCCGAGTTCGACCCGGCCCGGGTGACCATGGATTTCACCCTGGGCCTGTCGGACTACCCCGCCTTTGTGCTGCTGCCCGCGCTGTTGAATGCGCTGGAGAAAAAAGCGCCCGGCATCTCGCTGAGCGTGCGCAGCTTCAGCAGCCGGGACAGCGCGGTCGACCTGCTCGACGCCGGCTTGATCGATGCGGCGGTCGGCGTGCCGCCCACGCAGGCGGAAAGCCGGATACTGACCCGCCCCATCCTGCGCGACGACTTCGTCACCATCGTGCGCCGCGACCATCCCGACGCGCGGCGCGGCATGAACCTGAAAACCTTTTTGTCGCTGCAGCATGTGCTGGCCTCGCCCGAAGGCGATCGCCATGGCCTGGTGGACGAAGCGCTCGCGCAGCTCGGCAAGCGCCGCAAGCTGGCGCTGAGCCTGCCGCAGATGTTCGCGATACCGGCGGTGGTCGCCCAGACCCGGATGACCGCCACGGTCATGAAGCGGGTGGCCCTGCATTCACCGGCCCGGCGCATGCTGGTGCTGTTTCCGCCGCCCGTCGCGCTGCCGCAAGTGCCGTTCGACCTCATCTGGCACCGGCGCAGCGAAACCAACCCGGCCCAGGTGTGGCTCAGGGCATTGATGGAGTCGCTGGCGAAGTCCTTGTAGCCTTGCGCCTTGCCTTGTTGGGAAAGGGCTGGCGGCCCGCGGCGCAAAGCTATGATCCAGCGCAGAGGGGGCGCACCGCCACAGGCCAGGCCTGCGGTGCGCCGGAGGGCAAGTGAAGCAGGACCCGGGGCGGCCGGGTCGGCCACAACACAAAAACACCATGATGAAAAGAAACACCAAACTGGCCCTGGGGGCCGCGGGGGCCGTGCTGCTGCTGGCGGTGGCAACGGCCGTGCTGATCAGCGTGGACAGCCGGGCCTGGCGCGGCAAGCAGGACAAGGCGACGGCGGCGGCCGTGGCGACTGCAGTCACCGCGCCGCCGGACACCAGCAAAATCCTCGCGGGCATGCAGGAGGTGCTGGCCGGCTACCGCAAAATCATTGTGCTGTTTGCCGATGAAAAAAGCCTGGGCACGAACGAGCGCGCCATGGCCAACCAGGTGGGCCAGGGCCTGTTCCATGAAAACCGCGAGCGTGTGGCCGCTCTGGAGGCGCAGATGGCGGCGCTGGCGGCTTCGGGTAACGCGCAGCGCTTTGACGCGATGGCCGGGCTGCTGGACTACATCGAGAGCGACAAGTCCCTGTTCGACGCGGACCGCCTGGCCTTTCGCGAACTGCTGCGCAGCCTGCAGGCCGCGGTGGCGGCGGACTCTTCGCTGCCGGCGATCAAGCTGCACAAGCGCATAGGCGAGGACCTGGACGCGCTGCAGGAGATAGAGCGCAATTACGAAAAAGAAATACGCCTGGTCTTCGGCCGCTTTGAGCCGCGCGCGATTGACCTGAAGCGCGAGCGCTGGGAGGACTATCTGGCCAGCCTCAAGAAGCTGTACACGCGCGCGCAGATTTTGAAGGACTTCGGTGTGGTGATGCCCTACCCCGCACCCAAGGCGCCCACGCGCAAGGCCAAGGGCGAGGAAGAGGGCGAAGTGTTCGGCTACAGCCTGCCGCCCAAGACCGTGGTGCTGACCTTTGACGACGGCCCGCACGGCGTGTACACGGCGGAGATCGCGGCGATTCTCAAGCAGTATGGCGCGCCGGCCATCTTCTTCCAGGTGGGCAGCAACCTGGGCACGGTGGGGGCCGACGGCAAGACCAAACTCGGCCCGCGCGCCGAGGTGAGCCGCAAGCTGCTGGAGGCGGGCCACACGCTGGCCAACCACAGCATGACGCATGCGCAGCTTTCCAAACTCAAGGGCGACGGGCTCAAGTCGGAGGTGCTGGGCACCGACGAGCTGCTCAAGGCGGTGGATGCGCGGCGTTCGCCGCTGTTTCGCTTTCCGTATGGCGCGCGCAATGACGAGGGCCTGGACCTGCTGTCGGGCGCGCAGCTGCGCTCGGTGATGTGGAACATCGATTCGCTGGACTGGGCCGACCCGGTGCCCAGCTCGATTGTGGAGCGCGTGCTGCGCACGGTGGAGAAGGAAGGGCGCGGCATCATCCTGTTCCACGACATCCATGAGCGCACGGTCAAAGCCCTGCCGGCCATCCTGGACCGGCTGGTGGCCGAGGGCTACCAGTTCGCGAACTGGGACGGCAGCGGTTTCAGCATCGCCAAGGGCGCAGCGGCGGCGCCGGCCCCTGTGGCGGCCAACCCGGGCTACAGCGACTCATGGGCCGTGGTGATAGGCATCGACGACTATGCCCACTGGCCCAAGCTGCAGTACGCGGTGCGCGACGCCCGGGCCATCCGCGAGACGCTGGTGCAGCGCTTCGGCTTCAGCGCCGAGCATGTACTGTCGCTGGAAAACCGCGAGGCGACGCGCGCCGGCATACTCGCGGCCTTTAACGACAAGCTGGCGCGCAGCGGCATGAAAAAGAACGACAGGCTGTTTGTGTTCTTCGCGGGCCACGGCGCGACGCGCCAGCTGAGCTCGGGCCGCGACCTGGGCTACATCATCCCGGCCGATTCGGACCCGAACAAACTCGCGACCGACGCGGTGCCCATGACAGAGCTGCAGAACATCGCCGAAAGCGTGACGGCCAAACATGTGCTGTTTGTGATGGATGCCTGCTACAGCGGCCTGGGGCTGACGCGCGGCGCGGGCAGCGGCAACTTCTTGCGGGACAACGCCAAGCGCCTGGGCCGGCAGATGCTGACGGCCGGCGGCGCCGACCAGCTGGTGGCCGACGGCGGGCCCAACGGGCATTCGGTGTTTACCTGGACGCTGCTGCAGGCCATGGCCGGCAAGGCCGACCTCAACGGCGACGGCCTGATCACCGCGACCGAGCTGGCCGCGTATGTGGCGCCGGCGGTGTCGGCTGTGTCGCGCCAGACGCCGGCCTTCGGCAGCCTGCCGGGATCGGAAGGCGGCGACTTTGTGTTCGCGCTGCCGGTGGAGGCGGAGTTTTTGAGCGCGCAGACCAGCCAGTTGTCGGGGGACGCGATCGCGCTGAACAGCAAGCTCGATGCGACGCGGCCGCCGGTGCCGGCCACTGCCGCCGCGCCCGCTGCCGCCGACAGCCCCGCCGCGCTGCCGGTATCGGCCACGGTGGTGGTGAAGGATTTGCAGGGCGGCGAGCAGAAGATCGTCACGCCGCTGGCCGTGCCGAGTTCGGCGCGCCAGCTGGCGCAGCGCGCCAACGACCGCGGCCTGCAGCTCTACAAGGAAAAAAATTACGCCGAAGCGGAAGCGCAGTTCACCGAGGCGCTGAAGCTGCGGCCGGACTTCGCGCTGGCCGCGAACAACCTGGGCTTTGTCTACTTCAAGCAGGACAAGTTCAAGGAAGCGGCGCGCTGGTTTGAGAACACGGTGAAGATGGACCCATCACGCGCGATTGCCTACCTGAACCTGGGCGACGCCCATGCGAAGGCCGGCGACGGCGAGAAGGCCAGGAAAGCCTTTCGCGCCTACCTGGAGCTCGCGCCCACGGGGCCGGGCGCGGGCCATGCGAAGCAGGAGCTGGAGAAGGGCTGAGCCGCGACAGGCCAGGCGGAAAAACAAAAAGGGGCAGCTGAAACAGCTGCCCCTTTTTTTGCGCGCTTGCTTACTTGCTTGCGGCGGCTTTCACGTCGGTCTTGGCTTCGGCCTTGACAGCATTGGTGTCGAGCTTGGCCTTGGCCTTGTCGGCGCCGGTTTCCACTTTCAGCGAGTCGACCTTGGCGTTGGCGTCAACCTTGGTGGAAGCGGCTTTGGCGTCTGCCTTGATGCCGGTCTTTTCAGCCTTGGCGTTGGCCTTGGCCTGGTCGTCAGCGTCGGCCTTGGCAGCTTTGGCTTCGGCCTTGGCTTTCACCTTGGCAGCCTTGGCATCGGCCTTGGCGGTTTTTGCGGCGGCTGCGGCTTCGGCCTTGGCGACCTTGGCGTCTGCCTTGGCATCGACCTTGGCTTCGCTCTTCACGGCACCGGCGACAGCTTTGTCGGCCTTGGCTTCCGCCTTGACTTCAGCTTTGGTTGCAGCCGAAGCGGCCGGTGCGGTGGGTGCAGGGGTTTGTGCGGAAGCGATGCCAACGAACAGGGTGGCAATCAGGGTAGCGAGCAGTTTGTTCATGAGAGAGAGTCCTTTGGATATGGAAGGTTGAATCGTTGATATCACGTAGCCTCGTGTTCAACGGCATGGCGCCGCGCGCTGTTGACCCCGCACACACACCGTTGCACTTGAGGGCTTGCGCTTAACCTCTTTTGTCGCTGTGCGGCGACAAATGCGTGGGCAGCATGGCCGCCATGTAGGATGTGGCGCATCGAGACTGCAGGACAAAAGCGAACGGCATGCGCAACACAACACCCTCCCAAAAAATCGTCATCGCGGGCGGCGGCGTGATCGGCAGCGCGATCGCCTACTTTCTTGCAAGCCATCCGCGCTTTAGCGGCGAGGTCACGGTGATAGAGCGCGACCCGACTTATGCGCAGGCTTCGTCGGCGCTGTCGGCCAGCTCGATACGCCAGCAGTTCTCGCAACCGGTGAACATCGCGGTCTCGCAGTTCGGCATTGAATTTCTTCGCAACATCCACCAGCACCTCGCGGTGGATGGCGATGTGCCCGAGATTGGTTTGGCCGAGCGCGGCTATCTGTACCTGGCCACGGACGCCGGTGCGGCCACCTTGCGCGAGAACCATGCGACGCAGCGCGCCATGGGCGTGGAGGTTGCGCTGCTGGAGCCCGCGCAATTGCGGCAGCGCTTTCCGTGGCTCAATGTGGACGACCTCGCGCTGGGTTCTTTGGGCCTGGCGGGCGAGGGCTGGTTTGATGGCTACGGCCTGCTGATGGCTTTTAAACATAAGGCGCGCAGCCTGGGCGTGCAATATGTGAAAGCCGAAGCCACGGGCTTTGTGCACAGCGCGGGCCGCGTAACAGCAGTGAGCTTGCAGGGCGGCGCGCAGTTGTCTTGCGACTGGGCGGTGAACGCGGCGGGCGCCTGGGCGCGGCCGCTGATGGCAAACACCGGGCTGGACCTGCCGGTGTATGGGCGCAGGCGCTGTGTCTACGCATTTGCCAGCCCCGCGAAGACACCGGGTTGCCCGCTGGTGATAGACACCAGCGGCCTGTGGTTCCGGCCCGAGGGCGATATCTGGATTTGCGGCCTGCCGCCCGCCGAGGGCAATGACGCCAACGACGCGCCGCTGGACGTGGACCACGAACTCTTCGACCAGGCCTGGCTGACGCTGGCGCACCGCGTGCCGGGTTTTGAGGCGCTGCGCCTGCAGCGCGCCTGGGCCGGCTACTACGAATACAACACGCTGGACCATAACGCGCTGCTGGGGCCGCACCCGCTGCTGCCGAATTTGCTGCTGGCCAATGGCTTTAGCGGCCACGGCCTGCAGCAGTCGCCGGCCGTGGGGCGGGGCCTGGCGGAGTGGATTTGCGAGGGGGCTTACACCAGCCTGGATTTGTCGCCGCTGGCGGCCGGGCGGCTGGTAAGCGGTGAGGCCTTAGTTGAAAAGAATGTGATTTAGGCAGCGGGCAAGAGAGAAAAAGCGCTTTTGAGCCGCATTTCCGAAAATACGGCTCATTTTTTGAGCCGTATTTGCTTGCGCTTTATTTCTCGCTGTCCAGATGCGCCATCTGCTCAGCCCCATACCGCGTGCCGGCCACGGCATCGGCCGGCAGCGCGGCTTCAATGCGCTTAAGGTCTTCGCTGCCCAGCGTGAGCTTGAGCGCACCCAGCGATTCGTCCAGCTGCTTCAAGGTGCGCGAGCCGACCAGCGCCACCATGTCCACGCCCAGGGCCTTGCCGCGCGCCAGCACCCAGGCAATCGCGACCTGCGAGGCCGTGGCGCCCAGGCCGGCGGCGAGTTGCTGCAGCACGTCGACCAGCTGCTGGTTTTTGGCGGCGTTGTCGCCGGTGAAGCGCGGCAGGTGGGCACGGAAGTCGTTCGGCCCCGTGGGTTTGGAGCCTGACAGCAGGCCGCGTGAGAGCACGCCGTAGGCGGTGACGCCTATGCCCAGCTGCCTGAGCACGGGAAAGATCTCGGCCTCGGGCCCGCGGCTGATCAGCGAGTACTCGATCTGCAGGTCGGAAATCGGGTGCACGGCGTGGGCTTTTTGGATGGTGTCGACACCGACTTCGCTCAGGCCTATGTGGCGTACAAAACCGGCTTTGACCATGTCGGCGATGGCGCCAATCGTGTCTTCGATGGGCACGTTCGGGTCGAGCCGCGCGATGCGGTAGATGTCGATGTGGTCGGTGCCCAGGCGCTGCAGGCTGTGGGCCAGGAAGTTCTTGACGGCGGCAGGCCGGCCGTCCATGCCTATCCAGCCGGCGCTGGGGTCGCGCAGCGCGCCGAACTTGACGGAGATGAGTGCCTCGTCGCGCCGGCCCTTGAGCGCACGGCCCAGCAGCATTTCGTTGTGGCCCATGCCGTAGAAGTCGCCGGTGTCTATGAGGTTGATGCCGGCGTCGAGTGCCGCGTGAATCGTGGCGATGCTTTGCGCTTCGTCCGCCGCGCCATACATGGCGGACATGCCCATGGCGCCCAGGCCTATGGCGGAAACGGATTGCGGGCCTTTGGCGCCCAGGCGGGTTTGGGCAAGGGTGGTGGTGTTCATGGGGAGCCTTTCGGTGAATTCGGAGTCAGTGAATGGATGTGCGGTAGAAGGACTGTATTGATTTCAATTACAGGAATAAACTGCAAACTACCTAAATAACTGTTACCTAATTCAAGAACAATAAGGCTGGATTCATGAGTGTTGACCGCTACAAAGCGATGGAAGTGTTTAACCGCGTGGTCGAGCTGGGCAGCTTTACCGCGGCGGCCACGGCGCTGCACATGCCCAAGGCGCGCGTGACGACGACGGTGCAGGAACTGGAAGCCCACCTGGGCGTGCGCCTGCTGAACCGCACGACGCGCCGGCTGAGCCTGACGGACGATGGCGCGCTGTACCACCAGCGGGCGCTGGCCATGCTGCAGGACATGGGCGAGCTCGAAGGCGCGCTGCGCCGCGCGGTGGCCACGCCGGCCGGGCGGCTGCGTGTGGACGTGCCGGCCGCCGTGGGCCGGCATGTGGTCTCGCCGGCATTGCCGGAATTCTTCAAGCGCTACCCGGACATGGTGCTGGAGCTGGGCAGCAGCGACAGGCCGGTGGACCTGGTGGCCGAGGGCGTGGACTGCGTGATACGCGGCGGCCTGCTGCACGACGAAACCCTGGTTGCGCGGCCGCTGGGTCGGCTCAAGGTGGTGACCTGCGCCGCGCCCTCCTACCTGGCGCAGTACGGCACGCCGAAAACCCTGGAAGACCTGGAGCAGCACCGCTTCGTGAACTTCCATTCGGCCAAGACCGGCAAGATTTTTCCATTCGAGTTTTCCAAGGACGGCGAGCTGCGGCAAATCAACCGCCCGCACTGGGTGACCTGCAACGACGCCGACAGCCACATGGGCGCGGTGCTGGCCGGCCTGGGCCTGGCGCAGCCGCCACTCACACGGCGCACCTGCGCGCTGCTGGAGAGCGGTGCGCTGGTGCGCGTGCTGCCCGACTGGCAGCCCGAAGACCTGCCCATGGTGGTGATGTACCCGCGCAACCGCCACCTGACGGCCAAGGTCAGGGCCTTTGCCGACTGGGTGGCGGAGGTGTTCAAGGCGGAGTTCGCGGCGGGCGCAAAGCTCTACCCGCAGTAGCGGCGCGGCCTCAGGCGGTCGCGCGGCTCAGCTTGACGGGCGCGAAATCGACAGGCACCGCGAACGCCACATTGACGTAGTTGGTGAAGAGGTTGAGCGCCACATGCGCGAGGATCTCGACCAGCTGTTCGTCGCTGAAGCCGGCCTTGCGCACGGCCTGCACGTCGGCCTCGGAGACATTGCCGCGTTCGTTCACGAGCTTGAGCGCGAAGGCGAGCGCCGCGGCGGTGGCCGGGTCGGCGGATTCACCGCGCTGCGCGGCAGCCATGCCCTCGGCGCTGACGCCGGCCTTGCGGCCCAGCGCGGTGTGCGCGGCCAGGCAGTACTCGCAGGCGTTGCGGTCGGCGACGGCCACGGCAATCTGCTCGCCGAGTTTGGCGCCAAGGGTGCCGCCGCCCAGGGCGCCGAAGAAGCCCCACATGCTTTGGAGCGCGGCCGGCGAATTGGCAACGGCCTTGAACATATTCGGCGTGGCGCCAAAAGCCTGGTGGACCTGGTCGAGCAGGGTTTTGCGCTCGGCGGTGGTGGCGTTGCGGTCTATCAATGGGATGCGTGACATGGCGGAATCCTTGGAAAGTTGGAAGGGAAAACTGAACATTTCGTGCGGGCCGGGGGCCTGAGGCCCCTCGCTGCACGGGATGCAGTTTCCCGCGACAATCAGGACGGATTGGATCAATTCATCCACCAAATCACTCTTATCGTCCAGACGCACCCCAACCCACATTTCCCCATGAACCAAGGACTGGACCGGCTTTCCGCCCTGATGGACCGCTTTCGCGTGCGGGCCCATATGTTCCACAACGGGCCGCTGTGCGGCGTCACACACTTCACGCCCGAGGCCGGGCTGGGATTTTTGCATGTGATGCGGCGCGGGACCATGGTGGTGACGCATCGCGCGGGCACAGGCGCGCCGCGGCGCGTGGAGGTGAACGAACCCAGCCTGGTGTTTTACCCAAGGCCTTTGGCGCACGACTTTCACAACGCGCCGGTGGAAGGCGCCGACTTCACCTGCGCGACGCTGGCCTTTGACGGCGGCGCCGGCCACCCGCTGGCGCGTGCCCTGCCGGCGCTGGTGGTGCTGCCGCTGGCGCGCGTGCAGGGGCTGGAGCACACGCTGGCCTTGCTGTTTGCCGAAATCGAGCAGGTACGCTGCGGCCAGCGCCTGCTGGCCGACCGGCTGTTCGAGGTGTTGCTGCTGCAGTTGCTGCGCTGGCTGCTGGACCACCCGCCCGAAGGCGGCGCGCCCGAGGGCTTGCTGGCGGGCCTGGCCGAACCGCGCCTGGCGCGCGCGCTGGTCGCGGTGCATGAAAAGCCCGGTGAGGCCTGGAGCCTGGAGCGGCTGGCGCAAGCCGCCGGCATGTCGCGCAGCGCCTTCGCGCTGCTGTTCAAGCAGAAGGTCGGGCAGACGCCGGCGGACTACCTGGCGAACTGGCGGCTGGCGATTGCCCAGGCCGAGCTGCGCGGCGGGCAGTCCCTCAAAGCCATTGCCGCGCGGCTCGGTTATGCGAATGCGTCAGCGCTGTCGCGGCTCTTTGTGCAGAAGACGGGGGTCTCGCCGCGTGAGTGGGCCAAGGCGATTTCCTAGCGGCCTTGCGGCACCAAGGCCAGCAGCACAAAACCGCCGGCCAGCGCGAGGTTCTTGAAGAAGTGCAGGACCTGGTTGCGCAAGGCTTGCGGCGTCGCGGCCCAGAAGTTGTGGGCGATGAAAGCGTCGGCCAGCAAAAAGGTCGCGGCGGCCAACGCGAACCAGCGCACCTGCCAGCCGAAGGCGAGCGCCAGGCCGGCGGCGACCTCGATCACGCTGGTGGCAGCGCCCAGGTAGTTGCGCTGCTTTGCCGAATCGAGAAAGTGTGAGGCACCGGGGCCTATGAAGGCCAGGGCCATCAGCGTGCGGGCCAAGGCCACGATGAGAGCGGGATTCATGGTGTGCTTTCTGAAGAGATTTGAGTGAGCGGCGGGGTGCGGCTTGCGACACCCGCCCCGGCGCGAGCCTCAAGCGGCCCGGCGCACCACAGGCTTGAGCATGTCGGCGATGCCTATGCGCTGGGCGAATTCCTCGCGCACACGTTCGGCCACCACCGTGACTTCAGCGGCACCATCGTCGATGAAGTCGGTCACCGAGCGGAAGGGCCGCGTGCCGGCGGGCAGGCCGACGATGCGGGTGATGTCGTCGGCCACGGCCTGCGGGTCGGCGTGCTCGGGGCTGAGGGCCGAGAGGCGCTCGCCGACTTTGTCCATCACGCCGTCGTAGCGGGCGTAGGCGGCTGTCGTCGCTTCATCGGCGGGCTTGCCAGCGCTGGGGAAGTGGTCCGTGCCTTTGGTGAAGGCGCCTGGCACGACGATGGAGGTCTCGATGCCGAAGCGGGCGAGCTCATAGGACATGGTCACAGCCATCGAATCCATCGCGGCCTTGGCGGCGGCATAGGGGCCGAGGAAGGGCGGGAAACCGCCGCGCACCGTGCTGCTGCCGACCCACAGCACGAGGCCCGCTTCCGCCTTGCGCATGACCGGCAACACGGCACGGTTCACGCGCTGGCTACCCAGGAAATTGGTGTCCAGCACCTTGATGATTTCTTCGGGCGTGTAGGCCTCGGCAGGGCCGACCACCAGGTGGCCGGCGTTGTGCACGATGACGTCGAGGCGGCCCTGCTCGGCCAGGATGTGCGCCACGGCGGCGTCGGCCGAAGCTTGCGAGAGCACGTCGAGTTCAACGGCGCGCAGATCGAAGCCTTTGGCAAAACTCCAGTCGCGCAGCTCACGCACCTTGGGCGCGTTGCGGCCCTGGATGTCGCGCATGCTGGCATACACGGTGTGGCCGGCCTGCGCGAGTGAATGGGCGCTGAGATGGCCTATGCCGGTGCCTGCACCGGTGACGAGGATGACGGATTTCATGGTGTGTGTCTTTCTGGAAAGGGTTTGAAGCTTGGAAAATGTTTTGTTGAACCGGCGAAAGGGCGCGCAGTAGAAAGCTGCAGCCCTTTCAAACAACGCCTCCATTTGCCCGCAAGGTTTGGCCGTTGACCCAGGCCGAGTTCTCGCTGACCAGGAACGCGACGGCACTCGCGATGTCCTCAGGCGTGCCCAGGCGTTCCAGCGGCGCCATCCTGGACATGCGCTCCACCGTCTCGGGCGTCTTGCCGTTGAGGAAGAGGGCGGTGGCCGTGGGGCCGGGGGCGATCGCGTTGATGCGGATGTTCTTGCCGCGCAACTCTTTGGCCATGATGTTGGTGAAAGTTTCCACCGCGCTCTTGGTGGCGCCATAGACCGCATAGCCGGGCAGGGCCAGGCCGGTCACGCTGGTCGAGAAATTGACGATGCGGCCGCCGGACTGCAGGCGGGTTGCGGCTTCACGCAGCGTGTTGAAGGTGCCTTTGACATTGACGGCAAAGAGGCGGTCAAAGGTGTCGTCGTCGGTGTCGGCCAGCGCGGGCAGGCTGGGCGGCATGATGCCGGCGTTGTTGACCAGCACGTCGACGCGGCCGAAGGCCTTGATGCTTGCGTCGAACAGGGCTTTGACGGCGGCGGAACTGGCGACGTCGGCCTGCACGGCAATGGCCTTGCCGCCGGCGGCGGTGATGGACTGCACCACGGCCTGGGCTTCTTCGGCCTGGCCGGCGTAGTTGACGACGACGGCGTAGCCCTCTTGCGCAAGGCGCTGGGCGACGGCCGCGCCTATGCCGCGCGAGGCGCCGGTGACGAGGGCAACTTGGGTGGATGCGGAAGCGGTCATCTGGAACTCCTGAAATTGATAAAGGTTGGTTGGCTCTGACCGCCCGGGGCGCTGATGTGCTGTGCGCTTTTGGTGAGTCAGTGAAGGTATTGTTCTATTCAATCCACATGCGATAAATACCGTAAACTTGCCATCACTGTTCAATAAACACAAACAATTGGACCCAGCCAGATGGACCGTTTTCATTCGATGCAGCTCTTCACCCGCATCGTGGAGTTGGGCAGTTTTACGAAGGCGGCCGACGACCTGCATCTGCCGCGCGCAACCGTGACGCACGCGCTGCAGCAGCTGGAAAAACGCCTGGGCGCGCGGCTCTTGCACCGCACGACGCGGCATGTGAGCCCCACGCAGGACGGCGCGGCCTATTACGAGCGCTGCCTGCGCCTGTTGACCGACCTGGAAGAGGCCGAGTCGGCGTTTGTGAACGTGGGCAGCAAGCCGCGCGGCAAGCTGCGCGTGGACTTGCACGGCACGCTGGCCAGGCATTTTTTGCTGCCGGTGATCGGCGATTTTTTTGCGCGCTACCCGGACATCGAACTCGAAATCGGCATGGGCGACCGGCTGGTGGACCTGGTGCGCGAGGGGGTGGACTGCGTGCTGCGTGTGGGCGAGCTGGCCGAGTCCAGCATGGTGGGGCGGCGCGTGGCCCTGCTTGAACAGGTCACCTGCGCGAGCCGCGAATACCTGGACACACACGGCACGCCCGACACGATAGAGGCGCTGCGCGGGCACCGCGCCGTCAACTTCCTCTCAAGCCGCACCGGCAAGGCGCTGCCTTTTGATTTCATCGTGGACGGCGTGCCACGCCAGGTGCAACTCAAGGGCTCGGTCGCGGTGACGGACGCCGACGCCTACAAGGCCTGCTGCGCCGCGCACCTGGGTTTTATCCAGGTGCCGCGCTACCACCTGGCCGCGCAGCTGGAGGCGGGCGCACTGGTGGAAGTGCTGGCGCAATTCAGGCCGGCGCCCATGCCGGTGTCTGTGCTGTATCCGCACCACCGGCAGCTCTCACCGCGCGTGCGGGTGTTCGTGGATTGGGTGGCCGACGTCATGGCCCACGCGCGCTGAGAACTCAACGCGCCAGTGGCAGCGCATAAGCGCGCACATAGTCGCCCGCGCGCGTGCCCAGCGAGCCGTGGCCGCCAGCCACTACCAGCACATACTGCCGGCCGTCGGTGCCGGTGTAGCTCATGGGCGTGGCCTGGCCGCCGGCGGGCAGGCGTGACTTCCAGAGTTCGTCGCCGTTGTTGACGTCGTAGGCGCGCACATAGTCGTCCAGCGTGCCTGAGAGAAAGGCGACGCCGCCGGCCGTGGCGAGCGGGCCGCCCAGGTTGGGCACGCCCATACGGAGGGGCAGTGGCACGGGCGAGAGGTCGCGCACCGTGCCGTTCTTGTGCTGCCAGGCTATCGCGCCGGTGACGAGGTCGGCGCCGGCCACATAACCCCAGGGCGGCGCCTGGCAAGGAACGCCCAGCGGCGACAAAAAGGCGCTGAGCTTGACGGCAAAGGGCGCGCCGAAGTTTTCATTGAGCGAGGGCAGGCTGCCTTCGGGCCGCTGCTTGCCCTGGACCATCAGCGTCGTGTCGTCGCCGCGCGGCACCAGCTTGGAAACAAAGGCCAGGTAGGTCGGCGTGCTGAACACCATCTGCCGCACCGGGTCGACGGCCACGCCGCCCCAGTTGAAGACGCCGAAGTTGCCGGGGTAGACCAGCGTGCCCTGCGTGGACGGCGGCGTGAAGCGGCCCTCATAACGCAGGCGCTGAAAAGCGATGCGGCAATACAGCTGGTCGAACATGGTGGCGCCCCACATGTCGCGGCCGGTCAGCGGCGGCGGGTTGAAGGACAGCGCCGACTTGGGCTGGGTGGGCGCACTGCGGTCGCCCTGCGCGGCGCCCTGCGGCGCGGGGACTTCGGTGACCGGCAGCAGCGGCGTGCCGGTGCGGCGGTCCAGCACAAAAATCTCGCCCTGCTTGGTGGGCTGCACCAGGGCGGGCACGCGGTTGCCGTTGATGTTGATATCCAGCAGGCTGGGCTGGGCCGGCACGTCGTAGTCCCAGAGGTCGTGGTGCACGGTCTGGAAGTTCCAGCGCACCTTGCCGGTGGCCAGGTCCAGCGCGACGACGGAGGAGGAATAGGTTTCCACCGCCGGGCTGCGATTGCCGCCCCATTGGTCGGGCGGCTGGTTGCCCAGGGGCACATAGACCATGCCCAGCGCCTCGTCGACGCTGGAGATGGACCAGCTGTTGGGCGAGTTGGCGGTGTAGGTCTGGCCGGGCGCAAGCGGCGCGCTGCTGTCGGGCCGGCCCGAATCCCAGGCCCATACCAGCGCGCCGGTGTTGATGTCGAAGGCCCGTATGACGCCGGACTGCTCTTTGGTGGAGACGTTGTCGAGCACGGTGCCGCCGACGATGAGGAGGCGCGACGTCACCACCACGGGCGAGGTCGAGTAATAGGCGCCGGGCTTGAGGTTGGGCATGCCGGCCCAGAGGTCTATCTGCCCGGTGCCGCCGCCAAAGGCGGTGCAGGGTTTGCCGGTCTCGGGGCTCAGCGCGATCACGCGCCCGTCGGCCGTGGGCATAAAAAGTTTGGCCGTGCAGCCGTCGGCGGCCGGGGGTTTGGGCGCGGTGGCCGGCGGCTGGTAGGACAGGCCGCGGCAGGTCAGGTGCTGCAGCGCAAGTTTGTCCTGGATCTCGGGGTTGAAGCGCCAGGCCTCGGCGCCGGTGGTGGCGTCAAGCGCGATCACCGACTGGTGCGGCGTGCAGAAGAACAGCCGGTTGCCGACTTTGAGCGGCGTCACCTCGAAAGTGGTTTCCTCGGGGTCGCCGGGGCGGCCGCGCATGTCGCCGGTGCGGTACTGCCAGGCCATCTCCAGGCTCTTGACGTTGTCGGGCGTGATTTGCGCCAGCGGTGAATAACGCTGGCCCAAGCCGGTGCGGCCGTAGGCATGCCATTCACCGGCCGGCACGGTGTCGGCCGGTTGCGCCGCAGTGCTGGCGCCCATGGGCGGCAGGGGCAGCATGCCCACCACGCGGTTGTCGTCGTGAAACCAGGTCACGACCGAGGCGACCAGGAAGGCGCCCAGCACCGAACCGAGGGCCCAGCGCCCGCCGCGCGCGCCCAGAAAGCCCTCGTGGCCGATGGCGTGGATGGGCCAGGTGCGGGCGACCCCGGGCGTCAGCAGGAAAAGCCCGATGACAAACACCACGCCGCCACGTGCGGCCAGCGGCCACCAGTCCAGCCCGGCCTCCCATAGCGCCCAGGCCAGTGTGCCGCCCACCACCAGGGCGAAAACCCACAGGCCGGACGGGCTGCGGCGGGCCAGCAGCACGCCCGCCAGCGCAAAGCCCAGGCCCGCGAGCAGGTAGTAGGAAGTGCCGCCCAGCACCACGAGCCAGCAGCCGGCAAGCAGCAGGGGCACGCCGAGCGCCAGCAGGACCAGGCCCGCGGCCCAGGCCGTGCGGCGTTTGAGCGGATCGACGGGCTTGAGCGCGGGGTTGACAGGGGAGGGGCTGTAAGACGGCATTTTTGTTCTTGGAAGGCCGCGCGAGACATGTCGACACAAGCGTCAACACAAACGACAAAAGGGCCCTGGAACGAATCTAGGCCGCGGGGGCCGGCGCCGCTGTCAGCCCGCGGCTGACACCGCTGTAGGAACACGGGGCCGGGGGGATGGGAAGTGTCGCGACCAGCGCAAGAAGCTGTGCACGGCCCTGCTAAGGGGAAAGGCGGTCTTAATCATTCATAAAAACGGAATGACTAAGACATTTTGCTGGCCTTCCTTAAATAGAAGATGAAACCTACATTGGAGGCTCTTCTTTCGCTCCTCTTTCGCCCTCATCCACTTCACCAAGGACATCGCCATGAACACCGCTTCTTCTGGGCCTTCCGCCAGCCTTCCCGCCACCCGCCGCCAGCTGCTGGCCAGCGCCGCCACCCTGGGCGCGGCGACCGCCGGCCTGCTGGCTACCGCCTCACCGGCGCTGGCCGCCGCGCCCGTGGGCAACGAAGGTCGGGTGCCCGGTTTTACGGCACGCGATGCCAAGGTCAACGGCACGACGATTCATTACCGCGTGGGCGGCAAAGGCCCGGCCGTGGTGCTGCTGCACGGCTATGCCGAGACCAGCCATATGTGGAACCCGCTGATGCCGCTGCTGGCCAGGACCCACACGGTCATCGTGCCCGACCTGCGCGGCGCCGGCGGATCGGCCAAGCCCGAAGGCGGCTACGACAAGAAGAACATGGCCGTCGATATTCACGAGCTCGTGAAGTCGCTGGGCATCAACAGCGCGGCCATCGTGGGCCACGACATCGGCCTGATGGTGGCCTATGCCTATGCCGCGCAGTTCCCCACCGAGACCAGCCGCGTGGTGCTGATGGACGCCTTCCTGCCCGGCATCGGCAACTGGACCAACGTGTGGCTGCTGCGCGACCTGTGGCACTTCCATTTCCACGGCACGACGCCGCTGGCGCTGGTCAAGGGCCGCGAACGCACTTACTTCGAACACTTCTGGAACGACTTCGCGGCCGACGCCAAACACTCGATACCCGAAGCCGACCGGCGCGTGTACGCCAAGGCCTATGCGCAAGAAGGCGGCATGCGCGCGGGCTTTGAGTATTTCAAGAACTTCGAAAAAGACGCGGCCGACTTCGCCGCCCTGGGCAGCACCAAGCTGGCCATGCCCATGCTGGTGCTCTCGGGCGAAAAAGCCGGCGGCACTTTCCTGATCGAGCAGGGCCGGCTGGTGGCCGACGACGTCAAGGGCGTGGTGGTGAAAGGCTCAGGCCACTGGCTGATGGAAGAGGCGCCCGACCAGGTGATTCCTGAACTGCTGCAGTTCCTGAACTGAGCGAAGACGGCTTCAAGGCCGGGGCCGCGCGCAGCGCGGCCTTTTTTATTTTGCCGCTCGCCGCGTGCGTGCGGCTTTGGGCTTTGCGGCTGCCAGTTCATGCGGCTCCAGGAAAAACTGCGTGTTGCCCACCAGCCGCTCGACAGCAAGGTCGATGAAGGCGCGCGCCCGCGCCGGCTGCGCGTTGCGGCTGCCGTAATACACATGCAGGCCCAGGTGTTCGGTGACGTGCTGCGTGAGCAGCGGCACCAGCAGGCCGGCGCGCACCAGCGGCGCGGCGGTCGCGCCTATCAGCTGGCCTATGGCCTGGCCGGCGACGACGGCGCGGGCTTCGAGGTCCACGTCGTTGCTGAGGAAGGAGGTCGCGACAGTGCGGGCCACCACTTCTTCCCCCACCTTGAATTCCCAGGGCATGGTCTTGCCGGTGCCCGTGTGGTGAAAGCCGGTGCAGCGGTGGTGGGCCAGGTCTTCAATGGTCTGGGGCGCGCCGTTCCGCGCGATGTAGGCCGGTGAGGCGCAGACGACGAGCTGCAGCGGCAGGATGCGCCGCGAGATGATGCCGCCCTCGGGCGGCGAGCCGGCGCGAAAGCCGACGTCGACGCGGTCCTCGACCCAGTTGCCTATGCGGTCGTCCATCTGGATGTCGGGCTCGACCTGCGGGTAACGGCGGCAGTATTCCTCGAGCACCGGCCACAGCACCTCCAGCATGATGGAGCGCGGCGCGGCGATGCGCAGCGGCCCGGCGATCTCTTCGCGGCCGCGGCGTGCGCCGTGCAGGGCGCGCTGCAGGGTGGACAGCCCGGGCTGCGCGGCCTGCAGGAACTGCTGGCCTTCTTCGGTCAGGCTCAGGCTGCGTGTGGTGCGGTGAAACAGGCGCACGCCCAGGTGGCGCTCCAGCTGCACCAGCGCCTGGCTCGCGGCCTGCGGCGTGATGGCCTGGGCCGCGGCGGCCTGGCGCAGGCTGCCGAGTTCGGCCGCCTTGACGAAGGTGGCAATGGCGCGCAGCTCATTCAAGGCCATGCGGTTTCTCCCGGAGGTGGATGGCGATTGTCACGATTTACTTGATTATGAACCCAGCGACTGCTCGCTATTCAACGCCTAATGAAAATCCTACATTGCCCTCCTCAACAACTTTTTTTCAAGGGGCAGGGCCATGAATGCAAAGACGGATTTCAAACGTGTGTGGATGATCACCGGCGCGGCGCGCGGCATAGGCGCGCGCATCACCGAAGCGGCGCTGGCACGCGGCGAGGCGGTGGTGGCGACTTCGCGCGATGCGGCTTCGCTGCAAAAGCGCTTTCCTGTCAGTGACGCGTTGCTGGCGCTGCCGCTGGACGTGACCGACGAAGCCCAGGCGGCCACGGCGGTGCAGGCCGCGCTGGCGCGTTTCGGCCGCATCGACGTGCTGGTCAACAACGCGGGCTACGGCCTGCTGGGCGCGGTAGAGGAAGCCACGGCCGAGGAGGTGCGGCGCCTGTATGACACCAATGTGTTCGGCCTGCTGAATGTGACGCGCGCCGTGCTGCCGGCCATGCGCGCGCGCCGCAGCGGCCACGTCATCAACATTTCCTCGCTGGGCGGCTACCAGTCGGGCCCGGGTTTTGGCGTGTACTGCTCGACCAAGTTCGCGGTCGAGGGCCTGAGCGAAGCGCTGCACGGCGAGCTGGCGCCGCTGGGCATCCATGTGACGGTGGTGGAGCCGGGTTATTTCCGCACCGACTTCCTGGACAGCAACTCGCTGGTCGTGTCGCCGCGCATCCTGGACGACTACGCCGCCAGCGCCGGCCAGGTGCGCGCAGCCGCCACGCGCATCAACCACAACCAGCCCGGCGACCCGCTGCGGCTGGCGCAGGCCATGCTGGCGCTGGTGGACGCAAGCGCGCCGCCGCTGCGCCTGCCGCTGGGCACCGACACGCTGCAAACGATTGCGGACAAGCATGCGTTTGTGAACGCTGAACTGAAGGACTGGAAGGTGCTGGCCGCTTCGACGGATTTCCCCCAGGAAGCGCTGGCGGCCTGAGCTGCCGGTGCGCAAATAAAAAGGGCCTCGCGAGAGGCCCTTTTTTTGGGGTGCGGCGAAGATCACGCCGCGCAGGGGGCCAGCTTCTTCGCCGGCCACATGCGCACCGCCAGCGCCGCGACACCGGACACCGCCGCCATCACACACACGCCCTGCCAGCCGGCCCGCGCCAGCACCACGCTGCCCAGCCAGGCGCCGCTGGCCATGCCGCTGAACATGCCGATAAACAGCACGGCATTGAGACGGCTGCGCGCGGCGGGCTCTATGCTGTAGATGATGGTCTGGTGCGCGATCAGCGTGGCCTGCGCGCCCAGGTCGAACACCACGGCGCCCAGGGCGACCAGCCACAACTGGTCGGGGCCGGCGGCCATGGCGATGAAGGCGGCGGCCACCAGCGCCGCGCCCAGCCGGGTCACGACTTCCGGGCCTTTGCTGTCGGCCAGGCGGCCGGCCAGCGGCGCGGCCAGCGCACCGGCGGCCCCCGCCAGGCCGAAGGCGCCGGCCGCGCCGCTGCCCAAATTGAAAGGTGCGGCGTGCAGCATGATGGCCAGGGTGGACCAGAAGGCGCTAAAGCCTATGCTGATCAGCCCCTGGGCCAGGGCTGCACGGCGCAGCGCGCCGTGGCGCTTCCACAGCGTGGCCAGCGAGCCCAGCAGCGCCAGATAAGGCAGCTGGGTGGTCGGCGCAAAGCGCGGCAGGCGCCGCCACACGGCAATGCCCAGCAGCGCGATGCTGAGCGCCGCGGCCACAAACATGCTGCGCCAGCCGAGCTGCTCGGCCACGACACCGGCCACCACGCGCGACAGCAGTATGCCCAGCAGCAGGCCTGTCATCACAGTGCCCACGGTTTTGCCGCGCTGGGCTTCGGGGGCGAGCGTGGCGGCGGCCGGCACGATGTCCTGCGCCAGCGTGGCCGCCAGGCCGATCGCCAGGCTGGCCAGCGCAAGCACCGCGACCGAGGGCGCACTCGCGGCCAGCAACAAGGCCAGCACCAGGGCCGCGGACTTGCCGAGGATGATGCTGCGGCGGTCATAACGGTCGCCCAGCGGTGCGAGCAGCCCAATGCCCAGCGCATAACCCAGCGTGGTCAAGGTGGGCACCAGGCCTATGGCGGCGGGCGTGGATTTGAATTCGGCAAGCAACAGGGCCAGCATGGGCTGGCTGTAATAGAGCGAAGCCGCGCCCAGGCCGGCACCGGTGGCGAGCAGGAGGATCAGCGACAACGGCAGCGCCGGCGCGGCGTGGTCATGCGTATAAAGAGTGGAAGTCATGGCAAGAATCCAGGTTTGAAGCAGGATGCGAGTATGCAGTTCGGGTTTTGCGCTGTGAAGGCGGCTATTGGGCACAATGGTCATACGCCAAACGCATGCAAGAACGCAGAACGGACACCCATGAAAACCGCGCCGGACCGGATTGAACTGATGCAGACCTTTGTGCGCATCGTGGAGGCGGGCAGCCTGTCGGCCGCCGCCGCGCAGATGAACGCCACACAACCCACTGTGAGCCGGCGCCTGCAGGCGCTGGAGCGATCCCTGGGGCTCAAGCTGCTGCAGCGCTCCACCCACGCAATGAAGCTGACCGAGGACGGCGAGCGCTGCTTCAGCCGCGCCAAGGAGTTGCTGGGCAACTGGGACGCCTTTGAGGCCGACCTGCGCGGCACCCAGGAGGTGCCGGAAGGCACGCTGCGCGTGGTGGTGCCGCACGCGCTGGGCCAGCAGCAACTGGTGGGGCCTGTGGTCGACTATTTGCGGCGCCACGAGCGCGTGACGGTGGAATGGCTGCTGCATGACGGCACGCCGGACTTCATCGCCCAGGGCATCGATTGCGCGGTGCATGTGGGCGCGGTGGAAGACCCTTCGCTGGTGGCCGTGAAGATCGCCGAAGTCAGGCGCATCGTGGTGGCCGCGCCGTCGCTGCTGCAGGGCAGGCCGCCACCCCTGCAGCCGGCCGAGCTGCAGGCCCTGCCCTGGCTGGCGCTGCAGACTTTTTACCGCAACGAGGTGGCGCTGACGCGCCGCCACGCCGGCCGGGACAGCGAGGACTACCGCTTCGCGATACGGCCGCGCCTGGGCACGGACAGCCTGTTCGCGCTGCGCAATGCCACGCTGCTGGGCCTGGGCGCGAGCATCGCCTCGACCTGGCTGGTGGCCGACGATGTGGCTCAGGGCCGGCTGCTGCACCTGGCGCCCCAATGGTGCGCCGCGCCGCTGCCGGTTTACCTGATCTATCCCTATTCGAGTTTTTACCCGGCCAAGCTGCGCCGCTTTGTGGAGGCGCTGCGCGAGGGCCTGCCCCCGGGGATGGGCCTGCCGACGCGGCCGGAACCTATGGGCATCGCCTGAGCGGGCGCGGCTGCCGGGCTAAACCCGGGCCGTGTCCACAGCCTGCTGTTGCAGCCAGGCGGCAAACACGTCCACTGCGCGGTTCGTGTTGGCGGTGGCCGAGCGCTGGCACAGGTAGTAGCCGCGGCCGGTGGGAACACAAATATCAAAAGGCAGGACCAGCTGGCCGCTGCGCAGCTCGCTCTCGATCAGGCAGGGCTGGATGACGATGGCGCCCATGCCGGCGGTGGCCGCGACGATGAGGTTGTTGCCAAGGTCAAAGCCGGGGCCCAGCGCGGGCAAGGTTTTTTTCACGCCCGCGCCTTCCATCCAGACGGCCCAGTTGCCCGGGTAGTTGATGTGATGGAGCAGGGGGCGCGTGGCCAGGTCCGCCGGCTGCCTGAGGTTGCGCGCCAGCGCGGGTGTGCAGGCCGGCATGATCTCCTTGCCCAGCAGGTAGCGCCCCTGGATTCCGCGCGGCCACTTTTTGCCGGGCCGCTTGAGCGCGATCCACAGGTCGACGTCATCGCGCGTGAAGTCTTCATCAAAGCGGAACTGGCGCAGTTCCACTTCGATGCCCGGGTTCGAGGACTGGAAGCCGGCCAGCCTGGGAACCAGCCAGCGCGTTCCCAGGGTCGGCAGCACACTGACCCGGACCTTGCGCTGTGCGGGCGCACCGCCGAACTGCGTGACCGCCGACTCCAGCCCGGCCACATGCACTTCCACCAGTTTCTGGAATTCACGGCCGCGGGCCGTGGGCACAACGCCCGTGGCTTGCCGGTCGAACAGGCTGCAGCCCAGCCTTTGCTCCAGCCGCAGGATGGCCTGGCTGACGGCACCCTGGGTGACGGAGAGAACCTCGGCCGCGCGGCGAAAACTGCCGAGCTGGCAGACCCCGAGAAAGGCGTGCAGCTCGGCCAGCGAAGGCGACTTGAACTTCATGGGGCATATTAGATCATCTAATCACTTGCTTTGAAATTGTCGTTTGCCCTGCGGCGGCCGCGGCTGCACACTGCGGCCCATGAGCAACACCACGCCCGTCAAAGTCATCCATCCCGCCGGCGATCCCATCGCGCTGGTCTGCGATTCACCGCACAGCGGCACTTACTATCCGCAGGACTTCGACTTCGCGATCGAGTTGCAGCAGCTGCGGCAATGCGAGGACACGCTGGTCGAGCAGCTGTGGGACGCCGCCCCGCTGGTGGGCGCGACGCTGGTGCACGCGACCTTTCCACGCAGCTACATCGACACCAACCGCGCTGAGGACGACATAGACCTTGCGATGCTGGACGGCGAATGGTCCGGGCCGGTGGCGCCCTCCGATCGCTGCCTGCGGCTTGGCAACGGCCTGGTCTTCAGCAAGACGCCGACGCTGGAGCCGATCTACAGCCGCCGGCTCCACGCCCGCGAGATCGCGCAGCGGATTGAAAGCTGCTGGCGGCCGTACCGCCGCGCGCTGGCCGATGCGCTGGCCGGCGCAAGCACACGGCAGGGCGGGTGGTGGCACCTGAACCTTCATTCCATGCCCAGCAATGCCTATGCGCGCCTGGGACTTCCCGAGAAGCCCCTGGCCGACATCGTGCTGGGCAACCTGCACGGCGCGAGCTGCGACGCGGCGTTTGTGGATGTTGTGGGCGAAGCCTTCCGGCGGCATGGTTACACCGTGGCACTGAACGATCCGTATGCGGGCCAGGACCTGGTGCGCAGCCTGGGCCGGCCCGCGCTCGGGCAGCACAGCCTGCAGGTCGAGATCAACAGGGGCCTTTACCTCGACGAAAAAACACGTGAGCCCAAGCGGCGGTTTCCTGAACTCAGGAAGCGCATTCACCTGGTGCTGCAGGACATCGCGAATTACATCAGGGAAGAAACCATTCGGGCCGAACGCAAGGCCAAGCTCAAGGACACAGCATGACACTCATCCGCAGCCGCAGGCAGGTTCTCGGCATGGCGGCCGGCGCTGCCGGCGCGATGGCCTGCCCGGCCTTCAGCCAGGCGCGCGCCTGGCCCAACCGGCCCATCACATTGATCGTGCCTTTTCCGCCCGGCGGTGCGGTGGATATTTCGGCACGCGCCATCTCCGACAAGCTCGGCAGGCTGCTCGGCCAGCCGGTGGTGATCGACAACAAGGCCGGTGCGGGCGGCGCCATAGGCACCGGCATAGGCGCGAAGGCCGCGCCCGACGGCTACACGCTGGTCGTCACCTCGCAGTCGACCCATGTGGTCAACCCCGCGGTGTCAAGCAGCCTGCCGTATGACGCGGTCAACGATTTCGCCTACATCACGCTGATCGACAGGCTGCCCAATGTGCTGGTCGCCAGCGCCAAGCTGCCCGTCAAGAACTTTGCCGAGTTTGTGCGTTACGCCAAGGCCAATCCGGGCAAGCTGAACTACGCCTCGTCGGGCAACGGCTCAGTCGCGCATCTGAGCATGGAGCTGCTCAAGGCCAAGCTGGGCCTGTTCATCACGCACATTCCTTACCGGGGTTCCGGGCCGGCGCTGACGGATTTGCTGTCGGGGCAGGTCCAGCTCACCTGGAACAACCTGTCATCCAACCTCGGCATGCTGCAGAACGGAAGCCTGCGCGCACTGGCCGTCGCGGCGCCACTGCGCGTGCCGCAGCTGCCGGATGTTCCCACCTTTGACGAGCTCAAGCTGCCCGACCTGAACCTCACCTCGTGGACGGGGCTGGCGGCGCCGGCAAAGACGCCGGAGCCCATCATCCAGACGCTGTATGACGCGATGCGCAGCATCCTGCGCGACAAGGACACGCAGGAACTCTGGCGAAAGCGCGGCGCCATGCTTCCCGAGAATGTGCGGCCGGCCGAGTACCGGCAGGAAGTGATTCAGCGCATCCAGTTCTTCAGGAACGTCGCGCAGGCCAACAAGATTGTGCTGGACTAGGGCCTTGCGCATGAATCACCGCCACCCTGGCGTCACGCCCCAGCCGGACGGCTGACACCCACGCCTTTCCCCAGAATTTGCCGCCCGCCGAAGACGAAATCTTCAGCGGCCTGGGCGAACTTTGCCCGCGAAAACCCCAGCGGCGGTGATGAATCTCCGCCATCGATAAAACTTTTGAGGAGTGAGGGATGAAACTGAAGATGATCTGCCTGGCCGCGGTGGCCGCCGGCGCAATAACACCCGTGGCCGCGCTGGCGCAAAGCACGGTGACGATTTACGGCAGGATGGACACGAGCTTCGAGAACTCGAAGACCGGCTCCATTTCCCAGACCTTGATCACGGGCAATGCCTCCCGGCTGGGCTTCAAGGGCGTCGAAGACCTGGGCGGCGGGCTCAAAGCGCTGTTTGGGCTCGAGATGGGAATCTCTTCCGACACGGGGGCATCAAGCACGCCGATGTACCGCAACTCTTATGTTGGGATAGGCGGCGATTTCGGTGTCGTCAACATCGGCCGCATCGATTCGGCCGCGCCCAGCCGCACGCCGATTTACGCCATCCTGAGCCGCAATGTGGAGTACGTGATCCACGATGCGGGCGCCACCGCCATAGGCACCTCCATCTTCAACGCTCGCACGCGCGTCTCGAATGCCATCGGCTATGCCAGCCCGGTCATCGGCAATGTTGTGTTCCGCGCCGGCCACTACCTCAACGGTGAAGGCTTGGCGGAAGCCCCGGCCGGCCCGATACGCTTTGAGGGCGACTACAAGCAGACCGATGTGTCCATCAGCTACGGCGAAGGCGGCGGGCCCTTGGGGCTAGGCTTGGGCTACGGCAGCGACAGCAAGCGCGGCGGCGCGCTGCTCAACGACTTCAGGAACAAGTGGATGCTGGTGGGCTCTTACGACTTCGGGGAAGTGCGGGCCTGGGCGGTTTACAACCGCGACAACTTCGTGGGCGGCCCGCTGTCACGCAGCAAGGTCGATGCGCAAATGATTGGCGCGTCCTGGGACCTCACGCCCACCAGCAAGGTCATGGCCAACTACATCCGCAAGGACGTGCAGAGCGATCCGGCCGCCAAGCTCAAGCGCTTCCAGGCAGGCTACTCCTACAAGATGAGCAATCGCACATCGCTCTACGCCTTTTATGACCGCCAGGACCCGAACAACCGCGTCGCCAACGACGTGATCCGGGTTTACGGGGTGGGTATCCAGCACAACTTCTGAGAACCCGGATCAGCTTGGCAGGGCCTGCTTCTCGCACAGGCCTTTCTCCACCATATCGATCACGCGCTGGCCGATCTGCTGCATCTGCGGGCCCATGAGCGGGCCCAGCGGTCCGTCCACGACCAGCATGGCCAGGCCGTGCACCGCCGACCAGGCCAGGAACTCGGCGCCGGGGCGGCGCTCGGGCGGCAGCAGTCCGGCGCCCACCAGTTTGTCGATGGCGGCGCCCAGCAACTCAAAAGGGTCCAGTCCGCTTTGGCCTTTGCGCTCGCTGTCCGCGGGCGCGCCCTGGGCTCTTTCCTTCAAATCATCCGACGGGCCGAAGGCCGTGCGGAACAGCCCGCTTTCGGCCTGCGCAAAACGCAGGTAGCCGGTGCCGACCGCGCGCAGGTTGGCACGCGCGAATTCGGCGGGCGATAGATCCGGGGGCAGCGCGGCCAGCTCGGCCTCCATGGCACGGGCCACGGCCGCCAGCGCGACGGAGCGCACCGCATAGAGCAGGACCTGGCGGCTTTCGAAATGACGATAGGCCGCATTGGGCGCAACGCCCGCGCGGCGCGTGGCTTCGCGCAGCACCACGGCCTCGGGCCCGCCGGCGCGGGCCAGTTCCACGGCGGCATCCAGCAGGGCGCGCCGCAAGTCCCCGTGGCGGTAGGTGCTGCGGGGTGGCGGTATCTGGGGCGCGCTCGACATGGCTTGTTACTTATTTATGTGGACAGCGTTCATTATCTTTGCTATTCTTTTGTGGACGGTGTACACAATACCGCTGATCCGGCCACCGTGCAAGACCCCGGATCCTGGATTTCCCCTCTGGCAAACACTTTTTCAAGAAGGACGAGCATGCAGAAAATCACCCCCTTCCTGTGGTTCAACGACCAGGCCGAGGAGGCCATGAACTTCTATGTCTCCATCTTCAAGAACTCGAAGATCACCATGCTCAGGCGCTACGGCAAGGAAGGCCCAGGGCCGGAAGGCTCGGTCATGACCGGCAGCTTTGAGCTCGAGGGCCAGGAATTCATGGCGCTCAACGGCGGCCCGCATTTCAGCTTCACGCCGGCGATCTCGCTGTTCGTGGACTGCAAGACGCAGGAGGAGGTGGACGAACTCTGGGACAAGCTCTCGGCCGGCGGCGCGCCCAACCAGTGCGGCTGGGTGCAGGACAAGTTCGGCCTCTCCTGGCAAATCATCCCGACGGTGCTCGGCGAAATGCTGGGCGACAAAAACCCGGCCAAGGCCGGCGCCGCCATGAGCGCCATGCTCAAGATGCGCAAGATCAATATCAAGGACCTCAAGGAAGCCTACGACAGGGCCTGAGCAATCCCCACGCCGTTTATCCAACCCGCCATTCATCCAAGGAGAGATCCCCGTGAGTACCAAGATGTTTGTGAACCTGGCCGTGAAAGACCTGGACAGGTCGGTGAAATTTTTCACCGCGCTGGGCTTCAGGTTCAACCCGCAATTCACCGACAGGAACGCCACCTGCATGATCGTGAGCGAGGAAAATTTTGTGATGCTGCTGGTCGAGGACTATTTCAAGACCTTCACGCCCAAGCCGGTGATCGACGCGCGCAAGAGCACCGAGGTGCTGATCTGCCTCTCGGCGGACAGCCGCGAGGCCATCGACGCGATGGTCCGCAAGGCCGTGGCCGGCGGCGCCACCACACCCAGCAAGGCGCAGGACCACGGTTTCATGTACCAGCACGGCTTTGAAGACCTGGACGGCCACATCTGGGAGCTGGTTCACATGAACGTTGAAGCCCACGCCGCGCAAAAGAACGCCTGAAACCCCCACCCCCACCAATCCCCATCAACCCTTTTCCACCAAGGAGCCCACCATGCTGGTCCAGTCCTACCTGTTTTTCAACGGCCGCTGCGAAGAGGCCATCAACTTTTACCGCAAGGCGCTGGGCGCCGAAGTGAAGATGATGATGCGCTTCAAGGAAAACCCCGAACCCATGACCGAGGGCTGCGGCCCCGGCGGAGCCGCCATTCCCGGCGACAACATCATGCACGCCTGCTTCAGGATAGGCGAGAGCGAAGTGATGGCCTCCGACGGCATGGGCACCGGCCAGCCGGAGTTCAAGGGCTTTTCGCTGTCGCTGACCGCGGCCAGCGACGCCGAAGCCAATCGCCTCTTCAACGCACTGGCCGACGGCGGCAAAGTGGAAATGCCCATCATGAAAACCTTTTACGCCTCGTCCTTCGGCATGGTGGTCGACCGCTTCGGCGTGTCGTGGATGGTGATCAAGCCCCTGCCCATGCCCTGAGGCGGCGGCACATGCAGTTCCTTTTGATCATCAGCCACGACGCGGCCTTCGCGCCTACACCGGCGCTGGTCGCCGAGATAGGCGCCTGGGTCCGCGACATGCAGGGCCGCGGCATCCTGCAGCACGGCAACCCGCTGCGCCCGCCTGGCGACGCGATGACGGTGCGGGTGCGCGGCGGCAAACGCAAGGTGAGCAGCGGCCCCTTCACCGACAGCGCGGAAAAAATGGCGGCCTACGGGCTGATTGAATGCGCCGGCATGCAGGAGGCGATCGACATCGCGGCCGGCCACCCCATGGCCCGCGCCGCGACCATCGAAGTCAGGCCGGTGTGGTCCGACCTGCCGCGCATGGCCGCGTAAAACTCACAGCATGGAAAGAAGCCCATGAAGCTTTATTACTCGGACACGCTGAACCCGCGAAAAGCCTGCGCGGTCGCCAGGCACTTGAAGCTGCCCGTGGAATTCATCCACGTCACGCTCGAAAAAGGCGAGCACCGCACGCCGGAATTCTGTGCGATGAACCCGAATGCCAAGGTGCCGGTGCTGGTCGACGGCGAGCTGGTGCTGTGGGAATCGAACGCCATCATGTGCCACCTGGCCGAAAAAGCCGGCTCGGATTTGTGGCCGCGGGACGAACGCCGCATCGAGGTGCTGCGCTGGCTGATGTGGGACGCGACCGAGTTCGCGCCGGCCGCCGCCACGTTCTATTTTGAGCACATCATCAAGCCGCGCTTTTTGCGCAGCGAAGCCGACCCGGCCGAAATCGCCAGGGTGACACCAGCCTTCGAACGTTACGCCGGCGTGCTGGAGGCACACCTCAAAGGCCGCGATTACCTGGTGGGCAACGCGCTGACGGTGGCCGACTTCGCGGTGGCCATCACCTTCCCCTATGCCGAAAAAACCCGCGTGCCGCTGCAGGCTTTTCCGGAAATCCGGCGCTGGCATGCGCAGCTCAACGAACTGGCGGCCTGGCGCGAGCCTTTTCCCGCATTGCGGGCCGCTGCGGCCGCGTGATCCGCCGCGGAATCAATAAAGGCCGGCGAACGCTTGGCGCATGCGCCGGCCTGTGCAGCCTACGAGCTGTTGGCGGCTTAACGGGCCGGTGCGGGAACGATCACGACCGTGTCACCGGTCTGGCCGGTCTGGCCAGTCCTTCCGGTATTGCCGGTGGCACCGGTTGCGCCCGTGGCACCCGTCGCGCCTTCGTAGCCGGTAGAACCGGTTGCGCCCGTCGCACCGGTGGCGCCGGTCGGGCCGGGAATGCCTACGCCCGCACCCGTGGCGCCTTTGGCACCATCGGTACCGGAAGCGCCAGTGGCCCCCGCAGGGCCGGCGGGGCCGGGAACCGTGACAACGGCGGCGGGCGGTGCGACAACCGTGCGCTCACAAGCGCTCAGGGCCAGCGTGCCGGCAACTACGGCTAAAAGCAGGGGGTATTTCATAAGAGGTCCTTGGTGAGAAATTCGCACGGATAGCGTGCGCCAACAGTTCGTTCCCAGGGCCTGTCACCAGGACCTGACCGTAAACTGTTTTTTTTACGGACCATGTGCATGAAACCGATATCGGCCACAACGCTTTGCCGGAGCACAAACATCCGGAAACCGCGCAGCGGTCGCCGTATGCCTGGCTGCCTTGAAAGAATCATTTCCGATGCAGACAACAGGATGAATGTCCAAGTTACCCATGGACGGCCGGGCATGCTGTAGGACGGGCCCACGACAGCCTGTCCCGAATCAGCGGCAGCGCGCCCTCACAAACGGCCGCGCCGCGCAGAAAACCCCTGGCGGGCATTTTTCACCCGCGCTCTATAGAATGATCCGGGTCTCTTCCGGCACCAGTCTTCCGGTGCCACCTTCATCAGGATGCCGCGTGCAAGCCAATCCCATTATTTCGATACAGCAACTCAGCAAAACCTACGCCTCGGGCTTTCATGCGCTCAAGTCCGTGGACCTGGAGATACGCCGCGGCGAGATTCTCGCGCTGCTGGGCCCGAACGGCGCGGGCAAGACCACCCTGATCAGCATCATCTGCGGCATCGTCAGGCCCAGCTCGGGCACGGTGACCGCCGACGGCCACGACATCGTGCGCGACTACCGGGCCGCCCGCGCCAAGATAGGCCTGGTGCCGCAGGAGCTGTCGACCGACGCCTTTGAAACCGTGTGGTCCACCGTGAGTTTCAGCCGCGGCCTGTACGGCAGGGCGCCGAATCCGGCCTATATCGAAAAAGTGCTGCGCGACCTCTCCCTGTGGGACAAGAAGGACAGCAAGATCATGACGCTCTCGGGCGGCATGAAGCGCCGGGTGCTGATCGCCAAGGCGCTGTCGCACGAGCCGACCATCCTCTTTCTGGACGAGCCCAGCGCGGGCGTCGACGTCGAGCTGCGCAAGGGCATGTGGCAAATGGTGCGCGACTTGCGCGACAGCGGCGTGACCATCATCCTGACCACGCACTACATCGAGGAGGCCGAGGAAATGGCCGACCGCATAGGCGTGATCAACAAGGGCGAGCTGATCCTGGTCGAAGACAAGGCCGTGCTGATGCGCAAGCTCGGCAAGAAGCAACTGAGCCTGCAACTGCAGACGCCGCTGCAAAACATTCCGGCCGCGCTGGCCGGGCTGCCGCTGGAGCTGGCCCAGGAAGGCCACACCCTGGTCTACACCTTCGACTCGCAGACCGAGGAAACCGGCATCGCGGCCCTGCTCAGGCAGCTGGCCGAACTCGGCATCGACTTCAAGGACCTGCATTCGAGCGAGAGTTCGCTCGAGGACATTTTCGTGAGCCTGGTGCATGCCGGCCAACCCGCCACCCAGAAGGAGGCCGCATGAACTGGCACGCCATCCGCGCAATCTACCGCTTTGAAATGGCGCGCACCTTCCGCACGCTGATGCAGTCCATCGCCTCGCCGGTGATCTCGACCTCGCTCTACTTCGTGGTGTTCGGGGCCGCCATCGGCTCGCGCATGGGCGACATCGAAGGCATACGCTACGGCGCCTTCATCATCCCCGGCCTGGTCATGCTGTCGCTGCTCAACGAGAGCATCTCCAACGCCGCCTTCGGCATCTACATGCCGAAATGGTCGGGCACGATTTACGAGCTGCTGTCGGCGCCGGTGTCCTCCATGGAGGTGGTGATGGGTTATGTGGGCGCCGCGGCGAGCAAGTCCGTCATGCTGGGCCTCCTGATCCTGGCGACGGCGCGGCTGTTCGTGCCTTATGAGATTGCCCACCCATTCTGGATGCTGTGCTTTTTGCTGCTGACGGCGCTGACCTTCAGCCTGTTCGGTTTCATCATCGGGCTGTGGGCCGACAACTTCCAGAAGCTGCAGGTCGTGCCGCTGATGGTGGTGACGCCGCTGACCTTTCTGGGCGGCGCGTTTTACGCCATCAACATGCTGCCGCCGCTGTGGCAGAAGATCGCCCTGTTCAACCCGGTGGTCTACCTGATCAGCGGCTTCCGCTGGAGTTTTTACGGCGTGGCCGATGTCAATGTGGGCCTCAGCGTGCTGGCCATCCTGGGCTTTCTGGGGCTGTGCCTGGGCGTGGTGTGGTGGATCTTCCGCACGGGCTGGAAGCTCAAGGCCTGAGAAAGCTTGGGAACACGGCGGGCGGCCACGGCTGCCGGGCCGGCGGCGTGCTTGAAGCAGGGGCAGCCGGCCCCATATGGTTTCTTTGAAAATCTCACGCCAGAAAGGCCTCGCCATGTCTGCCGACTCCGCTGCAGGTTCCGCTACCAGTCCGATCCTCGAGGCCAAGCCGCTCGGCTTCCCGTGGGCCACCATCGACCCCTTTCTCTTTTGCGCTTATCACGACGACGCCTACCCCCGCGCCAATGCGCAGATGGGCCCGGACGCTTCGCTGGCCGGGCGCGACATCGGCCAGGACTTCAGCCGCAAGGACGGCTGGAGCATGTACCACGGCGAAAAGATTCCCGGCTTTCCTCCGCACCCGCACCGCGGCTTTGAAACCGTGACGGTGGTACGCAAGGGCCTGATCGACCACTCCGACTCGCTGGGTGCGACCGCGCGCTTCGGCCGGGGCGACGCGCAGTGGCTTACCGCCGGCAAGGGCATCGTGCATGCCGAGATGTTCCCGCTGCTGGACGAAAAGAATGACAACCCGCTGGAGCTGTTCCAGATCTGGCTGAACCTGCCGGCGCGCAGCAAGATGAGCGAGCCGCACTTCACCATGTTCTGGGGGCAGGATATTCCGCGCCTGACGGCCACCGATGCCGATGGCCGCACGACCGAAGTCGCCGTGGTGGCGGGCCGGCTGGCGGGCGCCGGTGCGCCCCTGCCACCGCCGCCGGACTCCTGGGCGGCGCAGGCCGATGCGGACGTGGCGATCTGGACGATACGCATGGCGCCGGGCGCCCGCTGGGAGCTGCCCGCGGCTGGCGGCGACGGCACGCGCCGTATGCTGTATTTCTTCAAAGGCACGTCCATTGAAGTCGCCGGCCGGCAGCTTGACCAGCATGCGGCGCTGGAGCTGCGCGCCGGCGAGGCCGTGGCGCTGCGCAACACCGGCGCCGCAGAGGCGGAGTTTTTGTTGCTGCAGGGCAAGCCCATCGGCGAGCCGGTGGTGCAGTACGGGCCGTTCGTGATGAACACGCAGGCCGAGATCGCCCAGACCATGGCCGACTACCGGCGCACGCAGTTCGGCGGCTGGTCGTTTGCCGACGATGCACCGGTGCATGGCCGTGAGCCGGCACGCTTTGCGCGCCACCCAGGCGGGCGGGAAGAAAAACCAGCCGGCGGCTGAGCACAGGGCGGCGTTCGCCGCCGCCCTGCCTGCGCGGCTCTTGTGAAAATCCGCTGAAAGGGGACACCCGTTTGGTATCCCCGCCGCCTGCAGGATTTGCCGCAAACTTCTACACTGCGGCATCCTGAAGGAGCCCGCATGGACAAAGACCCCAGCCACACTGCCGTGAAGCAGGCGCTTGATAGCTTGAGCACCCGGTTTTTCCGCGCGGTGTCATTTGAGCCTGGCGACAAACCGGCCTACAAGGACATCCACGGCCTGTTCATTGCCACCGGCCTGCTGATCAAGAACACGGCGGCCACGCCCGAGATCTCCAGCGTCGCCGAATTCATCGCGCCGCGCCAGGCGCTGGTGGACAGTGGGGCGCTCACACGCTTCAAGGAATGGGAGCTGTCGGAAATCACGCAAATCTTCGGCAACATCGCCCACCGCTACAGCGCCTACGGCAAGGCCGGGACGCAGGGCGGCCAGGCTTTTGAGGCGCGCGGCGTGATCTCCACGCAATTCGTCAAGACACCTGACGGCTGGAAGATGAGCGCCATGGCCTGGGACGACGAGCGGCCCGGCCTGTCGCTGCCGGCTGAGTTGCTGGGCGGCTAAGCCCCCAGACCCGGCCGCTATGGCGCGGTTCAGCGCGCGGCGCGGCGGTCCCAGCACAGCGCGGCCACCAGCACCAGGCCGCCGACCAGTCCCAGGTGCTCGAGGAATGAATTGCGGTTGTGGAATTGCTCCATGCCGCCCATGGCCCAGAACGGGTGGCCTATGAACGTGGCGACCACCGTGAACCCGGCCAGTGCGAGCGCGCCCAGCGCCGCCCACAGGCCGCGGCCGAACAGCATCAGCGCCGAGCCGGCCAGCTGCGTGATGAGCACCGCGGCGGCGAACACGGGTGCCGGGTTGAGGTCGAAATGCGCGGCCTCGCCGATGGCCGCGTCGAAATTGAGCAGCTTGGAGACGCCGCTGTAGACAAAGGCGACCGCCAGCAACAGCCTGGCGGCCCGGAGCGCCGGTGTTGAAATGGGCGGCTCGTGTGTGTTCATGGTGTTCTTCCTGCCAGGTATTGTTTAAAGCCAGCACGCGCAACCCAGCGCGCCCCAAAAGCTTTTTTCGTCGGACACCGGCGCATGGCCCAGCCAGCTTTGGGTGTGGCCGTGCCCGTGCACCGCGCAAGGCTTGGCGCAGCAGTCGGCAAAGGGCTGCATCGCGCGCGCGGCGCGGCCGGCCGGCTGGCCACCCGCCGCGGGTTCGCGCCAGTAGCCGCCGAAGGCGTTTGTCGGCGCCCAGTCGTTGGCGGCCTTGGGCATGGGCGGCGCAAGGCTTGCGAAACCGCCGTCGCCATGCACGATGCGGCCGCCCACCACCGTCAAGTGCGAGACCAGGTCCTTGATGTCGGACTCCGGGATGCCGAAGAAGTCGCGCGAGGGCACGATGAAGTCGGCGAGCTGGCCCACCTTGATCTGGCCTTTTTTCCCCTCGGCGTTGGCGAACCAGGCGCTGCCGCTGGTCCACAGCCGCAGCGCGGTGTCGCGGTCCAGCAGGTTGTCGGGCCGGTACAGCGTGGTGCCGCCCAGCGTCTTGCCGGTGACCATCCAGTACAGGCAGACCCAGGGGTTGTAGCTCGCGACACGGGTCGCATCGGTGCCGCCGCCCACGGGCAGGCCGGCGTCCAGCATGCGGCGGATCGGCGGCGAGTGCTCGGCGGCCCCGGCGCCGTAGCGCTCGATGAAATATTCGCCCTGGTAGGCCATGCGGTGCTGCACGGCGATGCCGCCGCCCAGCGCCTTGACCCGGTCGATGTTGCGCGGGCTGATGGTTTCGGCATGGTCGAAAAACCAGTGCAGGCCGTTGAAGGGAATGTCGCGGTTGACCTTCTCGAAAGTGTCGAGCGCGCGCCCTATCGACTCGTCATAGGTCGCGTGCAGGCGGAAGGGCCAGCGCTTTTCCACCAGCAGGCGCACCACGCGCTCGAGTTCGTCCTCCATGCTCGCGGGCAGCTCGGGCCGGGGCTCGCGGAAATCCTCGAAATCGGCCGCGGAGAACACCAGCATTTCACCGGCGCCGTTGTGGCGCAGCATGTCGGTGCCGGACAGCGGCGGCAGCATGCCTGTCCACTGCTTGAAGTCCTCGGCCTCCTGTTTGGGCCGCTGCGTGAACAGGTTGTAGCCTATGCGCACGGTGAGCTCGCCGGCATCGCGCAGCTTCTCTATCACACGGTAGTCCTCGGGATAGTTCTGGAAGCCGCCGCCGGCGTCTATCACCGAGGTGATGCCGAGCCGGTTCAGCTCGCGCATGAAGAGCCGGGTCGAGGCCTCCTGCGCATCCGGGTCCAGCTTGGGGCCCTTGGCCAGCGTGGCGTAAAGAATCATCGCATTGGGTTTGGCCAGCAGCAGGCCGGTGGGATTGCCCTGGGCATCGCGCGCGATCTCGCCGCCGGGCGGATTCGGCGTGTCCTTTCCGTAGCCGACGGCGCGCAGAGCGGCACCGTTGAGCAGGGCGCGGTCATACAGGTGCAGGATGAAGACCGGGGTGTCGGGCGCGGCCGCGTTGATTTCCGCGAGCGTGGGCAGGCGCTTTTCGGCGAACTGCTGCTCGGTGAAACCGCCGACCACGCGCACCCACTGCGGCGCCGGCGTGCGCGCCGCCTGCGCCTTGAGCATGGCCATCGCATCGGCGAGCGAGGGCACGCCGTCCCAGCGCAGCTCCATCGCGTAATTGAGGCCGGCGCGTATCAAATGCGTGTGGCTGTCATGCAGGCCGGGCAGGGCGGCCGCGCCGCCCAGGTCGACCACCCGTGTCGCGGCGCCCGCGTGGCGCATGGCGTCTTCATGGCTGCCCACGGCAATGAATGTGCCGCCGGCCACGGCCACCGCGGCGGCCACCGGGTTCTGCCGGTCCAGGGTGGTGAAGCGGCCGTTGGTGAAGACAAGGTCGGCGGTGGCGGGAGGGTTCATGGGGTTTTCCGTTGGGTTGGGGGCGTCAGCGCCGCGCGAACAGCCAGGGGTGCAGCAGCCGCGTGTAGGGCGGCATGACCACCCAGACCACCAGGGCCACGATGACGGCCGCCAGTATGCCGTGCGCCACGCCATACAGGCCCAGCACGGGGACGGCCTTGAACAGCGGCCCCATGGCCCAGGGCACGACCATGGTCAGCGGCCAGATGACCGAGGTGGTGATCAGCCACTGCTTCCAGGCCGCGGGCTTGGCCGGCGCCTCTGCACCAGCCGCCGCTTCAGGGGGGAACAGGAAATCGATGCCGCTGCCCACGCTGACCTGTTCACCGGCTTGCAGATGCGGCTGCACCGCCTCGAGCAGGCGCGCGCGTTCCGCCGACTGGTACCAGCCGTTGAGCTGCTCCGTGGTGGCAAAGCGCACCACGATGAGATAGTCAGCGCCGCCCCCGGACGGGCGAACCACATGCACGCCCTGGTGGCCCGGATAGGCCGACGCGGTGCGCATGGTCTCGGCCAGCCAGCCGTCATACGCGGTGCGCGCGCCGGCGCGCACGCGGTGGCGCACCACAAGGCTGACGCTTTCGGAGGACGGGCCGGCCGGCTCGCCGGTGCTGTTCGCGCTGTTCATGGCGCTTTCAGCCCAGCTTGCGCGCGGGCATCTTGTGCACGTGCGTGATCGCGTAGTCCACGCCCGATCCATAGGCGCCGGAATGCTCCATGACGATGCCCGTGGTGCCCGCATAGGTTTCCTTGCGCGCCCAGTCGCGCTGCATTTCGAGCAGGAACTGCTGCCAGGTGATGGGCACGGCGCCGGCCTGGATCATGCGCTGCACCGACATGTTGTGCGCCGCCACCGAGGTGCCGCCGGAGGCGTCTTCCACAAAATACACCTCGTAGCCGTCGGCCATGGCCTCCAGCGCGGGGAAGTTCAGGCAGACCTCGGTCCACAGCGCCGCGAGCACCAGTTTTTTGCGGCCGAATTTTTTCAGCTCGGCCTTCACGCCCGCGTCGTCCCAGGTGTTCATGCTGGTGCGTTCAAAAATCCGGTTGTCGGGCAGCACCGCCAGCAGTTCGGGCCAGATGTTGCCCGAAAAGGACTCGGTTTCAACCGAGGTCAGCACCGTGGGGACCTGGAACACCTTGGCCGCCTTGGCCAGGCCGATGACGTTGTTCTTCAGCAGCTGCCGGTCGATGTTGGCCACGCCAAAGGTCATTTGCGGCTGGTGGTCGATCAGCACCAGCGCGCAGTTCTGGGGGGTGAGCAGTTCGAGTTTTCCTTGAGCCATGGCGAGTCCCTTGAAGGAGTGAATAAACAAGCCTGGAATGCTAAATTGCAGCCAATGGGTTGACTAGACTGTGTTTTAGAACCAAACCGTATCCAGACAGGAACCAATCATGGACAGACTTGATGCCCTCCAGGCCCTGGTGCTATCGACGCGGCTGGGCAGTTTTGCCGCCGCCGCGCGTGAACTCGGCGTGACGCGCTCACAGATCAGCAAGCTCATTGCCTCGCTGGAAACCGAGTACGGCGGCGCGCTGTTTGTGCGCTCCACCCGCGCAATCGCCTTGACCAGCGCCGGCGCCACCTTGCACGACTACGCGGTGGACCTGCTGGCCATTGCCGCCGAAGCCCGCGAGTCCATGGCGGCCATTCGCGGCGCGGTGGCCGGGCCGCTGCGCGTCAACGCGCCCATGTCCTTCGGCAAGCTGGTGCTGGCGCCGCTGCTGTCGGAATTCCTGGCGCGGCATCCGCGGGTCGAGCTGCGCGTGGAGCTCAACGACCGCATGCTGGACCCCTATGAGACCGGTTTTGACCTCACCCTGCGCATCGCGCAGCTACCGGACTCTTCGCTGGCGGCGCGCCGCCTGTGCGACGTGCGCCGCGCCGTGTACGCCGCCCCGGCCTACCTGCGGGCGCACGGCACGCCCGCGTCACCCAAGGCCCTCGAGGCGCACCGCTGCCTGAACTACGCGCATGCCAACAAGGGGCACATCTGGCACCTCGGGAGAGGCCGGGAAACAGCGCACGTCGCCGTCGGCGGGCCGCTGTGCGCCAACAACGGCGACCTGCTGGTGGAGGCTGCCGTCGCGGGCGCCGGCTTGATCCTGCAGCCCGAGTTCCTGGCGGCCAGACACCTCGCGGCGGGCCGGCTGGTGCCGGTGTTGCCGCAGTGGCAGGAGTCGCCGGAGATCGCGCTCTACGCGCTGTACCCGGCGACGCGGCGCGTTCCCGTCACGGTGCGCGCCCTGATAGACCACCTGGCGGCGGCCTTGCCGCAAGCCATGTCGGCCGTTCAAGCGCCCGCGCCGCTAGCCTGACACGGCGCCCGCGCACTCCATGCTGAAACGGGGCGGCGCGCTGGGCCCCAGCAGCCAGTAGGTGGCCATGCGGCCCCGGCCCTTGACCTCGATAGGCTCGCGCGCGGCAAAGGCAAAATGCTGCCGCGTCTGCAGGTAGACCGCTTCGCTGACGTGGACGGCGCCAGGCTCGCCGCTGGCCTCCATGCGGCTGGCCACATTGACCGTGTCGCCCCAGACGTCGTAGAGAAAACGCTTGACGCCTATCACCCCCGCCACCGCGGGTCCCGCGTGCATGCCTATGCGCATGGCCAGCCGCGTGCCGTTGGCGGCGTTGTAGCGCCGCAAGGCCTCGCCCATGTCCAGCGCCAGCCGCCCCAGGCTGTCGAGCCGGTGGTGGGCCACCACCATGTAAGCATCGCCTATGGTCTTGATCTTTTCCAGCCCGTATTTTTCGACCAGGCCGTCAAAGGCAGAGAAGATCTGGTTCAGCACCAGCACCAGCGCGTCGGGCGGCAAGGCGCGTGAAAAACTCGTGAAGCCGGCGATGTCGGCGAACAGCACGCCCATGTTGTCGAACTTCACCGCGTTGACCTTGTCCTCGCGCTTGAGCTCATCGGCGATGGAGGCCGGCAGCACGTTGTACAGCACCTTGTCGGCGCGCGCGCATTCGCTCTCGGCGCGCTGCATCTCGGTGTACAACTCGGCATTGCGCGCCAGCATGAGCTTGTCGAGCGCCACGCACAGCACCAGGATGCAAAAGGGGTTGACCAGCGCGGCCAGGAGCTCCAGGCCCGCGTGCCCGCGCAGGGCGGCGGCCAGGCCCAGCGCCGCAAAGCTCAGCAGGTACATGGGCTTGCGCACCGGGCTGGGCGTGCACATGACGGCCGCGACAAAGGTCGCGCCCGCCGCATAGATGGACAAATCGCCCCACATCGCGCCATGGACGGCGCCTATCCAGGTGGCCAGCAGCATGGCGCCGGCGCATGCGGTATTGAGCGCGCCTTCCCGGCCGCGCAGCGAGGGCGCAAACCGGTCCGCCAGGATGACCGCGATGAAGAACAGCTCGGCCGTGAGCTGCCAGGCCAGCAGGCCGGCCACACCCGGCGGCCAGTGCTGCTGCGCGATGCTGAAGTATGTCGCGTCGGCGGCGAGCGCCGCCGGCGGCAACAGCCAGGCCACCGCCTTGCTGTAATACACGCCCTGTGCCCAGCTTTTCTGGACGAGCCAATCCCTGAACGGCTGCTGCGCCATGGTCATTCCTCCCTTGCGCCGCGCGGCATGGGCGCAGCATGCGGGGACCATACGGGCTGGCCGGGTGTAGGTCAACGGACATTGACCGCCCGCGGGCTTTTGATGTGCGAAGGCGAAAAAAAAAGCGCCCGAAGGCGCTTTTTATGGAGGACCGTGGCGAATTACTTCGAAACCACGCGCACCATTTCCAGGCACTTGTTGGAGTAGCCCCATTCGTTGTCGTACCAGGCCACGACCTTGACGAAGGTGCCGTCCAGCGCGATGCTGGCGTCGGCGTCAAACACGCTGGTGCAGGTCTCGCCGCGGAAATCGGTGGCGACCACCTTGTCTTCGGTGTAGCCCAGGATGCCCTTGAGCGCGCCTTCGCTTTGCGCCTTCATCTCGGCGCAGATTTCTTTCAGCGTGGCTTCCTTGTTGAGTTCGCAGGTCAGGTCGACCACCGAGACGTCGGAGGTCGGCACGCGGAAGGACATGCCGGTCAGCTTCTTGTTGAGCTCGGGGATCACCACGCCCACGGCCTTGGCCGCGCCGGTGGAAGAAGGAATGATGTTTTCCAGGATGCCGCGGCCGCCGCGCCAGTCCTTGTTACTCGGGCCGTCCACGGTTTTTTGCGTGGCGGTGGCAGCGTGCACAGTCGTCATCAGGCCGCGCTTGATGCCCCACTTGTCGTTGAGCACCTTGGCGACGGGCGCCAGGCAGTTGGTGGTGCAGCTGGCGTTGGAGATGATGGCCTCGCCCTTGTAGGTCTTGTCGTTGACGCCGAAGACGAACATCGGGGTGTCGTCTTTGGACGGCGCCGAAAAGATCACTTTCTTGGCGCCGGCGGCCAGGTGCTTCTCGCCGGAGGCTTTGTCCAGGAACAGGCCGGTCGATTCCAGCACCACGGTGGCGCCGATGTCGCCCCACTTGAGGTTGGCGGGGTCGCGTTCCTGCGTCAGGCGTATCTTCTTTCCGTTGACGATGAGGGTGTTGCCGTCGACGGACACGTCGCCTTCAAAGCGGCCGTGCACCGAGTCGTACTTCAGCATGTAAGCCAGGTAGTCGGGCTCGAGCAGGTCGTTGATGCCGACGATTTCGATGTCCTTAAAGCTCTTGATCGCCGAGCGGAACACGTTGCGGCCGATCCGGCCAAAACCATTGATACCAAGTTTGATCGTCATTTTCTGTTGCTCCTGGAAGTTGAAATTTCGTTGGATCGGCGGGCCGTGTACTGATGCGTGCGCTTATTTGCGCAGCACCGTGCGCACGGTGTCGGCGACGTTCTCAGCCGTGAAGCCGAAGTGTTTGAACAGCACCGGGGCGGGGGCGGACTCGCCGTAGCTGTCGATGCCGACCACGGCCGCGCAGCCGTATTTCCACCAGCCGTCGGTCGCGCCCATTTCCACCGCGATGCGGGGGATGCCTTCGGGCAGCACTTCGCTCTTGTAGGCGGTCTTCTGTTTGTCGAAGGTGGTGGTGCTGGGCATGGAGACCACACGCACGGCGATCTTGTGGGCGGCCAGCAGTTCCTGGGCCTTGAGCGCCAGCTGCACTTCGGAGCCGGTGGCGATGATCACGGCCTGGGCCTTTTTGGTGAGGCCCACTTCAACCGGTTCGGCCAGCACGTAGGCACCGCGGCTGATGTTGCCGAGGTCTTTTTTCGGTGCGTAGGGCAGGTTCTGGCGGCTCAGCAGCAGGGCGGTCGGCTTGCTCTTGTTCTCGAGCGCGACGGCCCAGGCGACGGCGGTTTCGGCCGTGTCGCCCGGACGCCAGACGTCCAGGTTGGGGATCAGGCGCAGGCTGGCGGCGTGCTCGATCGACTGGTGCGTCGGGCCGTCTTCGCCCAGGCCTATGGAGTCGTGGGTGAACACATGCACCACGCGCAGCTTCATCAGCGCGGCCATGCGGATGGCGTTGCGGCTGTAATCGCTGAAGGTCAGGAAGGTGCCGCCGTAGGGGATGTAGCCGCCGTGCAGCGCGATGCCGTTCATGATGGCGGCCATGCCGAATTCGCGCACGCCGTAGTTGATGTGGCGGCCTATGGCGCTCACGCCCTCGGCGTTGGGCGTCAGCACGACCTCGCCGTTCATGTCAAAACGCAGGCTGGGCGTGGACTTGGTGTTGGTGAGGTTGGAACCGGTCAGGTCGGCCGAGCCGCCCAGCATCTCGGGCAGGCCGGCGGTGAAGGCTTCGAGCGCGAGCTGCGAGGCCTTGCGCGAGGCCACGGTTTCGGCCTTGGTGTGCGCGCCAATGACGGTATCGACCGCAAGCTGCGCGAAGGCCTTGGGCAGCTCGCCCTTCATGCGGCGGACCAGTTCGGCGGCGAGTTCGGGGTGGGCGGCCTTGTAGGCGGCGAATTTCGCGTCCCAGGCGGCTTCCGCGGCCAGGCCCTTGGCCTTGGCGTCCCAGGCGTCGTAGGTTTCCTTCGGTACTTCAAACGGCGCGTAAGGCCAGTTCAGGGCTTCGCGCGTGAGCTTGATTTCCTCGGCGCCCAGCGGCTCGCCGTGGGCCTTGGCGGTGTTGGCGCGGTTCGGCGAGCCCTTGCCGATGTGGGTCTTGCAGATGATCAGCGTGGGCTTGTCATTTGATTTTTTCGCGCCTTCGATGGCCTGCGAGACCAGCTCGGCGTCGTGGCCGTCGATAGGGCCCAGCACGTTCCAGCCGTAGGCGGCAAAACGCACGGCGGTGTTGTCGATGAACCAGGGCGCGACCTGGCCGTCGATGGAGATGCCGTTGTCGTCGTACAGCGCGATCAGCTTGTTGAGCTTCCAGGCGCCGGCCAGGGCCGCGGCCTCGTGGCTGATGCCTTCCATCAGGCAGCCGTCGCCCATGAACACATAGGTGTTGTGGTCGACGACGCTGTGGCCTTCGCGGTTGAATTCCTTGGCGAGCAGCTTTTCAGCCAGCGCCATGCCGACCGCATTGGTTAGGCCCTGGCCCAGCGGGCCGGTGGTGGTTTCCACGCCGGGGGTGTAGCCGTATTCGGGGTGGCCGGGGGTCTTGCTGTGCAGCTGGCGGAAGTTTTTGAGTTCGGCTATGGGCAGTTTGTAACCGGTCAGGTGCAGCACGGCGTAAATCAGCATGGAGCCGTGGCCGTTGGAGAGCACAAAACGGTCGCGGTCGAACCAGTTGGGGTTGTGCGGGCTGTGCTTGAGGTGGCTGCCCCAGAGGGCGACGGCCATGTCGGCCATGCCCATGGGGGCGCCGGGATGTCCGGAATTGGCTTGTTGTACGGCGTCCATTGCGAGTGCGCGTATCGCATTCGCCATCATTTGCGTGTTTGCCATGTAGGCTGCTCCGGAGGGGGAAAGATCAGGGGTAACCCGGTATTTTACCGTCTGGCCCCAGCCCGGCGATTTGGCGGGATATGGAACCAAGTTACGGCCCGAACGGGGCCGCGCATCGTCTAAAGTCGGGGCATGCAAGGCCTACACCTGACCGCCGACCTTTACAAATGCCGCTGCGATCCCGCCTGGCTCACCGACGCCGCCCGCCTGGGCGACTGGTGCGTGCAGGCCGTGCAGGCCACCGGATTGCAGGCCGTCAACCAGCTGTTCCACACCTTCCCCGACACCGAGCACGGCCCGGGCGGCATCACCGCCACGGTGCTGCTGGCCGAATCGCATGTCTGCGTGCACACCTGGCCCGAACAAAAAGCCGTGACGCTGGACGTCTATGTCTGCAATTTCGGCGGCGACCACTCGGCCCGGGCGCGCAGCCTGATGGACGCGCTGGTGCGGCGCTTCAACCCGGAATGGACCGAGCAGCGCTCGCTGGACCGGGGGGATACGCAGTGAGCGGCCCCGCCATCAAAGCCATGATCATGGCCGCCGGCCGCGGCGAACGCATGCGCCCGCTGACCGACAGCACGCCCAAGCCCCTGCTCAAGGTGCGCGGCAAGCCGCTGATAGCCTGGCACACCGAAGCGCTGGCGCGCGGCGGTTTCACCGAGCTGGTGATCAACACCGCCTGGCTCGGTGAGCAGATTGAGAACCACTTCGGGCAGCAAAGCCGTACGCCGCTGTCCATCGCCTATTCACATGAAGGCCTGGATTTCGGCGGCGCGCTGGAAACCGCGGGCGGCATCGCGCGGGCGCTGCCGCTGCTGGGCGAGGTGTTCTGGCTGCTGGCCGGCGACGTGTTTGTGCCGGGCTTTGAGTTCACGCAGGCCGCGGTAGACCGTTTCGCTGCCGGCGGCAAGCTGACGCATCTCTGGCTGGTGCCCAACCCGCCCCACAACCCCAAAGGCGATTTCGGCCTGGGCGCCGACGGCCTGGCGCTGAACCTGCCTAAAGACAGTGCTGAGCCAAAGTTCACCTACAGCACCATAGGCCTTTATCGCCGGGAATTCTTCGACACGATGCCCTTCGGCAACCCGCAGGGCCTGAAAGCCCCACTGGCGCCGCTGCTGCGCGCGGCGATGGACAATGGCCGGGTCAGCGCCGAGCTGTACCCCGGGCCCTGGACCGACGTGGGCACGCCGGCCCGGCTGGACGAGCTGAACCAGGCAAGCACCACACACTGAACAACAACCCAAAAAAAGCGCAGCGCACCATGAGCACCACCACGATTTACCAGAAACGCCGTGCCGCCGTGGCCCGCGCGCTCAAGGCGGCAGGCGGCGGCATCGCCCTGCTGCCCACCGCACGCGAATACCCGCGCAACCGCGACACCGACTTTCCGTACCGGCACGACAGCTATTTCTACTACCTGACAGGCTTTGACGAGCCTGACAGTTGGCTGGTGATAGACGCCAGCGGCAAGACCACGCTGTTTTGCCGCCCCAAGGACCTGGAGCGCGAAATCTGGGACGGCATACGCCTGGGACCCAAGGCCGCGCCGGCCCGGCTGGGCGTGGACGCGGCCTTCAGCACCGAGGCGCTGGATGCGCAGATGCCGGCCCTGCTGGCCAACAGGAGGTCGGTATGGTTCCCGTTTGCCACGCACGAGGGCCTGGACGCGCGCGTGGACGGCTGGCTGGACAAGGTGCGCGCCCGCGTGCGCCTGGGCGATGAATGCCCGCAAAGCCGCAACGACCTGTGCGGCGTGCTCGACGAAATGCGCCTCTTCAAGGACAGCCATGAGATCGGTATCCTGCGCCGCGCCGGAAAAATTTCAGCCGGCGCGCATGTGCGGGCCATGCAGGCCTCGGCGGCCATGCTGCGCAACCCCGTCAAGGGCGGCCTGCGCGAATACCACCTGGAGGCCGAGCTGCTGCACGAGTTCCGCCGCAACGGTTCGCAGTTTCCGGCCTACACCAGCATCGTGGCGGCAGGCGCCAATGCCTGCGTGCTGCACTACCGCGCCGGGGATGCCGAACTCAAGGCCGGCGAGCTGTGCCTGATAGACGCCGGCTGCGAGCTCGACGGCTACGCCAGCGACATCACGCGCACCTTCCCGGCCGGCGGCACCTTCACGCCGGCCCAGCGCAGGCTGTACGACATCGTGGTGGAGTCCCAGTACGCCGCGGTCAAGGCCACCAAACCCGGCAAGCGCTTCAACGACCCGCACGAGGCCGCGCTGCGCGTGCTGGCCCAGGGCATGCTCGACACCGGCCTGCTGCCCAAGGCCAAACACGGCAAGGTCGACGACGTGCTCGAGTCCGGCGCGTACCGCCAGTTTTACATGCACCGCACCAGCCACTGGATGGGCATGGACGTGCACGACTGCGGCGACTACACCGAGCCCGGCAGCAAACCCCGCCCCGACAAGGACGCGATGAACCAGCCCATCATGCGCAAGCCCTCGCGCATCCTGCGGCCCGGCATGGTGATGACGATAGAGCCAGGCCTGTATGTTCGCCCTGGGAAGAACGTTCCCAAGGAGTTCTGGAACATTGGTATCCGGATTGAGGATGATGCCCTGGTGACGGCCAAGGGCTGTGAGCTGATGACGCGGGGGGTGCCAGTCAATGGGGATGAGATTGAGCGCCTGATGCGCGCATGAACGGCCTTGCCGCGGCGAGGCACTCCCATTGACGGATTCCATCAACTGGCAAAACTTCAATGACGGCCTTTTGCAAGGCCGGCTACAGGAGTGCCGCGCCTTTCTTGACGGAGTGCACCACAGCGAATCCGGCACGCCAGAATATTGGGCCGGCCGGGCGGACGCGCATTACCGCGCGAGCGAGTTCACCCAGGCCCTGGACCTGTACCTCAAGACCGGCCATGACTTCCCCGGCTATGTGAACCACCGCTACCACCTGACCGACGTCTGCGCCCAGCTGGGGCTGCGCGAACTGGGCCGGCTCGAGCTGGCGCGCATGGCGGAGCGGGCGGGCATGCATCCCGGGCTGAATGCGCAAATGTTTGCCGAAGGCTGGTCGCCCCTGGGCTTCGACAAGGAAACCCTGGCGCTGGAGCCGGGCAATTCCTGCGGGGAGCTCAACCATCACATGCGGCTCATGATGGCGGCGCAAAGCCGCATGCGCCTGCACGGCATTGCCGGCGGGGTGCCGGCTTATCACGAAAGCTACTGCACACCGGCGGCCTGGAACTGCATGTACCCGCAGTTCGATACCGGCACTTACTGGAACGGCGGCAAGGAGCTGCCCCGGGTTTTGCGGCTGGAGGGGCGCGGCGGGATCGGCGACCGCATGCAGTGGCTGCGGTATGCGGCCATCCTCGCATGCGCGGGCGTGCAGGTCGAGCTGACCGGCTGGGATCCGGACGTGCTACAGCTTCTGCCGGCCGAGCGTGACGAGGTCGCGCCCTTGCTGGCGCAGCGCGGCTACCACCTGGGCGCTTCCGGTGAGGCCCTGTGGACGGACCCTTTCACCCTGTTTGCGGCGCTTTTCCCGGACTTCGGCTATGCCGCCAGAAGCCGCTACGTGGCAAAGTCGCCCGCGTACCAGGACACGGCGCTGCTGGATTCGATTCGCGCCAACGCCGGGGGCCGGCCCTGCGTCGGGCTTTTCTGGTCGGCCAATGAAAGCCCGGCCATGTTCGGCAGCAGAAGCCTGAAGCTGCAGCAACTCCACGAACTGCTGGCGATGCACGAGGTGCACTGGGTGGTCTTTCAGCGCGGTTACCAGCGCACGCGCTGGCTTGAAGACTCCCGCAGCCGGGACACCCGGCATTTCACGACGGTTCCGGTATCGCTGCCCTTCGACCGCAGCATCGCGCTGGCCGGCGAGCTCGATGCGCTGGTCAGCATCGACAGCGGGCTGCTCCACGGCGCGGCTGCCATGGGAACGCCGACGATTCTGCTGGCCAACCATGCGGCCGAGTGGCGCTGGGAAAAACACCCCACGGCGTCGCCGTGGTACCCGGGCATGTCCATCGCAAGAGCCCCGGCGCTGGGTGCCTGGGAAGAGGCGGCGGGCATTGCCGGCGAGGCGCTGCGCCGGCAGTTCAGCGGCGCCGCCGCGCCGGGCACCTGATCTCGGGCCGGCCTGCCTCCTCCAGATTTTTGCGCAACCGGGAAAACCTGCCATGACCTTTGTTTCTCGCCCCCTGCCTTTTGTCCTGGCTTCCTCCAACCACGGAACCATGATCGTCAACCGCAACGACTACCACATGGTCAACGACACGGACGGCTATGGCGTCGGGCACCAGATTTTCCAGAACTCCCAGTTCGATCCGCAGGAAGTCGCCATGGTCCTGCAGCTGCTGACCTTGCGCCGGGAGCTTTTCGGGGACGGGGTGGCCGCGCTGGACATAGGCGCCAACATCGGCGTTCACACCGTCGAGTGGGCCAGGCATATGCATGGCTGGGGCAAGGTCATCGCCGTCGAAGCCCAGGAACGAATTTTTTACGCCCTCGCCGGCAACATCGCCATCAACAACTGCTTCAACGCGGAGGCCCATCACGCCGCGCTTGGCGCGCAGGAAGGCGAGCTGAAAATTCCCAGGCCCGACTACCTCAAGCCCGCGAGCTTCGGCTCGCTCGAATTGCGCCAGAGCGAGAAAAACGAATTCATCGGGCAGCCCATCGACTATTCGGCCCAGGGCAGCCAGACGGTCAGGATGATCACGGTGGACGGCCTGAAGCTCCCCCGCCTGGACTTCATCAAGATGGACATCGAGGGCATGGAACTCGAAGGCCTGGCCGGTGCGCTCAAAACCCTCGAAGCCCACAAACCCCAGATGCTGATCGAGTCGCTCAAAACCGACGGCGAGGCGCTGCGCCGCCTGCTCGATGCGCAGGGTTACCGGCAATACCAGATGGGGATCAATGTTCTTGCGATCCATGCGGGGGATCCCTCGCTTGGGAAGGTGGCGATTACGCCGTACTCGGCTTGAGAAGTTTGCCGGGTCTTGCGCCGGCGGGCGCGCTCTCTCCCTTCTCTCCTTCTCCTCTCTTCGTCTTTCTGCTTACTCTGCTGAGGGTGGTTGGCCGGGGCGAGACCCGGCCAGCCGCTCTCAGCAGAGAAAAGAGGAGATGGAGGAGAAGAGCGCACTCAGCCGGAGCAAGACCCGGCTAAACCAACCCCATCCCCCGCCGGTGCCCTTGCGTAAACGCCTCCTCAAACACCGAATACCCCGACAAATCACTGTGCGCAAAATGCAAGCGCTGCCAGGGCACAGGCAAAACCCTCTGTAGCGCCCGCAGTGCCGCGCTGCTGCGAACGCCAGGCACCGGCGTACTCATCGCATGCCCATACCGCATGACATCCATGCGCGTGACCTTGCCGGGCAGGTCGGGGTGCGGCACCGAGAGTTCAGCCAGCACGCTGTCGCGCCAGTGTGTCCAGGGCCGTTCGTACAAGGTTTTGCGGCCGGCCGTGCCTATGCCAAAGGCGCGGTAATAGGTGAGCACCGTGGCGCCGGGCACGGCCTGCAGGCTCTGGTGTGTGGCGTCGACATAGCCCAGGCCGGGCTTGTCGCCGTAGATCACGTTGTCCCAGCTGGGCGCGGCGCCTGGCCTGTCGTGCAGGGCCTCATCGATGTGCAGGTTGGCGACCAGCCAGGGCGCGTAACGCAGCTGGCCGGCGGCTTCGCCCAGCGCAGGCGGCGGGTTTTCGACGACACGCGCGGCCACGAACAGGGGCAGGGCCAGGATGCATTGCTCGGCCTGCCAGCGTTCCACCGACTGCGTGGCCGCATTGAAGGCATCGACCTCCACGCCGTGCCGGCCCGCGGCGACGCGGATCACGATGCGGCCTGTGTGCAGACGCTCGCCCAGCGGTGCGGCCAGTTTCCGGGTCAGCCAGCCGTTGCCCTCGGGCCAGGTCAGCACGCCGGCATCGCGCTCGGCCGAAGGCGGCTCGCCGGGCGCCTGGAAGCCGTGGCGGCTCGCGAAGTAGTGGATGCCGGCCCAGGCCGAGACGCTGTCCAGGCCCGCGCCGTAGTCGTCGCGGCAGCAGTAGTCCAGGTACCAGCGCAGCGGCGCGCGCGTGAGCTGCTGCTGGTCCAGCCAGGCTTCAAAGGTCAGGGCGTCGAGCGCGCGGTGTTGCGGCGCCGTTGCGCCGGCTGACAGCGGAATCGAAAAAGGCGCGGCGGCCGAGGCTTGCTGCACCAGGCGCGCAAAACGCTGGTAGTCGGCCAGCAAAGCGATATCCATCTCCGGCAGGGGCAGCAGTCCCTCCTGCCACTGGCCGTGGATGAAGAGGCGCTCCTGCGGGCTGTGGCACAGATGGCGCTCGTCATACTCCCAGCGCCCGGCCACGCGCCGGCGCAGCGACAGCTCTTCCAGCAGGTCCTGCACGTCGCGCGCGGCGTCGCCGGGCACCGGCAGGTAGTGCGCGCCCAGGGGACACGGCAGGCCACCGACCACGCCGCCGCGGCTGTTGCCGCCGGCGCTGTCCTCCAGCTCCAGCATGGCGAAATCGTCCATGCCGCGCAGGCGCAGCGCGCGCGCCGCCGCGAGGCCGGCAACGCCGCCGCCGGCAATCAGCACACGGGTGCGCCGGGTGACGGAGGGAGCGGGCCAGGTGCGGTCTTTGCCGGGCTCGCCGGGCCGCAGCAGGTGGCCGCGTTCATGGTTCGCGCCCAGGAAGCCGCCTTCGATCTGTCGGGTCTCCTTGCAGCCCAGCAGCGGCAGCGTGGAGGCCGCCAGAAAGTCACGGCGCTTCAACGCAGCACCTTGCCCCATTCCTGCTCATAGCTGTGCACCAGTTCCTGGTTGGAGAGCCGGTTGACCGGCGCCGGCACGCGGGCCATGTCAACCGGAAAGTCAAACAGCAGCGGCAGGGTTTGCGCATCCAGGAAACGCAGGCCGGCCGGCAGGGCACCGGTTTGCGTCGTAGGGCTGAAAGGCCGGCGGCTGGCGACCACAAAACCCCATTCGCCAAAACTGGGCACATTGGCGTGGTAAGGCGCGGTCTTCAAGCCCACGGCCTCCAGCGTGGCCACCACCGTCCAGAAGCTGCGGCGCGCCACCAGCGGCGAGGTGGTCTGGATCACGGCATAACCGCTGGCCGACAAGTGCCGGTCCAGCAGCGCGTAAAACGAGTTGGTGTAGAGCTTGCCGATCGAAAAATTGGTGGGGTCCGGGAAGTCGACCACGATGATGTCGAACATGTCCGCGCTTTTGTCCAGCCACTGGAAGGCGTCGGCGTTCACCACCTTCACCTTGGGCGACAGCAGCGCCTCGCCGTTCAGGCGCTTCAAGGCCGGCTGCTGGCTGAAGAGATCCGTCATGGCCGGGTCCAGCTCGACCAGCGTGACACTCTCCACGCTGGGGTACTTGAGGATCTCGCGCACCGCCATGCCGTCGCCGCCGCCCAGCACGGCGACTTTTTTGGGCGCGCCGTGCGCGCTCATCACCGGGTGCACCAGCGCCTCGTGGTAGCGGTATTCGTCGCGCTCGGCAAACTGCAGGTTGCCGTTGAGGAACAGCCTGTGGCCGCCACGGCCGTTGGTCACCACGATGCGCTGGTAAGGCGTGGTGGCGGTGAAGACCACGCGGTCCTGGTAGAAATGGTCTTCGGCCAGCGTGGTGATCTGGTTGGCGCCCGCAAAACCGGCCGCCAATGCGCATAAGACGGCGAAGCAGGCGACGGCATGCGACCTGAGGTGCCGCAGCTCAGCGCGAAACAGCCACAGCGCCCACAGCGCGACAGCCGCATTCATGAGGCCGAACAGCAGGCCGGTGCGTATCAGGCCCAGATGCGGCACCAGCACCAGTGGAAAAGCCAGCGACACGGCCAGCGCGCCCAGGTAATCGAAGGTCAGCACCTGCGAGACCAGCTCCTTGAGCGCCACGTTGCGCCGCAGTATGCGCATGACCAGCGGAATCTCCAGCCCCACCAGCGTGCCCACCAGCAGCACCAGGGCATACAGCAAAAACCGGAATGCGCCGGGCACATAGGCATTGGCCAGAAACAGCAGGGCCGGCAAGGCGCCGCCCACCAGCGCCACCATCAATTCAATGCGCAAAAAATGCGCGGGCAGCTGCCGCTCGAAAAACCGCGACAGCCAGGAGCCTATGCCCATGGCGAACAGATAGCTGCCGATGATGGTCGAAAACTGCAGCACCGAGTCGCCGAGCAGGTAAGAAGCCAAGGCCCCCGCAGCGAGCTCATACACCAGCCCGCATGCCGCCACGACAAAGACGCTGGCCAGCAGCGCGACCTCGAGAGGGCGCGGGGTGGGGGGAGTAGGTGACTCAGTGTTCAAAATGAAACCGAAGGTGGAAGAAAAAACGCGATGCGAAGCGAGCCGGTCAAAACAGCGGCGCGTAGGGCGTAGCGAGCGGGCCGCGGGCAAGGCGGACGGAGCGGACGAACCGGAACGTACTTGAAGTACGTGAGGATTCGGAGCACCGGACCAACGCCGCCCCCGGTCCGCGCAGTAGCCGGGAAAGATCAGCCGTGGATGGCGGCGGCTACTATGACACAGATGCCTAGCGCCATCGCGGCGACAACCAGCGCCAGCGCCACATTCTGCTTCTCGACAATCTCCAGCCACAGGTCATAGGGCGTCATCTTGTCGATGATGACAAAGCTGAGCCAGAAGATGACCACGCCTATCAGCGCGAAAAGTATCGAGCCCAGGAAAGCCGCGGGTTTAAGCCATTCAAGTCCCATGATGGTCTCCAGAAAAGGTCTGCCAGCTTGCGCAGAAGACAAAGAAGCAAAAAGAGGCGGCCTTCATTTGTGGCCGCCCCCGCCGGAAAAACCGCCGAACGAGCCGCCCGAACTGCGCGAGCTGCTGGACGAGGAACAATTTTCATACTTCGGGTCGCAGCTTGAGCAGCGGCCTATGACAAACAGCAGCACCAGTATCAGCAACACCACGATGATGATGGTGCCGCAGCCCATGCCGGCCGAGCTGCTCAGGGGCTTGGCGTCCGAGCGTTTGAACAAGTCCTTCTTGCCCTCGAGCTTGAAGGCCTTGGCGACCAGATCGCCGTCCAGCTTGCTGCCGCTGGACCAGGTGATCTCATTGGGCGCTTCTTCCTGCGAAAGCAGGGCGCTGCCGCTCGCGAAATCGCGGTTAAACGTTTTCTGCCCGCGCTGAACCTGCCAGTAAAACTCACCGGCGACATAAGTCGTCTCGGCGCTGTAGCTGCTTTGCAGCGGGTAGTTTGTCTTGAGGTAGACGGCGCTGTTCTGGCCGGGCTTGAAGATAGGCGCACCCGTGACCGGCTTGACCAGGCTCCAGCCGTCTTCGGAATCCACCAGGAAGGTGAAGCCGCGCTTCTGGTTGTAGAGCAGGTATTCATCCCAGCCGAAGTGCTCGTCCGGGTCGTCGGCCTCGTAGCCCATGCGGTGCTGGAAACCCACGACCTGCCACTGCACGCCTTGCAATTGGCCTGTGCTGCCCAGAGCGATCAGCGGGCTGACGGGCTCGTCCTGGATCGCGTGCTTGAGCGCGGCGCCCGTGCCCTGCGTGAGGTCGATGATGCTGTTGCAGGAACGGCAGGTAATGCTTTTGCTGCCGGCCAGCGTGACCTCGACAGGTGCACCGCAATTCGGGCAGCTGAACTGCTTGCCGCTTTCGTCCTTGGCGGATTCGTCCTTCAGGCCCGTGAGTTTCAAGTCGTCCAGCAGCACGGAGCGGCCCAGTGACAGCACGGGCGCGCCGCCGGTGGCAACGGTGCCGTAGTCGACGCTGAGCACGTCGCCGTCGGCGCTGCGCAGCTCCACCATCGCAAAGGGCGAGCCCAATGCCGGCAGGCGCGGCAGCTCGCCCTGGGCCGAGAGCAGCGACACACGTTCGTTGGACGCCACGCTGAAGGGCTTGGCATTGATGGCCGTGGTCGCGCCCACGCGGAAATTCTCGGCCGGCGGCACGGCGCGCTGCAGGCTGGTGGGCAGGCTGAAGACATAGGCGCCGTTGTCTTCGCTCAGGAAGGCGGCTTTGCCGTCGTCCAGCACCGCGTACCACTCGGTCCAGGTACCTTGCGCGTACTGGTATTGCAGCCGGCCGACCAGCGTGAAATTGCGGCCTTGCCAGGTCCCTGAGGCCTGCAGCTGCAGCGGGCTGAAGTCATTGAACAGCTCGGCCATCTTGCCGATGCGCGACAAGGTGTCGCCGTCGCGCACGACGGTGCTCTGGCAATAGCCGCACACCGCGTGCGTGGACTGCGCGCTGCGAAATTCAACGGGCGCGCCGCAGCCGGGGCACGGCGCGCGGTAGGCGCGTTGCGGAGTGACGTCAGTCACGGCAGATGAAGGTCAACGCCAGACAGAGGACTCGCGCAGCGAAGGGCCGCCCCGAGCAAGCGACGGCCCCCGAGGGGCTGGAGCCCGCGGCTCCAAAGCTGCTTGAGCAGCTTTGGACGGGCGACAGAGGCGAAGCGTCTCGCGAGCCGCGGCCTGCAAGGCCTCGCGTAGTACACGAAGTGACAAGCGTGGGGGCCACATTCTCAGACCAGCTTCTTGAGCAGCTCGGCCTTCTTGGCGTCGAACTCTTCCTGCGTGAGTATGCCCTTGGCCTTGAGTTCGCCGAGTTTCTCGAGCGTGGCCATCACGTCGTCGGGCTTCACGGCCGCCGCCGCCGCGGCGGCCTGGGCCGCGTTGCCACCGCCCTGCAGGCCTTGCTGCAGGTTTTGCGCGAGCACCTGGCCCAGCGCGACGCCGGCGCCCAGGCCCATGGCGTCGCCGGCAATGCCGCCGCCCGAGCCCGCGCCCTCGGCGAATTTGGGAATCGCCTGCGCCGTCTGGTACTGCATGAACTTGCCCATGTCGTTGCCGACCATGCCCATGCCGATTTTCTGGTCCAGGATTTTTTGCAGCTCTTCGGGCAGCGAGAGGTTCTGCACCGTCATGCCTTCGAGCTTCAAGCCTATTTTTGCAAACTCGGGCACGAGTTGCGCCGCCAGCGCCTGCGCAAACACGAGCTGGTTCGCGGCCAGGTCCAGGAAAGCGATGTTGCTGGAGGCGATGGCGGCGGAAATATTCTGCAGCACCAGGCCGCGCAGCTGGCCGTCAAGCTCGTCGGTGGTGTAGCGATCACGCGTGCCCGAGATTTCGCTGTGGAAAAGCTTGGGATCGGCGATGCGGAAGTTGTAGTTGCCGAAGGCACGCAGGCGCACGGCGCCGAAATCCTTGTCGCGAATCGTGATGGGCTGGGGCGTGCCCCATTTCTGGTCTATCTGCTGGCGGGTGCTGAAGAAATAAACGTCGCTCTTGAAAGGCGACTCGAACAGCTTGTCCCAGTTCTTGAGGTAGGTCAGCACCGGGATGGTCTGCGTGGTCAGCTTGTACATGCCGGGGCCGAACACGTCGGCGACCTTGCCTTCGTTGACAAACACCGCCATCTGCGACTCGCGCACGGTCAGCGAGGCGCCGTACTGGATCTCCATGTCGGCCATCGGGAAGCGCCAGGCCAGGGTTCCGTCGCCGGCCTCGGTCCACTGGATGATGTCGATGAACTGTTTCTTGATGAAGTCCATTAAGGCCATGGCGCGCTCCCTTTGAAGTGAGTTGTCGGCCACATGATAACCGCCGGAAATGGCGCCCGGGCAGCCATTTCTGTCCGCCAAAACAGGCCGGAAAAGAAAAGCGGCGCCGGACGGCGCCGTTTACTGCCCCTGGCCTGCTTCCACCGGGTCGGCCAGGCAGGCCACGCGGCTGCCCGCGCCCGTGCAATCGGCCTGGGCCGGGCCGTCGGGGCTGCGTGTATCGGGAAAACCCGCCAGGCTGAAAGCCGGCGTTTGCGCCGTGCCGGCCAGCTCGATCGCGGGCCGTATGCCGGCGGCGCGGCGGAAAGCCTGCTCGCGACTGTCGTCGGCTTCCAGCACCGGCAGCGCCGTTCCATTGGCCATGCGCGCGTCGCCGCTGCGCTCGGCCATATTGGCAGGCGCCGGCGTGATGCTGGCCGTGGTGGCGGCCGTGGTGTTGAGCAGCACGTAGTTGCCGGCGTCGGCGCCCGACAGCGTGATGCCGGTGATGCTGACGGGTTTGCCGCTGCCGACGGCGGGGGTGTCGAAGTTGCCGGTCGCCGTGCCCACCGTGAGCACATCCGCGCCGATGCGGCCGGTAAAGGCAGCGGCGCCGGTCGCCAGCGTGGCGGCTGTAGTGCCGTCCTGCACCTTGTCGGCGGCGGTGATGCCGCTGACGTTCGCGATCGAGGCCGGCGTGATGGTGGCCGTGGTGGCGGCCGTGGTGTTGACGCTGTAGTTGCCGGCATCGGTGCCCGTGATGGCGATGCCGCCGACGTTCACTGTCTTGCCGGCGCCCGCGTTCTTGTCGGTGAAGTTCGCCGACGTGTTGCTGGTGGAGAGCGCGTCGCCGGCGACCCGGTTGTCGCCCAGCGTCACGGTCGCGGCGGTGCCGCCGTCGTACACCTTGTTTTGTGCCGCGGCGCCCACGGTGAGCGCGCGCTGGGTGATGTTGGCCGTGGTCGCGGCCGTGGTGTTGAATGTGTAGTTGCCGGCATCGGTGCCGCTGATACCGATACCGCTGACGCTCACGGCTTTGCCGGTTCCCACATTCTTGTCGGCGAAGGTGGCCGAGGTATTGCTGGCAGTGAGCACGTCGCCGGCAACGCGGTTGTCTGTGAGAGTCACTCCGGCGGCGGTGCCGCCGTCGTAAACCCGGTTCTGGCCGGTGGCGCTGATAGTGAGGGCGCGCTGTGTGATGTCGGCCGTGGTCGCCGCCGTGCTGTTGACGCTGTAGTTGCCGGCGTCCGTGCCGCTGATACCGATACCGCTGACGCTCACGGCTTTGCCTGTTCCCACATTCTTGTCAGCAAAGTTCGCGGCCGTGTTGCTGGCGCTGAGCACGTCACCGGCCACGCGGTTGTCCGTCAGGGTCACGCCAGCGGTGGTGCCGCCGTCATAGACCTTGTTGCTTCCGGTGGCACTGACCGTGAGGGCGCGCTGGGTGATGTTGGCCGTGGTGGCGGCCGTGCTGTTGACGCTGTAGTTAGCCGCATCGGTGCCGGTAATGGCGATGCCGCTCACGCTGACGGTCTTGCCGGTTCCCACATTCTTGTCGGCAAAGCTGGCAGCGGTATTGCTGGCGCTGAGCACATCGCCGGCGACGCGGTTGTCGCTCAAGGTGACGGTGGCAACCGTGCCGCCGTCATAAACCCGGTTCTGGCCGGTGGCGCTGACCGTGAGGGCCCGCTGCGTGATGTCGGCCGTGGTGGCTGCCGTGGTGTTGACGCTGTAGTTGCCGGCGTCGGTACCGCTGATGCCGATGCCGCTCACGCTGACGGCCTTGCCGGTTCCCACATTCTTGTCGGCGAAGCTGGCAGCGGTGTTGCTGGTGCTGAGCACATCGCCCGCAACGCGGTTGTCGCTCAAGGTGACGGTAGCGACGGTGCCACCGTCATAGACCCGGTTCTGGCCGGTGGCGCTGACCGTGAGGGCCCGCTGCGTGATGTCGGCCGTGGTGGCCGCCGTGGTGTTGACGCTGTAGTTGCCGGCGTCCGTGCCGCTGATGCTGATGCCGCCCACGTTGACGGTCTTGGCGATGCCCACGTTCTTGTCGAGGAAGGCGGCCGAGGTGTTGCTGGCGCTGAGCACATCGCCGGCCAGGCGGTTGTCGGCCAGCGTCACGGTGGCGGCGCTGCCGCCGTCGTAGACACGGTTCTGGCCGGTGGCCGTGACGGTCAGGGCCCGCTGGGTAATGGTCAAGGCGCCGTTGGTCAGGGCCAGGGTGTAGTTTTCATTGTTGGTGGCGCTGGCGGTGATGGCCACCGGGCCGGCGGCGACGGCCGTCCTGTCCACCGCGGTGGTGCTGTAGCCGACGCCCACGCCGGCGGCGGTGTCGCCGTCGATCAGGCCGCCGACCACGCCGGTCAGCAGCGGGTTGCTGTCGCCATACACCTTGGTCTTGTTGTCGGCCGTGACGGTCAGGGTCGGCGCGATACGGTAGAGGAAGGTGTTGGCGCCGCCGGCCGGCACATAGCTGGCATCGCTGTTGTAGCGCTTGCTGTAGCCGGTGACGCCCTCCAGCGTGGTTCCCGGGTCGCCGCTGTAGGCCAGGTAACGGCCGGAGGCAGCCACAATGCCGCCCGCACCCACGTTGTTGATGAGCTGGCCGCCGGTGCTGGTGCCGGCCGCATTGGAACTGCCGGCCTTGAGGACCACGGCATCGCCGGTGGCGGAAGAACTCACGGCGTTGTTCAGCGTGAGGTTGGAGGCCGCGCCGGTGGTTTCGATGCGGGTGGAGCCGACAGTGGTTACACCTGCCACCGCGCCCACAGTTCCAACCACCAGCGCGCCGCTTTGTTTGTAGTCCACGCTGGTCGTGCTGGCCGCCAGGGTGGTGACGGCATTTCCGGTATGGCCCAAGGTGTAGGCGCCCCCGGTGCCGGTTAACGCCAGGCCGGATGCGCTTATGGCCCCGGACTGCGTGACAGCACCACTCGCTGAAAGTGTTGCATCGCCGGCCGTGGCGACCGCGGCAATTGCCACCCCATTGGCATCGGTGTACCGGATAGTGCCTGATGCGTTGGCCGTGTCGCCCGCATTGCGTGCCTGCAAGTTAATGACGGCGGCATCATTGGCGCTATTGGTCAGCGCGATGTTGGCAGTACCCGCCGAAAGCGTCTTGACGTTGAGCGTCCCGGCCGTGATATTGCCGGTTGACGCCGTCTGTGTAACCGCGCCAGTGGCTGTAAGGTCCAGTGTGCCGCTTCCGACGCTGGACGCGCTTGTTCCCACGCCCAGATTGACTGCGCCGGTGCGCACAAAGGCATTGGCATTGCCTGTGGTGTTGACGCTGAGGTTGCTCGCCGCGACGTCGATGCCGTTGCTGGCGTCCGTGCCGATCTGGCCGTTGGCATTGAGCGAGACGTTCTGCGCGGTGATGGTCTGCACACCGGTATCGGTGATGGAGCCGGCGTTGAGCGTCAGGGTCTTGCCGGCCAGGGCGACCGGCCCGCCGATTGTCATCACGCCGGTGCTGGCCGTGTCGCCGATGACGATGGGGCCGGTGGCGCCGGTGGCGAAGGCGGTGATTTCCGCGGCCGTGAGGTCAAAGCCGGACGCGCCGGCCAGCGACATGGCGCGGTTCGCGGTCTTGGCCTTGAGCGTGAGCACGCCGCTGGTGGCCAGCGCGTTGTTGCCGGTGTTCGCGGCGATGGCGACCGTGTCGGCCGTGATGGTGATGGGGCCGCTGCCGGCCGTCACGTCGATATTCGCGTTCTGCGTGTAGCTGCCGGTGCCGGTGTCTATGGACACCGCGCTGTTGGTGGTGCCGAGGTTGCCCGTCAGCGTCACGCCGTTGTTGCCGTTGTTCAGCGCGAAGCCGCCGGCCGCCGTGATGCCGTTCAGGGCGGCGATGGCATTGGCCGAGCTGCCGAAGTTCAAGGAACCGGCGCCGGTGCCGGCCACGGCCAGCGAAGCGGCCGTCACGGCGCCCGACTGGGTGATATTGCCGTTCGATTGCAGCGTCAGCGTGCCCGTGGTGTTGACGGCGGCCACGTCGAAACCGGTGGCGTCGCGGTAGGCAATCGCGCCGGCGGCATTGGCCGTGTCGGCGGCATTGCGCGCGCGCAGGTCCACGCTGGTGGCCTCATTGCCGGCGTTGTTCAGCGTGATGTTGGCCGTGCCCGCGGACAGCGTCTTGGCCACCAGCGTGGGCGCGCTGATGGCGCCCGTCTGGGTGATGGCACCGCCGGCCACGACCGTCAAGCTGGTATTGGCCGTGGACGTGCCCAGCACGATGGCGTTGCTGTCGCGCAGCGAAACATTGTTGCCGCTGGTGACGGCCACACTTGAGAAGTTGTTGCCGGCATTGGCCAGCGTGATGTCGTTGGCCGCGCCGGCCGCCAGCGTGGTGGCGCCGGTCACGGTGAGGGCGCCGGTTTGCGTGATGGCGCCGCTGGTGTTCACGGCCAGCGTGCCCGAGACGGTGGAAGTACCCAGCGCCAGCGCATTGGCGTCCGCAAGGCTGACGTTGAGCCCGGAGACCACGGTCACCGCGCCGGTGAAGTCGTTGCCGGCATTGTTCAGCGTGATGTTGTTGCCGGCACCGGCCGTCAGGGTGGCGGTGCTGGCCTTGATGGCGCTGGTCTGCGTGAGGGCGCTTCCCGCCGTCATAGTCAGTGCGTTGACGTTGAGCGCGCCGTTCAGGCTGATGTCGCCGGTGTCGGCGCCGCTGGTGGTGGCCGTCAGCGAGGTGGCGCCGGTGACACCGGCCGATGCGCCGCCTATGGCGCCCACGGCGATGTCGTTGGCCGTCACGGTCAGCGCCGACAGCGCCAGGCCGGCGCCCGTGGTGCCGGCAATGCCCACGTCGCCATTGCCCGATTGCAGCACCAGCGCGCGGCCCGAAGCCTGGCTGTTGACGGCGCCGTCAAACTGGATGTTGGCGCCTACGCCCGCGCCGGCATTGCCGCCGCGCGAGTCCAGCGTGATACTGGCCGCGTTGAGCAGGGCATCGTCCTTGATGCGGATCGCACCGCCGGCGCCCGAGACCGCGCCGCCGGCCTGGCTGCCGCCCAGCGCCGTGAGGCCGCCGGCCAGCGTGATGGTGGGCGTGGCGCCCGCCGCATCGAGCGTGATGCCGCCCGCGTTGCCGCCCGCCGCCACGCCCGTGCCGCCGTTGCCGCCGCTGGTGGTGATGGCGGCAACCGAGAGATTGCCGCCTGTGGACACCAGCGACACCGCCGCGCCCTGGCCGCCGGCCTGGCCGGCGCCCGCGCCGTTGCCGCCTATGGTGTTCAGCGTGCCGCTGCTGTTGATGGCCGCCGTGGAGTTCACGGTGATCGCGCCGCCGTTGCCGCCCGCGCCCGTGCCGCTGCCATTGCTGCCGTTGGCCGAGATGGCGGCCGTGCTGACGCCGGCCCCCGAAATATCGACAGTGCCGGCATTGCGGCCGTTGGCCGTGCCGGTGGCGGCGCCGCCGGAGGTGGCGATGCCGCCTACCGTCACGGTGCCGCTCGCGGCGGAAATACTGACATTGCCGCCCAGGCCCGAGGTGCCGCCCACGGTGGAGATCGCACCCGTCGTGAGGTTGCCCGCGGCATTGCTCACGCTGACGCTGCCGGCCGTGCCGCCGGCACCGGTGCCCGCCGCATTGCCGCTTTGCGCGGTGAGCGCGCCCGTGGTGACATTGCCGGCCACCGTGTTGGCCAGGCTGATGCTGCCGGCATTGCCGCCGTCGCCGTTGGTCGTGCCGCCCGCGCCGCCGTTGGCGGTGATGGCCGCCGTGGTGACCGTTCCGCTGGAAGTGATGCCGACAGCTGCGCCGCTGCCGCCTTTTTCATTGGCGCCGGCCGCAGCCGCGCCGCCCGAGGCGGTAATGGTGCCTGTGCCCAGGTTGACGCCGGCGCCGTTGAGGGTGACCGTGCCGGCATTGCGGCCGGCCAGGCCGCTGACCGTGGTGCCGCCGCTGGTGGTGATGTTGTTGTTGAGCACGGACACCTGGCCCAGGGCCGACAGGCTGACATTGCCGCCGTTGCCTTTGACGCCACCTGTGGTGGTGATGGCCGCGGTGGAGAGCGTTCCTGCTGCCGCCGTGTTGGTGACGCTGACGCTGCCCGCCGTGCCGCCCGCGCCCGTGCCCAGCGCATTGCCGGTTTGCGCGACCAGGGTGCCGGTGCTGATGTTGCCGCTGCCACTGTTGTTGAGCGTGATGCTGCCGGCATTGCCGCCGGCCGCGTTGGTACCGGCCGCTGCGCCGCCGCTGGCGGCCAGGTTGGTGACCGTGACGCCGCTGTTGCCGGTGATGGAAATCGCCGCGCCGTTGCCACCGGCCTGGTCGCCAGCGGCTGTGCCTGCCGTGCCGCTGGCGGTGACGGTGGTGCCGGTCAGCAAACCACCCGTGGCCTGCAGCGTGACGGTGCCTGCATTGCGCCCCGAGGTGCCGGCATTGGCCGTGCCGCCGCTGGTGCTGACGGCGCCCGCCGTCAGCACGCCGGCCGTTGAAGTGGCGCTGATATTGCCGCCGTCGCCGTTGGCGCCGCCCGTGGTGGTCAGCGCACCGGCCGTGATGGTTGTGCCGCTCAGCGTGATGCTGCCGGCCGCACCGCCCGCACCTGTGCCGGTGGCGCCACCGGTCGAAGCCGTGATGCCCGCGGCGACGCCCAGCGTGCCGCTGCCGGTGATGCCGACCACGCCGGCATTGCCGCCAGCCTGGTTGGTACCCAGGCCCGCACTGCCGCTGGCGGTGACCAGGCCGGTGACCGAGCGGTTCACGCCCGTGATCGTGACATTGCCCGCATTGCGGCCGGCGCCGGTGCCGCCGGCCAGCACGGTGCCGCTGGTGTTCAGCGTGCCGGCGACCGTCACCCCGGCCTGCGATGCCAGCGTGACCGCACCGCCGTTGCCGCCCGCCGCGCCGCTGCTGTCTATGGCGCCGGTACTGAGGTTGGCGCCGGCCGCGCTGTTGCTCACGCTGATGCTGCCGGCCGCGCCGCCCGCGCCTGTGCCCATCGCCGCGCCGGTGCGCGCCGTGAGCGCACCCAGCGCGATCGCGCCAGTCGTGGCGGAGTTGTTCTGTACGCTGATGCTGCCGGCATCGCCGCCGTCGCCGTTGGTGGTGCCGCCCGCGCCGCCGCTGGCGCTGAGGGCGCCGGTGGTCACGGCATCGGTGCTAGTGATGCTGATGGCCGCGCCGCTGCCGCCCTTCTGGCTGGACGTGGCCGCTGCCGCGCCGCCGCTGGCCGTGATGGTGCCTGTGCCCATGTTGAGGCCGGCACCGCTGATGGTGACCGTGCCGGCATTGCGGCCGGCCAGGCCGCTGACCGTGGCGCCGCCGCTGGTGTTGATGTTGTTGTTCAACACGGACACCTGGCCCAGCGCCGACAGGCTGACATTGCCGCCATTGCCCTTGGCGCCGCCTGTGGTGGTGATGGCGGCCGTGGACAGTGTTCCCGCTGCGGCCGTGTTGGTGACGCTGATGCTGCCCGCCGTGCCGCCCGTACCTGTGCCCAGCGCGTTACCGGTCTGCGCGGCCAAGGTGCCGGTGCTGATATTGCCGCTGCCGCTGTTGGTGAGCGTGATGCTGCCGGCATTGCCGCCGGCTGCGTTGCTGCCGGCCGCCGCGCCGCCGCTGGCGGCCAGGTTGGTGACCGTGATGCCGCTGTTGCCGGTGATCGAAATCGCAGCGCCATTGCCGCCGGCCTGGTCGCCTGTCAGCGTGCCGCTGGTGCCGCTGGCCGTGACCGTTGTGCCGGTCAGCAAACCACCCGTGGCCTGCAGCGTGACGGTGCCCGCGTTGCGGCCGCTCGTTCCCGCATTGGCCACGCCGCCGCTGGTGCTGACGGCGCCCGCCGTCAGCACGCCGGCCGTTGAGGTGGCGCTGATATTGCCGCCGTCGCCGTTGGCGCCGCCCGTGGTGGTCAGCGCGCCCGTGGTCACGGCCGTGCCGCTCAGCGTGATGCTGCCGGCCGTGCCGCCCGCACCTGTTCCGGTGGCCGCGCCCGTGGAGGCCGTGATGCCCGCGGCAACGCCCAGGGTGCCGCTGCCGGTGATGCCGACCACACCGGCATTGCCGCCGGCCTGGTTGGTGCCGTTGGCCGCGCTGCCGCTGGCGGTGATGGCACCGGTGACTGAGCGGTCCACGCCGGTGATCGTGACGTTGCCGGCATTACTGCCGGCGCGCGTGCCCGCGGCCAGCACCGTGCCGCTGGTGTTCAAGGTGCCGGTCACGGTGACGCCGGCCTGCGAGGCCAGTGCGACCGCGCCGCCGTTGCCGCCCGGGCCGCCCGCGGTGTTGATGGCGCCCGTGTTGAGGTTGCCGGCGGCCGCGTTATTGGTGACGCTGATGCTGCCGGCCGTGCCGCCGACGCCGGTGCCTGTGGCCGCGCCGGTTTGCGCTGTCAATGCCGCCGTCACGATGTTGCCGCTGCCGCTGTTGCCGACTGTGATGCCACCGGCGTTGCCGCCCGTTCCGCTGGCGCCCGCACCGACCCCGCCGCTGGCGGTAATGGCCGCACCGGCGATGCCGCCTGTCGCGGTGATGGAGACCGCGGCCGCATTGCCGCCGTTGCCGGCCGTGTTGGCGCCGGTGCCGCTGGCCGCCACGGCGCCCAGCGCGGTGATGGCGCCGGCTGCCGTGATATTGATCGCGCCGGCATTGCGGCCCGAGGTATTGGCCAGCGTCCCGCCACCGCTGCTGGTGACAGTGCCCGCACTCAGCGCACCGGCAGAGTTGAGCGTGACCGAACCACCGTCGCCGTTGGCGCCGCCGGTCGTGGTGATGTTGCCGGTGCCCAGGCTGGCGCCGGCGGCGCTGTTGGTGACCGAGATGCTGCCGGCCGTGCCGCCCGCGCCTGTGGTCACGGCATTGCCGGTGCTCGCGGTGAGCGCGCCGATGGCGATATTGCCGGCGCCGCTGTTGGCCACGCTGATGCTGCCCGCGTTGCCGCCCACCGAAGGGCCGGCGCCGCCACTGGCGCCGCTGGCCGTGAGGGTGCCGGTAGCGCTGATGCCATTGGTGGAGGTAATGCCGATGTTGCCGCCGGCGCCGCCGGTTTGCCCCGCGCCCGATCCGGCGGAGCCGTTGGCCGTGATGGCGGCAACCGTGACGCCCGCACCTGTGATGCTGACGGCGCCGCCGCTGCGGCCCGGGTTGCCGGCGCTGGCCGCACCACCGGTGGCGGTGATGGCGCCGGCCAGGTTGATGATGCCGGTGGCGTTGAGGGTGACGTTGCCGGCATTGGTGTTGGCCGCGCCGGTGGTGGTGATGGTGCCGGCCGCCGTGCTGGTGATGCTGGCCCCTGAGAGATTCACGCCACCGGAGGCCGTCAGTGCGGCATTCAAGGCAATCGTGTTGCCGGCTTCAAAGCGGACCTTGTTGCCCGCCGTCATGGCCAGCGCATTGGCCAGCGTGATGTTGTTCGTGGCCTGCAGGTAGAGCTCGCTGTAGCCGGTGACGTCGGCGACCTGGATGGTGTAGGTGCTCGCGGCCGGTGGGTCGGCGAAAGCCACATCGGGCGTGCCGTCGGCATTGTTGGGCGGCGAGGGCTGGACCGAGGCGTTGAGCAGGATGTCCTGCGGGTCCAGCAGCACGCGTCCGCCGCTGCCGGCCGGCGCGGCCACGTCAACGCTGCCGTGCAGGTCCAGCTGCTGTTTGCCCGAGACCTCGACAAAACCGCCATCGCCGCCGTTGGCGCCGCCGCGCGCGCTGATGGCACCGCTGTGGCGGGTGTCGCCATCGGCCCAGACCACTACCTTGCCGCCCTTGCCGCTGTCGGTTGCGTCGGCACGCACCGTGGCGCCCGCCGCGATGTAGGTGCGCGAGGCGTTCTGCACGGCGGCATTGGAGCCCTGGTAATCGCCGCCCACCAGCGCGGTGCCGCCGCCCGCGGCGCCGGACACATTGATGGAAGCGCCGCTGTCGAGCGCCACCTTGTCGCCCAGCACCTGCACCGTGCCGCCGCTCTGGCCTGCCGCCGCGCCGCTGGCGTCCAGCGTGCCCGAGACATGGACCACGCCGGTGCCGCCGCCGCTCAGCACAATCGTGCCGTTGCGCTCCACCGCCGAGTTGGCGCGTATCACGCCGGACTGGTTGATGACGGTGGCCATTGCGTCGCCCATGGCGCTGGCCAGCACGGCGACCTGGCCGCCCGCGGCCGTGATGCTGCCGCTGTTGTTGATCGCGGCCTGCGCGGCCGCAGCGTCCACCGAGAAGCGCACCAGGCCCGCGCCTGAAGCGTCAACCGACACACGCGAGCCTGCCAACAGGCCGACGGAACCAGCCTCGGCGCTGATGGCGCCGGCGTTGGTGACCTGCGGCGCGGCCAGCAGCACATAACCGCCGCGCGCGGCATTGATGCTGCCGTAGTTGCTGACGGCGCCCGTGCCCGTGCCGCTGAAGCTGTAGCGCCCGGCCATGAAGTCGCCGTTGCCGATGTCCAGGCTGGAGGCGACCAGGCCGCCCACATTGACCTGCGCGCCGGGCGCGAACATCACGCCCGACGGGTTGACCAGGAAGACCTGGCCGTTGGCACTGAGCGAGCCGAAGATGGAAGAGGCGCCGTTGCCGATGACGCGGTTCAGCGCGACGGACGATGCGCCGGGCTGCACGAACTGCATGGACTGGCCGGCGCCTATGTTGAAGCTTTGCCAGTTGAGCACGGCCTTGTCGCTGGCCTGGTTGACCACCATGGCATTGGCCGAGGGCGTGCTGACGCTGGCCTGGCCGGCCACCACTTGCGCGCCTTCGGGCAAGGCGGTAGCCCAGGGCGAAACGGCGGCCAGCAGCGTTGCAAGCAGCTGCGACAGGCGGCGGCCGCTGCGGATGCGGTAGGTGGCGCGCAGCTTGCGCGAGATCCTGACCACCACGGTACGCACAGCCCAGGGTCGGTAGGCGGCGTGGAGGCTGGAAGCGGTGGTGCTCATGATGGGCATTCGGAATGAAGGGGTGTACTAAAACCAGGTCTGGGCCGACAGCCAGGCGCGCGGTGCGCGGTCCGGGTCGCCGGTGGAGGGTTGCGCGGGCGTGGTGCGCCAGGCCAGGTAGCTTTTGATGAGGAACTTGCCGGGCCGGCCCAGCGTGGCGCCCACGCCGAAGGAGCCCAGGCTCAAGGTGTTGGTGTTGCCGGGCACGGTGGCGCCGTTGCGGTTGAAGTGCACGCGCCCGAAGTCGTAAAAGGCGAGCAAGGTCAGCGGCTCGCCCCAGGGCGCTTGCGGGAACTGGTAGCGCGACTCCAGGTTGAGCAGGAAACCCGTGTCGCCTACGCCTTCGCCCACCGGGTAGCCGCGCACGCCGTTGGGCCCGCCCAGCACCATTTTTTCGGCGGAGCTGAGGTTCTTCGAGGCGAGCTGGGCCTGGGCCGCGAGGTGAACGCTGTAGGGCGCATCGAAAAACTGCGAGCGCTGGAACTCCAGGTTCAGCTTGCTGAAGCCGCCCGCCGTGCGCAGGCCGCCCAGGCCGTCGTCCAGGGCCTGGTCGGCCGCATTGAGCGTGAGGCGGCCGAAAGTGAGGTTGAGGGCATAGTTGTTCAGGCCGCTGCCGCCCATCGCATCGTCGACAAAGTTGCCCGCCAGGCCCAGCCTGAGCGCCTGGACTTTGCGCTCGCTTTTGAGCGCGGGCGTGCGGGTTTCGTCGACCAGCTTTTTGTGTTCCGCGCTGATGAAGCCGTAAAGATTGGCACCGCGCCCGCGCAGCAGCGGCTGGGACAGGCTGACGCCGGCGATGTCGGCGCTGCCGCTGGCGCCCAGCGCTTCGAACTGTTTGCCCAGCGCGTAATCGAGCCGCGCCAGGCTCAGGCCCAGCCGCGTGCCGGAAGCGCCCACCGGCAAGGTGTAGCCCAGGCGGTAAAGGGTGGAGCCGGCCTGGTCGCTGTGCTGGGCGCTCAATGCCACCACGTCGCCGCGACCCAGCAGGTTGTTGATATTGGCGTTGAGCACGGCGCGCACTGCGCCGGCGGTGCGTGCGCCGTGGTTGTCGATGCTGACGGAGCCGTCAATACGCGGGCCCTTGGCCTGCACGGTGACCAGCACATCGGCCTGGCCCAGGCGCTCGCCGGGCTGGACGGTCGCGGCGGCCTCGAAGCCGGCCAGGTCGCGCAGCAGCAGCACGGGTTTGTCGAGCGCGTATTCGGTGACGGCGTCGCCCGTCTTGAGCTGGCCGGCCACCAGGCTTTCGGCGAAGGCCTGTGAAATGCCGGAGCCTTCCACGCGCACCGTGACGCGGCCCACGCGCGCTTCGAGGATGGCGATGGTGACGCTGCCGCCCTGGGCGGCGAAGGCCTGCTCAGGCAAATAGGCCTGCGTGAGCAGGTAACCCTTTTGCCGGTAGTAGGCGCTGACGCTGTTGGCCGCTTCGCTCAGGCCGGCCATGTCGGTGGGCTGGTTCAGGCGGGACGCGAGCAGGGCAGCGAGCAGCTCGCTGGAGAACACCGTGTTGCCGGTGAAGTTGAAGGCCGCCGGCGTGATGCGCGCCGCGCCGGGGGCGGGCGGCGTGGCCTGGGGTGGCCGCAGTTCCAGCGGCGGCTCGCCACGCGGCGGCAGCTGGGGCAGAGGCCCCGGAGACTCCAGCAGGGTGCCGGCATCCGGCCGCAACTGGGCCAGCGCAGGCGCAGCCCCGGCGGCGCAGGCAGCCCATACAAACCAGGCCGAGGCCTGGCGCAGTGAAACATGAGGAAGGGACAAGCGCAAACCCTTAAGCCAGATTGCAACAAAATGTTGTAAACAGGTTGTAGTCTTTTGGGTTCACTCTGTCCAACAGTTTCCCTGTTTCGGACGCAGTTTTAGCGCGTATCTGTTTGTTTTTTCACACTTTTTTGATGTCGACCGGGCCAGGCGGCGAAGCGGCCCCCGAAATGTTGCAATTTGTAAAAATGCCGCTGCGCGAACTGTTTGCAGGCCCAGGCGCTATGGATTGTTTAGGCCCAATCAATTGGCCAAAAGATTAGTCAATCTCTACCATTGATGGAGAATCAATCGCTTTTAGCTATTTCAAAGGAGAGGCTGATGACTGAACTTGTACGCGCCAACCTGCCCACCCTGAAAAAAACCGCCAGCTATTACGTGGTGCACGTGACGGTGGCCGCGCTGGTCGCCTATGCGGTAACCGGCAGCTTTCTGCTGGCGATCACGCTCAGCCTGCTGGAGCCGACCGTGCAGGCCTTTGCCTTTTTCTTCCATGAAAAAGCCTGGCAGCGCTGGGGCGGCCAGCGCGCGGCCGCGCCCGTGGCGATGGGCGCCTAGCGGACTCAGTCTGGCCGGGGACTACGGCTCAGGCCGTACCCCAGACTTCACGTGCGGTCTCCACGACCAAGCGAAGCTTGTTGCGCTGCGCCTCGACGGCGATGTTGTTGCCGTGCACCGTGCTGCTGAAGCCGCACTGCGGTGACAGCGCGAGCTGCTCCAGCGGCGCGTATTTTGCGGCGTCCTCGATGCGGCGCTTGAGGTCGTCCTTGCTTTCCATTTCGCCGAACTTGGTGGTGACCAGGCCCAGCACCACGGTCTTGCCCTTGGGCAGGTAGCGCAGCGGCCGGAAGTCGCCGCTGCGGCTGTCGTCGTACTCGAGGAAGTAGGCGTCCAGGTCCATCTCCTTGAGCAGCGCCTCGGCCACCGGCTCGTAGTTGCCGGCCGCGGCGTGGGTGCTCTTGAAGTTGCCGCGGCACAGGTGCATGGCCAGGGTCATGCCGGCGGGTTTTTGCGCGACCACCTTGTTGATGAACTTCGCGTAGCGGTGCGGCAGCTCATTGGGGTCGTCACCGCGCTGGCGCGCCGCTTCGCGCATTTTTTCGTCGCACAGGTAGGCCAGGTTGGTATCGTCCATCTGCACATAGGTGCAGCCGGCCGCGGCCAGGCTGCGCAGCTCGTCGCCGTAGGCCTTGGCCACGTCGTCATAAAAATCCGGCTCGAGCTCGGGATAGGCCTCCTTGCTGATGCCGGCCCGGCCGCCGCGAAAGTGCAGCATGGTGGGCGAGGGAATCGTGACCTTGGGCGTGTTGCCCGCGCTGACCTGGCTTTTGAGGTACTGGAAGTCGGCAAGCTGGATGTCCTTCACGTGGCGCACCTTGTCGATCACACGCATCACGGGCGGCGCCAGTTCCATGCTGCCGTCGGGCCGCTGTATGGTGACCGGGATGTCGGTCTTCACGCCGCCGATTTGCTCGAGGAAATCGATGTGGAAGTAGGTGCGGCGGAATTCGCCGTCGGTAATGCTTTTAAGGCCCACGTCTTCCTGGAACTTCACGATTTCGGTGATGGCTTGGTCTTCAACCTTGCGCAGCTGTTCGGGCGTGATCTGGCCCTTGGCTTTCTGCTCGCGGGCTTCCAGCAGGTATTGCGGGCGCAGAAAACTGCCGACATGGTCATAACGGGCGGGTAGTTTGGCGGTCATGGGAAAGTCTCCGGAGTTGGCGAATTTGCAGATACAGGCACCATGGTATTCCAGCTGGAAACAGCCTCATTGAATACAACAACTCCTGATTTACCCTGAATTTTGGTCTTTTACTTGGCTTTTTGGCGATTTATGTATACATTGAGTATCCATGGATGCCAAAAAACCCACTTTTCCACTCAACGCCTGGTATGCCGCCGCCTATGACGTCGAAGTCGGCCGCAAGCTGCTGGCGCGCACCATCTGCAAGCAAAAACTCGTGATGTTCCGCCGCACCGACGGCCAGGTGGCCGCGCTGGAGGATGCCTGCTGGCACCGGCTGCTGCCGCTGTCCATGGGTTCGCTGGACGGCGACGAAGTGACCTGCGGCTACCACGGCCTGGTCTATAACGCCCAGGGCCGCTGCACCCATATGCCCAGCCAGGAAACCCTCAACCCCTCGGCCTGCGTGCGCGCCTTTCCGGTGGTGGAAAAACACCGCTTCGTCTGGATCTGGCCCGGCGACCCGGCCAAGGCGGACCCGGCGCTGGTGCCCGATATGCACTGGAACGACGATCCGGACTGGGCCGGCGACGGCAAGCTGATCACTGTGAAGTGCGACTACCGCCTGGTGGTGGACAACCTCATGGACCTGACCCACGAGACCTTTGTGCACGGCTCCAGCATCGGCCAGCGCGCCGTGGCCGAGGCGCCCTTTGTGGCCACGCACGGCGACCGCAGCGCCACCGTGACGCGCTGGATGGAAAACATAGCCGCGCCGCCTTTCTGGGCCGGGCAGATCGAACACGCACGCGGCTACAAGGGCAAGGTGGACCGCTGGCAGATCATCCGGTTTGAAGCGCCCTGCACCGTGAACATCGATGTCGGTGTGGCCGAGGCCGGCTCGGGCGCGCCGCCCAAAGACGGGCAGCCGGGCGACCGCAGCAAGGGCGTCAACGGCTTTGTGCTGAACACCGTGACGCCCGAAACCGACGGCAGCTGCCACTACTTCTGGGCCTTCGCGCGCAACTACTGCCTGGGCGAGCAGCGCCTGACGCACCAGCTGCGCGAGGGCGTGGCCGGCATCTTCCGCGAGGACGAGCATGTGCTGGAGGCCCAGCAGGTCGCGATCGAGGAACACCCGGACCACCAGTTCTACAACCTCAACATCGATGCCGGCTCCATGTGGGCCAGGCGTCTGATAGACCGCATGATCGCGCAGGAAGCACCGCCTGCGCCTGTGATTCCCATCCGCCTCGCGGCCTGACCCCCCTGGTGAAAGCACTCCTTATGGCCAACGCCGCCAACCCAACCGCCGCATCCAACAACAGCCTGGAAAGCGCGCAGGTGAGGGCACAGCTGCAGCTGCGCGAGATGATCCTGGCAGGCGAGCTGCCCGGCGGCGCACGCATCGCCGAGCTGTCCATCGTCGAAAAGCTGGGCGTTTCGCGCACACCGATACGCGCCGCGCTGATGCGGCTGGAGCAGGAAGGCCTGCTCGAATCGCTACCCAACGGCGGTTTTGCGGTGCGTACCTTTTCCGAGCGCGATGTGTCTGAAGCGATAGAGCTGCGCGGCACGATTGAAGGCCTGTCGGCGCGGCTGGCGGCCGAGCGCGGCGCGCCCACGGTGGTGCTGGGCGAAGCGCGCGAATGCCTGAACCGCATCGACGCGGTGCTGAGCCAGCCGGCCTTGAACGACGAGGCGTTTTCGGACTATGTGGCGCTCAACGAGCGTTTTCACGCGCTGCTCAGCGAGATGGCGGGCAGCGAGGTGATCGCGAAAGAACTGGACCGCGTCTCCAGCCTGCCTTTTGCCTCGGCCTCGGGTTTTGTGGTGGTGCAGGCCAACTCGCCGCGCGCGCGCGACATGCTCATCGTGGCGCAGGACCAGCACCGCCAGGTGCTGGACGCCATCGAGCAGCGCGAAGGCTCGCGCGCCGAAGCCATCATGCGCGAGCACTCGCGCCTGGCCCAGCGCAACCTGCGCGCCGCCGTGGCCAGCCACAACCTGGACCAGATGCCGGGCGTACGCCTTATCCGGAAGAAATGACCCCCCGAAGCGGCCTGCGGCCGTCTCCCCCCAAGGGGGCGCCGCCTGTGGCCCGGCAAAGCCGGTTCCACGACGGCCCGTGAATTGAAGAGACTAAAGAGACCACGGAAAACTAAATGAAAGCAAATTCCAGCTGGACCGACGCGGTCATTGATTCTTTTGAAGACCTCACGCCCACCGTGCGCGAGTTCCGCATACGCCCCGCCGACGGGCAGGGCGTGCCGCGCCATGAACCCGGCAGCCACCTGCAGGTGCAGCTGCTGGTGGGCGGCAGGCCGCAGCAGCGCTCTTATTCCCTGGTCGGCGAGCCCGACGGGCAAAGCTGGCGCATCGCGGTCAAGCGGCTGGACGACGGCCGCGGCGGCTCGCGCGCGATGTGGCAGCTGGCCGCCGGCGACCGGCTGCAACTGAGCGGGCCGCACAACCATTTCCCGCTGGACCTCAATGCGCCGGCCTACCTGCTGGTGGCCGGCGGCATAGGCATCACGCCGCTGCTGGGCATGGCCCAGTCGCTGGCCGGGCGCTGCGCGCCATCGGGCCGGCCGCTGCGTATGCTGTACGGCGTGCGCAGCGAAGCCGAGCTGGCTTACGGCCAGGCACTGCAGGCCTGCCTGGGCCCGCGGCTGCATACGGCCGTCGACGCGCGCATCGACTTCGCCGCCGAGATCGCGGCCTTGCCGCCGGGCGCGCAAATGTATGTCTGCGGCCCCGTGCCCATGCTGGATGCGGCGCGCCATGCCTGGGAGGCCTCGGGCCGGCCGGCGACCGACCTGCGTTATGAGACCTTCGGCAACAGCGGCCGTTTTGCGCCGCAGGCCTTCCGGGTGCTAATTCCGCGCCATGCGCTGGACATCACCGTGCCGGCCGACTGCAGCCTGCTGGACGCGCTGGAGCTGGCCGGCGTGGAGGCGGTGTCCGACTGCAAGCGCGGCGAGTGCGGCTTGTGCACGCTGGACGTGCTGGCGCTGGACGGCGAGATCGACCACCGCGACGTTTTTCTGAGCGAGCATGAGAAACAGGGGAACACGCGGCTGTGCGCCTGTGTCTCACGCGTGGTCGGCTCGGTGACGCTCGATTCTTCCTACCGGCCCGACCTTTGACAAGGCAACTTGTGTGCGATCACCGGGCCATGCGCGCGATGATCGCGCAACGTCGATGAACAGGCATCAAACCAGGGGATGACCCGCGACAGAATGAACGCCAAGGGTGTTCGCATAAAGAACATTTGTGCAGATACCGCACTCATACTAGACTCGCAGCGTTTTGCGGCCGCATGCCGGGACGCAGCGGCAAGCACTGAAAAATCACCAGGAGACAAACATGAAAAAACGTAGCTTTCTTACCGCCGCCGCGCTGGCGGCCGCCACACTTGCCGCCGGCCCCGTGCTGGCCCAGGACAACACCTTCAAGATAGGCCTGATCCTGCCGATGACAGGCCAGCAGGCCACCACCGGCCGGCAGATCGAGGCGGCCGCGCGGCTTTATATGGCGCAAAACGGCGACACCGTGGCGGGCAAGAAGATTCAGCTGATCGTGAAGGACGACACCTCGCTGCCGGACACCACGCGCCGCCTGGCGCAGGAGCTGGTGGTCAACGACAAGGTCAATGTGCTGGCAGGCTTCGGCATCACGCCCTCGGCCCTGGCCACCGCGCCCATCGCGACGCAGTCCAAGACGCCCATGGTGGTGATGGCGGCGGCGACCTCCAGCATCACGCAGGCCTCGCCCTACATCGTGCGCAGCAGCTTCACCTTGCCGCAGGTCTCGGTCGCGCTGGCCGACTGGGCACCCAAGAACGGCATCAAGAAGGTGGTCACGCTGGTGTCCGACTACGGCCCCGGCATTGACGCCGAAAAATTCTTCAAGGACCGCCTGACCTTCAACGGCGGTGAAGTGACCGACGCGCTGCGCGTGCCGCTGCGCAACCCGGACTTCGCGCCCTTTTTGCAAAAGGTGCGGGACAACAAACCCGACGCGCTCTTTGTCTTTGTGCCTTCCGGCGCCGGCGCCGCGGTGATGAAGCAGTTCCTCGAGCGCGGCCTGGACAAGGCCGGCATACGGCTGATCGCCACCGGCGACGTGACGGACGACGACCAGCTCAACGACATGGGCGACGGCGCGCTGGGCGTGGTGACTTCGCACCACTACTCGGCGGCACACCCCTCGGCCGTGAACAAGAAGTTTGTGGAGGCTTTTTCCAAGGCCAACAAGGGCTTGCGTCCCAACTTCATGGCCGTGGGCGGCTATGACGGCATGCGCGTGATTTATGAAGCACTCAAGACCAGCAAGGGCCAGGGCGGCGGCGACGCGCTGCTCGCGGCCATGAAGGGCCAGCTGTTTGAAAGCCCGCGCGGCAAGATCTTCATCGACGCGCAGACGCGCGACATCGTGCAGGACGTCTACCTGCGCAAGGTCGAGAAAAAGGACGGCCAGCTTTACAACGTGGAATTTGACGTGATCAAGGACGTGAAAGATCCAGGTAAAGCCAAGTAAGCACGCCGTCCTTCGCGTGGGGAGGCCGGGACACAAGCGCCGTCCGGCCCCCACCCCATCCCTCCCCCAGCGGGGGAGGGAGCAAACATCCAGAATCGACCCATGCTGACGCTTCTTTTTGACGGTATCGCCTACGGCATGCTGCTGTTTATCCTGGCGGTGGGCCTGGCGGTGACCATGGGCTTGATGAATTTCATCAACCTTGCGCACGGCGCCTTCGCCATGGCCGGCGGCTACATCACCGTGCTGCTGATGCAGCATTTCGGTGTGCCCTTTTTGCTGTGCCTGCCGCTGGCCTTTATCGGCTCGGCACTGCTGGGCGGCGTGCTGGAGCGCACGCTGTACAGGCCGCTCTACAACAAGCCGCACCTGGACCAGGTGCTGTTTTCGATAGGCCTGGTGTTCATGGCGGTGGCCAGCGTGGACTACTTCGTCGGCTCGACGCAGCAGATCGTGCAGCTGCCGCAATGGCTCAAGGGCCGCACCGAGATCGGCAGCGGCGCCTGGATGCTGGGCATGGGCCACTACCGGCTGTTCATCATCGCGGTCTGCGCGGCGCTGACGGTGGGCCTGCAATACCTGCTGGCGCGCACGCGCTTCGGCAGCCGGCTGCGCGCGTCGGTGGACGACCAGCGCGTGGCCGCCGGCCTGGGCATCAATGTCAACATCGTGTTCCTCTCGACCTTCGCCGTGGGCTCAGGCCTGGCCGGCCTGGGCGGCGCGTTGGGCGCCGAGGTGCTGGGCCTGGACCCGGGCTTTCCGCTCAAGTTCATGATTTATTTCCTGATCGTGGTGGCCGTGGGCGGCACCTCATCGATCACCGGGCCGCTGCTGGCCGCGCTGCTGCTGGGCATCGCCGACGTGGCGGGCAAGTACTACATCCCCAAGCTGGGCGCCTTTATCGTCTACAGCCTGATGATCGTGATCCTGATCTGGCGGCCGCAGGGCCTCTTTGTGCGCAAGGGAGGCAAATAGCATGAGCAACACCCAGACATCGCTGCTCAAAAGCAGCCGCTGGAAACCCTGGGAGCCGGTGCTCTGGCTCATCGCCTTCGCCGCACCGGTGCTGATGCCCAGCCATGCATCCCTCATCAACGAGATCGCCATCGTCGCGCTGTTCGCCGTGTCACTGGACCTGGTGCTGGGCTACACCGGCATTGTCTCGCTGGGCCATGCGGCCTTCTTCGGCATAGGCGGTTATGCCGCGGCGCTGTTCGCCAAACTGGTCATGCCCGACCCGCTGCTGGGCCTGGCCGTGGGCGTCACCACCGCCACGCTGCTGGGCGCGGTCTGCTCGCTGACCATCCTGCGCGGCAGCGACCTCACGCGGCTGATGGTGACGCTGGGCGTGGCGCTGATCCTGCTGGAGCTGGCCAACAAGCTGGACTGGCTGACGGGCGGCGCCGACGGCCTGCAAGGCGTGGTCATGGGCCCGCTGCTGGGCCGCTTCGAGTTCGACCTTTCGGGCCGCACCGGCGCCTATTACTCGCTGGCCGTGTTGCTGGTCCTGTTTGTGCTGATGCGCCGCCTGGTGCATTCGCCGCTGGGCGCGACGCTCAAGGCCATACGCGACAACCGCCTGCGTGCCATGGCGATCGGCATCCCGGTCGCGTCCCGGCTGGCGGTGGTCTACACGGTGGCTGCCGGCGTGGCGGGCGCGGCCGGCGCGCTGCTGACGCAAACCACCGGTTTCGCCTCGCTGGATTTGTTCGAATTCCACCGTTCGGCCGACGTGCTGCTGATCCTGGTGGTGGGCGGCGTGGGCTGGCTGTATGGCGGCGTGGCCGGGGCGATTGTGTTCAAGCTGATGCAGGACGCGCTTTCGTCCATCACGCCGCAGTACTGGACCTTCTGGATAGGCCTTTTCCTGGTGGTGCTGGTGCTGGTGGGCCGCGAGCGCCTGGTCCGGCCCTGGACCTGGCTGCCGCGGCGCGGGGGCCGGCCATGAGCGCGCCGGTCCAGGACGCGGTGCTGTCCGCGCAAGGCCTGGTGATGCGTTTCGGCGGCATCACCGCCACCAACAATGTGAGCCTGAACCTGCGGCGCGGCGCGCGCCATGCGCTGATAGGGCCCAACGGCGCGGGCAAGACCACACTGGTCAACCTGCTGACGGGCGTGCTGCAACCCACCGAGGGCCGCATCTTCCTCGAGGGCGAGGACATCACGCGGCTGGCGCCGCACCAGCGCGTCAAGCGCGGCATGGTGCGCACCTTCCAGATCAACCAGCTGTTTGACTCGCTCACGCCGCTGCAGACGCTGGCGCTCACCGTGTCCCAGCAGGCCGGGCTGGGCGCGAAATGGTGGCAGGCGCTGGGCCGCAACCGGGCCGTGGCCGAGCGCTGCGAACAGTTGCTGGAACAGTTTCACCTGACGGAGGTGATGGACCAGCCGACCCGCGTGCTGGCTTACGGCAAGCGCCGCCTGCTGGAGATCGCCGTGGCGCTGGCCTGCGAGCCGCGCGTATTGCTGCTGGACGAACCCGTGGCGGGCGTGCCGGCCGGCGAGCGCGAGGAGCTGCTGCAAACCGTGGCCGCGCTGCCCGCTGACGTTTCGGTACTTTTGATCGAGCACGACATGGACCTGGTGTTCAGCTTCGCCACCACCATGACGGTGCTGGTCAACGGCACGCTGCTGACCGAGGGCACACCCGAGCAGATCGCCGCCGACCCGCAGGTCAAGGCGGTCTACCTGGGCCATGGCGAGGAGCATGGGGAGGTGGCCCATGGCTGAGTTGCTCAAGGTCGACAAACTGCGCGCCGGCTACGGCGAGGCGGTGGTGCTGCACGAGGTCTCGTTCACGCTGGGCGAAGGCCAGACGCTCGCGCTGCTGGGCCGCAACGGCACCGGCAAGACCACGCTGATCAACACCCTGGCGGGCGCGACGCGCCAGCACGGCGGGACCATCTCCTTCGGCGCGGGCGCATCCATGGTCGCGCTGCACCAGCTGCCCTCGCACGAACGCGCGGCCAGCGGCATAGGCTGGGTGCCGCAGGAGCGCAACATCTTCAAGTCGCTGACGGTGCACGAGAACCTGACGGCGGTGGCGCGGCCCGGCAAATGGAACCCGGATGGCGTGTACGCCATGTTCCCGCGCCTGGCCGAGCGCAAGGCCAACCTGGGCACGCAGCTGTCGGGCGGCGAGCAGCAGATGCTGGCCGTGGGCCGGGCGCTGGTGCTCAATCCCAGGCTGCTGCTGCTCGACGAACCGCTGGAAGGCCTCGCGCCCATCATCGTGGAGGAGTTGCTGCGCGCCATACGCCGCATCACGCGCGAGGAGGGCCTGAGCGCCATCATCGTGGAGCAGCACCCGCAGGCCATCCTGGCGATTTCCGACAGCGCCGTGGTGCTGGACCGCGGCATGGTGGTGCACACGGGCACGGCCCAGGCGCTGCGCGAGCAGCCCGAGCGCCTGAACCATTTGCTGGGCGTGGCGCGTTGAACGGACGGGCTGCGCGCCCGGCCGCTCCGTTCAGTATTTCGCGCTTAAAGCGCCCAAAAAACATCTACGCGCTGTTATCGTGAACCAGCTTCGCGGCAACGCGGCTTTCCATGCTGAAAAGTCAAAAGCGAAGCACCTTTTTGCGTAGATTCACTTACTAGGGTTTTCCCGTCCAACGGCCTACAATCCAGACCCTTACAAGAAATTGACGGTCGCCCGACCGTTTCCGCTGGAGACCCTGCTGATGCCGACACCCACCGCCGCGACGCCCGCCGACCGTGAAGAAAAACGCGCTGAACTGCGCCGCGCCGCCCTTGAATACCACGAGTTTCCGACCCCCGGCAAGGTGGCCATCGCGGCAACCAAGCAGCTGACCAACCAGCGCGACCTGGCACTGGCTTACTCCCCCGGCGTCGCCGCGCCCTGCGAAGAGATCGTCAAGGACCCGAACAACGCCTTCAAGTACACCAGCCGCGGCAATCTCGTGGCCGTGGTGACCAACGGCACCGCCGTGCTGGGCCTAGGCGACATCGGCCCGCTGGCCTCCAAGCCGGTCATGGAAGGCAAGGGCGTGCTGTTCAAGAAGTTCGCCGGCGTCGACGTGTTCGACATCGAGATCGACGAAAAAGACCCGGCCAAGCTGGTCGACATCATCGCCTCGCTGGAGCCGACCTTCGGCGCCATCAACCTGGAAGACATCAAGGCGCCCGACTGCTTTTATGTGGAGCGCGAGCTGCGCAAGCGCATGAAGATCCCGGTGTTCCACGACGACCAGCACGGCACGGCCATCACCGTGGGCGCGGCGGTGCTGAATGCGCTCAAGGTGGTCGGCAAGGGCCCCGGCCAGGTCAAGCTGGTAACCTCCGGCGCGGGCGCCGCGGCGCTGGCCTGCCTGAACCTGCTGCTCAAGCTGGGCATACAGCGCGAAAACGTATTCGTGACCGATCTCGCCGGCGTGGTCTATGAAGGCCGCACCGAGCTGATGGACGAGGACAAGATCCAGTTCGCGCAGAAGACCGACGCGCGCACCCTCGGCGAAGTGATCGCGGGCGCGGACATCTTCCTGGGTCTGTCGGCCGGCGGCGTGCTCAAGAAGGACATGGTCGCCAAGATGGCGGCCAAGCCCATCATCCTGGCGCTGGCCAATCCGAATCCCGAGATCACGCCCGAGGACGTCAAGTCCGTGCGCGACGACGCCATCATGGCGACCGGCCGCACCGACTACCCCAACCAGGTCAACAACGTCCTGTGCTTTCCCTATATCTTCCGCGGCGCGCTGGACGCCGGCGCCTCGACCATCACCGTCGAGATGGAAATCGCGGCCGTGCATGCGATCGCCGAACTCGCCCAGGCCGAGCAGAGCGAAGTCGTGGCGGCTGCCTATGTGGGCGAGAAGCTGGCCTTCGGCCCCGAATACCTGATTCCCAAGCCTTTTGATCCGCGCCTCATGATGAAGATCGCGCCTGCGGTGGCGCAGGCGGCGGCCGACAGCGGCGTGGCGCTGCGGCCCATCCAGGACATGAACGCCTACCGCGACAAGCTGCAGAGCTTTGTCTACGCCTCGGGCACGGTCATGAAGCCGATCTTCGCGGCCGCCAAGGCCGCCAGCCGCAAGCGCGTGGCCTATGCCGAGGGCGAGGAAGAGCGCGTGCTGCGCGCCTGCCAGATCGTGGTGGACGAGGGCCTGGCACGGCCGACGCTGATAGGCCGGCCCGCCATCATCGCCCAGCGCATCGAAAAATTCGGCCTGCGCCTGAAGGAAGAGCTCGACTACGACGTGGTCAACGTCGAGCAGGACCACCGCTACCGCGACTTCTGGCAGACCTACCACCGCATGATGGAGCGCCGCGGCGTCACCGTGCAGATCGCCAAGATCGAGATGCGCCGCCGCCTCACGCTGATCGCCGGCATGCTGCTGCACAAGGGCGACGTGGACGGCCTGATCTGCGGCACCTGGGGCACGACGGCCCACCACCTGGACTACCTGGACCAGGTCATCGGCAAGCGCGAGGGCGTCAACACCTATGCCTGCATGAACGGCCTGCTGCTGCCGAATCGCCAGGTCTTCCTGCTCGACACGCACGTCAACTGCGATCCGACGGCCGAGCAGCTCGCCGAGATCACCACCATGGCGGCCGAGGAAATGATGCGCTTCGGCATCAAGCCCAAGGCGGCCCTGCTGTCACACTCGAACTTCGGCTCCTCCAACCTGCCCAGCGCCCTGAAGATGCGCCGCACGCTGGAACTGCTGCGCGAAAAAGCGCCCTGGCTGGAAGTCGACGGCGAAATGCACGGCGACATGGCGCTGGACGCCGATGCGCGCGGCCTGATCATGCCCAACAGCACGCTGGCCGGCGAGGCCAACCTGCTGGTGCTGCCCAATATTGATGCGGCCAATATTTCGTACAACCTGCTCAAAACGGCGGCCGGCGGCAACATCGCGATCGGCCCCGTGCTGCTGGGCGCGAACAAACCCATGCACATCCTGACCGCCACCGCCACGGTGCGCCGCATCGTCAACATGACGGCCCTCACGGTAGCCGACGCCAACGCGGCCCGATAAGCCCCAATTAGATAGCCAGCACTAACTTATTTAGGTAAGAAGCCCGGTCTTTACTGCCTAAATTTTCAGCAGCCACTTGCGTTTTCCGGCCACTTGCGGCAAACTAGCTCTCTTGAAATTTAAGGGTTAACCCGAAATCGGCGGGCGGACCCTGGGTTCAGGAAAGGCTTCTTTTTCATGTTGCGCAATGGGTGGGGACGTCGGCAGGCAGCCAGAATGGCCGGCCTGCTGGTCTTGGCAACCAGCCTGAGCGGGCTGATCCCCAGCGTGGTGCAGGCCAAGGGCGCGGATTCACCGGCGCCGGTCGGCACGATCGCAGCGGCCCAATTGCCCCCGCAAGGGCGCGACATGATGACGCTGATTTACCAGGGTGGGCCGTTCAGGCATGACAAGGACGGCGTGGTGTTTGGCAACCGGGAGCGACTTCTTCCGGCCAACCGTCGCGGTTACTACCGCGAATACACCGTCCGAACGCCCAATGAACGCAGCCGGGGAGCCCGGCGCATTGTTTGTGGCGGCTTGAAACCCACCGCCCCGGATGCCTGTTATTACACCGACGACCACTATGCGAGTTTTCGCAGAATTGTTCAGTAAATGAGCTGTGGTTGTTATTACGAGTTTTTGACTTCAGAGAAAGAGTAGCGGAGATGGATACACCACTTCGTCGGGACCACGAGACGCCGGTACGCAAGGACGGCGAAACGCCCTTGCGCGGCGTGCGGCCCAATATCGTTCAATCCATACGCGCCTTCCGGGTGCAGGACCTGCAGGACGCCGCGACGCAGCTGAACCAGCATTTCCTGTATGCCAACCTGGGCAATGCCCAGAGCAAGCAGGACGTGCTGGACATGATTGCGGCGCAATACACCTTCCCGGCCCACTTCGGCAAGAATTTCGACGCGCTGTACGACTGCATGACGGACCTGGTCCACAAGTCGGGCCCGCAGCCCGGCTTCATCGTCGTGCTCGAGCAGATTCCGGCCAACGCCAAATTTGACAAGGAAGCGCGCGAGCAGCTGCTCGACATCTTCCGGGATGCCTCGGACTACTGGGCGGATCGCAAGATACCGTTCAGATGCTTCTATTCTTTTCTGTAGCCCGCTCCCCAGACATCGGCCAAGGGGATCGGGCGAATGAGGCCCAGCAAGCAGTTGCAGAAGGTGAAGAAGTCATGCCTACCGACAAACTGGTGGACGTGTCACCTCTGGCATTGCGTATGAGCAGCCCGTTTAACGCGGGTTACTGGCTCGCCGCTGCTTGAAGTAAACCAAATGGAAATGGGCGCCGCTGGCGCCCGCAAAAAAGCCCGTCGATGACGGGTTTTTTTATGCCGGAAATTGGCGTTCAGGCTTGCAGCGCCTGCACCAGCGCCACGTACTCGGCGACCGGCACCTCTTCCGCGCGGCGCTGCACGTCAAAGGTCCCGCCAAAGCCCCGCGCGGCCAGCCACTGGCCCAGCGTGTGGCGCAGCAGCTTGCGGCGCTGGCTGAAAGCCACCTGAACCAGCTCGCTGAGCAGCCTGGCATCCAGCGCCGGCGGCACCGCATGCGGCACCATGCGCACCACAGCGCTGTCCACGCGCGGCGGCGGGTCAAAGCTCTGCGGCGGCACGAACAGCACATTTTCCATGGCGTAGCGCCACTGCAGCATCACGCTGAGCCGGCCGTAATCGCCGGTGGCAGGCGTGGCCACCATGCGGTCTATCACTTCCTTTTGCAGCATGAAGTGCTGGTCTTCAATGACGTCCACGGCGCCCAGCAGGTGAAACAAGATGGGTGTGGAGATGTTGTACGGAAGGTTGCCGACAACCCGGAGTTTTTGCCCCGGCGCGCAGGTGGTGCCCGCCAGCGCATGGATATCCACCTTGAGGATGTCGGACTCGACCACGTTGAGCTGGGGATGCTCGCGCAGCTGCCGGGCCAGGTCGCGATCCAGTTCAATCACGGTGAGCGTCCCGAGGCGCTCGACCAGGGGTTGCGTCAGGGCGGCCAGCCCGGGCCCGATTTCGACCACAGCCTGACCAGGCCGCGGCGCGATCGCCTGGACTATGCCTTCAATGATGCCCTGGTCGGTCAGGAAATGCTGGCCAAAGCGTTTGCGAGGGATGTGTTTCACGATGCAGCGGCCTTACACACTAAACCAGCAGGGGCCGCGGAACCGGCTTTGCCGGGCCGCAGGCGCAGCGGCCCCTCTCATAATGAAAGGGGCAGGGAGAAGCCGCCGGCTACACGCAGTGAGCGACCGTGGGGGCCACATTCACTGCGGCGGTTCACGGTACTCCACATACGCGCGGCCACGGACCTCCTGGGCCCAGAGTGCGTAGGCTTCGCCCTGTTTCTTTTCGCGCAGCACGTTGCGCGCGATTTCGCGCTGGTCACGCAGCGAGAGCTGGGTGTCGCGACGCTCCAGCACCTGGATGATGTGCACGCCGAAACGGGACACCAGCGGATCGGATACCTGGTTGGGCGCCAGGCTGTTCATGACTTTCTCGAACTCGGGCACAAACATGCCGGGGCTGGCCCAGCCCAGGTCGCCGCCCTCCTTGGCCGAGCCGTCATCGCTGTTCTCGCGGGCGAGGGCGGCAAAATCGGCTTGCCCGGCCTGGATGCGCTTCTTGAATTCAGCGAGCTTTTCGGTCGCGGCGGCTTCCGTCACTTTGGGGTTCAGCCGCAGCAGGATGTGGCGGGCATGGGTCTGCGTCACGGTCGCGCCGGGCATGCCGCCCTGGCGCTTTTCAATCACCTTGAGGATGTGAAAGCCCGCGCCGCTTCGCACCGGGCCGGCCAGTCCGCCGGTTTGCAGGTTTTTGGTGGCATCCACAAAAAGCGGGGGATAGCGGTCGGCGGTGCGCAGACCCATCTGGCCGCCGGTCGTGCGTGTGGCGGAAGCGGAGAACTCGGCGGCCAGCGCGGCGAAATCACCGCCGGCGCGGGCACGGTCGACCACCTGTTGGGCCCTGGCTTGCAGCGCCGCGACCTGTTCGGGCGTGGCATTCTCGGGCACCGCCACCAGGATCTCGCCCAGGTTGAGGGCCAGGGCGGAAGCTTCGGCGGTGCCGCCTTCCTGGTCGCGCAGGAACTGGTCGATCTCCTGCTCGGTCACGCTGACGCGCGACTCGAGTTCGCGCTGGCGCAGGCGGCCCACCAAAAGCTCGTCGCGCACTTCGGAGCGGAACTGCGTGTAGTCGATGCCGTCCGCCTTCAGGCGGCTGCGCAGCTCGTCCACGGTGATCTGGTTCTGGGTCGCGACGCTCTGGACCGCGGCCTGGATCGCGCTTTCATCGATCCGCACACCGGAAGCGCGCGCCAGCTGCAGCTGCGCCTTGTCACTGATCATGCGCTCCAGGACCTGCACCACCAGTTCGCTGCGCGGCGGCAGCGCCGTGCCCTGCTGGAGGATTTGCTGCTCGGTGCGGATCAGCTTGAGGCGGACCTCGCTGTTGGTGATGGGCTCGGAATTCACCACCGCGACGATGAAATCGGCCTGGCGCTGACCGGCCGGAGCCCGCGCGGCGGGATCGGACGACAGGCGCAGCGGCGCGGAGGGCCTCAGCCCCTGAGCTTGCGCCTGCGCCGTCAGCAGCATGGCGAGCGCGAACGCCGCCCCGGCGAGGCGCGGCAGGCCCGAGAAAAATTCTGGAACAAAGCGGTGATTAGTCATAAGTGGTAAAGCGGCTTGGAGCCTCGATTTTCTCACGCAGGTACTGGTAGCGCGGGACATTTGACTTGAGGGTTTCCAGGGGGTTGGCGCCTATGCGGGAGAAACCCACGAGCTCCAGCTGGAACATGATCCGGGTGTCCGACGTGCCCGTGCCGGTCTGCGAGCGCTGCAGCACGACGCGGCCTATCCAGCAGCAGCCGTCGTATTCGACGCCGATGATGGAATCGACCAGCCGCTTGTCCAGCACGCTGTAATTGAGCCGGCCGACCGCGTAGTAGCGCCCGCCGCCCTGGCCCTGCCCGGCGCCCAGGTCCTTGCCCCTGTCGCCCCACAGGTCGTTGATGGGCCATTGCCAGCCGATGTCGATCTGCTCGCTGACATTGCGCTGGCGCCGGAACGCGGCGCTGATGACGCGGTAGTTGCTCGGGTTGTAGCGCACGCCGAAAGAGGCGCGTTCGGACTGTTTGGTCTTGGGGTTGTACTGCACCGTGCTGTCGAAAGACCACTGCGGCACCCAGTTGACGGACGCGCCGACCAGGATGTCGCTGATCCGGTCGGTGACGGGCAGCGCGCCGGGCAGCGTCACGCGCTGGTCCTCAAAGCGCAGGCGCTGCGCAATGCCCACGCGCACGGCCTCGGCGCCGGTCGCCGGGTCCAGCAGGCGCGAGGTCACGCCCAGCGTCAGCAGGTTCGCGTCGGAAATGCGGTCATTGCCGACAAAGGCGTTTTCGGTGAACACCGTCGCGAAATTGAAGTCGTTGAGGCCGGAATCGTAGTTCGGCAGCCGGCTCTGGTCGCGAAAGGGCGTTCGCACATAAAAAGCCCGCGGCTCCAGCGTCTGGGTAAAGTTGCGGCCCAGGAAGCTCGCCTCGCGCTCAAACTGCAGGCCGCTGTCCAGGCTGAAGGTCGGAACGACACGCGAGGCCGAGCGCGCGCCGTCGACCAGCGGCGCGTCGAACTGGTAGCTGGTGGCATGCAGCTGCACCTTGGGCGTGATAAAGCCGGACGAGGACAGCCAGGGGCGGCTGACCTGCAGCTTGGTGTAGGCTCGGTTGCCGTTGGGCTGGTTCGTCAATACCCGGTCCGCGGAGAACCGCGTGTAGTCGCCCTCGATGGACCAGTCAAAGCCATTGCCCAGGCGGCCCAGGGGGGCATCCACCCGGGAGTAACTGGCCGTGAGCTGCGGCAGGCGGTCATAGGGCGGGACGATGGGCGAGGTCACGTCCTGCAGCGTCTGCCATTTCAGGGTGCGCAAGGTGGAGGAGAAGAAGCCCTGGCTCCAGGACAGGGTGGCGTCCTGCGACAACAGCCGCTGGGTGGTGGACCCCAGCCGTGCCGGGAAATCGCGCCAATAGTCGTTGTCGCTGACACGGTTCAGGTTGAGGTTAAGCCCCAGCTTGCCGATCGATGGAAAGCCGGTATTGATGGTACCGCTGTGCTGGTAACCATAAGACCAGCGGTCCCGGTCGCGCAATTTGTCGCTCGGCAGGTAGTTGGCACGGAGCTGGCCGTAATAGGTGGGTTCCAGGTAGCGGAACTCGCCGGCCAGGTCTATGCCGCGCTTGGTCATGATCGCCGGGGAGAAGGTCGCGTCCCGATTCGGCGCGATGTCAAAGTAATAAGGCTGGCGAAATTCAAAGCCGTCGGTCGAGCCCATGCTGATGCTGGGCGGTAACAGGCCTGACTTGCGCTTGTCGCTCAGCGGAAAGCTGAACTTGGGAAAAGCCAGGATGGGCACGTCCTTGAAACGGACGACGGCCCCCCGGGCCACGCCGACCTCGGTCTCCAGGTCGAACTCAAAGCTGTTGGCGCGCAGCACCCAGGCCGGCTCCCAGCTCGCTTCATCGCCGCGCTCGCAGGTGGTGTAGCTGGCGCGCTGGGCCGTCAGGTGGTGTTCATCGAGGAAGTCGACCCGCTGCGCCCGGCCGTTGCCGCCATTGCTCAGGAAGCGGTAGTCCGGCGTGGTGAAAAACCCCTCGAAACGGTCCAGCTTGAGTTCCAGCTCGGGACCTTCAAAGCGGTTGCCGGCCCTGTTGACGCGGACATTGCCGCGGCTTTTGAGCTGGTCGTCGGGCTGGTAATACTCGATGCGGTCGGCGCGGATGGAGGTGGCGCCGCGGCGCAGCTCCGCATTGCCGTCGATGACCGTCTCCAGGTCGGGGCGGCCCGACACGCGGTCGCCGAAGACAAAGGTCGGGCCCCGGTCCTGCGGATCACTGGAGACTTCCTCGGCCAGCATGGGCGAGGGCTTGAGTTTCAGCCCGCCGCCGGATTCCGCCGTCTGCACTGGTGCCGCCGGCACCGCCTGGGCGTGCGCCGTCCCGGCAACAGTCATCCCCAGCGTGGCGCAAAACACAGCCAGCCTGGAGACAGCAAGAGCTACCGGGGAGAGAATAAAAGGCGAGCGGGATGCGCGGCGCATCGTTTATGTGAGATAAACCCGTTTGTAAAATCAGGCCTGATTATCCATGACCCTCCATCCCCTCCCCACAATGCCGAACCCGAGCCCGGCCGCGCGCCCGGCGAAGGCTTCGCAAGCATGACCGCACAGTCCATCGCCTGGGCCGATCCGGCACGCGCCGCCGCCTTCGAACAATGGCTGGCCGCCACGGCCCGCCAGCACCACCTGCAAGCCGGCACGCTGAGGCCGGCCTCCGCCGACGCGAGCTTTCGCCGTTACTTTCGGGTAGACGCCGCATCGGGCGGGGGCAGCTGCATCATCATGGATGCGCCGCCCGCGCAGGAAGACTGCAAACCCTTTGCCAAGATCGCCGGCCTGATGGCGGACGCCGGCCTGAACGCGCCGCGCGTGCTGGCATGGGACGAGCCCCTGGGCTTTATGCTGCTGAGCGACCTGGGCGCGCGGACCATGATGGAAGTGATCGCCCCGCCCGCCGCGGTCGACGCGATTGCCAGCCCCGCATCCGCGCACTACGAGCTGTACGCCCAAGCGGTGGACGTCCTGGTGCGCTGGCAGCTCGCATCGAAGCCGGGCGTACTGCCCCCCTATGACGATGCGCTGCTGTCGCGCGAACTCTCCCTATTCCCGGACTGGTACGTCGCCAAACACCGCGGCCTCGCGCTGGACACCGGCCTGCGGGACAAACTCGAAGTCCTGTTCACGCAGATCAAGGCCAGCAACCTCAATTCGCTGGACGGCGCGCGGGTGTTTGTGCACCGCGACTTCATGCCCCGCAACCTGATGATTCCGGACGGCGCATCAGCAGCGCCCGCGGATGCGCCGCCACTCGGCGTACTCGACTTCCAGGACGCGGTCTACGGCCCCATCACCTACGACATCGCCAGCCTGATGCGCGATGCTTTCCTGAGCTGGGAAGAGGATTTTGTGCTCGACATCACCGTGCGCTACTGGCAAAAGGCCCGCAAGGCGGGCTTGCCGGTCGGTGACGATTTCGGCGAGTTTTACCGCGCCGTCGAATGGATGGGCCTGCAGCGCCACCTCAAGGTGCTGGGCATTTTCGCCCGCCTCACGCTGCGCGACGGCAAGCCCAAATACCTGGCCGACACCCCGCGCTTCATCAAATACGCGCGCAACACCGCCGCGCGCTACCGGCAGCTGGGCCCGCTGATGGTGCTGCTCGACGAGATCGAAGGCAATGAGACCCGCGTGGGCTACACGTTTTAAGGCCATGCCATGAATGCCCGCTTCTACGCCGACATCGCGCTGGTGCCGGGCACGACGGTCCAGCTGCCGCCGGACACCGCCCGCCACGTGCAGGTCCTGCGGCTGCAGCCCGGGGACGCCCTGTCGCTGTTCAACGGCCAAGGCGACGGCCTGCCCGGCAGCGAAGGGGAATTTGAGGCCACGGTCGCGCGCATGGGCCGCAGCGAGGTCGAGGTCACCATTGGTGCGTACACCCCGACGGCGCGCGAGGCCGGCCGCGCCATCCACCTGGCGGTCGGCACGCCGGCCAACGAGCGCATGGACTGGCTGGTGGAAAAAGCAGCCGAGCTGGGCGCGGCCAGCATCCAGCCCCTGATGAGCGAGCGCAGCGTTCTGCGCCTCAAAGGCGAGCGTGCCGACAAAAAAATCTCGCACTGGCGCGGCGTGGCCGTCGCCGCCTGCGAACAATGCGGCCGCAGCCGCGTCCCGCTGATCCACGAGGTCGCCAGCCTGGCCGACTGGCTCAAGAGCGCCGGGAACGCGGCCGCGGACGGAAGCCGCCTGCTGCTGTCGCTGCGCGAGGGCAGCCGCCCGCTGGCCCAGGCGGTGCCGGGCAGCGGCGCGCTGACGTTTTTGAGCGGCCCCGAGGGCGGCCTGAGCCCCGCCGAGGAAGCCGCCGCCATTGCGTGCGGCTTCAGTCCCGTCACGCTGGGCCCACGTGTGCTGCGGGCCGAAACCGCGCCGCTGGCCTGCCTGTCCCTGCTCACACTGGGTGGAGCCGCATGAACCGCAATCTCTGGCTGCTGGCCGTCTGCCAGGGCCTGTTCCTGACCAACAACGTCACCTTCATCGCCATCAACGGCCTGGTCGGCCTGAACCTGGCGCCGCTGGGCTGGATGGCCACCCTGCCCGTCATGGGTTATGTGGTGGGCGGTGCGCTGTCGACCGCGGTGGTGGCGCGCACACAATCGCGCTTCGGGCGCAAGACCTCTTTCCAGCTGGGCCTGCTGGTGGCCGTGGCCTCGGCCCTGCTGTGCTGCTATGCGGCCTACAGCCGCAACTTCTGGCTGCTGGTGACGGCCACCGTGGTGGCCGGCTATTACAGCGCCAACGCGCAGCTCTACCGCTTCGCCGCGGCCGAGCTGGCCCTGCCGGCCTTTCGCGAAAAAGCCATTTCGCTGGTCATGGCCGGCGGCCTGCTGGGCGCCGTCGCGGGGCCCAACCTCGCCGCGCGCACGCGGGAGCTGACCGCCGTGCCTTTTGCCGGCGCCTACCTGGCGCTGGCCGGCGTGGCGCTGCTGTCCATGGCCTTGCTGGCTTTCATCCAGTTCCCGCCGCCGCCCGAAGCACATGCGGCCCGCGGCGGAAGGCCGCTTGGCGAAATCATGCGCCAGCCGGTCTTTATCGTGGCAGCGGCCGCCGGCGCCCTGGGTTTTGGCGTGATGAATTTGCTGATGGCCGCCACGCCCATCGCCATGCAGGTCTGCGGCCTGCCGTTTTCCAGCGTCGCGCTGGTGCTTGAGTGGCATGTGATCGGTATGTTCGCGCCGGGCTTTTTCACCGGCCACCTGATACGCCGCTTCGGCACCCTGCCCATCATGGCGGTGGGCCTGCTGCTCAACGTGCTGTGCGTGCTGATCGCGCTCTCTGGCGTGGACCTCAAGCAGTTCCTGGGGGCGCTTTTCCTGCTGGGACTGGGCTGGAATTTCCTGTTCACCGGCGCCACCACGCTGGCGCTCACGGCCTACCGCCCCGAAGAAAAAGACAAGGCGCAGGGCGCGCTCAATTTCTGCATTTTTGCCGTGCTGGCGGTTTCGTCGCTGGCCTCGGGCGTGCTGGTCACCACGCAGGGCTGGGCCTTGCTCAACCTCGGTTCGCTGCTGCCGCTGGGCTTGACCGGCGCCTTGCTGGCCTGGCTTGCACTGGGCCGGCGCAGGGAACAGAATGCCTGAGGCCTTCCGCGTTTTTTCTCCTGCTTTCTCCCGTTTTTATTTCACCCTCACTTGAGGAGTTCGTCATGGGTTTACTTGATTCAGTCCTGGGCAGTGTCCTCAACAACAACGGCCAGCAGGGCCAGGCCGGCGCGGGCCTGGGCGGCCTCATCGGCATGCTGGCCAGCAACCCGCAACTGATCCAGGTCGCCACGGACATGCTGGCCAACAACGGCGGCCAGGGCGGCCTGGGTGGTCTGGTCAGCAAATTCGAACAAGCCGGCCTGGGCGACGCCATCCAGTCGTGGATAGGCAGCGGGGCCAACCAGCCCGTCTCCGGCGACCAGGTCACCACCGCGCTGGGTGCCGGCACCGTGTCCGACATCGCCGCGAAGCTGGGGCTGGACCCCGGCGATGCCGCCAGCCAGCTTTCCCACATACTGCCGGGCCTGATCAACCACCTGACGCCCGAAGGCCAGGCGCCCGAGCAGGGCCTGGGCAACGGCGAGGACTTGATGGGCATGCTGGGCGGCCTGCTGAAGCAGGCGCGCTGATCTCGTGAAGGGGCCGGCGCCCGCAAGCGCAGCCTAGAAACGCGCGTCCAGCCAGGCCTTGAGCGTGTCGAACACCGGCACCGAGTCGGTTTCGTTGAAGATCTCGTGGTAGAGGTCCTCAAAGCAGCGCGCGGTCACCGTGCCGGGCTTGACGGCGCGTGAGCTCGCGGCGCTTTCCGCGAAAGCGCGGCTGCCCGCCGGGTCGACCAGCCGGTCCGCGCCCGCATACATCAGCAGTGTGGGCGTGCGCCACTGGGCGGCGGCCGCTATGGTGGCGGGGCCGGCCGTCGCGATGAACTTGCCCAGCCGGGGCGAGATCCGGTTGTGCACCAACTTGTCGGTCAGGTATTTCCTGACCACCTCCGGGTCGTGCGAAAGATAGTGCGGGTCCAGGCCGTTGCCCACGCAAAAGTCGGGGGCCAGCCTGGGCATGAAGGCCAGCAGCAATTTCTGCAGGGGATTGAGGCCCGCATCCAGCGCCGGCGAAGACATCACCAGGCCTTCGACGGGGCGTATGCCCAGCGAAACAAAACGGCCCACCACCAGGCCGCCCAGGCTATGGCCCAGCAGGACCAGCGGGATCTGGTCGGGTTCGGCCGACGCATGGTGCGAGGGAGACTCCTTCAGCAGGCGCATGCAGCGCAGCCGCGTGTCGTCAACCACCTCGGCCAGGTCCTCGAGCAAGGTGCTGTCGGCGGGCAGCACGCCGCGCGCGCCGCCGGACTCGCCATGGCCGCGCTGGTCGTAAGCGCGCACGGCAAAACCCCATTCCATCAGCTGGCGCGCGACATGGTCGTAGCGCAGGGCGTGTTCGCCCAGGCCGTGCACCAGCAGCACGACGGCGCGCGGCGGCGGCGCGTGTGGGCCCATTTCGTCGGCCCAGGCGTCCAGCGGCCACTCGTACAAGGCCAGGTTCTCGCCATCGCGGGCGGTGAAGGGGGCTAGGATGGTCGAATGCATGCGGCGGCGAAAGCCTGGCCTGTGGCAAGCGCGCGCGGCAGGCCGCGATGCGAAAGAAAAGGACGCCGCACCCGAATCAACCGGGGACGCGGGCCATCACGTGCGCGACCGCGGCGGTCAGCTTCTTGGCGTAGGGCACGTTCAGGAATTCGTTGGGGCCGTGGGCATTGCTCTTGGGACCCAGCACGCCGCAAACCATCATCTGCGCCTTGGGAAAACCCTTGCTCAGCATGTTCATCAGCGGAATGGTGCCGCCCTGGCCGATCGTGCCGCAGGGCGCGCCGAAAAAGCTTTGCGACGCGTCATTGAGCGCGTTCTCGAACCAGGGCACGGTGCCCGGTGCGTTCCAGCCCGTGGCCCCGCCGTTGCTTTCGAAGGTGACTTTGGCCTGGTAGGGCGCGTTGTCTTCGAGCAGCGTCTTGAGCTCCTGCACCGCCGCGCCGGCATCGATCAGCGGCGGAAACCGCAGCGAAAGCTTGAAGGCGGTGTAGGGGCGCAGCACATTGCCGGCGTCCTTGAGTGCCGGGAAACCTTCGGCGCCGGTCACGCTCAGCGTGGGGCGCCAGGTACGGTTGAGCAGGGCTTCGACCGGGTCGGTGGTGGTGGGCAAGGCAAAGGTGCTGGAGCCTTCGCAGTCGTAGTGCGCCCACGGAAAACGCTTGTAGATTTCGTCACCGAGGATTTTGGCGGTGGCCTGCGCCTGGGCCAGGCGGTCGGCCGGGATTTCGCAGTGAAAGCTTTGCGGCAGCAGGCGCCCGGTCTTGCTGTCCTCGAGCCGGTCCAGCACCTGGCGCATGATGCGAAAGCTCGAGGGCACCAGGCCGCTGGCGTCGCCGGAGTGCACCCCTTCGGTGAGGATTTCCACCTTGAGCACGCCGGCCGCGTTGCCGCGCAGGCTGGTGGTCAGCCACAGCTGGTCGTAGTTGCCGGCGCCGGAATCCAGGCACACCACCAGCGCGACCTCACCCAGGCGCTCGCGCAGCGCATTGACGTAGGGCAGCAGGTCGTAGGAGCCGCTTTCCTCGCAGGTTTCGATGAGGCCGACGATGCGCGGGTGCGGAACGTTCTGGCTTTTAAGCGCCTGCACCGCGGCAATGCTGGCATAGACGGCGTAGCCGTCATCCGCGGCGCCGCGGCCGTAGAGCTTGCCGTCCTCGTACTTGGCGGTCCAGGGGCTCAGGTCATTGCGCCAGCCGGTGAATTCGGGCTGCTTGTCGAGGTGGCCGTACATCAGCACGGTCTGCGTGGAATCGGCGCGGGTGGCCGGGATCTCAAAGAACAGCACCGGCGTGCGTCCTTCGAGGCGCACGATCTCCAGCTTGAGGCCGTCGACCTTCTGCGCCTCGACCCAGGCCGCCGCATTGCGCATGACGGTGTCAATGAAACCGTGCTGCGCCCAGTCGCTGTCGAAAGTGGGGGACTTGGCGGGGATAGAGATGTAGTCGGTGATCTGTTTGACGATGTCGCCGTCCCACTGGGCCGTGACCTGGGACAGGGCCTGGGCGGCGTTGAGGATGCTGGCGGGGATTTCGCGGTGCAGTGGGGCGTTCATGGGAAAGGCTCCGGGAGAAAAATGTCGGCTTTTTAGGACAGCGTTTTGCTGCGGCAGCTGCTACTGTACGCTTCCGGCACAGACCACGCCACATAGACCCGCAATTGGAGAATTCAACCTGCAGCGCCGGCAGCCGGCGAGGGCAAAGATATCTCCTCTATTTGGACGAGAGACCAGACAAGTACGCCACGGAGCCGCCATGACACCAGCCAGCCGCGCGCAAGCGCCATCTTCCGCCGCGCCTTCCACCGTCGATGCCCGCATACGCGCGGGTGTGGGCGGCTGGACTTTTGAGCCCTGGCGCGGCAGCTTTTTTCCGCCCGGCCTGCCACACAGCCGGGAACTCGAATACGCCAGCCGCCAGCTGAGCGCCATCGAGGTCAACGGCACCTATTACGGCACGCTCAAGCCGGCCAGCTTCAGAAAGTGGCATGAAGAGACGCCGGACCACTTCGTGTTTTCCCTCAAGGCCTCGCGCTACGCGACCAACCGCCGCGTGCTGGCGGAGGCGGGCGAGTCCATCCAGCGTTTCACCGAAAGCGGCATCAGCGAGCTGGGCGGCAAGCTGGGCCCCATCGTCTGGCAGTTCATGCCCGGCAAGGTGTTCGAGGCCGGCGATTTCGAGGCCTTTCTGGCCCTGCTGCCCAAACAGGTGGACGGCCTCGCGTTGCGCCATGTGGTCGACGTGCGCCATGAAAGTTTCATGTCGCCCGACTACCTGGCGCTCGCGCGCCGTTACAGGGTTGCGACGGTATTTACCGACGCTGACAAGTTCCCGTCCTTCGCCGACCTCACGGGCGACTTCGCCTATGCCCGCTTGATGATGAGCGAGGCAGGCCTGGAGACCGGCTATGAGGAAGGCGCGCTGCACGCCTGGGCTGAACGTGCAAGGCAATGGGCCGCGGGCGGCGCACCCGGGGACCTGCCAGCGCTGGAAGAAGCCCCGGCGCAGGGAAAGCCGCGCGACGTGTTTGTGTATTTCATCAACGGCGCCAAGGAAAGGGCGCCTGCCGCGGCCATGGCGTTCTTAAAGCGCCTGGGCTTTACGCCCCCAGCTCAGGGCTAGGAGGCCATGGCCTCGCCCAGCCGGATCTCGCGGCCGGGCACCCACTCGGGATTGAACTGCAGCGGCCCCTTGGGAAACAGCATGACGACGGTGGAGCCCAGCAGGAAGCGGCCCATTTCCTCGCCTTGCTTCAGGCGTATCGCGGAGGTCGGCTCGTCGGGGTAGTCCCATTGCCGCACGTCCTTGCCGCGCGGCGGGTTGACCACGCCGTGCCAGACCGTGGCCATGCTGCCGACAATCGTCGCGCCAACCAGCACCAGCACAAAAGGCCCGCGCGCCGACTCAAAGACGCAGACCACGCGCTCGTTGCGCGCGAACAGGCCCGGCACGCCGCGCGCGGTGACGGGATTGACCGAAAACAGCTCGCCGGGCACATAGATCATGCGCACCAGCCGGCCGTCGCAGGGCATGTGGATGCGATGGTAATCCCTGGGGCTTAGATAGAGCGTGGCGAAATGCCCGTCCTGGTAGCGCGCGGCCAGCGCCGCATCGCCGCCCACCAGCGCGGTGGTGGAATAACGGTGGCCCTTGGCCTGGAAGATCTGGTCTTTCTCAATGGCGCCGAACTGGCTGATCGCGCCGTCCACCGGCGACACCAGCTCGGCCGCCGCGAGGGGCCGCGCGCCGGGCTTGAGCGCGCGCGTGAAAAAGTCGTTAAAGGTCGGGTAGCTGGCGATGTCCGGGTTCAGCGCCTCCTCCATATTGACCCGGTACTTGGCGACAAAGCGGCGGATGATTTCCGTCGTGACCCAGCCGCGCTCGCGCGAAGCCACAAAACCGGCAAAGGAAGTCAGCGCCTGCTTGGGAAACAGGTATTGGGGGAGAACGGCGAATCGGTCGGACACTAGGCGGCTTGAAGGGTGAAGGAAGGGCCATTCTATCGACGCCCAAACGCCTTGCCGCCGCGCGGCGCTGCCTTACTGTGCGGGATAACCCGCCTGCGCGAGCACCGCCGCCACGGCCTGCCGGTCTTGCGAGGTCTGGACCACGACTTTTTTGGACGCCAGGTCCATATGGACCTGCGCGGCCGGGTCCAGTGCCTTGACGGCCTTGGTGATGGCGCCGGCGCAATGGCCGCAGCTCATGGCGGGGATCGTGAATTCCATAAAGCCTCCTGAGAGTGGTGAAAAGGGTTGGCGGGAGTCTGAACCTTCCCATGGGGGCAAAGTCCAGCCAGGCCGGCCAAACCCGCCCCGCGTCTGTGGCTATTGTCCCCGGGGCTTGACCCTCCCATGATGGTAAGGTTCAGACTGCCTGACATGAATACCACGACCCTCCTGAAAATCCCGCCTGCCGCGGCCGCGCTGGCCGAATGGCGGTTTCCCGTCCAGGGCATGAGCTGCGCGTCTTGTGTGGCGCGTGTGGAACGCTCGCTGGCCGCCGTTCCCGGCGTGCAGGACGTCAGCGTCAATTTCGCGACCGAGCAGGCCAGCGTCAAGGCGCGCGGCGACGTCGGCATGGACACCTTGAAGGCCGCCGTCGCGAAAGCCGGCTACAGCGTGGCCGAACAAACCTTGAGGCTCAGGCTAGAGGGCATGAGCTGCGCCTCCTGCGTCTCGCGTGTGGAAAAAGCGCTTAAGCAGGTGCCGGGCGTGCTCTTGGCCAGCGTCAACCTCGCGACCGAAACCGCTGAAGTCAGCGTGGCCGGCAGCGCCGCCATGCTGCCCGTGCTGGTGGCGGCAGTGGCCAAGGCCGGCTACCAGGCGCGCGACATCCCGGCGGCCGGGGAAAGCCCCGCCAACAAACCCGCCGCCTGGTGGCCTGTCGCGCTGGCCGCAGTCCTGTCGGCGCCGCTGGCCCTGCCCATGGTGGGCGCGCTGTTCGGCCGGGAGTGGATGCTCGATGCCTGGCTGCAATGGCTGATCGCCACACCGGTGCAGTTCTGGCTGGGCGCGCGTTTTTACCGCGCGGGCTGGAAGGCCTTGCGCGCGGGCACCGGCAATATGGACCTGCTGGTGGCCCTGGGCACCTCGGCCGCCTACGGCCTGAGCGTCTACCAGCTGCTGCGCCACGGCGGCCACGGCATGGCCCATCTGTACTTTGAAGCCTCGGCCGTCGTCATCACGCTGGTATTGCTGGGCAAATGGATGGAGGCGCGCGCCAAGCACCAGACCACCGCCGCCATCCGCGCACTGCAGGCGCTGCGGCCCGACACCGCGCGCCGCCGGCAGGGCGGCAAAGACGAGGATGTGGCCCTGCAGGACATCCAGCTCGGCGACCTGGTGGTGGTGCGCCCCGGCGAGCGCATCGCGGTGGACGGCGAAATCGTCGAAGGCGCCACCCAGGTTGACGAATCCCTGATCACCGGCGAAAGCCTGCCCGTGGCCAAACACGCGGGCGAGCGTGTGACCGGCGGCGCGGTCAATGCCGAAGGCCTGATCGTGGTGCGCACCACGGCCATAGGCGCGGAGTCCACGCTGGCGCGCATCGTGCGCATGGTGGAGTCGGCCCAGGCCAAAAAAGCGCCGATTCAACGCCTAGTGGACCAGGTCAGCGCGGTCTTTGTGCCGGTGGTCATAGGCATTGCGCTGGTCACGCTGCTGGGCTGGGGCCTGGCCACGCAGAACTGGGAGGCCGCCGTCCTGAACGCCGTCGCCGTGCTGGTGATTGCCTGCCCCTGCGCGCTGGGCCTGGCCACGCCCACCGCCATCATGGTCGGCACCGGGGCCGCCGCCCGCCAGGGCATCCTGATCAAGGACGCCGAGGCGCTGGAAGTCGCGCACAGCCTCAAGGTCGTGGCCTTCGACAAAACCGGCACCTTGACCGAGGGCAAGCCCGAACTGGTGGCGCTGCAACCCCAGGGCATCGCGGAGCAGGAACTGCTGGCCTGGGCCGCCGCCATCCAGTCCGGCAGCGAACACCCGCTGGCCAAAGCCGTGATGCGGCGCGCGGCGGAGCAGTCGCTCGAGATCCCTGCGGCAACACAGCTGCGGGCCGTCGCCGGGCGCGGCATGGCCGCCGTGGTCGCCGGCCGCGAACTGCGGCTAGGCAGCCCGCTCTTTATGCAGGAGCTGGGCCTGGACCTGGGCAGCTTCGCGGCCCTGGATGCGCGCGCCAAAGCGCTGGAGGCCCAGGGCCGCACCGTGTCCTGGCTCGCCGACGCCACAGGCACGCTCCGGCTGCTGGGCCTGCTGGCCTTTGGCGACACGCTCAAGACCAGCGCGGGGCCCGCCATTGCCCGGCTGCACGCGCTGGGCATCCAGACCGCCCTGGTGACCGGCGACAACCGCGGCAGCGCCGAAGCGGTGGCGCGGCAACTGGGCATTGACCTCGTGCACAGCCAGGTGCTGCCGGAGAACAAGGCCGCCATCATCGGCCGGCTCAAGGCCGGCGCGCAGGCACAAGGCGGGCGCGTGGCCATGGTGGGCGACGGCATCAACGACGCGCCGGCCCTGGCCGCGGCCGACGTGGGCATTGCCATGTCCACCGGCACCGACGTGGCCATGCATGCGGCCGGCATCACGCTGATGCGCGGCGACCCGGCGCTGGTGGCCGGCGCCGTCGACATTTCACGCCGCACCTACGCCAAGATACGCCAGAACCTGTTCTGGGCTTTTGTTTACAACGTGGTTGGCATACCGCTGGCCGCGCTGGGCCTGCTGAGCCCGGTGATCGCCGGCGCCGCCATGGCGCTGAGCAGCGCCAGCGTGGTGATGAACGCCTTGCTGCTGCGGCGCTGGAAAGGAAACACCCATGACTGAAACCGTTGATGGCACTGGCCCGCTCAACATCGGCCAGGCTGCCGCGCGTTCCGGCGTGTCGGCCAAGATGGTTCGCCACTATGAATCGCTAGGCCTGCTGCCGGCGGTGCACCGCAGCGACGCGGGCTACCGCCAGTACGGCGAAAAAGAGGTGCATACCCTGCGCTTCATACGCCGCGCCCGCGCGCTGGGCTTCAGCATGGCCGAGATCGCCGAGCTGCTCAAGCTGTGGCAGAACAAACGCCGCGCCAGCGCCGACGTCAAACGCATCGCGCTGGCCCATGTGGCCGACCTGGAACGCCGCATTGCCGAGATGGAGGCCATGAAGCAGACCCTGGGCCACCTGGCGCACTGCTGCCAGGGGAACAGCCGGCCGGATTGCCCCATCCTGACCGAGCTGGCGGCCTGAGCAGGGCCCAATGAAATGTCCGATTTCGGCGAGCGCAAGCGAGCCGGCGGATTTATCCTGGGGGTATTGATGGTTCTTTCATCGCCTCACGGACCGCCGCATGCCACCTCTTTCAAGCACACTTTCCCTGTTGCCCGCCGAGACGGATGACTGGGCGGCCACCACCGCCGCGCTGGACCTCCACGGCAACGCCGTGCTCCCGCAATTGTTGAGCGCACGCGAATGCAGGGCCGTGGCCGAGCTGTATGCCGACACGCGCCATTTCCGCAGCCGCGTGCTGATGCAGCGCCACGGCTTCGGCCAGGGCGAATACCAGTACTTCAGCTACCCGCTGCCGGACAGCGTGGCGCGGCTGCGCGCCACGCTGTATCCGCGCCTGGTCGGCGTGGCCAATGCCTGGAACCAGGCCATGGGCATAGATGTCCGCTATCCGGCCGACCACGCCGATTTTCTCGCGCGCTGCCACCAGGCCGGCCAGCAGCGGCCCACGCCGCTGCTCTTGCAATACGGGCCCGGCGACTACAACTGCCTGCACCAGGACCTGTATGGCGAGCATGTGTTCCCCCTCCAGGTCGCGGTGCTGCTGTCGCGGCCGGGCGAAGACTTCACCGGCGGCGAATTTGTGCTGACCGAGCAGCGCCCGCGCATGCAGTCGCGGCCCGAGGTGGTGCCGCTGCAGCAGGGTGATGCCGTGGTGTTTGCCGTGCACCACCGGCCGGTGCAGGGCAACCGCGGCTTTTACCGCGTCAACATGCGGCACGGCGTGAGTACGGTGCGCAGCGGCCACCGGCATACGCTGGGGATTATTTTTCATGACGCTGAGTGATGGCCGCTGGCGCAGCAAAGCGATCCAGGAGATGGTGTGACCCTGCAGCTTTTTGATGAGGCACCGGCGCCGTATGCGGCTCCGGAGACGATCGCCCCGGGCGCGGCTCTATTGCGCGGCTTTGCCCTGGAGGTTGATGAAGCCTTGCTGCAGGCCGTGGACGCAGTCACTGCGGCAGCACCGCTGCGCCACCTGGTCACGCCGGGCGGCTACACCATGTCGGTCGCCATGAGCAACTGCGGTGAACTGGGCTGGGTATCGGACCGCAGCGGCTACCGCTATGACCCCAGGGACCCGCTCTCGGGCAAGCTCTGGCCGCCCATGCCGGATTGTTTTTCCAGGCTCGCTTTAAAGGCCGCGGCGGAGGCGGGCTTTGGCAACTTCCGACCGGACGCCTGCCTGATCAACCGCTATGAACCCGGCGCGCGCCTGTCGCTGCACCAGGACAAGGACGAAGGCCAGCTGGATGCGCCGATTGTGTCGGTGTCGCTGGGCCTGCCGGCGGTGTTCCTGTTCGGCGGCTTGAATCGCAGCGACAAGCCCGCGCGCTACCGCCTGCTGCATGGCGACGTGGCGGTGTGGGGCGGTGCGTCGCGGCTGGCTTACCACGGCGTGGCACCGCTGGCCGAGGGTGAGCATGTGCGCCTGGGCAGGCAGCGCATCAATTTGACGTTTCGCTGCGCGCGCTAAGCAGGTGCTGAATGGGCTTCGAACGCGCTCAGGCGCGTTCGCGAAATTTTTTCAGCCAGCCCAGCCCGTCGCTTGTGGCGCCGGCCTGGGCGCCGCGCAGCGGTTTGTATTCGCAGCCCACCCAGCCGCCGTAGCCCAGTTCATCGAGCAGCGCAAATAGATAGGAGTAATTGATTTCGCCGACGTCGGGCTCGTGGCGGCCCGGCGCGCCGGCGATCTGCAGGTGGCCGACATGGCCGGTGGGCAGGTATTTGCGCAGCTTCATGGCCAGGTCGCCTTCAACGACCTGGCAGTGGTAGAGGTCCATCTGCACCTTGAGGTTGGCCGCGCCCACTTCACGGATGATTTCGTGCGCATGGTCCTGCCGGTTCAAAAAAAAGCGCGGGATATCGCGGGTGTTGATGGGCTCTATCAGCAGGTCCACGCCCACCCTGGCGGCCAGCGCGGCCGCCTCGCGCAGGTTGTTCACATAGGTGGGCTGCGCCGCCTCGCGCTCCATGCCCGCGGGCAGCACGCCGGCCATCACATGGATGCGCGGGCAGCCAAGGGCCTGCGCGTACTCCAGCGCGATGGCGATGCCGGCGCGGAACTCGGCCTCACGGCCGGGCAGGCAGGCCGTGCCTTTTTGCGAGGAGGCCCAGGCTTTCTCGATGCCGGCCGGGTCCACGCCGCCCGGCGGCGCATTGAACAGCACCAGCTGCTGGCCGTTGCGCTGCAGCATGGCCTTGAGTTCGTCCGGCGCCCAAACGTAGGGCGAGAGGATCTCCACGGCCGTGAAGCCATCGCGCGCGGCGGCGCCAAAGCGTTCGGCCATGGGAAGCTCGGTGTACATCCAGCTGAGGTTGGCGGCGAATTGGGGCATGGGCTTCAGGCGGCGGCTGCGGCGGCTGTGCCAGGACCGGGCGCGGTTTGGCATTCCCAGAATATGCGCGCCGTGCAGTGCCGGCAAATGTCCGGGTCCAGCTTGTTGAAGATGGTGGCGATCGCGGTGAACTTGTCGGGAAACTGGTGTTCGGGCCCGAGCACGCTCGTGAAACCGGTCTTGCGCCACATGCGTATCACTTCGGGCCGCGGCCGGTGGAAGTACAGGTCGCCGCCCATGGCGCGGCGCGCGGCGAGTTCGGCCTCCCAGAGCTCGGCGCCGGCCAGGTCGATGAAGTTCATGCTCTTGCCCATGACCAGCAGGTGTTTTTGCGGCTGGGGCTGGGTGCGCAATGCGTGCAGGATGTCGGCCACATGCTGGGTCGCACCGAAATACACCTCGCCCTCCATGCGCAGCAGTTTGAGCTGCGGGCACTCCGGCAGCGCCTGGCGCGGCCCCTCGTCGGGCCCGTCAGGGCCCGACGTTTTTTTGGTTTCCAGCCCCGCATCGGGCGAGTTGTCTATCACCACAAACTGGCGGTCCAGGCCGCGGCTGTCAAAACCCATGGTGCGCATCGCGGGCTTTGAGGTGCGGTAGAGAAAAGACATCAGCGACAAGATCATGCCCAGCAGGATGGCGATTTCCAGCCGGATGGTGACGGTCGCCGCCATGGTGGCCAGGGCCACACCGAAATCGCTGCGGCTCAAGCTGAACAGCTGGCGCCAGCGCGCGGCGTCGAGCAGCGCGAAAGCCACCAGCACCAGCAGCGCCGCCAGCGCGGCCATGGGGATCTGCGCGAGCAGCGGCGCGCTGAGGGCCACCAGCGCCAGCAACAGCAGGGCGGAGAACACCGAGGCCAGCGGCGTGCGCGCGCCGGCCTCCAGGTTGGGCATGGAGCGGTTCATGGAGCCGCAGGACACATAACTCGAGAAAAACCCGCCCACGATGTTGGACAGGCCCTGGCCGCGGAACTCGCGGTTGGCGTCTATGCGCTGGCCGGAGCGCAGCGCCACCGTCTTGGCAATCGAGATCGCCTGGCCCAGCGCGACGATGGTCAGTGCAAAAGCCAGGCCGACCAGGTCGGCGGCCTGTGCCCAGCTGATGCGCGGCAATTCAAAGCGCGGCCAGGGCACGGGAATCTGGCCCACGGTGCGCAGCGCGGCCGAGGGCTGGGCGCCGGGGTACAGCCAGCCGCTCCAGACCCAGGCCAGCGCGGTGGCCACCACCAGGCCGATCAGCATATAAGGCCAGTTGCGGCGCAGGCGGCGCAGCAGCAGAGCCACAGCCAGCGTGATGGCCGCGACGCCCAGCGCCAGCGGCTGGGCGGAAGTGAGGTTCGTGAGCGCATGCCCCAGCACGGCAGCCGCGCTGTGCTCCGGCGCGGCCGCCAGGCCCAGCAAGTCGGGCAGGGCGTGCACGGCGATCAGCAGCGCGGCGCCCGAGGTAAAACCGAAAAGCACGGCCGGCGAGATGAAGTTGGCCAGCACGCCCAGGCGCAGCGCGCCTATCAGCCACTGCATGACGCCCACCATCACGGTGACAGCCAGCGCGAGCTGGATATACAGCGGGCTGAAGGCCATGGCCAGCGGCGAGAGCATGGCGAACAGGGCCAGCGAGTTGGCGTTGGTCGGGCCCGACATGACATGCCGGCTGGAGCCGAACAGCGCGGCGATGATGCAGGGAATGACGGCGGTGTACAGGCCGTAGGCCGGCGGCAGGCCGGCCAGCGTCGCGAAGGCAATGCCTTGCGGCAGTACCAGCACCGCGCCCAGCAGGCCGGCCATCGCGTCGGCCCGCAGGGTGGCGGGCGACACTTCGCGCACCCAGTCGCCGAACAGGCGTTCCAGGAGCGGAATTGATGACCGGGGTGCTGGGGCGGCTGAGGGTTCCATCACAAGGCTTGAGCATACCGCGCCCGGCATGCCGGCCGCCCCGGGCGATCAGGCCAGGCCGGACAGGCGCAGCAGCAACCCGGCCAGGGCCGAAGCCGCGATCACCTGGATCAAATCTGCTCCAGACGACGTTGCACAGCCAAAACCAGTGGCTGAATCGCGGAGTCCGGGAACGGCGCTACGCTGCTGACGTTAATCTCGCAGAGCACATAGCGCTCCGATGCGTCGACCGGGCGTTCGCCGAACATGAAGTCGCAGTCCCATAAAAAGGGAAGCTGCTCGCGCGCGAGGCCGACACGCGCACATAACCATTCGATCCACCCGGTCTCGAGCCGTTCCTTCAGCGCCTGGAATTGCTGCAGGTTCGCCGCGTGGTACAGCCTCGGGCCTGGTTGCGGGGCGGGCTCACCCGGCGCGGCGGGGTAAAGCGCGTTCACCAACTGGTGCCCAAACCCCTGGACACGATCCTCCACGAGATAGGCCCGAACCATGCCTTCGGCCAACCGCGATTGCCATGCCTGGTCGATCATGTGTCCGCCATTCTCCGGTTCGAAGTACGGGGCCAGCCTTGCCAGGAGTGCGGGAAGCTCCATCAGCTCCTCGGCGCTGCCACGCTGGGCGTGGCACACCCGCAAGCGCTGAGTACCGGCCGCAGGGTCCAGCAATTCCACGCGCCAGACGCCGATGCCGCTGTGGCCGCGATGTTGCTTGAGCACCCTGGCGCCCCCGCGAAGCCGTTGCGGCAACTCCTCTTCAAGTTGACGGAGGCTTTCGATGCGGCGGACGTCGCTGCCGAACGGAAGATCCCGCGTGTGCAACAGCACGTCCTTGGTTCCCAGCTTGAGGATGGTCTCGGGATGCGCGCTGACAATCACTCCGGAGTCGGCAACCCGCCGCAGCATCGCGTCCAGGATGTCCCGCCTATGGCCGCCTTCGATGGGGTTGCACCAGACAAGCACCAGGGCGCAGGCGCGCAGCTGCGTCTCCACCTCTTCGGCAAAAGCGTCGTTGTAAACGGCCGGGACGGCCGACATCCCGGCACTTGCAAACGCTTCGAACAAGGCGGCAAAGCGGCTTTCAGCCGGATCGGCGCGATCCCGCATGGGGCGATCGCCGGGATAAAGCAGTGCGACGCAGGGTCCGGGCATGATCAGCTCCTGGATGGCTCACGCGTGCAACAGGCGCCGCGCATTCGCGTTGGCAATCAGCTCTCGGTCGGCCGCACCGAGGCCGCACTGATTGAACAGGCCGGCGAGTCGGGCCGGCAGATCCGTTTCGGTCACGACCGGCCAATCTGTGCCGGTGACGACGTGGTCCGCGCCGACGAGGTCGATGGCCGCACGCAGCATGACCGGGTGCATGCCCGTCGTGTCGATGTAGACGTTGCGCCGCGGTGACGCGTGTTTTCCGATCCGCGCTCCATCTGCCAGGCACTCGCCGACCATCAAGCCTCCAAGCGCGAGCGCAGTCACGACCACATCCAGGTTGGGCATCTCTTCGAACATCCCGGCGTGCACCATGGCAAGCAACGCGGCGCCATTGATCGCGCTGCGCGAAAGCCGCTCGCCGAACTTCCCCGTGCACCTGAATTTCCGGCGCAGAACCGCATCCGGCACCGGGTGCAAGAACACGGGAACGCCCAGCTCCGATGCGGCAAGAAAGGTCGGCCTGGCCTCCGGTGCATCGGGCAACAGATCGCCCTTCGCACTCTCGATAAATACACCCTTCAGGCCCAACTCCTTGACCGCTCGCGTCAATTCGCGGGCGGACTCTTCGCCGCGGTAGGCATCCACGGTGGCGAGTCCATGCAACATGCCGCCATGGCGGTGCGTGACCTCTGCGATCGAGTCGTTGATTCGGCGGACGGTGTCGAAGTTAGCCTCCTCACCCGGAGCCAGGACGAACTCGAGGGACGTATTGATGACGCGGCTCGTGACGCCCGCTGTCTGCAGCGATGCAAGCAAAGCCTCCTCTTGCGTCAGCCGCCTGGTTACGCCGTCCCAGAACTCCTTCTGTGCCGGTGCGTTGCCCCTGGACGCATCGATGGGAATCCCCGTGCCGGCGAAGTGGCAGTGAAAATCGATCACGTCCACAAATCACTCCTCAGGCTTTCTTCGGCGCGAGCGGCCGGCCGGCGGCTTTCCAGCCGTCGATGCCGCCGCTCAGGAACCTGGCATCGACGCCAGCCGCGCGCAGGCGCATGGCTGTGGATCGCCCGACCTCGTGCCCATACACGCAATAGACCATCACAGGCTTGTCCTTGGGCAACTGCGCGGACCAGGCGTTTACTTCGGCCGGGTCTCGCCATTCCGCGCCAGGGATGAGGGTGTCCGCCTGGTCGAAGACGCCGGCCCGGCGGACGTCCAGAACGTGAGCGCCGGCGAGGTCGTCCGCAGTGGCGGAAAACGGTTCGCTTGAGGTCTCCACGGCGGCCTGGTAGCGCTCGTACACTCGCGTCCAGTTGATGTTCTCCATAAAGGCGTCCACATACTGCCCGGCGGCCGCGCCGAAATCCAGGTGGTAGGCGTGCTCGTACATGTCGAGTGCCAGGATGGGGATGCCGCCAGCCACCGCGTGCGTGTGGTCGGCGGCCCACTGGTTCACCAGGGTTCCTTCGCGCGGCTGGAATACCAGCAGCACCCAGCCGGAGCCACCGGCCAAAGCCTTGCCCATGGCGGTGAACTCCTCACGCCATCGTTCAACGCTGCCGAAATTCGATTGCAGCGCGAGCACCGCTGCAGGTGCCAACGGCTCACCGGTGGCACCGAGGCAGTCGAAGTACAGCTCGTGCAGCAGCATCGAGTTCGTGGCGATAAGCTCCTCGCGCTTGAGTCCATTCAGCTCGAAGCCGGTGGCCGTCGTGAAAGGCATCTCCCGCAGCCGGCCGCGGATGGCATTGAGCCGCTTGACCGCACCGCTGTAGTTATTCTGGTGGTGGCTGCGCAGCAACTTTTCCGAAAGGCCGTTCATGCCGGCAGGGTCGAAGGAGAGGTCGTGAATTCGAGCGTTCATGGTGCACCTTTAAATAACGTTGCTAAGCCGCAGCGCCAGGCCGACGATGCCGGAGACCAGCACGACGGGAATGACGCCAACCTTGAAGCGGAACAGCGCCACGGCGGCCGCTACTCCGATGACGGCTGAAGCCCACTCGAGACGGCCGGAGAGGCCTTGCGGCCAGAGCACGTGGTAGGCAAAGAACACGGCGAGATTCAAGATCACGCCCACCACGGCGGCTGTGATGCCGGTCAGCGGGGCCGTGAACTTCAGGTTGCCGTGCGTGGACTCAATGAAAGGCCCTCCGAGCAGGATGAAGAAGAACGACGGCAGAAAGGTGAAGAAGGTGACCACCGTCGCCGCGGCAGCACCGGCCAGAAACAGCGACTCGGGGCCGAAAATGGCCTTGGTCCACCCACCGACGAAGCCGACAAACGCGACGACCATGATCAACGGACCGGGCGTGGTCTCGCCGAGCGCCAGGCCGTCAATCATCTGGGGGCCGGTGAGCCATTGGTAGTTGTCCACTGCGCCCTGGTAGACATAGGGCAGCACCGCATAGGCGCCGCCAAACGTCAACAGCGCGGCCTTGGTGAAGAACCATCCCATCTGTGTGAGCACCGCATCCCACCCATACGCGGCGGCAAGTGTCGCAATAGCGGCTGTCCACAGGCCCAGGCAAACTAGCAGCACTTGCCTGACGCGCTTCCAGGTGAAGAGCGCATGGGCGGGCGTGGGCGTGTGGTCATCGATGAGGGCCGGGCCGAACTGCTTGGTGGAAGCGCCGTGGCCGCCGGTCTTGAACTTGTCGGGTGCGTACTTCCCGCCGAAGTAGCCGATGGTGCCCGCCGCGAGCACGATCAACGGGAAGGGTATGTTGAATGCAAAGATGGAGATAAACGCCGCGGCCGCGATGCCCCATAACCAGCCGTTTTTGAGGGCGCGGGAGCCGACCCGGTACGCGGCATGCACGACCAGTGCGGTGACCGCGGGCTTGATGCCGTAGAAGAGGCCCGCGATGGCCGGGACGTGGCCGAAAGCCATGTAGACCCAGGACAGCGCAACCAAGATGAACAGCGACGGCAGGACGAACAGCCCGCCGGCGACAATGCCGCCCCAGGTCCGGTGCATCAACCACCCGATGTAGGTCGCAAGCTGCTGCGCCTCCGGGCCGGGCAGCAGCATGCAGTAGTTCAGGGCGTGCAGGAAGCGATTCTCGGAAATCCAGCGCCGGCGCTCCACGAGCTCCTCGTGCATGATGGCAATCTGCCCGGCTGGCCCGCCGAAGCTGATGAAGCCAAGCTTCAGCCAGAAGGAGAACGCTTGTCCCCGGGTGATGGGTTCGGGGGCCGTTTGGTCCAGGGTATGCGTTGTCATTTTGCGGCCTTCAAAGCAGCGTGCAGGGTGTCAAAAAAGGCGAAAGCCGCTTCAAGCAGCCCGTCGTCGTCTGCGTATTGCGCTTGCAAGCCACGAACGATCATTTCGATACCCGGCGCTTCGTCGAGCGGAATACCGCCGACGTCGATGTAGTGCACGAGCTGCCCGAGCCGCGCCAGGGCGGGCTTCTCTTCGAGACCGAAGCTCTTGGCGACGACTTCAAACGTCACCAGTTCACCCACATGCGTGAAGGTCGCGCCGTCGAAGTCGTAGCCGAGAGCCGATTTGGGGCACTTCTTGGGATCCGACAGCCAGATGAAGCTCGGGGACTTATCGATGAAGCGACTGACCAGCCAGGCGGTGGCCAGACGGTCTACCCACGGGCGCTTTCGGGTGGCCCAGGTACGTCCCTGATAGTCCGCGATGGCGAGCGAGGGGACAACAGCCTTCGTAGGCGAGGGCTCGTCCGGTGAGAGATGAAGTTCAATCTCACGGCGCAGCGTCGTGACCGCGTCAACACACCCGGTGCCGTCCTCGCTCGGGAAGAAGTCGCTCGCCTGGATTTGCTGCAGCTGCTGCTCAAGGTTGCGCAATGTCTTGTGGAGCTCCGCTTCAGTGGCCTTCCCAATGCTCTTGCGCGCGTCCTTCACGGCCTGCAACAGCTCCGCATAGTGCTCGGAGCGGTCGAACAGGGCCCGAAACGCCTGTTCCTGAGCCGCATCGCGCGCCCGCAACTCGAGCAAGTGGGCATCAGCGCCAGCGTCGGCAATTGTCTTGGCGAGGTCCCGGAGAGCACGGGCGGAGGGCGCGATCGCCGGAAGAACATAGACCCCCTCCCGAAGCGTTCCCGCACCTGTCGCCTTGAGCGCGCGCCACACCCGAACCCGCAGACCACTCGGCGTGGTCGGCAGTGTCGCCGTAAGGATTAGCCAGTCATTCATGAAGCAAATATCTCATAAAGTGATGAACGTTACAAGGGGGTTGCCCGAATTTGTGCTGAAAATGCACTGTTGGCAGTTTTTAGGACGCGTTGCAACATGCCCAAGCACTGCTTGGAGGCGCCGGGGTGCGATCCCGGAATTCGGCCGACCCATTCGGAATTGCGGCTTATGGCTGCTTCTGGCCGAAGCCACCGGCCGTTTGGTTACCGAGCCCTCAGTGAACCTAAGAACCCATCGAATTCGCCCAATGGGTGGGCGCGTGGCCAGGGTGCAGAGAGGAAGACTTCATCCAGGCACTCCGGCGCCAGCCCTAGCCGTGCCGGAACTTGAACACCGCCCGGCTGGCGCGGGCATTCGGCCAGAAGCGGACTTCGCGGCCGTCCTGCAAGCCAAAGGCGTCGAGAATCTCCAGCTGGTTCTGCAGCGCCAGCGCTTCAAAGTCCTGGAGCGTGCCGACACGGATGTTGGGCGTGTCGTACCACTGGTAGGGCAGCACCTTGGTCACCGGCATGCGGCCGCGCGCGACAGCCAGGCGATTCGGCCAATGGCCGAAGTTGGGAAACACGACGATGCCGGCGCGGCCCACGCGCGCAGTCTCGCGCAGCATGGTTTCGGCGTTGCGCAGATGTTGCAGCGTGTCTATCTGCAGCACCACATCGAAGGAGCTGTCGCCGAACAGCGCCAGGCCTTCCTCCAGGTTGAGCTGGATCACGTTGACGCCGCGCGCCACGCAGGCCTGCACGTTGGCGTCGTTGATCTCGACGCCGTAGCCCGAACAGCCGCGCTCGCGGATCAGGTAGTCCAGCAATTCGCCGGTGCCGCAGCCCAGGTCGAGCACGCGGGAGCCGGGCGGCACCAGGCGGGCGATGGACAGCAGGTCGGCCGAAGGCGGCACAGTGAGGTCGGCAATCGGGTTCATGCGGCCACCTTGCTCTGGAAATAGGAACGCACGACACCGAGGTAGCGCTCGTCCTCCAGCAAGAAGGCATCGTGGCCGTGCGGCGCGTCGATTTCGGCATAGCTCACGTCGCGCTGGTTGTCGAGCAGGGCCTTGACGATTTCGCGGCTGCGCGCCGGGGAAAAGCGCCAGTCGGTGGTGAAGCTCACCAGCAGGAATTTGGCCTTGACCTGGGCCAGGGCCTGGGTGAGGCTGCCGCCGTAGGCGCGCGCCGGGTCGAAGTAGTCGAGCGCGCGCGTGATCAGCAAATAGGTGTTGGCGTCGAAGTACTCGCTGAACTTGTCGCCCTGGTAGCGCAGATAGCTTTCGATTTCAAACTCGATGTCCTGCGTGGTGTATTTGTAGGGCGCGTCGGCGCTCGCGGTTTCCGCGACCGCCTGGCGCAGCTGGCGGCCGAATTTTTCGTTCATCACGTCGTCGCTCAAATAGGTGATGTGGCCAATCATGCGGGCGATGCGCAGGCCGCGCTTGGGCAACACGCCGTGGCGGTAAAAATGGCCGCCGTGGAAATCCGGGTCGGTCACGATGGCGCGCCGGGCGACTTCGTTGAAGGCGATGTTTTCGGCCGTGAGGTTGGGCGCGCTGGCCACCACCACGGCGTGGCGCACACGCTCGGGGTATTGCAGCGTCCAGGCCAGGGCCTGCATGCCGCCCAGGCTGCCGCCCATCACGGCGGCCAAAGTCTGTATGCCCAGGCGGTCCAGCAGGCGGGCCTGCGCGCTGACCCAGTCCTGCACGGTGACGACGGGGAAATCGGCGCCGTACAGTTCCTGCGTGTCGGGGTTGGGCTGCATCGGGCCGGTGGAGCCGAAGCAGGAGCCCAGGTTGTTGACACCGATCACGAAGAAGCGGTCCGTGTCGACCGGCTTGCCGGGACCAATCATCGTGTCCCACCAGCCTTCGGATTTGTCTATGGGCTGCCCCTGCGCATCGAGGTAGACGCCCGCCACATGGTGGGAAGCGTTGAGCGCGTGGCAAATCAGCACGGCATTGGATTTGTCGGCGTTGAGCTCGCCATAGGTTTCATAGCTCAGGTCGTAGGCGCGTATCGAAGCGCCGCTCTGCAGCGGCAGAGCCTCAACGAAATGCATGCTGAGCGGGGTGGCAATCAGTGTCAAAAAATCACCTGCAGAAAACAAAAAACCCGGCGTCGCTAAAGCGAGTCCGGGTCCTTTGGAGTTCGTCTTTAGCTGTACTTTTTAAGCGCCCGCAAGCTGAGCAAATCGGCGCTGAAAGGAAGTATACCAAGCCGGGGTCACATCAAGAGCGCGGCCAACCCCAGCCCGGCGAAGATCAGCGCCGAGACGATGTGCACCGCGCGCAGCGGCAGCAGGCGCGTGACGCGCTCGCCGAGCCAGACCACGGGCGCATTGGCCAGCATCATGCCCAGCGTGGTGCCCGCGACCACGCTGGCGATGGCGTCATAGCGCGCGGCCAGCATCACGGTGGCGATCTGCGTCTTGTCGCCCATTTCGGCGAGAAAAAACACCAGCACGGTGGTGAAGAACACGCCGAAGCGCGGCGGTTTCCCGTCCTCCTCCGCCTCGATCTTGTCGGGCACCAGCATCCACACCGCCATGGCCAGGAACGATGCGCCCAGGATCCAGCGCAGCGTTTGCGGACCGACCAGCGTGGTCACCCAGGCGCCGGCCGCGCCGGCGAGGGCGTGGTTGGCCAGGGTCGCGACGAGGATGCCGGCGACGATGGGCCAGGGCTTTTTAAAGCGGGCGGCGAGGATGAGGGCGAGGAGTTGCGTCTTGTCGCCCATTTCGGCGAGGGCGACGATGCCCGTGGAGACGAGGAAAGCTTCCATTTAAAAAGACTCCGGCCGGACGAAAACCCATGACTGCACGCCATCCCCGGCCTGAAGCGGAGGCTGTGCAGTCAAAGGTCTCGCGTAGTCCGAAGACCGCTTGCGCCATGCCCTGAGTGGGCAAGTCTGTTGACGCAAGCCCCTTCCAGGATTGAAAGGCTGGCTACTCCCCAATGACAGCCTGCATTGTAGCCGGCGCCCTCCAACCCCCCGCTTGAAGGCAGAAATTGGTGCACGCAAGCGGCATCCGCACGTTTGCGGCGCATTTCTTGCTTGTATTTGGTGCGATTCCTGAAATTCACGGAATTACGCACCAATAAATCACATCTCATCTGAAGAGGGACCTATGGAAGCACTAAAACAGGGCTCGGACGCCTTGTTCATTCTGCTGGGCGGCATCATGGTGCTGGCCATGCATGCCGGTTTTGCCTTTCTGGAACTGGGCACGGTTCGCAAAAAGAACCAGGTCAATGCGCTGGTCAAGATCCTGGTGGACTTCTCGGTGTCCACCGTGGTGTATTTTGTGGTGGGCTATGGCGTGGCCTACGGCACACATTTTTTTGTCGGCGCGGAACAGCTGGCCGCCAAAAACGGCTATGAGCTGGTCAAGTTTTTCTTTCTGCTGACCTTTGCCGCGGCAATCCCGGCGATTATTTCGGGCGGCATTGCCGAGCGCGCGCGCTTTTACCCGCAGCTGATCGCCACGGCCGTCATCGTGGGCTTTGTCTACCCCTTCTTCGAGGGCATTGTCTGGAACCAGCACTTCGGCGTGCAGGCCTGGATCAAGTCCCTGACCGGCGCGGAGTTCCATGACTTCGCGGGCTCCATCGTGGTCCATGCGGTGGGCGGCTGGCTGGCATTGCCCGCGGTGATTCTGCTGGGCGCGCGCAGCAACCGCTATCGCAAAGACGGCGCGGTGTCGGCCCATCCGCCATCGAACATTCCCTTCCTGGCGCTGGGCGCCTGGATTTTGACTGTGGGCTGGTTCGGCTTCAACGTGATGAGCGCGCAGACCATAGACAAGATTTCCGGCCTGGTCGCCGTGAATTCGCTGATGGCCATGGTGGGCGGCACGCTGGCGGCGCTGGCCTTTGGCAAGAACGACCCGGGCTTTGTGCACAACGGCCCGCTGGCCGGCCTGGTGGCGGTGTGCGCGGGCTCGGACCTGATGCATCCGCTGGGCGCCCTGGTGACGGGCGGCGTGGCCGGCGGCGTCTTTGTCGTGATGTTCACGCTGACGCAGAACAAATGGAAGGTCGACGACGTGCTGGGCGTGTGGCCGCTGCATGGCCTGTGCGGCCTCTGGGGCGGCATCGCGGCCGGCATTTTCGGCAGCCAGGCGCTGGGCGGCCTGGGCGGCGTGAGCCTGGGTGCGCAGCTCATAGGCAGCGCCATGGGCGTGGCCTGGGCGCTGCTGGCGGGCTTTGCCGTTTACGGCGCCCTCAAGGCCGCCATGGGCTTGCGCCTGAGCCAGGAAGAAGAGTTTGAGGGCGCGGACCTTTCCGTGCACCGGATCGGCGCGACACCGGACCGCGAGGTCAACTGGTAGCGGCCGTGGCCGCCTGCCGCTAGACTTCCGGCCATGCCTACTTTTGAAGAGCAGCTGGTGGAGCACCGGCTCTACCTCCTTCGTTTTGCGCGCCTGCAGCTGCGCAACGACGAATGGGCCGAAGACGCGGTGTCGGAAACCCTGCTCGCGGCCCTGTCCAAACCCCAGTCCTTCGGCAATCGCTCGCAGCTCAAGACCTGGCTGGTCGGCATCCTCAAGCACAAGGTCATCGATTTGATCCGCAGCAATGCCCGGCTGGTGGCCGTGCCCGATGCGCAGGCCGACGATGAGGGCGACGAGCTGGACCGCCTGTCTTTCAAGGCCGACGGCCACTTTACGGAGACGCCCAACGATTGGGGCAATCCCGACCAGACCTTGCAGCAAACGCAGTTCTTCCAGGTGCTGGACGCCTGCATGGAGCGCCTGCCGCCGGCGCTGGGGCGGCTGTTCTTGATGCGCGAATGGCTGGAACTTTCTTCACAGGAAGTCTGTAAGGAACTCTCGCTGACGCCGACCAACCTGTATGTCCAGTTGCACCGGGCCCGCCTGCGCCTGCAGGAGTGCCTGAATATCCACTGGTTCGGCAAACCCAGCACCTGATCGCCCGGCGCCCCTGACGTGAAACCCAAAATCGCCCTGTTACGACGCACCTGCCGGGAGGCTGCAGCCCTGCTGATCGCGCGCGAAGACCGCGCGCTCAGCCTGCCGGACCATGTTGCGCTCAAGCTGCACCTGATGGCCTGCGGCGCCTGCCCCAAATTCGAGAACCAGATCCTGACCCTGCGCGCCGCGATGAAACGCTGGCGTCACTATTCCGGCGACGCGGCGGACGCAGTGGGGCAGGCTGAAGGCAATTCATCGAAGTAAGGCCCTGCCGCCGCGCGAGACGCCAAAAAAGCACTCTTCGTGGATGCAATTTTGTGTAACTATTTCCCAATAGTTGGAACAAGATGCATGGCCAGCGCGGCACACGCCTTGCGCTTCGGCAAGGTTCACACGGGGTGCGCCCGGTTGTAAGCCGCGTTGGCCTCAAAAACCTTGCGTTTACAGGTTTCTGGAGTGCCCGATTTTTAATGTATGCACTAACTTAGCTTGCAAATCAATGACGGTTTGATTTTTAGAACAAAGGCATAGAAATCAAGCTTTTATCAGGCGAGCAAGGCATGGAAGTCTTTATGCCTCATTTAATCCGCGTCTGGCTTGCCACCAGAACCCGCCGCCGGCCATCTGCCCATCAGGCCGCAAAGCCCCTGTTCATGCGGGCTGGGGCCGCCTAGGTAGTAACGCTAGTGGATTGTGTTTTGGATTCGTGAAGCATAATATGCCGGTGCGAGTGTCAGCATTCGCACACGTTAGGTGATCGGTCAGTTTCGCGCGCTACAGCGGTACGTATCAAGATTTGTTGTGCTTTCGGGACCCCATCGCTTTTGTTTTTGTGTTTTAGAGGAGTCCCTTCATGGGCAACAAACTATACGTCGGCAACCTGCCTTACTCGGTGCGTGACGAAGACCTGCAACAATCTTTTGGCCAATTCGGCGCTGTCACCAGCGCTAAAGTCATGATGGAACGCGACACCGGTCGCTCCAAGGGCTTTGGCTTTGTCGAAATGGGCAGCGATGCAGAAGCCCAGGCAGCCATCAACGGCATGAACGGCCAGCCTCTGGGCGGCCGCAGCGTCGTCGTGAACGAAGCACGTCCGATGGAGGCACGTCCTCCACGTAGCGGCGGCTTCGGCGGCGGTGGTGGTGGCGGCTACGGTGGTGGTGGCGGCGGCGGCGGTTACGGCGGCGGTGGCCGTTCCGGTGGCGGCGGCAGCGACGGCGGTTTCCGTAGCCCATACGGCGGCGGCGGTAGCGGCGGTGGCCGTTCCGGCGGCGGCGGTGGTGGCGGACGCGGCGGCTACTAAGCCCTGCCAACCCCCTCTTTCTTCAGCCCCGGCTGAAGAGCGCTAAAAAGGTTTCAAGACTTCGGTTTTGAAGCCTTTTTTTGCTTTTCGGCCCACACATAAAAAGCCAAAAAGCGAAGTGTCAGCGCTCACCCTGGCGATGCTTGCGCGCGCGCCCGGACAAGGCCTTGTCAAACAGCGCATTGGGCAACAGGCGCAGCAGCTTGGCCACCACGCCCATCTGCCAGGGAATCACCCGATAGCTGTGCCCGGCATGAATGGCCCCGAACGCCTTGTCGGCAAACGCCTCCACCTTCATCAAAAAAGGCATGGGGTAGCGGTTTTCACGGGTCAGCGGCGTATCGATATAGCCGGGGCAGATGGTCACGACTTTCACACCGCTGGGACGCAGCTCGCCGCGCAGGCTTTCGCAATACGCGATGACCGCCGCCTTGCTGGCGCAGTAAGCGCCGTGCCCGGGCAGGCCGCGTATACCGGCCACGCTGCCTATGCCCACCAGGGTACCGGTGCCGCGCGTCACCATGCCGGCGATGAAGGGGTGAAAAGTGGCGGCCACGCCGGTGTTGTTGGTCGCAAAGGTCTGTGCCATCACGTCCAGGTCCGACCGCACCGCGGTGTCCATGCCTATGCTGATCCCGGCGTTGGCGATCACCACGTCAGGCACGCCCTGCGCCGCGACGCAGGCCTGGCCGGCCGCGACGATGCTGCCGGTATCGGCCACATCGGCACTGTAGACCTGGTAGCGCCCCGCGCTGAGGCCGTTGGCCTCGGCCCAGGCCTGGACCTCGGCCGTGCGGCGCGCGGCCAGCGCCAGCCGGTAGCCCGCCGCATAAAAGCGCATGGCCAGCGCCTGGCCTATGCCGCTGGACGCGCCGGTGATGAATACGAGTCTGGACATGGATGGCCGTTGAAAAAGTCGGCCGCTAAGGCGCAACCGGTTTGGCGGGGCCTGCCGGCGCCGCCGGTAAGGTCAATGCGGGAAGACCGGGGGCGCTGGCGGCGGAGCGGGGCACCAGAATACCGTGGACGCGACCGTTGAGGTTCGCCACCTGGTCCAGGTTGTCATAAGCGAAGGTATCGCCGACAAACTGGTCGGTACCGCGAATCAGCAGTACGGGCTTGTGGGATTTCACGCGCTCGTCGTTCAGGAAGGCATGCAGGAACTCACCGCGAAACTCCATGCGGGGTGTTTCCTTGCCGCTGGCGTCCTTGCCGGCATCCCTGATCACCCGCGCGTTGCCAGTCAGCTGCACTTCCGAGCCGTCGCCGTTGGAATAGGCGCGATTCGCCGTCGCGGTGGTCACACGGCCGTCGGGGCGGATGCTGCGAATCCGCGCCTGGTCGATCTCGAGAATGTCGGTGTCGGGGAAATGCCGGGCCTCAATGCCGTAGATTTCGCTCTTGAGCTGCCCCTTTTCGTCAAAGGTCTTGACGGTGAACTTGCGCATGAAATAGTCGATGTCGTGGCTTGCTTCCCGGGGCGCTTCGGGTGTGCTGAAGATGGGCGTATTGCGCACCAGCCAGTAGGTGCCCAGCGCGAGCGCACCCATCATCAGCAAGGGCATGTAGATGGACATGCTGTCCCACACCCGCAAAAAGCCGCGCCACGCCCTCTTGAGCGGGGAGAACGCGCCGGCGCGACCGGCGTCCTGGCCCTGTGTCGCGGTCGTCATTGGCGGTATTCCCGCAGCAATTCCGCATAGCGCCCGCCGGCGACGAGCAGCAGGTCGCAGAACTCGCGCGCCGCGCCGTGGCCGCCCAGCGCCTGCGTGACATGGTGGGCCTGCGCCCGGACTTCCACATGCGCATTGGACGGCGCGCAGCTGAGCGCCGCCCGGGACATCACCGGCAGGTCCGGCCAGTCGTCGCCCATGGCGGCAGCCGCGGACCAGTCCAGGCCCAGCGCCTGCAGGGTGGTCTCGGCCGCGGGGCGCTTGTCTTCGGTGCCGAAATGCGCATGTGTGACGCCCAGCGCCCGCAGGCGCGCGCGCAGCACATCGCTGTCCCGCCCGGTGATCACCACAGGGGTGATGCCGGCGCGCTGCAGCAGCTTCAGGCCGTGGCCGTCCAGGGTGTTGAAACGCTTGATGATTTCGCCGGAGGCGCGGTAACCGCCGCTGGCCTGGGCCAGGGCATGGCCGTCGGGATATTCGGAGAAATACAGGCCGCCGTCGGTGAGCACGCCGTCCACGTCGAAAAACGCCACCTTGACACCCTGGGCCCGCAGCAACAGCTCGGGAGCAAAGTTCAGGGCGGGGACGGGCTGCGGCATGGGTGGCGTCAAAGAGGGCATGACAACACCATCAGATGACTTTCGCGCGCATCAGGTCGTTGGAATTGAGCGCGCCGCACAGTACACCGGCCTCGTCGACCACCAGCACGCTGGTGATGCGGTATTGCTCCATCAACGCGGCCGCCTCCACGGCCAGCGAATCCGCCCGCACGGTGCGCGGGTTGGCGTGCATCACATCGCCGGCCTTGCTGCTGCGCAGGTCCACGCCTTTTTCGACCAGGCGGCGCAAGTCGCCGTCGGTAAAAATCCCGATCACGCGCCGCGTGCCGTCGACCACCGCGGAGGCGCCCAAGCCCTTGGCGCTCATCTCACGCATCAGGTCGCTAAAACCGGTGTCGGCCCGCACCTGCGGCACGGCGTCGCCGCTGCGCATCACGTCGCTGACATGCGTGAGCAGCTTGCGGCCCAGCGCGCCGCCGGGGTGCGAGCGGGCAAAGTCTTCTTCCCTGAAGCCGCGCACGTCGAGCAGCGCGACGGCCAGCGCGTCCCCCATGGCGAGCTGCGCGGTGGTGCTGGCGGTCGGCGCCAGGTTGAGCGGGCAGGCCTCCAGCGCGACACTGCTGTCGAGCGTGACGCGCGCATGGCGCGCCAGCGCGGACTGGGCGCCACCGGTGATGGCGATCATGGGCACGCCCTGGCGGCTCAGCACCGGCAGGATCACCGTGAGTTCCTCGCTTTCGCCGCTGTTGGAAATCGCCAGCACCACGTCCTGGCCGGTGATCATGCCCAGGTCGCCATGGCTGGCTTCGGCCGGGTGCACAAACATGGCGGGGGTGCCGGTGGAGGCCAGTGTGGCCGCGATCTTGCGGCCTATGTGGCCGCTTTTGCCCATGCCCATGACCACCACGCGGCCCCGGCAGGCCAGTATCAGCTCCACCGCCTGGACAAACTCGCCGCCCAGGCGCTGCGCCAGTCCCAGCACGGCGGCGGCTTCTATCTCGAAGGTCTTGCGGGCCAGGTTCAGCACCTGCTCGACATCCAGTTTCACGGGGTCTTGGCTCATGGCTGCATTCTATAGAGGCGTACAAAGGCCCATGCCGGCGCGGTTTCCTCGGCTACCATCGGCGCATGAGCGCGCTTGAACTGACCCTGCTGTACCTGCTGGCCGCAGTGCTGGGCGTGGTCGCGTGCCGCTCGCTCAAGCTGCCGCCCATGCTGGGCTACCTGGCGGTGGGCGTGATCATAGGCCCCAACGCGCTGGCGCTGGCCCAGAACTCCGACGGCATCCGCCACCTGGGCGAGTTCGGCGTGGTCTTCCTGATGTTCGTGATCGGGCTCGAATTCAACCTTCCCAAGCTGCGCTCCATGCGGCGCCACGTGTTCGGCCTGGGGCTGCTGCAGGTGGCGCTCACCATCGTGCTGGCCACCGTGGGCTCGCTGTTCCTCGCCAGCATGGCGCCCAGCCTGTGGACCATGGGCTGGCAGACCGCGCTGGCGCTGTCCGGCGCGATTGCCATGAGCAGCACCGCCATCGTCGTCAAGCTGCTGTCGGAGCGGCTCGAGCTGGAGTCCGAGCACGGCAAGCGCATCATGGGCGTGCTGCTGTTCCAGGATCTGGCCGTGGTGCCGCTGCTGGTGCTGATTCCGGCGCTGGGCGCACCCGCCGACGCGCTGCTCATGGCGCTGGCCGTCGCCGGCGTGAAGGCCACCGTCCTGGTGGGCCTGCTGCTGACCGGCGGGCAACGCGTCATGCGCTGGTGGCTCACCATCGTGGCCCGGCGCAAGAGCGAAGAGCTGTTCGTGCTGAACCTGCTGCTGGTCACGCTGGCGCTGGCCTGGCTGACCGAGCGCGCCGGACTGAGCCTGGCACTGGGGGCCTTCATCGCCGGCATGCTGATCTCGGAAACTGAATACAAACACCAGGTCGAGACCGACATCCGGCCTTTCCACGACGTGCTGCTGGGCCTGTTCTTCATCAGCATAGGCATGCTGCTGGATTGGCGCCTGGTGCTGGAGCGTTGGCCGCTGGTGCTGCTGCTGATGACCCTGCCCGTCATTTTCAAGCTGGTGCTGGTCACGGCGCTGGCCCGTTCGCTGGGCGCGACCGCCGGCGTGTCGCTGCGCACGGGCCTGTACCTGGCGCAGGCCGGTGAATTCGGTTTTGTGCTGCTCACGCTGGCCCAGCAGAACCGCCTGGTGCCGCCGGCCCTGCTCAACCCCATCCTGGCCAGCATGGTGCTGTCCATGCTCGCCACGCCCTTCATCATCATGTACAGCAACCGCATCGTGATGAAACTCGTCTCCAGCGAATGGCTGCAGCAGTCGCTGCAGATGACCACCATCGCGCGCAAGTCCATCAACGCCAACAAACACGTGATCATCTGCGGCTACGGCCGCTGCGGCCAGAACCTGGGCCACATGCTGGAGCGCGAAGGCATCCAGTACATGGCGCTGGACCTGGACCCCGACCGCGTGCGGCAAGCCGCCGCCGCGGGCGACTCCGTGGTGTTCGGCGACGCGGTGCGCCTGCAGGCCCTGATGGCCGCGGGCCTGGCGCGCGCCAGCGCGGTCGTCATCACCTACCTGGACACGGCCAGTGCCCTCAAGGTGCTGGCCAACACGCGCGCCCATGCGCCCACCGTGCCGGTCATCGTACGCACCGTGGACGACCACGACCTGGAGAAACTGCAGACGGCCGGCGCCACCGAGGTCGTGCCTGAGGCCATAGAAGGCAGCCTGATGCTCGCCAGCCACGCGCTCGCGCTGGTGGGCGTGCCCATGCGCCGCGTGATCCGCGTGGTGCAGGACCAGCGCGATGCGCGCTACAACCTGCTGCGCGGTTACTTTCGCGGCGCCGACGACGACACGGTCAACGAGCTGGAGCAGGAACGGCTGTCCAACGTCACGCTGCCGCTGGGCATCAAGTCCCTGGGCAAGCCCCTGGGCGCCATGGCCCTGGAAGCCGGCGGCGTGCGCGTCGTGAGCCTGCGCCGCGGCAACGGCAAGGCCGTGGCCGCGCAGGCGGAAACCTTGCTGGAAGGCGGCGACACGCTGGTGCTCTCCGGCAAGCCCGAGGCGCTGGCCATGGCCGAAGAAAAACTGCTGCGCGGCCGGCCGGCCAAGGCCAATCCCACCAGCCCCGCCGGCGCGCCGGGCTGACGCGTTTTTCGCCCGCCGGGCGCACAATACGCGCACCCCACCCGCGCACCCCATCTGCACGACGCACCATGCCAGACCTCCACAGCCTTCAACACCAGTCCATCAGCCAGTATTTGCGCAACCACATCCGCACCGTGCCGGACTGGCCCGCACCGGGCGTGCAGTTTCGCGACATCACGCCGCTGCTGCAAAACCCCAAGGTTTTTCGCGTCCTGATTGATGCGTTTGTGCACCGCTATATGGACCCGGCCTTGCGCCCCGACGTGGTGGCCGGCCTGGACGCGCGCGGCTTCATTCTGGGCGCGGTGGTGGCCTATGAGCTCAATGTCGGCTTTGTGCCTATCCGCAAAAAGGGCAAGCTGCCTTTCTCCACAGTGCAGGAGACTTATGAGCTCGAATACGGCAGCGCCACGGTGGAGCTGCACACCGACGCCGTCAAGCGCGGCGACAAGGTCCTGCTGATCGACGACCTGATCGCCACCGGCGGCACCATGATGGCCGGCAAGAAGCTGCTGGAGAAGCTGGGCGCCAGCGTGACCGAGGGCGCGGCGATTGTGGATTTGCCCGAACTCGGCGGGTCGGTGAAGCTGCAGGCCGCGGGCCTGCCTTTGTTCACGCTGATTGATTTTGCCGGGCACTGAGCGCCACCCGGCGCAGTCACGCGCCTAGACCAGGTCGCCGTACTGGGTGCTGCTGAGCGCCGGCGAGGACGGCGAATCCGGCATCTCCGTGTCTTCAAAGCCGGTCAGCAATGCGTAGGAGCGCGGGCCGCTTTTGCTCCTGGCGGCGTCCCTGGCCTCTTTGGCTTCCTTGGCTTCCTTGACCTCCTTGACGCCTTTCTCGGGTCCGGTGGCCGGCCCCTGGGCGGAGGCGGCCAGCAAGGCCTGCTTGAACGCGGCCACTTCGTCGGCCTGTATCGGTTCGTAGCGGGGAGTCGGTGGCTTGGCAGGCTTGGCCGCCGCGTCGGGAGCAGCGGGGACAACGGCAGCAGCAGCGGGGGCGGCCACGCTTTGTGGCGCGTCCTGGGTGCTGGGTTTGGGCTTGACCACCACGGCCGTTTCGTCGATGCGCCAGTACACCGCGGGCACCGTGATTTCGAAGCGTGCCTTGGCATTCTGGATGATCAGCGTCTCGATTTCGCCGAGCTGCTCCGAAGGACGGCCGAAGGCTTTGGCCAGGTCCATCATGACGAGGAACTCATTGCCGCGCTGGTCCAGCGAAAGCACCTTGAATTTATAGCTGGCGGACAGCACACCGGAGCGTGTCATGGACTCGCGGATCGCGACATACAGCTGCTCGCGGCGGGCGTGGCGCTTGAGCTTGGCGCCGTCACCGGGCGCTGCGGCTTCAACAGGCAGCCGGCCCGGGACGGAAAGGGGTGATTTGTCACGCCCGGCGGAAGCGCGCTTCTGCTCCTCGGCGGGAGAGGGTTTGAGCGGACTTGGCTTGCTGGAAAACCAGTTTAGAAAAGACATATTCGGCGTTCTTGTAATGGATAGGGCAATTTTCCGTCAATGCAGTGTGTGAAGTCTGTAAGCAATCCCCACAAACCACGACCGCTGTTGTTTGGCGGCTGCTTTAACGGTCACTTTATCGAATTGCCCGCAGCATCGCACGGTAAAAAATCACGGCCAACGGCGGTTTGCGCCAGCCGCGCAAACCCCGCTTTACCGGGAAACCGTTGTCTGATGACTGCTGTATATGCTTTGAATTCGCCGACCCGCCGCCTCAGGTCACCGCAACGCGCTTGGGCCGGTTGTACAGGCGCTTGGCCATCACCGAACCCATGGCCATGGTCAGCTCCAGTGCGATGGGGCTGTGGCGATTGGCCAGTTCAAGGAAGCGCATGGGCGTGAGGCACCAGAGCTTGCAAGGAGTCGAGGCATGCACCGTGGCGCTGCGCGGCATGTGCGAGAAGAATGCGCCTTCGCCGAGCACGGTGCCGGCACCGACCAGGGCCATGCGCACGCGCGCTTTTTCATCTTCGTAATGGACGCTGAGCGTGCCGCTTTCCACAAAGTACAGCGTACGGTCCAGCGCGCCTTGCTCCATCAGCACCTGGCCGCTGTTCAGGGCAAACGGCTGCAGGTAGCTGGCCAGGATGTCCCAATGCGGCTGGTTGAATTGACAACGCAAGGCATCGCTGGCGTGGCAATGCAGGATGGCCTGGGCCAGGCCCTGGATGTCAAAACGGATGGCGGCGGGGAGTGGAGCGTTCATAGTGCAACGGAAGATACCTTCGCACTACAACAGCAGCAAGGGCTCTTAACGCCCACTTACACCTGATACAGGGGTGGTCCGATTTGTAATTTCCCCTCGAGAACAGGCCATTTTTAACCCTTTCCGGGGGTTTGCGACCGCTGGTCCGTGCGCAGCGCCCGCCTATCGTTCGCTGGCCGCCCGCTTACTACTTTCCAATACAGAATCTCGAGAAAATTTCACCCAGCAGGTCGTCCGGCGTGAACTGGCCGGTGATCTCGCCCAGGTGCAGCTGGGCTTGCCGCAAGTCCTCCGCCAGCAGGTCCAGCGCCGGCTGCGCCGCTTGAAGCTGCATGCCAGCCTTCACAAGCTGCTCTTCAACCTGGCGCAGCGCGCGCACATGGCGCTCGCGGGCCATGAACACGCCTTCAGGCACAGCCTGCCAGCCCGCGACGTCCAGCAACCGGTTGCGCAAGTCCTGCAAACCGGTGCCGGTTTTGGCGGAGATCAGTACGCCGCCCTTGATGGCGCCCAACACCTGTGCGTCGGCCGCATCGCACTTGTTCCAGACATCGATGACGGGCGTGTTGCGCGGCAGCTCGCGAGCCAGCACCTGCGCGATGTGCGCGTCGGCGGCCAGATAGTCGGCAGTGTGGCGGGTCAGGTCGTGCAGGAAGAGCACGGCGTCGGCGCTGGCGATTTCGGCCCAGGCGCGTTCCACGCCGATTTTTTCGACTTCATCGAGCGCATCGCGCAGGCCGGCGGTGTCCACCACATGCAGGGGCACACCCTCGATCTGGATCAGCTGCGACACCTTGTCGCGCGTGGTGCCGGCAATCGGCGTGACGATGGCGAGTTCGGCGCCGGCCAGCGCATTGAGCAATGAACTCTTGCCGGCATTGGGCTGGCCCGCGATCACCACCTTGATGCCTTCGCGCAGCAGCGCACCCTGCACGGCGCGCTGCATCACGGCGGCCAGCGTCGTTTGCAGCCGCGTAAGCTGGCCTTGCGCATCGGCTTTTTGCAAGAAGTCGATGTCCTCTTCCGGGAAGTCCAGCGTGGCTTCGACCAGCATGCGCAGGTGGATCAGCTGCTCGAGCAGCGTGTTGACCGCCAGCGAGAACTCACCGGACATCGAACGCGCGGCCGAGCGCGCTGCGGTTTCGGTGCTGGCGTCAATCAGGTCGGCGATGGCCTCGGCCTGCGTCAGGTCTATCTTGTCGTTGAGGAAGGCACGCTCGGTGAATTCGCCGGGCTGCGCCACACGCAGCCGTGGTACGGCGGCCTGGCCGGTAATGGGATTGAGCGCGGCACCGGCCTCCAGGCAGCGCGCCAGCAACAGCTGCAGCACCACGGGCCCGCCATGGGCCTGCAGCTCCAGCACGTCTTCGCCGGTATAGGAATGGGGCGCGGGGAAATGCAGGGCCAGCCCCTGGTCTATGGCCGCGCCCTGCGCGTCACGAAAGGGCAGGTAGGTCGCCTGGCGCGGCAGCAGCGCGCGGCCGCACAGCGCTTCGATCACGGGCCCTATGTGTTTGCCGGAGACGCGCACAATGCCCACGGCACCGCGGCCGGGCGCGGTGGCGATGGCAACGATGGGGTCGTGGTGTCGGGCCAGCATGGTGCTAGATATTAAGCGGCAATCGGTTGGTGGGGCCGGCCGGGCGCGGCGGCCAGGCCCCCATCAGCTTCCAAAGAAAAAAGGGCCGCGAAGCGGCCCAATTTTTATTTTCTGCCCCGCCTTAGTTGAATTTGGGCAGGTTGAACTGCGGCGGCACGCCCATGCGGGTGTTGATCACCCACTGCTGGGCGATGGACAGGATGTTGTTGGTGATCCAGTACAACACCAGGCCCGCCGGGAAGAAGAAGAACATCACGCTGAAGATCAGCGGCATGAACCACATCAGCTTGGCCTGCATGGGGTCCGGCGGCGCGGGGTTGAGCGCCGTCTGCAGCATGGTCGTCAGCGTCATCACGATGGGCAGGATGAAGAACGGGTCCGGCGCCGAGAGGTCGTGGATCCAGCCTATCCAGGGCGCATTGCGCATTTCGACGCTGGACAGCAGCACCCAGTACAGCGCGATGAACACCGGGATCTGGATCATGATGGGGAAACAGCCGCCCATCGGGTTGACCTTTTCCTCGCGGTAGATCTTCATCATGGCTTGCTGCATTTCCTGCGGCTTGTCCTTCAGGCGCTCGCGCATCTCCATGATCTTGGGGTTGATGGCCTTCATCTTGGCCATGCTGGCGTAAGCCTTGGCGTTGAGCCAGTAAAAAGCCACCTTGAGCAGCAGCACCAGCGCCACGATGGACCAGCCCCAGTTGTGGATGAAGCCGTGCAGCTTGTCGAGCAGCCAGTACAGCGGCTTGGCCAGGATGGTGAGCCAGCCGTAGTCCTTCACCAGCTCCAGGCCGGGGGCAATGGCTTCCAGGGTTTTTTCTTCCTGCGGGCCGACAAAAAATTTCGAGTCGATGGATTTGCTCGCGCCTGGCGCGATCGTGTCCAGCGAGGTGATCATGCCGACAGAGTAGAGGTTGGTGCTGACCTTCTTGAAGAACAGGTCACGCTTGATGCCGTCGCCCAATATCCAGGCCGAAGCGAAGTAGTGCTGCACCATGGCGGCATAACCGTTGCTGGCCTGTTTCTCAACGTCTACCTTGTTGTTCTCGATGTCCTTGAACTCGACCTTCTGGTACTTCTTGGCTTCGGTGTAAATCGCCGGGCCGGTGAAGGTGGAATAGAAGGACGACTCTCCGGGCGGCTTGTTGCCGTCGCGCACCAGCTGCAGGTAGAGCTGCGGCGAAACCGCGGCCGTGCCGGTATTGACGACGTCGTGGCGCACCGCGATGTCATAGGCGCCGCGCTTGAGCGTATAGGTCTTGACCACCTTGAGGCCGCCGACGTCGGCCGACTCGAACTTGACTTCAAGCTCGTTGAGGCCGTCTTTGAGCGAACGCTCGCCGGGGACAAGCTTCATCAGGGTCTTGTGCGTGGGGAAGCTGTCGGGAGCGCTGCCGCCGATCAGGCCGGTCTGCGCCACATAAACGCGGTTGGCGCTTTCATCGAGCAGCACAAAACCCTGGTCCTTGTGCGTCTGGTCCTTGTATTTGGCAAAGGCCGAATGCACCAGGGTGCCGCCCTCGCTGTCAAAGGTCAGCGTGAGCACGTCGGTGTTCACCACCACACGCTCCTTGGCGGCCGCGGGCGTGAGGCTGGGTGCGCCTGTGGGCACGCTGCCCGGCGCGGCGGGCGCCGCATTGGCGGCCTGGGGCGCGGGCACCGAGGAGGCCGCGGCACCGGCAGCCGGCGCGGAAGCGGCCGCGCCAGCGGCGGGCGCCTTGGCGGATTGCGTGCTGGAGGGGAAGAAGGTCGCCTTGTGGCCGTTAAAAACCTGCCACTGGTCCCATAGGAGGACCATGGAGAAACCAAATATCACCCACAAGATGGTGCGGCGGATGTCGTTCATGACGGCGTCTTTTTAGAAGGGGTAGGGGCCACGGGCGTGGCCAGGCGGGAAAAGAGAGAGAAGGGGCGCGCCGCGGTGGCCGGCGGTACGGGATCGTGCCCGCCTTCGCACCAGGGGTGGCAGCGGGCCAGGCGGCGCAGCGTGAGATAGCTGCCCACGGCGGCGCCGTGCTGCTGCAGCGCCTCTAAAGAATATGCGGAACAGGTCGGCTCAAAGCGGCAGGCCGAGCCCAGCCAGGGGCTGAGCAGCAGGCGATAGCCTTTGACCAGGCCTATCAACAGCGTTTGCGGCAAGCGGACGATGGCGGCCGGCAGGCTCATGGCGCTTTGGCTCCGGCCTGCATCAGGGCCTGGACTTCGGCGCGCACGGCCTGCTTCAGCGGCTCGGAGCTCGCGCTGACGAATTCGGTGCGCGAAAAATCACGCCGCAAGCGGACCACATAAGCGGCCTCGGGGTACTGATGCGAAAAATCAGCGCTCACGGTGTAAATCTGGCGTTTGATGGCGTTGCGCGTGACAGCCCGTTTGGCCCAGCGTTTGGGAACCATGGCCCCGAGCCAGGTGTCCTGGACGGGAAACAGCGACCTCGCCGCAAGGGCATCAACAGGGCCGCCGGACTCGGTTTGCACCGGCCTGGCGTCCAGCGCATTGCGGTGCAATGCGAAGTGCGTTGTTTTTGCAACGATGGCGCCGGCAAGGACTGCCTGGAACTGGGAACGGGTTTGAAGCCGCTGCACGAGCGCCAGGCCTCAGTTCGGAAAACTGCGGATGGCCAGCAAAAACGACAGGCTTAGACAGCCAGGCGTTTGCGGCCCTTGGCGCGGCGCGCGGCGATCACTGCGCGGCCGCCGCGCGTTTTCATGCGCGTCAGAAAGCCGTGCGTGCGGGCGCGTTTGACTTTGGAAGGTTGGTATGTGCGTTTCATGATGAGTCCTGTTAGCCGGTCAGCTACAAAGCTTCCCCTGGGCGATTCGAATGATCTTGGTGGCCGTACAACACAACCAACTCTGCAAGTCTGCAAACAGGCGAAAACCCGCTGCGAATCAGGGAAACCCATGATTATCGCAGATTTCCCAACGCTGGCAACAAGTTAGCCCGCTCATTGGGGGTAAAGGCTGAGAAGCGCCCGGCCACTTACTCAGCCGCTTCCCAGGGGCCGCCGCAGGGCCGCCAGAACCGATCTGGACAGCCCGAAAATAGGTTGAAACACTGAGCATTTATTTTGTGGATAACTCCCCGCCCGGACTACAATTGCCGGTGCTCAAAATTAACAATATCCACAAGCAGCGACACGCCGCCCGGCCCCTTCTGCCAGGCCGGCAACCCGGCAAAAACCAGCATGAGTGAGGCATCCGTCCAAAACCTGAGCCAGGGCTTGTGGCAAAGCTGCGTCGACCATTTGGCGCAGGAATTGCCCGAGCAGCAGTTCAACACCTGGATCCGTCCGCTGGTGGTTGACGTCGCGGCCGACCTCTCCAAAGTCACGGTTCTGGTGGGCAACCGCTTCAAACTGGACTGGGTGCGCGCCCAGTATGCCGGCCGTATTTCGGCCCTGCTCGAGAAAATTTCCGGCCAGGCCATCGCCCTTGAGTTAGCGCTTGCTCCTCGCGAAGCGCCCGTCAAATCGAATTCCCTGATCCGCAGCTTTGAAGGCTCGAATATCCCCGAGCCCGCCGGCCTGGGCGTTCCCGAAGAAGCCGCCGGCGCGCCTTTCAAAAACCGGCTCAACAGCGCGCTGACCTTCGACACCCTGATTGAAGGCACGGCCAACCGCATGGGCCGGGCCGCCGCCCTGCATGTGTCCAGCAGCCTGGGCCAGCTTTACAACCCGCTTTTTATCTACGGCGGCGTCGGTCTGGGCAAGACCCATTTGATGCACGCCATCGGCAACAAACTGCTGGTGGACAACCCCGCGGCCAAAGTTCTCTACATCCATGCTGAACAATTTGTTTCAGATGTGGTTAAAGCTTACCAGCGCAAGACTTTTGATGAATTCAAGGAGCGTTACCACTCCCTGGATTTGCTGCTGATCGACGACGTCCAGTTCTTCGCCAACAAGGACCGCACCCAGGAAGAGTTTTTCAACGCTTTTGAGGCCTTGCTGACCAAAAAGTCGCACATCGTGATGACCAGCGACACTTACCCCAAGGGTTTGACGGACATCCACGAACGCTTGGTCTCGCGCTTTGATTCCGGCCTGACGGTCGCCATCGAGCCGCCCGAGCTCGAAATGCGCGTGGCCATCCTGATCCGCAAGGCCGAGGCCGAAGGCGCCTCCATGCCCGAGGAAGTCGCCTTCTTCGTTGCCAAGAACGTGCGCTCCAATGTGCGCGAGCTCGAAGGCGCGCTGCGCAAGATCCTGGCCTATTCGCGCTTCAACCTGAAGGAAATCTCCATCCAGCTGGCCCGGGAGGCATTGCGCGACCTGCTGTCCATCCAGAACCGGCAGATCAGCGTGGAGAACATCCAGAAGACCGTCGCCGACTATTACAAGATCAAGGTCGCCGACATGTATTCCAAGAAACGGCCCGCCAGCATCGCCCGGCCGCGCCAGATCGCCATGTACCTGGCCAAGGAACTGACCCAGAAGAGCCTGCCCGAGATCGGCGAGCTCTTCGGCGGGCGCGACCACACTACGGTGCTGCACGCCGTGCGCAAGATGTCTGCGGAGCGCCAGCAGATGACCGAGCTCAACCAGCAGTTGCATGTGCTGGAACAGACCCTGAAAGGCTGAAAGCACTTCATATATGGCAAATGAATCCTTTAGCGCTCAGTTTTCAGGCCCCAATCCCGGGCTCAAAGGCCTTCACAACAAGTTTGGGGACAACTTTTGAACAACCCATGGTTTATCCACAGAAGCAGATGACAATCGAAAGTTGTTCATATCCGGCAGTGAACTTCCAAGGCATCTGGGCACATGGTTAAACAAACGCCAAGTGGTTGATCAAAAAGGGGAAAATGGCACTATCCACAGATGGGCTCCCCCCTTATCTACTACTACTAATTTGAATTAAAGAATTAAAGATATATACAGAGGAAGTCATGATCGTTCTGAAAGCAACCCAGGATAAAGTTTTGTCGGTACTGCAATCGGTCGCCGGCATCGTGGAGCGCAGGCACACCTTGCCGATTCTGGCCAACGTGCTGATCCGCAAAACCGGCGCACAGGTGCAGCTGACCACCAGCGATCTTGAAATCCAGATCCGCACCACCGCCGAGCTCGACGGCGACAGCGGCAACTTCACCACCACCGTGGGTGCCCGCAAGCTCATCGACATCCTGCGTTCCATGCCCAGCGACCAGACCGTCTCGCTCGAGTCCTCGCAGAACAAATTGATCCTCAAGGGCGGCAAAAGCCGCTTCACGCTGCAAACCCTGCCCGCCGAAGACTTCCCCCTGGTCCAGGAAGCCGCCAACTTCGGCCCCGGCTTCTCGGTGCCGCAAAAAGTCCTCAAGGAGCTGCTCAACCAGGTCTCCTTCGCCATGGCCGTGCACGACATCCGCTACTACCTCAACGGCATCCTGTTTGTCGCCGAAGGCAAGCAGCTGAGCCTGGTCGCCACCGACGGCCACCGCCTGGCGTTTTCCTCGGCCATGCTGGACGTCGAAGTGCCCAAGCAGGAAGTGATCCTGCCGCGCAAGACCGTGCTCGAAATGCAGCGCCTGCTCAGCGACAAGGAAGGCGCCATCGAGATGCAGTTCGCCGGCAACCAGGCCAAATTCAGCTTTGAAGGCATGGAATTCGTCACCAAGCTGGTCGAAGGCAAGTTCCCCGACTACAACCGCGTGATCCCCAAGAACCACAAAAACATCATCACCCTGGGCCGCGTGCCCCTGCTGGCCAGCCTGCAGCGCACCGCCATCCTGACCAGCGAGAAGTTCAAGGGCGTGCGCCTGAACATCGAGCCCGGCACCCTGCGCGTGGCCTCCAACAATGCCGAGCAGGAAGAAGCCGTCGACGAGCTCGACATCGACTACGGCGGCGACGCCATCGAAATCGGCTTCAACGTGACCTACCTGATAGACGCGCTGGCCAATATGGACCAGGACATGGTCAAGATCGAACTGGCCGATTCCAACAGCTCCGCGCTGCTGACCATCCCCGACGATTCGGCCTTCAAATACGTGGTGATGCCCATGCGCATCTAGCGCGCTGAACACACGCCAACAACCATCAGACCCGCGACCCTACGCGGGTTTGGTCATTCAAGAGATTGAAGAAATCGAAGCAATTCGAAAAGAGATCGCGAAACAGCTCACGAAATAGCTCGTGAAAAGATCGGAAAAGAAGCCGGATATGACTGAAGAAAACAAAGTGAACGAAGCCGAACAGGTGCATGTGTCCGAAGGCGCGGCCACCGAGGAAAGCTCCAATTTCCAGCCCAAGATAGACACCAACCAGGCCGGCGCGTCCGAAGCCTATGGTGAAGGCTCCATCCAGATCCTGGAAGGCCTGGAAGCCGTGCGCAAGCGCCCCGGCATGTACATCGGCGATACCTCCGACGGCACGGGCCTGCACCACCTGGTCTTCGAGGTGGTCGACAACTCCATCGACGAAGCCCTGGCCGGCCACTGTGACGACATCGTCGTCACCATCCACACCGACAACTCCGTCAGCGTCACCGACAACGGCCGCGGCATCCCCACCGGCATCAAGATGGACGACAAGCACGAGCCCAAACGCTCGGCCGCCGAAATCGCCCTGACCGAGCTGCACGCCGGCGGCAAGTTCAACCAGAACAGCTACAAGGTCTCAGGCGGCCTGCACGGTGTGGGCGTGAGCTGCGTCAACGCGCTCAGCAAGATGTTGCGCCTGACCATCCGCCGCGACGGCAAGGTCCACGTCATGGAGTTCTCGCGCGGCTTTGTGCAGAACCGCATTGTCGAGACCGTCGACGGCGTCGAAGTCTCGCCCATGAAGGTGATGGACGATACCGACAAGCGCGGCACCGAAGTCCACTTCCTGCCCGACACCGAGATCTTCAAAGAGAACAACGATTTCCACTACGAGATCCTCAGCAAGCGCCTGCGCGAACTGAGCTTCCTCAACAACGGCGTGCGCATTCGCCTGAAAGACGAGCGCACCGGCAAGGAAGACGACTTCGCCGGCGCCGGCGGCGTCAAGGGTTTTGTCGAGTTCATCAACAAGGGCAAGACCGTCCTGCACCCCAATGTGTTTGCCGCCATGGGCGACCGCCAGAGCGACCAGGGCACCAACATCGGCGTCGAAGTCGCCATGCAGTGGAACAGCGGTTACAGCGAACAGGTCCTCTGTTTCACCAACAACATTCCCCAGCGTGACGGCGGCACCCACCTGACAGGCCTGCGCGCCGCCATGACCCGCGTCATCAACAAATACATCGACGACAGCGAGCTGGCCAAAAAAGCCAAGGTCGAAGTCACCGGCGACGACATGCGCGAAGGCCTGTGCTGCGTGCTCAGCGTCAAGGTGCCCGAGCCCAAGTTCAGCAGCCAGACCAAGGACAAGCTGGTTTCCAGCGAAGTGCGCGGCCCGGTCGAAGACATCGTGAGCCGTTTGCTGCACGACTACCTGCAGGAACGCCCCAACGACGCGAAGATCATCGTCGGCAAGATCATCGAAGCCGCCCGCGCCCGTGAAGCCGCGCGCAAGGCCCGCGACATGACGCGCCGCAAAGGTGTGCTCGACGGCATGGGCCTGCCCGGCAAGCTGGCCGACTGCCAGGAAAAAGACCCCGCCATGTGCGAGATCTACCTGGTCGAGGGTGACTCCGCCGGCGGCTCCGCCAAGCAAGGCCGCGACCGTAAATTCCAGGCCATCCTGCCGCTGCGCGGCAAGATCCTCAACGTCGAAAAAGCCCGCTACGAAAAGCTGCTGACCAGCAATGAAATCCTGACGCTGATCACCGCCCTGGGCACCGGCATAGGCAAGGCCGGCGGCGTGGGCGGCACGGCCGGTACCGACGACTTCAACGTCGCCAAGCTGCGTTACCACCGCATCATCATCATGACCGACGCCGACGTTGACGGCGCCCACATCCGCACCCTGCTGCTGACCTTCTTCTACCGCCAGATGCCCGAGCTCGTCGAGCGCGGCCACATCTACATCGCCCAGCCGCCGCTCTACAAAGTCAAGGCCGGCAAGGAAGAGCAATACCTCAAGGACACCGCGGCCCTGGACGGCTTTTTGCTGCGCATTGCGCTCAAGGATGCCAGCGTGCAGGTCGGTCCCGACGAAAAATCCGTCCTCACCGGCGACACCCTGGCCGAGCTCGCCCGCAAGCACCAGCTGGCCGAGTCCGTCATTGCCCGCCTGCGCGGCTTTATGGATGCCGAGGCCCTGCGCGCGATTGCCGACGGCGTGAGCCTGAACCTCGACACCGTGGCCGATGCGGAAGTCTCAGCCGTGGCCCTGCAGGCCAAGCTGCGTGAACTCAACACCACCGGCACCCCCGCCGAAGTGGCCGGCGAATTCGACACCCGCAACGACAAACCGATTCTGCGCATCAGCCGCCGCCACCACGGCAATGTCAAGAGCAGCGTGCTGACCCAGGACTTTGTGCACGGCGCCGACTACGCCACCCTGGCCGAAGCGGCCGCCACCTTCCGGGGCCTGATCAGCAGCGAAGGCGCCAAAGTCATGCGCGGCGAAGGCGAGCGCCAGAAAGAAGAAAAAATCAGCGACTTCCGCCAGGCCATGGCCTGGTTGATCGGCCAGGCCGAGAATGCCACCGCCCGCCAGCGCTACAAAGGCCTGGGCGAGATGAACCCCGCCCAGCTGTGGGAAACCACCATGGACCCCACCGTGCGCCGCCTGCTGCGCGTGCAGATCGACGACGCCATCGAGGCCGACCGCGTCTTCACCATGCTGATGGGCGACGAGGTCGAGCCGCGCCGCGAGTTTATTGAGCAGAACGCCTTGCGTGCCGCCAATATCGACGTTTGATACACGACCAACCAGCTTTTTCTGATTCCATGACCGAAGAAACCACGACAACCACCACGGCAGCAGCAGCGGCGACAACTGAACGCCCGGCGCTGCCCGACCACCTCTCCACCGACGAGCGCAGCCCGCATTTCGTCAGGGCCATCTTTGAGCATGACGTAGGCATACGCTTTAACGACAAGGAACGTTTTGACGTTGCCGAATACTGCATCAGCGAAGGCTGGATCAAGGTCCCCGTCGGCAACAAGGTGGACCGCAAGGGCAACCCGTTGATGATCAAACTCAAGGGCAAGGTTGAGTCGTTTTACAAATAAGCCACTGCTTGGCCCGGGCCGGTGCAAGCATGACAAACCCGGCCACGATCAACACCATGAAGTGTTTACCTCCCGCAGGTGATCTTCATGGTGTTTTTCTTTGCGTGAACAACAACAGCAAAAAGCCATGAGCTGCATCGCCGTCATCGACTTCGAGACCACAGGCCTGTCACCGGCCATGGGCGATCGCGCCACCGAAATCGCCATCGTGCTCGTCGAAGAAGCCAGCGGCAAAGTGGTGGACCGTTTCCAGAGCCTGATGAACGCGGGGCGCTATATCCCGTCCTTTATCGAAAGCCTGACAGGCATCAGCAACGCCATGGTCGCCGCCGCACCCGCGGCCGATACCGTGATGAGGGAAGCCAGCCGCTTTGTCGGCAGCGCCCCCATGGTGGCCCACAACGCCTCCTTTGACCGCCGCTTCTGGGAAGCCGAACTCAGCCTGGCAGGGGAGAACACAACAGCGACAAGCCAGCCCTTTGCCTGCACCATGCTGGTCGCCAGAAGGCTGTACCAGCAGGCGCCCAGCCACAAGTTAGGCGTGCTGATCGACTACCACCACCTGCCCAAAGCCGGCCGCGCCCACAGGGCCATGGCCGATGCCGAGATGGCGGCCTCCTTGTTGGGGCAGATCCAGGATGATTTGCGCAGCCGGCACCGGGTGGCGCGGCCTGACCATGGTTTGCTGCTTGCGTTGCAGCGTTGTGCGAGGCCGGCTGTGCCGGCGCTGATGTCGAGATACGCTGGCGTGTGAGGAAGGCGTCCGTGGATCGATATCCCGCGAGCTTTGAGGCTTGTGGACTGCCATGCCCTTGTCGCGGAGTTAAGCTTTTTCCTTCTCGATCAACAAGGAACAAGCGATGGGAGCTGACCCGAGTTCGCCTTGTCGTGCGGGGGTACAGGGCGCTGTCTGACACGGGTGGTGTTTTGGGGTTTCCAGAATGGTGAATACGCGGGTGATGCGGCTGGATGGTTTGCGCAAGCGGCCGGCCTGCCAAGGCCTTCACCCATGTTCAACCCCCTCACCAGGAGACACCCATGCCCAACAAATCCAACGGCAACAAACGAACGGGCAAGCAGCCTGCCGCGGCGAATGACCCCAGCGTGCAGGACGACAACAGCACCGCACCCAAAGCCTCGGGCCATGGCGGCAAGGTGGAGAACGACTTCAACCAGGTGGGCGAGCAAAAGCCCACCCAGCGCAACGAGGGCCAGCGCACGGCCAACAGCCGCAGCGACCGCGAGTCGCATGTGGGCGGCAGCAACCAGCTGCAGTCGCGCCGCGGCAGGGCCTAGCCGGCCCTGCCGGGCAGGCATTTACGTAAAGCTGCCGGCCGCTGGGCCGCGCCGGCTGGGCCTTGGCGCAAATTGATACATAGCGCAACATGGCAGACGCACGGCCCTAAGCCGGGCGGCGCAGCATCGAGGCTTGTTGTTTTTCTGATGTTGTGACCGGAGTGCCTGCCATGAAGAAGCTTGCCGACTTTTTGTTCCGCCCGCGTTATTTGCGCGCGATTCCCTCGCTGGTGGTGCTGACCACCGCCATGGCCTGGGGTGTGGCGCCGGACCCGGATGTGATGGACACCATGCAGAAGGCGGAAAAGCGCGCGGGTGTGAGCCTGGCGCTCAACCATGCGGCCGTGGGCAGCAGCCCCAGCGACCTGCCGCAGGACAAGCCTGAGCAGGCTTGAGCGGCCTGCCTTCTCTCTCTTAAGGCTTGGCCGCAATCACCCAGCGGCTGATCTTGCCGACGACGTCGGCCTCCAGCCCGTTAAAGCCGTGGTAGGCCATGGCCTCGCAGGGGTCGCCGCGGCTTTGGCCGCCGCTGATGCTGATGAGTTCGGCTTTGGGTGTTTTGCTGAGCTTGTCCATCATGGCCGGTATCTCGCTGAAGGGGCAGACCTTGCAGCCGTCGCTTTCGTGGTGGACCACGAGCACGGGGATGGCGAGTTTTTCCAGCGGCATTCGGGGCACGGCGCGGCCGTTGGGGTCCAGCAGGATGCTGGATGTCAGCACCAGGCCGTCGGGGCCGCCCTGGGCCGGCGAGGCCTCGGTGGCGATGTAGGCGGCCGATTGGGTGCCGCGGCTGGTGCCGACCAGCCACACGGGGGCCGGTGATTGCTGTTTGAGCCAGGCAATGGCGGCCAGTACATCGGCGCTGTGCTCAGGCCTTTGCCGGTTGCCTGAGAGGTAGGGCGGCGACTGTTTGTCGGAAGGCGCGTCGATGACGGCGACGGCCAGGCCGGCGTCGGCGAACAGCTGGCGCGTGCGCACCAGGAAGTTGCCGCCGCCCCAGCCAAAGTTGCCGGCCTCGTTGATCTGCAAGCCGCCATGGCCGCCAGCCAGCAGGATGACCGAGGCCTTGGGCGCGCCCGAAGGGGCGATGTAGACAAAGCGCTGGGTGACGCCGGGGCGGGTGGGGATGTCGATCACACGCGGCGCAGTGCTTTGCGCAAAAGCCGGGCGGCCGACCAGGAGGGTACACAGGCCCAGCAACAGGCCGGCAGCGAGGGTGCAGAAGAGGGCACGTAAGGGGGTTGTGCGTGGCATAAGCGCTTTCGGTGCACGGGGTGCGGCCCAATATAGCCGCTGCGGCCCGGCGCGCCAGCGGGTTTGCACGCAGTGGCGGCGCTTTCTACAATCGGCTGATGATGAACGCCGCCACGCCCCACGCCGCCAGCCCCGCTTTACAAACCACCGCCTTGCTGGCCAGCGAGCCCGAGCGCGCCGCCTACCGCGATTACGACCAGCCCGGCATAGACAGGGTGCGCAACTTTTACCGCAACAACCACCAGCACCAGACGCTGGACTTTGTGCGGGCCAAGAAGGCCCAGTGGCTGGGTTTTGGGCAGCGCGAGATGACGCCCTGGGCGGCGCTGGAGTTCCTGAACACCCTGGTCGATGAGTCCGACCCCGACATCGAGCTGCCGCAGATCAGCCACCTGCTGCAGACCGCCGAAGCGATTCGCGCCGACGGCCACCCCGACTGGTTTGTGCTCACGGGTTTTATCCACGACCTGGGCAAGGTGCTGTGCCTGTTCGGCGAGCCGCAATGGGCGGTGGTGGGCGACACCTTTCCGGTGGGTTGCCGTTTCTCGGAGCGCATTGTGTACCCCGAGTACTTCGCGCTGAACCCTGACAGCAGCGATGCCCGCTACAACAGCGAGAACGGCATCTACACGCCCGGCTGCGGGCTGGATGCGGTGCACATGTCATGGGGTCACGACGAATATTTGTACCAGCTCATGAGGCCCTACCTGCCGCTGCCGGCGCTGTACATGATCCGCTACCACTCGTTTTATGCCTGGCACCGGGAAGGGGAGTATGGGCATTTGACCGATGCCCAGGATAAGGCGCACCTCTCATGGGTGCAGAGGTTTAACCCCTACGACCTCTATTCCAAGAATGACAAGCCGCCGGTGCTGGCTGAACTCAAGCCTTATTACGACGAGCTGATGGCCAAGTATTTGCCGGCCAGCCTCAAGCTGTAGCGATCGCCGAGGGCGGCACGGCTACAGCGACGCGTGTTCAACGTCCGCCATCACATAGCGGGCAAAAAGAAAATCGCGAATCGCCGAGACGCGTTCGCCGGACCAATCCAGCACGACAAAGTAGTCCGGCCGCCGCGGCTCGGCAAGCGCTTGTTGCTGAATCAGCACGGCCGGCCGGCCTTCGACCAGGCCCGGCCAGGCTCTCCAGCCCGGCGCCTGTTTGTAGCGCGTGAAGTACTCGCCGACGGCAGGCCCCTGCAGGCGCACCCGGTTCACCAGGTCGAGCTGCACGTCGGCGGCCAGCATGGTGCGAAGCGTGTCGAAGTCGTGGGCATTGAACAGCTCTACATACCTTCGCAGCAGCCCTTCTTCAGCGGCGGACAAGGCTGCGCGCTTGCCCGCCGCCGCCGTTTGCCCCACCAGCTCGCGCAGGCGGCCGCGCCCGCGCTGCAGCAGGGACTTGACCGCGGGCACCGTGGTGCCGAGGATCTCGCCGACCTCTTCGGCGGAATAGTCCAGCACATCGAACAGGATGACCACGCTGCGCTGCGACGCGGGCATGTGCATAAAGGTCGGCAAAGCCGCTGCGGCGGCCTCGCGCCGCGCCAGTTCGTCGACGGGATGGACGATCAGGTCCATGTCGTCTTCTTCCTGCGTGCCGTTCGCGCGCGCCCTGCGGCGCAGCAAGTCGAGCGCCAGGTTGTGGGCGATGCGGAACAGCCAGCCTTCGGGGTTCGCTATCGGGTGGTCTGGCGGGGCCGACTCCAGCGCGCGCACCAGGGCGTCCTGGACAATGTCCTCGCCGTCGAGGGCTGAGCCCACCATCCTGGCGCAGTAGCGGTGCAAGGTGGGCCGCAGCCGCTCGAGGTCCACCGACGACAGGGGATGCGAATCAGGCGGCAATGGTGGAGATGACATCACAAATCGTCGCTTCCATCTGCGCGATCGCCTTGATGCGTTCAAAGTATTCCGGCATTTCGGGGCGCTGCCGCATCGTCGCGATCGCGTCGGCGCTGCGCCATTGGCCGTAGATTATCACGCGCTTGCCGTCGCGCGAGACATGCAAAGAGGACGAGACGAAGCCGGGGACCTTGGAAATCCAGGCGTCGGTTCCTTCCTTGAGCAGCGCCACAAGCCGGTCGAGGTTTTCAGGGGAGACGCTGAAGACGTTGATCAGCGTGGTGAGTTTGGCATCGAGGTTGATGTTGAGTGTCATGGTGTGGGGTTTCGGTTGGGAGGGTGAGGCAAAGGGCGCGCTCGCCGCGAGCACCAGCGCGCCGGCAAGCAGCTTGCGCCGGCCAGGCCGGCCGGGGGGGTGTGGTATCGACATGAACAGGCTCCGCGAACCCGTACAGGAGGGCTCGTACCTGTATAGACGTTGGGTAAGGGCCAAACGAATCGGTCCAGGCGTTTTTTTTGGCGAGGCCGTGGCGCCATTGACGGCGCCAGCGGGATGCCCACAGGAGAGGGCTGCCGGCTACTTCTTGTCGGGCAGCTCGATCTTCACTTCCAGCACATCGAGGTTGTCCTGCCGCTCCAGGTGCAGCTTGATGTGCTCAGGGTTGATGGGAATGTATTTGGCAATCACCGCGATCAGGTCGCGTTGCAGCGCGGGCAGGTAGTCTGGCTTGGGGCTGCGGTCGGTGCGCTCGTGCGCCAGGATGATCTGCAACCGCTCTTTCGCGACGTTGGCGGTTTTCTTCTTCTCGCCAAGCAGGAAGGACAAAAAAGACGCCATGCTTTATTTGCCTCCGAACCAGCGCTTGAAGATCCCCGGCTTTTGCGCATCGATAAACCGCATCGGCTTGTCCTTGTCGCCCAGGAAGCGGTCGACCACGTCCTTGTAGGCTTCGGAGACGTCGCTGCCGTTCATGTGCACCGCCGGCACGCCCTGGTTGGAGGCCTGCAGCACGGACTCGGATTCGGGGATCACGCCTATGAGCTTGATACGCAAAATATCCTGGATGTCTTCGAGTGAAAGCATCTGCCCCTGGTCGACGCGGCCGGGGTTGTAACGGGTGATCAGCAGGTGTTCCTTGATGGGGTCGCCGCCGGCAATCGCGCGCTGGGTCTTGCTGGAGAGCATGCCCAAAATGCGGTCGGAGTCGCGCACCGATGAGACCTCAGGATTCGTCACCACCAGGGCCTCGTCGGCAAAATGCATGGCCATCAGCGCGCCGGTCTCTATGCCGGCGGGGGAGTCGCAGACGATGTATTCAAAGTCCATCTCGCCCAGATCCTTGAGCACCTTCTCGACGCCGCTTTTGGTCAGCGCGTCCTTGTCGCGGGTTTGCGAGGCGGCCAGCACAAACAGGTTGTGACACTGCTTGTCTTTGATCAGGGCCTGGTTCAGCGTGGCCTCGCCCTGGATGACGTTGATAAGGTCATAGACCACGCGGCGTTCGCAGCCCATGATGAGGTCCAGGTTGCGCAGGCCCACGTCGAAGTCGATGACCGCGGTTTTATGGCCGCGCAGCGCCAGGCCGGTGGCAAAGCTGGCGCTGGTGGTGGTTTTGCCCACGCCGCCCTTGCCGGAGGTGACCACAATGATTTTTGCCATGCTTGAATTTCCTTGGAGAACGGGAGAGGTGTTTTGGGTGGAGGCAGGGGGTGCAGCGGGAGCAGGGGGAAGCAAAGTGGCTGTGTTCATGCTGACATCACATTCATCACGAGTTTGTCGCCCTCGTCGCCCGGGACGAGCCGCACCTGTGTGGGCTTGCCGGCCATGCCGGGCGGCAGGGGGTGTTCGCTGGTGCGGTAGACGCCGGCGATCGACAGCAGCTCGGCCTCCAGCGCCAGCGAGAAGATGCGCGCCTCGGTGTTGCCGCGCGCGCCGGCCATGGCCTTGCCGCGCAGTGGCGCATAGACATGGATGTGGCCGTCGGCAATCACTTCGGCGCCGGCATTGACCATGGCCAGCACCACCAGGTCGCGGCCGCGCGCATAAACCTGCTGGCCGGAGCGCAAGGGCTTGTCGACGACCAGGGCACCCAGCGGTGCGGCCGGGATAGGAGCAACAGTTACAACAGGCGCCGGCGCGGCCACTGCGGGCCGCGGCGGCACCAGGTGCGCATCGGGCACGGGCAGCAGGCCGGCCTGCAGGGCCGCCGCCATTTGCGCGGGGCTGCCGCCCTTGGCCGTGAGGGGCACCAGCTGGTAGCTGCCCAGCAGGCTGATCAGGGCCGGAAAGTCGATGTCACCGGCCGCCGGCGGCAAGGGCGAGAGGTCGACCATCAGCGCGTCCTGGTCGAAGAAGTCGGGGATGTCGCCAAAGCGCGCTTCCAGTTCGCGTGCCAGCGCGACGAGGTCGGTGGACTTGAGCAGCAAGGCCACCAGGGGCAGGTTGGCGCTTTTGATTTCAAAGGTGGCGGGAGTGGTGGCCTGGAGGGCGACGGTCATAGGCGCATGGGCGGAAGAGGCCGGCGTGTGCGGCAAATGAAAAGATGGCCGAGGGTAGCCCGTGAAGTGCGGGATTGAGCCGCACGCTTTGTCGCAGTTGTGAGCGGGTGAAACGCGTAAAAGCCGCGTGCACGGCCTTGGTGCGCTGGCGCCGTCCATCGCCGTCCATCACCGGAAAGCGTTTTGGCATTGAATGCATGCGGCCCGCACCCATATGCAGTGCTCATTACCGGAACCCTGTTCATGAACTTCCTGCCGCTGGCGCTTGTAACCGCGCTGCTCCATGTTTACATTGGCGCACGCCTTGTTCCCGGGCTCCAGGCCCTTCCCCTTGTCCAGTGGCTGCTCATCATCGGCCTGGCGCTGTCGGCGCTGCTGATGCCGCTGGGCCTGATGGCCGGGCGTGTGGCCAAACAGCCGCTTGCCGATGTGCTGACCTGGGTGGGGTTGCTGTTCATGGGCCTGTTCTCGTCCCTGTTTGTGCTGACGCTGGCGCGCGACGCCGGCTTGCTGCTGCTGTGGTTGGCCGACCTGCTGGTGCCAGGCCAGTTGCCACTGGCCTGGCTGCGCATCGCCTCGGCCGAAGCCGTGCCGCTGCTGGGCCTGCTGGTCACCCTGCTGGGTTTTTTGAATGCGCGGCGCACCGCGGCCGTGGTCAGAGTCGACGTGCCCATCAAGGGCCTGCCGCCCGCGCTGCAGGGATTTACCCTGGCGCAGCTCAGCGACATCCATGTGGGGCCGACCATCAAGCAGCAATACCTGCGCCGCATTGTCGACAAGGTCAACGCGCTGGACGCCGACGTGGTGGCCATCACCGGCGACCTGGTGGACGGCAAGGTCGGCGAGCTCGCGGCCCACACCGCGCCGCTGGCGGACTTGAAGTCGCGCCACGGCACCTTTTTTGTGACCGGCAACCACGAGTACTACTCGGGCGCCCACGCCTGGGTGGACGAGCTGCGCCGCCTGGGCCTGACGGTGCTGATGAACGAACATGTCGTGATCCGCCGGCCGGGCCAGAACGGCAAGCCGCTGGTGCTGGCCGGTGTGACGGACTACAGCGCCGGCCACTTCGACCCGGCCCACCGCAGCGACCCCGAAGCGGCCTTGTCAGGCGCGCCGCTGGACGCCGTGCGCGTGCTGCTGGCCCACCAGCCGCGCAGCGCGGCTGCGGCCGCCAAAGCGGGTTTTGATTTACAGCTGTCGGGCCACACGCATGGCGGGCAGTTCTATCCGTGGAACCTGTTTGTGCGGTTTCAGCAGCCGTTCACGGCGGGTTTGCACAAGCTGCAGAACCTATGGGTTTATACGAGTCGCGGGACGGGATATTGGGGGCCGCCCAAACGGTTTGGGGCGCCGTCCGAGATTACGGCTTTGAGGCTGGTGGCGGGGTAGCCTGGCTTGACCGGGTCTTGCTCCGGCGCGCGCGCTTTCCCGGAAGAGCACCCCTCTTGAACTCCACCAGCCACCCCGTTACCCTCACCGCCATGCTCCAAACTTATGTTCTCCGCCTGAGCCCGGGCCAGGACCTCCGTGCCGCCTTGAGCACCACCTTCGCCGAACTGCAGGCGGAACAGAACACCACCGCGGCCTGCATCATCTCGGCCGTGGGCAGCCTGTCCCAAGCCGTCTTGCGCTATGCAGCCGAACCTGAGGGCACGGTGCTGGTGGAGCCGCTGGAACTGATCACCTTGTCAGGCACGCTGAGCGCCGACGGCGTGCATCTGCATGCCAGCGTGGCGACGGCGCGTGGCGAGATGCGCGGCGGCCATGTGATGCCGGGCTGTGTGGTGCGGACCACGGCGGAAATCGTGCTGGCGCCTTTGCCGGGCTGGGTGTTCACGCGTGAGCGTGATGCACAAACCGGTTTCAAGGAGCTGGTGGCAAAGCCTGTAGGCCGGGCCTGACGGCGCGGCCGGCGTTCCGGCCATGGTTTTGGGCTTTGATCGGCGTACAGTGAAAGGCAACAAGCCTTGCAAGGGCATCCATGCGGCTTGATGAAGGAGTCATTCATGGCCATGCGAAAAATCCACCCCATCCCCCTGGCGCTTGGCACGGCGCTGGCCTTGCTGGCCGGGCCCATGGCGCAGGCGCAAACCACAGCGCCAACACCTGCGGCGGAGCCGGGCGCCGTGCAACAGCCCGCCGTGCCTTTGAAGAACCCGCTGAACCGCAACCCGGCGCGCCGCGCGCTGCCGCCGGACAACTCCATTCCACCGCCGGACCCGCGCGATTCGACATCACGGCCCACACTGCCGCCTGTCAGCCGCGATGGGCGTGACACGGTGGTGCCGCCCGAGGCGCCGGCATCGGACGCGCGCAGGCCTTAGCGTTTCTTGGTTGCTGCTTAGAGCGAAAGCGATGGGCTGCCGGCGCGACCGGGGCCTGGTGCCCGGGGCGCATGGGCTTTGTGGCCTATGAGGCTGCGGCCCTTGCGGTAGCGCTGCGGCGCTGCCTGTTTTTGCAGCAGGCGGCGCCGTGCGAGGCGCGCGGGGTGGAAGACCTGTTCGTAGTACGCCAGCCACTGCTGTTCGCCGGCATCCAGGGCCGGTGCATCCTGCGGGTCGGCGGCCGGGCCGAAGCGCAGTGCGGCCAGGCCCTCGCCGGGTGGTTTTGCGTCCGCCGCAAAGTCCTGCGGGCCCAGGTAGTCGGACTCGACGCTGCCCCCGGGGGTGAGGATGGCCCAGCGCATCAGGGAAAAGCGCTTGGCGAAAGTGGGCGCCACGGCTTCGACAATGTGGTGTTCAGGCTCGTACCAGGCGACGTGCAGCGGCCCGGCAAGGGGGCGAGCCCTGAAGCTGTCGTCCTGCACCGAGCGAAAGCGCAGCTGGGCTTTCATCTTGCGGATGTCCTCGCGCACCTCGTCGGCCATCTGGCGGGCCTGGTCCATGTCGGCGTCCTGTGGTGTGTGGCGCAGTTCGGGTTCATGCACCAGGCGCCACAGCAGGCGGTAGAGCAGCTGAAAGCGCTGCGGGTTGCGGTGCAGCACGGCGGCCTGGCACAGCGCGAGGAATTCGGGCGGCACGCTGACGGCGGGCGCGTCGCTGAAGGCCGGGCTGTGTGCGCTGCCGGCGGCCTGCGGGGCTTGGGGTGTTGGCGCATCGCCGCATTGCCAGCTGACCTGCGCGGGCAGGATGTTCTGCGCCAGCAGGCCGCGCGCGGCACGGCGAAAACCTTCGAAGTCCGTCTGGCCGCGCAACGCGACGGGCAGCGCGGCCTGGGGAAAGAGGTCGGTCGTCAGCAGGTCATTCATCACGCCCATGCGATACATCCTTTCTTCTTCACGGTCTGACTTCATGGTGCCGCCGCGGGTTCAGGCGCGGCTGTAGGCAAAGAAGCCGACTTCCCGGGTGCGGGCGGCGCATCGCCGGGAAAGAGAAAACCAAAAGCACTGTATTAATATACAGTAGTTTGGGTTCATGAGCACAGAGCCTGGGCCCAAAACCCTGGTGGCATGTCGCTTTGGCGCCTAAACCAGCTTGAAACCGCCTGGCTGCGGGCCCGCGCGGCTCAGCGCGTGGCGGGGTGGGCGTTTCGCGGGGGCTGGGCCGCCCTGGCCGCGCGGGCCAGTTTTCTGGCATGGGCTTCCATCACCGCATAGACCGCCGTGGCAATGCCCAGCGGCGCCAGGTAATAGATGAGGCGGTAGGCCACCAGGGCGGCGAGTAGCTCGGCCTGCGGCATCAGGTGCGAGAGCAGGGCGACAAACACCGCCTCCAGCACGCCCAGGCCGGCGGGGATGTGGGTGATGACGCCGGCCACCGCCGCCAGCAGCAGCACGCTGGCGACGGCGGAGAACTCGATGCGGTGCTGCAGCAGGATGTACAGGATGCCCGACATGATGAGCCAGTTGCCGGCGCCCATCAGCAACTGAAGGATGGCCAGCCGCGGCGAGGGCAGCTCCAGGGTGTGGCCGCGCACTATGTAGTGGCGCCGGCGCGTGAAGGCGCAAATGCCCAGGTAGCCGGCGGCCGCCGCCAGCAGCGCCAGGCCGGCCAGGCGCAGGTAGCTGGCGGTGACGGGCCAGTCCGCCGGCAAGGTGGGCGGGTGCAGGCTGAACACCAGGCCGGCCAGCAGCACATAACCCATCCAGTTGGCCAGCATGCTGATGGACATGACGCGGGTGATGGCGCCGGGCTTGAGGCCCAGGCGCGAGTACAGGCGAAAGCGAAAGGCCACGCCGCCCACCAGCGAGCCGAGGTTGAGGTTGAAGGCGTAGCTGGTGAAGGTCACCAGCATCACGGTGGAGGCCCTGAGCTTGTGGTGCGTGTAGTGCCGGCCCAGCAAGTCAAAGCAGCTGTACAGCGTGAAGCTGGCCGCGGCCAGGGCCACGGCGCCCCAGGCGGCGCTGAGGGGGTAGTCCGCCAGTGAGCTGAGCACCTCGCCCCATTCAATGCTGCGCACCTGCGACGCCAGCAAGGCGGCCACCAGCGCAAAAAACACGGCGGTGGCGCCGCGCCTGAGCCAGGGCCACCAGGGGCGGCCGCGCAGGGGGCTGCGGCTTGAAGCCATCAGGCGCTCACACGGGTTTGGCCTGGCCCACCGGCTTGGGGTCGCGGCCGGTGGTGCCGGCCTTGGCGGGAAGCTCCTGGCCGGCGGGCGTGATGCGCGGCGTGTGCGCGGGCAGCCAGCCGGCCCAGGCCGGGTAGCGGCGCAGCAGGTGGAACACAAAGTAGCTGCGCACGGTGCGCCACCAGCTGGGTTCCACCAGGCTTTCATGGGTCACCTGTTTGCAGCTGTGCCGGATCAGGGCCTCCAGCCGCGCGCCCAGCTCGCTGTTGAAGCCCGGGTCGCGTATGACGACGTTGGCCTCCAGGTTCAGCGAGAGGCTGAGCGGGTCCAGGTTGCTGGAGCCCACGGTGGCCCAGTCGTCATCGATGACGGCCACCTTGCCGTGCAGCGGCCGCTCGCAGTATTCGTAGATGCGCACGCCGGCGTCCAGCAGGTGGTGGTAAAGCATGCTGGCGGCGGTCTTGACGATGGCCATGTCGGGCTCGCCCTGCAGGATCAGGCGCACGTCCACGCCGCGCCGCGCGGCGTGGCGCATTTCCCTGAGCAGCCGGTAGCCGGGGAAGAAGTAGGCGTTGGCGATGACCACGCGCTTGCGCGCCGTGCGCAGGGCCGCGCGGTAGTGGCGCTCGATGTCGTTGGTGTGCTTGCGGTTGTCGCGCGTGACAAAAAGCGCGGAGGCCTCGCCCACCGGCGCGGGAATGCTGTCGCCGCGCCAGGCGCCGGCCAGCGAACGCGCGCGGTCGGAAAAGCGCTCGCGCAGGCCGTGCAGCGGCTCGGCGCCGGCATTGCGCTGGCCGGCGGCCAGGGCGCGAAGCACAAAGCCGTGGATGTCGGCCACCAGCGGGCCTTCGATCTCAACGGCGTAGTCCTGCTTGGCCTGGGGCCCGAAGTCGGCCAGATGGTCGGCCGAGTAGTTGATGCCGCCCACGAAGGCGCGCTCGCCGTCGACCACCACGATCTTGCGGTGCATGCGGCGAAACAGGTTGGTGCGCCAGCCCCAGAGCCTGGGGCCCGGGTCGAACACATGCACGCGCACGCCGGCGCGCGTGAGGGTGGAAATGAATTCGGGCGACAGGTCGGGGGAGCCGTAGCCGTCTATGGTCACGTCGACCTGCACGCCGCGCCGCGCGGCCTGGTGCAGGGCCGCGTGCAGCTCTTCGCCGACCTTGTCTTCAAACAGGATGAAGGTTTCCAGCACGACTTCGCGTTTGGCGGCGGCGATGCACTCAAACACGCGCGGGAAAAACTCCTCGCCGTTCTCGAGCAGGTGGAACTGGTTGCCGCTGACCCACCTGGTCATGCTCAGAGCTCTATTTCTGCCGCCAAGGGCGCGTGGTCTGAGAGGTGCGACCAGGGCCGCAGCGGCAGCACGACGGGCGCATGGCCTATGGCGTTGCGCACATAGATGCGGTCCAGGCGCAGCAGGGGCAGGCGCGCGGGGAAGGTGCGCGCCGCGTGGCCGTTGGCCTGCACAAAAACCTCGTGCAGCTCGGCGCCTTTTTCAAGCCGCGCATGGGCGCGGTGGCGCCAGTCGTTGAAGTCGCCGGCCACCACCACGGGGGCGTGCGGCGGGATGTCCTTGCGCACCAGCTCGCACAGCATGTCCATCTGCTGCTCGCGGTGCGTTTCCATGAGGCCCAGGTGCACGCAGATGGCGTGCACGTTGACGCTGCGGCCGGGGATCTGCAGCTCGCAATGCAGCAGGCCGCGGCGCTCGGGGCCGCTGATGGAGACGTCGCGGTTTTCAAAACGCACGATGGGAAATTTCGACAGCACCGCGTTGCCGTGGTGGCCGTTGGTGTAGACGGCGTTGCGGCCGTAGGCGAACTGCGGCCAGATGGTGTCGGCCAGGAATTCGTAGTGCGGCGTGTCGGGGTAGTTGTCGAACTTGTCGGCGTGCTTGACGTGGTTGCCCGTCACTTCCTGCAGGAACACCACGTCCGCGCCCACGCTGCGCACCGCCTCGCGCAGCTCGGGCAGGATGAACTTGCGGTTGAAGAAGGTAAAGCCCTTGTGGATGTTGACCGTGAGCACCTTGAAGGAAAACGAGGACTCGGGGCTCACGGCCGCCAGCGCGGTCTGGGTGTCGGCCTCGACGGCGGCCATGTCGACGCGTGTGCCGGCTTTGGGCGGCCGGGTGGGCACGGCGACGGACAGCGCGTCGGGCGCGCGGCGGCGGGATGAGTCGGACGGAAGATTTTGCATAAGGCAGTCGGGGAAACGCGCAGGAGTGCGGCAGGCAGGAGGGCGGTCACCCGGACAGCCATTGTGGCCCCGCGCGTCTTTTCCCAGGTGTAGGACAGAAACTTATTTGTACACGAGCCTGGCTGACCCTTTCGTGTGAACAGTTTCACGGAAATGGGCGCAACCACACGCCGCGGGCGCAGTGTCCTACATGGCGCGGCGGGCCTCTCCGGCAAGTCCGCCGCGGCCCGGCCCCTAAATTGAAACCAGCCCCGCCATCACTTCAGGGCCTGTTTATCCAACACGCCTTATCCAATGGGGCCAACCGAAGAGGAAATCACCATGACGAAAATTTCAATGAAGTCCATTCCCGCAGCGGCCGCGATTGTTTCCGCCTTGTTGCTGGGCGCGCAAGTCCATGCGCAGACGGACACCACGACGCCGCCCGGAAGCACCAAGGTACAGGACCAGGTTGCGGCGGCGCCTGCGGGCGGTCCGGCCACGACGCCTGAAGCACGCACGGCCGCCAAGGCCGACCGCGCGGTCGCCAGGGCCGAAAAGCGCGAGAAACGCGCGGCCAAACGTGCCCGGAACTCCGCCGCGCGTGATGCCGCCGCGACCTCGACCGGCGGCGCGCAAGGCCCTGCGAAGGGCGACAACCATTAAGACCGCCGATCCGCTTCGGGGCGGCGTGCTGATCCACGGCCCCGGGCGGCCCTGCCGGGTGGGTTGCCATGTTGAGCAAGCCCATCGTTTTTGAAGGAGATAAAAATGTCCAAGTTCTTGATTCGTTCGATTCCCGGCGCCGTGGCGCTGACCCTGGCGGCCGCGCTGGCCGCACCCGGCGCTTTTGCGCAAAGCCTGGGTGTCGGCGTGGGTGTGGGCGCTGGCGCGGGCCTGAGTGGCAACCGGACCAGCGGCGATGCCGGCCTGGGCGTGAACCTGGGTGTCAATGCCGGCCAGAACGCCAATATTGATGCTTCCACCCGCGCGAATGCGGGCGGCGGTGGCGACAGCGGCTCCGGCGCAACTGCCGGCCGTGTGGGCGCAGGGCTGGGTGCCAATGTTTCAGGTGCCGCCCAGGGTGCCGGCGACCTGAGCAGCCGGGCCACGGGCGCTGTGGACGACAGCGCACGCGCCACCGGCCGGGCCGTGGCCCGCACGGGCAGCGCCGTGAAGAGCGGCGCCAAGCGCACCTACAACGGCGTGAGCAGCGGCGTGGGCAGCCTCCAGGGCGGCGTGCAGGGCAGTGTCCAGGGTGGCGCGGCCGTCAGCGGCGGCGCCCACTAAAAGCAGAAGCCTGGGCCGGCCGTTCGCGGCCGGCGCCATTGACCTTGCAAGGCCGGGCGCGGGCATGTCCCGCGGCCCGGCTTTTTGCTGCCTGTTCATGACCAGGCGCACAAAAAAGCCCGCACCGGTTTGCCGTGCGGGCTTGGCGAAGGCGCTGGCTTAGCCTTTTTGCGGGGCGGGGCCGCCGTGCTCGCGGTGGCCGCCGCGCGGGCCGTGTTTTTTGTGCTCGGCATCAAAGGTTTTTTGCTGCTCGGGGCTCAGCACGGCGTAAAAGGCTTTGGTGGCTTCGCCGCGCTTGTCCATGGCGGCGTTCATCTCGGCCATGTGCTGGGTGCGCATTTCTTTCATCTTGTCGATACGCTGGGGCGTGGTCAGCTTGTCGAACTCGGCGCGCTGCTCGGCCGTGGGGCGGGGGCCGCGTGCGGGCGGCTGCATGGCGGCCGTGTAGCTGGTCCATGCGCCTTCCTGGGCCGGCGTGAGCTTGAGCTTGGCCTTGAGTTCGGCCTGGTGCTTGGCGATCATGGCCTGCATCTTGGCGGGGTCATGGCGGCCCATGCGTTCGCCGTGCGCGCCAGCGGGAGGCGGCGATCCGGCCGGCGGCGCGGGAGGTGTTTGTGCCATGGCGCCGGCGCCCGCTGTTGCCAGCAAGCCGGCCAGGACGAGGCTGTTGAGGGAAGCGGAGGGCTTGAATGCGAATTTCATGGGGACTTCCTTTCGAAGAGAAGGTGCCTGAAATCCGCGGCCGCGACATGCGGCTCGGCTTCAGGTTGAAGGCAAGTGTGGCGCCCGTCTGTATCCCCGCCGTTGCCCGAGCGATGAGGGTTTGTAAAGTTTTGGGAAAAAGCTCACCCCTATCGGCACTCACTTTGTGTAGTGCCTTTTCCCCTTGCAGGGGACGGCGCCTTGCGGCCGGCAAAGCCGGACCGCGGCCCCCGCTGGTGGATTGGCACACCCCTATCGGCATTCACTTCGTGTAATGCCTTTTCCCCTTGCGGGGGACGGCGCCTGCGGCCTGGCAAAGCCAGTTCCGCGGCCCCTGCTTGGTCAAGCCGGGCTGCGCCTCCCTGCTGGCGTCAGGTCGTGCCGTGCAGCAGGGTTTCAAACAGATCGTCGCCGCCCATTTGCCCGCCTTTGAGCATGATCTCCAGGCCGTCAAGCGCGGTCTCGTCGCTGTGCAGGCGGCACAGGGCCACGCCGGGCGCGAGCTGGGCGGCATAGGACAGGCCCCAGGCCTTGAGCGCCTGCACCGCCAGGCTGGAGGTGTCGCCGCCGGCAATGCCCAGGCGGCGCAGGGGCACGGACTGCAGCACGCGCGCGAGCAGGGCGCCGCTGGCCTGGGCCAGCGCGCGGCCGTCCACGGTGCCGACGGGCGCAAGCCCCGGCGCCGAGGTGCAGGCCAGCACATGGCGGCCCTGGGCCAGCAGCGCCGTGACCTGCCCGGACATCTGCTGTGCGTAGGCCGTGTCGCTGCCGAGGCGGGCGGCGTCGAGCGCGACCTGCCGGTAGGAGCTTGCGCCCTGGACCTGGCGCGCCGTCACGGGCGACAGGCTCCCGGCCAGCACCAGCACCGGGCCTGTCGCCGCGGCGATGCGGGGCGGCGCCGCTTCGGTGCCTGCCTGCCGCCAGTGCGCGGCCAGGGCCTGCACCACGCTGCTGGGCCCCGCGGCGAGCAGGCGCTGCTGTTGCGCCCGTTGCCAGATCAGCCGGCCCACGCTGGCCAGGTGGCCTTCATGGGCGACGTCCAGCAGCACCGCGTCGGGCTCGCGGGCCAGCAAGCCGGCCAGCTGGCGGTCCAGCGCCTGGGCGTCCTGCGCGTAGTCGGGATAGTCCATGCCGGCGACCTGCGCCAGGCCCTGCGCGGCCAGGTGGCGCCGCAGGTCGGCCTCGTGCATGGGTGTGATGGGGTGCCGGCTCATGGTCGGGTGGCGGTCGAGCCGGTGCATGGACGCGCCGGCGCCGGCGAACAGGTTGCCGAACACGCAGTAGCGCCTGAGGTTGGGCTGGCCGCCGACGATGGGCACAAAGGGATTGCCGGCGTGCGGCCGCAGTATGCGGATGGCCGCGCCTATGCTGCCGACTTCGGGGGCGCTGTCAAAGGTCGAGCAGGTCTTGTAGTGCATGACGGGCGCGCCCAGGCGCGCGAACAGGCGGCCCACGGGTTCGAGCTCGGTGCGCATTTCATCGGGGCTCATGGCGCGTGCGGCGCCAGCAATGCCCAGGCAGTCCAGCGGGCCGGCGCGTTCGAGTTGCGCGTCCGTGGGCAGGCCCAGGAACAGCAGGCTGCGCAGGCCGGCGCGCGCGGCCGTGGCCAGGGTGTCGGTGGCGCCCGTAAAGTCGTCGCCGTAGTAGGCGATCTTCAATGAGCCCTCGTCAGCGGCCATCGTTTATTTGCCGAAGAAAGCCAGCGCCGCCGCGAGTTCCGGCGCGCCGCGCGCGTGGTCGGCCAGCGCCACGCCGGCGCGCGCGGCTTCCCAGGCCTGGCGAATGCTGGCCACGCCGGCCGCGGGGCCGCCCGGGTGCGCGAGTATGCCGCCGCCGGACATGAACAGCAGGTCGTCGCTTTTGACGGCGGCCCAGGTGGCGGGCACGGTGCCGGCCCATTGGCCCGACGAGAAGGCCGGCATGACGCGGTCGTCGAAGGCTTCGGTCAGCGGCGTGTAGCAGTCCTGCGCGGACTCGATCACTTCCTCATCGGCCTGCGAGAACTTGCCTTGCAGGCCGTGCACATGCATGTGGTCGACGCCGGCCAGGCGCCACAGCGTCTGGTAGGCCTGGAAGGACATGCCCAGCAGCGGGTGCCGCGACAGCGCGCCGTAGCCGTTGCGGTGGCCGTGGATGGCCAGGCCAGTGTGGCGGCGCAAGGTCTGCATGCCCGAATGGCCGCACCAGTTGAGGCTGGCCATGACGCAGCTGCCGCCTTCGCGCTCGACCAGGTCGGCGTGGCGCTTCATCGCGTCGGTTTCGTCGGTGATGTTGAAGGCCACCATGACGTGTTTGCCGGTGCGCTGCTGGTGTTCGCGCACCACGGCCATCACGGCCGGCACGCGTTCGCCCAGCGGCGCATGAGTGGGGTTGGCGCAGACCTCGTCGTCCTTGATGAAGTCCACACCGGCGGCGCACAGGCGCGCCACGAGCTCGGCGGTCTGCGCCGCGCTGAAGCCGACATTGGGCTTGATGATGGTGCCGACCAGCGCGCCCGTGGCCACGCCCGTGGCCTTGCGCGTGCCGTCGATGCCGACACGCGGCATGTCGAAGAAGGCGCGGTAGCCGGCGGGCAGCTTGAGGCTTTCCAGGCGCAGGCCGCTGGCCTCGCCGAGGTCGTAGAGATTGCCCGACACGGTGGCGGCCAGGGTCGGCAGGTTGGCGCCCACATTGGCGACCGGAAAGGAGATGCGCACACGTGCGCGGCGCCAGGGGCCCGTGTGGCCCTTGCGTTCCAGCAAGGCATTGGGCAGGCTGGGCGCGTTGACCGCCTCGAGTTCATCGATCTGCTCGACGGTGGCGCGCGCGCGCCGGCGCAGCTCGTCGGTTTCGCCTTCGACGCGCGTGAAGGTGCCGCAGGACTGTTCGCCCGCCATGACTTCGGCGACCTGCGCGGGCGCCAACGGGGTTTCGATCAGGTAGGTGGCCTCAAAGCGGTCGGCTTGCATCGCGGGGCTCAGAGTTTGCTCAGGTCAGGAAAGGGCCGCACCGGCTCGCTGCCGTCCCAGCCTTCGCTCGAGGCGCGTATCAGGTCGAACATCTTGCCCTTGGGGCCGGCGACTTCGGACAGCTCGATCACGGTGCCGGGGTGGTATTCGGTGTCGAAGTAGATGAAGCGGCCCTTTTCGCCGACCTCGCCGCTCATGACGGGTTTGAAGCCTTGCCTGAGCAGGCGCGCCAGGTCGGCGTCGTAGTCGCTGGTCCAGTAGGCGACGTGCTGCAGGCCGGTGCGGCCGGCGCGCAGGAAGTCGCGGTACATGGAAGGCACGTCGTTGCGCGTCTGGATCAGCTCGACCTGCACAAAGCCCGAGTTGGCCAGCGCAACCGAGTTGTGCGGTTCGTGCGATTCACCGTTGTAGCGGTAGTTTTTGATGGGCACCTTGGGGTTGTAAAACCAGGGGCCCACGCCCAGGGTTTTGCTCCAGTAGTCCATCGCGGCCTCGATGTCGGGCACGACGTAGCCCAGCTGGCGGATCTCGCCAAAAAATTTGCTCATGTTGTTTTGCTCCAGTGAAAGGGGAGGAAGTGGGGTTCAGGTTTTGAGGAAACCGGTGGAGAACCAGGGCACGGCCGCCACCAGGGCCAGGCCTATGAGCAGCGCGCCCATGTAAGCCCAGATGTAGGGAATGCCTTCGTCGGGGTCGACTTTGCTGACCGCGCAGGCACCGTAGTAGCCGACGCCGAAGGGCGGCGCGAACAGGCCTATGCCCATGGCGAAGATCACGACCATGGCGTAGTGCACGTCGTGCACGCCGACCATGCGGGCGATGGGAAACAGCAGGGGGCCGAACAGCACGATGGCGGGAATGCCCTCGAGCACGCTGCCCAGGACGACGAAGGCGACGATGGACACCGCGAGGAAACCGTAGGCGCCGCCGGGCAGGCTGCCCATGACGCGCGCCAGGTCCTGCGAGAAGCCCGACTGCGTGAGGCCCCAGGCCATGGCGGTGGCGCAGCCGATGATGAACATGATGGCGCCGGTCAGCGAGGCGGTCTCGATCAGCATGGGCATGAGGCGCCGCCACGGGAACTGGCGGTACAGGAAGAGCCCGGCCAGCACCGAGTAGACGATGCCTATGGTCGACACTTCGGTGGCCGTGGCCACGCCCTCGACCACCGCGGCGCGAATCACAAAGGGCAGGATGATGGCGGGCAGGGCGACCAGCAGCAGCTTGCCGATTTCACGCTTGCTGTGGCGCGCGACGCCGCTCAGGTCTTCATGGCGGTAGCGCCACCACACGACGGCGCACAGGGCCGCGCCCAGCACCACGGCCGGCAGCAGGCCGCCGGTGAACAGCGCGGCAATCGATACACCGGTGACCGAGCCTATGGTGATGAGCACGATGGAGGGCGGAATGGTTTCGGTCTGCGCGCCGGTGGCCGACAGCAGGGCCACCAGGTCGCCGGGCTTGGCGCCGCGCTTTTTCATTTCGGGAAACAGCACGGGCGCAATCGCCGCCATGTCGGCGATCTTGGAGCCCGATATGCCCGAGACCAGGTACATCGCGCCTATCAGCACATAACTGAGGCCGCCGCGCACGTGGCCCAGCAGGCTGGCCAGGAACTGGATCATGGCCTTGGCCATGCCGGTCATCTCGATCAGCGCGCCCAGGAAGATGAAGAGCGGCACCGCCAGCAAAATCATGTGTGACATGCCTTCGTCCATGCGGCCGACCATAACGAGCAGCGGCGTTGACGTGGTGAGTGCCAGGTAGCCGAAGGTAGCGAGCGCAAACGAGAACGCGATGGGCACACCCGACAGCACGGTGCTGGCGACGATGACGACAAAAAAGATGATCAGGTTGAGCTTGCCCAGCGGCTGCAGCAGCGGTTGCGCGAACCAGAAGAGCAAAACAACGGCAGCCGTGCCGGCCAGCGCGATGCCGGTTTGTTTGAAGGTGCTGATGCGCAGCAGCCGCAGCACGGCGACGATGACCATCAGCCCCATGCCCACGGGAATGGCCGAGGCGCGCCAGGCGTTGTTGACTTCCATCGCCGCGGTGACGATGAAGCTTTCTTCATAGGCGTATTCACCGGCCGGGTAGATCACCAGCACCAGGAAGGCGATGGAGGCGGTGATGGCAATCGTGTCGAGCAGCGCGCGGGTGTGCGGGCTGACGTTGTTGACGAGTGCCGTCATGCGCATGTGCTCGCCGCGGCGCAGCGCGACGACTGCGCCCAGCATGGACAGCCAAAGGAACATGATGGAGGCGAGCTCGTCCGACCAGACCAGCGGCGCATGGAAGACGTAGCGCGAGACCACACCGGCAAACAGCACGAAGATTTCGGCCAGCACCAGCGCGGCGGCGATGGACTCCACCACAGAGCCCAGGCCGCGGTCGGCCTTGTGCGCGAGGCCGCTCAGCGCGTTGGCGGGAGGGGCGTCGGCAGTGGGTTGTGGGGAGCCGTGGGACATGGGGTGAATCTCCGGAAAGAAGGCGAGAGAACGGACGCTACTGGTCTAGCTCCTTCCCCCGCTGGGGGAAGGTTGGGATGGGGGCCGGCGGCCTCGGCAAATGCGCTTGCTCCAGCGCCGCTGGCCCCCACCCCTGCCCTCCCCCAGCGGGGGAGGGAGTAAGAGAGGGGGAGAGATTCTTAAGCCAGCTTGCCTACCGACTGCTCCAGCAAGCCCCAGGCCTCGGCACCAAAACGCTCTTTCCACTCGCCATAGAAACCGGCTTCACGCAGCTTGGCGCGGAAGGTATCCGCTTGCGGGCGGTTGATCGTGAGGCCCTTCGATTGCAAATCGGCCACCACGGTTTCGTTGAGCTTTTTGATGTCCTCGCGCTGCTGCAGGCCGGCCTCGTTGATGGCGCGCGCCACGATGGTCTTGAGGTCTGCGGGCAATTTCTCCCAGGCGCGGCCGTTGGCGATGAACCAGTAGCCGTCCCAGATGTGGTTGGTCAGCGAGCAGAACTTCTGCACTTCGTACAGCTTGGCGACCTGGATGATGGGCAGCGGGTTTTCCTGCGCGTCGACGATCTTGGTTTGCAGCGAAGAGTAGACCTCGCTGAACTGCAGGCTGGCGGGCGCGGCGCCCAGGCCCTTGAACATGGAGATGGACAGCGGGCTGACCGGCACGCGTATCTTCAGGCCGTCCATGTCTTTGGCCGTGTTGACCGGCGCCTTGCTGCTGGTGGTCTGGCGGAAACCGTTGTCCCACATCTTTTCAAAGGCATAGAGGCGCGATTTGCTGATGGCTTCGCGCACGTGGGCGCCCAGCTTGCCATCCATGGCGCCCCAGACCTGGTTGTAGTCGCTGAAGGCAAAACCCACGGCATTGATGGCGGCCACCGGGACCAGCGTGGCGATGACCAGCGCCGAGGGCGTGAAGAACTCGATGCCGCCCGAGCGCACCTGGGCCAGCATGTCGGTGTCGCCGCCCAGCTGGTTGTTCGGGAAGATCTTGATCTCGACGCGGCCGTTGGTTTCCTTGAGGATGCGGTCGGCGGCCTGCTGGGCGCGTATGTTGAGCGGGTGGGTGACGGGCAGGTTGTTGCCGTACTTGTAGGAGAACTCGGCGGCGCGTGCCATGGAGGGCAGGGCGGCGGCGATGCCGGCGGCGGGAACGGCGGACAGGGTACGCAGCACGCTGCGGCGGGTGACTTCGGTCATGGTTTGTCTCCAGTTTTGTTTTGATGCGTTTTGATGCATCATCGGGCGAAAGCAGCGCAACGATAGGTTCATGGTGTTGAAGCGTCAAACGAGAAAAATGATGGAATTTGATGTATGAGGGTTATCCCTGATGGGTTGCAGGTACCGCAGCAGCGGGCACGCGTGGTGGACATTGCGCGGGCCGCCGGCGTTTCCACCGCCACTGTAGACCGGGTGTTGAACCAGCGCCCCGGCGTGCGCGGGGCCACCGCGCAAAAAGTGCTCAAGGCCGCGGCCGAGATGGACTACCTGCCGGAGACGGGGCTGTATGCCGCGCTGGCGGCGCCGCCCATGCGCCTGACCTTTTTGCTGCCCGACGGCAGCAACCGCTTTATCCGCATGCTGGGCGACACGGTGGGTTATTCGCAGGAGCACCTGACGCCCTTTAACGTGAAGTGCCGCACCGAGCTGTTTGAAAGCTTTAACCCGCAGCAGCTGGCCGCCAGCCTCTTGCAGCAGGGCAAGCGCAGCGAGGGCATTGCCTTCATGGCGCTGGAGCATCCGGCGGTGCGCGAGGCCGTCAGTGAACTGGCCGAAAAAGGCGTGCCCACCATCACGCTGATCTCGGACCTCTCGAGCTCGCAGCGCGCCGGTTATGTGGGCCTGGACAACCGGGCGGCCGGGCGCACCGCGGGCTACCTGCTGGGCCGCTTCATCGCGCCCGGCGCGCGCGGCGGCAAGGTGGCGCTGATCGCCGGTTCGCTGAGCTACCGCGCGCATGAGGAGCGCGAGGCCGGCTTCCTGCATGTGATCGAGGAGATGTTTCCGACACTGCAGGTGGTGGGCCTGCGCGAGGGGCACGACGATGCGCAGAAAAATTACGAACAGACGCGCACGCTGCTGGAGCAATACCCGGACCTGGCCGGCATCTACAACATAGGCGGCGCGTCCGACGGCGTGGCGCGCGCGCTCAAGGAAACGGGCCGCGAGCACAAGGTGGTTTTTATAGGCCACGGCCTCACGCCGGACACGCGCGCGATGCTGATAGATGGCAGCATGGACGCGGTGATCACCCAAAGCCCGCAGTCGGCCATGATGAGCTGCGTGCGCATGTTCACCAATTTGCGCGATGGGCGGGATGTGATGAGCGGGGTAGACGCGGTGCGTAGCCAGGTGATATTCAGGGAAAACCTCCCGTAATGCACACCCCTATCGGCACTCACTTCGTGTAGTGCCCTTTCCCCTTGCAGGGGACGGGCGCCTTGCGGCCGGCGGAGCCGGACCGCGGCCCCCACTGGTGGATTGGCACACCCCTATCGGCATTCACTTCGTGTAATGCCTTTTCCCCTTGCAGGGGACGGCGCCTGCGGCCTGGCAAAGCCAGTTCCGCGGCCCCCACGGGCTTGGACGACTTGTGACCTTGTTTATTTGCCATGCGGCCTGGGGGTGCCTACAATGGCCACAGCTTGTCGGGGTGCCAAGATTTTCTGAAAAGAATGTCGAGGCTGAGATCGCAGTATGCGAGACCCGCTGAACCTGATCGGGGTCATCCCCGCGTAGGGAACAACGCAATTGGCTCCGGTATTCCGTAGCGGCACCCCCAGAGGCCGCGCAAGGACCCTCCGGCTCCCCAGCAGGCACCCCACCTCCTGGAGAACCACATGGCCAAAACCCGACTCACCGTTGACACCCAAGACCTCACGGGGCGCATTACGCGCGCGCCCTTTCCCGGCTCGGCGAAGATTTACCTTGAGGGCTCGCGCCCCGACATCCGCGTGCCGTTTCGCGAGGTCACGCTGACCGACACCCTGGTGCACGAGGGCGCCGGCGAGCCGCGCCGTGAAGCCAACCCGCCGCTGCGCCTGTACGACGCCTCGGGCATTTACACCGACCCGGCTGCGCCCATAGACATCACGCGCGGCCTGCCGCCGCTGCGCGGCGCCTGGATCAACGAGCGCCAAGACACCGAGGCCCTGGCCGGCATCAGCAGCGCCTACGGCCGCCAGCGCCTGAACGACCCGGCCCTGGCCGCGCTGCGCATGGCGCATGCGCCCGTGCCGCGCCGCGCCAAGGCGGGCGCCAACGTGTCGCAAATGCATTACGCCCGCAAAGGCATCATCACCCCCGAGATGGAATACATCGCGGTGCGCGAAAACCTGGTGCGCGCGCAGCTGGCCGAGCGCCTGAAGACCGAGCGCATGCCCAAGGCCGGCCACTCCTTCAACGCCTCGATACCCAAAGAAATCACCGCCGAATTTGTGCGTGACGAAGTGGCGCGCGGCCGCGCCGTCATCCCCAACAACATCAACCACCCCGAGAGCGAGCCGATGATCATCGGCCGCAACTTCCTGATCAAGGTCAACGCCAACATCGGCAACTCGGCGGTCACCTCGAGCATCGAGGAAGAAGTCGACAAGCTGGTCTGGTCGATTCGCTGGGGCGCCGACACGGTGATGGACCTCTCGACCGGCGAGAACATCCATGAAACCCGGGAATGGATTTTGCGCAACTCGCCGGTGCCGATCGGCACGGTGCCGATTTACCAGGCGCTCGAAAAAGTCAACGGCAAGGCCGAGGACCTGACCTGGGAAATCTTCCGCGACACGCTGATCGAGCAGGCCGAGCAGGGCGTGGACTACTTCACCATCCATGCCGGCGTGCGCCTGGCCTATGTGCCGCTCACGGCCAACCGCCTGACGGGCATCGTCTCGCGCGGCGGCTCCATCATGGCCAAGTGGTGCCTGTCGCACCACAAGGAAAGCTTTTTGTACGAGCGCTTTGACGAGATCTGCGAGATCATGAAGGCCTACGACGTGTGCTTCTCGCTGGGCGATGGCCTGCGGCCCGGCTCGATTGCCGACGCCAACGACGAAGCGCAGTTTGCCGAGCTGCACACCCTGGGCGAGCTCACGCAGATGGCCTGGAAGCACGACGTGCAGGTGATGATCGAAGGCCCCGGCCATGTGCCGCTGCAGCTGGTGAAGGAAAACGTCGACAAGCAGCTCGAAGCCTGCTTCGAGGCGCCGTTCTACACGCTGGGCCCGCTGATCACCGACATCTCGCCCGGTTACGACCATATCTCTTCGGCCATGGGCGCGGCCAACATCGGCTGGTACGGCACGGCCATGCTGTGCTACGTGACGCCCAAGGAGCACCTGGGCCTGCCGAACCGCGACGACGTGAAGCAGGGCCTGATCGCCTACAAGATCGCCGCGCATGCGGGCGACCTGGCCAAGGGCTACCCGGGCGCGCAGATGTGGGACAACGCGGTGTCCAAGGCGCGTTTCGAGTTCCGCTGGGAAGACCAGTTCCGCCTGGCAATCGACCCTGACACGGCCATGGCCTACCACGACGAAACCCTGCCCAAGGAGAACGCCAAGGTCGCGCATTTCTGCTCCATGTGCGGGCCGAAGTTCTGCTCGATGAAGATTTCGCAGGAAGTGCGTGAATTCGCGCGGCTGAATCCGGCCACGACGACGCTGGCGCCAGCCGCCGGTACCATTCCCATCAAGCAGATCGCGACGGGCTTTGAGGAAAAGGCCAAGGAGTTCCGCGAAGGCGGCAGCGAGATTTATTCTTGAAATGAATAGTTTGCACATCGGCATTGCAGGCGCGGGCCTGGCGGGCCGCACGCTGGCCTGGCGCCTGCTGCGCGCCGGCTGCCGCGTGAGCCTGTTCGATGCGCGGGCGCGCGGCGACCTGGCCACGGCGTCCATGACGGCGGCGGCCATGCTCTCGCCGCTGGCCGAGCTTGCGGTGTCCGATGAGGCCGTGTTTGCGCTGGGCCAGCGCTCCATGCAGCTGTGGCCGCAGTGGATCAGCGAGCTGGCCGATCGGGGCCTGCCGGTGTATTTCCGGCGCGAGGGCACGCTGGTCGTCGCGCATGCGCCCGACCAGAGTTCGCTGGCGCATTTCACCGGCCTGCTGCTGCACAAGCTGCCCGAAGCCGCGCGCGCCCAGGTGCATACGCTGGACGCGGCCGCACTGGCCCAGGCCGAGCCGGCGCTGGCCGGGCGCTTCGGCCATGGCTTGATGCTGGACGGCGAGGGCCAGCTGGCCAACGACCAGTGGATGGCCGCATTGGCGACCGAGATAGACCGGCTGGGCGGCAGCTGGCTTGAAGGCCGGGCGGTCGATGCGGTCAAAGACGGCCATATTGAATGCGGCGGGCAAACCTACGATGTGGATGTGGCGGTCGATGCGCGCGGCGTGGGCGCGAAGGGCAGCTGGCCGCAGCTGCGCGGTGTGCGCGGCGAAGTGCTGACCGTCGAATGTGATGGTGTGAGCCTGCAGCGCCCGGTGCGCCTGATGCACCCGCGCTACCAGCTGTATGTGGCGCCGCGCCCCAACCACCAGTTTGTGGTCGGCGCGACCGAGCTGGAGTCGGAAGACACCGGGCCGGTGACCTTGCGCTCCACGCTGGAGCTGGGCAGTGCACTGCACAGCCTGCACCCGGCTTTTGGCGAGGCGCGGGTGCTGCGCCTGGCAGCGGCTTTGCGCCCGGCGCTCGATGATCACCGCCCAACGATTGCGCAGCGGCATGGCGTGTGGCACATCAACGGCCTGTATCGCCACGGCTACCTGTGCGCGCCGGCGCTGGTCGAGGACCTGGTTCATCAACTGTTGGGGCAGTGAAAATGGATGGCATGACAAGACTGAACATTTCGCTGAACGGCGAAACCATTCAAACCGACGCAGCCACCTTGCAGGCTTTGCTGCTGGCGCGTGGCTACCAGCTGCAAGGCGCGTTTGCCTGCGCGATCAACAACAGTTTTGTGCCGCGCCCCCAGTGGCCGGAGCGCGTCCTGAATAACGGCGACCGCATAGACATCGTCACCCCCATCACAGGAGGTTAAATGGACACGTCCATCACGTCATCCCCTATCGCCCACGGCAGCTCCTGGACCGTGGCTGGTATCACGCTGTCCAGCCGCTTTTTCCTGGGCACTTCGCATTACCCTTCGCCACAGGTGCTGGCCGACGCGGTGCGCGCCAGCGGCACCGAGGTGCTGACGGTGGGCCTGCGCCGGCTGCAGCCCGAGAGTGGCGGCGGCAACAGTTTCTGGCAGCGTGTGCAGGCCATGGGTTGCCGCATCCTGCCCAACACGGCGGGCTGCCACAGCGCCGAGGAGGCCGTCACGCTGGCGCAGATGGCGCGCGAGATTTTCGGCACGCCCTGGATCAAGCTGGAGGTCATAGGCGACGACTACACACTGCAGCCCGACACGGTGGCCACACTCGAAGCCGCGACCACGCTGGTGAAAGAAGGCTTTGCGGTGTTCGCCTACACCACCGACGACCTGGTGATGGCGCAGCGCCTGCATGCGGCCGGCTGCGCGGCGGTGATGCCCTGGGCCGCGCCGATTGGCACGGGCCGCGGGCCGCTCAACCCGTATGCGCTGGAGACCATGCGCCGGCGTTTGCCCGATGCGGTGCTGGTGGTCGATGCCGGCCTGGGCCGGCCCTCGCATGCCGCGCAGGTGATGGAGCTGGGCTTTGACGCCGTGCTGCTGAACACCGCGGTGGCGCAGGCGGGCGACCCGGTGCGCATGGCGCGCGCTTTTGCCGATGGTGTGGCGGCAGGCCGCGCCGCATATGAATCCACACCCATGCCCGAACGCGCGGCGGCGCAGGCTTCGACGCCCACGGTCGGTGTTCCCTTCTGGCATTCCCCTTGAGGCCCTCATGAATTCCTTTAAGCCCCTCACCGGCCCCATCGGTTTTTACCCCGTCGTTCCCGACGCCGCCTGGGTGCGGCGCCTGCTGGGCTGGGGTGTGCGCACGATCCAGCTGCGCATCAAGGCGGCGGACCACGATGTTGACGAGATCGCCTGGGAGGTGCGTACCGCGGTGGCGGCCGGGCGCGAAGTGCCGGGCGCACAGGTCTTTATCAACGACCACTGGGCGCTGGCGCTGGAGGCCGGCGCTTACGGCGTGCACCTGGGCCAGGAAGACCTGGACACGGCCGACATCGCGGCCCTGCGCAAGGCCGGCCTGCGCCTGGGCCTGAGCACGCACACGCCGGCCGAACTGGCACGGGCCAAGGCGGTGCAGCCTTCCTACCTCGCGATAGGTCCGATTTACCCGACCACGCTCAAAGTCATGCCTTATGAGCCTGTGGGCCTGGAGCGCCTGAAGTCATGGGCGCAGGATGCCGCGCCCTATCCGGTGGTGGCCATAGGCGGCATTTCGCTGGCGCTGATGCCGGGCGTGCTGGCCTGCGGCGTGGATGGCGTGGCGGTGGTCAGCGCGGTGACGCTGGCGGCCGACCCGCAGGAGGCCGCGCGCCAGGGCCTGGCCCTGGCGGCGCAGGCCCGCGGCACTTAAGCCGACAGCGCCGGGTAGTCGGTGTAGCCTTTTTCGCCGCCGCCGTAAAAGGTGTTTTTGTCGGGCGTGTTGAGCGGCGCCCTGGCGCGCAGGCGCTCCACCAGGTCGGGGTTGGCGATATAGGGCTTGCCGAAAGCCACGAGGTCGGCGCCGTCGGCCACGGCTTTTTCAGCCAGGTCCTGGTCGTAGCCGTTGTTGACCATCCAGGCGCCCTTGCCGCCGGCCTTGCGGTAGGCAGCCTTGAGCGCCGGGTAGTCAAAGGGCCGGTCGTCGATTTCACGCGGCCCGCCGGTGGCGCCTTCGATGACGTGGACATAGGCCAGGTTCAGGCTGGCGAGCTGCTTGACCACGTATTCAAACAAGGCCTGGGGCTTGCTGTCGTGCACGTCGTTGGCGGGGGTGACGGGCGACAGGCGTATGCCGGTGCGGCCACCGCCGACGGCGTCGGTCACGGCGCGCGTGACTTCCAGCAGCAGGCGGGCGCGGTTTTCGATGCTGCCGCCGTAGTCGTCGCGGCGGTGGTTGCTGCCGTCTTTGAGGAACTGGTCCAGCAGGTAGCCGTTGGCGCCGTGGATTTCCACGCCGTCAAAACCGGCGGTCTCGACCGCGTTGCGCGCCGCCGCCGCGAAGGTGTGCACGATGCCGGGGATTTCGCCGAGGTCGAGCGCGCGCGGCTCCGAGGTTTCGACAAAAGTCGGCACGCCGTCCTCGATCAGCACGGTCTTGGTCTTGGCGGTGATGGCCGAGGGCGCGACCGGCTTGCCGCCATTGGGTTGCAGCTTGTTGTGTGAGACGCGGCCCACATGCCACAGCTGCACGACGATCTTGCCACCTTTTTCATGCACCGCGTGGGTGACTTTTTTCCAGCTGTCGAGCTGCTCGCTGCCGTAGAGGCCCGGCACGTCGGCATAGCCCTGGCCCTGGTGGCTGATGGCCGTGGCCTCGGTGATCAGCAGGCCGGCGCTGGCGCGCTGGGCGTAATAGGTCCGGGCGATGGCCGGCGGCACGGCATTGGGTGAGCGGTTGCGCGTGAGCGGCGCCATGACGATGCGGTTGGCAAGGACGAGGTCACCGGCTTTGTTGGAGTCGAATAAGGTGGGCATGGCTTGGGTCCTGAAGGGCTGAATAAAAACAGGGCCAGTTTGGCCCTGTTTCGATTGGCTTGCCCAACACGGGTTGCTAAATCCGTGGTATTTGGAGCCCCGCCTATAGAACCAGCAGGGGCCGCGGAACCGGCTTTGCCGGGCCGCAGGCGCCGCCCCCTTGAGGGGGGAACAAGCTACACGAAGTGAGCCTGGACGGGGGTGTTACTTGGTCAAGCCTTCGTGCTTCATGGCTGCTTGAACCGCAGGCCGGGCCGCCATGCGCTCACGGAAGGCCGCCAGGTTGGCGAAACCCGAGATGTCCACGCCCACGCGCGGCGCCCAGTTGGTGACGGTGAAAAGATAGGGGTCGGCCACGCTGAAGCTGTCGCCCATCAGGTACTGCTTGCCGGCGAGCTGGCCGTCGACCCACTTCAGGCGCGACAGCAGCTTGTCGATGACGATGGTTTTGTACTCGGCCGGCGTGGCGGCGTTGAACAGCGGGCTGAAGCCCTTGTGCAGTTCGGTGCCGATGAAGGTCAGCCAGGACTGCATCTTGTAGCGATCCAGCGTGCCGTTGGCCGGCGCGAGTTTTTTCTCGGGCACCTGGTCGGCGATGTACTGCACGATGGCCGGGCCTTCGGCGATGCGCGTGCCGTCGTCGAGCTCGAGCAGGGGTACATAGCCCAGCGGATTGATGGTGTAGTAGTCGGTGCCGTCTTCGAGCTGGTGGGTCTTGGTGGGCGCCGCCACGTGCTCGAACTTCAGGCCGGACTCATGCAGCGTGATGTGCGGGGAGAGGGAGCAGGCGCCGGGGGAGTAATAAAGCTTCATGGTGTCTCGTCCTTTGGGGTGTGGCGGGAATGTTGCAGAGCCCCTGATGCTAGCCGCATCGGCGGATTTTTGCTGCGGGAGCGGGCCATGGGCGCGCCACAATAGCCGCATGGCAAAAGTTTTCAAATGGCTGGTGTTCCTGGCCTTGGGTTTGATGGTGTTGCTGGCGGTGGTGGCTTTCACGCTGCACCGCTGGGTCAGCACGGATGATTTCCGCCAGCGCGTGGAGCGCGAGGCCTCGGCCGCGCTGGGCGTGCCGGTGGCGCTGGACCGGGTCGCCGTGGACGTCTGGCCGCTGCCGGCGGTGGCCTTGAGCGGCATTTCCATCAAAAGCAAGCCGCCCCTCACGCTGGAGCGCCTGGAAGTGCGGCCGCGCTGGCAGCCGCTGCTGACGGGAAAGCTGGCGGTGGCGACCCTGCTGGTGCGCAAGGCGGTGCTGCCGCAGCAGGGCATAGACGCGGTGCTGCTCCTGCTGCAAAAGAAGAAAACCCCTGCGCAGGCGGCGGCCGCCGAGCCTTCCGCGCCGCCAGGGCAGGCCTCCATGGACTGGCTGCCGCGCCGCACCGTGCTGGACGAGGTGACCTGGATCAGCGCCGCGGGCGCGCGCACCACGGTGAATGCCGAAGCCGCGCTGGGCGACGACGGCCTGCCCGACAAGGTCTCGCTCAAGCTCATCAAGGGCAACCTGCAGGGCCTGGAAGCCCACCTGAAGCGCGAGGAGCCCAAGGCCGGCGACGCAGGCGACGAATGGGCCTTGCGCGTGGACGTGGGCGGCGGCAAGGTCGAAGGCAAGCTGGGCCTGAAGAAAGTGCCGACGGCGGCCGCGCGGGAAGAGCTGGCGCTGCAGGGCAAGCTGCAGACCAGGGATGTGGAAGTGTCGGCACTGACCGCGCCCAGCAAATCGCTGACGGGCCGGCTGGAGGCTTCGACCACGCTGCATGCGCGGGCCGCGACCACGGGCGCGCTGGTGGAGGCGCTGCAGACCCAGACCACTTTCACCGTGCGCAATGCGGTGCTCAACGGGCTGGACCTGGCCAAGGCGGTGAAGACCATAGGCCTGAGCCGCGGCGGCCAGACCCCGCTGGACACCTTGGCTGGGCAGGTCAACACCCAGGGCAAGTCGGCGCAGCTGACCAACCTGGTGGCGAGTTCGGGCGCGCTGAGCGCGACCGGCAATGTCGCCATCTCGCCGGCCAAGGTACTGAGCGGGCGCGTGAGCGTGAACGTGGCCGGCGACAGCAAGCTGGGCAGCGCCATAGGCGGCGCGGTGGGTGTGCCCTTGACGGTGGGCGGCACCCTGGACAACCCCGAGGTCACGTTGTCGCGCTCGGCCCTGCTGGGTGCGGCCATAGGCACGGCGCTGCTGCCCGGCGTGGGCACCGGCGCGGGCGCCAACCTGGGCGATCGCGTGGGTGAGGGCTTTCGCAGCCTGTTTGGCAAGTAAGCCCAGCAGCCCCGATGCCTTGGGGCTGTTGCGCTGCTAAAAACATAGCAAGCCGGCGCCGCCGCGCCCTTGTCCTACAGCGCCTGGCGGGTGCTGCTGATGGGGCAGGGGCCGGCGCACTTTTAGCATGAAGATTCGCTGCGGCACCTTGTCGCGGCCGTCCCGGCCCCGGCTGGCATGCCGATTCGCGCATAAACCGGGCCGACCTACCTTGCACAGGAGGCCAAGATGCTCAAGTACGCGATTATTTTTGCGCTGATTTCACTGATTGCCGGCGCCCTCGGCTTCGGCGGCGTGGCGGCGGGCGCCGCCGGCATCGCCAAGATCCTGTTCGGGCTGTTCCTGATCCTGGCGGTCATCTTCCTGCTGCTGGCCGCCCTGGGCGTGGGCGCGGTGAACAAGGTGCTCAAGTAGATGGCGCCACAAAAAATGGATAGCGCCGCCGCGCCGCCGGCATCGCTGGCGTCGCGCTTTCGGCAGCGGCTGTTCCATCCCTGGTCTGGGCCGCTTGCGCCGGCGAGCGCGCCCCCGGCTGTCGCAAAACGCAAGATCACTTTCCAGGCCAGCATTGCCGAGTTCCTGCTGATCAATCGCCTGCGTGCACGCCGGCGCGCCCAGCCTTCGGCCGACGTGCTGGAGCGCGCCGCGCGCATTGTGTTTGTGACCTGCCAGAACTGGTTTGCCCAGCCGCGCCGCGGCAGTCCGGACCATCGGACCCGCCTGTGACGGCCCGCGCCTGAGCCATGCACACCGCCCTGATCGAATCCCTGCTGGAATACGAAGTCGGCAGCCCCGCGCACTTCCTGTTCAATATCGAGACGGCTTTCCATGAAGGCCACCATGTGGTGGAGGAGCGCCTGACCATCACGCCCAGCATGAAGGTACGCAACTTCTGCGACGAGCGCAGCGGCAACCGTTTCATACGCCTGGATGCGCCCAAGGGGCTGCTCTCGGTCAACTACCGCACACGCGTGGAACTGCATCCCGCGCCCGTCCCGCTGCACCTGGAGGAAACGCCGGTGACCGGCGTGCCCGACGATGTGCTGCGCTACCTGATGCCCAGCCGCTATTGCGAATCCGACGTGATGAGCCGCGCGGCGCAGCAGCTGTTCGGCCAGCTGCCGCCCGGCATAGGCCGGGTGCGTGCCATCGAAAGCTGGATCCACGAATCGATCAACTACCTGCCCGGCTTCAGCGACTCCACGACCTCTGCGCAGGAGGTGTTTGTGCAGCGCGCGGGCGTGTGCCGCGATTTCGCCCACCTGGGCATCACCATGTGCCGCGCCCTCAACATCCCGGCGCGGCTGGTCGTGGGTTATGTGCACTTCGAAGAGCCGCCGGAGGATTTCCACGCGGTGTTCGAAGCCTGGCTGGAGGGCCGCTGGGTGATTTTCGACCCGACGCGCATGGCGCCCATAGACCGGCTGGTGCGCGTGGGGACGGGGCGCGACGCCAAGGACGTGGCCTTCGCCACCATCTTCGGCGACGTGCGCATGACGCGCAAGGAGCTGACGGTGGAGGAGGGCGACATGCCGCCGCGCCCGCCCGGCGCCTCGCAGGCGCCGCCCCAGCTGACCGTGGTGAGCGCCTAGGCCGGCGCCTTCACGGGCACCGGCTCGCGCTTTCGCCTGAGCACCAGCAGCCCGAACAGCGTGGCCGTGAGGTACATGCTGAAGGAATAGATGGCCGCCGGCAGGGCCAGCTGGAAGTTGTTCAGCACGGCCAGCGCGATGAAGATGGCCAGCGTCGCGTTGTGGATGCCGATCTCGTAGCTGATGGCGGTGGAAATGGGCTTGTCCAGGCCGGTCGCCCGCGACACGTAATAACCCGCCAGCAGGCTCACGAGGTTGAAGGCCAGCACGGCCGGGCCTATGGCCGCGAAGCCGCCGCTGAGCGCCTGCCATTCCTTGACGACCGCGCCCACGGCCACCACGACCAGCACGATGATGCTGAAGACCTTGGTCGGGTTCTCGCTGCGCGCGGCCCAGCCGGGCCTGACGGTGCGCAGCCACATGCCAATGGCCACCGGCACCAGCACGATGAGGATGACCTCCACCACCTTGCCGAACTGCAGCGGCACGACCTGGCCGGTTTTGGCGAAGGTGTTGATGGCCCAGTTCGCGATCAGCGGCATGGTGACGATGGACAGCAGGGTGTTGATGGCGGTCAGCGAGATGTTCATCGCGACGTTGCCGCCGAACAGGTGGCTGAACAGGTTGGCCGAGATCCCGCCGGGCGAGGCCGCCAGCAGCATCAGGCCCACGGCGAACAGCGGCGGCACATTGAGCAGCACGATGATGGCGTAGCAGGCGATGGGCAGCACGATGACCTGCAGCACCAGCGCCACCAGCACGGCCTTGGGGTATTTGAGCAGGCGGGTGAAGTCCTCGACCTTGAGCGTCAGGCCCAGGCCCAGCATGACCAGGGCCAGGGCCGCCACCAGCAGCTGCGCGACGATGGGGGAGCCGCTCATGACTTGTAGCTTTCATCGAGTTTGTCGAGCTTGCGGATCAGCGAGGGCCAGACAAACGCCCCGCCCATGCCGCCGGTCTGCACGCGCATGGCTTCGGCCACGCCCTTGACGATCAGCGGGTTGACCTCGGTCAGCGGGCCGCCGGCCTGGGCGTCCAGCTGGATGCGGCAGGTGTTCTCAAAGGTGTACATGCTGAGGAAGGCGTCGGCAATCGTCTTGCCCACGACCAGCAGGCCGTGGTTGCGCAGCATCAGGAAATTGGCCTTGCCCAGGTCGACCTGCAGGCGCGGCTTCTCTTCGTCGCGAAAGGCCACGCCTTCGTACTCGTGATAGGCCAGCGACGCCAGCACAAAGGTCGATTGCTGGCTGATGGGCAGCACGCCGCACTGCTGGGCGCTCACGGCCACGCCGGCGCGCGTGTGGGTGTGCAGCACGCAGCCGGCATCGGCGCGCGCCTCATGCACCGCGCTGTGGATCACAAAACCGGCGGGGTTCACCGGAAAGGGCGAGTCAATCACCTTGTTGCACTGGCCGTCGACCTTGACCAGGCTGGAGGCCGTGATCTCGTCGAACATCAGGCCGTAGGGGTTGATCAGGAAGTGATGGTTGCCGGCGCCGGAGACCGACTCGGGCAGCTTGGCGCTGATGTGGGTGAAGACCAGGTCGCTCCAGCCGTAGAGCGCGACCAGGCGGTAGCAGGCGGCGAGGTCGCAGCGTAATTGCCATTCTTCGGCGCTGACGACTTCCTTGAGGGAGGGGATATGCATGGGGTTTGTCTCCGTGGTGTTTGACGAAAAGGGCGGGCTCGGGGGCCCGATACGCCCACGATACGTGGGTGCTTGACGGGGAACTGTCAAAAATTTGACAATTGGTCACATGCCTATCGTTTCCGCGACACTTTCGCTGCCTTCCATGATGGCTCGCATGTCGACCAACCCGTGGTTTGGCGCGCTACCGCTGGCGGACCGGCAGGCGCTGCTGGTCTCCAGCGAGGTGTTGCGCCTGCGGCCTGGCGAAATGCTGTTTCGCCAGGGCGATGCGCCGGGCGGTTTTTATGGGCTGCTCGGCGGGCTGCTGAAAATTTCCTCGCTGCGCGAAGACGGGCGTGAGGCCATCCTGGTGGTGCTGGAGGCGGGCAACTGGATAGGCGAAATTTCACTGATGGACGGCGAGCCGCGCACACATGACGCCACGGCGCAGTCGGCGGTGGAGGTGCTGGTGGTGCCGCAGCCGGCTTTTGCCGCGCTGATGGAGGGCGCGCCGTTTGCCCGGGCGATTGCGGCGCTGCTGGCTGCGCGCGTGCGCTCGCTTTACGGCATGGTGGAAGACGCGGCGCTGCGCTCAACCCGCGCCCGCGTGGCGCGCCGCCTGCTTCTGCTGTCGCGCGGTGATGCCACCCTGGCGCCCAAGGCGCGGCCGGTGGTGCCGGTGTCGCAGGAGGCGCTGGCCATGATGCTGGGCATCTCGCGCCAGACCTTGTCCAAAGAGCTCAAGGCCCTGGTGGCGCTGGGCGCGGTGGATCTGCGTTACCGGCGCATCGAGATCAACTCGGCAGCGCGCTTGAAGTCGATCAGCGATGCGCCGGGCTGAAGTGCGTTCGTGTTCAAAAACCGCGCGGTTTTCTCCAAATATTCAAGCCCTGCTACCAATCGCTGGGTACGGGGTTTTCACCGCTCTCAAGAACAAGTCTTTCTTTTTCAATGCGGTAAACCGCTTGCTGTTTGACGGTCTTTTTTGGAAGGCGCTTACCCTCAGAGTCCAAGTCAGTGCGGTGCCCCAGAAAGTTCGCGACAAGCCGGTCGCCCTGGATTTTCCAAATGCCCTTTACGTCGAAACACTGGTGGGCAGGGTCGCTGGTAACGGCAGGAGCTGGGCTGGACCCGCACTCTTCATGAGCACCCGTATTCTCCGCTGACAGTATTAAGTGAGGGGCATACGGTATCGCCCGATCAGGCTGCAAACCCATTAGCGCTAACCAGTGACCACAGTATCCCTGCCAGCAACTGCCCCAGTCTGCCGTGAACAAGAATCCGTTTTCCCCAACGCGAACGATTTGGGTTTTACCCAAGCTGCCGTTGACCCCGATTTCCGCAACGGCGTCCTGCCGCGCGGTGAGCCGCCAGCCGCTGGGGTCACGGGTGAAGGAGTAGGCGCCGACATATCCCGGACACGCGTGACAGGCAAGCGCCTCTCCGCTGCTGTCAACCGGGAGTGCTTGTGTGAGCATCACAGCATGAGACTCACTCAATTTCACCACGTAGAGCGGAAGAATTTCCGAATTGGTTTTGGTCTCGGCGGGGGCCTCTTTGCTGCCGCCGTTCATGGGCAGTTCAATCGGCTGAACAGCTTGACCGTCGGATTCCTGCCAGTTCGGAAATACGATCGCCATGAGCGCTGTCCGATCCAATGTTGTTGCATGCGGGATTTCTGCTGGTTCGTTGCAGCTGGCTAGAGTCACCAAGCCAACGATTGCTAAACAGAAAATGGTTTTTGTGAACAGAGCTTTGACCATGGTGTCGGCGGAGTGAATGGATTTTATGGTGGGGCGTTTAGCAGGCCACATCTTTGCGATGTTTTACGGTCGCCCACCACAACAGCACACTTTGATTGGCCCGCTCTTCAACGGATGGTGGGCGGCGCGGTAGCCCGCTCCAGCCGCGTCAGCCAGGCCAGCGCCGCCGCGGCGCTGGCGCCGCACATCTCGGCCGAAGGCATCAGCTGCCCGCACACGGCCGGCCGCTCGGGCTGGCCAAAAATGCGGCAGGCATTGCTGTCATCAAGCTGCACGCAGCGCACGCCGGCCGGTTTGCCCTGCGGCATGCCGGGGATGGCGGAGCTGATGGAGGGCGCGATGCAGCAGGCGCCGCAGCCGGGGCGGCAGTTCATGGGGATGGCTCGCGGTTGGGAAGAATGGGAATGCGGCGGGCCGCTTAATCGGGCTTGATTTTCGCCCGGTCGGCGACCAGTTTCCAGCGCGCCTGCTCGGTCTTGATAAAGGCGCCGTACTGCGCCGGCGTGTCGCCCACGGGCTGGGCTGTGTCGCCGCGCAGGCGTTCGGTGGCCTGCGGGTTGCGCATGGCCTTGTTGCAGGCTTCGGCGATGCGGTCTATGTTGGCCTGCGGCATGTTGGACGGCGCGTTGAGGCCGTACCACTGCGTCATCTCAAAGCCCGGGTAGCCGCTTTCGGCGACCGTGGGCACGTCGGGCAGCTGGGGCAGGCGCTCCTTGGTGCCGGTGGCGATGCAGCGCAGCTTGCCGGACTTGATGTGGGCCAGGATGGCGGGCGCGCCCACGCTGGCGGCTTCGAGCCGGCCGGCCAGCAAATCGGTGAGCTGCGGGCCGGTGCCGCGGTAGGGCACGTGCAGCACGAAGATGCCGGTGGCCATCTTCAGGTATTCAAAGGCCAGGTGGCCGGCGCTGCCGTTGCCGGCCGAGCCGTAATTGAGCTGGCCGGGCTTGGACTTGGCCAGCGCGATGAATTCCTTGAGGTTGTTGGCGGGCACGCTGGAATTGATCACGTACAGGCTGGGCACCTTGGCCAGCAGCGAGATGGGCTTGAAGTCCTTGTTGGTGTCGAAGGGCAGCTTGTCGAAGATAAAGGGATTGACCGCCATGGTGCCGATGTGGCCCAGGATGATGGTGTGGCCGTCGGTGGAGGCCGCGCATTCCTGCATCGCGATGTTGCCGCTGGCGCCGGGCTTGTTCTCGACGAAGACGTTCTGGCCCAGGCTTTTGCTGAGTTCGTTGGCGGCCGAGCGAGCGACGATTTCAGAGCTGCCGCCGGGTGCGAAGGGCACGAGCAGGCGTATCGGTTTGCTCGGCCAGCCGGCTTGCGCATGGAGCAGCCCCGGAAAGGCCGAGACGGCGGCGAGTGCGCCGCCGGCCTTGAGGCCGAACTGCAATGCGCCGCGGCGTGTGTTGGTGAGTTTCATGAATGTCTCCGTATCGTTGTCGTTGGCCCAATATAGGACCGTACTTGCGGCGGGCCGCTACGTGATTCCGCTAATGAGGCTAACCCTGCTTGCTCGCGTGGCTAGTTGAAGGATGCGTCGAAACGTTCGCGCGCGGCCTTGAGGTTCTGGTGGTTGCGCTCGGCCCAGTTGTCCAGCGGGATCAGGGTTTCGCTGAGCGACTGGCCCAGCGTGCTGAGCTGGTATTCCACATGGGGCGGCACGCTCTGGCGGTCAAAGCGCAGCACTAGGCCGTTGCGCACCAGCTCCTTGAGGGTCTGCGTCAGCATTTTTTGCGAGATGCCTTCTATCTTGCGCATCAGTTCGTTGTTGCGCACCGGCCCGCCGGCCAGCGCCGGGATCACCAGCAGCGCCCATTTGCTGGCGACCAGCTCCAGCGCCTGGCGCGAGGGGCAGGCCTGGCTAAACACAGTGGAGGAATCGGTGTCGGGCGCGTCGGGAATTGTCATGGTTACCAAAAGGTGCGTACTTGCCTATGGGTAATCGTAACCCTAAGCTGGCGGCTCTTCAATCTTTAACCCTGTTCTTTAAAAGAAAGACTCCCCATGGCCTGGTTCTACCTGTTCGCCGCAAGCATTGTCGAAATCGCGATGGCTTTGCTCCTCAAATCCTCCCAGGGCTGGACCCGGCTCTTGCCCAGCGTACTGGGCGTGGCCGCGGCCGGCGCCAGCATTTTCTTTTTGACGCATGCCGTCAAGACCTTGCCGGTGGGCACGGCTTACGCGATCTGGACCGGCATAGGCTCGGTCGGCGTGACCGTGATCGGCATCCTCTGGATGGGCGAAAGCGCCACGCCGCTGCGCTTGCTGTGCGTGGCGTTTGTCGTGGCCGGCATGGTGGGCTTGCGCCTGCTGGACGGCGCGGCGTGAGGGGCCCCCTGCAAGGAGAAGCCCTATGACCCATCTGCTCTATATAGAAGCGTCGCCCATGCAGGCCGCATCAACATCGAGTGCCGTCGCCGCTGCCTGGCTGGATGCCTGGCGCGAGGCGCATCCCGGGGACACGGTGGACGCCGTCAATGTCTGGGACATCGACCTGCCGCCCTTTGACGCCGAGATGATCGCCGCCAAGTTCGCCGTGCTGCGCGCGCAGAACGCGACGGCGCCGCAGCAGGCGCTGTGGGCGCGTGCGGTGGCGCTGTCACGGCGCTTCAACGCGGCCGACCATTACCTCTTCAGCCTGCCGATGTGGAATTTCGGCATCCCCTACCGGCTCAAGCATTTCATCGATGTGGTGACCTTGCCGGGACAGAACTGGTCCTGGTCGCGGCAGGCCGGTTACCAGGCCCTGCTTTCCGGCAAGAGGGCAACGCTGGTGTATTCAAGCGCCGGCGCCTATCCGCTGCGGCCCGAGGAGGACGATTCGGATTTCCAGAAGCCGTATATGCGGCGCTGGCTGCGTTTTCTGGATATTGCGGTCGAGGCGGAAATCAGCGCCGCGCCGACGCTGGTGCCGCCCGATGACCTGGCGGTGACGAAGGCCGCGGCGATGGAGCGGGCACGGATGCTGGCTACAAATTAATGCGACGGTCACCGGGGTATTTTTGCGATTTCCAGCGTGGTCACGATCCCGTTGGCCAGCGCATCACCCTGTTGCGGTTTTGCGCACAGTTCCTTGCGCAGTTTCGCGTCTTCGCTTCCCTGGCACAGCATCACACCCTCGGGGCCTATGCCCGGCACCTGCGGGTGATAGAAATACGCAAAGCCGTTCCGGTTGGGCAGGCTGACCCACTGCTCAACCAGCTCCGGGTTGGCTTTGCCGTCGCTGTATTTGATGATCCAGGCTTTCAACGCCGGCATGCGCGCCTGCTGCAAGCTGCCGTCCTGCGCGTAGTTGCCATGGAAGGCCACGGCGGTTCTTTCGAGGGGCTGGTCGTCGGAGTAGGCGCGTATTTTGCCGCCAAGAAACATGCGTGAACAGGAAGAACGGCAATAGCCCGATAACAAAGTCGCCAGGCCTTTTTCGCGGATGTATTCGCCGGTGGCATACCCGGCCCGGGCATCCCCGCCGGAAGAGTTTTTGAGCACCACCGTCGTGATACCGGGGTGCTCCTCTACTGCGGCAGCCAAGATCCGTTGCTCATTGCCGGTCACCTTGCCCGACAGAAAGATAAAAGGCTCCCTGATCTCCACCTCCATGGCATAAGTGCATGAGGCGAGGCAACAGGCCGCCAGACTGCACAACCAGCGGCCCGGGCGCGTGATCATGCTGCGAGGCGTTGCGAGGCGAACAGCACCTGGTCGATCACGGCCTGCACGTTCTGCAGGCTGGCTTCGTTGACCAGTTGGCCCTCGGCATCAAAGGCGTCGCCAGCGCGGCCCAGGGCAAAGGCCTTGGGTGCGACCCAGCACTGCGCGTTGAGCAGCAGCGGCACCAGGTGGCTTTGCGAACGCAGGCCGCCCAGTGCGCCGGGCGAGGCGCTGAGCACGCCCACCACCTTGCCGGCAAAGGACTTGAAACCCTCGTGCCAGGCCGGGTCGCCCTTGACGGGGCTGGACACCCAGTCGACGGTGTTTTTCAGCAGCGCGGTGTAGCTGCCGTTGTATTCGGGCGAGCAGATGATCCAGGCCGGGTGCTCGTACATGATCTGCTTGAGTTTCATGACGTCTGGCGGCGTGGCCTGGGCCTCCAGGTCGGCGTTGTACATGGGGATGTCGAAATCCGCCAGTTCGATATGGGTGACTTCGGCGCCGCTGGCGCGCGCCAGGGCGGCCGCGACATGGGCCAGCTTGCGGTTGTAGGAATTCCGGCGGGTGCTGCCGGCGAAGATCAGGAGTTTTTGGGGGGCGTTCATCGGCCGATTTCACCACAGGCCGCAGGGTGAAAAACTGCGTGCGAAGCGCCTTGCAAGCACAAACCCGCTAAAATGTACAAAACACTGAATTTTGTACAAAATGCATACCATTCCACTCAGCGAGTTTCGCGCCAATGCCTCCGCCATGATCGACCTGGTGGAGCAGGGTGAAACCGTCCGAATACTCCGGCACGGCAAGCCGGTGGCTGAACTTGTGCCCTTGAAGGCCGAAGAAGACGCCACCAAGGTTCCGAGCTGGAAAAAGCCGTTTGAACCCGTGGTCCTGCCGCCCGGCGTGTCGCTGTCGCAGGCGGTGCTGGACGAACGGAATGAATCGCCATGGTGAAGAGGGCGCAAGCCGCTTATGCGCCGCAGGCTGTTTCCGCCACCCGGGTGGTGGCGCGCGACGGCGAAGCGCGGCTGATGTTCGACGCCTCGGCGCTGACCAAACGCTACGCCAGCGAAGCCGGGCGTGACCGGGTGCTGATGTTGTTCGAGGCGGCCAGTGAGTTGCTGGTGGCCGCGCACTGCAAGACCGAGGTAGCCTCGGCGCTGCTCAGGCGCCGGCGTGACGGCAGCCTGCCGGCCCCTGAATTTGACCGGGCCTGGGCGGCGGCGCAGCGCGACGTGGCCGACATGACGCTGGTGCCGTTGGACGCGCATGTCGAGCGCTTTGCCTTTGCCGCGATGGAGCGCGGCCCTTTGCGCGGCATGGACGCCTTGCATGTGGGCAGCGCGCTGGCCAGCCGGGTGGACCTGTTCGTCACGGCGGACAGGCGCCAGGCGCAGGTGGCGCGCGGCATGGGCCTGGCCACCGAATTGATCGAGAGTTAATAGTCAGTAGTGGTCGAGAGGCCTGAAGGTTGGATATGTTTTACCCCCAAGAATTTGACGTGATCGTGGTCGGCGGCGGCCATGCCGGCACCGAGGCCGCCCTGGCTTCGGCCCGCATGGGCTGCAAGACCCTGCTGCTCTCGCACAACATCGAGACCCTGGGCCAGATGAGCTGCAACCCTTCGATAGGCGGCATAGGCAAGGGCCACCTGGTCAAGGAAGTGGACGCCCTGGGCGGTGCGATGGCGCTGGCCACCGACGAAGGCGGCATCCAGTTCCGCATCCTGAACAGCTCCAAGGGCCCGGCCGTGCGCGCCACCCGGGCCCAGGCCGACCGCATTCTGTACAAGGCGGCGATTCGCCGCAGGCTGGAGAACCAGCCCAATCTCTGGCTGTTCCAGCAGGCGGTCGACGACCTGATGGTGGAGGGCGACCGGGTGGTCGGCGCCGTCACCCAGGTGGGCATCAAGTTCCGCTCGCGCACCGTGGTGCTGACGGCCGGGACTTTTCTGGACGGCAAGATCCATGTGGGCCTGAACAATTACTCGGCGGGCCGGGCGGGCGACCCGCCGGCGGTGTCGCTGTCCAGCCGGCTCAAGGAGCTCAAGCTGCCGCAGGGCCGGCTCAAGACCGGCACGCCCCCGCGCATAGACGGCCGCACGATTGACTTCAGCAAATGCATAGAGCAGCCCGGGGACGGTATGCCCGGCGGCATCGAAGGGCCGGTGCCGGTGTTCAGTTTTATGGGCGGCCACATCGCCCATCCGCGCCAGGTGCCGTGCTGGATCACCCATACCAACGAGCGCACCCACGAGATCATCCGCTCCGGTTTTGACCGCAGCCCCATGTTCACCGGCAAGATAGACGGCGTCGGCCCGCGCTACTGCCCCAGCGTGGAAGACAAGATCAACCGCTTCGCCGACAAGGACAGCCACCAGATTTTCCTGGAGCCTGAGGGCCTGACCACCCACGAGATCTACCCCAACGGCATCTCGACCAGCCTGCCTTTTGACATCCAGTACGACCTGGTGCGCTCCATGGCCGGCATGGAAAACGCCCACATCCTGCGGCCCGGCTATGCCATCGAGTACGACTACTTCGATCCGCGAGCGCTCAAATCCAGCTTTGAAACCCGGGCCATCGGCGGCCTGTTCTTCGCCGGCCAGATCAATGGCACCACCGGTTATGAAGAGGCGGCGGCCCAGGGCCTGTTCGCCGGCATCAACGCCGCGCTGCAATGCCAAGGTAAAGAGGCCTGGCTGCCCAAGCGTGACGAAGCCTATTTGGGCGTGCTGGTCGACGACCTGATCACCAAGGGCGTGACCGAGCCTTACCGCATGTTCACCAGCCGGGCGGAGTTCCGCCTGATGCTGCGCGAGGACAACGCCGACATGCGCCTGACCGAAAAAGGCCGGGAGCTGGGCCTGGTCGACGACGCCCGCTGGGACGCCTTCAACCGCAAGCGCGACACGGTTTCACGTGAAACAGCCCGGCTCAGGGCGATCTGGGTCAACCCCAACAACCTGCCGGCGGCCGAGGCCGAGCGCGTGCTGGGCAAGTCGATTGAGCGGGAGTACAACCTGCTGGACCTGCTGCGCCGCCCCGACGTGAACTATGCCGGGCTGATGTCGCTGGAGGAGGGCAAGTACGCCAACCCCGAACTGGCGGCCGAAGCCGCGGCCAGCGATGACCTGGCCAAAAGCGTGATCGAGCAGATCGAAATCACCGCCAAGTACGCCGGCTACATAGACCTGCAAAAGACCGAGGTCGAGCGCGCCGCTCACTATGAAAACCTCAAACTGCCGGCCGACCTGGACTACCTGCAGGTTTCGGCCCTGAGTTTTGAGGCGCGCCAGACCCTGGCCAAGCACAGGCCGGAAACCCTGGGAATGGCCTCGCGCATCTCGGGCATCACGCCGGCCACCGTCTCCCTGCTGCTGGTGCACCTGAAAAAGAATCTGTGGAAAAACACGGTTCCGCTGCAGGCAGCCGACGCCGCCAACGAAAAAGCCAAAGCCTGATGCGGGCCGGTGAACAGGATTTGCGCGCTGGCCTGAAGGCGCTGCAGCTGGATTTGGGCGACACCCAGGTCGGCCAGTTGCTGGATTACCAGGACCTGATTGGCAAATGGACCAAGGTCTACAACCTGACGGCGGTGCGTGACCCGGCGGAAATGTTGACCCACCACCTGCTGGACAGCCTGGCCGCGGTGCTTCCGCTGCGCCGCCACCTGCAAAAAGCCGGGCTGGGGCAGGGCGCCAGATTGCTGGACGTGGGCTCCGGCGCCGGCCTGCCCGGAGTGGTGATTGCGATCTGCTGCCCGGAAGTGGCCGTGACCTGCGTGGACACGGTCGCCAAAAAAGCCGCCTTTATCAAGCAGGCGGCGCTGGCGCTCAAGCTGCCCAATCTCTCGGGATTGCATGCCCGGGTCGAAACCATTGCCACGCCATTTGAGGTGATCTGCTCCCGGGCCTTTGCCTCGCTGGCTGATTTCAGCAATTGGTCGGTCAATGCCCTGGCGCCCAAAGGTGTCTGGATGGCCCTCAAAGGCAAACACCCGGCCGAGGAAATCGCGGCCTTGCCGGTCGGCACCGAGGTGTTTCACGTGGAACAGCTGCAGGTGCCTAGGCTGGATGCCGAGCGCTGCATTGTCTGGATGCGGAAAAAGACCGCTCCCTGAACCCGGCTGGGCGGTTGTTGGGGGAGGGCGATCCCGCCCGGTCCGTTGTTCGGGCACAAAAAGAAACCGTCCCGAACACCGAATCCGCCCTGATCGGCTGATTTGGCATTGGGGCGGCACACCCCTGTCGTAAACTCGGTTTCTCTCTCTTTTCTCTACTTTCTGGAGAACCTCCATGTTGGGCTCATTCGTCGGCATCGCCGACTACGGTGCTTTTGTCGTCGCCATCATTGTGTTTTTGCTGATTCCCGGCCCGGGCAACCTCGCGCTGATCACCTCGACCAGCAAGGGCGGCATCGCGGGCGGCCTGGGCGCGACCCTTGGCGTGATCGCCGGCGACCAGGTCTTGCTCTGGGCGGCGGTGGCCGGCGTGTCGGCCATCATGGCGGCTTATCCCACGGCTTTTCACATCGTCCAGTGGGCCGGTGCCATTTACCTGGCCTGGCTGGGCATCAAGATGCTGGTGGCCAAACCCGGCGATGCACCCTTGCTGAACATCAAGCCGCGCCACTACTTCCAGCAGGCCACCCTGATAACCTTGCTTAACCCCAAGGCGATTGTGTTTTACATGGCCTTCTTCCCGCTGTTCGTGGACCCGGCCCAGCACCAGGGCCTGAAGACCTTTGCCGTGATGGCGGCCACGATTGCCGGCCTGACCTTTCTCTACGGCCTGTGCTCGGTGATGATCACCTACCACCTGGCCGAGCGCATACGCGCCAACCCGAAAATCACGGCGGTGCTGAACAAGCTGGCCGGTATCTTCCTGATCGGCTTCGGCCTCAAGCTCGCGGTCTCCAAATAAGCCGCCATCGCATTTCGCGTCCTCTTCCGAACAAAAACTAAAAACACACATGGCCAAAATATTCTGCGTTGCCAACCAAAAGGGCGGGGTGGGCAAGACCACCACCACGGTGAATCTGGCGGCGGGGCTGGCAAAAGTCGGCCAGCGGGTGTTGATGATCGACCTGGATCCGCAGGGCAATGCCACCATGGGTTCGGGTGTGGACAAACGCCAGCTCGAGATGACGGTGTACGACGTGCTGCTCGAATCCTCCTCGGTGGCCGAGGCGCGGGTGCGCAGCGACAAATGCGGCTACGACGTGCTGGGCGCGAACCGCGAACTGGCCGGCGCCGAGGTTGAGCTGGTCGATGTCGAGCGCCGCGAAAAGCGCCTCAAGCTCGCGCTGGCCGAAGTCGACAGCCAGTACGACTTCGTGCTCATCGACTGCCCGCCGTCCCTCAGCATGCTGACGCTCAACGGCCTGTGCTGCGCGCACGGCGTGATCGTGCCCATGCAGTGCGAGTACTTCGCGCTCGAAGGCCTGACCGACCTGGTCAACACCATCAAGCAGGTGCACGCCAACCTCAACAAGGATTTGCAGATCATCGGCCTGCTGCGCGTGATGTTCGACCCGCGCATCACCCTGCAGCAGCAGGTCAGCGACCAGCTCAAGGAGCATTTCGCCGACAAGGTTTTCAACACCGTGATCCCGCGCAATGTGCGCCTGGCCGAAGCGCCCAGCTACGGCCTGCCCGGCGTGGTGTTCGATCCTTCCTCCAGGGGCGCGCAGGCTTTCATCACCTTCGCCGAAGAGATGGTCGACCGCATCAAGGCGATGTAAATCGGGCGCATCAGAAGTGCCTGTAAACAGGCCTCCTGTTGCTACTGAATTTATAGCAAACTGATCCACCAAGCGATGAACCCCCGCAATGTCCTGATACTCCCCGGCTGGCAAAACAGCGGCCCCGGCCACTGGCAAAGCCGCTGGGAGAAGGCGCACGGCTATACCCGGGTCGAGCAGCACGACTGGATGCGGCCGCTGCGCGGCGACTGGAGCGCGCGGCTTGAAGAGGTGCTGCTGGCTTGCGACGAGCCGGCCGTGCTGGTCGCGCACAGCCTGGGCTGCATGCTCACCGCCGCCTGGGCCTCGCATTCGCACAACACCCACCGCGTCAAGGCCGCGCTGCTGGTCGCGCCGCCCGACGTGGAGCGCGAGGACGTGTGCCAGATGCTGCCGGGCTGGGCGCCCGTGCCGCTGCGCAAGCTGCCTTTTCCCGCCGTGGTGTTCTGCAGCGGCGACGACCCGTTTTGCGCGCCCGAGCGTGCCCGCCGGTTCGCCGCGGCCTGGGGCGCCGAGCTTGTTGAAGCCGGGCCGCGCGGCCACCTCAATGCCGACAGCGGCCTGGGCGACTGGCCCGAGGCCTTTGAAAAATTGCAGCGCCTTCAAGCATTGCCTGCTTCTCTCCCACACAGCCATTCATGACAAGAGAACCCATGCCCTTGCCCCGCTTGTTCGCCCGCTCTCGTTCTCACTTGGCGTCCACCGCACTGGCTGTGGCCGCCCTGGCCGCCTCGCTCGCCTGCACCGCGCTGCATGCCGAGCCCGACGAAGAGCTGCTTGGCAAATCGCAGGGCTACCCGCTGGGCAACGCCAGCACCTGGTACAGCAATCCTTACCGCATCGGCTCCTGGTCGGCCATGGACAAGGTGGCCGGCGTGCAGGTCCGCGCGGTGGCGCGCCCGGCTGAGGCCAGCCCCTTGCTGCGCGCGGCCAGCCCCGCGTCCATCAACTACCGCTACAAGAACACCAACTACACGCTGGCCGACTACCTGGACCGCCAGCGCGCCACCGGCCTGCTGGTACTGAAAAACGGCGAGATCGTCGCCGAACACTACCGCTACGGCCGCAAGGACGACGCGCGCTTCCTGTCCTTCTCCATGGCCAAGAGCGTCACCTCGCTGCTGGTCGGCAAGGCGCTCTCGCTGGGGCTCATCGCCTCGCTCGACGACCCGGCCGAGAAATACGTCAAGGAGCTTGCCGGCAGCCCTTACGGCGCCACCACGATTCGCCAGCTGCTGCGCATGAGCTCGGGCCTCACCTTCACCGAGCGCTACGACGGCAAGGACGACATCGCGCGCCTCTCGCGCGCCGGCGCCGGTGCGCCCGGTGCGGGCAAGCCGGTGGACGTGCTCAAGTCCATCACCGACCGGCATTCGCCGCCCGGCGAGAAGTTTGTCTATGCCAGCGCAGAGACCGATGTGCTGGGCCGCGTGGTGGCGGCCGCCACCGGCAAGAACATGTCCGAGCTCACCACCGAGTGGATCTGGAAACCCATGGGCGCCGAGCACGACGCCTTCTGGCGTGTCTCGGTCGACGGGCAGGAGCAAGCCCATGGGGCCTTCAACGCCAGCCTGCGCGACTGGGCGCGCCTGGGCCAGCTGCTGGCCAATGACGGCCGCGCGATTGACAAAACCACCGGCAAGCCCGGCGCGCTGCAGGTCCTGCCGCTGGACTATTTGCTGGACGCCACCGACGCGACGCGCCAGCCGTCGGCCTTCAAGCCGCGCACGGCCACGCCCTACTTTGGCTACGGCTACCAGTTCTGGCTCTTGCCGATGAGGGCCCGCACCTTTGCCATGCAGGGCATCCACGGCCAGACGGTCTATGTGCAGCCCTCTACCGGCATCGTGCTGGTGCTGACCTCGGCCTGGGAGCAGGCCAGCGGCAAGCAGGATGCGCAACCTTACGAAGAGCGCGACGCCCTGTGGCGCGGCGTGCTGCAGTCCCTCGGCGGCAGCCTCACGCCCCAATAACACTGCGCCATACATCACAACATTGACGGATTGAAGGAATAGAAAACCATGGTCACCAAAAAACCCAAAGGCCTGGGCCGCGGGCTGGAAGCATTGCTGGGCCCCAAGGTCAGCGAGAGCGCCACCGACGCCGAGAACGCCAGCAGCACGGCGAACAGCCCGGGCCTGCCGGCCTCGCTGCGGCTGGAGGACATGGTCGCCGGCCAGTACCAGCCGCGCACCCGCATGGACGAGGGCGCGCTCTACGAGCTGGCCGAATCCATCAAGGTCCAGGGCATCATGCAGCCCATCCTGGTGCGGCGCCTGACCTCCGGCGCCAACGACGGCAAGTATGAAATCATCGCCGGCGAGCGGCGCTTCCGCGCGGCCAGGCTGGCCGGCCTGGACAGCGTGCCGGTGCTGGTGCGCGACGTGCCCGACGAGTCGGCCGCCGCCATGTCGCTGATTGAAAACATCCAGCGCGAAGACCTCAACCCGCTTGAAGAGGCGCACGGCCTGCAGCGCCTGGTCAAGGAATTCGGCCTCACGCACGAGCTCGCCGCGCAGGCCGTGGGCCGCTCGCGCAGCGCCGCCTCCAACCTGCTGCGTTTGCTCAACCTGGCCGACCCGGTGCAGACCATGCTGATGGCCGGCGACCTGGACATGGGCCATGCGCGCGCGCTGCTGGGCCTGGACCGCGCCGCGCAGATCACCGCGGCCAACCAGATCTCGGCCAAGAAGATGTCGGTGCGCGAGGCCGAGAGCCTGGTCAAGAAACTGAGCGCCGAGTTCTCGCTCAAGCCGCAAAAAGCCGCCAAGGAAAAATCGCGCGACACCCGCCGCGTGGAAGAGGAACTGGCCGACCTGCTGATGGCCGACGTGGAAGTGCGCGTCAAGAAACAGGTCAAGCGCAACGGCAGGCGCGAGGACATGGGCGAGGTGGCCATACAGTTCGCCTCCATGGACGAACTCAACGGGCTCATCGAGCGGCTGCGCGGCAACAAATAGCCGGCCCGGGCAAGGCCTTTTCACGCTGTGCCGCGGCCCCCTCCAGAGGGGGCTTTTTCTTTTCCGCTTCGACGCCAAAGACATACCCAAATAGTGTTAATTGCTCTACATCACTGAGTAATAAAGTGCTAGTCTTTGGGGGTCAAGGGCGCGGCCAGGTTTTCGGACATCCCTCCGGAGTTGGCCGCGCCGGCGAAGAAGCAATGGGGTCCGCCATGCGCACCTTTAATCTGAGCCACATCAGAAGGCATACCGTTCTGGTTGCCGCGGGCTTGGCCATGGCCATGGGTGTCGTGGCGCTGCTGGGCTGGGTGCTGCAATTGGACATCCTGAAAAGCCTGATACCGGGCGCCGTCCAGATGAAACCCAACACGGCCGTTGGCCTGTGCCTGTGCGCCGCGGCCCTGCTCGTGGGTTTGCGCCGCCATGAAAAAAGAATGCGTTACTGGGGCTACGCCCTGGCCGCCGCCGTCAGCGCCATAGGCGCGGCCACGCTGTTTGAATACCTGTTCGCGGCGGACCTGGGGATCGATGAGCTGCTGTTTCGCGACGGGGCCAATGCCTACAACCTGGCCCCCGGCCGCATGTCGCCCTTCAGCGCCTGGACATTCTTCATGCTGGGCATAGGGCTGGGCTTTGTGCGCTGCCGCTACGCGGGCTGGCTGGCCTATGTGTGCGGCGGCCAGGTCGCCAGCATAGGCGCGGTCAGCCTGCTGGGCTACCTCTGGCATGCCAGCGAGCTGGTCACCGACGTCTGGTTGCCGCCCGTGGCGGTCAACACCGCGCTGGCCTTCACCGCCCTGGGGCTTGCCGTGGCCGCCGCGCACGCCCGTGACACCTCGCTCAGCAGCATGGAAACCGAACTCTCCCCGCTGGAGGTCAAGGTGGTGCTCGCCATGGCCGGCACGCTGGTGGTCCTGGTCGCGTCGGCCAGCTACACCTACCGCTCGGTGGTGGCCTTCACCGGGCACGCGGACCAGATGGCGGCCGGCCAGCAGCAGCGTGTCGCGGCGCTCAAAGCCTCGCTGGCGCGCGCGCAGCGTGTGACGGCCGACGCGCTGTCGGCCTCACCGGGCGCGCCGCTGCCGGCCGGCTACGGCGATGCGGGCGACTCCTTCGCCAGCGTGGTGTTGTTCGCGGAGCTCTCCCGGCTGGGGCGCGAGCTTGAAACCGCACAACAGTCGCTGCGGGGCGAGCAGGCCGGCCCCCTGGAAAAGGGCCGCACCACCATGCTGGTGTCGCTCCTCGTGACCATAGGCCTGGCGGTGGCGGTGTTTGTCGTGCTGATGGCATCGGTCAGGCGGGAGATGAGCCGCAACATCCTGGCGCGCGCGGAGATTTCCGCGCTCAACAAACACTTGGAGCAGCGTGTGCACGAGCGCGCCGCCGAGCTCAACGCCACCAACGAGCGCCTGAACACCTTCATGAGCCTGCTGGCCCATGACCTCCGGCAGCCCCTGATCTCCCTGGGCAGCTTCGGCGAACTGCTGGACCGCCGGCTGCTTGAAACCAAGGACGCGCAAGGCCGCAAGCTCATGCAGCGCATCCTGCGCGCCACCCGGCAGGTGGACGCCTGCGCCGACGCCTTGCTGGAACTGGAACGTGTCTCCAGCAGAAGCCTGTGGATACAGACGGTGGATGTCAGCGGGCTGGTGAAGGCCATGGTCGAGCAGCTGCGCGAGCAGGAGCCGGGCCGGCGGCTGAGGCTGTTTGCCGGGCCCACGCGGCCCGCGCACGCCGACCGCAGCCTGCTGGCGGTGGTGGTCTGGCATGTGGTCGGCAATGCCTGGAAGTTCAGCGCCACCCGCGACGTTTCGGAGATAGAAGTCGGCTGCGGCCGGGATGAATCCGGCGCGCCGATGTGGTGGATCCGGGACAACGGCGTGGGCTTTGACATGGCTTATGCCGACAAGCTCTTCATGCCCTTCCAGCGGCTGCACGCGGCGGACGAATTCCCCGGCCTGGGCACGGGCCTGGCGATTGTCCACGCCGTGGTGGCGCGGCACCGGGGGAGGGTGTGGGCGCATTCGGAGCCCGGCCGGGGCGCCACGTTTTTCTTCACGCTCGGCGATCCCGGCTCTCAGGCCGGGGCCTGAGGCGATGCGGCTTCAGGACAGCGAAAAAATCTTGCCCGGGTTCATGATGTTCTTCGGGTCCAGTGCGCGCTTGATGGTGCGCATCATGTCGACTGCGCCGTCGCCGGTTTCGGTCACCAGGAAGTCCATCTTGTGCAGGCCCACGCCGTGCTCGCCGGTGCAAGTGCCTTCCAGCGCCAGCGCACGTGCCACCAGCTTGTGGTTCAGCGCCTCGGCCACTTCACGCTCCTTGGGGATGGTCGGGTCAATCAGGTAGCCGAAGTGGAAGTTGCCGTCGCCAACGTGGCCCACCAGGAAGTAGGGGATACCGCTGGCGTCGACCTCGGCCACCGACTCCAGCAGGCAATCGGCCAGGCGCGAGATCGGCACGCAGGTGTCGGTCGAAATCGCGCGGCAGCCGGGCCGCGACTGGATGGCCGCGAAATAGGCGTTGTGCCGCGCCGTCCAGAGGCGCGTGCGCTCCTCCGGCGTGCTGGCCCATTCAAAGGCATTGCCGCCGTGGCCGCTGGCGAGTTCCTGCACCAGCTCGGCCTGTTCCTTCACGCTGCTGGGCGTGCCGTGGAACTCCATCAGCAGCATGGGCTCCTCGCGCAGCGTGAGCTTGGAGTGCGTGTTCACCATGCGCACCGTGTTGTGGTCTATCAGCTCCACGCGCGCGATCGGCACGCCCAGCTGTATCACTTCAATCGTGGTGCGCACGGCGGCCTCAATGCTCGGGAAGGAGCAGACTGCGGCCGAAATGGCTTCGGGCAGCGGGTAAAGCCTCACGGTGACTTCGGTGATCACGCCCAGCGTGCCTTCGCTGCCCACCATGAGGCGGGTCAGGTCGTAGCCGGCCGAGGATTTTTTGGCGCGCGTGCCGGTGCGTATGACGCTGCCGTCGGCGGTGACGACTTCCAGCGCCAGCACGTTCTCGCGCATGGTGCCGTAGCGCACGGCATTCGTTCCGCTGGCGCGCGTGGCGCTCATGCCGCCCAGGGTCGCGTCGGCGCCCGGGTCTATGGGGAAGAAGAGGCCGGTGCTTTTGACTTCTTCGTTAAGCTGCTTGCGCGTCACGCCCGGCTGCACGGTGACGGTCAGGTCTTCGGCGTTGATGGACAAGACCTTGTTCATGCGGCTCACGTCGATGCTGATGCCGCCCTGCACGGCCAGCAGATGGCCTTCCAGCGAAGTGCCCACGCCGAAGGGGATCACGGGCACGTTGTACTGGCCGGCCAGTTTGACCGCATCGGCCACGTCCTGCGTGCTTTCGGCGAACACCACGGCCGAGGGCGGCGGCGCGGCGAAGGAGGATTCATCACGGCCGTGCTGCTCGCGCACCACCAGGGCGGTGGAGCAGCGCTCGGCAAAGCGGGCCTTGAGCGCGTCTATCAGCGCCGCCGGCGTTTCGCGCTGGTGGATTTCGGGAAGCAGGTGCTGGGGAAGGGGGGCGTTCATGGGGGTCTCCGGGTCGGTGGCACAGTTTACGACGTGTGTGCCCTTTCCGCTATTTCGCCATTTTCCGCCAGGGCGGCCCGGAGACCCGCGGCCGTGGCCGCGGGAGAGTGGCATGAAAGCGGGGCGATGGTCACCCCGCGAGGGATCAGGAGCCCATGGCGGCCTTGGTGAGCTCGGCCAGCGAGATAAAGGAGTCGTGGTTGGTGTCGATCTGCTCGAAACGCTGTGCCACGGCCGGCAGGTGCTCGGCCTCCTGGCGGTCCAGTTTGCCGTCCTTGTTGGCATCAGCGCGGTTGAAAGCCGCCTCGACGTCCTTGGGGGTGGTGCGGTTTTGCGGCACGGCGCCCTGGTTGGCCGAGGGCGCCACCTGGGACGGCGGGCTGCCGGGGCTGGCCGGTGAAGGCGGGGCGGTCTGGGCCCGCGCGGCGCCGGCAGCGCCCGCGGCCAATGCGGCCACCAGCAGCACGCTGCGCAACTCAAAGCCGGGAATAGAATGTTTTGAATGTTTTACGGGGGACGTTGCCGTCGTGTGCAGGGTCATGCGAGGAGTCTTTCAAAGAGTGAACAAGCCGCCATTGCAACCCAGCCGGCGCCTCGCGGCCAGCAGTTTTTCAGGGTGTTGCCTCACTGACATGATGTCCTAGGACGACACATTTTTTTGCCTCGCGTAACGCTTGCCGCTTGGGTCTCTTATTAGTCCCTTTGCTTCATTGACTTTTCCTCATCGCGCTCACCGCGCCTTCGCACCATGGCCAACAGACTTTCACAGATCGCAACCCGCACCGGCGACAACGGCACCACCGGCCTGGGCGACAACACGCGCGTGTCCAAGGACAGCCTGCGCGTCCATGCCATGGGCGACGTCGACGAGCTGAATTCGCACATCGGCGTGCTGCTGTGCGAAGAGCTGCCGCCCGGCGTGCGCGAGCTGCTGGTGGAGGTGCAGCACCAGCTCTTCAACCTGGGCGGCGAGCTGTCCATCCCGGGCTTTGAGCTGCTCAAGCCCGAGGCCGTGGCGCTGCTCGATGAGGCGCTGGCCGAACACAACGCGAAGCTGCCGCGCCTGGCCGAGTTCATTCTGCCGGCCGGCTCGCGCGCCGCCTCGCTGGCCCATGTGTGCCGCACCGTGGCGCGCCGCGCCGAACGCGCCGTGGTGGCGCTGGGCGCGGCCGAGCCCTTGAAGGATGCGCCGCGCCAGTACCTCAACCGCCTGAGCGACCTGCTGTTTGTGCTGTCGCGCGTGCTCAACCGCATGAATGGCGGCGACGATGTGTATTGGAAGAGCGAGCGCATGGCGCGCGCGGCAAGCGAATAGCGCGGCTATTGACGCCCGCGTGCCGCATCCTTGAGATGCCGCCCGTCAGGCACTGAACAGAGGAGGAGGCTTCGATGCTCAGCCCGAACAGACGAGCGGGCGCTAGATGTCGTAGCTCGCCGCGCCCGGCTCTTCGCTCAAGGTTTTCTCGACCACGGCGCGCGTCAGCGTAGGCGCGAAGGACTCGATAAAGGCATAGACGTAACCGCGCAGGTAACTGCCGCGGCGCACCGCGAGTTTGGTCAGGTTGATGCCAAACAGCGCGCCCGCGTCCAGCGCGCGCAGGGCGGTGTCGCGCTCGGCTTCGTAGGCGATGGACGCGACGATGCCCACGCCCATGCCCAGTTCCACATAGGTCTTGATCACGTCGGCGTCCATGGCCGTCAGCACGATGTTGGGCGCCAGGCCGCGCTGGGTGAAAGCGCCGTCGATGTGCGAGCGGCCGGTGAAGCCGGTGTCGTAGGTGATCAGCGCAAAGCGCGCCAGGCTCTCCAGCGTAAGCGGGCCGTCCAGCAGCGGGTGGCCGGGCGGCACGATGACCGAATGCGTCCAGCGGTAGCAGGGCAGGGCGACGAGTTCGGGGTAGTCGTTGAGCGCCTCGGTGGCGATGCCCACGTCGACCTCGCCCGACACCAGCATGTCGGCCACCTGCTTGGGCGAGCCCTGGTGCAGGTGCAGTTTCACGTTGGGGAACTGGCTGCGGAACTCCTGCACCGCATGCGGCAGCGCATAGCGCGCCTGGGAATGCGTGGCGGCAATCGACAGCAGGCCGCTTTGCTGGGCCATGAATTCCTGGCCGGCTTTTTTCAGGTTGCTGCTCTCCAGCAGCAGGCGTTCGATGATGGGCAGCACATGGGCGCCCGGCTCGGTCAGCCCCGTCAGGCGTTTGCCGGCACGCACGAAGAGTTCAATGCCCAGCTCTTCCTCGAGTTCGCGGATCTGCCGGCTGACGCCCGGCTGCGAGGTGTGCAGGGCATTGGCCACATCGGTCAGGTTGAAATTGCATCGCACGGCCTCGCGCATGGAACGCAGCTGCTGGAAATTCATGGTGGCGAAGGCGCGGGGCGCACGGTGTTGAAGAAGGGCAAACACCGGATTGTGGGCAGGCGCCCTTATTTGAGGAACTACTGATTAGTTCGTTCTAAATCACCAAAACATCCTAAGAGCCCCGGACCCTCGCCAGCATGCGCTCCGGCAACCGGCCGGAGAAGGCGGGCAGCAGGGCGTTGATGCGCCGCGCGGCCTCTTCCTGGCAGAACTGGCGCGAGACAAGCTGGAATATTTCCCCCCGCAACAGCCACAGGTGCTGCGCGGTGCATGCGGCGTCTATGCGCCAGCGCATGCGTTCGCACATGGGCCCCTCGCAGCACTGCAGCGCTTCGTGGAGCTGAAGCCGCAGCGCCTCCAGGTGCTGCGGTTTGCCTGCCGCGGCGACGCTTTCGTGCAGCCAGCCGTGCAGCGACTTTTTCCAGGCCATGGCGGTTTCTCCTTGTGGATGGATCCGGTGCGGCGGAGGTCATCAAAACGGAAGGCCCGCCATCAGCGCACGAAGCGGCCTTCAAGGTCCACGATGGAGAGGTCGGCAAAGTCCAGGCCCGTGTGGTCGTCGGGGCCGAAACTCACCTCCAGCCCGCCCAGGTCGTAGCGCTTCATGCCTTCCAGCGCTGCTTGCAGCGTCTCGCGCGTGGGGTTTTTGCCGGCGCGCCGCAGGCCTTCCACCAGCACCTTGGCGGCGGCATAACCTTCGAGGATGGCGGGCGACAGCATGATTTTTTTGGCCTTGGCGAGCTCGGTGGCTTCCTGCACCATGGTGTAGGCGTAGGAGCGCTCGGACGGGTAGACCTGCGTGACGATGACGCCGCGTGAATACTCCCCCAGCGCCTTGACGAAGCCCTGTGATGCGTTGTTCGACAGGGTGACCACGCGCACCGACGATTTGGCGGCGCGAAGGGCCTTCACCCCCTCAGCCACGGCATTGGCCGAGCCTATCCACAGCACGGCCTGCGCATCGCTGGCCAGGATGGGCGGCACGAGCTGGCTGTAGTCGGGCTTGCTGCGGTCGGCTTTCAGGACATGCGTGGGTTTCAACTTGGCCTGGGCAAAGCCCTTGTTGGCCCCTTCCAGGCCGTCACGGCCGAAGGAGTCGTCCGCATGGACCAGGGCGATGCGCGTGATCCCCAGCGTATTCAGGTGCTCAATGGCTTTCTGGGCCTCGCGCTGGTAGGTCGCGCGCACATTGAAGACATAGCGCTGCACCGGCTGGTGGAAGACCATCGCGCCGGTGGAGGGCCCCACCAGCGGCATGCGGTTGGCCTGCAGCACGGGCAGCACGGCTTCGGTGGGCGGCGTGCCGCGCGTGAGGAACAGGGCGACGGCGCCGCGCTCGGCCAGCTTTTGCGCGTTCTCGGCGGCGAGCTTGGGGTCGAACTTGTCGTCCATGGACACCAGCTCCAGTTGCTGGCCCGCGATACCGCCCTTGGCGTTCACCGCATCCAGCCACAGGCGGGCCCCGTCGGTTGTCTCCTTGACGCCCGCGGCCACGGGGCCGGTGAACCCGGCCGTCTGGCCGATCAGGATTTGTGCGTGTCCCGTGCCGCACAGGGCGGCCGCCAGCAGCGCCGCCGCGCATCTTAGAAGTGTTTTCGTGTCCATTTGTTACCTTTGCGCCTTATGTCGCCGAACGATAGGGACGAATACTCATAAGATCAAATACGATAGAAACGGCTTTTCCAGACGAAAAAAATATGGCGCCAATGCTGGCGCTGGTCTGGGTGAATGCGGCTGGAAGCGGCTTGCCGCCTCACTCCGCGTGGGTGAGCAAGCTGCCGCGAAAGCCGCAGGCGCCTGCCCGTCCGCCGGCCATGAAGGGCAGCCATTGGCAAGCGCCGGGGCGCTTGCCCGGCGCGGGCAATTCGTTGCTATTCGTAAGCCGGCCGCTTCAGCCCGGCTGCAGCATCGCCATGGTGATGCGTGAGACGCAGGTCAGCTCGCCCGCGTCGTTGTGCAGGTCTATCTGCCAGACCTGGGTGCTGCGGCCTATGTGCACCGGGCGCGTGGTGCCCGTGACCCAGCCGCTGGTCGTGCCCTTGAGGTGGTTGGCATTGATGTCCAGCCCCACGGCGCGATGGCCCGCCGGTGCCGCGAAGGCCGCGCCGCAGGAACCCAGGGTTTCGGCCAGCACCACCGACACGCCGCCGTGCAACAGGCCATAGGGTTGCACCGTGCGGCGGTCCACCGGCACCCGCGCGCGTATGAAGTCGTCGCCGACCTCCAGGAACTCTATGCCCAGGTGCGTCACCGCGCTGTCGGCGTTGGCGGCGGTGAGCAGTGCGACGGAGATGGGTTGTTTCCAGATACGCATGGTGATGGGGCTTTCTCGGCTATCAGGACTATAAGCTTGCGGCCTACAGCAGGTGGGCCACTTGTCGCCTCGGCAACAGCGGCGCCAAGGCCTAAGCTGGCCTGCATGAGGGACATGATTTGATGACACGCGCGAACAAGTGGCTGATGGGCCTGGGCATTACGGCCGTGCTGCTGGGTGCCGCCTGGCTTGCGCTGCTGCGCTGGCTGCCGTCCGACGAAGAGCTGGCGCGCCGCGCTTCCATCGAACTGGAGGCCCGGCTGGGCACCAAGGTGCGCGTGGGCGCGCTGCACTGGCGGCTGCTGCCTTCGCCCGCCGTGGTCATCGAAGATGTCGCGACCGAGCAAGCCCAGCCCATACTGATTAAAAAACTCACCGCCTATCCCGACGTATTCGCGCTGGCGCAGCGCCGCGTCAAGATAGACCGGGCCGACCTGGAAGGCGCCGTGGTGCCCCAGCTCTCGCTGCACGGCCTGGGCAGCGGGCGCGAGAAGGAAGAGACGGCGGCCGAAGAGCTGCCGCTCGCGCGGTTCGTGTTTCGCGACCTGACCTGGGTTTCGCGGCGCGGCATCGCGGTGGTCTACGAGGGCGAAGTTGATTTCGATCCCGGCTGGCGCCCGCGCAAGGCCGAGCTGCGCCGGCCCGGTTTCAAGCCCGCCACCGACCTGAGCCTGGCGCGCCAGGGCCAGGAGGATCGCTGGGCCGCGCGCATCCATGTGGGCGGGGGCACGGCCAACGGCGAAGTCAGGCTGGACTTTCGTGCCAATGGCCGCATGCACCTGGAGGGCACATTGCAGCCGCAGGGCGTGGAAGTCGAGACCATGATGGCGGCGTTCAACCGCCGCTCCGTCATCGCGGGCAAGGCCTCGGGCGAGACCACGCTCTCGGCCAACGGCGACACGATGGGCGAGCTCGCGCGCTCGCTGCACACGCGCACGCCCTTCAGCATCGGCAAGTCCACCCTGCTGCGCTTTGACCTGGACAAGGCCGTGCGCAGCGCCGGCAGGGAGCACGCCGGCCAGACGCCGCTGGACTCCGTCACCGGCCAGCTCGAGACGCAGAACACACCGCAGGGCATGGTGGTCACCTATACAGATCTCAAGGCGACCTCGGGCTCATTGAGCGCCTCGGGCCAGGCCAAGGTCGCCAACCGCCAGATCGAGGCCGAGTTCGCCGTCGACCTGGTGGACGGCATTGTCGGCGTCCCGCTCAGCGTCAGCGGCCCGCTCGACAACGTCAAATTCTCGGTGCCCAACAGCGCCATCGCGGGCGCGGTGGTCGGCACGGCCGTGCTGCCGGGCGTGGGCACGGCCATAGGCGCGCGCATAGGGGCCACGCTGGGAAAAATTTTCAGCCCCGGGCCGGCGTCGCCCGCGTCCGCGCCACCGGCCAAACCTGCCACCAAAGCCCGCTGAGAAGCCGCGGAGCGGATACCCCGCCTCGCCCAAAGCCTTTGCCAGCCCCCGCAGGCGGCAAGCGCGTAAAATCGTCCGCGAATCCCGCGCGCCGTTTGTAAGTCCTTGCTTTTGCATGGGCTCACCACCGGCAACGATCTTGCCCCTCCCACCAAGGCCCCTGACATGCCTCAGCCGCTCTCCGCCGTACCCACGCCCCTGGAACGCGCGCTTGACCAGAACGAGTCCGTGAAAGACACCGTGGAACAGTCGGCCGCCGAACTGCTGGTGATCAACACGGTGCTCAAACAGGAAATCCCGCCGCATGTGCAAAGCGGCGATGTCGCCCAGGCGCTGGAAAAAACCGATGCCCTGGAAACCCGCATCCAGGAGTCCGCCGAAGACCTGGCCCAGGTCAACGAGGTGCTGGAGCAGCAAATCGACGAGCGCGCCGACCTGGAGCGCGAACTCAGGGCCACCAAGGCCGCCCTGGCCAAGGCGACAGGGCAAGCTCAGGCCAAATAAGTAAGGCGGCGGCCCACGCGGCCTGTCCCTGATCGCCCCCGTTGTTGAACGGTTTATCAGGGTTATTACCTAGAATCCATTACACTCCGGTGCTCACGCTGCCGGCTCGCGCTTTTGCGCCGGGCGGTGGCCAGTTGTTCACCCCCAAGGCCGCACGGCCTTGTTCTTCCGGCTTCACGGCCGCCCCCTTGGAGATTCTTCGCGATGTTTCGCCGCCGCTTCCTTTCGCTTGCCCCTCAAATGGCTGCCCTTGCCGCCGCCCCTGCTTTTATCCGCAATGCCTATGCCCAGGACGGCCTGACCGCCAAGGCCGTCACCATAGGCTGCACGGGTGCGACCAGCGGCCCGCTGGCCGGTGTCGGCGCAGAACTCAAACAAGGCGTGGACGCCGCCATGGGCCAGATCAACGCCAAGGGCGGCGTGAACGGCCGGGTGCTGCAGTTCCAGATGATGGACGATGCCTACGTGCCGCAGCGCAGCGCCGACAACGTCAAGAAGATGATCGGCGACGGCAGCATTTTTGCGCTGATGTCCTGCGTCGGCACGCCCAACAACACGGCCATCGTGCCGCTGATTGAAGAATCCAACCTGCCTTACGTCGGCCCGCGTTCGGGCGCTTCCTCGCTGCGCAAGCCCGGCATGCGCAACGTGTTCCATGTTCGCGCCAGCTATACCGACGAAACCCAGCGCCTGGTGCAGCGTATCGTGAGCATGGGCATCAAGGACCTGGCCGTCGTCTACCTGGACAACGACTACGGCAAGGAAGTGCTGGTCGACGTCGGCCGCGCGCTGCAGGCGCAGGGCGTCAAGGCCGCGACGCAGGCGGCGCTCGCCGTGGACGGCAAAAACCTCACCGAGGTCGTGAACCAGGTCGTCGCGGGCAAACCCGGCGCCGTGCTGCTGGGCACCGCGGGCTCGGTGTCCGTCGGCCTGATCAGCGCGCTCAAGAAGGCGTCGCCCATGCTGCCGATCGCGGGCCTGAGCGTCACGCTGTCGGGCGACGGCATCAAGGCACTGGGCGCGGCCGGTTCCGGCCTGGCGCTGACCATGGTCTTCCCCGACCCGTACCGCGCCAAGCTGCAGGTGGTGCGCGACTACCAGGCCGCCATGCGCGCCATCGGCCAGCAGGAGTTCTCGCCCGTCAGCTTTGAGAGCTACATCAATACCCTCGTCATGGCCGAGGGCCTGGAGCGCGCCGGCCGCGAGCTGACGCGCGCCAAGCTGCGCAACGCGCTGGCCGGCCTGCAGAAGTTCGACCTCGGCGGTTTCAGCGTCGACTACGCCGCGCCGCCGTTTGCGGGCTCGAAGTTTGTGGAGCTCGGCGTGCTGGGCGCCGGCGGCCGCTTTATCGGTTAAACGGCCAGGCCGCAAGTTAAAAAGCCCCGGCGGGTGATGCACCCGCCGGGGCTTTTTTGTGGGGGCCGACTCAGTGTTTGCGGTTGAGCAGCGCGTACAGCAGGATGGCGCCGAAGGTGGCCGTGCCTATGCCGCCCAGCGCGAACTGGCCGAAACGCAGCGTGAAGTCGCCGGTGCCCAGCACCAGGGTGATGGCCGCGACGATCAGGTTCTTGTTGTCCGAGAAGTCGACCTTGTTGTCGACCCAGATCTTGGCGCCTGCCACGGCGATCAGGCCGAACACCACGATGCTCACGCCGCCCATCACCGGCAGCGGGATGGCCTGGATCAGCGCGCCGAACTTGGGGCTGAAGCCCAGCAGCACGGCGATCAGTGCCGCCACCACAAAGACGGCCGTCGAGTAGATCTTGGTCGCGGCCATCACGCCGATGTTCTCCGCGTAAGTCGTCACGCCCGTGCCGCCCGCGACGCCCGAGACCATGGTGGCCACGCCGTCGCCGATAAAGGCCCGGCCCATGTAGACGTCCAGGTTCTTGCCGGTCATGGCTGTCACCGCCTTGATGTGGCCCAGGTTTTCGGCTACCAGGATGATGGCCACCGGCGCGATCAGCAGCATGGCGCTGGCGTTGAACACCGGCGTGGTAAAGCCCGGCAGGCCTATCCAGGCCGCATTGGCGATGCCCGAAATGTCTATCGGCTTGCCCAGGCCCAGGCCGTTGGTGAGCACCGCATAAATCACGCTGGCCACGATCAGCCCGACCAGGATCAGCAGGCGCTGCACCATGCCGCGCGTCATCACCGCCACCAGGGCCACGCTGACAAAAGTCACCAGCTGCATCCACGCGTCGAAATTGCCGGCCGCCATGTTCTTGACCGGGATGCCGGCCAGGTTCAGGCCTATCACCGCCACCACCGCGCCCGTGACCACCGGCGGCATGAAACGCTCTATCCAGCCCGTGCCTATGGCCTGCACCACCACGCCTATCAGTGTGTAGAGCGCGCCGCAGGCGATGATGCCGCCCAGCGCCACGCCCAGGTTGGCGTTGGGCCCCTTGCCGGCATAGGCCGTGGCCGCAATCACCACGCCGATAAAGGCAAAGCTTGAGCCCAGGTAGCTGGGCACCTTGCCGCCGGTGACGAGGAAAAAGATCAGCGTGCCTATGCCGCTCATCAGGATGGCGATGTTGGGATCAAAGCCCATCAGGATGGGCGCCAGCACCGTGGCGCCGAACATCGCGATCACGTGCTGCACGCCCATGACCGCGGTCTGTGGCCAGGGCAGGCGTTCATCGGGGCCTATGACCCCGCCTTGCTGCAGTACCGCGCTGCTTTTCTCCGTCCAGTCCAGCATTCCCATCATGTCTCCTCAATATAAAAGTGAGGCAATGCTAGGGGGAATGCGCGTGCCGCACAAGGGCGGGTGCGTCGCGCAGGCGCCGCTCAGGCGAGGAAGGCGGCCACTTCGCGCAGCACTTCCTCGTCCTTGAGGATCTTGCGGTGGCCCAGGCCCTCGGTCGCCATGAGGCGAGCACCGGCAATGGCTTCGCTGTAGGCCACGCCGTCGGCGAAGCGGTTGATGCTGTCGTGGCGGTCATGCACCACCAGCGTGGGCAGGCTGATGCGCGGGCCGACCGCGGCGGGCTCGAACTGCGGCATCAGGATACCTTCGCGTGCTTCTATGCGCCTTTGCATCGCTGCCCGCGTCGATTCGGCCAGGCCGAACACATGAGCGAACAGCCGTGTGTATTCCAGCGGCGAGGCCGGCGGCGCCAGCAGCACCAGGCGGCCGGCCGCCAGCCCGCGGCTGGCCGCGTAGGCACCGGCATTGGCGGCCAGCGAATGTGCGACCACCGCGCGCAGCGTGTGGCCTTGCTGCTGCAGCCGCGCCGCCACGTATTCGAGTACACGCGCGAATTGCGGCAGGTTGCTGACCGAGCCGCTGCTGCGGCCGTGCGCCGGCATCTCGACGATCACGGGGCGCAGGCCCTGCGCGCTGAGCCGCTCGGCCAGCGCCAGCATTTGCCCGGCATGGCCGCCCCAGCCGTGCACCAGCAGCACCACCGGGCCGTGCGGTGCGATGGGACGCGAATACAGCGTGAGGCCGGCATCCTCGAAGGGCCATTGCTCGATGTGCCAGTCGGGGCTCCAGCCACGGCGTCGGCTGATCCACTTGGGCGGCAGCGGCGTGCCAAACAGCCGGTAGGCCGCGCGCACGGCCAGCGCCGGCCACAGCTGCTGCGAAGCGCCCAGGCCCCAGCGGAAGATGCGTGTCAGGGGGCTGGCGTTGTAAAAGGCCGTGGTGGCCTGCAGGGAGGTGCGTGTCATGGCGTCGTGCTCCGCGGTTTCAGTACCAGATCCAGTCTTCGTTGCTGCGCGGCAAACCACGCAGCGAAGCCAGGGCCGCCTTCACGGCGCGAACGCCGAGGAATACGCCTAAACCAATAATCAGGATCAACATGATTTCCTCACTTCTCCGCACAGTCGTGCGAAATTAGAATTTACTGACACATGCGGAAATGGCGTTGCCGCCTGTTTCCGCGCTTTTTCCTAGTCTTTATTGTGGGTTGCTCGCCTCGGTCTGGTAGCTTCGCAGCAGGCGCTTCCAGGATGCCTGGGCCCGGTCGGCCGCGCGGTTGTCGCGCAGGAAACGGGCATCGTGCAACAAGCCCATGGACAGGGCGTAAATCTCGGCCACCAGCTGCTCGGGGTCGGTGTCGGCCTGCAGGTGGCCGGCCTCCACCGCCTGCATCACGGTGCGGCGCAGGGCAGCGCGCCAGCGGGTGATTTCACCCAGCAGCGTGTCGCGCAGCTCGCCTTCGCGGTCATCCAGCTCGAAGGCGCCCGCGGTGTAAATACAGCCCGACTGGATTTCCACGTCGCGCATGCGGACTATCCAGCGCTGCACGATGGCGTCCAGGCGCGGCAGGCCCTTGGGCTGCTGCATGGCGGGCACAAACACATCGGCGATAAAGCGCCGGCCGAACTCCTCGATCACGGCTTTTTGCAAGGCCTCGCGCGAACCTATGCGCGAGAACACGCCGCTCTTGGAAATCCCGATGCGGTCGGCCACGGCCTGCAGCGTGATGGCCTCCAGGCCTTCCGCGGCGGCCAGGTCTATGCCCGCGCCAATGATGGCGGCGCGGGTCATTTCGCTTTTCTGGGTTTTGGCGTCCATGGCGCGGATATTAGCACGATTGTGCGAAAGTACAATCCCATGCCCGCAACCCGGGTTTTGGCCTTCTAGCAGGCTGCAGTGCAGTCGATCTCAATGTCAAAGTGCCCTGGCCAGGCAGGCACACAGACAAAAATCCGGGCCGGCGGGTCTTTGGGAAAGTAACGGGAATAGATGGTATTGACCGCCGCGAACTTCTCGACCGAGGTGCAATAGACATTGCATTTGAGCACTTGGTCCAGCGAGGAGCCCGCCGTTTCCAGGCACAGCTTCATCTGTTCCAGCACCAGCTCGGTCTGGCGTTCAAGAGAGGCGTGGATGACTTCGCCCGTGGCCGGGTCAAAAGGGGGCAGGCCCGATACGTAGACGGTGCCGTTATGGCGCGTGACGACCGAGGTGGGCGCCTTCCATCGTTCCAGGTAGCTGGAAAGGGGCTCGACACGAATAACTTCTTTGGCCATGGCGGTGTTCCGGTGGGTATGCAGGGATTTCTGCTGTTTTAACCGGCAACTGCGTGGCCGTGCTTCGCGCCAGGACGAAGCATGGATGCGGTGCCGCCAGGCCACCGCTATCGCCGGCGCTTGCTCGCCGGGGTCGGGCTCTTGGGCATCAGTCCGACAGCCGCCCTGGCCAGGGCATCGGCTTCCCGGTTGCGGTGGCGCGGTATCCATACCAGCCGCGTCGATGCGAAAGACCGCAGCATGGCACGTACCTCGTCAAACAGCGGGGCCAGTCGTAAAAAAGGTTCCACGGCGGTTCCCGCGAGTTGTTCCACGACCACGCTGTTGTCGCAGTGGATCAGCAGCGTGGTCGCCCCGCGCTGCCTGGCTTCCTGCAGCGCCGCCATCAGCGCGCGCAACTCCGCCTCGTTATTGCAGCCCCGGCCCTCCGCCAGGGCGGACAGCGGGTGGCGGATGCCGTCGGGCGCGGTCAGCACCGCGCCCAGGCCCATGCGGCCGGGATTGGGCACGGCGCTGCCGTCGCAGTGAATCGTCCAGGCTGGGTCGGTCAATCAATACTTTCTGGCGTGGGGCGGTACATGGCCGCCAGCCAATATATACGCCACGGCCCCTTCGCGGCTGGCCGCGTTCGCCCGACTTGGTTTATGGTTGCGTCCATGCTTCAAATACGCCATTACCAGAACTGGCTGCAGGCCACACGCGGCCTGTCTTTCGACAGCTATGAGGCGCTGTGGCGCTGGTCGGTGACGGACATCGACGCCTTCTGGCAAAGCATCTGGGACTACTTTGAGGTCCAGTCGCCCACCGCGCACACGGCCGTGCTGGGCCGGCGCGCCATGCCGGGCGCCGAATGGTTTCCCGGCGCGCAGGGCAATTACGCACGGCAGGTGTTCCGCCATGCGGCCGCCGCCGAGGCGGCCGGTGTGCCCGCCATCCTGAGCCATGGCGAGGACAGCCTGGCCAGGGGCGAGCCGGCGCGCCAACTGGGCTGGGCCGAGTTGCGCCGGCAGTCGGCCTCGCTGGCCCTACACCTCAAGGCACAAGGGGTCCAACCCGGCGACCGCGTGGCCGCTTACCTGCCCAACACGCCCGAGACCATGGTGGCTTTTCTCGCGACGGTCAGCCTGGGCGCCGTCTGGAGCGTCTGCGCGCCCGACATGGGCACGCCCGCCGTGCTGGACCGCTTTCGCCAGATAGCGCCCAAGGTGCTGATCGCCTGCAACGGCGTGCACTATGGCGGGCGCGACATGGCGCGCGGTGAGGCGGTGGCCGAATTGGTGGCTGCCCTGCCCAGCGTCACGCATGTGCTGATCCACGAGATCCTGCCGTCTTCGGGCTTGCCGACCGGCCGTGCAAGCTTCGCGCAGGCCGTCGCGCGCAACGATGAACAAACCGCGGCCTTTGAACCGCTCTGGCTGCCCTTTGAGCATCCGCTGTGGATCGTCTATTCCAGCGGCACCACCGGCCTGCCCAAGCCCATCGTCCACGGCCACGGCGGCGTGGCGCTGGTGGGGCTGGCGCTGCTGCGTCTGCACAACGACCTGGCGCCCAGCCATGCCGACCCGGCGAAGCCGGAACGCTTTCACTGGTACAGCTCTACCGGCTGGATCATGTGGAATGTGCAGGCCGCCAGCCTGCTCAACGGCACCACTTGCTGCATTTACGACGGCAACCCGGCCGGCACCAACAAGGACAAGCCCGACTGGACCACGCTGTGGCGTTTTGTCGCCAACACGGGCGCGACTTTTTTTGGCGCGGGCGCGGCCTTTTTTGCCAACTGCATGAAGGCGGGCATAGACATTGCGCAATGTGGGGACCTGGGCCGGCTGCGCACCCTGGGAACGACGGGCTCGCCCCTTAGCGAGGACACGCAGCGCTGGGGCACGGCGCAATTCGCGAAGATTGGAAACCCGGACGTGCGCCGCGCCGGGCCGCCCCAAGCAAGCACAGCCCCATCCTCAACAGAAAGGGGCAGCGAAACGCCGGAGGCACACGAAGTGAAAAGCGTGGGGGCTCCAATATGGTGGTGCAATATTTCGGGGGGCACAGACTTCGCCGGTGCATTCATAGGCGGCAACCGCGAACTGCCCGTGGTTCCCGGCGAAATGCAATGCCGCATCCTGGGCTGCGCCGTCGAGGCCTGGAACGACAAGGGCGAGTCCGTGGTCGATGAAGTCGGCGAACTGGTCTGCACCCAGCCACTGCCTTCCATGCCGCTGTATTTCGTCGGCGACAAGGACAATCAGCGCTACCTCGCGAGCTACTTCGACACCTACCCCGGCGTCTGGCGCCACGGCGACTGGCTCAAGGTCACGCGCTCGGGTAGCTGCATCATTTACGGCCGCAGCGACGCCACCATCAACCGCCACGGCCTGCGCATGGGCACCAGCGAGCTCTACAGCGCCATCGAAGCCCTGCCCGAGGTGCTGGACTCCATGGTGGTCGACCTCGAATACCTGGGCCGCGAAAGTTATATGCCGCTATTTGTCGTGCTGCGCCCCGGGCACGAACTTGACGAGGCGATGAAGGCCAAACTCAGCCAGGCCGTCAAGACCGCGCTGTCGCCGCGCTTTGTGCCCAACGAGATCCTTGCCGTGCCGGAAATTCCGCGCACCCTCTCCGGCAAAAAGCAGGAGCTGCCGATCAAGAAGCTGCTGTTGGGCCAGCCGCTGGAGAAAGTCGTGAACCGCGACGCCATGGCCAACCCCGGCTGCCTGGACTGGTATGTGGACTTCGCGCGCCGGCGTGCCGCAAGCAGCGATTCGCGGGCTTGAGCCGGGGAGGTATCACACCCGCGCGCGCAACCACTGCGCCAGGTCCACCATGACCCGCAAGCCGACGGGCGATACCGCCGTGAAATGGATGCAGGCATGAATGGCCTCGGGGTAGTGCCGGTGTGCCACCTCCACGCCCGCAGCGGCCACGCGCCGCGCGAGGGCGTGGCCTTCGTCGCGCAGCGGGTCGTGGCCCATGGTCGCCACCCAGGTGGCGGGAAGGCCGGCCAGGCCGCCTGAATCGAGCAAGGCAAAGTCAGGGTGCTTTTGCGCATCCACCTGCTCGCCCAGGTAGCTGGCCATAAACCATTGCATCACGCCCATGCTGAGGAACTTGCCTTCGTTCTCTTCGTAGGACGCACTGGGCTGGTCGGGATGCTGTGCCACCGGGTAGATCAGGCCCAGGGCGCGCACGGCCTCGGCCTTCACGCGGCGCGCCGCCACCAGTGCCAGCTGCGCACCGGCGCTGTCGCCGACCATGGCGATGCGGCTGGCATCGCCGCCCAGCGCAGCAGCGTTCGCGAGCACCCAGCGCAGGGCGGCCTCGACGTCGTCAGGCGCGGCGGGGAAGGGGTGCTCGGGCGCCAGCCGGTAGTCCACCGCCACCACCAGCATGCCGGCGTGGTAGCACAGCGTGCGGCAGACCTTGTCGTGGGTCTCCAGGTCGCCGATCACAAAACCGCCGCCATGCGCGTACAGCAGCACGGGCCAGGGGCCGGTGGTGTCGGGGCTGTACACACGCAGGCGCAGCGGGCCGCCCGGCCCGGGGATGCTGCTGTCGTTCACCTTGCCTATGGCCGGAGCCGGCAGGCCCAAGGTGTCGGCCAGTTCGCGGTACACCTGCCGCGCGATGGCGGGGGGCAGGCTTTCCAGCGGCGGGTTGCCCTGCGCAGCGGCCTGGGCCAGAAAGCCGGCCAGGCCGGGGTCCATGGGAGCCGTCTCGAGTACGGTGGGGATGGCAGGTGCGGTCATTACAGTCCTTCGCAGTTCAAAGTTGCAGTACAAGGGCCAGCGCGGAACCAGCTTTGCCGGGCCGCAGGTGGCGCCCCCTGGGGGGAGGCGCCACAGGCGCTTCGGGGGGTTATCTGAGTAGCTTTCCATCGCGTGCCCGCATGCCGATCTCGACATGCTCCGAGGCGTGGTGCCGTTCCTTTCCAAACAGCAGCCTGACGCCGCCCAGGTCCAGCGCGCCCAGGCTCTCCATCGCCTCGCCCAGTCGCTGGCCGTCGGCGCGCGGGCCAGCACGGCGCAAGGCCTCGGTGCAGACGCGCAGGTTCAGGTAGGACTCCAGGCCCTCGAAGGTCAGCGCCTCGGGGCCTATAAAGGCGTCGGCATCGCGCTCGAGTTCGCGCACGATGGGCAGGCGGGCCACCTCGGGATTCGGCACCACGCTGGTGTAGCCCACGAGCCGGTTGCGAAACAGCCGCGTGAGCTGCGTGAGCCCCGCCGTCGACAAGGTGGCGACGGTGGACGGTGCGCTGTCGTAGGCCGAGGCCGGCAGCCGGCCCAGCGCATCGAGCACCTCGTTGCCCAGGTTCAGCACCAGGGCCTGCGGCGCGGCTTTCGCGATGTCCTGGAAGGCCTTGTCGATGGTCTCCAGGCGCGTGTCGGTCGTGATGCGTGTGAGCTGCCGGCCCTTGCCCTGCAAGGCCGCCGTCAAGGCCTCGGTGCGCGCCGGCTCGGAGTCATCGGCCAGCAGCACCACCTTTGAAACGCCAATCGATGCAAGCTGGCGCGCCAGTGCCTCGGCCTCCCTGGCATCATCCGGCCGCAGGCTGAACACATGGCGAACCTCGGGGGCGCGAAGGGCCAGCGCGCCCGACATCGGGCCGACCAGCGGCACACGCAGCTCGCGCGTGGCTTGGGTGGCCTCCAGGCAGGCCCGCTCGCCCAGGCAGTTCACGATGAGCGCCGCCTTGTGCTGGCGCACCAGGGTTCGCAGGTTGGCGGCCACACGCCGGCTGTCGCCGCCGTCGTCCAGCGTCACCAGCTCCACGGGACGCCCGAGAATGCCGCCCGACGCATTGACACGTTCCACGTGGGCGCGGGCACCGGCCAGCACGCGGTTGGCGACCGGAAAGCCCGCACCGGTCAGCGGCAGCGATTGCCCGATGACGATGGGCTCGGGCGCGGCCCGGCTTGCCATGCAGGCGCTGAGCAGCATCGCCGCGGCCAGCAGTGTGCGCCGGCTCATGCCGGCACACCCGCGCCGGCCGGCTTGGGCCTGGCGAAGGCCGGGGCCGGCCGCAGCAGGAAGTAGGCCAGCGCCGGCAGCAGCACCAGCGCCCCCACCATGTTCCACACAAACATAAAGGCCAGCAGGATGCCCATGTCGGCCTGGAACTTGATCGGCGAAAAAGCCCAGGTGCCCACGGCCAGCGCCAGCGTGATGCCGGTGAGCAGCACCACGCGGCCGGTGAACTGCAGCGCATGGTGGTAGGCGTCGGACAGGCTGGCGCCTTCGCGCATGCGGGCCAGCGTGATGCTGAGCACATAAAGCGCGTAGTCCACGCCTATGCCCACACCCAGCGCGATGACCGGCAAGGTGGCGACCTTGACCCCCATGCCCAGGCCTACCATCAGCGCCTCGCACAGGATGGAGGTCAGCACCAGCGGCAGCACCGCCACCACCACCGCGCGCCAGGAGCGGAAAGTGATCCAGCACAGCACCACCACGGCCGCATACACCCACAGCAGCATCTCGCGCATGGCCTTGCCCACCACGATGTTGGTGGCGGCCGCGATGCCGGCGCTGCCCGCCGCGAGCTTGAAGCTGACCTCTGGTGTGTTGTTGACGGCCGCGAAGCGTTCCACGCCGTCCACCACTTGCGCCAGCGTTTCGGCCTTGTGGTCCTTCAGGTACACATAGAGGGCCAGGAAGGAGCAGCTCTGGTTGAAGAGCTCGCGCGGCGCGCGCGTCTGCACGCCGCCCAGCGCGCCTTCGTTGGGCAGCAGCTCAAACCATTTGAAGTTGCCTTCGTTGTAACCCACCATGGCCAGCTTGGAGAGCGCGGCCATGGAGTTGGTGGATTCCACGCCGGGCAGTTGTTCCAACCGCCAGGCCAGGGCATCGACCTTGGCCAGGGTTTCATAGGCCGTGCATTTGTCCGCGGGTGTGGTCACCATCACCGTCAGGATGTCGGCGCTGGCCGCGTAGTGGGCGATCTGGTAGGCGTTGTCCTGGTTGTAGCGCGAGCCCGGCCGCAGCTCGGAGGCGCCGGCATCCAGGTCGCCTATCTTCAGGTGCAGGCTGGCGGCATAGCCGCCCGCGGCCATCAGGGCCGCGACTGCCACGGCCGCCGTGGCCCAGCGCTTTTGCGTGAAATGGTCGAGCAAGGCCCACAGCCATGAACGCCGGCCTTGCTGTCCCTGCTGCTCGGTTTCCTGGCGCAGGCTGCGCGCCGCGGCGGCCGGCGCCACGCCCGCATAAGAAAGCAGTATGGGCAGTAGCACCAGGTTGCTGAAGATCAGCACCGCCACGCCTATGCTGGCGATCAGCGCCAGGTCCTGGATGACCTTGATCTGGATGATGACCAGCACCGCGAAGCCCACGGCATCGCAGAGCAGGGCGGTCAGGCCGGCCACGAAGAGGCGCCGGAAGGTGTAGCGCGCGGCCACCACGCGGTGCGTGCCGCGGCCTATGTCCTGCATGATGCCGTTCATCTTCTGCGCGCCGTGGCTCATGCCGATGGCGAACACCAGAAAGGGCACCAGCACCGAATAGGGATCGAGTTCGTAGCCCAGCAAGGCCAGCAGGCCGAACTGCCAGACCACCGCCACCAGCGAGCAGGCCACCACCAGCGCGGTGCTGCGCTTGCAGCGGGTGTAGCCGTAGAGCACCACGGTGGTGATGGCCAGGGCCAGCAGGAAAAACAGCAGCACCTGGTGCAGGCCCTCGATCAGGTCGCCCACCACCTTGGCGAAACCGGTCACGCGGATCTGCAGCGTGTCGCTGCCGTACTTGGCGCGCAAGGCCTCGATCTGGCGCGACAGCTCGCCGTAGTCCAGCGCCTGGCCGGTCTCGGGGTTGCGGTCCAGCAGGGGCACAAACACGATGCTGGACTTGAAGTCGCCCGCCACCAGCTGGCCTATCTCGCCCGAGCGCTCGACGTTGGCGCGCAGCCCGGCCAGGCTCGCGGGTGAGCCGTCATAGGCGTCGGGGATCACCGGCCCGCCGTCCAGGCCTTCCTCGGTCACGGCCACCCAGCGCGTGTTGGAGGTCCAAAGCGACTTCATGAAGGGCCGGTCCACGCCGGGCAGCAAAAAGATCTCGTCATTGACCTTCTGCAGCGCATCGAGGTAGGCCTTGTCGAAGATGGTGCCTTGTCTGGCCTCCACCACCAGCCGCAGCGCATTGGCCTGGCCGCCCAGGTCGGCCTTGTGGGCCAGGTAGTTGACGATGTAGGGGTGGCCGGTGGGAATGGTTTTTTCAAAACTCGCGTTGAGCCGCAGCTTGGTCGCCTGCCAGCCCAGCAGCAGGGTGAGCAGCACGCAGACGGCCATGACCCAGGGCCGGTGATTAAAAAAGACGCGCTCGAGCAGGGTGCCCGAGCGCGTGTCGAAATCCTCCAGCCGTGCAACGACGGGTTGGGTGGGCTGGAGATCAGGAGAGGAAGCGGAGGAGGAATCGGCGTGCATGACTTTGAGAGAGCTCTTTTTTCAGTTGGCAGGCAGTTGCACGCGCCGCATGCCGCGCAGGCTGGCCAGCACCAGGGCGCCATCGGCGGCCAGCGCGGCGCCGGAGACCGGCACGGCTTCGCGCGCCGGGATGCGCTTCAGGGCGGGCCCGTTCTCGGCGCCCAGCAAGGCATCACCGGCCTGGCTCAGCAGCACAAAACCGCCGTCAGGCAAAGCCAGGCCGGCACCGACGGCCATGGGCACACCGGTGTCCAGCTTGTCCCAGTGCTGCCCTTCATCGCCGGAGCGCCAGGCCGTGCCGCGCAGGCCGTAGGCCACCAGCGCGCCGGCGCGTGTCTGCAGCAGGCCGAAAAAACTGCCCTTGTAGGGCGAGGCCAGCGCGCTGAAACTCGCGCCGCCGTCGCTGGAGCGCAGCAGCAGGCCCTGCTCGCCGGCAACCACCAGCGTGCGGCCGCGCGCGCGCACGCCATAGAGGTGCAGGCTCTTCGGATTCGGCAGCCGCGGCCCCAGCGCCGTCCAGCTCTTGCCGCCGTCCGTGGTGGCGAACATCAGGTTGTAGGCGCCCACGGCAAAGCCGCGCTGCGCGTCCATGAATTCCAGGTCAAAAAACGGTTTGTCCGCGCCTTCTTCCACCAGGCGCTGGGCCTGCGCCATGGCGGCGTCGTCGCCCGTGCGCTGTGCGGCCTGCTTCACGAGTTCCGCCGCCTGCACGCCGTCAAGCTGTTTGTGCCAAGTGGCGCCGGCGTCGTCGCTGCGCAGGATGACGCCCAGGTGGCCGGCGGCCCAGCCGGTGCGCGCATCGGCAAAACACACGGCCGTCAGGCTGGCCTGCACCGGCACCTGCGCCTGGCGCCAGCTCGCGCCGTGGTCGTCCGACAGCAGCACCGTGCCGCGCTCGCCGACAGCCACCAACCGGTCGCCGGCCCGCGCCACGGCCAACGTGGCCGCGCCCAATGCCTTGGGCGTGAGCAGTGCGGCCTGCGACAGCACGGCCGGCACGCTGGCCGCCCATGCGGGAAGCATGGCTGCGCCGCCCAGCAAGCCCGCCAGGGCAGCCTGCCGGCGCGTGACTCCGGCCATCAGCGCGCGCCTTCGCTGGAGAGCGACTCGGCGCTGAAGAAGGAGCGCGGAATCGGCGGCTGCACCTCGTACTGCTTGGGCAGCTCGTTGGAGGCCATGTTCAGGTAGTAGGCGCCGGTCTGCATGTCATAGCCGCCCCACAGCACGACGTTGCTCACCGCCGGGATGTCCGGCGCCGTCAGCATCAGCGCATAGTTGGTGCGCCAGAGCTGGCCCTTGGCGTCCCAGCCGTCGAACAGCGCGATCTGCCAGGAGTCCTCGTCGATGTAGTACTTGCGTTTGGGCACCACGTGGCGCTTGCCGGCCGCCAGCGTGGCCTCGACTTCCCAGACGCGGTGCAACTCCCAGCGCACCTGCGCGGGGTTCAGCGTGTTGGGCGTCACCAGGTCCTCGATCTTCGCGGAGGCGGCGCGGTTGTTGTTGTAGGGGATGTAGATTTCTTTTTTGCCCACCAGCTTGAGCTCGTGTTTGTCGATAGGGCCGAACAGCGTGAAGGCCTCGTCGAACAGGCCTATGCCGGAGGTCACCGAGTCGGGCGTGTCGTAGGCCACCGAAGGCGCCTTGCGCACGCGGCGCTGGCCCACCAGGTACTGCCACAGGCCGCGCGGCGCGGCTTCCGAGACGCCGTCGAGTGCCAGGATGGCCTCGCCCGCCTTGGAGCCCGGCGCGTTGACCACCAGCTTGCCGTACTGGTAGTAGCCGTCGAACTTTTCGGCACTGCCGTCCTTGTCGTAAAAGGCCTGGCGTATGGTCTGCGTGCCGCCAGAGGCCATGGTGCGTTTGCCGTCGGAAGTCACCACCCACACGCGCATGGGCATGGAGAAGTTGCCGCCGCGCCAGGCCGTGCGCTGGTTCCACATGGCTTCATAACCGTCCTTGGGAATGGGAAACGGTATGCCGCCGAAAGCGCCTTCCATGCCGTAGCCGCCTTCAATCGTCTTGGCCCGGGTGGCGTTCTTGAAGGTGTTGTCGTACACCGACTGCGGCGCCGCCGCCGTGCGGTGCGTGGGGTAGACGTCAATGCGGAAGTCGGGGTACTTCTTCATCAGCGCCTGCACGCCGTCGGTCAGCTTGTCGGCATGCTGCGCCATGTTCTTGGCGTTGATCGACAGGAGGGGTTTTTCGCTGGGGTAAAGGTCGGGCCGCGCGTCGCCGTTCTTGTAGCCTGGCGTGGCCTTGGTCAGGCCCCCTTCCCAGGGCGGGATGCTGCCGTCCTTGTTGCCGGCTTTTTCGGCGCCCATGGGCGTCAGGGTGGATTTGAGTTTGGAGGCTTCTTCGGCGGTGACGCCGGCCTGGGCGGACATGGCGCCGGCCAGCAGGGCTGCCATGAGCAATGAGTGTTTTGCGGTCTGCATCATGATGGTTGTCTCGGTGGTGTTATCGAAAAGTCGGAAACTCAGAAAGTGCGGGAAGCGGTGAAGGAAACGTAGTTGCGGTCTTTCAGGCTTTGGCCGTAGGACAGCATGCGGGTGGGCGTGCTCGGGTCGGTCACGGTCAAGGTGTTTTCCTTGCCGAAGAAGGCCGTGTAGTTCAGCGCGAAGTTCCAGACGTTCTGGTATTTGCCCTTGATGCCTATGCTCACGTCGCCCGCCTTGCTGGCGCCGCCGGCGAAGTTGATGACGGCCGAGGAGCGGCCGCCGAAGTTGTAGCCCAGGCCCAGCGGGATGGACAGGTCCAGGCCGGGCAGCACCTGGAAGTACTGCGGCTCAAAAATCATGCGGAAGGCCGCTGCGTCGCGCGTGGCATTCGGGTCCAGCCCGCCGAAGCCGACGGCGCTGGGGTTTTTGCTCACGCTCAGCAGCCGGTTCCAGGCCAGCTCCGCCACCAGGGCACCGCCGTCCCACAGGCTGGACTTGTTGAGCACATAAATGCCCGAGAGGTTGATGTGCGCCGTCCTGCCGGTGGCATAGCAGGGGTTGGCGGCCGAGCCGTCGCAGTTGGCCGGCGGCATGAAGGGCGCGCCGCCCAGCACGGCCGGGTCGCTGGCCAGCGGGGCGTTGCTGCGCAGCGAGCCTTCGAGTGCCCAGTTGAGCTGGCCTATGGACGAGGTGACGCTGGCACCTATGGTCTTGATGCCCTTGGCATAGACGTTGTGCACATTGCCGTTGATCAGGTCGAACACCGGCACGGCCGGGGTCTTGTCGTTGTAGCGCGCCGCGTACAGGCCGAACTCATAGTTGCTGCCGGCCGGGGCCCAGCGCAGCTGCGCGCCGAACTGGCCGCTGTCACCCGGCTTCTGGTCGCGGCTGGTGTCGGTGGGCAGCACCGGCCCGCCCAGGTAGACGCGGCCGCCGCCTATGTAGTCCTGGTTGGAGAAATAGCTGCCGACGCCGGGGATCTTGCTGGGCCGCCACTTGAGCTGGTAGTAGCCGCCCAGTGTCAGGCCTTCGGCCACCTGCAGCGTGCCGGATATCTGCTCCACCGGCAGCAGCACTTCCTTGAACTGCCAGTTCGGCACCGAGACGATCTTGGCGATGTCCACCGGGCCTTGCGCGTTGGCGATGCCGTTCTGGCCGAAGAACACGCTCTCGCCGTACTGCAGCGCGTGTTTGCCCACGCGTATCGAGGCCGGCATGCTGCCGATGGAGCCCTTGCCCCAGACAAAGGCATCAAGGAATTCGTCGCCGCGGCCGTGCTGGTCCCGGGTCGCGGGCACAAACTGGTTGGCGGGCTGGCCCGCGAAGTTGCTGACGCCGGCCGTGCCGTCGTTGGCATTGGCGCGCAGGTATTGCGAGTCGTACCAGGCCGAATGGCTGATGCGCAGGCCCCAGTTGCTGCGGCTGTAGTCGAACTCGGTCAGCAGGTCGGCGCGGTTGGAGATCAGGCCCTTCTTGAAGTTGAGGTCGCCGTCGTTCTCGTTGGTCACGCCGCCGTCGCCGCGGGCGGCCGGCGAGGTCAGCAGCGCCGACGGATCCTTGAGCCGCCAGGCCAGGCTGTACTTGGGCGTGAAGTCCAGCCGGATCTTGGTGTCCGGGTCGCCGGAGTCCAGCTCAAAGGCATGGGCCGGCAGCGTGCAGGCCAGGCAACTTAGCGCCAGCGTGCTGAGCCGGAAGGGGGTGAATAACTGGGTCATGGTTTTTGTCTCCTCGTGGTGTGTCGTTGTGGCGGTGAAGCGGATGCCCTCGCACCCGCGGTGTGCGTGTCGGATGCCGTCAGATATAGGTGGAGGCCAGGCCGCCGTCGACGGGGAGGTTGGCGCCGCTGACCCAGCGCGCGGCATCGCCGCACAGCCAGGCCACCACGGGCGCGATCTCGTCGGCAAAGCCGGGGCGCAGCATGCGGTGGGCGTCGGCCTGGACGCGCTCCTGGCCCAGCATGGCCACGAAGTCGCCCAGGATGGGCGTGAACACCGGGCCGGGCGCCACGCAGTTCATGCGCACGCCTTTGCCCAGGAACCACTCCTGCGACTGCACGGCGTTCCAGACGATCAGCGCTTCCTTGAAGTACTGGTAGCAGGTCGTTTGCGGCACCGGGTGGGCGCGCAGCCATGCGGCGCCGGCTTCAAAGCCTTTGGCCGCCGCGAGTTCCTTGTGCAGGGCCAGGCGCTGCGGCCATTCGGCGCCCAGGATGGAGGCCACGTTGACGATGCTGCCGCCGCGCGGCATGCGCGCCAGCACTTTTTCCGTCAGGTGCCTGAGGCCCAGGTAGTTCACGCGGGCCACCAGCTCGCCCTCGGCCGTGCCCGGCACGCCGGCGATGTTGCACAGCGCATCGACCTGGGCCGGCAGCTGGGCCACGGCGGCATCTATGGCTTGCGCCGTGCCGAGGTCGGCCTTGATAAAACCGTCCAGCGTCAGGCTGGGGTCGTTGCGGTCCATGCCTATGACACGCGCGCCGTGGAAGCGCGCCAGCCTGGCGGTCTCGGCGCCTATGCCCGACGAGGTGCCGGTGATGACGATGGTCTTGCCTTGCAGGCTCATCAGGCTCATAAGGCCTCCGGGGTATGCGGATTCATGAAGCTCTCCTTGAAGTGGTGAAGTCGTGGGCTGAAGGTCCGGTTCAGAACGGGAACATGGGCGCGGTGTCCTTGATGGTCATCCACTGCCACTGCGTGTATTCCTCCCAGTCGGCCGGGCCACCCACGCTGGTGCCGTTGCCCGCGATGCCGGGGCCGCCGAAGGGGTTGACGCAGTCGTCGTTGACGGTCTGGTCGTTGATGTGGACCATGCCGGCCTTGAGCTGCTGCCCCACCGCCATGGCGCGGCCCACGGAGCGCGAAATCACGGCGCAGGCCAGGCTGCCGGTGTTGTTGTTGGCCAGCGCCACCGCTTCCTCGTCGCTGCCGAAGCTGATGATGTTGGCCACCGGGCCAAAGGTTTCTTCGTCAAAGACGCGCATGCCGGGCCTGACGCCGGACAGCACCGTCGGTTTGTAGAACAGGCCGTCATGGGTGCCGCCGGCTTCGAGCTTCGCGCCGGCCTTGATGCTGTCCTGCACGATGGCATGCACGCGGTCGCGCTGGCGCGCGTCGATCAGCGGCCCGAGCGCGACTTGGCCGGTGGCGCCGTCGCCGACCGGCAGGTGCGTGGCCTTGGCGACCAGGCGCTGCAGCAGCGGGGCGGCGATGCTTTCATGCACCAGGATGCGGTTGGCGGCCATGCAGATCTGGCCCTGGTGCAGGTAGGCGGCCCAGGCGGCGTTGCTCGCGGCGATATCCAGGTCGGCATCGTCCAAGATGATCAGCGAGTTCGCTCCGCCCAGCTCCAGCGACACCTTTTTAAGGTGCTTGCCCGCGAGTTCGCCTATGCGCCTGCCCACGGCGGGCGATCCGGTGAAAGCGATCATGGGAACCAGCGGGTCGGTCACCAAAGCCTCGCCGGCTTCGGCGTCGCCGGGCAACACATGCAGCAAATCCTTGGGCAGGCCGGCCTCGGCAAAAATGCGCGCGATCATCAGGCCGCCGGTCACCGGCGTGCGGGTGTCGGGCTTGATCACCACGGCATTGCCCGCGGCCAGCGCCGGCGCCACGGCGCGCAGCGTCAGGATCAGCGGAAAGTTGAAGGGCGAGATCACGCCCACGACGCCGTGCGGCATGCGGCGGGCGATGCTGGTGCGCCCCGGCACGCTGGGCAACACATGGCCCTGGGGCTGCAGCGGCATGGCCGCAGCCAGGTGGCAGATGGTGATGGCCTCGCGAATCTCATGCTGGCCCTTGGGCAGGATGCCGCCGGTTTCGCGTGTGGCGTACAGCGCGAGTTCGTCGAAGTGCTGCTGGAACAGCGCGCCGGCGCGGCGAAAGACCTCGGCCTTCTCGCGCGGGGGCAGGGCGGCCCAGGGCTTTTGCGCGCCGGCCGCCGCCTGCGTGGCCGCGGCCACATCCGCCGCGTTGGCGATGCCCACGGTGCACATCACCTTGCCGGTCGCGGGCTCGACCACGTCGCGCTTGCCGCCGCCCAGCGGTGCGCTCGCCAGCGCGGAAAAATCCAGAAATGCCTTCGCGTCGGATACACCCATTTGCTTTTGTCCTCACGGTTGTTTGATCAGCTCGCCACATCGGCGCGTCGTGCTGCTGTATCGCAATGCATGTACCAGCGGCGCGTGCCGTGGCCCGCTTGCGGCGTTGCAGCAAGCGGTTTTTCACTGGGAAAACCGGGACATACCCTAGGTCCGGTTGCTGCGGCGCAGCACATGGAAAGCCCTGAGGGTTTTTTGATCAAATAGTTATAAAGTAAAACTACTTTTTCACCATTTGATCAATCCAAGGAAACTGCCATGGGTGTCTCTGATCGCATTTCCCTGGCCGAGGTGGCCCGGGCCACCGGTGTCGCGCTGGGCAGCTTTGACAGCGCCTCGGTGGCCAAGGCCCTGGGCGGTTTTGCCAGCACCCACATAGGCGGCGACACCCATCCGACGATTGCCGACATCAGCGAATGCCTGTTCTTCTCGCCGGGCGACGGCCGCATCTGGCTGCAGGACCAGCGCATGGTGCTGCTGCACACCGAGGCGCTGGGCGCCATGCGCCGCGAGATGGTCGACAGCATGGGCATCGAGAAGGCGCGCGGCCTGTTCACCCGCGCCGGTTATGTCAGCGGCGCCCGCGATGCCCAGCTGGTGCGCAAGCACTGGCCCGATGCCGACCCGCCGGCGGCCGCCATGGCCGGCACACGCCTGCATGCGCTCGAGGGTGTGGTGAAGGTGGAACTGGTCAGCGTGACCTACGACCCCGACACCAGCGGCTATGAGGGCGAATTCATCTGGCACAACTCCAGCGAGGACGACGAGCACATCGCCGCCTACGGCATAGGCGGCTCGCCGGCCTGCTGGATGCAGGTGGGTTACGCCACCGGTTATGTCAGCACGCTGTTCGGCCGCCTGATCGTGTTCCGCGAAACCATGTGCCGCTCCATGGGCCATGCGCAGTGCCGCGTGGTCGGCAAGTCCGCCGACAAATGGGACAACATCGAGGAAGACATGCGCTACCTGAACGCCAGGGAGTTTGTCGACACCGCGGCCTATGCGCGCAGCGAAACAGCCCCGGCCGACCTGGCGCCCAGCGAGGCGCCGGCCGGCGACGCCATGGTGGGTGCCTCATCGGCCTTTAACGCGGCCTGCCACCAGTTGAGCCGCGTGGCGCGCACCTCCGCCACCGTGCTGTTCACGGGCGAGTCCGGTGTGGGCAAGGAAAAATTCGCCAGCATGCTGCACAGGATCAGCCCGCGCAAGGACCAGCCATTTATCGCGGTGAACTGCGCGGCCATCCCGGAGACGCTGATCGAGTCCGAGCTCTTCGGCGTGGAGCGCGGCGCCTACACCGGGGCCAGCCATTCGCGGCCGGGCCGCTTTGAGCGCGCCAGCGGCGGCACCCTGTTCCTCGACGAAATCGGCATGCTGAGTTTTGTGGCCCAGGGCAAGCTGCTGCGCGCCTTGCAGGAGGGCGAAGTCGAGCGCGTGGGCGGCACGCGCGGCATCGCGGTGGATGTGCGTGTGGTGGCCGCCACCAACGAGGACTTGCGCCAGGCCGTGCGCGAGGGGCGCTTTCGCGAGGACCTGTTCTTCCGGCTCAATGTGTTTCCCATCCACCTGCCGCCGCTGCGCGAGCGGCGCGACGACATTCCGCTGCTGATGAACCATTTCCTGAACCACTACCGACGCAAGCACGGCTGCAACACCGGCGGCTTCACCCAGGCCTCGGTGCGCACCCTGCTGAACTACGGCTTTCCCGGCAACATCCGCGAACTGCAGAACCTGATAGAGCGCGCCGTGATCATGGCCGATGCCGATGGCCTGATCGACGTGCACCACCTGTTCACCGGCGGCGAGACCCTGAGCGCCGAGGTCATGACCTTGCGGCTGCAGGGCAGTTCGGGCACCCTGAACCTCGAGGGCACACCGGCCTGCGCCCATCCCGTGCTGACGGGCGCCGCGGTTGCGCAGCAATCGCTGGAGCAAACCGAGCGCGACACGCTGGAGCGCGCGATCTCCGCCTGCCAGGGCAACCTCTCGGCGGCGGCGCGGCGGCTTAACACCACACGCGCCAAGCTGGCCTACCGGGCCAGGAAACACAGCCTGATCTAAGTTGCTGCCGGGGCCAGTGCCCCCAGGTAGGCCCGCACCTTTTCATCGCGCGCCAGGGTATCGAAGTCGGGCGCTTCGCTGACAGCACCCTTTTGCACAAAGATGAAACGCTCGCAGCACTGCCGCAGGATGTCCACGTGATAGGGCTCGTTGGGGTGCAGGCATAAAAACACCAGCCGGCCGTTGGCCTTGAGCCTGGCGAAGAAGTCCAGCATAAAGCCGATATAGCCGTCCTGCGTGTTGAACTGCGGTTCGTCGAATAGATGCACCAGCGGCGAATCGCTGTGTGCATGCGCCAGCATAAAGTCGGGTCTGGTCTTTTGAAACGAGCGCACCTGGTAGGACTGGTGGTAGTGAATCGCCAGCCGGTCGCGCTCGTGCGTGCGCACCTGGTGGATGTCCTGGCCGTTCACGAGCACGCGGCCCGCGCTGGGCAGGTTGCTGCCGGTGATGAGTTCGAACAGCGTGGTCTTGCCCGAGCCGTTGGGGCCCATGACACCGACCACACAAGGCTTGTCAAATTCAAAATCGGCGTTCAATGAAAAAGTCGTGGTTTTGCGGAACACGCCGCGCTGGTATTGCTTGGCGAGGCTCTCTACGCGTAACAGTGGGTGGCTCATGCTGGCTCAAACTCCCAAAAACTGCCGGCACAAGGCGGCATCGTTGCGCAGGTCGGCCGCGGGGCCTTCGTGGACGATCACGCCCTGGTTCATCACATAGGCGCGGTCGGCCACCTGCAGCGCGCTTTGCACGTTCTGCTCGACCACCAGCACCGCGATGCCTTCGGCCTTGAGCCGGCTGATGGTCTTCATCACGTCCTGCACCACCTTGGGCGCCAGGCCCTGGCTGGGCTCGTCGAACAGTACCAGGCCGGGCGAGCCCAGCAGCGCGCGCGAGATCGCCACCATCTGCATCTCGCCGCCCGAGAGGTTTTCGCATTCGCGGTGCATCAGGTATTCGAGCGCGCTGAAGATTTCAAAACACTCTTTTTCGTGCCAGGGCCGAAAGCGCGTGGCCTTGCGCGCAATGGCCAGGTTGCGCGCCACCGTGAGGGTCGGAAAGATGCGGCGGTCGTCGGGCACCCAGCCCATGCCGGCCTTGGCGATCTCATGCGTGGGCATGCGCGTGATGTCGCGCTTGTCGAAGCGGATGCCGCCTTTGCGCGGCGGCGTCAGGCCCAGCACCGAGCGCAGCAGCGTGGTCTTGCCCGCGCCGTTGGGCCCCAGCAGCGCCACCACTTCGCCGGCGCCGACTTTGAGCGACACGTCGAACAGCACCTGCGTCTCGCCGTAAAAAGTGTCTATGCGCTCCACGGCCAGCATGTCCTGCTGCTGCGCAACGGGATTGATGGTGGCTTGGAGGACCGCGCTCATGCCAGCGCTCCCAGGTTGGAGCGGCGCACCCACTCGTTCTCACGCAACTGCTCGGGTGTGCCCTGGCTGATGACCTGGCCCCAGTGGATGACCGAGATCTGGTCGGCGAGCTTGAAGAGGAAGTTCATGTCGTGTTCGATGATCACAATGGTCAGCTGGCGCTTGAGTTCTTTCACGAGCTCCATCAGCCGCGCCGTGCCTTCGGCGCCCAGGCCGGCGGTGGGCTCGTCCAGGAACAGCATGCGCGGTTCGGCCGCCAGCGCGACGCCGATCTCCAGCGCGCGGCGCTCGCCGTAAGACAGGCTGCTGGCCGGCGTGCGCTCCTTGCCCTTGAGGCCCACGCGCTCGAGGATGGCGGCAGCCAGCTGCTGCGCCGTGTCGTCGGCGCCCAGGTCGCGCCAGGGGTTAAAGCCCTGCCGGCGCACATGCGGCGTGGCCACCAGCACGTTGTCCAGCGCGGTATAGCTGTCGAACAAATTCATGATCTGGAAAGAGCGCGACACACCCTTGCGCGCGATCTCGCGCGGCGAGAGGCCCGTGATGTCCTCGCCTGCAAAGGTCACGCGGCCGCGGTCGGGCTTATAGCGGCCCGTCAGCACATTGAAGCAGGTGGTCTTGCCCGCGCCGTTGGGCCCCATGATGCCGTTCAGCTGGCCCTCTTCGAAGCTCAGCGTGATGTCTTGCAGCACCACCTGGGCGCCGAAACGTTTGGACAGGCCGCTGGCCTCAAAGAGCTTCACAGCGCACCTCCGGCCGGTGCGGTCTTGGCGGCGATCGCGCGCCGCGGCCTGGCCTTCCAGGCCTGCCATGCGCCGGCAATGCCTTCGGGCTTGAACAGCACCATGGCCATAAAGACCAGGCCGTACCAGAGCAGCCAGGTCTCGGTGTAGGCGCCCAGCAGGTCGCGCGCCAGGATAAAGAAGGTGGCGCCTATGACAGGGCCCCAGAAGCTCACCAGGCCGCCGCCTATCAGCACCATCATCACCACAAAACCCGAGTTGTGCAGGCTCATGACGTTGGGGTAGGCCGACTGCTGGGCCATGGCGAACAGCGCGCCGGCCAGGCCCGCGACCGCGGTGGACAAGGTGAAGGCCAGCCATTTGTAGAGCCAGACGTTGTAGCCCACAAAGGCCGCGCGCGTCTCGTTCTGCTTGATGGCGCTGAAGATGCGGCCCAGCGGCGAATGGATGAGCCGCCACAGGCCCAGCAGCACCAGCGCGAACAGCGCCAGGCAAAAAAAGAAAAGGGCGTTGTTGCCCGAAAGGTTGAAAGACACCACACCGAAATCGGCCGGCAGGCGCTTGATGTTGAGCAGCCCGTCCTCGCCGCCGGTGACGGTGTGCCATTTGTTGGCGATGAACCAGAACACCTGGCCGAAGGCGATGGTGAGCAGCGCGTAATAAATGCCGCGCCGGTGCGAGATGAACAGCGCCACCAGCGCGCCCAGCGCGGCCGTGACCAGCACAGCCCCGGCCAGGTCAAACCACAGGTTGGGCCAGACCCTGAGCTGCAGCAGGCCGAAGGCATAGGCGCCCGCGCCGAAAAACGCGCCGTGGCCGAAAGAGGGCAGGCCCGTGAAGCCCAGCAGCAGGTTGTAGCCCAGCGCGAACAGCACCCAGATCATGATTTCCAGGGCCAGGTATTGGTAGAGCCCGACGCGGCCCACCCACAGCGGCGTGGACAGCAGCACCAGCAGCGTGGCGAGCATCGGCAGGGGAATCAGCGGCGCGCGGCCGGAAGCGAGTTGCATGGGGGCCTTGTCTCTCTGGGTTTTTCTGCGGGGACGAAAAAAGGAAAAAGCGTTCGAAAAAAAGACGCTGGACAAAACAGAATATAAATTCTATTATTTAAATAAGCAAGAACATTTATTCTAAATTGACGCGATGCGAGCCGGCCCGGCCCATCGCATTTCCCAGGCGGCAAGAACCCATGGACTCTGCAACGAACTACGAAGAACTCAAGGCGCTGATTGGCCGGACTTATCCGGACATGTCCAAGCAGCTGCAGCGCATCGCGCGCTTCGCGCTCGAGCAGCCCAATGAGCTGGCCCTGGGTACGGTGGCCACGGTGGCCGAGGCCACCGAGGTCCAGCCCTCGGCCATGATCCGCTTTGCCAATGCGCTGGGTTACGGCGGCTTTTCCGAAATGCAGCAGGTGTTTCGCGGCCACCTGCTGGAGCGCTCGGACAGCTACCGCGAACGCATAGACCAGCTGCGCCGCAAGCAGCTCAACGGCGAGCGCGCGCCGGCCGGCGTGCTGCACCAGCTGGTGGGCGAGTCGGTGGCCGAGCTGGGCCACCTCGAAGAAAGCATTGCCCAGGCTGACCTGAAGGCCGCCGTCAAACTCATGGCCTCGGCGCCGCGCATCCATGTGCTGGCGCAGCGCCGCGCCTTCCCGGTGGCGGGCTACCTCGCCTATGCGCTGAGCCAGCTCGAGCTGCGCACCCATTTGCTCGACGGTACCGGCGGCATGCTGCGCGAAAGCCTGCGCTCCATCGCGCCCGGCGACGTGCTCATCGCCGCGAGCTTTCGCAACTATTCGCCCGAGGTGATCGCCGCCGCGGCGGAGGCGTCCAGGCTGGGCGCCTCGGTGATCGCCATCACCGACGGCCCGCTCTCGCCGCTCAAGGCGCATGCCCAGGTCTGCCTGGAACTGGCCGACGACTCGTCCAAACCCTTTCGCTCGCTGGTCGCGCCGCTGTGCCTGGCGCAGGCGCTGGTGGTCAGCACCGGCCACCAGCTGGCCGAGCAGGGCCCGGCCAAAACGAAACCCAAGGGCAAGGCCAGGCCGGCGCGCAAGGGCAGCGCATGAACCGCCCGCTGGACCTGATCTGCGTGGGCCGCGCCGCCGTCGACCTGTACGGCGAGCAGATCGGCGGCCGCCTTGAAGACATGCAGAGCTTCAGCAAATACCTGGGCGGCTCGCCGGCCAACACCGCAGTCGGTGTGGCGCGCCTGGGCCTCAAGCCCGCCATGCTGACGCGTGTGGGCGATGAGCACAACGGCCGCTTTGTGCGTGAAACCCTGGCGGCCGAGGGCGTGGACGTTAGCCATGTGGCCACCGACCCCAAACGCCTGACGGCGCTGGTGTTCCTGGGCATCCAGGACCGCGACACCTTCCCGCTGGTGTTTTACCGCGACAACTGCGCCGACATGGCGATCAGCCCCGAGGACTTCGACGCGGCCTTTATCGCCTCGGCCAAGGCGCTGCTGATCTCCGGCACGCATCTGTCGCAGCCGCTCACTTACGAAAGCTGCACCCGCGCCATGGCGCTGGCCAAGGCAGCAGGCACGCGTGTGGTGCTGGACATCGACTACCGCCCGGTGCTCTGGGGCCTGACCAGCCCCGGCATGGGCGAGCAGCGTTTTGTGCCTTCGGGCGAGGTCAGCGCCCACCTGCAGACCGTCATCGGTCATTGCGACCTGGTGGTCGGCACCGAGGAAGAAATCCATATCGCCGGCGGCAGCACCGACACGCTGGCCGCCCTGCGCCGCCTGCGCGAATTGACGGCCGGCACGCTGGTCGTCAAGCGCGGCCCCATGGGCTGCGTGGTGTTCGACGGCGCGATTCCCGATTCGCTCGAAAAGGGTCTGCAGGGGCCCGGCTTTCCGGTCGACGTCTACAACGTGCTGGGCGCGGGTGATGCCTTTATGTCGGGTTTTCTGCGCGGCTGGATACCGGGCGAGCCGCTGGCGCGCTGCTGCGCCTATGCCAATGCCTGCGGCGCGCTGGTGGTCTCACGCCACGGCTGCGCGCCTGCCATGGCGAGCTGGGAAGAGCTGCAGTTTTTCCTGGCGCACGGTTCGACTACGCGCCGCCTGCGCGAAGACGCGCGGCTTGAACACCTGCACCGCACTAGCACGCGCACGCGGCGTTGGGAAGAACTGGTCATCCTGGCTTTCGACCACCGCATGCAGCTGGAGGAGCTGGCCGCTCGCCACGGCGCGGGCATGGCGCGCATTCCGCATTTCAAATCCCTGATCGCTGAAGGCGCGCGGCGAGGCGCCGGCAAGCGCGTCGGGGTGGGCGTGATCGTCGACGGTCGTTTTGGCGAAGACGTGCTGCCTTCTGTCACGGGTAAGGGCTGGTGGGTGGCACGGCCCGTCGAACTGCCGGGCTCGCGCCCGCTGCAGTTTGAAGCCGGCGCCGGCCTGGGCGCGGCCATGCGGACCTGGCCCGGCGAGCATGTCGCCAAATGCCTGGTGAGCTACCACCCGCAAGACCCTGCGCCTTTGCGCGAAAGCCAGCTGGCCAGTCTGGCCGACCTGCAGCGCGCCAGCGTGGACAGCTTTCACGAATTCCTGATCGAGGTCATTCCGCCCAAGGACATGCCCTGCGATGACGACACCGTGCCGCAGGCGCTGGCGCAGATCTACCAGGCCGGCATTTTTCCCGACTGGTGGAAGCTGCCGCCCGCCGCGACCGCAGCCGGCTGGGAAAAGATCGCGGCCGTGGTGGCACAGCACGACCCGCATTGCCGCGGCGTGCTGGTGCTGGGCCTGGAAGCCAGCGAGGAAAAGCTGGACCAGAGTTTTCGCATTGCGGCGCCACATGCGATTTGCCGCGGCTTTGCGGTCGGGCGCTCGATTTTTGCCGATGCCGCGAACGGCTGGCTTGCCGGCGCCATGGATGACGCGGCGGTGGTCCAGGACATTGCCGAGCGTTACGCGCGGTTGATCGCGCTCTGGGACCAGGCGCGCACAGGCAAACGGGCCGGTACCGCTGCCAGTACGGCCGAGCCCGTGAACTGAACACAAGCAACACCACGAACAGGACGGAGACAAGACATGGCACCCCGAATCGGATTTATCGGCATAGGCATGATGGGCCACGGCATGGCCAAAAACCTGCTGGCCAAGGACTTTGGCCTGACGTTCAAGGTCAACCGCAACCGCGACAAGCTGGCCGACCTGATCGCCGCCGGTGCGAAGGAAGCCAAAACCAACGCCGAATGCGCGCAGGCCAGCGACATCGTGTTTATCTGTGTCACCGGTTCGCCCCAGGTCGAGGACCTCGTCTACGGCAAGGACGGCCTGCTGGACGGCGGCCGCCAGGGCCTGATCGTGGTCGACACCTCCACGGCCGAGCCGGCCTCCAGCACGCGCATACGCAAGGACCTCGCAGCCAAGGGCATCAAGCTGGTCGATGCGCCGCTGGCCCGTACGCCCAAGGAAGCCGAGGAGGGCCGGCTCAACACCATGGTGGGCGCTGAACCTGAGGACTTCAGGGCGCTGGAGCCGGTACTCAAGGCCTTTTGCGAAAACATCTTCCACGTCGGCCCGCCCGGCCACGGCCATGTGCTCAAGCTGGTCAACAACATGATGGCCATGAGCTTTGCGGCTTCGATCGCCGAGGCCTTCGCGGTCGCGGCCAAAAGCGGGCTGGACCTGAACCGCCTCTACGACGTGATCTCGGCCGGCGGCGTGAACTGCGGCATCTTCCAGATGATGGCGACCAAAACCTTGAAAGAAGGCGACGTCACCGGCTTCAAGTTCGGCATCGCCAATGCGCAGAAGGACCTGCGCTACTACACCCACCTGGCCGAGATGCTGCCCGTCAGCAGCCTGATGGGCGAGGCCGCGCACCAGAGCCTGATCCAGGCCAGCAACGCCGGTTTCGGCGACAAGCTGATCGCCTCTCTTTTTGAAGCGCAGGAAAAACTCAACGACGTCAAGATCGTTCCCCGTTAAGCCCATCCCTCAACCAGCAGGAGACAAAACCATGAGCGAGATCAACAACAAGGACGCAGCCCCCGAACCCCAACCCGAAGCCACGGCCACTTCGCGCCGCGCGCTGCTCAAGCACTCCAGCCTGGCGCTGGTGGGCGCGGGCCTGTACGGCGCGGCGCCCTTTATGGGCCCCTGGAAGCACAACCACGCCTGGGCGCAGACCGGGCAAAAGAAGCCGCTGACCATAGGCCTGACCATGGACGCCTCGGGCCTGTACGCGGCCTCGGGCGGCGAGGAGCGCCTGGGCGCGATGATGGCCATCAAGGAGTTCAACGACAAGGGTGGCGTGCTGGGCCGGCGCATAGAGGCTATCCACATCGACACCGAAACCACGCCGGCCACCGGCTCGCGCGTGGCCGAACGCATGATCACGCGCAACGAGGCGGCCTTCCTGATAGGTGCGGTGCACTCGGGTGTGTCCAACGCGATCTCGCAGGTGGCGCAGAAGTACGGCACGGTGTTTTTCAACACTAACTCCAGCAGCCCCACCGAGGCCGGCAAGGACTGCCACCGCACCAAGTTTGTCTGGGACGGCAACGGCACCAACTTTTCGAATGCCATCGTCAAGAACGCCATCAAGGCCAGCGGGCGCAACTGGGTGCTGCTGACCAACGACTATGTGTGGGGCCACACCACCTCCAAGGCGACGCGCGCCATCGTGGAGGCCAACGGCGGCAAGATCGTGGAAGAGCTGCTGGTGCCGCAGAACACCCGCGATTTTTCGTCCTACCTGCTCAAGCTGCAGCAGCTCAAGCCCAATGTGGTGGCCACGGCCGTGGGCGGCGACGACATCAAGGCGCTGCGCCAGCAGGTGGTGCAGCTCAAGATGAACCAGACCATGGCCTGGATCAACAACCAGCAGGACTGGCCCGACGTCTACGGCCTGGGCCCCGAGGCCATTTTCGGCGTCTTCGGCACCACCTGGTACTGGCGATTGCACCTGCCCGGCGTGAAGGAGTTCGTCGCGGCCTACCAGAAGCAGTTCCCGGGCATGGCCATCCGCGTGCCGGGCAATGTGTTCCACAACAGTTATATGGCTACGCGCGAGCTGCTGCGCTGCATCGAAGAAGCTGGCACCACGAACAACATCGCGGTCATCAAGAAGCTTGAAGGCCGCAAGATGAGCGCGGCCGACCGCCTGCAGCATTACGACGCGTGGATGGACCCGGTCACCCACCAGTGCCAGCAGACGATTTACATGGCCAGCTACAACGACCAGCCCGCCGAGAAGGACGACATTTTCAAGATCCTCACGCAGGCCGACCCCAAGGACGTGATGGACAAGGACGCCGCGGGCGCCTGCAAGCTCGAGAGCTACGACGCGACGCCCAGCTACGAAGCCTGAGCGCCCCGCTGCCAACCTTTATTCAAGGCCGACATGGATTTCCTGCTTCAGCTTGTTCCGCACCTCGTCAACGGCATCTCGCTGGGCCTGCTGTTCGCGCTCATCGCGCTGGGCTTTATGCTCATCGTGGGGGTGATGGAGACCATCAACCTCGCGCATGGCTCGCTGTTCGCGCTGGGCATGTACTTCGCGCTGTTCCTGGTCGCGCCGCAGCTGGGCATGTTCCCTAGCCTGCAGGCCTGGTATATGGGCCTGCCGTTGGGCACTCGCTACGGCGTGGCGCTGGTCTTCGCGCCGATTTTTGTCGGCATCTTCGGCATGCTGCTGGAGCTGTGCATGCGGCGTACCTACGGCCGCGACCCACTGTACGGCCTGCTGCTGACCTTCGGCGCCGCGCTGGTGATTGAAGAAGGCATACGCGTGGTCTGGGGTTCGTCGGAAAAGCAGCTGATGTTGCCCGAGGCCATCTCCGGTGCCTTCCTGATGGGGGACCTCGTGTATTCAAAGTACCGCTTCTTTGCCAGCGGCTTTGCCATCCTGATGATTGTGCTGCTCTGGGTGTTTTTACAGAAGACGCCCTACGGCGCCATCATCAAGGCCGGCGCGCACGACAGCGAAATGGTGCGCGCCCTGGGCATCAACCTTTCACGCCTGCGCCTGTTTGTCTTCGGCCTGGGCGTGGCGCTGGCAGCCATTGCCGGTGTGGTCATGGCGCCCATCTGGGGTATACGTCCGCATGTGGGCGTCGATGCCGTGGTGCCGGCCTTTCTGATCATTGTGCTGGGCGGTGTCGGTTCGCTGTGGGGAGCGGTGATTGCCGGGCTCATGGTCGGCATGGTGGTGGGGCTTACCGGCTCCTATGCCTCGGAGTGGTCGCTGATGTCCATGTATTTGCTGTTTATCGCCATCGTGACTTTCCGTTCGCGCGGTTTGTTCGGCAAAAAAAGCGTTCTCGATGCCTGATTCCCCCCCCCCGCCAATATCTGCCGCAGAAAGCCATTTGAATGAAACCGCTTCAAGACAAAGTCGCGCTGGTCACAGGCGCGGCCGGCACCATGGGCCTTGCCGTCGTCAAGGCCTTGCTCGAAGACGGCTGCAAGGTCGCGATGGTCGATGTGAACCACGAGCGCAACCGTGCGCTGGCCTATGAACTGGGCTCGCGTGCCTTGTCGTTCTCGTTCGACATCAGCGATGCGGCTGCCGTCAGCGACGGCCATGCACTCATCGTCAAGGCATTCGGGCCGGTCGACATCCTGGTCAACAACGCCGGCATCCTCTCCAACAACAAGGTGGAAGCCACCGAGGCCGGTGAATGGCGGCGCGTGCTGGGGGCCAACCTGGACGGCGCTTTTTACCTCGCGCAGCAGGTAGTGCCGGCCATGAAGGCACGGCGCTTCGGCCGCATCATCAACACCAGTTCGCTGGCGGCCAAGACCGGCGGCCTGACGGCCGGCACGGCCTATTCGGTGTCCAAGGGCGCCATGAGTTCGCTGACCTTTTCACTGGCGCGCGAACTTGCGCCTTTTGGCGTCACGGCCAATGCCGTCGCGCCGGCTTACGTCAAGACGCCCATGATCACCGAGCAGCTCAATGAAGAGCAGCGCCAGAAGCTGCTGAAAGACATCCCGGTCGGCCGCTTTTGTGAACCCGAGGAGTTTGCCCATGTGGTGCGCTTCCTGGCCTCGCCGCTGTCGGGCTTTATCACGGGCGAGATCATTGACCTCAATGGTGGCCTGCTGATGGATTGAGGAAAACCCTTTCGCCGCTCGCCCGCTTTGCGCCCACAATTTCGCCATCCATGAGCATCACACCCCGGATTGATTTCAGCACCGCGCTGGCAGGCCTGTTTGACCTGCGCGGCAAGACCGCCTATGTGCCCGGCGGTTACGGCGGCATAGGCGAGGCCATTGCCTGGGGCCTGGCCATCGCCGGCGCGCGTGTCGCGGTGTCGGGCCGCGATGAGGCCAAGGCGCAAGCCGTGGCCTCGGCGCTGCGGGCGGCGGGACACGAAGCCGTCGGCCTGGCCATGGACGCGCATTCGGTGCCGCAGATGCAGGCGTCTGTCGACACCGTGGCCCAGCAGTGGGGCGGCCTGGACATCCTGGTGAACTGTGTCGGCATGCAGCGCGAGCAGGCCTTGCTCGAGGTGACCGAAGAAGCGTTTGACGAGGTGCTGCAGGTCAACCTCAAGGCCGCGATGTTTCTCGCGCAGGCCGCGGCCAAACAACAGATAGCAGGCGGCAAGGGCGGCGCGCAGGTGCATCTGCTGTCGGTGCGCGCGCAACTGGGGCTGCGCGGCCGCGGTTATTCGGCCTACAGCAGCAGCAAGGGCGGCCTGGTCATGCTGATACGCCAGCATGCGAGCGAACTCGCGCCGCACGGCATCACCGTCAACGGCATTGCGCCCACGGTGGTGCAGACCGAGATGGCGCGCCACTGGCTGGAAAATCCCGAGACGCATCAACAGGTGCTGGCGCGCATTCCGCTGGGCCGCGTGGCCGACCCGCAGGACGTGGCGGGTGCGGCGGTGTTTTTTGCGGCGCCCGCGTCGCGCTTCGTTACCGGACAGGTGCTGTATCTCGACGGCGGTATCACCGCTTCGCAGTAATCCCGAACAAGCTGGTGTAAAAAAGATTGATAGCGCCGCGCCCAATTTTCCCATTCACGCGGGTTCGGACAAGTTGCAGCCTTACTTCGCCAATCCGAGTGCCTTTGCCGCATTCGCCATCGACGGATCCAGCGCCCAATTTGGATTGGCCTGCATATGGCGCTTGAGCAATTCCGCCGCTTCTTCGTTGCGTTTCAAAATGCCCAACGAGAAAACGGCTTCTTTAATACCGCCTATTTTTGCAATACGGGCGGGATCAATGCCAAGTGCTTTGTAAACCGTAGCCACGCATTCTTCATGGCGATCAAGCTGATGAAATGCCGCGGCCATTGCCAGCAAGGACAGTGCACTATGGTCAATAGAGTTCCACTTTTGCGATCGCGCCAGAGCCATAGCCCAGTTCTGATTTTTGGAATCTATCTCACCCAAAAATCCTAGTATCGGTACATACGCCGGATTCTTCTTCGCTATGTCTTCCGCCATCTTGTAAGCCGCATCTACATTGCCTCTGCGCAAGGTAGTCTCCGCCAATACCTGGTGCAAATTGGCTTGGTAAGGACTGCCCTTCTGTATGCCTTGCTTTGCTATGCGGTCTGCACTGGCGAGATCTCCGGCATCCATGTAAAGAATGGCAAGTCTTGGGTCGTAAAAACCTTTGCCAATACAGGATTTGCCTTGGTCTTCCAATGCCTTGGCGCGCCCAAGACGGCTACCCAGCCCAGGGCTCTCGTCCCAGCGAATAGAAAGTGCATCGCAGGTAGGCGCGTCCGTAGCGGTTTGACTCATGGCAACGGAGCTCCACATAGAAATGGCCATACAGAAGAGACCCGACCAAAGCGAATATCTACCGGTGCTGCCACCAAGAAATCGTACGCATTTTTCAGTTTCGCGTTTCAATTTTTCATACCCTCTGCAAACGCTTTCCCTCGGCCGAAGCGCAGTGGCCATAGCTTGGTGCATCTTCGGATGCGGCTTTTCGATGCGCAATTGCGAAGCCGGCTTTATCGCCAAAGAAAAGTTGCTTCATCCTGGGGTTTTCCGGCACAACAATTGGAGACCCTGTTCCAAGGCTCAGCGTTGGCCCGCCAGCGCCGCGACGGCATGCTGCACGCCGCCGCTGCCGAAGGGAATGCCTTGCACCTTCATGGCGGCTTCCACGCCGGCCAGGCAGCCCAGGATCATGGCCGGGTTCATGTCACCCAGGTGGCCTATGCGAAACGTGCGTCCCGCCAGCGGGCCCAGGCCGCCCGCAATCGCGACCTGAAACTGCTCGCGCGCGACCGTGCGCATGGCCTCGGGATCCATGCCCTCAGCCACCGCAACCGTGGTAACGGAGACCGAGCGCGCCGCCGGTTCGCGCACAAAAAAACCCAGCGCGCCGCCTTCGCTCCAGGCCTGGACGGCGGCATGCACGGCGCCGGCGATCAGCCGGTGGCGGGCAATGACCTCTTCAAGGCCTTCGTGAAAAATCAGCCCCAGTGCGGCCTCCAGGCCGAAGAGCAGGGTTTGCGGCGGCGTGCCGCAGAACTTGCGGTAGCTCAGCGGGCTTTGCCGCCGCGCCCAGTCCCAGTAAAACCGGGGTGTCGGGTTGGCCGCGGCCACCTTCATCGCGGCGGCATCGGCGGCGACAAAGGCCAGGCCGGGCGGCACCATCAATCCTTTTTGCGAGGCGCCCAGCACGACGTTGGCGCCCAGCGCATCCATGGCAAAGGGCGCCGCGCCCAGCGAGGCCACCACATCCACCACCAGCAGCGCCGGATGGCCCGCGGCGTCCAGCGCCTGCCGGACTTTGGCGAGCTCGCTGGTCATGCCGCTGGCGGTGTCGGTATGCACCACAAACACGGCGACGATGGCATGCGCGGTGTCTGCGCGCAGGGCGGTTTCAATCGCGGGCACATCAATCGGGTAACCCTCCCGCCAGGGAGTGCGCAGCACTTTGGCACCCATGGCCTCGGCCTGCACGGCCCAGGATTCGGAAAAATGCCCGGTGCCGGCGACCAGCACCTGCCGCCCCGGCGCGAGCAGGTTGGCGATCACGGCTTCCCAGGCACCGTGGCCGTTGCAGGTATACATAAAGACGTCGGCCTTGTCGGTTTGCAGCAGCGCCTTGAGCCCGGTTTCGCAGGCCTGGATCACACGCTCCAGCCGCGGGTCGCCCATGTCCATGGGCTGCCTTCGCATGGCGTCCATGACCTCGTCGGGCACCCGCGTCGGGCCCGGTGAATGGAGGAATCGATGGCCGGGGATGCGTGGGTGGGTTGTCATGCCGAAAAATTATGCGCCTGCCGGCTTGCGGTTGACCAGCACAATCCCGGCCGCCACGGTGGCCAGCGCCACCAGCAGGCCGGTGGTCACGCTTTCCTTGAGCCACAGCGCGCCGAACAGCAGCGCGAACAGCGGCGTGAAAAACACAAACACCGAAATCTTGGTGGCCGGGTAACGCCCCAGCATCCACATCCAGGCCAGGTAGCTGGCGAACGCACCTATCACCGTCTGCAGCAGCAGCGAGGTGATGGCGAACGGGCTGAACTGCCAGGACCATTGTTCGCCCAGGTAAAGCGACAGCAAGGGAAACACGGCGGCGCTGACGGCCAGCTGGTAGAACAGCAGTTTTTCGGCGGAGATTTTGACCAGTTGGGTGGCGCGTATCACCACCGTGGTCAGGCCCCACAGCATGCCGGCGGCCAGCGCCAGCAGGTCGCCGCGCGCGGTTGAGGCATGGTCGCCGGTAAAACCCTCGCGCAGCGCAAACACCACGGCGGCAAATGCGCACAGCAGGCCCAGCCACTGCAGGCCGCGCAGCCTCTCGGACTTGACCCACAGCGGCACCAGCGCCGCGACCCAGAAGGGCGAGGTGTACAAAAACACCGTGAGGCGGGACGCGCTGGTGTATTGCAGGCCCACATAAATGCAGGCGAACTCCGCGCCGAACAGGGCACCGGCCAGCAGGCCGGCCTTGAGCGAGCCGTCTCGGCTGAACAGCGGGATCTTGCGCCACAGGCACCACAGCCACAGCAGGACCGTGGCGCCCACCAGGCGCAGCGAGGCCTGGAACATGGGCGGGACCTCGCTGATGGTGGCCTTGATCAGCACCTGTTGCAGGCCCCAGAACAGGCAGCAGCCCAGCAGCAGGGACATGGCGAGGGTGTCGAGATGGGTCTTGCGTGTCATCGTGAAGGACCTGGGAAAACTGGCGGGAACCTGGAAGCGACGGCCGCGGCCGTCGCCTCTCGTGATCTACAGCGGATGCTCGGTATAAAACCTGCCGCCGTGGAACAGCAGCGGCGAGGCGCCCGCGCGGTGGCCGCAGCGCTCGACCTCGCCGACGAAGATCACGTGGTCGCCTTCTTCATAGCGGCTGCGGTTAAAGCATTCAAAGTGGGCGGCCGCGCCGTCCAGCAGCGGCGCGCCGCTGGCGCCCTCGGTGTGGGCCACGCCGTCCCAGCGGTCGGCGCGCCCGCTGGCGAAACGCTCGGCCAGCTCTTTCTGGTCGGCCGCGAGGATGTTGATCGCGTAGTGCGAGCCGGCGCTCAGCGCGGCCATGGAGCCGGCCGCGCGCGCCAGGCTCCAGAGCACCAGCGGCGGCTGCAGCGACACCGAATTGAAGGAGTTGGCGGTCAGGCCCACCAGCACGCCGGCCGGCGTGCGCGCTGTGACGATGGTGACCCCGGTGGCGAACATGGCCAGAGACGCCCGGAATTCCCGCTGTGAAAAACTGGGGCTGCTCGCTTGGCGAGGTATGGCGGGGGTCGGCATAGACGGCTAATTTAACTGATGCGGCCGCGGCCCACTCGCGTCAGGGTTTAGGCGGGCGGGCGGCAGGGGCCGCGGCGGCGCCGGTTAAACTCGCGGGCATGCCGTTTCACCGCTTTGCCCTCTGCCTGCTTGCTACCTATTTCATAGCGAACGGTGCCCGGGCTGATTCGCCTTGCGCCGACTACGCGGCTAAACTGCCGAACATCAAGCGGGACCTTTGCGAGGCGGCGCAGCTGCAGCCCACGGGCGCGCGCTCCGTCAACGGACAGGCGATTTGGGTGCGCGACATCAAGCCCGACAATGCCGGCCTGCGCGTGCTGGTGGTGGGCGCCATCCACGGCGACGAGCTGTCCTCGGGCGCGGTGGCCCTGCACTGGATCAAGCTGGCCGCGCAGCCGCCGCAGGACGCGCCCCAGGTGGTCCACTGGCGTTTTGTGCCGGTGCTCAATCCCGATGGCGTGCTGTCCACGCCGCCGCGCCGCGTCAACGCGCATGGCGTGGACCTGAACCGCAACTTCCCCACGCCCAACTGGGAGCGCGACGCCAAGGTCTACTGGGAAAAGCGCACGGGCAAGGACCCGCGCCGCTGGCCCGGCCCCAAGCCGCTGTCGGAGCCCGAGTCGCGTTTCCTGCATGAGCAGATGCAAAGCTTCAAGCCGCAGCTCATCGTCAGCATCCATGCGCCTTACGGCGTGCTCGACTTCGACGGGCCTTCGGTGCCGCCCTCGCGCCTGGGGCGGCTTTACCTCGACCAGGTCGGCATTTTCCCGGGTTCGCTGGGCAACTACGGCGGCATCCATAAGGGCGTGCCGGTGGTGACCATAGAACTGCCCAATTCCACACGCACGCCGCTCGATGCCGAAATGCGCCAGATGTGGCTGGACCTGCTGCGCTGGATGAGCGAACGGGCAGTAGGGCAGGGCGCGGAGCACGCGCCGCGTGTGCCTTAGCGCAGCATGCTGGACATGGCCGACAGGCTGTTGACCATGCGCACCGCGGCCTCCACGGTAGGCGCTTCAAAGCCGACCTCGTCCCCGTCCAGGCGCCGCAGGGCCGGCCACTGGCAAAACAGGTCGGCCAGCGCCGGCGACTGGGTCTGGATGCGCACGGCGATGGGGCCCGCCAGCACATAAGGGCGGGCCGGGCCGCGCTGCGCCAGCGCGGCGGCCACGCCGACGCGTATGGCCGCGCAGGCCTGGGCCGGGGACAGGCTGATGCCGCTGGTCTGGCCGGTGGCCCGCTTGGTCTGCACAAAGGTGGCATGCGGAAACAGCGGGCGGTGCTCCTCGATGAACACGTCGTCGCCGCTGGCCATCACCACCGGCACGCCGTACTCGCCGGCCAGCGCGCCGTAAATGCCGGCTTCGCCCAGTTCAAGGCCGTTGAAATACACGCGCGCAAAGGCAAAGCTGTTGATGGTGTGCGCCAGGATGCCCCGGCCTTGCGCGCGAGAGTGGTAGCCGACCATGCAGACGGCGTCCACGCCGTCATCGACGCCGGCCATCATGCTCAGGTAGCGTGGCTTGCCCATGACGGCCTGGGCGCGCGCATCCAGCAGCTCCGGCGGCATGTTGCGAAAACTCCCATGCGAATCGTTGACCAGCACCTCGGTGGCGCCCGCGTCGAAGGCGCCGGCAATGGCGGCATTGGCCTCGTGCGCCATCAGCAGGCGGGCGCGTTCGTACTCGGGATTGCCGGCGCGCACCTGTTCGTGGTGGAAAACGCCGGCAACGCCTTCGATGTCGGTGGAGATCAGGACTTTCATGAGGGATCCGCGGAAGGTGGAAATGAAGATACGGATGGCCAGGCAGGCAGCAAATCGGCCAGCGCGCGGCGCTGGTGGCCGCTGCGGCCGGTGACGGCGCGGGCCTGCCACAGGGCATGGAGGATGGCCTGCTCGGTGCTGTCGGCCACGGCCTGGAACAGCGGGTCTATCAGGCCGTCGTGCAGCATGGCCACGGCCGGCATGGGCCTGGTGGTTTGCTGCGGCACGGTATAGGCGGTGGAAAACGCCAGCGCGATGTCGCCGCTACCGTGGCCGAACACCGAGCCGGTGCGCGCCAGCCCGGCGCCGGCGCGCAGGGCCAGCCGGCGCAGCTGGCGCGCGTCCAGCGGCGCGTCGGTGGCGACCAGCAGGATGATGGAGCCTTTTTCGGGTTCTGCTGCTTGCGTATGCTGTGCCGCCAGCCGCGTGCCCAGGGCCTGGCCGGCCATGACCAATTGCGGCAGCTGGCCGTAGTTGGCCAGCACCAGCGCACCCACGGTGTGCTCGCCGCCCCCGGCGGCCGCCACGCGGCGCGAGGCCGTGCCCACGCCGCCCTTGAGCCCGAAGCTGGACATGCCGCGCCCCGCGCCGACCGAACCTTCTTCAACCTCCACGCCCGCCTGCGCACAGGCCTGCAGGTAGTGCTGCTGCGTGACCGCCATGCGCTGGATGTCGTTGAGAAAACCGTCGTTGCACTCGAACACCAGCGGGTTGACCGTGGGCAGGCCGCGCCCGGTTTCGGGGTTGGCGGCCATGCACTGGCGGATCTGCGCGGTGGCCACGGCGGCGACCGAAAAGGTATTGGTGAGCGCGATCGGCGTTTCCAGCACGCCGAGCTCCTCGATCTGCAGCAGGCCCACGCTTTTGCCGAAGCCGTTGAGCACGGCCGCCGCGGCCGGGACGCGGTCGTGGAACAGGTCGCCGCCATGCGGGCGCACCACGGTCACGCCGGTCTGCACCTCGCCCGCGTCAAGCGTGCAATGGCCGACGCTCACGCCGGAGACGTCGGTAATGGCGTTGCGCTGCCCGTGCGGCAGGCTGCCGATGTGGGGCAGCAGGTGGCGGGGTGTCACGAAGCGGCCTTGCCCCGTTTACTGGCGGTCTATCTTGGGGTCCAGCGCATCGCGCAGGCCGTCGCCCAGCAGGTTGAAAGCCAGCACGGTCAGGAAGATGGCCAGGCTGGGAAACAGCGCGATATGCGGCGCGTTGAGCATGTCGGCGCGTGCCTCGTTGAGCATGGCGCCCCATTCCGGCGTGGGCGGCTGCGCGCCCAGGCCCAGGAAGGAGAGGCTGGCAGCCGTGATGATGGAGGTGCCTATGCGCATGGTCAGGTAGACCACCACCGAGGACACCGTGCCCGGCAGCAGGTGGCGCAGCATGATGACCGAGTCGGGCGCGCCTATGGAGCGCACCGCCTCGATGTAGGTCTGGTGCTTGAGCGACAGCACATTGCCGCGCACCAGGCGCGCAAACGCTGGCACGCTGAACACGGCCACGGCCATGATCACATTGATCATGCCGTTGCCCAGGATGGCGACGATGCCGATGGCCAGCAAGATGCCGGGAAAGGCGAACAGCACGTCGGACATGCGCATGACGATGCGGTCCCACCAGCCTTCGTAATAACCGGCCAACAAGCCCAGCAGCGTGCCGATCACGGCGCCCACGGCCACCGAGACCAGGCCCGCAGCCAGCGAAATGCGCGCACCCATCAGGATGCGGCTGAAGATGTCGCGGCCCAGCGCGTCCACGCCGAACCAGTGCTTGGCCGAGGGCGGCGCGTTCAGGGCGTCGTAGTCGAAAAAATTCTCCGCGTCAAAAGGGCTCAGCCAGGGCGCGAGCACCGCCACCAGCACCAGCAGCAGCACAAAACCGGCGGCCGCCAGGGCCACGCGCTGCTTCTTGAATTTGCGCCAGAACTCGGCGGCGGGTGTGCGCACGGAGAGCTGCGCGCTGTCGGGAGGCGGCGCTTCGTTCGCGGCGGTGGTGCTGGGGGATTCGGTGGTGTTCACTTGAAACGGATGGTCGGGTTGATGACGGCGTAGAGCATGTCCACCACCAGGTTGATCAGGATGAATTCGAGCGAGAACAGCAGGACCAGCGCCTGGATCACGGGGTAGTCGCGCATCTCCACCGCGTCGACCAGCAGCCGGCCCATGCCGGGCCAGTTGAACACCACCTCGACGACGATGGAGCCGCCCAGCAGGAAGCCGAACTGCAGGCCCATCATGGTGACCACCGGGATCAGCGCGTTGCGCAGCGCGTGCTTGACCACCACCACGGTTTCGGTGAGGCCCTTGGCGCGCGCCGTGCGCACATAGTCTTCCTTGAGGATGTCGATGAAGGAGCTGCGCGTAAAGCGCGCCATCACGGCCGCCACGCCCGCGCCCAGCGTGAGTGAGGGCAGGATGTAGTGGCGCCACGAGTCGGCCCCGACGGTGGGCAGCCAGCCCAGCTGCACCGAGAAGAACTGCATCAGCAGCATGCCCAGCGCGAACGAGGGAAACGAAATGCCCGAGACCGCCAGCGACATGCCCAGCCGGTCGGGCCAGCGGTTGCGCCACACCGCCGACACCATGCCCAGCACCAGGCCCAGCAGCACCGACCACCCCATGGCCGCGATGGTGAGCCAGAAGGTGGGCGCAAAACGCTCCGCGATCTCCGTGGCCACGGGCCGTTTGGTGCGTATGGACAGGCCGAAGTCGCCTTGCAGCGCGTGGCTGAAAAAGCGCACGAACTGCTGCGGTATCGGCAGGTCCAGCCCCAGGTCGCGGCGCACCAGCTCCACGGTTTCGGGGCCCGCGTCGGGCCCGGCGGCCAGGCGTGCCGGGTCGCCGGGCAGCAGGTGCACGAACAGGAACACCAGCACGGCCACGATCAGCAGCGTCGGCAGCAGGCCCAGCAGGCGCTTGAGAAGGTAGAGAGTCATGCGAAGGCGTGCTTCTTGGGAAGGTCGAAGAGGCTAGGTGGGCTGAGGCTGGCGCGGCCGGGATTACTTGAGTTCGACTTCGTCGAAGTTGAAGCTGCCGTCCGGGGCCACGTAAAAGCCGGCCAGGTTGCGCGCACGCACCGACAGCACGCGTTCGGTGACCAGGAAAACCCAGGGTGCGTCTTTCCAGATGCGCTGCTGGGCGTCGGTGTACAGCCTGGCTTTTTCCGCGCTGCTGGTGGTGACCAGCGCCTTGGCGATGTCGGCGTCCACTTCAGCATTCTTGTAGTAGGCGGTGTTGAACATCTTGGGCGGCAGGGACTCGGAGGCCAGCAGGGGGCGCAGCGCCCAGTCGGCTTCGCCGGTGGACGAGGACCAGCCCACGTAGTACATGCGCACCGGCGCCGTCGCGGGGTCCTGCGCGCTTTCCACGCGCTCCACGCGCTGGCCGGCTTCCAGCGCCTGCACCTGCACCTTGACGCCGACCTGGGCCAGTTGCTGCTGCACGAACTGGATCACCTTCTGCGCCGTGGTGTAGTTGTAGGCCGACCACAAGGTGCTTTCGAAACCGTTGGGATAGCCGGCTTCCTTCAGCAGCTCGCGCGCCTTGGCCGGGTTGTAGGGCCAGGGACCCAGCTTGGCGGCGTATTCCACGCCGTGCGGCACCACGCCTTCGGCGGGAATCGCGTAGCCCGAGAAGGCCACCTTGACCAGGGCTTCCTTGTTGATCGCGTAGTTGATGGCTTCACGCACCTTCGGATTGTCGAAGGGCTTTTGCAGCGTGTTCATCGAGAGGTAGCGGTGGATGATGGAGGGCGCGCTCGTCACTTCCAGGCTGGGCTTCTTCGACAGGCTTTCCACCGTCTCGGGCGGCATGGGGAAGGCGAAGTGGGCCTCGTTGGTCTGCATCATGGCCGCACGCGTGTTGTTGTCCACCACCGGGCGCCAGGTGATGCTGTCCACCTTGGGGTAGCCCTTCTTCCAGTAGCCTTCCCACTTGGCGACCTTCAGGTAGTCGGTGGCCTTCCACTCGACGAACTTGAAGGGCCCGGTGCCCACGGGGTTTTGCGCGATGCCCTTGCTGCCGTACTTGGCCAGCGCCGCGGGCGAAATCATCACGCCCGAGGGATGGGCCAGCGTGTTGATGAAGGGAGAGAAGGGCTCCTTGAGCGTCACGCGCACGGTGCTGGCGTCCACCGCCTCGGTTTTGGCGATGTTCTTGTAGAGGTTGTAGCGCTTGAGCTTGTTGTCGGGGTTGGTGACGCGGTCGAAATTGACTTTCACGGCCTCGGCGTTGAAAGGCGTGCCGTCATGGAACTTGATGCCGGACTTGAGCTTGAAGGTGTAGACCAGGCCGTCCTTGCTCACGGTATGGCTCTCGGCCAGCACCGGCACCATCTTCATGTCCTTGTCGAAACCGTACAGCCCCTGGTAGAAGGACTTGGCCATGGCTTGCGACAACGTGTCGTTGGAATCATAGGGATCGGTGCTGGTGAAATTGGACTGGACGGCAACGACCACGTCCTTGGCGGCATGGGCCGGCGCGGCCAGGCCCATCAGGCCGATGGTGCCGGCCAGCGCGGCGGTGAGGGTGGAAAGACGATTCTTCATGAAAAAACTCCTAGGGGCGAAACGAGGGGCAGACACGGGAGACGGAAGGGCAAAGGTGGGTGGGGGCAAGGGTGGAAGTCAATAAGGGCCTCCCACCGAATGCCGCGCGACAAAATGCCCCGGCGCCACCTGGTGCAGCGGCGCGACTTGCGGCGCGTCGCCCACTGCGCGTATGGGGCTGGGAATTTCGTCGGCCATGAGCTCGCGCACGGCGCTGCGGCGCGCCGGGTCGGCGACCGGCACGGCCGCCAGCAGGCGCCGGGTGTAGGCGTGCTGCGGGTTCTCGAACACGGCGCGGCGCGGGCCGATCTCCACGATCTGGCCCAGGTACATCACGGCCACGCGGTGGCTGATGCGCTCGACCACCGCCATGTCGTGCGAGATGAACAGGAAGGCGACGCCGAATTCCTGCTGCAGGTCCAGCATCAGGTTGATGATCTGCGCGCGGATGGACACGTCCAGCGCCGACACCGCCTCGTCGGCGATCACCACCTTGGGGTTGAGCGCCAGTGCCCGCGCGATCGCCACGCGCTGGCGCTGCCCGCCGGAGAACTCGTGCGGGTAGCGATGGGCCGCCTCGGCCGGCAGGCCCACCTTGCCCAGCAGCCAGCGCACGCGCTCCTCGGCCTCCTTGGGCGAGGCGAGCTTGTGGATCAGCATGGGCTCCATGACCGAATAACCTATGGTCAGCCGCGGATCGAGCGAGGCGAAAGGGTCCTGGAAGACGAACTGGATATCGCGGCGCAGCGCCTGCAGGGCCCGGCCCTTGAGCGCCGAGATGTCGCGCCCCGCGACCTCGACCTGCCCGCTGTTGAATTCAAGCAGCCGCGCCAGCGAGCGGCCCGTGGTGGATTTTCCGCAACCGGATTCACCCACCAGCGACAGGGTTTCGCCGGCCTTGAGTTCGAAGCTGAGCTGCTCCACCGCATACACCTGCCGGCGCACGCGCCCGAGCAGGCCGCCAGCCAATGGAAAGCGCGTGACCAGGTCCTGCACCTTGAGCACAGGCGGCAGGTCGTTGCGCACGGTGCTGGCGGCGCTGAGGGCCTGGCCGTTATCTTGCAGCGGCGCACCCGGCACCGCGAAGCGCGCCGGCAAATCCTGCCCCTGCATGGCGCCCAGCCTGGGCACGGCCGCCAGCAAGGCCTGGGTGTAGGGCTGCTGCGGCCTGGCAAACAGGGTGGCGCAGTCGCCTTCTTCCACCTTGTCGCCGCGGTACATCACGAGCACACGGTCGGCGATTTCGGCCACCACGCCCATGTCGTGGGTGATGAAGATCACCGCCATGGCGAGCTCGCGCTGCAGTTGCTGGATCAGCGCGAGAATCTGCGCCTGGATGGTCACATCGAGTGCCGTGGTCGGCTCGTCGGCGATCAGCAGCGTGGGTTTGCAGGCCAGCGCCATGGCGATCACCACGCGCTGGCGCATGCCGCCCGAGAGCTGGTGCGGATGGCGGCCCAGCACGTTTTTGGCTTCCGGGATGCGGACCAGGTCCAGCATGCGCAGCGCTTCGGCCAGCGCCGCCTGGCGCGAAAGTCCCTGGTGCAGGCGTATCGATTCGGCGATCTGCTCGCCCACCGTGAACACCGGGTTGAGCGAGGTCATGGGCTCCTGGAACACCATGGCGAGGTCGGCCCCGCGCAGGCTGCGCATCTGCGACTGCGAAGCGCGCGCCAGGTCCAGGCGCTCGCCGTTGCGGCGCGTCAGCCACATGCTGCCGCTGCCCAGGCGGCCACCGCCTTGCTCCACCAGGCGCATCAGGGCCAGCGAGGACACCGATTTGCCGGAGCCCGATTCGCCCACGATGGCCAGCGTCTCCCCGGCGTCCACGTGAAAGCCGAGATTGCGCACCGCGTGCACGGTGCGCTGCTCGCTGGCGAAACTCACGCTGAGGTCCTTGACCTCGATCACGCGCTGGCGGCCGGGCAGGGCGCTCATGCGGAGAATCCTTCGACGGCGTCGGCGTAAATGGCGCTCACCGGCGCTTCGCCCACGCGGGCCCAGCCGCGGTACATGCCTTCGGTGTTGAAGGGAAGGCTCAGGTGGCCCTGCGCATCGACGGCGATCAGGCCGCCCCGCCCGCCTATGGCGGGCAGCACCTTCATGACCACTTCCCGGGCGGCCGCGTCCAGCGGCATGCCGGCATAGGCCATGCGCGCGCAGATGTCGTAGGCTGCCGCGGTGCGTATGAACATTTCACCCGTGCCGGTGCAGGAGATCGCCGCCGTGCGGTTGTCGGCATAGGTGCCGGCGCCTATCAGGGGCGAGTCGCCCACCCGGCCGGCGCGCTTGTTGGTCATGCCGCCGGTGGAGGTGGCGGCGGCCAGGTTGCCCTGCGCGTCCAGGGCCACGGCGCCCACGGTGCCGAGCTTGCGGCCTTCGTCCAGGGGCGCGGCGGCGGCCGTGCCTGAGCGGAACGCCAGGGCCGCGCCGTCGTGGTCCAGCACGGCCGCGTCGGTCGCGAGGGCGCGCCGCAACTGCTCGCGGCGGGCCTCGGTCGAAAAATAATCGGGCGAGACCATTTCCAGCCCGCACTCCTCGGCGAAGGCCTCGGCACCGGCCCCCACCAGCAGCACATGCGCGCTGTGCTCCATCACGGCGCGCGCCGCGCGCACCGGGCGGCGCACGCGGTTCACGCAGGCCACCGCGCCGGCGCGCAAGGTGGCGCCGTCCATCACGGCCGCGTCGAGTTCATGGGTTTCGTCGTGGGTGAAGACGGCACCATGCCCGGCATTGAAGAGCGGGCAGTCCTCGAGCAGCTCCACCGCCAGGCTGACCGCATCCAGTGCGCTGCCGCCGCCGGCCAGCAGCTGCTGCGCGGGCCGCAGGATGGCCTGCAGGGCGGCGTGGTAGGCCGCGTTTTGTTCCGCGCTGATGTGGCTGCGGCTCATGGTGCCGGCGCCGCCGTGGATGGCGATAAGGGGAATGGGCTGGGGCCGTGTCACTTGGAAACCTTTGGCGATTTGGGTGGAGTGCGGGCTTTGCGAGGGGCGGGCGCCGCGGCGTCGGCATCGGCGCGCAGCCGGCTGGCATGGTTGCCGTGCAGCCAGGGCAGCACCGACTCGGCCAGCTGTGTCGCCGCCTTGAGCGAGTCTTTGGCGCTGTGGGCGACCGCGCTGCACAAGGCCTCGATCAGCGCCAGTACGGTGGCCTCGGAATTGGCGAAATACTGGCTCTCGGTGTGGGCGTAGAGCGCGACGCTGGCCAGCGGCGCCAGCGGCGATGTCACGCGGTCGGTCAGCGCCAGCACCGGCACACCGGCGTCGTGCGCGCGGCGCGCCAGCAAGATCGTGTCGCTGAAATAGCGCGGGTAGGCGATGGCGATCAGCAGGTCCTCGGGCTTCAGGCGCGCCAGCAGGCGCGCGCCGTAAGAGGAGCTTTCCACGCTGGCCAGCAGCTGGACGTTGTCGCAGTAAGGGTCCAGCGATCGCTGCAGCAAACCGCCCAGCCAGCTGCTGCTGCCGAAGCCGGCAATGTAGATGCGCCGTGCCTTCAGGATGGCCGCCACCGCCTGTTCGCAGCTCTGGGCATCCAGCGCTTGCCGCGTCAGCTCGATGTTGCGCTGGCTTTGCGCCAGCGCGGAGGCAAACACGTCGGCCACCGTGGCCGAGTGCTCCAGCTTGTTGCGCAGCTTTTCGACCGGGGCCAGTGTGGCTTCGAAGCCCAGCACCAGCGCGGCGCGGAACTGCGGGTAGCCGTCAAATTCCAGCGCCCGGGCGAAGCGGTTGGCGGTGGCCACGGAAACCCCCAGCGTGGCGGCCAGCTCGTCGATGGGCATGGTTGCTGCTTGCAAGGGATGGGCCAGCACATAGTCCGCCATCTGCCGGTGGGAGCGCGTCAGCGTCGGCAGCAAACGCCCAATACGCTGTGCCATCGAAGGGTTGCCGGGAAATGTTGCCATCAGGGCTGAGCTGAATTAAATGTATATAAATTTACAAACTAATTCATCATAACGAAATATTTGATCATTTCCAATCAAATTGAAACCGGCAATACCTTGCAGGGCGGCGCGGCCGGGAACAGCGCAAATGGTGCGGTTGTCGATCAGCAGGGCTGCAGGGCTGGAGGCGCATGCGCGCCATCCGCAAATGCAGGGAGGCGCTAGGACCCGAGCTTTTTGTAGGCGCGGTCCATCTCCACGCTTTTGCTGGTGTCTTTCACGCCGCGCTTCAGGTCGCGCCCCGCCTGCTCGACGACCGGGTCGGGCTTGGCATTCGTCATGTCCACCGCCTGGTCGCGCTCGTGCGGCAGTTCCAGGCTGGACTCGACGGTGCCGTCCTTCGGGGTGCCCTGCTGGCCGGGACGCGAACCTTGTGCACGCGGGTCTTTGGCCGGCATGCCTTTGCTGGAGGCGGGTTGCATACGGCTGTTCAGGGGCATGTTTTCAGGGGTCATGGAACAACTCTGCGTGTCCCGCCGCACCGGCTCTGTCAGCCCGGAAAATCAGGCCCTGTAGGAGAAGGCCACTTGAAGCGGCTTCGACCAGCCTTCAGGCCGCCAGAAAGCTGGCGGCCTGCGCCAGCGCCGCCGTGTCGGCCTTGACGGCATCGGGCGGCCCGCCCTTGCCCCAGAGTTCACCGCCGTAGTTCATGGCCATGAACTGCGCGCACAGGCGAATGGAGTCGATCATGGGCTGGGCCTTGGCGCGGTCGCCGCTGGTGGTGACCAGCCGCAGCGTCTTTTTCGCCATCTCTTCCTTGAAGGGCAGGCCGGGCACGCGCATCCAGGCGCTCCAGTGGTCCAGGTAGATCTTCAGCGGGGCCGGGATGCTGTACCAGTAGACCGGGGCCACGAAGACGATGTCGGTGGCGGCCATGGTCGCGTCCAGCAAGGTTTTCATGTCGCCCTCGGGCATGGGGTACTGGCCCGTGGTGTGGCGCTGGTCGACAAACAGCGGCATGCGCAGGCGCGACAAATGGTGCCAGGCCTGGGGCGTGCCGGCCGGTAGCGCCGCGGCGGCCTGCCGGGCCAGCCACTCGGTGTTGCCCAGCGCGCCGGGTTCACGCGTGGAGGTGGCCAGGAAGAGGAATTGGGAGGGAGCATTCATGGCGGCCATGGTAGCGGCAGCCGCGAGCCCTTGCAGCTGCGGGGTTGGGGCCCGCGTGCCAGAATGAGCACCGATTCACAGGAGCCGCCTTTGCCATGATCCGTATTCGAGACATCGACCACATCGTCCTGCGGGTCAGCGACCTCATGGGCATGCTGCGCTTTTACCAGCAGGTGCTGGGCTGCAGCCTGGAGCGCCGGCAGGACGCCATCGGCCTGGTGCAGCTGCGCGCCGGCCGCTCATTGGTGGACCTGGTGCCGGTGGACGGCCCGCTGGGCAAGGCCGGCGGCGCGGCGCCGGGCAAGGAAGGCCGCAATGTCGACCATGTCTGCTTTCGCGTCGAGCCCTTTGATGCCGACGTGATTCGCCGCCACCTGGCGGCCCATGGCGTTGAGGCGGGCGAGGTGGAATCGCGCTATGGCGCCGAGGGCGAGGGACCTTCGATCTACCTCAACGACCCCGAAGGCAACACCGTGGAACTCAAGGGCCCGCCCTGGCCCGAGGGCGGCAAGCCCTGAATAATCCTAGAACTGCCGCCAGCCCTGCCAGGCCGTGAAGCCTGCGCACACAATCAGCACGACGCCCACGGTGCGCGCCATCACCACGCTGGCGCCCGGCCGGTCGGCCAGCCACTGGCGCGCGCCGGCGGCGGCCAGCGCCAGCGAGCCATACACGCCGGTCTGGGTCAGCGCGATGATCAGGCCCAGCGCCACGGCCTGTATCCACAGCGAGCCGTATTCCAGCCGCAGGAACTGCGGAAAAATCGCCAGCATGAACAAATAGGCCTTGGGATTCAGCAGGCAGGTCAGCGCGGCCTGGCGGAAGGTGCGCCACGGCGGGCTTTCCTGCAGCGCCGGCAGGCCGCCGAACACCGAGTGGCTGCGCGTGAGCGACCAGCCTATCCACGCGATGTAGAGGCTGCCCGCGACAAGCATCACATGGACCATACCGGGCACCAGCTTGAGCACAATGCCCAGCCCCAGCGCGCCGGCCGCCACGTGGCAGGCGCCGCCGGCCACGATGCCGCCGACCGCGAACAGGCCGGCGCGTCGCCCGCCGGTCAGCGAGCTGGCCATCACAAAGGCCATGTCCATACCGGGCAGGATGATGATGCCCAGCACCATCAGGAAAAACAGCCAGAGGTGGGTGAATTGCTCCATGGCCGGCCCTCCTAGCGCAATGCGGAATAGGCGGGCCGGGCCAGGTCCATCACCCAGTTGGTTTCCCAGTGGCGGCCGCCGTCTTCGGAGAAAGCCTGCTCCCAGCGGGCGCGGGTGGGCGTGATGCCCGACCAGGTAAAACGCACCCGCACCGGCCGGCCTTCATGGCTGTCGTGCCCCTCAAAGCGGCCCGTGCCGTCCACAAACGCGCCCATCACCGGCGGCTGCATCAGGCCATCGCTGTGGCTGACCCAGTAAATACTCCAGAGCCGGGTCTGCGGGCTGAAAAAGCGCAGCGACATGCCCAGGGTTTGCTTGCCGTCCACGACCAGGTCGTTCATATTGCCCAGGCCGCCGAGCAGCAGCGCGCCGTCCTGCACGGCCTCGAAACGTTCCCAGTCGGTGCAGCCCGCCAGGCGCTTTTTGAGCCGCTTGTTGCTGACCAGCCAGCGCCCCGCGATGAAGTTGAAGTCGTGCCGCCCATCGTTCAGCTGGGACGGCTCCAGGGGTTTTGGCAGGGTGGAGGTGGTCATGGTTTAAAAGCGCTTGTGGCGCCCCGATACGTTGGTGATACCTGTGGAAAAACCCAGTCTATGGATGTAATAGGGCTATTTCGGCCCTGATTAAGGGCTAAACTTTTCAGCATGTATTCCCCGACCACCCGTGTCTTGACCGTACTGGAACTGCTGCAGTCCCATGGGCGCATGAGCGGCGCCGAACTGGCGCGGCGGCTGGAGGTGGACGGCCGCACCCTGCGCCGCTACATCGCCAAGCTGGAGGACCTGGGCATCCCGGTGGTGGCCGAACGCGGCCGCTACGGCTGCTACAGCCTGATCGCCGGCTTCAAGCTGCCGCCCATGATGTTCACCGACGACGAGGCCCTGGCGCTGTCCCTGGGCCTGCTGGCCGCGCGCAGCCTGGGGTTGGCCGAAGCCGCACCGGCCGCGCAAAGCGCGCAGGCCAAGCTCGAGCGCGTGATGCCGCACAACCTGAAAAACCGCGTTCGCGGGCTCGGCGAAACGGTGAGGCTGGACCTGCGCCGCGCCGACGCGCCCGGCGACAACACCGCCTTGCTGGCCCTGAGCGCCGCGGCGCACGGCTGGCAGCGTGTGCACATGGCCTACCAGTCGGCCGAAGGCGAGGTGACCGAGCGCGAGTTCGACGCCTACGGCCTGGTGTTTCGCAAGGGCCGCTGGTATGCGGCGGGCTGGTGCCACCTGCGCGGCGCGCTGCGCTCATTCCGGCTGGACCGGGTGCGCGAGGTGCGCGCCCTCAACGTGGTGTTCACGCCGCCGGCCGACTTCGACGCCGTGCAGCACCTGGCGCTGGGCCTGGCGACCATGCCGCGCAGCAATACCGTGCGGCTGCTTTTGCACACCGACCTGCAGACCGCGCAGATGGAACTGCCCGACAGCGTGGGCGTGTTCCAGCCCAGCGAGGAGGGCGTGCTGCTGCACAGCCAGACCGACCACCTGGGCTGGTTCGCGCGGCAGCTGATGCGTTTGTCTTTTTCCTTCGACGTCCAGGAGCCCGCGGCCTTGCGCGTCGCGCTGCGCGAGCATGCCCGGCGCACCCTGGAGCAGCACGCCGCCTAGGTTAGGTGATCAGGCGGCTTTGGCCTGCAGCCGGCCGCCTGCGCGGCCCTGCCCGTAAAAGCCGAAATCCATGGCTGGCACTTCACCGCTGATCAGCTCGGCGATGGCCTTGCCCGAGCCCGCGCCGTGCGTCCAGCCCAGCGTGCCGTGGCCGGCGTTGACCCAGAGGCGGCCGACCTTGGTCTTGCCGATGTAGGGGATGTTGGTGGGTGTCGCGGGGCGCAGCCCAGTCCAGAAGTTCGGCGTGCCGCCTTGCTCCTCCAGGCGGGTATCGCACACGCCCGGCAACACTTCCTCGATGCGGTCGGCCAGCATCTTGCAGCGGGCCTTGGCCAGCGGCGTGTCCAGCGAAAGGTCGTAGCCGCCGACCTCGATGGTGCCGGCCACGCGCAGCTGGTCGCCGAGCCGGCTCATCGCGCATTTGACTTCGTCGTCGATGGTGCTGACAAAAGGCGCCAGCTCCGGTTTGAGCAGCTTGAAGGTGGCGCTATAGCCCTTGCCGGGGTAGATGGGCAGGTCGACGCCCACGGTGCGCAGCAGCGGCGCCGTGTGGGAGCCGCAGGCCACGACGATTTCGTCGGCCTTGAGGCGAACCAGCTCCTGGTTCTCGCCGCGAATCGTGCGCGGCCGCACGGCGACGGACTCGATGGCGCCACCGGTTTTTTCCAGCCGCGCTATGTCGTGGCCGTAGAGGAAACGCGCGCCGCGGGCGGCGCAGCGCTGCGCCAGCGCCTGGGTGAAAACGCGGGCGTCGCCGCTTTCGTCGCTGGCGGTGTAAGTGCCGCCCACGATGCGGTGCGCGAAGGACTTGAAGGCCGGCTCTATGGCCAGCAGCTCGGCCGTGCCCACCACGCGGCGCGCCACGCCGTATTTGCGCATCAGGGCCGCGGCCTCGCCGGCCGTGTCAAAAGCTTTCTGGTCGGTGTAGTAGTGCGCGATGCCGCGCTCGAGCCGGTTGTATTCGATGCCGGTGGCGGCCACCACCTCCTTGAGCGCCGCATGGCTGTAGGCGCCCAGCGCCACCAGCTGCTGCACGTTGCGCTCGAAGGCGGTGTCGTTGCACTGCGCCAGGAACTGCAGGCCCCAGCGCCATTGCTGCCAGCCTTCGCCGAAAGGCAGCTGCGGGCGGAACAGCAGCGGGGCGTCGTCCCTGAACATCCATTTCAAGGCCTTCAGCGGCGCGTCCTTGTTGGCCCAGGGCTCGCAATAGCTGACGGAAATCTGCGCCGCGTTGCCAAAGCTGGTCTCCAGCGCCGCGTCGGGCTGGCGGTCCACCACCGTGACCTCATGGCCGCGCTCCAGCAGATGCCAGGCCGTGCTCACGCCGATGATGCCGGCCCCTAAAACTACAACTTTCATCGCTAACCCCTTTGCAACATTCCAGTGTGAAGGATGTTGCTTTCAATTAATAGAAAAATTAAACTCTCAGTGAAAACATCAGAACAGCTAATAAAGCTAAATAGCGCCGGTAGCTGGCACAACTAGCACAACTGGTAGAGCAAATAGAAAACGGAAGAGGGGATGCGGGATGAGTACTTTTGATCCTGATGCACTCGAATGCCTGGCGGCAATCGTGGAAGAGGGCGGTTTTGAGCGCGCGGCCCAGCGCTTGTCCATCACCCAGTCGGCGGTGTCGCAGCGCCTGCGGGCCCTGGAGGCCCAGGTCGGCACCGTGCTGATCGTGCGCAGCCGGCCGCTCAAACCCACCTCGGCCGGCCAGCTGTTGCTTAAACACACCAAAATGCTGCGCCTGCTGCGCGCCGACCTGGAGCGCGACCTCAAGGAGCTGGCGCCCAGCTCGCTGGGCGGCGCACGCGAGGAAGAGCGCATCTCCATCGCCATCAACGCCGACAGCATCGCCACCTGGGCCTTGCCGGCGCTGACCGAGCTGGTGCAGCAGGGCCTGCCCATGGAGATCATCCACGACGACCAGAATTTCACCCACGAATGGCTGCGCGAAGGCCAGGTGCTGGGCTGCGTGACCACGCTCAAGCAGGCGCTGCGCGGCTGCAAGGTGGAGCCGCTGGGCGCGATGCAGTACATCGCGGTGGCCGCGCCGGCCTTCGCGCAGGGCCGGCTCGGCCAGCGCGACGCCGCCGGCGACAGGCCGGCCGCGGCGGCGCTGACCCAATACAACTTCCGCGAAGTGCCTTTTATCGCCTTCAACCGCAAGGACGAATTGCCGGTCGAATTTGTGGGCAAGGCCTTCGGGCTCAAGCGCGTCACCCTGAACCAGCTGTTTGTGCCTTCGTCGGAGGGCATGGTCAGGGCCGTGCTGGCGGGCTGGGGCGTCAGCGTGGTGCCCCGCCTGCTGGCGCAGGGCCTGATAGACCAGGGCCAGCTGGTCAATGTGGCGCCCCATTACACGCTGCCCGTCCAGCTGTACTGGCATTGCTGGAACCTGGAATCCGAGGTGCTGGACGCCCTGACGGCCGCGCTCAAGCAGACCGCGGCCCAGTCGCTGGTGCCCTGAGGCGGGGCCGGCCGGTTGGGGCCGGAACAAATCCTTGGTATTCAATTTGCCGCCACAAGGGTGGGTATAGCCCTGTAGGACAAGGCCGGGGATAGACACTTATGGCCTCAGTTCGGGGACTATTCCCATTTACAAAAGCCCGGGGGGTGCGCACACTGCAAAAGCCATGCGGGGCAGGCTGCGGCGTGGCATGAAAGGCATAAGGTAATCCGAATGCTGGGATGGCTGGGACTGCGTACCCGTCTGGTAATGCTGGTGCTGCTCGCGCTGCTCCCCGTCTTCGGCTTGCTTGTTTACTCCGCGCAGCAAAGCCACCGGGCCGCGCTGCGGCTGGCGCAGTCCGACCTGCTGTCGGATGTGCTGATGCTCTCGTCGCGCACGCAGCGCACCGTGGACTTGGTCCACGAACTGCTCAGCGGCATCGCCAGCGGCCCGCACATCAAGAACCCCGTGCCCGGCCTGTGCGACCAGCACCTGAAAAACCTGCATGCCGAGCATCCCGAATTCACCAACATGGGCCTGGCCGCGACCGACGGCAAGCTGCTGTGCGACGCGCTGGGCCTGGCCAAAAACCTGGGCACCATTGACAGGCCCTATTTCCAGCAGGTCATGGCGGGCCAGCGCTTCGCGGTGGGCCGCTATGCCGTGGGCCGCGCCAGCGGGCGTCCCGGCATAGGCTTCGCGGTACCGGTGCGCAACGAGGCCGGCAAGGTCAGCGGCGTGGCCTTCGCGGTGCTGGGCCTGCCCGCCCTGGCGGAATCGCTGGCGGACGTGTCCTCCCTACCGGGCGCGCGCCTGTCCGTGCTGGACCGGGACGGCACGGTGCTGGCCATGTCCCCGCCGGCACCGTCCTGGCTGGGCCGGCCGCACCCGGACCCCGTCGTGCAACAGGCCGTGCGGGAGCGCCGGCAAGGTGTGCAGCAGGCGCCTGACGCGCAGGGCGTGCAGCGGGTCTATGCCGCGGCGCCCGTGCCGGGCGGCGGGCGCGAAGGCTTGCTTGTGGTGATCAGCGCGCCGGAAGCGGTGATCGCGGCGTCCGGCCACGAGGAGCTGGCGATTGAACTGCTGGCGCTGCTCGCCGTGGCGCTGTTCGGCGTGGCATGCGCATGGTGGCTGGGCAACCGGCTGATCGTCAACCCCGCCAAGGCGATCCTGAAAGAGGCCAACGAGGTGGCGCGGGGCAACCTTGACGCGCGCGTCAGGCTGGGCCCGCTGTACCAGGGTGAGCTCGGCGAGATCGGCCACACCTTCAACCGCATGGCCGAATCGTTGCAGGCGCGGCAGCGCGAGCTCGACGCCATGCTGGATCGCGTGGACAAGGAGCGCACCCTGCTGGACCTCATCCTCAACAGCATGAACGAGGGCGTGATCGCCGTGGACACCGAGGGCCGCTTCCTGCTGTTCAACGCCACGGCACGCGCGCTGTTCAGCGGGGCGCCGAATCCCGGCATGCGGTTGGAAGACTGGCGCCGCGGCCACCAGCTGTTGATGCTGGACGGCAAGACAGCCTATGCCGAGTCGGAGCGGCCCTTGTCGCAGGCCGCGCGCGGCATCACCATCGACAATTGGGACGTGGTTTTTCGCCGGGCCGGCTCGGAAGACCGCGTGCTGCGCCTGAGCACCCGGCCGCTGCGCGATGCCGCCGGCGTGATGAAGGGCGGCGTCACCGTGTTCAACGACATCACCGCCCAGAAGGCGGCGGAAAACTTCGCCCACGCGCAGGAGCAGGTGCTGGCGCTGATCGCCGGCGGCGCGCCCCTGGCGAAATCGCTGGAAGCCGTCGTGCGCCTGATCGAAGACAGCTCGCCGGACAGCCTGTGCTCCATCCTGCTGGTCGAGGACGGGAAGCTGCACCTGGGTGCCGCGCCCAGCCTGCCCGAGCGCTACAACCAGGCCATCGAGGGCCTGCCCGTCGGCGAGGGCGTGGGCGCCTGCGGCACCGCCGCCTTCCGCAACCACCTGGTGGTGGTGGAAGATACGCAGAGCGACCCGCTGATGCAGGACTACCGCGAGCTGATGCGCGAGCACGGGTTGCGGGCCTGCTGGTCCATGCCGGTGGTGTCCAACGACGGCGAGGTGCTCGCGACCTTCGCGATCTACCGCGCTTACCCCTGCAGGCCCCAGCCCGCGGAACTCGAGCTGATCAACATCGCGGCGCGGCTGGCCGGCATTGCGCTGGCGCGCGCGCGCGCCGAGGCGGCCCTGGTCAGCAGCGAGGCGCGTTTTCGCGAACTGGCGGAAAACATCCAGGACGTTTTCTACATTGTGGAGCCGAGCACCGGCCGCCCGCTGTATGTCAGCCCCGGCTATGAAAGGGTCTGGGGCCGCAGCCGCGAAAGCCTTTATGCCGACCCGCTCTCGTACGCCGAGGTCACGCTGCCCGAGGACAACCACCTGCTCAAAGAGGCCAGGAAGCGCAACCGCAGCGGCCAGGCCTCGGATATCGAATACCGCATCCGCCCAGCGGACGGCAGGGTCCTGTGGATACGCGACCACGCCTACCCGGTCATGAACGCTTCGGGCGAGCTCGAGCGCGTGGTGGGCACGGCGCGCGACATCACCGACCGCAAACTGGCCGACCTGGCGCTGGCCAGCACCAACCGGGCTCTGCAGATGCTGAGCCGCTCCAGCGTCGCCATCAACCGCGTGGACGAGGAAGCGGGGCTGCTGGCCGAGGTGTGCCGCGTGGCCGTCGACGTGGGTGGTTACCGCATGGCCTGGGTGGGTTATGCGCAGGACGACGCGGAGCGCAGCATCCTGCCCATGGCCCATGCCGGAGAGGAAAACGGCTATCTCGCGGAGATACGCCTGAGCTGGCGCGACGACGACGCCATCGGCCAAGGCCCGGCGGGCCAGGCCGTGCGCAGCGGGCAAGCCCAGCAGACCGGCGACATCAGCCGGGCCGACAACAAGTTCTATTGGCATGCGCATGCGCTGGAGCGCGGTTTCCTCAGCGCGATCTGCCTGCCGCTGCGCGACGGGCCTCGCAGCTTTGGCGTGCTGTGCCTGTATTCGGGCGAGGCGCAGATATTCAGTGCTGATGAAATCAAGCTCCTGCAGGAGCTTGCCGACAACCTGGCCTTCGGCATCGTCAGCTTGCGCGCCCAGCTGGAGCGCCAGCGCAGCCAGGAGGCCGAGCGGCAGGCCGTCATCAAAGTGCGCGAGCAGGCCTCGCTGCTGGACCGGGCGCAGGACGCCATCATGGTCCGCAATCTCGACCGGACCATACGCTTTTGGAACAAGGGCGCCGAGCGCCTCTACGGCTGGACGGCCGAGGAGGTGCTGGGCAAGACCATGGACACGCTCATGTACCCCGACCCGCAGGTGCTTCTGGACAGCATGGCCAAGACCCTGGCCAACGACGGCGACTGGAGCGGCGAGCTTGAGCAGCGCGCGCGCGACGGTTCGACGGTGTGCATAGAGGCGCGCTGGACGGTGGTGCGCGACGAGCAGGGCAAGGTCAACGGGGTGCTGGGCATCAACACCAATATCCGCGAACGCAAGCGCGCGCGCGAGGAAATCCTGCGGCTCAATGCCAGCCTCGAGGAGCGGGTGCAGCAGCGCACCGAGCAGCTTGAATTCGCCAACAAGGAGCTGGAGGCGTTCTCCTACTCGGTGTCGCATGACCTGCGCAGCCCGCTGAGCGCGGTGGACGGCTTCAGCGACCTGCTCGAGCGGACCATGGCCAAGGCCGAAAACACCCCCTTGACCGAACGCAGCCGGCATTACCTGGCGCGCATACGCGCGGGTGTTTCACAAATGGGCGAGCTGATCGACGCCATGCTCGCGCTGGCGCAGGTGTCGCGTTCCAGCCTGCGCTGGGAGCGCGTCGACCTGAGCGCGCTCGCCGAGGGCCTGCTGGCCGGCTACCGCGAGCGCGAGCCCGGCCGCGACGCCCGGCTGCATGTCGAGCCCGGCGTCACGGGGCCGGGAGACCCCAGGCTGCTCAAGCAGGTGCTGGACAACCTGCTGGGCAACGCCTGGAAGTTCAGCGCCAGGCAGGCCTTCACTGAGATCAGCTTCGGCCGCGAAACCGGCGAGGCCGGTGAAACGGTGTACTTTGTGCGCGACCAGGGAGCGGGTTTTGACATGGCCTATGCCGAGAAGCTGTTCGGCGCCTTCCAGCGCCTGCACACACCGTCGGAATTTTCCGGCACCGGCGTCGGCCTGGCCACGGTGCACCGCATCATCGCGCGGCACGGCGGCAAGGTGTGGGCCAAGTCCGAAACAGGGAAGGGCGCCACGTTTTATTTCACGTTGGGGCCTGAAGGTGCGTAACACCCCCGTCCAAGCTCACTGCGTGTAGCTGTTCCCCCCTCGAGGGGGCGGTGAAATTAGTACACCCCTGTCCGGGCTCACTGCGTGTAGCCCGTTCCCCCCTCAAGGGGGCGGCGCCTGCGGTCTGGCAAAGCCAGTCCCGCGGCCCCTGCTGGTATGGGACGGCTCGCTTCGCATCGCGCCTGTGGTGCCGCGCATTACACGAAGTGAAAGCGTGGACTAAAAGGTTTTCTGCTGGAGAGTTTCGCGGAGCGTTTGTGCCTTGTCGGCATCAAACTGGCCCTCGACCCGTGCCAGCACCTCGCCCTGGCGGTTGACCACCACGGCGTAGACCTGGTCGGTGCTGCCGAGGCCGGCGGAGCGCACAAAACTGGCGCGGTCGGTGAACACCGGCACCATCTTGGCCCGCTCAGTATCGGCCGTGTAATGCTGCAGCAGCCGGTCTTCCACCGCGCTGCGGCCCGTCAGCGTGCCCGGGTCGTTGAGCACCGGCATGCGCATCCAGGTGATCGATGGGTCGTTCCTGAGGTTCATGCCCTCGATCCAGCCCTCGACTTCGGCTCGCTGGCCGCGCTTGAAAGTGATCAGTGCCAGCGTGCGGTCCGACGGCAGGCCTTCGGGCACGGTGACCGGCTGGCGCAGCAGGGTTTGCGCCATGAAGGCGGGCAGGCGGCCCATCACGCTGGAATCATTGGGTGCCACCAGCGCGAGTGCAAATGCCAGGCCGGCGGCGGCAAGCCAGGCGCCAAGATAGGACACATTGCTTTTCATAGTGCTCTCCCCGATTCGGGTGCGGTACAGGAAGTCCTGCATGAACCCTTCAAGCAAGATACCTGCAAGCCGAACAGCGCGCAAATCAACAATTGGAACAAAGTGTTATCACTGCTTGACACGCTTGGCCCCACGTTGCCGACCCTGGTTGGGTCGCGCGGCGCGCGGGAAGTTCCAAAGAAAAAGAGGCGCCGCCGCGCAAGCCGCGGCGCTACGACTTTAGTCAGCAGCGGCGCGCCGGCCGTGCAGCCATGACGCAACCATAAGAATGCTATTGGCCGATGGGGATCAGCAGTTCGGGCAAAAATCCCTCCTGCTCGCCCTTGCGCGCATAACCCAGCGGGTTGGCCACCACGCGGCAGCCGCGGCTGGTGTAATCGATCGCGCAATGCAGGTGGCCGTGCAGCCACAGGTCGGCCAGCGGCAGCAGCTCATCGAGCGCGTTGCAAAAACCCGCCGTGCCCGGCGCCAGGCCGTAGCGCGGGTCGGCGCTCAGCAGGCTGGGCGCGAAATGGGTCACGGCGACCGTGGGGCCGTCAAAGGGCTGGGCCAGCGCCTGCCGCAGCCAGGCCTGGCTTTTCAGGCCCTGCTCGCGCACATCGGCCGCCAGCAGGGGCTGGCCGTTCCTGAACGAATGGTTTTTGCTCAGGTAAAAATTGGCCGCGCGAAAGGCTTTTTCGCGCGCCTTCAGCTGCTCGCCCAGCGTGATATCGGCGTCCTGCGCCTGGCCCGCGCTCAGGGCGTCGAAGTCGGTCCACAGCGTGCTGCCGACAAAGCGCACGCCCTGCAGCACCACGGCCTCCTGCTCCAGCCACACCATGCCCAGCCGCTCGCAGGTTTCGCGCAGCCGCGCATGCGTGGCGTCAAAGTCCAGGCCGTCGTACTCGTGGTTGCCCGGCAGGAAGAACACCGGCGTGGGCCAGCCCGCGCCGCCCTGTGCCGCGGGCAAGGGCGAAAACCGCGCCAGGCCGAAGTCGGCGATGTCCCGTTCAGCCAGCAGCGAACCCTGCTGGTAGGAGCCGATATCGCCGGCCAGCACCAGCAGGTCGGCGCCGGGCACGGGCTGGGCCGTGAAATGCGGGTTGGATTCGAGATGCAGGTCGGACAGGAGCTGGATGTTCACCCGCCGATTGTGCGGGAAGACGCCTGCGGCCTTGCGCCCATGCTAGATTTCACAAGCTGCAAGCAGATGGAGACAGGCAAGAGGAGCCGCTTGTGAAAGAAGACATCGAGAACCCCGACGTCGCGCGTGCCTTCGCGGCCTATCCCCCGCCGCTGCGGCGCAGGCTGCTGGTATTGCGCCGCCTGGTTCTGGACACCGCGGCCGCCACGCCCGGTGTCGGCGAGATCGAAGAGACGCTCAAGTGGGGCGAGCCGGCCTACCTGACCTCGGCCAGCAAAAGCGGCAGCACCCTGCGCCTGGGACCGGTCAAATCCAGCCCCTCGCAGTACGCGCTTTACTTCAATTGCAAGACCACGCTGGTCGACACCTTCCGCACGCTGTTTCCGGTGGAACTGCGCTATGAAGGCAATCGCGCCATCGTGCTGGATGCCGCCGATGCGCTGCCGCGTGACGCGCTGGTGTTCTGCATCACGGCGGCGCTGACTTACCACCGAAGGAAATCCTGATGAAACCCCGCATCACCTTGATCACCCTGGGCGTCGACGATCTCCAGCGCGCGCTGGCTTTTTACCGTGACGGCCTGGGGCTGGCAACGCCCGGCATAGTCGGGCAAGAGTTCGAGCACGGCGCGGTGGTCTTCATCGACCTGCAGCCGGGCCTCAAGCTGGCCCTGTGGCCGCGCGCCAGCCTGTCGCACGACACGGGCTTGCCGGTATCGCAGCGCGGGGCACCGGCGTTTTCACTGGCGCACAACGTGGCCTCGCGGCAAGAGGTCGACGCGGTGATGGCCGAGGCTGAAAAAGCCGGCGCCGTGATCACCAAGCCGGCGGGCGCGACCTTCTACGGCGGTTATGCGGGCTACTTCCAGGACCCGGACGGCCACCTCTGGGAGGTGGCGTGGAACCCGCAGTTCGAGATAGCCGGCTAGCCCCGCCAGCTCGGGCGTGGCCCATCAGGCCGGCGGCGCCGCCAGCCGCACCGTGAAGCTGGTGCCTTGTCCCGGCCGGCTGCTGACTTCGATTTCGCCGCGGTGCAGGTCCACGCATTCCTTGACGATGTGCAGGCCTATGCCGGTGCCGGAAATATTCCCGACATTGGTGCCGCGATGAAAGCTGCCGAACAGGCGCGGCAGGTCGGCCTCCGGAATGCCTATGCCCTGGTCGCTGATGCGCAGGTGGATCTGCTCGCCCACGCCGCGCACCGCAAACCTCACCGGCGTGTCCGGGTCCGAATACTTGAGCGCATTGCCCAGCAGGTTGACCACAATGTGGCGCAGCAGCTGCTGGTCCGCCGTGCGCGGGGCGTCCAGCCCGTCGCAGGTGAGGGACACGCGCGCGGCCTGCGGGTTGCCGCGCTCGAGCTCGGCCATCACCTGCACCAGCCAGTCGGGCACCAGCAGCGGCGCGGGATCAAACCTGAACTTGCCCAGCTCCAGGCGGCTGGTCAGCAGCACCTGCTCCACCATGTTGCTCATGCGCGCGACGGCGGTCTTGATCTGGCCCAGCAACTCGCGCCGCTCCTCGGCCGGAAAGCTCGCGCCGTAGGCGTCTAGCAGTTCCACCGACGACAGGATGGCGGCCAGCGGCGTGCGGAATTCGTGCGAGGTGACGGCGACGAAGCGCGACTTGAGCTCCGACAGCTCGCGCTCGTGCGCCAGCGCCTTGAGCATGTCTTCCTCGGCCTGGCGCTTGAGCGTCACGTCGGTCAGGAAGTTCAGCGTGGCCGGCGTGCCTTCCCACTCGAACATCACCGCGCTGATTTCCAGCCAGCGCGTGACGCTCTGGCTGTGCTGCACGCGGAACTGGTAGTGGTTCTCCACCGTCTCGCCGCGCAGGCGCCTCAGGTGGTTGCCCAGCACCCGCTCGCGGTCGTCGGGGTGGATGAAGTCGATGAAGGGCCGCGACTTGGCGGTGGCCTCGTCCAGCGCGGTCAGCTTCAGCGCCTTGGGATTGGCATAGAGGATGCGCCCGCCCGCCGTGACCAGGATGCCCTCGCTGACGTTTTCCACCACCGCGCGGTATTTGGCCTCGGAGTCGGTGCGCCGGCCGATTTCCACGCGCAGCTGCTTGGAGGTGTCGAGCTGCCAGGTGATGTTGTTGGCCAGGTGTATGACGCGCAGCAGCTGCCCCGAGGGGCTGTGGATGGGCAGTGCGCGCTGGCTCAGCCGGGCGAGGTCGCCGTTCGGCCTGCGCACGCGGTATTCCTCGCTGCGTTTGACGGCGGCCAGCTGCAGCTGCCGCACCCGGTCGCGGTCCGCCGGGTCGACCTGCTCCAGCCATTGCCAGGGGTCGCCCGCCAGCTTGTCGGCCGACTGGCCCCAGAACATCTCGAAAGCCGGGTTGGTGTAAGTGATGCGGCCGCCGGCCGGGTCCCAGGACCAGAGCATGGCGTCGATGTTGGCGGCGATCTGCCGAAGCAGCTCCTCGCCCGGCAGCGAAACAGGCGTCTCAGCCGTCGTCGATGCGGAGGAGGGGGCGGACATGCTGGGAGCATAGCCGTATCGCGGGCGTGAATTCCTCCCGTAAAACCCCGGCTATGTGGGCCGGCGGATCAAACTATGCATGTTTTGCATGAGTTGGAGCCTGTCTTAGGGTTGAAACCCTAGGGAAAACCCTTATTCTTGATTCACCGTAACTTTTCACCCACCCATGGGTGACTTTCGACATGTACAGCCTGTTTGCCCAAATCGCCCGTTTCCTGCCTTCCGCCGCCGGCGTGGTCCCCGTCCATGGCGTGGCCCACAACCTGATGGAACGCGCCGAAGCCCGTGCCGGCCGCAACCCGCAGCAAGCCCAGGAACTGCGCACGGCCGCCTACGCCTACCTCAGCGTGGTTCGCTGACGCTTTCGGCCGCCGAAAACGGCGCGCCGCTTTTCAGAGTTTCACCCCCGCGCCCTTCACGGCAGGCGCCAGCACCGCCACCTGGTCCTTGACGAAGCCGCCAAACGCGGCCGGGCTCATGGCCTGGGTGGTGATGCCCAACTCCAGCATTTTCTTTTTGACTTCCGCGGTAGCGAGGATTTCGTTGCACGCGGCATTCAGCCGCGCCACCATGTCGGCCGGCATGTGCGCCGGCCCGCTCAGGCCGAAGAAGTTGTCCAGCACCAGCTTGCGGTAGCCGAACTCGAGCACGCTGGGCACCTCGGGCACCAGCGGTGAACGCGCCGCCGAGGTCACCGCCAACGGCACCAGCTGCCCGCTTTTGAAGTAGGGCACAAAGGCCGTCAGCACATCAATGCCCACCGGGATCACGCCGGCGATCAGGTCGGTCGCCATGGGCGCGCCGCCGCGGTAGGGAATGTGCTGCAGGTTCACGCCCATGGCTTTTTTCATCAGCTCGCCGTAGATGTGGCCTATGGACGCCGGCCCGCCCGAACCGAAGTCCAGCCGGCCCGCCTTGCGTGCCTGCGATTCCACATCCGTGATGGTCTTGATGGGCGCGTGCGGGTTGGCCATGACCACACAGGGTGCGTTGCCGATCAGCGCGATATGGGTAAAGCCTTCCACCGGGTCATAGGGTTGCTTCTCCAGCGCGAACGGCCCTATGGACACCGGCGTCGAATTGCTGAGCATCAAGGTATAGCCGTCAGCCGGCGCCTGCGCCACCACCAGCCCGCCCACACTGCCGCCCGCCCCGGGGCGGTTGTCCACCACCACCGCCTGGCCCAGCTTTTTGCCGAGTTGCTCGGCCATCAGGCGAGCCACGATGTCGCTGGCGCCGCCGGCCGGAAAGGTCACGACGATCTTGATGGGCTTGTCGGGCCAGGCCGCAAAAGCCGGCAGGGCCAGGGAGGCCGCGCCGCCGGCGAGAAGTTTCAGTGCGCCGCGGCGCTGGAAAGCGTGTCGAAAAGTGGGTGAGGCGGACATGGGGCGCTCCTGCAAACGATGGTGTGCCATCGTCTGCAAAAACCATGCCTTGGGCGTGCCTTCAGGCCGAGAACGCCTGGTCGGCGGCGCGCACCACCGCCTGCCGCAGCCACATGTGGGCGCTGCGCTGGCGCGAGCGGCGGTGCCATACCGCGTCCACGTGCACCGGCGAGACGTCAAAGGGCAAGGGGCGCAGCACCAGCTGCTCGGCAATGCCGGTCACGCGCACGAAGTGGCGTGGCAACACCGTCAGCAGGTTGGAGTTGGCCACCACGCGGCCGGCCGTGAAGAACTGGTTGACGGTGAGCACGACCTGCCGCTTGCGCCCCAGCGAGGCCAGGGCTTCGTCGATAAACCCATAGGGCCGGCCCGAAAAACTCACCAACATGTGGCGCGCGGCGCAAAAGCGGTTGAGCGTGAAAGGGCCGGTGGCCAGCGCATGGTCCTTGCGCATCACGCAGACATATTCGCCGTCGTAGAGCCGCTGGTGCGAAAACGGCAGCGGCTCCCCGCTTTGCTCGCTGGCCGTCAGGTCGGCCAGCAGCGAGGGGAAATAGCCTATGGCCAGGTCGCAGGTTTCCTCGTCCAGCAGGCGCCGCGGGTCGCGGGTGGTGAGCGGCACCACCCGTATCGACACGCCCGGGGCTTCGCGCTCCAGCGTTTCGACCAGGCCGGGCATGAGCTCGGCCGCGGTGGCGTCCGCCATGGCCAGCACAAAGGTGGTGTTGGCTTCGCCGGGCACAAATTCATTGGGGACCAGCGACTCCTGCAGCTGCTGCAGCGCCTCGCGCACGGCCGGCCAGATGGCCAGGGCGCGCGGTGTGGGCGCCATGCCCTGGCCGCTGCGCTGCACCAGCTCGTCGCCCAGGGTCTCGCGCAGCCGGCGCAGCGCATTGCTGACGGCGGGCTGGGTCAGCGACAGATTGCGCGCGGCCCGCGTCAGGCTGCGCTCGGCCATGACCTCATCGAATACGCGGAGCAGGTTCAGGTCCAGCGTCCGGAAATTGAGGGGATTGAAGGTGTCGGAAGCCATGGTTTGGAGGGCAAATGCCTCAGTTATCACCAGTATGAATGAATCTCATCATAAAGATAAAGTTGAATAGCATCAGTGATAACCCTAATATCCCTGTACCCGCCGAGATATCTTGTCCTGGCGGGGATTAGCCATAACGGGAGTTCATCATGACCAGCTTCGTCAATATCAAACATTCCACACAGCACCCCGGCGTTGTCCGCGCTGAGTCGGCCTTTGGTGCCGTACGCCAGCTGGGCCAGGCCTTTACCGGCACCCGCGGCCTCGCCACGCTGCTGTTGTCCGCCGTGGCGGCCGCCATCATGGTGGTGGCTTACCAGGTGATGGACAGCGTCACCGAAGGCCACCTCCTGGTGATGTGGATCGCCTTGTGGGCTGTCGCCTTTGCCGTCCTGGCGCTGTTCGCCGGCACCGCGCGCAACCTGGCCGCCCGTGTCAAAGCCGGCCTGGACGACTGGTCGCGCAGCCTGGCCGAAGCCCGCGCCGACCAACGCCTCTGGCAAGCCGCCAAGAACGACCCCCGCGTGATGGCCGACCTGCAAATGGCCCTGCAACGCGCGGCCGACGCTGAAGTGGAAGCACCCGCCGCTCCTGTCGCCAAGGCAGAGCGCGCCGAAGCCGCCAGCGGTGCCTCGGTGCTGCGCGCCTACCACCGCAGCTACATCTAAGCATCCCGCCGGATGCCCGGCCGCCCGCAGCGGCGGCCCACAAAAAAAGCCACCTTGTCAGGTGGCTTTTTTTTGCCCTGGCCTGCTGGCCTGGGGGCATAAGGCGCGGCGCAGGTCGTGCGCCGTGCCCGCTTGGCTCTGCCGGTCAGGCAGCCAGGCGGCGCTCGATCGCGGCTTTGGTCTCCCCCAGCTCTTTCGGCAGGTGATGTTCGAGTTGCTTGAACAGTTCGGCGTGCAGCTCCAGCTCCTTGAGCCAGGCGGCCTTGTCGATGCTGGTCACGGTCTTGAACTGCTCGGCGCTGAAATTGAGGCCGGTCCAGTTCAGGTCTTCATAGGCGGGGCTGATGCCGGTGATGTGCTCCGAGCCCTTGCCCGTGCCTTCGATGCGGTCGATCATCCACTTGAGCACGCGCATGTTCTCGCCGTAGCCGGGCCAGACAAACTTGCCGTCCTCGCCCTTGCGGAACCAGTTGGTGGTGTAGATCTTGGGGATCTTGGCGCCCGTGGCTTCCAGCTTCTTGCCGACGTTGAGCCAGTGCTGGAAGTAGTCGCTCATGTTGTAGCCCATGAAGGGCAGCATGGCGAAGGGGTCGCGGCGCACCACGCCGGCCTGGCCGGTGGCGGCTGCCGTGGTTTCCGAGCCCATGGTCGCGGCCATGTAAACGCCTTCGACCCAGTTGCGCGCCTCGGTGACCAGGGGCACGGTGGTGGAGCGGCGGCCGCCGAAGATGAAGGCGTCGATCGCCACGCCCTTGGGGTCGTCCCAGGCGCTGTCGAGCGCCGGGTTGTTGGTGGCGGCCACGGTGAAGCGGGCATTGGGGTGGGCGGCCTTGGCGCCGGTTTCCTTGGCGATCTGCGGCGTCCAGTCCTTGCCTTGCCAGTCGATCAGGTGCGCGGGTTGGCCGCCGGTGTCTTTTTCCATGCCTTCCCACCATACGTCGCCGTCGTCGGTGAGGGCCACGTTCGTGAAGATCACGTTCTTGTCCAGGCTCGCCATGCAGTTCGGGTTGGTGTGGAAGTTGGTGCCCGGGGCCACGCCGAAATAACCGGCTTCGGGGTTGATGGCGTAGAGCTTGCCGTCGGCGCTGGGCTTGATCCAGGCGATGTCGTCGCCTATGGTGGTGACTTTCCAGCCGTCAAAACCGGCGGGCGGCACCAGCATGGAGAAATTGGTCTTGCCGCAGGCGCTGGGGAAAGCCGCCGCCACATGGTATTTCTTGCCCTGGGGGTTGGTCACGCCGAGGATCAGCATGTGCTCGGCCAGCCAGCCCTCGTCGCGGCCCATGTTGGAGGCGATGCGCAGTGCAAAGCACTTCTTGCCCAGCAGCGCGTTGCCGCCGTAGCCGGAGCCGTAAGACCAGATCTCGCGGGTCTCGGGGTAGTGCACGATGTATTTGGTCTTGTTGCAGGGCCACTTCACGTCTTTCTGGCCCTCGGCCAGCGGCGCGCCCACGGTGTGCACGCAGGGCACGAAGTCGCCGTCCACGCCCAGCACGCCGAACACCGCCTGGCCCATGCGCGTCATGATCTTCATGTTGACGGCCACGTAAGGGCTGTCGGAGAGTTCAATGCCGATGTGCGCGATCGGCGAGCCCAGCGGGCCCATGCTGAAAGGCACGACGTACATGGTGCGGCCCTTCATGCAGCCGTCAAACAGGGGCTGCAGCGTCTGGCGCATTTCGGCGGGCGCCATCCAGTTGTTGGTCGGACCGGCGTCTTCCTTTTTGGCTGAGCAGATATAGGTGCGGTCTTCCACGCGGGCCACGTCGCTGGGGTCGCTCTGGGCCAGGAAGCTGTTGGGGCGCTTGGCCTCGTTGAGTTTCTTGAAGGTGCCGGCGTCGACCAGTTGCTGGCACAGGCGCTGGTATTCGGCCTCGCTGCCGTCGCACCAGTACACATTGTCGGGCTTGCACAGGGCCACCATGTCGGCGACCCAGGCGATCAGTTTCGCGTTCTTGACGTAGCTGGGTGTGTTGAGCTGCAGGCCTTGCATCACAGGTTGGTTCATCGAAAAAACTCCAAAGTTAAAAAGCGTTATTTCGAGAGGCGTCGCGCGGCAACCGAAAGAGGTTGCGACATCGAAACGACTGTCGAAATAAGGCTTGGGGCTTTTCCGAACCGGGCCTTCAAGGGCCTGAAACAGGGCAGCTCACGCAACAACCGGGCCCTGGTCGGCGGGCGGGGCCGCAAGCCCGGAGGTGCTGCGGCGCAAGGTCAAAAAAGCGGCCGGGAGGCCTGCTTTTCCGCCTTCCACGGGTCGGCCAGAGAATTCATTTTAAGAAGATAGGCACCGGTTACCTTGCAGTTACCGTCAAAAGTTATGCAGAACTTGCATGAGGTTATGCATACCATGTGTAGGGGTTCAGGCAGCCCTGACATGGGGGTATGGAATACCGCGAAGGGGGCCTGGCCTGCGGTTTCACGGCGGTTTTTGCGGTGAAACGGGCCGGCGGCGGGCGCCAGGGCCGGAAACAAAAAAGTCCGCAGGCTGCGGACTTTTTAGGGGAAGCGGGGGAGTATCAGGCCATGTAGATGGCGATAAAGGCCAGCAGGAACATCAGCACGCCGCCGACCACGGGCAGCACAATGGGGATCACGGGGACGATGGCGTCAACGGCTTCCTGCTCCTGGGCGGACGTGGGGCTGTCGTGGGCGGCATTGGTGGTGTGGTTGGCTGAACTGGACATGGGGGTTCCTGAATTGCTTGAAAGTCTGGGCAGATTTTAGCCGCATGCGGCGCCCCGGCGGCAAACAGGCCGCCGCCGTCGGTTGCATTGCCCAGTTGCGTTACCCTTTACCCACGCTTGTTTGCGGAAGGAACGCATGAAATACCCGACTTCATTTCGACTCTTGCCGGCCGCCGTGTCCGCGCTGGCCTTGCTGTCGGCCTGCGCCACCGGCGGGCCCAGCAGCGCCTCGGCCAGGCCGGTGCTGTATCCCAATGCCACGCTCAACCGCGTGGGCGATGCCCAGGGCCAGGCCGAGGTCAATGCCTGCATGTCGCGGGCCTCGGCCGCCGGGCTCAGCCCCTCGCAAAGCGGCAATGAAGTGGGCCGCCGCGCCGGCGAGGGCGCGGCCGTCGGCGGCGTGGCCTCGGCCGTGGGTGCCCTGATCACCGGGCGCGGCGGGGAGGGCGTGCTGCGTGCCGGCGCCGCGGGGGCTGCCGTGGGCGGCTCGGCCGGCGCGGTGTCGGGGGCGTTTCACAACGACAAGCCCAACAGCACCTACCGCAGCTTTGTGCAGCGCTGCCTCAGCGAACGTGGTTTTGAGGTGATTGGCTGGAACTGAGCGTGGCCCCCCGCCGCGCTCAGTGCTGCTCCGACGCCTCGTAACCGGCCGCGTTGAGCGCCGCCAGCACCTGCTGGATGTGGTCGCGCCCGCGCGTCTGTATCACCAGCTCGATCTCCACGTTCTGGGCCGAAAGCATGGTGAAGGCGCGCTGGTGGTGCACCTCGTCGATGTTGGCCCCGGCGTCGGCCACGGTGGCGGTGATCTTCGCCAGTGAGCCGGGAATGTCGCGCACGCTGACCTTGATGCGCGCCAGGCGCCCGGCGCGCACCATGCCGCGCTCGATGATGGCGGCCAGTAGCAGCGGATCGATGTTGCCACCGCACAGCACCAGGCCGACCTTCTTGCCGGCAAAACGCGCCGGGTACTTGAGCAGCGCCGCCAGCCCGGCCGCGCCCGCGCCTTCCACCAGGGTTTTTTCGATCTCGAGCAGCATGACCATGGCCTGCTCGATGTCGCCCTCGTCGACCAGTACCAGGTCGTCCACCAGCTTGGCGATGATGGCCTGCGGGATGAGGCCCGGCGTGCCGACGGCGATGCCCTCGGCGATGGTGCTGGTGCCCTGCGGGTGCTTGGTGCCCTTGATGGCGTTGACCATGCCCGGGAAGCGGGAGGTCTGCACACCGATGATTTCAATGCCGGGCTTGAGGGCCTTGGCCGCCGTGGCCATGCCCGCGATCAGGCCGCCGCCGCCCACGGCAATCACCAGGGTGTCCAGTTCGGGCACGGCATGCAGCATCTCCAGCCCGACGGTGCCCTGGCCCGCGACGATGGCTTCGTCGTCATAGGGATGCACAAAGACAAGGCCTTCGCGCTCGGCCAGCTGCAGGGCGTGGGCGCGCGACTCGTCCAGCGAGTCGCCGTGCAGCACCACCTCGGCGCCGAAGCCGCGGGTGCGCTCAATCTTCACGCCGGGCGTGAAGCGCGGCATCACGATCACCGCCCGCAGGCCCAGGCGCTGCGCATGGTAGGCCACACCCTGGGCATGGTTACCCGCGCTCATGGCGATCACGCCGCGGCGCCGTTCGTCGGCTGACAGTTGCGCGAGCTTGTTACAAGCGCCACGCTCCTTGAAGGATGCGGTGTACTGGAGGTTTTCGAACTTCAGGAAAATCTGCGCGCCCGTCAGCTGCGACAGCGTCCGGGATTCCACGCAGGGCGTGTCCAGCAAATGGCCTTGCAGGCGCTGGGCGGCCTGTTCGATGTCGGTAAGGCTGAGCATGATGTCCTCTGTGGCGATGGTGGGATTGTGCCGTGTGATTGTCCGCGTGTAACGGTAGCGATTCTGTGGCGCATTTCACACGACAGGGTTCAAGTAGCGTCTTCCATGATGCTTCAAGCTGCGTTATGGTGGAGTCTCGTTGAACCACGTGGCGCCAAGGCGCTCATAGCCAGGGTGGTGCATCCAGTCAAACAGGCAAGGTCCAGAGGCATGTCAACCAGCGGTGTAGTTGCATTCGGTGCATTAGATGCGATTGGGAGGTTTGTCCATGAGCAAGCGTTCCGTTAGCGAGCAGCAGCAGTGGCTGCTGTCCCCCGGGCTGAAGGAAGCGCCGGTGCTGGACCTGATGTGTTCGCATTTCGTGCTGACGCTGGCGGCCCGCCAGGGCGCCAAGTTCAACGTCAGGCGCGACCTCAACAGCCTGCTCTCGCTGTCCGGCCGGCACCTGGTCTGGCCGCTGCCCGCGCTGCAGCGCCTGCGTGAATTCCTGGTCCGCCGCTGCAAGGACAACGAATTCTGGCGCGGCCACGAAAGCCTGAGCGACGCCGAGTTCATGGCGCGCCACGGCGCCTGGCGCGGCCCCTACGAAGAGGGCACGCTGTTTTTCTACCTCGACGAACACGCCAAGGACCAGCCCAGGGATTTGCTCTCGGTGCTGGCCGCCACCGGCGACTGGCTCACGCACGCGCTCAAGAAACAATCCACCCTGGTCGAAAAAAACATCGACGCGCTGGCCAACCTGCTGCAGCTCAACCGTGCCGAACGCGCGCTGCTGCTCTACGGCACGCTCGCGCGCTACCAGCGCGACCTGCGCTCCCTGCTGGTGGAGTTCAAGGTCAACAACGCGCCTGAAGCCTATGCCGCCATCGCCGACGTGGCCGGCGTCAAGGCACCCGAAGTCGCCGAAGCCCTGCGCGCCGGTTCGCGCCTGGAGCGCATAGGCATGGTCGAGAACCTGATCTCCGAGCACAACATCACCGACCTGGCCGACCTCATGAAGGTCAGCGAAAAACTGCCCCCCGTGCTGATGCGCGAGTACCGCGACCAGAACGAACTCATGGCCGTCTTCACCCGGCCCGCCGCGCACAGCAGCCTGGGCCTGGCCGATTTCGCCTTTGTGCAGGAAGACGCGCAAGTGCTGGTGTCCCTGCTGCGAAATGCCGTGGCCACCAAGGAGCAGGGCGTCAACGTGCTGCTTTACGGCCCGCCCGGCACCGGCAAGACCGAACTCGCCAAGGTCGTGTCGCAGGCGGCCGGGCTGGACCTGTTCGAAGTCGAATACGCCGACCGCGACGGCAACTCGCTGAGCGGGCGCGACCGCTACCGCTCGCTGCAGATCGCCCAGGTCTTCCTCAAGGGCAGCACGCACTCGGCCTTGCTCTTCGATGAAGTCGAAGACGTGTTCCCGCCCATCTCCAGCGAAGCCGCGCAGCTCATGGCGCGCTCCGAACAGCTGCCGGTGCCGGCCAGCGGCTCGGTCAGCGGCAAGGCCTGGGTCAACCAGATCCTGGAGTCCAACACCGTGCCCACGCTGTGGGTCACCAACCGCATCGAGCAGATAGACCCGGCCTTCCGCCGCCGCTTCGCCTACCACCTGGAGCTGCGCTCGCCGCCGCCCGGCGCGCGCGAGGGCGTGGTGCGCAAGACGCTGGAAGGCGTGCAGGTCAGCGACGCTTTTGTGGCCAAGCTCACCGCGCGCAAGGGCCTCACGCCCGCGCAGATACGCACGGCGGTTCGTTTTGCCCGCCTGGCCAGCGCGCCCGAGGAAAAAATGGACGCGCAGGTCGACGGCCAGGCCATGCAGGCGGTCCTGGCCGGCGGCCGGCCGCTGCTGATGGAGTCGCTGATCGAGCGGCAGCTCAAGAACGCCGACGTGGCCCTGGGCAACAAATCGGAGGCGGCGGGGCGGCGCAGCGTCACCACTTATGACCTGTCCATGCTCCATGTCGAGTCGCGCTTTGAAGTGTCGCGCATCGTCGAGGCCCTCAAAAGCCGCGGCCATGGCAGTCTGTGTTTTTACGGCCCGCCCGGCACCGGCAAGACCGCGCTGGCCGAACACATCGCCAGGGCGCTGGACCTGCCCCTCATCATCAAGCAGGCCAGCGACCTCATGAGCAAGTACGTCGGCGAGACCGAGCAGAACATGGCCGCCATGTTCCGCGAGGCCGAGTCCGAAAAAGCCGTGCTGCTGCTCGATGAGGCCGACAGCTTTTTGCAGGACAGGCGCGGCGCCCAGCGCACCTACGAGGTGACCGAGGTCAATGAAATGCTGCAGGGCATGGAACGCCACGCCGGCATCTTCATTTGCACCACCAACCTGTTCAATAGCCTGGACCAGGCGGCGCTGCGCCGCTTCACTTTCAAGATCAGGTTCATGCCACTGACGCGCGAGCAGCGCGAAACCATGTTTGTGGTCGAGGCGCTGGCCGGTGACGCAACCCTGCTGGCCGGCGAGCTGCGCGAGCGCCTGGGCAAACTCACCCAGCTGTGCCCCGGCGATTTCGCGGCGGTCAAGCGCCAGGTGGATATCCTCGCGGCCGAGTTTTCCGCAGAGGAGTTTCTCGCGCAGCTGGAAGCCGAACATCGCATCAAACCCGAGGTGCGTGAAGGCCGCAGCATGGGTTTCCTGCAGTAAGGCCCGCCGGGTGGCGGCTGTTGCTTGAGACTAGACGCAGGCCAGGCTGGCCTCGTATTTCTTCCGTATGGCCTCGCTGACCTCCAGCTGCGCCTGCCGCACGATGCGGCCTTCTTGCATCCACAGCAACTGGCCCGGCTGCATCTGCTGCCAGTTTTCGTTGTGCGTCAGCGGCTGGGTGGCGACCACGCAGAGCCGGTCTTCCGGGTCGTTGGTCTGCGCAAAGTCCATGCTGAGGTCGGCATCCACCAGGCTGGCATTGGAAAAAGGCCATTCGCGCACCAGGTACCACAGCCGGGTTGAGCAGTGCGCGAAAAGCGACTGGCCGTTGGACAGCAGGTAGTTGAAGACCCCGAACTCGGCCGTGCGCTCGCTCATGGCGCACAGCGTGTCGAACACGACGTCGGCCGAGCAGGGTTCGCGCGGGCTGATGCGTTTGAGTTCTTCCATCAGCGCACAGAAAGCCCGCTCGCTGTCGGTGGTGCCCACGGGCTGGTAGTTGCCGGCGGACTCCGGCTGGTAGTCGATCAGGTCGCCGTTGTGAGCGAACAGCCAGTGCCGGCCCCAGAGTTCGCGCGTGAAGGGATGGCAGTTTTCCAGCCGCATCGGGTCGCCCTGCGTGGCCTTGCGGATGTGCGAAACCACGTTGCGCGACTTGATGGCGTAGTGCTTGAGCATCTCGGCCACCGGCGAGGTCGCCGCCGGCTGGGCGTCGACGAACAGGCGGCAGGCCTTGTCTTCAAAGAACCCGATGCCGAAACCATCCGCATGGTGGTCGGTCAGGCCGCCGCGCGCGGCGAAACCGGTCAGCGAGAACCTGAGGTCCGCCGGCTTGGCCGAATTCATTCCCAGTAATTGGCACATGGGCGCTAGTTTAATGCCCCAGAATTTTGGACAGGAAATCCTTGGCCCGGTCGGTCTGCGGATGGTTGAAGAACTCGGTGGGCGTGTTCTCTTCGACGATCTGGCCCTGGTCCATGAAGATCACGCGGTCGGCCACCGCTTTGGCAAAGCCCATTTCGTGCGTCACGCACAGCATGGTCATGCCCTGGTTGGCCAGCTCCATCATCACGTCCAGTACTTCCTTGATCATTTCCGGGTCCAGCGCCGAGGTCGGCTCGTCGAACAGCATGATCTTGGGCGTCAGGCACAGCGCCCGGGCAATCGCCACGCGCTGCTGCTGGCCGCCCGAGAGCTGCAGCGGGTATTTCTGCGCCTGCTCGGCGATGCGCACGCGTTCGAGCTGGTGCATGGCGCGCTCTATCGCGTCCTTTTTGGACAGGCCCGCCACCCAGGTCGGTGAGAGCGTGAGGTTTTCGAGCACCGTCAGGTGCGGGAACAGGTTGAACTGCTGGAACACCATGCCGACCTGGCGGCGCACCGCGTCAATCGCCTTGATGTCGTCGCCCAGCAGCGAGCCCGCGACGGTGAGCTTGCCTTCCTGGTAGTCCTCCAGCGCGTTGATGCAGCGGATCATGGTGGATTTGCCCGAGCCCGAAGGCCCGCAGATCACCAGGCGCTCGCCCGGCCTGACTTCCAGGTCGATGTCGCGCAACACGTGGAAGTTGTTGCCGTACCATTTGTTGACCTTGTCGAAGTGGATGGTGGGTTCACTCATTTTTTTGTTCCTGTTCAACGGGCTTTGCCCACGGCGAGCCGGCGTTCAATCCACAGGCTGTAGCGCGACATCGCGAAGCAGCAGGTGAAATAAATCGCGGCGATGAAGATATAGGCCTCGATCTTGAAGGGCCGCCAGTTCGGGTCCGAGCCCACGGCCAGCGACAGCGCGCCGGTGAGCTCGTACAGCGACACGATGGTCACCAGCGAGGTGTCCTTGAAGAGCGAGATGAAGTTGTTCATGATGCTGGGCACCACCGTGCCCAGGGCCTGCGGCAGCACGATCTTGACCTGCGTCTGCCAGTAGCCCAGGCCCAGGCTGGCCGCCGCCTCGGTCTGGCCCTTGGAAAGCGACTGCAGGCCGCCGCGCACGATCTCGGCCATATAGGCCGCCGCGAACAGCGTGATGCCGACGATGACGCGCACCAGCACGTCGGGCGACTGGCCTATGGGCATGAACAGCGGGAACATGAAGCTGGCCATGAACAGCACCGAGATCAGCGGCACGCCGCGTATCAGCTCCACATAAATAACGCACAGCGTGCGTATGGCCGGCATGTTGGCGCGGCGGCCCAGCGCCACCATCACGGCGATGGGGAAGGCGATCGTCATGGAGATCACCGTGAGCATCACCGTCAGCGGCAGTCCGCCCCATTGGTCGGTCGTCACCTTGGCCAGGCCCAGGACACCGCCGCTCATCAGCGTGAAGAAGGCGGCCAGCACCACGACCCACAGCAGCGCCAGCCAGGGCTTCCAGAACCAGCGTATGCAGCTGGCGACCACCAGGCTTAGCAGCAGCAGGGTCGCGAGTTCGGCGCGCCAGTGCTCGGGCTGCGGATAGCGGCCCAGCAGGATGATGCGGCCTTTTTCGCGGATCACGCCCCAGCAGGCGCCCACGCCGCGCGCGGCCTGGCAGGCGTCCGGCTCCGCCGCCGTGACGGCATGGATGATGCCCCACTGCGCGATGCCTGAAGCGGCCCACAGCAGCAGCGCCAGCACGAGGAGGGACACCAGCGAATTGCCGACGCTGGAAAACAGGTTGCTCCGCAGCCAGGGCACAAAGCCCTCCATCTTGATGGGGGCGGGGCGGGCTGCGATTGGCACAAAAGTCTTGCTCATCGTTCAGCGCTCCTTGATGGCGGCACGGCTGTTGAACCAGTTCATCAGGCCGGACGTCGCCAGCGAGGTGCTCAGGTAGATCAGCATGATGATGGCGATGCACTCCACGGCCCGGCCGGTCTGGTTCAGCGAGGTGTTGGCGATGGAAACCAGGTCGGGGTAACCCACGGCCACGGCCAGCGAGGAGTTCTTGGTGAGGTTGAGGTACTGGTTGGTCAGCGGCGGGATGATGACCCGCAGCGCCTGCGGCAGCACCACCAGCCGCATCGAGTGGCCGCGCGACAGGCCCAGCGAGGCGCTGGCCTCATGCTGGCCCAGCGACACCGAGGCGATGCCGGCGCGCACCACCTCGGCCACAAAGGCGGAGGTGTAAAGCACCAGGCCCAGCAGCACCGCGAGGTATTCGGGCGACAGCGCGCCGCCGCCTTCGACCTGCGATTCGGTCAGCAGCGGCATATTCCATTCGTTGGGTGCACCGCCCGCGAGCCAGCCAAGCACCGCACCGCCCCCGATCAGCGCCAGCGACACCCACAGCACCGGCCGTGGCTTGCCGGTCAGGTCGAAGTGCCGGCGCGCGCTACGCGCATACAGCACGCTGGCCACCACGCCCACCAGCGCCCCGACGAGCGCCAGCGTCTGGCCCAGGCCCCACACCGGCGAGGGGTAGGAGATGCCGTTCTTGCTGACGTAAACCCATTTGCCGATGTGCAGGGCCTGGTCGACGGCCGGCAGGTATTCGGTGAACAGCAGGTACCACATCAGCAGCTGCAGCAGCACCGGAATGTTGCGGAAGGTCTCGACGTAGCCGTAGCACAGTGCCCGCACCAGGGCGTTGCGCGAAAAGCGCCCCACGCCCAGCAGAGTGCCCAGGATGGAGGTCAGCACGATGCCGACCACCGCCACGCGCAGTGTGTTGACCAGCCCGACCAGAAAGGCTTTCCAGTAGGGGTCTATGGAGTCGTAGCTGAGCCAGCCTTCGCCGATGTCGAAGCCGGCCGGCTGCATCAGGAAGTCGAAACCGCTCTGGATGCCGCGGGTCTTCATATTGGCCATGGTGTTGCTGACCAGCAGCCAGATCAGGAAGACGATCAGGCTGACGGCCAGCACCTGGTAGACGATGGCGCGCGCCTGCTTGCTGCGCCAGGAAAAAACCTTGCGCCGCAGGGCGGGTGCCGGGCGCGGTGGGATCAGGGAGTGCTCGGACATAAACGGTGTACCCAAAAAAAACGGGCCGCTCGACAACGGAGGGTTGCGAGCGGCCCGCTTGCGTTCAACGCATCGGAATCAGGCGATCAGGGATGATCAGCGCACCGGCATGGCGTACATCTGGCCGCCCTTGTTCCACTGGTTGTTCTGGCCGCGCGGCAGCGCCAGGGGCGTCTTGGGGCCGACGTTGCGCTCGAAAATCTCGCCGTAGTTGCCGACGGCCTTGACGGCGCGCACCAGCCACTCCTTGTCCAGGCCCAGCAGCTTGCCGGTATCCTCGCCGCTGCCGGTCAGGCGCATGACCACGGGGTCCTTGCTGTCCTTGGTCATGGCGTCGACGTTGGCCTGGGTCACGCCGTACTCTTCGGCTTCGATCAGGCCGTAGACCACCCACTTGACGATGGCGAACCACTCGTCGTCACCGCGGCGCACCATGGGGCCCAGCGGCTCCTTGGAGATCAGTTCGGGCAGGATCAGGTGGTCGGCGGGAACCTTGGCTTCCTTGTTGCGCACCGAGGCGAGACCCGAGGCGTCCGTGGTGTAAGCCTGGCAGCGGCCCGAGAAGTAGGCGGCGTTGACGGCCTCCTGCTTTTCAAACACCACGGGCTTCATGTTCAGGTTGTTGGCCTTGGAGAAGTCGGTCAGGTTTTTCTCGGTCGTGGTGCCCGACTGCACGCAGACAGTGGCGTTCTTCAGCGCCTTGGCGCTCTTGATCTTGCTCTTCACGGGGACCATGAAACCCTGGCCGTCGTAGTAAGTCACGGCGGTCATGTGCAGGCCCAGCGAAGCGTCGCGGGTCAAGGAGAAGGTGGTATTGCGCGCGAGCACGTCGACTTCGCCGGACTGCAGCGCGGTAAAGCGCTGCTGGGCGTTCAGGGGAACCCATTTGACCTTGCTGGCATCGCCCAGCACGCTGGCGGCGATGGCTTTGCAGGTGTCCACGTCAAGGCCGGTCCAGGCGCCGTTGCTGTCGGCGGAGGAAAAGCCCGCCAGGCCGACGTTGACGCCGCAAATCACCTGGCCGCGCGACTTGATGGTGTCCAGTGTCTTGCCGGCGTGGGCGGGTGCCATCGCAGCAAGGGTGAGGCCGGCGGCAGCCAGCGTGGCAAGACCATGTTTTTTGGCGATTTTGATCACGGGATTCTCCAGTCAGTGAAACTTTTGTAGTCCGGCACGATGCGTGCCAGCGCCGAAATGCTAACCCAAGCATTGCGCGCGCCGAGGGGGCGCAAAGGCCTATTCGCTCGGGATAAACCCTTGCGAAAAATGCGTCATGAGCTTAATGATGGGTTGGTATGCCGGCCATGCATGGCGCATGGACACCAACGCGGAACTTCCGGCCTGGCCGCCCCAAAACCGGGCGCGCCGTGCCCCTGGAACAATCCTGTGCGCCAAACCCAGGCGGGCTTTCCGCCGCCAAGGGATAACCCTGATGGAGCGTGACGCGGCTTCTTCTGGTTAGTCAGCCGCCGCGCACACCCGCAGCACCTCGGCGCCGTAGGCCTCGCGCTTTTTCACGCCTATGCCGCTGATGCCGTCCAGCTCGTCCAGGCTTTGCGGCGCCCGCTCGGCGATGGCGCGCAGCGTGGCGTCGTGAAAGATCACAAACGCCGGCAGGTTGTGCTCGCGGGCGACTTCGGCGCGCCAGGCTTTGAGGCGCGCCAGGCGTTCCAGCGCGCCGGCATTGAGGGCGGCCTCGGCCAGGCCCTTGACCGAGGTCTTGGTCACGCGCTTGCCGCGCCCGCCGGCCTTGGCGCCTGCCGCCTGCTCGCGCAGCACCACGCTGACTTCGCCCTTGAGCACCTGGCGCGCGTCCGGCAGCAGCTGCAGGGTGCTGAAGGCTTCGGCGTCCACGCGCACCATGTTGCGCGCGATCAGCTGGCGCAGCACGCCGCGCCACTGCGCCTCGGCCAGGTCCGCGCCTATGCCGAAGGTGCTGAGCTTGTCGTGGCCGTACTGGGCCATCTTGTCGGTCATCTTGCCGCGCAGGATGTCCATGATGTGGCCGGCGCCGAAGCTGATGCCGCTGGCCTGCTGCACGCGGTAGATGCAGCTGAGCATCTTGCGCGCGGCCTCGGTGGCGTCCCAGACGGCCGGCGGGTTCAGGCAGTTGTCGCAGTTGCCGCAAGGCTGGCTGTCCTCGCCGAAATAGCCCAGCAAGCTGACGCGGCGGCAGCGCGTGTCCTCGGCCAGCGTCAGCAGGGCGTCGAGCTTGTCGCGCATCACCTGCTTGAACTCCTCGCTGGCCGCCTCGCTGGTGTCGATCATCCGGCGCTGGTTCACCACGTCCTGCAGGCCGTAGACCATCCAGGCGTCGGCACTCTGGCCGTCGCGGCCGGCGCGGCCGGTCTCCTGGTAATAGCCCTCGATGTTCTTGGGCATGTCCAGGTGGGCGACAAAACGTACGTCGGGTTTGTCGATGCCCATGCCGAAGGCAATCGTCGCCACCATGACAATGCCGTCCTCGCGCAGGAAGCGGTCCTGCCGCTGCTGGCGCAGGGCCGAATCGAGGCCCGCGTGGTAGGCCAGCGCCTTGAGGCCCGCGTCCTGCAGCATGCCGGCGATTTCCTCCACGCGCTTGCGCGACTGGCAATACACGATGCCGGCCTCGCCCTCGTGCTCGGCCTCGATGAAGCGCAGCAGCTGGCGCGTCGGGTCGGTTTTTTCGACGATGGTGTAGCGGATGTTGGGCCGGTCGAAGCTGCTGACGAACTGGCGCGCGTCCTCCAGCTTGAGGCGCTCGATCATGTCCTGGCGCGTCAGCGCGTCGGCCGTGGCCGTCAGCGCGATGCGCGGCACATCGGGAAAGGTCTCGTGCAGCAGGCTCAGCGAGCGGTACTCGGGCCGGAAATCGTGGCCCCACTGGCTCACGCAATGCGCCTCGTCGATGGCGAACAGGCTCAGCAGCCCGCGCTCGTGCAGAGAGGCCAGCAGGCCCTTCATGCGCGGCGTGTTGATGCGCTCGGGCGCGGCGTAAAGCAGCGTCAGCTCGTTGCGCAGCAGCTGCTTTTCAAGCTGGCTGCTTTCGTCGAAGCTTTGCGTGGAATTGAGGAAGGCCGCCGACACGCCGGCCTCGTGCAGCGCCCCGACCTGGTCGTGCATCAGCGCGATCAGCGGCGAGATCACCACGGTCACGCCGTGGCCGGCCTGCTGCCGCACGATGGCCGGTATCTGGTAGCACAGCGACTTGCCGCCGCCCGTGGGCATCAGCACCAGCGCGTCGCCGCCGCGCACCACGTGGTCCACGATGGCCTGCTGCGGGCCCCGGAAGCTGTCGTAGCCGAAGACCTCGGCCAGCACGTGCAGCGGGGTGGAAGGGGAAGAAACGGGGAGGGAGGACAAGGTCGGAATGGAAAATGAAAGCGGATTGCGCGAAGGCCGGGCAAGCCGGGGAAGCGGGGCCTACATCTGCTCCCAGGGCAGGCCGTCAAAGCGCCAACCCGAGAGCGTGGAGCGCTGGAACTGCTCGTCGAGCTCGCCCTCGAAGCCGTGCACCACATGCTGCACGTCGGTGAAGCCGGCCGCCTCCAGCGCCTTGCCCGCGTCCAGCGTGCGTTTGCCGGATCGGCAGATCAGCAGCACCGGCTGCGCCTTGCCGGCCGCCTCGCGCGCCACGGCCTCGGCGAACTTCTGCGCGTCGGGTTGCAGGTCGGGGTACTCGTACCACGGCACATTGACCACGCCCGGCGGGCGGCCCACGTACAGCGACTCGATTTCCATGCGCACGTCCACGAACAGCGCGTCGGGATGCGACTGCAGCCAGGTCCAGGCTTCTTTGGGTTGAAAGTTTTTCATGTTCAGGGCAATACCCCTATTGTCGAGGAAAGTCCGCCGCAAAACGGAGCCCATCTTAAAATCGGGGCATGAAGCCAATCACCTACACCCGCGGGCAGCAGCTGCCGGCCATCCTGGAACAACGCATCGCCATCCTCGACGGCGCCATGGGCACCATGATCCAGCGCTTCAAGCTCAGCGAAGCCCAGTACCGCGGCGAGCGCTTCAAGGACTTCCACAAGGACGTCAAGGGCAACAACGAATTGCTGAGCCTCACACGCCCCGACGTGATCCAGGACATCCATGAAGGCTACCTGGCCGCCGGCGCCGACATGATAGAAACCAACACCTTCGGCGCGACCACGGTGGCCCAGGCCGACTACGACATGGCCGACCTGGCCGTCGAGATGAACTACGAATCGGCCCGCATCGCCCGCGCCGCCTGCGACAAGTTCTCCACGCCCGACAAGCCGCGTTTTGTGGTCGGCGCCCTGGGCCCCACGCCCAAGACGGCCAGCATCAGCCCCGACGTCAACGACCCCGGCGCGCGCAACACCAGCTTTGAGGAGCTGCGCAAGGCCTACTACGAACAGACCGAGGCCCTGGTCAAGGGCGGCAGCGACGTGCTGCTGGTCGAGACCATCTTCGACACGCTCAATGCCAAGGCGGCGCTGTTCGCCATCGACGAGTACTTCGACAACTCCGGCGAGCGCCTGCCCCTGATCATCAGCGGCACCGTGACCGATGCCTCGGGCCGCATCCTGAGCGGGCAGACCGTGACTGCCTTCTGGCACAGCGTGCGCCATGCCGCGCCGCTGGCCATAGGCCTCAATTGCGCGCTGGGCGCCACCCTGATGCGCCCCTACATCCAGGAACTGGCCCGCGTGGCCGGCGACACCTTCATCAGCTGCTACCCGAACGCCGGCCTGCCCAATCCCATGAGCGACACCGGCTTCGACGAGACGCCCGACGTCACCTCGCGCCTGCTGCGTGAGTTCGCCGACGAAGGCTTGGTCAACATCGTGGGCGGCTGCTGCGGCACCACGCCGGACCACATAGGCGCCATCGCGCATGCCGTGGCCCCCGTGGCCGCACGCTCGCGGCAGCGCGGCGCTTTCTACAAAGAAGCCGCCTGAGGGCCACCCCGGTCGCTTCACTGCGTCTCTTTCCGGCCCGGCCGTTACAAAGTATCCAGGCGGTACCTGACCGGGCGCGTCACGTTTAGCGGCTATAGTCAGGCCCGCTTGTCCGGCCTGGCTTTTCACTTTCCGGCGCTGTGTCCCGCAGCCGCCCGCGGCCTGACAACCCATCATCACAAAGGAAACCTGAACGTGCGTTCATTCATCAAGATCGCCGCGGCATTCGCCGTGGCCACCGTCACCCTGGCGGCCCAGGCGCAGCTGGCGCCGCAAAAGCCCGTCACCATCGTCGTTCCCTATCCGGCCGGCGGCCCGCTGGACAACGCCGCGCACATCCTGGCCGACAAGCTGCGCCCCATGCTCAAGACCGAAGTGGTGGTCGACAACCGCCCCGGCTCGGGCGGCAATGTGGGTGCCGCGCTGGTCGCCAAGGCGCCGGCCGACGGCCACACGTTGGTCATGGGCGCGGTCGCCACCCATGCCATCAACCCCTGGCTCTATCCCAACATGCCTTATGACGCGCTGAAGGACTTCACGCCCATCACGCTGGTGGCCCGTGTGCCCAATGTGCTGGTCATGAACGCCGAGACCGCCAAGCGCCTGAACATCAAGGACACCAAGGACCTGATTGCCTATGCGCGCAAGAACCCCGGCCGGCTGAACTATGCCTCGGGCGGCAACGGCAGCGCCGGCCACCTTGCCGGCGAGCTGTTCAAAAGCCTGGCCAAAATCAGCGTGGTGCACCTGCCTTCCAGCGGCTCTGCCCAGGCGCAGGCCAGCCTGCTGTCCGGCCAGACCGACCTGATGTTCGACAACCTGGCCTCGGCCAGCGCCAATATCAAGTCGGGCAAGCTGGTGGCCTTCGGCGTGACCACCATCAACCGCTCCAGCAGCTTCACCGAGATTCCCACCATCAATGACGTGCTGCCCGGTTTCCACATCAGCACCTGGTTCGGCATCTTCGGCCCGGCCAACCTGCCCAAAGCCACGACGGACCAGCTGCAAAAGGCTTTTGCCGCCGCGCTCAACACGCCCGACACGGCCGAAAAGTTCGCGCGCATGAGCGCCACGCCCAGCCCCATGACCTCGGCGGATTTTGCTTATATGGTGATGAAAGAGCATGCCGACTATGGCCGCCTGATCAAGGTGGCCAAAATCAAGCTGGATTGAGCATGCGCCCCATTTCCCGGGGCTTCGCACCGGGAAATGGCGCAACAGGGCTTCAGCGCTTAAAATACCGGCTACCCAAGGAGCGTTGCAGCGGACCTTAGCGTCCGTCAGGCTTGGGTTACAGGCCGCCGGCGGCGGCCTTTTGCAACGACGCTCACCTTAGCCCCAAGGTGAGTCCGTGTCCGAAACCGAAAATTCCGTCTCCGTTCCCCCCATGAAGCTGTCCGGCCTGGAGCCGGTCGACATAGGCGCGGGCACCCTGTTCGTCAACATCGGCGAGCGCACCAACGTCACCGGCTCCAAGGCCTTCGCCCGGATGATTCTGAACGGCGAATACGAACAGGCCCTGGCGGTGGCCCGCCAGCAGGTGGAAAACGGCGCGCAGATCATCGACATCAACATGGACGAGGCCATGCTGGACAGCCAGGCCGCCATGGTGCGCTTCCTGAATCTGATCGCCAGCGAACCCGACATCGCGCGTGTGCCCATCATGATCGACAGTTCCAAATGGAGCGTCATCGAGGCCGGCCTGCGCTGCATCCAGGGCAAGGGCATCGTCAATTCGATTTCCATGAAAGAGGGCCTGGAACCCTTCAAGCAGCAGGCCAAGCTGCTCAAGCGCTACGGCGCGGCGGCCGTGGTGATGGCCTTCGACGAAAAAGGCCAGGCCGATACCTACGAGCGCAAGATCGAAATCTGCGAGCGCGCCTACCGCGTGCTGGTCGACGAACTCGACTTCCCGCCCGAGGACATCATCTTCGACCCCAATATCTTCGCCATTGCCACCGGCATCGAGGAGCACAACAACTACGCGGTCGACTTCATCAACGCCACGCGCTGGATCAAGCAGAACCTGCCCGGCGCCAAGGTTTCGGGCGGCGTGTCCAACGTGTCCTTCAGCTTTCGCGGCAACGACCCGGTGCGCGAAGCCATCCACACCGTATTTCTCTATCACGCGATCCAGGCCGGCATGGACATGGGCATCGTCAACGCCGGCATGGTCGGCGTCTACGACGACCTGGACCCGGTGTTGCGCGAGCGTGTCGAGGACGTGGTGCTGAATCGCACGCCCGTCTACAAACCCGGCGAGCCCGAGCTCACGCCCAGCGAGCGCCTGATCGAAGTGGCCGAAACCGCGAAGAGCGGCGCCAAGGACGACAGCAAGAAAAACGAATGGCGCGCCCTGCCGGTGCGCCAGCGCCTGTCGCATGCGCTGGTCCACGGCATGAACGAGTTCATCACCGAAGACACCGAGGAGATGTACCGCGAAATCCTGGCCGAAGGCGGCCGGCCGCTGCACGTCATCGAAGGCCCGCTGATGGACGGCATGAACGTGGTCGGTGACCTGTTCGGCCAGGGCAAGATGTTCCTGCCCCAGGTGGTCAAGAGCGCCCGCGTGATGAAACAGGCCGTGGCTCACCTGCTGCCCTATATAGAGGCCGAAAAGCTGCAGCTCGAAGCCGCCGGCGGCGACGTCAAGACCAAGGGCAAGATCATCATCGCCACCGTCAAGGGCGACGTGCACGACATCGGCAAGAACATCGTCACGGTGGTCCTGCAGTGCAATAACTTCGAGGTCGTCAACATGGGCGTGATGGTGCCCTGCCACGAGATCCTGGCGCGCGCCAAGGTCGAGGGCGCCGACATCGTCGGGCTGTCCGGCCTGATCACCCCCAGCCTGGAAGAAATGCAGTATGTGGCCGCCGAAATGCAGAAGGACGAGCATTTCCGCATCAAAAAAATCCCGCTGCTGATAGGCGGCGCCACCACCAGCCGGGTGCATACGGCCGTCAAGATCTCGCCGCACTACGAAGGCCCGGTGGTCTATGTGCCCGATGCCTCGCGCAGCGTCAGCGTGGCGCAAAGCCTGCTTTCCGACCAGGCGGCCAAATACATCGACGAGCTCTACGCCGACTACGACAAGGTGCGCACCCAGCACGCCAACAAAAAGCAGGTGCCCATGTGGCCGCTGGCCAAGGCGCGCGCCAATGCCACGCCCATGGACTGGGCCGGCTACACGCCGCCGGTGCCCAAGTTCACAGGCCGGCGCGTGTTCAAGAACTTCGACCTGGCCGAGCTCGCGCACTACATCGACTGGGGCCCCTTCTTCCAGACCTGGGACCTGGCTGGCCCCTTCCCGGCCATCCTCAAGGACGAGGTGGTGGGCACCGAGGCCGTGCGTGTGTACGGCGACGCGCAGCGCATGCTCAAGCGCCTCATCGAAGGCCGCTGGCTCACCGCCAACGGCGTGATGGCGCTGTACCCGGCCAACAGCGTGGGCGACGACATCGAGATCTACACCGACGAGACGCGCAGCGAAGTGGCCATGACCTGGTACGGCCTGCGCCAGCAGACCGAAAAGACCGCGATCGACGGCGTGATGCGGCCCAGCCGCTGCCTGGCCGATTTCGTCGCGCCCAAGGGTGTTTCCGACTACATCGGCGTCTTCGCCGTGACCGCCGGCATTGGCGCCGAGAAGAAGGAAAAATACTTCCTCGACGACCACGACGACTACTCGTCCATCATGCTCAAGGCACTGGCCGACCGCCTGGCCGAGGCTTTCGCTGAAAGCCTGCACCAGCGCGTGCGCAAGGACCTGTGGGGCTATGCGCCGGCCGAATCGCTGGACGGCGAGGCGCTGATCGCCGAAAAATACCAGGGCATACGCCCGGCCCCCGGCTACCCAGCCTGCCCGGACCACAGCGTCAAGAAAGAGATGTTCGAGCTGCTCAAGGCCGGCGAGATCGGCATGGCCTTGACCGAAAGCCTGGCCATGACCCCGGCGGCCAGCGTCAGCGGCTTTTACCTGAGCCACCCGCAAAGCACCTATTTCAACGTCGGCAAGATAGGCGACGACCAGCTGCAGGACCTGGCGCAGCGGCGTGGCCTCAAGGCGGACGAATTGCAGCGCCTGCTGGCACCGAATCTCTAGAGCTGCTCAAAAACCCTCCTGGAACAACAACTTCCAGGATGGCCGCCGCCATTCGCGTTTACGGCGACTTTGCCGCAGAATAAGCGGCGTTTACATAAATACACAGCCGCTTGCCAAAGCGTGTTTACTTTCACGGCATGGGAAACGTTGAACAAGCGATCTGATCTCAATAGAGGGAATTGCCATGAACACATCCACTGAAAACCTCCAGCCCGGCCAGCAGGCCTCGTCGGCCAGCAAGCCCTTGTGGGCCGCGGTCGGCATTCTGGGCGTCGCCGTCCTGGCCATGGGCGGCACCATGATTTACCAGATGCGCAACCCGGTCGGCGCCCCCACGCCGCCGGTGGCGCTGGCGACACCGCAGGCAGCGCCGCAAGCGGCCGCCCCCCTGGCCGCGGCCAGCAGCAGCGCCAGCGCCGCGGACGACCTGGCCGAAAAACCGGCCGCAGCCCCCGCCAAACCCGCACCCGTTCCCGCCAAGAAGGTGGCCAAGCCCACGCCCAAGCCGGCGCCCGCGCCCAGCTACGCCGGTATTTCGCCCGCGCCCGGCCCCACGCCCGCACCGGTGGCCGTGGCCGCGGTCTGCCATGTGTGCGGCGCCGTTGAATCGGTTACGCCCGTTGAACGCTCCACCAAACCCGCCGGTGTCGGCGCGGGTGCTGTCGCCGGTGGCGTGCTGGGCGCCGTGCTCGGCAACCAGATCGGCCATGGCGGCGGCCGCACCGCGGCCACCATCCTGGGCGCGGTCGGCGGCGGTTTTGCCGGCAACGCGATCGAAGGCCATATGCGCAAGGAAACCGTCTACCAGGTCGGCGTGCGCATGGAAGACGGCTCGCAGCGCATGGTGGAAGTGGCGCGCGCCCCCAGCGTGGGCAGCCGCGTGACGGTGGAAGGCAATGTGCTGCGCACCAACGACGGCGCCGTTTACGGTCCCAAGCCGCCGCCCGCGCCCGTGGCCGCGCAGCCGGCGGAGCCCGCCCCTTACTACAGCCGCTGACCCATCCACAGAAAAGCCCCGCAGCAGCCCTGTTGCGGGGCTTTTTTACGTCCGCTCTGTGGGGGGCTTGGCGCTATGATGACCGGCCCATCACAAGGAGGATCGCATGCGGTGCTTTTTCATGCTCCTGCTGGCCTCGCTCATGTTTGCCGGCAGTTTTCAGGCGATGGCGGCCGGGCCCGGGGCGGGCCTGGACCAGCTCGAATTTGCCGGCGCGCGCGACCAGAACACCCCTGTGCTGCTGAGCGCCGCCTCGCGCCCCGTGCCGTTTCTGGGCGCCGACGGGCGCGTGCACATCGACTACGAGCTGCAGGTGATCAACGCGCGCGCCGTGCCGGTCAAGCTGGTGTCGCTGGAGGTGCTGGACGCCGGCTCCGGCAAGGTGCTGGCCAGCGTGTCCGGCGTCGACGTGGCGCGCACTTTCTCCCTGCTGGGCGGCGCCGCCACCGACAGCCTGGACGCGGCCCAGGCCGGCTTCTTCTGGATCGACGTGGTGCTGGAGCCCGGCCAGCCCCTGCCGAAAGCGCTGTCGCACCGCGTGGTGACGGCCGGCGCCGAGGTCAAGCTCACGGCCGCCGTCAAACCCGCGAGCGAAGGCACGGTCCAGACCACGCAGACCGGCGCCGCGGTGGCCCTCAGCACCCGGCCCGCGCCGCTGATAGGCCCGCCGCTGGAAGGGACGGGCTGGGTGGCTTTTAACGGCTGCTGCAAGGAAGTCCCGCACCGGCGCGCCGGCATTCCCGTCAACGGCGTGCTGTATGTGAGCCAGCGCTTTGCCATCGACTGGATCAAGCTGGACGCGAACTCGCAGCAAAGCAACGGCGACAGCAACAAGAACGAGAACTGGCCGACCTACGGGCAAAAGGCCATTGCCGTGGCCGACGCCAAGGTGGTGTCCGTGCTCGACGGCCTGCCCGAACGCGTGCCCAATGCCTTGCCGCCCGACACCACCATGCAGAACGTCACCGGCAACCACGTGGTGCTGGACCTGGGCCGCGGCTACTACGCGTTCTACGCCCACCTGCAACCCGGCTCGCTCAAGGTGCGCGTCGGCGACCGCGTCAAGCGCGGCCAGGTGCTGGCGTTGCTCGGCAACTCGGGCAACACCACGGCGCCGCACCTGCATTTCCATGTGTCGGACGGCATGGGCCCGCTGTCGTCCCAGGGCCTGCCTTATGTGATCGACGCTTTTGTCGTCAAGGGGCTGGCCACCGATGCCACGGAGCAGGGCAAGGTGCTCGTCCAGCCGCTGCCCCAGCAGGGCCCGCAGCGAGCGGCCCTGCCCATGGATGCCTATGTGGTGGATTTCCCGGCCTTGAAGTGAAGCCCGGCCGCGCCGGCCGCCTTGGGGCGACGGCGCGTCGGCAAAGCAGAAGAAGAATATGTTCAGACTTGCGTTGATTCTTTTTGGCGGTGATGCGCTGGTCAAGCGCTGGAAAGTTTTCATGGCGGCGGGTGTGCTGACCGCCCTCTTCGGCATGCTGCTTCTCGTTGACCTGGTCGATGGCGTGGCCGACGTGGCCACCTGGGTACTGGGCGCGGTGCTGCTGGCCCAGGGTGTGGTCGATCTGGTGGTGGGCGCCACCCACGCGCGGGAGCGGCGCAGCTTTGAGATGCTGCGCGGCGCGGCCATGGTGGTGTTCGCCTGCCTGGTGCTCGATTTCCCCTGGGACAACTCGATCGCTGCCGGCATCCTGTTCGGTGCCGCCTTCACCTTCAACGGCCTGGTCCGCATCGCCTCCAGCTGGTTGATCCGCTACCCGAGCTGGCGCAAGTCCAACCTGATAGGCTGGGCTTACCTGGTGCTGGCGCTGCTGATGCTGACCAACTGGCCGGTGCCCTCGAGCATGAATGTGTCGCTGTGCACCGGCCTGGCGCTGATCGCGGGCGGCCACATCCTGATGCGCGGCGCCTGGCGGCTCAGGCGCCTGCCGCGCGGCTCGCGGCTGGCGGCCGTCGAGCTTTACAGCGGCACCCGGGTGCTGCAACCCGATGCGGCGCCGGCCACGGCCGAGACGCTGGCCGCGAATGCCGCCGCCGGGCACATGATCGTGCATGTCTGGACGGCGGTCGATGCGGTGGACGACGACAAGGACCGCATACGCCTTCCGCTGATCGAGCGCTACATCGCCTCCATGACAAAGAAGGGCCGTGTATCGACAGGCCATATCGCGCTTGAATGCGAGGACGGCCTCTACATCAGCCACCACCCGCGGGTCCGCTTGGCCATCACACAGGCCAACCTGGTAGACCACCTGCGTGCCACCTCCGGCAACGACCATCCCGGCGTTTGGCTGCCCTCCTACGCCGAAGAGGCCGCGGCGACCCGTCCTTCCACGCACAAGCTGCATTTCCGCGTCTACAACCGCAGCTACCTCCAGGCCTTCTGGGACGTGTACCGCCAGGACGACACCTACAACCTCACCCATCGCAACTGCTCCGTCGTGGTCACGCAGGCCGTGGACGCGGCCATGGAAGGCGTTTTCGCGGACAAGCCCTTCTGGCGGACCCTGCTGCGGCTTGCCTTGCATCCCGACGTCTGGATGGCCGGCAGCGCCCGCGTGCGCGCCGAGTCCATGGCCTGGACGCCGGGGCTGGCGCTCGACTACGTGAGCGCGATCCGGCGCATCACCCACCCGCGCCACGACCTGAAGGTGCATCTTTCGCGCTGGTGGAAGACCCGCAAGGCGCGCAGGCTGCGCGTGGACTGAAGAGTCAGGCCTTCACTGGGCGGCCTTGAGCGCCCGCCGGTACTGCACCGCCTCCGCGACATGGACCGTCTGCACCACCTGCGCGCCGGCCAGGTCGGCAATCGTCCTGGCGACTTTCAGGCAGCGGTGGATGCTGCGCCCCGACCAGCCCAGGCGGGCGGCCGCGGTGTTGAGGAATTTCGCGGCCGCATCGTCGAGCTGGCATTGCGCGTCTATGGCCTGGCCCGCCAGCGCCTGGTTGGTGCTGCCTTGGCGGGCCAGGGCGCGCTCGCGCGCCGCGACGACGCGGCGCCGGATATCGGCCGTGGCTTCGCCGGGCGGCGCGTTCACCAGCTCATCGGCCGCCAGGGCGCCGACTTCCACATGCAGGTCTATGCGGTCCAGCAGCGGGCCGCTGAGCTTGCCCTGGTAACGCGAGACCTGCTCGGGCGAGCAGCGGCAGGCCCGCAGGCTGGAGCCCAGGTAGCCGCAGGGGCAGGGGTTCATGGCCGCGACCAGCTGGAAGCGGGCCGGAAACTCGGCGCGCTGGGCGGCCCGCGAGATCGTGATGCTGCCGGATTCGAGCGGCTCGCGCAGCGCCTCGAGCGCCGCGCGCGGAAACTCGGGCAGCTCGTCAAGAAACAGCACGCCGCGGTGCGCCAGCGAGATCTCGCCGGGCCGTGGCGGCGAGCCGCCGCCGACCAGGGCCACGGCGCTGGCGGTATGGTGGGGCGCGCAGGTCGGGCGCAGCGCCCATTTATCCAGCGAAAAGCGGCCGCCCAGGGAGGCCACCGCGGCGCTTTCCAGCGCCTCTTCGGTGCTCATGGCCGGCAGCAGGCCGGCAAAACGCTGGGCCAGCATGGATTTGCCGGAGCCGGGCGCGCCCATCATGAGCACGCTATGGCCGCCGGCGGCCGCAATTTCCAGCGCGCGACGGGCGGCGGCCTGGCCTTTCACGTCGGCCAGGTCCGGGTAGGCCGACTGCGGCGGCGGCGGTGCCGGCCTCACCCGCGACCAGCCGTCCAGCGTCTCCACGGGGGCATCCCCCGGCAAAAACTGCCTGACCACGTCGAGTAAATGCAGCGCCCGGAAGATTTCCGCACCGGGCACCAGGGCCGCTTCCTGGGCGCTGGCTTCCGGCAGCACCAATTTGGGCAGTTTTTCGGCAGCGGCAGCGTCGCGCCCGGGGCGGGCCAGCGCCAGGCTCATGGCCAGCGCGCCGCGCACGGGCCGCAGGTCGCCACCCAGGGACAGCTCGCCCGCGAACTCATAGCCTTCCAGCTTGCGGGCATCGACCTGGCCGCTGGCCGCCAGGATGCCCAGGGCAATCGGCAGGTCGAAGCGGCCGGAATCCTTGGGCAGGTCGGCCGGCGCGAGGTTGACGGTGATCCGCTTATTGGCGGGAAACTCCAGGCCGGTGTTCTGGATGGCGGAGCGCACGCGTTCGCGGGCCTCCTTGACCTCGGTTTCGGCCAGGCCGACCAGCGTGAAGCTGGGCAGGCCGTTGGCCAGGTGGACCTCGACGCGGACGGGTCGCGCTTCCAGCCCCAGCAAGGCGCGGCTGTGCACTAAAGACAGGCTCATGAACTAACTCCCTGGTGATGCTCCAAAGTTGTGCGTGATGAACGCCCCAATCTGGTGCTTATCGTGTTTTTTTGGATTCCGGTGTTCAACGTGGCAAGCCCGAAGCGGGTGGACTGCGCCCGGCCAAGGGGCTTGCTTTGGCACGGTACGTGCTACGAAGACTTCGTGGAATCCGGGAATAGGACCCTTTCCGCAACCGTCGAAATCCCTGAATCAGAGCGCCTGACCTTTACGCTCAGAAAAACCGTAAAGCAGCTGGAGTGGCGCACCGAGGGGCCGCTTCTTTATTCATCCTTGGAGGAAACCTGAACATGAAACTCGTAACGGCCATCATCAAACCGTTCAAGCTGGACGAAGTGCGGGAAGCGCTGTCCGGTATTGGCGTGCAAGGCATCACGGTCACTGAAGTCAAGGGCTTCGGCCGCCAGAAAGGCCACACCGAGCTGTATCGCGGTGCGGAATATGTCGTTGACTTCCTGCCCAAGGTCAAGATCGAGGCGGCTGTCTCCGACGACCTGGTGGACCGCGTGATCGAAGCGGTCGAAGGCGCGGCCCGCACCGGCAAGATCGGCGACGGCAAGGTCTTTGTCTACAACCTCGAGCAGGTCGTGCGCATCCGTACCGGTGAAACCGGCAAGGAAGCGCTGTAAGGCTCAATCCACACAAAAAGAGAACATCGACATGAAAAAAATACTTGCTTCCCTTGTATTGGGACTGAGCCTGCTGACAACAGGCGCCGTCATGGCGCAAGCCCCGGCCGCCGCACCCGCCGCTTCCGCAGCCGAAGCCAAACCGGCTGAAGCGGCCGCTTCCGCCGCCGCGCCCGCAGCCTCGGCTGCCGCCGCTCCGGCCGCCGCAGCAGCGGCTTCCGCACCCGCAGCGGCCGCCTCCGCAGCGCCCGCACCTGTTCCCAACAAGGGCGACACCGCCTGGATGATGGTTTCCACGCTGCTGGTCATCATGATGACCGTTCCCGGCCTGGCGCTGTTCTACGGCGGCCTGGTCCGCAGCAAGAACATGCTGTCGGTGCTGATGCAGGTCATGGTCACCTTCTCGATGATCGTGGTGCTGTGGTTCATCTACGGCTACAGCCTAGCCTTTACCGAGGGCAACGCCTTCTTTGGCGGCTTCGACCGGCTCTTCATGAAAGGCATCTGGGACAACGTCGCGGGCACATTCGCCAACGGCGCGACCTTCAGCAAGGGTGTCGTGATCCCCGAGATCGTGTTCGCCGCCTTCCAGGCCACCTTCGCCGGCATCACCTGCGCGCTGATCGTCGGCGCCTTCGCCGAACGCATCAAGTTCTCCGCCGTGCTGCTGTTCATGGCCATCTGGTTCACCTTCAGCTATGCGCCTATCGCCCACATGGTCTGGTTCTGGATGGGCCCTGACGCCTACACCGGCAAGGAAGTCGCCGACGCCATGAGCGCCAAGGGCGGTTACATCTGGCAAATGGGCGCCCTGGACTTCGCGGGCGGTACCGTGGTGCACATCAACGCCGCCGTTGCCGGCCTGGTGGGTGCCTTCTGCATCGGCAAGCGCATCGGTTACGGCAAGGAAGCCATGGCGCCTCACAGCCTGACCCTGACCATGGTCGGCGCCGCGCTGCTGTGGGTGGGCTGGTTCGGCTTCAACGCCGGCTCCGCCCTGGAAGCCAACGGCTTCGCCGCCCTGGCCTTTATCAACACCCTGGGTGCCACCGCTGCCGCCGTGCTGGCCTGGTGCGTCGGTGAAGCGCTGATGCGCGGCAAGGCCTCCATGCTGGGTGCCGCCTCCGGCGCCGTCGCCGGCCTGGTGGCCATCACCCCCGCGGCCGGCAACGTCGGCATCGGCGGCGGCCTGGTCATCGGCCTGGTGGCCGGCTTCGCCTGCCTCTGGGGCGTGAACGGCCTGAAGAAACTGCTGGGCGCCGACGACTCGCTGGACGTGTTCGGCGTGCACGGCGTGGGCGGTATCCTGGGCGCATTGCTCACCGGTGTCTTCAATTCGCCGGCCCTCGGTGGCCCAAGCTTCGTGGGTGACTGGGTGACCGCCACGGCCGTGACGCCCGACGCCTACACCATCGCCGGCCAGCTCTGGATCCAGGCCAAGGCCGTGCTGATCACCATCGTCTGGTCCGGCGTGGTCTCCTTCATCGCCTACAAGGTGGTGGACCTGACCATAGGCCTGCGTGTCAGCGAAGAAGACGAGCGCGAAGGCCTGGACATCACGTCCCACGGCGAAACCGCTTACAACCGCTGATACAGCGGACGGGCCACCTCGCAGGCGGCCCGGTCCTGCTAATTATTTACTGAGAGTCTCCTTTGGATGTTCAGCCCGCCGGTGCAAACCGGTGGGCTGTTTTTTTTGGGGGGCGTTACAGTGGCGGCTGTCCACACACAAACAAAGGTAGCGTGATGACCTGGCAAACCCTTGCTGCACCGCCCAGCGGGCTCGGCGAATCGCCGTTCTGGCACCCCGACGAGCAGATGCTGTACTGGATAGATATTCCCGGCAGGCAGCTGCATCGCTGCAATGTCTTCATGGGCACGGTGGAAAGCTGGGCCATGCCCTCCGAACCCGGCAGCATCGCGCCGGCGCGCAGCGGGGGACTCGTGGTCGCGCTGCGCGACGGCATTTACCGCGCCAGGCAATGGGGTGGTGAACTGCACCAGCTCATGCGGGCCGGCCACGACACGGCGACCACGCGCTTTAACGACGGCAAGGCCGACCCGCTGGGGCGCTTCTGGGCCGGCACCATGTACGAGCCGCGCGACAAGTCCACGGCCGAGCTGTTTTCGCTGGACTGCCGCGGCGGCCGCGCCCCCGTGGTCGAGCGCAAGGCGGGCGATGCCATCATCGCCAACGGGCTGGCCTGGTCGCCCGATGCGGCCACGGTTTATTGGTCCGACACGCCGCGCCACATCATCCGGGCCTGGAACTGGGACGCCGAACGCAACACCATGACCGAGCCCCGCGTGTTCGCGCAGTGGCCCGGCAAGCCCGAAGGCTGGTTGCCCGGCATGGCCGGCTATGGTGGCCGGCCCGACGGCGCCGCCGTGGACCGCGAGGGCAATTACTACGTCGCGATGTTTGAAGGCGGGCGCATGCTCAAGCTCTCGCCCGCCGGTGCGCTGCTGGCCGAGTTCGCCGTGCCGGCGCGCTGCCCCACCATGCCCTGCTTCGGCGGCGACGACCTCAAAACCCTGTACCTCACGACCGCGCGCTACAACCGGCCCGCGCAGGAACTGCAGCACTACCCCGATTCGGGCTGCGTGTTTTCCATGCAGGTTGAGGTGCCCGGCCTGCCGGTGAACTTCTTCCAGGATTGATGCCGCCGGAAAAAACCGAACAGGCCGCGTTCAAAAAAATCAATATGGCCCCAGCCCGCGCGGCTTACCATGAGCGCCATGCTTGCAGATACTGATATGAGCGCCGCATTGGCCGAGCGCGTGCGCAGCGCGGCCGCTGCCGGCACGCCGCTGCGCCTGCGCGGCGGCGGCAGCAAAGATTTTTACGGCCAAACCCTCAGGGGCGAGATCCTGGACATCCGGCCGCACAGCGGCGTCACGAGCTACGAGCCCAGCGAACTGGTAGTCACCGCCCGCGCCGGCACCCCGCTGGCAGAACTTGAAGCCCTGCTAGCCGGGCAGGGCCAATGCCTACCCTTTGAACCACCGCATTTCGACGGCGCGCAAGCCAAAGCCACCGTGGGCGGCATGGTGGCCAGCGGCCTGAGCGGCCCGGCGCGTGCCAGCGTGGGCGCCGTGCGCGACTACATGCTGGGCGTGGTGTTGCTCAACGGCAAGGGCGAGCGCCTGGTCTTCGGCGGCCAGGTCATGAAGAATGTGGCCGGCTACGACGTCTCGCGCCTGATGGCCGGTTCGCTGGGTACCCTGGGCGTGCTGCTGGAGGTCTCGCTCAAGGTCCTGCCGGTCGCGCCGCAAGAGGCCACGCTGGTCTTTGACATGGATGAGGCCGCGGCTTTGCAACAACTCAATCGCTGGGGCGCCATGCCCTTGCCTGTCAACGCCTCCTGCTGGCGAGAGGGCCGCCTGTGGGTGCGCCTGCGCGGCGCGAAAGCCGCTGTCGCTGCCGCGCAAAAATCCATGGGTGGAGAAGTTCTGGACAGTGACGCGGCCCGCCATTGGACTGCGCTGCGCGAGCAGGCCCAGCCTTTCTTTGCCTTGCAGGGCGATGAATCGCTGTGGCGGCTCAGCGTGCCCGACACGGCGCCGCCGCTTGGGCTGGGCGAGACGCTGGTGGAGTGGGGCGGCGCCCAGCGCTGGGTCAAGCGGCCCGAGGGCGATGCGGCGCTGCTACGCGAAGCGGCGGCCGGGGCTCATGGCCATGCCACCTTGTTCCGCTCGGCCGGCAAATCCGTGCCGGTGTTCTCCGCACTCAAGCCGCCGCTGGACCGCATACACCGCGAGCTCCAAAAGCAATTCGACCCGGCGGGCGTGTTCAACCCGGGCCGCATGTACGCGGACTGGTAAACAAGCCATGCGACGCCTTCGCCACTTGACCGGGCAGCACCGCACGCCCTACATGAACCGCCTGCTGGGCGGATTGCTGGCTTTCAACGCCGGCGCCATCAATGCCGGCGGCTTTCTGGTGGTCGGCATGTACACCTCGCACATGACGGGCTTCGCGTCCCTGCTGGCCGACAACCTGGTCCTGGGCCACATGGCGCTGGTGCTAGGCGCCGTCGGGGCACTGCTGGCCTTTACCACCGGCGCCGCCGCGACCGCCGTGCTGGTGAACTGGGCGCGCCAGAACCACTTGCGCAGCGAATACGCGCTGCCGCTGCTGCTGGAGGCCGTGCTGATGCTGCTGTTCGGGCTGCTGGGCGCGACGCTGAACCGCCAGACCCCTTTCGCCGTGCCGCTGACCGTGCTGGTGCTGGCCTTCACCATGGGCCTGCAGAACGCGCTGGTCAGCAAGATCTCGTCCTCGCAGATCCGCACCACCCATATGACCGGCGTGATCACCGACCTGGGCATAGAGCTCGGCAAGATGTTTTACTGGAACCGCACGGCCAGCCCGCCCGAGTCGCGCGTGCGCGCCAACCGCATCAAGCTGCGGCTGTTCGGTACCTTGCTGGCGATGTTTATCGCCGGCGGCGTGGTGGGCGCGGCCGGCTTCAAGTACATCGGCTTTATCTGGGTCGTGCCGCTGGCGCTCATGCTGCTGGCGCTGTCCCTGCCGCCGCTGTATGCCGATTTCCGGCGCGCCGCCCGGCGCAAGGCCCTCGCCGTGGCCCTGAAAGAGGCGCCCTGACACCATGCAAACCCATCTCGCCCCCGAATTCAAGAACAGTACCGAAGGCCGCGAGGCCGAAGCGATTTTGCGCAAATGTGTGCATTGCGGTTTTTGCACCGCCACCTGCCCGACTTACCAGCTGCTGGGCGACGAACTCGACGGCCCGCGCGGCCGCATCTACCTGATCAAGCAGGTGCTCGAAGGCGAGGCGCCCACGCGCAAAACCCAGCTGCACCTTGACCGCTGCCTCACCTGCCGCAACTGCGAAAGTACCTGCCCCAGCGGCGTCGAATACGGCCACCTGGTCGACATAGGCCGCAAGCTGGTCGATGAGCGTGTGCCGCGCCCGGCCGGCGAGAAGGCCTTGCGCTGGGCCCTGAAAGAAGGCTTGCCCTCGCCGCTGTTTGCCCCCGCGATGAAGGCCGGCCAGGCTGTGCGCGGCCTGCTGCCTGCGGCCCTGCAAAACAAGGTACCGAAAAAGCAGGACGCCGGCACCTGGCCGCGGCGCGCGCATGCGCGCAAGATGCTGATGCTTGAAGGCTGCGTGCAGCCGGCCATGATGCCCAACATCAATGCCGCGACCGCGCGCGTGCTGGACGCGGCCGGCATAGAAACCGTGCTGGCGCCCAAGGCCGGCTGCTGCGGCGCCGTCAAATTCCACCTCAATGACCAGGAAGGCGGCAAGGACCAGATGCGGCGCAACATCGACGCCTGGTGGCCGCATGTGGCGGCGGCCGAAGGAGGTGAGGGCAGCGGCGTGGAAGCCATCGTCATGAATGCCTCGGGCTGCGGCGTCACCGTCAAGGACTACGGCCACCTGCTCAAGGACGACCCGGCCTATGCGGCCAAGGCCGCGCGCATCGGCGAACTCACGCGCGACCTCAGCGAGCTGATGCCCGAACTGGTCGGAGAACTGCAGGGCAAGGTCAAGGCCCAGGCCGGCGCGCTGGTGTTCCACCCGCCCTGCACCCTGCAGCACGGCCAGCAGCTGCGCGGCGGGGTGGAGACGCTGATGGGCGCGCTGGGTTTCCAGGTAACGCTGGCGGCCTCTGAATCCCACCTGTGCTGCGGCTCGGCCGGCACTTACTCGGTGCTGAACCCGGAGATCGCCTACCAGCTGCGCGACCGCAAGCTCGGCAATCTGCAGGCCTCGGCGCCCGGCACCATCATCTCGGCCAATATCGGCTGCATCACCCACCTGCAAAGCGGCACGGCAACGCCCGTGCGGCATTGGGTGGAAGTGCTGGATTCTGCGTTGCTGCCCTGAGTTGAGCTAAACATTTAACCAGCCGGGGCCGCGGAACTGGCTTTGCCAGGCCGCAGGCGCAGCGCCCCGTTATGTGAGGAAAGGGGCAGCGCAACGCCGTAGGCTCGCGAAGCGGGAAGCGTGGGGGCCAACATCCTCCTGACATGACGTTGTCAGTAGCAGGTCCGCATCATCAAGGCTTCTTCAACACACAAGGAGCCTCCCATGAAAAACGCCGTCACCTGGTTTGAAATCCCCAGCACCCAACTGGACAAAGCCCAGGCCTTTTACGAAGCCGTGCTCGAGTGCAAGATGCGCCGCGAGCCCATGGGCCCGTCGGAAGGCGCGGTGTTTCCCTATGAGCGCGAGGAGGGTGTGGGTGGCGCCCTGTTGGCAGGCCCCACCGCGTCGGCGCCGGCATCGAATGGAACCCTGATTTACCTCGATGCCTCGCCCTCGCTGGACGCCGCGCTGGCGCGCGCCGTCAAGGCCGGCGGCAAGGTCGCGCTGCCGCGCCAGGCGCTGCCGCCGGGCCTGGGATTCTTTGCCCACATCACCGACCTGGATGGCAACCGCGTCGGCCTGCACGCCCTCGCATGAACCGCAGGAACTGGATAGCGGTCGCCAGCGCCGAGCATGCCCGGCGCGGCTGCGCGACGCCGGATACCGGCTACATGCAGGTCTGCCACGGCAAAAGCGCGCCGCTCAAGCGCATGTCGGCCGGCGACCGGGTGGCCTACTATTCGCCCGCGCTGACCATGGGCGGCAAGGACAAACTCCAGCGTTTTGTGTCCATAGGCCTGGTGCGGGCCGGTGAGCCTTACGCCTTCGACATGGGCGGCGGTTTTGTGCCTTTCCGCCGCGACGTGGCCTATGTGGCCGCGCAGGAAGCGTCCATACTGCCGCTGCTCGATGACTTCGAGTTTGTGGAAGACCGCCAGCGCTGGGGCTACAAGTTCCGTTTCGGCCTGTTCGACATCAGCGACCACGACATGCGGCTGATCGCGCAGGCCATGCGGGCTGACGGCGCGATGCTGGGGTTTTGACGCTTTCGGCCCCTCAGGCCGGCAGCGCGTAATCCGTGGGGAGGGCGGTGGTGTGCTTGACCACCTCCATCACAAAGCCCGAACTCACGTCCTGCAGTTCGGCGACCTTGATCAGGCGTTTGTACACGCTGTCGTAACCGGCAATGTCGGGCACGACGACCTTCAGCAGGTAGTCGATATCGCCCGTCATCCGGTAGACCTCCACCACCTCGCGGATGGCGACGATGCCTTTGATGAAGCGCTGGGTCCATGCGTCGTTGTGCAGGCTGGCACGGATGCTCACAAAAGCGGTCAGGCCCAGATTGAGCTTGACCGGGTCGCACAAGGTGACCTGCTGCTTGATGACACCTTCATCGCGCAGCTTCTGGATTCGCCGCCAGCAAGGTGTCGGCGACAGGCTGACGGCGTGGGCCAGCTCATTGAGCCCCATCGAGGCATCGTCTTGCAACAGCTCCAGGATCCGGATGTCTTTTTTGTCCATGTGGCCAGATTATTAGAAAATAATTCTAATTATGGAAGGATTTCTAGCCGAACTTGCAACTTATTTTCCGATCCGCAGGCCTATGATTCCTGGCAGGCATTGATGCAAGCGGGGTGCAAACCCCGAAAACCGACGGATACGACCATGGAAAAAATTCTCCAGCTGTTCAAGGAACACCCTGACTCCGTAGGGGAGAGCTATTTCGAGCACATGTCGGCTTCCTTTTCATTTGCCGTGCCGCTGCTGTCGGCCGCCGTCGCCGCGTTCATCCACGGCGTGTTCCCCTTCTTCTTCGTCAGGACGGGAAGCCGCATCGTCACTCGCCTGCATGAGCGCATGGTGGTTCATCGCACGGGTAAAAAAGCCTGAAAACAGCGGCGCACGCGCCGCGGGGCCTTGCGCCTGCCGGCGGCACGCCAACAGCCCACAACAACTTCCGTCAGGCCAGCTCGCGGTAAAACACCGTCGTGCCCACCAGCCCGCCGCGCGGCAGCAGCGCGTAGCCGGGAATCACGCCGACGCGCTGCCAGCCCAGGCGCTGGTACAGGCGCTCGCCGTTGTCGCCGGTGACGGTGTCCAGCACCAGCAGCGTCTTGCCGCAGTCGCGCGCCATGGATTCGGCGGCCCGCATCAAGGCCTCGCCCAGGCCCTGGCGGCGGCAGCGGCGGTGCACCAGCATCTTGGCCAGGTCGGCGCGGTGCGGCTGGTTCTCGGGCTGGGCCAGCACCAATTGCACCGTGCCGCAAATGCCTTGGCCATCCTCGGCCACCAGCAGCGCGCGTTCGCCCGTCGCCACGCCGTCGGCCACGCCGCGCCAGAAGGCCTGGGCGCGTTCGCGCGGCAGCGGATGCATAAAACTCACTGAGGCGTCGCCTTCCACGCAGTCGATCAGCACGTCGGCGAGTCCGGCAATCTGCGCCTCATTCACTTCATGCAGGCGCCGCAGCGACCAAGGTGGGGTATTCGTCATGGTGTTCATGCGGGTTCAGTGGCGATCACCACCGCATAGCGCGCGGGTTTTCGCGTCGGGTTGTGGAACATCGTGGGGCGATCCAGTTGCATGGCCAGGCAGTCGCCTTCGCGCAGCGCGTGGCGTGTCTCGCCCACAGTGATGTCAATCGCGCCTTCGAGCACCCACACCTGCTGGTGCACACGCGCGTCGCGCGCGCCGGTCTCAAAGGCCACGCGCCCACCCGGCGGGAAATGCACTTCGACGATCTGCATGGGCTGAGGCACGCCGGGCGGCGAGATATTGCGCCGCACATAACCCGAGGCCGGGTCCTGCCACTGCACTTGGTCCGCATGGCGCGCAACAGGGCTGATGGGGCTGGCGGGTGCCCGGGCGGCGGCTGCGTCAAACAGCGAAGCCAGCATCACGCCCAGGCCGGTGGCCAGGCGCTCCAGCACCACGGCCGTGGGGCTGCTCTCGCCGCGTTCTATCAATGAAATCATGGAACGGCTCACGCCGCTTTTGGCGGCCAGCGCTTCCAGCGACAGGCTTTTGGCGGCGCGCAGCTCACGCACGCGTTCGGCGATGCGCTGGTTCAGGTCGGAGGGAATTTCTGTCATGATGGAATTTGTTTTCCATCATATTGGAAATACTGTCCAGCGCCTCAACGGCTGCGGCGTGGAAATGGCGCGGCTCAGGCGCCTATGCTGTCCTCGTTGTCCCAGAGGTGGCGGTAAAAGGCAGCCAGCATCCATCTGGGTGCGGCCGAACAGGCGGCCATCCGCCTCGAACGGCTTGCCAGGGCGCGGCACGCACAGTTCGCGCGCTCAGTTTTCAATGGTGACAACATGCGCCTGGATTTTGCCGTCCACCGGCCCGCGTCCGAAGCGCAGGGCAATCGCTTCCGCCGCAACGTCGGTGGCTTCTAGAAGCCGTGAAGCGTCGCGCGTTTCGATCTCGTTTCGCAGCGGCGTGCCCTGGCAGTAGGCGATCGCTGGAACCCGGGCAGATTCCGCCCGGCTTCGCGCTGCAACCGTGCTGATTTGAGGTGGCGCCATAAATCCGCCGTTTGCAAGATCTTGCTCGATGCTGCGGCGCTCGTAATAGCCGTGCGGCGTGCGGGCCAGGAAGCGCGGCGGGTCTTGAGGAAAGACGGATTCGAGCGCCGTGATCACGGTGTCGGCGAATTCGTTTTCCTCAATCCGGTCCCATACATTAAAAATGAAAACACCTCCCGGCCTGAGTACCCGGCGTGTTTCTGCAAACGCTTTTGACCTTTCAGGGAAGAACATGGCTCCGAATTGGCAGACCACCGCGTCAAAACTCGCGTCCGGAAAAGGCAGTTGCATGGCATCTGCCTGCCGCCACTCCACCGGGCGCGTGGTCCCGACCGCGCAGGCCTGGTCCAGCATCGACTGATTCAAATCCGTGGCCACGACGGAGACACTTTCGGGCAGCACGCTTGTCAACGCACGCGTCACGACACCGGTGCCGGCTGCGATCTCGAGAACACGCGTCAAAGGCTTCGACGCAAGCCGCGCCACCAGATCTGCCGCGTAGGGCTCGAAGATCAGCGGAACCAGATACGTTTCATAGAGCTTCGGAATCGAGCCGCTGAAGACTTTATCGCCGTTGGGATTGCTCATGGTATTTGCCCCCGCTTCGGCATCATTGTGCGCCAACGCTTATCGGCAGCTCAGACGGGCTTGATGCGCACCACAGACCGCTGCGGCTTGCGGCGCGCGACCTCTTCAAAGCCGGCGTTGTCATACATGGACTTGGCGCCGAACCACATGGTGTCGTCCTGGGCGCGGCCGTGCTTGTCCACCGGGTAGGCCTCCAGCAGCGTCACGCCCTGCTTTTTGGCGTAGGCAATCGCCCCGTCCAGCAGCGCCCGCGCGACGCCCTGGCCGCGATGCTCCGCGGGCACGACAAAACAGATGATGGACCAGACGGGCTTGTCATCGACCGGCTTCATCACCGGTGAGCGCTGGAGCTTGGCGTAGTCCTCGCGCGGCCCCAGCGACACCCAGCCGACCGGCAGCTTGCCGCGATAGCCGATCAGGCCGGGCGGGGTGCCGCCGCGCGTGAGCTCTTTGAGCTCGGCGCGATTGGCCTGGGCCGCCGTGGCGCCCGCAGGCAAGGGCCCGCGGGCGCCGCTGCGGCGGTAAAACATGCACCAGCAGCCGCGCGCCACCGAACAGCCTTTGGCGTTGAAGAGCGCTTCAAGGTCGGGCCAGCGCTCGGGTGTGAGGGGGCGGACAGTGAGCTTCATGGGGCTATGAGGTCGAACCGGTGTTGGCACTATAGCCAAAGCGCCCGCCGGCAGCGATGTGTCCCTTGCTGACGGTGCTGAAGCACTGGTTGTCGGCGGCAGCAAGGGCTTGGGCCGACAGCATCGTCAGGACGGCGGCGATCAGTGAGGCAGGTTTTTCATCAACTCACTGTGAGAGTTGTTGGCAGCCGCGATTCCATCCCAATCGAAATGTCAGGGCGCATCCTTACTCCTGCTCCAGGAATTTGGTCGGCAAAGCCGCGACGATGCTGCCGAGAAGCAGCGTGGATGCGCAGGCAACCCACAACCAGTAGCCGGGCCCGTACTCAGCGACAAAGGTGCTGGTTTCTGAATAGATCGAGGTGACTTTGCTCTCAAACAGGAAACTGATCATGAATGCAAGTGCCAGGGCGGCCAGGCCCGCGCTCCGGCCGGGATGCTTCAGGAAAAAGAGTGCCCACGCTGCGCCAATCACGGGATTCGCAAGCCACGCAATGCCGCCATGGGGAATCGCTGACCAACCAAACAGGAACAACTGCCACCCTGGTATTGCGCTGTCAGGCCGCGATGCGTACGGGTAGAAACCGTCGCCGAGCAGGCACAGGCAGAACAAGCCGATGCTTGCCAGCAGGGCAATCTTGGGGAAAAAGAGAAAAAACGCTCGCATCGTGGCAAAGACTCCTTGCGCTCTGACGTCAAGGTGAGCGGCGCACAAGAAACAGCGGCGCTTTCAACCGACGGAGGCCGGAGCCGCTCCTGGGCTGGTCAGGCATGCATTTTCTTCCAGCCTAGTGCCCCAACCGCCGCGACGGCTGCGAACAAAATTCCGAGTAGAAGCCCAGACCCCAGCCAGGCATAGAAAACCCACCCGACGAGTGCCGCCAGCACCGCGTGAAGGATGGGCTGATGCTTTGAGACATGCGCCGCGATGGCGCCGCCGGCCAGCGGTCCAAACCCAAGCAAAAAAATGTACATCACCGTGTAGTCAACGTCCGGTGAATCGATGTGGGCTTGTTTGACATCCCCAAGGAAAGACACCTTGAACCAGAACGAAACAAAATACGGAAGAATAAAACCGCCCAACGCCCCGAGGGCGACCGCTTTCAGCTTGACGTTGCTAAACATGTCAGGTCGCTTTTGCCAGGGGCATATGCTTTGCGTCCAGGCGAATGACTTGTGGTGCCTGTCCAGCCCAATTGGAAATCGCCTCAACAACCATTCCAAGTAGTCGCTCAAGCTCGGGGGTATCCACCACTTTAGCGCCAAACAAAAAACGTGGCACCCTTGAAGTAATGTGGATTCTGAACTCACCCGCATCAGGATGGTCGCTAAAAACATCCACGGCGAGGTTTGAGCCAGCGTCTTTGAACCAGGCAAACCACCCCCAGTCTTCCTGATTGGTCTCAATGCCCTCGTACTTCGCGCGGAGCATGGGGAGCAGTTGATCCATCACGACGTCACCCCCAACACAACATTCGTTGAAGTATTGGGCGCGATCAGCGATGGGGACCAATTTCGTGAAAGCCAGTTCGTACGGCATCGGTGATTTGCTTTATGGATGGCTCGACCGGACCCGATGAAGCTAAACGCCGAAACCAGGATGCTCAAGCACATGGTCAGAGCGCATGCCCGAAAAGTGCCAGCACAAAGATGACACCAACGATGGCAAGCGCGATGCGCCGATTGCGTGAGACAAGCCCGATGGACGTCGTCTGCAATGGCCAGGAAGCGAGCAACAGGCAGAGAAAGCCAAATGCAATCCCAAAGACAATAGCCGTGCCGAGATAGCCATGAAGAGAAAAGGTATCCAGGATGCTCGATGGTGCGAAAACTATCAACCCGCACAAGCCCCAGCGCCAAAGCGACGGTACAGGAATCAACAGCGCTGCGCAATGAGGGCATGCAACCGGCCGCGTCCACCAGACCCGTAGGCGAAATAACGCGCCGAGCGAGCGGCTCTGGCAGTTCGGACAGGCTGTACTCATTTATACGGGTATGGAAGTTCCACGAAACACCACGATGTCTCCTCGGTTTGTCGGAGGGCAATACGCGCGCAGATGGATGCCTGCACTATAGCCGCGCATGGCGTATGTTGGCCATTTCGACACGCGTTAAGCTGCGGTCATTCAAATCACTCAACACACCATGCGCCGCGCCGACCGCCTTTTCCATCTAGTCCAGCTGATTCGCGGCCGCCGCCTGAGCACGGCGGAATTCCTGGCCAAGCGGCTGGAGGTGTCTGAGCGCACCATTTACCGCGATGTGGCCGACCTGCAGCACCAGGGGGTGCCGATTGAAGGCGAGGCCGGTGTGGGTTACCGGCTGGGCGCGGGCTTTGACCTGCCGCCGCTGATGTTCACGCAAAAGGAAGCCAATGCACTGGCCGCCTCGGTGCGCCTGGCCCAGGCCTGGCTGGACCCGGCCATGGCGGGCGATGCGGAAGCGGCCTGGAGCAAGATTTTTTCGGTGCTGCCGCCCACGGCGCGTGCGGCGGCCGAAGGTGTGCCGCTGTATGCGGTGGTGATCAATCCCGATGAAGCCACGCAGCGCAGCCTGCAGCTGCTGCGCGAGGCGGTGCATGCGCGCTGCAAGGTGGATGTGCGCTACCTCGATGCGGCCGGGCGGGAAAGCCGGCGTGTGCTCTGGCCGCTGGGTTGCTTTTACTGGGGCAGCGTCTGGACGCTGGGCGCCTGGTGCGAGACCCGGCAGGACTTTCGCAGCTTTCGCGTGGACCGCATGGCAGAGATCGACGTGCTGGACGAGCGCGTGGGCCACGAGGCGGGCCGCACGCTGGCGGATTATTTGCGCACCGTCAAAGCCGGCCCCAAGCCTCCTTGAGTTACACGCAGGGCGGCTCTGCCTCAGGCGGCTAGTGCGGCCTCGATATCCTTGGCCAGGTCGGCCGGTTTGTCGGTGGGCGCGTAGCGCCGGATCACCTTGCCGTCCTTGCCGACCAGGAATTTGGTGAAGTTCCATTTGATGGATTTGCTGCCCAGCAGGCCGGGCGCCTCGGCCGACAGCCATTTGTAGAGCGGATGCGCGGCCGGGCCGTTGACGTCGATCTTGGACATCATGGGAAAACTCACGCCATAGTTGACCTGGCAGAAGGACTCGATCTCGCCGTCGGCGCCCGGGTCCTGCGAGCCGAACTGGTTGCAGGGGAAACCCAGCACCGCCAGGCCCTTGCCGGCGTACTGCTTGTGCAGCTCTTCGAGGCCGCCGAACTGCGGCGTGAAGCCGCATTTGCTGGCGGTGTTGACGATCAGCATGACCTTGCCCTTGAACCCGGCCAGCGAGATGTCCTGGCCGTTGATCTGGCGTGCTTCGAAATCGTAGACGGTGCTCATGGGGGTGTCTCCTGGTGCGGTTGTTGCCGGCGCTGTCCCGGTTGCCGGTTTACCGCGATTCTGCACCGCCCGGCGCGGTTTGGGCAGATGCCGATGGCGCCATGGCCGCCAGCAGCGCGGCCAGCACGATCAGGCTGCCGCCCAGCAGGATGCGCGGCGTGAGCTCGGCGGCGCCCAGCGCGGCCGAGGACAGGCTGGCGAACAGGATTTCGGTCAGCATCACGATGGCCGTGGTGCCGGCGGCCAGGCGCGCTGCGCCGTACTGCAGGCAGGCGTTGCTGGCCATGAAAGCCAGCGCCAGCCCCAGCGCCACCGGAATGCCTGCCAGCGCCAAAGTCGGCGCGGGCACCGCGGCTTGCGACATGCCGACCAATGCGGCGCAAGCCGCCATCAGGCCGCTGCCGCCGAACATGGCCAGCATGCGCGATTCACCGAGCGTGTGCCTGGATTTGCGCAGCATGGCGTTGGTCAGCGCGAAGCTGAAGCCGCCCATGATGGCCAGCCAGTCGGCCCCGCCTTGCGGCACGGGCCAGGGGGAGTCCGGCGTCTTGAGCACAATCAACACGCCGGCCATGGCCAGCAGCAGGCGCAGCAGCGAGGCCGGCGTGGGTTTTTCGCCCAGCATGGCCCAGGCCACCAGCACCGACCAGGCCGGCATCAGGTAGAACAGCAGCACCACGCGCACCACGTCGCCGACGGTCACGGCCCAGTTGAAGCCGACATTGGTCAGGCCCGCGCCCGCCGCCAGGAGCCACAGCTGCGGATGCGCGGCAAAGCCGCGCCAGGCTTTCGGCATCAAGACCAGCAGCCCGGCCACCACAATCGCATAGACCAGCGCCGTGGTCCACAGCGGGTGCAGGCCCAGGCTTTGCAGCTGGCGCAGCGGCCACCAGGACACGCCCCAGACGAAGGCATTGAATGTAAGAGCCAGCACGGCTTTGGGCGTGCCGCTGCGCACGGCGGCGCCTGTTGCGTCGGCCGCCATCAGTGCGATTTATCGCTGCGGGCGATGCTCAGCAGGTGGTCGACCTGTTCCTTGTGTTTGACAAGGTTGTGCTGGTGCCAGCGCTGGATCAGCCACATAAAGCCGGCCACCACGACGCCGAAGGCGGTGATCGCGCCGAAGGCCGACAGGCCCATGCCGGTGGACAGGCTGTAGAAAGCGCCCAGGCTCAGGATGCAGGCCTGTTCGTTGAAGTTCTGCACCGCGATGGAGCGGCCCGCGCCCATGAGGTTGTGGCCGCGGTGCTGCAGCAGCGCGTTCATGGGCACCACCAGGAAGCCGCCCAGGCCGCCCAGCAGGATCAGGAAGGGTGCGGCCACCCAGACGCTGCCGATGAAATTCATCAGCACGACCAGCAGGCCCATGGCAATGCCCAGCGGCATCACGCTGGTGGCCTGGTCCAGCCGCATGCGCATGGAGGCCATCACGGCGCCCACGGCCGTGCCTATGGCCACCACGCCGACCAGCGAGGAGGCCTGCGAGGTGCTGTAGCCCAGGGCCGCGGCGCTCCAGGCCAGCACAATGTAGCGCAGGTTGCCGGAAACGCCCCAGAACAAGGTGGTGGTGGCCAGGGAGATCTGGCCCAGCTTGTCGCGCCACAGCGCCGAATTGCAGTTCCAGAAGTCGGGCAGCAGCTCAAGCTTGTTGCGCGGCATGGGCCGCATCTCGACGCCGGTGTCGGGGATGCGCGTGTTGAACCAGGCCGCGACGATGTACAGCAGGATAAGCACGGCGATCGCCGCTTCGGGCGCGGTGTCTATGCCGGTTTCGAAAACCGGGAAGTCGAACGACAGCAGCAGGCTGGACACCGTGTGGCCGACCAGCTGGCCGCCCAGCAGTACGCCCAGGATGATGGAGGAAATCGTCAGCCCCTCGATCCAGCCGTTGGCCTTGACGAGCTGCGAGGCCGGCAGCAGTTCGGTGAGGATGCCGTATTTGGCCGGTGAATAAGCGGCGGCGCCCAGCCCGACGATGGCGTAGGCCAGCAGCGGGTGCGAGCCGAACAGCATCATGAGGCAGCCTATGACCTTGATGGCATTGCTCACGAACATCACGTTGCCCTTGGGCCGCGCGTCGGCGAAAGCGCCCACAAAAGGCGCCAACACCACGTAAAACAAGGCAAACATGGGCACCAGCGCCGCTGGCTGCCACTTGGGCGCCCCGCTGGTCTTGAGCAGCTCCACGGCGGCCACAAACAGCGCGTTATCAGCCAGCGAGCTGAAAAACTGGGCCGCCATGATGGTGTAAAAACCGCGCTTCATTAAACTGTTGTGGTCATTGCGGCACTGCATCAGCCGATCTGATGCTGCAAGATATGGATGAATGTCTCCGGACGATTCCGGTTTATAGCATGGGGGGCGGTGTCAGAATGCAGAAAGCCCTTAGAACCGGTTCACCGCCTCCACCGGGCCGCTGAGGCCGCCGCCCGCACCAACTTCTTCTTTGCACCATGCCACGTCCCATTCTTGCCACCATCCACACCGCGGCGCTTGCCCACAACCTGGGCGTTGCGCGCGCCGCCGCGCCCGACGCCAAGGTCTGGGCCGTCGTCAAGGCCAACGCCTACGGGCACGGCATAGAACGCGTCTTCGACGCGCTGCGCAGCGCCGACGGTTTCGCGCTGCTGGACCTGGCCGAGGCCCAGCGCCTGCGCGCGCTCGACTGGCGCGGCCCCATCCTGCTGCTGGAGGGTTGCTTTGACGCGCGCGACCTGGAGCTGTGCTCGCGCCTGGGCCTGTGGCACTCGATCCATTGCAACGAGCAGATCGACATGCTGGCCGCCCACAAGACGCAGCTGCCACACCGCGTGTTCCTCAAGATGAACTCGGGCATGAACCGCCTGGGCTTTCCGCCCGAGCGCTACCGCGCCGCCTGGACGCGCCTGAACGCGCTGCCGCAGGTCGAGGAGATCACATTGATGACGCACTTCTCCGACGCCGACGGCCCCAAGGGCATCAGCGCGGCGCTGCAGGCCTTCGACGCCGTCACGCACGACCTGCCCGGCGAGCGCACGCTGAGCAACAGCGCCGCCACGCTGCGCCACCGCGACGTACTGGCCGGCCGCTCCGACTGGGTGCGGCCCGGCATCCTGGTCTACGGCAGCGCGCCCGATTTCCCCGAACACACGGCGGCCGGCTGGGGTTTGCAGCCCACCATGACGCTGTCGTCAAAAATCATCGGCGTGCAGGACCTCAAGGCCGGCGATACCGTGGGCTATGGCTCGAGCTTCACCGCCGACGGCCCGCTGCGCATAGGCATCGTGGCCTGCGGTTATGCCGACGGCTACCCGCGCCACTGCAGCACCGGCACGCCCGTGCTGGTGAACGGCGTGCGCACCCGCATGGTGGGCCGCGTCAGCATGGACATGATCACGGTGGACCTCACGCCCGTGCCCGCCGCGGGCATGGGCAGCGAAGTCACCCTGTGGGGCCGCGCTGGAGGCGGCGCCGAGCTGTCCATCGACGAAGTCGCGCAGGCCGGTGCCACCGTGGGCTATGAATTGATGTGCGCGCTTGCGCAGCGCGTGCCCGTACAGATCGAATGAAAAACCTCTCCAACTGGAGTTTTCCATGGCATCGGAAGAACTGGAATACGCGGGCTTCTGGATCCGCGTCTGGGCGTCGATCATCGACACCCTGCTGCTGGGCATCGTGGTGTATCCGCTGCTGACGGCGATCTACGGCGACGCCTACTGGGAGGGCACGAGCTTCGTCCACGGCCCCCTGGATTTCCTGATCTCCTGGGTGCTGCCCGCGGTGGCGGTGATCGCGTTCTGGGTGGCGCGCCAGGCCACGCCCGGAAAGATGGCGATTGCCGCGCGCATAGTTGACGCCGACACCGGCAATAACCCTGGCACCGGCCAATTGCTGATTCGCTACCTCGGTTACTTTGTTTCCTGCATCCCGCTGGGCCTGGGCATTTTCTGGGTGGCCTTTGACGCGCGCAAGCAGGGCTGGCACGACAAGATGGCCGGCACGGTGGTGGTGCGCAAAAAATCCGGAACCACCCGGCCCGTGGAATTTAGTGCCTGACCATCCATGACATCAGCGATCACCATCCGTCCCGTCCGCAAAGCGGACTTCGCCGCCTGGCTCCCGCTCTGGGCCGGCTACAACCGCTTCTACGGCCGCTCCGGCCCGACTGCGCTGGCTGATGAGATCACCGCCATGACCTGGTCGCGGTTTTTTGACGCCTATGAGCCGGTGCATGCGCTGGTCGCCGAATCGGCGAATGGTGAGCTTGTCGGCCTCACGCACTACCTGTATCACCGCAGCAGCACCCGCATTGTTCCGGTCTGTTATCTGCAGGATTTGTTCACCGCCGAATCGGTGCGTGGCCGCGGCATCGGCAAGGCCTTGATCGAGGCCGTCTATGAACAAGCCAGGGCGGCGGGCTGCGACCGGGTGTACTGGCAAACCCACGAAACCAACACCACGGCCATGCGGCTGTACGACCAGGTGGCCGAAAAATCCGGCTTTGTGGTGTACGCCAAGGCCTTGTAGCGGGCTGCGTTGTTTACTGCGGCGTGATCTTCGCGCCGGTCAGCTTTTCCTGCGCCTTCACCAGTGCCGGAACAAACTCCTTGCCGTAGCCCAGCGCGCTGGCGGTCACCAGGCTCTGGTGCACGGCCTCGCCGACCATAGACGGCACCTTGACCATCTCGGCCAGGTGGGTGTAGTAGCGCAAGTCCTTGCGCGCGTTGTCGAGCTCGAACTTGAGGCCGGCAAAATCGCCGCCCAGGGTTTTGGCCATGGCCTGGAACAGGCCTGAGTTCACCGCGCCGGCGGACACCACGTCGACCAGTTTTTGCGGCTCGATGCCGGCCAGCGCGCCCACGGCAAAGGCTTCGGCCGTGGCCGTGCAGATGGCCTGGGCAACGAAGTTGTTGAGCAGCTTGACCACATGGCCGGCGCTGGGGCCGCCCACGTGGAAGATGTTTTCGCAGTAAGCCGCCAGCACCGGTCGGATCCTGTCGAACACCGCCTGCTCGGCACCCACCATGGTGTTGAGCTTGCCGAGCTCGGCCTCCACCGGCGTGCGCGCCAGCGGCGCATCGACCAGGATGGCGCCATGCTGCGCGCACAAAGCGGCCAGGCGGCGCGTGGACTCGGGCTCGCTGGTCGAGGTGTCGATCACGACCAGGCCGGCCCTGGCCTTGGACAGCACGCCGTTGGGGCCCTGCAAGGTTTCTTCTACCTGGGGCGAGCCGGTCACGCAAATCACGACGGCGTCGCAGGTGCCAAGTTCGGCCGGGCCGAACGCCTGTTTCGCGCCGGCGGCCAGCAGGTCGGCTACGCGCTCCCTGTTGCGGTGCACGGTCAGGCTGAGCTGGAAGCCTTTGGCCAGCAGGTTGCGCGCGATGCCGTGGCCCATCATTCCCGATGCGCCTATGACGCCTATGTGTTTCATGTTGTCTCCTGGAAAAGTGGTGGTGAATGGAATGAAACGGAGGGCCTCAGTACAAGCCCTTGACCCGCGCCTGCAGCCGCGCCAGGCCCAGCAGGGCGTTGGTGGAGGGCGTGGGCACGGCCGTCAACTGGCCCAGTTCGCGCACGGCGCTCACGAGCGCGTCGAGCTCGACGGGCTTGCCGGCCTCCACGTCCTGCAGCATGGAGGTCTTGAAGGCGCCCAGCTTGCGTGTGATGACATGGCGCTCCTCGGGGGTCTGATTAATGGGGATGCCTATGCGCGCGCCGATTTCCTTGGCCTCCAGCATGATGCTGTGGGTAAAGGCGGTCACGAGCTCGTCGTCGAGCACGCGGTCCATGGTCGCGCCGGTCAGCGCGCTGATCGGGTTGGCCGTCATATTGCCCCAGAGTTTGAACCAGATGTCTTTCTGGATCTGGTCCGACACCGGGGCTTCGAAGCCGGCCTTTTCGAGCCGCGCGGCCAGTTGCAGCACGCGGGCGGTCTTCTCGCCCGAAGGCTCGCCAATGATGAGTTTGTTGCCGAAGTGGTGGTGCACCTGGCCGGGCTCGTCGAGCGAGCAGCTCGCATGCACCACACAGCCCACGATGTGCCGGGCCGGAATCGCCTCGGCGATCTCGCCCGCCGGATCTACTGAGCTGAGGCGCTGGCCGGCCAGCGCGCCGCCAAAGCCTTGCAAAAACCACCAGGGCACGCCGTTCATGGCCGTCAGCACCAGGGTGTCCGGGCCCAGCAGCGGCGCGATCTGGCGCGCGACTTCGGGCAGCGAGGGCGCCTTGACGGCCAGCACCACCATGTCCTGCACACCGAGTTCGGCCGGCCGGGCGCTGGAGGCCACGGCCTGCGAGCTGACCGTGCCGCCCTGGTTGAGTCTCAGGCCGTGCAGCTGCAAGGCTTCGAGTGTGCCGCCGCGTGCCACCACGCTGACGCTGCAGCCGGCGCGCGCCAGCCCCATACCTATCCAGCCGCCTATGGCGCCCGCGCCGTAAATACATACCTTCATGCTGCTGCCCATGGTTCTCTTGATCACAAAAAAACGGCCGCCCGGCGTAAAGGGCGGCGCCTGCTCACCATCAGGGGAAGGGCTTAGCCTTCCGGTGTAAAGCCCACAGCTTTGACCAAGGGGCCCCACAGCTCGGTGTCGGCCTTGAGCATGGCGGCCAGTTGGGCCGGCGAGGTGGGCGCCGGCTCCAGGAAGGACACGGCCAGTCCGTCGATCACGTCCTGAGAGGCCAGCGCGCTGCGTATGCCGGCGTTCAGGCGCTGCACCACATCCTGCGGCGCCTTGGCCGGCAGGAAAAAGCCGAACCACTCGGTGAAGGCCAAGTCCTTGAAACCCTGCTCCACGAGCGTGGGCGTGTTCGGCGTGAAGCGGCTGCGTTTGGGGCCGCTGGTGGAGAGCAGGCGGCATTTGCCGGCCGCCACATGCTGGGTGAATTCGCCGGTGGGGCCCGACACGGCGGCGATCTGCCCGCCCACCATGTCGAGCACCGCGGGCTGGGTGCCGCGGAAGGCGACGTGGCGCAGGTCGACGTTGCCGGCACGGCCCAGCAGCGCGCCTATGAAGTGCGGCGAGGAGCCGGCCGCCGGCGAGCCGAAGTTGGCCTGGCCGGGGTTGGCCTTGCACCAGGCGAGGAAGTCGGGCACGGTCTTGACGCTGGCCGGCACCATGGGGCCGACGGCAAAGCCGTAGTCAAAAATCGCCGCGGCCGAGACCGGCGTCAGGTCGGCCACCGGGTCGTAGGGCAGCTTCTTGTAAGTGTGGGGGTAGATGCCCAGCATGGACATGGGCGTGAGCAGCACCGTCGCGCCGTCGGGCGCGGCCGTCTTGACGAACTGCACGGCGATCTGCCCGCCCGCGCCGGTTTTGTTCTCGACCACCGCGCTTTTGGCATAGCCGGGGTGCAGTTTGTCGGCCACGCGGCGCGAGACGATGTCGGCGGTGCCGCCGGGCGCGAAGCCGGCGATGACCTTGGTGCTGTCAAGGGCCTGGGCCCAGGCCTGCCGGCCTATGCCGGCGAGCAGGGCGGCGGCGCTGGAAGACTGTATGAGCTGGCGGCGCGAAATGTTCATGGTGCGGTGTCCTCAAGAAAGCGATGGGGGTCGGGTCGGCGGGGAAATACAGCAAAAGGCCATTGTCTGTGCAAGCGCGCAATTATGCTGAGCCGGCGGGATTCCGCCAGGCGGCCAGCTTGTCGGGCCGGCGCCTCCCGCATCATGATCAAACCCAAAACCTGGTTATTTATACAGTAATATCACGTATGGCCAAAGACAAGACGATTTACACCTGCAGCGAATGCGGCGGCAGCAGCCCCAAGTGGCTGGGCAAGTGCCCGCACTGCAATGCCTGGAACACGCTGGTCGAGTCGGCCGCCGAGAGCGGCGCGCCGGCCAAGAACCGCTACAGCAGCCAGTTCCAGTCGCTGGCCAAGGCCTCCGACGTGACCGCCCTGTCCGACATCGAAGCCACCGACATGGAGCGCACGCCCACCGGCCACGAAGAGCTGGACCGCGTGCTGGGCGGCGGCATCGTGGAAGGTGGCGTGGTGCTGATAGGCGGCGACCCGGGCATAGGCAAATCCACGCTGCTGCTGCAGGCGCTTGATTCGCTGCAGCGCGCCGGGCTCAACACCCTGTATGTCACCGGTGAAGAAAGCGGCGCGCAGGTCGCGTTGCGCTCGCGCCGGCTCGGGCTGGATGGCTCGCAGGTCAAGGTGCTGGCCGAGATCCAGCTTGAAAAAATCCTCGCCACGCTGGAAGCCACCCAGCCGGCGATTGCCGTCATCGACTCCATCCAGACCGTGTATTCCGACCAGCTGACTTCCGCGCCCGGCTCGGTCGCGCAGGTGCGCGAATGCGCGGCCCACCTCACGCGCGCGGCCAAGTCCAGCGGCGTGTGCATCGTGCTGGTGGGCCATGTGACCAAAGAAGGAGCGCTGGCCGGCCCGCGCGTGCTCGAGCACATGGTGGACACCGTGCTCTACTTTGAAGGCGACACGCATTCGAGCTTTCGCCTGGTGCGCGCCATCAAGAACCGCTTCGGTGCGGTCAACGAGATCGGCGTGTTCGCGATGACCGAAAAAGGCCTCAAGGGCGTGGCCAATCCGAGCGCCATCTTTTTGAGCCAGCACAGCGAACCCGTGCCCGGCAGCTGCGTGCTGGTCACGCTGGAAGGCACGCGCCCCATGCTGGTTGAAATCCAGGCGCTGGTCGACAACGGCGGGCCCAGCCCGCGGCGCCTCTCGGTGGGCCTGGACCGCGACCGCCTGGCCATGCTGCTGGCGGTACTGCACCGCCATGCGGGCGTGGCCTGCATGGACCAGGACGTGTTTGTCAATGCCGTGGGCGGCGTGCGCATCAGCGAGCCGGCCGCCGACCTGTCCGTGATGCTGGCCATCACCTCGTCCCTGCGCGGCAAGCCGCTGCCCAAGGGTTTTATCGCCTTTGGCGAAGTGGGGCTGGCCGGCGAGGTGCGGCCGGCCCCGCGCGGCCAGGAGCGCCTGAAGGAGGCTGCCAAGCTGGGCTTTAGCGTGGCCGTGGTGCCCAAGGCCAACGCGCCCAAAAAGCCCATCGAAGGCCTGACCATCCACGCGGTGGAGCGGGTGGAAGAGGCAATGAACGTGGTGCGCGGCCTGGGCTGAGGCGTTGCACAATCAGTGCCATGAAACTCGCCGCCATTTCCGACATCCACGGCAACCTGCCGGCGCTGGAGGCCGTGCTGGCCGACATCGAAGGCCGGGGCGTGGACCAGGTGGTGAACCTCGGCGACATCCTCAGCGGGCCGCTGCAGCCGGCCGAAACGGCTGACTTGCTGATGGCGCGCGGCTTTCCCACGATTCGCGGCAACCACGAACGGCAGGTGCTGGAGCTGATCGACCAGGGCCAGTACCTGGACCCCCGGAGCACCGACGGCTACACGGCGGCCCAGCTGGGCTCGGCGCATCTGGCATGGATACGCTCGCTGCCCGAAAGCCTGGAGCTGGCCGGCGGCGACATCCTGCTGTGCCACGGCACGCCGGCCAGCGACCTGATTTACTGGCTGGAAACCACCGTCCCGGGCTTCGGCGCGGGCCATGCCACGGGCATACGCCCGGCCACGGCCGATGAAGTGCGCGAGCGCCTGGGCGCCACAGCGCAGTCCGGGCATACGCTGGTCCTGTGCGGCCACACCCATGTGCCGCGTTTGGCGCAGTGCGGCGATGTGCTCATCGTCAACCCCGGCAGCGTCGGCCTGCAGGCTTATGACGACGCGCACCCGCATCCGCATGTGGTGGAAAACGGCGCGCCGCATGCGCGCTATGCCATCGCTGAAAAAACCGGCGTGGGCTGGCGCGTCGATCTGCGCGCCGTGCCTTACGACCACCTGGCGCAGTCGCGGGTGGCGGCCAGCCGTGGGCGCGGCGACTGGGCGCATGCGCTGGCCACGGGCTGGGCCGCGCGCGCGGGCTGAATCCCCGTTTTGCCGCCGCTCAGGCGCCTACGCAGTCCCCGCAGCCGGCCGCCGGGCCGGGGCTGCGAAAATAGCGCCATGAACTTCCAGAAAATCCTTGTTCCCGTGGCCGGCGTCGCGGCCGTTGTGCTGGGCTACCGCTTTTACGGCTGGGCCGGTGTGGCCGCGGTAGCCGGCGGCCTGGTGATGTGGGTGCTGCTGCATTTCAGCCGCATGATGCAGATCCTCAAACGCGCGGCCAACCGCCCCATAGGGTATGTCGACAGCGCGGTCATGCTCAATGCCAAGCTCAAGCCCGGCATGACGCTGCTGCACGTCGTGGCCATGACGCGGGCGCTGGGCGAGCGGCTTTCGCCCAAGGATGAGCAGCCCGAGATCTTCCGCTGGGCCGATGCCGGCGAATCCAGGGTCACCTGCACCTTTGTGGGTGGCAAGCTGGCCCACCATGAGCTTTTCAGGCCCGCGCAGGACGCGGCGGCGCCCGCCCCGTAAAATCGCCAATTCAGGTTTTTCGGGCGGCGCCCCGCGCGCGCCCGGCTTCCCGCATCACCCCACATAGAACAGGATTCCCATCATGCCCCCAGTAGCACCCTCCATGGCAGACCGCGACGGCAAAATCTGGATGGACGGCCAGATGGTCGATTGGCGCGACGCCAAGATCCACGTGCTGAGCCACACCCTGCATTACGGCTGCGGCGCTTTTGAAGGCGTGCGCGCCTACAACGCGGCCGGCGGCACGGCGGTTTTCCGCCTTGAAGAGCACACCGAGCGCCTCTTCAACAGCGCCAAGATCCTGCGCATGAAGATTCCGTTCACCCAGGAAGAAGTCAACGAAGCCACCAAAGCCGTGGTGCGCGAGAACAAGCTGGAGTCCTGCTACATCCGTCCGCTGACCTGGATAGGCTCGCAAAAACTCGGCGTCAGCCCCAAGGGCAACCAGATCCACCTGATGGTCGCGGCCTGGGCCTGGGGCGCCTACCTCGGCGAAGAGGGCATGAAGCGCGGCATACGCGTGAAGACTTCGAGCTACACGCGCCACCACGTCAACATCACCATGACGCAGGCCAAGGCGGTGAGCAACTACACCAACTCCATCCTGGCCAATATGGAAGCGCTGGACGACGGCTACGACGAGGCGCTGCTGCTGGACGCCTCGGGTTTCGTCAGCGAAGGCGCGGGCGAGAATATTTTTGTGGTCAAGGGCGGCGTGGTCTACACACCCGACCTCTCGGCCGGCGCGCTCAACGGCATCACGCGCAACACCATCCTGCACATCTGCAAGGACCTGGGCCTGGAGCTGGTGCAAAAGCGCATCACGCGCGACGAGGTGTATATCTCGGATGAGGCCTTTTTCACCGGCACCGCCGCCGAAGTCACGCCTATCCGCGAACTCGACCGCATTGAAATCGGCGCCGGCTCGCGCGGCCCCATCACCGAAAAAATCCAGAGTGCCTTCTTTGACATCGTCAACGGCCGCAATCCCAAATACGCCCATTGGCTCGCCAAGGTTTGAACATATCTATGAGCACCTCTTCTTCTGTTGAACTGCTGGCCTCCGACCTGAATGCGCAAGGCGGCGTCTACTGCCCCAACCCCAAGGCCGACATGAAAATCTGGAACAGCCACCCCAAGGTCTACCTGGATGTGGCGCGCACCGGCGAAGCGAAATGCCCCTATTGCGGGACCGTCTACAAATTAAAAGACGGTGAGCATTTCGGTGGCGGGCATTGACCCACCCCCGGAGCGGCCTGTGGCCGCCTCCCCCTCAAGGGGGCGCCACCTGCGGCCCGGCAAAGCCGGTTCCGCGATGGCCCTTGAAGGGAAAATCTAATGCCTGATTCGCTCGTCATCGCACCTCAGTGGATTGGTGACGCCGTCATGACGGAGCCGCTGCTGCGCCGCTTGCATGCGCGCGGCGAGCGCCTCACGGTGGGGGCTTTGCCCTGGGTCGCGCCGGTGTACCGCGCCATGCCGCAGGTGGCCGAGGTCATCGAATTTCCTTTTGCGCACGGCGGCCTGCAGTTCCGGGAACGCCGGGCGATCGCCAAACGCATTGAAGGCCGTTTCGACAAAGCCTATGTGTTGCCCAACTCGCTGAAAAGCGCGCTGCTGCCCTTTCTGGCCAGCATTCCCGAGCGCATAGGCTACTTCGGCGAGGCGCGCGTGGGCCTGCTCACGCACCGGCTCAAGAACCCCAAGAACAAGCCGCCCATGGTGGCGTTTTATTCGGCCTTGAGCGGGGAGGGCGATCTCGACAAGGACACACCGCGGCTGCAGATGGCGCCGGCCGAAATCGACCAGGCGCTGGCCGAACTGGGCTTGCGGCGCGGCGGCTATTACGTGTTTGCGCCGGGCGCCGAGTATGGGCCTGCCAAGCGCTGGCCGGCCCGCCATTTCTCGGAGCTGGCCGCGCGGCTGGACTTGCCGGTGGTACTGCTGGGCTCAGGCAAGGAAGCGGCGCTGTGCGAGGAAATCGCCGCGCCCGTGAATGCGGCGCAAGCCGGCCACTGCCTGAATTTCGCGGGCAAGACCTCGCTGGTGCAGGCGCTGTGCCTGATCGCCGCCTGCAAAAGCACGATCAGCAACGACTCGGGCCTGATGCATGTGGCGGCGGCTTTCGGCGTGCCGCAGGTCGCGATTTTCGGTTCGTCCAGCCCGTTGCACACGCCGCCGCTGAGCGGCAAGGCCAGCGTGCTCTGGCTCAAGGCCGATGCGGATTACCAGCCGCCGCTGGACTGCGCGCCTTGTTTTGAACGCGAATGCCCGCTGGGCCACACGCGTTGCCTGAACGACATCAGCGCCGACCGTGTGCTGGCGGCGCTGGCGCCGATGCCCTAGCCCGGGAAGGCGGACAGGGGCGCCACACCTGGCTTGGCCTGTGTCGACGTGCGTGCCACATTCATGACCCAGCACACCATCACGAAGTAGCCGACCAGGCTCACCAGCTCGACCACGCCCTGTTCGCCAAAGGTTTTGACCGCCGCGGCATAGGTCGCGTCGCTGCAGCCGTGCTGGCGCAGCACTTCGAAGCTCAGGTCCAGCGCGACGGCTTCGTCTTCGGCCATGCCGCGCGGCTGGCGGCCGTCGGCAATCGCGTCCACGGTGGCCTGGGCCACGCCCGCGGCCACCGCCAGCGGCGCATGCATCAGCCATTCGAACTGGTTGGCGGTGTGGCGGGCCGCCACGCAGGTCGCGAGTTCGCGTATGCGCGCGTCCAGCGTGCTCTCAAAACGCAGGTAGGCGCCCACGTCACCGACGCGGCCCATGAGCTGCGGGCTGCGCAGCAGCGGGATGAAGGGGCCGAACACGGCCTTGCGCGGCCCGGCGATGATGGCATCGGCGGCTTCGCGTTGCGCGGGCGACATGGCCTCGCGCGGCATCAGCGGCATGCGGTCCGCGGTGGACGGGAAAAAGCCCTGGGGGATGCTGGCGGGCTGGGGCGTGGCGGCGGTGCTCATGGCTTGCGGTCCTGTGCTGAGAAGGAGGCCCTAGGGTATCAAAGCCTGCGCTGCCTGGCACCGGGGCAAAAAAAAGGCCACCTCGCGGTGGCCTGTTGAAAGTTCTCCTGGATGGGAGAACGTCGTTGGGAGACCAAAAAATGCTTCACCGACGTCTGGTTTTTATTTCCCTGTTTCCCTCGAATTGCGGGTGTTGTGACAGCAACGACCGCAACTGTCGGTGATCGCGCAGGGTTTGACCATTCTCCAAATAGAGGAGACGGCGGGGATTTCAGCTGAATCGGCGCAAGTTCGTGACTTATTTCACGCTGCGGGCTGGGCGACCGCATGGGCCACGGGCAACTCCACGATGAAGGACGCGCCGCCGCCGGGTCGTGCCTCGCAGCGCACGTTGCCGCCATGACGCTGGCTGATGGACTTGACCAGCGCCAGGCCCAGGCCCACGCCGCCCTCCCGCTCGCTGGCGCCGGGCAGGCGGTAAAAAGGCTCGAAGATGCGTTCGCGCTGGCCGGCCGGAACGCCCGGGCCGCGGTCGTGCACCTTGACCACGGCCAGCTGTTTGGCGCCGACGCGGGTTTGTGCGAGTTCGAGGTTGATCTCGCCGGTGCTGTAGCGCCTGGCGTTTTCCAGCAGGTTGCGGATCAGCCGGCGCAGCAGGCGCGGCGAGCCCTGCACGGTCAGGCTGTGGCTGGCGGCGTCCAGCCCCAGGCCGGCGGCCGGCTGCTGGCCGAGTTCCGCGCTGAGTTCGGCGTTGACGCGCGCGCATTCCTCGGCCGCCAGTCCCGTGAGGTCCAGGGTTTCAAAGGGCTCCGCGTCGGCCTGCTTGGCGTCCAGGCGGCTGGCCAGCAGGATTTCGTCGATCAGCTGGTCGAGCTCGTTGATGCTGCGCGAGATTTCCTTGCGCTGGGGCGAGGCGGCGTCGGTGCCCATGAGTTCCAGGCCCATGCGAATGCGTGCCAGCGGCGAGCGCAATTCATGCGAGGCGTTGGCCAGCAGTGACTTGTGCGACTCCATCAGGGTTTCGATGCGTTCGGCCGCATGGTTGAAGCGCCCGGCCAGGAAGGCCACCTCGTCCTTGCCGTCGGCATTGACGCGGGCCGACAGGTCGCCTGCGCCCCAGCGCTCCACGCCGCGTTGCAGGGCCTCGAGCCGCTGCGTCAACCGCCGCATGACGGGGTAGGCGCCCACGGCCACGGCCAGGCCGACCAGGCCCAGCATCCAGCCGAAGCCGAAACCAAAAGGCGGGCGCATCCAGGGGTTGCCCGGCGGGCGCTTGGGCCGGGGCAGCAGCAGGTTCAGGGTCTGGCCGTCATTGGTCACGACGTCGAACTCCAGGTCATCGCCGAGCTTGCGGTCGGGCCGGGTCTGCGCCGTGCCTATGACTTCGCCCTTGTCGTTGTGCACCAGCACTTCGCGTATCGGCAGCAGCGGCGGGTCGGCGCTCAGGCGCCAGGCCGCGCCGACCAGGAAAGTCAGCACGACCACGGTGGCGACAACCGCCAGCCATATACGTACATAGAGGTGCGAAGTGAAACGGCCCCACATGAAGATCAGTCCTGCTGCTTGGCGAACACATAACCCACGCCGCGCACGGTGAGTATGCGTTTGGGATCCTTGGCGTCGGCCTCGATGGCGCTGCGGATGCGGCCCATATGCACGTCGATGGATCGGTCGAAGGCCTCGAGTTCGCGGCCGCGCACGGCTTCCATGATCTGGTCGCGGCTGAGCACTCGGCCGGCGCGTTCGGCCAGCGCCACCAGCAGGTCGAACTGGTAGGAGGTCAGTTCGCAGGGGCTGCCCGACACCGAGACGGTGCGCGCATCGCGGTCGATTTCCAGCGAGCCGAAGCGCATGACCTTGTGGCCGCCGTTGGCCGCGGCGCTGGCGGTGTCGCCGCCGCGGCGCAGCACGGCGCGTATGCGCGCCAGTAGCTCGCGCGGCTCAAACGGCTTGGGCAGGTAGTCGTCGGCGCCGATTTCCAGGCCGACGATGCGGTCCATGGGGTCGCCCTTGGCGGTGAGCATGAGCACCGCGGTGTTGGCGCTGTCGCTGCCCTGGCCCTTGATGCGCCGGCAGACTTCCAGGCCGTCCATGTCGGGCAGCATCAGGTCCAGGATGACCAGGTCGGGGGTGTTGCCTTCCAGCGCGGCGAGCCCGCTCGCGCCGTCGGCCGCGTGGGTGAAGCCATAGCCCGACTGGCGCAGGTACTCGCCCACCATGCTGGCCAGGCGGGCGTCGTCTTCGATCATCAGGAGTTGTTGGGTCATGGAGAGGTCCTCGGTTGCAGGGTGTGTTCCCCGGGGTGGAACACGATGGGTTCATGCTGCGCCGCACGCAACAATCGCGCTTGAAGCCATCGTAAAGTTACGGTAAACCGGGGTGGCAGTCCACCAGCATACTCCGCTGCGCGGGTATCTGGCAGCTGTTTTGAAGCTATTAATTTAATAGCTGCAGGTGCCTGTTCCTATTGGGATTTCGGAGGCTGAAGCCGCGAAGCCAGGGCCACCAGCACGAGCACCGGCAGCCCCAGCAGGGCGGTCGCGGTGAAGAAATGGCTGTAACCGAAGGCGTCCACGTATTTGCCCGAGTAGCCGGCCAGGAACTTGGGCAGCAGCAGCATCATGGAGCTGAACAGCGCGTACTGCGTGGCCGAATAATTGACGTTGGTCAGGCTGGACAGGTAGGCAATGAAGGCGGCCGAGGCAATGCCGCTGGAGAGGTTGTCGGCCGAGATCACGAAAATCAGCGCGCTGACGTCATGGCCGCGCGTGCCCAGCCAGGCGAATAGCAGGTTGCTGGCCGCGCTCAGCACGGCGCCCAGCATCAGCACGCGCATCACGCCCAGGCGCATGGCCATGGCGCCGCCGATAAAGGCGCCGGCCAGCGTCATGACGACGCCGTAAATCTTGGTTACCGCCGCTACTTCGTCCTTGGTATAGCCCATGTCCACGTAAAACGGGTTGGCCATGATGCCCATGACGACGTCGCTGATGCGGTAGATGGCGATCAGCGCGAGGATCACGATAGCCTGCTTGCCGTACCGCTTGAGGAACTCGGCGAACGGCACGTAAAAGGCATGGTCGAACCAGACGGCGGCCGGCACCAGCCGCGCCGGCAGTGCGACGCGAATACCTGTTTTGGCCAGGCCGATGATGGCCAGCACGTAGATGGGCAGCGGCAACAGGTAGGCGCTGAGGGCCAGGTCGTACGCCCGCACCACCACGCCGGGCACGGCCAGCAGCAACAGCACGAGGAGCGCCAGCGTCGCAAACAGCACCGCGCCGTAGAGGGGAATGCCGGTGGCGGCAAAACGCGCGCGGGTCGCCGCGGTTTCAGCGTCGCTTTCGGCGCGGGCGCGCTCTGCGGGCTCCGCCGAAAACAGCACGGTGATGATGCCCGGGAGCATGGAGACCGCCATGACCAGGTAAGCGGTCTGCCATGCGCCGGGCTGGTAGGCCGCGGCGTTGGGGACTTCGGCGCGCGCGGCGATCCACAGCACGCCGGCCCCGGCCCAGATCATGGCGATGCGGTAGCCGGTCTGGTAGGCCGCTGCCAGCGCCGCCTGGCGTTTGGCATCCGCGGATTCGATGCGAAAGGCGTCGAGCGCGATATCCTGCGTGGCCGAGCCAAAGGCCACGGCCAGCGCGCACCACACCATGGGCTGCAGGGACAGCTTGGGGTCGTTCAGCGCCATGCCGCACAGTGCGCCGATGATGGTGAGCTGCGCCAGCAGCAACCAGCTGCGGCGGCGCCCCAACAGGCGTGTGAGCACCGGTATCGGCAAACGGTCGACCAGCGGCGCCCATACCCATTTGAAGCCGTAGGCCAAGCCTATCCAGCTTAGGAATCCTATGGTGGTGCGGTCAATGCCCGCCTCGCGCAGCCAGAAGCTCAGCGTGCCAAAAACCAGTAACAGCGGCAGGCCCGCCGAAAAGCCGAGCAGCAGCATGCGCAGCGTGGCGCGCTCGGCGTACACACGCCAGACGCTGGCCCACGATACCGGGGCGGCGCTGGAAGATTCGGGGACGGAAGAGGCGGTGCCTGGTGCCAAGGTGGCGGAGGGGGTTTTGTCTGACATGGCCATTTCGATTTGTGACTATTATTCACCCATGTGCTTTTTATGCGATGCCAAACACTCCGCCTGGCCCGGCCGCCGGGCATTTCTGCTGGCCGCCGCCGGCACCGCGGCGACGGCCGCCACCATGCCGCTGCGCGCCCAGGTGGATGTCGGGCCCGCGTCCCAGCTGCGCAACCTGGTGCCCGCCGACGAGATTGAAAGCGCCGCCACCCAGGAATACAGCAAGCTGCTGGCCGAAGCCCGCGCCAAGGGCGCGCTGGCGCCACAGGGCAATCCGCAGCTGCAACGGCTGCGCGCCATCGCCGCCAGGCTGGTGCCGCAGACCACCCAATGGAACGACCGCGCCAAACAATGGCGCTGGGAGGTCAACCTGCTGGGCAGCAAACAGATCAACGCGTTTTGCATGCCGGGCGGCAAGATCGCTTTTTATACCGGCATCCTCGACCAGCTCAAGCTGACCGACGACGAGGCGGCCATGATCATGGGCCACGAAATGGCCCACGCGCTGCGCGAGCACGCCCGCGCGCGCATCGCCAAAAGCCAGGGCACGGGCACCTTGCTGTCGCTGGGCGCGCAGTTGCTGGGCTGGGGCCAGGTCGGCGACCTGGCCGCCAGCATAGGCACGCAGCTGCTGACGCTGCGGTTTAGCCGCGAGGACGAAACCGATGCCGACCTGGTGGGCCTGGAGCTGGCCGCGCGCGGCGGCTACAACCCGCAGGCGGCCGTCAGCCTGTGGGAAAAGATGGGCCAGGCCGGCGGCGGATCTTCCGGCCCGAGCTTTCTGTCCACCCATCCTTCCGGCCCTGAGCGCATCCAGCAACTGCAGGCCAATGTGCCCAAGGTACAAGCCCTTTATCAACGCGCCCGCAGCTAAGCAGGCTGGCCGTCTCCGGTAACCGGTTTGACGCAGCGCGCCGCCCTCTTTTCACGCGCCTGGTGGCGGGCTTTTCGCCCCGCGCGCACCCGCATCAACACGCGCGAGCGCCTGCGCCTGGTGGCGGGTTCGCTGTTTGGCATCTTCCTGACGGGGCTGCTGTGCCATCTGGCCGGCTGGGTGCTGCCCGGCCTGCCCTGGCTGGTGGCGCCGCTGGGGGCCAGCGCGGTGCTGATCTTTGCCGTGCCGGCCAGCCCCATGGCGCAGCCCTGGCCGGTGGTGGGCGGCAACACGCTGTCGGCGCTGGCCGGCATCGCCGGAGTGCACGGCGCGCACCTGCTGGGTTCGCCCGAACTGGCCGCGGCCCTGGCGGTGGCCACGGCGATTGCGCTGATGCTGGCGCTGCGCTGCCTGCACCCGCCGGGCGGCGCCACGGCGCTGATGATGGTGCTGGGCGGCATCTCCAGCCCGGTGTTCGCCTTTTATCCCGTGATGCTCAATTCGGTGCTGCTGGTGCTCATGGGCATCCTCTACAACAATGCGACGCGGCGCGCCTACCCGCACACGCAGCTGCCCCCGCCGGGTGCGGCGCCCTCGGTCCAGGACCGGCAGCTCGACGCCGACCTGGACGCCGTGCTGGCACGCTACAACCAGGTGCTGGACGTGAGCCGCGACGACCTCAAGGCCCTGCTGGCCGAAACGCGGCTGCGCGCCTACGACCGAAAGCTGGCCGAGGTGCGCTGCGAAGACATCATGTCGCGCGAGCTGGTGACGGTGGAATTCGGCACGCCGCTTGAGGAGGCCTGGGCCCTGCTGAGGGAGCGCCGCATCAAGGCGCTGCCGGTGGTGGACCGCGGCTTTCGCATCGCCGGCATCATCACGGTGGCGGACTTCATGCGCGCCGCCGACCTGGACCTGTACGAAGGCTTTGACGCTAAGCTCAGGCAGCTGGTGCGCAGCACGCGCAGCGTGTATTCGGACAAGCCCGAGGTCGTGGGGCAGATCATGACCCGCAACGTGCGCGTGGCGGGCCGGCAGCGCCGGCTGGTGGAGCTGGTGCCGCTGTTCGGCAGCACCGGCCACCACCACATCCCCATCATTGGTGAGGGTGAGCGGCTGGTCGGGATTATTACCCAGTCGGATCTGGTCGCGGCGCTCGGGAAGGCGGCCGACCCGTCAGCTTGACCAAGGGCTTAGCGCGTGATGAATGAGGTCGAAGGTATTCAATTTATGCGCGTTTGTGGATGTAATTCTCTGCATACCAAGGCATAAGGTTTAAAGGGGTTGCCTTGTGCGGTTTTCGCGCCGGATGGACCCGCGCCAAAGGGGCGTCCAGGGCGGCAACCACTCGTACTTGTCCTACGCTGCTTTTTGATACTTGCGCCTTAAGATGGGCCGCATGAGCCCTCCTCTTCTTCCAGGACAAGCCGCCTTTCTCGCGCGGTGGCGGGCCGCGGACGCACGGCGGGCACCCTCCATCCCGATGCCATGACGCGCACCGATCCGGCCCTGATCGCATTCCTGGAGGAGCAACGCGCCGATTACACCCGCTCCCTGCCGCGCCGCCTGGAGCAGGTCGGGCTGCTCTGGCAGCAGATTCTGCGGGGCGAGGACCTGGCCCAGGCTTTGCCGGCGCTGGAGCGCCATGCGCACAGCCTGGCGGGCTCCGCGGCGACTTTCGGCTGGGCGGAACTCGGACTGGCCGCACAGGCGCTGGAATTGGCCCTGAGCCCCCACGTCGGCATGGAGCAGGCGCTGGCGCCCGAGGTGCGGGCCGAAGTGGGCCGGGCCGTTGAGCAATTGCAGCAGCGCTTTCACGGCGCTGCCTGACACGTCGCGAAGGAACTGCCCATGCCATCCTCCGCCATCTTCCTGAAAAAGATCAAAGTCGCGATGGCCGGCGGTGTGGTGCTCATGGGCGTGGTGGGCACGGCGTCCTATATGGCCATCAGCCGCCTGCTGGAAACGGCGCAGTCCCGCGTGCGGACCGAGGACACGCTGGTGACGCTGGAGCGCGTGGACTCCAGCCTGCGAACGGCCGAGTCCACGCTGCGCCAGTACCTGCTGAGCGGCCGCGAGGACGACCTGGCGGCCTTCCAGGAAGCCCGGGTCGAACTGCGCGCCGTCAGGGCCCGCACGCGCAGTGCCAATGTGCTGCAGGAGTCGGCGGATTTTGACGAATTGATCAACCAGCGCGCCCAGACCGCGAACCAGGCCATCGCGGCGCGCCAGGCAGGCGGCCCCGAGGCCGCGGCGGCCGTCCTGGCCAGCCAGGCGAGCCGTGATTTGCGCCTGCGCACCAATGCGCTGCTCGAAGGCGCGCGCAACCGCGAGTCCTACAAATGGCGTGACGCGCAGGCAGCGGCCGAGCGCAGCGCGCAGTGGGCGCTGAGCCTCATCGTGGCCGCCAGCGCCCTGTTCTTCGCCATGCTGGGCTGGGTGGTTTATGTGGTCAAGCATTACGAGCAGGTGCGAAAAAGCGGCGAGGCCCAGCTGCGCGACAGCGAAGCCATGAGCCGCAGCATCACCGAAGGCATGGTGGAGGCTGTGATCACCACCACCTCGGAGGACATCGTGCTGGAGGCCAATGCCGCCGCGCTGCAGCTTTTCGGCTATGAGCGCAGTGAGCTGGTGGGTCGCGACGTCTCGGAACTGGTGCCCGAGCGCCTGCGCGGCCAGTACAAGGAATTCACCGCGATGATGCATGCACGGCCCGGGGCCTTCCGGATCTCCGGGCGTGAAGTGCTGGCCTTGCGCAAGGACGGCACCGAATTCCCGGTCAGCGTGTCCTTCAGCGACGTGCAGGTGGGCGGGCGGCGCGTGTTCACCGCCCTGATGCACGACATCACCGAAAGCAAGCGCATTACCAAGGCCCTGCGGGCCAGCGAGTCGCAGCTGCGCCAGGTCACCGATACGGTGCCGGCCCTGATCGCCTACCTGGACACCGACCAGCGCTTTCGCTTTCATAACCGGGCCTATGAGGACAACTTCGGCCTGAGCTACGAGCAGATCGACGGCAAGCCGCTGGCCGACGTGCTGGGCCCCCAGGTGTATGAAACGGTGCGGGAAAAGGTGGATGAAGTCCTGACCGGGCATACGGTGCGTTACGAGCGCACGCAGGTCACGCCACAGGGCGAGCGCAGGCACTACGCGATGCAGTATTTCCCGCGCTACGGCGAAGGCTCGGCGGCGGAAAAGGTGATCGGCTTTTTCTCGCTGGGCACCGACATCACCGAGCTCAAGCGCATAGACCGCATGAAGACCGAGTTTGTTTCCACCGTCAGCCACGAACTGCGCACGCCGCTCACTTCGATACGCGGTTCGCTGGGCCTGATCTCGGGCGGCGTGGCCGGCCAGTTGCCCGATGCCGTCAAGAGCCTGGTGACCATTGCGCAAAACAACTGCGAGCGCCTGATCCGGCTGATCAACGACATCCTGGACAGCGAAAAAATCGAATCCGGCAAGCTGCGCCTGGACTTGCAGGTGGTGGACCTGCGGCAGCTGGTGCAGCAGACGCTGGTCGCCAACGAGGGTTTTGCCAGCCAGCATGGCGTGAGTCTGGTGATGCGGGCGCCCGAGGCGGCCTTGCACGTGCGCGTCGACAGCGACCGCATGACCCAGGTGCTGACCAACCTGCTGTCCAACGCCGTGAAGTTTTCGCCCAAGGCCGGCGTGGTGGAGGTCAGGCTTTCGCGCACGGCACAGAAAGTGCGGGCGGAGGTGGTCGACGCCGGCCCCGGCATTCCGGAGGAATTCAGTTCCCGCATCTTCCAAAAGTTCTCGCAGGCCGACTCCTCCGACACCCGCCAGAAAGGCGGAACCGGCCTGGGCCTGAATATTTCCCGCGCCCTGGTCGAAAAAATGGGCGGCACCATCGGTTTTTCGAGCAAGGCGGGCGTGGGCACCACCTTCTTTTTTGAGATGCCCGAATGGACCAACCCGGTGCCGCTGCTCAAGCCCCTGCGGCCGCCCGCGGTGTCGTCGCGCCCGCGCATCCTGATCTGCGAGGGCGACCCCGACGTGGCCCGGCTCATCAGCATGATGCTGGGCAAGGCCGGCTTTGATTCGGACATGACCTACAGCGCCGAGGAGGCGCTGGCCAGCCTGGCCTCCAACAGCTACGACGCGGTGACGGTGGACCTCAAGCTGCCCGGCCAGAACGGCGTGTCCTTCATCGGCCAGCTGCGCGAGGACGAGAGTACGCGCAACCTGCCCGTCGTGGTCATTTCGGCCATGGCCGAGCAGGGCGAACTGCAATTCAACCGCAAGCCGCACACGGTTTCGGACTGGCTGAAAAAACCCATCGACGAGCACCTGCTGATCCACAGCCTGCGCCGCGCCGTCGCCAGCCTGGACTCGGGCAAGCCGCGCATCCTGCATGTCGAAGACGACCTGGACATCCAGCGCATCACCGCCGCCATCGCCCAGGAATTCGCGAGCTTCGAATTCGCCGCCACGCTGGACGAGGCCCGCGCCCTGCTGCGCGAGCACACCTTTGACCTAGTGCTGCTGGACCTGGCGCTGGGCAGCCATTCGGGCTGGGACTTGTTTGAGGACATCGACGCGCTGGATCCGCGCCCGCCGGTGATCGTGTTCTCGGCCGGCGACGTGGAACCCTCGGACGGCCGGTATGCCGACGCGGTCCTGGTCAAGGCCCATACCTCAAACACCGAACTGCTCAATACAATCCAGCGAGTCCTCCAGATTCCCGGCGATCCGGGCCCAACCCGTCCCCAAGCCTTGAGTTGAACCATCATGACCAAACCACTGAACCGCATCCTCTATGTTGAAGACGAGCCCGACATCCGCATGGTGGCGCAGATGGCGCTGCAAGCGGTGGGAGGCTTCACCGTGATCGCCTGCGCCTCCGGCCAGGAGGCGCTGGATGCCGCACCCGGCGCCGGGGCCGACCTGCTGCTGCTGGACGTCATGATGCCCGGCATGGACGGCCCCACCACGCTCAAGGGCTTGCGCGAGCTGCCGGCCACGGCCAGCACACCGGTCATTTTCATGACCGCCAAGGTGCAGGCCGCCGAAGTGGCTGTGTACAAGGGCCTGGGCGCGCTGGAGGTGATTCCCAAGCCCTTCGACCCCATGGAGCTGTCCACGCAGATCCAGCGGATCTGGGCTGAACAGAGTTAGGCCCCCACGCTCCCCCACTTCGTGTGGGTCGCTGCCCCCCGAGGGGGCCGCCCGCCTGTGGCCCGGCAAAGCCGGTTCCACGGCTCATGCTGGCCTGAAGAATTCAGGGCGCAACTAGCGGGGGTATCCACCAGCGGGGGCCGAGGGTCCGGCTTCGCCGGCCTGAGGCGCCGCCCCCTCGAGGGGGGAGCAGGCTACACGAAGTGAGCCTGAACGGGGGTGGTTGTCAGAGCTTGAATTCATAATCCACACTCATGGGCGCGTGGTCGGAAAAGCGCTGTTCCTTGTAGATGTGCTCGCTGCGGGCCAGCGCCGCGAAGGCCGGCGTGGCCAGGTGGTAGTCCAGGCGCCAGCCCACGTTCTTCGCATAGGCTTGGCCGCGGTTGCTCCACCAGGTATAGGCCGCGTCGGTCGCCGTGGGCTGCAGCTTGCGGTAGACGTCGACCACGCCGCCGCCCCTGACGGAGGGGCCGGTGCGCTGCGTCAACTCGTCGGCTGCCTCGTTGGCCAGTTCGGCGTCCCGCAGCAGTTCAGTCATCCAGGCGCGTTCCTCGGGCAGGAAGCCGCTGTTCTTTTTATTGCCCTTGAAGTTCTTCAGGTCGATTTCCTGGTGCGCGATGTTGATGTCGCCGCACAGCACGAAGTCGCGCGTTTCCTTCAGGGCCAGCAGGCGGGGGTAAAACTCGGCCAGGAAGCGGAATTTGGCGGCCTGGCGCTCCTCGCCCGAGGAGCCGCTCGGGAAGTAGCAGCTGATGATGGAGAGTTTGGGGCTCAGCTTGCGCCCGGGCCTGTCAAAGCGCAGCTCCACATAGCGCCCTTCGGCGTCGAATTCGGTGGAGCCGTAGCCCACGATCACGTCGCTCGGCTCATGGCGGGTGTAGATGCCCACGCCGGAATAGCCTTTTTTCTCGGCAAAATGAAAATAGCCCTTGAGGCCGGCGATTTCCTCAAAGCGGCCGCTCATGTCGGCGGCCTGGGCCTTGAGCTCCTGCACGCAAATACAATCCGGCATAGACTGCGCAACCCAGTCCAGCAGCCCTTTGCTGGCCGCGGAGCGGATACCGTTGAGGTTGAGGCTGGTCAATTTAAACATGGAACTTCCAATGAGCACGGCAGGGCAACAACAGGACAACAGGGGCGGGGCAACTCCCGCGGACGGCGCGCTGGCACAGGAATTCGTGCAGTTCGCCGTGGAGGCGGGCGTGCTGCGCTTCGGGCAATTCAAGACCAAGGCCGGGCGCATGAGCCCGTATTTTTTCAACGCCGGCCTGTTCGACGACGGGGCCAAGCTGGGACGGCTGGCGCAATTCTATGCGCGTCACCTGCTGGCCGAAGAAAAGCGCACGGGCCTGGCCTTTGACATGATTTTCGGGCCGGCCTACAAGGGCATCCCGCTGGCCGCGGCGGTGGCCATCGAACTCGCGCGGCTGGGGCGCAACTACCCCTTCGCCTACAACCGCAAGGAGGCCAAGGACCACGGCGAAGGCGGCACGCTGGTCGGCGCGCCGGTCAAGGGCCGTGTGCTCATCATTGACGACGTGATGTCCGCCGGCACGGCCGCGCGCGAATCGATCGCCATCATCCAGGCCGCTGGCGCCATTCCCCACGCGGTGGCGCTGGCGCTGGACCGCCAGGAGAAGGCCACGGAAAACGGCGTGGATGTGAGCCATAGTGCCGTGCAATATGTTACGAAACACCTGGGCCTTCAGGTTTGCGCGATTGCGCGCCTGACGGACTTGCTGCAATATCTCTCAGCACAGGGCGACACGCCGGGGTCCGACGGTCCCGATGCACTGTCTCTGAAGACGCATTACCAGGCCGTGCTGGCCTACCGGGAACGCTACGGCGTGGATTAAGGAGTCGATTTGCTCTTGCGAACAGCGCTTATGGTCATCTGGGTGTCGGCCGCCTTCACGGCGAGTCAGGCCGCGGCCCAGCACATTTACACCTGTGTGGACGGCAAAGGCCGCAAGATCACGGCCGACCGCCCGATCGCCGAGTGCATGGACCGCACCCAGAAGGAACTGAACCGCTCGGGCACGGTGAAGCGCGAGGTGGGGCCTTCGCTGACCGCGCAGGAACGCGCGGCGCAGGAAGAAAAGGACAAGGCCGCCGCCGAGGCGCGCGCGCGCGAGGCCGAGGACAAGCGTCGCGACCGCGCCCTGCTGCTGCGTTATCCCAGCCGCGCGGTGCATGACCAGGAACGCGTCATCGCCCTGGCCCAGGTCGACGAGGTCATCAAGGCCTCCAACAAGCGGACGGCGGAGCTGGCCGAGCAGCGCAAGGCCATCCAGGCCGAATTCGAGTTCTACGCCAAAGACCCCGGCAAGGCGCCGCCCGGGCTCAAGCGCAAAGTGGAAGAAAACGAGGCCAGCTCGGCCGTGCAGAGAAAGTTCGTCCAGGACCAGGAACAGGAGAAAAAGCGCGTCAACCAGCGCTTTGACGAAGAGCTGGTCAAGCTCAAGCAGCTGTGGGCCTTGAGAGAAGGCCCTGTAAGCCCGGCGGCCCCCAGCGCCAAAAACTGAAGGGGCGGGCGCGGGCCGCCCGGTGTCCCCAGGCGCGGCCTCCTAAGCCAGTTTTTTCTTCAGCAGCTCGTTGACCTGCGCCGGGTTGGCCTTGCCCTTGGTGGCTTTCATGGCCTGGCCGACCAGGGCGTTCATGGCCTTGGCGTTGCCGGCTTTGACCTCTTCCACATTCCTGGCATTGGCGGCCAGCACCTCGTCGATGATCTTCTCGAGCTCGCCGGTATCGCTCATCTGCTTGAGGCCCCGGGCCTCGATGATGGCGTCGACGTCCGAACCCTCGCCGGTCCACAGCGCGTCGAACACCTGCTTGGCGGCATTGTTGGAAATCGTGCCGTCGGCGATGCGGGTGATCAGGCTCGCCAGTTGTGCGGCGCTGACGGCGGAGTCTTCGATCGGTTTTTCTTCGCTGTTCAGGCGCCGCGAGAGCTCCCCCATGACCCAGTTGCTGGCCAGCTTGGCTTGCTGGCTGGCCTCGGCCACCGCCTCAAAAAACGCGGCCGTCGCCTTGCTCTGCGTGAGCTGGCCGGCGTCGTATTCGGGCAGCCCGTAGTCCTTGACGAAACGCGCCGCCATCACGCGCGGCAGCTCGGACATTTCCGAGCGTGTTTTTTCCACCCAGTCGCGACCGATCACCAATGGCGGCAGGTCGGGGTCGGGGAAATAGCGGTAGTCGGCCGCGTCTTCCTTGGTGCGCATGCTGCGCGTCTCGCCCGTGTCGGGGTCGAACAGCACGGTGGCCTGCTCGATGGCGTGGCCGTCTTCGATCTGCCCGATCTGCCAGCGCACCTCGTAGTCGATGGCCTGCTGCATGAAGCGAAAGCTGTTGAGGTTCTTGATTTCACGGCGCGTGCCCAGCGGCTCGCCCGGCTTGCGCACAGACACGTTGGCGTCGCAGCGGAAGCTGCCTTCCTGCATGTTGCCGTCGCAGATGCCTATCCAGGTGACGATCTTGTGCAGTTCCTTGGCATAGGCGACGGCCTCGGCCGAGGAGCGCATGTCCGGCTCGGTCACGATCTCCAGCAGCGGCGTGCCCGCGCGGTTCAGGTCTATGCCGCTCATGCCGATGAAGTCTTCGTGCAGCGACTTGCCCGCGTCTTCCTCCAGGTGGGCGCGCACCAGGCGCACCGAGCGTTTTTCACCGTCCAGGAAAAACTCGACGCTACCGCCTTGCACCACGGGAATTTCAAACTGGCTGATCTGGTAGCCCTTGGGCAGGTCGGGGTAAAAGTAGTTCTTGCGCGCGAATACGCTGCGCTCGGCGATGTGCGCGTTGACGGCCAGGCCGAACTCGATGGCGCGCTGCACCGCGCCCTTGTTCATCACCGGCAACGCGCCGGGCAGCGCGAAGTCCACGGCGCTGGCCTGCGTGTTCGGCTCGGCGCCGAAGGCGGTGGAGGCACGGCTGAAGATTTTCGATTGAGTGGTGAGCTGCGTGTGGGTCTCAAAGCCGATGACGACTTCGTAGCCCTGCACCAGCGGGGATTTCGTGTCTTTGCTCATGTCAGTCATGCCGATGTTGCTGGTGCGCGCGTGTGCCAGTCGGTTGCCAGCTGGAACTGGTGGGCCGCGCCCAGCAGTTGCGCTTCCTTGAAGTAGTTGCCGATCAGCTGCAGGCCCACCGGCATGCCGCCGGCGCCGAAGCCCGCCGGCACGCTCATGCCGGGCAGGCCGGCCAGGCTGGACGACAGGGTGTAGATGTCGGCCAGGTAGTTGGCCACCGGGTCGTCGGACTTTTCACCGATCTTCCAGGCGACGGTGGGCGACACCGGGCCGGCAATGATGTCGCACTGCGTGAAGGCGGTCTGGAAGTCCTGCGCGATCAGGCGGCGGATTTTTTGCGCCTTGAGGTAATAGGCGTCGTAGTAGCCGTGCGAGAGCACATAGGTGCCTATCATGATGCGGCGCGTGGCCTCGTCACCGAAGCCTTCGCTGCGCGACTTTTTGTACATGTCGTTGAGGTCGCCGTACTGCGCCGCGCGATGGCCGTAACGCACGCCGTCAAAGCGGCTCAGGTTGCTGCTGGCCTCGGCCGGCGCGATGACGTAGTACACCGGGATCGACAGTTCGGTCAGCGGCAGGCTGACGTCCACCAGCGTGGCGCCCAGTTTTTCATACTCGGCCAGCGCGCCGCGCACGGTGGCCAGCACGTCGGGCGCGCAGCCGGCGCCGAAGAACTGCGTGGGCAGGCCTATGCGCAGGCCCTTGAGCGGCTTGTCGCCGGCGGAAGCGGGGCGCGCGGCCAGCAGGTCGACCGCATAGTCGGCGGCGGGCAGGTCCAGCGAGGTCGAGTCGCGGTCCGGGTCAGGCCCGGCCATGGCCGACAGAAGCAGTGCGCAGTCAAGCGCGCTGCGCGCCATCGGGCCGGCCTGGTCCAGGCTGGAGGCGAAGGCCACCATGCCGTAGCGCGAGCAGCGGCCGTAGGTGGGCTTGATGCCGGTGATGCCGGTCAGCGAGGCCGGCTGGCGTATCGAGCCGCCGGTATCGGTGCCGGTGGCGGCCGGCACCAGGCGCGCGGCCACGGCGGCGGCCGAGCCGCCCGAGGAGCCACCCGGAATGCGGCTGGTGTCCCAGGGGTTTTTCACGGGCTTGTAGGCGCTGTTGTCGTTGCCCGAGCCCATGGCGAACTCGTCGCAGTTGAGCTTGCCCAGCGTGACCGTGCCGGCGCCTTGCGCGCCGAGCCGGCTGACCACCGTGGCGTCAAACGGGCTGCGGTAGTTTTCCAGGATTTTCGAGCCGGCCGTGGTGGGGAAGTCGCGCGTGACGAACACGTCCTTGTGCGCCAGCGGCACGCCCAGCAGCGGCGTGCGCTCGCCGGCGGCCAGCCGCGCGTCGGCGGCTTTGGCCTGCGCCAGGGACACGTCGGCGTTGGTGGCCAGGAAGGCGCCCAGCTGTTCCTGCTGGATGCGGGCCAGGAAATGCTGCGTGGCTTCCACGCTGGAGACCTCGCGCGCGGCCAGTTTGGCGGCCAGCTGCGCGACCCCCAGCTCGTGCAGCGCGGTGTTGTTCAGGGCGCTGCTCATTCGATCACCTTGGGCACAAGAAACAGGCCGCGTTCCACGGCGGGCGCGCTGACCTGGCTGGCTTCGCGCTGGTTGGGTTCGCTGGCGACGTCCTCGCGCAGGCGCAGGGCGACGTCGCCGATCACCGCCGCCGGGTGGGCCAGCGGCTCCACGCCTTCGGTGTTGACGGCTTCCATCTGCTCCACCAGGGCGAAAAAGCCGTTGATCTGGCTCAGGGTGCGCTCGGTCTCGTCAGGGCGCAATTCCAGCCGCGCCAGGTTGGCGACGCGGGCGATGTCTTGGGGTGTCAATGCCATGGGTAGGTATGAAGGAAAATACAGCGGAATTCGAGGGAAAAGGCAGGTGAAAATAGCGCGGAAACGAGGGCCTGAAACGAGGTGTAAAGCTGAAAAAACGGCCCTCATGGACCCATTGATCTACAGGGGATGCGGTATTATCCCGCCTTTGGTGTGAAATCAGGGCCGGATGCACTCTTTAGGCGCTTTTTAGATGCCTGAAGCAAGGTTTCCAACGCCTCTGGCCCGACTTTCCCGATAATGGCTTAATCAATAAAAAGGCGATGGCGCAACGAAGTATGCCCATGCCCCAACTGGACTCTTGCATATGTTTGAAGCATTTCGTCGGTATTTTTCCACCGACCTGGCCATTGACCTCGGCACTGCCAACACCCTGATTTTTGTACGCGACCGCGGTATTGTGCTCGATGAGCCCTCCGTCGTCGCCATCCGCCACGAAGGCGGCCCCCAAGGCAAGAAGACCATCCAGGCCGTCGGCCACGAAGCCAAGGCCATGCTGGGCAAGGTCCCCGGCAACATCGAGGCGATCCGTCCGATGAAAGACGGCGTGATCGCCGACTTCACCGTGACAGAGCAGATGCTCAAGCAGTTCATCAAGATGGTGCACCCGCGCAGCCTGCTCAAGCCCAGCCCGCGCATCATCATCTGCGTGCCCTGTGGCTCGACCCAGGTCGAGCGCCGCGCGATCCGCGAAAGCGCCCTGGGCGCCGGCGCCAGCGACGTGTACCTGATTGAAGAGCCCATGGCCGCCGCGATAGGCGCGGGCCTGCCGGTGTCCGAAGCCAGCGGCTCCATGGTCGTCGACATCGGCGGCGGCACCACCGAGGTCGGCGTGATCTCGCTGGGCGGCATGGTCTACAAGGGCAGCGTGCGTGTCGGCGGCGACCGCTTCGACGAAGCCATCATCAATTACATCCGCCGCAACTACGGCATGCTGATCGGCGAGCCTACGGCCGAAGCCATCAAGAAGAGCATAGGCTCGGCTTTCCCCGGTTCCGAAGTCAAGGAAATGGAAGTCAAGGGCCGCAACCTCTCCGAAGGCGTGCCGCGCAGCTTCACGATTTCCAGCAACGAAATCCTGGAAGCCCTGACCGATCCGCTCAACAACATCGTGAGCGCCGTGAAGAACGCGCTGGAGCAGACCCCGCCCGAGCTGGGCGCCGACATCGCCGAGCGCGGCATGATGCTGACCGGCGGCGGCGCCTTGCTGCGCGACCTGGACCGCCTGCTGGCCGAGGAAACCGGCCTGCCGGTGCTGGTGGCCGAAGACCCGCTGACCTGCGTGGTGCGCGGCTGCGGCATCGCCCTGGAGCGCATGGATCGCCTGGGTTCCATCTTCACCTCGGAATAAGCGCAACGCCGTATCTCGTGCCGCGCGCCGGCATGAAGCGGGGCCAGCTTGACAGCGAACCATGCCCTTAGGAACCCTTGACAGATCCCCGCCGCCCTTTTTCAAGCAGGGGCCGTCGGCGCTGTCCAAGCTGATGTTCTTCAGCGCCTTGTCGCTGTTCCTGATGGTCGCCGACACCCGCTTTCGCATCACCCAGCCGGTGCGCGCCGTGCTCGCCACCGCGCTGTACCCGGTGCAATGGCTGGCGCTGCAGCCGGTGCGCGCCATCCGCGGCGGCGGCGAATATTTCACCACCCTGAGCCAGGCCAAACTGGCCAGCGAGGAAGCCGGCCGCAAGCTGGCGCTGCAGTCGATGCGCGCCGGTCAGGTCGAGCAACTGACCCAGGAAAACAACCGCCTGCGCAAGCTGCTGGGCCTGCGCGAGCAGCTCAGCACGCCGGTCATGGCCGCCGAGGTGCTGTACGACGCGGCCGACCCCTACACCCGCAAGGTGATCATCGACAAGGGCATGGCGCAGGGCGTGGACCTGGGCTCTCCGGTGCTGGATGAGTCCGGCGTGCTCGGCCAGGTCACGCGCGTGCATCCGCTGGTCAGCGAGGTCACCCTGCTGGTGGACCGCGACCTGGCCATTCCCGTGCTCAATGTGCGCACCGGCGCGCGCAGCGTGGCCTATGGCGACCCGGCGGTTTCCGGCAGCGGGCTGGAGCTGCGCTTCATGGGCAGCAATTCGGACGTGCAGCAGGGCGACCTGCTGACCACCAGCGGTGTGGACGGCGTCTACCCGGCCGGGCTGCCGGTGGCCAAGATCAGCCGCATCGAGCGGCGCGCCGAGTCGGCCTTCGCCAAGATTTACTGCACGCCCCAGGCCCTGGTGACGGGGGCGCGGCACGTCATGGTGGTCAAGCCCGGCACCGGCCTGATCCCGCCGCGGCCCGAGGCCGACGCGGCCGAGGCCGCGCCCAGGAAGAAAGAGAAAGGGGCGGCCAAATGATCATGCGATCAGGCCAGCAGCTGCTGCTGCCCGCCAACCCGGTCTTCATCTGGTGCAGCCTCATCGCGGCGCTGCTGCTGGACATGCTGCCCCTGGGACGCGTGCCCTGGATGCCCGACTTCCTCGCGCTGGTGCTGGTGTTCTGGAACGTGCACCAGCCGCTGCGCGTGGGCATAGGCGTGGCCTTCATGTTCGGCCTGGGCATGGACGTGCACCAGTCCTCGCTGCTGGGCCAGCACGCGCTGTCGTACACGGCGCTGAGCTTTTTCGCCACCATGATCCATCGCCGCCTGCTCTGGTTCACCGTACCCTCGCAGGCCCTGCAGGTGTTGCCGCTGTTTGCCGTGGCGCATGGCGTGGAACTCGTGATCCGCATGATAGGCGGCGGCATCTTCCCCGGCTGGATCATGCTGCTGGCGCCCCTGATCGAGGCTTTGCTATGGCCCGTCGTGAGCGTGCTGCTGCTGGTGCCGCAGCGGCGCGCGCCCGATCCTGACCAAAACCGGCCGCTGTAGATATGGCCCCCACGGTCGCTCACTTCGTGTGCTCCCGAGGCCTTGCAGGCCGCGGCTCGCGAGACGCTTCGCCTCTGTCGCCCGTCCAAGCCTGCGCAGGCAGGCTTGGAGCCGCGGGCTCCAGCCCCTCGGGGGCCGCCCGCCTGCGGCCTGGCAAAGCCAGTTCCGCGGCTCATGCTGGCCTTGAACGGCTCGCTTCGCATCGCCTCTTCTTTCGTGGGGGAAATGGCGCGCCTTGCGGGCACTTTATGGCGGCAGTAGAGTCGCACCACCATGACTGAATTGCGCAACGTTGAAGCCGACCTGTCGCGCTTTCGCGCGCGGGTGCTGGTGGCGAGTTTTGTGGTGCTGTGCGCGTTTGCCCTGCTGGCGGCGCGGCTGGTGTATTTGCAGGTGTACCGCCATGCCGACCTGAACGAGCAGGCCGAAAGCAACCGCACGGCCATCGTGCCCATAGTGCCGAACCGGGGCCTGATCCTGGACCGCAACGGCATCGTGCTGGCGACCAACTATTCGGCCTATACGCTGGAGATCACACCGTCCAAGGTCGAGAACCTCGAGGAAACGATTGCCGCGCTGGAAAAGGTGGTCGACATCCAGCTGCGCGACAAGCGGCGTTTCAAGCGCCTGCGCGAGGAGTCCAAGAATTTCGAGTCGCTGCCCATACGCACGCGCCTGACCGACGAGGAAGTGGCGCGCTTCGCGGCGCAGCGCTTTCGTTTTCCGGGCGTCGACATCAAGGCCCGGCTGTTTCGCAGCTACCCCTACGGCGAGCTGGGCAGCCACGTGGTGGGCTATATAGGCCGCATCAACCAGGCCGAAAAGGAAAGCATCGAAGGCAGCGACGACGAGGGCAACTACCGCGGCACCGACTACATCGGCAAGCTCGGCGTCGAGCAAAGCTTCGAGCAGCAGCTGCACGGCACCACCGGCGTGGAGCAGGTGGAGACCTCGGCCGGTGGGCGCGCGGTGCGCAAGCTGGCCAGCAACCCGGCCACGCCCGGCAACACGGTGATGCTGTCGCTGGACATCCGCCTGCAAAAGCTGGTGGAAGACATGTTCGGCGAGCGGCGCGGCGCGCTGGTGGCGCTGGACCCTAAAACCGGCGACGTGCTGGCCTTTGTCAGCAAGCCGACCTTCGACCCCAATCTTTTTGTCGACGGCATCGACAGCGAAAGCTGGCAGGCGCTCAATGAGTCCATCGACAAGCCGCTGCTCAACCGCGCGCTGCGCGGCACCTACCCGCCGGGCTCGACCTACAAGCCTTTCATGGCCATGGCCGCGCTGCAGACCGGCAAGCGCTCGCCGACTTTCATCGTCAATGACAACGCCTCCTGGAGCTTCGGCGGCCACGTGTTCCGCAGCCACGGCGACATCGCGCTGGGTGCGGTCGACATGTACCGCTCCATCGTCAAGTCCAGCAATGTGTATTACTACTCGCTGGCCAATGAGATGGGCGTCGACGCCATGCACGACTTCATGAAGCCGCTGGGCTTCGGCCAGCTCACCGGCATCGACATCAACGGCGAGGTGCGCGGCGTGCTGCCCAGCCAGGAATGGAAGCGCAAGGCCTACAAGCGGCCCGAGCAGCAGAAGTGGTATCCCGGCGAAACGATTTCCCTGGGCATCGGCCAGGGCTACAACACCTTCACCATGCTGCAGCTGGCGCAGGCCACGGCGGCGCTGGCCAACGGCGGCATCAAGCACAGGCCGCGCCTGGTCATAGGCACGCAGGACCCGGTCACGCGCGTGATGCACCCGCTGCCGGCCGACCCGCCGCAGGACCTGGGCTACAAGCCGGAGAACGTGGCCATCGTGCGCAAGGCCCTGGTGGGCGTCACGCAGGAGGGCACCTCGGCGCGGGTGTTTGCCGGCGCGGGTTATCTCTCGGGTGGCAAGACCGGCACGGCCCAGGCCGTGACCATAGGCCAGAAGGACAAGTACAACAGCGCCAAGATGGAGGAGCACCAGCGCGACCACGCGGTGTACATGGCTTTCGCGCCGGCCGAGGACCCCAAGATCGCGCTGGCCGTGATTGTGGAAAACGCCGGCTGGGGCGCCGGCGTGGCCGCGCCCATCGCGCGCCGGGTGTTTGACTACGTGCTGCTGGGCCAGTACCCGAGCGAGGAAGACATGATCGCGGTGCAAAAAGGCCTGGCCGCCGCGCCCATCGGCAAACCGCGCCAGGCCTCCGAGATGGCCGGCCTGCTGTCGGCAGGCGGCGGCGCCCCCGGGCCGACCACCGCCGCCGCGGCAGCGGCCGCCAAGGCCAAGGCGGCGGCCATTGCGGAGGCGCTCAGCAAGCTGCCCCCGCCCATGGCCGCGGCCGGCATCAACCCCGACTGAGTACCGCACCCGCAAGCCTGCCGAAAACGACAGGCATAAAAAAAGCGCTGGGGTTACCAGCGCTTTTTGCGACAAGGCATCTTTTGGAATGCCCTGTTGCTTGTGTACTTCTAATGGCTCTCTCGTGTCTCCTCGGCTCCTCGCGTTGCGAGCAGCGAGGCTCGTCAGCAAGTCATCCAATGTAGCCCGTGCACTGGCATAGTGCATTGGGGGTTTCCCGCCCCCGAAACCCCGCGGCATGCCCGCAGTCCGTGCCGCGGCGTGCCACACCATGGCACCCGCATGCACCTTGTGCACGCATTTGTACTCAAAATTGCCTAAAAACCCCGCAGCCAGGCACTGGCACGAGTTATGCCTTCGGCCTTTAAATGTTACGGATTGTTGGCTGGATGCAAGAAAGGCGGGCATGTATGTACCTGAAGAGCTTTGTGGCGTGGGGCTTGACGATCTGGGTCGGCATAGCCTGCCAGCAGGCCATGGCGCAGGCGCCTGCCGCACCGGCCTCCGCTTCCGCGGCGGCCGCGGCCAGTGCCGCCGCCCAGGCCGCAGCGACCGCCGCGACTCCTGCGATTCCCGTGATTCCCGCGCCGCCGCCGGCGGCCCCGCGCCCGTGGCGCCGGCGCCCGCGGCGGCCGCATCCGCGCCGCCGCCTCCCGCGCCCCTGACCCAGCCGGGCCTGGTGGGGGCTGAGACACTCAACGGCGCCGACACCGCCTGGATGATGACCTCCACCGCCCTGGTGCTGCTCATGACGCTCCCGGGCATCGCCCTTTTTTACGGCGGCATGGTGCGCAAGAAAAGCGTGCTCAATGTCATGGCCTGCGTCGTCGCCATCTGCGCCGTCGTCAGTCTCCTGTGGTTCGCCTTGGGATACTCCATCGCGTTCACGCCCGGCAGCGGTGCCTGGGGCCATTACCTGGGCGGTACCGAGCGCTTCTGGTTCACCGGGCTGGATTATGTGAAGGACGCGCAAAAGGTCGCGGTCAGCCACGTCGCGCCCAACATCCCGGAATCGGTCTATGCGATGTTCCAGCTGACGTTTGCCATCATCACGGCGGCGCTGGTGGTCGGTTCTTTCGTCGAGCGGATGCGTTTTTCGGCGATGCTGATTTTCATGTCGCTGTGGACGGTCATCGTCTATGCGCCCATCGCCCACTGGGTATGGGAGCCCAACGGCTGGCTGGCCCGCATGGGCGCGCTGGATTTCGCCGGCGGCTCGGTGGTGCACATCAATGCCGGTATCGCCGGGCTGGTCTGCGCCTATGTGCTCGGCCCGCGCCGCGGCTACGGCCGCGAGCCCTTCACCCCCTTCAACCTGGGCCTGACCATGGCCGGCGCCGGCATGCTGTGGGTCGGCTGGTTCGGCTTCAACGCTGGCTCCGCCGTGGCCTCCGACGGCCGGGCCGGCCTGGCCATGGCGGTCACCCACATCGCGGCCGCGGCCGGCGCTCTGTCGTGGATGGCCGCCGAGTGGGCGGTGCGCGGGCGGCCCTCGCTGCTGGGCCTGTGCTCGGGCCTGGTGGCCGGCCTGGTCGCGATCACGCCGGCCGCCGGTTTTGTCTCGCCGCGCGCGGCGCTGGTGTTCGGCGTGGCCGCCGGGCTGGCATGCTACTGGGGCGCCACGGGCCTGAAGCGCCTGCTCGATGCCGACGACTCGCTGGACGTGTTCGGCGTGCACGGGGTGGGCGGCATCGTGGGCTCGCTGCTCACGGGCGTGTTCGCCAGCAAGGCCATTTCCGGCGCGCAAGGCGATGTGCTCACGCAGGCCATAGGCGCGGGTGCCGTCATGCTGTACAGCCTGTTCATGACGGCGCTGGCCTTGTGGATCACCTCGCTGCTGGTCAGCCTGCGCGTCAGCGAAGCCTCGGAAAGCGACGGCCTGGACATCACCCAGCACGCCGAACGCCTGGGCACCTGAGTTGCCGGCATCTCACCCTTTGAAGGACACCACGCCATGCCTTCCAACGAGAAAATCGCCATCGCCGCCCACCTGCACGTGCTGCTGCGCCGCAAGACCGGCCGGGTAACCGACACCGAGTGGATGGCCGGCAACCTCGAGTACGCGGCCGAGATCGCGCGTTTTGCGCGCGAGAGGGCGGCGGAGGACGGCCATCCCGACCTGGCCGTCTGGGCCGACAGGCTGGAGGAGATCATGGCCGTGCCGGATCCCAAGCCGCGCCTGCCGCTGGTGCAGATGGTGTCGGAGGCCGTGAAGGAGCGCAGCGCGCCCGTGCCGGCCCCGCCGCCCCAGCCGGACCGCCAGAGCGCGCGCTCCATAGACACCGAGGAAGAGGTTTACCCGGAATCGGGTTTCATCGAATCGACTTTCGGCGCGATCTTTGGCGAAGAGGGCCATCGCGAACGCAAGCACCGCGACCCGAACGCGCCGCGTTATGTGAAGAGCCTGCGTTAGTTCGCCGGCTGCGTTTCCCGCGCGCGGTTCAGGCTGTGCGCCAGCATGTTGCGGGTACGCATGCGGATGTTGGCGCTGGCTTCTTCCGCGAAGGCGGCTACATAGGGGTGGCCCGCGTTGTCGGCCAGGATGCTGCGCCGCACCTGCTCCAGGCCGGGCTCGCAGGCGGCCAGGGCGGTATCGGCGAGCGCAAAGACGGACTGGGCCATATCGGTTTTCAGCGGCAGCAGGGCCTGGTCGGCGCAGCGTTGGTAGTCGTTGATGGCGGCCGCTACCGGCGCGCGGGCAATCGACAGCGGGTCCTGGCTGGCTCGCGGCGCCGAAGCACAGGCGGACAGGGCCAGGAGCAGGGTGGCGGCCAGGGAAGGGGGCAGGTATTTCATGCGCCGCATTGTGTCATCGCCGACCGGCCGCAAGCGCTTGCCGCCTGTCTGCCGGGGCGCGCTTTTAAGGGTAATCACAGCTAGCCAGTCCCAAGGGCCGCCTTTAGCATGCGGACTCTGTATAAGGAGTAACTTATGTTGCGCGATTTGATGGCATTGGCATTCATATCGGCAGCCGGCCTGCTCGGGCCCGGCGCCGCACACGCGCAGGCCCCGGCCCAGCAGCTGGTGCTGGGCATCAGCGAAGGCACCTCGGGCGGCCTGGATCATGCCCAGGTGATCGCCAAATACCAGGGCCTGGCCGAGGTGATCGGCAAAGCCATGAAAGCCAAGGTCAGCGTGGTGTTCGCGCGCGAATTCAAGCAGCTGGAAGAAGGCATGCAGACCGGCCGCTTCGACCTGGTGATGGCCCGCCCCAGCGATTACCCGGCGCGCGGCATGCGCGACTACGGCTACAGCTACATTGCCAGCACCAAACCCGACGGGCAATGCTTCATCATCGCGCCCAAGGGTTCCGAGCTGAAGACCATCGATGACGTCAAGGGCAAGCGCATCGCCCTGCCCGAGCAGATCGCCTACATGTCGCGTTTTTGCGCCGCGGAACTGCGCGACAAGGGCATCCTGGTGGGCAAGGAAAACGTGCAGTTCGTGCGCGAGCAGGCTGCGGTCGGCTTCTACCTGGACAACAAGTTCGCCGACGTGGGCGGCGTGGCTTCCTATTCAGGCATCGCCAAAAAGTGGGAAAAGGACGGCGGCCGCATCATTCACAAGAGCGTGCCCCAGCCCTACTTTCCGATGGTGGCGCACAAGCGCATCAAGCCCGAGCAGCTCAAGGCCATCCAGGAGGAGCTGCTGGCCTTGCCCGCCAGCGACGCCGGCAAGGACGTGCTCAAGCGCATAGGGGTGGAGCAGTTCGACACCACGTCCGAGCCGCGCATGCGCGAGCTGCTCAAATGGCTCAATATCTGAGCCTTTGCTGATTCGAACCGTCATAAAGCCAGCCTGAACCGGGCTGCGCCAGCCGGGCGCCGCAGTCGCCCGCGCGCTTCTTTGTGCGCCGCCGCGATCCACCTCGCCTTTTTCGGCTCCTAGGGTTTTCACTGCCCAAAAAGCCGCCCGGTCTCGTTGTAATAGTTATGATTCATAATCATAATTGGCCTCACTGAAAAGATTCCTATGACCCAAAAACACCTGATTCTCGAAATGCGCGGCGACATTGCCGTGATTCGCCTGGCGCGCCCCGCCAAACGCAATGCCCTGGGCGATGCCCTGGTACTGGCGCTGCGCGACCTGTTTGAAAACCTGCCGTCCGCCGCCAGGGCCGCCGTGATCCATGGAGAGGGCGACCACTTCTGCGCCGGCCTGGACCTCAGCGAGCTGCAGGAGCGCGACGCCAGCCAGGGCCTGCACCATTCGCGCATGTGGCACGCCGCGCTGGACCGCCTGCAGTACGGGCCCGTGCCCGTGATCGCCGCGCTGCACGGCGCGGTGGTCGGCGGCGGCCTGGAGCTGGCGAGCGCCTGCCACATCCGGGTCGCCGATGAAAGCGCTTTTTACGCCCTGCCCGAAGGCTCGCGCGGCATTTTTGTCGGCGGCGGCGGCGCGGTGCGCATCCCGCGCCTGATAGGCACGGCCCGCATGACGGACATGATGCTGACCGGCCGTGTCTACAACGCCCAGGAAGGCGAACGCATAGGCCTGGCGCAATACCTGGTGCCGCAGGGCCAGGCCTTCGACAAGGCGCTGGAGCTCGCCGGCCAGGTCGCGAAAAACGCGCCGCTGACCAACTACGCCCTGATGCATGCCTTGCCGCGCATCGCCGAGCAGCCGGCCGACCAGGGATTCTTCACCGAGGCCCTGATGGCGGCGGTGGCGCAAAGCGCGCCCGAGGCCAAGGACCGCGTCAAGGAGTTTCTGAGCGGCAGGGCCGCCAAGGTGAAAAAAGCCTGAGCCCGCCGGTGGGCGCCACCAGGGCCCGGTGAGCAAGAGACGCAAAGCAAAAACAGCAGAGACAAGAGACAAGAAACCATCATGAGCGCCCCCAAATTCCGCCCGCTGCGCTTTGGCGTGACCCGTGCCGTGCTGCGCGAAGGCCAGCCCGGCGTCCGCTACCTGCGTGCCGACCAGGACCTGAAAGACTATCCCGAGCGCATCACCGACCGGCTGCGGCATTGGGCGCTGACCGCGCCCGAGCGCAGCTTCATGGCACGGCGCGAAAAGCTGGCCGGCGGCGTGACCGGCGAATGGCAGCACCTGAGCTACGCCCAGGCCTGGGCGGCGGCGCGCAGCATCGCCCAGGGCTTGCTGGACCGCGGCCTCAGCGCCGAGCGGCCCGTGGTGATCCTGTCCGAGAACGGCCTGGAGCACGCGCAGCTGGCCCTGGGCTGCCTGGTGGCCGGCGTGCCCTTTGTGCCGGTTTCACCGCCGTACTCGCTGGTCAGCCAGGACTACGACAAGCTGCGCCATGTGGTCAAGACCGTGACGCCGGGCCTGGTGTTTGCCGCCGACGCGCAGCGGTATGGCAAGGCCATCCAGGCCGTGCTGGAGCCCGGGGTCGAGGTGCTGCTGGGCGACGGGCAGATCGAGGGACGCGCCAGCACGCGCTTCGCGGACCTGGCCGCGACGCCCGCGACAACCGCGGTGGACCGCGCCATGCAGGCCACAGGCCCGGACACCATCGTGAAGTTCCTGTTCACCAGCGGCTCGACCAAGATGCCCAAGGCGGTGATCAACACCCAGCGCATGTGGTGCGCCAACCAGCAGCAGATGGCGCAGTCCATGCCGGTGCTGCAGGAGGAGCCGCCGGTGCTGGTCGACTGGCTGCCGTGGAACCACACTTTCGGCGGCAACCACAACTTCGGCATGGTGCTGTTCCACGGCGGAACGCTTTACATCGACGACGGAAAACCCACACCCGCGCTGATGCATGAGACCTTGCGCAACCTGCGCGAAATTGCCCCCACGGTCTACTTCAATGTGCCGACCGGCTTTGAAGCCATCGCCAACGCCATGAAAACGGACGCGGAGCTGAGGCGCAATCTGCTGTCGCGCGTGAAGATGTTCTTTTATGCCGGGGCTTCGCTCGCCCAGCCGGTCTGGGACAGCCTGTATGAATCCGAGGAAAAGGAAGTGGGCGAGCGCATCGTCATGGCCACCGGCCTGGGCATGACCGAGTCCGGGCCCTTCGCCATCTTTGTGACCAGCCCCGAGGTGAAGGCCGGCGATCTGGGTGTGCCCGCGCCCGGCATCGAGCTCAAGCTGGCCGACATCGACGGCAAGACCGAGGTCCGCTACAAGGGCCCCAACATCACGCCCGGCTACTGGCGGGCGCCGCTGGAAACGGCGCAGGCTTTTGACGAGGAAGGCTTTTTCTGCACCGGCGACGCCGTCAAATGGATAGACGAGGGCAACATCCACCTCGGCCTCAAGTTCGACGGGCGCATCGCCGAAGACTTCAAGCTCGCCACCGGCACTTTTGTCAGCGTGGGACCGCTGCGCGCAAAAGTCATCGCGGCGGGCGCGCCTTATGTGCAGGACGTGGTCCTCACGGGCATCAACCTCAGGGAAGTGGGCGCGCTGGTGTTTCCGACGCCCGCGGTGCGCGCGCTTTCGAGGCTTGCGCCCGAGGCGCCGCTGCGCGAGGTTCTCGAATGCGAACAGGTGATCGCGCATTTCCAGGCTGTGCTGGACACGCTCGCGCAGAGCGCCACCGGCAGTGCCAGCTGCATAGGCCGATTGCTCCTGATGCACGAGCCGCCTTCTTTCGACAAGGGCGAGGTCACCGACAAGGGCTCCATCAACCAACGCGCCGTGCTCACGCACCGGGCGGTGCTTGTGGCGGCCCTGCACGAGGACACCGCGCACCCCATTCTTAAACCCGCCGCACGCTAACACCACGAACCCCAACACCATGCAACACAAAGGATTTTTCTCCGCCTTCCAGGACGTCTGGATGCTGGACGGCATGCGCACGCCCATGGTCGACTATTGCGGCGCCCTGGGCCATGTATCGCCCACCGACCTCGGCATCAAGGCCGCGCGCGCCGTGCTGCAGCGCTCGGGCGTCAGCCCCGGCGATGTCGACTCGGTGATTGCCGGCAACATGGCCCCGGGCGATTTCGAGCAATTCATGCTGCCGCGCCATATCGGCCTGTACGCCGGCGTGCCGGTGGAAGTGCCCGCCATCATGGTGCAGCGGATCTGCGGCACCGGCTTCGAGCTGTTCCGGCAGGCCGGCGAACAGATCCAGAGCGGTGCGGCCAACGTGGCGCTGGTGGTCGGCGCCGAGAGCATGACGCGCAACCCGATCGCGGCCTTTGAGCACCGCACCGGCTTCAAGCTGGGCGCACCCGTCGGTTTCAAGGACTTCATGTGGGAGGCCCTCAAGGACTCGGCCGCCGGCATCGACATGATCCAGACCGCGGAAAACCTCGCGAAGAAATACGGCATCACGCGCGAAGCGGTCGATGAATTCGCCTCCAGCTCCTTCGCCAAGGCCGTGGCGGCCCGGGATGCCGGCTTTCACGCCGGTGAGATCGTGCCGGTGGTCAGCGAGAAATTTGAACTCCCCGGCTACGCCACGCGCGGCATCAGCCTGGGCAAGCTTGCGGAAGTCGCGCAGGACACCCATGCACGGCCGTCCCCCGTCGAGGTCCTGGCCAAACTCCGGGCGGTGCATGCCGGCGGCGTGCAGACCGGCGGCAACAGCGCGGCGCTGGTGGACGCGGCCGCGGCCGCCGTCGTGGCCTCCGGCGCCTACGTGAAAGCCCGTGGCGGTAAGCCGCTGGCGCGTGTGGTGGCCGCCGCGGTGGTCGGTGTGCCGCCCGAGATCATGGGCATAGGCCCGGCTCCCGCGATCCGCCTGCTGCTCGAGCGCTGCGGCCTCAGGCTGGAGCAGATTGGCCGTTTTGAAATCAACGAAGCCCAGGGCGCGCAGACGCTGGCGGTCGCCCGCGAGCTGGACCTGGACCTCGGCAAGCTCAACGTCAACGGCGGGGCGATCGCCATGGGCCACCCGCTGGCGGTGACCGGTGTGCGCCTTACGGTCACCGTCGCGCGCGAGATCCAGCGCGCAGGCATGCGCTACGGCATTGCCTCGGCCTGTGTTGGCGGCGGCCAGGGCATTGCCCTGCTGCTGGAGAACCCGGAAGGAGGAGCGGCATGAATATCGAAGGACTCGCGGCACTGGTCACCGGCGGCGGCTCGGGACTGGGCGAAGCCACAGCCCGCGAACTGGCGCGCCTGGGCGCCAAGGTCGCCGTGCTGGACATCAACCTGGCGAACGCCGAAAAGGTCGCCGCCGATATTTGCGCGGCCCACGGCCCGGCCGCCGCGCTGGCCTGCGGCTGCGACATCACCGACAGCGCCAGCGTGCAGGCCGCGCTGGACAAGGCGGCTGGTGCGCACGGCACCGCCCGCATCCTGATGAACATCGCCGGCATAGGGTCGGCCAAACGCATCGTCGCCAAAGACGGCACACCGGCACCGCTGGAGGACTTTGCCAGGGTGGTCAACATCAACCTGGTCGGCAGCTACAACGTGAGCCGGCTGTTCGCGGCCGCCTGCGCCAAGCTGGCGCCGCTGGAGGACGGCCAGCGCGGCGTCATGATGTTCACCGCCTCGGTGGCCGCCTTCGACGGCCAGGTCGGGCAGCAGGCCTACAGCGCCTCCAAGGCCGGCCTGGCCGGCATGACGCTGCCCATGGCGCGCGACCTGGCGCAGCACGGCATCCGCGTCTGCACGGTGGCGCCCGGCCTGTTCGCCACGCCGCTGATGGCGCAGCTGCCCGAAGCAGTCCAGGCTTCGCTGGCCGCCAGCATCCCGTTTCCGCAGCGCCTGGGCAAGCCGCAGGAGTTCGCGCAACTGGCCGCGCACATCGTCCACAACGACCACCTGAACGGCGAAGTCATACGCCTGGACGGTGCACTGCGCATGGCGCCAAGGTGAGCCGCATGGAAAAGACCGTGGTTTATGAAGTGAAGGTCGCGTTCGGCGACTGCGATCCCGCGGGGATCGTGTTTTTCCCCAACTTCTCGCGCTGGATGGATGCCGCGTCGCTGAATTTTTTCGCCGCATGCGGCGTGCCGCCCTGGCGAGAGCTGGTCAAGAGCACCGGCATCATAGGTACGCCCCTGCTGGAGATCAACACCCGCTTCAGCCTGCCCGCCACCTATGGCGAGACCCTGCAGATACATACCAGCGTGGAAGAGTGGCGGGACAAGGTGTTTATCCAGAAGCATGTGATCCGGCGCGGCGAGGACATGATTTGCGAAGGCCGCGAAACCCGCGCCTTCTGCATACGCCACCCCGACAAACCCGAGCGCATGAAAGCGATTCCCGTACCCCAGGATATCCGCCGCCAATGCAGTTGAACGGGCGCAACTGACGCGACCGGCGTCTGCGGCCCTGGCGCTTGGCGGATTTTGCTTTTTCGACCCGTGGACTTAACTACAAGGAGACATCTCATGCAAACACGTCGTCATTTTGTGCAGGGCGCAGCGGCGCTTTCTGCGGCCGCCCTTGCGCCTTTCCCGGCCCTGGCGCGGGCGCTCGAGCAGGTCAAGATCATTTACGGCTTCCCGGCCGGCAGCGCGGGCGACATCTGCGCGCGCCGCGTGGGCGACCGCCTCGGCGGCACCGCCTATGCCAAAAACAACGGTATCGTGGACACCAAGACCGGCGCCGGCGGCCGCATCGCGCTGGAGGTGCTCAAGACGGCGCCGGCGGACGGCTCGGTGTTGGCGATGTCGCCGTTCTCCTGCCTGTCGCTGTACCCTCACATCTACAAAAAACTGTCCTACGACCCGTTCGCGGATTTCGTCACGGTGGGCACCGCCTCCATGATCCACCATGGGCTGGCCGTCGGGCCGCTGGTGCCGGCCTCGGTCAAGACCGTGCAGGACTTTCTCGCCTGGGCCAAGGCCAACCCCAAGGACGCCAGCTACGGCTCGCCCGCGGCAGGGTCGACCCCGCACTTCATAGGCGCGCTGCTGGGCCTGAACAACCATGTGGAGCTCAAGCATGTGCCCTACCGTGGTTCGGTGCCCGGCGTGACCGACGTGGTCGGCGGCCAGCTCGCGGCGATGGTGACGCCGCACGGCGACTTCATTCCCAACCACAAGGCCGGCAAACTGCGCATCCTGGCCACCTCGGGCAAGCAGCGCTCACCCTTCGTGCCTGAGGTGCCGACCTTCGCCGAGCAGGGTTTTGCCGACCTCACGGTGGAGGAGTGGTTCGGTTTCTACGCCCCCGCGAAAACACCCGCCAGCACGGTGGCCGCGGCCAACGCCGCCATCAATGCCGCCATCCAGGACAAATCCGTCATCGACTCGCTCACGGTGGTGGGACTGATTCCCTACGGCGGCACGGCGGACGACATGGCCTACAGCCAGAAGCGCGAGTTCGAGCGCTGGGGTCCGCTGATCAAAAAAGTCGGCTTCACCGCCGAGTCCTGAGGTCCCTCCGCCCGGCCGGCCCGGGCGCCGGCCGGGCGCGTTGGCATAATCGGGGCTAGCCTGGCCACCTGCCTGTGCCCGCAGCGTTGCCCGATAAAGAAAGCGCCCTGATCCTCTATGCCAGTGTCGTCCAAACCCGCTCCCGCGGTAGAGGAGGTGGATACCTCCTATCTCGAAACCTTGGTGGGCTATAACGCCACGCGCGCCTCCCTCAAGGTCATTGAGTTGTTCAGCAAGCGCATGGCGGTCTATGACCTCCGGCATGTGGATTTTTCGATCCTGTCCCTGATCACGCACAACCCCGGCATCACCTCGCGCCAGCTTTGCGGCGCGCTCAGCATCCTGCCGCCCAACCTCGTCGGGAAAATCGTCACGCTGGAAAAACGCAAGCTGGTGCACCGCAAGCCGCATCCGCAGGACGGCCGCGCCGTGGGGCTCTATCTCACCGCCGCGGGCGAGGCCTTGATGCGCGATGCCGAGGGCACGGCCGTCGACCTGGAAACCGAGGCCACCCAGCGCCTGAGCGCCGCGGAAAAGAAGACGCTGATGCGCCTTCTGCAAAAGATCTACCGCTGAAGCGCGCGGCTCGCGGCCGCTCAGATCCCGGCCTGGATCCAGGCCGCCGCCTTCTCCGCGATCATCAGCGTGGGCGAGTTGGTGTTGCCGCTGGTGATCAGCGGCATCACGCCGGCATCGACCACCCGCAGGCCGCGAATGCCGCGCACCCTGAGGTGTGAATCCACCACCGCCGTCGGGTCGTCGTCACGTCCCATCTTGGTCGTGCCCACCGGGTGGAAGATGGTGGTGGCGATGTCACCGGCCAGCCGCGTGAGTTCCTCGTCCGTCTGGAACTGCACGCCCGGCTTGAACTCTTCGGGCCGGTATTTGGCCAGCGCGCTTTGGCTCACGATCTTGCGCGTCACGCGCAGCGAATCGGCCGCCACTTTGCGGTCTTCGGCCGTGCTCAGGTAGTTGGGCGCAATCGCCGGCGCATCCTCGAAGCGGCCGCTCTTGATGTGCACCGTGCCGCGGCTGGTCGGGTTCAGGTTGCAGACGCTGGCGGTAAAAGCATTGAAGCCGTGCAGCGGCTCGCCGAAGGCGTCCAGCGACAGCGGCTGCACGTGGTACTCGATGTTGGGATAGGGCTGGTCGGGCGAGCTGCGCGTGAACGCGCCCAGCTGCGAGGGTGCCATGCTCATGGGGCCGGTCTGGCGCAGCGCGTACTCCAGCCCGATGCGGGCCTTGCCCCAGAAGGAATTGGCCATGGTGTTGAGCGACAGGCCCCAGCGCTTGTCGCCCTGCACCTTGTAGACCGAGCGGATCTGCAGGTGGTCCTGCAGGTTGGCGCCCACGCCGGGCAGGTCCTGCAGCACGGGGATGCCGTGCTGCTGCAGCAGGGCGGCCGGGCCTATGCCCGAGAGCTGCAGGATCTGCGGCGAGCCTATGCTGCCCGCGCACAGGATGACTTCGCCCATGGGGCCGGAGTCGCGCGTGGCGCGCGCCGTGACGCGCTCGCTGCCGGCCCATACCTCCACGCCGGTGCAGCGCTGGCCGCCGTCGGGCTGCGCTTCTATCACCAGCTTGCACACCTGGGCGTTGTTCCACAACTCAAAATTGGGGCGCGCGTAGCAGGCGGGCCGCAAAAAAGCCTTGGCGGTGTTCCAGCGCCAGCCGTTTTTCTGGTTGACCTCGAAGTAGCCCACGCCCTCGTTGTCGCCGCGGTTGAAGTCGCCGCTGGCCGGGATGCCGGCTTGCTGCGCGGCTTCGGCAAAAGCGTCCAGGATGTCCCAGCGCAGGCGCTGCTTTTCAACGCGCCATTCGCCGCCGGCGTTGCGATGGCGCAGCACCTTCTGGTAGGGCTGGCTCTTGTCCTGCATCAGCTCGGGTGCCGTGCCGCGCGCGCCGTGCATCGCGTCGGCGCCCTTGTGGTGGTCCTCGTGCAGCTTGAAGTGCGGCAGGGAATTTTCCCAGCGCCAGGCCATGTCGCCGGTCAGCTGGGCCCACTGGTCGTAGTCGCGCGCCTGGCCGCGCATATAGATCATGCCGTTGATGCTGGAGCAGCCGCCCAGGGTCTTGCCGCGCGGGTAGCGTAGCGCCCGGCCGTTGAGCCCGGCGTCGGGCTCGGTGTTGTAAAGCCAGTCGGTGCGCGGGTTGCCTATGCAGTAGAGATAGCCCACCGGAATGTGGATCCAGTGGTAGTCGTCCTTGCGGCCCGCTTCGATCAGCAGCACGCGCTTGGACGCATCGGCGCTCAGGCGGTTGGCCAGCAGGCAGCCCGCGGTTCCGGCACCGATGATGATGTAGTCAAAAACCTGGCTCTCGTCTTGCATGGATGCCTTTGTCTCGTCGTTTTTAGAAGATGTAACCGGGAAAACCGGGCTGGCGGCGGCCGGAGCGCACTGCAGGGCCCATGCTGCCAGCCCAGCCTAACGCGGGGCTGACCACCGCACCCTGGCCGATTGTGGCAAAACCCGGATGGCCGCACGGCGGGGATTACCCGCTGGGGCCATGGCGCGTGGGCTCTGGCCGTCTTCCAGTCACGATGTAGGACCAAGGCGACAGCAGGGGCGTGCGTGCGGCAAGTGTGTTTTCAGCAGTTACCATGCAACTTTGTGTTTCGTACATTGCAAACTGCCGGCTTGCGCCTGGCCTGACTAATGTTTATGGAAGACTCCACGCCCCGCATCGCACTGCAGGACACGCCGCAAGGCCGGCTGTTTGTCGTGCAAGGTGCGTGGACAGCCGCCGGCCTTACCGGTGAGAGCGTCTGGGATGCGCTGACCGCGCAGCTCCAGGGCCTGAAAGACGGCGGGGCTTCCCCTGCAGGCTGGAGTCTGGAACAGGTCGGCAAACTCGACCACCTGGGCGCGCAGGTGCTGTGGAACCACTGGGGCCGCAGCTGGCCGGCGCAGCTGCAGGTTGAGCCCAGCCAGCGCGCGGTGCTGGAAACCGTCGCCAAATTCAGCGCCGACCCGCCCAAACCCCGCAAGCCCGACTGGAGCCAGCCCTTTATCCTGCTGGGTACACGGGTGCTGCGGCTGCTGGACCACCTCAAGGGCCTGGTGCGCCTGATCGGGCAGCTGCTGCTGGACATCATCCACCTGGTGCGGCGCCCGCAGGACGGCCCCTGGCGCGACCTGTCGGGCCATCTGTTTCACATAGGCGCCACCGCGCTGCCCATTACCGCGCTGGTCGGGTTTCTGATCGGCGTGGTGCTGGCCTACCTGATCTCGCAGCAGCTGCGCCAGTTCGGCGCCGACGCGTTTATCGTCAACATCCTGGGCATCTCGCTGATCCGCGAACTCGGGCCGGTGCTGGCCGCCATCCTGATTGCCGGGCGCAGCGGCTCGGCCATCACGGCGCAGATCGGCGTGATGCGCGTCACCGAGGAGCTCGACGCCATGCGCGTCATGGGCATCGCACGCGGCTTTCGCCTTGTCATGCCGCGCGCGCTGGCGCTGGCCGTGGTGATGCCGCTGATCAGCGTCTGGACCACCATCGCCGCCTTGCTGGGCGGCATGCTGGCCGCCGACATCTCCATGGACGTCACGCCGTCCTACTTCATCAACTCGCTGCCGGCCGCGGTGGACGTGGCCAACCTCACGCTGGCCACGGGCAAGTCGGTGGTCTTCGGCGTGCTGATCGCGCTGGTCGGCTGCCACTACGGCCTGCGCGTCAAACCCAACACCGAAAGCCTGGGGCAGGGGACCACGGCCTCGGTGGTGACGTCGATCACCGTGGTCATCCTCGTCGACGCGCTGTTCGCCGTTCTGTTCAAGAGTGTCGGCATATGAGCGACCCCATCGTCGACATTAAAAAACTCTGGACCGTGTTCCCTAACGGCGATAAAAAAGCCGTGGTGCACAAAGACCTGGACCTGACGGTGGAGCGCGGCGAGGTGCTGTCCCTGGTGGGAGGCTCGGGCACCGGCAAGACCGTGCTGCTGCGCCAGATGCTGGGGCTGGAGAAACCGACCCAGGGCGAGATCACGGTGCTGGGCAAGCCGGCGGCCGAGCTCGGCAAGCAGGGCGCGGCCAGCCGTGTCGGCATGCTGTTCCAGCAGGGCGCGCTGTTCTCGGCCTTCACCGTGCTGGAGAACATTGCCTTTCCGCTGCGTGAACTCAAGACCCTGCCGCGCGCGCTGGTCTACGAGGCGGCCATGGTCAAGCTGCAGATGGTGGGCCTGGGGCCCGATGCGGCCGACAAGATGCCCAGCGACCTCTCGGGCGGCATGATCAAGCGCGTGGCCCTGGCGCGCGCCCTCATCATGGACCCGCCGCTGCTGCTGCTTGACGAACCCACGGCCGGGCTGGACCCGGAAAGCTCCGACAGCTTTGTCTCGCTGCTGCGCTCGCTGCACCGCGACATGGAACTCACGGTGGTCATGGTGACGCACGACCTGGACACGCTGTTTGAACTCAGCACCCGCATCGCGGTGCTGGCCGAGCAGAAGGTCATCGTCAACGACGTGCCCAAGGAAGTGGTGGCCTTCCCGCACCCCTTTATCCACGAATTTTTCCTCGGCGAAAGGGGACAACGCGCGATGGAGTTGTTGCGCGAATACCCTTTTACCGTCTAGAAAGGCATCACTATGGAAAACAAAGCCCATGCCATGGCCGCCGGCGCTTTTGTGCTGGTGGTCACCGCCTTGCTGGTCCTGCTGGCCGTCTGGCTCACGCGGGACAACACCCAGCGCGACCTCTACGACATGAGCACCAGCGAGACCGTCTCCGGCCTGCAGCCGCAGGCGGCGGTGCGTTTTCGCGGTGTGCCGGTGGGAAAAATCGAGCTCATAGGCTTTGACGAGAAGGTCAAGGGCAATGTGCTGATCCGCGTCTCCATAGACCGCGGCGCGCCCGTCACCAAGTCCACGTTCGCGACTGTCGCCTCGCAAGGTGTCACCGGGCTGGGTTTTATCCAGCTCGACGACGACGGCAAGTCCGCCGAGCGCCTGGCCGTCAACGACGACGACCCACCGCGCATTCCGCTCAAGCCCGGCGGCCTGGACAAGCTGCTCAAACAAAGCGAGGTGATCTTCAACCAGGTCGAGGAGGCCAGCACGCGGCTCAACAAGCTGCTGTCCGACGAAAACCAGCAGGCCATGACCGCGGCCGTCAAGCAGCTCGGCAACGCCGCCGGCAGCATGGACCGGGTCGCCAAAGGGCTGGAGCCCACGGTGGCATCCCTGCCGGCCCTGTCGCGCGACACCACGGCCACGCTGAAGTCCGTCAAGACGGCCGCCGATGACATCAGCACGACCGCCACCCGCCTCAATGAAAAGGGCGGGCCGCTGGACAAGCTTTCCGAAGGCGGCACCGCGCTGGCCGCGGGCGTGGAGACCTTCAGCGCCGCAACGCTGCCCAAGCTCGGCGAGGTCGCCGACGAAACCGCGCGCGCCATGCGCCAGATGCGCCGCACCGTGAGCGCCGTCGACGACAACCCGCAGTCGCTGATCTTCGGCAACGGCCCACCCGTGCCCGGCCCCGGCGAACCCGGTTTTTCCGCCTCTGGAGTGAAAAAATGACGTCCACTTTTTCCAAACCCCCTTCGCGGGCCGGCGGCTTGCTGTGCGCGCTGCTGGCCGCCCTGGCGCTGGCCGGCTGTTCGGGCCTGCCCGACAAACCCACGCGCGCCACCATGTATGACTTCGGCCCGGGCCCGACCGCCACCCTGCCCACCACGCGCCAGGCGCCGCTGCCGCCGCTGGCCCTGGACGATGTCTCCACTCCAGGCGGCGCGCTGGACAACATGGCGGTGCTGTACCGCCTCGGCTATGCCGACACGCAGCAGCTGCGCCCCTATTCGCAGGCGCGCTGGAGCATGCCGCCCGCGCAGCTGGTGCGCCAGCGTGTGCGCGAGCAACTGGGCCAGCGCCGCGCCGTGTTCAACGCCGGGACCAGCGTGGCGTTGAACCGCAGCCAGAATGCGGTGCTGCCGCTGCTGCTACGCCTGGACCTTGAAGAATTCAGCCACCTGTTCAGCTCGCCCACGGACAGCGTCGGCCTGATCCGCCTGCGCGCCACGTTGCTGGAAATCACGCCCGCGGGCGAAAAACTGGTCGGCCAGCGCAATGTCATCGTGCAGCGTCCGGCGCCCAGCAGCGACGCGCCCGGCGGCGTCCAGGCCCTGACGGCCGCCACCGACGCGGCCATCGCCGAGATCGACCAATGGCTGCAGCAAACCCCCGCGCGCTGAGGCGTGCTGCGCCATGAAAACGCTGCAAGAACAGCTGGACGCCGCCGGGCTGCAGGTCTTCGGCTGCTGCGAACGCCTGAGCGCCTACGGCCCGGACCTGCTGCAGACCTCGCAATTGCTGCAGGACTTCACGCCGGCCGAGGCCGACATCCTGGGTGCCTCCATGCTGCTGGTGCGGGCCGAGCCGGGCCAGGTGATGATCCGCGAAGGCGAAGCCGGCGACTGGATGATGCTGATCCTTAAAGGCACGGTGGACGTCACCAAGCGCCTGGAGTTGCCGGCCGACGCTGATGCCGACGCCGATGCCGGCACCGAAGCGGCCGTGTCGCGCGTGGCGGTGGTGCGTAGCGGCGCGGCGGTGGGCGACATGTCCATGCTCGACAGCGAGCCGCGCTATGCCACCTGCACCGCCATCGAGGCGGTGGAGGCCGGCGTCTGGGGCCGCCGTGAAATCGCCCTGTTGATCCGCGACCACCCCGGCGTGGGCGCCAAGCTGCTGGTCAAGATCACCCAGATGATGGCGCAGCGCCTGCGCAATACCAGCAACCAGTTGGTCAGGCTACTTAGAAAACAAGCCGCCGCAGCCGCGGAAACACCGGCGCGCTGAAGCGCCCCGCACCTCACTTTCACTTCACACAGGCCGTGTGCAGCTCATGCTGCCTTCACACGCGGTTTGCAAACTCCCCTTCGTTGTCCAAAAACGAAAGGAAGTCATGAAACAGAAAGTCGCCGCACTCGCGCTGGTGATCGTGCTGCTGGTCGTCGCGTTGATGAAGATCAGCGATGTGGTGCAGGACCGCCAGACCTACCGCCATATTGCCATTCAAAGCGTGGCCCAGAGCCTGGCCGGTCCGCAGACGCTGACCGGCCCGCTGATCCACCGGGCCTGCACCGAGGAGTGGGACGTCAAGGATGGCGACAAGAAAGTGCGCAGCGAGCGGCGCGAGTTCACGCTGATCGCTGCGCCGGCTTCATTAACGCTCAAGGGTGGCAGCAAGCTCGAGGCGCGGGCTCGTGGCCTGCATGCAACGCAGGTTTTCAACCTCAAAGCCGACATCGTGGCCGAATGGGCCGACACCGAATCTCTCAAGCCGGTGGCCGAACATGCCGGCTCGCGCATGAACTGCGGCCAGCCGCTGCTCATGATGGCGGTGTCCGACGCGCGCGGCATACGCCATGCCAGCGTCAAGATCGGCGAGCAGTTGCTGGCGCTCAAGCCCGGCACCTTTTACGGCAGCTATCCGCGCGGCGTGCATGCGCCACTGTCAATGGCCCTGATTGGTGCCATGCCGCTGCAGGCGCAACTGCAACTCGAGCTGACGGGCACCGAGAGCATTTCAGTCGTGCCGCTGGGCGGCGATACCCGCGTGCAGCTCAGCTCCAACTGGCCGCACCCGAGTTTTGGCGGGCAGTTCCTGCCGGTGGAGCGCAAGGTCACGGAGGAGGGCTTTGAGGCCAACTGGCGCGTCAGCTCGCTGGCCAGCACCGCGCAGCAGGAGGTGACGCAAGTGGATGCGGGCAAGCGCAAGGCCGTTTGCCCGTCTTACGGCGACGGCTCGGCCGACAATAGCTGCGTCGAGGCCTTCAGCGTGACCTTTGTCGACCCTTCCAACACGTATGCGCTCAGCGACCGGGCCACCAAATACGGCTTGCTGTTCATAGGCCTGACTTTTTTGGCCGTGGGACTGTTTGAATTCATGAAGTCGCTGCGCGTGCACCCGATTCAGTACCTGCTGGTGGGCGCGGCGATGAGCATGTTTTTCCTCTTGCTGGTCAGCCTTTCGGAGCACATGCCTTTCGAGTCGGCTTACGCGATTGCGTCGGCCGCCTGCGTGCTGCTGCTGACTTATTACGCCAGCCACATGCTGGGCCACTGGTCGCGCGGCCTGCCTTTTGGCCTGGGCATTGCCACGCTGTACGGCATGCTGTTTGTGCTGCTGCGTATGGAGCAGACGGCCCTGCTGCTGGGTGCCGTGGCGCTGTTCGCGGTGCTGGCCGCCGTGATGATGCTGACGCGCCGTGTTGACTGGTATGCGCGCTTCAAGCAGCCCGAAGCCGTGAAGGCGGCCGGGTGATGGGCGCGGCCCGCCTAGAAATGCAGCTCGACCCGCAAGCCGGGCTGGGTGTTGCGTACCACCATGCGGCCGCCATGCAGCAGCATGATCTGCCGCACGATGGCCAGCCCCAGGCCCGAGCCTTTGGTATGGCCGTCGGGGCGCACGGTCGAGAAAAAGCGTTCACCCAGCCGGGGCAGGGCGTAGTCGGCCACGCCGGGGCCGCTGTCCTGCACGGCGATGCGGTCCGGCCCTGCCTCCAGCGTGATGGTCGAGCCCTGGGGCGCGAACGAGCGCGCGTTTTCCACCAGGTTGCTCAGCGCCAGGCCCAGCAGGCCGGGCTCCGCATGCACGTCGGCATGTTCCGGGCTGATTACGACTTTGACCGCATGCTGGGCCCGGCCGCCGGGCGCCACCTCAAAGGGTTTGAGGACGCCGGCCCAAGGAAGGCGCTCGCGCTCTACCTTTGCATGGCGCTGCTCCAGCTTCGTCAGCTCGAGCATGCGGTCCACCAGCGCCTGCATGCGGCCGGACTGGGCCAGTACCTGCCCCGAAAACTCGCGGCGCGCGTCTTCGGGGAGCTCGTCCTGCAGCAGCTCGCCGGCGCCGCGGATGGCGGCGAGCGGGCTTTTGAGCTCGTGCGTCAGGGCGCGCACGTAATCTTCTATGTACTCGTGGCCCTCGAGCTTCAGGCGCATGGCATCGACTGCCATGGCCAGCTCGCCAAGCTCACCCGGTATTTGCGGAACCGCGGGTTTTTCGCCCTGGCCGACGGCGTTGGCATAGCGGCGCAGCTTGCGAATGCTCCACACCACCCACAGCGTTACCGCCACGCCGATGGCCAGCGACAACACCAGCAGCAGCGCGCCGCTTAGCAGGATCTTGCGCTCGGCCCGGTCTATAAAGGCCTGTATGGTGGACATGGGCTTGGCGACGGTCAGCACGCCGATGATTTTTCCGTCCCGCTGCACCGGCGCGGCCACGTACATCACCGAGCTGCGGTCGTCCTGCTGCACCTCGCGGGTGGCGCGCGCGCCGTATTCGCCGCGCAGGGTCAAGGCGACGTCGCGCCAGCGCGAATAGTCTTGCCCGGTCGCCGCGTTCTCCGAATCGAACACCACCTTGCCGCCGGCGTCGGTGACGTAAACGCGAAAATCCAGTGACTGCTTGGCCAGGCCCCAGATTTTCGCGTCTATGGGGCGCCTGGCGTAGTTGCGCACATGGCCGGCAAAGCGGCCATCGGCGATGGCCCCGGCCGCCAGGTCGTCGCCGGCCAGTTCGGCCAGGATGTTGGCGGTGTCCACCATCATGTCTTCCATGACTTCGCGCACGCTGGGCTTCACTTCGGCCACAAAAACGCGCAGCGTGAAAAACGCCGCCAGCCCGGTGACCAGGAAAAAACCGAACAGCAGGCGTATGCCTAAACGCACGTCAGTCGCCCTGGATGCGGTCTATGTCAAGGCTGTAGCCCATGCCGCGGTGCGTCGTGATGCAGTCGTGCCCAGGGCTGGCCTCCTGCAGCTTGGCGCGCAGGGTCTTGATGTGGGTGTCGACGGTGCGGTCCGCGCTGTCCGTGCCGGCCCCCCAGACGGCGTCCAGCAGTTCATCGCGCGAGCGTATGCGGCCGCGGTGGCGCAGCAAATCGGCCAGCAGGCCGAACTCGCGGCGTGTCAGGTTGAGCGGGCGGCCGTGCAGGCTCACGCGCTGGCCGGCGGTGTCGATCTCGAAAGGGCCGGCCGCCGGTGCTGGCGCGGGGGCCGGCATGCGCGCGCGCCGCAGCAGGCTGCGCACGCGCGCCAGCAACTCGCGCGGGCTGAAGGGCTTGCTCACGTAATCGTCGGCACCCAGCTCCAGGCCCAGTACGCGGTCGATTTCCTCGCCCTGGGCGCTGAGCATCAGCACCGGCAGGCTGCCGGCGGCGCGCAGCTCGCGGCACAAGTCCAGGCCGCTGCCGTCGGGCAGGCCGACGTCCAGGATCACGGCATCGGGCGGCTGCCGGCTGATCTGGGCGCGCGCATCGCCCAGCAGCAGGCTGTGGGTCACAGTGAGGCCGTCGCGCTCCAGTGTGTAGATGATGGAGCGGGCAATCGCCGGGTCGTCTTCCACCAGCAGGATGCGCGCACCAGCCATCGGGGTTCAGGAACGGAGAATTGGGAACAGCTTGCCCAGGCCATCGGCCATCACTTCAACCGCCAGCGCGGCCAGGATCAGGCCCATCAGCCGCGTCATGACGTTGATGCCGGTCTTGCCCAGAACGCGGGCAATCGGCTCGGCCAGTGAAAAGCAGATGGCGGTGGCCAGGGCGATCACGATGCCGTAACCGACCAGCATGGACAGCTGTAGGGCGGTCTTGGCCTTTTCGGCGTAAATCACGACGGTGGACATGGTGGCTGGCCCGGTCAGCAACGGAATGGTCAGCGGCACCACGGCGATGCTGGCGCCGCGCGCGGCCTTGGCCGCGCCGTCTTCCATTTCATTGGTCTGCGGCTTGGCTTCGGCCGGCTGGGCGTTCAGCATGTTCATGGAGCTGATCAACAGCAGCATGCCGCCGCCGACCTGGAAGCTCGCCAGCGAGATGCTGAAGAAGTCGAGGATCTGCAGGCCCAGCAATGCGCTGATGGCGATCACGACAAAGGCGGTGAAGGACGCGACCAGCACGGTGCGGCGGCGCTGCTCGTCGGAAAAGTCCTGCGTGTAATGGATGAAGAAGGGCACGATGGCCAGCGGGTTGACGATGGCCAGCAAGGTCACAAGCGGTTTAAAGTCCATCGTTATTCCTTAAAGGCAACTCAAGTGGCAAGTAGGGTGGCGGACTGCGCAGCGGATTCCAGCAGGGGCCGCGGAACCGGCTTTGCCGGGCCGCAGGCGCAGCGCCCCCTCGGGGGGCAGAGAGCTACACGCAGTGAGCGAACGTGGGGGCACGACTACCTGCCTCCTGCCACATCCAGCAACGCGCCGGTGGTATAGCCCGCATTGTCGCCGAGCAGCCAGACAATCGAGGCGGCAACCTCGTCGGCGGTACCCGGGCGCTGCATGGGCACCTGGGGCGCCAGGTCGCGGGCGCGGTCGGGCAGGCCGCCCGAGGCGTGGATGTCTGTGTCAATGATGCCGGGGCGCACGGCGTTCACGCGTATGCCCTCGGTGGCGACTTCCTTGGCCAGCCCGACGGTAAAGGTGTCGATGGCGCCCTTGGCCGACGCGTAGTCCACATACTGGCCCGGCGCGCCCAGCCGCGCCGCCGCGCTGGAGACATTGACGATGGAGCCGCCCGCGCCGCCGTAGCGCGTGCTCATGCGCTTGACGGCTTCGCGCGCGCAGAGGAAGGAGCCGAACACATTGATCTCGAACATGCGCTTGAGCCGCGCCAGGGTGATGGCGTCGACGCGGGTGGTGCGGTCCACCACGCCGGCGTTGTTGACCAGGCCGTCCAGCCGGCCCAGCTTGGCGTCCACTTTCTCGAACATGGCCAGCACCTGCGCCTCATCGGCCACGTCGGCCTGCACCGTGATGGCGTTGCCGCCGGCCTGGCGGACCTGCCGCACCACCTCGTCGGCGGCCAGGGAGTTGCTGGCGTAGTTGACGGCCACCGCCCAGCCCTGGCGCGCCGCCAGCAGCGCCGAAGCCGCGCCTATGCCGCGCGAGCCACCCGTGATCAGAACAACTTTTGACAAACCGCACCTCCTGCAGAAAATGGCAATCCCGGGTAAAAACAAGGATTGGGCGGATCAATGTACCCTAAGCCGTATCTTGCGCAATGCCCGGCCGCCGGCGGCGCGGCCCACCCATCCACAGACACTGACGGAGACACTCTTGAGCACCACCGTGGACTACTATTTCACGCCGCAAAGCCCCTGGACCTACCTGGGGCATGAGCGCTTTGCGCAGATCGCCCGGGCGGCGAGCGCCACCGTGCGGGTGCTGCCCATAGACCTGGGCGGCAAGGTGTTCCCGATCTCGGGCGGCTTGCCGCTGGCCCAGCGGGCGCCGCAGCGCCAGGCCTACCGGTTGCTGGAGCTGCAGCGCTATTCGGACTACCTGCATGCGCCGCTGAACCTCAAGCCCAAGTACTTCCCGGTTTCCGGCGACGATGCGGCGCGCCTCATCATTGCCGTGGACCTGCACGACGGCAGCGAAGCCGCGATGAAAATCGGCGGCGCCATTTTCAGCGCCGTATGGGTGCGCGAGCGCCACATCGCCGATGAAAAGGTGCTGGCCGAGCTGCTCGCCGAATGCGGCCTGCCGGCAGAGCGGCTGGAGCAGTCCTTCAGCCAGGCCGTGCAGGAGCGCTATGAGGCCAACACCCAGCAGGCGATAGACGCCGGCGTCTTCGGCGCGCCCAGCTATGTGGTGGACGGCGAACTGTTCTGGGGCCAGGACCGGCTCGACTTCGTCGAGCGCAAACTCATGGCGGGCGCCTGAAGCGGCTGCTGATTCATCCACCAACCCGACTTACGCAATCTTCAAGGAGCATCCCATGGGCCAATTTATCCAACTTACCGCCGCCGACGGCTTTGTCGTGCCGGCCTATGTCGCGCAACCCGAAGGCAAGCCGCGCGGCGGCGTCGTGGTGGTGCAGGAGATATTCGGCGTCAACTCGCACATACGCGCCGTCACCGACCGTTTTGCCGCCCAGGGTTACCTCGCGGTGGCGCCCGCGACCTTTGAGCGCATCAAGCCCGGCGTCGAGATGGGCTACAGCGAGGAAGACATGAAAGCCGGCTTCGAGCTCAAAACCGCCGTCAGCGCCTTGCCCGGCGCCGGCGTGCTGCAGGACCTGCAGGCGGCGATAGACCATGCGGCCAAGGCCAGCGGCGGCAAGGTCGGCATCATCGGTTTTTGCTGGGGCGGGCTGCTGACCTGGCGGGCGGCCTGCCTGCTGGACGGCCTGTCGGCGGCGATTCCCTATTACGGCGGCGGCATCACGGCCGAGGAAGAAATCGCGCGCCAGCCCAAATGCCCCGTCATGGCCCACTTCGGCGACCAGGACCACTGGATCCCCATGGAGGGCATAGAGGCCTTCACCAAGGCGCACCCCGAGGTCGAGGTGCACGTCTACCCGGCCAACCATGGCTTTAACTGCGACCAGCGCGGCTCCTACAACGAAGCGGCGGCCAAGCTGGCGCGCGAGCGTTCGCTGGCCTTCTTTGCCGCCAAGCTGGCTTGAGCATGCGCTGCGCGTGGGCAGCCCTCGTCCTGGCGGCATGCGCAGCGCCGGGCTTTGCGGCCGACTATGCGGGGCCGCTGTTTGACACGCACCTGCATTACAACGAGGAGGCGTGGAACGGGAGCACGGGTCCGCACTCGCCGGCCGACGTGCTGGCGCGCATGCAGCGCAACGGCGTCAAGGCCATCGTCGCCAACTCGCGGCCCAACGACGGCACCAAGTCGCTGGCCGCCATGGTCGAGACGCGCAAGGCCGGTGTCACCGTGGTTCCCTTTATCCGCCTGTACCGCAACCGCGCCGATTACGACAACTGGTTTCGCGACGAGTCCATCTATGAGATGGTGCAGGCCGAGTTCGCGCGCGGCGTGGCCGGCGACCAGGCCGGGCCGTACAAGGGCATAGGCGAGTTCCACCTGTATGACAGCGCCAATGCCAACGGCCCGGTGGCCCGCAAGCTCATGCAGTTCGCCGCGAAGAACAAGCTCGCGGTGCTGGCCCATGTGGACGACACGGCCATAGACCTGCTGATGGCCCATGCGCCCGATGCCCGGCTGGTCTGGGCGCACACCGGCATAGGCGGCGCACCCGTGGAGAGGGTCGACGCACTGCTGGGCAAATACCCGCAGCTCATGGGCGAGCTGTCTTACCGGCCGGGCCTGACCTGCGACGCCGGAAAGCTGTGTCCCGAATGGCGCGCGCTGCTGCTCAAGCACCCGGGCCGCTTCATGATCGGCTCCGACACCTGGGTCAACCAGCGCTGGCTGTATTACGACGAACTCATGAAGGGCTACCGGGCCTGGCTGGGCGATCTGCCGCCCGACGTGGCGCGCAAAGTTGCCTGGGGCAATGCGGCTGGCATCTTCGGCGTCACGGCACAATAGCTTGATGTACCAACTTCATTTTTCTCCCAGCACCGCCGCCATGGCGCCCCATATCCTGCTGCAGGAACTGGGCGTTCCCTTTGAAAAAATCCTGGTCGACACCAGCACGGGTGCGCATCGTTCCGAGGCCTACCGCAAGCTCAATCCCAACGGCCTGATCCCGACGCTGGTCGACGGCGAGCTGGTGCTTTACGAGACCGCCGCAATCTGCCTGCACCTGTGCGACAGGCACCCCGAGGCCGGGCTGGCGCCCCCACTGGGCACCGTGGAGCGTGCGCATTTCTACAAGTGGCTGGTCTGGCTGACCAATACCGTGCAGTCTACGTTGATTGTTTATTTCTACACCGACCGCTGGATGGATGCGGGCAACAGCGCGGGCGTGGCCGAACTGAAATCGCACGCCGAAGCCAAGGTCGGCCTGATGCTGGACCAGTTGGACGCGGAACTCGCGCGGCTGGAAAAAATACATGAGCAGCCCTGGTTGCTGGGCGCGAAGTATTCGGCGGTGGACATCTACACGCTGATGCTGTGCCGCTGGACGCGCAACTTTGCGTCCAAACCCGCGCGTGACCGTGCGCACCTGGGTGCCTATTTGAAGCGCGTGCTGGCACGCCCCGCAGTGATCAAGGCCTTCGAGGCCGAAGGCCTCGCCCAGCCCTGGGTCTGAAACGCTAGTTTTTCTTCGCGGCAGGCGAATCCTCCTGCTGCGCCTGCTCAATCTGGGCGACCAGTTTTTCCGGGTTGGTGTTTTCCTTGAGGATGCGGATATCCGGGTCGCTCCCGCTGTCGGCGCCGACTTTTTTGGCGATGCGCTCCAGCATCTGGATCATTTTGGTGTTTTCCTGCTCGGTCAACAGGTTGATCTGCAGGTCCAGCTGGTTGCGCCTGTCGCTGATGCGCAGCTCGTAGTTCTGGCTGATCAGGATGAAGGACGCGAGAAAAATCGCCTCGAGCGATACCACCAGCGTGAGGAAGGTGAAGGGATACGGGTCCCAATGCGCGAGCCCCGGCCAGGTGTTGAGGGCTATCCAGCCCGCGAAGGCGGCTGCGTGCAGCCAGACAAAAGGCATGGAGCCGCAGAAGCCGGCGATAAAAGCCGCCATGCGGTCGGTGCGGCTGCGGTTGGCCAGCGCCATCTCCTCCACGCGCCGCATGGACTGCACGTTTTCACGGGTGAGGTCGTCCGCGCAGACCTTGGGCGGGGTATTCCCCTTGAAGCGGTTTTTCATGCGTCCTCCTTTCGCAGGCGGCGCGGCGGTGGATTAGCGCTGCGCCAGGCCCCGTGCGAGATACAGCGCGTCGGGCACCGCGGCGCCGCTGGCAGTATTGTCGAAGACACACCAGACCGCGGCGTCAGACGCCGCCGCGCTTTTGAGCCGGACAAGCAGCGCATCAAGTACTTCCGGCGCATAGGCCGAGTAATACATGCGCGGTGAGCCGTGCAAGCGCACATACACCGTGGCCGGGTCGCCGCCGGGCGCGCGGCCCGCGTCAAGCAGCACCGGGTCGGCCAATACGCGGCCGACTTTGAATTCCTTCAGCAAGTCGTCGGCGGGCGCCGTGAACCAGCTCGCATGGCGTGGCTCGAGTGCGACCTTGCCGGTGTGGCGACGTCGCAGCGCGGCCAGGAAGCCGCCGGCCGAGGCTGCGTCAAAAGCCAGGCTGGGCGGCAATTGCACCAGCAGGCAGCCGAGCTTTTCGCCGAGGCTTGTGACTTGCAGCAAGAATTCGTCCAGCAGGCTTTCGCAATCGCGCAGGCGCTTTTCGTGGCTGATGGTTTTGGGCAGCTTGACGCTGAAACGGAAATCCGGCGTCACGCTTTCGGCCCACCGCGTATAGGTGGCGGGCTGATGCGGACGGTAGAACGACGAATTGATTTCGGCGGCGTTCAGGCGCGCGGCGTAGCGCTCAAGGTGGCTGCCGGCGTCGGGAAACTCGGGCCAGGTTTCGCGCGGCAGGCTCCAGCCCGCGCAACCCACCCGCACTTCCGCGGCTTCGCGAGAGCGGGAGCCGGCCTGCATGGCGGGCATGAAGGCTTTCGTCAGTACTGGCCGCGCTGGCGCATGTCGCTGCGCAGGCGGTCCAGCTGGTAGCTGGCATCGCGCACCGCGTAGCGGGCTTCTTCAATGCGCCGGTCCGAGCGCGCGAGCTGCTCGCGCAGCGTGCGCTTGCGGTCTTCGGCGGTTTTGGCGTCGCGCAGTTCCGCCTGCATCTGGTCCTGCTCGCGCTGCAGCCGCGCCAGGGTCTTGCGGGCGTCCTGCTCGCGCCAGGCGATGCCGTGGATGTTGCGGAAGTTCTGGTCCATGGGCGCGGGGCAGACGCCTTCGTAGCTGTTGCCGGCCAGGCCTTCGTTGAGGGCGTTGGCTGGCTGGCAGTAGCTTTGCAGGCCTTGGTTGCGGCCGGCGCGGTAGACGGCGACGTTCACGGCAATGCCGGCCTTGGCGCAAGACTCGTAGTAGTCGGCGGCGCGGTCGGTGCGGCCGCGGCTGCCGTCCTGCACGCCCAGCTGGCGCCAGTCGGCGGTGGCGCATTCTGCCGGGCTCAGGCTCTCGCAGCCGGCCAGCAGTGCCGAGACTGCCAACAGGGCCAGCCAGGACGCCCGCGGCAAGAAAGAGCCGGCGAAGAGGAGGCGGGTGAAGGCAACAGGCATGGCGGTGTCTCCTGTGAATGGACTGGGGATTGCGGCGCGCCTAGCCGCGAGTTCGGGCGATGTATTGCTTGCGCCAGAACACCGTCCCGACCACGGCGACGATCAGGACCATAAAACCGGCGGTCCACCAGAAGCCGGCGCTGGTGTGGAGAAAAGGCATGAACTCGAAATTCATGCCGAAGAAGCCGGTGATCAGGTTCAGCGGCAGGAAGATGGCGGTCAGCGCCGTGAGCGTGCGCATGATGTCGTTGGTGCGGTTGCTTTGCGCCGAAAAATGCATCTGCACCGCGGTTTCGGCGCTTTGCTCCATGCGGCGCACATGGTGGACCACGCGCTCTATGTGCTCCAGCACGTCGCGCGAGCGCACCTTGAGCAGCTCGCGTTCGCGCACCAGGGCGGGCGTGCCGCCTTCGGGCCAGGTCTCCACGGAGTCGATCCAGTCCTGCACGGCCGAGCGCTGGTCCTCGCAGATTTCGTCCAGCTGGTGCATGGCCAGCCGCGCGTCGAGCACCGAGCTCCAGTTTGTAAAGCGCGTGCCGGGCCTGAGCAGTTCGGACTGCCAGTGGTCGAGCTGGCGCGTGAGCTCACGCCGCAACTCCAGGTAGCCGTCCACGATCTGGTTGACGATGCGCAGCATCATGTCGGCGGGGCTGGCGGGCAGCTTGACGCCGCTGGAGCGCGACTCGGCGGTGGTCGCGTTCAGCAGCCGGGACGCGTAGGCGTCGCGCACCGCGCAATCGGCGGGGTGCACCGTCAGCAGCAACTGGTCGAACACGGCGAAGCCGACCGGGCTGGTGTCTATGCGCTTGAGCACCGGCGGCCCGCTGCGTTTGAGGCGCGCCTGCAGCGGCTCGCCGGGCTGGCTGAGGTCGGTTTCGGTCTGGCTGGCGGCCAGGCGGCGGAACACCAGGATGTCGTACTGCGAGGTGTAGTCATAGTGCGAGGGCAGCTGGTTGTTCAGCAGGTCGGAGACATGCAGGTCCACCAGCTGGGTGCCGCACAGCAGCTGCAGGCTGGCCTGGATCTGGGCCTGCAGCACCTCGAACTCGCGGCGCGCGCAGGCAATCCAGACAAAACCCTGCGCCGGCAGCTGGGTCGGCAGGGCCTCGGTTTCGACGACGCCCTGGCTGCCGGCCGTGATGGTGAAAACGCGCACCGCTCAGGCCTGGCGCAGCTTGCGCGCGGCATCGATGGCGAAATAGGTCAGCACGCCGTCGGCGCCGGCGCGCTTGAAGGCCAGCAGGCTTTCCATCATGACCGCGTCGTGGTCCAGCCAGCCGTTCTGCGCGGCGGCCTTCATCATGGCGTATTCGCCGCTGACCTGGTAGGCGAAGGTGGGCACCTTGAACTCGTCCTTCACGCGGCGCACCACGTCCAGGTAAGGCATGCCGGGCTTGACCATCACCATGTCGGCGCCCTCGGCGATGTCCATGGCCACCTCGCGCAGCGCTTCGTCGCTGTTGCCCGGGTCCATCTGGTAGACCTTTTTGTCGGCCTTGCCGAGGTTGCCGGCCGAGCCCACCGCATCGCGGAAGGGGCCGTAAAAGGCGCTCGCGTACTTGGCGCTGTAGGCCATGATGCGCGTGTGGATCAGCTTTTGGGCTTCCAGCGCCTGGCGAATGGCGCCTATGCGGCCGTCCATCATGTCGCTGGGCGCGACCATGTCCACGCCGGCTTCGGCCTGGCACATCGCCTGCCGGACCAGCATGGCCACCGTCTCTTCATTCAGGATGTAACCGTTTTCATCCGGCAGGCCGTCCTGGCCGTGCGTGGTGAAGGGGTCCAGCGCGACGTCGGTCATCACGCCCAGGCCGGGGAAATTCTTCTTGAGTTCGCGCACCACGCGCGGGATCAGGCCGTCCGGGTTGGTGGCTTCCTTGCCGTCATAGGTCTTGAGCGAGGTGTCGACCACCGGGAACAAGGCCATGACCGGGATACCCAGCTTCACGCATTCCTCGGCCACCGGCAGCAGCAGGTCCAGGCTCAGCCTTTCAACGCCGGGCATGGAGGCCACCGGCTGGCGCTGCTGCCTGCCGTCCACCACAAACACAGGGTAAATCAGGTCGTTTGCGGTAAGTGTGTGCTCGCGTACCAGGTTGCGGGTGAAGGCATCACGGCGCAGGCGCCGGGGGCGGCCTGCCGGAAAGGGGGCAAAGTTGGAGGCGTGGAAAGTCATGCGCAAATTGTGCCAAAGCTTTCGCAATGCCATGAGGTATTTGGCGGGCTGCCCGCGCACAGGGGCGGCTGGGACAGCTTTACATGATTGTTTCTTAGGTTACTTAGAAAAGCATTGCCAAGGCCGGACGGCCGTGGTTAGAATTGATACGTGTGGTTACCATTTGGTGGCTGCATCCCGCTTTTCCTCCCTGAGCGGGGCCTTTGCGTGTGACAGCAAAAAGGCTTACCAGCCCGGTGGCTTATGCCTCCGGGCATTTTTTTGCCCCTCGCGCATTCATAAATCCGTTTGCCGGGCGAATCGCGGCGTTGCGCGGTGCTCGGAATCCTCATGCACTGGGGTGCATTCCGGTGTCCTGCGCTCCGGGCGCCTTGCGCTTCATCCCGGCAAACGAATTTCTGAACGCGCGAGTCCGCGCTCCCAAGTCGGGACGGGCCATGCAGGCGGCGGACTAAACTAGCTCCATGCTCTGGGTCAAATCACTCCACATTGTTTTTATCGCCAGCTGGTTTGCCGGGCTGTTTTACCTGCCGCGCATTTTTGTGAACCTGGCGATGGTGCCGCCGGAAAGTGTGGCCGAGCGCGAGCGGCTGGTGCTGATGGCGCGCAAGCTGATGCGCTTCACCACCATCCTGGCCGTGCCGGCGCTGGCTTTTGGCCTGTGGCTCTACCTGGGTTACGGCATAGGCCGCGGCCCCGGCAACGGCTGGATGCACGCCAAATTTGCCGTAGTGGTGCTGGTGATCGGCTACCACCATGCCTGCGGCCGCCTGCTCGCGAAGTTCGTCGCCAACCGCAACACGCGCAGCCACAAGTGGTTCCGCTGGTTCAATGAAGTGCCGGTACTGCTGCTGCTGGCCGCGGTCATCCTGGTCGTGGTCAAGCCTTTTTAGGATCACAAGCGGGCATCGCAGTGAAAAAGAAGGCCCCCCCCAAACCAGCAGGCGCCAGCGGACCGGCTTTGCCGGACGCTAGGCGTCGCCCCCTGCAAGGGGGGGAGGAACTACACGAAGCGAAGCGCAGTGAGGACGGCGGGGGTGTGCCAAATTCCAGGGGTGTGCACAAGACCACGGCCTGGCCCCTCGCGCTGGCCGCCATCTGCCTGATTGTTTACGCCAGCCTCTATCCCTTCACGGACTGGCGCGACCAGGGCATCTCGCCCTTTCGCTTCCTGACGGCGCCGCTGCCGCAGTACTGGACCGGGTTTGACGTGGGCGCCAACCTGCTCGGGTACGCGCCGCTGGGCTTTTTGCTAGCGCTGTCGGCCCTGCGCAGCCGGCGCGTGTCCTGGGCCGTGACGGTGGCGGTGCTGGCCAGCGGCCTGCTGTCGCTGGCCATGGAGACGCTGCAAAGCTATCTGCCGGTGCGCATTCCCTCCAACGTCGACCTGCTGCTGAACACGCTGGGCGCCTGGCTGGGGGCTTGCTTCGCCTGGGCGCTCGAAAAAACCGGCGTGGTGGACCGCTGGAGCCGCTTTCGCGCGCGCTGGTTTGCCCATGACGCGCGGGGCGCGCTGGTGCTGCTGGTGCTCTGGCCTATGGCGCTGCTGTTTCCGGCCTCCGTGCCCATGGGGCTGGGGCAGGTGTTCGAGCGGCTGGAGGCGGCCCTGGCCGATGCGCTGGCCGACACGCCTTTTTTGCAGTGGCTGCCGGTGCGCGATGTGGAACTGCAACCCCTGGTGCCCATCGCGGAACTGGTTTGCGTGGCGCTGGGCGCGCTGGTTCCCTGCCTGCTCGGCTATTGCGTGATCCGCACGCTCTGGCAGCGGGCGGCCTTCTCGGCGGCGGTGATCGCGGCCGGCATCGTGGCATCGGCCCTCTCCGCGGCCCTGAGTTACGGCCCCGACCATGCCTGGGCCTGGCTGGACATACCGGTGCAGGCGGGTATAGGCCTGGCGGCCGTGCTGGCCATGCTGCTGCTGGCCGTGCCGCGCCGCGCGGCGGCCGCGCTGGCACTGCTGGCGTTGGCCATTCACCTGGGGCTGCTCAACCAGGCGCCGGCGGACCCCTATTTCGCGCAGACGCTGCAGACCTGGGAGCAGGGTCGTTTCATCCGCTTTCACGGGGTGGTCCAATGGCTGGGCTGGCTTTGGCCGTACGCGGCGCTTCTGTATGTGCTGGTGCGGCTGTCGGGCCGGGAACCCAAGGCCTAGCCGCACGCGGCATCCCTTCATCTGCTACCATCGCCGGGCGATCTCCCTCAAGAGTTGCCGTAAGCGTTTACGTCAATCAACGCGCCAACCACCGCCGGCCATGCCGGGCGTGTGTTTTCCCTCGGGCCTGCTGGCCGCGGGAAAGGCGCCTTGACTGGACGGCTTATGGAAACCTGTATGAACTCTTCGAAATCTTCATCGCGCACCCCTTTCGGTTTCGCCAAGCTCCCCGCACGCAGCGCGCGCTGGGTCACGCCCTTGCTGCTGTCGCTTTTCATGACCTGCATCGTCTCGCTCATCAGCACGTTCAAAGGCGTGGGCCTGGCGCCCGGCGTCCTGCGCATCTGGCTGGGCGCCTGGGCCGTTTCCTGGGTCATTGCCTTCCCGACCTTGCTGCTGGTCCTCCCGTTGGTGAGGAAGGCGACGGCTTTTGTCGTCGAAGCCGCCTGAGCCCGCGGAACATATCGACCACCACATCCTCTAAAGTCACCACATGCCTGAACACAATTCCTATTACGAACGCCATATCTTCTTCTGCCTGAACCAGCGCGCCAACGGTGAAGACTGCTGCGCCAACCACCGCGCCCAGGAAGGCTTTGACCGCTGCAAGTCGCAGGTCAAGGCCGCCGGGCTGGCCGGGCCCGGCAAGGTGCGGGTCAACAAGGCCGGTTGCCTGGACCGCTGCGCCGGCGGCCCGGTGGCCGTGGTGTACCCGGAAGCGGTCTGGTACACCTATGTGGACGCCAGCGACATCGACGAGATCGTCGAATCACACCTCAAAAACGGCAAGGTGGTCGAGCGCCTGCTCACGCCCGCGCACCTGGGGCGCTAGGCCTTCCGATTGAAGAAAGCGGTTTTCGTGAACTCCCAAACCCAAAAATCCATCATCCGGGGCCCGGCGGGCGCGCTGGAAATCGCGCTGGACCTCCCCGCCGGCGATTCGCGCGGCGTGGCAGTCATTGCGCACCCGCATCCGCTGTTTGCCGGCACCATGGACAACAAGGTGGTGCAGACGCTGGCGCGGGCTTTTGTGCACTGTGGCTGGACGGCGGTGCGCTTTAACTTTCGCGGCGTGGGCGGCAGCGCCGGCAGCCACGACGAAGGCCGGGGCGAGCTCGAGGACCTGCTGGCGGTGGTGGAGCACGCCGCGCCGGCGGGCGCCGGGCAGCCGTTGGCGCTGGCCGGCTTCTCCTTCGGCGCCTTTGTGACCACGCATGCCTTCCAGCGCCTGGGCGCTGGCCGCACGATTGAGAAGCTGGTGCTGGTCGGCACCAGCGTGAGCCGCGCGCCGGCCGCGCCGATTGACCCGGCCGCACACCTCAAAACCCTGGTGGTACACGGCGAACAGGACGATACCGTGCTGTTGTCGGCCGTGATGGACTGGGCGCGCCCGCAGGCACTGCCTGTTACGGTTGTGCCCGGGGGCGGCCATTTCTTTCATGGACAATTGCCCCTGTTGAAAAATCTTGTGGTCCGCCACCTGTCTTCGCCTCCAGCCTGACCCGCGCCGCCAGGCTTTTTGTTTTTTAAATTCCTACTTTTCAGCGATACCCCATGCACCTTTCCTTCAAGGCTTCCCGCCCGGTCCCCGGCCTGCGCGCCTTCGCCGCCGCCCTCCTGGCTTTCTCCGCGGTGCTGCCCCAGGCGCACGCCCAGGTGCCGCAAGCGCCTGAAATCGCCGCGCGTTCGTATTTGCTGCTGGACGTCACCGCCAACCAGATCCTGGCCGCCAAGGACATTGATTCCCCGGTTGAGCCGGCCTCGCTGACCAAGCTGATGACCGAATACCTGGTCTTCGACGCGCTCAAGTCCAAGAAGATCGACCTGAAGCAGACCTTCGGCGTCAGCGAGCGCGCCTGGAAGATGCCGGGTTCGCGCATGTTCATCGACCCGAAAATGCAGGTGCCCGTCGAGGACCTCATCAAGGGCATGGTGGTGCAGTCGGGTAACGACGCGACCATGGCGCTGGCTGAGGGCGTGGGCGGCACGGCCGAGCATTTTGTGCAGCTCATGAACGAGCAGGCCAAGGCGCTGGGCATGAAATCGACGTCCTACAGGAATCCCGAAGGCCTGACCGAGGTGGGCCACACCACCACGGCGCGCGACCTGAGCATCCTGGCCACGCGGCTGATGACGGATTTTCCCGACTACATCGGCTACTCGGCCATCAAGAAGTACCGCTACCCCGGCACGCCGGCCGCCAACGACACCAACCGCAACACTTTGCTGTTTCGCGACCCGACGGTGGACGGCCTCAAAACCGGCCATACCGACGCCGCCGGCTATTGCATGATCGCCACGGCCAAGCGCGACTTCCCCAACCTGGGCACGGCCGGCGCGCCGGGCGGACGGCGCCTGCTGGCCATTGTGCTGGGCACGACCAGCGACAGCGCCCGCGCCAATGAATCGCAAAAGCTGCTCAACTGGGGCTACACCGCCTATGAAGCCGTCAAGCTGTTTGACGCCGGCCAGGCCGTGGTCACGCCGTCCGTCTGGAAGGGCAAATCGTCCACCGTGAAGCTGGGCCGTCCCCAGGCCATCGTGGTGGCCGTGGCCGCCGGCAGCGCGCCCAAGGTCAAAACCCAGGTGGCCCGGCCGGACCCGCTGGTCGCTCCTTTTGCCAAAGGGCAAGCGGTCGGCACGCTCAAGGTCATGCTGGGTGACAACCCGGCGCCCGTGGCCGAGGTGCCGCTGGTGGCCCTGGAAGCGGTGGAAGAAGCCGGGATTCTGGGCCGTGCCTGGGATGCCATCCGGCTTTGGATCAAATAAGCCAAGTCGAAAATCGGGAGTGTGCACTAACATTCCTGATAATTTGAGCCCGGTGGGGCGTCAAAACCCCGAAAAGGCCAGCTGGCCTTGCCTTGCGCGCGCAGGCATGGTCTGGCGCTTTCCGCCTTTTGCTTGAGCGTTTCCCCCAACCGGTTTATACTAGAAGGCTTTTCCGCTTTCACGGCGGGAAATATTTGTGCCCGTATCAACACGGTAAATCAGTTTTCAGACGTTTAGGGACGTTTTCAATGCCAACCATTAATCAGTTAGTCCGTCAGGGGCGCGAGGTCGAAAAGATCAAGTCCAAGAGCCCTGCGATGGAAAATTCCCCGCAGCGCCGCGGTGTGTGCACCCGTGTGTACACCACGACGCCTAAAAAGCCCAATTCCGCTCTGCGTAAGGTCGCCAAGGTGCGCCTGACCAACGGTTTTGAGGTCATCTCCTACATCGGCGGCGAAGGCCACAACCTGCAGGAACACAGTGTGGTGCTGGTTCGCGGCGGTCGTGTCAAGGACTTGCCCGGTGTGCGTTACCACATCGTCCGTGGTTCGCTCGACTTGCAAGGCGTGAAAGACCGCAAGCAGTCGCGCTCCAAGTACGGTGCGAAGAAGCCAAAGGCCAAATAAGCCAATCGGCTCGGGTTGTCTCTTCATTGAGAGCTCGCGCCAGAGGATGCTGTCACGAAAGTCTGTGATAGTTCTTCAAAAAACAGGTGTTTCACTCGCCTTGGCAGGTGTTTGAAACGAAGTGACCCAAGTGCAAATGGTTGCACCGGTCGAGTAAGTGAGGGTTTTGATAACTCTCGCGGTGTTGCAAAGACAGGATGTCTGGGCAATGCCAACTGAAGCAAAGAGGTGAAAAAATGCCACGTCGTCGCGAAGTCCCTAAACGTGAAATTCTTCCTGATCCGAAATTTGGCGATGTTGATCTCGCCAAGTTCATGAACGTGATCATGCAAGGCGGCAAGAAGGCCGTCGCAGAGCGCATCATTTATGGCGCGCTCGACTTTATCGAGAAAAAGAACCCCGGCAAAGATCCGCTCGAGGCCTTCCACATGGCCATCGGCAACATCAAGCCCATGGTTGAAGTGAAGTCCCGCCGCGTCGGCGGCGCCAACTACCAGGTGCCGGTTGAAGTGCGTCCCGTCCGCCGTATGGCCCTGGCCATGCGCTGGCTCAAGGAAGCCGCCAAGAAGCGCGGCGAGAAGTCCATGTCGCTGCGCCTGGCCAATGAGCTGATGGAGGCGACCGAAGGCCGCGGCGGTGCCATGAAAAAGCGTGACGAAGTTCACCGCATGGCAGAAGCCAACAAGGCGTTCAGCCACTTCCGCTTCTGATTGTTGAGCGCAGTATTTGCTGCGCTGAATTGAGGGGTTGCCGGGTGATTTGAAGGTGTGAGCCACCTTGATCGCCGGCGGTTCAGCCCCAGTTTCTGCCAGCCGGGTGTCGTGCACAACATGATTCCCTGCAGGCAGACGCGTAGAAGAAATGAAGGATGTCCGGGTGCCGGGCAGTCTTTCAACGAGTCTTTGTTCGTAACCCCGAACTGAAAGTAATTTATGTCCCGCGCTACCCCCATTCAAAACTACCGCAACATTGGTATCTCCGCGCACATCGACGCCGGCAAGACCACCACCACCGAGCGGATCCTTTTTTACACCGGCGTGAACCACAAGATTGGTGAAGTGCACGACGGCGCAGCGACCATGGACTGGATGGAGCAGGAGCAGGAGCGTGGCATCACGATTACCTCCGCCGCCACCACCTGCTTCTGGCGCGGCATGGACACGTCCCTGCCCGAGCACCGCATCAACATCATCGACACCCCGGGCCACGTGGACTTCACCATCGAGGTGGAGCGTTCCATGCGCGTGCTTGACGGCGCCTGCATGGTGTACTGCGCCGTGGGCGGCGTTCAGCCCCAGTCCGAAACCGTCTGGCGCCAGGCCAACAAGTACAAGGTTCCCCGCCTTGCGTTCGTCAACAAGATGGACCGCACCGGCGCGAACTTCTTCAAGGTCGTTGAGCAGATGAAGCTGCGCCTGAAGGCCAGCCCCGTGCCCATGGTGATCCCCATCGGCGCCGAAGAAAACTTCACCGGCGTGGTTGACCTGATCAAGATGAAGGCCATCATCTGGGACGAAGCGTCCCAGGGCATGAAATTCACCTACAGCGAGATTCCCGCTGAGCTGGTGGCGACCGCCAAGGAATGGCGCGAGAAGATGGTCGAGGCTGCTGCCGAGGCGTCTGAAGAGTTCATGAACAAGTACCTCGAAGAAGGCGACCTGACCGAAGACGAAATCAAGCTGGGCATCCGCACGCGCACCATCGCCAGCGAAATCCAGCCGATGTACTGCGGCTCCGCCTTCAAGAACAAGGGTGTGCAGCGCATGCTGGACGCCGTGATCGAGTTCATGCCTTCGCCCGTGGACATTCCACCCGTGAGCGGCACCGACGAAGACGAAGCGCCCGTGTTTCGCAAGGCCGACGACGAAGAAAAATTCTCCGCATTGGCCTTCAAGCTGATGACCGACCCGTTCGTGGGCCAGCTGACCTTTGTGCGCGTGTATTCCGGCGTCCTGAAAAAGGGCGACAGCGTCTACAACCCGGTCAAGGGCAAAAAAGAGCGTATCGGCCGTATCGTGCAGATGCACGCCAACAACCGTGAAGAAGTCAGCGAAATCCGCGCCGGCGACATCGCCGCCTGCGTGGGCCTCAAGGACGTGACCACCGGCGAAACGCTGTGCGATCCCGATGCCATCGTCATGCTCGAGCGCATGGTCTTCCCCGAGCCCGTGATTGCACAGGCCGTGGAACCCAAGACCAAGGCCGACCAGGAAAAAATGGGCATCGCCCTGCAGCGTCTGGCGCAGGAAGATCCTTCTTTCCGCGTCAAGACCGACGAAGAATCCGGCCAGACCATCATCGCCGGTATGGGCGAGTTGCACCTGGAAATCATTGTCGACCGCATGAAGCGCGAATTCGGCGTGGAAGCCAACGTGGGCAAACCCCAGGTGGCCTACCGCGAAACCATCCGTAAAACGGTGGAAGAAGCCGAAGGCAAGTTTGTGCGCCAGTCCGGCGGTAAGGGTCAGTACGGCCACGTTGTGCTCAAGATCGAACCCAACGAAGCCGGCAAGGGCATCGAGTTCGTCGACGCCATCAAGGGCGGTGTGGTTCCCCGTGAATTCATCCCCGCCGTGGAAAAGGGCATCAACGAAGCTGTCACGTCCGGCGTGCTGGCCGGCTACCCCGTGGTCGACGTCAAGGTCACGCTGCACTTCGGTTCGTACCACGACGTGGACTCGAACGAACTGGCCTTCAAGATGGCCGCCATCTTCGGCTTCAAGGAAGGCTGCAAGAAAGCCGGCCCGGTGATTCTGGAGCCGATGATGGCTGTGGAAGTCGAAACGCCTGAAGACTACGCCGGCAACGTGATGGGCGACCTGTCCTCACGCCGCGGCATGGTGCAGGGCATGGAAGACATGGTCGGTGGCGGTAAGGCCATCAAGGCCGAAGTGCCCCTGTCGGAAATGTTCGGTTATTCGACCACGCTGCGTTCGATGTCGCAGGGCCGTGCAACGTACTCCATGGAGTTCAAGCACTACTCTGAAGCTCCGCGCAACGTGTCGGAAGCCATCATGGCTGCCCGCGCCAAGTAAGAAAGTTCAGCTGCCGGTCCCGCGTGGGGCCGGCAGCTTTTTTCCTTGTCTGCGATTGTGTGCCGCTTTGTACCCGTGCGAAGCGAACCAGCAACACAGTGCAGACGTTAAACCGTACACGGGCATGTTCTTTATCTGGAGAGAAAAATGGCAAAAGGCAAATTTGAGCGGACCAAGCCGCACGTCAACGTAGGCACGATTGGCCACGTGGACCATGGCAAGACGACGCTGACGGCGGCGATTACGACGGTTCTGGCATCGAAGTTCGGCGGCGAAGCCAAGGGCTACGACCAAATTGACGCGGCACCGGAAGAAAAAGCGCGCGGCATCACGATCAACACCGCCCACGTCGAGTACGAAACGGCCAATCGCCACTACGCCCACGTGGACTGCCCAGGCCACGCCGACTATGTGAAGAACATGATCACCGGCGCCGCCCAGATGGACGGCGCTATCCTGGTGTGCTCGGCCGCTGACGGCCCCATGCCCCAGACCCGTGAGCACATCCTGCTGGCCCGCCAGGTGGGTGTTCCTTACATCATCGTGTTCCTGAACAAGTGCGACATGGTCGACGACGCCGAACTGCTCGAGCTCGTTGAAATGGAAGTGCGCGAACTGCTGGACAAGTACGACTTCCCCGGCGACAAGACCCCCATCATCCACGGCTCGGCCAAGCTGGCCATGGAAGGCGACAAGGGCGAACTCGGCGAAGGCGCGATCTTCAAGCTCGCCGAAGCCCTGGACACCTACATCCCCCTGCCAGAGCGCGCTGTTGACGGCGCCTTCCTGATGCCCGTGGAAGACGTGTTCTCGATCTCCGGCCGCGGCACCGTCGTGACCGGCCGTGTCGAGCGCGGTGTGATCAAGGTCGGCGAGGAAATCGAAATCGTCGGTATCAAGGACACGCAAAAGACCACCTGCACCGGCGTGGAAATGTTCCGCAAGCTGCTGGACCAGGGCCAGGCCGGCGACAACGTCGGTATCCTGCTGCGCGGCACCAAGCGCGAAGACGTCGAGCGCGGCCAGGTGCTGTGCAAGCCCGGCTCCATCAAGCCGCACACGCACTTCACCGGCGAGATCTACGTTCTGAGCAAGGACGAGGGCGGCCGCCACACGCCTTTCTTCAACAACTACCGTCCCCAGTTCTACTTCCGCACGACGGACGTGACCGGTGCGATCGAGTTGCCAGAAGGCAAGGAAATGGTCATGCCAGGCGACAACGTGTCGATCACCGTCAAGCTGATCAACCCGATCGCCATGGAAGAAGGCCTGCGCTTCGCCATCCGTGAAGGCGGCAAGACCGTCGGCGCCGGCGTCGTGGCCAAGATCATCGCGTAATTCTGAAAAAACCAAGGAATTACCATGGCCGCCAAGCAAAAAATCCGCATCCGTCTGAAGGCGTTTGATTACAAGCTGATCGACCAGTCGGCAGCTGAAATCGTTGACACCGCCAAGCGCACCGGCGCGATTGTCAAGGGCCCCGTGCCCCTGCCAACCCGCATGAAGCGTTTCGACATCCTGCGTTCGCCCCACGTCAACAAGACGAGCCGCGACCAGCTGGAAATCCGCACCCACCAGCGTCTGATGGACATCGTGGACCCCACGGACAAAACCGTGGACGCCCTGATGAAGCTCGACCTGCCGGCCGGCGTGGACGTCGAAATCAAGCTGCAGTAAGCGAAAAATCGGGGTTTCGGCCACAAGCCGGGCCCCAAATCGACAGGTTTTAGCCCAGGTTTGCCATTTTTGGCAGCCTGGGCTATACTCTTGGGCTGTCCATTGCATATTGGCTTTGTTGCCGGTATGGATTGGGCGGTTTTATTAACTGTCTTTCACATCAAAACGTCTGCGGCCAATTGAAGTCGCAGCGGTGAAAGTTACGAAAGAACACATCATGAGTCTGAGCAACTCCCTCGGGTTGCTGGGCCGCAAAGTTGGCATGATGCGTCTGTTCACGGATGATGGGGACACAGTTCCTGTCACCGTGGTGGATGTATCCAACAACCGCGTGACCCAGGTTAAAACCGAAGCAAATGACGGCTACGATGCCCTTCAAGTGGCATTTGGCGCACGCAAAGCATCGCGCGTGACCAAGCCGGCCGCCGGCCACCTTGCGAAAGCAGGCGTTGAAGCTGGTGAAATCCTGAAAGAATTCCGCGTGACGCCAGACGTCGCAGGCAAATACGCCGCCGGCACCGTTGTGCCCGCAGCCGACGTGTTTGCCGTGGGCCAGCTGGTGGACGTGCAAGGCACCTCCATCGGTAAAGGCTACGCCGGCACCATCAAGCGCCACAACATGAGCTCGCAGCGCGCGTCGCACGGTAACAGCCGTTCGCACAACGTTCCCGGCTCCATCGGTATGGCGCAGGATCCCGGCCGCGTGTTCCCCGGCAAACGCATGACGGGCCATCTGGGCGACGTCACCGTGACCACGCAAAACCTCAACATCGTGCGCATCGACGAAGCCCGTCAGCTGCTCATGATCCGCGGCGCTGTGCCTGGTTCCAAAGGTGGTTTTGTCACGGTTCGCGCCGCGATCAAGGCCAAGCCCGCCAACGCTGCTAAAGGAGCGAACTGATGCAGGTCGAACTCCTGAATGACCAAGGTCTGGCTTCGTCCAAAGTGGACGTGCCTGATACCGTGTTTGGTCGCGAATACAACGAAAGCCTGGTTCACCAGGTGGTCGTGGCCTTCCAGGCCAACGCCCGCCAAGGCACCCGTGCCCAGAAGGACCGTGAGCAGGTTCGTCACTCGACCAAGAAGCCTTTTAAACAAAAGGGCACCGGTCGCGCACGTGCCGGTATGACGTCTTCGCCCCTGTGGCGCGGCGGCGGTCGTATCTTCCCGAACATGCCTGACGAAAACTTCACGCAGAAGATCAACAAGAAGATGTACCGCGCCGGCATGGCGTCCATCCTCTCGCAGCTGGCCCGTGAAGGCCGCCTGGCTGTGGTTGACTCCCTGACCGTGGACTCGCCCAAGACCAAGGTCCTGGCCGACAAGTTCAAGGCCATGAACCTCAACTCGGTGCTGGTCATCGCTGATGAAGTTGATGAAAACCTGTACCTGGCTTCCCGCAACCTGGTGAACATCCTCGTGGTTGAGCCCCGCTACGCCGATCCGGTGTCGCTGGTCCACTACAAGAAGGTTCTGGTCACCAAGGCCGCCATGGACCAACTCAAGGAGATGTTCGCATGAGCGCCCGTAACCCATCTTCTCCAAAACTGAAATTCGACGAAGGCCGCCTGATGCAGGTCCTGGTCGCGCCCATCGTGTCCGAAAAGGCCACCATGATCGCCGACAAGACCAATGCGGTGACCTTCAAGGTGCTGCAGGATGCCACCAAATTTGAAATCAAGGCCGCCGTGCAGTTGATGTTCAAGGTGGACGTCCAGTCGGTCGCCGTTCTCAACATCAAGGGCAAGACCAAGCGCTTTGGCAAGTCCATCGGCCGCCGCGACAACGTTCGCAAGGCCTATGTGACGCTCAAGCCCGGTCAAGAGCTCAACCTCGGCGGGGAGACTGCGTAATGGCTGTCATTAAAATGAAACCCACCTCCCCCGGCATGCGCGGGATGGTGAAGATTTCCCGGGACCACCTGCACAAGGGTGAGCCTTACGCGCCGCTGCTGGAACCGCAATTCCAGAAGGCCGGCCGTAACAACAACGGGCACATCACGACGCGCCACAAGGGCGGCGGTCACAAGCACCACTACCGTGTGGTGGACTTCAAGCGCAACAAGGACGGCATTCCGGCCAAGGTCGAACGCATCGAGTACGACCCCAACCGTTCCGCCCACATTGCCCTGCTCTGCTACGCCGACGGCGAGCGCACCTACATCATCGCCCCCCGCGGCCTTGAAGTCGGCGCCACGCTGGTGAGCGGTTCGGAAGCGCCGATTCGCGCCGGCAACACGCTGCCCATCCGCAACATTCCCGTGGGTTCCACCATCCATTGCATCGAGATGCAAATCGGCAAGGGCGCGCAAATCGCCCGTTCCGCCGGCACCTCGGCAACGCTGCTGGCCCGCGAAGGTACCTACGCCCAGGTGCGTATGCGCTCCGGTGAAGTTCGCAAGATCCACATCGAGTGCCGCGCCACCATCGGTGAAGTCGCCAACGAAGAACACAGCCTGCGCCGCCTCGGCAAGGCCGGTGTGAAGCGCTGGATGGGTATTCGCCCGACCGTTCGCGGTGTGGTGATGAACCCGGTTGACCACCCGCACGGCGGTGGTGAAGGCAAGACCGGCGAAGGCCGCCATCCTGTCGACCCATGGGGTAACCTGACCAAGGGCTACCGCACCCGCAACAACAAGCGCACGCAAGTGATGATTGTTTCGCGTCGCAAGAAGTAAGGCTAACCCATGACACGTTCACTCAAAAAAGGTCCGTTTGTCGACCATCATTTGGTAGCAAAAGCCGACAAGGCCGTTACCAACAAGGACAAAAAGCCGATCAAGACCTGGTCGCGTCGCTCCATGATCCTGCCCGAGTTCATCGGCCTGACCATCGCCGTGCACAACGGCAAGCAGCACGTGCCTGTCTACATCACCGATCAAATGGTTGGCCACAAGCTGGGCGAGTTCGCACTCACCCGGACTTTCAAGGGTCATCCGGCTGATAAAAAAGTTGTGAGAAAGTAAGGAAAGACCATGGAAACACGTGCAACCCTCCGGGGCGTTCGTCTGTCGGTCGACAAAGGCCGTCTGGTCGCTGACCTGATCCGCGGCAAGAAAGTGGATCAAGCCCTCAACATCCTGAATTTCACGCAGAAAAAAGCTGCTGGAATCATCAAGAAGGTTGTTGAGTCCGCCATCGCCAACGCTGAACACAACGATGGTGCCGATATCGACGAACTGAAGGTGAAAACCATCTACGTCGAACAAGGCGCCACGCTCAAGCGTTTCTCCGCGCGCGCAAAAGGCCGCGGCAACAGCATCAGCAAACCCACGTGCCATGTGTACGTGGTGGTTGGCAACTAAAGGCAGCAGGATATGGGACAAAAAATCAACCCAACCGGGTTTCGCCTTGCAGTTAGCCGCAACTGGGCCAGCCGCTGGTACGCAAGCAACCGTGACTTCGCTGGCATGCTGGCCGAAGACATCAAGGTTCGCGAGTACCTCAAGGCCAAGCTCAAGAACGCAGCGGTTTCGCGCGTTCTGATCGAGCGCCCCGCCAAGAATGCCCGCATCACGATCTTCTCGGCACGTCCGGGCGTCGTGATCGGCAAAAAAGGCGAGGACATCGAGAACCTCAAGAAAGAACTGAGCCGCCAGCTGGGCGTGCCGGTCGCCGTGAACATCGAAGAAGTTCGCAAGCCTGAAATTGATGCCAAGCTCATCGCCGACAGCATCACGCAGCAGCTTGAAAAACGCATCATGTTCCGCCGTGCGATGAAGCGCGCCATGCAAAACGCCATGCGTCTGGGTGCCCTGGGCATCAAGATCATGTCGTCCGGCCGCCTCAACGGCATTGAAATCGCTCGCTGCGAGTGGTACCGCGAAGGCCGCGTGCCCCTTCATACCCTGCGCGCCGACATCGACTACGGCACCTCCGAAGCCAAGACCACCTATGGTGTGATCGGCGTCAAGGTCTGGGTCTACAAGGGCGACACGCTGGGCCGCAACGATGCGCCCGGCGCCAAGATGGTGGAAGTGCCTGACGAAGAACGCAAGCCGCGCGGCCCCCGCCGTGATGCGCGTCCTGGTGATCGTCCAGGCAGCGACCGTCCCGCTCCCCGTGGTGCCCGCGCACCGCGTGGCGCGACCAACACCGCCCCGGCGGATGGAAGCGACAAGCCGGCCGAAGCTACCCCTGGTAGCGAAGCCCCGAAAACCACCGTTAAGCGCGTCCGCAAAGCCGCGCCAGCTGCAGCAGCTGACGGTGCCAAGACCGAGTAATCGGTCTATTAACGGAGAATCAAAATGCTGCAACCCGCTCGCAGAAAATACCGCAAAGAGCAAAAAGGCCGCAACACCGGCGTCGCAACCCGGGGTTCCTCGGTTGCGTTCGGTGACTTCGGTCTCAAATGCACCGACCGTGGTCGCCTGACTGCTCGTCAAATTGAAGCCGCGCGCCGCGCGATTTCCCGTCACGTCAAACGTGGCGGCCGTATCTGGATCCGCGTCTTCCCGGACAAGCCGATTTCCCAAAAGCCCGCTGAAGTGCGTATGGGTAACGGTAAAGGTAATCCGGAGTACTACGTGGCTGAAATCCAGCCCGGCAAGATCGTCTTTGAAATCGTCGGTGTGCCTGAAGAGCTGGCCCGCGAAGCGTTCCGCCTGGCATCCGCCAAGCTGCCGCTGCGCACCACCTTCGTCAGCCGCATGATCGGCCAGTAAGGGGAAATGACAATGACCAAATCTACTGAACTGCGCCAAAAAGACGTTGCCGGCCTGAAAGCTGAAGTCAAAGAGCTGCAAAAAGCCCACTTTGGCCTGCGCATGCAAAAAGCCACGCAGCAACTGACCAACACTTCCACGCTGCGTTCCACGCGTCGCAGCATCGCTCGCGCCAAGACCATCCTGGCCGAAACCATCGTCAAGCAAGGAGCCAAAAAATGACGGAAGCTAAAAAATCCCTCAAGCGCACCTTGATCGGCAAGGTGGTGAGCGACAAGCGCGCCAAGACCGTGACGGTCCTGGTTGAGCGCCGTGTGAAGCACGAGCTCTACGGCAAGATCGTGTCCCTGTCCAGCAAGTACCACGCCCATGACGAAAAGGGCGAGTACCACACGGGCGACGTGATCGAGATCACCGAAAGCCGTCCGATCTCCAAGACCAAGAACTGGGTTGTGACCCGTCTGGTTGAAAAGGCTGCGATCGTTTAAGGCCCGGGTTTACCTGGGGCTGGCGTCAAGTCACTCTCTCAAAAACGGCTCACCTTGGTGGGCCGTTTTTGTTTGTGCCGATGTTTGCCACTTCCCCGAAGATGACCTTCAGAGGCGAGCCAGTTTCCGTACAGTGAGCGCACGCTTGCCGGCCTCGCACTACACTTCGAGGGTTGATTTCCAACCCCTTCATTATTCTCAGAGGAGCACACCATGATCAAAGTAGGCGACACCCTTCCGGCCACCACGCTGATGGAATTTTCCGAAGTCGAAGGCAACGGCTGCAGCATAGGCCCCAACCCGGTCGACGTGGCCAAGGCCTCGGCCGGCAAGACCATCGCCCTGTTTGCCTTGCCCGGCGCATTCACGCCCACCTGCTCGGCCAAGCACGTGCCCGGCTATGTGGAGAAATTCGCCGAGTTCAAGGCCGCCGGTGTCGATGAGATCTGGTGCCTGAGCGTCAACGACGCCTTTGTCATGGGCGCCTGGGCGCGCGACCAGAAGACCGGCGACAAGGTGCGCATGCTGGCCGACGGCAGCGCGGACTTCGCGAAAGCCGCGGGCCTGACGCTGGACCTGACGGCGCGCGGCATGGGCCTGCGCAGCAACCGTTACTCCATGCTGGTCAAGGACGGCAAGGTCGCCAGCCTCAATGTGGAAGGCCCCGGCAAGTTTGAAGTCAGCGATGCGGCCACGCTGCTGGCGCAAGCCAAGGGCTGAGCGCGGCGTCTTCGCCATGAAAAAAGCCACCGCGCGCAAGCCCGGTGGCTTTGTTGTTTCCGCCTCCGGAAAAACTTAAAGATCCACCTTGAGGTAATGCGCCCCGGCGATGGGGTTGTGATAGTAGGGCGGGATCTCGGCAAAGCCAAGCTCGGCATACAGTGCGCGCGCCGACTCCATGTCGTCCAGCGTGTCCAGCAGCACCGAGTGGTAGCCCGCCACACGCGCCGCGTCCAGGACGGCCTCCGCGAGCTGGCGGCCCAGGCCGAAGCGGCGAAAGGGCTTGCGCACATACAGGCGCTTCATCTCGCCGGCATTGGGATAGTCGACCGAGTCCAGCGCGCGCAGCGCGCAGCAACCCGCGACTTCACCGTCCACCAGCGCCAGCAGCAGCGCGCCTTCGGGTACATCGTATTCACCGGGTAGCTCGGCCAGTTCGGCCTCGAAGTTCTGGAAGCACAGGTCCACGCCCAGCTGCTGCGCATACTCGCGAAAGATCAGCCGCGTGGCGGCCAGCTCTTCGGGCGAGTCGGGTGTGATGAACTGGATGGAAGGACGCTGCACGGGGTCGGCGATGAAAAGTCGACAACCAGTTTAACGTGATTTGCCGCCATCGCCGGCCGGCGCAAGCCCGGCCCCGGCCTGCCGTGGAGTCTCAGAACGCCGGCGCCGCCAGCGTCGAAACCCAATAGGCCACGCCGGCGCACACCGCCAGGATCAGCACCGCGGCAACACGCGACACCGTGTCGTCGCGCGAGGGCGGCGCCTGCACCACCAGCTCCTTGTCACCGTGCAGCATGGCGCCCACCAGGTTGTGCTTGCGGCTCAGGTAAAAAACAATGGCCGCGATGTGCAGCACCACCAGCGCCAGCAGCACCCACTTGCCGATGTTCTTGTGGTAATTGGTCGTCAGGCTGACGGTGGCGTTGGAGACAAAGCGCGTCAGCGGGCCGGCAAAAGCGATCTCGTCGTCGCTGAGCAACCCCGTGCCGACCTGGGCCACCAGGAAACCCAGCATGGCGAACACCGACCCGGCGCCTATCGGGCTGTGGCCGATACCGTGCTCGGGCTTGCCCTGGCCCTTGAGGTAATTGATGACGCTTTGCGGCGCATAAATGAACGCACCAAAACGGGACCAGCGCCCGCCCACCAGACCCCAGACGATGCGAAACAGCAACAAGGCCAGCACCGTGTAGCCGAAGCGGAAGTGCCAGACCATGGCGTTGCCGCCCACGGTGCCGGTGATGGCCAAGCCTATCACGCAGGCCACCAGCGCCCAGTGGAAAACCCGCGTAGGCAGGTCCCACACACGCACCTTGTGAAGATTTTTATTGGTGTACACGCTCACTCCTCGTTCATGTGGGTTGTTTTATGCAAGGCATTGTCCGTAGCCGGCCCGCTGCAGGCTTGGTGCTTTCCCGTAGTGCATAAGTTCCTGCGGAACTTATCAGGCTTGGCTAAACTCAGCCACATGGCAGCAAGCCCAGCACGCTGCCATGGCCCGTCACCGACCATATCCTAAAAAAACCTCACGAGGAAAACCATGAAATTTTTCGCCAGCATCGCAGCGGCCGCCACCTTGGCGGCCATGGCCGCCCCGGCCTCCGCGCAGTTCGCCAAACCCGAAGACGCCATCAAATACCGCCAGAGCGCGCTGTTTGTCATGGCCCAGCATTTCGGCCGCGTCGGCGCCATGGCCAACGGCCGTGTTCCCTTCGACGCCAAAGTCGCTGCCGAGAACGCCGATATCGTGGCCGACATGGCCAAGCTCCCGTGGGCTGGTTTCGCACCCGGAACCGACAAGGGCGGCAACACCAAGGCCAAGCCCGAAATCTGGACCGAGCAGGCCAAGTTCAAGGAAGGCCATGAAAAGCTGGTCGCTGAAACCGCCAAGCTGGCCGCCGCCGCCAAAACCGGCAACCTCGACACGCTGAAGACCGCCTTTACCTCCACGGCCGGCACCTGCAAGGCCTGCCACGACGCGTACCGAAATCAGTAACACCCCCGTCGGACGCTCACTTCGTGTAGCGCCTTCCCCCTTGCAGGGGGCTGCGCCTGCGGCCTGGCAAAGCCAGCTCCGCGGCCCATGCTCGAAAGAGCAATAAAAAAGCCGGTTCGTTTGAACCGGCTTTTTTTGTTGGGAAATTCAATCGCTTCAGGTCTCGGCGAGCAGCTTCTCAATCAACTGGTGCAGCGCCGCAAAATCCGGCTCGCCCACATACTGCTTGACGATCTCGCCGCGCTTGTTCACCAGGTAGGTGGTCGGCGTGAGCTGCACATCGCCCCAGGCCTTGGCGACGGCGCCGGTGTTGTCGATGGCCACCTTGAAAGGCAGTTTGCGCGTTTCGGTGTAATTCACGACATAGCTGGGCGGGTCGTAGCTCATGGCCACGGCCAGGGTGTCGTAGCCCTGGCTCTGGTATTTGTTGTAGGTGGAAATGACCTTGGGCATCTCGGCCACGCAAGTCACGCAGCTGGTGGCCCAGAAGTTGACGAGGGTGACTTTGCCCTTCAGGTCGGCCGTGGTTTTTTTGCTGCCGTCCAGCAGCACAAAGGTCGACTCGGGCGCGGCCTGCGCACCGCTGCATCCGGGCAGGCTGGCGAAAGCCGCCAGCGCCAAAATACCGGCCAGCGCCATGCGGCATACTGTCCAGCTGGATGTCAATTTCATGGGAGACCTCATCATGCAACGTCGCAATTTTAACCAGGCCGGCGTCAGCGCGTTGGGCGCACTGATATTGGCCACTTACCACCAGGCCCAGGCGCTGTCGCTGGGGGACCTGTCCGGCATCAGCAACGCCGACGCCAGCGCCGGCCTCAAAACCGCCCTCGAAAAGGGCGCCATCGCAGCCGTCGCCCTGCTGGGCAAGACGGATGGATTCCTCGGAAACCCAAAAGTTCGCATTCCTTTGCCCGGTTACCTTGAAGATGCGTCGAAAATCCTGAAAACCATCGGCAAGAGCAAGCAGGTCGACGAGCTGGTCACCTCCATCAACCGCGCCGCCGAAGCGGCCGTGCCCATGGGCAAGGACCTGCTGGTCAATGCGGTGCGCACCATGAACGTGAACGATGCCAAGAACATCCTGACCGGCGGCGAAACCTCGGTCACCGCCTTTTTCGCGGAAAAAACGCGCGCGCCGCTGGGCGTCAAATTCCTGCCCGTGGTCACCAAGGCCACCGAAAAGGTCGGGCTGGCCAACAAGTACAACGAGTTTGCCGGCAAGGCCGCCGGTTTCGGCCTGGTCAAAAAAGAAGACGCCAACATCCAGCAATATGTCACCGGCAAGTCCCTGGACGGCCTCTACCTCATCATCGGCGAGGAAGAAAAGAAGATCCGCCAGGATCCGGTGGGCACCGGCAGCGCGATCCTCAAGAAGGTCTTCGGGTCAATGAAATAAAAAGTTCTAACGAACCGGGTGTGACGAAAGACTGAGCGGATCGGCGATTCCGGCTCTCCTCTATTTGGAGGAGGCGAAGCATTTCCTTACATAGTGTTGGTAAATGTGCCCACACGGGAAATGCCCTTGCGGCACGGCGGATAAACGTGCTCTGATTGAGACTGGTTGCAGTTAACGATCAGGAGGACAGCAGCCGTGCAAATAACAAAGTCGGTGTTGGCGTACGTCCGCGGGAGCAGGCACTGCATACGGCCTGCGAAGGCCGGTGCACACCTGGCCGCAGCGCGTCTTGCGGCACTGCTTCTAGCGGCTGCGGCTGTGTGGACGGCTCCCACCGCTATCGCCGCGCCCCTGCTCGACGAACCAATACAACCGGTTCCCCTGACGCTTAAACAGGACCCGGCCCGCGCGGACATCGGGCGCCAGCTGTTTCGTGACACCCGCCTGTCCGGCAACGGCCGCATCTCGTGCGCCAGCTGCCACGACATCAGCAAGGGCGGCGGCGACGGGCGCGACCGCTCGGTCGGCCTTCACGGCGGCCTCACCAGCGTCAATGCCCCGACCGTGCTCAATGCCGCGCTCAACTTCAAGCAATTCTGGAACGGCCGCGCCGAATCGCTCGAGTCGCAAGCCGACCACGTCATGCAGAACCCGGTCGAGATGGGCTCGCAATGGGCGGAGGTGGTCCAGAAGGTCTCGCAGGACCCCAAGTACAAGGCCGCGTTCGCCGCCTCCTACAAGGACGGCGTCACCAAAGCCAACATCCAGAATGCGATCGCCACTTTCGAGCGCACCTTGATCACGCCTAACTCGCGTTTTGACAAATACCTGCGCGGCGACGCCAACGCGATCACGGCCGCGGAGAAAGCCGGCTATGCGAAGTTCAAGCAGTATGGCTGCGTCGCCTGCCACCAGGGCGTGAATGTCGGCGGCAATATGTTCCAGAAGTTCGGCGTCATGGGCGACTACTTCGCCAAACGCGGCAACCCGACGGAAGCCGACCTGGGCCGCTACTTGGTCACCAAGGTGGAAAGCGACAAGCACGTCTTCAAGGTTCCCAGCCTGCGCAATATCGCGCTGACCGCACCTTACTTCCACGACGCCTCGGCAAAAACCCTGGACGAGGCCGTCGACATCATGTTCCGTTACCAGCTCGGCCGCGTCGCTTCCAAGGAAGACAAGGAGGCCATCATCCGCTTCCTCAACACACTCACCGGTGAACTGGATCCCAAACCGTGAAAAAAACGAATCGACTGGCCTGGGCGCCCATGGCGGCGGTTACCGCCGTGCTGCTGTCCATCCTGGTGTTTCTGTTCGCCAAGACCCAGAGCTTCGACGAGTCGCATTACTTTGAGGATATCGCCGTGCTGCGCCACCTCAAGCAGCTCGACGCGCAATGGGAACTGGACGTGCTCAAGTCCAGGATAGGCATCACCACGCACTACGACGCGCTGGCCGACAACCAGGGCGAGATGGCCCGGCTCATGGAACAACTGCAGTCGGAAACGGACGAGCATCACCACGATGCGCCCGGGCGGGCGGACAAGCTCGCGGCGCTGCAACGGGCCATCCAGGACAAGGCCCAGCTGATCGAGCAGTTCAAGTCGCACAACTCGGTGCTGCGCAACTCGCTGGCCTTTCTCCCCACCGCGGCGGAGGACGTCCAGCAGTCGCTCGGAACCGGCCGCGGCGCCGCGCAGCCGGCGTTCCAGCTGATTTCGGCCGGCGTGAGCAGGCTGCTGCTCGCAAGCATGCTGTACAGCCAGAGCCCGACCGGTGAGAAGGGCGCCGAAATACACGACGAGCTGGGCCGGCTGGATGGCACGCTGCACCTTGCGCCGCCGGGCATACGCGACAGGCTGGATATCTTTCGTGCGCATGTCCAGGCCATTTTGCGCGAGCAGAAAACCGTCAATGAGCTCCTCGCCGGCATTTCCGTGGCGCCCACCGGAAAGCTGCTTGATGACGCCAACGACGCCCTGACGGTCGAGCAGCAGCAGGCCGGCGTGGAGGGCGAGCGCTACGGCCGCTACCTGCTGATCTTCTCGGCGGTGCTGGTGGCGCTGCTGCTGTACGCCGCGGTCGACCTCCTGCGCAGCCACTCGACCATACGGCGCGTCAACGAGGAGCTCCAGGGCGCCAATGAAACCCTGGAGCAGCGCGTGCGGGAGCGCACCCTCGCGCTGCATGCCAGCGAAACCCAGCTGCACCTGATCACGGACACGGTGCCGGCCCTGATTGCCTATATCGACGCCGACCAGCGTTTCCAGTTTCACAACCTGGCGTATGAAGAACGCTTTGGCTTGAAGCGCGAGCAGATCCACGGCAAGACCATGCGGCAGATGATGGGGCACGAGCTCTACGAGAAAGAGCGCGGCAAGATCCAGGAAGCCCTGGCGGGCTACGCGGCGGAGTACGACCGCACCCAGGAAGCCGCCGACGGCCAGCTGCACGACTACGTCATGCAGTACTTCCCGCGCTATGGCGAGGGCGAGGATGAGGGCAAGGTGCTGGGCTTCTATTCGCTGGGCACCGACGTGACCGCGCTCAAGCGCGTCGACCGCATGAAGAGCGAGTTCGTCTCCACCGTCAGCCACGAGCTGCGCACGCCGCTGACCTCCATACGCGGTTCGCTGGGCCTGATCGTCGGCGGCGTCGCCGGGGAGCTGCCGCCCATGGCCAAAAATCTGGTCGGCATCGCCACCAGCAACTGCGAGCGGCTCATCCGGCTGATCAACGACATCCTCGACAGCGAAAAAATCGAATCCGGCAAGATGCGCTTTGACATGCAGGTCACGGAACTGGCGCCGCTGCTGGCCCAGGTCCTGGTGGCCAATGAAGGCTTCGCGGAGCAGCACAAGGTCAAGCTGGCGCTGGATGTCCAGGCCGAAGGGGTCATGGTCAGTGTCGACAGCGACCGGCTGACCCAGGCCGCCACCAACCTGATCTCCAACGCCGTGAAGTTCTCACCGGCGGATTCCTTTGTCTATATCAGGCTGCTGTGCAGCAACAGGCGGGTCCGGGTCGAGGTCGCCGACAGCGGCCCCGGCATCCCCGAGGAATTCCGCAAGCGCATCTTCCAGAAGTTCTCGCAGGCCGACACCTCCGACACCCGGCAAAAAGGCGGCACCGGCCTGGGCCTGAACATCTCGCGCGCCATCGTGGAGCGCATGGGCGGCAGCGTGGGCTTCACCTCGCAGACCGGCGTGGGAACGGTGTTTTATTTCGAACTGCCCGAAGCAGTGGCGCGGCCGGTGGAAGAGGCCAGCGTCGATGAAAGCAAAACCAAGGCCGGCTCACCGCCCAGGCCCTTGATCCTGGTCTGCGAGGACGACCCCGACATCGCCCACCTGATCAAGCTGATGCTCGACAAGGGCGGGTTCGATTCAGACATGGTCTACCGCGCCGCGCAGGCCATGGAGCAGGTGGTGAAACGGCCCTACGCCGCCATGACCGTCGACCTGGGCCTGCCGGACCTGGACGGCATCAGCCTGATCCGCAAGCTACGCCTGGAAGAGCGCACGCGCGAGCTGCCCATCGTCGTGGTGTCGGCCAACGCCGAAGCCGGCGAGCTCGAATTCAACAACCAGCCGCTGGCGGTGTCGACCTGGCTGGAAAAGCCCATCGACGAAAACAAGCTGATCCTCAGCCTGCAACGCGCCATCGCCAACATGGCCGAAGGCAGGCCGCGCATCCTGCATGTCGAGGACGACCTGGACATCCAGCGCATCGCCGCCACCATCGCCCAGGACTTCGCCACCTTCGAGTTCGCCGCCAGCCTGCGCGAAGCGCGCGAACAGCTGGGCAAACACCACTACGACCTGGTGCTGCTGGACCTCACGCTCAAGGACGGCTCGGGCTGGGAATTGCTGGACACCATAGAGGACCTCAACCCGGCGCCGCCAGTGGTCGTGTTCTCCGCGAGCGACGCGGTGGCCCTGGACAGCGACCGCGTGGAGGCCGTGCTGGTGAAGGCCCACACCTCCAACGACCAGCTGCTGCGCACCCTGCAGCGCGTGCTCGACGAAAGCCTGTGGGGGACGGTGCATCCGCCGTTGAGTGTTTAGCCCACCCCCGTCGGACGCTCACTTCGTGTAGCGCCTTCCCCCCTTCCAGGGGGCGGCGCCTGCGGTCTGGCAAAGCCAGTCCCGCGGCCCCTGCTGGGTTGCAGATTCAGGGTGTATTCAATGGGCACAGTCCGCCAGTGGGGGCCGAGGGTCCGGCTTCGCCGGCCCCAGGCGCCGCCCCCTTGAGGGGGGAACGGGCTACACGCAGTGAGCCCGGACGGGGTGCTACTTCTTCTGGCTTGAGCGGTAGACCTGCATCACCGTGGCGAAGTCGCGGTCGAAGTTGATCGGCAGGAAGGTGTCGTTGCCGGGCAGCTGCTTCTTCAGCGTAGCCGAGAAGCTGTAGTTGAACGAGCATTTCTTGACCCTGGCCTGCAGCTCGGGCGACACGTCCTTGTTCATGGTCCAGGTTTCCGTCATGAAGGGTGGGCTCTCCCAGATCGTGCGTATGCTCGATCCCTTGACGTCGCCCTTGACGACCATGCGCTGGTACAAATCGCTGGCCACGGCCGCGGCCGGAAAGAAGCCGTGCATCACGCCCGTCACCGAGCGCTCATGGCCGTTGGAGAACACCACCTCGTAGTCCTTGTCCGGCGTCAGGCCCAGGGCCGGGAACAGCGCGCGCGGCGCCAGGTTGCCCGAGTTGGAGGTCGGCGTGGTGTGGGCGATCTTCTTGCCGACCAGGTCCTTGGGTTCCCGGTAGGGGCTGTCGATGCGCGTGATCAGGATCAGTTTGTAGGAGTTGCGCTGGCCCGTGGCTTTGTTGCCCGGCACCGCGAAGGGCGGCGCCTGCCCGGCCGTCACCATTTGCGCGGCCAGCCCCGGGTTCACCTGCCCGATCTGGGCCTTGCCGGTCGAAAGAGCCTCGATCAGCTCTTTTTCGCCCAGGATGTCGACGTTGCTGGTGCGCTCCAGGGAATCGCCCTGGGCATTTTGCAGCTCCACATTGGCGCAGCGCGACAGGTGGCTGAAGTAGTCGCCCCACAAGGCCATGGTCTCGGTCTTGCCGTAGGTCTTGGGCATGGCCACCACCATTTTTTCGCGTGGGCCGGTGAATTTTTCCACCGCCGGCGCGGCCGTGGCCTTGGTTTTTTTCGAGGGCGGGGTTTCGGTTTGTGCCACGGCAGAAGCCAGAGCCAGCGCCGCACCCGACAGCACCGCCACATTACGCAATAAAACCATCATGTTGATCGCCCCTAGTCATTGATGAACCGCATCCCACGGCAAGCACGGCCGCAGGGCCGTGCACCCAGTGTGCGGCCAAACCAACTTTTACTTACAAAAAGACGGACGCAAAAGCGACAAGCAGCGGGAATACCCCGGGGTGATCCGTGGTTTTTTTGTCGAAAGAAGAGGGCGCCAAGGTAGCGCGCCAAGCGCCTTTTCTGATAAGTCGGCGTTACAAATCGCGGCCGGCGGTCGTGGCGCGCGACGCATCGATCTTGCCGAGCAGCCACTGCAGTCCGGCCAGGTGCTGCTGGTCGTGGCTGCACAGGTAGTGCACCAGGCTGCGCAAGGTCAGCGCGCCATAGCCTTCGAATTCGGCGGTGCGCTCCAGTGCCTCTGGCGTGACGCTCGCGAGAAGCTCCAGGGTCTTGGCGCGCGCCGCGCGAAAAGCCGCCAGGGCTTCCCGCGCGTCGGCTGTTGCGTAGCCGCGTTCGCGCTCCAGCGCATACCCGTCCAGCGATGCCAGCAGCGGGTTTGTCTCCGCCAGCGTGCGCTGTATGCGCACATGGTAGCCATCGATCTCTATGTCCCGCACATGGCAGACCTGGCCCAGCGCCGAGAAGGTCTCGCTGGGGATGCCGTCCCAGGACGAAGGTGTCCAGTTGCGGTGGCTTTCAGGAATGGCCGCGTAAAACAGCTCCAGCTGGCGCGGGAAATCCGCCATGGCCTGCAGGGTTGCCGGGTTCAGCGGCGCGGGAACGCTCATTGAGCGCTCCTGTGCGCCGAAGGCCAGAGCAGCGCCTGCGCCACGATGACACGCTCGCCGTTAAAGGTCGCCGCCGGCGAGCCGTAAAGCGTGTAACCGAGCGCGAGCGCTTCGCTGACCCGGTGGCAAAAACTCGCGTCATCCGGGCCGGTCAGCAGTCGGTAGATGGGAAGGCCGTCGGGCGGCATGTTCGTGGCTGATGTCATGGCGGCATGGGGCTGGTGAACGGAGGGCGATATTACCGTGTTCGCCCCCATGCTGCACAGGCGCCCGCCCTCAGGCTTTCGCCATGCCCGGCAATAGCATGCCGTGCCCCCGCGCCGGCATGCCGGTAAACGCAAAATCCACTTCCGGCACGCGCCCGCTCACGATGTCGGCAATCGCCGCGCCCGAGCCGCAGGCATGCGTCCAGCCCAGCGTGCCGTGGCCCGTGTTGAGGAACAGATTGGACGTTTTGCTTTTGCCGATGTAAGGCACGTTGCTGGGCGTGGCCGGGCGCAGGCCGGTCCAGAACTGCGCACCTTCACCGTCTGTCATCTCCGGGAAGAGCTGCTTCACGCGGCGGACGATGGCCTGGCAGCGCACCAGGTTCAGCTCGGTGTTGTAGCCGTTGAGCTCCGCCGTGCCCGCGATGCGCAGGCGATTGCCCAGGCGCGAGAACACCAGCTTGTACTCGTCGTCGGTCAGGCTCACCTGGTAAGAGGCCGCCGCGTTGATCACCGGCAGCGTCACCGAATAACCCTTGGCCGGGTAGATGCGCAGGCTTTGCCCCAGTTTTTTGGCCCAGGGCGCGCTGAAGGCGCCCAGGCACATCACATAGGCGTCGGCCTTCAGGGTCTCCACACGCCCGCCAGCTTCGCCGCTGCCTCGGGCGACCTGCACGCCGTCCAGTTGCCCGCCGCTGGCCTGCACATCGAGGATGGTGGTGTTGTAGAGAAACTTCACGCCCGCCTGCTCGCAGCGCGCGACCAGCGCGGTGGTAAAGGCCTGGGCATCGCCCGACTCGTCGCTGGGCGTCATGCTGCCGCCCACGATGCTGGCGCGGCACTGCGCCAGCGCGGGTTCTATGGCCACACACTCTTCGGCGGTTTTCATGTCCAGCTCGCAGCCGTGCTCACGCATGATGCGCGCCGGCTCCTGCGCGGCGTCGTACTCGGCCTGGCTGGTGTAGAAATGCAAAATGCCCTGGGTCTTCGCGTCGTACTGCAGGCCCAGTTCGGCCCTCAGTTTTTGCAGCGCGCCGCGGCTGTACATGCCCAGGTTCACGATCTGGCGGATGTTTTGCGCGGTGCGCGCCGGCGTGCAGTTGCGCAGAAACTCCAGGCCCCACAGCCACTGGTTCACATCGGCGCGCAGCCGGAACAACAGCGGCGCGTCCTCGCGCGCCAGCCACTGCAGCACCTTGAGCGGCGCGCCCGGGTTGGCCCAGGGCTCCGCATGGCTGACGGAAATCTGCCCGCCGTTGGCAAAACTGGTTTCCATCGCGGCCGCGCCGCGCCGTTCGATGACCGTGACTTCGTGTCCGCGCTGCGCCAGATACCAGGCCGTCGTGACCCCCGTGACACCCGCACCCAAAACCATGACTTTCATGGTGATTCCTTCTCAAGCAGAAATGGCAGTTGCGCAAGCGCCATGGCCTGGGGGTGCTTGAATCAAAAAAAGAATCATGGCAACCGCCAAGCCATCAGGTGCTTGCGGCCGCTTCCACTGTCCTTGTTACCTGAGAGATTCAGCCGCGGCTTACGCTTGGGGCTTTGCTCCTTCGGTGCGCCGCACCTTGCATGCGGCGTCTCTCCAGACGGCTGTGTGTTTCCGGGCAGTACGGGACCTGAGCGATTATGGAAGTTTGCGCCTTCGGTGGCTGCCTTGCGGCAGCGCTCTCCTGCTTGAACGGCTTGAATTTACCACCTAAGCCCTGTTCGCCAAGGGCCCAGGGGGCATTAGTACAGGTCCAGCGGGGTGATTTGGCGGCTTAATAGTAGCCAGGGTGCAGCCGGGGGCTTCAGCCTTCGCATACCGACCGCACAAAGGCCGCCTTGGCCTCGGTATAGGCCTCGCGGTCGGCCGGGTATTTGGCCGCCAGCTCGGCCTTGAGCGCCGCATAGTGCCAGGCCAGCGCGGCATCGGCGCGCAGCGCATCCCGAAATTGCAGGCGCTGCGCCCACACCGGGCCGCCGTGCACCACCAGGTGCAGGTGGTGGGTGCGGTGGCCGTCGGCCCAGCGCATCAGCCACTGGCGGTCGGCCAGCGTCGCGTTGAATTCGGCTGAGGTCGTATAACCCTGCGCGCACAGCGGCGCCACCAGCGCCCTGGCCGCCGCCATGGAGGCCACACCGCCCAGGATGTCTATCACCGGCTTGGCCGCCAGCCCCGGCACCGCCGTGCTGCCCATGTGCTCAATCGCCATGAAGTCGCCGGGAAAGAGCGCCAGCAGCCGTTCCCGCTCGGCCTCAAACATCGCGGGCCAGTGCGGGTCGTAGGCCCGCAGCGCCACCTCCTCGTGGATGGCGGCCTGCAGCGACTCAGCGTCCGTCATGGCCTTCCCCGCTTTAGCGCCTTCAGCGCAGCGCCACCACGGCCCGGCGCGCCAGCACCAGGCGCTCGTCCAGGTAGGCACCGTAAAAATCCGGAATCGCCGCGCCCACCAGCGGCTCGGCCAGCGCCTGCCCCTGCGGGCCCAGAAACAGCACCGTGGGCGTGAACGTCGCCTTGGCGGCCCGGGTCCAGGCGGCCGCCGTCGTGGGCTTGCCGTCAAAACCCGCCAGCGGCGTGCGGTTGTCGGTCACATTGAGCTGCCAGGCCTGAAGGCCGTTTTCCTGGCGCGCGGGCAGCAGGTAGTTGCGCCGCACCAGCTCGCAATACGGGCAGCCGGGCAGGGTGACCAGCAGCACCAGCGGCTCGCTGCGCGCGGCGGCCAGCCCGGCCGCCTCGGGCAGCGAAGCCGGCACGGGCAGGGCGCTGTCCTTGGCCTGGGCCTGCAGCGGCCAGGCCAGGCTGCCTGCCAGCGCGGCCGTGAAGCCGCGGCGGCCCACCGTCTTCATTCGGCGCACTCCAGCAGGATGCGCGCCAGCGCCGCGGGCTCGGTGACCATGGGGTCATGGCCGGTGGCCAGCTCCAGCACACGCGAATTCGGCAGCCAGGCACCGCCCCAGAATTGCGGGTCGCGCGCACGCAGCCGGCTGGGCGTGATGGTCGCCAGCGCCGGCGCGGTGCAGCTCACAAAAGTGCGCGGCACGGCCGCCACGCGCTGCACATCAAAATCCAGCGGCGCCTGGTAGGTGTTGCCCGGGTGCGGCGTCTGCCGGCGCTGCACCCAGTCGTGGTCGGCGCCGGCCAGGCCGTACACCTCGGGGTCGGGCGGCGGAAAGCTGAAGCAGGTCGAGGCCTGCGCCGCCACCATGCGCTTTTGCTGCGTGGCGGCATCGTGCGTGCTGCTCCAGCTTTCGCCCGGCTGCGGCAGCACCGCATCCACATAGACCAGGTGCTTGAGCCGTTCGCCCAGGCGATCCGCCACCGCCGTGCCTATCATCCCCGCGTAGGAATGCACGGCCAGCGTCACCTCGTGCAGCTCCTCGGCCTCGATCAGATTGATCACGTCGTTGATGTGGGTATCGAGGTTGATCGCGGGCGACAGCAGGTGCGCCCGCTCGCCCAGGCCCGTCAGCGTCACCGCAAAAGCCTTGTGGTGGTCCAGCTGCAAGACCTGCGCCACACGCCGCCAGCACCAGCCGCCATGCCATGCGCCATGCACCAGAACAAAATTGTGTTTCATTGCATCACCTCCTGCTTGGGGTTTGCCGCCTCAAATTGTCTTGCCGCCCTTTAGTTCGGACAGTTTCGCCTCGGAATAGTTCAGCAGCTCGCGCAGCACCTCATCTGTGTGCTGGCCCAGCAGCGGCGGCGGCAAATCGGTGCGCACCGGCGTCGCGCTCAGGCGAATGGGGCTGGAGACCAGCTTCAAGTCCTGCTTCACCGGATGCTGCCACTCGGTCACCATGCCGCGCGCCGCGATCTGCGGGTCGGCAAACACCTCGGCCAGGTTGTTGATCGCGCCGCAAGGCACTTTGGCCGCCTCCAGCGCCGCCAGCCAGTCGGCCTTGCCGCGCGTCTTCATCACGGCTTCCAGGATGGGCACCAGCTTGGCCCGATTCTGTACCCGGTTGCGGTTGGTGGCAAACAGCGGGTTGGTCGCGAGTTCGGGGATATTGGCCACCGCGCAGAACTTCGCATACTGCGAGTCATTGCCCACGGCCAGGATCAAATGGTCCTTGCTTCCGTCAGCCGCCGGCGCCACCTCAAACACCTGGTAGGGCACGATGTTCTGGTGCGCATTGCCGGCCCGGCCCGGCGCCTTGCCGCTGACCAGATAGTTGGCGCCCAGGTTGGCCAGCATGGCCACCTGCGTGTCCAGCAGCGCCATGTCCACCTGCTGGCCCCCGCCGGTTTTTTCGGCATGGCGCAGCGCGGCCAGGATGGCCACCGTCGCATACATGCCCGTCATCAAATCGGCCACCGCCACGCCCACCTTTTGCGGCCCGCCGCCCAGGTCGTCGCGCTCGCCCGTCACGCTCATGAGCCCGCCCATGCCCTGGATCGCGTAGTCATACCCCGCGCGCTCGGCATAAGGCCCGTTCTGCCCAAAACCCGTGACCGAGCAGTACACGATGCGCGGGTTGATGGCCTTGAGCGAGGCGTAATCCAGGCCGTAACGCGCCATGTCGCCGACCTTGAAGTTCTCGACAAACACGTCGCAATGCGCGGCCAGCTCACGCACCAGCGCCTGGCCCGCGGGCTGGGCAATGTCGCAGGTCACGGAGCGTTTGTTGCGGTTGGTGCCCAGGTAATAGGCCGCTTCGGTGTCCGCGCCATCGGCATCCTTCAAGAAGGGCGGCCCCCAGGTCCGCGTATCGTCGCCCGTGCCGGGCCGCTCGATCTTGATCACATCGGCCCCGAGGTCGGCCAAAGTCTGGGTGCACCAGGGGCCCGCGAGCACGCGGGAGAGGTCTAGGATGCGGATGCCGTCTAAAGAGTTCATGGGGGCATTTTGCCTTTAACGCTGAAAAATTCTTGATCGCGGTAAGTGAGACTCTCTTAGCTGCTCGCAAAAACAAATAAGAGCGGGTATGTGAGTAGATTGGTTGCGCCAATAGGGGACACACTCCTCTGATTAGGGGATGGTCCAAATTCGTCTCCGGCCTAGAATTTGCTGGCGAGCAGTTCAAGTTAGTCACTCGGTGTCCGGTCTCACGATAGGGTTTGCTGCACACATTGCGGCAGGTTGCATTTCACATCTCACAAGGCCTCCTAAATAAATGATCAATCCATCCCTTCTGTGGCGTAAGCCGCAGCCTCTTAGGTCGTATCCATATGCGCCGAATCTCGACCTCATTCCCAAGTCCCCAGGCGTTTACGTCTTCTATAGAAAGTATGGTTCGACTTTTCAGGTCTTCTATGTAGGTAAGGCGCTCAATCTCCGGTCTCGACTAAAAGGGCAGTTGAATAATCTCAAGCTTATGAACGGAATAAAGTACGCCTCAAACGGCGCTAGACATCTCGCATATGGCGAGATTGTTCTCAAACCTGGCCAGAAAGCTGCATCAGCTATCCGTGCGGCGGAAAAACTCTTAATTCGGCATTTTGTGGATGAAGGGCATGAGCTGATTAACATTCAAGGCGTCAAAATTCGTCTGCAAACATTGAAGAATGAGCGTCCTGTAGACCTTAAGAAGTTGATCCCAATTCGCATGCAGGTTGAAGCCTGATTTCGTAATCCATTAGAACCAAAGATAAGACGCTGCTCGCTAGCTTCACATTAAGCTCACATGCACCCGCCTACTCATATTGGCCCGGAAGGGCTCGACGAGTTCGCTGCAGAATGTGCGGGCGCCCTCCTGGGCGGGGAGCGGCACGAATTCAAGTGCCCGATCGGTTGCTCGCTCACGAATTGGCCTGTGTCGGAAATCAAGCGCGCAAATACGGCTCTCCTCGGAAGGCTCCGAGGTCGTGGAAATGTCTATGCTCTATATGTGAGGGCATCCAAAGACGAAGATTGGCTTCCCGTCTACGTTGGCCAGAGAAAGAGCATCAGTCTTCGGGAGCGCATCAGTCATCATTTAATTTCAAGGAACGAGCAGACCGGCTCGATGCTCGCCGCGGTACAAACTGCAGTTACAGCGGGGGAAAGCATTGCGATCTCTTTTATCAAGGTTCAGCCAGAGTCCTTGCGCCTGTATATCGAGGAGGCCATCATTGCTTCAAACAAGGCTAACTTGCCGTGGAACACGCACGCATGAACTCTAAGAGTTCGTTCGATACGGACTTCCAAGTACCCCTGTACGTTTCGCGCATGCTTCTCTCGGTCGCCGGTCAACTCCGACGTTAGGCGTCCGAGTGGAGCTGGCTATCTCATGCGTGATCGAAACTCCTCCGAGAAGCGAAACCTGTTCAAGCAGCGGCCTGAACTGATTCGTCGATTTGTGCGGATATTTATGATCCGCAAAGGGCGCGAGATTGGTCGAGCACTCGCACGACGATTGTCTAGACGGAAAATGAGGCGCACTGAACGCCTCCGCTTGAAGGCGCTAAACGGCGCCCTTGAAGCTTGCGGTCGCGAGGCCATGCGAGCTAGGCGAAATCGGCTCTCTGCTTCAGAAGCAGTGTTCAATCTCGCTTTATATTTCCTCGTCGCCGAACGTGATATTCAGACCGTAAAGATTGACGCTCTCACGCACTCAGATGCTTGGACTCGATCTCTTTGCGCACGCGTGATCCTGCTGACAATTCATGAGCTTGAGCTGGATAAGGCGGGCGGTAATCGATTACGGCAGGCGCTAGACGATACCGGCGTTAGCCCCGAGCTAAGGCAAGAAGTAACGGCAGCGCTCCGATTGATTAGAGCAGCGCAGCAGAAGGCTCAGAAGCAGTTCGCCAATCTTCGCCATTCGACGATTGCTCACCGTGACGCTGACGCATTAACTCAGTACCGAAAGATCACCGAGCTTGACAGTCTCGCCATTGTCCAGACCGCCGCTGAGTTCTATGCTGGTACGCACGCCTTCATGGCCGTTATGCCACGGCTGATCACGCATGTCGGCGGTATAGGCGGCGTGATCTCTCAGCTGATTCTGCAAAGCAAAGAATTCAACTCCTAATATCAGAGCCAATTTCGCCGTCGCGCAACCCGGCAATCGATAGAGCTTCGCCAAAGCTCGTCGAGAGTGAGTTTTTCATGTCAAATCTAAATTGCATAAGAGGGCGATTTAAAAATCTCGGAAAGGCCTGGAATGCATGCGTACAAAGGAGCTTTGTCACGCTGCGTCGAATCTTCCACCCTGCGACGTAATTTCTATGGTGCCGACAAAAATTCTGAATGACTTGGTGGATTCGGCAATAGCAGCGAAGGTCCATTACGAAGTATGGTGGGCGCAGGCTAGCGAGGCCAAACCCCAGTTGCTCGCGGCGATGAACGCTCACAGCGACTTCTTTTTTGCTTCCTACGACGCCCATTACACGGCCTTCTTCGTCAATCTAGCTCACTTATTTGATACCCGTAGCGATTCGTCGTCGATTCCCACGTATCTTTCCGCAATTCGAGCTGCTAGCGATCCCGCTATGTGGACCGTGCTGGAGGCGGAGTACTCCACTCTTGCAGCGCGCGCTCGTCCACTGGTCGTTGCTCGCCATAAGACTGTCGCGCATATCGATGCGCGTCTTAGCGAAAAAGACGTCTTTGCACCGTTGAATATCACTTGGAATGAAGTGCGCGACATCATTTACGAATCCGCTGAATTCGTTGCACGCCTCGCATCAGTACCAAGCGGCAGTATCGGAATTCCGCGAGACGGGCGGCTGATCGAGGCGACTCTAAAGCTCATACGCGCATTGCAAAACTCAGATGCTTAATGTGCGACCCCACACTCTCGGCCTGCTTGAAAATCGAATCCATTATGAAAATGACGCCCCCGCCTCAAGTTCTGACGCTCATGCTGCCGCCCTGTCCTGCTGTCTTGCCAAGAGGCGGTGTGCCTCAATAAGACGCTTGGTAATCCCACCGAGCGTCAGTGACAAATCGAATAGAGCGGATAGGCTGCCCAAATAGATCTAGATCGGTATCAACATGGAACTCTCTGATTCACTGAACGCAATACACCGTGGCTATGGACAGTCCGTTGATTTACTGCGGGGCTACCTTCCGCACATGGGGGATGCCATAAAGAAGCTTCAGAAAGAACACGAGGCAATGGTCGCGAAGTTGGAGGCAGTGAAATTGGGAAGACCTGATCCTAGTCCACCCAAGCAAGGCGAGAAGGAATTTCAGGTAGAACTGAACCTCGAAGAGATGAATCTCCTGGTGGAGGCCATGAAGTTTGCCCATGGGCACACAGTGGCATACCCGAATCTCACATTTCGAATGTCTTTTGTTTACTTGGTGGCGCTTTTCGACGCTTTCCTCACAGACGTTTTCTCTGAAGTAGTAAGAACTCGTCCGGCAATTTTGAAGTCGTCCAAGAAGCAGATTTCGTATGACCGACTTCTTGAGTTCGGGTCCTTCGAGGCGCTCGTTGAATTCATAGCAAGTCGGGAGCTCAACGAGGTAAGCTATAAATCGATTAAGGACCAAGCCGAGTACTACCGTGATCGTTTTGGCGTGGCGCTCGAAGAATCCGGCGTTCCCGTGTCCGAGCTAGTGGAGCTCAGAGCCACTCGCAACCTGCTCATTCACAACAACGGCCTTGTCAACCATATTTATTTGGAGCAGGTGGCAAGCAGCACCTATAAGCCTGGAGACGAAGTCCAAGTGGATGCAAGCTACTTCGATCAAGCAGTCAAGAGTCTGGATGCGGTTGCGTCGTTTATCACCAGAAGGCTGATTGAAAAGCACGGGAACAGGCCGCCCGGGGAAGACCCCCTTCAGTTGCCGGCGAGTTGATGTTGTAGGAGCAATATCTAGCGAACCGCCTAACAAGTCGATCGAGAGGCGTTGGACCTTATGGGAAATCGCGCTAAGAATCACCACTATGTTCCGCGTTCGTACCTCGCTCGATTCACGGACGACCAGGGGTTTCTGCACGTCTATGACAGGGCGGCGAAGGAGTTGAGGAAGCAACGCCCGAAGGAGGTGATGAAAATCAACTCCTACTATCGACAGGAGTGGGCGCCAGAAGGAGTTGACCCGAACGTATTGGAGATAAGGTTGGGTGAGTGGTTGGAGGCGGAGGCGAAGAACGCCATTGATAAACTTCACTCGACTCCAGAAGAGTTGGACGCTCAAGACATCGCCAATTTATTGATCTATTTCGAGCTCCAACGCATTCGTGTTCCAAGGCAAGCCGAGATGGGAAAGGCTCTGATGCGTGATCTCATCATGCGACTTGCGCCACCTGACGCCGCTGAAGCTATAGCCGCAGGAAAGTTCAAGCTTGAGATTAAGGATGCTGCCAGATTTGACTACATGCGACACTCCATCGGAACGCTATCACCTTGGTTCGGGACAATGGAGTGGGAGGTTGTGACTGCGGGCGATGGCGCATCTTTTGTGACCACGGATAGCCCGCTATCACTTTACAACCCGGCGGCGCCACCACCGGCCGAAGCTGGCATCGGACTAGTGGGTACTAAGGTATTTTTCCCCCTCAGTTCCAGCAAGGCGCTCTTGATGCGACATTTCGAGTCCGCCAATGAACGTATGGATCCGACGGAAATTCTGCCTATTCCGGAACATGAGGATGGACACATTGAGATCATTTCCGGTGCAATTTGGCCGGCGCAGGTGGTTGACCGCTTCAACTGGAAGTTGCTCCAACTATGCTTAAACTTGGTTGTGGCCAATAGTCCCTCAGTGATTCAGAGGTGCGTGGACGCCAACGCGGTCTAGGAGATCGCTTTCATGATGAAAAAAATCGTTTCCGCCTCAAGCCCTGACGCTTACGTCGCCGCTCTCTCCGGCTGGGAGCGTGCGGTGGTTGAACAGCTGCGGGCTGCTGTGCTGGGCAGCACGGCGCTGGACGAAGCCATCAAATGGGGCCACCTGGTCTATCTGTCAAATGGTCCTGTGCTGCTGATTCGAGCCGAAGAAAGCCGCGTGCTGTTTGGCTTTTGGCGAGGTCAACGCCTTCGCGAGATAGACCCGCTGCTAAAGCCCGGCGGCAAGTATGAAATGGCGACCAGGGAGTTTCATGAGGGTGATAAGGTCAACGCCGCCTTGTCGCGCCTTCTCGCTAAAGAAGCGGTGCGACTCAACAAGACGCTTGGTGATCCGACGAAGCTTTAGCCGTCGTGCTAAGGGCTGCGGCCGCCCTTGTAGGAGCAACAAGAGGTTTGTGCGGTGAAAACTGCCTGATAACTCATCCGATTGGGGGATGGGTAGATCAAATCGAAAGCCTAGAATTCGTCGACGGCCGCGGTCAAATTCGTCTTGATTTATATCTGCCTAAATCCGGAGCATTCCGTGCAAAGGCAATACAAGCGAATATTTCAAGAGAATTGAATGTCTGAGTTAAACCGCTGCCGATCAGTTATATCGCGGGCTTTGAGGTCTAAGTCGTGTTAGGCATCAGACGACCACTTATTTTCGATCTACAAGAAGACAAGGCATGCCAGATCAAAAGATCGACCTTAAATTCTCTCGGTCCGGTAAGAAGGCACTCCTTTACAGTGGGCTGTTCACCTACCGATCTGCTTCTGCTGCGACGGATTCGCTTGAAGTATTCAATAAAAGCGTGGTGATTAGAACGAGGAGGTCATCAAACACCCCCACCCCTCTACAGGCGCACAACAGCACAATCTTCAAGCAAGTTATAAAGGCGCTGTGCCTGTATTACATCGTCGAGAGACGCCCCAATCAACTTCGAGAAGTCACGATTACACGGATGAGAGGCGGCGTGGCGGTGAGCTCAAGCGATATTCCAAAGACCGATCTGAGACAAGTCGTAGGGCGATCTGCGGATCTCACAACTCTCAGAACCATCGATCCGACCAAGGCAGCGTTATTGCTATCTGAGGCCCCTGCTGGCCGTGCCGTCTTGCATGCAGCTACGCATTTGATCAAATCACTGGATGCCTCAAGCCCGTTCGACCGTTTCGAGAAACTATGGCGTGCCTTCAACGCGCTATATAAGGCGTTCGCCAAGGCCAACACCGATCACGCTTGCCACGTGGCGCTTAGAGACCATATTCAGAATTTCCCTGCGCTCTTTCCGCTCTCGATAGCGAAGATATCGCCGTTATCGACGGTAGACATTCGATCCAAGATTCGTTGGAATCAGATGATCCTGAACAATTATCCAACGCAGGCAAGAACTGCAGCTCTCAGGGACTCGATCATCAGGAATTCAGATCCTCGAATCCTTGAGATCTATCGAGCGTCACTTTCCGTCCGACAAGCCTTCCTCACAAACGCGGGACTCTACGCGGCAACAAACGCGCATATCCTCGCGGGCATCGCGGCAAATGTAACTCGCGATAGCGACGTTCTCTCAACTCTTTGCATCAAATACATGTACTTTGTGAGAAACAAGATTGCCCATGCGGAGAAGGCCGACCACGGATTCTCCTTCCTTCATGGGAGCACGGAGGAATCAGAAATACGGTGGCTCGCACCGTTTCTTGAGGCACTCGTAGTCGACCTAATAAACATAAGTGATACGTTCTAAATGTCAAAACATTAGCATCGCATTAACGGCCCCACGTTAAGCGATGTGGTACCTAACGAATCAATCGACTCGGGCGTCCTATCCGCGAGCTTTGCTCACCTACTGACCGCCAGTCATTTTTCGCGTTGAACTTTCAGCGGCATCAATAAGTCTTGTACGGCAAAAACTTCCCCGACAACACTACATTGACCCGATCCCCCTTGGGATCAGGCTGGCGCACGATGTCCATGCTGAAGTCAATCGCGCTCATGATGCCGTCGCCGAATTCTTCGTGGATCAGTTCCTTGATGGTGGTGCCGTAGACACTCACGATTTCATACCAGCGGTAGATCAGCGGGTCGGTCGGCACGGGCGTGGGCAGCGAGCCTTTGTAGGGCACGACCTGCAGCCATTTTTGCTCTTCGACCGTCAGGCCGAATATCTTGCCAATCACTTTGGCCTGCTTGGCGTCAAAGGTCATCTGGCCCAGGCAGCCGGCGGTTGTCCATTCCTTGCTGAGGCCTACCTTTTTGGCGACGGACTCCCAGGTGATGCCTTTGCTGACTTTGACGGTGATGATTTTTTCGGTGATGTCGTTGCGGTTCATGGTTGGCTCCTATGTTGGGGAAGCCGTAGCAAACACCGTGCCCCGCCTTGTGGCGGCCGTCGCGTCTCAAGTGCGCCAAGGCGGTGCAAAAAGCCCTAAAGCTGCGCACCGGGCTGAGGCGGGTGCCCTTCGGGAACCAATCCACGGTGTTTAGCCCCGCGAAAAGCGGGCGCTGAGCTTCCAGCTGCCGTCTGCCCCGGGTTTTCCGGACACCACCAGCTGGCGAACGTTGGGATTCGGCTGGTCGAAGTCGTGGCGGGGCGCGGAAATATCCAGCACGTCCAGCTCGATTCCGCTGCCTTCAAACTGCACGGCCAGGCGTTTGCCCTTTTGCGCCAGAAAGGCGGTGCGGCCCTCCAGCCTGACCTCAGCCTCGGTGGCCATCGCCCACCGGATGGTGCTTCCGGGGCGGGCGCCGAGAAGCTCGTCGTCAAGTTTCACCCCGTCATCCAGGAAACGGGCACGGCGGCTGGCCTGCGTGACCTGGCCGGGCAACAGCGCGGGGGTCAGGTCTATCAAGGCCTCGCGCTCGGCAAGCATGCGCAGCGTGGCCATGCCGCGGACACTGTGCGCCTGGCCGTCCAGCGTCAGCGTGTTGTGCGCTTCGGCAGAAAGCCTGAAGACCTGCCAGCGTGGTGAATCCGCCTTCATGTTCCACAGGTCTATGCCGCGTGATTCCAGGCTGCCGTAGTCCTGCATGCCGAGGTCTTTGGCCCAGCGCAGGCCATCCAGTTCGAGCACAAAACTGCCGGCATCCATATGCGCATGGCTGTGCGCCGCTCCGCCCGCCTTGATGGCGAACCACCACGCGTTGGGGTCGGACCATGATGAGCGCCAGATGGCGAGCGGCTGCGCCCCCTGGCCCGAGAAGCTGGTGGGCAGGGCATTTCCGCCCGTTTTGGTGGGCCACCACAACACGGAGAGAGGCGCGAAGCGGTCGGACAGGCCCTGCTGCTGGCGGATCATCTCGCGCTTGGCTGTCAACAGTGCGGGCTGGTCCAGTTCACGGGCCAGGTAGACGATGGCGCATGGCAATTCCTGGCTCTCGACGCTGTCGGCAAAATCGAAGTGCTTCCCGGACGGGCCGATGGAGTGTGTATAGAACTCGGCGCTGCGCCTGAAGCCAGGCGCATCCAGCAAGCCCCAGTCGCCGCCTTTGCGGCCACGGAGTGCGGCGGCCAGCAGCACCGTAAAGCTGGTCCCATAGCTCCAGTAGTTCGGCCCCTCAGGGTAGACCCCGTCCGGCCGGTAGGCATTCAGCCCGATGGATACGCCTTGGCGCGCCGCCGCGAGGAGGTCGGCTGCGAGCGCGGGTTCATCTTCCTCCACGGCCAGCGCTCCCAGGACCATGCCGCCTATGCAAACCTGGTTCCAGTTGTTGGTGGACCTGAAAGCCCTGTTGCCGTGGCGCGCCTGGGCAATGCTCTTGTCGACCATCGCAGCGCGCAGGATGGCACGGTCGCCGGCCGACAGGTCCTTGAAAAGCCAGCCATAGGAAATGGCCATGCCCGTGGTGATCTCGGCAAGCTCCAGATAATGCTCCGGCCAGTCGCTGAATGCGGCGACGGCGAGCATTTCCTGCCGGGCGCGGGCCAGGAAAACCCGTTCCCTTGTCACCCGGTACGCGTAAGCCCACTGCAGGCTTCGGCGAATGAATTCGCGCGAAACAGGGAGCAGGCGGCCGTCCTCGGGTGTGCGCTCCAGCGAAGGCAGGGCGATGTCATTGCGGGCGCGTGCCAGCAGTGCTGCGTTGAAACGGCCAAGATCAGGGTCTGCCTTGCATCGATCGGCCAGGGAGGACCAATCGCTTTCGCTTGCAAGCAGTGGCGGGTGAGCTTGAACTTGCTCTGTCGGCGGTGATTCGGCAACCGCCTGCATGCTCCCGCACCCAGCCAGCGGGGCGGTGGCCGGCAACATCGCTGCAAGAAACTCACGGCGGTTGAAAGGCATCCTTTTTGTCCTTCACCCTTTTTTCGTTCATTCAGATTGCATTGGCTTTACACCCCGGCCAGAGCTTTGACTACTCCGTAAATTCAGTAAACATCGGCTCAGGGCAACGCCCGCTTGCACCATTGCGTGCGTAGTAGTTCCAGCGCCAGGCCATTTCGGTGTTGTCCCGGCAGGCCGCGCCCTTGTACAGCTTGCCATAAGTGGCCCTCGCACCTGAGGACGACCGGTAGCTGTCCAGCGTTTCAGTGACCAGCGCGCCGTCTTTGGGGTAGACCTTCAGCACGCCAAACGACGCATTGCTCGGGATGTCGTACTCAACATACAGTTCGGTCCGCCCAGGGTCGGGGTAGGCCTTCTCGACCAGGATAAAAACCGCCTGCTGTTGCGCCACCAGTTCTTGCTGCGTCAGGTGGGTAAAGGTTTGGGACTGGACTTTTTTGCCGAATTTCAGCGCCGGGCCCAGCACCAGCAAAGGTTTGCGCTCATCCGCAGCGGCAGGGTTGAAGCGATGCAGAAGCGGCTTTTTAAACCGGTTCACGACAGCCGAGAAAATTTCATCGTCGCTGAAGTTCTGGTTCTGCAGCTCCAAGGCCCGAACAGGGTTTGCGGCACATAGCAGCATGGCCGCCATGAATAAGTGTGGTTTGAAAGAGGTCATCACCAAAGCTTACCAAGGCCACCAGGTGCGCCGAAGCGGTGCAAAAACCGGTCGGGCGGGTTTGATGGGCCGTCACGGTGCATGAATCACTGTAAAGTTGAAGGCATGCTTACGATTCGCGGCGATACCGCCGCACACTCCGCGCTGCGGCCGGTCGCAGCTCCGTTTTTATGGGCTGCGCTGGTCCTGCTCCTGACCTTGATCGCGGCCTGCAGCCCCACCCTGAACTGGCGCGAAGTGCGGCCCGAGGGCACGCGCCTGGCGCTGCTGCTGCCCTGCAAGCCCGACAAGGCGCAAAAAACCGTGCCCCTGGGCGGGCCGGCGACGCCGCTGTCCATGCTGGGCTGTGATGCCGGCGGCGCGACCTTTGCCGTGGCGGTGGCGCAGCTGGGCGATGCGGCCCAGGCCGCACCCGTGCTCGCGCAATGGCAAAGCCTGACGCTGGCGAATATGAAAGCCGGGCCCGCGCAGCTGGCGCCGCTCAAGGTTTCCGGCGCAGCCGCCGTGCTGGTCAAGGCACAGGGCCGTCGCCCCGACGGCGCGGTGGTCGAGGGGCAGGCCGCCTATTTCGCCCAGGGCGCGCAGGCCTTCCAGGTGGTGCTGTATGCCGACCGCATTGCGCCCGAAGTGGCCGAGACCTTTTTCTCCAGCCTTAAATTCGAATGATTCGAATGACGAGCGCCCAAACCTCTATGTCCGCCGCGCGCAATGCATCGGCCGCGCCGTCCGAAGCCGGCCGGCTGGATGCGTGGACGGGCGCCATTGTGTTCCTGGCCTTTGCCGCGGCCTACTTTTGCTCGGCGCTGGTGCGGGCCATCACGGCCACCTTGTCGCCGGTGCTGACGCAGGAGTTTTCGCTGCATGCGCGCGACCTGGGGCTGCTGGCCGGCGGTTATTTCCTGGGTTTTGCGGCCACGCAGCTGCCGCTGGGCACCTGGCTGGACCGCCATGGGCCCAAGCGCGTGATCCTGAGTTTTTTAAGCATTGCCGTGCTGGGCTGCCTGGCGTTTTCGCTGGCGACCAGTTTTGCCTGGCTGCTGGCGGCGCGTGTGCTGGTGGGCATGGGCGTGAGCGCCTGCCTGATGGCGCCGCTCACGGGCTACCGACGCTGGTTCGAGCCGGGCACGGTCTTGCGCGCCAATTCCTGGATGCTGATGACGGGCTCGCTGGGCATGCTGGCCTCCACCCTGCCGGTGCAGTGGCTGATGCCGGTCACGGGCTGGCGGCCGCTGTTCTGGATACTGGCGGCCATGATTGTGCTGTCCATGGCGGCCATCGCCTGGGTGGCGCCCGCGTGGAAAACCGGCCATGCCGCGGGGCCGGCCGGGGAGGCCGGAGAGTCCGGTTACGCGCCCATCTGGCGCAGCCGCTATTTCCGCAAGATGACGCCCATGGCCTTCTTCAACTACGGCGGGCTGGTCGCGGTGCAGACCTTGTGGGCCGGGCCCTGGATGGTCAAGGTCGCAGGTTACACGCCGCTTGAGGCCGCCACGGGCCTCTTCTATATCAATGCCACCATGCTGCTGACCTTCTGGAGCTGGGGCATGGTCAATCCCTGGCTGTCGCGCCAGGGTTGGTCGGCGGACCGGCTGATCACCTGGGGCGTGCCCGTCAGCATCGCGGTGCTGGCCTTTAACATCGCGGCGGGCGCGTCCACCGGCTGGCTGGGCTGGGCCTTGTTCTGCATGGGCTGCAGCGTGATGGGCCTGGCGCAGCCGGCGGTGGGCATGGCCTTCAAGCCTTCGCTGGCGGGGCGGGCGCTGTCGGCCTACAACCTCATGATTTTTGCCGGCGTGTTTGTCGTGCAGTGGGGCATAGGCCTGCTGATCGACGTGTTTGCCGCCCTGGGCCTGGGCACGCTGGCGAGCTTCCAGGCGGCCATGGGGGTGTTATTGTGTTGTTGTATCGCCTCATATGGGTATTTCCTCAGTGTGCGCGCCGATAATTCAGTGGAACCCGAAAACCCATGAACGGCATCTTCATCATCGCCCACGCCCCGCTGGCCTCCGCCCTGCGCCAGTGCGTGCTGCATGTCTTCCCCGACAACGCGCCCGGCGTCGCCGCGCTGGACGTGCAACCCAACATGCCGCCCGAGGAAACCCTGGCCCAGGCCCGCATCATGCTGGCCCAGCTGGGCACCTCGCATGCGCTGGTGCTGGCCGACGTCTTCGGGGCCACGCCTTGCAACGTGGCGCAAAAACTCGTCGACGGCGTTCATTCCAAACTCATCACCGGCATCAACCTGCCCATGCTGCTGCGCACCGTGTCTTACCGGCACGAGTCGCTCGACGCCCTGGTGGCGCGCGCCCTCATAGGCGCCACGCAGGGCGTGATGCAAGTCGCCATTACCGCACCGCAAAACCAGGTGCGCCGAAACCATGATCAAGACCAGCACGAACATCAGCAATAAGCTGGGCCTGCACGCCCGCGCCTCCGCCAAACTCACCAAACTCGCCGGCAGCTTCGGCTGCGAAGTCTGGATGAGCAAGGGCGAGCGCCGCGTCAATGCCAAAAGCATCATGGGCGTCATGATGCTGGCCGCCGGCCTGGGTAGCACCGTCGAGGTCGAGACCAACGGCAACGATGAACAGGCCGCGATGGAGGCCATCCTGGCGCTCATCGCCGACAAGTTTGGGGAAGGCGAGTGACCTTTTCAGTCCACGGTCTTGCCGTCTCGCGGGGTATCGCGATAGGCCGTGCCGTGCTGGTCGCATCCAGCCGCGCCGACGTGGCGCACTATTTCATCGAGGACGACAAGACGGCCGATGAGATCACGCGGGTGCGGATTTCGCGCAACGCGGTGATGGAGGAAATCACGCGCCTGCAGCAGGACCTGCCCAAGGACGCGCCGCACGAGCTGGCCGCCTTGCTGGACGTGCACCTGATGCTGCTGCAGGACGAGCAGCTGATCAGCGGCGTCAAGCACTGGATCGTCGACCGCCACTACAACGCCGAGTGGGCGCTGACCACGCAGTACGAAATCATCGCGCGCCAGTTCGACGACATGGAGGACGAGTACCTGCGCGAGCGCAAGGCCGACCTCGAGCAGGTGGTCGAGCGCATCCTGCGCCACATGAAGGGCGTGGCCTCGCCAGTGCAGCCGGCCGCCCAGGCGGGCGCGGGCCGCAAGCTCTCGCAGCAGGACCTTCTGCTGGACGACACCACCGACGTGCCGCTGGTGCTGGTGGCGCACGACCTCTCGCCGGCCGACATGCTGCAGTTCAAGCAAAGCCTGTTCGCGGGTTTTGCCACCGACGTGGGCGGCAAGACCTCGCACACCGCCATCGTGGCGCGCAGCATGGACATCCCGGCCGTGGTGGGCGCGCGCAGCGCCAGCCAGCTGATCAAGCAGGACGACTGGGTCATCATCGACGGCGATGCCGGCGTGCTGATCGTCGATCCCTCGCCCATCATCCTGGCCGAGTACGGCTTCAAGCAGCGCCAGGGCGAGCTGGAGCGCCAGCGCCTGAACCGGCTCAAGAACACCCCCTCGCTGACGATTGACGGGCAGCGCGTGGAGCTGCTGGCGAATATTGAAATGCCCGAGGACACCCTGGGCGCGGTGACGGCCGGCGCGGTCGGCGTCGGGCTGTTCCGCAGCGAATTCCTGTTCATGGGGCGCAGCGGCAAGCTGCCCGACGAGGAAGAGCAGTACCAGGCCTACCGCAAGGCGATTGAAGGCATGCACGGGCTGCCGGTCACCATACGCACGGTGGACATAGGCTCGGACAAGCCGCTGGACCGCCATGCCAAGGCCCAGGACACCCATTTGAACCCGGCGCTGGGCCTGCGCGCCATACGCTGGAGCCTGGCGGACCCGCCCATGTTCCTCACGCAGCTGCGCGCCATCCTGCGCGCGGCCGCGCACGGCCAGGTCAACCTGCTGGTGCCCATGCTGGCGCACGCCACGGAAATCCGCCAGACCATGTCGCTGATAGACCATGCGCGCGCCACGCTGGACAACAACGGCACGCCCTATGGCCCGGTGCGCCTGGGCGCGATGATTGAAATCCCGGCGGCCGCGCTCACGCTCAAGCTGTTCCTGAAGTACTTCGACTTTTTGTCGATAGGCACCAACGACCTGATCCAGTACACGCTGGCCATAGACCGCGCCGACGAGGCGGTCTCGCACCTGTACGACCCCTGCCACCCGGCGGTGCTGCGCCTGATCGCCGACACCATTGCCGAATGCGATGCCCAGGGCAAGGGCGTGAGCGTCTGCGGCGAGATGGCCGGCGACGTGGGCATGACGCGGCTGCTGCTGGGCCTGGGCCTGCGCAGCTTTTCCATGCATCCCTCGCAAATCCTGGCGGTCAAGCAGCAGATCCTGCGCGCCGACGCCTCCAAGCTGCAGCCCTGGGCCGAACAGGTGCTGGCCAGCGAGGACCCGGCCGCGCTGCTGCAGTCCGCCTGAGCGTTCAGGCGCCCCAGTTCTTCCCGGTCACCAGCCGCCAGGCATTGCCATAGGCGATCTTGTGGCGCGCGGCTTCGCTGAGCGGCGCCAGGATCAGGTTGCGTTGCCGGCCCATGGCGGTCCGGTACATGGATTCGACCGGCGGCCGGTAGTCGCTGGCCGCCACAAAGCGCTCGGGAAATTTCTCCAGCAAAGCCTGCCATTCGCTGCCCAGCCGCCCGCCCTGGAAGAGGGTGGAGTCGCGCGCGCCCGAAGGACGGTAGATGTTCTCGGGACGCGGCACCGCCAGGTCGAAATGCAGGCCGGGAAAGCGTGTGATCAGCGAGGCCACGTAAGCGGGGTTGTAGGTCTTGGCGCGCTCCGGGTAGCGGACCATGCCCAGGTGGCACCAGATGACCTGCGCCTTGGGGTAGCGCGCCAGCATGCCTTCCAGCACCGGGAGCAGGCTGTCTTCGATTTCGTAGTGGATCTGGAAGGCCGTGCCGGTGTCCTCGCTGAGCTGGAACAGCGCCTGGCCCGCGGGCCCGTCCAGCGGCACGGTGATGTCGCGGGCGAAGTTGCGGGCTTCAACCTGCTCGGGAGAGGGGTAGTGGCGAAATTCGTACTCCCCCATGGTGTGGTAGCGGCCGGTCTTGAGGTCGCCGGCCACCTTGCTCACAAAGGCGTCGGGGTTGTTCCACCAGCGCGGGAACTCGCCGCTGCTGGTCGTGGGGATGAAATAGCCGGGGTACTGGCGGTGCAGCTCCAGCGAGGGCTCGGAGTCCGGTGAAAAGGCCGGCGCAAAAGCGATCTGCGCAATGTCGGTCTCGTCCATCCAGGCCATGATCTGGGGGATGTTGGTGGTGCCGGCCACATAGGTGGCCTCCATGTCGATGATGGGCAGGCGGCCCTTGTCGAGCATGCCCTGCAGCCGTTGCCGCCAGGCTTCGATGGAGGCGGCGCGCGCGGCCGGGTCGGCGGCACTTGCGGGCAAAGCTTGTGAAAAAGCCGGCAGGCTCAGGGTGGCCAGCGCGGCGGCCGGTGCTGCTGCGGCGCGCTGCAGAAAACGTCGACGATCCATGTGTTTGATCCCTCCTCGGGCCCCCCGGCCCTTGTTCTCGCCGCCTATCTTAGGGGAAGAGCCCCGCCGAAACAAAGCGAAACATGCCGCAACCGGCGCGAAAACACCGCCGCGCCCGGCGCGGGCACCATGAAGAACCTCAACACCTCCCGCAAGGCTCTTCATGAAACACCGCATCAAAAAAACCCTGCTCGGCCTGTTTGGCGGGGCGCTCATCATCGGCAGCCTGGGCGCCTGCTCGCACGGCGGCCACGGCTGGCATGGTGACCCGGGCTCACCCGAAGCGCGCGCCCGCATCGTCGAAAAAATCGGCTCGCGCCTGGACCTGGACGCCGCGCAGAAACAAAAGCTCGCCGTGCTGGCCGACAAGCTGCAGGCCCAGCGCACCGCCTTGCGCGGCACCACCGAGCCGCGCGAGGCCTTTCGCGGCCTGTTTGCCGGCAACAAGCTGGACCAGGCCGGCGCCAAAAAGCTGATCGACGAAAAAACCGCGGCCCTGCAGTCCGGCAGCCCCGAGGTGATCGCCGCCGCGGCCGATTTCTTCGACAACCTGCGGCCCGAGCAGCAGCAGAAAGTGCGCGACTTCATGGAGCGCGGCCGCCGCTGGGGCTACCGTGGCTGAGGCGCTGGTCTTTCTGCCCGGCCGCGTGGCGCGGCCCGTGCGCCGCGAGGCGGCGGCGGAGCCCGGCAGCGCCAATGGCGGCGTGCGCCTGCTGCTGCGCGCCGAGGGGCTGATGGTGCTGGCCGCCTCGGTGGCGGCCTATGCCCAGTTCGGCGCGGGCTGGGGCTGGTTCGCGGCGCTGTTCCTGCTGCCCGACCTGTCCTTCGCGGCTTACCTGGCCGGGCCGCGCTGGGGTGCGCTGGTTTACAACGCGGCGCATTCCTATCTAGGCGCCGTCGGCCTGCTGGCCGTGGGCGTGGTCGGTGCTTCGCCCCTGCTGCTGGCCGCGGCGCTGGTCTGGTGCGCGCACATCGGCTTTGACCGCCTGCTCGGCTACGGCCTCAAGTACGGTGCGGGTTTTGGCCATACCCACCTGGGCCGGCTCGGACCGCAGGACCCATGGTGATGGCTGCCCAGGCCTCGCGCATGCTGCGTGGTTTTCTGCTGCTGGAGGCCGGCCTGCTGGGCGCGGCCTCCATGGTGCATGCCGGCCTGTTGCTGCAAGGCCATGCCCATGGCCAGGCCCGCATTGCCGAGGCGGTGATTGCCGTGGTGCTGCTGGCAGCCTGGGCCCTGAGCCTGCTGTGGTCCGCACGCACGCGCAGGCTGGCGCTGCTGGGCCAGGGCTTCGCGCTGCTGGGCACGCTGGTGGGCCTGTTCACCATCGCCGTCGGCATAGGGCCGCAGTCGGCGCCCGACCTGGTGTTTCATTTCGCGCTGGCCGCCTTGCTGCTGGCGGGGCTGTACTTCGCGCGCCGCGCGCACGCCTGAGGCGGGCCGCGATTTCTCCCTATGATGGTTGCATGCCCCGCATACTCCTGATCGACGACGACGAGCACCTGGCCGCGCCGCTGGCCGCCTACTTCGCGCGTTTTGACTTTGTGCTGGACAGCGCCCTGCGCCCCGGCGAGGGCCTGGCCAAACTGCGCGCCGGCACTTACGACGCGGCCATCCTGGACGTCATGCTGCCTGAGATGGACGGCTTCGCGCTGTGCCGCGAGATCCGCAAGGAAAGCGACATCCCGGTCATCATGCTGACCGCGCGCGGCGACGTGATGGACCGTGTGGTCGGCCTGGAGCTGGGCGCCGACGACTACCTGCCCAAGCCCTTTGAGCCGCGCGAGCTGGTGGCGCGCGTGCAGACCATTTTGCGGCGCCAGCGCGCCGTGGCACCGGCGGCTGGTCCGCGCCGGGTGTTTGAGGGCCTGGCGATCAACCTCGAAACCCGCGAGGTGCTGCGCCTGGGCGAGAAGGTGGAGCTGACCGGCACCGAGTTCGAGCTGCTGGCGCTGCTGGCGGCCGACCCGGGCAAGGTCTTCAACCGCGACGACATCCTCAACCGCCTGCGCGGCCACGAGGCCGAGCTGTACACGCGCGCCGTCGACATCGTGGTGAGCCGGCTGCGTAAAAAACTCGAGCCGCTGGACTGCATCAAGACGCTGCGCAACGCCGGCTACACGCTGGCGGTGGGCAAGCCGGGCGCGCCATGAGGCGAAACCGCTGCCGCCCTTCGCGGCCCGAGCGCTGGCGCCGCCGCTGGGGGCATTCGCTGCGGCTGCGCCTGATCACGGTCTTCCTGCTGCTGGCGCTGGCCATGGGCGCGGTCTTCATGAGCGGCATGCAGCGCGCGTTTTCCAGCGGCTGGCGCGACGCGGCCAGGCCCCTGGTGAGCGACTATATGGACCGGCTGGTGGCCGACCTCGGCTCGCCGCCCGACCTGGGCCGCGCGCAGGCGCTGGCGGCGCGGCTGCCGATCTCGATACGCATAGAGGGGCCGCAGGTCAACTGGCAGTCGCACCCGGACCGGCAGTTCTTCGGCGGCCGCGCCAGCGAGTGGCTCAGCCGCACCACGGCCGACGGCCACAAGGTGGTGTTCGGCCCCGGCACCATTCCCTCGCACGGCATGTTCGGCTGGATCACGCTGTCGCTGCTGTTGTGCCTGCTGGTGGGCGCCTATGCCTATGTGCGGCGCCTGCTGCGCCCGCTGGACGACATACGCGCCGGGGCTGAGCGTTTCGGCCGCGGCGTGTTTGACACGCCCATCCCGCTGCGCCGGCGCGACGAGCTCGGCGACCTGGCCGCGCGCATCAATACCATGGCGCACGACATCAAGGCCATGCTGGACGCCAAGCGCGGGCTGCTGCTGGCGCTGAGCCACGAGTTGCGCTCGCCGCTGACGCGCGCGCGCCTCAATGCCGAGCTGCTGCCGGTGCAGGGCGAGGGCAGCGCGCCGCGCGAGCGCGAGGCGCTGCTGCGCGACCTCGGCGAGATGCGCGACCTGATCAGCGACCTGCTGGAAAGCGAACGCCTGGCCAGCCCGCATGCGGCGCTGCAGCGCGAGACCGTGGACCTGGCCGCGCTGGCGCGCGAGGTGGCGGCCGACATGCCGCAGGCGGCCGCCGTGGTGCTGGACCTGGCGCCCGCCCAGCCGGCGCTGGCGCTGGACCGCATGCGCGTGCGCCTGCTGCTGCGCAACCTGCTGGACAACGCGCTGCGCTACAGCGCCGGCGCGGCCCAGCCGCCGCGCCTGTCGCTGCAGGCTGGGGAGGGCGGCGGCGTGATGCTGGAGGTGCGCGACTTCGGCCCCGGCGTGGACCCGGCGCAGCTGGCGCACCTGACCGAGCCGTTTTTCCGCACCGACGGCGCACGCCAGCGCGCCACCGGCGGTGTCGGCCTGGGCATGTACTTGTGCCGGCTGGTGGCGCAGGCGCACGGCACGGCGCTGGAGGTGCGCAATGCGGCGCCGGGGCTGGCGGTGCAGGTGCTGTGGCGCTAGAGCGCTACTGACTGCCCGGCACACACCTCGCGCACGCAGGCGCGCAGCCAGCGGTGCGCCGGGTCGGCATCCAGGCGCGGGTGCCACAGCAAGGACACGGTGAACTCGGGCGTGGCGACCGGCAGGGCAAAGCTCAGCATGCCGGCGCGCAGCTTGCCGGTATGGCGTTCGGGCAGGCTGGCGACCAGGTCGGACGCATCGGCCAGGGCCAGCGCGGCCGAAAAACTGCCGACGATGGCGGCAATCTCTCTTTGCAGGCCCAGCGGCGCCAGGGCCTCGTCCACCGGCTCGGCGCCCAGGCCGCGCCGCGAGACGGCGATGTGCCTGGCGGCCGCGTAACGTGCGGGTGTGATCTCGCCTTCGGCCAGCGGGTGGCCCTGGCGCACCACGCCTATGAAGCGGTCGCGGAACAGGGCCTGCACGCGCAGCTCAGGCGCGGTGGCCTTGCCGATCACACCGGTTTCCAGGTCGACGTCGCCGTCGCGCAGCGCTGTGCTGTCCTTGTCGAGTTTCTGCACAAAACACAGGCGCACGCCGGGCGCTTCGGCGCCTATGCGGGCCAGCAGCGCGGGCCCGAAGTTTTCCACAAAACCTTCGCGGGTGCGCAGGGTGAAGGTGCGCACCAGTTGGGCCAGGTCCAGCTTTTCGGCGGGGCGCAGCACGGCTTCGGCGTCTTGCACCAACCGGCCGACCCGCTCGCGCAGCTCAATCGCCCGGGGCGTGGGAACCAGGCCGCGCCCGGCCCTGACCAGCAGCGGGTCGCCCGTGGTCTCGCGCAGGCGGGCCAGCGCCCGGCTCATGGCCGAGGGGCTGAGCCGCAAACGCCTGGCCGCCCCGGCCACGCTGCCTTCGGCGAGCAGCACGTCGAGGACCACCAGCAGGTTGAAATCGGGCATGGACATGCCCGCACCATAGCGCATTTGGGCCTGGTATGGCGTCAAACGCACGAATAAAGTGCAAATGCTGCGTCTTCCGCTATGGCTGGCAAAAACCTACGCTTCAGGCAGCCCTGTTGCGGGTTTTGTCTAACTAAATATGAGAGCGGAGTCCATGTCCAAGCCAATCCCTACACAACCCGGTGCCGGCACGGCATCGCCGCCCCTGCCGCCCTCGGCTCGCTGGGCGCTGGCCAGCCTGTCGCTGTCCATGCTGCTGTCCGCGCTGGGCACCAGCACCGCCAATGTGGGCCTGCCCACGCTGGCGCAGGCCTTCAATGCCTCCTTTCAAGAGGTGCAGTGGATAGTCCTGGCCTACCTGCTGGCCATCACCACCCTGATCGTGGGCGCCGGGCGGCTGGGCGACATGTTCGGGCGGCGGCGCCTGCTGCTGGCCGGCATCAGCCTGTTCACGGCGGCTTCGCTGCTGTGCGCCGCCGCGCCCACCCTGGGGCTGCTGGTCGCGGCGCGCGCGCTGCAGGGTCTGGGCGCCGCCGTGATGATGGCGCTGACCATGGCTTTTGTCGGCGAGACGGTGCCCAAGGCCAGGACCGGCAGCGCCATGGGCCTGCTGGGCACCATGTCGGCGGTGGGCACCGCCCTGGGCCCCTCGCTGGGCGGCGTGCTGATCGCCGGCCTGGGCTGGCGAGCGCTGTTTTTTGTCAATCTGCCGCTGGGCCTGCTGGCCTTGTTCCTGGCCTGGCGCCACCTGCCGCCGGATCGCGCGGCCGGTGCCGAAAAAAACGGCAAAGCCGGTTTTGATGCGCTGGGCACGCTGCTGCTGGCCCTGGCGCTCGCGGCCTATGCGCTGGCCGTGACCCTGGGGCGCGGCAGTTTCGGTTCGCTCAATATCGCGCTGTTGCTGGCGGCGGCCCTGGGCGCGGCCCTGTTTGTGTTGGCCCAGTCGCGGGTCGCGTCGCCGCTGCTGCGGCTGGCGATGTTTCGCGACCGCATGCTGAGCGCCAGCCTGGTGATGAATGTGCTGGTCGCCACGGTGATGATGGCGACGCTGGTGGTCGGGCCTTTCTATTTGTCCCGCGCGCTGGGGCTGGGCACGGCCATGGTGGGGTTGGTGCTGTCGGTGGGGCCGGTGATTTCCGCGCTGAGCGGCGTGCTGGCCGGCCGGCTGGTCGACCGCCTGGGCGCGCCGGCCATGGTCGCCCTGGGCCTGGCCGCCATGGTGGCGGGCTCTCTCGCGCTTTCGGTTCTGCCGGGCTTGTTCGGCCTGGTGGGTTATATCGCCGCCATCGCCGTGCTGACGCCGGGCTACCAGCTGTTCCAGGCGGCCAACAACACTGCCGTGATGGTGGATGTACAGGCGGACAGGCGCGGTGTGGTCTCCGGCCTGCTCAATTTGTCGCGCAACCTGGGGCTGATCACGGGTGCTTCCGTCATGGGCGCGGTGTTCGCTTTTGCCTCGGCGGCCAGCGACATCACGGCGGCCAGCCCTGAAGCGGTGGCCGGCGGCATGCGCATCAGCTTCGCGGTCGCGGCCGTGCTGGCCGCCGCGGCACTGGCCCTGGCACTGGCCAGCCGCGCGCTCGCGGCGCGGCCTAGCGTGCCCGCGTGCCCAGCACCGCCGCGCCTATGATCATCGCCGCCGCCAGGCCTATGCTCCAGCTCAGCGCGCGGCCGCTGACCCCCATCAGCAGCGCGGTGGAGCCCAGCGGCGTGAGGTAGCTCAGGATGCCTATCTGCCGCGCGTCGCCGAGCTTGAGGGCCTTGTCCCAAAGGAAAAAAGCCGCGCCCAGCGGGCCCAGGCCCATCACGGCCAGCAGCAGCCCGTCTTGCGCCGACAGGGCCGCCGCCGGCTCCAGCGCCCAGTGGCACAGCAGCGAGAGCAGGCCCGACACCAAGCCGAACAAGCCTATGGCCGCGGTGGGAAAAGCCGGCACGCGCTTTGTCAGCAGCGAGTAGCTGGCCCAGATCAAGGCCGAGCCCAGCGCCGGCAGGTAGCCCCAGGACCAGCCGCTCGCGGCGGCCCCGCCGGCCGCGCCCAGGATGGCAATCGCCGCGCCGGCAAAACCCAGCAGGGCCGCGGCCACATGCACGCCGCGCAGCCGCACGCCGCGAAGAAACAGCGGCGCCAGCACCACCATGAACAGCGGCCAGAGGTAGTTGACCAGGTTGGCCTCGACGGCGGGCGCGTGGCGCAGCGCGATAAAGAGCAGAAAGTGAAAACCGAAAAGGCCGTAGACGCCCAGGGCCAGCGTGGCGGCGGGAATCTTCCACAAGGCGCGGTCCCGCAGCACAAAAGGCAGGGCCAGCAGGCTGCCGACCAGCAGCGCCACACCGGTCAGCAGAAAAGGCGGAACATGTTTGAGCGAGACCCCGAGCGAGGCAAGCAGGGCCCAGAGGGCGATGGCGCCCAGTGCATAAAGATTGGCAGGCATGCCGCGAGCATAAAAGCCGCCGCGACTGGCATCGTCGCGCAACAACGCTGTTCCAGCGCGCAACGACGTTCAAGGCCCGTGCCAGAGCCATGTGCGCCTGCCGTCCTACAGGAATGCCTACATCCGGTAACCAGTTTCACCTGGCGGGCGTGTGCCGGACACCTCCCGGGCGCGAGTGGCGCGTTCAATGAGGGTGCAGATGTTCTGACAACACACCGAGGCCCGCAGCCTCAAGGAGACCCTCATGAAAAAACTTTCCATCCTCCTGCTCTCGCTCGTGGGCTTTCTGGCCTTGTCGGGCTGCGTAGCCTATCCCGTGCCTTACGACAACGGGCCTCACTACCGCGGCGGCCCCGGCCCGGGCCCGCGTTATGACCGTGACGGCGACGGTGTCAGCGACCGCTACGACCGCCGGCCCAACAACCCCTACCGCTATTGAGGCTGTGACTGCCGCTTAAGGGCGGCCGTCAGCGCCGAGGGCGAGTGGTAGCCGCAGTGCAGCGCGGTGTCGGCCACGCTCATGCCTCGGCCGCGCAGTTGCAAGGCCAGGTCCAGGCGTTGCCGGCGCAGCCAGTGCATCACGCTCAGGCCGGTTTCGCGCCGGCAGCGCGCGGCGAACTGCGTGGGGCTTAAAAACACCTGGGCAGCGAGTTGCGCCACGCTGAGCGGTTCGTGCAGGCGCTGCTGCGTCCAGGCGGCCAGCTGTTCCCAGTCTATGGGGCGGCGGTAGCGCGTGGTGCGCGGCGCGTGCGGCGCCAGCGGCTGCCAGGATTCCAGCAGCAGGGCCGGGCCGTAGTGCTGGGCCAGGCTGCCGCGCTGCTGCAGCGCATGGGCCAGGTAGTTGCCCAGGGCCAGGGCCTGCGCGGCATGGGTCGGGTCGGCGGCGCAGCGCGCCCAGCCGGTATGCGGGGTGTCCAGCACGATGCAGCGGCTGCCTTCGCGCGATTCAAAGTCGTGGTGCTCGCCGGGCGCGATCACGCAGCCCTGGCCGGCCGCGACGCGGCGCCCGCGCCCCCGCACTTCGAGTTCGAGCACGCCGTCCAGGCCCAGCAGGACCTGGAAATGCGGGTGCGCATGGCTGCCGTGGGAAGCACCGTAGCGGCGCAGCGACAGGGAGCCTTGCGGCGCGTTCATGCTCCGTGGATCAAAGGGCGGCGGCAGCCGCGTCGGCCTTGTCGGCCACGCCGGCGGCGTGGGCCTGCTGGTCGGCATGGTAGCTGCTGCGCACCATGGCGCCCACGGCGGCGTGGGTAAAGCCCATCTTGTAGGCTTCCTCTTCGAACATTTTGAAGGTGTCGGGGTGCACGTAGCGGCGCACCGGCAGGTGGCTGGTCGAAGGCGCGAGGTACTGGCCTATGGTCAGCATGTCGATGTTGTGGGCGCGCATGTCGCGCATCACCTGCAGGATTTCCTCGTCGGTCTCGCCCAGGCCGACCATGATGCCGCTCTTGGTCGGCACCTCGGGATGCAGGGCCTTGAACTTCTTGAGCAGGTTGAGGCTGAAGGCGTAGTCGCTGCCGGGGCGCGCTTCTTTGTAGAGGCGCGGCGCGGTTTCCAGGTTGTGGTTCATCACGTCGGGCGGCGCGGCTTTCAGGATCTCAAGCGCGCGGTCGTCGCGGCCGCGGAAGTCGGGCACCAGGATTTCAATCGTGGTGGCGGGCGAGAGCTCGCGGATTTTCTGGATGCATTCGACAAAATGGCCGCTGCCGCCGTCGCGCAGGTCGTCGCGGTCCACGCTGGTGATCACCACGTACTTGAGCTTCAGCGCCGCGATGGTTTTCGCCAGGTTCAGTGGCTCGTTGACGTCCAGCGGGTCGGGCCGGCCGTGGCCCACGTCGCAGAAGGGGCAGCGGCGCGTGCATTTGTCGCCCATGATCATGAAGGTGGCCGTGCCCTTGCCGAAACATTCGCCGATATTGGGGCAGCTGGCTTCTTCGCAGACGGTGTTGAGCTTGTTCTCGCGCAGGATCTGCTTGATCTCGTAAAAGCGCGTGGTCGGGCTGCCGGCCTTGACGCGAATCCAGTCGGGCTTCTTGAGCATTTCGCCCTGCACCACCTTGACGGGGATGCGCGAGAGCTTGGCCGCGGCCTTTTGTTTGGCCAGCGGGTTGTAGCCTTCCAGGGCCTGGACTTCGCGGACCACGGGGTTGGCCGTGGTTTGGAGGGGGTCGGGTGTGCTCATGAATGTGTTTCGTGTTGGCGGCAGGTGGCTCAGGGCGCCAGGTAGGTGGCGAGCTTGCGGCCCAGCACATCCGCGGCTTCCTGCCAGCTTGCCGATACCCCGATTGTAGAAAGGTCTGTGGTTTGCAGTCCTACGTAACCGCAAGGGTTGATGCGCGAGAAGGGTTCCAGGTCCATGGCCACATTGAGCGCCACGCCGTGGTAGGTGCAGTGCCGGCTGATCTTGATGCCCAGCGCCGCGATCTTGCCCAGGCCGCGAAACGGGTCGGCAGGGTGCAGCGGGCCGGTCAGTGCGGCGTGCGAGGCCGGGTCGTCCAGGCGCACATAAATGCCGGGCGAGCCGGCCACGCGGTGGCCGGTGACGCCGAAGTGCGCCAGGGTCTTGATGACGGATTCTTCGATGCGGTAGACGTATTCCTTGACGTAGTAGCCGGCGCGCTTCAAGTCCATGAGCGGATAGGCCACGACCTGGCCGGGGCCGTGGTAAGTCACCTGGCCGCCGCGGTTGGTCTGTACCACCGGGATGGCGCCGGGATTGAGCACATGGTCGGGCTTGCCCGCCAGGCCCTGGGTATAGACCGGCGGGTGCTCGCAAATCCACAGCTGGTCGGGCTCGCCCTCATCGGCGCCCGGGTGGCGGGCGGCCGTGAAGGCCTGCATGGCTTCGTAGGTGGGTAGGTAGTCGACCCGGCCCAGGTAGCGTGGTTCTGCCTGCATTTTGCGGCGCTATCGTGGCCTAGAGGACCACCTTGACCATGGGATGCGTGGACAGCGTGCGGTAAAGCTCATCGAGCTGTTCGCGGCTGGTGGCGGTGACAGTGACGGTGACGCCCAGGTATTTGCCGCCCTTGCTTTCACGCAGCTCTAGGGTGGAGGCGTCGAAGGCCGGGTCGAACTGGTGCGCCACCGAGGTGATGGCGGCGACCAGCCCGTCGACCTTGTGGCCCATGACCTTGATGGGGAACTGCGAGGGGTATTCGATCAGCGACTCCTGGCGCGAAGGCTCGGAGCCGGGGACTCCGATGATTTTCGGGGTGTCGGGCGATGTGGTCATGGCAAGGGGTCCTTTCAGGCCTGTTTGGCGCGCTGGTATTGGGCGTACAGCTTGGCATAGATGGGGCCGGGCTTGCCCTTTTCCAGCCCGTGGCCCACGGGCTGGCCGTCCAGCAGGGTGACCGGCAGCACTTCCTTGGTGGCGGAGGACAGCAAAACTTCGTCGGCCGCCAGCACTTCGGCGCGCGTGATGCGGCGCAGCTCAAAGGGGATGCCGGCGGCGCGGCAGATTTCCTCGATCAGGCCGAAGCGTATGCCTTCGAGCACCAGGTTGTCCTTGGGCGGGCCCAGCACCTTGCCGTCCTTGACGATCCAGACGTTGCTCGAAGCGGCTTCGCTGAGGTACTCGCCGCGAAACATCACGGTCTCCACCGCGCCGGCATCGACGCTGATCTGGCGCGCGAACACCGCGCCCAGCAGGCTGGTGCTTTTGATGTGGGCTTTTTCCCAGCGGAAGTCGTCGGCCGTCACGCAGGCCACGCCGGCATCGCGCTGCTGCGCGCCGGGCAGCTTCATGGTGTTGGCCATCACGAACACGGTGGGGGTGAGGCCGGGCAGCATGGGATGGTCGCGCATGGCGACACCGCGGCTGAGCTGGATGTAGACCAGCTGGTTGCCGCTGTCGGCCGGCGCCCCGGAGGATTGCGCGTGGGCCGCGATCAGTTTCAGGGCCACGGCCTGCCACTCGGCGCGCGTCATCGGGTTCGGGATGCGCAGCTCGGCCAGGCTGCGTTCCAGTCGCGCCATGTGCTGCTCAAAACGGAACAGCCGGCCGCCGTAGGCCGGCACCACTTCGTACACGCCGTCACCGAAGATGAAGCCGCGGTCCATCACGCTGATCTTCGCGTCCTTGAGGGGGGTGTATTCGCCGTTCAGGTAGCAGGGCGTGTCGGGAAGGCTGGGGGAAAGCGTGGTCATGGTGGCTTGAAACGAAGAAAAAAAGGAAGAAAAAGAAAGAGGCGTAAATACCCGATTGTCCAGGGTCCGGCGTTCAGCGGCGGCGGCGCTTGAACCAGATGCGTAAACGCCAGGCCAGCTTGACCAGCAGGTAGCCGGCGGCGGAGCCCAGCAGCGCGAACAGGCCCATGCCCAGTATGGCAGGCCCGCCAAACGAAGCCAGCCAGCTGATCACACCCGCGCCCTCGGACATGGGCACCGGCGGCGGCGCGTCCAGCAGCAGGCTGCCGGCCTGGTAGGCCAGCCAGAGCCAGAAGCCCACGGTGAAGGGGTTGGTGATGAAGGTGATGCCGACGGCGACCGGAATATTGGCGCGCCACCAGACGCTGTGGGCGGCGGCCGCGACGATTTGCGCGAAGGGCAGGGCAAAGGCCCAGAAGATGCCTATGGCCGCGCCGCGCGCCACGGCTTCGTGCTGCAGCCGCCACAGCTGCGGGTCCAGCAGGCGGTGCGCCACGGGCCTGAGCCAGGGATGGGCGGCCAGCGCCTCGCGGGTCGGCACCGAGGCCTTCAGGCGCTCCAGCCAGCCGGTTTTTTTCCGGGGTTCGGGCCGCGCCTTCTTCACGCGAGAAAAATGACGGCGGCGATCGCCAGCGCGCCCAGTGCGAGATTGGCCATGGCCAGGGTGGCGATCTGGCCGACACGGCGCCCGCCTTCGGGCCAGTCGGACGCGGCCACGGCCTGCTTGAGGCGGCGATAGGGGCCGAAATACAGGTGGCCGAACAGCGCGAACATCAACAGGCCCAGGCCGAACATCATGTGCCAGCCGGTGGGCGCGCTTTTCATGCCGACGGCCAGCAGCATGGCCAGGCCCGTCAGCAGCAGGACCGCGATGCCGGCCCACACCCCGACGAAGAAGCGCCGCAGGACCTGCACGATCAGCGGCAGGCGCTGCGGTGGCGCGAGCTGTTCGGCCGCGGCGGGGCGCAGGGCGAAGAGCATGAAGGAAATCCCGCCCAGCCAGGCGATGGCGGCGGCGAGGTGCAGGAATTTCATCAGGGCGTGCATGGAGGGATCTTTCAGTGGGGCGTTGTGGCCAGCCCATTGTGAACCACCCCTGGTGCCCGCCTCCGGCGCAGGTGTGAGAGGCCCCTAATTCACCCGGGAGCGGGGTTTTTTATGGGGGTGCAGGGGTTTCTACGTATAATCAAGGGCTTTGCTAATAGCGGCCCCTGTAACTTTCCCGTAATTTGTAGGTTTCAGAATGACAAATTCGGCGAATTCGGCGACGGACCCGGTCCCCCGGGCAGTTACATATGAGCTTGAGGCGGACGACGAGGGTTTCAAGACCCTGACGCGGGAAGAAGCCCAAAAGCTTCGTGAAACGAGTCCGTCGATCTCCCCCTGGTCGGTATTGGCGGGGCAACTGGTGGTCGGGGTTTTGGTGGCATGTGCCGCCTGGGCGCTGACAGGCCAGCGGTCCGCCGGCTGGTCGGCGCTCTACGGGGCGCTGGCGGTGGTGATTCCGGCCGCGCTGTTTGCGCGCGGCTTGACCGGCAAAGTGTGGTCCATGAACCCAGGCACTGCGGTGGCTGGTTTCTTTTTGTGGGAAATGGTCAAGATCGCCTTGACGGTGGCAATGCTGTTTGCCGCGCCAAGGCTGGTTTCGATGCTGAGTTGGCCGGCCATGCTGGTCGGCCTGGTGGTGACAATGAAAACGTCCTGGCTCGCGCTGTTGTTCGCGGTCAGGAAAAATAAACTTTGAGGCGAGCAATAAATGGCTGCTGAGAATGCTGCTGGACATGGCGGTCCAACCGCCGGTGAATACATCGTTCACCACCTGACGCACTGGCGCAACAAGGAACTTGTTGGCCCGTTTGATCTGAGCGTCATCAACCTGGATTCCACCGTTTTCACCATCTTGCTGGGCGTGCTCGGTTGCTTCCTGCTCTGGAAAGCCGCCCGCAAAGCCACCTCCGGCGTTCCCGGCCGCTTCCAGGCCGCGGTTGAAATCCTCGTCGAAATGGTCGACGCGCAAGCCAAGGGCATCGTGCACAACGCCGAAAGCCGCAAGCTGGTCGCGCCGCTGGCCCTGACCGTGTTTGTCTGGATTTTCCTGCTGAACGCCATGGATTTGCTGCCGGTCGACCTGCTGCCCGTCATCTGGGCCTGGATTTACGGCGCCGCCGGCCATGACGCGCACCACGCTTACATGCGCTCGGTGCCCACCGCCGACCTCTCCATCACCATGGGCCTGTCCATGGGCGTGCTGATCACCTGCCTGGTCTACAACGTCAAGATCAAGGGCCTGGGCGGCTGGATCCATGAACTGTTCACCGCGCCTTTCGGCAACCACTGGGCGCTGTACCCCTTCAACTTCCTGATGCAGGTCATCGAGTTCGTCGCCAAGACGGTCTCGCACGGCATGCGACTGTTCGGCAACATGTATGCCGGCGAACTGATTTTCCTGCTGATCGCCCTGATGGGCGGCGCCTGGTCGCTGTCGGCGACCGGCATCGGCCTGGCCATAGGCCACATCATCGCGGGCTCGGCCTGGGCCATTTTCCACATCCTGATCATCACGCTGCAAGCCTTCGTGTTCATGATGCTGACGCTGGTGTACATCGGCCAGGCGCACGATCACCACTAACCCGTTGTCCCCGTTTTCCGTTTTTCTTTTTCTCTCGTAACCAAAGTCCTAAGGAGTCATCATGGAAGTTATTAGTTTTGTCGCTCTGGCCGCTGGCCTCATCATCGGCCTCGGTGCTGTCGGCGCCTGTATCGGCATCGGCATCATGGGCAGCAAATACCTCGAAGCAGCTGCACGCCAGCCTGAGCTGATGGGCGAACTGCAGACCAAGATGTTCCTGCTGGCCGGTCTGATCGACGCCGCTTTTATTATCGGCACGGGTATCGCGCTGTGGTTCGCCACCGCCAACCCCTTCCTGGCGCAAATCGCCAACCTGCCCAAGTAAGCATTGACCCAAGTCCCAAGAATGTCATTCCTTCGGGCCGGCTTGCAGCTGGGCCCCAAGGGAAAGGATGAGCAGTGAGCATTACCGGTACCCTTATTGTCCAGCTGATCGTGTTCCTGATTTTGGTCGGGTTCACGATGAAGTTTGTGTGGCCACCCATCGCGGCGGCCCTGGACGCGCGTGCGCAAAAAATCGCTGACGGCCTTGCTGCTGCCGACAAAGCCAAATCCGAACTCTCCGTCGCCAACAAGCGCGTGGAAGAGGAGCTGGCCAAGTCGCGCAACGAAGCGGCCGTGCGCCTGGCCGAAGCCGAGCGCCGGGGCCAGGCCCTGATCGAAGAAGCCAAGGCCAGGGCCACCGAGGAAGGCAGCAAGATCATTGCCGCCGCCAAGGCCGAAGCCGAGCAGCAGGCCGTGAAGGCCCGCGAAGCCCTGCGCGAGCAGGTGGCTGCGCTGGCCGTCAAGGGCGCCGAGCAGATTCTGCGCAAGGAAGTCAATGCCGGTGTGCATGCTGACTTGCTGGGCCGCCTGAAGACCGAACTCTAAGCGAGCATCAACATGGCCGAACTAGCCACCATTGCCCGTCCCTACGCCGAAGCGCTGTTCAAGGCCTCCGGCTCCGACCTGGGCGGCACCGCCGCCTGGCTCGACGAGCTGGCCGCCATCGCTGCGAATGCGCAGCTGCAGCAGTACGCCGGCAACCCCGGCGTCACTTCGGCGCAGGCGTTCGACGTGATTTCGGGCGTTGCCAAGACCAAGCTGCCGGACGCCGCGAAAAACTTCCTGCGCACGGTGATCGAGAACGGCCGCCTCAGCGTCCTGCCGGAAATCGCCGCGCAGTTCCGTGTCCTGAAAAACGCGCAGAGCGGTTCTTCCGACGCGACCGTCTACAGCGCTTTCGCGCTCGACGGCGCGGCGCTGGCCGACCTGTCGGCAACGCTGGAAAAACGCTTCGGCAAGAAGCTCAACCTCCAGGTTGAGCTGGAGCCGGCCCTGATAGGCGGCGTGCGAGTCGTGGTGGGTGACGAGGTGCTGGACACCTCGGTCAAAGCCCGTTTAGAGCAAATGAAAGTGGCGCTGATCTCCTGAGCCCGGTGCTCAGGCGCCACCCGCAGGTTTTTAGCCAACAACATACTGAAAGAAGGAAAGAGTCATGCAACTCAATCCCGCAGAAATTTCTGAACTGATCAAGAGCCGTATCGAAGGCCTGACCGGCAGCAGCGACATCCGCAACCAGGGCACCGTGGTGTCCGTCACCGACGGTATCGTCCGCATCCACGGCCTGTCCGACGTGATGCAGGGCGAAATGCTGGAATTCCCCTCAACCGCCGACGGCACCCCCACCTACGGCCTGGCGCTGAACCTCGAGCGCGACTCGGTCGGCTCCGTGATCCTGGGTGAATACGAACACATCGCCGAAGGCGACACCGTCAAGTGCACGGGCCGCATCCTGGAAGTGCCCGTCGGCCCCGAGCTGCTCGGCCGCGTGGTGAACGCCCTGGGCCAGCCCATCGACGGCAAAGGCCCGATCAACGCCAAGATGACCGACGTGATCGAGAAGGTCGCGCCCGGCGTGATCGCCCGTAAATCCGTCGACCAGCCCCTGCAGACCGGCCTGAAGTCCATCGACTCCATGGTGCCCGTCGGCCGCGGCCAGCGCGAACTGATCATCGGCGACCGCCAGACCGGCAAGACCGCCGTGGCCATCGACGCCATCATCAACCAGAAGGGCAAGGGCGTTTCCTGCGTCTACGTCGCGATCGGCCAGAAGGCTTCCTCGATCAAGAACGTGGTGCGCGCGCTGGAACAAGCCGGCGCGATGGAATACACCATCGTCGTGGCCGCCGCGGCTTCCGAGTCCGCCGCCATGCAATACGTCAGCGCCTACTCCGGCTGCACCATGGGCGAGTACTTCCGCGACCGCGGCGAAGACGCGCTGATCGTGTATGACGACCTGTCCAAGCAGGCCGTGGCCTACCGCCAGGTTTCGCTGCTGCTGCGCCGCCCGCCAGGCCGCGAAGCTTACCCCGGCGACGTGTTCTACCTGCACAGCCGCCTGCTCGAGCGCGCAGCCCGCGTGAACGAGAAGTATGTTGAAGACTTCACCAAGGGTGCCGTCAAAGGCAAGACCGGTTCGCTGACCGCGCTGCCCATCATCGAAACGCAGGCCGGCGACGTGTCCGCGTTCGTTCCGACCAACGTGATCTCGATCACCGACGGCCAGATCTTCCTGGAAACCAGCCTGTTCAACGCCGGTATCCGTCCCGCGATCAACGCCGGTATCTCGGTGTCGCGCGTCGGCGGCGCCGCCCAGACCAAGCTGATCAAGAACCTGTCCGGCGGTATCCGTACCGACCTGGCCCAGTACCGTGAACTGGCTGCCTTCGCGCAGTTCGCCTCCGACCTGGACGAGGCCACCCGCAAGCAGCTGGACCGCGGTGCCCGCGTGACCGAGTTGCTCAAGCAGGCCCAGTACTCGCCGCTGTCGATCTCCAACATGGCTGCCACGCTGTTCGCCGTGAACAAGGGCTTCATGGACGACATCGAAGTCAAGAAGGTCCTGGCTTTCGAACACGGCCTGCACGCCTACCTGAAGGACAAGAACGCGGCCCTGATGGCCAAGCTCGAAGCCAACAAGGCCATGGACAAGGACGCTGAGGCTGAACTGAACACGGCCGTGACCGAGTTCAAGAAGTCGTTTGCCTGATCTCGCCTGACCTCATCGTCAAGCAGGTAATTAAGCAACCCTCAGGAACCCCTTAGGAATCCATATGGCAGCAGGCAAGGAAATACGCGGCAAGATCAAATCGGTGGAAAACACCAAGAAGATCACCAAGGCCATGGAGATGGTGGCCGCCTCCAAGATGCGCAAGGCGCAGGAGCGGATGCGCGCTGCCCGTCCTTACAGCGACAAGATCCGCAACATCACGGCCAACTTGAGTCAGGCCAACCCCGAGTACACCCACGCGTTCATGGAGTCCAACGACGCCAAGGCCACCGGGTTCATCGTGGTGACGACCGACAAGGGCCTGTGCGGCGGCATGAACACCAACGTGCTGCGCGCCGTGACGGCCAAGCTCAAGGAAGTGCAGGCCGCCGGCCATGACGCGCGGGCGGTGGCCATCGGCAACAAGGGCCTCGGTTTTCTGAACCGGGTCGGCGCCAAGGTGGTGTCGCACGCGACGCAACTGGGCGACAAGCCGCACCTGGAAAAACTGATTGGCCCCGTCAAGGTGCTGCTCGACGCTTACAGCGAAGGCAAGATCAACGCGGTGTACCTGTGCTACACCAAGTTCATCAACACCATGCGCCAGGAACCGGTGGTCGAGCAGCTGCTGCCTTTGACGGCAGCGCACCTGCAGGCCGACAAGGACCAGCACGGCTGGGACTACATCTACGAGCCCGACGCGCAGACCGTGATCGACGACCTGCTGGTGCGCTACGTGGAAGCGCTGGTGTACCAGGCGGTCGCCGAGAACATGGCGTCCGAGCAGTCCGCCCGCATGGTGGCCATGAAGGCCGCCACCGACAACGCCGGCAGCGTGATCGGCGAACTCAAGCTGGTTTACAACAAAACGCGTCAAGCGGCGATCACGAAAGAACTTTCGGAAATCGTTGCCGGTGCTGCAGCGGTTTAAGCCGCCACACCCGATTTAAAGATTTAAAGAAACGGAAAAGGATTCAATCATGGCTCAGGCTCAAGGCAAGATTGTTCAGTGTATTGGTGCGGTGGTTGACGTGGAATTCGCGCGCGACCAGATGCCCAAGATTTACGACGCGCTCAAGATGGAAGGCTCCGCGCTGACCCTGGAAGTCCAGCAGCAGCTGGGCGACGGCATCGTGCGCACCATCGCGCTGGGCACCTCCGACGGCCTGCGCCGCGGCAACGTCGTGTACAACACCGGCGCCAACATCACGGTTCCCGTGGGCAAGGCCACGCTGGGCCGCATCATGGACGTGCTGGGTTCGCCCATCGACGAGCGCGGCCCGGTCGACCAGACCCTGACCGCCCCCATCCACCGCAAGGCGCCCGCGTACGACGAACTGTCGCCATCGCAGGAACTGCTGGAAACCGGCATCAAGGTGATCGACCTGGTCTGCCCCTTCGCCAAGGGCGGCAAGGTGGGCCTGTTCGGCGGTGCCGGCGTCGGCAAGACCGTGAACATGATGGAACTGATCAACAACATCGCCAAGGCGCACTCGGGCCTGTCCGTGTTCGCCGGTGTGGGTGAACGTACCCGCGAAGGCAATGACTTCTACCACGAGATGGCCGATTCCGGCGTCGTGAACCTCGAGAACCTCGGCGAATCCAAAGTGGCCATGGTCTACGGCCAGATGAACGAACCCCCAGGAAACCGCCTGCGCGTCGCGCTGACGGGCCTGACGATCGCCGAATCCTTCCGTGACGAAGGCCGCGACGTTCTGTTCTTCGTGGACAACATCTACCGCTACACGCTGGCCGGTACCGAAGTGTCCGCGCTGCTGGGCCGTATGCCTTCCGCCGTGGGTTACCAGCCCACGCTGGCCGAGGAAATGGGCCGCCTGCAAGAGCGTATTACCTCCACCAAGGTCGGCTCCATCACCTCCATCCAGGCCGTTTACGTGCCTGCCGATGACTTGACCGACCCGTCGCCCGCCACCACCTTCGCCCACCTGGACTCCACCGTGGTGCTCTCGCGCGACATCGCTTCGCTGGGTATCTACCCCGCGGTCGATCCGTTGGATTCCACCAGCCGCCAGCTGGACCCCAACGTCGTCGGCGAAGACCACTACAACACGGCCCGCGCCGTGCAGGGCACGCTGCAGCGCTACAAGGAACTGCGCGACATCATCGCGATTCTGGGCATGGACGAACTGGCCCCTGAAGACAAGCTGGCCGTGGCCCGCGCCCGCAAGATCCAGCGTTTCCTGTCGCAGCCTTTCCACGTTGCTGAAGTGTTCACCGGCTCGCCCGGCAAGTACGTCAGCCTGGCTGAAACGATTCGCGGCTTCAAGATGATTGTGTCCGGTGAGTGCGATCACCTGCCGGAACAGGCTTTCTACATGGTCGGGACCATTGACGAAGCCTTCGAAAAAGCGAAAAAGGTGGCGTAAAGCGGCCATTTGAGCGATCCGCGTTGTTGGCGTGCTCAATGTGCTTTCTGCACATTTCCGCGCGCCGCCTAGCGGCTCATCTCAACTGACCACTTTCCATCCCCCTTTTTAATTGGAGTACGTATGAGCACCATTCACGTCGACGTCGTATCCGCAGAAGAGTCCATCTTCTCGGGCGAAGCCAAGTTCGTGGCATTGCCCGGCGAGGCTGGCGAGCTGGGCATTTACCCGCGCCACACGCCTCTGATCACCCGCATCAAGCCGGGTGCCGTGCGCATTGAAAAAGCCGATGGCACGGAAGAGTTCGTCTTCGTGGCCGGCGGCCTGCTCGAAGTGCAGCCCAACTGCGTGACGGTGTTGAGCGACACCGCGATCCGCGGCAAGGACCTGGACGAGACCAAGGCCAGCGAAGCCAAGGCCGCTGCCGAGGAAGCGCTGAAGAACGCCAAGAGCGACATCGACATCGCCATGGCCCAGTCTGAACTCGCCGTCATGGCCGCGCAGATCGCCGCCTTGCGCAAATACCGCCAGAAGAAATAAAAACCAGCCTTCCGGCTTTATCGCCGGATCGCGCCAAGCCCCTGCCGAAAGCCAGGGGCTTTTTTCATGGGCGGCGCATGAGCGCTAATCCTTTCGCACTCATGCTGTTGCGCCGGCGCCTCAGCTTAACAACTGGAAACCCTAAATGACAGCCAGCGAGGGCGCCGCTGCCGTATCGTGGGTCCAGGGATTCACGCTAACCGACGAGGTGGGACTATGAACAGCGCACTGGACAGTCTGACGTGGGACGAAGAGCTTTCGCCGCACCCCAGGGGACGACGTTCGCTCAGGACATGGATACGCCGCATCCTGGTTGTGCTGACGGGGCTGTTTGTCCTGGGCGTCCTGCTTTCATCCTGATTCTTTGGCTCTCTTACTGGAGCAGCGGCGCGTCGGGCAGCTCATTCGCCCTGGCTTGCGCACCTTCTTCTGAGCCATCCGCCGCGAAGTGCTGCATCAGCACCGCCGAAGTTTCTTCCAGCGCCTGCGTCAGCCCATCCTCATAACGCTGCTCGCGAAACGCGGCCGCCATGCGCGCCACCATGGCCTGCCATTGATGGGGGCCGACATGCCGCGCCACGCCGCGGTCGGCGACGATCTCGATCGCACGTTCGGCCAGCAGCACGTAAATCAGCACGCCGTTGTTGTGTTCCGTGTCCCAGACGCGCAGCTTGCCGAACATCGTGACCGCGCGCTGGCGCGTGAGCGCGGCGATGGACGTGTGCCGGCCCAGCCGCCACAGATAGCTCAGGGGCAGTGAGGCCTCCACGCAGATGCGGATTTCGCCGCTGTGGCGCCGTTCGCTCGCCGCCACGCGCCGCGCGAGCCGCTGCAGCATGTCGGGCGGAATCGCGCGCCGGGTATCGGAGGCGTCCAGCCACAGGTGTTTGAGCAGGGTCTTGAGCTTGTTGAGCATGATGGCTACCAGTCTCCCGAGGCGCCGCCGCCGCCAAAATCACCGCCGCCGCCACTGCTGAAGCCCCCGCCATCGCTGCTGCTGCTGCCGCTGCTCCAGCCGCCGCCACCGCTGCCTATGCCGCCGGAGGTCCAGCCGCCCGAAGAGCGGCGGCCCCCGCCCAGCGCACCCAGGCTGGCGACCAGCGCGAACACCGTGCCCACCAGGACGGCGAGGCCGGCCACGATCAGGCTGCTGGTGAAAATCCAGGCCAGCACGCCGACCACGCCACCGGTGGCCAGCGAGCCGAATTTGCGCCCCAGGACCGTGGCCGCCATGCGCCCGGCAATCGGCACCGCAAAAAACAGGAAGACGGCCAGGTCCGTCCACTCAAAACCGTCGTTGTTGCCGCTGCTGCCGCTGTGTTCCGGCGCGGGCAGGTTTTCGCCGCTGATCAGTGCAATGAGCTGGTCGGCCGCGGCATCGAGCCCGCCGGCGAAGTCGCCCTGCTTGAAGCGCGGCGTGATGGCCGTGTCTATGACCTGGCGTGCCGCCAGGTCGGGGATGGCGCCTTCCAGCGCCTTGGTGGTTTCTATGCGCACCTTGCGGTCGTTCTTGGCCACCACCAGCAGAAGGCCGTCGCCCACGCCCTTGCGGCCTATCTTCCAGCTGTCACCCACGCGCTGCGCATAGGCGGCGATGTCTTCCGGCTGGGTGGTGGGCACCAGCAGCATCACCACCTGGGCGCCGCGGCTTTGTTCAAAGGCCGTGAGCTTGGCTTCCAGCGCCTCGCGCTGCGTGGAATTGAGCGTGCCGGTGCCGTCCATGACGTGGGCCGTCAGCGCCGGCACCGGCTGCACGCCGCCCTGCGCCCAGGCCGCCAGCGGCAGCCAGGCGGCCAGCAGCAGGCCCCCCAGCAGCCGGGCACCGCCGCGAACAAAAAGCATGGAGCGCCGCACGCTCAGGCCCGCCGTGCTCTTTATTTCTTGTTGAAGTCCACCACCGGCGGTGTGGAGATCTGCGCCTCGTTCTGCACCGAGAAGTTGGGTTTGACCTGGTAGCCAAAGACCATGGCCGTCAGGTTGTTCGGGAAGCTGCGCGTGAGCACGTTGTACTCCTGCACGGCCTGGATGTAGCGGTTGCGCGCCACGGTGATGCGGTTTTCCGTGCCTTCGAGCTGCACGCGCAGGTCGCGAAAGCCCTGGTTGGCCTTGAGGTCGGGGTAGCGTTCGCTGACCACCATGAGGCGGCTCAGCGCACTGCCCAACTCGCCCTGCGCCGCCTGGAATTTGCTGAAGGCGGCCGGGTTGTTCAGGGTTTCGGGCGTCACCTGGATGGAGGTGGCCTTGGCGCGTGCTTCCACCACCTTGGTCAGCGTATCCTGCTCGAACGCCGCTTCACCCTTGACCGTGGCCACGATATTGGGCACCAGGTCGGCGCGGCGCTGGTACTGGTTCAGCACTTCGGACCAGGCCGACTTGGTCTGCTCATCCAGGCGCTGGAAATCGTTGTAGCCGCAACCCGAGAGCAGCAGGCCCAGCAGGGCCGCGAGGGTGAATGTCAAAAAGCGGGATATCGTCATGGCAATGCCTCCGAAAATGCAAGCCGCAACACTAACATAGTCGAATGTCCCCGCTGCCCACACCCTCCGCTTCCGGCAGCCCGCTGCAAGCCCTGCAGTCCGCCCTGCGCCCGCCGCCGCCCGCCCAGGCCAAGCCGCGCCTGCTGGTGGCCGGTGCCACCGGCGTGCTGGGCAACGAGGTGCTGCGCCGCCTGGTCGGCAGCGGCCGCTATGCGCACACCGAGGTGCTGGCCACCGAAGCCATGGCGACCGGGCTCTCCGGCGTCGGCATCGCGCTGGCGGGCGTGCCTTCGCCGATCGCGCAATGGGCCTTGAGGCCGCTGCCGGCGCATACCGGGCTGGTCATGTTCGAGCCGCCGCGCATGTATTACGGACGTGAGCGCACGCTCTGGACACCCGCGCCTTCGGAGCTGCCCGCGCTGGCGCAATGGCTCAAGCGCTGCGGCGTGCAGACCCTGGTCGTGGTGGTGCCGCACGCCACCGGGCGCCTGCCCGACGCGCTCAAGCGCGGCCTGGCCAACCTCGACGAGCAGGCCGTCGCCGCCCTGGGCTTTGAACGCCTGCTGCTGGTGCGCTCAGCCCGCAAGGCGCAGGATGCCGCGGGAAAAAATGTGCTGGAACGGGTCGCGGCCTGGATGCTGTCCACGCTCAAGTTCATGATTCCCCAAACCGAGCAGCCGGTGCGGCCCGCCAAGCTCGCCGAGTTCGTCGATGCCGCCCTGCAGGTGCTGCCGCCCGGCACCCATGTGGCCGCGCCCGAGCTGCTGTGGCAGGCCAACCAGAGCGGCAGCGGCCGCGGCGCGGGCCAGGCGGGCGGCGGCATGCAGGGCGTGGTCCAGGCCTGGCTTGCTGCGGCGCGCAATCCCGCGCAGAATTCAGCACCAAACGCCAAGCCGGATTGAAGCCGCCATCCCCTTGCCCGAACTCTTTTTGATCGTCCCCATGCCCAAACCCAAAGTCCCGCCCGCCAGCAGCGGCAACGCCGATGACATCGAGGCGGCGTTTTACGACGCGCTGCAAACCGGCGACATTGAAAAACTCATGGCCTGCTGGGGCGACGAGGACGACATCGTCTGCGTGCATCCCGGGGGCGCCCGCCTCGTGGGGCCGGCGGCCATACGCGCGACCTTCGATGCGATGTTCTCCAACGGCACCATACGCGCGCAGCCTATCAAGGTGCGCAAGGTGGAGGCCATGAGCGCCAGCGTGCACAGCGTGCTCGAGCGCATCGAGGTGCTGACCGAAGAAGGCCCGCGCCACGCCTACGTCATCGCCACCAACGTCTATCACAAGACCGCGCAGGGTTGGCGCATGGTGGCCCACCATGCCAGTCCCGGCACGCCGCGCGAAATGCAGGAAGTGTCGGAAACGCCCACCGTTCTCCATTGATCCGGCTGCGCATGGAACCCGCCATGAACTATGCCGCGCCCTGGTGGCTCCCGGGCGGCAACCTGCAAACCATCTGGGCCGCGCTGCAATCGCGCCGCTTCCTCGGCCCGCAGCCGGTGTTTCGCCGCGAGCGCTGGACCACGCCGGATGAGGATTTTGTCGATGTCGACTGGCTGGTCACGAACGACGCGACTCCGGAACCCAAACCCTTACTGGTGGTGTTCCATGGCCTGGAGGGCTCCTCGGCCAGCCACTACGCCGAAGCGCTGGCCGATGCAGCGCGCCAGCGCGGCTGGGCCTGCGCGATTCCGCATTTCCGCGGCTGCTCGGGCGAGATCAACCTCGCGCCGCGCGCCTACCACTCGGGCGACTTCGCCGAGATCGACTGGATACTGCGGCGCTTCGCGGAACAGCGCGGCGGGCCGGTGATGGCCGTCGGCATCTCGCTGGGCGGCAACGCGCTGATGCGCTGGGCCGGCGAGATGGGTGCCGAGGCCCGGCAGGTGGTGGCCGGCATCGCCTCAGTGTGCTCGCCGCTGGACCTTGCCGCCAGCGGCTGGGCCATAGGCCGGGGCTTTAACCGCCTGGTCTATACCCGCATGTTCCTCAAGACCATGGTGCCCAAGGCCTTGCAAAAGCTCGAGCAGCACCCCGGGCTCTTCGACCGCGAGCGGCTGCTGGCTGCGCGCGACCTTTATGCATTTGACGACGTCTTCACCGCACCGCTGCACGGCTTCAAGAACGCCGACGACTACTGGTCGCGGGCCTCGGCCAAGCCGCACCTGCACCGGATTGCCGTCCCCGCGCTGGCCCTGAACGCGCTCAATGATCCCTTTGTGCCGGCGTCCAGCCTGCCGCAGGCCTCGGAGGCGGGCCCGCACGTCACGCTGTGGCAACCGGCCCAAGGCGGCCACGTGGGCTTTCCCTCGGCGCCCTTCCCGGGCCATGTGCGCGCCATGCCTGACGCCGTCACCGCCTTTCTGGCGGCGCAGTTATAGCTCCGCGCGCAGAATAGGCTTATGGACGACATAGTTCGGCAGGCGATTGCCAAATGGCCCAATGTGCCCGACTGCTACGGCTGGCTCGGGCTGGACGCGCGCGGCAACTGGTATATGCGCGACGACAGGGCCCAGGCCGCCGGGCCTTTTAGCGGTGTCCCGGGTGCGGACCCCGCGCGCAACAAGGCCGCCAAGGGCTCGCTGCTCAAGCACGACAAGCTGATCGACTTCATCCAGCGCAATTACGAAAGCGACGCCGGCGGCCGCTGGTTCTTCCAGAACGGCCCGCAGCGCGTCTATGTGGAGCTCGAAGCCACGCCGCTGGTCTGGCGCGTGGGCCCGGCGCCGTCCTTCGCCGTCACCGCGCACACCGGCGCGGCCGCGCGCGCGCAGCGCTGCATTCTGGATGAAGCCGGGCGGCTTTACCTGGAAACCGACCTGGGTTTTGGCCTGGTCCACACCCAGGACATGACGCATGCCGCCGATGCGGTGGAGCAGGGCCTGTGGGTACCCGAGGACTACAAGGCCCGCGACCTGCCGGCGCGCTTTGCTTATGTGCGCAGCCCGCAGGCGCAGCAGCAGCAAAAGTAGCGGCCATGAAAAAAGCCGGTCGAAACCGGCTTTTTGGGAAACTGCGTGAGGGCTTACTTGGCCGCGCTGGCGGCCGCTTCGGGCGCGGACGCTGCCGCGGCAGGCGCCTTGGGTTCGGCAAACTTGCCGCCGGCGGCTGTCGTCATGTAGACCACGGCCTTGCCGATCTCGATGTCTTCAAAGTCGCCGCCGCCTTGTGCGCCCATGGCGCCCTTGCCCTTGAGGGCCGAATGCCAGAGCGTGTCGAAGCCGGTCTTGATGCGGGGGCCCCAGGCGCCCGCGTCGCCGAACTTGGGTGCGCCGGCGGCGCCCGTGCCGTGGCAGGTCACGCACTGGGCTTTGTAGACTTCTTCGCCGGATTTGAGCGGGCGGTTCGCATCACGGATTTCAACCGAACCGATTTTCTGGATGCGTTGTGCGACGGTTTTGGCGTCTTCGTTGGCGCCGGCGGCCGGCTTGTTGGCCGAGGCGACGTAATAAACCAGGCCGATGATGGCGAAAACGGGGACGACAAAAGAGAAAAAAACCGCTGCCAGCAGCTGCTGGGGCGTCTTGATCGGGCCAGTGTGGGCTTCTTCGTGGGCCGTGGTGTGGTCGTTTGCGCTCATGGCGTCCTCAAAAAACTAAAAATCGGGGGGCTATCGCGTATTGGTGGCGCGCCTGTACAGCGCTTGCTCAGCAACCTCGCATTATAGCTGGGGCTCTTGCCGGGCCCGGGGAGTGCCGCGGCCGGCTGGTAGAATCGGACACGCTGCGCGGCGTGAATCGCCCGCGCGGCGCAAATGCCCCGATTTCGCGCCTTCCCCGGCCGCGAATTCCGGCGCAAACCGTTTCCAGCGTTGCGGCTGTAGCTCAGTGGATAGAGTATTGGCCTCCGAAGCCAAGGGTCGTGGGTTCGATCCCCGCCAGCCGCACCAATTGCCATCGCCGTGCCGCAGGACTGTCCCTGGAAGCATAACTGTGCCGTTTCGGCACGCTTAGGCTTCATTTTCGGCCGGCACGGTTATGCTTTCGAGCAATCGACAGCGGCCTCGGGTCAGACTTCAGCGGAATTCAACGGCCCGTTGGCGCTCGGCAGGCGCAGTACTGGTTTTGGCCGTGTCGCTGATCACCTGCAGCACGGTTATGCTTCCAAAGGCGGCACGGTTACGTGGGTCAGTTTTGGGTGGAATTACGGTCATGAGGTTCTTTTGAATGGTACGGGCTCGCAGCCGTCGGACGCAGCCAGCATTTTCGTTATCGCGGACTGCTACTTTCCACAAGAGGCTTCGATGGACGGCGTGCCGCCATCTTTTCGACCAGATTCAATGCCACGCCAGGCCTGCTCCATGGACACGTGACAACACAAATGCCGCAACCCATGGTTTCATTGAAATAGGGAAGGCACTTGTCAAAGTCGACATACCACTTTTGCGCGCCGCGGACCAGCTGTTTTGACGCGAAGATGGCATCTGGCGGGCAGGCGTCAACGCAGACACGGCAATTCACACAAAAGTCATCGGCGCCAAAGGTGTCCGATCGATCCGCCACCAGCGGAATATCGGTCAATACGCAGGCCAGCCGAAAGCTGGAACCAAATTGCCGGTTGATGATGGAGCCATGTTTACCAAGTTCGCCAAAACCGCATGCCAACGCGGGTGGAATTAGAACCAGGGGACCGGCCATGGGTCCACCGTGCGGTTGAGCCTCGTGACCATGTTCGCGAATGAGAGAAGCAATGCCCTTGGCGATGCGACTTCCGCGACCGTACTGGCGCACCACCTCTGCCGCGGCATGTGAAGCAGGAGCCGTCTTCATCGCATCAAATGAATGGGCTACGCCGATCATGATGATCCAACGCTGCGTGACCGTATGGCCCTCGAAAATCCACTCCTCCCGCATCGGCGTGATGCCAAACAGGTCAGCGCCTAGTTCTGTGGCGGCTTGCTGTAGCTTGGCGACCCATTCCCAATCCTGTAACGCCACGGTCTGCTGAGCCAGAGGCGCCAATGGGGTATCCAGAATCGCCTGGCGTTGCGCTCTGGCGCTGGCCAGCACGGGGTTGTCTGCGCTGCGCGCATAGAACCACCGTTGCAGGGGGCCGTGCGGCGTGCTGTTCGGGTCGTGCCAATAGATGGGGCGGGGGCGCTCGGCAGTTGCTTCACCCAGACCATTGATGGTATTGCCAGACACCGTGGGCCACAACGCCATTTGTGCAGGATCAGGGGTGAATGTGTGTTTCGCTTTCGACATGCTTTTGATTCTCCCTCCTTGAAGCAAATATCTCCCGTGCTCAGGGCTGCGTCACCATGGGACAAACCCATGGATACAGAATCAAGCTGCCCGTAGAATGCGCAAACCTTGGTTCTTCACGATAACACTTATTTTGCGGGTTCGCGACATGCATAAGGACACTATCTGAACGCCGACCTGTTCGGCCCGCTTGGAAACGCCCTGGCGTGGTTGCGCTCACCCTACGCGCTGCTGGATCGTTCGCTGGAGCGCGGAGAATTGACACTGCGTCTGCGCCTCCCCGTGATGGGCGATTGTCTGGTCACTGGCGATCCAACACTGGTTGCCGAGATCACGAAGAATCGCGATCTCATAGGTGGTCGCGGGACCGAGGCCTTGCGACCGGTCGTCGGCCAACACAGCCTGATAGCCATTGAAGGCGAGCGCCACCAGTCGCACCGCAAGGCCCTATTGCCGCATTTCTTCTACGGAGACCTGTCGCGCTACGACACACTCACGCGCAAATGGGCTTGCCAGGCATTGCAAGAGATATCGCAAGGCCAGACATTCGAGGGCAGTCGCTTGGTCAGCACCATCACGCTCAATGCCATGGTGGAAATCCTCTTTGGTGCATTGAACACCGAACAACACCAGGCAATGGTGTCGCACATCCAAACCTGGCTGGCATCGTTTCGCAATCCGGCCATTCTGTTTTTGAAGCCCTTGCATGTGAATCTGGGCGCCTGGTCGGGCTGGGGCCGTTTTTTGATCAACCGAGAAAAGGTGCACACCTTTATCCGAGAGCAAATGACCCGCAAGGCAGCCTACGCCGTCGACGGTGGTGTATTGGGCGCGCTATTGCGTGCCCGCATGGCAGGCGACCATGCACTGACGGATGACGAAATCATCTCCGAGACCGTGACTTTTCTGCTATTCGGCCACGACACCAGCGCTGAGGCCATGGGCTGGGTCTTTCACCATCTGTGGAACCATGCCGACGCCTTGGCCGCGGTGCAGAACGAGGTCAGCACCCTGACCAACGCCCATGCAGAAGTACTGCCGGAAAACTTGCCGTTGCTGCAGTCGGCGATTCAGGAAAGTTTGCGGCTGTGTCCGGTCGTGGTTCACTTGACCAGGCACGCTACAGCCAACACGGCGGTCGGCGAGCACGTCGTGCACGCTGGCACCAGGGTCTTGCCATGTCAGTATTTGGCGCATCGCAACCCGGCAGTCTTTGAGCAAGCTACGCAATACCAACCGACACGGTTTCTCAACCCCAAGCCAGAATGGCGCCATGCCTATTTTCCATTCGGTCTGGGTCAAAGGTTGTGCGCGGGCATGCCCATGGCCCAACGGCAAATGACTTTGATTGCGGCCACGCTGTTGACACACAGCCAAATGGAGACGGTAGAGCCGGAAAAAGTCAGACCGGTGCGAAAAATGGTTCTCATCGTGCCCTCGGGTGGGCCCACGCTGCGCAGGGTGCGATGATGCAAAAAGTATTGGTTGTGACTGGTGGCCTGCTCAATGAGAAGGAAACTTCTGTGCTGCGCGCCTTGCGCAAGCAGTCGCTGCAATGGCGCGCAGCACAGGCCGCTTGGTTGGATTTGAAAATCAAGCTGGTGATGGCCGAGCCCATGATCGCTGGTCAAGTCGAGCGCCTGCTCGGCAGGCGACGTCTGTCGCCTTTGGTTCGCGAATATTTCGCCAACACGGAAAATCTGTCAGCGCCGGAACTGACCGAGGTGGTGTTGCTGACCCTGTTGGCGCAAGAAGGCATGGCCTATGGCGCCGTCACTGTTGATGAGATATTTGCCAATACAGAACAGGCAAGATCCTTGTTGGCAGAATGCTGTTGTGTCTTTCTATCGGCGACGCTATTGCGCGATTTGAGCGAGGTAGAGCCACTGGTCAAACGCCTCAAGCGTGCGCACAATCGGGTGGTCATCGGCGGCGCTCTGGGTGGCACCTTGGTGCACGATTGGGCCGGCATGCCGGAAGTCGACATTTTGGCGGTAGGCTATGGCGAAATGCTGGTGCCGACCCTGGTACGCTATATCCGCTCAGGCTTTGCGACACTGGTGGCACCGGTATCGGGTAGTGTGGAGACGCGCGCAAGCACCCATATTTTGCGCAGCGGCGTACCCAATGGCAGCGACCTGGACTTTCTACCCACCCCGGACTGGGCACAAGCCGAACGAGACCACGGTAGAAAATTCCCCATGGTCTATTACGAAAGCGTACGCGGCTGCCCGTACCGCTGCAACTTTTGCAATTATCCCTATTTGTTCGATGACACACGGTTTCGCTACAAAAGTGCCAAAAAAATCGCTGATGACTGGCAACGCTATCGCGAGGAAACTGGTGCGCAATATGTGACCTGCCTGGACTCGCTGTTCACCATGCCCAGGCGTCGGCTGGTTGAACTCTGCGGTGAACTGGTGAAACGCCAGCTTGGACTCAAATGGATCTGCTATGCCCGCGCCGACGATCTGGCCCACCCGGAGATTGCCGCCATGATGAAAGAGGCCGGCGCGCACCAAGTGCAAATTGGTGTGGAATCGGGCGACCAAGGTTTGCTCGACAACATGGACAAGCAGTGCACGGTGGAGGCCAATCACCAAGCATTGGTCAATTGTCGAGCTGTGGGATTAACAAGTGTGGTTTCACTGATTGTCGGCTTCCCGGGCGAAACGCGAAAGACCATGGACACCACGTTGGCGTTTCTGGCCGCCACGCCGCCCGATTTCTATTTTTTGGCCACCTTTAGCACACGTGTTGCCGGGGTTCCGATTCTCAGCAGTTTCAACCGTGACCGCTTCCATTTACGCACGGATAGCAACCCCCACACCGTAGCGCCCTATTGGGAGCATGCGACGATGTCGGCCGCAGACGTGGGCAACCATGTACGCCATCTGCATCAACGCATCATGGCCGAGAAAATTTCACTGAATGCGCCACTCTTCTATGCCGGTCTGTTGGGGTATAGACCCGAGCAGCGTAGCGACTTGCTGGATTTTCAGCACCGCGTTGCAACGCAACATCCTGTGGTTACACGATCGATGAACCTCGCCAATGCCTGGCTGGACCGGCATTTGCGTCGTGACATGGCGCGTTGGCGCGCACAATGAAGAAGATCGGCTTTGGCTGGCCGGACAGGGCAGCCGCTCTGTTATATGTGCGCCTGTTGGTGCAATTGAGTGTGTTGTTTGTACTGGTCTATGGCGGCTGCAATTGGCTGTCAGCAAGGCGCGAAACGACGTGGGGAATGTACACGCAGTGGGAACTGGCCATCCCATTTATTCCGTCCATGGTCTTCGTTTACTTCTCCATTTCGGCGCTGTTCTGGCTTCCGATGTTCTGCCTGAGCCCAGCACAAATGCGCGCCTTAGCCCGAGTATTTGCGCTGGCCACCATCATCGGCGGCATCTGTTTCTTGCTGATACCTGGCCACTTGGGGCACACCCGCCCGACGACCGTTCCCGACTTTGCCGCAGTCTATGCAGCGATGTACCAATTGGACCTCAGCCACAACCTGGTGCCGTCCTTGCACATTGCGTACAGCAGTCTGATTGTGTGGGTTATCGCCAGTGCCTTGGCCGGCTGCGCACAGGGTCGACTTTGGGCCCTGCTACTGCAGGGTTGGTTGGCGTTGATTGTGGCCTCCGTGTTGCTGGTGCATCAACATCATCTTCTGGACGTGCTGGCAGGCCTGGCGCTGGGCCGCTACTGCTACAACCGCTATCTGAATCTAACCCGCCAGCGCAAGTAAAGAACACCGGTCAACAGTCCGCACACCAAGCCTATGCCAGAGGCAACGATGACACTAAAGCGCGCAGCGTTGAGCAAGGGGTTGTCAAACAGATTGAAGGAGAAATGCAGGCTGGCTATTCTCCACTCCCCATCCTGGCGCACCAAGGTTGCGGACCATGATGTCACGATGGCTAGCCGCATGCCGCCCTGGAACTCGTACGCATCATCAGACGTTCCGTGGGCCATGGCCACCGCACCATGGATCAGTGGTGGTCCGTCCTGTATCACCCGAGTGTGCATGCCTGTCAGAACTGGCCCCGCTGCGCCCAGCATCCTGTTCACATAGGCGTCCACTGCGGCTTTGCCGACCAGCGTCTCGCCGTTCTTGGACAGCATGACGATACCGTCGGTGGCGTGGCGCAACAGGCGCTGCATATCCCGGGTATTGGTGGCTTCTTCGATTTCATGCAACAAGGCATGGATACGCGCAACGTCGGGCGCCTGGTCTTCTGGCACGGCCGATGCGCCGGTACTGCCCAGGAAGGCTAGCAGTACCATGCAAACCCACGAACGGGCGAACGCCATGCCGATCAAACTGGTGTCTGGTACATGCTGTGGGGAACAGCCGTAGTATTCGGCAGACGCTCGGGCGAGGGCTCACGCGTCGGCACGGGCCCTCCCCACATGCGCGCATACTGCCGCCAAAAACCAACGGGCGCCACGCTGCGCCGGCCTTCTTCTGCCAAAGCTGTCCACGGCAACCACGGTTTTTGGTGGTGCACCAGGTCCCAATTGCCTTTGAGCAACAGCCACGACATCGGCGCGCTGACACGCAGATTCAAGGCCCCGTTGACGACGTCGCGCGGTGTGAAGGCATGGGTCACGTACTGTCTTGTTGACCAGTTGAAAGCGAAACAGGCGTACATCAACAAGACGCTCTGCCATTTCAAACCCAACAACCCGAACATCGCAACCCAGAATCCTATCAGCAGCAACACCTCGACGCGAATACGACCCACTCCCTTTTTCTGAAAATCGTCGAACAGCACGGCCGTGGTCCGCGCCTTGCGAAAGGGTGCGGTCTTGAGCAGCGCCGGCCAAGTGGCCAGGATGACCATGCCCACCGGAATGGTGGGCCAAAAAAACCCCGTGAGCAGCCCGTACCATTGGCCTAGTTTAAGGAACATGTTGTCGCCCGGGTAGTACAGGTCAAACATCTCATGGTCTGTGCGGTTGCAGCAGTGGTGCACCGTGTGGGTCACCTTGATCATGGAAAAGGGTATTGGAAACAGAAAGGCAGTGACAACGCCCAGCCATTGGTTGCAACGGGCATTGGGATGCAAGTTGTCGTGCGTGGCTTCGTGAATCAGCGCGTAATTGGTGAGCAACACAAACGAAAAAGCGATGCCCAACAGCAGCGTTATTTCCAGGTTTACCCGTGATCCCAGCCATAGCAACGACAACGCCACGGCATAGACGGTGACGATGATCGCCAGGTTCATCCATGGCCGGATCGCCACTTTGTCAGCGTTGTTCACGCGGAACTGCGGCATCGCATTCATTTCTTGCGTGTCAGCCGCAGCCCAAGCCAAGCCAGCAGCAGACCGGCCGCAAAGGCAGCGACACCGGCAATCCAGATCAATCGCTCGGCACTGTTGAGCAGCGCGTTGTCAAACAGGTTGGTTGAAAAATGCAGTGCCGCCACTTTCCACTGCCCATCGGTCTTGGTGACCGTCGTACTCCAGGCCGCCTTCAACTGAAAACTTAATCCATCCGACAGCTCATAGGTATCGATGGTGGTTCCATACGCCACCGCACTGTCGGCGTAAAACACGGCGGGCCCACCCAAGGTCGCCTTGGTGCTGAATTTCTTCACGATAGGGGATCCGCCCTTGAGCATGCGGTTGTAGTACGCGCGAATTTGCTCGGGGCCACGTGACACTTCGGCGTTTTGCCAGGTCACTACCGCGTCCGGCTGCATCTGTTTGATGGCAGCCTCCACGTCCAAATTGCTGATGGCTTTTTCCATCTGGTCCAGCAGCGTTCGCAATTGCAGCCGGTCTTCGACCCTGCCCGCACTGGGATCGAGCACTGGCGCTGTCGCAGCCCAGGTGTACCCACAGGACGCCAGCAGCGCACCCAGCAAAAAGTTGCGGGTCAGTTTCCCAATGCCAATTTGCCGCATAGTGTTCTCCTGTTGGAAGATGGTGAACTATAACGAACGATCACTGCCGTCGCAAAAAACCGAAAAAGCGGTACAACAACGGGGCCACCAATGGGCTGCGAAAGAAATGGTCACATCCCCACACAGGATAGCAGGGACCGTGCTCCAGCATGGAATTGCGGCACAGCACCATGCCATCGTTGGGACCCAACTGGCTGATCGCCTGATAGCGGCCAATCAAGGAAGTCTGTATGTGGGCCCCCAAGGGTACGGCGGAAAAATTGAACACTTGCATGCTCTTGGGCAGTTGAATGGGCACTTGCCAATACGGGTGGTCGGTGCGCATTTCTCGCAGCAACTCCGGGCCATTGCCAAACAGGCGGCAAATAAACCAGTATTTGAGGCGACGCCATGCTGTTGCGGTGTCGTAGTCGGCGATTTCACAGCCGCCGGCAATGCCACAGGCGTTCACCCAGCCACTCAACCGGTCAATGACCGGATGGTCCGGATGACGTTGCAGGAAGAGTCGAAAATCCGCGGTGCCCTTGCTGACCGTAAAAATCCACAGGTTGCGAGCCGTTTCGCGACTGAGTGCCTCGGCAATGATCTGCGCATTCACCGTGCTGGACGCAACACTGCGAATGGGCAGCGTTTCAACGGCAAAGCCACAGTGGCGCGCAATATCGGCCACCAACTTGGCGTCGGCACCGGTTTCCGGAAAATGGCCATGGAACAGAGCGGGAATGATCAGGACCTTGGCATCCAATGGCGGATGTGATGTGCGAACCGGCTCGGCGTTCACGGCATCAATAAATGGGCGGTGCTGTGCCGATGCGTGCAGCGCCTGGTACAACACCATGGTCGCGTAATCAAGGCCCTGCACGCGCGCCAAGTGGCACAGCTCTTGTTCGGTGGGCAAGCGACCAGCCAGTTCGGCAACGGTTGGCGCGACGTGGGTGGCCAATTGAACGTCGTCAACCGGAGCGGAGATGTACAGCTTGCCCATGCATCAACGCACGCCGACGCGTGACCAACCAAAATGCCACAGGTAGACAACAATCGAGGCATGCGTCAGGTCATTGCCAGGCAGTCGCTGCGCAAGCGTGGCATGCAGGGCCGGCAGTTGGCTCCAATGCAGTGCGGGCTGGTAGTGGTGTGCACTGTGAAAACCATTGTTGAAAAACATCCAGTTCCCCCATTTTCCGGTGAAATTTCGGGACTCTCCCAGCACGGAGCCTGGATCGCAACCATCGTGTTGCAGCAAATTCACACCCACCAACAGCGCCAGGCCCAGCAGCCAGGGCACAACGTTGTAGGCCAAAAATATCTGCCAGTCATGCAGGCACGCCAACGCCACGACGATGGCCAAAACAAGCTTTTCCAGTATCAGGCTGGCACGCATGGACTTCGGTAAACGTGGGGCATCTGCACGTTGGCGCTGAATCATCATGTTGCCGCTTGCCACGACGACGTAGCGTAACAAACGCCACCATCCCAGCCCCTGGCCTGCGAGTCGTGGACTAATCCAATCGTCTTCGGCACCGGCTTGCACATGGTGGTTCAGGTTATGCGGAACGATGACGCCGCTGGCACTGTGTCCACGCGCAAGACTCAAGGCCAGGTTGAAGCAAATATTCCACCTGCGATCCGTGAACACGGGCTGGTGCATGTGGTTGTGGTTGATGATGCTGGCAATAAAACAGGCCAGACTGGCGCACGCAATCCACGGCACAGCCAGGCCCGGTGTTGGCAGCCACGTGTGCGGCAACCCCAACAGCAGCAACGCCACCGTGACAAATGCCAGGCTACGAACATCGGCACGGTGCTTGAGCATGCTCACTTCTTCTGTCCGACCGCGGCAAGCGTGTCTTGCGCAGCAATTTTCAGCGCATGGTATCGCCCGGGCTCAAGCGTCAGTTTTTGTGGCGTGGGGGCACCGCACCAATGAATCGAAAGGTTGACGACGCCACGGTAATCACCCAGGCCAAATAACAGGCGTCTATCACCTTGTGCTGAAAAACCGTTGGCGGCCAATACTTCACGCCATTGCTTATGCAGCGTGCCCTGGGAGGTGTATTCAATATCCACACGGGTGCCAATGGCGTCGCGGTTGCAGCTATGGCCATCACCTGCCAGTGACAGGCCAATCCAGGATTTTGGCGCCGCGCCTGCAATGGGTTGGTTGCGGTAAATGGATACCGGCGCGAACTGGTGGGTCACCAGCACGTCCAGTCTGCCACGGTTGTCGAGATCGACCAGCGCAATGCCACGCGAATTTCCCTGCTTGCCCCAGCCCACGCGTTGGGCGACGTCGACAAAGTAGCGCCCACGGTTCAACTCCACCCGGTTGCGCTCAAACGGAAAAATACAGCGGCCGCGCAGGTCGGCCCAGCGGTCCGCATAGCCATGTACGTCGGGCCGCGTCAAGGCAATTTTGTCGTTCCAGTACCAGTAGTCAGGGCAGTCGGGGTAGATCTTGTCGTAGGCGTTGTCGACCATGCCATTGGCTTGCAAGATATCGACCCGACCATCCAGGTCCACATCGCCGGCAGCCGCGCCCCAGCCAAAACGCTTTTCGTTGAGCATGTTCTTTTGCATGGCCTGGTCGACCCAACTGGACGCTGTGTCACCTTTGCCGCTATTCATCCACAGCAGGCTGCCTTCGGCCTGCAATTTTTCATGAACATTGGACACGTAAATACCAGGCCGACCGCTACCATCAAAATCGGCTACGGACACGTTCATGCCTTTGTAGGTGTCCCGGCCAATCTCTCCGGCGACGTTACCCTTGACCATGGCAAACGTGCCGTCGCGTTGGTTGATCAACAATTGGTCTGGTCCAAAGTCGTTGGCCGCATACAGGTCCGGCCAGCCATCCCCATTGAGGTCAGCCGCGCCTATGGCCGTGGTCCAGCGCTTTTCACCGGCCAGCCCCAAGGCCTGTGCATCGGCCTTTTCGAATCGCCCACCTTGGTTGCGAAACAGGATTATGCCGCCGCCGTTGTTGGCGCTGTGCCAATTGCGGTGCATGAAATTGAACATCCGTCGGTCCCCGGGGTACTCGGGCTGCGGCAGCTTGAAAATATTGAACGGTGTTGGCTTGGCATAGTCCGGCAACAGGGGGTTCAATGCATTGCCAATCACCACATCGAGTTTGCCCGAATGCCCAAAGTCGGCCACATTTGCGGCAACGCTGATGCCGTAGTCACCAAGCCCCATCGCATCGCTGACATCGACAAAGGATAAGCGTCCATCTTCGACCAGGCGGTTTCGCAGCAGGCGTACCTTGCCATAGCCCACCAGTATCAGCAAGTCCTGATCGCCGTCATTGTCGTAGTCAAAGAAGATGGCCCCCGACGGCAGGCCGTGAATCTCAGGGTGGTCGAAGATGCCATCCAATGCAGGTATGGCGACGCGCTCAAACTGGTAGTTGCCAAGGTTGCGGTACAGCGCCGCCCGGTCGCGCCCATCCTTGAGCGGATAGGTCAGAAAAATATCCTGCAAGCCATCGTTGTCGACGTCCGCCACCGCCACCGCATCGCCCACCGACAGCACCCATTTTGCAATATGGGCTATGCGCGGGTCCACTGAATGCAGCACCTGCCCCGGCCGGGAGCTGATGCCAACCTGCTCGGCAATGATTTCCTTGAATTCAAAATCCGGCAAAAAATCGCTGTCTGTGGCCAACAGGCCGTGAACGCCCAGCCAGGCAGCCGCCCCCATGCAGCCGACCATCGCCCAGCGTCTGTAGCTGAATGCCAACCGAACGCGCAAGGCGCCGACCCCATCGCGAATGGCCTGGCCGTGCGTCCACAGCAATCGCAGGCTTGCGCACAAAAACGCCGCATAGAAAAGTGTCGACAAGGTCTCGCGCAAATGCAGAAGAAAATCGACTGTAACAATGCAAAATGCCAGCAGCACCTGGCCGCGCCGCGTGGCAGGTGAAGTCTGTGGGTCCGTCACCATGAAAAAGGTGAATAGATAAAAAGGTGGCGAGGTCAGGGTTCCCAGAAACCAGGTTTCCATCGGCATATGCCAACGCGTGAACCAAGCACGCACGCACAGGCTGATGGCGTAGAACAGCAGGAACGAGCCAATCAGGGCAAAGCGTTGGATCCGAAACACAAAAAATAGTGCCAGCGTGACGATGAAGGCCGCAATAGCGTAGGAGCCGCCCCATTGATAGGCGGGTGAGTCGCTGATCAAGCCGTCGGTCAGTAACAAGCTGGCGACCACACCAAACAAGGCTGGGTTGTACAGATGGCGACCACGCCAGGTGAACACATACTTGGACGAGATCGCAAAAAAAGCCGGCATTGCTGCCAGCCATAGACCGTGCGCATAGTTGACCAGAATACTCAGCCCCAACCCAGTGATTAGCGCACTGAACGGGAACAACGGTGGTTCTTGAGGGCGAAAAATGCGGTGGAAAACCATGTCAAGTAGAACCGCCGCAGCAACCGTGGTGCAAACTTGCAGTGGACTGCGGTTAAAGCCCAGCACCGTCATGCCCAACAGCACATAGGTCCCCAAAATAGCAGCCACCGCAAGCCGTGGGTCGCGCCAATCAGGTACACGCAGCCAAGTTTTCATTGCAGCTTCCGTTCAGGCAAGCGCCATGTCCACATACGGAACCCTGGCGTCCAAAGCCATGATTTCCGTTGCGGCCTGCGGATAGCGCACGACGTAGAGACGACCCGCGGCTGCAATAGCGCGGTAGCCATCGAGAACCTCAAGCAACGGATCACGTTCATGCAGTCCTATGATCGCATAGTGCCAGGGCCCGGTGCGCAATGCACGATACGCATGGCGCAACAGGCTAGCAAACAATGCGCTGTCATCTTCTGCCACTGCAACGCAGGAGAAGTACAAATAGGGCACTCTGTCGCCGGTCGCTGGCAAAGGTTTCAACGGCGTGAGCGCACTCAACACGTTGTACAGCGGGCGCAGCGCACGCAGACCGGGCGAGTAGCGCTCAATATGCGTTTGACGAATGTCCACTTGGTCCCAGGCGGCCAATGCGGCCACGATCTTCGGGCCACGGCGGGCGATGAAGAAGTTAGAAAACGACAGATTCCGAAGACGACCCCCGGCTAGAAAGTCGGCCACCGCATAGCACGGTGCCAACTGTCTGCGCGCCATCTGCTGATTCAAAAAGGTCACAATGTCGTCGCCTTGCGCGTCGCTGCCGCGGCTGAATTCAACGCCAGGGACCTGTAAGACCCGTTTTGGCAGATCGAGGTGGAGTGCTGGCGTCAAAATTGCACCACTGTCGGTGTAGTCCGGCAATCCTGCGCGCGCACCTACTAGATTGCGTGTGGCTGCGTCGTTGCCGGCAAAGATGATCGAATAGTAGAAAGGCAATGGATCGACTTCATGCAAAGTTTGCAAAAAACGGTAGCCACGCGCCAGCAGCGTCCCGCGCCTGTACTCTGGCGCACCCCGCAGGTCACTCAGGTAGCCGATCTGGCACGCCGCGCCATTGACGAAGGCCATGGTCTTCAGTCGTGCGCCCATCCCGATGATGCGTCCGCTGGACAGCTCGGTGCATTTGATCACCTGTGCAAGGCTGCCCTGCAAGCTGCAACCAGCGAAGTAGGACGGTTCGCGGCGAAAGCTCACGGCAATGTCACCTTCCATCCAGTCTGCAGCCATGCGCGCACGCAGTTGTGCGTCGTCATCGGGCGTTGCCAGCGCGAAGGCAAAGCGGCTCATGGCCGGTACCAATCATCGTCGGGTCCTAGCGCGGGCAGCTTGATATCGCCGAGACGCTGGCCACGTGCCAACCCGCGTGCAAGCCAGCGCGCAAGTGGTTGGTGGATACCAACCGGTGTCAGAGCCACCAATTGCCCCAGATTGCGCGCGTAGGCATATTGGGGATTGGCACACAGCGCTTGCTCAACCTGGTGCGCCAATGCCACGGCCGTCTGCTCCGGCACCTCATCGACATCGAACAACAATGCGTATCCTGGCGTATTGCCCAGCGCGCAAACCGGGCGCAGCATCGCGAACCGCAAGGCCAGCGGCGCCAATGCCCGGGCCACGAACTCATCAACCAGCTTTTCGCCACACAAGTCACTCGATGTGTCGCCGCGGCCAATGAACTCAATCATCGGCGTACCCCCGGCAAAGCCCGGAATTCTGACGCGGTCACCCAGCACATAGCGGTACAGGCCAGACGCGGTGCTCATCACCAACGTATAGTCGGCATCTTTCTCGACCTCGTGCGCGCGCAGCGCGCGGCCGCTCGCGTCGAGAAACTCCCAGAAGCCTGACTCTATTGCCAGCACCGGAAATTCAAAGCCCACCAGCGGAATCGAGACCAGCCCCTCGGTCGCCAGTAAGCCCTTGCCTTGCACAACGACGCCCGGAAACAAGTCTTGCAATGCCTGGGCTTGCGGCCGCGCGCTGGCCTGATCCCAGCAACTGATGACTTTCAGCTGGGGCCACAATGTTCTGTAGTCCAGCCCGGACCCCGCCAGGCGCAGCAACTCAGACAAAAAGGTCGGGCTCCAAACGGAAATCATGGTCAATTCCCTGCAGGCCATGAGATGCTCAACCGTCGCAGCCACCCATTGCGTAAAGTCAGCAATCGCACCGACTGTGGGCGGCACCGCCAGCGCGTCCAGCACCAGGGGTGCCAGTTCGGCGCCAAAATAGGCAGCGTCACTGGCCAGGCCCACCGGTACGCCCCCAGGGGTCGCTCGAGGGGCGCGGCAGGCCGGTGAAATGGCCCAGTAGAACTTTCCCTGCCCGAGGGCTGGGTACGACGCCAACAAATCATCCAGCCAAGGTAACAAACCTTTGCGGAACGATGCCAGACCATCTTCTGTATAGGGCACCAACTTGGCGCCCCCGGAGCTGCCACCGGTTTCCTCAAATACCAGAACCGGGGCACTGGTCAAGACCGTTCGCTCTCCCTTTGCGACACGGTCCACCCAGGGTGCCAGATCGTCCCAATTTGAAATTGGCACATTCTGCGCGTACTGACGGTAGTTCCCAATAGTCCCGAATTGGTGCAGCAAACCCCAGGCCGACTGTGCGTTGTTCGCCACCAGTGTGGCAAGTTGGCGTGCTTGAACGGCCGCGGGATCATCCAGCAGATAACGAAATCGCGCAGCGTGACCCGCTACCGCTTGGCTAATGGACATCCAGTTGCGTCAGCGGGCGGGCCAGACCTGCTACAAAAGCGCGCCGTGCCAGTGAGCGCAGATTGCCGGCTTCAAGTTTGGTCAGACAGGCCAGTTCATCCCCTTGGTCGTAGTGCGGATTGCGCTCCAGAAAAAACTGGATTTCGGGTCGTTGGCGCAAGCCTTCACGAATCCCAGCCCACTGCGGCTTCAAATGTCCGTGGGGAGACTGAAACCGAATCAGGCCAGACGCGGCGTCGTAGGCATTGCGAAATTTATGCCGTGCAATGGTATCCAACCGGGATTGCATCGCGTGCGGTGTCGGGGCCGTGTAACTGGGGTAGTAGTCACGCGCAAACAAACTCAGATAGCGATAGGTGCGATAGCCTTTGGATATCAAAAACCAGTACAGTGGGTCAATGGGAAATGTGGCTTTGACGCGCCCGGCAAACTCACAAAACGCCAGCGACAACGCCTGTTCACCCCAACTGGCCTGGTCAATGATGGTGTCACCGGAAAAAACTACCATCTGACGCACTCCGTCCGATTCCAGGCGCAGTAGTTCCAGCGTGGAAAACCCCTGCAGTCCAGTGTCGCCATGCAGTTCAATGACATGGCTTTTGCCAGCCATATCCTGCGCGAAAAGACGGTCATCGGTTTGCGCGTAATACACACGGTAGAGTGCATACATCGCAGCCACGTCCCGCGCGTTGAGTTCACACCGCTTGCGGATTGTCGCTTTGAGTTTTGTCATGAAGCCAACGAGGCACGAACCAGAATAGATAGGCAATCAGCAGTAGATTGACCGTTGTGGTGACGCCCAGCACCAGCGTATGCTGGCCATTATCCGGCACAAAATAGATGGCATGGTTGCCCTGCGTATGGAAGTTTGCCCGCATGTACCAAGCGTAATACATTTCCGGCAAAAACATCAGACCTGTCACCATGGCATGCAAACCCAGGCGGCGTGTCGACGTCGGCTGATGCTGCCTTTCCCGGCCATACATTGATAAGGCCATTGCGCCCATCACCACAAGACAGATCACATCGTGGGCGATACCATACAGCGGCGACCAATTGTTATAAACATATAGCATCAAGCCTTCAATCACGCCGCGCGCCGCCATGAGACCCAGCAGCCAGGCAAACGGCAGCCGACATGCGTTGACCGTTTTTCCGTCCATCAGTATCAAGGCTGGCAACAGCAACCAGAACAGAATCGCAAGCGCCAGCCAAACGGCCTTTGATAAAGCGATTTCCCCTCCGATCAAGCCGGTGTGATTTTGCATGAGGTAGAAGCCCACGGTCAGCCCCGCGAGCAGTAGCAACACAACGCACACGGCCAGTCGTAGCGCCGATTCAGAGGAAAATTTCAACATCGCGTTCTGTTGCTTCCTGGGGTACTGGTTCACCACGGGACAGCGCGTGACGCCAGGCAACAATGTGGGGGCCGAGCAGATCTGCAGGGGTGCTACAAAATTCAGCTTTCCCAAAGCGCTGAATGTTTTGCGCCTGCAAGCGCAACATTTTGACATCCTGCCGAATGATCAAACGTGACAAGGGCTCAAAGAATAAGCGAACGACGAAACCAATCTTCTTATAGCGAAAACTGATGACGGTCGTAACCTGGGTCGCATTCGAATGGATGGGCGTACAAGAAGAGGTGATGGTGTAGCGCAGGCCACCCGGGAATGCATAGTCCACCTGACTGGTGTTGGGCGCAATGAAGCGATCGGTATGGCGCATGTTGCCTCGGGCAGGCGCCAGCGCCCACCAAACCAGGCTCTTTTCCCGTGGCTCTTCAAAATATTCCGCCTCCGCCCCGTCCGCCAATGTCCGCACCACGCACTTGACGGGTTTCGCCGTCGGGGAACGAAACCAGTAGCGGTGCACAAACGTTGCATGGGGACAATCTAGAAAATTCTCCAGACAAGCCTCGACGCCCCCTTCAAACCGGGTGTGCATGACAAAGCTGGTCCAACCAGGCTCCTTGTAATGGGGAAATAGAGGTGCACCGGCCCTTGGTGCGGGTTGTATCGCATTGGGCAACCAGACCCAGACAAAGCCCTGCTTCTCTTCAACGACGTAGTGAGCAACCCGAACGTGTGCTACTACAGCAGTTGTCGGCAATGCAGGTATGCGTGCCAACTCACCTTGCGCTGTGTACTCCCACCCGTGGTACGCGCAGCGCAGGCGCCCGTCACACACCTTGCCGGCGGACAAGGGTGCGTTGCGGTGTGCGCAGCGGTCGTCGAGCGCAGCGGGTTGGCCTTGGTCATCCCGAAAAAACACCAGTGAGTGACCGGCAATCCTTAAGCCCAGTGGCGAGCGCTTCAATTCGAAAGATCGGCAGGCGATATACCAGCCGGCTGGCGTAGCCGGGGTCGCAGCGTTTGATAGGCACGTTGGCTGGTCGGGATGGAGCTCAGACAGCATGCACGCTGAATCGAAAATGGCCCAAGTATGGGAAAGTCAACTTCATTAGAACAAGTATGGCACGAGTTTTAGGCATGCAAACGGCTTTAGGCTTCCCACATTCCATGCTAGACCATCGAAGGGAAGATGCCTATACAGACCTATGGTGTGCTGTCCATAGCTTCGAGGGCGTTGCAGTGCTGTCGCTAGCCGAAAACTGGAGGGGCAGTATTCAATTAGCGCCGACAGCCGAGAGGACCGACTCATAGAATACCGCTTCCGCCCCATATCTGAGACGTCTAGGAAGCTAGTCTATTTTCGACGATTTAATGTCCGCTATGGGGCGACGGGTTTCTATCGCGTTGCCAGGTTGTTCATCTGATTTTGGCTTGCGGATGCCCGTCACCCCCAAGCCGTAACCCAACACGTTAGCCAAGCGTTCGGCGCGCGTGAGACTTAGATTGGCTCGCTTCCCGGTTTCAAGCTCGTTGATCGTTGCACGCGATAAGCCTGCCAATTCTCCAAGACGTTCCTGGCTGAGACTCATTTCGGATCTCTAGCATTTCACGACATGAGAGAGTTCACTGAGAATGACCATGTCTCTACCTTAGCGGCCAATCTTCAATTTGTCGAATAAATTCGACTTTCGAATGACTAGTATGTTAGAAATATAGCGGTTTACGTTAGCGATAGCCCCTTATTTGCTGTGCAGCAAATAAGGGTTGCCATCGGCGACAGCTTTGGCAGAGTCTCAGGCGATCAGGGACGATTGCGCGATTCGGCCACTCGCGGCACGGCTATGCTTCCAAGCGACCGACAGCGGTTTCGGGTCAGACTTCAGCGGAATTCAACACCCTCGATGGAAGGGTTGGGCGTCGCAGCGGTGGACTCGCATTTCATGATGAGGCCGCCTCTTGCAGCGCCCGGAGTTGTGCCAAGGATTCCTGCGCCCGTTCGACTGGAACAAATATGTGGTCACATGCGGGGACTTCCCTAAGGTCGCTAACTTGAGCGCAGCGATGTTCGCGTGATCATTTTGCGATTCGATGTTTTTCGCTGGCTCTGTCTCGTTGACCCGCCCGTTTTTGAGCTCGGCTTTCCTGCTGCTGTCGAATTTTTTCTTGCCGCTGTTCCCGCAAAGCCTGTCGTGCTGCCTGTTTGTCTTTCGATACCTCAGCGGCCTGAGATTGACCAGCGCTCTTTTCCGACTGCTTGAGGTCCGCCCGCCCCTGGCGAAGAGTTTGCTGACGCTGCCGGAACTGCTCGAAACGTTCGTTGGAGCGCAGTTTTCCACGTTCGCGCAAACGTTCTTCCATGCGCTGGCGAATATTTTGGGCATGGTTGTTTATCGCGTTTTCCTGTCGTGTACGCAGGCGTTCAAAAATGCCAGGGACGACTGCATGGCGCAAAGGTCGCGCTCCTGAACTTGGCGAATATGCGGCCGTGCCGGACGCAATGTTCACGACTCCGCTTTGGTTGCGCAAAGTGGTCGCGCCCTCGTTTACATGGTTATGGACCCCTGGCTCAAGGCCCGCCGCATCTCCAGCTTGTACCAGTACCACTTCGTGATCGGTGCCTCTGACCCCTATCGTTGCAGTGTTGGCGGTGATTCGATAACGCGGTGCGTCGAGCTTCCCGATCCACCCGGTCACCGATCGCAATGCGCCTCTGAGCAAGTCAATTGTCGCCGTGTCCGTGACATCACCGGTCACTACGTACTGGGCTATCCGAACGGTCGAGTTTGGTCGTATTGCGAGGTAGCCACCATCGTCAAACGCAACGTGGGCCTCAGAGTCATTCCTGGTTTCAATGAGGTCGCCTTGGAGCAGCTTGGCGCCTTTCACCATGCCTATTGGTTGCTGCCCGGCCCTCCGCAAAGTGACCTCACCCACCACCAAATCAGCACTGCCAATGCTTTGAGTAATGCCTGTTCCTCCTGAGCCCACTTGCGCGGACCCGTTGCGCCACCAGATCACCGTTGTCAACGATACGAAACTCGCCAGCATGCGCCGGCGGAGAAAAAGCGGGAACAGGTTCATAGGTGTAGTTCTGGTTTGATCTCAAGTGTTCGGCGCGTGTGAGACTTATATTGGCGAGAATCCCGTTTTCAATAACAAATATATTGGAAATCCAGTGGCTACGTTAGCGAATAGCCCCTTATTTGCTGTGCAGCAAACAAGGACTGCCATCGCCAATAGCGTTGGCAGAGTTTCAGGCGGCAGGGGTCGATTTGCGGCGAGCCCGCGCGCAGCCGTGGACGTGTGCGGGAACCTTTGGCAACAATCCGGCTACCGCGGCACGCTTATGCTTCCAGGGACAACTCAACCTGCGAAACTAACGAGACGGCCGCCAGGATTTCAGCAGCTCCCGCGACGCGGCGCAGGCCCGCGCGGCGCGCTGCGGCAGTCCCAGTTCCGGATGGGTCTTGCCGGCCGGCGCCTCCACCGATAAGGGGATATCAGCCGGCAAGGCATCCATGTAATCCTTTAGCGGCAGCTCGCCTTCGCCCGGGAACAGGCGTCCCTGGCGCGCTTCGTCGGTGACGCCGGCGTCGGTCGGGTCCTTGAGCGGCGCGTCGCACAGTTGTACCGAGCCGAGCAGGGCGGCCGGGATCTCGCGCAGCATGGCGGCCGACCCTCCGGAGCGGTACAGGTGCAGCATGTCCACCAGCAGCCTGCCGTTGGGCCGTGCCGCGCGCGTGACGATTTCCAGCGCCTGCGGCAGCGTGCCGACGATGCGAAAGCGCATGAACTCCAGGTCCACACCGAGGCCGACGCCGGCGGCAAGGTCGCACAGCACGCCGAAGTTGTCGGCCAGGCGGCCGAAGTCCGTGTCGTCGCCCGAGACGCTGAGGCGCCGTGCACCCAGCTCGGCGGCCAGCGCCACGGTGGCGGCGTAGTCGCCCACGCGCAACTGCGGCGCGACAGAGAGGAACTCCACGTCATGCACGCCGACGCCGGCATCGGCCAGGCGGCGGCGCCATTCGATGACCGTGGGCCGGCTCAGCGGATAACACAGGCCGCCGGGCACGGCGGGAAAGACGCGGATGCCGACCTTCTGGTAGCCGGCCTGGGCCGCGAGGTCGAAGAAGGCCGGCGGCGCCGCGTCCAGCACGGTGAGATGGGCAAGAGACAGTGGAATCATGGTGTTATTTGTGGAGGATCTGGCCGAGGAAGTCGCGCAGCCGTTCATGTTGTGGGTTGACAAAAAACGTCTCGGGCGGCCCCTGCTCGACGATCTCCCCGCGGTCCATGAACAGCACGCGGTCGGCGACGCTGCGCGCAAAACCCATCTCGTGCGTAACGCACAGCATGGTCATGCCTTCTTCGGCCAGCCCTATCATGGTGTCCAGCACTTCCTTGACCATCTCCGGGTCCAGCGCCGAGGTTGGCTCGTCGAAGAGCATGATCTTGGGCGTCATGCACAGCGCCCTGGCGATCGCCACGCGCTGCTGCTGGCCGCCCGAGAGCTGCGCCGGGTACCTCTTCGCGTGTTCGGGTATGCGCACGCGCGCCAGGTATTTCATCGCAATGGCTTCGGCCTCGGCCTTGCCGGTGCCGCGCACCTTCATGGGCGCGAGCATGCAGTTCTCCAGCACCGTGAGGTGCGGGAACAGGTTGAACTGCTGGAACACCATGCCAACCTCGGCGCGCACCGCGCTGACGTTCTTCGTGCCGGCGCCCAGGTCCATGCCGTCGACCACGATGCGGCCCTTCTGGAAGGGCTCCAGGCGGTTGATGCAGCGTATCGTTGTCGACTTGCCCGAGCCCGAAGGCCCGCAGATGACGATGCGCTCGCCCTTGCGCACCGTCAGGCTGACGTCGTTCAGCACCTGCGCCGCGCCGAACCACTTGCTGACGCCCTCCATCGCGATGATGGTTTCCTTGCCGGCGGCGCGCGGCACCGCGTGGTCCGGCGCGATGCCGGAATCCCTGGAGATCATGGTCCTCGCTCCGCTGTTCAACTACTTCGCCACCACGGCGGGCAAGGCGGCTTCGGTCTCGCCGGAGGCCGGCATGTCCGTGCGCATGTCCTGCCCAATCCATTTTTTGTAGAGCGAGCCCAGTTCGCCGCTGGCGATCTTGCGCGCGATGAAGCCGTTGATGTAGTCCGCCCATTCGCGCTCGCCCGGCCGCACGGCCGCGCCCTGGTAGCCGCGCGCCACCACGAGCTTGATGTCGTATTTGCCGGCACCGGCGATCTGCGCGATCGAGCCGAGCTGCGTGTGCGCCGCGCCGGCCAGGTCCACCTGGCCCGACAGCAGCGCCTGCACCGCCGCGGCATCGTCGTCAAAACGCTGCACGGTCGCGCCGGAGTTCGCCTTGGTCATGGCCGAATCCTGCACGCTGCCGCGCGGCACGCTGATGCGCAGGCCCTTGAGGTCGGCATAGCCCTTCATCGCCGGAAGCGATGTCTTGCCGATCAGCACGGTCTCCAGATAAGAGTAGGGGCGCGAGAACAGCACCACCTTCTGCCGGTCGGCCAGGATGGTGACGACCGCGGCCAGCACGTCCACCTGCCCGGTCAGCAGCGCCGCCGTGCGGTTGGCCACCGTCACCGGCGTGAACTCCGGCTTGACGCCGAGGTCCTTGGCGAGCATTTCCGCGAACTCGATGTCATAGCCGGTCAGCTTGTTGTCCTTGTCGCTGAAGCCCCAGGGAACCTGGGCGACCTGCGCGCCAACCTTGAGCACGCCGGACCTTTTGATGTCGGCCACTTTCTGCGCGTGCGCCAGGCCGGCCATGGTGAGCGCGACGGACAGGGCGATCAGGTTGCGGCGGGTGAATTGTCGAATCATGGTTTGTCTCCTCGAATGAATGCGGAAATCCGCGGGTCTTGCGTGATGGGATCAGCTTGCAACGGCAAAGCGCTTCTCCAGCCGCGCGCTGTAGCGCGACAAGGGAAAACAGATCGCGAAGTAACAGGCCGCCACCAGCCCGAAGGCGAGCAGCGGTTTGTAGGTGACGCTGGAGACGAGCTGGCCCGAGCGAGAGAGCTCGACGAAGCCGATGATGGCCGCGAGCGAGGTGCCCTTGATCAGCTGCACCAGGAAACCGACGGTGGGCGCAAACGACATGCGCAGCGCCTGCGGCAGCACGATGTGGCGCATGCGCGTCCAGTAGGAAAGGCCCAGCGCGTGCGCCGCTTCCGACTGCCCGCGCGGCACGGCCTGGATGCCGCCGCGCCAGATCTCGCCCAGGAAGGCACCCGCATGCAGCGTCAAGCCCACGGCTGCCGCGACCCAGACATTGACCTTGAAGCCGAACACCGGCAGGCCGTAAAACACCAGGAACAGCTGCAGCAGCATGGGCGTGCCCTGGAAGAAGTCGATGAACACCCCGGCCGCCACGCGCAAGGCCCTTACCGGTGCGGTGCGGGCGAGCGCCACACCCAGCCCGGCCAGGCCGCCGCCCAGGAAGGCGATGGCCGAGAGCTGCAGCGTGGCCCACAGGCCGCTGGCAATGACCCAGAATTCAGTGAGCGTGAAGTCGCGAATCATGGCGGCCTCACCGGGTGGGGTAAGAAAAGTAGAAGCGGTCTACCAGCTTGAAGACCGTCGAGAAAACCGTCGACATTGCCAGGTACAGCAAGGCGGCGACGATGTAGACCTCAAAGCTGCGGAAGGTGTCCGAGTCGATGTTCTGGGCCACCGAGGTCAGCTCCTCCGCGGAGATGGAGGAGACGATGCTGGTCGTCAGCAGCAGCATCACGAATTGCCCGGCCAGCGAAGGGTAGACCGTGCGCAGCGCAGGCTTGAAGATGATGTGGCGAAAAGTCTGCAAAGGGTTCAGGCCCAGCGCGGCGCCGGCCTCGAACTGGCCGCGCGGCACCGATTCAATGCCGGTGCGTATGATCTCCGCCGAAAAAGCACCCAGGTTCAGGCTCAGCGCCGCCACCGCCGCGGTGTTCGGCGTCAGGCTCAGGCCCAGCGAGGGCAGTCCGAAAAAGATGAACAGCACCTGCACCAGGAAAGGCGTGTTGCGGACGATCTCGATATAGCTTTGCGCAATCCAGCGCAGCGGCGCGGCCGCGGAGCGCTTGCCCAGAACGGCCAGCAGGCCTATGGCCATGCCAATCGCCACCGCGATCGCCGAAAGCCGCAGCGTCAGCCAGCAGCCCTGGGCGAATTGTTCCCAGTGCGGCAGCAGCACCGCGAAGTTGAAGCTGTAATTCATGTCTGTCGCTCTTGTCTCGTGAATAGGTTTTTTGGGGAACCGACATGGGCGCGCCGGCCCGGCGCCCTCGGGCTTGGCTTTCTAGGCCGGCAGCGAAACCGCGCTCCCCGTGCTTGCCGCCTGCGTCACCGCCAGGGTCGCCTCCAGCGTACGGAAACCGTCCTGCGCCGAACACACGGGCGCTTCGCGGCCTTCGATGAGCGCGGCGAAATGGCGTAGCTGTTCGGTGTAGGGGCAGCCTAGGTGCAGGGCCGTGCGCTCCATGGTCAGCGGGTCGTGCCAGCCCTGGGCTGGGCCCTGGTCCTGGCGGTAGCGCCAGACTTCCAGGCGTGGCAGGGTCAGCGAGCCTTCCGTGCCTGAATAGAAATGCGCGTTGATGTCCTGGCGCGGGAAGCGCTCCGCCTCGCCGGCTGCCAGGTCCCAGTTCCAGGGCGCGGCCGCCGTGTCCGACACGGTGACCGTGCCCAGCGCGCCGTTGCGAAAGCGCAGCGCGACCACCGCGGTGTCCTCGACGCCGAAGCCGCGCACCGCGCTGGACGCCAGCGCCTGCACGCTGTCGATTTCCCCGTAGAGGTGGCGCATCAGGTCGATGTCGTGGATCAGGTTGATCAGGATGGGGCCGCCGCCCGGCTCGCGGCGCCAGGCCACGTCGAAGTAGTCGCGCGGCTTGAGCCAGGTGCACATCACGGTGGCGCTGACCGGCCGGCCCAGCGTGCCGGCGGCCACGATGGCCTTGGCCTTGCGCATGATGGGGTTGTGGCGGCGCTGGTGGCCCACCAGCACCGGCAGCCCGGTGGCGCGCGAGGCTTCGCAGATGCGCAGCCCGTCGGCCAGCGTGTCGGCGATGGGTTTTTCGACCAGCACGGCGGCGCCATGCGCCAGGCAGTCGACCGTGATCTGGGCGTGTGTCACATTGGGCGTCGCGACGATCACGCCTTTCGGTTGGGTTTCGGCCAGCAGGCTTTGGTAGTCGGGGAAGCAGGGCACGCCGATGGAGCGCGCGAAGTCGGCGGCCGCCGGTGTCGGGTCGGCGATGCCGGCCAGTTTCACGTCCGGGCTTTTGAGCGCGCGGTCTATGTGGGTGATGCCGATCAGGCCGGCGCCGATCACGGCGATAGGAAGTCTGCTCATGGGTCCTTTTTTGATGAGGGCTGCTGTTGGGCTGGAGTCTAGTAACAACAAAAATATCTACAATCCGCAAATAGTTGATTCGTATTCAACGAACTGTTGATAATCAAGGCCATGGACCTGAAGGATCTGCACGTGTTCTGCGAGGTGGTTCGCCGCTCCGGCTTTGCCGCCGCTTCGCTGGAGATAGGCACGACGCCGGCGCACATCAGCAAGCGCATTGGCATCCTGGAGGCGCAACTCGGCGTGCGCCTGTTCCACCGCACGACGCGGCGCGTGGTGATCACCGAGGACGGCGAGCGCGCCTACCAGTGGGCGCGGCGCATCCTGGACGACAGCAACGCGATGTCCGAGGCCTTCAGCAGCGCCAAGAGCGAGCCTTCGGGCCAGCTGCGCATCGCCACCAGCCAGCGCCTGGGCCGCGAACATGTGGCGCCCATACTGTCCCTGCTTGGCACGCGTTACCCCCGCATCGAGGTCTGGCTTGAGCTGCTGGACAGGCGCGTGGACCTGGTCAGCGAGAACTTCGACCTCGACATCCGTGTCGGCGAGCCGGCCCAGCCGCAGCTGATTGCGCAGCGCATGGTGGAGAGCTGGCGCATCCTGTGCGCCTCACCCGAATACCTGGCGCGGCGCGGCCACCCCAAGTCGGTGGCCGAACTGGCCGAGCATGAATGCCTGCTGTACCGCGAGCGCGAGCAGCCCTTCGGCACCTGGCGCCTGACAGGGCCCAAAGGGCCGGAGTCCGTCAAGGTGACCAGCCGCTTCAGCTCCAACCACAGCGACGTCGTGAAAGGCTGGAGCGTGGACGGCAAGGGCATTTGCCTGCTGTCGATCTGGGATGTCGCGCAGCCTTTGCGCGACGGCCGGGTGGTGAGGGTGCTGCCCACACACCACGAACCGGCCGACGTCTGGGCCATGACCAGCACCCGCTCGGCCGGCTCGGCCAAGGTCAGGGTCTGCGTCGAGTTCCTCAAGGAACAGCTGGTGCGGGGGCCGCACGCGCTGCAAATAGGCGCGCGCTCGTCACGGCCAGCCTAGGCCGCGAACAGAGGCCCCGCGCGGCCCCCCGCCTGGCCGGGTAAGGGGAGAAAAGCCTCTTTGGATACTTTAAAAGTATCCAATAGCCCGAATTAAGATATTTTACATGCTGCACATGCGTTCCTAGAATCGCGCCAAACAGCCGGGATTTGCAAGTTGTTACAGCTTGCTTTTCCGGTGGCCGGGCAAAAAGATCGTCAAGGAAACGCTGGACTTGCAGTCCATCTGTGTCGCGTATGCGGGGAAGCCGCCATAGCGCACAAGGCGTGAAGCCATGTCGATCTCCGTATTTTTGACAAGCGGGGGATAGGCATGATGTGCATTCGCAATCGATGGTTACAAGTTGTCGTGGCAATGGGCCTGGCTTTTCTCTGTGTGCGCCTTTTTGCCGCGGCCGACAAAACCGCTGGCGAACCGCCCAAGGAGCAGGTGATTGACCTGGAAACCGCGGGCGCGGCCTATCCCTTTGCGGTCTATTCCAACATCGACCTGCGCCGTCCGGATCCCGGCATCCGGCGCGCGGTGGTTTTTGTGCATGGCGTGCAGCGCGATGCCGACCGCTACTTCGGCGTGGGCCTGGGGCTGCTGCAGGCCGCGCGGCTGGACGCCTCCAGCACCGTGCTGCTGGTGCCGCATTTCCTGACGGCCTCGGACCCGTCGCCGGACGGCAGCATCCCGCTCTGGCGCGGCGGCAACTGGATGCAGTGCCAGGAGTCCCGCGGCAAGGAGGCGATCAACTCCTGCGGCGTGCTCGACGATATCGCCCGCTACCTGAGCGCGGACAAGCGTTTCCCCGTGCTCAAGGAAATCGTCTTCATCGGCCACTCGGCCGGCGGCCAGCTGATGCAGCGTTATGCCGTGCTGAACAACAGCGAGGAGGCGCTGCGCAAGGCGGGCATACGCGTGCGTTATGTGGTCTCCAGCCCGTCCTCCTATCTGTACCTGGATGCCAACCGCCCCGAGGGCGAGGACTTCAAGCCGGTCAACAGCATCCTCTGCCCCGGCTACAACAATTTCCGCTACGGCCTGGGCAACATGGTCCCTTACGGCCAGGGCCTGGACGGCGAACAGCTGTTCAAGCGTTATGCGGCGCGCGAAGTCCTCTACCTGGTGGGCGCACAGGACAACGACCCGGCCTACGAGTCCCTCGACAAATCCTGCGGCGCCGCCCTGCAGGGTACGGACCGCCTGAACCGGCACAGGAACTACCTGCGCTACGAACAATTTCTGGCCCGCAAGTGGGGCACGCCCGTGGCGCGCGCCGTCATGGTGGTGCCCGACGCGGGCCACGAGGCGGCCGACATTTTTGAATCGCACGAGGTCGCCGCAAAAATTTTCCCGGCCGCCGGCCACTAGCAAAAAGCGGGGACAGCATAAGGACACACAGGGACAAACAGGGACGCGCCGAAACGCGGGCACACGAAGAAAACACGGAAGAAGCCCACGGCGCGCGCACAACAACAAGACAGAAAACGAATACATGATGGAATCCCCACGCCTTGCCGCACCCCGGCGAAAAATCCTCGCATCGCGGATCTGCGCGATGCTGGCCGCCGCGCCCTTCACCGTGCCATTTGCCGTCCATGCGCAGACGCCGCCCAGCGCCGGCACCCTGTTTGACGCGAACCGGCAGCAGCTCTCGCCCACGGAAAACACCGGCGCGCCGGCAGCCGTGCAGCGCCCCGCGCGCATCGAGAAAGAAACGGAAGGCAGCGATGAAGGCCAGGGCCTGGCCGCGGGCGGGCCGGGCGTGCAGGTCACGGGCTTTGTGCTGAGCGGCAACCGGTCCCTGCCGGCTTCCGAGCTGCAGGGCCAGTTGCAGGAATTTGTCGGCCGCGAGCTGGACTTCGCCGGGTTGGGCAAGGCCGCCGCCAAGGTCACCGCCTACTACCGCGCGCGCGGCTACCTGGTGGCGCGCGCCTACCTGCCGGCCCAGGAAATACAGGGCGGCGTGGTCGCCCTCGGCATCCGTGAAGGCGTGATAGGCCGGGTGGTGGCCGAGCCCGACACCAATGTGCGCCTGGACCCGGAACTGATAGGCCGGCACCTCGCGGGGCTGCAGCCGGGCGAGGTGATCCAGGAAAGCGACCTGGAAAACACGCTGCTGCGCCTGTCCGATATCGCCGGCGTGACGGTCAAGGCGGTGCTGCGCCCGTCGGCGGAGCCGGGCGCCACCGACGTCATCGTCAAGCTCAGCGAAATGAGCGCGATCACCGCGCGCGTGAGCATAGACAACGGCGGCAGCTTTTACACGGGCGCCAATCGCCTGTCCGCCAACCTGAGCCTCAACGACGCGCTGGGCATGGGCGAAAGCTTCAGCCTCAACACGCAGCAGACTTTTGAAGGCCTGCGTATCGCCGGCGTCGGCTACCAGCAGCCTTTGGGCACGACGGGCCTGACGGTGGGCGCGAACTTCGCGGGCCTGCAGTACAACATCGGCAAAAACCTCAAGGAGGTCCAGGCCAGCGGCGAGGCCCGCATCAGCACGCTGTTCCTCAATGCCGCGCTGCTGCGCAGCCGGCGCGCCAACGTCAATGCCTCGGTGGCGGCGGAATACCGGCATTTCCAGGACACCACAGGCGGCACCACCGTCGACAAATCCGCCCATGTGCTGAGCGCGGGCCTGTTTGGCGACTGGCGCGACGATTTCACCGGTGCGCCGGCCAGCAACAGCTGGAATGTGCGCATGGGCATGGGCCACCTGAAAAAAGAAACCGCCAACGACGCCGCGCTGGACCGCTTTACCGCCAACGCGGCCGGCGACTACAAAAAACTCAACCTGTCCTATAGCCGCCTGCAGCAGCTGGGCGGCGGCTTCTCGCTGCTGGGCTCCGTCAGCGCGCAGTACGCCGACAAGAACCTGGACGCGTCGGAAAAAATGAGCCTGGGCGGCTCGAACGGCGTGCGCGCCTACCCGGCCGGCGAGGCCGCGGGCGACCAGGGCATGCTGGCCCGGCTGGAACTGCGCAAGACCCTGGGCGTCGTCGGCAACGCGGTGGTGGAAGGCGCGCTGTTTGCCGACGCGGGGCGCGTGACCATCAACAAGAAGCCCTGGGATGCCAGCGAAAACCGCGCCAGCCGCTACGGTTACGGCGTGGGCCTGAACGTCTACCACAAGGACCTGGTGTTCAATGCGAGTTTGGCGATGTCGCCCGGCGTCAACCCGACCAGCGAACCGAAAAGCGCGCGCCGCCTGTGGCTGTCGGTCTCGGGGTCGCCCCAGGCCTTCACCGGCCTGGCTTCCAGCAGCAGCGGCGGCAACCGCGGCGAGGATTTCGAGGAAGCGCAGGACGGCATGCTGTTTTACGGCTCGCTGGGCATCATCCCCGAATACGTGAGCCGCTCGGACTCCACGCCCGCGGCGCCCGCCGACCAGAGTCGGCTGGCCACGCCCAACGGGCGCAATATGTCGGGCTTCTGGCGCGCGCGCGACAACGTCTCTTATATAGGCGCGCGCGGCGGCATCCCGATTTACGAGCAGTGGAAGCTGCTGTGGCAGCTGGAGCTGGGCCTGTCGCTGAGCGCCGGCGCCGCCGGCGTTGATGCCTCGCCGGACTGGACGCACAGGCAGGAGCTGCGCAACACCGGCGTGGCCGTCGCCCATCCCGACGCCGGCACCGCGATGTACGGCAACTGGGACATGCCGCTCAAGGAGAGCACGACTTCCTTCGACCCCTTCGGCGCCACCACCAGCGCGGCCCACTACAACATCATCGGCTCGCCGGGTTTTGCCACCAGCATCACCCGGAATTCGGGCCCGGTGGGCACGGCGGCGGTGAACAACAACGACGATGCCGCTTTCAACCGCCGCCAGGCCGGCGTGTACGGCTACTGGACGCCGAAGATGGGGGGCTTTCAGCTCAAGCTGGCGTATTCGAACAACGGCATGAAGGCCGCGCCCGACGTGGACACCGGCTACCTCTACGGCGGCAGCCTGTCCTACGAGAACGGCGGCTTCTCCGCCGTGGTGGCAGCCGAGCAGCACATCAACTACTTCGGCATCGCGAGCCTGGGCCGCAACGCGCGCGGCGTCGGCACCAACACCCACGTCACGCAGGGCACCACCTCGGACGACTACAGCGTGCGTTACGGCGTGGCCTACGACTTCGGCGACACCAAGGTCTCGCTGATCGCCGACGAGCTGCGCTACGCCGAATCCGGCGTCGTCAACACCAGCGTTACCTCCAGCGACATGTCCAGCTACCGCCGCCGCGCCTACATGGTCGGCGTCACCCACAAGATAGGCGCCTGGCAGCTGCGCGCCAGCCACGCCAAGGCCTTCGCGGGCGACTGCACCATGATTTCCGGCAACGGCGTGAACTGCTCGACCGAGGGCATGGGCGCGACCTCCCAGGCCATCGGCTTTTCCTACAACTGGAGCAAGCAACTGAGGATATTCGGCCAGTACGTGGTGCTGCGCAACCAGCCGCTGGCCAACTACAACTACGCCGTCGCCGGCGTGTTCGGCACCTCCGGCGTAGGCACCACGATTCGCGCGATCGGTGTCGGTATCAACTACACATTCTGAGGGGCTCGCCATGACGCACCAACCTTCCCCGGCTTCTTCCATTCATGCGGCGCGCAAAAACCGCCCCAGGCTGACGCCGCTGACGGCCGCCATGCTGTCGGCGCTGTGCAGCATCTACCCGCTGCGGGCATACGCGCTGGACCCCGGCGCCCTGCCGACCGGCGGCCAGGTCACGGCCGGCAGCGGCAGCATCAGCCAGAGCGGCAACGTCATGAACGTGGTGCAGGCCAGCGACCGCATGGCCGCCACCTGGAACACCTTCAACATCGGCAGCGCGGCCAGGGTCAATTTCGCGCAGCCCTCGGCCTCGTCGGTGGCGCTCAACCGCGTCACCTCCAGCGACGCCTCGCAGATCATGGGCCAGCTCAATGCCAACGGGCAGGTCTACCTGATTAACCCCTCGGGCATCCTGTTCGGCCAGGGCTCGGCCGTCAACGTCGGCGGCCTGGTGGCCAGCTCGCTGAACCTTTCCGACGCCAATTTCATGGCCGGCAACAACCGTTTTGAAGCCGGCGGCACGGGTGGGGCGGGCGGCGCCGTGATCAACCAGGGCAGCATCGTCGCGGCCGACGGCGGCTACGTGGCCTTGCTGGGCGCGCAGGTGCGCAACGAAGGCAGCATCACCGCCCGCCTGGGCAGCGTGATGCTGGGCGCCGGCGAAAAGGTCACGCTGGACTTCAACGGCGACGGCCTGATCACCATGCAGGTCAGTGACCCTGCGCTGGGCGCCAGCGTGGTGAACCAGGGCCTGCTCAAGGCCAACGGCGGCGTGGTCGTCATGTCGGCGCGCTCCGGCGACGCGCTGCTGTCCCAGGTGGTCAACAACGAGGGCGTGATCGAGGCGACCAGCCTGCAGCGCCGCAACGGCGCCGTGCTGCTCGACGGCGGCGGCGCGGGTGTCGTCGCGGTCAGCGGCCGTGTCGACGTCTCGGGCCGCGGCGCCGGCGAAACCGGCGGCAGCTTCAAGGCCCTGGGCCAGTACGTCGGTGTGTTCGACGGCGCGCGCATAGACGCCTCGGGCGACACCGGCGGCGGCACCGTGCTGATCGGCGGCAACTACCAGGGCAGCGGCACCGAGCGCCAGGCCGCTGGAACCTTCATGGGCGAAGACGCCCGCATCAACGCTGACGCGATCAGCAGCGGCGACGGCGGCAAGGTCATCCTGTGGTCCACCGACAGCACGCGCTTTCACGGCGGCATCACGGTGCTGGGCGGCGGGCAGACCGGCAGCGGCGGCCTGGTCGAGACCTCGGGCCACCACCTGGATGCAACGGGCTCGGTGGACATCAGCGCGGCCTCCGGCAAGGGAGGCACCTGGCTGATCGACCCCTACAACATCAACATCACGAGCACGGCGAGCGTCGGCGCGACCGGGAGTTCCCCCTTCACCTCCAGCGGCGCGGCCAGCTCCAACCTGAGTTCGGCCGTGCTCAATGCCTCGCTGTCCGAAGGCGCCAACGTGATCGTCCAGACCTCCGCCGTCGGCGGCACCTCGGGCGACATCAATGTGCTGGACAACGTCAAGGGCGTGGGCAATGCCTCTCTGACCCTGCAGGCGCACCGCAACATCATCATGGGCAGCCGCAGCATCTCCAACGGCACCGGCAAAAGCCTCAACGTCTCGCTGGTCTCCAACTACGGCGACACCGGCAACGGCTCGGTGGCATTGACAGGCAGCACCATCACCACCAACGGTGGGGCCATCACCATCAGGGGCGGCAGCAATCCGCTGACCGGCTATGCCGCCACCAACCAGAGCGGCGCCTCGGGCGTGGCGATCACCGCGGGCACCACGCTGAGCACCAGCGGCGGCAACATCACGATACGCGGTGCCTCCACCTCGACAAGCTCCAGCACCAGCGCGGTGAATATCTCAGGCTCCACGCTCAATGCCGGCGGCGGCAATATCTCCATCCTGGCCAACGTCGGCATCGCCGGCGGAACCGGCGATGCCTTTGTGCTCACCGGCGGCAGCAATGTGCTGACCAGCGGCGCCGGCTCCATCACCGTGGACAGCAGCAACCTGGGCAGCGGCAACGGCACGCGCATCTTCAGCACCAACAACACCCTGGCCGCCAGCGGTTCCGGCAACCTGACGATCAGCGGCAACGCGACTTCCGGCTTCGGCGTGCTGATCTGCTCGACCGCCAGCGGCTCCTCGCAGCAACTCACCGTGGGCAGCGGCAAGCTGACGGTGCAGGCCAATTCCAACGGCTTTGCCGGCGCCGGCCGCGGCGTCTACCTGGCGGCCTCGGGCACCGGCGGCGTGGTGCTCAATGCCACGGCAGGCGGCGCCATCACGCTGGGCGGCAGCAGCACCGGCAGCTATGGCACGGTGCTCAATTCGACGGGTTCGGGATCCTCCATCAGCATCTTCTCCGACGGCGCCATCACGGTGGCCGGCAACACCTCGGGCGGCACCACGCCCGCGCTGGGGCTGCTGAGCTCGGGCAGCGGCGCCAGCGCGGCCACCGCCTCCAGGGTCAACATCAGCAGCACGGCCGGCGCGCTCAAGCTGCTGGCCAACAACAGCGTGGTCAACCCGACCACCGGCTCGTTCAAGGCGGTGTCGCTGGACGCCAGCGGTGCCTACGCCAGCATCAACCTGGGCACGCAGTCGGGCGCGCTGACGCTGGACGGCACCAGTTATTCGGGCCGGGGCGTCGACATCGCGCCCTCCGGCGCCAATGCAGCGATCAACATCACAACCGGCAGCGGCGCCATTGCCGTCAACGGCAACAGCACCAGCAGCTTCGGCGGCTACGGCATCTTCCTGAACTCCACCGGCAACGCCAGCGGCGTCAACGTCACCACCGTGAGCGGCGACATTACCTTCCGCGGCGACTCCATAGGCACCTCGGACGCCATCTCGCTGGGCGGCAGCGCTTCGAGCACCAACTCGGTCAACAACATCGCCTCGCAGGGCGGCAACATCACGCTGATGGGCAACTTCCACTCGCCGAACATCGCGGAACTGGACCACGGCATCGCCATCCAGAACGTCGCCAACCGCATCCAGACCACAGGCGCCGGCAACGTGACGCTGGTCGGCAATGCCGCCGACCAGGGCAACGGGGTCAGCATCTACGGTGGCGGCAAGGCGCTGCTCAGCGTCGAGAACGGCGCGCTGGCGATCACCGGCAGCAGCGTCTACGGCGACGGCGTGGGCGTGCTGACCGGCAACAACGTCATACGCGCCACCGGCAGCGGCACGGTGAGCCTGGCCGGCAGTTCCAGTTACGGCAGCGGCGTCACCCTCTACCCTTCGACGGCGACCAGTTCCGCCGCCATCTCCACGGTCTCGGGCAAGCTCTCGGTCACCGGCAACAGCGGCGCGGCCTCGGCCGCGCCGGCGGTGCTGCTGCGCAGCGCGGCCTCGGGCGCCGCCAACGGCGTCAGCATCACCTCGGGCAGCGGCGACATCGACATCCAGGCGACGACCGCCGGCTCCGGCGAGGGGCTGTCCATCGTCGGCAGCAGCGCCAATGCCTTCAACACCGTCAGCACGGGCGGCGACGGCAGCCTGCGCGTTTCGGGTTCGGGCGGCAGCTACGGCGTGCGCATAGACGGCGGCACCAACAAGCTGCAGGTGGAGAACGGCCTGCTGCTCATCAGCGCCAGCGCGCCCAACGGGCAGGCCTTCAGCCAGTCCTCGGATGTCACGACGATTGCCGCCACCGGCTCCGGCACCGTGCTGCGCAACCTGGGCGGCACCATGAACAACAGCCTGACCAGTGCCGCGACGGCTGGTGCCACCGCCGCGCTGCAGACCGAAATGGCCGGCGGCGACTGGATGGCGCCGCTTGCGGGCGACACCGCGGCGCCTTCTCCCGGCGCCGGCACGGACAGGCTCACCATTTCCGTGCTGTCGCCCGGCGCCGATCTCAATGCATCCGCCGGGGGAAAAGACGATGCGACGCCTTGAGCCCGCGCCCGCCGCGGCGACCATCCGTTTCCTGCCGCCGCGCCGGACCGGGCGGCGGGTGCTGCTTGCGCTGCTGCTGGCATCGCTGTCCGGCGCGGCCATCGCCACGGACAAAACCTCCGGCAAGGCCGAGCACGACAATTTCCATTTCCTCGGCGAAATGAACAAGGCCTCCACCGTGATGGTGGTGGAGACCCGGATCGTGCCGCCCGAGCTCGGCAAAAAAATCGCGCGGGCGGTCGACCAGGTGATCCGCGACGGCAACCAGCCCGGCGCCAAACGCCCGGGGGACTACCTGCAGTACGAGCCGCTGATCCTGGCGCTGGCCGGCCCCGACGGCTCGCGCATGCATTCGGGCCGCAGCCGGCAGGACATCCTGTCCACCACACGGCGGCTGATGCAGCGCGAGCGCGCGCTGGCCCTGATGGCCGCGATGATCCAGTCGAAAGCGCAGCTGCTGGCCGTGGCCGAAAAAAACCTGGACACCATCGTGCCGGCCTATACCAACGGCGTGCAGGCCCAGCCCACCACCTACGCGCATTACCTGTTGGCTTTTGCCTCGGTCTTCGGGCGCGACAGCGCGCGCCTGAAGGAAGCCTATGCGCGGCTGAACCTGAGCCCACTGGGCGCGGGCGCGCTCGGCACCTCGAGCTTTCCGGTCAACCGCGAGCGCCTGGCGGAACTGCTGGGTTTTGACGGCGCGCTGGAAAATTCCTACGACGCGGCCCAGCTGGGTGCGCTGGACCAGGGTGTGGAGCTGGTGGGCCTGTGCAGCAACGCGGCGCTGATGATGGGCCTGCTGGTGCAGGACATGCACACCCAGTACCACCAGGCCACGCCCTGGATCACCCTGCAGGAAGGCCGGCTCACCGGCACCAGCAGCATCATGCCGCAAAAGCGCAACCCCTATGCCCTCAACACGCTGCGCTTGCAGGCCAGCGAGGTGGTGGGCCGCGCCTTCACCTACCAGCTGGAGGCGCACAACGTCACGTCCGGCATGCCCGACTACAAACGCGACCAGGTCGAAAAAACCCTGGAGCTCACCACCGATGCCTTTGTGAAGCTGGCCGAGCTGATGAACAACCTCGTCATAGACCGCAGCCGCGCCCTGCAGGAAGTCGAGGCTGATTACTCCACCACCACCGAGCTGGCCGACATCCTGCAGCGCGACTCCGATGTCCCGTTCCGGGTCGGCCACCATTTCGCCTCGGACCTGGTCAGCTACGGGCGCGCCCACAAGCTCAAGCCTGCCGAGATTCCCTTTGACGTCGTCAAGCAGCTGTACACCGAAGCGGTGAAGGCCTTTGACTTTCCGCGCACGGAATTCCCGCTCACGCGGGAACGCTACCAGACCGCGCTGAGCGCGCAGAACATGCTGGCCTCGAGCAAAGGCCTGGGCGGCCCGCAGCGCGCAGAGACCACCAGGATGCTGGCGGCCGAAAAGCGCCGGCTCGACCAGGACGCCGCCTGGCTCAAGGCGCAGGAAGAAAAACTCGCGCTGGCCCAGCGGAAGCTGGACCGCACTTTTTCCGGGCTGTTCCAATGAGCCTGGCGTCGGCAACGGCGATACTGGCGTTGCCGGAGGGGCGCCATGGCTGAGGATGTTTTTTCGCTCGAGAACTTTGAATACCTGTGCTACTCCCGGCAGCAGGAGCCGGCCGCGCGCGAGCTGGTCAAGCTGCTGCTGCTCATAGACAGGAACTACGGCAACCTGGACGGCAATTTCGCGCTCAGCCTGTCGGCCGCCATAGGCGCGCAGGAGCGCGACGCGCACGGCCTGACCCGCATCACCAGCGCCATCTCGGCGCTGTTTTCCGACCCGGGCTTTCACGTCACGCCAAACGGCTTCGGCCAGCTCATCAACTTCCAGCGCTGGCTCTCGGCGCTGTTCGCCGCCAGCGCCTTCGTCCACTGCGACCACATCCTGAAGTCGCTCAACTTCCTGGGCCCGGGCGCGCCGGAGTTCCACGTGAGCGAGCAGGACCTGGTGAAGTTCTGCATCCTGTATTCGCCCGAATCGGAAATCCCGCTGGACGCGGAGCTGCTGTGGCGGCAGAACAAAAAACTGGCCGCCGCGCTGTTCACGGCCCTGCTCTCGCCGCGCTTTCTCGGCTCGCCCGCCGCGCACTCCAAACGCGAGGCTTTGCTGGCCTGGCTGCCCGATCACCTCGAGGAAATCGACAGCCTGGACCTGCTGCCGCTGGGCATCCTGCACGACGTGTACATGCATTGCAGCTACGCCGACCTGCCCGGCCGCCATGAGATCAAGCGCCCCATCAACCGCCTGATCCGCAAGAAACTGGAGGCGCTGGGCCTGGCCCGCGTGCCGGCCACCCTGACCCTGGCCAGCGCCGACAAACCCGTCATGCTGGTGCTGCTCGAGTGGTTTTCCGGCGGGCATTCGATTTACCGCACGCACTCCAGGAGCATGGAGGCCGCGCGCCGGCATTTCTACGTGGTGGCCGTCGCCTATCCCGGCAACATCGACGAGCTGGGCCGGGCGGTGTTCGACGAGGTCGTGGATTTCGAGGTGCCCAACGACATGATGGCCTGCCTGCGCCAGCTGCACACGCTGGCCTGCGCCCTCAAGCCCGCGGTGTTCTACATGCCCAGCGTCGGCATGTTCCCCATCACCATGTTCGCGGCCAACCAGCGCCTGGCACCGGTGCAGGTGGCCGCGCTGGGCCATCCGGCCACCACGCACTCCGACCGCATCGACTACATCAGCGTGGAAGACGACTTTGTCGGCGACCCGGCCTGCTTCAGCGAAACCCTGCTGCGCCTGCCGAAAGACGGCCAGCCTTACCGGCCGTCCGCCATAGCGGTCTCGCTGGAGAGGCCGCGGCGGCAGGACTCGCCCGTCGTCAACATCGCCGTGGCCTCGACCACCATGAAACTCAACCCGAAGTTTTTGCTGGCCTGCCAGAAGATACGCGCCGGCTCGCGCAAGCAGGTGCGCTTTCATTTCCTGATCGGACAGGCGACCGGCCTGATCTACCCGCAGGTGCTAAGGGTGGTACGCCGCTACCTGCCGGACGCCGAGGTCTACGCCCACCAGCCCTATCCCGACTACCTCGCCATCTTCAGCCGCTGCGACATGTTTTTGAGCCCTTTTCCGTTCGGCAACACCAACGGCATCACCGACGCGATGACGGTCGGCCTGCCCGGCGTGTGCAAGACGGGGCCCGAGGTGTTCGAGCATATTGACGAGGCCCTGTTCCGGCGCCTGGGCCTGCCGGACTGGAGCATTGCCGCCAGCGTGGAGGGCTACGTCGCGGCCGCCATTCGCATGGCCGACCACTACGAGGAGCGGGCCGCGCTCTACCGCCGGCTGGAGCGGCCCGAGTGCCTGGATGCCCTGTTCCTGGGCCGCGCGGAGTGCCTGGGCGACCGCCTGCATCAGATCTGGTTGGCGGCGGCCGGGAGGTCCTTGCCCGACAGGGCTTGATGCATGGCCTGGTGGTCCAGCGCTTTTTCCCAGGCACAGACGGCGATGCAGGCCACACAGTTGCCGATCACGTTGGTGAGGGAGCGGCATTTCATCAGCCGCTCCACGCCCAGCAGCAAGACCATGCCGGCCAGGGGAATCAGGTTCAGGCTGGCCAGCGTCGCGGTCAGGGCCACGAAGGACGAACCGGCGACGCTGGCGGCGCTCTTGGACGTCAGCATCATGATGCCCAGCAGCGACAGCAGCTGCCAGAACCCCAGGTCGACATGTGCCACCTGCGCCAGGAAGACCGCCGCCATCGCGATGTAAAGATTGCTGCCGTTCAGGTTGAAGCTATAGCCGGCCGGCAGCATCAGGCGCACCACCGGTTTGGCGCAACCCATTTTTTCCAGCTTCTCGACCAGGCCCGGCAGGGCGGCGATCGATGAGCTGGTGAAGAAGACCAGCAGCAGCTCTTCCTTCACATAGGCGACCAGGCGGAAGATGTTGCAGCCGGCGGCGCGCGCGACCAGGCCCATCACGACGAAGACAAACAGGATGCTGACCAGGTAGATGGCGGCGAGAAAGTGCAGCAGCGGCAGCGCCGAGGATATGCCGTAGCGGCCTATCATGAAGGCCACCGCGCCGAAGGCGGCCAATGGCGCCAGCTTCAGGACCATGCCGACCATGCCGTAGAACACCTGCTGCACGCCTTCAATGAGCTCCAGCAGGCCGCGGCCGCGCTCGCCCACGCGCGCCAGCGCGATGCCCGTCAGCAGCGCCAGCAGCAGGACCTGCAGAATGCTGTTGCCGGTGAAGGCGCCAGCGAAGGTCGAGGGAATGATGTCGAGCAAAAATCCGCTCGCGCTTTGTGTGGCCGGCGCGGGCGCCGCGTGCTGCGCGGCCTCGACGGCAAAAACCGGCGCGAAGCCCTTGCCGGGCGCCAGCAGCAGGGCGCCCACCATGCCCGCCGCCAGCGAGAGCGCCGTCATGGCCTCGAAGTAGAAGAAGGCCTTGACGCCCACTTGCGTGGCCTGCAGCCGGTTGCGCATGCCGGCGATGCCGGACACCACCAGGCAAAAAATCAGCACACCGATCAGCATGCCGACCAGGCGCAGAAAGCCGTCGCTCAGGGGTTTCATCAGCGCGCCGGCGGAAGGGAAGAAATGCCCCAGCAGCATGCCGGCGGCAAAGGCGAAGGCCATCTGCGCGATGGGATGGCGAAGTGTTTTTCTGGTTCTGGTCATCGACCGCCCAGTCTACGGGTGATCTTGCCGCGGGGCTTCGCGAGCCGCGCCATACGGTGGATTTTTGGGGATGGGCGGTGAGTGTAAAGACGCGTAGGTGTCATCCTGCGCCCAGGGCATATACCTAAAATCCGAATGCAATATTCCTGATATCTTTAAAAGATGGGCTGAGGCGATGGAACTGAGATGGAACTGAGACACCTGCGCTACTTCCTGATGGTTGCCGAGGAGCAGCATTTCACGCGCGCCGCCGAGCGGCTGAACATGCAGCAGCCGCCCTTGAGCCACCAGATCCGGCTGCTGGAGGAAGAACTGGGCTTCGAGTTGTTCCGCCGCCATCCCAAGGGCGCGGCGCTGACGGCCGGCGGCGCCGTGTTTGTGCAGGAGGCCAAGGCCATACTGCGCGGCGTCGAGCAGGCCGCGGCGCGCGCGGCGCGCGCCGCGCAGGGGTTTGAAGGCACGCTGGCCATAGGCTTTACCAGTTCGGCCGCGGCCCATCCCCTGATTCCCGGCATCATCCGCGCCTACCGCGACGCCTATCCCGATGTCCACCTGGACCTGCGCGAAGCCAATGCGGCCGAGCTGACCGAGGGCATAGACCGGGGCAAAGTCGATGTCGCGATTTTGCGTTCGCCCGTCAGCCATCCGCGCGGCGTGCGTTTTTTCTCCCTGCTGGAAGAAGAGATGCTGCTGATCCTGCCGGTGGGCCACGCGCTGGTCGCGGGCGCCGCCAAGGACAAGATGCCGTTCGTTGACTTGAGGTCCCTGGCCGATGAGCAGTTCATCCTGGTGCGCAGGCACGGCGCACCGGGCATGTATTCGGACCTGATCGAGGCCTGCGAACAGGCGGGCTTCACGCTCAAGATCGCCACCGAGGTCGAGCGCATGCTGACCAACATCAGCCTGGTCGCGGCCGGCGCGGGCGTCTCCGTCGTTCCAGCCTCGATGAAAAATTTCCACCGCGAGAGCGTGGTGTACTGCCGCATCCGCAATGCCAGGCCCGCGCTGGTGGCGCCCATCACGCTGGTGAGCCGGGATGACAGCGACTCGCCGGCCGAAAAGAATTTCCTGGACCTGGCCAAGAGTTTCGCGCGCCAGCACAAGGCCGCAGAGCAGGCGCGCCGCGCATAGGCGTCGAATGTCTCGGTCTCTTGCACGGTGCGCAAACGGTGCCGGCATGAAAGGACCGCTGGCTTGCTATCTGCGAAGATAGCGTGCTTTATTTCCAGCAAACCCAGGAGCAGGCATGCAAGACGCTATCCATCCCCAGAGGCTTCAGGCCTCCCCGCGCGCATGACGGCGGGCGGGCAACTGGGTTTCGGTTTTGACGAGGCCCTGCTGGCGATGGCCGCCGAGGCCGCTGCCGCCAAGCTGCGCAAGCCCAAGGCGGCGAAGGCGCCCAAGCCCGTGGCGCCTGAGGCCGCGGCACTTCCTCCCGCCGCGACGGGCGAGAGCCCCGAGGCCATGGCCCAGGCGCTGGAGCGCCACCCCGACTACCGCGTGCTCAGGCGATTGGTGCCGGCCATGGAATTTCCGCAGGCGCCGCAGGGGCCCGTGGCCCATGTGGTGATCCTGGACACCGAAACCACGGGGCTGGACGCCTCGCGCGACCAGATCATGGAACTGGCGCTGCTGCGCATCCAGGTCGACACGCAAACCGGCCTCGCGACGGGCCCGGTCCAGGTTTATGACGGGCTGCGCGACCCGGGCATGCCGGTGCCGAAAATCGCGCGCGAAATCACCGGCATCACCGACGCGATGCTGGCGGGCCAGGAACTGGACATGGCGCGTGTCGCCGGCCTGCTGGACGGCGCGGACCTCGTCATCGCGCACAACGCGGGTTTTGACCGCCCTTTCGTCGAAGGCCTGATTCCACAGGCGCAGGCGCTGAACTGGGCCTGCTCTTTCGCCGACATCGACTGGACGGCGGCGGGCCACAGCTCGGCCAAGCTCAGCTACCTGGCCTCCGAACTTGGCTGGTTTTACGATGCGCACCGCGCGGAAATGGACTGCCATGCGCTGCTGGCGGTGCTGATGGCCGAACTGCCGGGCCAGGGCGTCAACGGCCTGGCGCACTTGTTGTCCACTGCCCGCCTGCCCAGCTACCGCCTGCAGGCCACAGGCGCGCCTTTCGCCGCCAAGGAGCTGCTCAAGAACCGCGGCTACCGCTGGGACAGCACCGCCAAGGTCTGGCACACGCGGCTGGGCGGCGATGCCACGCTGCAGGCCGAATGTGAATGGCTGCAGCGGGATGTTTATGGCGGGCGGGCCGCGCGGCTGGCCTGGGAGCGTTACGACGCGACCAGCCGCTACTCGGGCCGCGCGGGCACGCCGGGATGGGCGCAGCTGAACAGCTAGCCCGTTCCAGTTCGTCGGGAACATTTCGTGTGCCGGCGATGTCAGACAAATCCAGGGATGAATCCAGGAGCTACCCCTATGACCATGGTTAAAACTGTTTCCGCGGCGGCCCTTGCCGCTTTGTTGGCCGCGGGCTGCGCCGTCGGCGTGCAGCCCGGCATGTCGCGCGAGCAGGTTCTCGCGAGTTATGGAACGCCCACGCGCACAGTGGCGCTGGCCTCGGGCACGCGCCTGCAGTATTCCCGCCAGCCGGCGGGCCAGTCGGCTGTGATGGTCGACCTCGATGCCGCTGGCAAGGTGGTGAGCGTCAGGCAGGTCCTGAACCCGCAGGACTTCTCCAGGATAGAAGTCGGCAAATGGACGCGTGCCGACGTGGAGCGCGAGTTCGGGCCTCCCGCGAAGGTCGACGGCGTGGTCTCCTGGTCGGGCGACATCATGACCTACCGCTGGCGGGACGGCGACCAGGACATGTTCTTTTTTGTCTATCTCGATGCCGGCTACGTGGTGCGGCGTGTGGGTCAGGGCATGGAGTTCCCGATCAGGATGAACGACCGCTTGTAAGGCGGTCTCCGGTATTTGCTCTCAGTCGCGCGAGGCGACGCGGCCTATCTCGGGCCAGCGGTGGTGCAAATACATCCAGGCCGTGAGCCCTATGCACATCATGCCCAGCGACACCGCGGCCAGCGCGGGCGTGGAATGCATGACCAGCGGCGCGACGATACCGGCCACGATGCCATTGGCGGTGGAGCCGATAAAGGCCTGTAGTGACGACGCCATGCCGCGCCGCTCGGGATACAGGTCCAGCACCAGCAGCGTGACCACCGGCACCATCAGCGCCCAGCCGAAGGCGAACACCGCGATCGGGAACAGCGCCCAGGAGGCATGCGGCGTGAACAGCAGGTTGGCCGTGAGGTTGAGCAGCGAGGTCAGCAGCATGATGACAAAGCCGTGGCGTATCTGCTGCTTGGGCGCGATCTTGCCCGCCAGCCGGCCGCTGAGCCAGGCGCCGGACATGATGCCGGAAATGGTGAGCAGGAAAAACCAGAAGAACTCGGTGGGCTGCAGCGCCAGGTGGTCCCCCAGGAAGGCCGGCGCCGACAGTACGTACAAAAACATGCCGTTGAAGGGCACGCCGCTGGCCAGCGCCAGCAGCAAAAAGCGCGGGCTGGAGCCCAGCTGCCAGTAGCCGCGCATCAGGTGCCGCACCTCAAACGGCTGGCGGTCCAGCGGCGGCAGCGTCTCGGGCAGGAAGCGGAAATTGGTCGCCCACAGCACCACGCCCACACCGGTGAGGAACCAGAAGATGCTGTGCCAGCCCAGGTGCACAAACAGCCAGCCGCCGACGATGGGCGCCAGCGCGGGCGCCACACCGAAATAAATCGTGACCTGGCTCATGACCTGCTGGGCCTGCGCCGGCGGGTACATGTCGCGGATCACGGCGCGCGAGACCACGATGCCGGCGCCCGTCGACAGGCCCTGCACGGCGCGGAAGAACACCAGCTGGCCTATGCTTTGCGACAGCGCGCAGCCGGCCGAGGCCAGGGTGAACAGCGCGATGCCCCAGAGCACCACGGGCCGGCGGCCGAAGCTGTCGGCCAGCGCGCCGTGGAACAGGTTCATGAAGGCAAAGCCGAACAGGTAGGCCGACAGCGTCTGCTGCATCTGCACTGGCGAGGCGCCCAGCGACTGCGCGATGCCCGAAAACGCCGGGATGTAGGTGTCTATGGAAAACGGCCCCAGCATGCCGAGGATGGCCAGCAGGGCGGCGAGTGTCCAGCGCGGGGCGCGCCAGAGCTGGTCGGCATTGGGGTTCATGCGTTTTTGAGTTTGAGGGCGGCTTCGTAGAGTTCGTTGCGTCCCAGGCCGGTGATGTCGGCGGCCAGCTTCACCGCGGTCTTGAGCGGCAGTTCGGCCAGCAGCAGCTGCAGCACCCGCGTGCCGTCCTCGGCGCTTTCGGGCGCGGCGCACGGGTGCAGCACCAGGGCGAATTCGCCGCGCGTGCGCTGCGGCCCCGCGGCCAGCCAGGCCGCGAAGTCCTGCGCCGGCACGGTTGCGATTTCTTCAAACTGTTTGGTCAGTTCGCGGCCCACGGTGACCAGGCGTTCCCCCAGCACGGCCATGGCGCGCGCCAGCGCCTCGATGCGGTGCGGCGCTTCAAGAATGACGACGGCCCGCGTATCGGCCTGCAGCGCCGCGATGGCCTGGTCGCGTTCGCCGGCCTTGCTCGGCAAAAAGCCGGCAAACACAAAACCGGTCTCGCCGCCGGGGCTGGCCAGGCCGGCCACGCTGAGCACCGTGGTGACGCTGCTGGCGCCGGGCAGGGGCATGACGGCCAGCCCGGCCGCGCGCACCGCCGCGACCAGGCGCGCGCCGGGGTCGCTCACGGCGGGCGTGCCGGCATCGCTGACGTAAGCCACGCGCTCGCCGCGCTGCAGGCGTTCAATCACCAGGTTCGCGGCCTCCGCCTCGTTGTGCTCGTGCACCGCGAGCAGCGGCTTGTCGATGCCGTACTGGCGCAGCAGGGGCTGGGAGTGGCGCTTGTCCTCGCAGGCAATCGCGTCCGCCAGCTGCAGCACCTGCAGCGCGCGCAGGCTGATGTCGGCCAGGTTGCCTATGGGCGTGGCCACGACGTACAGCGCGCTTTCCGGATAATGCTGCATGCCCGCCGCGGCGCGCGCCGCATCCAGGGCTAGGTCGAAAGAAGCGTTCAATGTGGTTTTCCAGAAAGGTTTCCAAGGTCCCGCCGGTGGGCGCGGCCGCCGAGGCGCGGCCCCTGCCCGGGCAGGTTACCACCAAGTCGCGCGGCGATGCCGCGGAATCCGCCGCGCGCGCCTACCTGGTGCGGGCGGGGCTGCGCTTTGTGGAGGCCAATTATCGAACGCCGGGCCGCGGCGGCGGCGAGATCGACCTGGTGATGCGCGCGCCCGACGGCACGCTGGTGTTTGTGGAGGTGCGGCAGCGTGCGGACGACCTGCACGGCGGCGCGGCGGCCAGCATCAGCAGTGCCAAGCAGCAGCGCATCGTGCTGGCGGCGCGCCACTACCTGATGCGTTTCGCGAGCCCGCCGCCCTGCCGTTTTGACGTGCTGCTGGTCAGGGGCGCGCTCGGTGAAGGTTCGGGCGCCGCCATCGAATGGCTGCCCGCCGCGTTCGACGCTTCGTGAACCGTGCCCGCCGCCAGGCGGGGCGCCTGCCGGGTCAGGTCTGGAATTCGCTCGGGTGCACGGTCTCGACCATCTTGTTGTCGCGCAGGAAGGTGACGATCCAGTGGCCGAACTTCTGCGTGAAATGCACGGGGACGGCCTGGTTGAGGGCGAGCGCGATGGATTGCCGCACGGGCAGGTCGATGTCGCGCTTGTCCGAGGGCGGAACGTCCACGCGTATCAGCATGAAGGTGTCACGGTCCTGGAGCTCCACGCTCGGGAACGGCCATCTCGCGGCCGTCGCCTGCATGAAGGCGGCGGTCACATTCCTGACGACCTCGGGATCAAAGACGGGACTGCTCATGTGCGTGGGACTGGCTTGTTAAGTAACCGTATGTATATCGATGATGGCGCAAATTTTCCGCAGGCGGCCGCCGTGCGCCGCATTTGTGGAATGAACCGGGCATAGTTCCTGGAACTAGTTCCGCTTTTTGTGCCTTGATGTTCGCGGTGGGCCCGCCTCCCCCGGAGGCGGCGGTTTTTTCGCAAAGCCCTCGATTCTATAAAGTTTGGCGGGGCGGGCCGGCCGTCGCCGAGCCGGTGTGACGTGGTGCTGATCAACGGCGCGCTGGGCGCGGGGGGCTGGCGGCGCCATGGAATGGCTGCCTGCGGCGTTCGACGCTTCTGGATCGTCTTGAGCTGCCCATCCGGGTCTGCTGTTTCCATCCGCTTTTTGACTGAAAGAAAACGTAAGGTTTGTTTTGCTTGGAAAGAACAGGCAGAGGCACCCGCGGCAGGATTGCCAGTTGGCTTTATGAGCCAAATGAGCATCCAGTTCAACAGGTATGAAGGTAGTTTGCTATTCATTTTGTAGCAAACAAGGTGCGTGCCCAAGTTGCCGCGGGTTGGGCCGCAGCCCTTGGCGGCGACGTTCTCGGGTCTTTATTCCCTTTCAGCGTCACCGTTGCCAGTGATAGCCTGTCGTGGCTTTGCGGCAGGCGAGGTGCCCGCAGGGTCGCAAAAGGTCCCCTCCGTGCGTCAATGGCGGCCAATCGCCAGCGTCGCAAGCCGCGGGCCATGCCATTTCAGTGACACCCATCCAAGGGGGGCGACATGATCGTTGATGAACTGAGCAGCTTCTACGTTTTGCGTACACCGGACAAGCTGGACGACAACTCACCCCATCCCCGCGTCGTGCCGGCCTATGGCCGAAGCGCCACGGATGAGACCCTGGCGTATCTCAATGACGTCAAGGCCCTGATCCACCAGGGCGACTGGCGCACGCCGCTGAGGGCGCGCATCAAGGTGGAGGCAGCCCTGGAGACCTGGAAGGGCGGGCGTTCGCCGTTTGCCATCGGGTTTGCGCCCCACGTCAAGGCGCTGCGAAAGTTTGCCGAAGCCCGCAGCGAAGGCCGCGCCCTCGACTATGTGCTCAGCGAGTTTGTCACGCACGGCGCCGCGCTCGGCAGCAACCTGGACAAATGGCTGGGCGAAGAGTCGGGCGTGCTGACCGAGGCTTTGCTCCAGATGGCGGCCCGGCGCGCCGCACTGGCCGACGTGCTGCTGGCCGCCGTGCTGTGCAACGATGCCACCGTAGACCGCGAAGGCACGGCCGCGACGATTTGCGCGATGGAGTCGATTGAGCGGCTGCTGACTTCGCGGCGCAACCCTGACCGCCTGCTGGCCTGGGAGCCCGCCATCCTGCAGGGCATCCTGGTGTTCCCGATTGAAGCGGCGCCGCCCAAGCCGTCCATGTTCGGCAACCTGCGCAAGCGCGACCTGGAGCTGCTCAAGGGCGAGCCTAAGCCCACAACGCCGTCCGAGCCGATACGGCCGGTACACCAGTATGTGGGTGACCTGGTGGTGGTCAAGCAGCACCTGCTCTCGTATGCCATGGGTGAAGTCGCTCATATTGAGAACGTGCTGAAAAGCGAAAACTACCAGCGTTCGTTCCGCAATTTGAAGCGCGACGAGGTCCGGCTGCTCAGCGAAGAGATCCAGGAATCGGTCACCGAGCGCGACCTGCAGTCGACCACGCGTGACGAATTCAAGCGTGAGTGGTCGGCGCAAAAGCAGGACAACCTGACCTTGCAAGGCGGCCTCAATGCCATGGTCAGCGGGACGACGGGGACCGGGCAGTACGTGATCACCGCGGGCGCCTCGGCCAGCTACAACCGCAGCACCGAAACGCGTGAAGCCGCCGCCCAGCAGCATGTCGGCGAGATCGTGTCGCGGGTGCAGGAAAAAATCACCGACCGGGTCCGCACCGTGCGCGAGTCGATCACCACCTCGGAAATCCGCGACACGACCACGCACGGCTTCAACAATGTCCAGGGCGACGGGCACATCGTCGGCGTGTACCGGTGGATTGAAAAGAAATACCAGCTGCACCTGATCAATTACGGCCGGCGGCAGTTTTATGAATTCATCATCCCGGAGCCCGCGGCCTTCTGGGCCAGCCTGGAGGGCATGCGTGCGTCCAGGACCGCAGGGCCGGCGCCCCTGCCGCCCCTGCTGCCGGGCGATGGGCAGGGCGCGGCTCCCAGGGAAATCGACTTGGGTGACTTTGCGTTGAGCCGTACGGTGCGCGGCGTGCCGCAGCGGCTTGACGAGCCCGTGCGCTGGCACGACATCGTCACGCTGGCGGGCCAATGGGGCGTGCAGCTGGAGCTGCCGCCCGGGCTGACGGAGCAGGCCCATGGCATGGCATCGCTCACGCCGGATGACAAGCCCGATGAAAAGGCGCTGGCGCATAAATTTCGCGCCAACATCAACGGTGCGGACACCGACTGGTGGGAGTCCCTCAACTCCAAATCCGCCGTGCCGGAAGCGGGCATCAAGATCCCGGCCGGCTACGCCGCGGAAGACGGTGAAATCGCGTTCAAGACCTGGCAAAAGGCCCGCCTCAAGCAGCCAGAGCTGGCTTTGCACGAGACCAACTCTTTCGTGCATGAAAACGGCTATGTCACTTTGCTGATGGGCGGGCGCCGTTTCACGCTGATGGTGCCGGTGGCGGGCGCGAACAATGGCGCGGGCGGGTTCGTCTATGGCCTGAACCAGGCGCTCCAGGAGCAGGGCCAGGGCAGGGTGCATCTTGAAGGCGAAGTCTCCATCGGGGTGACCACCACGCTGGAGGCGGCGATTTTTTCCATCCGCCTGGACTGCGTGCGCACGGCCGCCAAAGAGCGCGAGTGGGCGGAAAAAAGCTATGCCGTCTTCATGGACGCCTACCGCGCCCGGCAGGCCGAGCATGCGGCAGCCCTGCAGCGCGCCCAGCTCGACAACGCGCGCGTCGACATGGTCCGCCCAGATTCTTTTTACCGGGAAGTGGAGCGCAATGAATTGAAGCGGGCCATCATCGACATGCTGATGGGCCTGCAGCTGCCGAGCCTGGCGGGCAATGTGCTGGCGGCGTCCGGCGACGGCAGCCTGCCGGCCATCAATCGCCAGGCCCTGCCCGCCTATGGCGTCATGATTGATTTCTTCGAGCGTGTGTTCGACTGGGCGAACCTGGCTTATCGCTTCGAAGCCTATTTTTACGGCCGCGGCGAGCAATGGGGGGCGCTTGCGACCGCCTACAACGCCGACCCGCAGTTCGCGCGCTTCCTGGGGGCCGGCGCCGCGCGCGTGCAACTGCCTTGCCTGCCCGGCATGGAGCCGCTGGTGGACCTCTACCTCAATGGGCAGTTCCTCAATGACCCGAGCCGGATGGTGCCGTGGTTCTCACGCCAGCAGCCCATCGCCGAAGACCTGGCGCGCGCCGCCCGCGACGGTTTTTCGCTGTCGCCGGGCCGCGTCACCATCGCGGCCGGCGCGCGGCGCGCGACTGTGCGCGGGACCAATTTCAGCGAACCCGCGGACCTGCAGCGTGAAGTGCGCATAGGCGGCAAGATCTATGTGGTCAAGGCCATCGCCAACCCTTTCACTTTTGATCTGGACCGGCCGGTCGCCGCCGCGGTCGACGATGCCTTGTTTGAAGTGGGGGGCATTGTTGTCGGCGCGCCCATCGATATTTCGCTGCCGACCACCCTGGTGGCCATCGATACCCCCACCCTGACCCTGCCGGCTTTTCCCGGCCGTTATGCCTGAGCCCATTTTTGGCCATCCAGGCACAAGCGGAAATCGCAGATGCTGACCGAACCCGGTGAGATGGTGCCAGGCCAGCACTTCGTGCTGGCCATTCCCGAGCGGGTCACTGAAACCCGCGGCAGCTACGGCAGCGCCGCTGTGCTTGACTTGCTGAAGGCGGAAGCCGAGCACCCGATGCCGGCGGGTGAGCCTTTGCGGCCGCAGGACCTGCTGCTGGATGTGCATGAGGCCGTGCCTGAAACAGGAAAACCTTATGGCTCGCTGATCAAGCTGTCTTTTGACGTGGCCTCCAAAGATCTGGCCGCGGAGTTCAAGGCCTGTTGTGAAATGGTTTTTTCCATCTACGGCCGCGCGGCTTTCGAGGCGATCCATGGCGCCATCGTCGGTGTCGCGCGCTGGCCGGTCAAGGAGTTCGGCCTGCGCGGTGACCCTCCGATGGTGCTGCATCCGGAATCGCCGCGCCGCAAGCTGTTCAATCTCTGGGCGCTGGAGCGCGAGCAGACCAAGCAGCGCATCGCGCAGATACAGGCGGCGATGGCTGCCGACATCGCACTGTTCGCGCGCATCCGCCTTGCGCGGTCGGGTGTGGAGGCGCTGCGGGAGGCTTCGCTGCTGTTTGAGTTGGGCGACAGCGCTGATCCCGGCAAGCAGGAGGCGGCTTTTAGGGGCCTGCCGGGGCTTGCCGATCCTTATCCGCTCAAAGCCGGCCGGCTTGAGCGGCTTTTTCAGACCCTGCTCGACATCGCCGAGTGGAAAGCCCGGCTTGAGAAGATCACCCAGGATGCGAACCGCAAGGGACTGGCCGTGGCGCTGACCGCGATGACGAGTTACCACAACCCCGGCGCGTTCAAAGGCGCCGAAGCAGCCTCGCTGGCCGCGCGGCAGGTGCGCAATGAGCAGCTTGCGGCGTTCGCCGTCGAGCTGGCCCGGATCGGCCTGGAAATGCCCATCATGTTCAGGCTGCACGCCACCGACCTGCCGGCCATGGCGATGAACCTGCAGCTCGATCAGCCGCGCCGGCCGGCGGCGCAAAACGCGGTGGATTTTTTCCGCTACCTGTTTCCGCGCCGTGAAATCTGGCTGCAGCTGGAAAAAGTGATCGATGCCTCGCGCGAGGTCGGCGCCGAGTTGCAGGAAAGCCCGGACAAGGTCTGGGCCTACCCGTTCCTGGTGCATGGCTACCTGGAGGATGTGGCCATTGAACCCGGGACCCTGGCTTATGCCGCCGCCGAAGACAGATTGGCCGAGGAGGGTGAGCCGTCCCTTCTGCAAAAGGCCTCGATGGCGGCCGGGACCGGTGAGCTGATGGCCATGGCGCTGGGCTCGGCCGAGGTGCCGCCTGTGGCTGCGACCATCGCGATTGTTTCCACGCTGCTGGGTGTGGCGTCGACGGCCGAGGAAGAATACAAAAAGTGGCGCGAGCGGGCCGCGTCCTGGACGCATGTCGACCCAGGCAAAAGCCTGGCCGCGGGGCCGGGCTATGCCTGGTCGGTCTTCAACGTCGCGATGACGGCCATCGACGTGGCGGGACTCAAGGGCAATGCCAAATTGCTCAAAGGTAAAGGCGCGGTGTCGCCATGAGTACGGGCGGCGGACAGCAGCAGGTGCGAAAGGCCACGGCCGCGGCATTCCAGCTGCCTTTCGGGTTTTCTGTGGTGCTGGGCCGCAGCTGGCGCTCCATCTTCACGCCGCTGATGGGGCTGTCGCCCGAAGTGGCCCGTGCGGCCGACTTCTACATCAAGGCCGCCGTCCGGCTTCGCCGTCATGCGTCCGAAGGCAGTTTTCTGGCCTATCTTGAGGCCGCGCACAGGCTGGACGGAAAACTTGAGGGTTTGAGCGGTGACTACCTGGAGCCAATCTTTCGCGACGTGGAGACGCGCTGCCTGGCCTATCAGACCCTGGGCCCGAAGGGGGTGAAACTGCCGCAGGTGCGGCCCCGCAAGGTGTTCCAGGACCGCCTGGACGTTCTGCGCGAGGTTGACGTGGTGCGTATGCAGAGCCGTTTCAATCGCAATTTGCACCAGGTCGACAAGGACTTGCGCGAGGCGCGCCAGCTGGATCTGTTGCCCGCATTCCGGAAACTGGGCAGTGTCATCGGGCCGGATTTTGACGAAGCCTGGGCGCCGGTTTTTGAGTACCTGGCAAAACACGAAGCCGGCATTGCCGCGGCGATGAACAGGCTGAAAAATGCGGGCGGCCAGGGCCAGGACGTATTGGCGCAGGCTGCGAAGTCGGTGCAGGGCTATCGCAGCAAGATCAAGGGACTGCTGGGCGAGGCCTATGTGCGCAAGTGGAGGCACTGGCTGGACATGAAAAGTGTGCTCAAGGAGATGGCCGAAGTCCGTGTGCTTGAGCTCAACCGCGCCGCGCGCGCCAATGGCCAGGACGTGCTCTGGTCGCTTCTGGAGGTGCCGCCGGGCAAGATCCGCCTGGACAGCCAGGAGACCTGGGACGAAGCCCTGCTGATCGTCGAGGAGGCGCGCGGCGGTGCTCCCTATCGCCGTGCCGATGTCTTCGCGACCGCGCAGGTCAAGGTTGAGGAAGACCTTTCTGCGTTGATGCAAAGCTGGAAAGACGAACTGCGTGAGGGCAGTTTTTTCAGCAGGAAGCAGGCGTCGGCCTTACCCGTCGTGTCCGTCGAGCACAAAGGCGGCGGCACGGACCTGTTTTTTGTCGTGCCGCCGGATCCGAACCACCGCCCGATCCGCTGGGCGTTTGCCCCTGAAGGCGTCAACATCCCGATGGCTGATGTCAGATTGCTGGAGCGCGCCGGGCTTCAAGTGATTACCCGGGAGATCGACCGCCCCATCGCCGACTTCAACGTGGTCGCAGACGGGTTGATGCATTCGCTGACGCTTGCGGCGCCGTAAAAACGGCCCCTGCCTGCTGTCACCCGCTTTAACAATTCACCCTGGCAAAGCCGGCCAATCCCGGGTACAAAAGCGGTTTTCGCCTCTGTAAGTTCTTGATTTGCATAGGGTGCGCCGTTGGGCTCGAGGGCTTGCCATTCGGCCGTCACGATCAGGCGCAATCCCGACCCGCTATCATTGGCGCATGCTTGAACAACGCATTGAACAGCAGTTTATCGACAGCGCCGACCTCAAGTACCAGGCTGCCCAGGTTCTTTCCAAACCGGTCGCGGCGGCGGTGCAGGCCATACTGGCCAGCGTCACCAGCGGCGGCAAGGTGCTGGCCTGCGGCAACGGCGGATCGGCCGCCGACGCCCAGCATTTCGCCGCCGAGTTCGTCGGCCGCTATGAACGCGAGAGGCCCGAGCTGGGCGCGATCGCCCTGACGACGGACAGCTCCATCCTCACCGCGATCGCCAACGACTACGATTTTTCGGTGATCTTCTCCAAGCAGGTCCGCGCGCTGGGCGTCGCCGGCGATGTGCTGCTGGCCATAAGCACCAGCGGCAACTCGGCCAATGTGCTGGCCGCCATCGAGGCCGCCCACGAGCGCGAGATGACCGTGGTGGCCCTGACGGGCCGCGGCGGCGGCAAGATCACCCATGCCCTGCGTGAAACCGATGTGCATATCTGCGTGCCGCATGAGCGGACCGCGCGTATCCAGGAAGTGCACCTTCTTGTCCTGCATTGCATCTGCGATGGCGTGGACACCCAGTTACTTGGCGATCAGGAGACCTCTGTATGAAATGTGTTTCGTTTAAACGGCTGACTTTGACCGTGGTCGCGGCCACCGTGTTGGGCGGCAGCCTGACGGCCTGCTTCCCGCTGGTGGTGGGCGGCGTCGCGGGCGGCGCGCTGGTGGCGACCGACCGCCGCACCTCCGGCGCGCAACTGGAGGACGAGGGCATTGAGCTGCGCGCCACCAGCCGCATCCGCAGCAATGTCGGCGAGCGCGTGCACGTCAACCTGACCAGCTACAACCGGCAGGTGCTGCTCACCGGCGAAGTGCCGAATGCCCAGGACAAGCAGCTGGTCGAGCAGATCGTCGCGCGCGTGGAAAACGTGAGTTCGGTGGTCAACGAACTGTCCGTCATGGGCGCCTCGACCCTGACGCAGCGCTCTTCCGATGCCCTGGTCACCGGCCGCGTCAAGGCCATGCTGCTCGATGCGCGCGACCTGTCCTCCAACGCCTTCAAGGTGATCACGGAGCGCGGAACGACCTACCTGATGGGCCGCGTCACGCAGCGCGAGGCCGATCGCGCCACCGAGGTGGTGCGCTCCACGCCCGGCGTGCAGAAGGTCATCCGCATTTTCGAGATCATCAGCGAGGAAGAGCTGGCGCGCATGCTGCCGTCCAAGCCTGCCACGCCGCCAGCCCAAAGCACCAAGCCCGCGGGCGGCTGAACCAAAAGCAAAGCGGCCGCACCGGACAAGCCGGTGCGGCCGCTTTTTTTTGCCTGTGGGGTGGGCTTAGCGTAAGCGCTTGACCAGGCTCGAAGTATCCCAGCGCTGGCCGCCCATGGCCTGCACGTCCGCGTAGAACTGGTCCACCAGGGCGGTGACCGGCAGCCGGGCGCCGTTGCGCTTGGCCTCGTCCAGCACCAGGCCCAGGTCCTTGCGCATCCAGTCGACGGCGAAGCCGAAATCGAATTTGTCGGCGACCATGGTCTTGCCGCGGTTGTCGAGCTGCCAGCTTTGCGCCGCGCCCTTGCCGATCACCTCCAGCACCTGGTTCACGTCCAGCCCGGCTTTCTGGCCGAAGGCGACCGCTTCGCTCAGGCCCTGCACCAGGCCGGCGATGCAGATCTGGTTGACCATCTTGGTCAGCTGGCCGGCGCCGCTGGCACCCATCAACGTGAAAGCCTTGGAAAACGCCATGCCGGCGGGTTTGACGGCGTCGAAGGCCGCCTTGTCGCCGCCGCACATCACGGTGAGCGCACCGTTCTGCGCGCCGGCTTGGCCGCCCGACACCGGGGCGTCGATAAACTGCAGGCCCAGCTTGGCCGCCGCCGCGTAGAGTTCGCGCGCCACGTCGGCCGAGGCCGTGGTGTGGTCGACAAAAATGGCGCCCGGCTTCATGCCGGCGAAGGCGCCGTCCGCGCCCAATGTGACGGCGCGCAGGTCGTCGTCATTGCCGACGCAGCAAAACACGATGTCGGCGCCGGCGACGGCCAGGCGCGGCAGGGCGGCCTGCGCCGGCTTGCTCGTGGCCGCGAATTCGGCAACCCAGGCGGCGGCCTTGGCCGCGCTGCGGTTGTAAACCGTGACGCCGTGGCCGGCCAGCGCCAGATGGCCGGCCATGGGGTAGCCCATGACGCCCAGGCCCAGGAAGGCGACCTGGCGGGGGGACGAGGATTCGTAGGTTTTGGAGGTGGTACTGGACATGGGAATGGATTCAGGGAACGGATGCGTGGGAAGAGAAGAAAGAGAAGAAAGAGAAAGAAGAGAGCCGCGCCGGCGCGAGGCCGGCGCCTCGCGCCTTAAACGATGGCGAAGTTTTCGGTGCCGGCCGACAGGTCGGTCGACTTGGCGCGCTGCGAATTGAGCTTGATCTGCAGGCGCAGGTCGTTCACCGAGTCGGCATTGCGCAGGGCATCTTCGTAGGTGATGAAGTGGCTTTCAAAGGCGTCGTACAGGGCTTGGTCGAAGGTCTGCATGCCCAGGTTGCGGCTTTTCTTCATGATCTCCTTGATCTCGGAGACTTCGCCCTTGAAGATCAGGTCGGAGATCAGCGGCGAGTTGAGCATCACTTCCACCGCGGCAAAACGGCCCTTGCCGTCCTGCTTGGGCACCAGGCGCTGCGAGATCATGGCCTTGAGGTTGAGCGACAGGTCCATCAGCAGCTGGGTGCGGCGCTCTTCGGGGAAGAAGTTGATCACGCGGTCCAGCGCCTGGTTGGCGCTGTTGGCGTGCAGCGTGGCCAGGCACAGGTGGCCGGTTTCGGCGAAGGCGATGGCGTGTTCCATGGTTTCGCGGTCGCGTATCTCGCCCATCAGGATCACGTCGGGTGCCTGGCGCAGCGTGTTTTTCAGGGCCGCTTCCCAGCTGTCGGTGTCCAGGCCCACTTCGCGCTGCGTGATCACGCAGTTCTTGTGCGCGTGGACGAACTCCACCGGGTCTTCAATCGTGATGATGTGGCCGTAGGACTGCTCGTTGCGCCAGTCGACCATGGCGGCCAGCGTGGTGGATTTGCCCGAGCCGGTGGCGCCGACCAGGATGGTCAGGCCGCGCTTGCTCATCACCACTTCCTTGAGCACCTGGGGCACGCCCAGCCCGTCGATGGTGGGCAGCGTGGCCGGAATCGTCCGCATGACCATGCCGACCTTGCCCTGCTGGATGAAGGCGTTCACGCGAAAGCGCCCGACGCCGGGCGGCGAGATCGCGAAGTTGCACTCCTTGGTGCGCTCAAACTCCGCCGCCTGCTTGTCGTTCATGATGGAACGCGCCAGCGCCAGCGTGTGGTTGGCGTTGAGCGGCTGGGGCGACACCTTGGTCACCTTGCCGTCCACCTTCATGGCCGGCGGAAAGTCGCCCGTGATGAACAGGTCGCTGCCGTTGCGGCTGACCATGAGTTTGAGCAAGTCGTTGATGAATTTACTGGCCTGGTCGCGTTCCATGAGCGACTCCTTTCAAACAGATTCTGTTGTCAACGAAAGACGGCGGACTTAGCCGGGGAAGTTTTCCGGTATCTTGGCCTTGCCGCGCGCTTCCGCGGGGGAAATGACGTTGCGTTTGACCAGGTCGGTCAGGTTCTGGTCCAGGGTCTGCATGCCCACGCTGTTGCCGGTCTGGATGGACGAATACATCTGCGCGACCTTGGCTTCGCGGATCAGGTTGCGGATGGCGGAGGTGCCCAGCATGATCTCGTGGGCCGCGACCCGGCCCGCGCCGTCCTTGGTCTTGCACAGCGTCTGCGAGATCACCGCCTGCAGCGACTCCGACAGCATGGAGCGGATCATTTCCTTTTCCTCGGCCGGGAACACGTCGATGATCCGGTCAATCGTCTTGGCGGCGCTGGAGGTGTGCAGCGTGCCGAAAACCAGGTGGCCGGTTTCAGCGGCCGACATGGCCAGGCGTATGGTTTCCAGGTCGCGCATTTCGCCCACGAGGATGGCGTCCGGGTCTTCACGCAGCGCGGATTTCAGCGCGGCGTTGAAGCTCAGCGTGTGCGGGCCGACTTCACGCTGGTTGATCAGGCATTTTTTGGATTCATGCACGAACTCGATGGGGTCTTCCACCGTGAGGATGTGGCCGTACTCGGTTTCGTTCAGGAAGTTGACCATGGCCGCCAGCGTGGTGGACTTGCCCGAGCCCGTGGGGCCCGTCACCAGCACCATGCCGCGCGGCTTGAGCGCCAGGTCGCCGAAAATCTTCGGGGCGTTGAGCTGCTCCAGCGTCAGGATCTTGGACGGAATGGTCCGCAGCACGGCACCGGCGCCTCGGTTCTGGTTGAAGGCATTGACGCGAAAGCGGGCCAGTCCGTCGATCTCGAACGAGAAGTCGACCTCCAGGAATTCTTCGTAGGTTTTTCGCTGGGTGTCGTTCATGATGTCGTACACCATGGAATGCACCTGCTTGTGGTCCAGCGGGTCGATATTGATACGCCGCACGTCGCCGTGAACCCGAATCATGGGCGGCAAGCCAGCCGACAAATGCAAGTCAGACGCCTTGTTCTTGACGCTAAAGGCCAGCAACTGCGTGATATCCATCCCGGGACCCTTTTAAAAATGACTCAACTAAAGTTTACAGTTCGATTATGACCACGATTGTGCGCAATCTCCAGCTTGTCCGTGACCGTATCACCACGGCCTGCTTCGCCGCCGGGCGCAACCCGGCCACCGTGCGGCTGCTGGCCGTGTCCAAGACCTTCGGCGCCGAAGCCGTCGCCGATGCCGCCTCGGACGGGCAGCGCGCCTTCGGCGAAAACTATATCGCCGAGGGCGTGGAGAAAATCCTCGCGCTGCGGGGCCGGCCGGGCGGCCAGGCCCTGGAGTGGCACTGCATAGGCCCGGTGCAAAGCAACAAGACCCGCCTGGTCGCCGAGCATTTTGACTGGGTGCAGTCGGTCGACCGGCTCAAGATCGCCCAGCGCCTGAGCGAGCAGCGGCCCGACGGCCTGCCGCCGCTGCAGATCTGCCTGCAGGTCAACATCGACGGCGGGGCCAACAAGTCGGGCCTGGCGCCGGCCGAGGTCCAGGCCCTGGCGCAGGAGGTCGCGCAACTGCCGCGCCTGGTCCTGCGCGGCCTGATGGCCATTCCCGAACCCGCCGCCGATTTTGATGCGGCCTGTGCGCTGCATGCCAGGACCAAGGCCGTTTTTGATGCGGTCAATGCTTCGGGTGTCCTGCCGACACCTATGGATACCTTGTCCTTGGGCATGACCGCCGACCTGGAGGCCGCCATCCATGCTGGCAGCACCATGGTCCGCGTAGGCACCGCCATATTTGGTAGTAGATAGCCCCCACGGTCACTCACTTCGTGTAGTTCCCTGCCCCCCGAGGGGGCCGCTGCGCCTGAGGCCCGGCAAAGCCGGTTCCTCGGCCCCTGCTAGTAAAGAGAGATCTCTTCGGGCTACTTTTTCGGTGGGGTGATGGGTTTGATAGTGCCGCAGTCGGCCGACAGCCATTTGCCCGTGGCATCCATGGTCATTTTCTCGGGCTTGCCCTTGACGGTGGTCGTGGTGTTCATCTTCATGGTGTAGCCGGTGTCGCCGTTGAAGGTCATCACGCCTTCGCCGCTGGAGGGCGGCTGGGTGCAGGCGTAAGAGAACTTCATGGTGTTGCCGCTGCGCGGCGACTGGGTGGTCTTGCAATCGCCTTGCTGCTGCTGCGGCAGCTCATTGCGCTCGGCCATTTCCTTGGTGATGCATACCTTCATGCTCATGCCGCCGCCGCTGCCGGGCGCCATGGACATGCCCTGCTTGGCCATCATGTCCTGCATCTGCTTGCGCTGCTCGGGCGGCATGCTGGCCATCTGCTTTTCCATATTGGCCATGGCTTTTTCCATTTCGCCGGAACTCGACTGCATTTTGTTGGTGATTTCCCACAAGCCGGGCTTGGTGGTTTGCGCTTGAGCGCCGGCGGCGAAGGCCAGTGTGGCACTTGCCAGCAGAAGAGATATGGATTTCATGGGCACTCCTGGTGAGGTCTGACTGGGAGGGGGTGGTTTGTGCTCGCATTATGGCCAGGGAGCGCCGCCTGGCAAGCCCCGGCGCGGCCTTGCCACAACGGCGGGCCCGGTTCAGCGCATGAATTTCCCGCCGCGCCCGATGATGGTCAGGTCGGTGAAACGCGAGCCTTCGTGGCTTTTGGGCGCGTAGCTGATGGTGAAGCCGCCCATGTTGTGGTCGCGCAGCGATTCCAGCGCCGTGGTCAGGCTTTCGCGGGTCAGGGGTTTGCCGGCCCGGCGCAGGCCTTCGGTGAAGACCTTGGCCGCGAGAAAACCTTCCATGCTCGAGAAATCAAAATCCTTGTTGCCGGCTTCCGTCATGCGCTGCTGGTACTCGCGCACGATGGCCGAGGAGGGCGTGTAGGGAAAGGGCACGACCTGCGAAATCGTCACGCCGGCCCCGGCGTCGCCCAGCTCCTCGGCCAGGGCCTTGGAGCCGACAAAGCTCACGTTGAAAAACTGGCCGCCGTAAGCCTTGGCGCGGGCCTGCTTGATCAGCGCGGCGCAGGACTTGTAGGCGCTGATCTGTATCACCGCTTCGGGCGCGGCCTTGAGGATCTCCGCCAGCGGCGCGGCCACGTCCACGCTGTTGCGCTCGACGGTGACGCTGGCTGCGGCCTTGAGGTTGCGTTTGGCCAGCGCCCGCGTCACGCCCTCCAGCCCGGCCTTGCCGTAGGAGTCGTTCTGGTAGAAGACGGCGATCCTGGTGATGCCGACGGTGCTCAGGTGCTGCACGATGCGCTCGGTCTCGTCAAAGTAGCTGGCGCGCACATGGAAGATGTTGCGGTTGAAGGGCTCGCGCAGGGCCTGCGCGCCGGTAAAGGGGCCCACCAGCGGAATGCCGGCCGCGTTGATGGCCGGCACGGCGGCCAGCGTGGTCGGTGTGCCGACCGAGCCGATCAGCGCGAATACCTTGTCCTCCTCGATCAGGGCCTTGACCGCGGCGGCGGCCTTCTCGGGCTCGTAGCCGTCGTCGCGCGAGACCAGCTTGAGGCTGCGGCCGTTGATGCCGCCCGCCGCATTCACCGCATTGAAGTGGGCCAGTATGCCCAGCTGCATGCGCTTGCCCAGCTCGGCCGCGGGGCCGGTCTGGGCGGCGAACTGCCCGACCAGGATTTCGCTGTCGCTGACACCGGTTTCCGCGCAGTGCGCGGTGCCGGCGGCCAGCGCCAGCAGCAGCGCGCCGAACCGGGACCATGGCTGGTTGTTCATCAGGAAGCCCTCCGATATTGTCCGCAGCCGGGGATACGGCTGCGCTACCTATGCAATCCACCACCTAGGTGTTGTGGTGCCAAGGTATCCCAAGCCCGCAGGCTTGGCAACGCGGTTAGCCCCCGTTCTTGCGCTTTCGGCACCTCAAGAGCGGCAAAAATGCCGCAAAAGTCTCGAATTGCACGATTTGGGTCTCGAGAGAGGTTTCAAACGCCCAGCGCCAGCCGGGTGGTGCTTTTGACTTCTTCCATCACCGCGTAGGTACGGGTTTCACGCACGCCCGGCAGCTGCCACAGCACGGTACCGGCGAAAGAGCGATAGGCCGCCATGTCGGCCATGCGGGTCTTGAGCAGGTAGTCAAAGCCGCCGGCCACCATATGGCATTCGGTGATTTCAGGGTGGACCTGCACCGCCGCCTTGAAGGCTTCGAAGACATTGGGCGTGGTGCGGTCCAGCAGCACCTCCACAAACACCATCATGCCGGCGCCCAGCTTGAGCGGGTTCAGCAGGGCCTCATAGCCCAGGATGTAGCCGTCCCGGCTCAGGCGCTGGACCCGGGCCAGCACCGCGGTGGGCGACAGGGCCACGCTTTCGGCCAGCTTGAGGTTGGAAATCCGGCCGTCCTGCTGTAAAACATTCAGAATTTTGAGGTCTATGCGGTCAATTTCTGCGGAGGCTTCAAACATGAGTAGTGAGTTATTCGGTTATTTTCTGAAATTTAGCGGGAAACTCATCATTATTCAACGGAACATCGATGCATCCACTGAATAAGTGCCCCAAACCGTGAAATCCTCCATGGAGCCCCTGATGTCCACCTCCCCGCGCCTGCCTTTTCCCTACCGCCCTGAATCCGAGATCGTGGCCGGCCAGCTGCGAAGCCTGGCCGGCGCGCTGGACTGGGCGGCGGCGGCGCATTCGGCCCAGCCCTGGGTGCAGGCCGTGCGCGACAACCCGCCGCCTTTCTGGGCCATGGAAAGCCTGCTCAAGGAATACCCGATTTCCAGCGCCGAGGGCCTGGCCCTGATGCGCCTGGCCGAAGCCCTGCTGCGCGTGCCGGATGCCGAGACCGCGATTGCGCTGACGGCCGACCAGCTCGGGCGTGCCGATTTTGACGGTGCCGGCGACGGCGTGATGGCGCGCCTGTCGGCCTCCGCGATCGCCATGTCCAAGCTGTTTTTGCCCGAGGGCGGCCACCCCAACTTGATGAGCAAGCTGGGCGCGCGCACCGTCGTGGCCGCCACCCTGCGCGCCGTGCAGCTGTTGGGCCGGCAATTCGTGCTGGGCCAGACCATTGGCGACGCCATGGGCGAGGCCGACGACAGCCGCAAAAAAATCCCCAACCTGCGTTTCAGCTACGACATGCTGGGCGAGGGCGCGCGCACCGACGCCGACGCGCTGCGCTACCTGGCGAGCTACACCCATGCCATCCAGGCCATCGCCGCCGGCGCCAGCAGCAGCGGCCCGACCGAAAAAAACGACGGCATCTCGATCAAGCTCAGCGCGCTGCACCCGCGTTATGAAGACGCCCAGCGCGAACGCGTGATGGCCGAACTCGTGCCCCGCGTCTGGGGCCTGTGCGAGCTGTCGGCCCGGGCCAATATCAACCTCACGATAGACGCCGAGGAAGTCGACCGGCTGGAGCTTTCACTCGACGTCTTTGAAGCGCTGGCCGCGCTGGTGGCCCAACACCACCCGCAGTGGCAGGGCTTTGGCTTGGCCATGCAGGCCTACCAGACGCGCGCGCTGGACCTGATCCATCACATCGCCGCCATCGCCCGCAAATACAGGCTGCGCCTGATGTGCCGCCTGGTCAAGGGCGCGTACTGGGATTCGGAAATCAAGCGCGCCCAGGAGATGGGCCTGCCGCACTACCCGGTGTTCACGCACAAGCACCACACCGACGTGTCCTACCTGGCCTGCACGCAGGCCTTGCTCGCCGCACCCGATGCGATTTACCCGCAGTTCGCCGGCCACAATGCCGCGACCATTGCCGCCATCCTGCAGATGGCTTCGCGCAACGCCGTGCCCTTTGAGCTGCAGCGCCTGCACGGCATGGGCGAGGGCGTGTTCCGTGAGGTGCTCAAGAACCCGCTGATCAGCTGCCGCGTCTACGCCCCCGTGGGCGCGCACCGCGACCTGCTGGCCTACCTGGTGCGCCGCCTGCTCGAGAACGGCGCCAATTCCTCCTTTGTGCACCAGCTCGCCGACGAGTCGGTCGGCATGGGCGAGCTGCTGACCTCGCCGCTGCGGCTGGAGCCCGAGTCTTCGCTGCCGCTGCCGCCCGCGCTCTACGGCCCCGGCCGGCCCAACAGCCTGGGCCTGGACCTCACGGTGGCCAGCATGCGCGCGCCGCTGCTGACCGCGCTGGCCACCACCTCCGTGCCCGCAGTGCCGGAGTTTGATCCCCGGCAGGCCGCGGCTGCGGTGGAGAAGGGCGTCGGCGCTTACCAGCAATGGCGCAAAGTGGACGTGGCCGGGCGCGCTGCCATCCTGCGCCGCGCCGCCGACACCATGGAGCGGCAAATGCCCAAGCTCTGCGCGCTGCTGGTGAAGGAAGCCTTCAAGACCTGGGGCGATGCCGTGTCGGAAGTGCGCGAGGCGGTGGACTTTCTGCGCTACTACGCCAATGAGGCCGAACGCATCATGCAGCCGGTGGCCCTGCCGGGTCCGACCGGCGAGACCAATGAGCTGCGCCTCTCGGCGCGCGGCGTCTGGGTCTGCATCAGTCCCTGGAATTTCCCGCTGGCCATCTTCACCGGCCAGGTCGCGGCTGCGCTGGCCACCGGCAACGCCGTGCTGGCCAAGCCGGCCGAACAGACGCCCGGCATTGCCTGGGAGGCGGTGAAGCTGCTGCATGAAGCCGGCGTACCCGAGGGCGCGCTGCAGCTCGCGCACGGCCCCGGCGAGACCGTGGGCGCGGCGCTGGTGGCGGCGCCCCAGGTGGCCGGCGTGGTGTTCACCGGCTCCACCCAGGTCGCCAAAATCATCAACCGCGCGCTGGCCGCCAAGGACGGCCCCATCGTCCCGCTGATCGCCGAGACCGGCGGCATCAACGCCATGCTGGTCGACAGCACGGCCCTGCCCGAGCAGGTGGCCGACGCTGTGGTGCAAAGCGCGTTTCGCAGCGCCGGCCAGCGCTGCTCGGCGCTGCGCCTGCTGTGCGTGCATGAAGGCATCGCGGACCACGTGATCGAAATGATCCAGGGCGCGGCGCAGGAACTGGTGGCCGGCGAAACCGCCGATCTTGCCACCGACGTCGGCCCGGTGATAGACCGTGAGGCCTTTGACAATATCCAGAAGCATTTGCAGCGCCTGGGTGCCAGCGCCAAGGTGCTGGTCACGCCGGCGGCACCGGCTGCACCGGCCAACCTCATTCCGCCCGCGGCCTTTGAAGTGCGCAGCCTGTCCGAGGTGAAGGACGAAATCTTCGGCCCCGTGCTGCAGGTCGTGCGCTGGGGCAGCGGCGAGCTCAAGGACCCGCAGGCCGTGATCGCGCGGATCAACGCACTCGGCTACGGCCTGACCCTGGGCATACAGACCCGCATAGACTCCCGCGCCCAGGCCCTGGCCGCGGCGGCCCATGTCGGCAACATTTATGTGAACCGCAACATGATTGGCGCAGTGGTGGGGGTGCAGCCGTTTGGTGGAGAGGGGCTCTCCGGCACCGGCCCCAAGGCCGGCGGGCCGCATTACCTTTACCGTTTCTGCGCTGAGCAGACGGTCACTGTGAATACGACGGCGGCTGGCGGGAATGCCACGCTGCTGGCGGGCGGCGCTTGAGGGTTTGCTCGCCCTCGCGGGCGGGCCTCAGATCTCTATCTTGCTGCCCAGCTCCACCACGGAGTTGTTCGGCAAATTCAAGAAGTCAGCCGCCCCACTCGCGTTGTGGTGCATCTGCGCAAACAGCTTCTCGCGCCACGGCGCCATGCCGCTGCCAATCGTCGGGATCACGGTGTCGCGCGAGAGGAAGTAGCTGGTGGTCATGGATTCCAGCTCGCAGCCGCGGCCCTTGATCTGCTGCAGGGCCTTGGGCAGGTCCAGGTCGTTCTTGAAACCGTAGTGCACGTTGACCTGCCAGCAGTCGTGCCCCAGCGCCTGGATCTCCAGGCGCTTGTTCATGCCTATCCAGGGAATCTCGTGGTTGCGCACCGTGACGAACAGGTTCTGCTCGTGCAGCACCTTGTTGTGCTTGAGGTTGTGCAGCAGTGCGTTGGGCACGCTGCCGGGTTCGGCGGTCAGGAACACGGCCGTGCCTTCGACGCGGGCCGGCGGGCTCACAAAAACGGCGTCCAGGAAGCTGGGCAGGTCTATCGCGTCGGCGCGCAGTTTTTCATTGAGCAGGTGGCGGCCTTCCTTCCAGGTGATCATCAGCGTGAAGACGGCGCCGCCTATGACCAGCGGGAACCAGCCGCCGGCGAACAGCTTCATGAGGTTGGAGGCGAAGAAGGCGAAGTCGACGAGGAAGAAAACGCCGGTGGCGGCGATGCACAGGCTCAGCGGATACTTCCAGCCGTAGCGGATCACGTAGAAGGTCAGGATGGTGGTGATCAGCATGTCGGTGCAGACCGCGATGCCGTAGGCGGCCGCCAGGTTGCTGGACGAGCGGAACATCACCACCGCGAGCACGATGGTGATGAACAGGCCCCAGTTGACGAAGGGCATGTAGATCTGGCCGGTGTCGCGCACGCTGGTGTGCTGAATGTTGAGGCGCGGCAGGTAGCCCATCTGGATGGCTTGTTTGGTCACGCTGAAGGCGCCGGTGATCAGGGCCTGCGAGGCGATCACCGTGGCCATGGTGGCCAGGCCCACCAGCGGCAGCAGTGCCCATTCGGGCGCCATCAGGTAAAAAGGGTTCTTCACGGCGGCGGGGTTGCTGATCAGCAGCGCGCCCTGGCCGAAGTAATTGAGCACCAGCGAGGGCATGACCACCGAGAACCAGGCCAGGCGTATCGGTTTTTTGCCGAAGTGGCCGAGGTCGGCGTACAGCGCCTCGGCGCCGGTCACGCACAGCACCACGGCGCCCAGGATGATGAAGGTGGTGCCGGGATTGGCCCACATGAACATGACGGCGTAGTGCGGGCTCAGTGCCACCAGGATGTGGGGGTTGGTGGCGATCTGCGAAATGCCCAGCAAGGCCAGCACGGCGAACCAGATCAGCGTGATGGGCCCGAAAAACCGGCCTATGCCGGAGGTGCCGTGCTTTTGCACCGCGAACAGGGCAAACAGGATGATCAGGGTGATGGGGATCACGCCCTGCTTGAAGGCCGGCGAGACGACTTCCAGGCCCTCGACCGCCGACAGCACCGAGATCGCCGGGGTGATGACGCCGTCGCCGTAAAACAGCGAGGTGCCGAAAATGCCCACGACCAGCAGGGTACGGCGCAGCTGGGGCTTGTCCTTCACCGCGGTGGAGGCCAGCGCCAGCATGGCGATCAGCCCGCCTTCGCCGTTGTTGTCGGCGCGCAGGACCAGCGCCACATACTTGATGGAAACGATGACGGTCAGCGTCCAGAAGAAAATGGACAGGATGCCGTAGACGTTGTCGGGGGTGAAGGGAACATGCCCGGAACCGAAAACTTCCTTGACGGCATACAGAACGCTGGTTCCGATGTCGCCGTAGACGACACCGATGGCGCCCAGGGTGAGCGCCGCGAGTGATGATTTTTGACTAGACACAAAAACTTCCCGTCTTTGCGCCAGGCCCGTTCAAACGGGTCCCAAGCGGGCGGGAATGGTTACCTTTGGGAACGCTATTTTGCGCCCGGGGACCCGGCTTGCAAGTCGGCGGGCACCCCTAAATCCAACTAATCCCGATTTTGTTGCACCGCAACAACTTGTAACAAGAGGAGGGCGCAGCACGTGCTTGGGGCTGTCTCCGGCCTATTGCCGGTTAATGCTATGTATTTAATAGTAGGCCGCCTATAGCGCATGGGGGGCGGCCCCGAAAAATCCTAAAAAGCCATCAAAAAACCCCCTTGCGGGGGTTTTTCAGTCGTAAACCTCGGCGTCCGGGTCGGTGGCTTCGAGTTCGTAGCTTGCCGCCAGCATGGCCAGCCGGGCGATCACGCCATACATATAGAAGCGGTTGGGGCTGCTGGAGCCGGGTTTTTCGCCGGGCTGCGGCAGGCGGCCGCTGTCGGCAAAGGCCAGCGGCACAAAGCTGGCGCCGGGCGCGTTGAGGTTTTCGTCCACGCCGCGCTCGGCATGCACGCGGTAAAAACCGCCGACCACATAGCGGTCCATCATGTAGACCACGGGTTCGGCCACCGCGTCGTTGACGCGCTCGTTGGTCAGCACGCCTTCCTGGATGATCACTTCGGACAGCGCCTGGCCATCCTTGGTGGTGCTCATCTTGTTCTTGGTCTTGCGGTTCAGCGCGTCCAGGTCCTTGACGTCGCGCACCGTCATGATGCCCATGCCGTAGGTGCCGTTGTCGGCCTTGACGACGACAAAGGGCTTTTCGTTGATGCCGTATTCCTTGTACTTGCGCTTGATCTTGGTCAGCAGCGCGTCGACATTGGTGGTCAGGCACTCCATGCCGGTGTTTTCGGCGAAGTTGACCTCGCCGCACTGCGCGTACATGGGGTTGATCAGCCAGGGGTCTATGCCCAGCAGCTTGCCGAAGCGCTTGGAGATTTCTTCATAAGCCTTGAAGTGGTGCGACTTGCGGCGCACCGACCAGCCCGCGTGCAGCGGCGGCAGCAGGTACTGCTCGTTGACGTCTTCCAGGATGCCCGGGATGCCGGCCGACAGGTCGTTATTCAGCAGGATGGTGCAGGGGTCGAAGTCCTTCAGGCCCAGGCGCCTGTCGGTGCGTATCAGCGGCTCTATGGTGATGGTCTCGCCGGTCGGCAGGTTCAGCGTGGTGGGCGCCTTGATGTCGGGGCTCAGCGAGCCGAAGCGCACATTCAGGCCCGCCTGGTGGAAGATGCGCTTGAGCTGCAGCACGTTGGACAGGTAAAAGCTGTTGCGCGTGTGGTTCTCGGGCACGACCAGCAGGTTGCGCGCTTCCGGGCAGATTTTTTCGATCGCGGCCATGGCCGCCTGCACCGCCAGCGGCAGCATTTCGGGCGTCAGGTTGTTCCAGCCGCCGGGATAGAGGTTGGTGTCCACCGGGGCCAGCTTGAAGCCCGCGTTGCGGATGTCGACCGAGCTGTAGAACGGCGGCGTGTGCTCCATCCACTCCAGCCGGAACCAGCGCTCGATGGCCGGGGTGGAGTCCAGCACGCGTTGTTCGAGTTCGTTGATGGGGCCGTTCAGGGCGGTGATGAGGTGCGGAACCATTCGGCCACTTTCGATAGGTGATTCTGTTATTTGCTTCGGCTATAGCTGACCGAATTCTAGGGAGATTGGGATGCGGTGCCTGGGTTACAAGGGGTAACGCCAGCCAAGCCATCCAAAAATCCGTGGGCCGGCTTCGCGGCCCGGCATGCCCTCAGGAGCGCACTTCGCCCTGTCCCAGCACCACATATTTGAGGGAGGTAAGCCCCTCAATGCCGACCGGCCCGCGCGCGTGGAATTTGTCGGTGCTGATGCCGATCTCGGCACCCAGCCCGAACTCGAAACCATCGGCGAAGCGGGTGCTCGCATTCACCATGACGCTGGCCGAATCCACCTCGCGCAGAAAGCGCTGGGCGTGCATGTGGTCGCGCGTGAGGATGGCGTCGGTGTGGTGGCTGGAGTAGTGGTTGATGTGGGCGATGGCTTCATCAATCCCGTCCACCACCTTGATGCTGATGATGGGCGCCAGGTATTCCTCGTACCAGTCCTGCTCCGTCGCGGCCTTGAGGTTGGCGCCTTTAACGCTCGCCAGAATGGCCTGCGACTCGGCATCGCAGCGCATTTCAACGCCCTTGGCGGCGTAAATCGCGCCGATTTTGGGCAGAAACTGCGTTGCCACGCCGCGCGCGACCAGCAAACCTTCGCTGGCATTGCAGGGGCTGTATTTTTGGGTTTTGGCGTTGTCGGCCACTTTCACGGCCATGTCGATATCGCAAGGGTCGTCGACATACACATGGCAGTTGCCGTCCAGGTGCTTGATGACGGGCACCTTGGCGTCGCGGCTGATGCGTTCAATCAGGCCCTTGCCGCCGCGCGGGATGATAACGTCCACATACTGCGGCATGGCGATCAGCTGCCCGACGGCCTCGCGGTCGGTGGTGGGCACCAGCAGCACGGCGTCGGGCGGCAGGTCGGCGTCGGCCAGGGCTTGCTGCACCAGCGCGGCCAGCGCCTTGTTCGATTCAATGGCTTCCGAGCCGCCGCGCAGTATGCAGGCGTTGCCGCTCTTGATCGCGAGCGAGGCGGCCTCGATGGTCACATTGGGCCGGCTTTCGTAAATCATGCCGAACACGCCTATGGGCACGCGCATCTGGCCCACACGTATGCCGCTGGGCTGCTCCTTCATGCCGATGATGTCGCCGATCACGTCGGCCATGGCGGCCAGCTGCTCGCAGCCCTGGGCCACGGTGTCAATGATCTTGGGCGTGAGCTTGAGCCGGTCCAGCAGGGGACCGGCCAGGCCGGCGGTTGTCGCGCGCTCCAGGTCGCGCTGGTTGGCGGCCTCCAGCGCCGCCGTGTTTTTGCGCAGCGACTTGGCCAGGTTCAGCAGGGCTTTGTTCTTGGCGGCGGCCGGCGCGCGCGCGATCTCGGCCGAAGCCGCCTTGGCCCGGGAGCCCAGCAGTTCCATCAGGCCAGCGACATCGCCCGCGATATCGCTGGAAGAAGAAAGGGCTTGGTGGGAGTCGGGCGCGTTCATGGGGCCATTTTAGGCCTGCCGCAGGGCGCTCACGGCGCCGGGGGCTATGCCTGCCGGGTGCGGCCCGGTGCCGCGCACTGCTCGCAGACCATGCCGGCCAGCCGGTGCAGTGCCTGCCAGCCGTCGGCCGGCCAGTCGGGCTGCTTCAGGCCCTTGACGATGCCGTCGACCTTGTGGGCGGCATGCAGCAGATTGGCCAGGGTGGTGTCGCCGATCTGCGGCAGCACGCGCTCGAACAGTTTTTCCTTGATGCCCCAGACGCGGTTTTCGCGCAGCGCCATGGGCATGGGGCGCCCGGCACTGATCGCATCTTTGACGCGCTTCATGCTGCGGATGTCTTCGGCCAGCGCCCAGTGCACCAGCACCTCGGACTCGCCCTCGGATTGCAGGCCGTCCAGCATGCGCGCCACGCGCACGGCCTGGCCGCCCAGCACGGCTTCGGAGAGCTTGAAGACGTCGTAGCGTGCCACGTTGAGCACGGCGTTCTCGACTTGGTCGAAGCTGAGAACGCCGTCGCTGCCGCCCGATTGGGTCGGGTAGAGCAGGCCCAGCTTCTGGATTTCCTGGTGCGCCGCCAGCAGGTTGCCCTCGACCCGGTCGGCGAAAAACTGCAGCGTGCGCTGGCCTTCCTCGCCGGCGGCCACGCGCTGGCCTTGCTGCTGCAGGCGCTGGGCGATCCACTGCGGCAGGCTGCGCCTGTCTATCGGGTCGAACTTGACGGTGATGCCGAAGCTCTCAAGCGCGCCGAACCAGGCGCCCTTGGCTGTCATGCTGTCCAGCCGCGGCAGCATGACCAACGTGAGCGTGCTGTCGTCGCCCTGCGCGCGCTCGGCGATCTGCTGCAGCGCGACCGAGCCGTCCTTGCCGGGCTTGCCGCTGGGAATGCGGATCTCGACGATCTGCTTGTCTGCGAACAGGCTCAAGGAGCCGCCGCTGGCCAGCACCTCGCTCCAGTCGAAATGCGCGCCGGCCACGGTGTGCACCGTGCGCTCGGTGTAGCCCTGGGCGCGCGCCGCGGCGCGCAGCGCGTCGGCGAATTCCTGCACCAGCAGGGGCTCGTCGCCGTGCAGGGTGTACAGGCTCTTCAAGCCGCGCTTGAGGTGTTCCTGGAGTTGGGCGGGGGCCAGATTCATGTCGGGGAGTTTAGCGGGCGGATCAGGGTCAGAGCTTGGTGGTGGACAGCAGCAGGCTGGTCTCGGTATTGGCAATGCCCTCGAGCAGGCGTATGCGGCCCAGCACGCGGTCGAAGGCTTCCAGGCTGTCGGCTTGCAGTTCGGCCACCATGTCCCAGCGGCCGTTGGTGGTGTGCAGGGCGCTGACGGCCGGGTCGCCGCGCAGCGCGGCCAGCACCGCGTCGGTGCGGTTGCCCTCGACCGCCACCGTCATGAAGGCGCGTATGCGGTGGCCCTCGGCCTGGGGCTTGAGGCGCACCGTGTAGCCGGTGATGGTGCCGTCGGCCTCCAGCCTGGCCAGCCGGTTCTGTACCGTGCCGCGCGAGACCCGCAGCACCTTGGCCAGCGAGGCGACGGAGGCCCGGGCGTTGTCGCGCAGCAGGGACAGCAGTTGGCGGTCGGTATCGTCCATAGGCCAATTTTATTGGCGAAACGCCAATATGGGCTGACTATTTGTTCAAACAACCCGAGAAATTGATCAGTCTACTGACTTTTCTTTGCCATGGGGGCTGCGGACAATGGAAATCAACATAAAGATGGGAGCCCCACCATGGTTGACTACATTGGCATTGAAAGCATCCAGAAAATCGTGCGCCAGCGCGGCGCCGCCGCCTTTATCGAAGGCCTGGCCGGCGAGATCGAGCATGACTACCGGCGCTGGAACGATTTCGACAAGTCGGCGCGCCACGCCATCCATTCGCCCGACGGCGTGATCGAGCTGATGCCGACCAGCGACGGCCACCAGTACTCCTTCAAGTACGTCAACGGCCATCCCAAGAACACCGAGCTGGGCCTGCTGACGGTCACCGCCTTCGGTGTGCTGGCCGACGTGGATACCGGCTACCCGCTGCTGCTGTCCGAGCTGACCATCACCACCGCGCTGCGCACTGCCGCCACCTCGGCCCTGGCCGCGAAGTGGATGGCGCGTCCCGACAGCCGCGTCATGGCCCTCATCGGCAACGGCGCGCAAAGCGAGTTCCAGGCGATTGCCTTTCACCACATGCTGGGCATACGCGAGATGCGTCTCTTCGACATCGACGCCGGGGCCAGCGACAAGCTGGCGCGCAATCTGCACGCCATGGGGCTGCAGGGCTTGCGCGTGACGGTGTGTCGCTCCGCTGCCGAGGCCGTGCAAGGCGCCGACATCGTGACCACCATCACCGCCGACAAGCGCAATGCCGTGATCCTGACGCCGGAGATGGTCAAACCCGGCATGCACCTGAATGCCGTGGGCGGCGACTGCCCCGGCAAGACCGAGCTGCACGCCGACATCCTGCTGCGCAAGGACGCCCGCGTGGTGGTCGAGTTCGAGCCGCAGTCGCGCATAGAGGGCGAAATCCAGCAGATGCCCGAGGACTTCAAGGTGGCCGAATTCGCCGACGTGCTCAAGGGCACGGCCGTGGGGCGCGCCTCGCCTGAAGAAGTCACGATATTCGACTCGGTCGGCTTCGCGCTGGAGGACTATTCGGCCCTGCGCTACCTGCACAAGCTGCAGCTGGCCGACCCGGCCCTGCGCCGGCAGATCGACCTGGTGCCGCGCCTGGACAACCCCAAGGACCTGTTCGGCTTGCTGGCGCCGGCCGCAGCCCGTACAGTCAAGGCAACCCGTCCCGATACCATCCCTGAAATGACCTCTTGATGAGCATTCCCGTTGACCTGATAGGCGCGCCCACCGACATAGGCGCGGGCAGCCGCGGCGCTTCCATGGGCCCCGAGGCCTTGCGTGTGGCCGGCATCCGCGAGGCGCTGCACGCGCGCGGCCTGGAAGTGGCCGACACCGGCAACCTGGCCGGCCCGACCAATCCCTGGCTGCCGCCGGCCGACGGCTACCGCCACCTGGTGGAGGTGGTCGAATGGAACAAGGCCGTGCATGAGGCCATGTACCAGAGCCTGGCCGCGGGCCGCCTGCCCATCCTGCTGGGCGGCGACCACTGCCTGGGCATAGGCTCCATCAGCGCCGTGGCGCGCCATTGCCGCGCCAGCGGCAAAAAACTGCGCGTGCTCTGGCTGGACGCCCACACCGACTTCAACACCAACACCCTCACGCCCACCGGCAATGTGCACGGCATGCCGGTGGCCGTGCTGTGCGGCCACGGCCCGGCCGAACTTACCGGCATAGGCGGCGCCACGCCGGCCATGAGCCCCTCGGCGATACGGCAGGTCGGCATACGCAGCGTGGACGAAGGCGAAAAACGCTTTGTGCGCCAGGAGGGGCTGGAGGTCTTCGATATGCGCTACATCGACGAGATGGGCATGCGCCACACCATGGAAAAAGCGCTGGCCGGCATGGATGCCGACACGCATCTGCATGTGAGCTTTGACGTGGACTTCCTGGACCCGTCCATCGCGCCCGGCGTGGACACCGCCATCAAGGGCGGGCCGACCTACCGCGAGGCCCAGCTGTGCATGGAAATGATCGCCGACACCGGCCTGCTGGGCTCGCTGGACGTGATGGAACTGAACCCGGCGCTGGACGTGCGCAACGGCACGGCCGAAGTCGCGGTGGACCTGATCGAAAGCCTGTTCGGCAAGAGCACCCTGATGCGGGCTTGATGCCCGCCGGCACGGCCTAGAGTTCCGTCACGGCCGCCAGTCGGCGCATGATCTGCTGCACCACGTCGCTTTGCATGTCGCGGTACAGCAAGGCTTCCTCGGCTTCCTTGGCCAGCACGGCGGATTCGTTGAAGCTGATGTCGCGCTGCTGCAGGATTTCGGTCTCGGGAATCAATTCCTTGCCCGCCAGCGTGCGCAGCTTGAAGCGAAAGCGCAGCCGCAGCTGGAACTCGCGCACCTGGCCCGAGGCGTTGGTGCTGAGCACCACCTTCTCGCGCTGGTCGCCCAGCACGTCGAGGATCACCTGTGCTTCGTTGATGCGGCGGACGTCGGAGATCACCTCCACCTTGCGGGTCGATTGCAAGGAGCGCCTGAGCTCCACGCCCAGCGCCGAGCTTTCGCCCAGGGACGAAAAAAGCGTGCTGAAGGCGAAGTTGGGCGCCTTGCGCAGGGCGAAACCGCAGCCGCCCAGCGTGAGGGCGGCGGCCGCGGCCGACAGGGAAAGGAATGCGCGACGCTGCATGGGCTTGCCTTCTTTTCGTTAAAACGGTCTCAGATGACGATGTTGACCAGGCGGCCGGGCACCACGATCACTTTTTTGGCGGGCGCGCCCGCGGCCTGTTTGGTAAAGGCCTCGGATGCCAGCGCGGCCGCCTCGATGGCGGCCTTGTCGGCGCCGGCCGGCACCGTGACGGCGCCGCGCAGCTTGCCGTTGATCTGCAGCACCAGTTCGATCTCGTCCTGCTGCAGGGCGGCGGCGTCCACCTGCGGCCAGGGCGCGTCGAGCAGCTCGCCGTGCTGCGCGGCATAACCAAGCTGCGACCACAGCGCATGCGCCAGGTGGGGTGTCGCCGGGTACAGGCAGCGCAGCAGGATGCCGAAGCCTTCGCGCAGGGCGGCGTCCGAACCGGCGGAGGCCGCGCCCTTGAAGTCTTCCAGCGCGTTGAGCAGCTTCATGTTGCCCGACACCACGGTGTTGTACTGCATGCGCTGGTAGTCGTAGTCGATCTGCTTGAGCACCGTGTGGATCTCCAGGCGCAAGGCCTTGGTGTCCTTGTCGAACGCGGGCGCGCCGCCCTCGGGCTGTTTGCCGGCGCCGAGCTTGACGCCGAAATTCCAGACGCGGCGCAGGAAGCGGTAGGAGCCCTCGAGCGCGGCGTCATTCCACTCCAGCGTGGTGTCGGGCGGCGCGGTGAACATGGTGTAGAGCCGGGCGGTGTCCGCGCCGTACTTTTCGATCAGGTCCTGCGGGTCGACGCCGTTGTTCTTGGACTTGGACATGGTGGTCCAGCCCTCGTAGGGCACCGGCAGGCCGTCGGCCTTGGCGGTGGCGGAGAGCACCTTGGCGTGCTCGTCGCGCACGATGTCGAGCTCGTGCGCCCAGAAATACTGCTTGCCGGTGGTGGTGCGCGCGAAGGCTTCGTTGAGCACCATGCCCTGCGTGAGCAGCTTGGTGAACGGCTCGTCGACCTTTACCAGGCCCAGGTCGCGCATGACCTTGGTCCAGAAGCGCGCATAAAGCAGGTGCAGGATGGCGTGTTCGATGCCGCCTATGTACTGGTCCATGGGCATCCAGTAGTTGGCGCCTTCGGCCACCATCTTGTCGTTGTTCTTCGGATCGCAGTAGCGCATGAAGTACCAGGACGAGTCGACAAAGGTGTCCATGGTGTCGGTCTCGCGGCGCCCGGGCTTGCCGCAGACGGGGCAGACCACGCCGGCATGAAAGCCCGCGTGTTTGTGCAGCGGGTTGCCGGATCCGTCGGGCACGCAGTCTTGCGGCAGCACCACGGGCAGGTCTTTTTCCGGCACCGGCACGGCGCCGTGCTCTTCGCAGTGGATGATGGGAATCGGCGTGCCCCAGTAGCGCTGGCGGCTCACGCCCCAGTCGCGCAGGCGCCAGGTGGTCTTTTTCTCGCCCAGGCCCTTGGCCGCGAGGTCGGCCGCGACGGCCTCCACGGCCGCCTTGAAGGACAAGCCGTCGTATTTGCCGGAATTGATGGTGATGCCCTGCTGCTTGTCGCCGTACCAGTCGGCCCAGGCCTCCAGGCTGTAGGCCTGGCCCTTGACGTCGACCACCTGCTTGATGGGCAGGCCGTATTTTTTGGCGAACTCGAAGTCGCGCTCGTCGTGCGCCGGCACGCCCATGACGGCACCGTCGCCGTAGCTCATCAGCACATAGTTGCCGACCCAGATTTCGACCTTGCCGCCGGTGAGCGGGTGCGTGACAAAAAGGCCCGTGGGCACGCCTTTCTTTTCCTGCGTGGCGAGTTCGGCTTCGGTCGTGCCGCCGGCCTTGCTTTCCTCGATGAAGGCCGCGACCTTGGGGCTGGCGGCGGCGGCATGCAGGGCCAGCGGGTGCTCGGGCGCCACGGCGCAGAAGGTCACGCCCATGATGGTGTCGGCGCGCGTGGTGAAGACGTACATCTTGCCGTCGCCGATCAGCGTGCCGGAGGCATCCTGGATGTCGTGCGTGAAGGCAAAGCGCACGCCTTCGCTTTTGCCTATCCAGTTTTCCTGCATCAGCTTGACGCGCTCGGGCCAGCCGGGCAGCTCGTGGCTGACGCTGTCGAGCAGCTCTTCGGCGTAGGCCGTGATCTTGAGGTAATAGCCCGGGATTTCGCGCTTTTCCACGGTGGCGCCGGTGCGCCAGCCCTTGCCGTCAATGACCTGTTCGTTGGCCAGCACGGTCTGGTCGACCGGGTCCCAGTTCACGACCTGGGTCTTGCGATAGGCAATGCCTTTTTCCAGCATCTTCAGGAACAGCCACTGGTTCCACTTGTAGTAGTCCGGGTCGCAGGTGGCGACCTCGCGGCTCCAGTCGATGGCCAGCCCCATCGCCTGCATCTGCTTTTTCATGTAGGCGATGTTGTCGTAGGTCCAGCGGGCCGGCGGCACGCCGTTTTTCATGGCGGCGTTTTCGGCCGGCAGGCCGAAGGCGTCCCAGCCCATGGGCATCAGCACGTTGTAGCCCTTCATGCGCAGGTGGCGCGTGAGCATGTCGTTGATGGTGTAGTTGCGCACATGGCCCATGTGCAGCTTGCCGCTGGGGTAGGGCAGCATGGAGCAGGCGTAGTATTTCTTGCGGCCGGCATCCTCCGTCACGCGGTAGGCGTCGGCGGCGGTCCAGTGGGCTTGAGCGTCGCGCTCAACGTCGAGATGGTTGTATTTGTCTTGCATGGAGAACCGGGAAGGCGGAAAGCGGAACAGGAAACAGGAAAAAGGCCGGGCGGCGCGGGCCGTTGCCGGGAATCCCCGATTTTAGGGGCTGGGCCGTACCGGCGTGGTTTAGCGGTTCGGGGCCGAGGCGGAAGGGTTGTCGGCCACAAAGCCTATGCGGTTGAGCCCGGCTTTTTGCGCCAGGCCCATCACCTGCACCACCTTGCCATAGGGCACACCCTCGTCGGCCCGCAGCTGGACCTCGGTCTCGGGGTCCTGGGCGGCGGTCTCACGCAGCCGGCCCGCGAGTTCGTCGGTGTTCAGGGGTTTGTCGTTCAGGAAAGCCTGGCCGGATTTGTCGACCACCAGCGTGACGAATTTCGGGGTGTCGGCCGGCTTGGCGGCGTCGCTCTTGGGCAGGTCCAGCCGTATGCTGCTGGCCAGCAGGGGCGCAGTGATGATGAAGATGACCACCAGCACCAGCATCACGTCCACCAGCGGCGTGACGTTGATCTCGCTCATGGGCTGCGGGCCCTGGGTGCGTTCAAGGCGTCCAAAAGCCATGGTCGTCAGGCCTTGTGTGCCACAAGTTCACGCAAATCGCGCGCGAAGCCTTCCAGGTCGGCTTCGATGCGGCCTATGGAGCGGCCGAAGATGTTGTAGGCCAGCACGGCCGGGATGGCCACGGCCAGGCCGGCGGCCGTCATGATGAGGGCCTCGCCGACGGGGCCCGAGACCTTGTCGATGGTGATCTGGCCGGCCGAGGCGATGCCGACCAGCGCGTGGTAAATACCCCAGACCGTGCCCAGCAGCCCCACGAAAGGCGCGGTGGAGCCGACGGTGGCCAGCAGCACCTGGCCGAATTGCAGCTTGTGCAGCACGGCGTGCAGCGCGTCGCGCAGCACGCGGGTCAGTTGCTGGGACTTGTCGCCCGCCGTGGCCAGCGTGCCGGCGGCCGGGAGTTTGGTCGCGGCGATCAGCGGCAGCACCAGCGCTTCGCGGTCGAAGGCGGCGACTTTTTCAGCGGCCTGTTCCATCGAGGCCGATTGCCAGAAGGCCGCGGTGCTGCGCGCCACGTCGCCGGCGGCGCGCTGAAGCAGCCAGGTTTTCCAGAGGATCACGACCCAGCTCGCCACCGACATGGCCAGCAGCAGGATGGCCACCAGCTGGCTGACGATGCCGCCTTGGGTCATGAGGCTCAGGAAATCCATGTGGGTCACACCTTTGAGTTGCCGCGGCCCGGGCCGCGCTTATTTTTTCAGGCCCAGCACGTCGAACATGTCGAAAAGCCCGGTGGCGTGCCCGTCCAGGAAACGGGTGGCGCGCAGGCTGCCCTGGGCGTAGTTGCTGCGGCTGGACGACTTGTGGCTGATCTCGATGCGTTCGCCGGTGCCCAGGAACATCACGGTGTGGTCGCCCACCACGTCGCCGCCGCGCACGGCGGAAAAGCCGATGGACAGCGGGTCGCGCTCGCCGGTCACGCCTTCACGGGCATAGACGGCGCAGTCCTTCAAGTCGCGGCCCAGCGCGCCGGCGATGACCTCGCCCATCTTGAGCGCGGTGCCCGAAGGCGCGTCGACCTTGTGGCGGTGGTGGGCTTCGACGATCTCGATGTCGTAGCCGGTCGAAAGTGCCTGGGCCGCCATCTCGAGCAGCTTGAACGTGACGTTGACGCCCACGCTCATGTTGGGCGCCATGACGATGGCGATATCCTTGGCGGCGGCGGTGATTTCGGCTTTCTGCGCATCGGAGAAGCCGGTGGTGCCTATGACCAGCTTGACGCCCATCTCGCGGCAGGCCGCCAGGTGGGCCAGCGTGCCTTCGGGGCGGGTGAAGTCGATCAGCACGCGGGAGTCTTTCAGCCCCTGGCGGATATCGGCGCTGATGGCCACGCCGCTGGCGCGGCCGGTGAACGCGGCGGCGTCGGCGCCTATAGCCGGGCTGGAGGCCAGGTCAAGCGCGCCGGTCAGCTGGCAGTCGGTGCTGGCGTTGATCGCCTCGATCAGCATCTGGCCCATGCGGCCGCTGGCACCCGCCACCGCGACCCGGTGGCGGCGGGCCTGGTTGGCAACCGCCCCGCTCACTGTTTCGGGCTTTCGAGGGGAGGGTAGCTGGCGGCCGGCGCGCCGGCGGGCACGTTCGCGGACGTTGCGGCGGTGCTGTCCGCAGCCGGCTTGGATTTTCCGGCGGCCTTGACCAGCTGCTCTTCGGTGGCTTCAAGCACGGGCACCTCGCCCAGTTTGCGCCGGTTGCCCAGCTTGGCGATGAATTCGGTTTCGCTCGGCATGGCGTCGCCTTCAAAACGTTCCAGCTGGTCGTTCTTGAAGAACACGGTGTATTTGTAGGACTGGGGTTCCACGCCCTGGCGCTTGAGCGTAAAGACGTAGTCCCAGCGGTCGGCGTGGAACAGGCTGGCCATCAGCGGCGTGCCCAGCGTGGCCTTGACCTGGTCGCGCGTCATGCCGGCTTTGAGCTGCTCGACCTGCTCCTTGGACACGAAGTTGCCCTGGATCACGTCGACCTTGTAGGGTGTGACCCAGTTGATCGGGTTGGCGGAGCTGGCGCTCATGCCGCTCAGGCTGCTGCAGGACGCCAGCACCGTGCAAGCCAGGAGCAGGAAAGCGGTTCGGGCGCCGTAACGATGATTTGCAGGCATGGCTGACATAGTAAGGGGGTGTAGCGATATGATTGTTCATTGTAGCGGCTGGGGGCTCCCGGCCGGCATCTGCCCGGACGGGCCGCATTGCCGCTTTACACCGGTTTTACCCAGAGAGTTTTCCCATGAGCAACATTGACGAGCTGAAAAACACGGGTTTGAAGGCCACGCTGCCGCGCCTGAAGATCCTGGAAATTTTTCAGGCGGGCAAACAGCGCCACATGACGGCCGAAGACGTGTTCCGGGTCCTGCTCGAAGAACGCTCGGATATCGGCCTGGCCACCGTTTACCGGGTGCTGACCCAGTTCGAGCAGGCCGGCCTGCTCAATCGCAGCAACTTCGAGTCCGGCAAGGCGGTTTACGAGATCAACGAAGGCCAGCACCACGACCACCTGGTGTGCCTGGACTGCGGCAAGGTCGAGGAGTTCTACGACGCCGAGATCGAAAAACGCCAGCAGCTGGTCGCCAAAACCAAGGGCTTCGCCATCGCCGACCACTCCCTGTCCATTTACGCCAACTGCACCAAGGACAAATGCCCCAACCGCAGCACTGGCACGCCGGTCAGGCACCACCATTCTTGAGGGGTTCGGGGGTAATCCGGCAAAGCGCAGAAGGTTTATTCGCGCCTTCTAATCATCCTGTTCCATGGCTCGTCGGTGCCTTTCGACGAATTCCTGGTAAGTATTGATGCCGCGCAGCTGCAAAATCGCGTTGCGCACCGCGGCCTCGACCAGCACGGCGATGTTGCGGCCGGCCTCCACCTGGATGATGACCTTGCGCACCGGTATGCCCAGCACGTCCTGCGTCAGCGGTTCATAGGGAATGCGTTCGTAGTCGCGCTCCAGCGTCTCGCGGCGCACCAGGTGCACGATCAGCTTGAGGCGCATCTTGCGGCGCACCGCCGTCTCGCCAAAAATCGCCTTGATGTCGAGCAGGCCTATGCCGCGCACTTCAAGCAGGTTTTGCAGCAGCTCGGGGCAGCGCCCCTCGATCGTGGTCTGGTTGATGCGGTACAGGTCCACCGCGTCGTCGGCCACCAGGCCGTGGCCGCGCGAAATCAGCTCCAGGCCCAGCTCGCTTTTACCCAGGCCCGACTCGCCGGTGATCATCACGCCCATGCCCAGGATGTCCATGAACACGCCGTGCATGGAGGTGCGGTCGGCGAAATGTTTGGACAGGTAGGCCCTGAGCACATCGATCACGAAGGCGGCCGACTCCGGCGTGGAAAACATCGGCAGCTGCGCGCGCTCGCACATGGACAGCAGCGTGTCGGGCGCCACCTGGCCGTCGGCCACGACCAGCACCGGCGGCTCCAGTGTGATGATGCGGGAGATGCGGCGGGCGCAGTCCTCGGGGCTGGCGTTGGTCAGGTAGGCGACCTCGCGCTCGCCCAGAATCTGCACGCGGTAGGGGTGGATGTAGTTGAGGTAGCCGACCAGGTCGGCGCCGGAGCGGGCGGCCCGCACGGCGACTTCGTCGAAGCGCCGCTCGGAGGCGCCCAGGCCGGCGACCCATTCCCATTTCAGGGAGGCGCGGTGGTCTTCAAATAAAACGTCGGCGCTGACAACGGTGGGCTTCATGCCGGCCTGTGGTACGGGAAAAGAGCCCGGTGCGGGCTAGGAGCTGACTTCGTGGACCGAGTGCCAGGAAGCGATCAGGTGGTGCAGTCCAGCGGCATCGGTGCTGGTCTTGAGCTGCTCGCGCAAGGTGCTGTCGCTGAGCAGTTCGGCGATTTCCGAGAGGATCTCGAGGTGTTTTTGCGTGGCGGCTTCGGGCACCAGCAGGAAGATCAGCAGGCCCACGGCCTGTTCGTCCGGCGCGTCAAAGCCGATCGGCGACTGCAGCAGGAACACCGCCGCCATGGGGGCTTTGAGCCCTTTGATGCGGCCGTGCGGAATCGCCACCCCATGGCCGAGGCCGGTTGAGCCCAGGCGTTCACGGGCGAACAGGCTGTCGGTGATCAGCGCCCGGTTCAGGCCGTGCTGGTTCTCGAACAGCAGCCCGGCTTCTTCAAAAGCACGCTTTTTGCTGGTCGCTTCGACGCTGACCAGCACTTGGGAGGGGGGCAAAATTTGCGAAAGACGGTTCATAACAATCTTTTAGTCGCCGAATTATGCACTTTGCAGCGGGTTTGCTGGGAAAAGAGGCATAAAAAAGCCGCTTGAGCCTTCAAGCGGCTTTTTTCATGCAACTTGCGCAAACCCGGTGCCGGTCGCCAAGGCGGTCTCTCCAATCGAGCCGCGTCGGGAACAGCGCGCACCCTTGGCGGGGCGGCGCACCGGCTCGGGCAAAAAACGGGTAGGCCCTTCAGGCCTGGCGCTTGGCGGCAACGTGGTGGTGGTCCTGGGTTCTGGTTTTGTAGCGTCCGACCTGGCGGTCCAGCTTGTCGGTCAACTCGTCTACGGCGGCGTAAAGATCAGCGTGGGAACTCTCGGCGAACAGGTCGCGGCCCTTGACATGCACATTGCACTCGGCCCGCTGGCGTCTTTCCTTTTCTTTCATGTTGTCCACTGTCAACAGGACTTTTACGTCCACTACCTGGTCGAAATGCCGGGTAATCCGATCCAGCTTGCTGGTCACATAGCCGCGCAGCGCGGGGGTGACTTCAAGATGGTGACCGCTGATCGTCAAGTTCATAAAGAGACTCCTTTTCCAAAGTTGGAGCTGGGGTTGAAAACACCACCCGGCCCGTGAGGGGAGGGCGGCAGACGGGGACAACGCTCTTGGATTTACTATGCGCCCGAAGGCCGTCAATTGCAACCGGGCTTGCAATAAATAATGAAACCTTCTGAAAATCCACTTGACCGGTATGGCGCCGCCTCCGCGAAGCCGGCCGGGGCGCCGCCCCTGCGGGCGCGGCAAGCGCTTGATTTCGCAGGCTTTTTGCGGCCGGCGCCATCCGAGCGCGGGTGCCAGGCTTGCGGGAAATCCGCATGGGCGGCATCATGCGGACAAGGTTCACGCTGGCTGCTCCGGGGCCGAAACAAGGCCCATCCAGGACCGGGCCGCTGTGTGCCCGGCTGTAGGAAAACCATAACAACAGGCCTCTTCACGACCATGCACCGCCTGCTCTTCCCTTGTTCGCCTCCGACCAGGCCCGGCCATGTCGCTTGAGACCATTATTTCCTCCGCATTGACCCGGCCCGACGAGGAGCGCAATGCCCTGGTGCTCATGGGCGGCGGAGCCCGCACCGCCTACCAGGCTGGCGTGCTGCATGCGCTGTCAACCATGCTGAGCCTGCAGGGCGGCGCGGCCGGCGAGCGTTTTCCATTCAGCATCCTGGTGGGCACCTCGGCCGGCGCGCTCAATGCCGCTTTCCTGGCCAGCCGCGCCGGCGAAGGCCTGCAGGCCTTTGCCCAGCTGGCGGCCTTCTGGACCACGCTGCGGTCCTCGCATGTCTACAAACTCAAGGTGCCGGCCTGGATACGCTCGAGCCGCATCGCCGCGGCGCTGTTTCTGTCGCAACAGGTGCGGGCGCAGCAGGCGCTGCTGGACAACACGCCGCTGGTGGACACCTTGCACCGCACCATCTCGCTGGGCCGCATCGAGCAGGCCCTGCAGGACAGGACGCTGCGCGCCGTGGCCGTCACGGCTTCAAGTTACAGCAGCGGCGTGCACTGGACCTTCTGCCAGATGGCGGCGGGCCGGCAGTCCGACCTGTGGAGCCGCCCGGGGCGCCGCGCTGAATTCCAGCCCATCACCATCGAGCACCTGATGGCTTCCAGCGCCATCCCCTTCCTGTTTCCGGCCACGCCGCTGTGGGTGGACGGCCATCCCGAGTTCTTCGGCGACGGCTCCATGCGCCAGAGCTCGCCGCTGTCGCCCGCGCTGCACCTGGGCGCCGGCAAGGTGCTGGTGATAGGCGTGGGCCAGCCCGAACGCGCCGGCTTTGTGGGCGGCGGCAACGGCGCCAGCGTCACCGGCCGGCCTTCGCTGGGCGCGATTGCCGGCCATGCCATGGCCAGCGTTTTCCAGGACACGCTGCAGGCCGACGTGGAGCAGGCGCAGCGTGTCAGCAAGACCGTGCGCCAGATGCCGCGCGAAATCGCGGCCATCATGCCCTACCGGCCGGTGGACATCCTGGCGATCGCGCCCTCGCAATCGCTGGACGCGCTGGCGCAGGCCCATGCGTCCGAACTGCCCGCGGCGACCTACAACGCCCTGGCGGGCCTGGGCGCGCTGGGCGCCAAGGGCAGCCCCGGCGGCGCGGCGCTGGCCAGCTACCTGCTGTTCGAGCCGGGCTTTGTGAAGGCGTTGATGGCGCTGGGCGAGCGCGATGCCTATGCGCGCAAGGACGAGCTCATCGCCTTTTTTATGTAGCCTAAGCCGGACCTGAAATGCCATAATCGCCGCTGTTCAATTACGGAGAAATCCTTGGAAAGCAGCCCTAGTCGCTAGCTTTCAACACCGCAGACTGACGCAAGCCCGACAAAGGCTCACGTTCAAAAGGGGGTTGAAAGCGATGCACCATCCCACCGCCCCTTTACCGCGCTTTGCGCAAGGCCCGAGCGCAGGCCTTGTGTGCAGCCCCCTGAACCGATAGGCAGTCAGTCATGCTCAATATTTTCACGCTCGCCAACGGCCGGCTTTTCCAGGAAGAAATCGAATCCCTGGAAGAACTCTCCCGGTTCCAGCCCATCTGGGTGGACCTGGAATCTCCAACCCTCGAAGAAAAACGTTGGATCAAGCAGTACTACGGCTTGTCCATCCCGGAAGACGCGATGGACGAGGACATCGAGGAGTCTGCGCGCTTTTACGAGGAAGACAACGGCGAGTTGCACATACGCTCGGACTTCCTGATCGCCGACGACGCCGAGCCGCGCACCGTGCGCGTGGCCTTCATCCTGAACCTGGTCAACGACGACCTCAAGAGCAAGGGCGTGCTGTTCTCCATCCACGACGAGGACGTGCCGGTGTTCCGGCTGCTGCGCATGCGCGCGCGCCGCGCCCCCGGCCTGATCGAGGATGCCAAGGAAGTGCTGCTCAAGCTGTTCGACGCCGACGCCGAATACTCGGCCGACACGCTGGAAGGCATTTACGTCGAGCTCGAGAAAGTCAGCACCCAGGTGCTGTCGGGTGACGTGACCGATGCGCTGGCCGGCGAAGTGCTGGGCAGCATCGCCCGCCACGAAGACTTGAACGGCCGCATACGCCGCAACATGATGGACACGCGCCGCGCCGTCAGCTTCATGATGCGCAGCAAGATGCTCAATGCCGAGCAGTTCGAGGAGGCGCGGCAGATCCTGCGCGACATCGACTCGCTGGACTCGCACACCGCCTTCCTGTTCGACAAGATCAACTTCCTGATGGATGCGACGGTCGGTTTCATCAACATCAACCAGAACAAGATCATCAAGATTTTCTCGGTGGCCAGCGTCGCGCTGCTGCCGCCCACGCTGATCGCCAGCGTCTACGGCATGAACTTCAAGCTCATGCCCGAGCTGGACTGGTCGCTGGGCTACCCGTACGCCATCTTGCTGATGGTGGCCAGCGCCGTCGTGCCCATGTGGTACTTCAGGAAACGCGGCTGGCTGAAGTAGCCGCCGCGCCGCGGCCGCTCATGCGTCGCTGTAGACCGGCTCGCAGCGCACCTCGGTCTTCACCGAGTTGGCGATGAAGCAGGCCTCGTGCGCGTCGTGGTGCATCTTGGCCAGCTCTTCGCGGCTGGGCCGGTGCTCGCCGGAAAACGCCACCTCGGGATGCAGCGTGACCACGGTCATGGCGACCTTGCCTTGCGCGTTCTTTTCCATGACGCCGACCGCCGCGTCGAAGTAGCGGTCCACGCGGAACTTGCGTTTGACGGCCATGGTCAGGAACCACAGCATGTGGCAGCTTGACAGCGCGGACACAAAAGCTTCTTCCGGGTCCAGCGCCGACGCGTCGGACATGGGCAGCGGCACGACGCTGGGCGAGGACGAGCCCGGCACCTCCAGGCCGCCGTCAAATCGCAGCAGGTGGCGGCGGCTGTAGCGGTTGTCCAGGAAATTGGCGTCCTTGCGTTCCCACAAGGTTTGTGCGGTGTAGTGCGACATGTTGCTAGGCCCGGAGTGGATCAGTGGAAGAAGTTGCGCAGCGCCCGCGCGGTGGCCTCGGGCTGCTCTTCGGGAATGAAATGCCCGGCCGCCATGGCCTGGCCGCTGACTTCGCCGCTGCACTGCGCCTGCCACAGCGCCAGCGGGTCGAACAGGCGGTGCACCACACCTCGCTCGCCCCACAGCACCAGCAGCGCGCAGGCCAGCTTCAGGCCCTGCGCGCGCCCGTCGCGGTCATGCTCCAGGTCTATGCCGGCGCTGGCGCGGTAGTCCTCGCAGGCGGTGTGCAGTGCCTCGGCGTTGCAAAAGCTGCGCTCGTATTCGGCCAGCGCCCGCGGCTCGATGTAGTTCAGCCCGGCGCTGCCCCAGCCGCCCAGCTTGGCGTGCAGGTAGGCCTTGGCGGTTTCCGGGTGGTTGGCGCCCATCATGATCTCGGGCAGCGGCGCGGGCTGCAGCATATGGAACCAGTGGTAATAGGCGCGGGCAAAGGCCATATAGGGTTCGGTCATGCTGCGGCCCTCGTACATGTCGAGTGTGGGCGCAATGTCGATGATGCAGAGCTTGGGCACGCGCGCCGCGTGGTCCAGTGCCAGCCGATGCGCCACACGCCCGCCGCGGTCGTGGCCGCACAGGAAGAAGCGGTTCACGCCCAGCGCATCCATGACGCCAATCATGTCGTGCGCCATGTTGCGCTTGCTGTAATTGCTGTGGTCGGGCAGGCCCGCCGTCTTGGAGGAGTCGCCGTAGCCGCGCAGGTCGGGCATCACCAGGAAATAGTCGGCGGCCAGGCGCTGGGCCACGCGGTGCCACATCACATGCGACTGCGGAAAGCCGTGCAGCAGCAACAGGGCCGGGCGTACCGGGTCGCCGGGCACCACACGGGAAACCCGCGCATTGATGGATGCGCCGTTCACTTCGAAGTTGCGCAGCTCAAACCCGTCAAACCAGCTCATGGAGCCTCCCGGTGAGATTCAACTCTTGCGTTGGGCTAGCGTCACATTCCGCATGCCCCGTCTCATGCGGGACGCGACGCCAGATATTTTTGCAGATTCGCGGCCGCCTGGGCCCGCACTTTGTTACGCAGAAAAGGCGTCCAGCCCAGCAGCAGGCCGGGCGTGCCCAGCGCCTGGCGCGACCAGGCCCAGAAATCGAAGCGGTCGCGGTGGCGGCTGATGAGCCCCTGTTCGTTGAACTCGAACTGGCCGTCGATCACGTTATGCACCATGCGCCCGGTGGCGCTGAAGCGGTAGTCGGCCTCCCAGTGCGCCTTGCCGGTCTGCGCGCCGGCCTCGATACCGCTCCATTTCAGCTTCCAGACGTCGGCGCCCTTGGCCTTGGTCACATCGCAGAGCATGTGCCACATGCCGGTGACCTCCTTGTGGCCGCGCAGCGAGAAGGCCTCGTCGTCGAACTGGGCGTCGGGCGCGTAGCAGGCGGCCATGGCGTCCGAGTCGAGGCGGGCGAAGGAGGCGTAGAAATTCTCGAGGGTGATCTGGTTGGGATGCATGCTGTCTCCTGGTCGGGGATGTCGGTGAGGATCGGGTCCGCGAACTCTATAGCGGCCGGCGCGGGGCGGGCGTCACTCAGGCGTCAGCCGGCTTCTTGCGGCGCTTCCGGCGCCTCCGGCTCTTGCAGCAATTGCAGCAGCCGCCGCAGCGCGTGCGCCACCGTGGCGCCGCGCACCGCGGCCCGGTCGCCGTCAAAGCGCCTGACTTCCGACACCAGCCGCCCCGGCAGCGCGAAGCCAAACCATACCGTACCCACGGGTTTGGCGGCGCTACCGCCCGTCGGGCCAGCCACCCCGGTGACCGCCACGGACACCTGCGCGCGTGAGTGGCTGATGGCGCCGGCGGCCATGGCACGCGCCACTTCCTCGCTGACCGCGCCGTGGCGGGCGATCAGCGGGGACGGGACGCCCAGCAAATCCGTCTTGGCTTCGTTGGAATAGGTGACAAAGCCGCGCTCAAACCAGTTGCTGGAGCCGGCCAGGTCGGTGCAGGCCGCGGAAATCATGCCGCCGGTGCAGCTTTCGGCGGTGGCCAGCATGCGGCCCTGGGCCTGCAGCAGGCCGGCGAGCTGTCCGGCCAGCCCGGCTACGCCGTTCACCAGAACCTCCAGAGCGCGATCACCAGCAGCGTGCAAAACGCCGCCACGAAGTCGTCAAACAGGATGCCAAAGCCACCGCGCCAATTAAAGCCCTTGAAGGCTTGGTCGGCCCAGGCCACGGGGCCGGGCTTGACGGCGTCAAAAAAGCGGAACAGCCCGAACGCGGCCAGCTGGGCCCCGAAGTCCGCGGGCATCACCAGCCACAGCACCAGCCAGAAGGCCACGACTTCGTCCCAGACGATGCTGCCTGGGTCCAGCACCTTCATGGCCTTGGCCGTCACGGTGCAGGCCCACCAGCCGGCCAGCGTGGAGGCGGCGATCAGCCAGCCCATCTCGGCCGGCGTGAGCCACTGCTGCAGCACCAGGAAGGCCAGCCAGGCCCAGAGCGTGCCGGCCGTGCCGGGCGCGACCGGGCTCAGGCCGGCGCCAAAGCCCAGGGCAATGAAGTGCGCGGGATGCGTCAGCAGGAATTTCGCGGTAGGCCGGAAGGCGGGCGGCGGCGTGGTGTCGGTCATGTGTGGGGGTGGGCGGCGAATGCCCGGGGCAGTGGCTGATTTTGTCACAGCGGTTTCACACGCGGCCGGCACAGTCCTGCGATTCAGCAGACAAGAGGGAATTCGGGATGAGCAAGCACAAACAGGTTTTGAACAAGATGAACGCCTTGACCTTGGCCGCCGCCTGCGCGCTGTGCCTGGCGGCCGGCAGCGGCCGCGCCCAGACGGCGCCGGCCGTGGAGGCCGTGCTGGCGGGCCATGCGTCCCTGGCCGCCGATGCTTCGGTGGCGGCGCCGCGCGATGCGGGGCCTTTTTTCGCCACGGCGGGCAAATTCGCCAATGCCAAACGCCAGCGCAACGAGCAGCTCGGCAGCGAAAACGCCAACACCTTTGTCGGCGACCCCAAATACCCGCGCGCCTCCGGCGGCGCGCTGCCCATGAAGGGCCAGTCGGTGCAGGGTTTTTCGGGCATCGTCTCGCTGGGCAAGGGGGAGTTCCTGGCGCTGACCGACAACGGCTTCGGCAACAAGGTCAACTCGCAGGACGCGCTGCTGATGGTGCACCGGTTGTCCGTGGACTGGGGCAAGGGCCGGGTCCTGCGCCGCGGCACGACCTTCCTGAGCGACCCCCATAAGCGTATTCCTTTCCACATCCAGAACGAAAACACCTCGCGGCGCTACCTCACGGGCATCGATTTCGACCCCGAATCCCTGCAGGTGGTGGGCAATGAATGGTGGATAGGCGACGAATACGGCCCCTACCTGCTGCGCACCGACTTCCAGGGCCGGGTGCTGGGCGTGATCGAAACCGTCATCAAGGGCAAGCTGCTGGCCTCGCCCGACCACTACATGCAGGGCCGCCTGCCCAACCTGCCCGGCGAAGCCTTGTTCGAGGTGCGCCGCTCCAACGGTTTTGAGGGCATGGCCAAGTCACCCGACGGCAGCAAGCTTTATCCCATGTTTGAAGGCCCGCTGTTCGACACCACGGCCAAAAGCGTCGAAAAATCCGGTGACAAGACCTATGTACGCATCAACGAGGTGGACGCGGCCTCGGGCAGCTACACCGGCAAGCAGTGGAAGTACCTGCTCGAGGAAGTGGGCAATGTCGCGGCCGACTTCCAGCTGCTGGACGCCACCACCGGCCTGGTGATAGAGCGCGACGACAGCACCGAAGGCCAGGCGCCGGCCTGCCCGGGCGAAGCGCGCACCGATTGCTTCACGCGGCCCGCGCGTTTCAAGCGCGTCTACAAGATAGACTTGGCGGCCGCCGATGCCGATGGTTTTGTGCGCAAAGTGGCTTATATCGACCTGACCCGCATCGCCAACCCGCAGCGCCTCGCGAAGCTGGGGCCCAATGAAGCGGTGTTTTCGCTGCCGCACCTGGGCCCTGAGGGCCTGGCGATAGTGGATGCGACCCACGTCGTGCTGGTCAACGACAACAATTTTCCGTATTCATCGGGCCGTGAAATCGGCAAGCCCGATGCCAACGAACTGACCCTGCTGGACATTCGCGCGCTGGTTGAAGCCAAATAGGCCAGATAACGTGGCCGGATCAACCGGCAGGGGGTCAGCGGATCAAGTCTCCTTCGTGGCTGAACCACTCGGCCCAATAGTCTATGCAGGCACGGATTTTCGGCAGCCGATGGCGCCCGCCCAGCGTCACGGCATGGATGGGCACGGGCTGCTCGTCGACAAAGCCCGGCAGTACCGGCACCAGCAGGCCACGCCGCACCAGGGGCTCGGCCGCCAGCATGGCAAAGCGCGCTATGCCCAGGCCCTGAAGGGCCAGCTGGCTGGTGGTGCCGGTGGAGTCGGCGCGCCAATGGCCGTCTGCCGTGATCACCACGGGCTGGCCGTCGATGATGAAGGGCCAGCGGTTGAGCGTGGTCGCGCCGCTGTTGCTGATCAGGCGGTGCCGGCCCAGGTCGTCGGGGTGCTCGGGCGTGCCGTGGGCCTCCAGATAGCTCGGCGTGGCGTATAGCCTGCGCCCATGCGTGCCGATCTGGCGCATTACCGTGTTCTCATTGGTGTGCGTTCCGCTGCGGATCGCGATGTCGACACCGTCGCGCACCATGTCCACCAGGCGGTCGTCCACCTTCAGTTCCACACGAACCTGCGGATGGCGCTGGCTCAGCCCTTCGAGGCTGGGCACCAGCAGGTATTCGGCCATCACCGTGCTGGCCGCCACCCGCACCCAGCCGCTGGCCTCGCCGCTCTGGCTGGCGAACTCGCCTTCCAGGTCGTCCAGTGTGTGTGTCATGCGCCGGCAGTAGCCGAGAAAAGTCTCCCCCTCGGGCGTGAGGGTCAGCGCATGCGTGCTGCGCTGCACCAGCCGCGCATTGCAGGTTTTTTCAATGCGGGCGATGGCGCGGGACACCTGGCTGACAGGCACGCCGCGCGCGCGGGCCGCGGCCGAGAAGCTGCCCAGCTCGGCCACGCGTGCGAACAGGTGCATGTCGTCAAAGTTCAGGTTCCGCATGCCGGCCATATTACCCATCGCCGGGCTTTTTGTTTTGCGCCTGGTGCAAGACGCATTTGCGCCGCGGGTGGTTTCCGGCGGCGGCGGTTTTGCGCACAGTGGAGCCGTACCCCAACTGAAAGGACGCTCTCATGAATTCCGCCTACATCGCATCCGAAGAAAACCGCCTGGCCGCCGCCGCGATGGCCGAGGCCCGGCATTTGCGTGCCCTGGCACCGGCCCAGTTCTGGTCGGTGCTGGGCCGCCTCGCGCGCGGCCTGGTGCACGCAGCGCGCCCAGGCGCCGGCATTCGCCCTCAGGCGAAGTGATCGAAAGAGGCGTAGCGCCGCTCCACCAGCACGCCGGCCGCGTCCAGCAGGCGCAGGCCGGGGGCCGTGTCGATGCGGCCTATGCGGCTGACGGGCGTTTGCGCCTGTCTTGCCGCTGCCTGCACGGCTTCGCGGGCGTAGACCGGCGCGGTGAAGGCGAGCTCGTAGTCGTCGCCGCCGGCCAGTGCGAACTCCAGCTGCTTGTCCGCGCCAATGCCGGTTCCGGGCCAATCCGGGTGGGCGCAAGCGGCCACCAATTGGGCGGCGAGCGCCGTCTCGAGTGTGGCGCCCACGCCTGAGGCGCGCAATATGTGCAGCAGATCGCCGATCAGGCCGTCGCTCACGTCAATGGCCGCCGAGGCGATGCCGCGCAGCGCCTGGCCCAAGGCCACGCGCGGTGTGGGTTGCTCCAGCCGGCGCCTGGCCTGGGCCAGCAAGCCGGGCGGCAAGGGCACGGTGCCGCGCAGCGCGTCCAGCGCGAGCCGCGCGTCGCCCAGCGTGCCGCTGACGTACACATCGTCGCCGGCTTTTGCGCCCGAGCGCAGCAGCGCCTGGCTTTTGCCGTTCAGCACGGTCACTTCGCCGAACACGGTGATGCAGATATTGAGCGGCCCCTGCGTGGTGTCGCCGCCCACCAGTTCGCAGCCGTGCGCATCGGCCAGCGCCAGCAGGCCTTGGGAAAATGCGGCCAGCCAGGCTTCGTCGACCCGCGGCAGGGCCAGGGCCAGCGTGAAGGCCAGGGGTTTGGCGCCGCAAGCGGCCAGGTCGCTCAAATTGACGGCCAGCGCTTTGTGGCCCAGCGTGAGGGGGTCCACGTCCACGAAAAAGTGCCGGCCCTCGACCAGCATGTCGCTGGAAATCGCCAGCTGCGTGCCGGGCGCGGGCTGCAGCAGCGCGCAGTCGTCGCCCACGCCCAGCGCCGCGCGCGCGGCGGGGCGCGTGAAGTAGCGCGCAATCAAGTCGAATTCACCCATGGCGCAGAGCATACAGGCTGCACCGGCGGGGATTTCAGGAATTCTGCTGGTGCGTCACGCCGCCGCGAAAACGTTCCGACGCCTGGCGTATGACTTCGGCCAGCAGGTGCTCCTCGCCCTGCCTTTCGCGCAGCCAGCGGGCGTCGTTGTCGCCGCGCTCCACACTGTTGCGCAGCAGGTGCAGCGAGGCGCCCGCGCCCATGGCGGTGGCGTGGCGCTCGATCCGCGCCATGGTCTGCAGGATGTGTTCGCGCAGCGGCATGTGGCCGCCGGTGGCCGGGTCCACGTAAACCGCGTCCAGGCCGAAGCGGCAGGCCTGGAAGCGGTTGTAGGTGTAGACCAGGTAGTCGTCCTCGGTGGGCACAAAGGGCTGCTCGTGCATGAACCAGGAGGCCAGCGACTGGACAAAGCCCGCCAGCGCGGTGGCGCGCTCCACCGTGAGCGGCGTGTCGAACACGCGGATCTCGATGGTGCCGAACTCCGGCTTGGGCCGGATGTCCCAGTAAAAGTCCTTCATGCTCTTGACCACGCCGGTGCGCGTCATCTTGTCGAAGTACACGGTGAAATCGTCCCAGGTCAGCGCGAAGGGCGCGCGGCCCGAGAGCGGGAAGGCGAACACCGAGTTGAGCCGCGCCGAGTCGAAGGCCGTGTCCTGGCCCTGCACATAGGGCGAGGAGGCCGACAGCGCGATGAAGTGCGGGATGTAGCGCGACATCCGGTGCAGCGTGAGCAGCGCGCTGTCTGCGTCGGGGCAGCCCACATGCACATGCTGGCCGAAGATGGTGAACTGCTTGGAAAGATAGCCGTAGAGCTCGGACAGCTCGCGAAAGCGCGGCTTGTCGTAAATGCGGCGCTCATGCCACTGCTGGAAGGGGTGGGTGCCGCCGCCGACCACGGCGATGTTGAGCTTGTCGGCGCTCTTGACCAGCGCGTCGCGGATCTGCGAAAGCTGGCCCAGCACTTCCGATGCGTTGTGGCAGATGCCGGTCGAGACTTCAATCATGCTGGAGGTCATCTCGGGCACCACGGCGCCGGGCAGCGGGATTTTGGACATCAGGCGCAGCATGTCCTCGGCATAGGGCGCGAGGTCGTAGTCGTGCGTGTTCACCAGCTGCAGCTCAAGCTCCACGCCCAGCGACAGCGCGGCCGATTTGTGAAAAGGTTCAAGGCTCATGGACGGGTCCGGATGCGGGGCCGCGCGTGAGCGGCGCCCAGGGTTTGGAACTTTCGCCGGCGCGGTAAATGGCCACGGTGGCCAGCACCGCGCCCAGCACTTCCATCAGCAGGATGGCGGGCAGGGCCACGCTGGCGATCTGCCGGCCCAGGGCGCCCGAGGCCGTGGCGAACTGCGACACCAGCAGCAACGCGACCGAGGACATCGGCGACATCGCGCAGCCCACCCACAGCGCTTGTTTCCAGCTGGCGCCGCTGCCCGCGTTGCCGATGGCGACACCGATGATCTTGGCCGCCATGCGCGCCAGGACCATGGCGATGACCAGGCCGGCTACCGGGCCGCTCCAGTCGGCCTGCGCCGCCACCACCGAGACCAGCACAAACATCAGCATGGTCAGCATGGCGGAGGCCGTTCCCATCTGCCGCGGCCATGACCAGGGACGCGGGTTGAGCTGCTTGAGCAGCATGCCGCCCAGCAGCGCCGCCAGCGGCGCCGAGCCGCCGAAATGGGCCGCCAGCGCGGCGCCCGCGGCGATCAGGGCCAGCAGCAGGATGGCGGTGTTTTCGCTGGTGGGGCTCATCACGCGCAGCGCGGTGCGCAGCGTGAGGGCCAGCACCGCGCCCACCACCACCGACAGTCCCAGCACCACCAGCACCGGGTAGAGCGTGCTGAGCACGCTGGCCACACCCGATTCGGGGCGGTGCATCATGCCGGCGCGGGCGCTGCACAGCGTGAGGGCATAGAGCGTGCCCAGCGTGGACAGCACCAGCGCGCGTTCGGTGACCGGGCCGGCCGCGCGCGTGTCTATGGCCACGCGCGACAGCACGGCCGGCGAAGCGGCCATGGCCAGCAGGGCCAGCGGTTCGGCCACGGCGACGCGCACGCTCATCGCGCCCAGGGCCCAGTACACCAGGATAAAGGTCAGCGCCGATTCGGCCAGGCTTTGCACCAGCACCATGGGGTTGTGGCGAAACCAGCGCAGCGGGATGCGCCCGCCGGCCTCGAACAGCACCACGGCCACGCCCAGTTCCAGCAGGAACAGTCCCGTGCCCTGCAGCGGCCAGACCGCGCCTGTGAAACCGGCCAGGCCGGCAACGCCGCCGACCAGCGAATAGCCGACCACCTTGGGCAGGCCGGTGTAGCGGTTCAGCAGGTGGCCCGCGGCGGTGGCCACAGCGAGAAGGATGGACCACTGCACGGTCGGCAAGCCTGCCGAAGGTTTGATCCATTCGGCCCAGATGGCCAGGATGTCATTCATGGGGGATGGGTCTCCACTCTGATGGGAACTTCTGCAGACAGGCCCCTGGAGGCGGCCTGTTGCGCGTTGGTCGGCCGGCCTTTACGGCCTGGGGCCCGGTGGGTTTGCGCGAAACGAAACTTGTTGCATTAATTTACAGGGGCCTCCGGTGCAGGCCTGTAGGACAAGGCCGGAAATGCCGCCCGATGCGTGTTGGGTGAAGAGTTCAACGGCGCAAACCAAATGGGGGTGTCACCATCGGGGGCCGCGGGACTGGCTTTGCCAGACCGCAGGCGCCGTCCCCTCGAGGGGAGAACAGGCTACACGCAGTGAGCCTGGACAGGGGTGAGCCTATCCAGGCATGAAGAAGCTGCGCGGATGGCTGCGCCAGCGCGCCCAGATCGCGGCGCGAATGCGGGCGCGGTCCACATTGCTCACGTTGTGCGCCTGCAGGGCCAGTCGGAACGCGAGGTAAAAACTCACGCCGAGGTTGAGCGCGCCTATCAGCGGAATGGCCGCGACGCACCACCAGATGGTGGGGTGCTTGAAGGCCTCCAGGCCCAGCGAGGCGCCGGCCGCGGCCAGTTGGCCGGTGGACAGCGTGACGTGGCGTGCCTGGAGTTCCACGCCGAAGAAGCCGGTGAAGGCCGGGATCAGCCCCAGCATGAAGCCCAGCGCGATGTTGGAGGCGAAGCCCGAGATGTTGTCGCGCATGAAGCTTGACCAGCGGGCCGCGCGCTCGCTGCCCAGCACGGCGGTGATGCGCGGGTTGTGGCGCATGGCCGAGTCCAGGCGGTGCAGCACGAACCAGTTTTCGGTCCAGCCCGCGATCATGCTGGCCGCGAACAGGATGCCGCCGGTAAAGCCCGCCCACATCAGCGTGGGGCCCAGCAAGGTCAGCGTGCCCAGCACATGCTCGGCCTCGGTGGGGCTGATCATGGGCCGGCCCAGCAGCAACAGCACCAGCGTGTTGACCAGCAGCACCGCGGGCACCACCATGAACACGTTGCCGAAGACCGCCGCCACCTGCGAGCGCACCAGGTGCGTGACCTCGTCGACAAAAGCTTCGATGGTGCTGGCGGCATCGGCCGAGCCGAGGTCCTTGAGCTTGGCCGCCATGGCCGGCGCCGTCATGGCCGGCTGCTTGGTGGCCAGCGTGAAATGCAGCAGCTGGATCAGGATGAAGCTGGCGGCATACATGAGGCCGGACCAGAAGCCGCCCCAGAAGGCCGAAAGCCCCACCGCGACGATCATGAACTTGAGCAGCGTGGTGAGGGCCGTGACGGCGCCGCCGCCCATGGCCTTGCCCAGCATTTCACGGTATTCGCCGCGCGTGCGGGTGATGTAGGTCTCGCCGGTCTCGGCGCTGCGCTCGGCCACCTTGGCCGACAGCAGCGTGGAGTTGGCGCTGATCAGCGCGCTGATGCTTTTGCCCTCTTGCGCGGTGATGACGCGGCGCCCCAGCAGCTTGACGGCCGCCATGGCCGGCTTGGGCGAGACCAGGCTGTCGAGCAGCTCGCGCACGCGCAGCATGCGCTCGCGCAGCTGGCGCAGGCGAAACACCATGCCGACCGAAATGCCGTTTTCCTCCAGGTGCGTGTAGATGCTGTTGACGGCCTGGCGGCAGGCGTCCAGCCGCTCGCGGTATTGCGCGATCGCAGCCTGCAATTGCGCCTCGTCCCGTTCGGGCTTGAAGAAAGCGTTGCGCAGCCCATCGATGTCGGCCGGCAGCGCATGAAAGGCGCGCGCGTGCGGGGTGGCGCGGTTCATGCGCAGGCGCAGCTCGGGGGCGAAACCGGTGGCGCGGATCTGCGCCGTGCAATAGGCCAGCGCGTCCATCAGGCTGTAATGCCAGTGCAGCGTGTCCATGTCGGGGCTGGCCGACAGCAGCAGGGTGAGCCGGGCGATTTGGGGCTCCTCGAGCGCGCCCATCCACTGCGCGTCAAAGCGGGTGGGCGCCACTAAGGGAAACAGCTCGGAGGCGTCGACGGTCTCGGGCGTGCCGGGCAGCCATTTGCGGCGCAGGCGCTCGGCCAGTTCACTGACGAAGGCCGTGCGCGGCGCGAAGCCGAAATCGGCCAGCAAGGTGGTGATGTCGACTGTCTGGATCAGCGTCTGCCACCAGGCCTGCAGGCGCGCGCGCAGCTCGGGCTGCATCTCGACGGCATCGATGAAGGCCTGCACCCGCGCCACCGCGGCCGGGACGGACGTCTCATCGCCGCGTATCCATTCGAAGAGCTTGATCAGCCAGACATGGCGCTGGGCCAGGCCGGCGTCCGGATCCAGCGCCTTGAGCAGGGATGCCAGGTCTTTCATCGGGCGGTCAGGACCGGGGGCCTAATGCAGGACGCGGCCGGGCGGGACGCTGCCATTGCCGTTGTGCGCCTCCAGCACGAACATGGGGATGGGTGCCTCGAAGCGTTCGCCGTCCTCGGCGACGCAAAAATAGCTGCCGTGCATGGTGCCGCTGGGCGTGCGCAGGCGCGACCCGCTGGTGTACTGGAAGGATTCGCCCGGCTTGAGCAGCGGCTGGTGGCCGACCACGCCCAGGCCCTTGACCTCCTCGTTGTGCCCGTTGGCGTCGCTGATGACCCAGTGGCGCGAGATCAGCTGGGCCGTCACTTCGCCGGTGTTGGTGACCGTGACGGTATAGGAAAACCCGTAGACATGGTCTTCCGGCGCCGATTGTTCGGGCAGGTACTGGGGGACGACTTCGCAGGAAAATTGGTATTTGGGCATGGCTGGAACTGTTGGCGACCATGTTAACCGCCTGCCGTTGCTGTTGGCCCGGCGAAACAGCGGGCAACACCAAGGGCACGCGGGGGCCGCGGCTTGCTGCGACAATCCTGCCATGCCTAAAAACCAGCCGCCCACCTACCGGATCGCCCCTTCCATCCTGTCCGCCGATTTCGCCCGCCTGGGCGATGAGGTCAAGGCCGTCATCGCCGCCGGCGCCGACTGGATCCACTTCGACGTGATGGACAACCACTATGTGCCCAACCTGACTTTCGGGCCCATGATTTGCCAGGCGCTCAAGCCGCACGCCAAAAAGGCCGACGGCACCCCGGTGCCCGTGGACGTGCACTTGATGGTGCAGCCCGTCGACGCGCTGGCCGCGGCTTTTGCCGACGCCGGCGCCGACCTGATCAGCTTTCACCCCGAGGCCTCCGGCCACGTGCACCGCAGCGTGCAGGCCATCAAGGCCAAGGGTTGCAAGGCCGGGCTGGTGTTCAACCCGGCCACGCCGCTGGATGTGCTGGACTGGATGATCGAGGATATCGACCTGATCCTGATCATGAGCGTCAACCCCGGCTTCGGCGGGCAAAGCTTCATCGACTCGGCGCTGCGCAAGGTCGAACAGGCGCGCAAGCGCATCGAAGCCTCGGGCAAGGATATCCGCCTCGAAGTCGACGGCGGCATCAAGGCCGACAACATCGCGCGCGTGGCCGCTGCCGGCGCCGACACCTTTGTGGCCGGAAGCGCCATTTTCGGGAAACCCGACTACAAGGCGGTCATTGACGCCATGCGGGCGGAACTGGTGAAATAGGCCGGCACGCGACGACGCCGACCCGCGCGCCAACCCCGGTAACCGGCCAGGCCGGACGCCGGCCCCCCGCCACACATGGAGGAGCCGCATGACTGAAGCTGTAAGCCAGCAAGACGGGCAGCGCCCCGCGCGCCGAGCCCGCATCCTGGTGGTGGACGACACGGCGGACGTCCGGTTTTTCCTGGTCGCCCTGCTGCGCGACGACTATGAGGTGGAGGCCGCCGAGTCGGGCGAAGAGGGCCTGCAGGTGGCGCTGTCCGAGCGGCGCCCTGAAATCATCCTGCTGGATGTGATGATGCCCGGCATGGACGGCTACGAAGTCATGCGGCGACTGGCGCGCGACCCGCGCACGGCCGACATTCCCGTCATCTTCCTCACGGCGCTGAGCAGTGTGGAGGAAGAGCAGTTCGGGCTGGACCTGGGCGCCACCGACTACATCACCAAACCGATCAGCCCGCCCGTGCTGCTGGCGCGCGTGAGGCTGCACCTGGAGCGCAGCGCCAATGCCAAGCGCCTGAAGACCCTGTCCGAGCAGCTGTCGCGCTATCTTGCGCCGCAGGTCTACCAGTCGCTGTTTGATGGATCCCGCCAGGCAGAGATCCAGACCCAGCGCAAGCGGCTCACGGTGTTTTTCTCGGACATCAAGAACTTCACCGCTTCCACGGCGCAGTGGCAGCCCGAGGAAGTTACGTTTTTGCTCAACAGTTACTTTGAAGAGATGTCGCAGATCGCCGCCGAGTACGGCGCAACCCTGGACAAGTTCATCGGCGACGCCATTGTCATCTTTTTCGGCGACCCCCACACCCTGGGCCCGCGCCAGGACGCGGTGCAGTGCGTCAGGATGGCCGTCGCCATGCAGCAGCGCATGGCCGAGCTGCGGCAGCGCTGGAAGGCCATGGGCATCCCCAAGGCTTTCGAGATACGCATAGGCATCAACTCGGGATTTTGCGACGTCGGTAACTTCGGCAGCAACCTGCGCATGGACTACACCATCATCGGCCGGGAGGTGAACCTCGCTGCCCGGCTGGAGCAGGCCGCCGAGCCCGGCGGCATCCTGATTTCCAGGGACACCCACGACCTGGTGCAGGGCGACATTGAGGTCGAGGAACGCGAGCCGGTGATCGCCAAAGGGTTTTCCGAGCCCATCACGGTTTACGCGGTCCGCAAGACCCCGGTCCCGCCGGCCGCGGCGGCGGGGGTGATCCAGTGCGACCGGCCCGGCCTGCGCCTGGAACTGGACCCGGGCCGCCTCACGCCCGCGCAGCGCGCGGACGCCGCCGCCGAGCTGCGCAGGGCGCTGGACAGCCTGGAGCCCGCGCCGCAGGCCGTCGCGAGCGCCGCCGCACCCGCACCCGCACCCGCACCCGCACCCGCGGCCGATGCCGGCACGCAGGCCTCCCGCCTTGCCGCCGTGCAGGCGGCGGATGCGGCGGGAGCCGGCGATGAAACGCTGCCGGACAGCATTGCCGGCATCAACCTGCCGGTGGGATTGAGCCGGGCGATGAACATGAAGGGCTTTTACATCTCGATGCTGCGCCGCTTCATGGACGGCCGCGCGGACACGCCGGCACGCATACGCGAGGCCCTGGCGGCCGGCGACCCGAAGGCGGCGGAGTTGCTGAGCCACTCGCTGCGCGGCGTCTCGGCGCAGATAGGCGCCACGCAACTGCCGCAGGACGCCGAGGCGCTGGAGCAGGCGCTGCGCGACAACGCGCCGCGTGAGGGCATCGACGAGCTGCTGCTGCGCATGGAGGAGTCGCTCGGTGAACTGATGGAGGCGCTGCGCTCGGCCTTGCCGCCGCCCGATCCCGTGAAACCGCCGTGAGCACCCGGGCCGTCCCGCTTGGTGTATCTTCCTACTGCGGGCGTACGCCATTCGGGCCGGCCCTGGACCCTTAGAATCATCAGGCAGGGCGCCCAGGCGCATGTCATGCCCCTTACCCACAGAGAGGAGCTACACCGTGCAGTACAACGACATCTACGCAGTTACGCCCAAAGGCCAGCAGGAGCTGCGAAGCGCCGCCACCACGATTTCACCGCCCGAGGTGGAGTTGCTGGTGCGGCTCGACGGCATCCTGTCCATGGCCCAAATACGCCAGAGTGTGGGAGATGCCGTGAGCGCCACGCTGGACCACACCTTGAAACTGCTGCTGGCCAAGGGGCTAGTGACGCAGGTCGCGCCGGACCCGTTCGCCGCTTCGCTGCAGTTCCAGCTGAGCCCGGCGGCGCTCACGGAGGCGGGCGCCGAAGCCGATCTCTGCGCGGCCACGCTCAAGAAATCCAACTACTACGTCCGCATTGCCCGCAAGCGCGGCTCGCCGCGCCAGCGCGCGCCCGGCGAGCGCCAGTCAGCCATCATCGTGGACGACGATGAGCACTTGGCCAAGTTCCTGAACCACTACTTGACCTTCGAGGGCTTCGACGTGCGGGTGGCGGGCTCGCGCGCGGAAGTGGTAGCCGAGTTCCGCAAGGCGCCGATTCCCGACCTGGTGCTGCTGGACGTGATGCTGCCCGATGCCGACGGTTTTGACATCCTGCTGCGCATCCGCTCGCACCCCCAGCTCAAGGACATTCCCGTGATCATGCTCACGGCGAAGGCAACGCGCGAGGCGGTGCTCAAGGGTCTGGCCAGCGGCGCCGACGGCTACATTACCAAGCCCGTGGAGACCGAATCGCTGATCCAGGCGGTTCGCACCGTGCTGGGCTCGCAGTAGCGCGCGAGCATGGCGAGATGAGCCGCTTTTCTGGTCAACCAGGCCTGCCGGCTCAAGTGCCATGAGGCTGCCTTTTCGCGCCACCATCAACGTCGCGCTGGGCGCCGGGATGATCCTGATCATCCTGAGCATCGCGGCTTCCTATTTCACGATCAATTCACTGATCAGCGGCACGCAGAGCGAAACCGAGGCCCGCGAAACGGTGCTGCTGCTGGAGCAGGTCGTCTCGGAGTTCCAGGCGGCGGAGTCTTCGCAGCGGCGCTACCTGCTGACCAACGTGCCCGGCGACCTCGCCGCCTACCAGCGGGGCCGTTCGCTGAGCCAGCAGGCGCTGCAGCGCGTGCATGCGCAGGCCGCCACAAGCCAGGATTGGCGCGCCCTGAGCGAGGCCATGACGCGCCGCTTCGATCTCATGGAGCTGGCCATCGCCGCCCGGCAGCAGGCTGGGCTGGACGCGGCGGCGGCCATCGTCGGCAACGCGCCCAATCGCCGGCTTCATGACGAAATAGAGTCGCTGGTGGCCCGCATCAAGGTGGCTGAAACCCAGACCTTGGAGCACTCCAAGGAGGAAACGCGCCGGACCGCGCAGACCGTCAAGCAATTGATCTTGCTGGGCGGCATGCTGTGCCTGAGTGTTTTCGGCTGGGCCATCCAGATGATTGTCAGGGCGCAGGAAAAGCGCCGCCGCATCGAGGCCAGGCTTTCCGACAGCGAGGCCATGAGCCGGGCCGTGACCGAGAGCATGGCCGAAGGGCTGGTGACGGCCACCCAGGAGGGCATCATTGTCAACGCCAACAGCGCCGCCCGCCATCTCTTCGGCTACCGGCTCGACGACCTGGTGGGCCGGGAAGTGACCATGCTGCTGCCCACGCGTTACCGCATGGGCTTTCAGGCCTTCTTCGCGAGCCTGGGCGGGCGCCAGCGCGGCTTTCGCGAATGGGACGTCAAGGTCCTGGGCCTGCGCCACGACGGCACCGAGTTCCCGGTGAACGCGTCCTTCGGCGACGTCAATGTCGGCGGCCGCCGCCTGTTCACCGCGATCATCCACGACATCACCGAAAGCAACCGCATCAGCGACGCCCTGCGCAGCAGCGAAGCCCAGCTGCGCGAGCTGACCGACGCCGTTCCGGCCTTGATCGCCTATGTCGACAGGGAGGAGCGCTTCCGGTTCCACAACCGGGCCTATGAAGAGGCCTTCGGCCTTGTGTCCGAACAGATACAGAACCGGACCCTGTTCGAGGTCATGGGGCCGCAGCTGTACGAGCAGGTCAAGGGCCATGTTCAGGAGGCGCTGGCGGGCTATTCGGTTCGCTACGAGTGCGTGCAGGTGACGCCCGGCGGTGAGCGGCGCGAGTATGTCATGAGCCATTTTCCGCGCTACGGCGAAGGGGACGAGCAGGGCACGGTCATCGGTTTTTCCTCGCTGGGCAATGACGTGACCGAGCTCAAGCGCATAGACCGCATGAAGAGTGAGTTCGTCTCCACCGTCAGTCATGAGCTGCGCACGCCGCTGACCTCGATACGCGGCTCACTCGGGCTGGTCTGGGGCGGTGTGACCGGTGAGCTGCCGGCGCAGGCCAAAAACCTGGTGGGCATCGCCAAGAGCAACTGCGAGCGGCTGATCCGGCTCATCAACGACATTCTCGACAGCGAAAAAATCGAATCCGGCAAGATGAGTTTTGAGCTGCGGCCCATGGAGCTGGAGCCCTTGCTGGAGCAGGCCCTGGCCGCCAATGAAGGCTTCGCGGAGCAGCACGGCGTGACGCTGGCGTTGGGCAGGATGGAGGCGCCCGTGCAGGTCTGCGTCGACAGCGACCGGTTGATCCAGGTGGTGACCAACCTGCTGTCCAACGCCATCAAGTTCTCGCCGCCGGGAGGCGCCGTGCAGGTGTCGCTGCGCACGGACGCGGCGCGCGCGCGCGTGGAGATTACCGACAGCGGCCCCGGCATTCCGGATGAATTCCGCCAGCGCATCTTCCAGAAGTTTTCGCAGGCCGACTCATCCGACACGCGGCAAAAAGGCGGAACCGGCCTGGGCCTGAGCATCTCCAAGGCCATCATCGAGCGTATGGACGGAAACATAGGCTTCAGCACGGAAAGCCGGGTGGGTACGACCTTCTTTTTCGAGCTGCCCGTATGGCGGGAAGCGCCGCCGGTCACGGCGCCCATGGAGCTTGACGGTGTGGCGCGCCCGCGCGTGCTGGTGTACGAAGACGATCCCGACGTGGCCCAGCTCATCGGCATGATGCTGGACAACGGCGGCTATGCCGTGGACATGGCGCACACCACCGAGCAGGCGCGCGACCACCTCAAGATGGAGTCCTACGCGGCGATGACGGTGGACGTCAGGCAGCCCTATGAGAGCGGGTTCTCGCTGATACGCGAGTTGCGGGCGAACAAGCGCACCGCGCGCCTGCCGGTGCTGGTGTTATCGGTCACCGCCGCGGAGGCGCGGCAGCAGCCCGGCAGCCAGACGCTGGGGATCTCGGGCTGGCTGGAAAAACCCCTCGACGAGCAGCGCTTGCTGGGCAGCCTGGACCGCGCGATCCAGGCCAGGCGCCGCGCCGCCTCTTGAGCGCCGTTCAGGGGTAGAGCATTTCCTTGTTGATGCTGATGCAGCCGCCTGGCATGCGGATCAGGTACACATGGTGGGTGGGCGAATACGGCAGCACGCTGATATTGCGCCCTATCACGTTGAGCGGCTGCGCATAGCGGAAGTCTTGCAGGGCAACGTCCTGGCAGGACTTGTTCCAGGTGCTGACGGTGTCATAGCCGACGTCGCAGCCGCCCATCAGGCCGGGACTGAAAAACGCGCTGACAAAGGTGGTGCCCGCGGGCCCGCTTTTTTCAATCGAGGCCGAGAAGGCCGAGGCGGCCGGCGCCACGCGGTTGGCCATCAGCATCACGGCATAGCCGCCCTCGGGCCCGGTCAGCACCGGGCCCAGGGTGCGCAGGGCCTTGGAGCAGCTGGTGATCCCGGCCCCTGTCGCCAGCCGTTCAAAGGTGTTGGCGCCGGGCGGCACCGCGGCAAGCGGTGCAGGTGCAGGTGCAGGTGCAGGTGCAGGTGCAGGTGCAGGTGCAGGTGCAGGCTGGGTCAGCGTGGGCCCCGGCGTCGCCGCGGCAAACAGTGCGGCACAGGCCGCGGCCAGCCGCCGCAGTGCTTTGTTGCGGCATCGGTCTTGAGAAAAAGCATTCATGGCATTCCTGGAAGGTCGGTGGCGGCAATTGAAAAAGCGCAGGCCTAGCGTAGCGCAGAAAGCCGGGCGCCAGGCAGTGGGTTCTGGCATGATCGCCGCTCCGCTTGCCACCTTTCACCGGCTGTTTTGCATGAATCCTGCTGTTCTGACGCTCACCCATTTCGACGCCGCCATGGTGGACCTGGACGGCACGCTGGTGGACACCCTGGGAGATTTCGTGGCCGCCGTGAACGCCATGCTGGCCGAACTGGGCAGGCCGGGCCAGGCGCAGGCGCTGGATGCGGCGACCGTGGGCCGCATGGTCGGCAAGGGCTCCGAGAATCTGGTGAGGACGGTGCTGGCGCATGCCGGTGAGGACCTGCCGGCGCGCTACGCCGAAGCGATGGCGAGCTACCAGCGGCATTACGCCGCCATCAACGGCTTGCACTCGGCGGTGTATCCCGGAGGGCTGGAAGGCTTGCGCGCCCTGCAGCAGGCCGGGCTCAAGCTGGCCTGCCTGACCAACAAGCCATTGGCCATGGCGCGCCAGCTGCTCAAACTCAAGGGCCTGGACGGTTTTTTCAGCGAGGTCTTTGGCGGCGACTCCTTCGCGCGCAAAAAGCCCGACCCTCTGCCGCTGCTCAAGACCTGCGAGGCGCTGGGCAGTGCGCCCGCGCGCACCCTGATGATCGGCGACTCCAGCAACGACGCGCGGGCCGCGCGGGCGGCGGGCTGCCCGGTGCTGCTGGTGACCTACGGCTACAACCACGGCGAGCCGGTGCGCGAGGTCGATGCCGACGGCTTTGTCGACTCGCTGGCCGAACTGCGCTTCCAGAAATAGCACTGGGGCGGTGAAAACGGCAACGGGGCTTGCGCCCCGTTGATCATCCGAAAGCCGCAGGCCTTATTTACCGAGCAGCGCGTCCTTGAGTTTCCAGTCAGCGGGCTGCGGGCCCAGCCAGATGCGCACCAGGGCGTTGAAAAACTCGGCTTCCTTGAAGGGCTCGCCTTGCGGTTTGCCTTTGACGGAAATCACGGTGCCGGTGCCGGGAATCCAGTCGATGGTGAAGCCTTCGCCGGCCACCAGTTTCTTCTGGTCGGCAAAAAGCTGGCCCATCCTGATCAGGCCGGGGATCAGCTTGGACATTTCCGCCTTGGGCGCGTTTTCGGTGAAGGCGGTGGTAAAGCTTTTGCCCAGTTCGTTGGAGTCAATCTCGCGCAGCAGGGTGATGCTGATGCGCTTGGGGCCGGCCATGGTGTAGACCTCTTCGGGGGTGGAGGCCTTTTTGGGCAGGTACATGCCCGCCACGTAGACTTTGAAAACGGCCTTGTAGCGAATGCCCGCGCCATTGAGCTGGAGCTTGGTGCCGTGAAGCTCCACCGGGTCGTCGAGTTTGACGCCCGCCACTTCCATAGGTGCGGCAAGAATGCCGAATGAGAGCAACAGGCTGGTCAGGCCCGCGATGCATCGCGCTGTCAAAGTCATGGGCTGTCTCCAAAGAAGGGTTGAAATAGAACGAGCGTTCTTTTTTTATGTCACCATTCTCGAGTTCAGGGGCGGCCTCTCGCAAGAGGGTTTGCGAGATAAGCATTAGTACTAGTTTGTCCCGGCCATGCTTGCCCGGTGCGGGCCGGTCCCGGTCTTTGCTACACTTTGCCCTACATGTTCATTCATCGCATCATTCAAACAGGTTGTGGCGACCGGGGAGCCTGGCCCTGGCGTACCTGTCATTTCTCGCACGCCTGAGGCGCATGCGGGCCGGCGCGTTACCACGCTGCCATCGGCCCGCGCAACTGCCGCAGGTTCTGCGACACCCCCCTTTCTCATCGATGCCCTCCCGAGAGGTGCATCCCGGCCCCGGTCCTCGGGGCGTTTTGAATGACCGGCGGCGGCGCCTCTTTGCGCTTTGCCTCCCAGCGAAGGATTTACCGTGATCACTGAACTCGAATTTAAAAGCCTGGCCGGCCAGGGCTACAACCGCATTCCCCTGATGGCGGAGGCGTTTGCCGACCTTGAAACGCCGCTTTCCCTCTACCTCAAGCTCGCGCATTCCAAGGACGGCGGCAAATTCAGCTTTCTGCTGGAGTCCGTCGTCGGCGGCGAGCGCTTCGGCCGCTATAGCTTCATCGGCCTGCCGGCCCGCACGCTGGTGCGCGCCTCGGGCTTTGGCGCCGACCGGGTCACCGAGGTGGTGACGGACGGCCGCGTCGTGGAAACCTCGGCGGCCAACCCGCTGGACTTCATCGCTGACTACCAAAAGCGCTTCAAGGTCGCGCTGCGGCCGGGCCTGCCGCGGTTTTGCGGCGGCCTGGCCGGCTATTTCGGCTACGACGCGGTGCGCCACATCGAGAAAAAACTCGAAGCCAGCTGTCCGCCCGACACCCTGGGCTGCCCCGACATCCTGCTGTTGCAGTGCGAAGAGCTGGCGGTGATCGACAACCTCTCGGGCAAGCTCTACCTGATCGTCTATGCCGACCCGGCCCAGCCCGAAGCCTATGCCAACGCCAAGAAGCGCTTGCGCGAACTCAGGGAAAAACTCAAGTACTCGGTCAGCGCCCCGGTGGTCAAACCCTCGCAAAGCTATCCGGCCGAGCGCGACTTCGCCAAGGCCGACTACATCGCCGCCGTGGAGAAGGCCAAGCGCCTGATCGAAGCCGGCGACTTCATGCAGGTGCAGGTCGGCCAGCGCATCAAGAAACGCTACACCGAGTCGCCGCTGAGCCTGTACCGCGCGCTGCGCTCGCTCAACCCCTCGCCCTACATGTATTACTACCACTTCGGCGACTTCCATGTGGTGGGGGCTTCCCCCGAAATTCTGGTGCGGCAGGAACAAGTCAGTGAGGGGCAGAAGATCACCATCAGGCCCCTGGCCGGCACCCGCCCGCGCGCTTCCTCGCCCGAGGCCGACAAGGCCGTCGAGCAGGAACTGGTCAACGACCCCAAGGAGCGCGCCGAGCACGTCATGCTGATTGACCTGGCGCGCAACGACATAGGCCGTATCGCCAAGACCGGCACGGTGAAGGTCACCGAGGCCTTCGCGGTCGAGCGCTACAGCCATGTGATGCACATCGTGAGCAACGTCGAGGGCGTGCTGCTGGATGGGATGACCAGCATGGACGTGCTCAAAGCTACTTTCCCGGCCGGCACGCTGACCGGCGCGCCCAAGGTCCACGCCATGGAAATCATCGACCAGCTCGAACCCACCAAACGCGGCCTCTACGGCGGCGCCTGCGGCTACCTCAGCTATGCCGGCGACATGGACGTGGCGATTGCCATACGCACCGGCATCATCAAGGACCAGACGCTGTATGTGCAGGCGGCGGCTGGCGTGGTGGCCGACTCGGTGCCCGAGCTCGAATGGAAGGAAACCGAAGCCAAGGCGCGCGCGCTGCTGCGGGCGTCCGAGCTTGTCGAGGAGGGCCTGGAATGAGCACGACCATCCGCCCAACCGTGGAGCACTGCCATACCATGGCCGACGTGCGCCGCAACATCGACGCGCTTGACGACCGCATCGTGGCGCTGGTCGCCGAGCGCAGCGCTTACGTCGCGCAGGCCGCGCGCATCAAACAAAGCGCCGGCGAGATCGTCGACAACGCGCGCATCGAATTCATCGTGGACCGCGTGCGCGCCCAGGCCCGCGCGGCCGGCGCCCCCGAGGCTGTCCTGGAAGCGGCCTACCGCGCCATGATCGCCGCATCCATTGATTTTGAGCGCGGCGAATTCCAACGCCTGCGCCAGGAGGCCTGAACATGAAGCGCAGCAAACTCTTGATGATCGACAACTACGACAGCTTTACCTACAACATCGTCCAGTACTTCGGTGAACTGGGCGCGGAGGTCGAGGTGTTTCGCAATGACGAAATCAGCGTGGCGGACATCGCCGCCCGCGCGCCCGACCTGCTGGTGGTCTCGCCCGGGCCGTGCTCGCCGGCCGAGGCCGGCATCTCGGTCGCGGCGATCCAGCATTTCGCCGGCAAGCTGCCCATCCTGGGCGTCTGCCTGGGCCACCAGAGCATAGGCGCGGCCTTCGGCGGCAACATCATCCGTGCGCAGCAGCTCATGCACGGCAAGACCAGCGTGATCACCACCACGCAAGAGGGCGTGTTCGCCAATTTGCCCGAGCAGTTCGTCGTTAACCGTTACCACTCGCTGGCGATTGAAAAATCGTCCTGCCCCAAGGCCCTGGCCGTCACGGCCTGGACGGACGACGGCGAGATCATGGGCGTGCGCCACAAGGAGCTGCCCATCCAGGGCGTGCAGTTCCACCCCGAATCGATACTGACCGAGCACGGCCACGCCATGCTGAAAAACTTCCTGGAGCAAAGCGCATGAGCCAGGCGTTTGTGGATTTACGCAGCGACACCGTGACCCGGCCGACCGCCGCCATGCGCGAGGCCATGCTGGCCGCGCCGCTGGGCGACGACGTGTTCGGCGACGATCCCGCCGTCAATGGGCTGCAGGAGAAAATCGCGGGCCTGCTGGGCTTTGAGGCCGCGCTGTTTGTGCCTACCGGCACGCAGAGCAATCTCTGCGCCATCCTGAGCCATTGCCAGCGCGGCGACGAGTACATCGTCGGCCAGATGGCGCATTGCTACCGCTGGGAAGGCGGCGGTGCGGCGGTGTTCGGCAGCGTGCAGCCGCAGCCGCTGAACCACCATAGCGACGGCACGCTGGCCCTGGCCGAGATCGAGGCGTCCATCAAGCCCGACGACGCGCATTTCGCGCGCACACGCCTGCTGGCGCTGGAAAACACCCTGGGCGGCAAGCTGCTGCCTTTTGACTATGTGCAGCGGGCCACCGCGCTCGCGGAAAAGCACGGCCTGGGCCGCCACCTGGACGGCGCGCGGCTGTTCAATGCCGCCGTCGCGCAGGCCGCGCAAACAGGCGGCAGCGCGCTGGCCGAGGCCAAACGCATCGCCGGATGCTTTGACAGCGTCTCTGTCTGCTTCAGCAAGGGCCTGGGCGCGCCTGTCGGTTCGGCGTTGTGCGGTTCGCGCGAGTTCATCGCGCGGGCGCACCGCATCCGCAAGATGGCGGGCGGCGGCATGCGCCAGGCCGGCATGCTGGCGGCGGCGGCTTCGTTTGCGCTGGACCATCATGTGGGGCGCCTGGCCCAGGACCACGCGCTGGCCAGGCAGCTGGCTGACGGCCTGGCCGGCATTGAAGGCCTGCAGGTTGAAGCGCCGCAGACTAACATCGTGTTTGTCGACCTGACGGGCGCGGCGCGCGAGCAGTCCGCGGCCCTGCTCGAGCACCTGGCTGGCAGGGGCATACAGGCCACGGGCCTGTACCGCCTGCGTTTTGTCACTCACCTGGATGTGGATGCCGCCGGCGTGGACCGCGCGGCGGCCGCCATCCGGGAATTCTTTCGTCGCTGAGGAGCCGCCATGCCAGATTTCCAACACCTGTTGCTGTTTATCGCGGCCGGCTGGCTGCTCAACCTGACGCCGGGCCCCGACGTGCTTTACATCGTGACCCACTCGCTGCGCTCGGGCGCGCGCGCCGGCATCGTGGCCGGCCTGGGCATCACCGCGGGCTGCTTTGTCCACATCTTCGCGGCGGCCGTGGGCGTGGGCGCATTGCTGGCCACATCGGCCATCGCCTTTACCGTGCTCAAGTGGATAGGCGCGGCCTACCTGCTGTGGATAGGCGCGAAGATCCTGCTGTCCAGGGCGCCGCAGGCCACGACCGACCTCGCCGCGGTCGCCGCCGCCGAAGCGCCCAAGCCCCTGAAGGCGATTTTTATGGGCGGCTTCTGGACCAATGTGCTCAATCCCAAGGTGGCGATTTTTTTCCTCGCCTTTGTGCCGCAGTTCATCGCACCGGGCACTGAAAACAAGGCGCTGGCCTTTGTGCTGCTGGGCATGCTGTTCAACCTGAACGCCATTCCGGTCAATTCGGGCTGGGCCGTGGCGGCCGCCTGGATGGCCAGGCGCGACGCCGTGCAGCGCGGCATGCACTGGCTGGACCGTGCGGCCGGCGCCATGTTCATCGCGTTTGGCCTCAAGCTTGCCTTTACCGATAATCCCGCGAATTGAGCCTTACTCCAGCCTCGGAACAAACAAGCGAGACACGCCATGCCCCATACCCACAAAATCACCCCGCAGGAAGCGCTGCAGCGCACCATCGAACACCGCGAGATCTTCCACGACGAGATGCTGCATATCATGCGGCTCATCATGAGCGGCGAGATGTCGCCCGTGATGATGGCCGCGCTGATCACCGGCCTGCGCGTCAAGAAAGAGACCATAGGCGAGATCACCGCCGCCGCGCAGGTGATGCGCGAGTTTTCCACCAAGGTTCACGTGGCCGACAAAACCCACCTGGTCGACATCGTCGGCACCGGTGGCGACGGCTCGCACACCTTCAATATCTCCACCTGCTCCATGTTTGTGGCGGCGGCGGCCGGCGCCAAGGTCAGCAAGCACGGCGGGCGCAGCGTGAGCAGCAAGTCGGGCAGCGCCGACGTGATCGAGTCGCTGGGCATCCATATTGGCCTGAAGCCCGAGGCCATCGCCAAGTGCATAGAACAGGTCGGCGTGGGTTTTATGTTCGCGCCCAACCACCACCCGGCGATGAAAAACGTCGCCCCCATCCGCAAGGAACTGGGCGTGCGCACCATCTTCAACATCCTGGGCCCGCTGACCAACCCGGCCGGCGCGCCCAACATCCTCATGGGCGTGTTCCATTCCGACCTGGTGGGCATACAGGTGCGCGCCCTGCAGCGCCTGGGTGCCGAGCATGCGGTGGTGGTCTACGGCAAGGACGGCATGGATGAGGTCAGCCTGGGCGCGGCCACCGTTGTCGGTGAACTCAAAAATGGTGAAATCACCGAATACGAAATCCACCCCGAAGACTTCGACATGCCCATGGCCAGCAACCGCGCGCTGCGCGTGGAAACGCCCGAGCAGTCCAAGGCCATGCTGCTGGGCGTGCTGGACAACCAGCCCGGCGCGGCGCGCGACATCGTGATCCTCAATGCCGGCGCGGCGCTGTACGCCGCCAATGTGGCCGACTCCATGAAGGCCGGCATAGGCCTGGCTCGCGAGGCGCTGGCCTCGGGCGCGGCCAAGGCGCGCCTGCAGCAGCTGGTTTCCACCACCCAACAACTTGCGGCCTGAACACCATGTCCGACATCCTCGACAAAATCATCGCCGTCAAGCGCCAGGAAATCGCCGAGGCGATTCGCAAGAAACCCTTGGCCGTGATGCGTGAAGACGCCGAATCGCGCGTGCTGACGCGCGACTTCGTGGGCGCGCTGCGCGCCAAGATCGCGGCGGGCCAGCCCGCGGTGATCGCCGAAGTCAAAAAAGCCAGCCCGTCCAAGGGCGTGCTGCGCGCCGACTTCATCCCGGCCGACATCGCGCAAAGTTATGCCGAGGGCGACGGCACGCTCAGCGCGGCATGCCTCTCGGTGCTGACCGACAAGCAGTTCTTCCAGGGCAGCGTCGACTACCTCAAGCAGGCCAGGGCTTCGTGCAGCCTGCCGGTGCTGCGCAAGGACTTCATGGTCGACCCTTACCAGGTCTATGAGGCGCGTGTCATGGGCGCCGACTGCATCCTGCTGATCGCCGCCTGCCTGGACGATGCGCAGATGAAGTCGCTGGAGGCGCTGGCCATGTCGCTGGACATGGCGGTGCTGGTCGAGGTGCACGACAAGGCTGAACTGGAACGCGCGCTCAAGCTCAAAACGCCGCTGATCGGCATCAACAACCGCAACCTGAAAACCTTCGAGGTCTCGCTGGACACCACGCTGGGCATGCTGGGCCAGGTTCCCGCGGACCGCTTGCTGGTCACCGAGTCCGGCATCGCCACGCCGGCCGACGTAAAACGCATGCGCGACGCCGGCATCAACGCCTTCCTGGTCGGCGAGGCCTTTATGCGCGCCGATGAGCCGGGCCTGGCGCTGGCGCAGCTGTTTAGCGGCAAGTAAACCAGGAGGCGGTGCAGATGAACTCTCCGGACCAGCTGCTGAGCGCGGACCCCGCGGACTGGCCGGTGGCACCCGGCTGGCGTCCCACCACCGAGGCCTTCTTCGCGTCCCCCACCGGCGGCAAGCTGCTGGATTTCCTGCAGGGCCGGCTCGCGCAAGGCGCGGTGATCTTTCCGCCCCAGCCGCTGCGCGCGCTGGAACTTACGCCGCCCGAAGAGGTGCGCGTCGTGATCCTGGGCCAGGACCCCTACCACGGCCGGGGCCAGGCCGAGGGGCTGGCCTTTTCCGTCGCGCCCGGCGTGGCCTTGCCGCCTTCGCTGCGCAACATCTTCAAGGAACTGCAGCGCGACCTGGGCACGCCGCCGCCCAAGTTCCCGGTGCCCGGCGGCAGCCTGGTGAAATGGGCCACGCACGGTGTGCTGCTGCTCAATACCTGCCTCACGGTGGAAGAAAGCCAGCCGGCCAGCCATTCAGGCAAAGGCTGGGAAGTGTTGACCGACACGCTGATCCGCCAGGTCGCCGACGGCGACCACCCGGTGGTTTTTATGCTGTGGGGCTCCCATGCCCAGAGCAAGCGGGCCCTGATTGACGCCAAGCGCCACAAGGTGCTGGTGGCCAACCACCCTTCGCCGCTGTCGGCCCTGCGCCCGCCCTTGCCTTTTATCGGTTGCGGCCATTTCTCGCAGGCGCGGGAATGGCGCGACGCGCACCCGAAACCCTAGCGTTGGACGGCAAGCACTAATTTAATAAGGGGCTGTGAGCGGGCGCCCTAGAACTCCTGGGGGAGGCTGCCGACATAGTCGCGCCGGATATTGACCGTGCTTTGTTGGCCCAGCGCTTCAAAGTGGCGGCGCAGCCAGCGTTTGGCCGCGCCCTGGCCCATTTCAAACAGTTTTTCGATCATGGCGCCGTCGGCCGACATCTTGCTCGACGAGGGCAGGTTTTCCAGGGCCTCGCCGCCGTCGATGCGGTGCAGCAGCAGGCTTTTGTACTTCACGCCTTCCTGCAGGCGCCCGTCCGCCAGCAGGCGGTTGATGAAATCGATGGTGCGCATCTGGGACAGCAGGCTGGCGTTAAAGGTCAGCTCGTTCACCCGGTCCATGATGTCTAGCGGCGTGTGGGGCACCTCGGGCCGCCGCAACGGGTTGATCTGCACCACGATGATGTCGCGGCTGCTGCATTCGCTGATCAGGGGCAGCAGGGAGGGATTGCTGGAAAATCCACCGTCCCAATAAGACTGGCCGTCAATTTCCACCGCCTGGAACAGCGTGGGCAGGCAGGTGGAAGCCATCACCGCCTGCAATGTCAGGCGTTTGCCCGAAAAGATTTCGGCCTGGCCTGTGTTGACATGGGTCGCGGACACAAAAGCCTTGGGCAGTTGCAGGGCGGCGACGGCGGGAAAGTCGATTTCCGCCTGCAGCAGCTTGCGCAGGGGATTGATGTCCAGCGGGTTGGACTGGTAGGGCGACAGCCATTGGCTCATGGCGTTGCCAAAAAAGTTAGCGCCCACTTTATCGGAAGGCCAACCCCCCAGAAGCATCTTGCTGATGCCGTCGGCCATGGAGCCCAGGCTGCCCATGGCGGCCACGCCCTGCCAGATCCGGGCCAGCGAGGCGCGGGCCGCCTCCCGGGGATTGGGCGTTCCGCTGTCTTTGTGCGCGGCGACGGCAAATCCGTGCGCCAGCGCCACGGCATTGACCGCGCCCGCGCTGGCGCCGCTGATGCCGTCGAACTGGATGCGCTCGTCCTGCAGCAGGGCGTCCAGGACGCCCCAGGTGAAGGCGCCGTGGGAGCCGCCGCCCTGCAAGGCCAGGTTGACCCGGCGCTGGGAGGAGGGGTCGGGCGGCGAGGGGATTGGGGGCGGGGTGCTCATGAGGTATTTTTAATGCTTTTTGCGATACCCGGGGATTCCGTCCGACATAAAACCGTGGCATAATCCGAGGTTCGCTTGAAGGATGGGTGCCCGAGTGGCTAAAGGGGGCAGACTGTAAATCTGTTGGCTAACGCCTACGCTGGTTCGAATCCAGCCTCATCCACCAGATTTTTGTTGATTTTTGGCAAGCGGACAGTGCAAGGCAGTCGCAAAAAGCGGGTTTTGAGCTGTGAGTGGTTTGATGTGAGTTGAATTGGCAGAGCTGCGCGGGAGTAGTTCAATGGTAGAACCCTAGCCTTCCAAGCTAATGACGCGGGTTCGATTCCCGTCTCCCGCTCCACAAAGCCGCGGTTTTGTGGTGTTTACGGGCTCTGTTGGTTGGTCTTGCGTTGGATTGCGGTGGGATTGAAGTCGTTTGACTTTTTGAAGAATTTAAGCCCTTTTGGCTCAGTGGTAGAGCACTCCCTTGGTAAGGGAGAGGTCGCGGGTCCGATTCCCGCAAAGGGCACCAATTTTGAGCCGGCGCAGCATGCAAGGTGCTGCGGCCGGCGGTAGTGATTCACTGGTTTTGTAACTCTTTATAAATTTCTGGAGTTGAAAAAATGGCAAAAGGCAAATTTGAGCGGACCAAGCCGCACGTCAACGTAGGCACGATTGGCCACGTGGACCATGGCAAGACGACGCTGACGGCGGCGATCACGACGGTTCTGGCATCGAAGTTCGGCGGCGAAGCCAAGGGCTACGACCAAATTGACGCGGCACCGGAAGAAAAAGCGCGCGGCATCACGATCAACACCGCCCACGTCGAGTACGAAACGGCCAATCGCCACTACGCCCACGTGGACTGCCCAGGCCACGCCGACTATGTGAAGAACATGATCACCGGCGCCGCCCAGATGGACGGCGCTATCCTGGTGTGCTCGGCCGCTGACGGCCCCATGCCCCAGACCCGTGAGCACATCCTGCTGGCCCGCCAGGTGGGTGTTCCTTACATCATCGTGTTCCTGAACAAGTGCGACATGGTCGACGACGCCGAACTGCTCGAGCTCGTTGAAATGGAAGTGCGCGAACTGCTGGACAAGTACGACTTCCCCGGCGACAAGACCCCCATCATCCACGGCTCGGCCAAGCTGGCCATGGAAGGCGACAAGGGCGAACTCGGCGAAGGCGCGATCTTCAAGCTCGCCGAAGCCCTGGACACCTACATCCCCCTGCCAGAGCGCGCTGTTGACGGCGCCTTCCTGATGCCCGTGGAAGACGTGTTCTCGATCTCCGGCCGCGGCACCGTCGTGACCGGCCGTGTCGAGCGCGGTGTGATCAAGGTCGGCGAGGAAATCGAAATCGTCGGTATCAAGGACACGCAAAAGACCACCTGCACCGGCGTGGAAATGTTCCGCAAGCTGCTGGACCAGGGCCAGGCCGGCGACAACGTCGGTATCCTGCTGCGCGGCACCAAGCGCGAAGACGTCGAGCGCGGCCAGGTGCTGTGCAAGCCCGGCTCCATCAAGCCGCACACGCACTTCACCGGCGAGATCTACGTTCTGAGCAAGGACGAGGGCGGCCGCCACACGCCTTTCTTCAACAACTACCGTCCCCAGTTCTACTTCCGCACGACGGACGTGACCGGTGCGATCGAGTTGCCAGAAGGCAAGGAAATGGTCATGCCAGGCGACAACGTGTCGATCACCGTCAAGCTGATCAACCCGATCGCCATGGAAGAAGGCCTGCGCTTCGCCATCCGTGAAGGCGGCAAGACCGTCGGCGCCGGCGTCGTGGCCAAGATCATTGCCTGATTTGTGAGGTTTGATGGAGGGGTATAGCTCAATTGGCAGAGCGTCGGTCTCCAAAACCGAAGGTTGTAGGTTCGATTCCTACTGCCCCTGCCACCTGATGGTTGATGTGTATCAGCGCTGAGGGTGGTTTGAAAAGTTAAAAAGCAAGCCCGCCGGGAGTTAAAACTCCAGGTGGGCTTAAGCGTCTGAAAAGGCGCCCGAAGATTGAACAGGAAATCCGCCGACCATGGCCACTTCTCAAGTTGAAACCGTCAGTACCAGCGCCGACAAGGCCAAGCTGGGCGCGGCCGTTGCTCTGGTGCTGGTTTCGTTGGCGGGCTTTTACCTGCTGGCCAAACAAGGCCAAGTGGTTCAGTGGGGCGCTCTGGTCCTCGGGTTGGCGGCGGCCGTGGCGGTGTTCCTGCTGTCCGAGCCGGGTAAACAGTTCGTGGCTTTCGGCCGTGATTCCTGGCGCGAAGTCAGGAAGGTTGTCTGGCCCGCCCGCAGGGAGGCCATCCAAATGACGGCCTACGTGTTCGGTTTTGTGGTGATCATGGCGCTCTTTTTGTGGTTTACGGACAAGACGCTCGAGTGGGTGTTTTACGACCTGATCCTGGGATGGAAACGATAATGAGCGATCTGAATGGCACGGTAGTCAGCGAAGTGGCGGCGGGTACGTCCCTCACGCCGACGCCAGGCATGCAGTGGTATGTCGTCCATGCCTACTCCGGCATGGAAAAAGCGGTCGAGCGCAATATCGTCGAGCGCATCAACCGCGCGGGCATGCAGTCCAAGTTCGGCCGTTTCCTGGTGCCCACCGAAGAAGTGGTCGAAATCAAGAACGGCCAGAAGAAGACGACGGAACGTCGCTTTTTCCCGGGTTACGTCCTGGTCGAAATGGTCATGGACGACGAAACCTGGCACCTGGTGAAGCACACCAACAAGGTGACCGGTTTTGTCGGCGGCGCCAAGAACCGCCCGGCGCCCATCTCTGAAGAAGACGTCCAGAAGATCGTCAGCCAGATGCAGGTCGGCACCGAGAAGCCTCGCCACAAGGTGGAGTTCGAGGCCGGCGAATATGTGCGCGTCAAGGACGGCCCGTTCACCGACTTCAATGGCACGGTGGAAGAGGTCAACTACGACAAGAACAAGGTGCGTGTGTCGGTCACGATTTTCGGCCGCGCCACGCCCGTGGAACTGGAATTCAGCCAGATCGAAAAAACGTAATTTCGATCGGGCAAGTCATTTCGCGCCTTGCAACTCGGCGCGAAACGGTCCCCAGGGACTGTTTTTGAGTTGTGTAACCCCCGGGGAGCCCGGGCCTGCCTTGATGGCGGCGCCCAGGCGTTATGACCCGCAAGGAGAAAAGTATGGCGAAAAAAATCGTCGGCTTCATCAAGCTGCAAGTGCCAGCTGGTAAGGCCAACCCATCCCCCCCGATCGGCCCCGCGCTCGGTCAGCGCGGCCTGAACATCATGGAATTCTGCAAGGCATTCAATGCGCAGACCCAGGGTGTCGAGCCAGGTCTGCCACTGCCCGTGGTGATCACGGCATTTGCCGACAAGAGCTTCACCTTTGTGATCAAGACGCCTCCTGCAGGCGTTCTGATCAAAAAGGCCATCAAGCTCGACAAGGGTTCGTCCACGCCGCACACGGTGAAGGTTGGCAAGATTTCCCGCGCACAGCTGGAAGAAATCGCCAAGACCAAAATGAAAGACATGACGGCTGCTGACCTCGACGCAGCAGTTCGCACGATTGCCGGTACGGCCCGTTCCATGGGTGTGTCGGTGGAGGGTGTTGTATGAGCAAGCTGACCAAACGTCAAAAAACCATTGGCGACAAAATCGACAGCAACAAGCTGTACGCGCTGCCCGAGGCCCTGGGCCTTGTGAAAGAGTTCGCCGTCGCCAAATTCGATGAGTCCATCGACGTGGCTGTGCAGCTCGGCATCGACGCCAAGAAGTCCGACCAGGTCGTTCGCGGCGCGGTTGTTCTGCCTAACGGCACCGGCAAGACCAAGCGTGTGGCCGTGTTCGCACAAGGCGCCAAGGCTGAAGAAGCCAAAGCTGCCGGTGCCGACATCGTCGGTATGGACGATCTGGCCGCCGAAATCAAGGCCGGCAAGATGGACTTCGACGTGGTGATCGCTTCCCCCGATGCGATGCGCATCGTGGGTACCCTGGGCCAGGTGCTCGGCCCCCGCGGCCTGATGCCCAACCCCAAGGTCGGCACCGTGACGCCTGACGTCGCCACCGCCGTCAAGAACGCGAAAGCCGGCCAGGTCCAGTTCCGCGTCGACAAGGCTGGTATCGTGCACGGCACCATCGGCCGCCGCTCGTTCGACACGGCCAAGCTGCAGGGCAACCTGGCCGCGCTGATCGATGCGCTGCAAAAAGCCAAGCCGGCTTCGAGCAAGGGTGTGTATTTGAAGAAGGTGGCGGTTTCGTCGACGATGGGTGTGGGCGTTCGCGTCGACACGCAAACCATCGCAGCGTAATCGCGAAAATTTGGACGGCCTCGCAAGGGCTGCCCGATGTGGTGGGCTGCCGGGGTTCGCTCCGGCAGGTCATCCAAGACCGTTGGCGCGGCAGGCTTTTGGGCTCGCCGCTTAATCGAAAGACAGCCAACGCAGATGGCGGTCCCGCTGCTTGAATGGTTTTGCAAAGAATCTGAAAACAGTTGGTCGCTGAACATGAGCGTGTTGAAGGGTTGAAGGCCGGCGCAAGCCGGCCGGAACCCGACGGCACATTTTTAAGGAGTAGACCTTGAGTCTCAACCGCAGTGAGAAACAAGCCGTCATTGATGAAGTGACCGGCCTCGCCGCTAAAGCTCAAACGCTCGTGATGGCGGAATACCGTGGTATCACGGTCGCCGACATGACCCGTCTGCGCAGCCAAGCCCGCGACAAAGGCGTGACCCTGAGTGTTCTGAAGAACACCCTGGCTCGCCGCGCCGTGGCCGGTAGCGCATTCGAAGTCGTGTCCGACCAGATGACCGGTCCGCTGATCTACGGCTTTTCCACAGATGCAGTAGCTGCCGCGAAAGTGGTATCTGACTTCGCCAAGACCAACGACAAGCTGGTCATTCGCGGTGGTGCATTCGGTGGCAAGACCCTGGACGTGAACGGCGTGAAGCAACTGGCCAACATCCCTTCCAAGGAAGTGTTGCTGGCCCAGGTGTGTGGCTTGCTGATGTCGCCCATGTCGCGTACGGCCGTTGTGCTGGGCGCCCTGGCGGCGAAAAAGGGCGGCGGCGCAGCCGAAGCCCCCGCAGCAGCTGAACCTGTAGCAGCGTAATTACCCAACTTTTTTAGGAAATCAAAATGGCATTCGATAAAGACGCATTTCTGACCGCGCTGGATAGCATGACGGTCCTCGAACTCAACGACCTGGTGAAAGCCATCGAAGAGAAATTTGGCGTGAGCGCAGCCGCCATGGCTGCTCCCGCTGCCGGCGGTGGCGGTGGCGGCGGTGCAGCTGCTGCTGAAGAGAAGACCGACTTCAACGTCGTGCTGGTTGAAGCCGGCGCGAACAAGGTGTCGGTCATCAAGGCCGTGCGCGAAATCACCGGTCTGGGCCTGAAAGAAGCCAAGGACCTGGTGGACGGTGCTCCGAAGAACGTCAAGGAAGGCGCTCCCAAGGCCGACGCAGAAGCCGCCAAGAAGAAGCTCGAAGAAGCCGGCGCGAAAGTCGAACTCAAGTAATTCTTGGTGTTCGAGAAGGCTGGAAGACCGTAGTCGGGCTTCCAGCCTTTCGTGCTTCAAGGAGCACACTGAAAAGAGGATCTAAACCGTCCTTTTTTCAGTTTTCTTCGAACCCCTATAGGCATACCGCCTATCGGTTTTCTTCAAAAACTGGCAGGCCTTCAGCCTGTCAGGATTCTCCGAATCCTGGCAAGCCTACCGCCTGACCCGTGTTTTGTAGAAACACTGGAAAGCAGACTTGAACCGTCTGCTTTCCAGTGTTTTCTGACCCCGACTGCAGAAAACGCCTTGGTTCGGGTGACGTGCAATGCGTCGCCGTCCGCCATGGTTGGTAGTGGCCAACCACCAAGCTGCCTGGATACGTGGTGTATCCGGGCACGAGAGTCGCCAGAGCCCATCAACGCGGAGAACTCATGGCCTATTCCTACACCGAACGTAAACGCATCCGCAAAAGCTTCGGCAACCGCGAAAGCGTGTTGACTGTTCCCTATTTGCTGCAAATGCAGAAAGACGCGTACACAGCGTTCCTGCAAGCCGACCGTGCGCCCCAGAAGCGCACCATCGAAGGCCTGCAGGCGGCGTTTGACAACGCATTCCCCATCGTCTCGCACAATGGTTTTGTCGAGATGAAATTCATCGAGTACAACCTGGCCAAGCCCGCCTTCGACGTGCGCGAGTGCCAGACCCGTGGACTCACCTTCGCCTCGGCCGTGCGCGCCAAGGTGCAGCTGATCATTTACGACCGCGAATCTTCCACGTCGCAGTCCAAGGTGGTCAAGGAAGTGAAAGAGCAGGAAGTCTACATGGGCGAAGTGCCCCTGATGACCGACAAGGGCTCCTTCGTGATCAACGGGACCGAACGCGTGATCGTGTCCCAGTTGCATCGCTCGCCCGGCGTGTTTTTCGAGCATGACAAGGGTAAAACCCACAGCTCGGGCAAACTGCTGTTCTCCGCCCGCATCATCCCTTACCGCGGCTCCTGGCTCGACTTCGAGTTCGACCCGAAGGACGTGCTGTATTTCCGCGTCGACCGCCGCCGCAAGATGCCGGTCACCATCCTGCTCAAGGCCATCGGCCTGAACCCGGAATCCATCCTCGCGAACTTCTTCGTGTTCGACAACTTCCGCCTGATGGACAGCGGCGCGCAGATGGAATTCGTCGCCGAGCGCATGCGCGGCGAAGTGGCGCGTTTCGACATCACCGACAAGAACGGCAAGGTCGTGGTCGCGAAAGACAAGCGCATCACGGTTCGCCACACGCGTGAGCTCGAGCAAAGCAACACCACCACCATCAGCGTGCCGGAAGACTTCCTGGTCGGCCGCGTGGTCGCCAAGAACATTGTTGACGCCGAAACCGGTGAAATCATCGCCAAGGCCAACGACGAGCTGACCGAAGTGCTGCTCAAGAAGCTGCGCGCGGCCGGCGTGCAGGACCTGCAGGTGCTGTACACCAACGAACTCGACCAGGGCGCGTACATCTCGCAAACCTTGCGCGCCGACGAAACGGCCGACGAGTTCGCCGCCCGTGTCGCCATCTACCGCATGATGCGCCCCGGCGAGCCGCCGACGGAAGATGCGGTGCAGGCCCTGTTCCAGCGCCTGTTCTACAACCCGGACACCTACGACCTCTCGCGCGTGGGCCGCATGAAGTTCAACGCCCGCGTCGGCCGCGATTCTTCCACCGGCCCCATGGTCATGACCAACGAGGACATCCTCGCGGTCGTCAAGATCCTGGTCGACCTTCGCAACGGCAACGGCGAAGTCGATGACATCGACCACCTCGGCAACCGCCGCGTGCGCTGCGTCGGCGAACTCGCCGAGAACCAGTACCGCACCGGCCTGGCACGTATCGAAAAAGCCGTGAAGGAGCGTCTGGGCCAGGCAGAGCAAGAGCCCTTGATGCCGCACGACCTGATCAACAGCAAGCCGATCTCCGCCGCCCTGAAGGAATTCTTCGGCGCATCGCAGCTGTCGCAGTTCATGGACCAGACCAACCCGCTGTCCGAGATCACCCACAAGCGCCGTGTTTCGGCCCTTGGCCCGGGCGGTTTGACCCGCGAACGCGCAGGTTTCGAAGTGCGCGACGTGCACGTGACCCATTACGGCCGCGTCTGCCCGATTGAAACGCCCGAAGGCCCGAACATCGGCCTGATCAACTCGCTGGCCCTGTACGCCCGCCTCAACGAGTACGGTTTCATCGAAACCCCGTACCGCCGCGTGGTGGACAGCAAGATCACCGACCAGATCGACTACCTGTCGGCCATCGAAGAAGGCAAGTACGTGATCGCCCAGGCCAATGCCGCGCTGGACGAATCCGGCAAGCTGACCGGTGACCTGGTGTCCGCCCGTGAAAACGGCGAATCCGTGCTGGTCGGCGCCGAGCGCATCCAGTACATGGACGTGTCGCCCGCGCAGATCGTCTCGGTCGCTGCATCGCTGGTGCCCTTCCTGGAGCACGATGACGCCAACCGCGCGCTGATGGGCGCCAACATGCAGCGCCAGGCCGTGCCTGTGCTGCGTCCCGAGAAGGCCTTCGTCGGCACCGGTATCGAGCGCGTTTCCGCGGTCGACTCCGGCACCGTGGTGACGGCCAACCGCGGCGGCGTGGTCGATTACGTCGATGCCACCCGCATCGTGGTGCGTGTCAACGATGCGGAAGCCCTGGCCGGCGAAGTCGGCGTGGACATCTACAACCTGATCAAGTACCAGCGTTCCAACCAGAACACCAACATCCACCAGCGCCCCATCGTCAAGATGGGCGACAAGCTGGCCAAGGGCGACGTGATCGCCGACGGCGCATCGACGGACATCGGCGAGCTGGCCCTGGGCCAGAACATGCTGGTGGCTTTCATGCCCTGGAACGGCTACAACTTCGAGGATTCGATCCTGATCTCCGAGCGCGTGGTGGCCGAAGACCGCTACACCTCGATCCACATCGAAGAACTCGTGGTGATGGCCCGCGACACCAAGCTGGGCTCCGAAGAAATCACGCGCGACATTCCGAATCTGTCCGAGCAGCAGCTCAACCGCCTCGATGAGTCCGGCATTATTTATGTCGGCGCCGAAGTCCAGCCGGGCGACACGCTGGTCGGCAAGGTCACGCCCAAGGGCGAGACCACGCTGACGCCGGAAGAAAAACTGCTGCGCGCCATCTTCGGCGAAAAAGCCAGCGACGTGAAAGACACCTCGCTGCGCGTGAGCCAGGGCTCGCAGGGTACCGTGATCGACGTGCAGGTCTTCACCCGTGAAGGCATTGTTCGCGACAAGCGCGCCCAGCAGATCATCGACGACGAACTCAAGCGCTTCCGCCTGGACCTGAACGACCAGTTGCGCATCGTCGAGGCCGACGCGTTCGACCGTATCGAAAAGCTGCTCGTCGGCAAGGTCGCCAACGGCGGCCCGAAAAAGCTCGCCAAGGGCAGCAAGATCGACAAGGCCTACCTGGCCGACGTCGAGAAGTACCACTGGTTCGACATCCGCCCGGCGGACGACGAAGTGGCTTCGCAGCTCGAAAGCGTGAAGAACGCCATGGAGCAGACGCGCCACAGCTTCGACCTGGCTTTTGAAGAAAAGCGCAAGAAGCTCACGCAGGGCGACGAACTGCCGGCCGGCGTGCTCAAGATGGTCAAGGTCTACCTGGCCGTCAAGCGCCGCCTGCAGCCCGGCGACAAGATGGCCGGCCGCCACGGCAACAAGGGCGTGGTGTCCAAGATCGTTCCGGTCGAAGACATGCCCTACATGGCCGACGGCACGCCGTGCGACATCGTGCTGAACCCGCTGGGCGTGCCTTCGCGCATGAACGTGGGCCAGGTGCTTGAAGTCCACCTGGGCTGGGCCGCCAAGGGCCTGGGCCAGCGTATCGGCGACATGCTGCAGGCCGAAGCCAAGGTGGCCGAGCTGCGCAAGTTCATGGAAACGCTGTACAACAAGTCGGGCCGCGGGGAAGACCTGGCCAAGCTGTCGGATACCGACGTGCTCGAGATGGCCGGCAACCTGGCCAGCGGCGTACCCTTCGCGACGCCGGTGTTCGACGGCGCTTCGGAAGAAGACATCATGACCATGCTCAAGCTGGCCTACCCGGACGAGATCGCCAAGGCCAAGGGCCTGACGGCGACGCGCACCCAGGCCCAGCTGTACGACGGCCGCACGGGCGACCAGTTCGAGCGCACCACGACGGTCGGCTACATGCACGTCCTGAAGCTGCACCACCTGGTGGACGACAAGATGCACGCCCGCTCGACCGGCCCCTACAGCCTGGTCACGCAGCAGCCCCTGGGCGGCAAGGCGCAGTTCGGTGGACAGCGTTTCGGCGAGATGGAGGTCTGGGCGCTGGAAGCCTATGGCGCCTCCTACACGCTGCAGGAAATGCTCACCGTCAAGTCCGACGACGTGCAAGGCCGTACCAAGGTGTACGAGAGCATCGTCAAGGGCGAGCACGCGATCACGGCGGGCATGCCCGAGTCGTTCAACGTGCTGGTCAAGGAAATCCGTTCGCTCGGTATCGACATCGAGCTGGAACGCAGCTAATTCAACAGGAAAGAAAAGGATTTAACTCATGAAATCGTTACTCGACCTGTTCAAGCAATTCACGCCGGATGAGCATTTCGATGCCATCAAGATCGGCATGGCCTCGCCCGAGAAGATCCGTTCGTGGTCTTTCGGCGAAGTCAAGAAGCCTGAAACCATCAACTACCGCACTTTCAAGCCCGAGCGCGACGGTCTTTTCTGCGCCAAGATCTTTGGCCCGATCAAGGACTACGAGTGCCTGTGCGGCAAGTACAAGCGCCTGAAGCACCGCGGTGTCATCTGCGAGAAGTGCGGCGTTGAAGTCACGCAGACCAAGGTCCGCCGCGAGCGCATGGGTCACATCGACCTGGCCGCGCCGTGCGCGCACATCTGGTTCCTGAAGTCGCTGCCGTCGCGCCTGGGCCTGGTGCTCGACATGACGCTGCGCGACATCGAACGCGTGCTGTACTTTGAAGCATACGTGGTGACCGACCCCGGCATGACCCCGCTGAAGAAGTTCAGCATCATGTCGGAAGACGACTACGACGCCAAGCGCAAGGAATACGGTGATGAATACACCGCCAAGATGGGCGCCGAAGGCATCAAGGACCTGCTCGAAGGGCTGGACCTGGACGTCGAAATCGAGAAGCTGCGCAACGACCTGACCGGCTCCGAAATCAAGATCAAGAAAAACGCCAAGCGCTTGAAATTGATGGAAGCGTTCAAGAAGTCCGGCATCAAGCCGGGCTGGATGGTGCTCGACGTGCTGCCCGTGCTGCCGCCGGACCTGCGTCCGCTGGTGCCGCTGGACGGCGGCCGCTTCGCGACCTCCGACCTGAACGACCTGTACCGCCGCGTCATCAACCGCAACAGCCGCCTGCGCCGCCTGTTGGAGCTGAAGGCCCCTGAAATCATCGCGCGCAACGAAAAGCGCATGCTGCAGGAAGCCGTCGACTCGCTGCTGGACAACGGCCGCCGCGGCAAGGCCATGACGGGCGCCAACAAGCGCGCGCTGAAGTCGCTGGCCGACATGATCAAGGGCAAGTCGGGCCGTTTCCGCCAGAACTTGCTGGGCAAACGCGTCGACTACTCCGGCCGTTCCGTGATCACCGTGGGCCCGACGCTCAAGCTGCACCAGTGCGGCTTGCCCAAGCTGATGGCGCTGGAACTGTTCAAGCCTTTCATCTTCGCGCAGCTCGAATCGCGCGGCATTGCCACGACCATCAAGGCAGCCAAGAAGGAAGTCGAATCCGGCACGCCGGTGGTGTGGGACATCCTGGAAGAGGTCATCAAAGAGCACCCCGTGATGCTGAACCGTGCGCCTACGCTGCACCGTTTGGGCATTCAGGCCTTTGAGCCCATCCTGATCGAAGGCAAGGCCATCCAGCTGCACCCGCTGGTCTGCTCGGCCTTCAATGCCGACTTCGACGGCGACCAGATGGCCGTCCACGTGCCGCTGTCGGTGGAAGCGCAGATGGAAGCCCGCACCCTGATGCTGGCTTCGAACAACATCCTGTTCCCCGCCAACGGCGAGCCCTCCATCGTTCCTTCGCAGGACGTTGTGCTGGGCCTGTACTACACGACCCGCGACCGCACCAACGGCAAGGGCGAAGGTCTGGTGTTCTCGGACACCGGTGAAGTCCGCCGCGCGTTCGACGCGGGCGAGCTTGACCTGAACGCCCGCATCAGCGTGCGCCTGACCGAGTACACCAAGGACAAGGCCACCGGCGAGTTCGTGCCCTCGACCAAGTTGTGGGAAACCACCGGCGGCCGCGCGCTGCTCTCCGAGATCCTGCCCAAGGGCCTGCCCTTCTCCAACATCAACAAGGCGTTGAAGAAGAAGGAAATCTCCAAGCTCATCAACGTGTCTTTCCGCAAGTGCGGCCTGAAAGAGACCGTGGTGTTCGCCGACAAGCTGCTGCAGTCGGGCTTCCGCCTGGCGACCAAGGCCGGCATCTCGATCTGCATCGACGACATGCTGATCCCCAAGGAAAAGCCCGCCATCATTGCGCGCGCCCAGAAGGAAGTCAAAGAGATCGAGCAGCAGTATGTCTCGGGCCTGGTGACCTCCGGCGAGCGCTACAACAAGGTGGTGGACATCTGGGGCAAGTCCGGCGACGAAGTGTCCAAGGTGATGATGTCCCAGCTCTCGAAAGAGAAGGTCATCGACCGCAACGGCAAGGAAGTCGAGCAGGAGTCCTTCAACTCCATCTACATGATGGCCGACTCGGGCGCCCGCGGCTCCGCCGCGCAGATTCGCCAGGTGGCCGGTATGCGCGGTCTGATGGCCAAGCCCGACGGCTCGATCATCGAAACGCCGATCACCGCCAACTTCCGCGAAGGCCTGAACGTGCTGGAGTACTTCATCTCCACCCACGGCGCCCGTAAGGGCCTGGCCGACACGGCGCTGAAAACCGCCAACTCCGGCTACCTCACGCGCCGCCTGTGCGACGTGGTGCAGGACCTGGTCGTGACCGAAGAGGATTGCGGCACCCAGGAAGGCTCGCTCATGCGCGCCATCGTCGAAGGCGGTGAAGTCATCGAATCGCTGCGCGACCGTATCCTCGGCCGCACCTCGGTCGAAGACGTGCTGCACCCCGAGAACCGCTCGGTGCTGGTCAAGGCCGGCGTCATGCTGGACGAAGACCTGATCGAGGAGCTCGAAGCGGCCGGCGTGGACGAAGTCAAGGTGCGCACCGCGCTGACCTGCGAAACCCGCTTCGGCCTGTGCGCCAAGTGCTACGGCCGCGATCTGGGCCGCGGCGGCCTGATCAACATCGGTGAGGCGGTCGGTATCATCGCCGCCCAGTCGATCGGCGAGCCCGGCACCCAGCTGACGATGCGGACCTTCCACATCGGCGGCGCCGCGTCGCGCGCTGCCATCGCTTCCAGCGTCGAGGCCAAGTCCAACGGCGTGATCGGTTTCAACGCGCCCATGCGCTATGTGACCAACAGCAAGGGCGAGCTGGTCGTGATCGCCCGCTCCGGCGAAATCATCATCCACGACGAGCACGGCCGCGAGCGCGAGCGCCACAAGGTGCCTTACGGCGCCACGCTGACCGTCAAGGCCGACCAGACCATCAAGGCCGGCGCCATCCTGGCCAACTGGGATCCGCTGACGCGCCCCATCATTACCGAGTTCGCCGGCAAGGTGGCCTTCGAGAATGTGGAAGAAGGCGTGACGGTGGCCAAGCAGGTCGACGATGTGACGGGCCTGTCCACCCTGGTGGTGATCGACCCGAAACGCCGCGGCGCCACCAAGGTGATCCGTCCGCAGGTCAAGCTGATCGACGCTTCCGGCCACGAAGTCAAGATCCCCGGCACCGACCACTCGGTGACCATCGGCTTCCAGGTGGGCGCGCTGGTCCAGGTGCGTGACGGCCAGGACGTGGGTCCCGGCGAAGTGCTGGCCCGTATCCCCATCGAAGGCCAGAAGACCCGCGACATTACCGGCGGTCTGCCGCGTGTGGCCGAGCTGTTCGAAGCCCGTACGCCGAAAGACAAGGGTACGCTGGCCGAGATGACCGGCACCGTGTCCTTCGGCAAGGAGACCAAGGGCAAGGTTCGCCTGCAGATCACCGATCCTGACGGCAAGGTCTGGGAAGACCTGGTTCCCAAGGAAAAGAACATCCTGGTGCACGAAGGCCAGGTGGTCAACAAGGGCGAATCGATTGTGGACGGCCCGGCCGACCCGCAAGACATCCTGCGCCTGCTGGGCATGGAAGAGCTGGCCCGCTACATCGTCGACGAAGTGCAGGACGTTTACCGCCTGCAGGGCGTGAAGATCAACGACAAGCACATCGAAGTGATTGTTCGCCAGATGCTGCGCCGAGTGGTCGTTGAAAACGTCGGCGACTCCAGCTACATCGCCGGCGAGCAGGTCGAGCGTTCCGCCATGCTGGACAGCAACGACGCCCTGCGCGCCGAAGGCAAGGTCCCGGCTACCTACAGCAACCTGCTGCTCGGTATCACCAAGGCTTCGCTGTCGACCGATTCGTTCATCTCCGCGGCTTCCTTCCAGGAAACCACCCGCGTGCTCACCGAGGCTGCCATCATGGGCAAGCGCGACGAGCTGCGCGGCCTCAAGGAGAACGTGATCGTCGGCCGTCTGATCCCTGCCGGCACCGGCATGGCCTACCACGAGGCACGCAAGGCCAAGGACCAGATGGACGACGCCGAGCGCCGCGCCATCGCCGAAGCCGAAGCCGCCGAACTGGAAGCCATGCCCGCCGCGGCTGAAACCGGTGGCGACAGCGCCGCTTCCGAGTAAGCCCGCCGGCAAGCTCGCGGCGCCCTGAAAGGCGCCCGGCCCCACACCCTGCAAAGGTGTGGGGCTTTTTTTTGGGCGCCTGCCGCGCGGGCGCCACACCGGGTGGACGGCCGGCTTGCCGATCCGGCCCAAAAGCAGTTAACCTCGCGGCAGCCTTCCGGCCTGTTCGCCTGTTCGCTCGTTTCCCGGTTTACGGGATCCCCGCACCAAGGAGCCCCATGTCCCTCAGTACGCTTGTCGCCATCGTCGTGTTCGCCTTGCTGGTCTTCTGGGCCGTGGGCGCCTACAACCGGCTGGTGCGGCACAAAAACATCATTGCCAATGCCTTCGGCCAGATTGACGTGCAGCTCAAGCGCCGCTACGACCTGATTCCCAACCTGGTGGAAGCCGCCAAGAAATACCTGCAGCACGAGCAAAGCACGCTGGAGGCCGTGATGCTGGCGCGCAACCAGGCGCGCAGCGCCAGCGATGCCGTGCGCAGCCGGCCCGCCAACGCCGGCGCCGTGACCGCGCTGGCTGCCGCCGAGCAGTCGCTCGATGGCAGCCTGGGACGCCTTTTCGCGGTGGCCGAGGCTTATCCCGAGCTCAAGGCCGACCAGACGATTCGTGAACTCAGCGAAGAACTCACGAGCACCGAAAACAAGGTCGGCTTCGCGCGCCAGGCCTATAACGACGCCGTGCTCGACTACAACAATGCGCAGGGCCAGTTCCCGGCCGTACTGATTGCGCGCACTTTTGGCTTCGCGCCCTCGGCCATGCTGCGCGCGACCGAGAATGATGCCGAGCGGCAGGCTGTACGTATTCAAATGTAGCGGCCGCCAGATGGTCCGCTCTTTTCCGGTCCGCCGCTGATGCGTTTTTTTGAACGGCAGGAAACCGCCCGTGCCCAGACACTGCGGCTACTGTTGCTCTTCGCCCTGACCCTGGTGGCCTTGTTGCTGGGCGTCAATGGTGCGCTGGCCCTGGCCTGGCGGCTGGTGACGCCGGGCTTTAGCGGCTACCCGGCTTACTTCTTCAGCGTCAACACCTCGGTCACCTTGCTGTTTGTGCTGGGCGGCTGGTGGCTGGAGACCTCCACGCTCAGCAGCGGCGGTGAAGCGCTGGCGCGCCGCGTGGGCGCGCGCGAGGCCTGGCCCGCCAGCTGGGAGGCCGAACACAAGCTCTGCAACATCATGGACGAGCTGGCCATTGCCGCCAGCATGAAGCCGCCCCTGGCCATGGTCCTGCCGCGCCTGGATGCGATCAATGCCTTCGCGGCGGGCTGGGGCGAGGACGACGCCGTCATCGCCGTCACGCAGGGCGCGCTCGACAAGCTCACGCGCGACGAACTGCAAGGCCTGGTGGCCCATGAACTGAGCCACCTGCGCGAAGGCGACACGCGACTGAACATGCGATTGGCGGGCATGGTCTTCGGGCTCGAGATGATTTTCAACCTGGGCCGCAGCATGTGCAGCGCCGACGCGAACGGCCAGCGCTCTTTTCTCGCCTTGCCAGGTTTTCCCATCCTAGTCAGCGGTTCGCTGGGCTGGCTGGCGGGGCGCGCGCTCAAGGCGGCGATCTCGCGCCAGCGCGAGTTCCTGGCCGACGCGCGCGCCGTGCAGTTCACGCGCAGCCGCGAAGGCCTGGGCGGCGTGCTGCGCAAGGTGGCCGGCGAGGAAGAGCTAGGCATGGCACCTGCGCGCAGCCTGCACCCTGCGGTGCAGCACATGCTGCTGGTCGATGCCAGCGACAGGGGGCGCTGGTTTGCCAGCCACCCGCCGCTTGCGGCGCGCATCTTCGAGATCTACGGCAGGCCCATGGCGGCGCTGTCCACGCAGGACGGGTTGGCGACGCGGCCCGATGCGATTTTCTGACTGCAAGGCCGCCAGCAGTGAACAGGTTCTAAGCACATGCGCAATGCTTGTAACGCCGGCATGACGCGGCGCGCCAAAGTACTGGATACTCCCTATTCGGTGCCGGGGGCGCCGCGTTAAATTGTCAGTTCAACAAGAGATATCACCGCCGGTTCAACCCGCAGGAGAGACCCACATGAAAATCCCACGACTCGCCTTGCCGCTGCTTTGCCTTGCGCTCAGTCCCCTGGCCCAGGCGCAAAGCAAGGAAGCCCTCTACACCAAAAGCCTGGCCGCCACCTGCGCCAACTGCCACGGCACCAACGGCAAAGTGGTGGAGGGCTCCACGGTCACCTCGCTGGCGGGCCTGGACAAGGGCTATATCGTCGCGCAGATGAATGCCTTCAAGACCGGCACGCGGCCGGCCACCGTGATGCACCAGATCAGCAAGGGCTTTAACGACGCGCAGATCGAGTCGCTGGCCGGCTACTTTGCCGCGCAAAAGAAGTAAGGACGAAAGAACACCATGAATACCTTTCTCCAATCTCCCTCCGCTTCCCCGGCCGGCTTCAAGCGCCGCTCCTTCCTGCAGTCCACGGCCGCGCTAAGCCTGCTGGGCCTGGCCGGCTGCGCCAGCACCGCCGTTCCGTCCAAGGCCAAGGTGGTGGTGATAGGCGGCGGCTACGGCGGCGCCACCGCCGCCAAATACGCGCGCCTGCTGTCCGACCACCAGATCGACGTGGTGCTGATCGAGCCGCAGGACGCCTTTGTCTCCTGCCCGATTTCCAATCTCGTGCTCAGCGGCGGCAAGCAGATCGCCGACCTCACGACTTCCTATGCGGGCCTGTCGCGCGCCCACGGTATCACCGTGGTGAAGGACTACGCCAGCGCCATAGACACCGCGAAGAAAACCGTCACGCTGGCCCGCGGCGCCACCATCGCCTACGACAAGCTGGTGGTCTCGCCCGGCGTGGAATTGATGTTCGGCAGCATAGAAGGCCTCAAGGAGGCCAACGCCGCCGGCCAGGTGCTGCAGGCCTGGAAGGCCGGCGCCGAAACCGTGGCACTGCGCCGCCAGCTCGAAGCCATGCCCGACGGCGGCGTCTACGCCATCACGATTCCCGAGGCGCCTTATCGCTGCCCGCCCGGCCCTTACGAACGTGCCTCGGTCATCGCTGGCTACTTCAAGGCCGCCAAGCCGCGCAGCAAGGTGCTGATCCTGGACGCGAATCCCGACGTCACCTCCAAAGGCCCGCTGTTCAAAAAAGTGTGGGCCGAGCAGTACAAGGGCATTGTTGAATACCGTGGCCAGCACAAGGCCACGGCGGTCGACACCAAGGCCGGCATCATCAGGTTCGACGTGCAGGACGACGTCAAGGCCCATGTGCTCAATGTGCTGCCCGCGATGCGCGCCGGCACCATCGCCGTGCAGGCGGGCCTGAACAACCAGGCCAACAACCGCTGGTGCGGCGTTAACTACCTGACGTTCGAGTCCACCGCCGCCAAGGACGTGCATGTGCTCGGCGACTCCATCCAGGTGGCACCGGCCATGCCCAAGAGCGGGCACATGGCCAACAACCACGGCAAGGTGGCCGCCGCCGCCATCGTGGCGCAGCTCTCCGGCTGGGACGTCAACCCGGCGCCCATGCTAACCAACACCTGCTACAGCTTTGTCGACAACAAGAACGTGATCCACGTGGCCAGCGTCCATGAATACGTGGCCGCCGAAAAAACCTTCAAGGCCGTTGCCGGCTCGGGTGGCGTCAGCACCGGACCGACCGAGCTTGAAGGCATCTATGCGCTGAACTGGGCCAGCAACATTTGGGCCGACACCCTGGCCTGAGATAAAGACCCCCACGGCCGCTCACTGCGTGTGGCTCCCGAGGCCTTGCAGGCCGCGGCTCGCGAGACGCTTCGCCTCTGTCGCCCGTCCAAGCCTGCGCAGGCAGGCTTGGAGCCGCGGGCTCCAGCCCCTCGGGGGCCGCCCGCCTGCGGCCTGGCAAAGCCAGTTCCGCGGCTCAGGCTTGCATATCAGCGATTCCTCGAAGGACGGTGATCTTCCGGCTGGTCTAATACGGGTTGGCCGTCCATTCCGGACGGTAGACGTGAGATAGATGCAAGACTCCCCCACCCAAGTCCCCCTGTGGCGCCAGCTGCAAGGAGCCGCTTCCCTGCTGATGGCCGTGCGCGACGGCCAGTCCATGACCGCCGCGCTGGAAGACATTGACGCGGCGCTGCGGCCTGGCGTGCAGTCGCTGGGCTTTCACACGCTGCGCTGGCTGGGCCGCGCCGAGGCCTTGCGCCAGCAGCTGGCCCGCCGCCCGCCGCCACCCGAAGCCGACGCCCTGCTGTGCGTGGCCCTGGCCCTGATCTGGACGGAGGAGGGCGCGCCTTACACCTCTCATACCCTGGTCGACCAGGCCGTCGAGGCCGCCAAGCACGGCGACGCCACCCGGCACCAGGCCAGCTTTATCAATGGCTGCCTGCGCCGCTTCCTGCGCGAGCGCGACGAACTGGTGGCGCGCACCGAAAAAAGCCCGCAAGCGGTCTGGAACCACCCGCAGTGGTGGATAGACCGTGTGCGCAAGGACCATCCCGGGCAGTGGCAGGCCGTGCTGCAGGCCAACAACAGCCGCGCGCCGCTGATCCTGCGCGTCAATGAGCGCAAAACGACGCAGGCCGGCTACCTGCAGGCGTTGGCGACAGCCGGGATAGACGCCTCGCCGGTGGGCCGGCACGGCGTGGTCCTGGCCGCAGCGCGCCCCGTGCCCAGCCTGCCCGGCTTTGCCGAGGGGCATTTTTCGGTGCAGGATGCCGCCGCCCAGCTGGCGGCGCCCTTGCTGCTGCAGGAACTGGCTCAACCGGGAGAGGGCGCTGCCCGGCTCCATATCCTCGACGCCTGCGCCGCCCCGGGCGGCAAAACCGCCCACCTGCTGGAACTGGCCGATTGCGAGGTGACCGCGCTGGACATTGACCCCCGCCGCTGCGAGCGCGTGGGGCAAAACCTGTTGCGCCTGGGCCTGCAGGCCGAGGTTCGCGTGGGCGACGCCGGCCAGCCGGGCGATTGGTGGGATGGCCGGCCCTACGACGGCATCCTGCTGGACGCACCCTGCACCGCCTCCGGCATCGTGCGGCGCCACCCCGACGTGCGCTGGCTGCGCCGGCCCACCGACGTCGCCCAGCTGGCCGCCATCCAGGCCAAGCTGCTCCAGACGCTCTGGCCCCTGCTCAAACCCGGCGGGCGCCTGCTGTACTGCACTTGCTCGGTTTTTCGCGCGGAAGGCGACAAGCAGATACAAACGTTTCTTACGCACCACACCGACGCCCTATTAAGGCCCTCGCCGGGGCATTTGCTCCCGCAAAGTGGCGTGGAAGCGACGGTCTTCCCGGACAATTTGATGCGTGAGCACGACGGTTTTTATTACGCACTCCTTGAAAAAAGCGGCCACTGACTGTTGGCGGCCGGGGCATGCCGTCGCGCGCTGGCTGCTGGGGGCCTGCCTGTGCGTGCTGCTGGCCTGGGCGAGCGCGCCGGCCTCGGCCACCGAAATCACGCAGCTGCGCGTGGAGCGCGGCGAAGACGGGGTGCACCTGTCCGCCCTGGTCCGCTTTGACCTTCCGCCGGTGGTCGAGGACGCCCTGCTCAAGGGCATCCCGCTGTTTTTTGTGGCCGAGGCCGATATCTACCGGGATCGCTGGTACTGGACCGACCCGCGCGTGGCCAGCACCGCCCGCACCATACGCCTGGCCTACCAGCCGCTGACCCGCCGCTGGCGCGTCAACATCGCGTCCGGGCTGATCACCAGCTCCTCCGGCCTGCGCGCCACCCTGAACCAGAATTACGAAACCCTGTCCGACGCGCTCTCGGCCATACAACGCGTGGCCCGCTGGAAGATTGCCGAAGCCGGTGACGTGGACCCGGACGCCTCCTACAAGCTGGACTTCAACTTCAGGCTGGATTTATCCCAGCTGCCGCGGCCCTTCCAGATCGGCGTGGCCGGCCAGCGGGACTGGAATATTTCCGCGCAGGTCAAGGATAAGCTCAGGCTGGAGCCCGCCGCACCCCAAGCCGCCCCGGCGGCCCCAGGAACCGAGGCCACCAAGTGAACCTGCAGGTCAGCGGCGGCTCCCTCAAGAGCAGCAAGGCGTTTCGCTGGACGGTCGGCGTCGGCATAGGCACCATCGTGGCGCTGGGCCTGGTGCTGATGTTTTTGCTGACGCAAGCCACCGGCAACCGCGAACTCTACGAACGCAACTACGCGCTGCTTCTGGCGCTCAACATCGCCGTTGCCGGCCTGCTGCTGCTGGTGATCGGCTGGATCATCGTACGCCTGTTGCTGCGGCTGCGCCGCGGCCGCTTCGGCAGCCGCCTGCTGGTCAAGCTTGCGGCCATCTTCGCGCTGGTCGGCCTGGCGCCGGGCCTGATGATTTACGTGGTGTCCTACCAGTTCGTCTCGCGCTCCATCGAAAGCTGGTTCGACGTCGAAGTCGAGGGCGCCCTGGCCGCCGGCCTGAACCTGGGCCGCGCCACGCTGGACACCCTGGCCGCCGACCTCGGCAACAAGACGCGGCAGGCCGCCACGCAGATCGCCGAAACGCCTGACGCCATGGCGGGCCTGGCGCTGGAGCGCCTGCGCGACCAGCTGCAGGCCAGCGATGTGGTGCTATGGAGCCCCTCGGGCCAGGTGATCGCCAGCGCCGGCGACTCGCGCTTCCTGCTCAAGCCCGAGCGGCCTTCGGTGCAACAGCTGCGCAGCGCGCGCACGCAGCGCGTCGTCACGCAGATCGAGGGCCTGGACGAGGTGGTGTCCGCCGGCAACGGAGAGCTGACGGCGGGCGCCAGCGGCCCGCCGGCCAATGCCGGCAACGCGCCGCGTGTCAAGGCCGTCGCGGTGGTCAACAGCCCCAATGTGAATGTGCTGGGCGATGCGCGCTTTTTGCAGGTGACCCAGCTGCTGCCGGAAGGCCTGGTGGCCAATGCCGTCGCCGTCCAGGAAGCCAACCGCGAATACCAGGAGCGCGCGCTGGCGCGCGGCGGCCTGCGCAAGATGTACATAGGCACGCTCACGCTCAGCCTGTTCCTGGCCGTGTTCGGCGCGGTGCTGCTGGCGGTGCTGCTGGGCAACCAGCTGGCCAAACCGCTGCTGGTGCTGGCCGAAGGCGTGCGCCAGGTGGCCCAGGGCGACCTCACGCCCAAGGCGGCGCTGCAAGGCAAGGACGAGCTCGGAGGGCTCACGCGCTCCTTTGCCGACATGACGCAGCAGCTGTCCGATGCCCGCACGGCGGTGCAGCACAGCATGAGCCAGGTCGACGCGGCGCGCGCCAACCTGCAGACCATCCTGGACAACCTCACGGCCGGCGTCATCGTGCTGGACGTGCGCGGCCGCATCCAGTCCAGCAATCCGGGGGCCACACGCATCCTGCGCGCGCCGCTGGCGGCCTACCACGGCCAGTCGCTCGGCGAGGTGCCGGGGCTGGGCGTGTTCGCCAAGGATGTGCTGGCCCAGTTCGCCGACTACCTTAGCGACGCCGCGCCGCACGGGCTGGAGCACTGGCAGCAGTCGTTCGAGCTCAACGCCGCCATGCCCGGCGCGCCCGACAACGCCATCACGCTGATCGCGCGCGGCGCCAAGATGCCCGGCACCGAGGAATTCCTGCTGGTGTTCGACGACATCTCCGAAATGGTTTCGGCCCAGCGCGCCCAGGCCTGGGGCGAGGTGGCGCGCAGGCTGGCCCACGAGATCAAGAACCCGCTCACTCCCATACAGCTGTCGGCCGAGCGCCTGGAAATGAAGCTCACCGGCAAGGTCGGCGAGGCCGAGCAGCAGCTGCTCACCAAATCCGTCAAGACCATCGTGGACCAGGTCGACGCCATGAAGCGGCTGGTCAACGAGTTCCGCGATTACGCCCGGCTGCCCGCCGCCGAGCTCAAACCCGTGGACCTCAATGCCCTGGTCGCCGACGTCATGCAGCTCTACCTGCACGACAACCACAGCGACGGCCATGGCGGGCGGCGCAGCGATGCCGCGGCCGCCGTGCCCGTCGTCACCGAACTCGACCCCAAGGCTCCGCTGATCCAGGGTGACGCCCAGCAACTGCGCCAGGTCATCCACAACCTGCTGCAAAATGCGCAGGACGCCCAGGAAGGCAAGGAGGGCGCGCTCGTCACCCTCAAGACCGAATACTCCGAGGCCTCCAAGCGCGTGCGTCTGAGCGTGCGCGACAAAGGCACCGGTTTCCCCGAGCACATCCTCAAGCGCGCCTTCGAACCCTATGTCACCACCAAGGTCAAGGGCACGGGGCTGGGGCTGGCGGTGGTCAAAAAAATCGCCGACGAGCACGGCGCGCGCGTCGATATTTCCAACCGCGTGGTGGACGGCGCGGTGCAGGGGGCGCAAGTGTCGTTATCATTTGCAGTTGTGGCTTAACAACACATTCAGTAACACTTCGATTTCTAGATCCGCACGGCATCGCAACAACAGGCAGGCAGCAATTCAATCATGGCAAATATTCTGGTGGTCGACGACGAGCTGGGCATACGCGACCTTCTCTCAGAAATTCTCAATGACGAAGGGCATCAGGTCGAGCTCGCAGAAAACGCGGCGCAGGCCCGTGCCGCACGCGGGCGCTCCAGGCCCGACCTGGTGCTGCTGGATATCTGGATGCCCGACACCGACGGCGTGACGTTGCTCAAGGAATGGTCCTCCAGCGGACTGCTCAGCATGCCCGTCATCATGATGAGCGGCCATGCCACCATAGACACCGCCGTCGAGGCCACCAAGATTGGCGCCATGGCCTTTCTGGAAAAACCCATCACGCTGCAAAAGCTGCTCAAGGCCGTCGAGCAGGGCCTGAGCAAGGCCTCCCCGCGCAAACCCGCCGCCCTGAACAGCAATTCCGCGATGCCCCTGGCCGACCTCACGGTGGAGGCCGTGATGACCGGCGGCACCTTGCCGGCGCCCGTCGACCTGGGTCCCCAGGCCACGCAGAGCTTTCTGCTGGAAAAGCCGCTGCGCGACGCGCGCGACGAGTTTGAGAAGGCGTACTTCGAATTCCACCTCGCCAAGGAAGGCGGCTCCATGACCCGCGTCGCCGAAAAAACCGGCCTGGAACGCACCCACCTGTACCGCAAACTCAAGCAGCTGGGCGTCGATCTCACGCGCGGCAAACGCGGTATCTGAGCTTTTGCGGCCTGCCTGCCGGGCCCCCCCTCGCGGGTGATATATAATCTAAGGCTCAGGCCCGGTAGCTCAGTCGGTAGAGCAGAGGATTGAAAATCCTTGTGTCGGTGGTTCGATTCCGCCCCAGGCCACCAGATGCGCAAGCCCTTGATTCCTAACGGATTCAGGGGCTTTTCCAATTCTGGAGCCTCGCTAGTCCCTTGGTTTGGTAGGCCAAGTAGGTACGCTGTGATAACTTCGATATCTCGCCGCACGGGTGGCAAAATCGCCCGTCGCTGTCTGGGGTCAGATTTCGACGGAACTCAACACCAATCGCCTCATCCCAGCCAAAAGTCGATCTCGCGTCGCGCCCGGCTTCCAGGCTTGAGGTAGCCGGTTTGCCAGTCGTCCCGGTCCACCAGGCCGTTCCATCTCTTGGACTTCGTTTGGCCTTGCGTCCTGAATCGCCAGCGGTACTGGTTATAAATCGACATGATATTGGTCGCGTAGGCTGCTGCCAGGTCAGGCGTGTTGCGCAGGATCAGGAGGTTCTCGTCGTTCGTGCCGCTTGCCTTCGGGCCTAAGTTGTGAGAGCCGGTCAACACTACAGGATTGGCACCGAAGGGATCTACCACCACGACCTTGCTGTGCACCATTGCGAAGGTCCCAGGTAGCTTCTTCATTTCCCGATCGAACCACTTCGTAGCCTCGTCAATAGCGGCTGGTAACACTACGCTGTAGTCCGCCTTAGTGGAGTTGGCTTGATCGAAAAGCTCAACCGGGGTTTTGGTCGTGCTGGGATCCTGGTTGATCGCACCCTTGATGTACAGGCGCTTGCCGGCGTTGCTCGCGCGCGCCTGGGTGATGATGGCGTTCAGAAGTGTGTCGCTAGGGCCCGGATTGAACATCAGGAAAAGGAGGGCCTGCTTGGCCCCCGCGATGATCTTGCGTGCTTCCTTCAGGTCGACTTGGTCGATGGTCGGCGTGAACCACAGCTGCAACGAGGCCTTTTGCGTATACGCGCGATTCCGGGGTGTGGAGTTGCTTTGTTTCAGGTCGGTTGGGCTGTCGGCCCCGCTGTCGCGCAGCAATTCCCACTGCTTCACGTATTGAGCTGCCAGCCTGGGATCATCGATCAGGATTGAATTGTTTGCCTGAGTGCACAGGCCCGTCTTGGTCCAGTTCTGGCTTCCGGTCCATATCCACCGGGGTGACTCGCCTTCGCAAACCACAAGGAACTTGTTGTGACCCAGAGCGCGCGGGGACACCATGCGGTCGAAGAGGTCGATCTTTCCAGCCAACCGCTTACGCGCCTCACTGTTCTGGTCTTCGCCCTTCTTCTTCACGCTTCCATTGGCCAGAACGACATGGGCGCGCTTCCTCATCCTCTCGAGCGCCGTTTCGAGCTGGTCGTCGTCTAATTCATAGAGCGCTGCGTATACATGCGCCTTTGCCTTCCGCGCCGACTCGAGAAGTTCGAACAACCGTTCTCCTAGTGGGCCAAAGAGATAGTTCCGAAAGGGGTCGTCTGTTGTCGCGATGACTTCTTTTAGCTCGCGCGTTTTCAAATCTGTCGCTGTGATACCCAGCCGACGGGAGACCCATTGGGAGGCCACGATGCCTCGATTGAAATAGGCTTCGATCCCCGGTCCAAACTCGGAGGACAACGTTAGTTCGGGCGTCCAGTCGCTCGCCCTGGAGTAGTCGGGCCGCAGATTGTTCTTGTCTGGGCCGATCATTGGAACCACGCGGTACTGCACAACGTCGCCGGCAACCGCCATGTAGTCAGTCCATTGGTATTTTTGAATCGGCCAGTTCGTAGAGGATCGTCGCTCGCCTTTGTCGTGCTTCTGCCCTTCGAAGCCGACCCATGTGCTCACGACCTCATCATCGCCATTGCGTCTGCGAAAAAGAGCGAAGCCGCGGCATTCGGGGACAAAGGCTTCGCCCTCTGGCTTCCAAGCAATGAAGGTGTCGTCTCCATTGTGATAGACCTTGACTTTCATGATCCCTCCGTGCGTTGCGCGATGTACTACCGGTTCCGCTGCTAGTTCAACAAGATTAATGGGGGAATTCCGTGATGTAAACGGTATTACTGCCAACAATGTGATGCGAAGCCTGGATGGTTCGCTCTGCCGCGTCCTGCCAACTCGCCCCCGACAGCGTGAGGCAGACGCTCACTACGCCAAAAGGCGACTCAGGCGCTATCGTTGAATCTCGCAAGGCTCTGTTCCGCCGTGCTGTTCAAGCGCAGTCTTCTATTGGCCCGCCGCATTGACAGGTCAACGAGCTTCAACAACAGCCTGCCTGGCCTCTCGCCACACCGCGGGTGTTGAGCCCACCTCGCGCCGGAACACCGCGTTCAGGTATTGCACCGAGCGAAAGCCCGAGGCCAGCGCAATCTCCGCGATGCCGGTGTCGGTGTGGGCCAACAGTTCAAAGCAGTGCTCCAGCTTGCACTGCAGGATCAGGTCGTGCACGGAGCGCTTGAGGTCCCGGCGGAAGTACATCTCCAGCGATGAACGCGACATGCCCATCATCTCGGCCACCTGTTCGGTCTTGATGCCCTGGCAGGCGTACTGGCGTATGTAATAGAGCGCCCGCATCACCGGCGGGCTGTGCTGGACGTTGCGCGCGGTCGATGCTCGGCTGTGCACCTCGGCCGGCGGCACCACCACGCGCGCGCCGCGCACCGGCGAGCCGCTCAGCGCCTGGTGCAGCAGCTGCGCCGCGCGGCGGCCCATCTCGGCCGTGCCCTGGCTCACGGAACTGAGCTCGATGCGGGTGAGGTGCTGTCCCAGCGTGTCGTTGTCGATGCCGATGATCGCGACTTCGTCGGGCACCGCGATGTTGGCGACGATGCAGGCCTGCAGCAGCTGGCGCGCGCGCGCGTCGGTGACGGCGACGATGCCTGTCGGCTTGGGCAGGCTGTCCAGCCAGTCGATCAGTTTTTTGGTGGCGCTGCCCCAGGTGGGGGCGCTGGTGGCCAGGCCGCGGTGGATCTCGCCCGAAGCGCCGTTGCGCAGCAGCCATGCCGAGAACGCTCTCTCGCGTTCCTGCGCCCAGCGGTTGAGCGGCGATTCCGGAAGGCTGTAGCAGGCGAAGCGCGTCACACCGGCTTCCACCAGGTGCTCCAGCGCACGCGCGACCAGCAGCTGGTTGTCGGTGGCCACGTAGGGGACCTGCCCCGGGTAGCAGGCGGGATCTTCGTACGAGCCGCCGATGGCGATGACCGGTACATGGGCGCCCGCGAGCGCCCGCGCGACGGCGGGGTCGTCGTAGTCCGCGATGATGCCGTCGCCCTCCCACTCGTGAATGCCGTCGAGGCGAAAACGGAAGTCCTCCTCGAGGAACAGGTCCCAGGCCACGCGCGTCTGCTTCACATAGTCGCCGATGCCGATGAGGATCTCGCGGTCATAGACCTTGCTGGCGTGGAACAGCAGGGCCACGCGCAGGACTGCGGGGCCGCTGGTCCGGTCGGGCCGGCGCGTGGTCGGGCTTTTGGTCATGGAAGGCCGATCTTGGCATATTGCGCCGATTGCTGCGATGCAGAAAGAAATTTCATAAGCCGCGCTCGGCAATTTCGCAAGCTGCCGCGCAGGCGCGCCCGCTAGCATCGCCACTCTGCTGATCGTGATGCGGGTACCGTCCGGGCCCCGTCGCGTGGCATCGCGAGCCGGATCCGCGGGCGTCGACGCACGAAGACGCCGCTTTTTCGTGTGCGCGAATTGCCAACGGTCTCCGGGCAATCAACGAGGAACTCGATGACTGAGCAAACCCGCTATCCGAGTCTCAAGGGCAAGAGCGTGTTCATCTCCGGTGGCGCGACGGGGATAGGTGCGTCCCTGGTGGAGCATTTCGCCGCGCAAGGCGCCAAGGTGGGGTTTGTGGACATCGATACCGAGGGCGCCCTGGCTTTGCAGGCCCGGCTGGCGCGTGAAGGCCTGCGCGGCGTTCATTTCGAGGAATGCGACGTCACCGACACCCCCCGCCTGCGCAGCGCCATCGGCACGCTGCGCCAGCGCATAGGCGCCATCCAGGTGCTGGTGAACAACGCGGCGAATGACCAGCGCCATCTCATTGAAGAGACCACGCCGGAGTCCTGGGACCGCGGCGTGGCGGTCAACCTCAAGCACTATTTTTTTGCCGCGCAGGAAGTCTTCAAGGACATGAAAGCCCTGGGCGGAGGCTCGATCATCAATTTCGGTTCCGTGAGCTGGATGGTCAAGACAGGCGGCATGCCCGTGTACACCACCTGCAAGTCCGCGGTCCAGGGGCTCACCAGAAGCCTGGCGCGCGACTTCGGCGCCCATCGCATCCGCGTCAACACGGTTGTGCCGGGATGGGTCATGACTGAAAAGCAGATCCGGCTGTGGGTGACACCGCAAGCCAAGGTCGAACTGGCTAAGGCGCAATGCCTGCCCGGCGAACTTGCGCCCGCGGACCTCGCGCGCGCCGTGCTCTTCCTCGCGTCGGATGACAGCAGCATGATCACCGCGCATGACCTGGTCGTCGACGGTGGCTGGACATGAACGCTACGGCGGCGCGCGATCTCATCCTGGTGACGGGCGCGACCGGCAAGGTCGGGCGCGCGTTCATGGACCGCCTGCAGGGCGATGCGCGCTACGACAGGTTCGCAATTCGCGCGCTGTGCCACAACCGGACTTTGCCGCCGCATCCTCGCGTCGAATCGGTGCAAGGCTCCATCCAGCATCGCGCCGACGTCCGCCGCGCGCTGGAAGGCGCCACGCACGTGCTGCACCTTGCCACCAGCAAGGAGACACCGGACGAGGTGATGGACGTGGCGGTCAAGGGGATGTTCTGGCTGCTCGAGGAATGCCGCGTGAGCAAATCATTCCGGCAGTTCCTGCTTGTGGGAGGTGATGCCGCGGTAGGCCATTTTTACTATCCGCACGGTGTTCCCGTCGTCGAGAGCCAGCCGCACAGCGCCTACCCGGGGTGTTATGCCCTGTCCAAGGTGCTCGAGGAAGTGATGCTGGAGCAATACCAGATCCAGTACGGGCTTGACAGCTGCTGCCTGCGCGCGCCCTGGATCATGGAAAAAGACGACTTCCGTTACGCCCTGTCTTTTGGCGAGGACGTCTTCGGCGGTCCGCGCTGGCATGAACTGGTGGGGGCGGACAAGGCGCGCGAATACAGCGCGTCAGGGGCTGTTCCGGTCATGCTGGATCCGCAAGGCAAGCCGGTCAAGCGCAACTTCGTGCATGTGGACGACCTGGTGGAGGCGCTTTTGCTGGCCCTCGATGCGCCGCGGGCCAGGCACCAGCGCATGAACGTCTGCATGGACGAACCTGTCGATTACGGCGAGCTGGGCGACTACCTGGCGCGCACGCGCGGTGTGCCGCTGGTTCCCCTGCGCACGCCTTACCACTCGACATGGCTGGACAACAGCAAGGCGAAATTTCTTCTGGACTGGCGGCCCCGCTACGACATGGCGCGGCTCGTGGAGGCCGCGTGGGCCTACCGGCGCCTCGCCGATGAGCCCCGCGTTGTCTGGTATCCCGGATAGCAACACCGCTGCTCCCGCCGCCGCACCGGGAGAAGCTGAAAGCAAGGAGTGGCGGCGCGATTCAAAAAACCAACTTGAGGAGACAGGACATGAGACAGCTTCAGCGACGTACTTTCACGGCAATTCTGGCCGGCGCCGGCCTGGCGGCGGCATGGAGCCCGTTTGCCCATGCCCAAGCCGCCGGCAAGAAGCTGGTGATCGGGTTTGCCCAGACGGGTGCCGAAAGCGAATGGCGGACCGCCAACACCGAGTCGGTCAAGGCCGCGGCCAAAGCGGCCGGCCATGAACTGAAGTTTTCCGACGCGCAGCAAAAGCAGGAGAACCAGATCAAGGCGATCCGCTCCTTCATCAGCCAGAAGGTGGACGTCATCATCCTCGCGCCGCTGGTCACCACAGGCTGGGACACGGTGCTCAAGGAAGCCAAGGCCGCGAAGATTCCCGTGATCCTGGAAAGCCGCAACGTGGTGGTGAAGGATCCGTCCACCTGGACCACCTTCATAGGCTCCGATTTCGTCGAGGAAGGCCGCCGCGCGGCGCAGTGGCTTCTGGATAACACCAAGAACGGCACGGGGACGGTGAACATCGTCGAGCTGCAGGGAACGGTCGGCTCGGACCCGGCCATAGACCGCAAAAAGGGATTTGACGAAGTCCTCAAGGGGAATGCGCGCTACAAGGTCATCCGCTCCCAGACCGGCGATTTCACGCGCGCCAAGGGCAAGGAGGTGATGGAAGCCTTCCTCAAGGCCGAGGGCAAAAAAATCCATGTGCTCTACGCGCACAACGATGACATGGCCATAGGCGCGATCCAGGCGATCGAGGAGGCGGGCCTCAAGCCCGGCAAGGACATCCTTGTCATCGGCGTCGACGCCGTCAAGGGGGCCTTCGAAGCCATGATCGCCGGCAAGATGAATGTGAGCGTGGAGTGCAACCCGCTGCTGGGCCCGCAACTGATGGAGGCCGCGGCCAAGGCCGCCGCCGGCCAGCCCCTGCCGCGCTGGATCAAGACGATCGAAGGTGTATTTCCAGCCGAAGTTGCGGCCAAGGAATTCCCCAACCGCAAATACTAGCGAAACGGTTTTGCATTCGTGGGGTGACAGGAAAGCGACTGGCCTGGAAGTCGCGGCCCATTACGAGCAACCCGCGCGGTTTCGCGATCGCGCGCATGCCGCCAGGCCGGCAAAAAAAGATCAGGAGACAGCAATGCATACAAGACGAGACCTCCTTGCCGCAAGCGCCGGCGCAGCACTGGCTGGTATTGCGGGGCGCGCGGCGGCGCAGACCTATGAGCCGGGCTGCTTCAAGCCCTTTTCCGCCAGCACCAAGACCATCCAGTACCCGGCCAAGAAAGGCCCCTACCGCATCGCCCTGGCCAACGGCTATGCGGGAAACAGCTGGCGCATCCAGATGATCAAGTCGCTCAAGGCCTACGCGGCGACGCCCGACATCAAGCCCCACATCAAGGAGCTGAAGGTGGTCTCCACCGGCACCGATGTCGCCGCGCAGCTGGGCGCCATCGACAACTTCATCAATGCGGGCTTTGACGCCATCCTCACCATCGCGGTGTCGCCCACCTCCTTCAAGCCGGTGATCAAGCGCGCCAAGGATGCGGGTGTGGTCCTGATCCCCTTCGACAACGTGCTGGACACCGACGAGGTCATCCAGGTCAACGAAGACCAGTTCGAGATGGGCCGCCTCATGGGGCGCTGGCTGGAGAAGAACGGCGTCACCAGCGGCAAGGTGCTGGAAATCCGCGGGCTGCCGGGCAACTCGGTCGACCGCGACCGGCACCTGGGCTTTCGCGAGATCATGGAAAAGCACAAGGGCGTGCAGATCGTCGAGGTGGTCGGCAACTGGGACGACGGCACCTCCCAGAAGGTGGCGGCGGACGCCATCGCCGTGCACGGCCGGTTCAACGGCATTTACACCCAGGCCGGCTCCAACGGCACGGTCCGCGCGCTCATCGAGGCCAAGCATCCCTTTGTGCCGATAGGCGCCGAGGGAGAGAACGGTTTTCGCAAGATGGTCTATGCGCACCACAAGGACGGGCTCAAGGGTGCTTCGGCCGCGCAGTCCCCCGGCCTGGTCGCCGTGGCGCTGAAGGCGGCCATCGCCGCGCTGCAAGGGCAGAAGCTGCCCCAGTACATCTCGGTGCCCATCCCTTATGTGGAATACGCGCAGATGGCGCCGGGCAAGAACTTCTATCCCGATTTGCCGGACACGTTTTACGTGGCCAATGAGTTCCCGCCGTGCAACATCAACATCACGGCGCCGGACATCATGAAGCAGAGCGAGGGGAACACCTGAAGGACCTGAAGGAAGGCACCGTGCCCCAGACCTTGCTGCAGCTCCAGGACATCTCCAAGCGCTACGCGGGCGTGCGCGCGCTGGACGGCGCGGACCTCACCTGCCATGCCGGCGAGATCCACGCCGTGCTGGGGGAAAACGGCGCGGGCAAATCCACCCTGATCAAGGTCATCGCAGGGGTGGTGCAGCCCGACGCCGGCCGCATCCTGATGGAAGGCGTGGAGCTGCGCCTGGCTTCGCCCAACGTCGCCCGCGACCATGGGATCGCCTGCGTGTTCCAGGAGCTGTCCCTGGTGCCGGACCTCTCGGTGGCCGAGAACATCTTCCTGTCGCGGCCGCCGCGCCGGCGCGGGCTGATCGACGCGAAGGCGCAGCGGGCGCAGGCCGCCACCCTGCTGGCCATGCTGGGATGCGGCGACATCCATCCCGGGGAGCGCGTGCGGGACCTGCCGCTTTCACGCCGCCAGCTGATCGAGATCGCCAAGGCGCTGAGCCTGCAGCCGCGCCTGCTGATCCTGGACGAGGCGACCTCCGCCCTGAGCAGCGAGGACGTGGAACGGCTTTACACGCTGCTGTTCCAGCTGCGCGCGCGCGGCGTGGGCATCCTGTTCATCTCGCACCGCATGCACGAGGTCAAGGCGCTGGCCGACACCTGCTCGGTGTTTCGCAGCGGCAGGCGCGTGGACAGCTTCGCCGGCGGCAGCCGCTCCGATGCGCAGGTGGTGCAGCTGATGATAGGCCGCGACGTCGCCAAGACCTACCCGCCGAAAGCCGGTCCCGCGCCCTGGGCCCAGCCCGCCATCAGCGTGCAGGGTCTGGGCTGGCCCCCCGCGCTGCACGACATCTCGCTGGAGATCAAGGCCGGAGAGATCGTCGGGCTGGGAGGGCTGGACGGGCAGGGGCAGCGGGAGTTGCTGCTGGCGCTGTTCGGCGTGCTCAAGGGCGTGCAGGGCCAGGTGCAGGTATTCGGCCAGCTGCGCCGCGACCTGGCGCCGCATGTGTGCAAGGACCCGGAACTGGGCATCGCGCTGATCCCCGAGGACCGCAAGACCGAGGGGCTGATCCTGCCCATGAGCATCCGCGAGAACATGAGCCTGGCCAATCTGCCGGCGCTGGCGCATCTGGGCATCCTCAGTGCGGCGGCGGAGTCCTCCGCCGTGGCGCGCATGGTAGAGCAGTTGCGCATCAAGATAGGCGATGCGCAAGACCCGGTGCAGACCTTGTCGGGCGGCAACCAGCAAAAGGTGGTGATCGCCAAATGGCTGATGACCCAGCCGCGCGTGCTGCTGCTCAACGACCCGACCCGCGGCATCGACGTGGCCACCAAACAGGAGCTGTATGCGCTGCTGCGCGAGCTGGCCGCTCAGGGCGTGGCCGTGCTGCTGTATTCCACCGACTATGAGGAGCTCATAGGCCTGGCCGACCGCGTGCTCATCATGTACGAGGGCCGGATCGCCCGCACGCTGGCCGGCGGCGATATCAGCGAACACGCCATCGTGGCGTCCTCGCTCAACGTTTCTTCCGGCGGCCGGGAGGCCGCCACCGTATGAACCGGCGCGGCGAATGGCGCATGGCATTGCGGCGCAACGGCGGGCCGCTGGCCGCGCTGGCGGTGTTCGTCGTGATGTTCACGCTGTTCCTGATGGAGCACCCGCGCTCGATTTCCGCGGCCATTGTGACCACCGCGTCCAACAAGGCGGTGCTGCTGGCCATCGTGGCCATGGCGCAGACGCTGCCCGTCATCACCCGGGGGCTGGATCTCTCCGTCGGCATGGTCATGGTGCTGACCGGCTGCCTGGCCTCCACGGTCGTGAACGGGGCGCCCTGGCAGGTGGCGCTGGGCATTGTGCTGGTGCTGGCCTGTGGCGCGGCGGCGGGCGCCCTCAACGGCGCCATCGTGGTGTTCGGGCGCCTGCAGCCCATCATTGTCACGCTCGCCACCGGCGCGGTGTATTTCGGCTTTGCCCTGCTGCTGCGGCCCGCGCCGGGCGGCGAGGTCAGCGAGGGGCTGTCGGACGCGCTGACCGGCCGGCTGTTCGGCGTGATCCCCACCACCATGGTGCTGCTGGCCGCGCTCGTCGTGCTGGGATGGATGCCTTTGAAGCGCACGGTGACGGGCCGCGCCTGTTATGCGGTCGGGTCCTCGGAGCAGGCGGCCTACCTCTCCGGCGTGCCGTCGGAGCGCGCCAAGTTCCTGGCCTATACCGTCGCCGGCCTGCTTTCGGGTGTGGCCGGGTTGCTGCTGTCCCTGATCGCGCTGTCGGGCGAAGCCAGCGGCCCGCAGGCCGGCCTGTACACCCTCAATTCGATCGCGGCGGTCGTGATAGGCGGCACATCGCTGTACGGCGGTACCGGCGGGATGGTCGGCTCCATCCTGGGTGCCTTTGTGTTGCGCACCATAGGCGACCTGCTGTTCGTCTTCAACGCGCCGGCGCTCTGGCAGCCCCTTTTTGAGGGCCTGATCCTGCTGGCCGCCGTGTGCATGGGCGCGGCGCGCGTGCTGCGCGTGCGAAACCGCCTGGAGCTGTTCTGATGGGTGCCACCGAACTGGTCGCCGCGCAGCCTTCGTCCGCAGCCGCGAAGACGAAGAGCCCCGTGCAGCGCCTGCTGCTGAACCCGCCCGCCGTGGTGGGGCTGTGCTGTCTGTTGCTGCTGCTGGCCGGCAGCGCCGTGAACCGCAACTTCCTGATGCCCGCCTACCTGCTGCAGCAGCTGCAGATCGCCGCTTTCCTCGGGCTGGCCGCGGCGGGGCTGATGGCCGTCATCCTGCTGGGCCACATCGACCTGTCGGTGCCCTGGACCATCACCACCGGCGCCATGATGGCCGCCGCCGCGGGCGCGGCCTATGGGGCCGGCTGGGCCATTCCGGCCGGCCTGCTTTGCGGCGCGCTGGTGGGGCTGGCCAACGGCCTGGGCGTCGCGCTGCTGCGCATCCCCTCGATGATCTTCACGCTGGGCGCCAACGCCGTGCTCCAGGGGCTGATGGTGCTGTACACCGGCGGCCATGCGCCCCAGGACGCCGCCACCGCGCTGATGCGCGAGCTGGCCGTGGGCAGGACCCTGGGCCTGCCCAACGCGGTGCTGGCCTGGGCGGCCGTTTCGCTGCTGGTGTACCTGCTGCTCACGCGCACCGTAGCCGGCCGTTATGTCTACGTGATCGGCAACAGTGAGCGCGCCGCCTACCTCAGCGGCGTGCGCACCGCCACGATGACGGTCGCCTGTTTTGTCGCTTGCGGCATGCTGGCGGCGTTCGCCGGGGTGATGCTGGCCGGGTATTCCGGCAACGCCTACCAGGCCATGGGCGACCCCTACCTGCTGCCGGCGATTGCGGCCGTGGTGCTGGGCGGCACCAACATCCTGGGCGGGCGCGGCAGCTACCTGGGCACGGTCGCCGGCGTCGTGTTCATCGTGCTGTTGCAAAGCATGCTGGCGGTTTTGCAGATGCCCGAGGCGGGCCGCCAGATCATCTACGGGGCGCTGATACTGGCCATGCTGCTGCTGTACGGAAGATCGGCCAAAGTGAGATGAAGGGAGGTGAGCATGGGTGAACACTATGGCATCCGCAGTGATTTCCGCCTGCATGACGTCCGCTTTCGCGGCCTGGTGCCTCCCAACGCGTTTGTGGAGAAGCTCTATAGCGGCGCACGCTGGGCCGAAGGGCCGGTGTATTTCCCCGCGGGCGATTTCCTGCTGTTCAGCGACATCCCCAACAACCGCATCCTGCGCTGGGTGCCCGACGGTGCCGGGCCCGGATGCGTGCTGGAATTCCGCAAGCCCTCCGATTTCGCCAACGGCAACACGCGTGACGGCCAGGGCCGCCTGCTCAGCTGCGAGCACGGCACGCGCTGCGTGAGCCGCACCGGGCACGACGGGCGCCGCACGGTGCTCGCCTCCTCGTTCCAGGGAAAAAAACTCAACTCACCCAACGACCTGGTGCTGGGGCCCGATGGGGCCTTGTGGTTCTCCGACCCGTCCTACGGCATCCTCTCGGATTACGAGGGTTATGCGGCGGAGCCTGAGTACGGCGGCCGCTACGTGTTCCGCGTCGATCCCGCCAGCGGCCGCGTGGAGGCGGCCGTGACCGACTTCGTCCAGCCGAACGGGCTGGCCTTTTCGCCCGATGGGCGGCGGCTCTACATCGCGGATTCGGGCGCCTCGCACGACCCCCAGGGACCGCGCCACATCCGTTCGTTCGAGGTGGATGAGGGCAGGCTGCGGGGTGGCGAGGTGTTCGCGACGGTGGACACCGGCATCCCGGACGGGTTGCGCGTGGACGTTCTCGGCAATGTCTGGACCAGCGCCGGCGACGGCGTCCATTGCTTCACGCCGCAGGGCGAGCTGCTGGGCAAGATCCTCATCCCGGAGCCGGTGGCCAACCTCGAGTTCGGTGGCCCGCGCGGCAACCGGCTGTTCATCACGGCGACGACTTCGCTGTATGCCTGCTACCTGGCGACCTCCGGTGCGAGCGTTTCCGCGCCGCGAGCCGGCTGAGGGGATGGCCATGCCGGCGGTGATCATGCATATCCCGTCAATTGCTGCAATGCAGAAAGAAATTTCACAAGCAGCGCTCGCCAAATTCGCAAACTTGCGCGGCGGCACCAGGACTAGCATCGCCATTTTGATTGTTCCGGCGCAGACATGACTTCCTTTGAATCCCTTCCCCAGGTCCGTTACGAGGGCCCGCAGTCGACGAATCCGCTGGCCTACCGTCATTACGACGCCAAGGAGCGCGTGCTGGGCAAGACGCTGGAGCAGCACCTGCGGCTGGCCGTTTGTTACTGGCATACCTTTGTGTGGCCCGGCAACGATGTGTTCGGGCAGCCGACCTTCGCGCGGCCCTGGCATGTTCCGGGTGACGAGCTGACGCTGGCGCGCCGCAAGGCCGACGCCGCCTTCGGCCTGATCTCGCGGCTGGGCGTGCCCTTTTACACCTTTCACGACACCGACGTGGCGCCCGAGGGCGCAAGCCTGGCGGACTACCGCAGCAACCTTTCGGCCATGGTGGACGTGCTAGCGCAAAAGCAGCAGGAAACGGGGATCGCGCTGCTGTGGGGCACGGCCAACCTGTTCAGCCATCCGCGCTACGCTGCCGGCGCCGCGAGCAACCCCGACCCCGAAGTCTTCGCCTACGCCGCGACGCAGGTCTTCAGCGCGCTCAATGCGACGCATCGCCTGGGCGGCGCGAACTACGTGATGTGGGGCGGACGCGAAGGCTACGACACGCTGCTCAACACCGACTTGCGCCGCGAGCGGCGCCAGCTCGGCCGCTTCATGCAGATGGTGGTGGAGCACAAGCACAAGATAGGCTTCGCCGGCCAGCTGCTGATAGAGCCCAAGCCGCTGGAGCCCACCAAGCACCAGTACGACTACGACAGTGCCACGGTCTATGGTTTCCTCAAGGACTTCGGCCTGGAGCGCGAGATCAAGCTGAACATCGAGGCCAACCACGCCACGCTGGCGGGGCACAGCTTCCAGCACGAGATCGCCACGGCCGCCGCGCTGGGCATCTTCGGCAGCATAGACGCCAACCGGGGCGACCCGCAAAACGGCTGGGACACCGACCAGTTCCCCAACAGCGTGGAAGACCTCACGCTGGCGATGTACGAGATCCTGCGCGCGGGCGGGGTCGGCAGCGGCGGCTTCAACTTCGACGCCAAGGTGCGCCGCCAGAGCATGGACCCCGTGGACATCCTGCACGGGCACGCCGGCGCCATCGACGCGCTGGCCCTGGCACTCAAGAGCGCCGCGCGGCTCGTGGAGGCCGGTGAGCTCGAGCGCTTTCGCACCGAGCGCTACGCCCGCTGGGACGGTGACCTGGGCCGCGGCATCCTGGGCGGGGACATGAAGCTCAGCGAGGTGGCGGAATACGCCTTTGTGCAGGACCTGCGGCCCCGGCCGGTGAGCGGGCGGCAGGAGTGGCTGGAAAACCGCGTGAACGCGGCGATCTTCGACCCCGTCGCCTGAGTGCACCATGAACCCGGACGTCGGCTTCCAGCAGGTGACAAAGCGCTTCGGGCCCGTGCAGGTGCTGCATGGCGTGAGCTTCGCTTTCGCGCCCGGTCGCGTGTACGGCGTGCTGGGCGAGAACGGCGCCGGCAAGTCCACGCTCATGAAGATACTGGCCGGCTATGAGCCGGCCAGCGAGGGCTCGGTGGAGATAGGCGGGCAGGCCGTGAGCTTCAGGGGGCCGCGCGACGCCGAGGCCGAAGGCATCGTGATGATCCACCAGGAGTTCAACCTCGCCGACGACCTGAGCATCGCGCAGAACATTTTCCTCGGGCACGAACTGACGCGCCACGGCTTGCTGGACGAGCGGGCGATGGCGCGCCGCGCCGAGGCGGCCATGCGCTCGGTGGGCCTGGCCTGCGACCCCGGCCGGCGCGTGCGCGACCTGATCGTGGCCGAGAAGCAGCTGGTGGAGATCGCCAAGGCCCTGAGCCGCAATGCCCGCGTGCTGGTGATGGACGAACCCACCGCCACGCTGACACCGTCGGAAACCGAGCGGCTGTTCGCCCTGATCGCGCAATTGCGTAGCCAGGGTGCCACGGTGCTCTACATTTCGCACAAGCTGGACGAGGTCGAGCGCATCACCGACGAAGTGCTGGTCATGCGCGACGGCCGGCTGGTGGCGCACCGGCCCACGGGCAGCGTGACCCGCCAGCAGATGGCCAGCCTCATGGTGGGCCGCGAGCTCAGCGACCTGTTTCCGCCGCGGCAGCCCGTGCCGGACGGCGCGCAGGCGCTGCTCAAGGTCCAGAACCTGCAGGTGCCCGGCTGGGCGCGGGACGTGAGTTTCCAGGTACGCGCCGGCGAGATCCTGGGTTTTGCCGGGCTGGTCGGCGCCGGGCGGACTGAATTGTTTGAAGGCCTGCTGGGCTTGCGCCCCGCGAGCTGCGCGGCGGTGGACGTCGCGGGCCGGCCTTGGACGCGGCGCAGCCCGCGCTCGGCCGCGCGCCTGGGGCTGACCTATCTCAGCGAGGACCGCAAGGGCCGCGGCCTGCACCTGCGCATGGGCGTGCCGGAGAACCTCACGCTGATGGCCCTGGAGCGCTACGCCCAGCCCTGGCTGGATCCCGCGGCGGAGCGCGCGGCCCTGAAGCAGGCGAGCGAAGCCTTCGGCATACGCGCGGCGGCCGGCGTGCCGGCATCGGCGCTGTCCGGCGGCAACCAGCAGAAGCTGGCGCTGGCCCGCGTGCTGCAGCCGCAGCCGCAAGTCGTGGTGCTCGACGAGCCCACGCGCGGCGTGGACGTGGGGGCCAAGCGCGACATTTATTTCCTGATCCGGCGCCTGGCCGACGAGGGCCGCGCCGTCGTCATCGTCTCGTCCGAGCTGCTCGAGCTCATAGGCCTGTGCCACCGCGTCATCGTCATGCGCCAGGGCCGGATGGCCGCCGAGCTGCCGCAGGACCAGCTCACCGAAGAACTGCTGATCGCCCATGCAACTGGAACCCACTAAACCCATGGCTGGTGTATCGCCAGCGCCCATGATGGCGCGCCGCTGGGACGGCCTGCGCGGCGGCGGCCCGCTGGCGGGCCTGGTGCTGGTGTGCCTGCTGGGCGCCATGCTGAACGAGAACTTCGCCAGCCTGGACAACGCCATGAACGTGCTGACCCGAACGGCGTTCATCGGCATCATTGCCGTGGGCATGTGTTTTGTGATCATCTCCGGCGGCATAGACCTGTCGGTGGGGTCCATGGCGGCGCTGATCGCGGGCGCCATGATCCTGCTGATGAACGCCGCCGCGGGCGCCGGCTGGCCGCCGCTGGCCGCCATCCTGGCCGGCATGGCCTGCGCCGTCGGCCTGGGCGCGCTCTTCGGCCTGGCCCACGGCCTGCTGATCAGCAAGGGTCGCATAGAACCTTTTATCGTGACCCTGGGGACGCTGGGCATTTTCCGCGCCTACCTCACCTACTTCTCCAACGGCGGCGCGATCACGCTGGACGGCTCACTGGCAACCGCCTACGGCCCGGTGTACTACGGCAGCTGGCTGGGTGTGCCGGTGCCGGTGTGGGTCTTTGTCGTGGTTGCGCTGCTGGGCGGCCTGATCCTGAACCGCACGGCCTACGGCCGCTACGTGCAGGCCATAGGCTCCAACGAGCAGGTGGCCCGCTATGCGGCCGTGGAGGTCGACCGCGTCAAGGTGCTGACCTATGTGCTGCTGGGCGTTTGTGTGGGCATCGCCACCGTGCTCTACGTGCCGCGCCTGGGCTCGGCCTCGCCGTCCACCGGCCTGCTCTGGGAGCTCGAGGCGATCGCGGCCGTGATCGTCGGCGGCACGGCGCTCAAGGGCGGCGCCGGCAGCATCACCGGCACCGTCATTGGCGCGGTGCTGCTTTCGGTGATCAGCAACATCCTGAACCTCACCAGCATCATCAGCGTGTACCTGAACGCCGCGGTGCAGGGCTTTGTGATCATCGCGGTGGCGTTCTTCCAGCGCGGGCGTAAATGATGGAGTTCACCGGCGGAGTTGCCGTTTTTTCAGCCAATCTTTCAGCCAACCCAAAGAGGAGACAAACCATGAAACCGATCACCCAATTGCTGGCGGCAGGCGCCGCCGTCCTGGCCTTGCTCGGCGCCGCGCCGGCGGCGCTGGCGCAGAACAAGCCGCACATCGGCGTGTCCATCCCCGCCGCCACCCACGGCTGGACGGGCGGGGTGGTGTACTGGGCCAACCGCACCAAGACGGAACTGGAAAAGCAGTACCCCGGCCTGAAGGTCACCGTCAAGACGGCCGGCTCGGCCGCCGAACAGGCCAACCAGGTGCAGGACCTGCAGACGGCCAACAAGATCGACACGCTGGTGATCCTTCCCTTCGAATCCGCGCCGCTCACGCAGCCCGTCGCGCAGGTCAAGGGCAAGGGCGTGTACGTCACCGTGGTGGACCGGGGCCTGACCGACGCCGGCGCGCAGGACGCCTACGTGGCGGGCGACAACCCCGGCTTCGGCAAGGTGTCGGGCGAGTACATGGCCAAGGCCATGGGCGGCAAGGGCAACGTCGTCGTGCTGCGCGGCATCCCCACGGTCATCGACAACCAGCGCGTCGACGCCTTCATGGCGGTGATGAAGAGCCACCCCGACATCAAGGTGCTGGATGCCAAACACGGCAACTGGAACCGCGACGACGCCTTCAAGGTGATGCAGGACTACCTCACGCGCTTCAAGCAGATCGACGCCGTGTGGGCCTCGGACGACGACATGGCGGTGGGCGTGCAGAAGGCGATAGACCAGGCCAAGCGCGGCGACATCAAGATGGTGCTGGGCGGCGCCGGCTCCAAGGACTACATCAAGAAGGTGATGGACGGCGACAAGATGGTTACGGCCGACGTGACCTACTCGCCCGCCATGATCGCCGACGCGATGAAACTCACCGCGGCCGCGCGCGTCAAGGGCGAGAAGCTGCCGGCCTCCACCATCATCCCCTCGGTGCTGGTGACCAAGGACAATGCCAAACAGTACTATTTCCCCGACTCCCCGTTCTGAGGCAATCATGGCCAGACCCGTCACACTTTTTACCGGACAGTGGGCCGACCTGCCGCTGGTCGAACTCGCACCCCTGGCGCGTGGCATGGGCTACGACGGGCTCGAGCTTGCCTGCTGGGGCGACCATTTCAACGTGCAGGAAGCGCTGGGCAGCGACCGCTACCTGCAGGACAAGCGCAACCTGCTGGAAAAGCACGGCCTGCGTTGCTTCGCGATCGGCAGCCACCTCGTGGGCCAGGCCGTGTGCGACCTGATCGACGAGCGCCACCAGTCCATCCTGCCCGCGCATGTGTGGGGCGACGGCGATCCCGAGGGCGTGCGCCAGCGCGCCGCGCGCGAGATGCAGGACACGGCGCGCGCCGCCGCCAAGCTGGGCGTGAAGGCGGTCACCGGCTTCACGGGTTCCTCGATCTGGCATTCGCTGTACGCCTTCCCGCCGACGCCGCAGGCGTACTGGGACAAGGGCTTCGCGGATTTCGCGCAGCGCTGGAAACCCATCCTGGACGTCTTCGAATCCTGCGGCGTGAACTTCGCCCTGGAGGTGCACCCCACCGAGATCGCTTTCGACACGGCGTCGGCGCAGCGCGCCGTCGAGGCGGTGGCGGGGCACAGGCGCTTCGGCTTTAATTTCGACCCCAGCCACCTGGGCTACCAGGGTGTGGACTACGTGAAGTTCCTGCGCACCTTCAGCGACCGCATCTACAACGTGCACATGAAGGACGTCTGGTGGGGCAAGGGCGACGGGACGGCCGGCGTGTTCGGCGGCCACACCAGCTTCGGCGACGCGCGCCGCTACTGGGACTTCCGCAGCGTGGGCCGCGGCATGATCGACTTCGAGTCCATCATCGTCGCGCTCAACGACATCGCGTACGCCGGGCCGCTCAGCGTGGAGTGGGAGGACAGCCGCATGGACCGCGTGCACGGCGCCACCGAGAGCGCGGCCTATTGCAAGCGGCTGGACTTCAAGCCGGCGGCGGGCGCTTTCGACGCCGTCTTCGACAAGGCCAAACAGGGCGGGATGGCCGGGTCATGACGGGCAAGCTGCGTTACGCCATGGTGGGCGGCGGGCAGGGCGCCTTCATAGGTGCCGTGCACCGCAAGGCGATGGCGCTGGACGGCCAGACGGAGCTGGTGGCCGGCGCGCTGTCGTCCGACCCGCAGCGCGCGCGCGCTTCCGGCGCCGAGCTGGGGCTGGCCGACGCGCGCAACCACGGGCGCTGGCAGGACCTGCTGGCCGATGAGCTCAAGCGGCCGGTGCACGAGCGCATAGATTTTGTGTCCATCGTCACGCCCAACCATGTGCACTTCCCGGTGGCCCAGGCCTTCGCCGAGGCGGGCATCCACGTGGTCTGCGACAAGCCGCTGGTGCACAGCAGCGAAGAGGCCCAGGCGCTGGAGCGGGCCGCGCAGCGCAGCGGCTGCGTGTTCGGGGTGACCTACAACTACACGGGCTACCCCATGGTGCGCGAAGCCCGCGAGCTGGTGGCCAAGGGCCTGATCGGTGAGCTGCGCAAGGTCATCGTCGAATACAACCAGGGCTGGCTCGCCACCAATCTGGAGGCCACTGGCCAGAAGCAGGCCGGCTGGCGCACCGATCCCGCGCGCAGCGGCCTGGCCGGCGCCATGGGCGACATCGGCTCGCACGCCGAAAACCTGGTGGCCACGGTGACCGGCCTGGAGCTGGACAGCATCTGCGCGGACCTGACCACCTTTGTGCCGGGCCGCCGCCTGGACGACGACGGCAATGTGCTGCTGCGCTTTACCAATGGGGCCAGGGGTGTGCTCATCGCGTCGCAGATCGAGGTCGGCTGCGAGAACGACCTGCGCCTGCGGGTGTTCGGCAGCCAGGGCACGCTGGTGTGGCACCAGGAGGAGCCGAATCGCCTGGTGCACCAGCCCATCGACGGCCCTGCGCGCGTGCTGACCCGCGGCTCGCCCTGGCTGGGCGAGGCCGCGCGCCGCGCCACGCGGCTGCCCACGGGCCATCCCGAAGCCTTTCTCGAGGCCTTCGCCAATGTGTACCTCGGCGTCGCCGCGCACATCCGGGCGGTGCAGGCGGGACGGGCGCCCGATCCGCTGGAGGCCGACTACCCGCGCCTGGCCGACGGCGCGCGCGGCGTGCGCTTCATCGAGAAGGTGGTGGAGTCCGCCGGTAGCCAGGCCAAGTGGACGCCGATGCGCTGACGCATGTTCCTCGGCATCGATCTCGGCACCTCCGGCGTCAAAGCCGTGGTCCTGGACCGCGGGCACCAGGTCCTGGCCAGCGGCAGCGCGCCGCTGGCGGTCGAGCAGCCGCACTCCCTGTGGCGCGAGCAGGACCCGCGGGACTGGTGGCGTGCCTGCGATGAGGCCGTGCGCCAGGCGCTGGCCGGGCTGGCGGCGGCGGGCCGCAGCCCAGGCGACGTGGCGGGCATCGGCCTGACCGGCCAGATGCACGGTGCGACCTTGCTCGATGCGCAAGGCCAAACCCTGCGGCCCGCCATCCTGTGGAACGACGGCCGCAGCGCCGAGGAATGCGCCCTGCTCGAGCGCCAGGTGCCGCGCTCGCGCGAGATCACCGGCAACATGATGATGCCCGGTTTCACGGCCCCCAAGCTCCTGTGGGTGGCGCGCCATGAGCCGCAAGTGTTTGAGCGTGTGCGGCAGGTGCTGCTGCCCAAGGACTGGCTGCGCTGGCGCATGACCGGCGAGTTCGCCACCGACATGTCGGACGCCGCGGGCACGCTGTGGCTGGACGTGGCCGGGCGCGGCTGGAGCGACGAGCTGCTGGCCGCCTGCAACTTGTCGCGCGCGCACATGCCGGCCCTGCACGAGGGGCCGGAGCCTACGGGCATGCTGCGCGCGGACCTCGCGCGGCACTGGGGCTTGCGCAGCATCCCGGTGGCAGCCGGCGCGAGCGACAACGCCGCCGGCGCGCTGGGCGCCGGCGTTTACCGACCGGGCGACGCGATGCTGTCGCTGGGCACTTCGGGCGTGGTCTTCGTCGCCACGCGCGAATTCGTCTCCAATCCCGGGCAGGCGGTGCACAGCTTTTGCCATGCCTTGCCGCGCACCTGGCACCTGATGTCGGTCATGCTGTCGGCGGCTTCCTGCCTGGATTTCACCGCCTCGCTGCTCGGCGAGCCCGACATCGGGCGGCTACTGGCCGAGGCCGAGGCGCGCGGCCTGCGGCCGTCCACGCCGCTGTTCCTGCCTTACTTGAACGGGGAGCGCACGCCGCACAACAACCCCCAGGCCGAGGCTGTTTTTTTTGGCCTGAATGCGGGCACCGCACGCGCCGACCTGGTCAACGCCACGCTGGAAGGCGTGTGCCATGGGCTGGCCCAGGGCATCGCCGCCTTGCAGGCCACCGGGGCCGGGCTAACGCAGGTCAGCCTGATAGGCGGCGGCTCGCGCAGCGCTTACTGGGCCCAGATGCTGGCCGACGCCACGGGGCTGGAGGTGGTCCGGCGCGAGGACTCCGCCGTGGGGCCTGCACTGGGTGCCGCCAGGCTTGCCTGGCTGTGTGTGGACAGGGCGCACGCGCAGGATGTGCTGAAGGCGCCCGCGGCGCTGGACAGCTGCACGCCCCGGCCCGTCGAACGAGAGCGATGGAAGGAGCGCGGGGCGCGTTTTGCCGCGCTGTACGCCGGTGTCGCACCGCTATACGGCGCGCAAGGCCTTTGATGGCGTGCGCACGGCAAGGCATCCCGTTGCGCTCATGCGCAGCAGGATGCCTTGTGTTGGGACTGAAAGCTACCGGTGGCGGCTGTTGTCGCAGCCGTCATCGGCGCTCAACAGCGCGGAATGCGCTTATTGAACGACAGGGAAGTCGCGGTCAAAGGCGGAAGCCGACACGGTGGTGCCGATCTCGGCTTTGACTTCAGCGCGGGTCTTGTTGCTGGCGGGTGCCGTGTAGACGTCCTGGTAAGTCCGGCCGATGTTCGCGGAATAGCCTTCGCGCTGGGCTTGTGCCAGCTCGGCTTTGACTTCGGCGCGGGTCTTGGTGCTGACCGACTTCACCTGGTCTTGCGGGAAGGGGTCGCGGCCTTCGGCGAAGCTGCTGGCCGAGCCGAAGAAGGCCAGTGCGGAGACGGCAAGAACGGAGGCGGAGACGAGATTCGATTTCATGATGAATTTCCTTTAGAACAGTTTTTGAAATATCCGGTCGGACGGGCTGCGTGCCCGAGGGGCCTTCCTCGCTGAGTCGCGTTATGAATGTGGCTCACCGATGCATCCCAGCTTGTTCCGCAAGGGCCATAGACAAGTGCGTGTTTGCAGAACATTCCATTGCCGAAATCGGAACAATGAAGGCGCGAATTCACGGAACTTTTGGGGCGAAAGTTTTTTGAAAGCTTTGCGTCAAGAAGCGCATGCGCCCGTTGTTGCGCATGGCGAAATCAAATGGCGTCGATGCCGCGCGTTGAACGCGCGGCACTCACTCCTGCCGCGTGTCCATTCTTTTGATCACCCTGCGCGTGTATTCGGTCATGAATTCGAGGAACACGCTGGTGCGCACCGGAATGAATTTGCGGCTGGGCAGCGCCGCGTACAAGGTGTTGGTGCCGGTGATCCAGGGCGCGAGGATGCGCCGCAGCGCGCCGCTGTTGAGGTGGTTGGCCACCAGGTCTATGGACTGGCTCATGATGCCGGCGCCGTCCACGCAGGCGCGTATCAGCGTGTCGCTGTGGTTGACCAGCATGCTGGGTTCTATCTGCACTTCGATGACGCGTTTGCCTTCGTCGGGGTTGGTCAGGCGCCAGATGCGGTGGCGATTGGCGGCCTGCTTGACGCGCAGGTTGTGGTACTGCGGCAGGTCTTCGGGCCGCGCCGGCGTGCCGTTGCGGCGCAGGTAGTCGGGCGAGGCGCAGAGCACACCGTCCGATGAGGCGATGGGCCGCGCGATGATGTTGGCGTCAAAGGCGTCGCCGGCGCCCAGCAGCGTGAGGTCGTAGTCCTCGACCGGCGGCACCAGCGGCGAGTCCACATGGATGTCGAGCACCACCTTGGGGTAGCGCCGGCCGAACTCGGCCACCAGCGGCGCCAGCACATGCACGGCGAACACCGGCGGCGTCATGATGCGTATGGTGCCGGACATCTCCTGCGCATGGGCCTGGGCGGCGGCATGGGCTTCGTCGATGTCGCTCAGGATGTGCCGCACGCGGGCCAAATAGGTTTCGCCGGCATCGGTCAGCGCCAGGCGGCGCGTGGTGCGCTGCAGCAGGCGCACGCCCAGATGGTCTTCCAGGTCGCCGACCAGGCGGGTCACGACGGCGGACGAAATATCAAATTTGCGCGCCGCAGCGGCAAAACTGCCGTCATCCACGACTTGCTGGAACACCCGCATTGATTGAAGCCTGTCCATGGGTTAACCCTTATATAGCACCTTTATTGTTGCTAATTTAACAGCAATGTATTGTTGGAATTGGTATTTTTTGTTTGATTTAACAGGAATACAGTTCATACATCGATGAGCCGAAGCCACTTACAAGGCGACTCACCGAGGCTGGACAGACGGGGAGATGAGCCCGCCATGCCCGGAACGTCACTTAACTTTTGAGAGGATATTCATCATGAAATCGAACTTTGTTGCCGCCGCTGTTGTTGCTGTTGCCGCCCTGACTTCCGTCGCTGCTTCCGCCCAGCCCCTGAACGCCTTCCTGCTGGACCAGATGCAGGCACCCGCCACCAAGACTCGCGCTGAAGTCAAAAGCGAAGTGCTGCAGGCCCAGAAGACCGACGCCACTTCCAGCTTCAATGGCGTGACCGCCCAGCAAAACCTGGCCGCTCCCCGCGCTGAAAAAGCCGGCGCAGCCCCCCAGGCGGCTGCAGAGCTCGTGAAGACCAGCGCCCAGTAAGCTTGCACAAGCCGGCCTTTGCCGGTTCTGACGCAATCGCCCCGGTAGTCCGAAAGGGTTGCCGGGGCGATTGCATTGGTGCCTGCCCCTAAGTGCCTGGTGATCGCTGTTGCTGTGTTCTTATTAAGATCACCGGCGACGGCGAACTCACGCCTGCTGCCTTATGTTCCTTTTTGTTGCGAGAGGCAATATGTCCATCCCCTCGATCCCCCGGGGCAGCCTTCTGGTTCTGGTGTTGATGCTGGCTGCCCTGCTGGCGGGCTGCGGCAAGCCGGAGCCGGCCGTGCCGCCCGCCAAGCCGGACCCCATGGCGGAGGTACCGCCGGAGCGGGTATTCAAGGGCTCGCTCGGTGGAAAGCCCGTGCACCTGGCGGTGTCTGACTGCAAGGTCTACCGCGCCCTGCCTGGCGATGGCGGCTGGCAGATGGTGCTCGAACCCGAACCCTATCCCTTTTTCTCCTCGTGCGATCGGCAGACGCTGCGTGCGGAAAACGGCGCGGTCACCGTCACACTCGGGCGTATGGCTTTTGGTGCGGGAGGCTGTTGCGCCACCGGCGGCACCTACCGCTCCACCGATGGCGAGCGATGGAAGAAGCTGTGAAGTTCACCGGGCAAGGCACGTTTGAATTCACGGTGCCTTGCTTGCGATAAATGGGCCGTGATCCGGTCAATCACCGGCCACCCTCTAGCCCGCCAGCGGGGCCCAGTGGTTGTCCAGCCGCACATTTGCAAGCGTCGGCGAAGCCGTGCGGCCTGCACCATCGCGCACCAGCGCGGCGAACCGCCCGCCGGCCCAGAGTGTGGTGTCGGCCCGGCCGGCTGCCGGGGCCGAGGTGACGGCACAGGCCTCCTGCAGCGGGAAAAAACCTGTCCAGCGCCCATCGGCCTGCCACACGGCGACGCCATTGGCGCGCGGACAGCCCACGGCAAAAGCGCCCGCCGCCCAGGCGATGTCGCCGCCGTAGCCGGCCAGCACATGCCCGGCCCCGGCGTCGCAGGCCCGCAGCGTCCGGCCGTCAAAAAGCGCCAGCACGGGCGCGCCGGTTTTGGCTGCGCTGTCCTCATGCTCGGCCTGCAGCGCGATGCCCAATACACGCGGGCCGCCCGCCGCCGGTGCGCGGCCCCAGGCCATGTGCCGCAGGCTCAGGCGCTTGTCGGCCAGGCGCCATTGGCCCAGCAGCGCGCCGCTGCGCGTGTCCAGCCGCACCAGCGAGGCATCCATGCGCTCCATGTGAATCTTCAGGCGGCCGGTTTCAGGCAAGGCGGGAATGCCGCCGTTCGCCACGACCAGGCTGCCATCGTCGTCGAGCAAGAGCTCGTGCGGGTCCATGCCGTGGCTTGGCCATTCGCCGGATTTTTCCAGCGTGGCGGCATCGCGCACGCCCACCAGGCCTTCACCGGTTTCGAGGTTCGTTTCGGTGGTGTAGAGCGTTTTGCCGTCGGCGCTCGCGATCACGTGGCCGTTGAAGGCGCGGTCCGGTTCGGCCCAGGCCCAGGCGATGGCCTTGCCCTGGCTTTCGCCCTCGCTGACGGGCCGCCAGCGCAGCAGCCAGTCCCCCGGGCGGCGTGCCACCGCCAGCAGCGAGCCGCCGCGCTCGGCCCACACCCCGTGGGCTCGCGTCGGCACGTCGAGGGCCGCGCTGACCTGGAGCGCGGTGCCGTGATACGCCAGCACGCCGACCTGGTAGCCCTGCGCTGCCTCCCAGGCGGCGGCCAGCTGTTGCGGCGGGGCCGTCGCGGTAGCTGCCGCCAGCGCGGGTTTGAGCCAGGTACTTGCGCCGGCCGCTGCCAGCGCCAGCCATTGCCGGCGCTGCAGCTTCGTCAGGGCATCAAGCTTCCTCATGGCGGGTTCCTAGTCGCCGTCGGCGTCTGAAAATCCAATGCTCACCTGCAGCGCGGGCGCGATCTCGGCCTCGGTGAGTTTTTTCAGCTCGGCCAGTGAGCGACCGGCGGCCGTCATGCCGGCCTTGTTCGCGGGCGAAATGTTTTGCAGTGCCTTGTCGGTCCTGCCCACGCTTTGCGCCAGCAGCTCGGCCGGCTCGTTGCGGCCCAGGCCGCGCAAATAGGTTTCAATCGGCGCCAGGCCGGCGCCGGGACGCGGCGCTTCGGTGGCTTGCGAGGCGCCCAGCGTGCGCAGCGCCTGCCATTGCGCGGCCCAGCGCGCGGCCGTCTGGCCGCTGGCGCTGCGTGCGTAGGCCGCGGCATTGCGGCCGCCTTGCGCGCTGCCGGCTAGGCGGGGCTTTTCCATTTCGGCCCAGCGCAATCGCTCCAGCGCGCCCGTCCACTGGTTGATGAGTTCGCTCATTGCCGGCCCATTGCTCTCTTCCGCCTCGCCGGGTTTGCGCTCAGCCAGTTCGTTGAAGGCTTTGGCCAGCGTGTCGGCTTCGCGCTGGATATCGGCCGCCACCTGCAGCGCATAGCGGCAGGCCGGCGTGGCCGGCGCGATGGGCTGGCTCCACAGCAGCCACTCGAGTGCGGGCAGGCCCTTGGCCGGCGTGCCTATGCTTTCCATGGCGGTCGCGTCCTGCGGCGCGGTTTGTATCGCGCGCTTGATGAGCTCGGGCCGCGTGGGCGTGAAGTCGATCTGGCGTGCCGAACGTCGCTGCACCAGCGGGCCTATCTGCACGCCGCTTAAACGGTCCCAGGCAAGCGCGCTGGCTTTCCAGCGTTCGCGCGCCTGCTCCAGTTTTATCGTGGCCGCGCCGGCGTCCGCGTCGCAGACCGCGGAGACGGCCGTGGGAAGGCCGCCGGCCTGCTCGGCAAACGCGGCGGCTTGCGGCGCATACCAGAAGCGGTAGACGCCGCGCATGAAATCGCCGGCCGTGTAAAAAGGCACGGCGACATTCGGTGCGACGCTTTGCGCGCATGCGGCGCCGCATGCCAGCAAGGCGATGCCGGCGAAGGCCTTCCAGGGAGCGCGCGAAGTTTTCATGGCGCTCACAGTGATTCCAGGAATTTGACCAACGCGGCGCGCTCCTGCGCCGTCATCTGCAAAACCTTGTCCTTGCTGGCCTTGGCTTCGCCGTCATGCCAAAGCACGGCCTCCAGCGCGCCGCGCGCGCGGCCGTCGTGCAGCAGCCGGTTGTGGCCGTTGACGTCGGGCACCAGGCCCAGGCCCCACAGCGGCGGCGTGCGCCACTGGCGGCCGTTGGCCAGGAAGTCGGGACGGCCGTCGGCCAGGCCTTCGCCCATGTCGTGCAGCAGCAGGTCGGTGTAGGGCCAGATGGTCTGGCCCTGCGCGGCCTTGCTGCCCAGGCGCGGGAAGGGAATCTCGCCGGTCACATAGCTGGGCCGGTGGCAGGCCGCGCATTGCGCCTGGGCAAACAGCTTCTGGCCTTGCACGACCTGGGCGTCCTTCGGGTTGCGCCGCGCGGCAGGCGCCAGCGTGCTTTCGTAGAACACCACGTCGTTAAAAGTCTTCTCGTCGATCTCGGATGCCTTGCCCTGCGCGCCGCGCGGCGCGGCCAGGCAATCCTTTTGCGCGCTGGTGCAGCTTTCCTTGGGGAACAGCGGCGAGGTGATGCCCATGTCGCCCAGGAAAGCGCCGCCGGTCTGGTGCGCGAGCGTGGCGACATTGGCCTTCCAGCCGAAACGCCCCACGCGCATTTGCTGTGTGGGTGCGTCCCACACCTGGTTGGCGACGCCGCGCACGGCACCGCCCAGGGCCGCCTGCTCGCGCGCGTTGCGCACAATTTCCGCCTCGGGGATCGCCTCGAGCAGGCCCACGCCGGCCATCTGCGGCGCGATGCGCGGGCTCAGCATCAGGTCTTTGGCCATGGGGCCGTAATGGAGTTTGCTGAAACCGTAACGCGGCTTTTGCAGCTGGTAAGGCGTGCCGTCGGCGAACTTGCCGCGCACGGTCTCGTAGCGCAGCGAGATCTGCCCTTCGGGCATCACGCCCTGGACCGCGAAGTTGGAAAACTGGTCGCCGTACACCGGGTCGGGCAGGGGGCCGCCGTGCGCGTCCTTGCCCGGAATCGAGAGGCGCAGCAACAGGCCTACCGGCTGCTCGGACAGCCCGCGCGTGAAATCGGGCGGCGCGCCGCGGCCGTCCTGCACATGGCAGCCGCCGCAGGAGCGCGCGATGAAATGCGGGCCCAGGCCGTCGCGCGCGGTGGTCGAGGACGGCGCCTGCACCCAGTTGCGCCTGAAAAAAGAATTGCCGATGACAAAACGCGTGCGCTCCTCGTCGGGCAGGTTGGCCAGCGGGAAGGAAAACGCGTTCTGGCCGGTGGCGAACACGGTGCTGTCGCCGCCGGTTTTTTCGTCATCGGGCGTGGCGCTGTCCTGCGCGACCCCCGCGTGGGTCCAGAGGGCCAGGCCCGCGAGGCCCGCCACGGCCAGCCAGGCAAGACCCGCGCGCAGGCGGCGCGTGGCCGGTTGGGGGGAAGCGCCGCGCAACACTTAAGGTTTGACCAAAGTCAGCTTGGTGATGCCGGCCGCGTTGGCCGCCTCGACCAGGTCCTTGCTTTGCTGCACCAGGCTGTCTATGGTCTTTTGCACGCGCAAGCGGCCGGGCGCGTCCTTGGCGCCGACGATCTCGCGGTCAAACGGCGCCTGTATGCCTTCGGCCGCGGTGACCGAGGCGGCGATCTGCTGCGTGGTGCGGTCCGCCAGCGCCGGGTTTTTGGCGGCCACCAGCTCGCGCAGCGAAGCGCCGCTGATTGTGCTGCCGTCGGCACGTTTGTACTGGCCCAGCCACACGTTTTGTATGCCCTTGGCGTTGGCCACCACGTCGCGGTGCGTGTTGTCGGAAAAGCACGAGTGCTCGTCTTCCTGGTCCTGGCTGGCCAGCGCGACCTCCAGGCGCTCGCCCGCGAGTTCACCGCGCGAGAGCGAGCCCAGGCCGACAAACATCTTGCGCACCGACTCCATGCCGCCGCGCTCGAACTTCGCGCGGTAGGACGTCGCCGTGGGCGACCAGGCCTTGGTGAGGCTGCGCAAGTCGTCGACCAGCAATTCGGTCACCACCTGCAGGTACTGGCGGCGGCGGTCGGCATTGGGCTTTTTGCCGTCCACAAAGTCTTCAAACGAACGGTTGCCCGGGCCGGTGGTGCTCAGGTCCTGGCCCCACAGCAAAAACTCGATGGCATGCCAGCCGGTGGCGATGTTCTCTTCGCCGTTGCGCTCGTTAAGGCTGGCCAGCTGCTTTTTGCTGATGGCGGCCTTGCGGTTGTTGATGATGCCGGCATTGGGCGCGTCCTTGACGTAGTCGACATAGGATTCGTCCATGGGCCAGGCGTTGATGCGGCCTTCGGGGCCGTTTTTATCGTCGATCGGGCCGCCGTAAAAACGGAAAGCCTCGGTCTGGCCGTAAAACTCGCGCGCGTCCAGCCAGGCCTTGCGCGCGGCCTTGAGCCCTTCGTCGGAAGGCGCGGCGGTGAAGGACTGCACGGCTTTTTGCAGCGTGAGGGCACCGGCCAGGGTGTCTTCATAGCTGGCCAGCACCAGCTGGGCATAGTGCTTGGCCACGGCGGGAGCCGTCGCGGCCGGCGCCGCCGCCACGGTGCCGTTCGCGGCGGCTGCGGGCTGGGCCATGGCGGGCGCCGCCAGCAGGGCGAGCAGGGTGGCAAGAACAACGGGTTTCAGCACGGGTGTCATGGCGGCTCCTGGGATTTGTGAAGGGCAAAGCCAGGATTATACAAATGAGAATGGTTATCAATATCATCGGCACACGGAATGCCGGGTCTTTCTTTCACGGCTCGGCGCAGTCAAGCGTGTGGGCGGCGCTCAGCGCCGCCGGCTGGCCTTGCGCGCTTCGTAGCGCTTCATCAGCGGCGTGACCGAAACGCCGTGCGCGACCACCGAGGCCACGATGACGGCCAGCGTGATGGACAGCAGCTGCTGGGCCAGTGCGCGTTCGATGTGGTGATTGATGGCGTAGAGCAGGTAGTACAGCGAGCCTATGCCGCGTATGCCGAACCAGCCCATGAGCCGGCGCTGCGTGCCCTTGACCGGCGTGCCCAGCAGGCCGACATAAACGGCCACGGGCCGCACCACCAGGAACAGCAGCGGGATAAACCACAGCACCTCGGCGCGAAAGCGCGTTGTCGCCACCAGCACGCCCACCGCCAGCACGATGGCGACTTCGGCAAAGCTTTCCAGCTGGCTGTTGAAGCGCTCCACCGCGCGCATCATGTGGGCCGGCGCCTCGGCGCCCGAGGCCTCCTGCTCCGCGGGGCTCAGGGCCTCGCCGGGATCGGCCGCCTGCACCTGCGGGCGCACATGGGGCTCGTCGATGCGGCGCAGCGCCAGCCCGGCCGCGAACACCGCGAGGAATCCGTAGGTGTGGCTCAGCAGCGCCAGTCCGTAGGTCAGCCCTATCAGTCCCAGCGCGATGAACTCGTCCGAACCCAGCGCCTCGCGGTGCCGCATGCGCAGGTAGAGAATCAGGCGGCCCACCAGCGTGCCAAGCAGCCAGCCCAGCGCCAGGCCGCCGGCCACCGCCCACAGCACGTCGACGGCCCACCAGCGCCAGCCGCCTTCGCCGAGCTCGTGCAGGCCCAGCAGGCCCAGTCCGAGCATGACGAAGGGAAAGGCCGTGCCGTCGTTGAGCCCGCCTTCGCCCGTCAGGCCGAAGCGCAGGCGGTCGCGGTCGCCGGGGTTGGCGACCTGCACGTCGGAAGCCAGCACCGGGTCCGTGGGCGCGAGGATGGCGCCCAGCAACACGGCCGCGCCCAGCGGCAGGCCCAGGGCATAGACGCCCAGCGCGGCGATGGCCGCCACCGTGAGCAGCATGGAGACCGTCGCCAGCTGCACCGGCACGCGCCAGCGGCGGTCCTTGAAGCGGAACTCGAGCTTCATGCCGCAGGTGAACAGCGAGACCAGCACGGCCACTTCCGTGAGGCGCTCCAGCAGCACGGTGTTCTTCATCGCGTCGAGCTTGAGCAGCCCCAGCCCCACCGGGCTGACGGCCACGCCCACGCCGAGGTAAAGCATGGCGGCGCTCAGCGGCAGGCGCGCGATGAAGGAGCCGCCCAGCGTCATCGCGATCAGCAGCGCGCCGGCCACGATACAGGCCAGGGTGAAGGTGGTGGGCTCGGTCATGGGCCCAGCTTGGGGCCGGCCCGTGCTTTTATGTATCAGCCGGCACGCCGTCCGCGTGCTGGCAAAAATGCCGAAGGGCGCCGAAAAAGAGCGCCGCGGCTACCAGTCGACCAAGCTCAGGCCCACGCTCAGCACCGTGCGCTTGCGGTTGTAGTCGACCAGGCTGTCGCCGTAGCCGCTGAACAGCTGCACGTGATAGCGCAGGCCGGTGTAGTTGGGCGAGGAGGCGGGCGCCATCATCCAGTCAAGGCGCGCCGAGCCCCGGGCTTCCTTGCGCAGCGAATGCCGCAGCGTGATGCCCAGGGTGTTGGCCTTGTTGACCTGCCAGCTGCCGGTGACTTCGGCGCGGCCTATGTAGTTCTCGATGCCGGGGTTGTCGTCGTTGCCGGATGACTCTTTGAGCCGGTCCCAGATGCGCCCCTGCAGGGTCAGGCCCGAGTCCTGGCCCAGCGTCTTTTCGGCCGCGCCCATCAGGTAGACGCGGTTCCAGCTGCGCGACAGCGGCAGCGACTGGCCGTTGGACTGGTGCACCAGCCCCAGGCCCGAGAGCCGGTAGGTCCAGCCGCCGGCCAGCGGAATCTGGTGCGGGTAGATGTAAAGGACCTCGGGCTCATGGTCGGTGGTACGGAAAGGCCGCGAAATGCTGCCGTTGAACAGCTGCCAGTAACTTTGCTGTGTGTAGCCGAACCACAGCGAGTCGTGGTCGTCGTCGTCCTCGGGGCCGTTCTTGAACAAGCCCTTGGCGATCTTGGTGCGCACCGAGAGCTGGATCTTGTTCTCGGTCCGCATATAGGGCTGCGCGGTCAGCGCGGTATGGCCCAGCGAAGGCGACGAGGGCTGCATGTTCACGCTGTCGGAGGTCGACACCGCCAGCGTGATCGGCCGGTAGCCGCGCAGTGCGAAGGTATCGCAGTCGGTGCCGCGCTGCAGCTCCCAGAAGCGCGAGAGTTCGGAGTACTTGGTGTTCTTGCAGCCTATGGGTTTGCCGTCGGGCGCCTCGGTGTTCAGCGAAGGCAGCAGCAGCACCGGCGTGGCCGGCTGGCCGGTCGCCGGATTGGCCGGTGCCGTGGTGAGGCTGGGCGCGGGCATGTTGGCCGGTGTCTGCGCGTCGGCCCACTGCTGGAAGCAGGCCAGTTGCGCGGCAGGGTCGGCTTTGAGAGCCTGGCAGGCCTGCCAGCCCAGGGGTGACCGCGCGGCGGAGGGTGTTTGCGCTTGCGCGCTGCTGGTGCTCGCGAGCGCCAGGAGGCAGGCCCATTGCAGGGGCGCGGCGAATGCGGAGGGGTTCAGTCGCATGGGTGGCTGTGGGTCCGGTGGTGTTCTAGAGGATTCTTGGGCGAGCCGGGCTCAAGGCAGCCGGGTCAGCGTGAAGGGCACCTCGGGCGCGTTGTCGGGCGCGCTGCTGCTGGTGTCTTTCCAGCTGCCCTTGAAGGCCTTGCCGCAGGAGCCCTCGACCATCTCGCCGTTCCAGGTACCGGTGATGCTGATGTTGTCGGAGGACTCGTCAAGCAGCAGCATGCCGCCCTCAAGGTCGCCGGCCAGCGCGGCCTTGGCGGCATGGCCGGCAATGGCCTTGGTGCCGGCGGCCGCGCCCAGGTCGCGGCTCACGATGCCGGCCAGGCTTTCGGCGAATTCCGCGTGGCGCTCCAGCAGCATGGTGGCGCGGGCCGGCAGGCCGGCGGGCGGATTGGTAAAGCGCACGGCCCACAGGCCGTACAGCTGCGCGGCCTTCATGTCCGCCGCCGCGGGGCATCCGGTGTCAGTCTTGGTTTGGGCGCTAACCCCGGTAAATATTGCGCAAGACGCTATCAAGAAAAGAGCAAACCGAAAAGTGTTCGAAATCATGGACAGGTGAGCGCCGGCTCGGGCGCTCAGAACGGGCTACAGGAAAACGCTGCACAGGCCCAGGCCGGGCGGCCGGGGCCGCGGCGCAGCGGTGGGAGGGAAAACCCGGGCGGCAAGTTGCGGGGTTTAAGCAACGCACCTGCCCTGGGGCCTGCGAACTATCTCACGAATACATCTTCTATGACGCGCAACACAGGTTAACCCGTGAGTTGAAACCATTTGTAACTGAGACACTGGTATTGCTTTCCCATTATCCAAGAGGTGTCCACCATGAAAATTCGTCAATATGTGAGTATGTTAGTGCTGGTCCTGCTGACCGGCCAAGCCTGGGCCCAGGGCGCCCCACTGGTGTTCGCCGTGAACGAGGGCGTGACTTACGGGGTCAACCCAGGCGCTACCGTCGACCGTTTTCGCGAGCTGTCCGACGACCTGGGCAAGCTGCTCAAGCGGCCCGTCAAGATACAGCCAGTAACAGACTACAAGGAGCTCGCGGCCGGCCTGGCCGAGCAGCGTTACGACATCGCCTATGTGCACCCGGCCCACCATTCCATCCGGGCGATGTCCAAGAACGGCTACCGCCTCGTCGCGGTGACCAAGGGCTTCACCGAATACAGCGCCTCTTTCATGGTGCGCGGCGATTCCCCGCTCAAGTCCATCAGCGACCTGAAGGGCCTCAAGATAGGCGCGCCCGGTGAAGACTCCATCACCTCGGTGATCATGCGCGCCTCCTTGCGTGACGCGTTCGGGTCACAACCGCTGGAAACCGTTTACGTGAAACTGCAGGATGCGGTGCCCTTCATGGTGGAAAACAAGATGGTGGCCTCGGGCGTCACCGCATCGCGCGCTGTGGTCAAAGACTGGCAGGCCAAAGGCGGCAAAGTACTGGCCACCAGCAAGCCCGTGCCCATCAAGCACCTGATCGCCAGCGGCAAGCTGACTGACGCGGAACGTGCCCAGCTGACCGCTTACTTTGTGGGCCTGGATCAATCCGCCGACGGCAAGAAGCGGTTGGACGCGCTCACCGTGCAAGGGTTTGCCGAGTATGACCAGGCGAAGCTGATCGACCTGGGCAAATGGCTGGGGCTATAAGCCCGCGCTAGCGAGCCTCTGAAGCCGCCGCGGCTGCAATCCCCTCGGCGGACTTTTTCGCGAACTCCGCGCGCAAGGCCTTGAGCTTTTCGCGCGGGTCTTCCTTCACGGTGGCCTTGTCCAGCGCCATCTCGGCGATAAAGCGGCTGGGCGCGCCGGGAATCATGTCGCGGCCTTTCTTGCGCTTGCGCAGCCAGTTCACGGCCAGCGTGCGCTGCGCGCGCGTGATGCCCACATACATCAGGCGGCGCTCTTCCTGCAGGCGCAGGGCGATGTCGTCGGTGTTGCTGCCATCATCGTCTTCGAGCTTGAAGGGCAGCAGTCCCTCGTTCACGCCGGCCAGCACCACATGCGGCCACTCCAGGCCCTTGGCGGCATGCAGGGTGGACAGGGTCACCACGTTCTGGTCGCCCTCGCGCTCGCTGATGGTGGACAGCAGCGCAATCGTCTGCACCACCTCCAGCATGGTCTTGGTCTCGGCGGCCACCACCGCGCCCGAGGCGTCCTCGATCTGCCCGCCGCAGCGCTGGGCCACCCAGTCGCAGAAATCCATCACATTGGTCCAGCGCGCGGCCGCGAGCTTTTCGCTGTCCTCGCCGTCGTAGAGGTGCTTTTCGTAGTCGATTTCCTTGAGCCAGTCGTTCAGGAAGGCGCGTGCGTCCTCGGCGCCCACGGTGCGTTTGGCGCGGTACTCGAGGTCGTTGAGGTAACGGCCGAACTCATGCAGCGAGCCCACCGCCTTGGCCGGCAGCACCGAGCCCAGCGAGTTGCTGAACAGCGCCTCGAACAGGCTTTGTTTGGTCTGGCTCGCGAACGTGCCCAGCGCGCCCAGCGTGGTGTGGCCTATGCCGCGCTTGGGCGTGGTCACCGCGCGCATGAATGCCGGGTCGTCGTTGTTGTTGACCAGAAGCCGCATCCAGCAGCACAGGTCCTTGATTTCCGCGCGGTCGAAAAAGCTTTGCCCGCCCGAGACCTTATAGGGAATGTTGGCGCGGCGAAAGGCTTTTTCAAAAGGCTTGGCCAGGTGGTTGGCGCGGTAGAGCACGCAAAAATCCTTCCACTCCTTGTACTGCCCGCCCTCGGCCTGCAGGCTGCCTTCGGCGCGCAGGCTCTGGATGCGCGCCACCACGCGCTCGGCCTCGTGCTCCTCGCTGTCGCAATCGACCACACGCACCGGCTCGCCCTCGCCGAGTTCGCTGAACAGCGTCTTCGGGAAAAGCTTGGGGTTGGGGCCGATCACGTTGTTGGCCGCGCGCAGGATGGCGCTGGTCGAGCGGTAGTTCTGCTCGAGCTTGACCACCCTGAGGTTGGGGTAGTCCTGCGGCAGCTTGCGCAGGTTGTCCAGCGTGGCGCCGCGCCAGCCGTAGATCGACTGGTCGTCGTCGCCCACGGCCGTGAAGCGGCCGCGTGCGCCCACCAATAGCTTGAGCATCTCGTACTGCGTGGCATTGGTGTCCTGGTATTCGTCGACCAGCACATGGCCCAGGGATTCCTGCCATTTGCTGCGCACGCTTTCGTGTTCGCGCAGCAGCTTGAGCGGCAGGCCCACCAGGTCGTCGAAGTCCACGCTTTGGTAGGCGGTCAGCCGCTCCTCATAGTGCGCCATCACGCGCGCGATGGCGCGCTCCTCGTCGCCGTTGGCCTGCGCCATGGCCTCGGCCGCGTTGAGGCCCATGTTCTTCCACAGGCTGATGGTCCACTGCCATTGCCGCGCGGTGGCCGCGTCGGTGCTGCCGCCGGCATCCTTCAGGATGCTGGTCACGTCGTCGCTGTCGAGGATGGAGAACTGGGGCTTCAGGCCCAGCGCCCCGCCGTCCTGGCGCAGCATGCGCACGCCCAACGCATGGAAGGTGCAGATCAGCACGCCCTTGGCGCTTTTGCCGATCAGCGCCTTGGCCCGCTCGCGCATCTCGGCGGCGGCCTTGTTGGTGAAGGTGATCGCCGCGACCTGCTCGGGCTTGAGCCCCGACTGGATCAGCTGGCCTATCTTGTGCGTGATCACCCGTGTCTTGCCCGAGCCGGCTCCCGCCAGCACCAGGCAAGGGCCATGCAGGTAGTTGACGGCTTCTTGCTGGGCGGGGTTCAGGCCATGGGTCATGAAAAAGAATCGATTCCAAGGGAAAAAATGCGCGGGGCCGGCGCATTGAAGGGCTGCCGGCGGACGGCAAATCATAGCGGCTGCCCCGCAGGGTCCGCGGCGCGGCCTGGCCGGGTGAGCCCAAAGCATGCCGGGCACAAGCCGTGAAGCGCCGGGTCGGGCCATCAATGCCCGCGGCGCAATGTTGGCCTCAACAGATCTGCTATTCAATCAATAGCAGCGTGCCCCGAGCGGCTTTAGGTGTGCCGGCTTGCCGGAGCGAAGCCGCCCTGCGTCAGGGACAGCGCCTGCGCCGCCTGCTGCAGTAGCAGGCGCACGGTTTTCTGGTCCGGCCCGACGTGGCGGTCTATGCGCCGCACATAAGGGCAGGTCAGTGCGGCCAGCGCGCTGTGGTCGGGCCCGAAGATGGGGCAGGAAATATCGGCCACGCCGAAAGATTGCAGGCTGTCACGCTCGAAATAGCCTTGCTGCCGGATGACGCCGAGGGCGGCGGCCAAGGCATCGGACTCGATGGGCACCTCGCCTTCGAGCGCGGTGTGCTGGGCCAGCATTTGCTGGGCCCGGCTGGCATCCGAGAAAGCCAGCAACACCCGGCCCGAGGCGGTATCGACCAGCCCGACATGCACACCCACGCGTATCGTCATGCTCCAGGTGCCGGGGCCGTTGACCTGCGCGGTGATCAGCACATTGCCCTGGTCGTAAACGCCCATGTGGCAGGCCTGCTCCGCCTTTTGTGCGAACGCTTCCATGATGGGAATGGCCTGGGTCACCAGCCGGTTCAGCGGCGGGTGCATGTGCGCCAGCGTGAAGAGCTTCAGGCTCAGCGAATAGCGGTCGCCCGAGAGCGAGCGCAGCACATATTGCCGCGCGACCAAACGCTCCAGCATGCGGTAGATCTCGCTGGCGTTGCGGTCCATTTCCTTGACGATTTCCGCGCGCGTCAGGCCCTGCGGCTGGCGCGCCAGCAACTCCAGGATGTCCAGGCCTTTGTCAAGCGCCGGTGCGCGGTAGCGGTCTTCCGCAGGCGGCGGGGCCGCGGTGGCGTCAGCGTCGTCCGGGTTCTGGTCGATAGCGGGAAATGAGTATTTTGGTTTCATGGCGGCAGGGTGAGTGAAGCCGAAGCTATTGCAATTTTGATATGTAACGCAGCGCTCCTGATATGGCAGGGCGCACTTCTGAGTATTTTCGTCTTCCTTGGTCTGAATTTATTCACTTTTGCATCTAATGTTCATCAATAAATAAATTTCTGACCTAGGGAAAGTCCGAGGCTCGAAAAGACCGCCGATTTCTATGATCAAGTCCATAAGTGAATAGTTTGTTCATCAATGAATGATTTGTAACAACAAGTTTCTTGATTCCAGCAACTCGCTTCATTGAATGGTCTGTCAGCTCAAAAAGGTCTTTGCCATGCGTCCACAAAAGCCGGAGGAAAAAACAGTGCCGCTTAGCGCCGCCGCCCAAGGCATGGGCCCGGCCAGCGCACGGGTTTGCGCCGGGCAGGGCGCCCGGGTGATCCCGGCTGACGTTCATCCGGCCGCCGGCCGGACCTCCTGAGCGACGCCCAAGCACCTGCAAATGCCCATGACAGCTCTTGTGGCCATCAACGACCTGTGCAAATCCTTCCCGGGCGTGCGGGCGCTGCACAATGCCCGGCTTGAAATTGTTGCCGGCGAAGTGCATGCCCTGATGGGCGAGAACGGCGCCGGCAAATCGACCCTCATGAAGATATTGGCCGGGGTCTACCAGAAAGATTCGGGCGAGATCCGCATCGACGGCCAGCCGGTCGAGATCGCCAGCCCGCGCGCCGCCCAGGCGCTGGGCATAGGCATCATCCACCAGGAGCTCAACCTGATGAGCCACCTGAGCGTGGCGCAGAACATCTTCATCGGACGCGAGCCGCGCGGGCGTCTGGGCCTGTTCATAGACTCCGAAAAAATGGCCCGCGACACGGCGGCGATCTTCGAGCGGCTGCACCTGGACCTGGAGCCGCACACGCTGGTCTGCGACCTGACGGTGGCGCGCCAGCAGATGGTCGAGATCGCCAAGGCGCTGTCCTTCGATTCGCGCGTGCTGATCATGGATGAGCCCACCGCCGCGCTGAACAACGCCGAGATCGACGACCTGTTCCGCATCATCGGCCAGCTCAAGCACCATGGTGTCGGCATCGTGTACATCTCGCACAAGATGGACGAGCTCAAGCGCATCTCGGACCGCGTGACGGTGATGCGCGACGGCCAGTACATCGGCACCGTGCCGACGGCCAGCACCAGCATGGACACCATCATCGGCATGATGGTGGGGCGCGCCCTGCTCGAAGACGAGAAGCCGCCGCAAACCAGCCAGGGCGGGGAGACCCTGCTGGAGGTGCGCGGCCTCAACCGCGGCCGCAGCATCAAGAACGTCAGCTTCAGCGTGCACAGGGGCGAGATCCTGGGGTTCGCCGGCCTGATGGGCGCCGGCCGGACCGAAGTGGCGCGCGCCGTGTTCGGTGCCGACAAAAAGGATTCGGGCGAGATATGGGTCAAGGGCCGCCGGGTTGACGTGGGCAGCCCGGCCGATGCGGTCAAGCACGGCATCGGCTACCTGTCGGAAGACCGCAAGCACTTCGGCCTGGCCACCGGCATGGACGTGCAGACCAACATCGTGATGACCAGCCTGCGGCGCTTTCTGAGCTTCGGATTCCTTCTCAAGCCCGCGGCCATACAGGGCGCGGCGGCGAAGCTGATCGCGCAACTGGGCATCAGGACACCGAGCGCGCTTCAGAAAGTGGCGCTGCTGTCGGGCGGCAACCAGCAAAAAATCGTGATCGCCAAATGGCTGGTGCGCGACTGCGACATCCTGTTTTTCGACGAGCCCACGCGCGGCATCGACGTGGGCGCCAAGAGCGAAATCTACAAGCTGCTCAACGCGCTGGCGGCGCAGGGCCGCGCGATCGTGATGATCTCCTCGGAACTGCCCGAGGTGCTGCGCCTGAGCCACCGCATCGTGGTGATGTGCGAGGGCCGCGTCACCGGCGAGCTGTCGGCCCGCGATGCCACCCAGGAAAAAATCATGCAGTTGGCCACCCGGCGAGAAGCCCCGGCGGCCGCTTCCGGTGCGGTTGCCGCCGCTTTCTAAAAACCACACCGAAACGACCCCACATGACCGTCTCCAAGTTGCTGCAGGGTATCAAGACTGCGGCTTTCAGTAGCAACACCCGCCAAAAGCTGCTGGCGTTTGCCAGCTTGCTGGGGTTGCTCATTTTCTTCAGCATGGCCTCGCCGAGTTTCATGCAGACCGACAACATGGTGGGCATCTTGCAGGCCACCGCGGTCAACGGTGTCCTGGCCATCGCCTGCACCTTTGTCATCATCACCTCGGGCATAGACCTGTCGGTCGGCACCCTGATGACTTTCTGCGCGGTCATGGCCGGCGTGGTGCTGACCTATTGGGGCCTGCCCTTCTACCTGGGAGTGGCGGCGGCGATCTTTTTCGGCGCGCTCTCGGGCTTCATCTCGGGCGTGCTGATCGCCAAGCTGAAGATTCCGCCTTTTATCGCCACCCTGGGCATGATGCTCATGCTCAAGGGCCTGTCGCTGGTCATCACCCATTCCAAGCCGATCTACTTCAACGACACGCCCGAGTTCCCGCTGATTGCCCAGGACTCGCTGATCGGCTACTTCCTGCCCGAGCTGCCCATTCCCAACGCGGTGCTGATCCTCTTCGTGGTGGCGGTGGTGTCCAGCCTGATCCTGAACAAGACGGTGCTGGGCACCTACACCTTCGCGCTGGGCAGCAACGAAGAGGCGGTGCGCCTGTCGGGCGTGAACGTGGACCGCTGGAAGATCATCGTCTACACCCTGAGCGGCGCGATCTGCGGCATTGCCGGCCTGCTTATCGCCTCGCGCCTCAATTCCGCGCAGCCGGCGCTGGGCCAGGGCTATGAACTCGATGCGATTGCCGCCGTCGTGATCGGCGGCACCTCGCTCAGCGGTGGGGCCGGCACCATCCTGGGCACCATCATCGGCGCTTTCATCATGAGTGTGCTGACCAACGGGCTGCGCATCATGTCGGTGGCCCAGGAGTGGCAGACCGTGGTGACCGGCCTGATCATCATCGCGGCGGTGTACGCCGACATCCTGCGAAAGCGCAAGTCCTAGCAAGGAGAACCCCAAACCCCCGCCCCTGCCCACGTTTGATTTTGATATTCATTGCAACACCCCATAAAGATACGGAGACAAACATGATTCTGAAACGCACATTCCTGAGCCTCGCGCTGGGCCTCGGCCTGGCCTCCACCCTGAGCACGACGGCGCTGGCCGCCGACGAGATCTACATCCCCATGGTCTCCAAGGGTTTTCAGCACCAGTTCTGGCAGGCCGTCAAAGCCGGCGCGGAGCAGGCCGGCAAGGACTACAAGGTCAAGGTGACCTTCGAAGGCCCCGAGAGCGAGAGCATGGTGGACAAGCAGATCGACATGTTCGCCGCGGCGCTGGCCAAGAAGCCATCGGCCATCGGCTTTGCCGCGCTGGACAGCAAGGCGTCCATCCCGCTGCTGAAAAAAGCCCAGGCCGCCAAGATCCCGGTCATCGCCTTTGACTCGGGCGTGGACAGCGACATTCCGGTGACCACAACCACCACCAACAACGTGGCCGCCGCCGCACTGGCCGCCGACAAGATGGCCGAGCTGATCGGCAAGAGCGGCGACGTGGCCCTGGTGGTGCACGACCAGACCAGCCGCACCGGCATCGACCGCACCGAAGGTTTTGTCAACCGCATCAAGTCGACCTACCCGAACATCAAGATCGTCAGCGTGCAATACGGTGGCGGCGACCAGCTCAAGTCCACCGAGATCACCAAGTCCATCCTGCAGGCCAACCCCAACCTCAAGGGGATTTTCGGCGCCAACGAAGGCTCGGCCATAGGCGCGCTGAACGGCGCCAGGGAGATGAAGCGCAAGGTGGTGATCATCGGCTACGACTCCGGCAAGCAGCAAAAAGCCGCCATCCTGGACGGCTCCATGGCCGGCGCCATCACCCAGAACCCGGTCGGCATCGGCTACAAGACCGTGGAAGCGGCGGTCAAGGCCCTCAAGGGCGAGAAGCTGCCCAAGGTCATAGACACCGGCTTTTACTACTACGACAAGTCGACCATCAACGATCCCAAGATCGCGGCGGTCCTGTACGACTGATGGTGGGCGCGGCCCCAGGGCGGGCCGCACTTTTCCCGGGCCGCACTTCCTTCAACAGGCAATCTTCCTATGAGCGTTATCCAATCCATGCGTGTCATCGACGTGCGTTTTCCCACGTCGCGGCATCTCGACGGCTCGGATGCGATGAATCCGGACCCGGATTATTCGGCCGCCTATGTGGTGCTCGAGACCGGGCAGCCGGGGCTAGCAGGCCATGGCCTGACCTTCACCATAGGCCGCGGCAATGAAATCTGCTGCGCCGCCATCGAAGCCATGCGCCACCTGGTGGTCGGGCTGGACATGGACTGGGTGACCGAGGACATGGGCCGCTTCTGGCGCCACATCACCTCCGACAGCCAGCTGCGCTGGATAGGCCCGGACAAGGGCGCCATCCACCTGGCGACGGCCGCCGTGGTCAACGCCGTGTGGGACCTGTGGGCCAAACAGGAAGGCCTGCCTGTGTGGAAGCTGGTGGCCCGCATGAGCCCTGAAGAGATCGTCAGGCTGATCGACTTTCGCTACATCACCGACTGCATCACGCCGGACGAGGCGCTGGCGCTCCTGACACGGCAAGCCGCCGGCAAGGACGAGCGGCTGCGGACCCTGGAGCGCGAAGGCTACGCCTGCTACACCACCTCCGCCGGCTGGCTGGGCTATGACGACGAAAAGTTGAGGCGCCTGGCCCAGGAGGCGGTGGATGCGGGCTTCTCGCATATCAAGCTCAAGGTGGGCCGCGACCTGCAGGACGACATCCGGCGGCTGCGCGTTGCCCGCGAGGTGCTGGGCCCCGACCGCGCGCTGATGATCGATGCGAACCAGGTCTGGGACGTGGACCAGGCGATTGAGTGGCTGGGCCAGCTGGGCTTTGCCAAGCCCTGGTTCATCGAGGAGCCGACCAGCCCCGACGACATCGAGGGCCACCGCCGCATCCGCGAGGCGGTCAAAGGCGACATGCAGGTCGCCACCGGCGAGATGTGCCAGAACCGCGTCATGTTCAAGCAGCTCATCATGCGCGGCGCGATTGACGTGGTGCAGATCGACGCCTGCCGGCTGGGCGGGGTCAACGAGGTGCTGGCCGTGATGCTGATGGCCGCCAAACACGGGCTCAAGGTGTGCCCGCATGCCGGCGGCGTCGGCCTGTGTGAATACGTGCAGCACCTGTCGATGATCGACTACCTCTGCATCGCCGGCAGCAAGGAAGGCCGGGTCATCGAATACGTGGACCACCTGCACGAGCATTTTGTGGACCCCTGCGTGATTCGCAACGCGGCCTACATGCCGCCGCAGCGGCCGGGTTATTCGATCGAGATGAAGCCCGAATCGCTGGCCCGCTACACCTTCAGGGGCTGATGCCCGCCGGCCCCTTTATCAATTGACCAACCCCCAAGCAACACCCAGGACCGGAGCCCGTTGATGGATTTGCACCTTCAAAACAAGATTGTCATTGTCACCGGCGGGGGCGCCGGAATCGGCGGGGCCATCAGCCTGCAACTGGCGCGAGAGGGCGCCGTGCCGGTGATCCTCGGCCGTAGCCCCCTGCTGCCGGCGTTTTCCGCGGCCTTGCGCGAGATCGGCGGCCGCCACGGATTTTTCCAGCTGAACCTTGAAGACGAAGCCGCCTGCCGGGCCGCGGTGCAGGCCACCGTGGCCGAATTCGGCGGCATTGACGCGCTGGTCAACAACGCCGGCGTCAACGACAGCGTCGGCCTGGAGGCGGGCCGTGAAGCCTTTGTGAAGTCGCTGGAGTCCAACCTGACGCACTGCTACCTGATGGCCCACCTGTGCCTGGACCAGCTCAAGGCCAGGCGCGGCGCCATCGTCAATATTTCCTCCAAGACGGCGCTCACCGGCCAGGGCAACACCAGCGGCTACGTCGCGGCCAAGGCGGCGCAGCTGGGCTTGACACGCGAATGGGCCGCCGCGCTGGCGCCGCACGGCGTGCGCGTCAACGCGGTACTGCCGGCCGAAGTCATGACGCCGCTTTATGAAAGCTGGCTCAAGACCTTTGCCGACCCGGCGGCGGCGCTTGCCGACATCACGGCCCGCATTCCCCTGGGCCAGCGCATGACGACCGACCGCGAAATTGCCGACACGGTGGTGTTCCTGCTGTCCGGCCGCGCTTCACACACCACCGGCCAGTGGATTCATCCCGATGGCGGTTATGTGCACCTGGACCGCGCTTTGCCCGCGCGCTGACCGCCGTGACCCAAGTTTCCCCGCCCGAACCGGGTTCGCTCTGGGCAGCCATGCCGGCGAATGGGCATATCCGGACTTCTTCAACTGACTCAATCCAACCATAGAAAAGAGACAAACCATGAAAGCTGCTTTACGTACTATCTCCCTGGGTGTTGCCTGCGCGGCAGTGCTGGCGCCCCAAATAGCCTCTGCCCAGTCCACCGTCACCTTGTATGGGCGGGTCGTATCGGGCCTGGCCTATATCGACCATGTGTTTGACCCGGTGGCCAATGCCAGCTTCTCCAAAAGCATGGTGGCCAGCAACCAGTGGGGCACCAGCATGTGGGGCATGAAGGGCAAGGAAGACCTGGGGGGCGGCCTGGCGGCCAACTTCCTGGTCGAAAGCGGTTTTGAACTGAAAAACGGCTCGACCGGCGGGGCGCTGTTCAATCGCCGCGCTTATGTCGGTTTGTCCAACGACAGCTGGGGCAGCTTCCGCTTCGGCAAGAACCTGTTCATCAGCAATGATGTCTGGGACCTGGACCCGACCGGCCAGCAGTGGGTGGGCAGCGCCACCCTGGTCAGGGGCCGCAACTGGCCCGGCGCGAACAATGTGGTCGAGTATTCAACGCCGAACATGGGCGGCTTCAACGCCACCGCGCAGATCTCGCTGGGCGAGCAGGCGGGCAACAGCAAGGCCAATCGTGGTGAGGGCATTTCGCTGACCTACGCGAACCAGGACCTGATGCTGCGCGCCATCTATTCCCAGCGCCATAATGCTGCCGGCACCTTCACCGATGTTTTCTCCAGCTCCAAGGAAACCATCGTGGGCGGCACCTACAAGATTGGTGCGGCCAAGCTGTATGCGGCCTATGACTACATCACCGCACCCGAGGCGGCCCTTACCGCCGCGTCCAAGCTCAAGCATGCCTGGGTCGGCGTTCGCTACGACCTGACGCCCGCGATGACGCTGATCGGCTCGGTCTTCCGCGTCACGTCCGACCGTGTGGCCGGCAAGGCCACCCTGGGCATGGTGGGGGTGGACTACAGCATGTCCAAGCGCACGCTGCTGTACGCGTCGTTCGGCAATGTCAGCAACTCCAATGGCGCCAACTTCGGGGTGGACGGGGTCTCGGGCAATCCGGCCGTCAACCAGTCGCAGAGAACCATTTATGCGGGCATTGCGCATAGCTTTTAAAGCGACCTGCGGCTGACTGACTGGCTGGCGTGTGCCAGCCAGCCGTCTTGCTGGATTCAATATCTATAGCGGCTTGCGCAGGCACCCCCTGCGCAAGCCGCTATTTTTTCGCCCTTTTTTCTCCAGGCTGCGCGAGCGATTCGGCCGCCGGGCGGGTCGCGCTGTCCGCATCCGGCACAGCCCTGGGCGACAATCAGCGCCGTGCTCAGCATTCTTTTTGTCACCTTCCCGTTTTTCGCCCTGGTGCTGTGCGGCTATCTGGCCGCGCGCCGCGGCCTGCTTCCGCAGCTGGCCATTCCCGGCCTCAACACCTTTGTGCTGTATTTCGCGCTGCCCTGCATGCTTTACCGCTTCGGCGCCGGCACGCCGGTGGCGCAGCTGCTGGACGCCAGCCTGGTGGCCGTCTACCTGCTGTGCGCGTTGCTGATCGTGGCTTTCACCGTGATGTTCACGCGCAAGGGCCGCATCGCCTGGAACGACGCCTCCTTCGGCGCGCTGGTCGCGGCCTTTCCCAACACCGGCTTCATGGGCGTGCCGCTGCTGGTGGCGCTGCTGGGCGCGCAGGCCGCCGGCCCGGCCATCGTCACCATCCTGGTCGACCTGCTGGTCACGAGTTCGCTGTGCATCGCGCTGTCGCGGCTTGATTCGGCCGACATCCACGGCGCCGAGGTCGCCGCGCAGAACGCGCTCAAGGGCGTGGCCCTCAACCCCATGCCCTGGGCCATCGTGCTGGGCGCGCTGTCCTCCGGACTGGGCTTGGCCCTGCCCGGGCCGGTGATGCAGACCGTGGGCCTGCTGGCCGACGCGGCCTCGCCGGTCGCGCTGTTCACCATAGGTGCGGTGCTGGCCCGCTCGCAGATGAACAGCACGCAGGCCACGCCGCTCAGGGACTATGTGCCGGTGGCCCTGGTCAAGCTGGTGCTGCACCCCCTGCTGGTGGGCGCGGTGGGGCTGGGCGCCATTGCCCTGGGCGTGCCGCTGCAGCGCTCCGCCCTCGTCGTGATCGTGCTGGTGGCGGCCCTGCCCAGCGCCAGCAATGTCGCGCTGCTGGCCGAGCGCTTCGGCGCCGACAACGGCCGCATCGCGCGCATCATCCTGCTGTCCACGGTGCTGGCCTTCTTCAGCTTCTCGGCGGCCGTGGCCCTGCTGACCTGAGAGCCGTTCAAAAAACCCTCCTGGCGTTGTTGCGCCGCCTTGCCGTGCTGTAGCACTGTCTGCGGCGACGCGCCTAGCCAGGACCGCTTCGCTGGGTTTTGTGAACGGCTCTAATTACAAAGAACAAGGCCGGGGCCGGTTTCCGGGCGCTGTTACAAAAAAGCCAAAAAAAAGACGGTGCCATATTGTCGATTTGCCCGCCGGCCGCTCGTCGTACCGGTAGAGCGGCATTTTTGCCGGGGCTGTCCCGGCAAGCGCTCCCAACCCAAAGGAGTCCGAAATGAAATTCATGGTCCTCGTCAAAGCCGACAAACACAGCGAAGCCGGCGAAATGCCCAGCGAACAACTGCTGGCCGACATGGGCAAGTTCAACGAATCGCTGGTCAAGGCCGGCGTCATGCTCGCGGGCGAGGGGTTGCATCCCAGCGCCAAAGGTTCGCGCGTCAAGTTTTCCGGCGGCAAGCGCACCGTGGTCGACGGGCCTTTCCCCGAAACCCAGGAGCTGGTGGCCGGTTTCTGGATACTGCAGGTTTCGTCGAAGGAAGAAGCGATTGAATGGGTCAAGCGCGCCCCCTTTCCGCCGGAGAGCGAAGCTGAAATCGAAATCCGCCAGGTGTTTTCGGCCGAGGACTTCGGCGCCGAGTTCACGCCCGAGCTGCGCGAGGCCGAGGAACGCCTGCGCCGCCAGGTCGAGGCGCAGCGCTGAAACGCGCGGGTCTTGCGTTTGAGGTAAAAACCGGGGGGACGGCAGCAAGGTGCAGCCACCCCGAGGAGACCCTAAGCATGCAATTCATGATCCTGCGCAAAGCCGATGCCGCGACCGAAGCCGGCGAGCTGCCCAGCCCCGCGCTGCTGGCCGCCATGGGCGCCTACAACGAGGAACTGGCCAAGGCCGGCATGCTGCTGGGCGGCGAGGGCCTGCAGCCCAGCGCCAAGGGCGCGCGCATCCGCTTTTCCGGCGGCAAGCCCACGGTGACCGACGGCCCTTTCACCGAGTCCAAGGAACTGATCGCCGGCTTCACCATGGTGGAAGCCGCCTCGCGCGAGGAAGTCATCGAGTGGCTCAAACGCTGGCCGCAGGAAGACGCCGACGGCAACAGTTCGCTGGAAGTTCGCGAGGGCGGCTGCCCCGGCGGCCTGCGCGGTGTCAGCGGCGAAGGCGCGCCGGCCTTGCCCGAAGGCTTTCGCCGCTTCATGATCTTGCTCAAGGCCAACGACAGGGCCGAAACCGGCGCCGTGCCCGACCGCCAGTGGCTGGGGCGCATGGCCCGGCACAACGACGACGCGGTCAAGGCCGGTGTGCTGCTCATGGGCGAGGGCCTCAAGCCCAGCGCCAGCGCCTCCCGCCTCAAATTCACCCGGGGTAAACCAAGCGTGATGGACGGGCCCTTTGCCGAAGCCAAGGAATTGCTGGCCGGCTTCTGGATCATCCAGGCGCGCTCGCTGCAGGCCGCGGTGGACTGGGCCCTGGGCTACCCGTTTCCGTTCAGTGACACCGAAGAGGTCGAGGTCGAGATCCGGCTGCTGTATGAAGCCGCCGACTTCGGCATGGCCTGAGCTTCAGGGCCGCGGCCAAAAAATTTTTCTGAAATTTTTTCGCCCGGCATGTCGATTTCGCGTTTTCCGTTCGTCGTAACGGTGAGCAGGCGTTTTTTGCGGGCCGAACCGGCCCCTTGAAACCGGCGCTCGCCATTCATGAAATGAACGAACACCAAAAAAGGGGATTTACATGTTCAAGACCATTGCCATCATTGCCGCCGTCCTGGTGCTGCTTTTTGTCGTGACCGTGCTGGTGCTGGCCTCCGGCAAGCCCGACACCTTCCGCGTCCAGCGCCAGGCCAGCATCCAGGCGCCGCCCGAAAAAATCTTTCCGCTGATCAATGACTACAAAAACTGGGGCGCCTGGTCGCCCTGGGAGAAGAAAGATCCGGCCATGAAACGCAGCTTCAGCGGCCCGGCGGCCGGCAAGGGCGCGGCCTATGCCTGGGACAGCAAGGAGGTTGGTGTGGGCGACATGCTGATCACCGAGTCCCAGCCGTCCTCCCTCGTCAAGATAGACCTCAACTTCAGCAAACCCTTCGAGGCCCACAACAAGGTGGTGTTCAGCATCCAGCCGCAGGCCGGCGGCAGCAGCACCGTGAGCTGGGAGATGGCCGGCCCCGCGCCCCTGCTGTCCAAGGTCATGCAGGTGTTCTTCAGCATGGACAAGATGGTGGGCAAGGACTTTGAAGCCGGCCTGGCCGACCTGAAGGCCGCCGCCGAAAAGCAAGGTTGACCCACCCACCCCCTACCCAAGGAGTCTTCAAATGCGATTCATGATGCTGATGATCCCCAAAGGCTATGAAAGCGCCGCCGCCGGCACCCTGCCCAGCGCCGATGCCGTGGCCGCGATGATGAAATACAACGAGGAGTTGCAAAAAGCCGGCGTGCTGCTTTCGCTCGAAGGCCTGCACCCGCCCGCCATGGGCGCGCGCGTGAGCTTTCCCCGCGGCAAGCCGCGCGTGGTCGACGGCCCTTTTGCCGAAGCCCGCGAGGTGCTGGGCGGCTTCTGGATGATCAATGTGGCTTCGCGCGCCGAAGCCATCGCGTGGGCCTCGCGCTGTCCCGCCGCCGAAAACGAAACCATAGAGCTGCGCCAGGTGATGGAGATGTCCGATTTCCCGGCCGACGTGCAGGAAGCGGCCGCCGGCTTCACCGAGATGCAGCAGGCCCCGAGCGGGAAGAACGCAGATAAAGGCAAGGGCGGCTGAGGCCCCATGGCGTCCCATGAAACCCACCGCGCCATCGACGCCGTCTGGCGCATCGAGTCGGCCAAGGTCATCGCCAAGGTCGCACGCATGGTGCAGGAGGTGGGCCTGGCCGAAGAGATCGCGCAGGACGCGCTGGTCACGGCGCTCGAGCGCTGGCCCCAGACGGGCGTGCCGGACAACCCGGGCGCCTGGCTCATGGCCGTTGCCAAGCACCGCGCCATCGATTACCTGCGGCGGCGCAAGCTGCTCGCGCTCAAGCATGAAGAGCTGGGCCGCGAACTCGAGATGGAGCAGGACATGGCTTTTGCCGATGTAGACGAGCCCGGCTCCGGCGACGACGGCGCCGACGACTACGGCGACGATCTGCTGCGCCTGATCTTCACCGCCTGCCACCCGGTGCTGTCCACCGAGGCGCGCATCGCGCTCACGCTGCGGCTGCTGGGCGGCCTCAGCACCGATGAGATCGCGCGCGCCTTCCTGGTGCCCGAGCCCACCGTGGCCCAGCGCATCGTGCGCGCCAAGCGCACCCTGGCCGAGGCGCGTGTGCCTTTTGAGGTGCCCGGCCCCGAAGAGCGCAACGCGCGGCTGGCCTCGGTGCTGGAGGTCATTTACCTGATCTTCAACGAGGGCTACTCGGCCACCTCGGGCGGCGACTGGATGCGGCCCGCGCTCTGCGACGAGGCCTTGCGGCTGGGGCGCGTGCTGGCCGAGCTCGCCACGCAGGAGCCCGAAGTCCACGGCCTGGTCGCCCTCATGGAGATCCAGGCCTCGCGCGCCAAGGCGCGCACCGGGCCTTCGGGCGAACCGATTCTGTTGCTGGACCAGAACCGCGCGCGCTGGGACCACATCCTGATACGCCGCGGCCTGGCCGCATTGGCGCGCGCCGAGGCCCTGGGCGGCGCGCTGGGGCCGTATGCGCTGCAGGCCGCCATCGCCGCCTGCCATGCGCGCGCGCCCACCGGCGCCGACACCGACTGGCAGCGCATCGCCGCGCTCTACGATGCGCTGTCGCAGCTCGCGCCCTCGCCGGTGGTGGAACTCAACCGCGCCGTGGCGCTGGCCATGGCCTTTGGCCCGGCCACCGGGCTGGAAGTGGCCGATGCGCTGCTGGCCGAGCCCTTGATGAAAAACTACCACCTGCTGCCCAGCGTGCGCGGCGACTTTTTGTTCAAGCTCGGCCGTTTTGACGAAGCCCATGCCGAGTTCGAACGCGCCGCCTCGCTCACGCGCAACCTGCGTGAACGCGAACTGCTGCTGGCGCGCGCCGCGGCCTGCGAGCCCGACGCCAGACCGCGCCTTTCCTGAAACGCCTCAGCCTGCGGGCTTGCGCCCGCCCAGCATGCAGGCAATCGCCGCCAGCTGCAGCAGTACCGTCGCGCCGAAATAAAGGCCCGTGCCCGCGCCCAGGTGGACCGGGCTTCCGTTGGCCGCCACCAGCAGCAAGGCAAAGGTCGCCGGCGCCAGCGCCCAGAGGCCTTGCGACATGGCGACGATCAGCGCCACCACGCGCGGAACGTCCTCCTTGACGAACTCCACCTGCGCCACCAGCGGCGGCAGCGATGTCGCGTTGCCAATGCCGACGCCGAACAACACCACGCCTGCCAGGATCAGCGCCGTCTGCTGCTCCGCCGCGCAAGCCAGCAACAGCGAGCCGACGATCTGCACCGCGTAGCTCACGCTGACCACCAGCCGGCGGTCGGCATCCGGCGGCATGCATTTGCCGACCACGGTGCGCCCGCCTATGGCGCAGGCCGTCGCCAGCGCCATCGCCAGGCCCGCGCCCCGGGTGCCCAGCGCGAAGACCAGCAGCGAATACAGATGCGTGATCAGGCCGGCCTGGGCGAACAAGCTGAGCGCCATGGCGGCGGCCAGCGTGCGAAAGCCGCGGTCGTGCCACAGCAGCCGGCCCGGCAGCGGCCTGGCATGCGCGGAGGTCACGCTGCGCGAAGGCGCGCCCGGCGCATCGCCGTCGGGCCGCTGGCCCAGGCGCTCGGGCGTCTTCGCCACCACAAAAAAACTGAGGCCCAGCACCACGGCCAGCATGGTGGCGCCCACCAGCACGGTGGCGGCGGTAAAACCCATTGCCGCGATCAAGGCACCCCACAGCGGCGAAAAAATCACGCCACCCAGGCTGGCACCGTTGTAGGCCTTGGCCAGCGCCAGGGGCCGGCCGCGCGCAAACCAGGGCGAGATGATGGCGTTGATGCCGGCCGCGCCCATGGTGACCCAGCCGCCGCCGGTCAGCAGCGCGGCTATAAACAATTGCCAGGGCTGCGCGGCCAAAGCCCAGCCCATCAGGCCCAGCGCCAGCGCGGCGGCGCCCGCGGCCGTGGTGGCGGCCACACCGAGGCGCTTGTGTATGCGCGGCAGGCAAGCCACCACGCCCGCGCCGAACAAAAAGTGAAAGGTCACCGCGCTGGATACCAGCGGAAGCGCCCAGCCGGTGCGCGCCAGCACCGCATGCAAAAAAATCGCCGGGCTGTAAAAACCTATGCCCCAGCCGAAGATGGCGAGCACAAAGGCGGCGCGCACCACGGTCGCGCCAAAAAAGGGGCGCGGCGCTGGTGGCTGCAGGGTGGGGGTGAGGGGCAGTTCCATGGGTTTCTCCTTGAAGGGCATGGCTTCCATGGTGCGGTGAAGAGGGCCCGCAATGCTTCGCCGTGGAGCGAAGCATGGGCACCGTGATGCTGCTAAGGTTGCTACTAGAGGACCTCAACGATGAACACCAACCAGATCGCCCATATCGCCTCGCTGGTCGGCGAACCGGCCCGCACCGCCATGCTGATGGAACTGCTGGACGGCCGTTCGCTCACCGCCCATGAACTGGCCGGCGCCGGCAATGTCTCGCCGCAAACCGCCAGCCGCCACCTCGCGCTGCTGGTCGAAGGCGGCCTGCTGCGCGTGGAGCAGCACGGCCGCCACCGTTACCACCGGCTGGCTTCGCCCGAGGTGGCCCGCGTGCTCGAAGGCATCACCCAGCTCGCGGCGCAGAACACGCCAGCCGTGCGCCGCGCCGTGGTGCCCGGCCCCAAGGATGCGGCCATGCGTTTGGCGCGCAGCTGCTACGACCATATCGCCGGCAGGCTGGGCGTGGCCATTGCCCAGCACCTGCTGGCCGACGGCGCGGTTGTGTTTGACGGTGAAGCCGGCCATGCAACCGACAAGGCCGGCGCCGTGCTGGCGCGCCTGGGCATTGAGCTCTCAGCTTCGCCGGCCAGTGCCAACACCAGGCGCCCTTACTGCCGGCCCTGCCTGGACTGGAGCGAACGCCGCTTTCACGTCGCCGGGCAGCTGGGCACGCTGATCTGCGTGCACTGCCTGGACAGCGGCTGGCTGATGCGCCGCCAGGGCATGCGCGCGCTGGAGATCACGCCCAGGGGGGTGATGGCGCTGCGCGGCTGGATGGGGCAAGAAGATTGGCGGCAGGTGACGGAAGGGGATGCGTTTCCTGCGCGGCAGGGGCAGTGGCCCGCAGCCGCTTAGGATCCCGAATGACGGGTGCGCTACGGGTGCCTGACTTTCTGGGCCTTCCTCACGCGCCATTGATCTGAGTACCGATTTGCCGCGTTTTTTGCGGCCTGTATTACATTAGATTGCAATGACGCCGCGCTTGTACTCGCTGGATGATTGGTTTCGCTGGACTGGTCGCGCAGTCGTTGCCATTGTTGCCGCTTCTATTCTGGTATTTGTCGTGGCTACTCTTTGCGTTTGGGTGTACCACCTGATAGTCGCGCCGGAGCTCTCTCCAACTACAACCCAAGTATTTGGAAACCCACGAAATGCCGGTGACTGGTTTTTTCTTGCCGCGTGGCTGGGATTCCTGGCGGCGATGGCCACTTTTGGCGCGGGTATCACTATGGCTATCGTGGTGGCATGTATCGTGCTGGTTGTTCAAGGGCTGTGGGCTCGGTCCATTTCAAGAATGCCGCTGGCGACCTTGATCGAACGCTCACGCAGTCCCGGTCGGAAGGAGGAGTAGTTGCAATCTTTTCTGTCCGTTCCCTTCGGTCGCACCTGTCCTCCAACATCAAGCTTTCACGCGAGATGCTCAATGCGAACTAGCCTGTACGCGATGGCCATGAGTCTGGCAGTCATATTGACTGCAAAGCCTGCGAGCGCTTGCTTTATGGTGGCCGACCTTCAACTTGACGACGTCAAATATGCAAGTGTTGTCGTTATCGGCAGAATCGTGGATTACGAGATCGTACTGGACCAAGTGGTCAGGAAAGAACGGAAGGAAATGCTGGAGCGTTCCGTCGACAAATCAACGGAATACTGGAAGTCGATGTCGGAACAAAAGGAATTCTTGAGCGACTACGCGCGCTTTAAGGTATTGGTGGACGAAGTTCTTGTTGGGCAGCCGCCTCATGTAATTTCCGTCACGTGGGACAACTCGACATTTGGCGAGCCCGAGAAGATGAAAGATGGGCGCTACCTTGTTGGATTGCGCAAGCCGGGTGCCAAGAGCCCCCCGCTCCGCGGTCCAAGCGCGACAATCCTGCCTTCTCCAGAGCCAAAATCGATGACGGTGTTGCAGGCGCCTTGCGCGCCGGCCTTCATATTTGAGGCTACGAGTGCCGAAGCAAAGACCCTCCGAAAAATGTTAAGTGGCGCCGCCAGATAACCGTGAGGGGATCAGGAGAAAAAGGGGCAGGCTCGAATGATCTGGACAGAAACCGAGCCTGATCTCTCCAGCCGTCAGCCTATCCCTTCGTGAAATACACGGCTTGCCATTCCGTCAAATCGCAATCGGATCCACATCAATCGCCCAGCGAATCAGGCTCTTAAATTCCGCCTGCTGGCGCGTCTCAAACAACACTGGCTGCCAATTCGCCAGAAAGCGCTGCAGCGCCGCGCGCGAGGGGCTTTCGACCAGCATCTGCGCGCGCTCTATATTGGCCACGCGCTGGATCGTCATGGGCACGGCAGGGTAGGCGGTGACCTGGCCGTTGCCGGTGAGCTGCAGCACCTCGGCTTGCGCGGCCGCCGCGTTGAGGAAGCCTTGCGCGACTTCCTGCGTTCGCGCCTCGGCGCGCACCAGGGCTGAGAAGCCAAAGGGCGACATGCCGGCGGCTTCGCGTTCGGCGAGTTGCTGCGTGGCAAAACCCGCGTAGTCGTGCTGTTTGAGCGCCGCGAACAGCGGGTGCTCGGGGTGGAAGGTCTGCACCCACATTTCGCTGGCGCCGCTGTGGCGGGCGTCGCGGCCGGCGCGGCCGCCGGCCTGCATCAGCAGGCTGAACAGGCGCTCGGGCGCGCGGAAGTCGCTGGAAAACAGCGCGCCGTCGGGGTTGATGGCGGCCACCAGCGTGATGTGCCGGAAGTCGTGGCCCTTGGCGATCATCTGCGTGCCGACCAGCACGTCGACCTCGCCCGCGTGCACGCTGGCCAGCTGCGATTCGAGCGCACCTTTGAGCCGCGTGCTGTCGGCGTCTATGCGGGCAATGCGCACCGGCTCGCCGTCGGGCCGCTTCACGCCGGCCAGCAGTTCGGCCAGGTGCTCTTCGAGGCGCTCGGTGCCGCGGCCCACGGGTGCGATGTCGATGTTGCCGCAGCTGGGGCAGGCGCGCGGCACGCGCTCGGTGAAACCGCAGTGGTGGCAGCGCAGGGTGCGGTCAATCTTGTGGAAGACACGAAACGCGCTGCAATGCGGGCATTCGCTTTTCCAGCCGCAGTCATGGCAGGCCAGCACGGGCGCATAGCCGCGCCGGTTCAAAAAGATCAGCGACTGCTCGCCGCGCGCCACGCGCTGGGCGATCGCGTCCAGCAGCGGCGGCGCGATGATGCAGTGCTTGGGCTGGTGGTTCATGTCCACTCGCCGCACCGTGGGCAAGCTGCCCGCGTCGCCCGAAGGGCCGGGTTCGCCGGTTTTGGGCGGCGTGTAGGGCTGGGCTTGCGGCCCGGCGGAGTAGGGGGCGATCTCTTCACCGGTGGATGGGGCAGTCCCTGTGCCAATTCGCTCATCCATCACCAGGCGCTGGTAGCGTCCGGCCAGCGTGGCCTGCCAGCTTTCCAGCGAGGGCGTGGCCGAGCCCAGCAGCACGCGGCAGGGGCCGTGGTCATGCGTGGCGTCTTCGGTTTCGATCTTGGCGCGGTAAATCGCCAGGTCGCGCGCCGAATAGCGCGCGCCTTCCTGCTGCTTGTAGCTGGGGTCGTGTTCCTCGTCGACCACGATCAGGCGCAGGTTTGGCATGGAGGCGAACACCGCCATGCGTGTGCCCAGTACCAGGTGTGCATGGCCGGCATGGGCCGCCAGCCAGCTTTTCAGGCGCTGGGCCGGCGTCAGGCCGCTGTGCAGGGCCACCACGCGTTCCTTGCCCAGGTGGGCAAAACGCGCTTCAAAGCGCGACTGCAGCTGCGGCGTGAGGTTGATTTCGGGCACCATCACCAGCACCTGGGCGGCCGGGTCCAGCTCCAGCACGCGGGCCGCGGCGCGCAGGTAGACCTCGGTCTTGCCGCTGCCGGTGGCGCCGAACAGCAGCGCGGGCCGGCTGTCGGCATGGAACTCGGCCAGCACGGCGGCCTGCTGCGCACTCAGCACCAGCGACCGGCCGCCGGCCTGCTCGCCGCGGGTGTCGACCATGGGGCGTTTGAGCCGCCGCGCCAGCTGCACATTGCTGAGGTCGCGCAGCTGGGGCGGCAGCGCCGCCAGCGCCACCTCGCCCAGCGAGCGCTGGTAATAAGCCGCGGTGAACTGCACCAGCTTGCGCCAGGTGGCGGACAGGGGCGGCAGGCCTTCCAGCGCGCCGGCCACGTGGCGCGTCTGCATTTCGAGCAGCGCGCCGCTGTCGGCCAGCAGCTCCCAGACCACGCCCAGGACCTCGCGCCGGCCCAGCGGCACGCGCACCAGCGAGCCCAGGGCGAGTGGCGACTCACTCTGGTAAGTCAGCGGCCCGGCGATGGAACTGTGCGCGGGCGCCGCGACGACGACTTGCAGCCAATAGCTCATTCAGAGTAACTAAATGTGTTTAATTCTTGAGAAATACATCCAGACAATGCGCTAAGTCGTTGATTTGGCGCCACTTTACAGATTTCCAGATTTTCTGTGGATAACTTTGTTGACAGCTTGTCGGCGAAGGTCGCGAAGCCTTGTAAATCAAGGCTTTTCTTAAATTGCCCGCAAAAAAAGCAATTTAAAGTCTCTATATAAATCAACAACTTACGCGCGCTATTGCTTTGATAGCGCAGCATTGCCTGGGGTCCCCGCATTGCGGCGGCGCAACAAGATTTTTGTGCATAAGTCCAGCTGGCGGGGCCCGGTTTTGTGCTAGCCATGGTGAAAATACGCCCCGGGCCGGCAGGAATAAGGGGGCAGGCGAAAGGATTCAGCTACGCGCGGTGCGCATGCTGCGAGAGTGAGCGTGCACTGCGTTCACCAGAACTTCCACGCTCTCGGGCGGCGTGTGCTGGCTGATGCCATGTCCCAGGTTAAAAATATGGGTGGGTCCGGGCCGGCCGGTATCGGTATGGGGGGCGCCAAAGCTGTCCAGCACGGCGGCCACTTCGGCCTCGATCTGGGCCGGCTTGGCGAACAGCACATTCGGGTCCAGGTTGCCCTGCAGCGCCTTGGCCTGCGGCCCATGCTCGCCGACCAGCGCGCGCGCCCTGGCCAGGTTGACCGTCCAGTCCAGGCCCAGCACCTCGCAATCGAGCTGGGCCATGGCCTCCAGCCACTGGCCGCCGCCCTTGGTGAACACCAGGCGCGGGATTTTCACGCCCTCATGCTCGCGCTTGAGCTGGGCCAGCACCCGGGCTGTGTAGGCCAGGCTGAAGGTCTTGAAGGCCGCGTCGGCCAGCACGCCGCCCCAGCTGTCGAAAATCATCACGGCCTGGGCGCCGGCCTCGATCTGGGCGTTCAGGTAGGCGGCCACCGCGTCGGCATTGACGGCCAGCATCTTGTGCATCAGGTCGGGGCGCTGGTACAGCATGGTCTTGACCAGGCGGTAGTCGTCGGAACCCGCGCCTTCGACCATGTAGCAGGCCAGGGTCCAGGGGCTGCCCGAAAAGCCGATCAGCGGCACGCGGCCGTTCAGGGCCTTGCGGATGGAGGTGACGGCGTCAAAAACATAGCGCAGCTTGTCCAGGTCGGGCACCTGCAGCCTGGCCACGGCGGCTTCGTCGCGCACCGGGGTGGCAAAGCGCGGGCCCTCGCCCAGCGCAAAAGACAGGCCCAGGCCCATGGCGTCGGGCACGGTCAGGATGTCGCTGAACAGGATGGCGGCGTCCAGCGGGTAGCGCTCCAGCGGCTGCAGCGTGACCTCGGTGGCGTAGTCGGTGTTGGTGGCCAGGCCCATGAAGCTGCCGGCCTGGGCCCGCGTGGCGCGGTATTCGGGCAAATAGCGGCCGGCCTGGCGCATCAGCCAGACGGGGGTGTGGGGGGTGGCCTGGCGCAGGCAGGCGCGTAAAAAGGTGTCGTTTTGAAGGGATGCGAACATACACCGATTGTCTCAGCTCCCGCTGGCCTCCCGGCCGCTTCGGATTTACCATGGTCGCAAGGGCTTTCCAGGAGCATTCCATGCGCATGAACGACCAGGAGTATTTCCGCAGCTGCATCGCCAAGGAACGGCACCTGGCGCAGCTGCTGGGCCACACCCACATCGAGGAGTGCTACGAAAGCGCGGGCACGCTCTGGGACAGCGCCCAGGCCCTGCCGCAGTGGACACGCGACTGGCGCGCCTGCGGGGCGCTGATGACGACTTACGGCATCAGCGTGAGTTATGACGCCGAGGGCGCGACCCTGGGCGCCACCCATGTGCAGTTTTCCGACCACCCGAGCCGCGACCGGGCCCTGATGTACGGCATCGTCAAGGAAGTGATCTTCCGGCTGGAGCACCACAAAGCCGCACCCGCACCCGCGCCCGCCGTCACATGCGCAGTGTCTTGATAAAGGCTTCCAGCTCGTCAATCGGCAGCGGCTTGCAGAACAGATAGCCCTGGTAGCAGTCGCAGCCGTGGCGCGACAGGAAGTCGCGCTGCGCCTCGGTTTCCACACCCTCGGCCACCACGCCCAGCCCCAGGCTTTGCGCCAGGCCGATGATGGTGCGCGCGATGGCCGCGTCGTTGGGGTCGCGCAGTATGTCCTCGACAAAAGACTTGTCGATCTTGAGCTGGTCCAGCGGCAGGCGCTTGAGGCAGGAGAGCGACGAGTAGCCCATGCCGAAATCGTCCAGCGACAGGGTCACGCCCATCTTCTTGAGTCTGGCCATCTTGGTGATGGTGATTTCCATGTCCTCGGCCAGCAGGCTTTCGGTCAGCTCCAGCTTGAGCTTGTGCGGGCTGACCTGGGTTTCTTTCAGCGCGGCCATCACCAGGTCGACAAACTCCGGGTGGCGGAACTGCCGCACGCTGACGTTGACCGCGATGCTGAGCGCCGCGGTTTCGGGGCGCTGGGCCCAGGCCGCGAGCTGGCGGCAGGCGGTCTCCAGCGCCCACTGGCCCAGCGGCAGGATCAGCCCGGCCTCCTCGGCCGCCGGGATGAATTCGGCGGGCTGCACCAGCCCGCGCTCCCCATGGTGCCAGCGCAGCAAGGCCTCCACGCCGGTCATGCGGCCGTCGCGGCCGACCTGCGGCTGGTAGTACAGCAGGAACTGCTTTTCGCGCAGGCCGCGCCGCAGGTCCGACTGCAGCGCGGCGCTGGCGGTCACCGCGGCCTGCATGGCCGGGTTGAAAAAGCAGACCGTATTGCGCCCGGCCATCTTGGCCTGGTACATGGCCAGGTCGGCCTGCTTGAGCAGGTCGCCGATGTTGTTGAGCGTCTGGTTGAAGGCGGTCACGCCTATGCTGCAGGTGCTGTAATGCTGGTAGCCCGCCAGGCTGTAGGGCTCGCACAGCGCGGCCAGGATCTGCCCGCTCACGACCTCGGCTTTCACGGTGGCTTCGCGCGGGTCCTGGCCCAGGTCTTCCAGCATGACCACAAACTCGTCGCCGCCCAGTCGCGCCACCGTGTCGGTCTGGCGCACGCAGGCCGCCAGGCGCTTGGCGACCTGCTGCAGCAGCAGGTCGCCTTTCTGGTGGCCCATGGTGTCGTTGAGCGTCTTGAAGTTGTCCAGGTCGATGAACATCAGCGCGCCTTCGCGCGGATGGCGCAGGTTGTGGCTCAGCGCCTTGTCCAGCCTGTCCATCAGCAGCTGGCGGTTCGGCAACTGGGTCAGCGGGTCGTAAAAGGCCAGGTGCTTGATCTCGCTTTCCGCCACCTTGCGCCGCGTGATGTCGCGGCCCACAGCCACCCAGTGGGTGAAGAACACGCCGGCATCGTCGGCCACCGGCACGATGTCGACTTCCATCCAGAAATGCCGGCCGTTTTTTTTGTAGGTGATGAGTTCGGCCTGCACCGGCTCGCCCTTCTGGAAGGCGTTGCTTATGCGCTCGAGCTCGCCGCGCTGCGTCAGCGGCCCGCACAGCAGGCGCGGCGAATGGCCCAGCGCCTCGGCCAGGCTGTAACCCGTGTGCTGCTCGAAGGCATGGTTGGCGAAGATGATGCGCAGCCCGGGCCGGCCCGAGGGAACCGCCTCGGCGATCAGCACGATGTCGTTGAGCCGCGAGATGCTGGTCTCCAGCAGCATGAGCTGTTCGCGCGCCTTGCGCCGCTCGCTGACGTCGCGAAAGTAGATCGCCAGCCCGTCGGGAAAGGGGTAGGCGCGTATCTCGAACCATTTGTCCAGCGGCGCATACAGGGCCTCGAACTCCACCTGGTAATTGCCCGCCACCGCCGCGCGCACTTTTTCGGAGAACAGGGTGTTGATGGCGCCCGGGAACTCCTTCCAGATGCTTTTGCCCAGCAGCTCCGTGGGCGGCCGGCCCAGCAGGCGTGCGCCTTCGCGGTTGAGGTAGCTGAAGCGCCACTGCGGGTCCAGCGTGTAAAAGCCCTCGGTGATGCTCTCCAGCGTGATGCCCAGGCGCGTGGCCAGGCGCTGGGCGTCTTCCCCGGTCTGCCGCAGTGCCTGGATGTGCGGCGCATCGAGCTGGGCGGCGGCCAGGCCGGCCAGGGTCTCCAGGTCTTCTTCCTGGTCGGGGCTGAGTGTGCGTGCCGCCTTGTCCATGACCGCCAGCACGCCCAGCAGGGTGCCGTCCTCCCGGCTCAGTGGCAGGCCGCGGTAAAAGGCGATCTCGGGCGCGCCGCGTGCCGGCAGCAGCGGCTGGCGCGGCGGTGTATCGAGGCTGGCGCCGCACAGCGCGAGCAGGCCCTCACGCTCCTGCGCGGAAAAACCGGTGCCCGCGATGAAGCTGGCCTCGCCGTTGTCAAGGCCGGCGACGAGGGCAATCGGTGCGCCGCAGGCGCGGGCCGCCAGCCGGGCGAGCCGGTCGGTGCCGGAATGCGGCAGCACATGGAGCGCGAAGGCGGGCGCCAGGTTGGGAACGGAAACGGACACGGACAAGCACCTGCTTTTCAGTCATTCAATAGAACATGCTGAGGCATGGCGTGGTGGTTTTCAGCGCGAGATTTGCAAGTGTTGGCGATAAAGCGTTGCAAAACGTTCCGTCACTTACCGGCACACGGTTTTGTCCTACGCTGTGGATCGCACGCTCCCCACGAGGTATGCCCGCATCCCCCTTCATGCTGCACCACCTCCCGGCGCTATCGACGCCATCTTCCCGTTGTTCCCGTATCTTTTATTCCAGGCAAGGACCCATGAGCCCCCCAGAACTTGAGCAGTTGCAGCAATGCCCCGACATCGCCACCCTGGAAACCGCCTTGAGGACCTTGTGCGCCCGCTTTGGTTCGGTCAGGCAGGTCAACGTCCTGCCGGCCGCCCATGCCGGCAAGCAGCAGGCCCTGTGTTTTGTGCGCATGGCCTCGGAGGAAGAGGAGCAAAAGCTCATGAGCGGCCTGGGCATAGGCCGCTTTGGCGGTGAGCTGGTGGTGGTCGTGGATTTGCTGGCCGGGCAGCCCTCGCCGACGGCCGATCTCTGGAGCTCCGCCGCTTAGGGCCTTTGTTTATGTCGCGGCCGCGCCGACCGAAACATGCCTGAGCAGCAGGCGCTCCAGTGCGTTGAGCGTCTCATAGGACTCGGCGAAGTCGGCAAACAGCGCGGCATTGTCGGGCGCCGCGGCCTTGCCCTGCCAGGCCGCGCGGAACTGCCCGAAGATTTCGCCGAAGCTGCGGCGGCCGTCGATCAGCGCGAGAATCTTCGCGCCGTACTTGCCGGGATTGACCATCATGGACACCCCCGAATGCTGGTGCCTGAGCATGAAGGGCTGGCCGCGGCTGTTGCCGAAGACCTGGGACGCGATGTCGCCGGTCAGCGGCTCGTGGTAGAAAAAAGGCACGTAGTCGGTGTCGCCGTAGGGCGCGCTGCAGGCCGCGTCGCGCGTCAGGTACAGCGAATGCGTGATGATGCTGCCGCCCATCAGCTCGGCCATTTCATACTGCTGCCGCAGCGGCAGCTTGCGCAGCGCGGCGGCCATGGCCGGCGGCTTGCTGCCCAGCACCATGTGCGGCAGGTAGGGCGAGCGGCCGCGCTGCACGTCGCTGAAGGCCAGGTGCAGGCCGTGGCCTTTTTTCCCGTCCGCCGTGCCCTCGCCCAGCCAGTCGAAGAGCTCGCCCACGCTGTACGCGCGGTCCTGCGAATGCAGCAGCAGGTCGTAAATGCCGGCGTCGCCGGCCTTGTGGTCATGGTGCAGGTCTTCGCTGCGCTTGAACCAGTTGCCGGGCGGCAGGCTGGCCAGGATGTCGCGGGTGTTGGCGATCTTGCGCTGCGCGTCCGTCTCGCTGCCGTTGACCATGCGCATCAGCGCCTGCATCTGGTAGACGCCGATGCGGCCCGTGGTGGCATAGACCATGAGCCCGATGGCGCCGTCCGGCTTGAGCACGCTCTGCAGCGCCTTGAATCCCAGGTCGGGGTCGGCCAGGTGGTGCAGCACGCCGCTGCAGTTGATGTAGTCGAAGCTGCCCAGTTCGGCGGCCAAGGCCGGCAGGTTCAGCAGCGAGTCGTGCACCCAGCTGATGTTGCTGAGGCCGCGGATCTGCGCGCGCTCCTGGGCCAGCGCGATGCTGGCCTGGCTCATGTCCAGGTGCACGATCTGCGCGTCGGTGTGGCGCAGCTGCTCGGCCAGGAAAATGGTCGCGTCACCCGTGCCGCCGCCGGCCACCAGCGCCCGGAAGCCCTTCTGGAAGGACTGCTTTCCGGCAAAGCAGTAGTGGTTGATCATGGGCAGGTCTTCCAGCCAGGTCAGCACCAGTCGCTTGTGCTCGTCCTGCGGGTTGCAGGGCGGGTAAGGCAGGGCTTCGTACTGGTTTCTGACCTCGGGCAGGTAGTTATCGGGCATGGGATTTCCGGAATTGAACGGCAAATGCGTATTGTCTTCGCTCAGGGCGCTTCCCGACTTCTCCAGTGGCCGCGCGGAACCGGCTTTGCCGGGCCGCAGCGGCCGCCCCCTGCAAGGGGGGATCCCGCTACACGAAGTGAGCGGAGAAGGGGGTGTGCTTGCTTTACCTGACGGGTAAGAACTGGAGGAAGGTGCCTCCAAGCAGGTTTTGTACGTAAGTGATCACCGCGCGGCGGTATTTCTCGGTCAGCACCGACGACAGCAAATCCAGCCGGCCTATGACCTTGCCAAACTCGCGCTCAAAACTCAGGTTGCGTTCACGCTCGGTGATCTCGTCGGCCAGCAGCAGGGGCTGGCCCGCGGCATTGCGGCGATTCGACAGCATCCAGACGGCGATCTCGATGTTGCGCGCGGCGTTGTAGATGTATTGCGCGTCCAGGCTGTCGGTCAGGTAGAAGGACGTCTTGCCGCCGTGGGCCGTGACCACCATGTCGGCGCTGGCATAAATAAAGGCGGCCACGCGGTCGCCCTTGAAGTCCGGTCCCAGGGCCAGCGACAGCGCGGCGATGTCGCGCTTGCCCTGCAGCTCCGGCCAGGGCGTGCGCGTGTCCACGGCCACGCGCAGCTGGGCCAGAGCCGCATCGCGGCTGACGGCGCTGGTCTTGCGCCATTCGGCCGGGTTGCGCCGGTAGAGCTTGTCGGCCAGGCGCAGCAGGCTTTCCAGGTTGTCGCGCATGCCCAGCGTGGCCATGCGGTTCGCGTCCGACTGGCCGACCTCGGCGGCGGCTATGGGCGCGGCCTGGGCTTCTCCTTTGTGGGTGGGCGCATCGCTGGCGCAGCCGGCCAGCGCCGCGGCGGCCAGCAGCAGGGAAGGGCGCAAGAAGGGGAAAAGCGAAGGCGGAACGGCGGAAGCGGGAGTGAGGATGGGTGCCGTGCGCAGGGACATGGCGCATTTTCAGCGGCCATGCGCGGCCGCGCAAGCCTGGCTTTCCCGGGCCTGGGACCGCGGCAAGGGCAAACGCAAGCTCAGGCCGAAGCGGTATCCAGCAGGCCGCGCGACTGCAGCACCCGGTGGTCTATCTTGATGCAGTGGTCCTGCACCACCAGCAGGCCGGCGGCCTCGGCCTTGGCTGCCGCGGCCGGGTTGCTGATGCCCAGCTGCATCCAGACGGCCTTGGCGCCTATGGCGATGGCCTCGTCGACCACGGGCGGAATGTCTTCGCTGTTGCGAAAGCAGTTCACCAGCTCGATGTTTTCATGGCGCGCGGCTTCGCTCAGCGAAGGGTAGGCTTTTTCGCCCAGCACCTCGGTGGCATTGGGGTTCACCGGGATGATGCGGTAGCCGTTGGCCTGCATGTAGCGCGCCACGTCAAAACTCGCGCGGTGCGGCTGCGGTGACAGGCCCACGACCGCGATGTTGCGGTAGTGCTTGAGGATGTGCGGCATGCGCTCGGCGGGGGGGAGTGTGGTCATAAAGATATCCGGCGGCGGTTCACGCCGCGTCCTTGTACTTGACCGAGCAGCCGTAGGCGCGGCTGCTCGCCACGCTCAGCGGCTTGCCGCCCAGCGCTTCCGTGAGGCCCTGGCGCACATAGTTGGTCGCGGTCTTGATGTCGTCCACGCGGGCCGAGGGGATGCTGTCTATGCCGCCCGCATACAGCAGCTGGCCCTGCGGGCTGATGATGTACATGTGCGGCGTGGTCTTGGCGCCGTAGAGCTGGCCCACCTGGCCCGACTCGTCCATCAGCGTGGCGCTGGGCTGGCCTTGTTTTTCGGCCATCCAGCCGGCGAGTTTGCCCGGCGCCAGGTAGTCGCCGCTGCCGGCTTCGGTGGAATTGACGGCCAGCCAGACCACACCCCTGGCGGTGAACTCTTTTTGCAGGCTTTGCATATTGCCGCTGTAGTGCTTGCGCACAAAGGGGCAGCCCGGGTTGGTCCATTCCAGCACCACCAGCTTGCCCTTGTAGTCACTGAGGCGGTGGGTCTTGCCGGCGGTGTCCACGGCGGAAAAGTCGGGCGCCGCCTGGCCCACGGCGGCCGTCGCGGCCTGCGCGGCAAGCGGGAACAGCGCGGCCGAGGCCAGCCAGGGCGCGGCGGCCAGGGCGCCGGAGAAATGCCGGCGGCTCAGCGGCCGGGCAGGGGATGCTTGATCATTCATGACTCGACTCCTTTGAAGACAAAAGAAGAAACAGACAAGCACATCACAGCTTGGCCAGCTCGGCCCTCACATCATCGACCGACAAAATCTCCGACAGCACGACGGGCGCGCGGCCGGGTTTGTAGATCACATACACCGGCACACCGTTGCGGCCCAGCTGGGCCAGTGCCGCCGTCACGGCCGGGTCGCGCCGCGTCCAGTCGGCGCGCAGCAGCGCCACGTTTTTGGCCTGGATGTCGGCCAGCACCGCGGCATTCGAGAGGGTGGTCTTCTTGTTGTACTGGCAGGTCACGCACCAGGCGGCGGTGAAGTCGACGAACACACTTTGCCCTTGTGCGGCGAGCTGGTCAACCCGGCCCGGTTCCCAGGCCTGCCAGCCGCCGGCAAGTGGCGCGGCCGAGTTAGCCGACGTGAGGGCCACAGGCCGCGTGATATTCGGGCCTACGGCCCAGAGGCCCAGCGCGCCCAGCGCGATGGAAAAAGCCGCCAGCAGCGTGCGCGCCGTGCCTCGCAGCGTGAAAGCCCAGATCACCAGCGCCATCAACACCAGCAGGGCCAGCAGCGCGCCCGCGCCGTCCACCCCGCTTTGCTGGCCCAGCACCCAGACCAGCCAGGCCACGGTGGCGAACATGGGGAAGGCCATCAACTGCTTGAAGGTCAGCATCCAGGGGCCGGGGCGCGGCAGCACGCGCGCGACGGCCGGGATGGCGCTGGCCGCCAGGTAGGGAATGGCCATGCCCACGCCTATGGCCGCGAACACCGACAGCGCCTGCAAGGCCGGCAAGCCCACCGCATAACCGAGCGAGGCGCCCATAAAAGGCGCGGTGCAGGGCGAGGCGATCGCCGTGGCCAGCACACCCGACAAAAACGCGTTGACCGTGGGATTTTTCGCCTGCCAGCCCGCGAGCCGGCCAGGCAGGATGTTGCCGAATTCAAACAGGCCCGCGAGGTTCAGGCCCAGCAGCGTGAACAGCGCCGCCATCAGCGCGACCACTGCGGGGTTCTGCAACTGGAAGCCCCAGCCCAGCTGCTCGCCCGCGGCACGCAGGCCCAACAGCAGCGCGCCCAGCGCCAGGAAAGACAGCACCACACCCACGGTATAGGCCAGGCCGGTGGTCAGCCGCGTGGCGGCGTCTTTCACCTGCACAAAACCCACGACCTTGATGGCCAGCACCGGGAACACGCAGGGCATGAGGTTGAGCACCAGCCCGCCCAGCAAGGCGCCCAGCAGCGCGGCGAACAGGCCCACCGGTGGCGTGCCGCCGGCCTGCATCGGCGCGGCGCCGGTCGCGGCATTGGCGCGCAGGGCCGCCTCAAGCGCGGGCGGCACCACGGCGGCCGCGGCCGGTGCGGGCCAGTTGCCCTTGACCGGCGCGTCTATGCGGTAGGCGATGTTGTCCAGGGCCACCACCAGCGGCATGCTGGCCGGGCTTTCACTGCGCTGGCCGGACAAGGGCAGCTCGGCCGTCCAGACCGCGCCCTGCCAGGCCTGCTGCCAAGCGGCCGCCGGTTCGATCACGCTGCCGGTTTCGGGATACAGCGCAAGTGTCTTGCCCTGCAGCGCGGCGGGCAGGCCGGCCAGGGAAATTTTGATGGATTTGCCGCCGCCAACCTCCACCTGGCTGGCACCGGCCGCCAGCGGCCTGGGCGTGGCGGCAAAGGTGTCCTGGAACAACTGGCTGCTGGCGGCCGTCGAGCTGCGCACCGGGATGCTCAGCGCGAACTCGCCCTCTTGCGGAATACATTCCTTGCGGCAGACCAACCAGGCCGCCTTGAGTTTGACTTCAAGCTGGTTGCCGGCAAAGCTGGGCGCCACCGTCAGCGGCACCGGCAGCAGCACGGTTTTTTCGTAGCCGTAGTTGGCCAGCGTGCCTATGGGAATCTTTTTCGGCGTCGGCCAGGCGATCTCACCCGCGTCAATGCCGGCCGGCAACTGCCAGTCGAGCTGCGTGGGCAGGCCCGAATCGCCCGAGTTCTTCCAGTAGGTATGCCACTCGGGCTGGTGCGTGAGCGCCAGGCCCACCCAGACCGGCTTGCCGGGCTCCACGCCCTCGGGTGCCCAGGCCAGCAGTTCGGCCCGCACCTGCTCGGTGGTGACCACGCTGGCGGCCGCGCCGCGGCTGCTTTTGCCCGGCAGGTTCAAGGGCGTGTTCTGGGCACTGGCCGCCGTGGACAGTGCGCCGATAGCTATCAAAAGCGTAGCGGCCAGGGCGGCGAGCAGGGGGCGCTTGGAATGCATGGTGCGGGTGTGAGCGGGCCTTGGGGGCATTAGTTCCTGAGGGGCGGCCAGCGCCGGCCACCCGATTACAGCTGTTTTCAGAGCCAACTCCGATAATAGGGTCATGCCCCGTATTGTCCTCGCCACCCTGAATGCGAAGTACATCCACGCTTCGCTGGGCCTGCGCTACCTGCTGGCGAATATGGACAGGCATGGCGGGCCGGGCCTGCGCGAAGCCACGCAGCTGCGCGAATTTGTGATCCAGCAGCGGCCCACGCAGATCGTCGAGGAGTTGCTGGCGCTGCAGCCCGAAGTGATAGGCCTGGGTATCTATATATGGAATGTGGTCGAAACCACCCAGGTGGTGCGCCTGCTCAAGGCCTTGCGGCCGGATATCAAGATCGTGCTGGGCGGGCCCGAGGTCAGCTATGAGACCGGCGAGCAGGAAATCTGCCGCCTGGCCGACCATGTGGTCACCGGCTGGGGCGACGTGAGTTTTCCCAAGCTGTGCCGCGCGCTGCTCGACGGCCCGCAGCCGCTGATGAAAGTGATTGCCGGCGAACAGCCGCCGCTGGAGGCGCTGGCCCTGCCTTACACCGATTACAGCGCCGAAGACCTGGCCAAACGCCTGCTGTATGTCGAGGCCTCGCGCGGCTGCCCCTTCAAGTGCGAGTTCTGCCTGAGCTCGCTCGACAAGACCGCCTGGGCTTTTGACCTGGACGTCTTCATGGCCGAGATGGACGCGCTGTATCGCCGTGGCGCGCGCAACTTCAAGTTTGTCGACCGCACCTTCAACCTCAAGGTCGAGAATTCGGTGCGCATCCTGCAGTTCTTCCTCGACCACATGGCGCCGGATTTGTTTGTGCATTTTGAAGTCGTGCCTGACAGCCTGCCCGAGCGCCTGAAGACCTTGATCGCGCAGTTCCCGGCCGGCTCGCTGCAGTTTGAGGTCGGCATCCAGAGTTTTAACCCAGAGGTGCAGCAACGCATCTCGCGCAAGCAGGACAACGGCAAGACCGCCGACAACCTGCGCTGGCTGGTGAATGAAAGCCGGGCCCATGTGCATGCCGACCTGATCTTCGGCCTGCCCGGCGAAACCCTGGAAAGTTTTGCCGACGGCTTTGACCGCCTGTACGAACTGGCGCCGCATGAAATCCAGTTCGGTATCCTCAAGCGCCTGCGCGGCACACCGATCACCAGGCACACGGCGGAATTCGCCATGGCCTACGACCCGCAGACGCCGTACACGATTCTGCAAAACTCCACGATCGACTTCGCCACCATGCAGCGCATCAACCGCTTTGCGCGCTACTGGGAAATGGTCGCGAATTCTGGGCGCTTCGCGCGCGGGCTTGAACTGCTGCTGGCGCCCGGATCGGCGTTTGGCAATTTTTTGCGTTTCAGCGACTGGCTGTGGTTGACCACCGGCAAGACGCATGAGTTTGCGCTGGAGAAGCTGGTGGATTTGCTGTTTGATCACCTGACCGCCGTGCGCGGCCTGGCTGTGGGAGATGTGCGCGCTGCGCTGCTCGCAGATTACCTGGCCGGCGGTGCGCGCGGAAGGCCGCAGTGCCTGGCCGACGCCCTGGTTTCGGTGCGGGTGGCGGCGCCGCCACGGGCCGGCCGGCACGGTGCCGAGCGGCAGGGGCGGCATCTGGGGCAGCAGGCAGGTCATAAGGAAGAAATCCAGAAGGCAGCTGCTGCGGCTTGAGCCCGCGTAAATACCTCAAAATACCCTTTATGCCCACCCCAACCCCTCCTCGCCACTGGTCCACCCTGAAAACCCCGGATTTCGCCAAACTGGACCTGGCCCGCTGCATCGCGGTGCTGCCGGTGGCGGCAACCGAGCAGCACGGCCCGCACCTGCCGCTGAACGTGGATGCGGCGCTGGTCGAGGGCGTGATTGAGGCCGCCCTGCCGCACCTGCCGGCCGCGCAGCCCATTTTGTTTTTGCCCACGCAAGCCGTGGGTTTCAGCCCCGAGCACACACGTTTTGCCGGCACCCTGACGCTGAAAGCCGAAACGGTGATACGGCTCTGGACCGAGCTGGCCGAGTCGGTCGCGCAGACGGGTGTCAAAAAGCTGGTGCTGCTCAATTCGCATGGCGGCCAGGTCGGCCTGCTCGATGTGGTCGCGCGCGACCTGCGGGCCCGGTTGGGCATGCTGGTGTACAGCGTGAACTGGTTCAACCTGCCGCTGCTGGCTGAAGACGGCAAATCGGTCAACGATTTGTTCAGCGCCGAGGAGCATCGCTTCGGCATCCATGCCGGCGAGATTGAAACCTCCATGATGCTGGCGCTCAAGCCGGAGCAGGTCGACATGGCCAAGGCGCAAGACTTTCATTCGAGTTCGCAAGACCGCGCCCACAAATTCAAGCTCCTGGGTGACGGCCGCAGCGCCAAGCTGGCCTGGCAGATGCAGGACTACAACCCGAACGGCGCGGTCGGCAATGCGGCCGCCGCCACCGCCGAAAAAGGCCGCGCCCTGCTGGGCGCGGCGGGCCGTAGCCTGGCGCAGCTGCTGGTGGAGATCGACCAGCTGCCGGCTGATACCTTGAGCGACAAGACCGCTTTCTAAAGCAGCAGCTTCAGCGCAGGATCACCGTCTGCCGCTTCCACGCGGCGTCCTGCCAGCGGAAGGCGACCAGTGTGCCCGGGTCGCCGGCCTGCTTCTCGGTCGTCAAGGTGTCCAGGCGCGCGACCTCAAAATTGCGGCGCAGGCGGCCGGCGATGCGGGTTTCGCGGGCCAGCAGCATGTGCGGCGCGCCGCGCACCCAACCAGCAAATTCCACATAACCCAATTCGGGGCCGTTGCTGGCGGGCGGCAGCACTTCAACCGCCCACTTGCCTGCGCTTTTGCGAAACACCCACAGCTCGCGCCAGGCATCCAGCGGCTGCACCGCGAGCGCCAGGGCCTGGCCGTCGGGATGGGCGCTCGCGGAAGCGGCCCACACGATGCCGTAGGTGCAGCGTTTGGCCACGGCTTCCTTGCCCGGTTTGCCGTCGGCCTTGTTTTCATACAGCGCCACGCAGGTTTCGCCGGCCTGGCCGGCCTCGGTCGCCAGCGTCAATTTCGCAAAACGGGGCAGGGCGGTTTCGGCGGCCCATCGCGATGCGCCCACACGGATCGCCGCGTCGTTGTAGTCCTGGCGGTCGTTGTCGCTCAGTTCCAGCTTGTTCACCGCAGCAAGTTCCGCCAGGGCGCGCTGGGCCGCGGCCGCAGGCGCTTCGCCCCGGCGCGCCTGCTCAAAGGCCAGGCTGGCCAACACGCCGGCGCGGCGCAGGCGCAAACGGTTTTTGCTGACTTCGGGCAGGCTTGCAAACTGCGCGGCGCTGAGCTTGTCCAGCACCTCGGCGCGCCACTGGTCCTGTGCCAGGCGCTCCTGCGGGTGCAGGTCGGGGCTCATGCAGTCGGGGCGGGTCAGGGCCAGGGCGGCGCGGGCGCGCTGCTCGGCGTCCGAGGGCAGGGCCAGCACACGGCGAAAGGCCTCGCCGTTGTAGCAAAGCTGCATGCTGCCGCCCTGCTCATAACCCTTGAAGCCCACGCCGTAAAAGCTGGCCACTTCCATGTGCGCGGAAATCACGTCGCTGGTGGCCTTGCCGTGTTTCATGGAGGCGCGGCGCGCCAGGCGCTCGGCCATGGTGCCCAGCGCGTCGAAGGTTTCCGCGCCTATGGCTTCGGCGGGCGCGGCCTTGAGGTAGGCGGCCGTGTAGGCAATGCCCAAAGCCTCGGCACCCGGGCTTTCGCGCAGGAAGCGCACCACCGACAGCAGCTGCGGCGCTTCCTCGGGCTGCAGCGAGACAGTGCGCACCTGGCTCACGTGGATAAAACCCGCGCGTTCGCGCCTGTGGTCGTAAACCTGCAGGTAGTCCATGCGCTGGCCGCGGATCTCGAGCGCGTCGCCCTGCCACAGCGCCGCCTGCTGCGCGGCCGAATCGCGCGGGGCGGCGCGCAGGCTGGCCTGGTCCTGCGTCACGATGGCCAGCGTCAGGAGTGCGGTGGTGATCATTATTCGGCCTCTTCTTTGTTGTCGTTGTCTTGCGTGCCGGCATCGCGCGGCGCTTGCGCCACGTTGCGGCCGGCCTTGGGCGCGCCGCCCAGCAGGCCCGCGCCCACAAAGCCGCCGCTGGTGGAGGGCGGGGCGATGATCACGGTGATCTTGTCGCTGAGCTTGTCGGCCATGGTTTTCTGGATCAGCAGCGGGTGCCGCGTGACCAGCACGCCTTCACGCGCCATCTGCTCGCTGTTGATCTTGCCCACGCGGTCCAGCCGGTAGGCTTCGGCGTCCGCGAGCTTCTGCCGCGAATCGGCCTCGCCCGCGGCCTCGATGCGCCGCGCCTGGGCGCTGCCTTCGGCCGTGCGTATGCGCGACTGTTTCTCGGCTTCGGCTTCGAGCTGGCGCTGCTCGATCTGCTTTTGCTTGAAGGGCAGCACATGTTTCATGGCTTCCTCTTGCGCCCTGGCCGCGATCACCTGTTCGTTGGCGGCGGCCTGTGCGTTGGTCTCGCGGCGCACTTTTTCGGCCATCGCGTCCAGCTCGGTTTCCTTGACGCGCTTTTCCTTCAAGGCCAGGGTGTAGCGCATTTTTTCGGTCGCGAGCTCCTCGGCCAGCAGCTTGTCCATGCCCTGGCGGTAGTCGGCGGGCAGGTCCACCTTGCCCATCTGCACGCCGCGCAGCAGGATGCCGTCGGCCGCGAGCTTGGGCTTGAGTTCGGCTTCAATGAGCTGCTGGATCTCGGCGCGTTTGCTCGAGAAGATTTCCCGTACCGTGTAGCGGGTGAAGGTCTTGTAGATCACGCCCTGCACGGCGGGCTGCACGATCTGGCCGGCGATGTCGTCGGGCAGGTTTTTCGACAGCGCGTTGACCTTGGCCGGGTCCAGCGCATAACGCACCGTGAGGTCCACGCCCAGCGACATGCCCTCCACCGACTGGAAGGGCGAGGGGCCGTCGGCGCGGCTGCTGCCCTCGGGGCGGTAGACCTGGTCGCGCAGCGAGAAGGTGCGCAGCTCGTGCAGCCCGGGCAGCAGCAGCAGCGAGCCTTCGCGGAACTCGTCGACCCCGCCGGTCAGCTGGTTGGTGCGTATGGCCACGTCGCCGCGCGCCACGGATTCCAGCGGCGGGTGCACCCACAGCAGGTAGCCGGCCGCGGCCGCCGCGGCGGTGGCGATCATCAGGCTGCGGGCGCCGGCGGCGCGGCGCACGCCCGTGGCGGCGATACGGCGGGTGCCGTGCACCCCCCTGGAAAAGATGGCGCGTATGCGCAGGGCGATGCGGCTAAAACGTGGGTTCATGACGGGCTCCTCCGGTCTGGTTTGGCGAGAGGCGCGGGCTGCGCTCTCTCTGGCCTCCATTGTTCGAAGCGGGCCCGGAGCATTCAATGCGCTTGCGCGGTGTCTTTGCGCGCCTGGGCAGCGGCATTCATCCGCCAACGGAAGAAACACTCACACGGCCGAGGCCGGCCCGCGCCCATAATCAGGCCACCCCTTTACTTCGCACGCCCCATGACCAAAATTGCCGTCATCGAAGACGATTTGCCCATGAGCAACCAGCTCAGGGGCTGGATTGAATCGGCCCGGCCGGGCATACAGGTCGACCAGTGGTTCAGCCGCGACGACGCCGAAGCCGCCATCGCCCGCGAGGGTTACGACGCCGTGGTGCTGGACATCGAACTGGGGCGCGAACGCCATGCCGGCGTGGCCATCATCAACGCCATCAACAAGCAGCGGCAGGGCACGCCGGTGCTGGTGGTCTCGGCCATGCCGGCCGCCATCTACCGCAGCATCATGAAAGCCCTGGACGCCTGGGACTACCTGCAAAAAACCACGTTTGAGGAAGCCGACTTCATCGAAACCTTCCTGGACATCCTGCGCAGCGCCAAGGCAAACCCCGCGGGCAAGGCGCCCGCGACAGACGGCCAGGAGCTGCAGCTGGACCCGCTGCGCCAGAACACCGCCATCTGGCGTGGCCAGCGCGTGAACCTGCCGCTGACGGCGCAGCGCATCCTGGCGGCGCTGCATGCGCGCCGGGGCGAGGTGGTCAGCTATGAAGACCTCTACCAGGTGGTCAAAAGCGGCCGCAACCGCGACAACATCCGCAAGCACGTGAGCACCATACGCGACGCCTTCAAGGAAATCGACGCGGCCTTCGAGGGCATTGAAAACGTGCCCATGCGCGGCTTTCGCTGGGCCGAGGCCGATACCGCCCCGCGCGGCAAGGGCCGGGCGTGAAGCTGCCGGCGGGGCTGGACGTCGAGCGCCTGCTGCCGGCGCGCGTGCCCTTCGGCCTGCGGGTTTTCTTTCGCGGCGCTTTTTTGCTGCTGGGGCTGGCCACCATCGCGCTGGCCGTCGCCGTGCTGCAGGATGAAAAAGAGCGCAGCTACCGCAACTACCAGGACGGCTTTCGCAAGAACCAGGCGCAGATCGCGGCCAAGCTGCGCCATCCCACGGGCCAGCTGGTGCTGCTCAACCCCACCGCCTACGACCATGAGGTCACGCCGCTGCGCCCGCTGGTGCTGCCGTTTTCAGCCCTTGACTTTGACGACCGCAACAAGGCCCAGCAGGCGGTGGAGATGGCCGGCTGCCTGGTGCAATACCCCGATGCGGCCTCGATGTGCGTGGCCGTGGGCAACAACCCCTTTGCCGGCGGTTTCCTCTACGCCGTCGGCAGCTTCAACAGCGGACCGCTGGTGTCGCACAGCTCGGGCACGCTGGATCTGAGCCTGGCGCACCGCGCCCGCATCACGGTCGACATGCGCGGCCAGCGCTACCGCTGGATCGCTCCTTTCCAGGCCATGCAGGCCGTCGATGAGGGCCGCAACGCCTCGCCCTTTGCCAACACCCGGGGGCGGCTGGTGGGTTTTGCCGACGACGGCCCGATCACGCCGGCCAGCCGGCCGGTGCGCGATTTCCGCGGCTGGCTCTGGCAGGACGGCCGCTGCGTGGACAGCGCGCCGGCGGCGGACCCGGATTGCGCGCGGCGCGCCTTTGTCAGCGTGCGCCTGCCGGTGGAGCTGTTTCGCGAGGCGCTGTTTGCCAAGGGCCCGGCCGGCATCGTCTGGCCGCCGGCCGACCTGGACCAGATCAAGGTGCAGGTGGAAATGCTGGCCCCCGGCGAGGGCAAGCCGCTGTTCGACAGCAATGCCGCGGGCGCCACCGCGCCTTTTTCCTGGGCCGAGCTGAGCCCCTTGCTGCTGCCCGGCGAAAAGCTGCGCATACGCAAGCTGGGCGCGGGCGGCGCCGGCAAGGACATCGTGGCGCTGTCCGGCGCCGAGGCCGCGGAGCGCGCCTCGCCGCTGATCGCCTGGCTGATCCGCCGGCTGCAGGTGGAGGGCTACGACGCGCCCGTCACCAGCACGGACATCATCAGTACGCCGCTGGGCCGCTATGAACTCACGCTGACCGGCGACATCCGCACGGTCAACAAGGCCCTCACGGCCGTGGCCACCCGCGTGTCCTGGTTTGTGGGCGGCATGCTGCTGGCCATCTTCGCGACCTGGCTGGCGATCGAGCTGCGCATCATCCACCGCATCACCGAGCTGACCCGTCGCGCCGCCACCGTCTCCAAGGGCGTGCGCGCCAGCGACGGCCTGGCGGCGGTGGATTTGGCCGACCTGCGCGGCGGCGACGAACTGGGCGTGCTGGCCGGCGGCCTGCAGGATTTGCTGCAGCGCGTGAACGAGGACGTGCGGCGCGAGCAGATACGCGTGGCCCAGGAAAAAGACACCTGGCATGCGGTCGGCCATGAAATCATGTCGCCGCTGCAGTCGCTGATGGTGCTGCACGGCAGCGCCGACGACCCGGCGCACCGCTACATCAGCCGCATGCAGCAGGCGGTGCGGGTGCTCTACGGCAGCGCCTCGCCCAGCGAGGCGTTTGAGTCCACCGCGCTCAATGTGCAGACCCTGGACGCCAACGAATTCCTGCGCCACGTGGCGCGAAACGCCGCGGCGGCCGGCATTCCCGGCGTGGCTTTTGAGCCCCTGGCCCAGCCGGTCACGGTGCGCGCCGACGAATATTCGCTGGAAGACGTGGTCTCGCATGTGCTGCGCAATGCCGAGCGTTACCGCCGGCCCGGCAGCCTGATCCGCATCACGCTGTCCCTGCAGGCGCGGGAAGGCGCCACGGCGCCCGAGGCGCTGATCGCCATCAGCAACCTGGGCCCGCGGATAGACGCCGGCATGCTGGACAAGATTTTTGAATACGGCGTGTCCGACCTGCCCGACACCGATGCCGGCGCACCGGGCCAGCGCGGCCAGGGCCTGTTTGTCGCCAAGACCTATATGGCCAAGATGGGCAGCACCATCAGCGCGCGCAACCTGGATGATGGCGTGTGCCTCGAATTGCGCCTGCAGTGCGCGGCCGGCGCCTGATTCCATTGCCAAATCGGCGCGAGAGTAGGCGCGCCGCCGCAGACAGTGCTACAGCACGGCAAGGCGGCGCAACGACCTATCGCGTTGATTTGGCAATGGAATAAAGTCAAAAGCCCCCAGCGAGCGGTAACTTGCTGGAGGCCTTGTCTTGCCAGCCGGACCGGTAAGCCCGCTGCCATGGAAGAAAGTATCGCCGGGACGGGACCGAATAATTTGCTTGATTTGCTGCCGGATTTGCCGGATACAGATAAAAAATCTGCAAATTCCTAAAAATCAGATAAATTAGCTGAATGGATACTTTGGATCGGAAAATCCTTCAGGTGTTGCAGGCCGATGCGCGCACCAGCCTGCAAGACATTGGCCAGGCCGTGGGCCTGAGTCCCTCGCCCTGCTGGGGCCGCATCAAGAAGATGGAGGAAGCCGGCGTGATCGAGGGCTACACCGTGCGCCTCAATGCGCAGGCCCTGGGCTTGGGCGACACGGTCATGGTGCAGGTCACGCTGGACAGCCATTCCGACAACACGCTTGAAAAATTCGGTGAAACCCTGGCCGCGATTCCCGAGGTGGTCGAGGCTTACCTGGTGTCCGGCGAATACGACTATTTGCTGCGCATCGCGGTGCATGACACCAAGGACTATGAGCGCCTGCTGCGCGAGCGGCTCTACAAGATCAAGGGCATACGCCACAGCAAGTCCAGCTTTGTGCTGCGCACGCTGAAAAAAGCCGATCTCCCCCTGCTGCCGGGCTGAGGATCAGGTTCCCAGGCGTTCGGGTGGCAAGGCGGCGCAATCAGGCGGGCGGCAGCACCATGTCGGCAGTGCCCGGCCGCATCCAGCGCGGGTACTCGCGCGAAGTGTCTATGCAGCCGCCCGACTGGTAGACGCCCTTGGGCTCGCGCATGCGCAGCATCAGCTCCAGGATGCGCGCGGTCTCGGCCGGGTCGGCGCTGGAGGCCTTGACGCCGGCTTCAACAATGCTTTCGTTGATGCGCAGCTCACCGGCTTCGTCGGTATAGGTCGCGTGCCGCCAGTGGAACAGCTCCAGGCATTTGGCTGTCAGCGAGTAGGGTTGCTCGCGCTTCCAGAAGTTGGTGAACAGGCCGTTGCCGATGTAAAACACCCAGGAGCCTTCGTAACCCGAGACGTCCGAGGAGTGCTCGTCGGGGTTGCGGAACCACAGGCGGTCGCCGGGCACGTAATATTTGGGCGGCAGCGGCTGCTCCATGGAGCCGTATTCGCGCAGGAACACGTCGTGGAACTTGCCCGACATGATGGCGCGCCGCTCCCAGCGCTGCTGCAGGCCGGCCAGCAGGGCCGGGTTGCAGGCCTCCAGCTCCTGCGCGATGGCCAGCAGGATCACATACTCGGTCGCGCGGTAGCACGAGAAGGAATACAGCTTGCCGGAGGCCTCGGGCTGGGTGGCTTTTTGCAGGGCGGGAATCAGCGCACAGCCGGGCCGCACGGTAAAGCCGTCGTCCTCGGAGTAGGTCCAGCAGTCCTCGGGTCGGTTGACTTCGGTGGTGTGGAATTCCAGCGCCGTCTTGCGCGCGGCGACCACGATGTTGCGGCGCACGCGCAGTGCCGAGGCCAGCTCTTCATGGCTGGGAAACTCGAAGGCAACCGGGCTCAGCAGCATGGCCAGCAGGATTTCGCGCTCCAGGTCCTCGCTGTTGCCCGTCGTATCCAGTTGCAGTGTTTCGGCCAGGCCCAGGGTGTCCAGGCCCGGCGCCCATTTTTGGGCCAGGCCGGCCCTGAGGCGAAAGCGCCGGCCCATGGCGGCGCCTTCGCGCGCGGGGAGTTCCTCGGTTTCCACGGCGTCCTGCAGGCCCAGTTGCTCGAGCTGCACCAGGAAGCGGTAGCTGGACGCCGCCAGCGCATCGGCCGTGCCGGCGTGAAGGTGTATGCCCGCGACGGCGAGGCTGGGAGTGGGGGCTGCGCTCATGTGCCGAAGAGTATCTTTGCTTGGCGCGATCCCGGCAATGGTAAAAACACCACGGAGACCGATGCAAGGTTTGCGTCAGCGTTTAGGCCGTCAACAGGTTCTCAGGCGTAGGTGATCCAGCTTGCGTGCTCGGGCGCGTCCAGGTGCGGCAAGGTGTTGTAAGTCACCAGCATGTGGCGCTTGGGCGTGAAGGCGAACTCGGTGAGTGAGCAGTTGCGTATGCGCAGGTTGAGCTCTATGGTGGTTTCCGGGCTGGTGCCCAGCACGTGGCCCACGGCCGTCGAGATCGGCCCGCCGCTGGAGACCAGCAGCACATTGCCGCTGTGCGTGCTGCGGATGTGGTCCAGCACGTCAGTGACGCCGGCGACGAATTCCGTGTAACTGGGCATGCCCCGGGGGCTGACGACGCCGGCCATCCATTGCGTCAGGCCGTCGCGCAGCAGGCGGAAATGGCCGCGGTATTGCTCGGGCGTGGTCGGTTTTTCGAGTTTGTGTGGGTGTATCGCGCCTATGACGGCATGGCTGTCGTATTCGTTGAGGCCGGGCCGCTGCTCGGCCTGCATGTCTATTCCCATGCCCTCGCAGATGCCGGCAAAGGTGTTGACCTGGCGCTGCAGCGTGCCGGTGAAGGCGGCGTCAAAAGTTATGCCCTTGTACTTGAAGTATTCCCCCAGGCGGACACTTTGCTGGCGCCCCATGGGGCTGAGCACGTCGTAGTCGTCTTCGCCAAACGAGGCCTGGCCGTGGCGCACGAGGTAGAGGGTTCCCATGGGCGGATTGTGGCGGCGGCAGGCACGCGCCCCAGTCCCGTGCGCGACCAACTCAGGTCTGGCTTAGCACCTTGGCGACAGTGGCGGTGTCCACATTGCCGCCGGTAAGCGCGATGCCCACGGCCTGGCCTTTGAGTTGATCACGCTCCTGCATCGCGGCGGCAAAACTCGCCGCGCCCGCGCCCTCGGCCACATTGTGGGTGTCGGCGTACAGCTCGCGCATGGCCTGGGCGACTTCCTCGTCCGTCACCTTCACGACGTGGTCCAGCTGCGGCAGCAGGATGGCCAGTGCATCGGCATCGGCGACGCGGCAGGCCATGCCGTCGGCCAGCTGGGTGGTCACGGGCGCCTCGACCACGCGGCCGGCGGCCAGCGAGTCGGCATAGGTGGTGGCATGCGTGCTCACCACGCCGACGATGCGCAGCTTGCGGCCCAGCGCCAGCTTGGCGGCAATCGCCGAACACGCGCCGGATCCCTGGCCGATAGGCACATAGACCACGTCCAGCTGCGGCACGGCCAGCATGAATTCCCACCAGTAGGTGCTGACGCCGCGCAGCAGGTCGGCATGGAAGCTGGGCACCATGTGGGCGCCGCGTTCGGCGGCCAGCGCGATGGCGAATTCGCGGCTGGCCTGGAAGTCGTCGCCGTGTTCGATCAGCGTCACGCCCAGCGCGCGCATGGCGGCATTTTTCTCGGTCGAGTTGCCGTGCGGAACCACGATGGTGCAGGCCACGCCGTGCGCGCGCGCCGCCCAGCCTATGCTCTGGCCGTGGTTGCCGCGCGTGGCGCTGACGACCTGCGCGGGCAGCTCGCCGCGCCGCTGCAGCGCCTCGAAGTAGGTGAGCCCGCCGCGCAGCTTGAAGGCGCCGACCGGCGTGTGGTTCTCGTGCTTGATCCAGCAGTCGGTGCCCAGGCGCTGGCTGGACAGGCCCCAGCGGTATTGCGGCGTGGCCTGGAATTCGCGGTAGACCACGCGGGCCGCGTCTTCGATCTCGCGCAGCGAGGGCAGCAGGCTGTTCTCCAGCGCCGGCGCCTGGTCGAGGACGGCGCTCATTGGCTAGCCTCCGCTCTGCGAGCTGCGGTATTCGCCTTGGGAACGGCCCGGCGGCTCATGCGGCCGCCCGTTTTTCGGCCAGCAGGCGCAGCGCCAGCAGGCCCAGCACCGTGCCCATCACATAACGCTGCACGCGCATCCAGCTGATGTTGCGGTTCAGGAAGCCGGCAATCGCCGCGGCAAAGCAGATCAGTACCGTGTTCACGCTGGTGCTGACGCTGATCTGCACCAAGCCCAGCGTCAGGCTTTGCAGCAGCAGGTCGCCGCGCTCGGGATGCAGGAACTGCGGGAAGAAGGAGAGGTAAAACATCGCGACCTTGGGATTGAGCAGGTTGGTCATAAAACCCATGAGGAACAGCGTGCGCGGTGGGTCGTGCGGTAGCTCGCGGGTCTCAAAGGGTGCGAGGCCGCCGGGCTTGACGGCTTGCCACGCCAGCCACAGCAGATAGGCCGCGCCCGCGACCTTGATCGCGTCAAAGGCCACCGGCACCGCCAGCAGCAGCGCCGTGAGGCCGAAGGACGCGGCCAGCAGGTGCACCACAAAACCCAGGGCCACGCCGCTCAGCGACACCAGGCCGGCGCCGCGGCCCTGGCACAGCGTGCGCGAGATGCAATAAATCATGTTGGGCCCGGGCGTGATCACCAGCACAAAGGCGGCGAGGGCAAACCAGGCGAGTTCGGTGGTGTTGAAAAGCATCTCAGACTCCGTGTGATTGAAGTGTCACGAGGCCGCGCGGCGTCTGCAGCGTGGCGATCAGGTTGGGCGGGCCTTGTGACAGGCCCACGCCGGCCAGGCCTATGGCCTCGTAGCCGGCGCGCAAAGCGTCGGGCCGCGGATGGCTGGCGTGCAGCGACTGCAGCGTGACGCCCGAGGGCGCCATGCTCTGGCTGGGATGGGCCTCGCCCCACTGGATCAGTGTGGGCAGCGCGCCGTAGAACAGGCGCTGCCCGTCCTCGCGCACCGTGATCTTCCAGGACAGCAGGCCTTGCGGCGTCATGCGCGAAGCCTCCAGCAGCTCGCCGCGGTCCAGCCCCAGGCGCGCCAGCGCGCGCACGCCGCCCTGCGCCCGGGCGGTGGAGGCCGCGAAGTGGGCGAGCTGCGGCCCGCCCTTGCTGAGCTGCAGTTGCAGCTCCAGGTCGTCCAGGTCAAACCAGCGCCTGGCCGGGGCCGGGCGCGTGCAGGGCTTGCCCGGCTGGATCGCGATGATTTCAAAATAAGCCGTGGGAAAGGCCGGCGACGCGATGCTGAAGAGGCGGTTGTGCGTGCCCATCAGCGCATGCTCGCCGCCCGGCCCGGGCGTGATGCCCAGCACGCGCTCACACCACTGCACACCCTGCTCCAGGCTGGCCGCCACCACCACCAGGTGGTCGACCTGCGAGGCCAGCGGAGGGGATGCTGTGGCGGTTTCCATGGTGTTGGCAGGCCTTAAAGCGTGACGCTTCCGTCCACGCAGCTCACTGACTCGCCGCCGACCCAGACCTGGCCGGCCGCGTCGCGCTCCAGGTGCACCTGGCCCGCACGGCCCAGGCACACGCCTTGCGAGGCGGTGTAGCGCTCGGGCGCATGGCCTTCGGCGATCAGCCATTGCGCCAGGCTGGCGTTGAGGCTGCCGGTGACCGGGTCTTCGTCGACGCCGATGGGCGAGGCAAAGGCCCGCACCTCAAAGTCGGGCGCAAAAGAGGGCTGGGACGGCGCAAAAGCCCTGGCCTCGCGGTTGGCGCGTGCGATCAGCGGGGCGGCGCCTTCGTGCGGATAGCGCGCGACGACCCCAACCTTGGTGCCCAGCTTGGCCAGCGCCTTGTGGTCGGGCGCCAGGCTCAGCACGGTCTCGGGGCTGTCCAGCAGCAGGCCCAGCCAGAGCGGGCCGTTGTCCAGGCATTGCGCGGCCAGCACCTGGCTGGCCTTGAGCCCCAGCGCCGTGGCCACCTGGGCCAGCACCGTGGGGCTGGGCGCCGTGCGCTTGAGCGCCGGCGCGGCAAAGGCCAGGCGCTTGCTGCCGGGTTCGCGGCGGATCTTGACCAGGCCGACCTTGCATTCCTGCACGATGAAGTCCTTGGAGCGCGGCTGCCCGCCGGCCTCCAGCCAGCTGTGGCAGCTGCCCAGCGTGGGGTGGCCGGCAAAGGGCAGCTCGCCGCCCGGCGTGAAGATGCGCACGCGGTAGTCGGCCGCGGCGTCCGTGGGCGGCAGCAAAAAGGTGGTTTCGGACAGGTTGGTCCATTTGGCAAAACGCTGCATCGCGGCATCGTCCAGGCCGCTGCCGTCCAGTACCACGGCCAGGGGATTGCCGTAGTAAGGGCTGGGGGTGAATACGTCGACTTGCTTGAATGCGCGCTGCTTCATGGGGGCTCTCGGTTTTCCGGGTGGGTTTAAAGATTTATGACAGGGGAAGGTCCAGCACGCCGCGCGAGGCGGGACGCGCCAGCAGGTTCTGGTACCAGCGGTCCAGGTGGGGCCGCGCGGGCCGCGGCTGCGGCAGGCCGAACCAGCGGTGCATTTCGCAGCCCAGCGGGATGTCGGCCATGCCGAACTGCTCGCCGCCTATATAGGCATGCTCGGCCAGGTGTGCATCGAGCAAAGCCAGCAGCGGCTCGGTGGCGGCCACCGATTGCGCGATCAGCCCCGCATTGCGCTGCTCGGCCGGTGTGCGTATCTGCTGCACAAACGCCGCGCGGCCGGCCGGGTTGAAGGTGGTCTGCTGCCAGTCCATCCACTGCTCGGCGGCAAAACGCTGCGGCAGCGCCGTGGGATAGAAGTTGCCCGATGAATATTTGGCGCAGAGGTAGCGCACGATGACGTTGGACTCCCAGACGAGGACCTCGCCGTCTTCCATCAGCGGCACCAGCGCATTCGGGTTCTTGCGGCGGTAGTCGGCGTCCTTGACGATGCCGAACTGCCCGCCGGCATCGGTGCGCTGCAGGGTCAGGCCCAGTTCCTGCGCGGCCCAGACGACTTTGCGCACATTGATGGAGCTGAGGCGCCCCCAGAGATGAAGCATGTCAGATTCCTTTGGAGGGTCGGTCGAGGAGCAGCAGCCTGAGCGCGAGCCCGGCCATGGTCAAAGCCAGCAGGCCGCGCTGGAATGCCGCGGCGCCGGGCCGCGCCTGCAGGCGACGGCCTATCTGGCCGCTGAAGGCGCCCAGCACGGTGTTGAAAACCAGCGCCAGCGCCGACAGCAGCACGCCCAGCACCAGCAGCTGCAAGGCCACGTGGCCGCGCGCCGGGTTCACGAACTGCGGCAGGAAGACCATGAAGAACAGCAGCGCTTTCGGGTTCACCAGGTTGTTGAGCCAGGCCATGCGCACAATGCGCGCGAAACCGGCGGGCTGGGCCGGCGCCTTGTCGCCGCGCGCGCCGGCCGGCCGCAAGGCCTGGCAGGCCAGCCACAGCAGGTAGAGCGCGCCGGCGTATCGCAGCACATCGAAGGAGGGCGGCCAGGCCGCGACCAGCGCGGTCACGCCCGTCGCGGCGCAGAGTGTGTGCACCAGGTCGGCCGCCGAGATGCCGATGGCCGCCGCGAAACCGCCGCGCACGCCGTGCGCCAGCCCGTGCGACAGCACAAACGCCATGTTGGGACCGGGCGAGATGAACAGTGCCAGCACCGCCAGCACGAACAGCGACAGCGTGCCCGTGTCCATCATGCGGCCGCGCGCAGTTCAGGCAGGCCCGTGGGCAGTTGCTCGCGGATGGCCGCGGCCAGCGCGGCGATGCCGATGTTGATCTGCTCGACGCTGGAGGTCACAAAGGACAGGCGCAGCGTGCGGGCGTCGGCATGGTCGGCGTAAAAGGCCCAGCCGGGCACAAAAGCCACGTTGCGCTCCACGGCCTTGGGCAGCAGGTCGATGGCGTTCATGCCTTCGGGCAGGCGCACCCACAAAAACATGCCGCCGGCCGGCGTGTTCCAGCTCACGCCTTCGGGCATGTCGCGCTGCATGGCGGCCAGCATGGCGTCGCGCTGCGATTTGTAGAGCGCGCGTATGGTCGGCACGTGGCGCTCCAGGAAGTTGTTCTTCATGGTCTCGACCACCATGCGCTGGTTAAAGCCCGGCGTGTGCAGGTCGGCGGCCTGCTTGGCCTGCAGCAGCTTGGGGTAGAGCGACTTGGGCGCGACCATGAAGCCCAGGCGCAGGCCGGGTGCCAGGATCTTGGAGAAGGAGCCCATGTAGACGCAGCCCTCGGGGTTGCGTGCCGTCAGCGGCAGCGGCGGCGGCGTGTCGAACCACAGGTCGCCGTAGGGGTTGTCCTCGACGATGGGCAGGCCCAGGCGCGCGGCCTCGGCGCTCAGCGCGGCGCGGCGCGCCTCGCTCATGGTGCGGCCGGTCGGGTTCTGGAAGTTGGGCAGCACATAAAAGAAACGCGCGCCGGCGGCCTTGCTCGCCAGGTCGGCGATGTCCACGCCTTCCTCGTCGCTGGCCACACCCACCACCTCGGGCTCCATGGGCGTGAAGGCCTGCAGCGCGCCCAGGTAGGTGGGTGTTTCCACCAGCACGCGGCTGCCGGCGTCTATCAGTATCTTGGCGATGAGGTCCAGGCCCTGCTGCGAGCCGGTGGTGATCAGCACCTGCGCCGGGTCGACCTCCCAGGGCAGCATGGCGGCCACCATCTCGCGCAGCGGCGCATAGCCTTCGCTGGCCGCGTACTGCAGCGCCGCATGGCCGTCCTCGCGCAGCACCTTGTCGCAGGCCTCGCGAAAGGCGGCGACGGGGAAGGTCTTGGGCGAGGGCAGGCCGCCGGCGAAGCTGATGATGCCGGGCTTCTCGGTGACCTTGAGGATCTCGCGGATCACCGAGGGGTTCATCTTGTGGGCGCGTTGCGCCTGGGTCCATGTCATGTCGCTCATCTCACTCTCCTCCTTGAGGGCCGCCTCGGGCGGCCCGGCTCACACAATGGTTGAAAAATTCAGGGTCCCATGGCATAGGGCCATGGCGCATGATCGCAGCCTGGCGTTTTTGCGCAAGAGACAGTTCATACGGTACGGCCGCTCAATCCACCACAAACAGCGTGGCGCCCAGCGGCGAGGTCGAGCGGTGCGCTTCGGCCTGGTCGGCGACCTGGTAGCTCATGCCGGGCTCCAGCGTGAAGCGGCGCCCGTCTTCGAGTTCGGTATGCAACTGGCCCTGCAGGCACAGCAGGATGTGGCCTTTTTTGCACCAGTGGTCGGACACATAACCCGGCGTGTACTCGACCATGCGCACGCGCACGTCGCCGAATTTCTGCGTGCGCCAGAAGGCCTTGCCTTCCAGGGCTGAATGCTCGGTGCGGTCCACGGCGGACCAGTCGGTCGTGCCGAAAGGGATGTTGGCGATGTTCATGCGGCAACTCCCTGGCCGCGGTCGCGCTGGTTGGGGGTGATGTGTTCGATCTTGCCGTCGCCGTAAGAGCGCAGCACCTGCGAGACGACGATGTGAAAGCCTTTGTACCACTGGGTGTACTGGCGTTTGGCTTCCAGGTGCTTGGGGTGGGCCGAGAAGGCGCGCAGCGCCTCCTGGTTGTCCCAGAAATAGGTCGCGTTGCTGCGCGTGCCATCGGGCGAGCGCCAGGTTTCCGCGCCCAGGTAGCCCGGGGTGGCGTGGGCAGCTTCCTCGATCAGCGCGTCCAGTGCGTGGAAGCGCTCGTCATAGGTGCCGGGTTCAAAAATAAAAGAGGCGCAGTACATCAGGTCTTCCTCGGGTGCAGCAATGAAGGGTGCATGGCGGCCGGCTGGTGCACCGGCATTTTTTTGCCGATGAACACGGTGGCGATCACCGCCAGGCCGAAGCCCACGGTCACCGCGTCCAGGCTTTCGCCCAGCAGCGGCACCGCGAACAGCATGGACAAAAACGGCTGCAGCAGCTGCACCTGGCTCACGCGCACCGTGCCGCCCAGTGCCAGGCCGCGGTACCAGGCAAAAAAGCCCAGCCACATCGAAAACACCGCGACATAACCAAAGCCCCACCAGGCAGACGCCTTGATGGACGCTGCGGGCCAGTTCAGGGCCGCCAGCGGCAAGGTCAGCGGCAGGGACAGCAGCAGCGCCCAGCAGATCACATGTTCAGCCCGCATGCGCTGCGACAGCCTGGCGCCGTAGCCGTAACCCACGGCGGCGCACAGCACTGCGGCCAGCAGCAGCAAGTCCGCAAGGCTGATGGACAGGCCGCCGCTGCCCGATCGCAACAGGGCAAAAGCCACCACCAGCGCGCTGCCCAGGGCGGCGCACAGCCAGAAGCCGGCGGACGGCCGCTGGCGGTGCAGCAAGGCGCCCACGGCGGCGGTGGCCAGCGGCAGGGCGCCGATGATCACGGCGGCATGCACGGCCTCCACATAACGCATGGCAATCGAGGTGAACAGCGGAAAACCGAAGACCACACCGCCCGCCGTGGCGGCCAGCGGCCACCAGTCCCCGCGCTTGGGAAGGGGCGCGCGCGTGGCCAGCAGGAACACCGCCGACAGGCCCGCCGCCACCACGGCGCGGCCCAGCGCGATGAAGAGGCCCGACATCTGCGGCGCGTCGGGCGTGCCCACGGCCAGCCGCGTCATGGGCAGCGTGACGGAAAAGATCACGGTGCCCAGCAGACCCAGCCACAGGCCTTTGCTGATTTGCGCGTGGGGGCTCATATAAAGAGCATCCAGATCGCGGTGGCCACCAGCACGGCCGCCATGACGTAGTTGAACCAGCGCAGCCGCAGGCCGCTACCGGCCGGGCCGGACAGCCAGTCGCGCAGCAATGAACCGGCCAGCGCATACACCATGTTGCTCACAAAGGCATACGCCAGCATCACCGGCAGCACGATGGCCAGGCGCAGGGCGGGCGCCTCGCGGCCGGCGATCCAGCCGCTGACGATGGCCAGCGCCAGCATCCAGGCCTTGATGTTGACGAATTGCAGCGCCGCGCCCTGCCAGAAGGTGACGCTCAGCCGGGAGGCGTCGGCCTGGCTGAGCTGGCGCGATTGGGAAACCTTGAAGGCCAGCCACAGCAGGTAGGCCACGCCGCCGATCTTGACGGCCCAGCTCAGCAGCGGCACCGCCAGCACCAGCGCGCCCAGGCCCAGCGCGCAGACCAGCAGCAGCGCGCCCCAGCCCACGGGCACAGCGCAGACAAACGGCAGCGCGCGGCGGAAACCGTGGTTGGCGCCCAGCGCGGTGGACAGCGTGGTGTTGGGCCCGGGCGAAAAGCTCATCGCCGTGGCCAGCACCAGTAAAGCCGTAAATTCTTGCCAGTTCATGTTTCCCACTTTATAGTTGAAAGCAATACACCACCAATACAGTTAGCGGTACAAATTCCAAAACTGTATTGGTCAAATAATCAGCACACCATGCCCTGCCGAGGGCGGTGAACAGGAAAAAGGCCACGCCATGTTGATGAAAGCCGCTTCACAGTCCCTGACCGAACAGCTCTCGGCGCGTTTTGCCGAGCGCATACGCAGCCGCCTGCTGGCGCCGGGCGCGCGCCTGCCTTCGGTGCGGCTGTGCGCCGAGCAGCAGGGCGTGAGCGTCTCCACCGTGGTGGCCGCGTATGACCAGCTGCTGGCGCAAGGCCTGGTGGTGGCGCGCAAGAACCGCGGTTTTTTTGTGCGCGATGCCTCGCTCAACGCGGCTTCGGCGCCCGCCGCCAAAGCGCCGGCGGCGAACCCCGGAAAACTCGGGCCGGTGCAAGCGGCCGACCTGGCGCCGCTGGGCACCTGGAGCACCGCCAGCTGGATCGCCACGCGCCAGGCGCCGGTCGACGCCACCGCGCTGATACGCGGCATGTTTCACAAGGTCAGCAACAAGCCGCAGCCCGGCATGGGCGTGTTCCCGCCCGACTGGCTGGAAACCACCTTCATGCCCGCTGCCGTGCGCAAGGTCACCAGCGTCAGCGCGCTGAGGGATTTTTCGCTGCAGTACGGCGAGCCCATGGGCGACAGCGGCCTGCGCCGCGCGCTGTCGCAGAAACTGAGCGCGCTCAATGTGCATGCCGTGCCCGAGCAGATCATCACCACCGTGGGCGCCACGCATGCGCTGGACATCGTGAGCCGCACGCTGCTGCGCGCCGGCGACTGCGTGATGGTGGAGGAGCCCGGCTGGGCCGTGGAGTTCGCTCGGCTGGACGCTTTGGGCATGCGCATACTGCCGGTGCCGCGCCGCGCCGACGGCCCCGACCTGGAGGTGATGGCGCAGTACTGCGAAATTCACCAGCCCAAGCTGTTTGTCAGCGTCAGCGTGTTCCACAACCCCACCGGCTACTGCCTCACGCCGGGCAGCGCGCACCGCGTGCTGCAGCTGGCGATGCAGCACAACTTCCACATTGTTGAAGACGACACCTATAGCCACCTGGCGCCCGAACACGCGACCCGGCTGTGCTCGCTGGACGGCCTGCAGCGCACGATTTACGTCAGCGGTTTCGCCAAAATCCTCGCGCCGGGCTGGCGCGTCGGCTTCATGGCCGCGCCGCCCGACCTGGTCGAGCGCCTGCTGGACACCAAGCTGCTGGCCACGCTGACCACGCCGGCCCTGCTCGAAAAAGCGCTGGCCTGGTGCATAGACCAGGGCCAGCTGCGCCGCCATGCCGAGCGCATACGCACGCGGCTCGATGCGGCGCGCGCCCGCAGCGTCAAGCTGGCGATCGCCCACGGCTGCAGCTTCGCAACCGAGCCCGCCGGCCTGTTCGGCTGGGTGGATACCGGCGTCGACACCGATGCGCTGGCCCAGCGCATGCTCGACGAGGGCTATTTGATCGCCCCGGGCGCGCTGTTCCACGCGGTGCGGGCACCCAGCACGCTGATGCGGATCAATTTTGCGACCACGCAGGAGGCGGCGTTTTGGAAGGTGTTCGCGAGACTTCGAGACGCTGTGAAGTAGCCGGGTCTTGCTCGGGCCTTGCGCGCTCCTGCCTCCTCATCCTCCTCCTTCCTCTTTTTAGTTCAGCTGGCCGGGTCTCGCCCCGGCGGGCGACTTACTTTCTTTTGCTTCGCCAAAAGAACGTAAGCAAAGAAAAGGCGACCCGCAGTCTGGGTCCCTTCGCTGCGCTACGGGCAACCTGCGGTGCTCGACTACGGCGGGGTCTCGCGCAAACTCGCCTTCGGCTCAAACAAGCGCGATCCCTGATCCGCCTACGTCTGCGCTCCTCGGCCCAGCCAGGACGGGGCAATCGGGAACGGGAACCGAATACCAAAAGACAAAGAAGACCAATACAAACAAGGACACGCCATGGCGTGTCCTTGTTGATTTCGGTATTGGTATTTTTGTCTCCACCCCTTGTGTATGCGCCGAGGAGCGGAGGTTCAGGCGGATAAGGGATCGCGTTGTTTGAGCGAAGCGCAGCGTAGCGAGTTTAGCGAGACCCCGCCTGAACCGAGCACCGCAGGTTGCCCCGGAGCGAAGCGCAGGGGACGCAGACACCAGGGTCGCCTTTTCTTTTGCTTACTTTTCTTTTGGCGAAGCAAACGAAAAGTGAGTTGCCGCCGGGCAACCCCGGCCAGCAGGTCTCAAAGGAGGGCACCCCGTTGGAACAACCGAGCCCCGGGCGGCAGGCGAACCGCAACTCCCTTTTGTAACAACCCCCGCGCCGCAAGCAAAACCTACTCCCTAGGGTTTACGTGAATTTGTCACGAAAACCCGCTCTGTGTACTTGTGACTACTTGTAAAACGGCAAGATGAAAAATTACAATAAGTCACAGATGCGACCCTAATTCGATCTCGTTTTGCGTGTTTTCTCACGGAAATCTGGGTTTTCTATTTGTTTTTTGGCGAATCGTGATTTAGTCGAGCCAAAAAGCAGCAATCAGTAACATAAAGTTACGTCCAAAGGTCTGTAAGCGCATACAGGCCATGCCGCCCACCACTGGCGCTGTTATCCGTCGACTTGTAACGAAAAGGATGTGAACCATGAAAACTGTTCTGAAATTTTGCATTTTTGCCGCCGGCCTGGCCCTGGGCCAGGTGGTTCTGGCGCAAGCCTCACCGGTGACCTCCCAGCTGCTGGCGCAGCGCGTGGAGATGGTGGCCGGCAAGCCGGTGCTCAAGCCTGCCGGCGACGGCAAGCCGGGCGACGTCCTGCAATACAGCGCCACCTACCGCAACAACGGCACGGCCGCCGCGGGCAAGCTGCTGGCCACCGTGCCGGTGCCGCCCGGTACCACCTTCATCGCCGCGAGCGAGCAGCCCGCCCCGGCCCAGGCCTCCACGGACGGCAGCAGTTTCGCGCCCATGCCGCTGACCCGCATGGTCAAGCAGGCTGACGGCAGCACGCGCAAAGAGCCCGTGCCCCTGGCCGACTACCGCGCCCTGCGCTGGGAACTCGGCAGCCTGCCAGCGGGCGCCACCTCGGTGGTCAGCCTGCGCGTGAGCATCGATGCGCCGGCGGTCGCCTCGGCGGCCAAGCCCTGATGGCGGCCGGATCCGTCCACAGCGCCCTTCCCAGTTTCTGTTGTTAGTTGTCTGTCGATTCACCGTTGTCTTGTAGCCAGGAGAAATACGCCATGTATGCCAACCCCCCGAGTCCGCGGCCCCTAGGGCTGCCGCACTTCTTCACCCACTGGATTGTGGGCTTGCTCGTTGCCTTCGCGCTGGTGATGGCCGGAACGGCTGCGCACGCCGCACCGCCGCCCGCCGGCACGTCGATCAGCAACCAGGCCTCGGCCACCTACTCGGATGCCTCGGGCATCACGCGCACGGTGACCTCCAACGTGGTGCAGACCACGGTGCAGCAGATCGCCAGCCTGACGCTGGCCGCCAACGGCGCGCAGAACGCGACGCCGGGCAGCGTGGTGTACTACCCGCATACCCTGACCAACACGGGTAACGGCACGGACACCTTCAACCTGACCACCAGCAACACCGGTGCCTTCTCGATGGCGAGCGTGCAGATCTTTGCCGACAACGGCAGCGGCACCCCCACGGGCCCCGCGATCACCTCGACCGGCGCACTCGCCGCGGGCGGCCAGTTCAAGTACATCGTGGTTGCCACGCTCCCGGGCACGGCCACGGCGACGCAGACCAACACCATCACGGTGACCGGCACCAGCGTGTTCGACAACACCAAGACGCAGTCCAACACCGACGTGACCACGGCCACGACGAATGCGGTGGTGACGCTGACCAAGTCGGCCAGCGTGTCCAGCGGCGCGGCCGGCACGGCCATCACCTATACCCTGACCTACACGAACACCGGTAACAGCACGGCCACCGCCGTGGCGATCACCGACGTCCTGCCGGCAGGCCTGACCTACACCGCGGGCTCCGCTCGCTGGAGCGTGACCGGCGCCACCGCGCTGAGCGACAGCGGCGGCTCCAGCGGCTCCGCGCCCAACACCCTGACTTCGGGCTACACCCTGGGCACCAAGACCCTGCTGGTCACGCTCAACCAGGTGACGGCCGGCCAGTCGGGCACCATCAGCTTCGGCGTGACCGTGGCACCGGGCACGGCGCCCGGCGTGCTCAACAACACCGCGACGACGTCCTACAACAACGGCGCCACCACGGTGACGGGCGGCTCCAACACCGTGCCCTTCACGGTGCTGCAGACCGCCGCCGTGACGCTGACCGGCACCACGGTGCCCGGCCCGGCCGCGCCAGGCTCGACGGTGAGCTTCACCAACACGGTGACCAACACCGGCAACGGCTCCGACACCTTCAACATCACGCTGAGCGCGGGCAACTTCCCGGCCGGCACGACCTTCCAGCTGTTCAAGAGCGACGGCGTCACGCCGCTGGTCGACACCAACAGCGACGGCACGGTCGACACCGGCCCCCTGGCCGCCGGCGCCACCTACAACGTGATCCTGAAGGCCACGCTGCCGCCGAACGCGACCAACACCGGCTCGCCTTTCATCATCACCAAGACGGCCACCTCCGTGTTCGACCCGACCAAGACGGCCAGCACCCCCGACCAACTGACCGCCGTGGCCAACGCAGCGGTTGACGCCACCAACAACCTGCCGACCGCGGTGGGTGTTCCCGGCGTGGGCGTGTTCGCCAACGGTGAAGGCGCGGCGCAGGTCACCAACACGCTGAACCCCGGCGCCTCGACGGTCTTCACCATCGTGGCCAACAACACCGGCCCCTCGCCGGACAGCTACAACCTGGGCGCCAGCACGGTGAACACCTTCGCCAGCGTGACGCTGCCGGCCGGCTGGACGGTCAGCTTCCGCGCCGACGGCGGCGCGGGCAACTGCTCGACCACCGGCGCGACCATCACCAACACCGGCTCCGTGGCCGCCGGCGGCAACGTCGTGGTCTGCGCGGTGGTCGGCGTGCCGGCCGGCTTCGCGGCAGGCACCACGCAGCTGTACTTCCGCACGCTGTCGCCCACCTCGAACGCTTCGGATACGCTGCATGACGCGGTGGTCGTGAACGCCGTGCGCTCCATCACCCTGACGCCCAACGGCGCCGGCCAGACCTACCCCGGCGGCTCCTATGTTTACAGCCACACCCTGACCAACACCGGCAACGTGCTGGAAGGCAACGGCACGGTCAGCACGGTGACCCTTGCCGGCGCCGACAACCAGGCCGGCTGGACTTCCGCGCTGTACTACGACGCCAACGCCAACGGCGTGCTCGACGCGACCGACCCGCAGATCAGCAGCACCCTGCATGCCGCGGGTGTCCTGCCCGCGGGCCTGGCTCCCGGCGCATCGATCACCGTGTTCAACAAGGTGATCGCGCCCAGCGGCGCGACCCCCGGCGCGGTGGATGCCACGACCATCACGGTCACGACCAGCAACGGCAGCTATGTGACGACGGTTCCCGCGGTGGCCACGGCCATTGACAGCACCACCGTCATCGCCGGCAACCTGACCCTGGCCAAGGCGCAATCCCTGGACACGGCCTGCGCCGGTCCCAACGGCGGCACGGTTTACGCGGCGGCCACCCTGAGCGCCCGTCCCAACCAGTGCGTGCTGTACCAGATCACGGTGACCAATGTGGGATCCGCGAATGCGACCTCCGTCGTCGTGTCCGACGCGACGCCGAGCTACACCACGCTGAGCAGCGCCGCCGCCAGCACGGTGGGCACGGTCACCGGCCCCGCCGCGGGCGCGGCCGGCACCGTCACCGCAACGATCGGCACCCTGACCCCCGGTCAGTCGGCTGTCGTGACTTTCGGTGTGCGCATCAACCCCTAACCCGGGACTGACCTCCAGCGCGGGAAGCGAAAGCTTCCCCGCTTTTCCAAGGGCACGGCAACGCGCCCTTTGGAAAGCGACGCCCTGCCGCAACCCACCACCCACCCAGCCCACATGCTCTTTCGCCCGCTGCGCAAACTGCTGATTTCCTGCATGTTGCTGCTCTTCTGGGCAGCCGCACAGGCAGCGCCGACCCCGGTGGGGACGGTGATCAGCAATACCGCGAGCGCGACCTTCACGGACGCTGCGACGGGCCTGCCGGTGCGCATCAATTCCAATACCGTGAACACCAGGGTGGCGGCGCTGGAAGCGCTGACGTTGAACGCCAGCCAGAACCTGTTGATCGGCGTCGGCTCCTCCTTCACCATCAACCACAACCTCGCCAACACCGGCAACACCACCACCAACTACCTGGTCACCGCCAGCGTGGCCGCCGGCAGCGTCTTCACGCCGCTGAACCTGCAGGTGGTGCTGGACGTCAACGGCAACGGCCTGGTCGATGCCGGTGAGCCCGTGGTGCCCGCCGGCGGCGTGGTGCCGGTGGCCGTCGGCGCCACCGCGGGCCTGCTGATCACCGGCCAGATTCCGCCCGGCGCGGTGCCCGGCCAGACCGCGCAGATCAGCTTGCGCGCGATCAGCCAGCTGCAAAGCGCCACGGCCACCAACACGGACACGATCAACCTGACCAACGGTGCGGCCGTGCAGGTCAGCTACGCGGCCGGGGCGGCCACCGCTACCCAAAGCGTGGCGCTCAACTTCACGGCCAGGGCCATCAACAACGGCAACATGGCGGCCAGCCCCGCCAACGTGACGGTCAACGGCGCGCCCGCCGCGCTGTTCATCCTGCGCGCACCGGTGCCGGTGAACACCACCTTCACCTCGGCCCAGCCCGCCACCAATCCCGGCGCACAGACGCTGTACCACTTGCAGGGCGCCGCCACCGGCAGCTATGTCACCGCTGTGCCGGCCGGCGGCGTGGTGGACGCGGTGGCCTGGGCCATCGCCACCTTGCCGCAGGGCGGTCTGTTCCTGGGGCAGTTCAGCGTCATGGTGAACTCCAACGCCTCCGGCAATGTGAGCGGCGCCGCCTATGCCGACTGGACCGACGCCGCCGCGCCACTGACCACCACCAGCAACACCGTGGTGCTGCCGCTGCCCGCGCACACGGCGAGCCTCCAGTTCTATACCAACAACACCTATACGGCGCACGCCGCCCAGAGCATTCCCGGCAACGCCCTGTTTGTGCAGGCTGACGCGTCCATCTGCAATGCCGACCCAAGCACGATAGGCACGGTGCCCATCACCATCGTGAGCCAGCTCACCGGTGATTCGGAAACCTACACCGCCGTGGAAACCGGGCCCAACACCGGCGTGTTCCGCATCCTGCCCAGCGTTCCCACCGCGAACGCGGCTTCACACATCGTGGCCTCGGGCGACGGCATCCTCGAGGTGCTGCGCAACGACACCGTGACCGCCAGCATCACGACCTGCGGCGGCATAACGGTGTCGGTCACCACCACGCTGCTGGTGGACCCTTCGGGCACCGTTTACAACTCGGCCACCAACCAGCCCATCGCCGGCGCCACGGTGCAGCTGATTGACGTCCTCGGCGCGGGCAACGGCGGCAACCCCGGCGGCCCGGCCGTGGTGTTCCTGATGGACGGCATCACGCCGGCGCCCAGCGTCGTCGTGACGGCGGCCGACGGTTTTTTTGAATTCCCGCTGGTGCTCAACAGTCGCTATCGACTGGTGGTTACCCCGCCGGCCGGCTTTTCCTTTCCTTCGCGGGTGCCTGTGGCCTTGCAACCGGCCGGCCGGGTGATAGACACGTCGGGGTCTTATGGCGGCAATTTTCTGGTGGCGCTGGCGCCGGTGCATTTCGACGTGCCCCTGGACCCCGGCGCCACCACCGGCGGCCTGTTCATCCAGAAAACCGCCAACAAAAAAACCGCCGAGATCGGCGACTTTGTCGATTATTCGGTCAAGCTCAACAACGTCTCGACCGTGCCGCTGCCGGCCACCGTGGTCAGCGACAGCCTGCCGGCCGGCTTCGCCTATGTGCGCGGCAGTGCGCGCCTCAATGGCGCGGCGCTGGCCGATCCCGCCGGCGGCGCCGGCCCCAGCCTGCAATTCGCCGTGGGCACGCTGGCCGCCGGCGCGCAGCCCGTGCTGACCTACCGCGTGCGCGTGGGCGCGGGCAGCCAGAGCGGCAACGGCATCAACACGGCCCAGGCCGCCAGCGGCGCGGTGCGCTCCAACAGCTCCAGCGTGCGCGTGCAGGTGGTGGGCGGCGTGTTTTCCAACAAGGCTTATGTCATCGGCAAGGTGTTTGCCGACTGCAGCAGGGACGGCGTGCAGGACGCCGGCGAGCCGGGCATTCCGGGCGTGCGCATCTACCTCGAGGACGGCACCTACGCCGTGACCGACGAAGAGGGCAAGTACAGCTTCTACGGCCTGGAGCCGCGCACCCATGTGGCCAAGGTCGACAACACCACATTGCCCGCGGGCGCCACGCTGGCCGTGCTGAACAACCGCAATGCCTTCGACGCCGGCAGCCGCTTCGCGGACCTCACCAACGGCGAGTTGCACAAGGCCGACTTCGCGATTGCCGAATGCACGCCCGGCATCCGCGAGCAGATCGCGGCGCGCCGCAAGGCGCTGGGCAACGCGTCGGAAATCACCCAGGCCGCCGGCACGCTGCTGCAGGCCAACCGCGCTGCCGCCGCGGCCGACAGCCGCACGCTGCCGGCCAGCGGCGCCATGGGACTGCCGGGCGCGCAGCAAAACAACGCCGGCAGCAATGCCATGGCGGCGGCGCCCCTGCCGGGCACCCTGGGCGCCGTCGGCGACACGGGTGGTCCCACCGCGCCCAAAGCCCGCCTGCCCAAACCCATCTACACGCCGGCCAGCGTCGAGCCGGCCCAGCCCGCCGCGCCCGCCGGCGCCGAGGCGCCCGCGGCCGAGCAGGTGCCGCAGCCGCTGGAAGACCTGCTGCCGGAACTGGACGCCGCCACCGGTTTTGTCGGCCTGGTGGACGAACAGCTGCTGCCGGTCGCGCAGACCCGGGTCCGCGTGAAGGGGCCGCTGGGCGCGCGCTTCGAACTCACCGTCAACGGCCAGCCCGTGCCCGCGACCCAGGTCGGCAAAAAGAGCAGCCTGGAGAAAAACAAGGTCCTGGCCTGGGAATACATAGGCGTGGACCTCAAGCCCGGCCGAAACACCCTGGCCGTGCGCGCCCTGGACGGTTTCGGCAATGCCCGCGGCACGGCGCAGATCACGGTGCGCGTGCCCGGCGCACTGGCCAAGATCGAGGTCGCCGCGCCCGCGCAACTGGTCGCCGACGGCGCGACCGCCGTGCCCGTGATAATTTCGCTGCGCGACGCGCAAGGCCTGCCCGTGGCGGTGCGCACCCAGGTCAGCCTGCAGGCCAGCCAGGGCCAGTGGCAGACGCCCGACCTCGATGCGCGCCAGCCCGGCACCCAGGTGTTTGTCGAAGGCGGCGAAGGCCGCTTCCTGCTGCTGCCGCCGGCCCAGCCCGGCAAGGCCGAGCTCACCGTCACCAGCGGCACCGTCAAGTCCGTCTCGCCCATCGAGTTCATGCCCAACCTGCGGCCCATGATCGCCGCCGGCATCGTGGAAGGCACGATCAACCTGCGCCGCCTCAATCCTTCCGCGCTGCAGCCCGCGCAAAGCGGCGACGTGTTCGAGCGCCAGATCCAGAGCGCCTCGCGCAGCTTCTCCGGCGGCAAGGGCGAGGCCGCCGCGCGCACCGCGCTGTTCCTCAAGGGCAAGGTCCTGGGCTCCTCGCTGCTGACGCTGGCCTACGACTCGGACAAGCCTTCGGACACGGCGCTGTTCCGCGACATCCAGCCCGGCCAGTTCTACCCGGTCTACGGCGACTCGTCGGCGCGCGGCTTTGACGCGCAGTCCACCGGCAAGCTTTATGTGATGCTGCAAAACGGCAGCAACTACGCGCTGCTGGGCGACTACTCGACCCAGACCGACAACCAGGCGCGCCAGCTCACGCAGTATTCGCGGGCCCTGAACGGCGTGAAGGGCCGCTACCAGGACGGCGCGGTCACGGTGGAAGGCTTTGCCAGCCGCACCGCCACCACGCAGCTGGTGCAGGAATTCCGCGCCAACGGCACCTCCGGCCCCTTCTTGCTGAACATCAACGGCGTGGTCAACAGCCAGCAGGTCAACATCCTCACGCGCAACCGCAGCCAGGCCTCGGTCATCGTCAACGACACGCCGCTCACGCAGTTCACCGACTACGAGATCGAGCCCATGAGCGGCCGGCTGCTGCTCAAGGCGCCGGTGCCCAGCGTGGATCCCGACCTCAACCCCATCTTCGTGCGCGTGAGCTACTCGGTCGATTCCGGCGGCGCCAAGCACACGGTCGCCGGCGCCGAGGCCCGTGTGCAGGTCACGCCGGCCGTGACGCTGGGCGCCTCGACGCTGCGCGACACCGACCCGGCCAACCGCCAGAACCTGGACGGCCTCAACGTGACGGCCAAGCTCGGCGAGAAAACCGTGGCCACCGGCGAAATCGCGCGCAGCAGCACCGACCTGCAGGGCAGCGGCTCGGGCCAGCGCGTGGAGATCCGCCACGAAGACCAGGCGCTGCAGGCGCGCGTCTGGGGTGCCAAGACCAGCGCCGGTTTCTACAACCCCAACAGCGTGCAGTCGGCCGGCCAATCCGAATACGGTGCCAAGGTCGGTTACGCGGTGGACGACAGGAACCGCGTGGTCGGCGAAGCGCTGCGCACCGCCAACAGCGTGACCGGCGCGTCGCAGACCGGCGCAGAGCTCAAGCTGGAACACAGCATGGCCGGCAACGTCAAGGTGGAAGTCGGCGTGCGCTACAGCGCCGCCAACACGGCCGCGGCCCTGTCCGGCCCGGCCCTGCCTGGCTCCACCCAGCCGATCGTCCCCTCGGTCACGGCGCTGGCGGCGGGCTCCTCCGAAGAAGTCGGTACCACCACCGCGCGCGTCAAAGTGACGGTGCCCGTGCCCGACGTGCCGCAGGCCGACGTCTACGGCCTGGCCGAGTACGCCATCGACGGCAGCGGCGGCCGCGAAGTCGGCGTGGGCGGCAACTACGCCATCAATTCGACGACGCGCCTCTATGCACGCCACGACTTCATCAACAGCCTCAAGAGCATTTACACGCTCAACGCCTCGACCTCGCAGTACACCACCGTCGCCGGCATCAACACCGAGCTGACCGACAGCACGCAGCTGTTCAACGAATACCGCATGGGCGACAGCATCAACGGCCGCACCAGCGAAGCCGCCCTGGGCCTGCGCCGGCTCTGGCGCCTGGACAACGGCGTGGGCCTGACGGCCAGCGTGCAGCGCATCAAGCCGATCTCCGGCGTGGTGGTCGACGACTCCAGCGCCGTGACGCTGGGCGCCGACTACACGGCCGCCGCCACCTGGAAGGCCTCGGGCCAGCTGCAGTGGCAGACCTCGACCAACTCGAGCAGCTGGCTGCTCACCGGCGCGCTGGCCAACAAGCTGGACGACAGCTGGACGCTGCTCAACCGCGGCCTCTACAGCGAGCAGTCCAACCTCGGCGCCGGCGGCGGCAAGCGCGAGCTCATCACGGCGCAGTCCGGCGTGGCCTACCGCCCGGTCGACACCGACAAGTGGAATGCCCTGGGCCGCATCGAGTACAAAAAAGATTCCGACAGCACCCTGGGCCCGGGACTGAGCCGCGACGAGTCCGGCCTGATCCTGTCCACCCACCTCAATGTGCAGCCCAACCGCCACTGGACCATGAGCGGGCGTTACGCCGCCAAGTGGGGCAGCGACCGCTCCAACGGCATCAGCAGCCGCTCCTTCACGCAGCTGATCGGCGGGCGCTCCACCTGGGACCTCACCGAGCGCTGGGACTTCAGCCTGCAGGCCTACCGCATGTGGGGCAACGGCGCCGCCGAAACCGCCGTGGGTGTGGAGGTCGGCTACCTCGCCTGGAAAAACATGTGGGTGTCCGTGGGCTACAACGTCAAGGGTTTCAAGGCCGCGGACATGGCGGGCGAGGCCTACACCCAGCGCGGCCTCTATCTGCGTGTACGCTTCAAGTTTGACGAGAACGTGTTTGGCGAGCCTTCCGGCGCGGCCGCGGCTTCTCCTTCCCGCACGGCGGCCCCCCAACAATGATGCTTTTTCAGCGCCCCGTTTTCCGTTTGCCGCGCAAGCCGGTGTTTTCACGCGGCCTGGCGCGGGCCGCATGGGGCGCCGCCTTGCTGCTGCTGGCCGCACCCTGGGCGATGGCGCAGACCACCCTCAACTACACCGGCGCCTTGCAGACCTATACCGTGCCCGCGGGTGCGGGCGGGGTGATCATCCAGGCCTTCGGCGCGGGTGGCGGCAGCGGCGGCAATGACTCCAACGGCTGGGGCGGCGCCGGCGGCGCGGGCGCGCGGGCCACCGGCACGTATTACATCGCTCCAGGCACCGTGCTCAACGTGGCCGTCGGCCAGGGCGGGCGCGCCGGCAATACCTCGCAGGGCGCTTTCACCTGCGCCAACGCGGCCGGCGCGGGCGGCCTGGCGGGCGGCGCGCCCGGTTGGGCCGGTGGCTCGGGCGGCCAGGCCGGCTGCAGCGGCTGGTCCGGCGGCGGCGCCGGCGGCGGTGCCGCCAGCGTGGTGGCCACGGCCGCCAATGCCCGGCTGATTGTTGCCGGCGGCGGCGGCGGCGGGCAGGGCGGCGCGCTCGACGTGTCGGGCCGGGCGGGCCTGGCGGCGACGACCACGGTTGGCACCATGCCGGGTGGTGCCGGCACCGCCGGCACGACGCGCACCGGTGATGGTTCCGGCGGCGGCGGCGGCGGCGGCGGTTGCGCGGCCGGCGCGGGCGGCGCGGAACTGGTGGACAGCAGCGGCACCAACAACACCCGGCAGGCCACGGGCGGCGGCTCCTGCAGTGACACGGCGGCAATTTCGGCCTTCAGCATCACTGCCTCCCTGGGTGGCGCGGGGGGGGCTTCGGTGACCGGCACGGCACCGGCCAGCGGCAACCCCGGCGGCAACGGCTCGGTGATCATCACGCCCATTTTCCCCACGTTGACCGTCACCAAATCGCAGCCCAGCCCGGCGCTGCAAGTGGGCATCAACAGCGTCTACAGCCTCACGGTGGCGACCACCACGACCACGCCGGCCTTTGTGGCGCGCGTGGTCGACCAGCTGCCCGTCAACATGACCTACGTCAGCAGCAGCGGCACCGGCTGGACCTGCTCGACCGCGGCCAACGCCGGCGGCACGCTGGTGACCTGCAATTTCACCGGCACCATCGCTGCGAGCGGCGGCACTTCGGTGCTGCAGATCACGGCCAGGCCCACCAGCAACATCACGGTCACCAACTACACCGCCGTGGACCCGGCCGGCGGCACCAGCCCGCCGACCCCGACCACTTGCACGGCCGCCAACACACCCAGCGCCGGTTGCGCCGCGCCCGTGGTCAGCGCGGTGGCCCTGGGTTTCGGCGGCAACGTGTACAGCGACCCCAACCACAACGGCAACCTGGACGCGGGCGAAGCCGGCATAGGCGGCTCCAGCGCGCTGTGGGTCAAGCTGGTGCCTCGCTCGGGCAGCACCTGCAACGGCCCGGCCACGGTGGCGGCCTCGGTCAACCTCACGACCGGCGCCTACAGCTTCACCAACATACAGCAGGGCAACTACTGCCTGGTCGTGGACGGCAACGCCACCCTGAGCGACATCACGGCGGCCTATCCGGCCGGCTTTATCGGCACGCAAAACCCGACCGGCATCATCCAGTTCAGCATCGTGGGCGCACCGCCCGTCCCGCAGAACTTCGGCTTGTACAGCGGCAGCACCCTGAGCGGCACTGTGTTCGCCGACAACGGCGCGGGCGGCGGCACGGCCAACAACGGCGTGAAGGCCGGCACCGAGCCCGGCCTGGCCGGCATCACCGTCAACGCCATGCAGGGCGCGACCACGCTGGACAGCGAGCCCACGGCCAGCGACGGCAGCTTTACCCTGTGGATTCCCGGGGCCACCAGCGGCACCGTGGTCCTCACACCCGTGCTGCCGGCCGGCTACACCGCCACCGGCGGCTCGGCCGGCACCACCGGTGGCAGCTACACCCGCCCCAGCGTGAGCTACACCGCCGGCTCGGGCCTGGCCCGCACCGGCATCAGCTTCGGCATGGTGGCGCCCAACACCTTAAGCCCCAACGGCGCGCAGACCGCCCAGCCCGGCACGGTGGTGTTCTACACCCATACCTACAAAGCCGCCACCGGCGGCTCGGTCACCTTCTCGATGGCCAACACCGCCACGCCGGCCAGCCCGGCCTGGAACCAGGTGCTGTACCAGGACAGCAACTGCAACGCGGCGCTCGAAGCTAGCGAGACCCAGGTCACGACCGCCATCACTGTTACCGCCGGGCAGACCGTGTGCCTGGTGATCAAGCAGTTTGTGCCCGCGGGTGCCGGCCAGGGTGCGCAGAACAGCATCACGCTGAGCGCCGCCTTCACTTACACCAACTCGGCCCCGGCCCTGGCCGTGAGCACCCTGCTGGCCACCGACATCACCACGGTGGGCCAGGCCGGCGACCTGTCGCTGGCCAAGCTGGTGAGCAATGTGACCCAGGCGCTGCCCGCGGCCACCAGCGTGAACGCCAATCCCGGCGACACGCTGCAGTACACGCTGACGGCCACCAACAACGGCACGCAGCCGCTGTCCACGCTGTTTGTGAGCGACTCCACCGCGGCCTTCACCGGCTTTGTGTCGGCCGCCTGCCCGGGCACACTGCCCACGGGCATCACGGCGTGCACGGTGACGACGCAGCCGGCGGTCAATGCGCAGGGGGCGCTGAAGTGGACCTTCACCGGCTCGCTGGCCTCGGGCGGGCAACTGATCGTCACTTACCGCGTCAAGGTCGACCAGTAGCGGGTCACACAGCAGGCCGCCGCGATGATGCACAACCCGTCATTTCCAGCGGTCCCGCCGCGGCGCCGGCGCTACGCAAAAATCCTGCGCCCCCTGGCTGCCGCCGTGTTGGGCGCCTGGGCGGGGATGGCGTCGGCCGCTGGAGGCTCTTATGCCACCACCGGCACTTTCGCGCAAAGCCTGTGGTGGCTTGATTTCACCGGCTATGACAACACGGTCGCGGGCACGGCCGGCGGCCAGGCTTTTACCTTTACCCTGCCCAATGGCGCCGGCACGCTGACCACGGCGGTCAAACGCAGCGGGACCACCACCATGACCGCCGCCGCCTCGCCTGCCTGGACGGGTGGCGGTGCTTTCGGGCACGGCGCCTATAACGGCATCACCGGCGCCCCTTCCATGTACTGGCTCAGCCAGACGGGCGTGGGCACGGCCACGCTGTCGTCGCTGGTGATGAAGGACGCGTCGGGCAACAACCGCACCTTCTCGATGTTCGCGGCCGACGGCGAAAACACCGACCAGGCCGCCGAAAAAATTGTTTATACAAGCACGGCGAACTGGAGCCTGATCGACAACGTGATCGGCTATACCAGCTATACCGGCGCGCCCGTCGTGTTGTCCGGCGTCGGGTCGACCGTCGTCAACCTGACGGCGCCCACCTCGGGCTCCACCAGTTTTAACGGCTCCGTGGTGCTGGGCACGCAAAACCCGACCCAGGTGTCCGCCGCCCTCACGGGTTCGCAGGCGGCCCTGTTTGCCATCTCGCTGCCGCCGGTCACCTTCAACCTCAGCATCGCGGGGCGCCAGTACCCGGCCGACCAGTTCACCGCCGCGGTGGGCTACACCACACCCGCGGCCGCGGTGACCAGCGTCACCTCCACCGGCACCAACACCACGGCCACCACCGGCGCGGCCTCGGTCATAGGCACCAACAACATCACGCTGAGCGCGGCCATGGCCGCGGGCAGCGCCTCGGTGCTGTCCGCCTACACCGGCAGCATGGCCTGCAGCAACAGCGGGCCGGGCGCCTCCGCTTTTGGGGGAACGAACACCGTGCTGCCCAGCGGCGCTGGCACCAGCTTCACGCTGACGCCCCAGACCGGCGACCGCATCACCTGCACGCTGACACTGACGCCCACGCCCAAGACTGTGGCGGGCACGGTGTATGCGGACCCCAACCACAACAGCAACCTGGACGCGGGCGAGGCCGGCATAGGCGGGGCCACCGCCCTGTGGGTCAAGCTGGCGCCGTTTTCGGGCGGTACGTGCACCGGCCCCGCCACGGCGGCCGCGTCGGTCAACCTGACGACGGGGGCCTACAGCCTGGCCAATGTGGTCCAAGGCAGTTACTGCCTGATACTCGACGGCAATGCCACGCTGAGCGACATCACCGCGAGCTACCCGACCGGCTATGTGGGCTCGCAGAATCCCAGCGGCGTGATCCAGCTGGTGGTGGGCGGCGCTCCACCGGCCCCGCAGAACTTCGGCTTGTACAGCGGCAGCACCTTGAGCGGCACTGTGTTCGCCGACAACGGCGCGGGCGGCGGCACGGCCAACAACGGCGTGAAGGCCGGCACCGAGCCCGGCCTGGCCGGCATCACCGTCAACGCCATGCAGGGCGCGACCACGCTGGACAGCGAGCCCACGGCCAGCGACGGCAGCTTTACCCTGTGGATTCCCGGGGCCACCAGCGGCACCGTGGTCCTCACACCCGTGCTGCCGGCCGGCTACACCGCCACCGGCGGCTCGGCCGGCACCACCGGCGGCAGCTACACCCGCCCCAGCGTGAGCTACACCGCCGGCTCGGGCCTGGCCCGCACCGGCATCAGCTTCGGCATGGTGGCGCCCAACACCTTAAGCCCCAACGGCGCGCAGACCGCCCAGCCCGGCACCGTGGTGTTCTACGCCCATACCTACAAGGCGGCCACTGGCGGGTCAGTGGCCTTCTCGATGGCCAACACCGCCACGCCGGCCAGCCCCGCCTGGAACCAGGTGCTGTACCAAGACAGCAACTGCAACGCTGCGGTGGAGGCCAGCGAGACGCAGCCTGCCGCGACCATTACTGTCACCGCCGGGCAGACCATCTGCCTGGTCATCAAGCAGTTCGTGCCCGCCGGCGCCGGCCAGGGTGCGCAGAACAGCGTCACGCTGAGCGCCGCCTTCACCTACACCAACTCCGCACCGGCCCTGGCCGTGAGCACCCTGCTGGCCACCGACATCACCACGGTGGGCCAGGCCGGCGACCTGTCGCTGGCCAAGCTGGTGAGCAATGTGACCCAGGCGCTGCCCGCGGCCACCAGCGTGAACGCCAATCCCGGCGACACGCTGCAGTACACGCTGACGGCCACCAACAACGGCACGCAGCCGCTGTCCACGCTGTTTGTGAGCGACTCCACCGCGGCCTTCACCGGCTTTGTGTCGGCCGCCTGCCCGGGCACACTGCCCACGGGCATCACGGCGTGCACGGTGACGACGCAGCCGGCGGTCAATGCGCAGGGGGCGCTGAAGTGGACCTTCACCGGCTCGCTGGCCTCGGGCGGGCAACTGATCGTCACTTACCGGGTCAAGGTGGATCAGTAGCCGGCGCAAGACCCGGCTAAAGCATCTCGTCCGGCGCGAGCGGCCCTATCAGCTTGAGCATCAGCTTCAGGCCCAGGCTTGCGTCGGGCTCCACCCGGGAGTCCTTGAGCTGCGAGCCCTGGGGTGCGCGCCAGACCATCTGCCCCTGCTCGTCCAGTTCCACGCGGTAGGCGCCGGCGGCCAGCGTGGGTTCGATCAGGCGCGTGGCCTCGGCCGAGATGGCGCGGTTGCGGATGACGATGGCGACTTCGCTGTTTTGCAGCTGGGAACGCAGGTCCAGGTTCATGGAGCCGACCACCAGCAGGCGGTCGTCCATCACCACCACCTTGGAATGCAGGCTGGCGCGCGAGCCGCTGGTGGAGCCGCCCGTGGAGCCGCCGCCCAGCGCCGATGAGCCGAAGCTCGAGAAAGAGCCTTGCTGCTCGGCGCGCATTTCATAGAGCTCTATGCCCATGTCGAGCAGGGCCTTGCGGTAGCGCGCGTAGCCGACATGGGCTGCGGGCGCGTCGTTGGAGGCCAGCGAATTGGTCAGCACGCGCACGCGCACGCCGCGCCGGCGCAGTTCGGCGAACTGCGCCATCATGCGTTCGCCTGGCACGAAGTAGGGCGAGACGATGAGCAGGTTGCCCTTGGCCTGCGACATCAGCTGCAGCAGGCCGTCCACCGTGGTGTCCTGGGATTCGCCGGTGGTGTCGGCATCGGCGGCGATCTTGGACGGTTTGTCGACCAGCAGGACGGAGGGCGCCCAGGTCCAGGTCAGCAGGCGCAGATCGGTGGAGTCGGGCAGCGCGGCGGCCGATGCGGCGGAAGCCGCGGAGGCATTCGATTCGGCGATGGCGGCTTGTGTGGCGCTGGCCAGCGTCGCCGGATCTTCCCGGTTGAGCTTGGCGGCCTGGGCGCCGGCGGGCGGTGGCTTGAGGGCCTCGATCTCCTTGGCGGTCATCAGCGACTGCACCGGGTAGGCCAGCGGGTTGTTCCAGTACTGGTCGAAGCTGGCGGACAGGTCGCGCGCGATGCGGCCGGCCGCGATGATGTCGATGTCCACAAAATTCGTGCCCTTGCTCTGGCCGAAGTAGGTTTCCCCCAGGTTGCGGCCGCCCGTGATGGCGACCGCGTTGTCGGCCACAAACATCTTGTTGTGCATGCGCCGCTGCATGCGCGCGGCGTCCTTGAGGTTGCTCAGAATGCGCATCACCATGGAGCCGCGCCCGCCGGGCAGGGGGTTGAACAGCCGCAGCTCGAAGTTTTTCTCGAAGGCGAGCTTGAGCACCTGGGCGTTCTTGCCCGAGGTGTTGAAGTCGTCCAGCAGTATGCGTATGCGCACGCCACGGCCGGCGGCCTCGCGCAGGGCCTCGAACATGCGCTCGGTGGTGTCGTCGGCAAAGATGGCGTAGTACTGGATGTCCAGGGTTTTCTGCGCGGCCTTGATCAGGGTCATGCGGCTGGTGAAGGCGAGTTCGGCGTCGCCCACCAGCGCAAAGCCGGAATCGTTGCGCGTGCCGGCCTTGGCGGCGCGGGCCGCCACCAGCGCGCCCAGCCGGGTTTCCTCGGGCTTGGCCAGGGCGGTGGACACCGGCCTGGCCACCTCGCTGGGCAGGGAGGCACAGCCGGCCAGCCACAAGGCGGTGACGGCCAGCGCCAGCGCCGGCAGCAGCTGCCGGAGCGCCGGGAGGACAAGCTTGCGGGAAATCGCGCTGCGGGCGCTGGGGGTGGTCGGCATGGTGCGGACCACTGTAGCCTAAGCAGATGCGCCGGATGGCGGGGCCGCCTGCGCAGGCGCCGACTCTTTGTGTAGGAGCCCGGCTTGACCGCGCAAGCCGTGCCCGGAGGGACCTACCAAAGAGAGTGGGCGCTTACGACGGCAGCTTTACGATGACAACGTTTCCCAGCGCTGCAGTGCTTCCATCAGTTCTTCCTCGATCTTGCTGTTGCGCGCATTGAGCTCGGCCGCCCGTTTGGCATTGGTCGTGTAGAGCGTGCCGTCGTAAAGCTCCTGCTCAATCGCCTTTTGCTGCGACTCGAGCTGCTGGATCAGCGCCGGCAGGCCGTCGAGTTCGCGCTGTTCCTTGTAGCTGAGCTTCTTTTTGGCGGTGGGCGCTTCGCCGGCGTCCTTCCTGGGCTCGCTGCTGGTTTTGCCGGCGGGCTTGGGGCTGGAAGCGCCGGGGCCGGGCCGGGCGCCGCCGGTGATCTGCGCGGCACGCTTGGACTGGGTGATCCAGTCGGTCACGCCGCCTTCGTACTCGCGCCAGAAGCCGGGGTTCTCGGGCGTGCCTTCATAGGCGATGGTGCTGGTGACCACGTTGTCCAGGAAGCGCCTGTCGTGGCTGACCAGGAACACCGTGCCTTCGTAGTTTTGCAGCAGGTCTTCCAGCAACTCTAGCGTGTCGATGTCCAGGTCGTTGGTCGGCTCGTCGAGCACCAGCACGTTGGCCGGGCGCGCAAAGAGGCGCGCCAGCAGCAGGCGGTTGCGCTCACCGCCCGAGAGGGTGCGCACCGGTGAATTGGCGCGGGCCGGCGAGAACAGAAAGTCGGTCAGGTAGCTCTTGACGTGCTTTTTGGCGCCGTTGATCTCCACCCATTCGCTGCCGGGGCTGATGAAGTCTTCCAGTGTGGCGTCCAGGTCCAGGCTGTCGCGCATCTGGTCGAAGTAGGCCACCTGCAGGTTGGCGCCCTGGCGGATCTTGCCGGGCGGTGTGGTTACGTCGGGCTGCAGCTCGCCCAAAATGAGCTTGAGCAGCGTGGTCTTGCCGGCGCCGTTGGGGCCCAGCAGGCCGATCTTGTCGCCGCGCAGCAAGGTGCCGGTGAATTTGTTGACGATGAGCTTTTCGCTGCCCGGGTGGCCGAAGCTTTTGCTCACGTTGCTGAGCTCGGCGACGATCTTGCCGCTGCGCTCGCCGCTGGAGACATCAAGGTTGACGCGGCCGACAGCGTCGCGCCGGGCCGCGCGGTTGGCGCGCAGGGCTTCGAGGCGGCCGATTCGGGCCACGCTGCGGGTGCGGCGCGCTTCCACGCCTTTGCGTATCCAGATTTCTTCCTGCGCCAGCAGCTTGTCGGCCTTGGCGTTGATGACGGCCTCCTGGGCCATCTGCTCTTCCTTTTGCACCAGGTACTGGGCAAAGTTGCCGGGGTAGCTGTTGAGTTTGCCGCGGTCCAGCTCGACGATGACGGTGGCGACCTGGTCCAGGAAGGCGCGGTCGTGGGTGATGGTGATGATGCTGCCGTTGAAATTGACCAGCAGTTCCTCCAGCCAGGCGATGGAGTCCAGGTCCAGGTGGTTGGTCGGCTCGTCGAGCAGCAGCACGTCGGGCTTGGCGACCAGCGCCTGGGCCAGTGCCACGCGCTTCTTGGTGCCGCCCGAGAGCGAGCCGACGATGGCGTCCTTGTCCAGGTGCAGGCGGTGCAGGGTTTCTTCTACACGCTGCTCCCAGGTCCAGCCGTCCAGCGCCTCGATTTCCGACTGCAGGGCGTCCAGGTCGGTGTTTTCGTCGGCCGCCAGGTATTGCTCGACCACGTGGCGGGTGCGCGCCAGGCCCGCGCTGGCCGCGATGAACACGGTGGCATGCGGATCCAGGCTGGGCTCCTGCGGCACGTAGGCGATGCGCAGGTTCTGCTGCAGCTGCAGCGTGCCGTCATCGGGTTTTTCGAGGCCGGCGAGGATTTTGAGCAGGGACGACTTGCCGGTGCCGTTGCGGCCTATCAGGCCTATACGCTGGTTGCTCTCAAGGGAAAAATCTGCGTGGTCCAGCAGTGCGACGTGCCCAAAAGCGAGTTGGGCGTCCAGAAGGGTAATAAGTGCCATATAGAAGGGGGATTATCCGTCCCCGAGCGCAGGCCGGCGTCCACGCGGCGTTCATGGCGCCCCCGGGCTGGTGAATACAAGTCTTTACGATTGGCGGCCTGGCCGGTGTGGCGCGGCCGCCCTATCGCCTGCCGGGGCTCGCCGATATAGTCATCGGCTTGGGCGACGCATCACTGAGGGAGATTTCGTGGAACTGCAAATCAACGGCCGGCTCGTCCAGGCCGACGCCGATCCCGGCATGCCCCTGTTATGGCTGCTGCGCGACGTGTTGAACATGACCGGCACCAAGTTCGGCTGCGGCGTGGCGGCCTGCGGGGCCTGCACCGTGCGTATCGACGGCCAGGCCGCGCGCTCCTGCTCGGTGCCGGTGTCCGCCGTGCTGGGCAAGCGCATCCAGACCATTGAAGCGCTGGGCACGCCGGACAAACCCCACGCCCTGCAACTGGCCTGGATCGCCGAGCAGGTGCCGCAGTGCGGCTACTGCCAGTCGGGCATGCTGATGGCCGCCGCCGCGCTGCTCGAGGCCAACCCCAGGCCGACGGAAGCCGACATCGACGCGGCCATGACCAATATCTGCCGCTGCGGCACCTACCAGCGCATACGCGTGGCCATCAAGCGGGCGGCCGCCATGGCGCCCGGCGGCGCCGCGAAGAAGGCCAAGGCATGAAGCGGCGGGCCTGGCTGTTCAGCGCGGCGGGCGCGGCCGGCGCACTGCTGGTCGGCTGGGGCGTGCTGCCGGCGCGCTCGCGCCTGGGCAGCGCGGCCCACCCCTGGCCGGCCGGCGCGGAACCTGACCTCACGGGCGTGGTCTTCAACGGCTGGATCAAGATACGGGCCGACGGCGGCGTGGTGCTGGCCATGCCGCGCAGCGAAATGGGGCAGGGCGTGCACACCGCGCTGGCCATGCTGGTGGCCGAGGAGCTGGATGTGCCGCTGGCGCGGGTCAGCCTGGAGCAGGCCGGCTCCGACGCGATTTACGGCAACGTCGCCATGCTGGTCGGCAGCCTGCCCTTCCATCCGCTGGAGGTGGACGACTATGCGGCGCAAGGCGCGCCCCGGGTGCGCCCGACCAAGGTCCGGCTCGGCGAATGGATGGTGGGCAAGCTGGCGCGCGAACTCGGCATCAACGCCACGGGCGCGTCGTCCAGCGTGGCCGACGCCTGGGAGGTACTGCGCACGGCCGCGGCCACCGCCCGCGCCTCGCTGCTGGGGGCGGCGTCGTTGGATTGGAAGCTGCCGGTGGATGAGCTCAGCGTCAGCAAGGGCATCATTTCCCATCCCTCCGGGCCCTCGGCCCACTACGGGGAACTGGCGAAGTTTGCCGCGGCGACGCCGCCGGGCGAAGTGATGCTCAAAAGCCGCAGGGACTGGAATCTAATAGGGCGCAAGGCCCCGCGCCCGGATCTGCCCGCCAAGGTCAACGGCACAGCGGTCTTCGGCCTGGACGTGCGGCTGCCGGGCATGCTGTACGCCGCCATCCGGCTGTGCCCCATGCTGGGCGGCTCGGCCGGCGCCATTCATACAGAGGTCGCGCTGGCCGCGCCCGGCGTCGAACGCCTTGTGCGCCTGCCTGCCTATGCGGGCTCCACCGCCGGTTTCGCCGTGGTGGGCAAAACCTGGTGGCAGGCGCAGCAAGCGGCCCTGGCGGTGCCGGTCGATTGGCAGCAGCGCCCGGCCGGCGGGCTGGACAGCGGCGAGATCGGCAAGGCGCTGCAGGCCGCGCTGGATCACGAAGCGGGTTCCACCTTTTATGAAAAGGGCGAAATCGACAAGGCCGAAGCGGCCGCAAGCCGCAAAGTCGAGGCCGTGTACAGCGCGCCCTACCTGGCCCATGCGACGCTGGAGCCCATGAACTGCACCGCGCAGCTCAAGGACGGCAAGGTCTGGTTATGGGCCCCCACCCAGGTGCCGCAAATGGCGGTGGCCGTTGCCGCCCGTGTGGCGCGCGTCGCGCCTGAGGATGTCCATATCACCGTGACTTTGCTGGGCGGCGGCTTTG